>NZ_JAAOXD010000009.1:417321-434374 GCF_014694315.1 Arthrobacter ipis | reverse complement strand
GCCACCCGGTTGACGGCCCGGCCGCAGAGTCGGTTCCCGCAGACTCTGTGCCGGTCGGTGAGGTGCCGTCTCCCAAGGCGCAGGTCCTGGTCACGGTTCCGGTGTTCTCGCTGCTCGGCCTGTCCGAGGAACCTGCCACGCTGGACGGGTATGGGCCGATCCCGCCGTCCATGGCCCGCCGGCTCGTCGCCGACGGCGCAACATCGTTCCGCCGGGTGCTGATCGATCCGCGGGACGGGGCGCCGTTGGAGATCGGACGCACCAGCTACCGGCTAACGAAGCCGATGCGCCAGTGGCTGCGCCTCCGCGACGCCAAGTGCACGTTCCCGAGCTGCAACAACCACTCCCTGGACAACGACGCCGGCCACATCCTGGCCTGGTCCGACGGCGGCGGCACCGGCGTCGCCAATCTCGGCCAGCCCTGCCCGAAACACCACCGACTGAAACACACCACAGCGTGGAGACCGGTCGGCGCGACCCGGGATGCACCCCCCGGCTGGATTTCGCCGTCGGGCCGGTCCTATCCGGCCGAGTACCAGGACTGGGAACCGCCCAGCTGGCCAGAACCACCACCGGCCCAGGACTGGCAGGATCCGGACGGATTCATCGACCCGGACGATTTCGTCGGGCCCGACGATTTCGACAGCCCGGGCTCACTACTGCCAGTGGATCCGTGGCCCGACTGGGCATCATTCAGAGCTGCCTGAAGGCCGCCTGTCCCAAGCATCGCGGCGCGCTCCATTGCTCAGACCTGCGCGACTGCTTCGCGCCGCCCGTGGAGGATTGCGGGTGTGAGCTCGATCAGCACCGCGGCTGGTGGTCGCCGGGTTGGAGCACGACGGCATACGCGTGCCGGGTGCCACCCCTGCCGACCGGCACAATGGAGGGGTGACTTCCGCACCCCTCCCGCAAGATGCCCCACAGGACGCCCTGGCACCTTCCGCCCCGTTCAGCCTGCAGGCGATCGGTTCCGGCCTGGTCTTTGCGGAGTCGCTTGCGGAGCTGGCCGGCGTACTCCAAAAGCAGGGTGACGGAGGAGCAGCGGTGGTCCAGGCCCCGCCCGGCACCGGCAAAACTACACTGGTGCCTCCGCTGGTTGCCAACCTGGCACAGGCGGCCGCCAAGGATGGGAAGCCGCGCATTGTGGTGACACAACCGCGCCGGGTCGCCGCCCGGTCGGCGGCCCGGCGCCTCGCTTCACTGGACGGGACGCAGCTGGGGGACAGGGTGGGGTACACCGTCCGCGGCGAACGGCAGGCTGGTCCCGGCACCCTGATCGAGTTCGTGACCCCCGGCATCCTGCTGCGCCGCCTGCTGGCAGACCCGGGCCTGGACGGCACTGCCGCCGTGATCCTCGATGAGGTGCACGAACGCGGCCTGGAAACCGATCTGCTGCTGGGCCTGCTCGCCGAGGTGCGCCAGCTCCGCGGCGACCTCATGCTCGTCGCCATGTCCGCCACCCTCGACGCGCCCCGGTTCGCGGCGCTGCTCGGCGCGGATTCCGGCCGGGAACAAAGCCAGGAGGCCGACGGCGGCGGCCCGGCTCCCGTCGTCGACTGCCCCTCCGCGCTGCACCCGCTGGAAACGGCATGGGCGCCCGCCCAGATGGCGCGGCTGGACACTCGCGGCGTGACGCGCGCCTTCCTCGACCATGTGGCGGACACCGCCGCGGCGTCCTACGCGGAAGCCCTTGCCTCGGACGCCGGCACCGACGCCCTGGTGTTCCTGCCGGGCGCGTGGGAGGTGTCCCATGTGGCCGGACGGCTGCGCACCCGGGTGGGTCCCGGCGTCGAGATCCTCGAACTGCACGGCCAGGTCAGCCCCGCAGCCCAGGACCGTGCCGTGTCCGGGCGCCAGCCGGGGGATCCCGCCCGGATCATCGTGTCCACGGGACTTGCCGAGTCGTCGCTGACGGTGCCCGGCGTCAGGCTGGTGGTCGATGCAGGCCTGTCGCGGGAACCGCGCCGTGACGCCGGCCGCGGCATGACCGGCCTGGTCACCGTCTCCTGCTCCCGGGCCTCCGCAGAGCAGCGCGCCGGACGTGCTGCGCGGCAGGGGCCGGGGAAGGTGGTCCGCTGCTATGACCAGAAGACCCTCGGCGCAGCGCCCGCGCACCAGACACCTGAGATCGCCGTGTCCGACCTGACGGGCGCCGCCCTGATCCTGGCCTGCTGGGGCTCACCGGGCGGCCGCGGGCTCGCCCTTCCGGACGCCCCGCCGCAGGCAGCGATGGGCGACGCCGTCGAGGTGCTGCGCGAGCTTGGCGCGGTGGCGGAGGACGGCCACGCCACGGACTTGGGCAAAGCTTTGGCGCGCATCCCGGCCGACCCGCGGCTGGGACGCGCCCTCCTGGTCGGGTCGGCGCTTCTGGGCGGAGGTTCGACTGGCCGCGCCGGTTCCGGAACTAAAGGTCACGGAACTGCCGCGGAGGTGGTGGCCGCCGTTGCAGGGGACCAGCGCGCGATGGGAGCGGACCTGCCCCGGCTGGTTTCCGCGCTTCGCTCCGGCAAGGATCCCGCCTCCAAGCGGTGGGCCGAGGAGGCACGGCGTCTGAACACGCTGGCGCGCGAGGCGGGGACCGTCGTCGGGCTTCCCTCCGTCGATGGGCCGGTGCTCGCCGTGCCGGCGGGAACCGCCGAACAGATCGGTCTGGTGGTGGCCCTGGCGTTCCCGGACCGGGTGGCCCGCCGGGTCCCCGGAGACGGCCCGGAGCGCTACCAGCTGACCTCCGGCACCCGAGCCGGCCTTCCCGCCGGCAGTCCGCTTGCGGGGCACGAATGGCTGGCGGTGGCCGAGGTTGCGCGGGCGGACGGGCGGGATGCCGCCGGGACCGGCGCCGTGATCCGCTCTGCCGCGCCGCTGACGGCGGACACCGCCGAGGCCGCCGCGGCTCACCTGCTGCTCGATTCGGTGGAGGCAACGTTCAGCCAGGGCCGGGTGACGGCCCGCCGGGAGCGGCGGCTGGGCGCCATCTCGCTCTCCTCCACGCCCGTGAGGGCTTCCGCCGCGGAGGCGCGCGCCGCCGTAGCCCGGGCGCTGGAGGAACAGGGGCTGGGAGCCATCGGATGGTCGACGGCGGCTGACGGACTGCGCCGCCGGCTTGCCCTGCTGCACCGGGAACTGGGTGATCCCTGGCCGGACATGTCCGAGCTGGCCTTGCTGTCCCGGCTCGACGACTGGCTCGGTCCGGAGCTGGAGGCGCTGGCCGGTGGGGCCGCTACCTCCGGCATCGACCTGATGGATCCTCTGCGGCGCCTGCTGCCGTGGCCCGACGCCGCCCGCCTCGGCGAGTTCGCCCCGGAGTTCCTGGAGGTGCCCAGCGGCTCCCGTGTCCGGATTGACTATCCCGCGGCCGGGGACGACGGCGGCAGGCCAGTAGTCGCCGTCAAGCTCCAGGAATGCTTCGGCTGGGACCGCACGCCGCGGCTCGCCGGCGGACGGGTGCCGGTGCAGTTCCATCTGCTGTCGCCGGCCCGGAGGCCGCTGGCCGTGACGGACGACCTCGCCTCCTTCTGGTCGGGGCCGTACGCGCAGGTCCGCGCCGAGATGCGGGGCCGCTATCCGAAGCACCCCTGGCCCGAGGACCCCTGGACAGCGACGGCGACGGCACGGACCAACTCCCGGAAGTGACTAAGGGCGGAGATCACGGCAGGCGGACGTGACTATCGTGCGAAGGTCACGGCAGGCGGACGTGACTATCGTGCGGAGGTCAGCGCGCGGAGGCCACACCCATGAGCCGGGCGTACAGGGCCAAATGGGCATCGACCATGCGCTCGGTACTGAAGCGCTCTTCCGCCTGGGTCCGGACCGTCCGGCGGTCCAGGCCGGCCGCCCGCAGCAGGAGCCGGGCCAGGTCCTCAGGAGCCTCAGCCAGGTAGCCGCTGACGCCGTCGTCAACGATTTCGGGCGCCGAGCCCATGGGTGTGGCCACGACCGGGGTGCCGGTGGCCATCGCCTCGATCATCACTAGCCCGAACGGTTCCATCCACTGGATGGGATTGAGCAGGGCGATGGCTTCCCCGAGCAATTTGTACTTCTCCGCGCCGCCCACCTCGCCCAGGAACTCCACGTCCGGGCCCTCCAGCGGCTCCACCACGTCGTGGTAATACTGCAGTTCCGCCGGTTCCCGCATCTTCGCGGCGATCCGGACCGGAACTCCGGCCAGCTGGGCCACCCTGATCGCTTCGACGACGCCCTTGTCGGGGCACATCCGGCCAAGGAAACACGCGTAGCCGCCCTGACCGTGCCCCACCGGAACGCCGGCCACCTCCATGCCGTGGGGGATGATGGCCGCGACCCGGTCTGCCAGCGCGCTGCTCACCTGGCTCTTGGAGATGGCGATCAGGGTTGTGTCCCGGGCTGCTGCGCCGTAGACCGCGGCGAAGGACGGGGTGAGGTCGCTGTGGATGGTGGTCACCACCGGCAGCCCCTGGGGACGGCCGCGGTAGAGAGGCCCGGCGAGGGTGTGGTCATGCACCAGATCCACCATGCCGTCCATGCCGGCATACGCGTTAATGACGTGGCTGAGTTCCGAGGAGGTGAATCCAACGAGGTCCGGTTCGGAGGTACGCATCCCGGGGAGCCGATCCACCGGGCAGGTGCTGTCGGCGGCGGCGGCCAGCAGCACCTCATGGCCAGCCCTCATGAAGCCTCTGGCCAGGGCGTCGACCACCAGTTCGGTGCCTCCGTACCCAGCCGGGGGAATCGGATACCAGGGCCCCGCAATTAAACCGATACGCATCCGCAGCTCCCTTGTCCGGATGTACTGTGACCGATTAGCTACTGAGACCATTCAGTTGTGGGTGGAACCGGGCTATGGCACCTGTCCTAAGGTGCCATCAGCCGCTCCAGCGGCGGCCGCGGTTCGTGCAGCACTGTCGTGCCCTGCGGCAGGCCGTCAATGGATCCCTCGCTGCCGGTGGCGCTAAGGGTGATCCGGGAATGGTCCATCTGCACGTTGTCTGCACGGAAGCTGCCGAACCCCGGCGGCAGCACGGGGGCCAGGCAGACCTCCGCACGGGGAAGCAGGGGATCAAAGCGGAGGAGGGTCCGCATCAGGTGCACTGGCGCCGCCGATGCCCAGGCCTGCGGTGAGCAGGACGTGGGGAACGGCACGGGATCGGGGAAATCGTCCCGCGAGAATCCGCAGAAGAGTTCCGGCAGCCGCCCGTCGAACTGTTCCGCCGCATCGAACAGGCCCGTGGCGATTTGCGTGGCCTCCTCGACGAACCCGTACCGCATCAGCCCGGCGGCCACAAGCGCTGTGTCGTGCGGCCACACCGAACCGTTATGGTAGCTGACCGGGTTGTAGGCGCCCATGTCCGAGGCGAGCGTCCGGATTCCCCAGCCCGTGAACATCTCCGGCGACATCAGCCGCTTGGCCACCAGGGGCGCCTTATCGGCGTCGACGATTCCCACCCAGAGGCAATGGCCCATGTTGGAGGCGCAGGCATCCACCGGACGCTTGTCCTTGTCCAGGGCCACGGCAAAGTATCCCCGCTCGGGGAGCCAGAACTTCTCGTTGAACTCGGCCTTAATATCGGCAGCGCGGCGGTTCCACTTGGTCGCGGTCTCCTCGTCGCCCAGCTGCTGGGCGAGCAGCGCGCGTCCCAAGTAGGCGCTGTAGACGTAGCCCTGCACCTCACACAGGGCTATCGGCGCCTCCGCCATCCTGCCGTCGGCGAAGTTGATGCCGTCCCAGGAGTCCTTCCAGCCCTGGTTCAGCAGGCCGTGCTCGTTGGCGCGCTGGTACTCCACGAAACCGTCGCCGTCGCGGTCGCCGTAGTGCTCCACCCATTGCAGCGCCCGGTCGGCATGCGGCAGGAGCGAGTCCAGCAGGTCGCCCGCCAGCCCCCAGCGCCCCAGCTCCGCCAGCAGCGCCACGAACAGGGGCGTCGCATCGGCGGTGCCGTAGTACGCCTGGCTGCCCCCGAGCGCCAGCCCGGCCGTGACACCCAGCCGCACCTCGTGCAGGATCCGGCCCGGTTCCTCCTCGGTGTCCGGGTCAACCTTCTCGCCCTGCAGTGAGGCCAGCGTCTGGAGGGTCCCCGCGGCCAGCTTCGGATCCACGGGCAGCGCCATGTAGGAGGACAGGATGGAGTCCCTGCCGAAGAGTGCCATGAACCAGGGGGCGCCGGCGGCCACTGCTGCCCGCTCCGGGTGGTCGGGATCGAAAATCCGGAGGGCACCCAGATCCTCCTGGCTGCGGGTGAGGACCTTCTCCACGTTCTTGTCCGTCACGGTCAGCCGGGGAACATGTTCCTCCCATGCGGCGTAGCGCTGGGCGCCCACGTGCGGAGCCGACTCATGCGTGAACGGCTGTTCCGGTCCCGTGCCGTCAATCAGGGGTGTGGTGAGCACGGTGGCGGTCCACAAGCCGCGAGGTGCAAGTTCGGCGTCGAACGTCAGGGCATCCTCGGAGATCGCGGCGCCCTCAGCGCTGATGACCACCCCGCGGTGGACGCCGTTACGGATGGCGTCAATCTGCAGGGCGTCGGCCCGGACCTTGCGGCTGTGCTCCGCGGACGGCACCACCTTTCCGCCTTTGACGTCGAACAGGTCGCTCAGGTCTGCATCCACCCGGATCTGGATCCGGCAGGTCCGCGGCTGTTCCGAATAGTTGTGGATCTTGATGTCGTCACGCAGGCCGGGCCCGACCTGCCGGCTGTGTTCCACCACCAGCGGGCTCTCCACCGCACCGTTGGCCCCGCGGGGCCTGCCGACGAAGACCGCCCGGTAGGGCTCACGGGTCTGGCCGGACAGCGGCTCGAGAGGAACGCCGTCGACCGTTAACTGCCAGCGGGACAGAATCCGGGTGTCCTGGTAAAAGGCACCCTGCGGCTGGCCGGGAAGCACGTCCCCGCTCTCGGCCGAGATGCAGAAGGACGAGCCTTCCACCACGGTCACTGCTGTCAGGCCCGATGACCCTGCACCGATATTTTCATTCCACGCACTCATCGACTGCTCCCTGGCGACTAGTCGGATGGCATGGGCCGGCCTGTGCGGCCACGTTATCCATCGTCCCCCTACCGTGATGACGCCGCAACGGTTATTCCCTGCCGGCCCGGCCGGGGCGGGGAGCGGCCCCGCCGCGCAGTCGGACACGCGGTATGGCGCCCGGACCCCTTGCTGAACAGCAGCTTTAGGTGTCGAATCTTCTTACTAAGGCCGCTTGGCGGCTTACGACTAGCACGCCGGGAGATGGTCATGTCGGCAAGAGGTACTAATGGCCGGGGCAAGGGCCCCGGCCGAGGCAGTTCCGATCTCCGGCGGGCGGACGCGTCCGCCGGAGCACCGGTGGACAAGCCGGAGGGCATCCGCAACGTCGCGCTGGTGGGGCACTCCGGAGCCGGCAAGACAATGCTCCTCGAGGCGCTGCTCGCCGCCGCCGGAGCCATCCCGCGGATGGGTTCCATTGTTGACGGCAACACGGTCAGCGACGCGGAACCGTCCGAGATCCACCAGCAGCGCTCCGTGGTCCTGTCCGTGGCGCCGCTGATTTACGACGGCGTTAAGGTGAACCTGCTGGACACACCGGGCTACGGGGACTTCACCGGAGAGCTGCGGGCCGGGTTGCGCGCCGCAGACGCGGCACTGTTCGTGGTGTCGGCCGTGGACGGCATCGATGCCGCCACCACCGCGCTGTGGGCAGAGTGCGCCCAACTGGATACGCCGCGGGCCGTGGTGGTCAGCCGGCTTGACCACCCGCGGGCGAATTTCGACGCCGCCCTGGCCGCCTGCCAGAGCGCCTTCGGCCAGTCGGTGGTGCCCGCCTACCTGCCGGTCAGCGGGAATGGCGGCGTGACGGGACTGCTGGGGCTTCTCTCAGGTCAGGTCTCGGAGTACGACGGCGAATCCCCGGAACCGGCGGTCCGGGACGCCAGCGCCGATGAGCTCGCCGCCACCGAGTCCGAGCGCGGCACACTGATCGAGGGCATCATCTCCGAGAGCGAGGATGAGTCCCTGATGGACCGCTACCTTGGCGGGGAGGACATAGACGTCGATGTCCTGGTGGGCGACCTCGAAACGGCTGTGGCGCGCGGATCGTTCTTCCCCGTTCTGCCAACCTCGGCGGAAACGGGCCTTGGGATCACCGAGCTGCTGGACATGCTGACCAGAGCTTTCCCGACCCCCTTGGAGCGTGCCGTCCCGGACGTGACGGACCTCTCCGGGGAACCGGCCGGGCCGTTGTCCTGCGATCCCGACGGGCCTCTGGCCGGTGAGGTGGTTCGCACCACCATGGACCCGTTCCTGGGACGGGTGTGCCTGGTGCGCGTCTTCTCCGGCACGCTGCGCGAGGATTCGGCCGTGCACGTCAGCGGCCGCGGCCTGGCTGAACGGGGCCATGAGGACCACGACAGCGACGAACGCCTCACCCACCTCTATTCCCCAATGGGGGCTAGCTTGAAGCCCGTCCCGTTCAGCGTGGCCGGCGACATCTGCGCCATCACCAAGCTGGGCAGCGCCGAGACTGGCGATACCGTGTCGGCGAAGGACGCTCCACTGCTGATCACCGCGTGGGACATGCCGGAGCCGCTCATGCCGGTCGCCGTCGAGGCCGCCACCCGCAGCGACGAGGACGCCCTGGCCAAGAGCCTGGGCAAGGTGGCAGCCGGCGACCCGACCCTCCGGGTGGAACGAAACTCGGAAACCCATCAGCTGATCCTGTGGTGCATGGGTGAGGCGCACGGCGAGGTGGTCCTGGACCGGCTGCGGGACCAGGGCGTGAAGCTGCAGACCGTGTCCGTGGTGACGCCGCTGCGCGAGACCTTCGCCGCGCCGGCCGCGGGGCACGGGCGCTACGTCAAGCAGTCCGGCGGCCATGGCCAGTACGCGATCTGCGACATCGAGGTGGAGGCGCTCGACCGGGGCGCGGGTTTCGAGTTTGTGGACAAGACCGTGGGCGGTGTGGTGCCGAACCAGTTCATTGGCTCGGTTGAGAAGGGCGTGCGGGCGCAGATGCAGAAAGGCGTTTCCGCCGGCTTCCCTGTGGTGGACATCCGGGTGACCCTGGTGGGCGGCAAGGCCCACAGCGTTGACTCCTCGGACGCCGCGTTCCAGTCCGCCGGCGCGCTTGCCCTGCGCGAGGCCGCAGCCGCCGGCCGCATCCAGCTGCTGGAGCCGGTCTCTTCCGTCACCATCAGCATTCCGGACGAATACGTGGGGGCCGTGATGAGCGACCTGTCCTCGCGCCGTGGCCGGCTCACAGGCACGACGTCGTCCGGCGGGGATTTCACGGAGGTCACCGCCGAGGTCCCGGACGGAGAGCTTCTCCGGTATGCGGTCCAATTGCGGGCGCTGACCGCCGGCACCGGCCGCTTCCGCCGCAGCTACCTGCGGCACGAACCGGTCCCGGGCAACGTGGCACCGGCGGCGGCGAACGCCTGAGGTGCCTGGCCGGCCGGACCGGGAATCAAGGGGCGCCGGGCGTCAGGCGGAGCTGTTGGCCCGCATGAACGCGGCGACCGGCGCTGCGAGCGAGGCACCGATGTCCTCGGCCGTGCGCTTGTTTCCGGCAACCGCGAACGAGTGGTCCCCACCCTCGCACCACTGCAGCGTCGCGGTGGGCCCGATTCGTGAAACCACGCCCTCCAGCAGTTCCCGGGTGGCGAAGGTGTCGCGCGTCCCCTGCAGGAAAAGCATCGGGGCAGTTACCCCGTAGAGGTGCTCATCGCGGAGCTTCTCCGGCTTGCCCGGCGGGTGCAGCGGGTAGCCGAGATAGATCAGGCCGGCAGCCTGCATGCCTTCGGCCACCGCCATGGAGGCCATCCTGCCGCCGAACGACTTCCCGGCCGCCCACACCGGCTCGGCTTCCCCGGCGGATTCCGACCGGGCCGCCGCTTCGGCCATCGCCGCCCGCCAGGTGGCAATCGCTGCCGGCGGACGGTCGGGGAACTTCCGGCCCGCTTCGCGGTAGGGGAAGTTGAACCGCAGGGTGGCCACGCCGTCGTCGTTCAATGCGCCCGTGAACCCGCGCATGAACGGATGCTCCATGCCCGCGCCGGCGCCGTGGGCCAGCACCAGCGTGGCGAACGGATTGGCCGGCCGGGCGTAGGCGCCGGAGACGTGGCCGTCGCCGACGGCAATGGAGATGGGCGAGTCAGCGGGGGGCATGACTCCATCATGCCTGATCCGGGGGCGGGTTCGGATGCCCGTCCGGGCGCCTGGCTCGTGATGCACACCGTTGACGATGCACAGCCCGGGCACAGACAGGGAAAAGACTCCAGCCAGCGTCGGGCCGGACAGTTGATGCAGAAGCCGGATTCACCGGACACAGCCCATCACCCGCCAGGAGGAACCATCATGATCGTGTACCGACCAATCGCACCCGCTCGCCGGTTTCACGGCCAGCCAAAGGGCGGATGCCTAGCCTGCGGTTGGCTGGCCCGCCGGAACCACCCGGAGCCAGGCGTAATCCTGCGGCCGCAGCACCAGCCCCTCGTCGATCCGGACGGGCTCGTCGGAAAACAGGTCCAAAGCTTCTGCCGCGAACCCGGACAGCGTGTCCGCGGAGACCACCTGCGGCCCGTCACTGAAGTTGGCCAGGGCCAGGACCACCGTTCCCTCGCCGGGCCGCTGATACCCGAGCACCGCGGCGTTTTTGGTAGTGAAGGGAACGAGACGGGTGCCGGCCAGTTCGGGGGTGGCCGCACGGACCTCGGTCAGCCGCCGCAGCCCCGCGAACACTGCACCCTCAGGAGTGGCAGGGTCCAAGCGTTTGGCGTACCTTTCTGCGGGGAACTGCGGCCGGTGCACCCACCGGCTGTCCGCGTCGTGGCCGTCCTCCTGCGCATAGCCGTAGTCGTTTAGCTGGCCCACCTCGTCGCCCAGGTAGAGCAGCGGGATGCCGCCGGTGCTGAAGGCTACCGAGTGGGTCAGCAGGACGCGGCGGATGGCCTCAGCCGAACCGTCTTCCAGGCCGCACAGCGACGCCGTGGTGCCGGAAATGCGGCAGTCGCCCGTGCGCGGATTGTCCTGGAACGGCACGCCGTGGGCGAAGCTGCCCGGGAACCGGTTGACGTAAAACGAGTTCAGGAACCGGCGGTGGTCGAAGCCGTTGATGCCGAACTCGGCAGCGTCCTCGTCGGCAAATGTCCAGCCGATGTCGTCGTGGCTCCGCACGTAGTTCACCCAGGAGGTACCCGGCGCAATTGCGTGCCGCCGCTCCAGGGCCTGGGCGAGCAGCGAGACGTTGCGTGTGGCCAGGGCCTCCCAGGTCAGTGCCATCTGCAGCGGGTTGTAGGAAAGCTGGCACTCGGCCGGATCGATGTACAGGGCCACCTCGTCCGGGTGGACGATCGCCTCAGACTTGAACAGCAGCGACGGCGCCGCCAGCCGGCAGACCGCGTTGAAGGCCTGCAGCAGGGTGTGTGCCTCGGGCAGGCTCTCGCACGGCGTCCCCAGCTGCTTCCAGATGAACGCGACCGCGTCCATCCGCAGGATGTCGACGCCCAAATTGGCCAAAAACAGCATTTCTCCCGCCATGGCCCGGAACACCTCGGGGTTGGAGTAGTTCAGGTCCCACTGGTACGTGTGGAACGTGGCCCACACCCACCGGCCATCCGGCAGCCGCACGAAGGAGCCGGGGTGGTCTTCCGGGAAGATTTCGCGGACGGTATGTTCGAATGCGTCCGGCATGGCGCGGTCCGGGAAGATCCAGTAGTAGTCGCTGTAGCGCGGATCGCCCGCGGCGGCCCGCTGCGCCCACTCGTGCTCGTTGGAGGTGTGGTTGAAGATGAAGTCGACCACCAGGCTGATGCCGTTGGCCCGCAGCTCGGCCGCGAGCGCGCGCAGCTGGTCCATAGTGCCGAGCTTCGGGTTGACCTCACGGTAGCTGGACACAGCGTAGCCACCGTCGGACAGGGGCTCCGGGGCCAGGAACAGCGGCATCAGGTGCAGGTAGGTGAGGCCAAGTTCCTTGAAATAGGGGATGCGGGCGCGGACGCCCTCCAGGTCGGCCGCATACCGGTCCACGTAGCAGACACCGCCGAGCATGCGGTTTGACTGGAACCAGTCGCTGTCGCCTTCTCGGCCGGCGTCGAGCTTTTTCAGGTCTGCGGGCCGTTCCCTCCAGGAGCGGGCGATCTCCAGCGCCAGAGCCGCCAGCTGCTCCTCGATGTCAGGCCGGGTGCCGTACAGCAAACGGAACAGCCTCGCCAGATCGGGGAAATGCTGGTCGAACCGCCGCTCCAGTGCGTCCCGGTCAGCGCTGCCCGGTTCCAGGCCTGCCCGCCCCGCCGCTGTGCTGAGCAGCCGGCGGTGGCCCGCTTGGAATGCCCCGGAAGGCTGTGATTCACCGGACTCCTCGTCAGCGGATGGTCCTTGGTTAGCGTCCAGACTCGGGGATTCAACCATGGAACGGGTCTCCTTCGCGGATGCTCTGCGCCTGGCGGCGCCCGGTGTTTCTCATCCTTACAGATGGCCCCGCCGCTGCCCAGTGAGCGGGCAGATGTTTCTATGTGCCCGACGGCGGGACTCATCTTGGTGGGGTCGGTCCGCCATTGGTCGTGGCAGGAATCGCGGCGGGCGTACTGCTGACGCCGCGGTCCGCGCGGGGTAGGTTGTCCCCATGGCCAGTGAACAGACCACCATCAGTGTCGACGGGCCCGACGGCCCCCGGGAAATGCGCGTCTCCAGTCCAAGCCGGGTGTTGTGGCCCGAACTGGGACTGACCAAGCTGGACCTGGCGCGTTACTTCGTGGATGTGGGGGAGGCCTTCATCCGGGCCAACGGCGACCGGCCGGTGGCGCTGCAGCGGTTTTCGGACACCGTGGACGGCGAGCAGTTCTTCTCGAAGAACCCGCCGAAGGGAACGCCGGACTTCATCCGCACGGTTAAGGTCACCTTTCCGAGCGCGCGCTCGCATCCCATGCTGGTCCTGGACGAGCCTGCCGCCGCGGTCTGGGCGGCGCAGATGAACACGGTGGTTTTCCATCCTTGGCCGTCGCGTGCGGACAACTCGGACAATCCGGACCAGCTGCGCATCGACCTGGATCCCCAGCCGGGCACGGCCTACGACGACGCCATCCCCGCCGCGCTCGAACTGCGGAAGGTACTCGCCGAGGCAGGGCTGGACGCGTTCCTGAAAACCTCGGGAAACCGTGGGCTGCACGTCTATGCTCCCGTTGAGCCGACCCGGGAGTTCCTGGAGGTCCGCCACGCCGTGATCGCCGCCGCCAGGGAGCTCGAACGGCGCATGCCGGACAAGGTCACCACGAACTGGTGGAAGGAGGAACGGGGCGAGCGCATCTTTGTCGACTTCAACCAGGCCAACCGGGACCGGACCATCGCCGGCGCGTACAGCCCCCGGGCGCTGCCGCACGCTTCCGTGTCCTGCCCCATCACCTGGGACGAGCTGGCGGACGTCAGGCCCAAGGACTTCACCATCCTCACCGTGCCGGACAGGCTAAAAACGGTGGGGGACCCCTGGGCGGACATGCACGCAAAGCCCGGCACCATCGACACGCTGCTGGAATGGTGGGAGCGCGACGTCAAGAACGGGCTGGGTGAACTGCCGTTCCCGCCGGACTACCCCAAGATGCCGGGCGAACCGCCGCGCGTCCAGCCCAGCAGGGCGAAGAAGCCGGAGTAGCCGGCGCCGCCCCGCCGGCTACAGCCCCTACTCAAATCCGCCCCTACTCAAACCTGGAAGGGTCACCGGTGCCTCGGCGCACCACCTCGGCGGTGCCGCCGGAGAAGTCGACGACGGTGGTGGGCTCGGCGCCGCAGTCACCGGCCTCGACCACCGCGTCCACCACATGGTCCAGCCGCTCCTTGATTTCCCAGCCCTGCGTCAGCGGTTCCTCCTCGTCCGGCAGCAGCAGCGTGCTGGACAGCAGCGGCTCGCCGAGTTCGGCCAGCAGCGCCTGCACGAAGTTGTGCCGCGGGATGCGCGCACCCACGGTCTTCTTCTTGGGGTGCAGCAGCCGGCGCGGGACCTCCTTGGTGGCCGGCAGGATGAACGTGTAGCTGCCCGGAGTGACGGACTTGATGCTGCGGAAGACGTCGTTGTCGATGTTCACGAACTGCCCCAGCTGCGCGAAGTCCCGGCAGACCAGCGTGAAATGGTGCTTGCTGTCCAGCTGGCGGATGGAACGGATCCGGTCCAGCGCCTCCTTGTTTCCCAGTTGGGCGCCGAGGGCGTAGCAGGAGTCCGTGGGGTAGGCGATCAGCCCGCCCGATCGCAGGAGCTGCACGATCTGCGAGATCGCGCGGGGCTGGGGGTCCTCGGGGTGGACATCAAAGAATTTCGCCATGCGCTGAGCCTACGGCCCCGGCGGCCGTCCGCGCACGCAACGCACCGCGCATGTTCACCCACCCGAGGCCAGGGAAGTGCTCATCCCACATGCACCCACGGACGCCTGGTGACATCCGGTTCGGCTTCCCGCAGCACCTCCCGGGTGACCGGGGCGATCTCGCCCTCGCCGAGGAACAGGAAGCGCAGCAGGTTCACCACCGGATTGCCCTCGGTCCAGCGGAAATAGATGTGCGGCATGAGCCCGGTGACGTCCCGGATGTGCAGGAGCACGGAGGCGATGGTGTTCGGCACCACGGGCCCGTGCACCTCCAGCACCCGGTAGCCATGCCGCACCACGCCGTGGACCTGCAGTTCGGTCTCGAAGTCGGACGAGTCGTCCACGATCACCTCCAGGAACAGCGCCTGGTAGTGGACCGGCAGGTGGCTGACCTCGATGGCGGACGTCAGCTTCTGCCGGTACGCCTCGGCGGTCAGCCTCCGCGGCTCGTGCGCGATGATGCCGATGGGGCCGCTCTCGTCCGCCGCGACGAATTCCAGCGCCGTCCGGTCGAGGCGGACGTGCGTGGCGTGCAGTTCGAAGGACCGCCCGATTCTGGACAGCAGCGAAATGACGATGATGCCGGCGATGAAGAACGCGGCAATGCGGATGCCTTCGGGCCGCTCGATGACGTTCGCGACCGTCGTGTAGATGAACACCAGCGCGATCAGCCCGAAGCCGGCAGAACGTTTGCGCTGCCGGCGCCGCCGGGCGGACAGGGCTGCAGCCACGGCCGCGGAGGTCATCAGCACCAGCACGCCGGTGGCGTAGGCACCGCCCTGGGCGTCGACGTCGGCCTCGAAAAGAACGGTGACCAGGAAGGCAATGAAGCCGAAAACCAGGACCAGGGGCCTGACGGCCTTGGCCCACTCCGGCGCCATCCCGTAGCGCGGCAGGTACCTCGGCACCAGGTTCAGCAGCCCGGCCATCGCCGACGCCCCGGCGAACCACAAGATGGCGATGGTGCTGAGGTCGTACACCGTGCCGAACCCGTTACCCAGGTATTCATGGGCCAGGAAAGCGAGGGCACGCCCGTTGGCTTGGCCGCCCGGCTCGAATTCGGCCGCCGGGATGAGGATCACCGTGGTGAAACTGCTGGCGATGAGGAACGCGCTCATGATCAGCGCGGCCGTGGTCAGCATGCGGCGTGTCCCCTCGACGCGGCCCGCCGGGTTCTCCTCCGTGTCCGTGTCCCGGCCGCGGACCTGCGGCATTACTGCCACGCCGGTTTCGAAACCGGACAGGCCAAGCGCCAGTTTGGGGAACACCAGCAGGGCTATGGCGACGGCGAGCGCCGGGTTGCCGTGCGAGGTCCTTAGGGCCTGCCACCAGTCGCCGACGGCGGTCGGGTAGCCCAGGGTTTCGACGGCGGCCCTCGCCACCACCAGGACGTTCAGGCCCAGATAGACAGCCACCAAAACGACGGCGATGCCGATCGCCTCCTTGAATCCGCGCAGGAACACGGCAGCGAGCAGGGCCAGGAGAACGAGGGTCACCGTCACCTCCTGCCCCTGCAGCCACGCAGGCGCGTACGGGTTCTGGATGAGGTGGGCCGTGGCGTCGGCGGCGGAGAGGGTCATGGTGATCATGAAGTCCGTCGCTGCGAAGCCGAGCAGCACCAGGACGAACAGCTTGCCGCCCCAGCGAGGGAGCAGCCGCTCCAGCATGGCGATGGACCCCTCGCCGTGGGAGCTCTCGCCCGCCACCCGTCGGTACACCGGCAGTGCCCCGAACAGGGTGACGGCAACCAGGACCAGCGTGGCCAGCGGGGAAATGACGCCGGCCGCGAGCGCGGCGATGGCGGGCTGGTAGCCGAGGGTGGAGAAGTAGTCCACGCCGGTCAGGCACATGACCTGCCACCACGGATGCTTCCGCTCGTGGGCGGCGGTCAGCCCGCCGGGACCCTGGTGGGAACCCTTGCTGTCCTGGAGGCCAAGCAGGAGCCAGCTGTGCAGCCGCTGCCTCCGGGTGCGGCGCAGCTCCGAGGGGTCCGCGGGCGGGCGGCTCATGGTTGTCATGGTGCCTTCCATCTGTGGGGTGCACCGCGGGCGGTGTGTCACTGCGGCCGCGGTAGTCAGTGTGGCCGTGGCACTTTCGTACGGGCACAGCCGAAGGTAGCACCGCGCATCGGCGCCGGAACCGCCCGCAGCGGAATCTTGACGGATCCTTAACGCCGTTGTGAGGCACCCCACCGGGCGTGCCGCCGGGGCCCGCGGACTGGTGGAAGAATGGCGTCATGGCAGGGGAACGGATCGTCATTGGCTTGTCGGGAGGCCTTGAGGGGGAGATCCTGATCCGCCGTGCCGTCAAGGTCCTGGACAGTGCCGGCGGCGGTGACCTGCTGGCCGTGCACATCCGTTCAGCGGAGGGTGCGTCTGGCGAATCCACCAGCGCGCTCGAGTCCCAGCGCCGCCTGGTGGTGGAGCTGGGCGGCAGCTACCACACCGTCGCCGCCGATGACCCCGTCGAAGCACTCCTGGGGTTCGCGTCCCATGTGGGCGCAACCCGGCTGGTCATCGGCCAGTCGCGCGCGCACCCGGTGTCCAGGATCCTTTCCGGCGGCACCGAGACGCGGATCGTCCGCCGTGCGGGCGACCTCGACGTGCAGGTGGTGCCGCATCCGCTGGCCGGGCGCGGCACGGGCCGCCGGCGGCAGCGTGACCTCGGCCGCGTGCGCGTCGCCGTCGGCTTCGTGCTGGCTGCGGCCGTCCCCATCCTGATGCAGCTGGCGCTCGCGGTCATCGAGCACAGCGTGGCCA
>NZ_JAAOXD010000009.1:415867-417221 GCF_014694315.1 Arthrobacter ipis | reverse complement strand
CTGGTCGAGCAGACCTACCGCACGCACGCGGCCGGAGACTCGGTAAACCCCCCCTCCTACTTCCTGCGCTTCCCCGACCGGCCCACCTCCCGCATCATCGCCCTGCCCGCCTCGATCGGCGGACAGGTAGAGGTTGACGGCATCAAATGGGTCTCCAGCTTCCCGGACAATGTCGCCTCAGGCATACCCCGCGCCTCAGCAGTGCTGATCCTCAACGAAAAGGCAACCGGGTACCCGTTGGCGTGCATGGAAGGCTCCATCATCAGCGCCTCCAGGACAGCTGCATCGGCCGCCGCGGCGGCCGACTGGCTCAGCCGCGGACGCGGACGCCCACGAAGGATCGGGTTCTTCGGCGTCGGCCTCATTGCCCGCTACATCCACACCTTCCTGAACGCCGCCGACTGGTCATTCGACGAAATCGGGGTGTTCGACCTCTCGGGCGAGAGCGCGGAGGGCTACAAAGGCTACCTCGAACGCAGCGGCACCCGAGCCCGGGTGACCGTGCACGACGGCCCCGAGCAGCTGATCAGAAACAGCGACCTCATCGTGTTCGCCACCGTGGCCGGCCAGCCCCACGTGCACGACACAACATGGTTCGACCACAACCCGCTGGTGCTCCACGTATCCCTGCGCGACCTCGCCCCGGAAATCCTGCTGGCATCGACCAACATCCTCGACGACGTCGACCACTGCCTGAAAGCCGGAACATCGGCCCACCTCGTGGAGCAGATGGTCGGCCACCGGAACTTCGTGGACGGCACCCTCGCCGACGTCATGGAAGGCCGCGTCCCGCTGGCGGACGACCGCCCCATCGTGTTCTCACCCTTCGGCCTGGGCGTGCTCGACCTGGCAGTAGGCAAGTACGTCTACGACGAACTTGCCAGCACCGGCCAGCTCCGGGTGGTCGAGGACTTCTTTTCGGAGTTGCGTCGGTACGGCTAACCCTGCGGCGCAAACCGCATTCATCGATTCGCACTCAATGAGGAGTGACAGAATGCTCTCCCTACCGCAGATGCTGGGGAATGTGTCCAAGGCATACGTCCAGTCGCCTGATGACTGGGCACGGTCGGTTACCGACGTCCTGCGGGACGCCGCGATCTACCACCAGGCCGGAAACGGCTTCTACCGCGCGCAGTGTGACGCGTTGGGAGTCGATCCCGCCGCGATCAACGAGATCAACGACCTGCAAGACCTGCCGCTGTTGCCGGTCGGCATGTTCAAACGCCCCGACGCCCGTGTGCTGCTCACCTGCTCCCTGGCGGACGTCGAGACCGAAACCCGCTCCAGCGGAACCCGCGGTGTCCCGTCCGTCGCCCCCCGCAACAGCGAGACATTGACGCTGGCGCTCATCGGG
>NZ_JAAOXD010000009.1:320574-415857 GCF_014694315.1 Arthrobacter ipis | reverse complement strand
GCAAGCTGGAGTACCTGGGCCGGCGGGACAACCAAGTCAAGATCTCCGGGTTCCGCATCGAGATCGGCGACATCGAGAACGCCCTGTTGCGGGTTCCCGGAGTCCGCGACGGCGCCGTCGTCGTCGGCGAGGGCGCCGGGCAGTCCAGGTTCCTGGTCGCGTTCTACTCCGGTACCCGGCCGCTCGAGGCCGATGACATCCGCAGCGCGATGGCTACCCGGGTACCGGGCTACATGGTTCCATCCGCGTACAGGTGGCAGGAGAACCTGCCCCTGACCGGCAACGGAAAGATCGACCGGAAGGCCCTGACCCGCATGGCGCGGGAGGTCCTCCCCGAGGCCGGCACCGCTACCGAAGCCCTCTCGGCCACCGAGCAGCGCCTCGCCCAGGCATGGGCGAGCGTGCTCGGCCTGCCGGCGGCCCGGATCGGCAGGCAGGACTCGTTCTTTGCACTGGGAGGGACCTCGCTGTCCGCGGTGAAGCTCGCCGTCCTGCTCAAGCGCGCAGTGTCGATCAAGGACATCATGCAGACGCCCATCCTGGCGGACCTGGCGGCCCTGCTCGAAGCCCCGTCCCTGGCGGACGCTGCCGTACCGCCCGCCCCGCGGCCGGCGGGAGCCCTCGCGGAGCCCGACTCCATGGCCCCGGTGGGAGGACCGGCCGGCCACTCCCACCCGCTACCCCTGAAACGAAAGGACCTCTGATGTCGACTCCTACACCCAGGACCCAGTTCGACGTCGAACGCCAAACCGGCCGGGCGCCGCTGCTCATCGTCGAGAACGGCCACGACCCCGCGCGGTGGGCCGAAGAGAACCGTGAGGCGCTGCGTGCGGCGGTGGATGAGCACGGCGCCGTCCTGGTCCGCGGCCTGGGCCTGCGCGATCCAGCCGAAGTGGCCGACGCCTTCCAGCAGCTGGCTCCAGGCGGGCTCATGCCGGACCGGGAAGCGTTCGCCGCAAGGCAGCCCTACCTGGACGGGGTGTACTCATCCCTCACCTGGCCCGCTAACCAGCCCATGTGCATGCACCACGAGCTCAGCTACGCGCTCGAGTTCCCCGGCCTGATGCTCTTCGCCTGTCTCCAGGCACCCAGCGTCGGTGGGGTGACCGGTGTGGCGGACGCCCACGCCGTGCTCGATGCCATACCCCCGGACATCGTCCGGCGCTTCGAAAACGAGGGGTGGCTGCTCGCCCGCAGCTACAACCAAGACATCGGGGCCACCTACGAGGAAGCGTTCGGCGTTTCGAACCGCGCCGACGTCGAGGAATACTGCCGCGCGCACGAAATCGAGTTCCAGTGGCAGAGCGACGGCGAGCTGCGCACCCGGCAACGGCGCCCCGCCGTGGTCCGGCACCCGGTAACCGGCCAGCGCTGCTGGTTCAACCAGGTCGCGTTCCTAAGCGAATGGACCATCGCGCCCGAGGTGCGGGAGTACCTGGTGGACGTCTACGGTCCCGACGGGCTGCCGTTCAACACCCGCTTCGGCAACGGCGAGCCGATCGGGGAGGACATCATCGCCCTCCTGAACGAGACCTACGAGACCCACACCCTCCGCACCCCGTGGGAGACCGGAGACCTCATGCTGGTCGACAACATCCGCATGGCGCACAGCCGCGAGGCCTATGAAGGACCCCGCGAAATCCTCGTCGGCATGGCCGAGCCGCGCAACATATTCGATCTCGAACCCCACGCCCAGGACGGTGCACGATGACAGCATTTGCCACTTCCCCAGCCACAACGGCCCTAGAGCCGAAGACGGTTCCCCCTTTCGCGGTCATTCCCGGGGCCCAGGTACAGCAGGTGCTCGAGGGACGGGAAAAGAAGGTCATCGAGCTGGTCGAGCAGACCTACCGCACGCACGCGGCCGGAGACTCGGTAAACCCCCCCTCCTACTTCCTGCGCTTCCCCGACCGGCCCACCTCCCGCATCATCGCCCTGCCCGCCTCGATCGGCGGACAGGTAGAGGTCGACGGCATCAAATGGGTCTCCAGCTTCCCGGACAATGTCGCCTCAGGCATACCCCGCGCCTCAGCGGTGCTGATCCTCAACGAAAAGACAACCGGGTACCCCCTGGCGTGCATGGAAGGCTCCATCATCAGCGCCTCCAGGACCGCTGCATCCGCCGCCGCGGCAGCCGACTGGCTCACCCGCGGACAAGGACGCCCACGAAGGATCGGGTTCTTCGGCGTCGGCCTCATAGCCCGCTACATCCACACCTTCCTGAACGCCGCCGACTGGTCATTCGACGAAATCGGGGTGTTCGACCTCTCCGCCGAGAGCGCAGAGGGCTTCAAGGGCTACCTCGAACGCAACGGCACCAGAGCCCGGGTCACCGTGCACCACGGCCCCGAGCAGCTGATCAGAAACAGCGACCTCCTCGTCTTCGCCACCGTGGCCGGCCAACCACACGTGCACGACACAACATGGTTCGACCACAACCCGCTGGTACTCCACGTCTCCCTGCGCGACCTCGCCCCCGAAATCCTGCTGGCATCGACCAACATCCTCGACGACGTCGACCACTGCCTGAAAGCCGGAACATCAGCCCACCTCGCCGAGCAGAAGGTCGGCCACCGGAACTTCGTGAACGGCACCCTCGCCCACGTCATGGAAGGCCGCGTCCCACTGGCGAACGACCGCCCCATCGTGTTCTCACCCTTCGGCCTGGGCGTGCTCGACCTGGCAGTAGGCAAATACGTCTACGACGAACTCGCCAGCACCGGCCAGCTCCAGGTGGTCGAGGACTTCTTTTCCGAGCTGCGTAGGTATGGCTAACGTGGAACGCTCGGACACGCGGAAGGAGGCGTATCCGGCATGGGCAGAGCGACAGGTTCAATCCGTACCTCCGGGTGCAAGTGGCTGCAGTACAACTATGGTCCCGGCTTGGTTCCGGAAGAGGGGCCAGGACCATTCGCGACGTGGCGGTACCGCCACCTCCTGCCCACGTCCGGCGGGCCGGTCCGTTATTCGCTGCCGATCGGCGGCGCGCCGCTGTTTCTGGCCCGGGCGCTGAGAGCCGCCTTGGGGACACCGTCCCTGTGGGTTAAGGATGAGACCTGCGGCTCGACGGCGTCGAACAAAGACCGGGCTACGGCGCTGGTGATTGAGGACGGGTTGCGGCACGGACTGGACACCATCACGACGGCTTCGACGGGCAACACCGGAGTTGCGAGGGCGTTCGCGGCGGCAGTTGCGGGAATGCGCGCATCCATCTTTGTATCGATCGATTGTCAGGAGGACAAACTCGCACTGATGACTCAGGCCGGGGCATGGGTGTTCCAAGTGCCTGATGGTTACGCGGCCGCTGTCGACGGCAAACGGCCGGACCACCGATGACTACGATGCCAGCGCGCGTGCTGCCAATCCAGTTCCACCAATTCGTGCCCATCTGGGCGACGACCGAGCAAACCGAGGAGTGACAGAATGCTCTCCCTACCGCAGATGCTGGGGAATGTGTCCAAGGCATACGTCCAGTCGCCTGATGACTGGGCACGGTCGGTCACCGATGTCCTGCGGGACGCCGCGATCTACCACCAGGCCGGAAACGGCTTCTACCGCGCCCAGTGTGACGCGTTGGGAGTCGATCCCGCCGCGATCAACGACATCAACGACCTGCAAGACCTGCCATTATTGCCGGTCGGCATGTTCAAGCGTCCCGACGCCCAGGTGCTGCTCACCTGCTCCCTGGCCGACGTCGAGACCGAAACCCGCTCCAGCGGAACCCGCGGTGTCCCGTCCGTCGCCCCCCGCAACAGCGAGACGTTGACGCTGGCGCTCATCGGCCTGATCGGGACCTACCGGGAGTTCTTCAACCTGTCCGGGGGCGCGGGACTTTTCCTGAACCCGTCGGACCCCGAAGCCTCGGAGATGGGACTGCTCAAGGACTTGAACATCCTGAACAGCGTCTTCGACCACCACACATATCTCGTTGCCGGTCAGGCGTTCGACGCCGGGGAGGCCCTGGAGCACCTGCGCCGGTGGGAGGGGCATATGACACGCCACATCGTCAGTCCGCCGTTCCTCATCGGCCGGCTCCTCCGGTTCCTTGAACGGGAGAACATCAATGTGCGCTTGGACCCGTACAGCATGATCATCACTCTTGGCGGCTGGAAGCGGCACACGGCCGAGGCCATCCCTGACGAAGGCTTCCGGGAGCGGTGCCACGACTTGCTCGGCGTGCGCGCGGTGAACGTGCGCGACATGTACGGGATGATCGAGTCGAACATGCTCGCTGTTGAATGCCACCTGCATCGCAAACACGTTCCGCCGTGGTGCTACATCTCCATCCGGGACCCTGGCCAGAGCGGCAAGGAGCTCGCCCCGGGGGAGACCGGCACCATCGCCGTACTGGACGCCCTCAGCACCAGCTACCCCGGTTTCCTCCTCACCGATGACATGGGCGAGGTCGAGACCGGCACCTGCGGTTGCGGCAGAACCGGCCAGGTCATAAACTTCCGCCGCCGGGGACAGAGCGGCGGGCTGGGCGACTGCCCCGTCAGCATCGAGCGCTACCTCGGGTCGGGCACAACCGCCGAGCCTGAGGTGGCGGCACCGCAGGGCCGTGTCACGGTGATGGAAGGGACAGGCCCATGAAAGCGGCGTCATCCATCGCCGGAACCCGCCCGTTCCTGAGTACGGCCACCGCCCAGCAGGAACCGGTACTGACGGTGGTCAGTCAGATGCATGACGTGACGACCGGCAGCAGCATGCCGCCCGCAGTGCAGACCGATCCGGCTGCGAATGTGCGGGCCGGCGTTACAGTCTATTTTCTGGGCGGCGAGCAGAACCTGCTCTACGTCGAGGTCAACGGGCAGTGGGTGGAATACGTCAAGTCCGCCCCGCCAGCGGAACCTGAGCCCCGAAACCACACCCAGCCTGGCCCTGAGCACTGGGCAGGTTATACCTGCCACAGTCCCGACGAAATGACGCGGGACCGCAAGCAACGGGTTTACTACGACCCGGCCGCTAGGCCGGACCTGTTTCCCGCTTTTCATGGGCAGCCGCCCACCCTGCCCCTGCCGGTCTTGAAGTTGACCGGCGACTCGGAGGACCCTGCACCGTGGCTCGACCCCGACACCGGGGAGCGGTTCTCCTCAGAGCGGGCCAGCCTGGTCCTGAGACTCCTGGGCTACTGCCCCCGAAAGTCGGTCACGACTCCCGCTCTTTGGGAACACACTGCTCGTTCACACGGAGGTTCCAGTTTTGGAAAAATAGCCTGATAACAGCGGCGTCCCGTCAGCGAGGCCCTCTGACAGCGCCGCCCGAAGCCCAGAGGTGGTTGAGCGCAGTGCATTCTGCAGAAGGTCACGGAAGCAGTCGGCACGTGGAGGACCCGCTCCGCGTGGTCCTCCACGTCGCGGAGACTGTGCTGCAGTTTCTGCGTCCGGCGCGAATTCGTCGTCAAACCCCTCATTGAGCTGCTGCATCATGACTGGCCAGCGGATGGATGGCCCGCTGGCACTGGATGACCTCGCGGGCGAGTTCATAGATGCGGCAGGGGACGCCGCCGCTCGGCACGATCCGGACGAATGCATCGCGGACGGTGATATCCCTCCCCGTCGCATTGTGCAGGCACTCTTTCCCGAATCCGCACCGTGGCTGTTCGATGCCCTCTGCGCGGTGAGGTTCGGGTCATGCCCGATTCGACTGTCTCGTCTAGGAGAAGTTCGAAGGAGGCCGCAACGCTATGACGCTCATTGCCCCATCCCTCGGCTTGCTCCGGACAGAAGAGCCCGACCAAGGTCGTGCGTCGATTCCGGCTCTGCCAGGGAACGTCGCCACAGTGGGGGAATGGCGGCCGGCGATGGTGAGGGGGTTTCCACGTCCGGAGGGACCGTCGCGTATGGATGAGTTGGGGCTCAAAAGGCTCACGAAAGAGGGTGTGGACAGTGTCCGCACCCTAGGCTCCGGATTCGATTGTACCGGCCTCGTTCTGGGCCGGACCGGGAGGTTTCGGGGGAGTGGCGGGGTTTCAAGGGGTGGCGCCCGGTTCGAGTCCCACCTCGGACACGTGTTTTCTCTGTTCAGGGGCTTTTTAGCCTCTGAGTGTGCACAAGTTGTTCACCTGTGGGCTCCTGTTTATGGATATCCGTGCCTTGGACAGCATGACTCGGAGTTAGCCAAAGGGGCGGGAGTACTCGCAGCTACGTTGCGTTGACCTTGGCACTAGCGCTCGAAGGGTCAGAACGGAGGCGGCTGAACATGATTTCTCCGTGGGTCGGCCCGTCTTCGCCGGGAGCGGAACGCTCTGTCCGCTATCAACCCGAGCGCCGCAGCGTGGCCGTGTGCGCATCCTGGTCCTTGGCGGCACTGCTTTCCTGTCAGCAGAAATCGCACGGCAGGCGGTTGCCTCCGGGCACAATGTCACCTGTCTTGCGCGCGTCACGTCCGTGAACCCGCCGACGGCGTTGCCTGGATCCGTGCCGCCCGCGCCGTGGGTGCCGCGGCCTACGCGGAACTCGACGGCGGCTGGGACTCGGTAGTTGACGTGCCACAGGATCCTGTGAAGGCGCGGGACCGTTGGTAGTAATGGGGGCCGGCGCCCCGCATTGGACGTTCGTCTCGAGTTGCTCCGTTTACGCGGACCATTGGGTTCCCGGGGCCGATGAGGGCGCCGCACTCCTTGAGCCCTTGCCCGAGGGCGAAGCGGGCACTCCGGAGACCTATGGTGAATCGAAATCGGCCATCGAGCAACTGACCTTCGGCCTGGTGGGGGACAAGGCTGACATTGTCAGGGCAGGGCTCATCGGAGGTCCGGGAGACGGTTCGGACCGCTACGGATACTGGCCTGCCCGCTTTGCGGCGGCCACCACGGATCCGGTCCTGGTGCCGGAGATACCCGGCGACGCGACTCAGATCATCGATGTCCGGGATCTTGCCGCCTGGATTATCCAAGCGGCCGAAGCCGGACTGACGGGGCCTACAATGCGCTGGTCGAACGTTGTGCCGTTCGGGGAGTACCTTGCCGAGTCGCAACGAGTGGCCCGCGCGACGGCTGACGGGGGGTGAGCCGGCTGAGAGGGGTGTGCACACTGAGGCGGGGATGCAGGAGGAGCCCGTATGGGCTGACCCTGAGTGGCTTCATGCCACGGCGTTCAATTATTGGGCCGGGCCCGACTCACCCCCCCTGTGGCTGCCACCGGACTACGAGGGACACTCGACGCGGTCAAACCGGGCAGCGAGGGAACGCGGCTTGTCCCTGCGCCCGTGGCACGAAACGCTTCTGGCAACCCTGGAGGATGAGCGTCAGCGTGGCTTGGACAGGGAGCGTAAACCGGCCTGGGCCGCGAAACCGAACGCAGGCTCGTGGCACTTTGGCGAGGGCAACAGCGTTAGGCTGCGTACGTCGTGGTGCTTGATTCGTGCAGCACCGGGAAGTTGAACTTGGCAACAGACAGGAAATGCCCAACGGAGGACTCAATGTCGTTACCCAAGGAATTAATTCCCGACTCAATGGAGCTTACGGCGCGCGAGGCCTTCCGTCTTATGCCTAACTTCATATGGAAATTCGCTCTAGGGCAGGCGACGACCTCATTACTCTGCGAGGCGACACGGATCTCGAGTCCAACGGTCAACCAACCGACCAAGCTGCTTGGGAGGACTGGCTGGAGAGCACAAGCGGATCAAATCAGGGCAATTCCCACATGGCTGGATCTGATCACCAACAGAGGCGCGGGTAGAGGCCCGCATTTCCATGCCTGCTACTCAGCGTCAGATGAGCGAATCTCTCCTTTAGCGACAGCCTAGATCAACGCCGATAATGGTGATTCCGTCAGCTGGCGCAGTTGGAGCCAAGTGGTTCCGCTTCAACATCTAGGTCGCCCGGATGACAATTTTCCGCGGTGGTGGTTCACCGAGAGGCTGTGGCTTCGGGTTTCCATGGCTTGTGCTCGTGCGCGAGCCAAACCATTTCAGGGTTCAGAGAGCGCACCAGTCGCTGTCCCTCTGTGCGGGGGTTCTCGAGTTCGTCGAACCAGACTGCTGTGTCTCCAGCGATAATAGTCGGGCGGTGGTCTCCGTCGATGACAATAATCTGTGAGCCCCGGGTGTGTCCTGGTGCCGAGAGGAGTCGCAGGCCGGGGAGCAGTTCGAACTCGCCATCTACCGGTACGTAGTGCGTCCCGGGCGCGTCCTCCCATTCGGGGATGGTGTAGTCATTCTGGTTGCGGGCGTCGTCGAGTTCCTGCCGCTGGACGTAGATGGGCTTGCCCGCGAAGAGGTGGTTGCCTCCGCAGTGGTCGAAGTGCAGGTGGGTGTTGACGATGATGTCGACACCTCGGATGTCGAAGTCCTGCTCGTTCAAGGGGAAAATGCGGGGATCCATATCGGCGACCGCCGGATGAAGCTCAGTCATGCCGGTGTCAATCAGCACACGCGCTTCGGGGTGGTCAATGATATGCACGTAGACGGGCATCGGCTCGCCTTCGGCAAGCAGTTCGGCCACACGAACGGCGGTGACGGGGATTGCAGCGGCTGAATTCATTTTCTACCTCAGTTCCACATGATGGTCTTTGACATGTCCCGGGAGCAATAAACCGTCCGGGCGAAGGCGGGGCGTCTGCTGCTTGAAAAACAGGGACCAGGCCCTGGCCCGGCGCACTCCAGTATTGCACCGCTCCCCAAGCCACCTTAAGGCCCTGACAACCGGCGTTTCGTCAATTAGACGGCGCCTCCAGGAAGTGCGCCGGTGCTGGCAGGAGTTCGGCCATACCGGTTCAACGCGCAACTTTAATGGGATCTTGGCCTAGGCGGAGCGCTGCCATTCGCGAGATCAGCTGCTGTAATCCGCGCCATGGCACGGCGGGGCGAGGTGACGTACTTGATGGGGCGGAGAGTCGGTAGAAGCGGAAGAGGAAGAGCGCGACCACCTGGTCAACCGGGGCCGGCCGGTCGTTCTGAAGCGGCGCGCCCCTGGTGGGCAGGTATCTTCAGCAGCCGGATAAATGCGTCAGGGCTGATGCGCGAAGACTGAGGCTCACGCGGTCTGAGCCGGGCGCTTTTCACCGTCTAATCGGCTTGCGGAAAGTTAGGAACCCTGAAGCAAAAAAAGCAGTACCTTGTGATTCAGCCACACCTTGTTGCATTAAGTTTTACGATAACAAGCTTTAGCCGAAAGAGACTCGAAAGGGTTCATCGCTCAAAACCCTGAAAGACTGCCTAACGGAGCCGCTCAACCTCTCTCGGCCTTTGCTGCCGCGGCGCGGCCCACCGAGACGGCACTTCTGCTGGACTGGCTAAAAAAATAAAAGTGGGTATGGTATCGGGTAACGCAAGCGAAGAAAGGCGTGATTCCGATGTCCGGAAAATCCCCCAAAAGCGGCACCGCTAAAAAAGAAGGCAAGTCCGTTCTAGAAAAACGGGCCGAAAAGAGAACCAAAAATGAAAACAGCGAACTCAACTTTGTAAAACCGCGCAAAAACCAGCGCTGACATGCCAGCGGGCGGCCAGTTCCGGGACTCCTAGCCCGGCCGGCCGCCCGCTCCACGGTGCGAACCTCGTTTCAAGGACTTGATCATGGATACCCTCTGTTACGCCCTCGTTGTCCCGGCCCGCCTCGCCCGCCCGGTGCACATCAAAGCTGTTGAACTGGACTTGACAGCACTTCAGCGGATGGTCACCGGGGAGGCCGGCGTCCTCGCCGGCCGAGACTGGCACGTCTACCTGGACAGGGAAGCGGACCGGGTCGCCGCCCAAAACCTCCGTGCCCAAGTACTCATCCGCGAAGCCGGCATCAATGTCGAGGAAACCCTCCACGGCACCGCCCTGTTCCTGGGCCACGGAAGTCCCGGTGAAGAGGCCGACGTGCCCCGCCACCTGATCAGGCTTGCCGAGCAACTGTTCGACCTGCCGCTCGCCGCCTAAGCAGAGTGGCACACAGGGACGCGGTGGAGGGCACTTGCTTTTAGGGACGTCCCACCCGAGGTCGAGGGAACGTCGATCCGGGAACTGGCGCGCAAGCACCACGTGGCGAGAAAGACCGTCCGGAAGGCTTTGAATTCCCCGCTGCCGCCGGAGCGTAAGATCCGGGAGCGGAGGTATGGGTGCTGGGGTCCTCTCCGTAATCCGCGCAGCTGGCCGGGCAGCTCGGCCGACCGTATGCGTTCGCGTTGCAGTTCGGCGACGCTGACATCGACGCCGCCATGAGTCTGTAACGTGAGAGCTTCCGGCCGGCCGACGTGCTCGCCGAGCCCCACACCCTCGTCGCGTGCCCGGGGGTGATTAGCGACGACCCGGCTGAGGCCAAAAGGCAGGCGATGCCGTCGGCGATGGCGATGCTGCGCATGTTCAAAGGTGGGGGTTACCTGCTCCTGCCTCCGGATGAGGTCGAGGCGTATCCGGCCACGGTCCAGGATCGGTAGATCCTCGACGCCCACACCAACCGCAGTTTTCATGGCACCGCCGCTACTGTCGCCGACCGTCGCGAGGTCCTGCACCAGCGCACTGGTATCGATGAGGTGATGCTCGTCGTGGGCGGCCATTCGGCAATCCTCGACCATTATGGAATCGCACTGATCGCCGAGCACTAAGCGCTCCCATACCTGCGAGCCCCGCTACTGCCCGCCGCGCTGTAGCGCACCTACCAACTTTTCACAGGTTCACAATCACCCCTTGAAGGAGAACCCCATGACCAAACCACGGAGAGCCTTGATGGTCATCGACTCCCAACAGGAATACTTCGACGGCCTGCTCCAAATTCAATACCCGGCCCGCGACGAATCCATTGCCAGCATCGAGACCGCGATCAACATCGCCCAGCAGAACGGACGCCTGTCGTGCTCGTCCAGCACGAACTCCCGGCCGAAGCAACGGTGTTCGCATCCGGGTCGGTGGCCTGGCAGAACCATCCAGAAGTGACTGCCCACGAGAACGCCGCAGCCAAGCGCATCAGCAAGCAGTTCTCTAGCATCTTCGCCGACACTGACCTCGAATCCTGGCTGCGTGAACAGGGCATCGACACGGTCACCCTCGTTGGTTACATGACGAACAACTGCGTGATCGCCTCCGCCGCGGCCGCCGAGCCCCTCGGCTTCGCCGTCGTAGTCATCTCCGACGCGACCGGAGCAATCGACCTCGCCAACGACGCCGGCGCCGCGTTAGCACGAGCGGTTCACGAGACCCTCATGGTATTGCTGCACTCAAACTGGGCCGCCGTTCCGACACCACATTCTGGACCACAGCACTTGGTGCAGGCACGCGGCTGACCAAGAGGGACCTCATCACCTCCGCGGAACAAGGCCGCACCACCCGGTAGAAAACCGGCCGGAGGGAGGGACTGTCCGATTGCTAGGTAGCAGGGGCCGGTATCTTCATTGCGCTAGGGGTGATTGCTGCGTGGTCGTGGCTTGAACGGATTGCCTTTGGACTTTTCACGGAAAGGAGACGTGAGAGGTTGCTGGCGGTCGCGACGACGGCGTCGGTTAGTTCGGCAGCGGGAGTACCGGCGACCCGGTGGTTGGGGACGGTGACGGCAACAGAACCTGCGATGGCGTCGTCGATGAAAAACGGGGCAGCGATGCCGCGGGCGTCGGGGACCCTTTCGCTGTCGGTGGCCGCCCATCCCTGGGAGCGGATGGTCTTGAGTTCCTCTAGTCCGACGGCCGGCTCTGCATTGAGACCCGCGCTGGCGTTCTCTGGCAGGTGGGCGAGGATTACCTTGCCGGCCGCCCCGGCTGTTAGGGGAATTTCGGATCCTTCTTCCAGTACGTATCGAACGTTCCTGGCACCGGCCCGCGTCCTGGCGATGTGTGCTCGTCCATTGCCGGCGTCGTAGAGGGCGAGGGTTGTGGTCTCACCAGTAATTTCGCTGAGGGCCTGAAGGTCTTCGTCGACAATTTCCGATAGATCGTGGTTTTTGCTGATGGACGCGGACCACCGCAGCAGAGTGGGGCCTATTGTCCACGCTCCGTCGTCCAGCCTAATCATCACGCCCACGTCGCAGGCCGATTCTGCGAGCCTGCGTGTGGCTACGGACCGTGTTCCCCAGAGCGAAGCCAGGTCGGTGAGTTTCAGTTCGGCCAGGGGTTCGGCGCAGAAGAACGTGAGGGCCGCGTTAATCCGCTGAATGAGCGAGTTGGACGCGGCTGCGGGAACGCCGGCCCCGGCAGCTGAACTGCGTTTTCGGCTTTTGAGGAGTGATTCAAGCTTGTCTGCAGCTTCTTGGAGCTTCTCTGCACCGGGCCCAATGTCTTCCTCTTTGAACTCATTGCGGGGCCTGGACAGGGAGAGGGATCCTAAGAGGTGTTCATTGATGGTGAAGGGGACCGCGATACCGGCGGCGTCGGGTATGTGTTGCCCGATGCTGACGACGGCACCGATGGACGCGTAGCTCTGCAGTGCGTTTTCGATGCGGGTGCGGCTATCGAGTGATTCTTCCGTGTACGTCTTCAGTTCCTCGGGCAGTCCTGCTGTCCCGCGCCGGACCAGAATTGCCGTTCCCAAGGCGCCGGCGTGGGTGGGCACGCTGGTTCCTGGCGAGAGGGTATACCTCACGGGGGCGTCGGGTTCCAAGGAGGCCAGGACGAAGCACTCTTCCGGGTTTCCCTTTTCGACGGCCATCAGTGCGGTAGCACCGGAGGCCCGGGAGAGGCCGGCGAGGATACGGGTCCCCTCGGTGAAGAGGGGGTGTCGCTTTTGGAGTTCAGCGGAGAGAACTTTCAACCGGGGCCCGAGGATGTACGCGCCGCTTGGGTCGCGCGAGACCAGGCGTTCCTCAACCAGGCGGGCAAGGACGCGGTTCACCGTGCTCCGGCTCGCCCCCAGCTCGTCGGCGAGTTCTCGGACACCCCAGCCGAAACCGGCACGTCCGATGATGGCCTCGATGATAGCCACAACTTCTTTCGAGCCGTCCCGCTGCGCTGCCTGGTCACCCTGGTCCATACCAGCAGTATTTCATGATCGGTCTCCTGCTTTCCGGGGCGCCCGCACTCACTGCGCCTGCCGCTTGACAGTGGTGCGGAACACAGGCATTCTATTAATCAATCCCCGTTAATGAGACAGTGTCCCATTTTTCTAATCTTAGACAGAGAGGTCTTCGAATGTCCACACCCACCATTGCCACTCCGGACCTGGAGCGGCGCGCCAAAGCGAAGAAGGCCACCGGCGTTGCCGCCTTCGGAACGTTCATCGAGTACTACGACTTCAGCGTGTACGGCTACGTGGCCGCGACGCTGGCCACGGTGTTCTTCCCGGGTGATGACCCGGTGATGTCGCTGCTGAACACCTTGCTGGTGTTCGGCTCGGCCTTCGTGGTCCGACCCGTGGGCGCAGTTTTCTTCGGCCGCCTGGGCGATCGCCGCGGCCGCCGTCTGAGCCTGATCGCGAGCATCACCTGCATGGGTGTCGCGGCCACGCTGACCGGCCTGCTGCCGGGCTATGCGCAGATCGGCATTCTGGCGCCGATCCTGCTGGTGGTGCTGCGCATGCTCCAGGGATTCTCCACTGGTGGCGAGATCGGCGGCGCCGCGGCGTACATCCGCGAGTGGGCCGAGCCGAAGCGCCGTTCGCTGTATGTCTCGATGATCCCCTCCATCGCCCAACTGGGTAAGGGCCTAGCGGCCGGCCTGGCGGCCCTCGCTGCCGCAGCCATGCCCGCGGCAGCAATGTCAGAGTGGGGCTGGCGGATCCCGTTCCTGCTCGCTCTTCCGCTGGGCATTCTCTGTCTCATCCTGCGCCTCAAGATCGAAGACAGCCCCGAGTTCACGGCTATCAAAACAAAGGACAGCACCTCGGAGAAGCCCTTCCGGGAAGTCCTGAGCAAGTACCCGAAGGCCCTGGCCAAGGTCACCACCATCTCCCTCGTCCAGAACCTCGGCACCTACATCGGGACCGTGTTCGTCGCCGTCTACTTCAGCGAAGTCCTCGGCTTCAAAAAGAGCGAAGCAGCCACCATCGTCCTCCTCGCCGTCTTGTTCGCCGCGTTCCTGATTCCCTTCGCCGGGCAACTCGGTGACCGCATTGGTGGCCGCAAAGTCCTCATTTGGTCTTACATCGCTTACGTCGTTATTTCCATTCCCTCGTTCGCGCTGATGAACCAGCACTCCTTCGGTCTGGCGCTGCTCGGGCTCGGTCTGGGCATCATCCCCTACGCCCTCTGCCAGGCCGGGACCTACGGTTCCATGCTCGAGTTCTACCCCACTCGCATCCGGCACACCGGTGTTGCCTTCGGCCACAGCGTCGGCGCGGTCATCGGTGGCGGAGCCGGCCCCTACTTCGCCACCTGGCTAATCGACCTCAGCGGCAACACCTTCATCCCCGCCTTCGTGCTGGTGGGCGCCGGACTCGTCGGGCTCCTCGTCGTAGGACTCACGGTCAAGGCCAACACCGACCCTTCCTCCCACCTCTACCGTTAGGCACCACACCGTGACCGCGATTTACATCTCTGACGTCATCCACGAAAACGTCATGCGGGACATCCGCAAGAACGCGCTGGTGCACGTCGGCTACGGGCCCAGCAAAGTGAACTACCTTGACGTCTGTGACACCATCGACGGCGTCATCCTGCGGGCCGAAATCTTCACCCGCGACATGATCGAAGCCTCCCCCCGCCTGAAGATCATCGCCCGGCACGGAGTCGGCACCGACAACGTGGACCTGGCGGCAGCATCCGAAAACGGCGTCTGGGTCACCAGCACCCCCGGCTCGAACAGCAACGCCGTCGCCGAACACGTCTTCGCCCTCCTGCTCTCCCTCACACGCCAGATCGTGCCAGCAGCAAACCGCGTCCTCGCCGGAAACTGGGCAGAAGGCCGCGGCGACCTGGTCGGCTTCGAACTGTCCGGCCGCACCCTCGGCATCGTCGGTTTCGGCGCGATCGGCAAACGCGTCGCGGCCATCGCCAAATCCTTCGGAATGCGCATCCTGGCCTCAGACCCGATCGCCGCGGCTCAAGACGCAGCCGCAGCCGGAGCAGACCTGGTGGAACTGGACACCCTTTACGACGGGGCGGACATCATCACTTTGCACGCCCCGCTGCTTCCGAGTACCCGGCACATGATCAGTGCCCGCGAACTGGGCCTGATGAAGAAGACCGCGGTTGTCATCAATACCTCCCGCGGCGGGCTCATCGATGAAGACGCCCTCGTCCAGGCCCTGCTGAATGGAGACATCGCCGGCGCAGCCATGGACGTGCTGGAAGCCGAAGGCATCGACATGAAGAACCCGCTGGCTCAGAACCGCATTCAGCTCAGCGAGGTGCCGAACCTGCTCGTCACCCCGCACATTGCAGGCCAGACGCAGGAAGCGTTCCTCGAAGCGGGAACCAAATCTTGGGCTGAAGTGCAGGCAGTACTCGCCGGTGACACACCCGCTTTCCCCCTCAACGCCAAAGACCTCCGCAAGCTCGTCGCATAGCGGCGGCCTAAACCCCAGGCAAGGAACCAATCCCGTGTATATCAAAGCCTCCGCCAAGAACATCACCGTCTACCCCGAGTGGCCCCGCCCCGCGCAGGACCTCGTCCAGTCCCTCGCGGGCTACCCACCAGCGCTTATCGGCGATGTTCGCAAACGCCTGGACATGATGTCCGCCGAAATCCGCTGCCTCACCCCCGGGGCACGTCTCGCCGGCTCCGTCCTTCCCATCCAGGTCTGGGAAGGCGACAACCTCGCCATCCACCGCGGCCTTGACGAGGCCAAGCCCGGCGACGTGCTCGTCATCTCCGGCAACGGCGTCACCAACCGGTCAGTCTTCGGTGGCATCCTCGCCGACATCTGCCTCCACAAAGGCGTCACCGGCGTCATCATCGACGGCGCCGTCCGCGATATCGAGGAAGTGACCCAGATGGGCCTGCCCGTCTTCGCCCGCGCCGTCGTCCCCGCCGGCCCCTCCAAAAACGGGCCCGGCAACGTCGGCAAACCCGTCGCCTGCGGCAACGTCGTCTGTAACCCCGGTGACGTGGTTGTCGGCGACCAGGACGGCATCGTCGTCATCCCCCAATCGGAACTGAATGAAACGCTGCGGTCCCTCCCGGCACAGGAAGACATCGAACGCCAGATCCGATCCCGCATCCGAGAAGCTGCCACGACCTAAAACCGCCCACCCTTTCAACACCACAAGAGTGGTGGCAGCCAACACCTGGCCGCCACCACTCTTGGCCCATACCCGGAAAGCCCATCACACTAAACCGAGCCACCACGCACTCACGTTGAATGGAGCCTGCTAATCGACGCCCTAGTGGAAATCCGCCACAACGGATGTTCTGCTTACTCATGGCGCGTCCGGGGGAGGGCGACATGACTCGTGCCAATCTCTAGGGGATCGGTGCCGGCGGGCTCCCACGATCGGTCTGACGCGGGTTACAGTGCCCGACGGGGAGCTGACACCGTCCTGCATGTGGCCCATGCTGCTCACCGCCTAGCTCCGTCAGTACCTTAAGATCCCTGCCGTGACAGAGCCTGCGAGGCCTGCAGCCGTAATTCCCTTAGAACAGCGGCCAGGGCACGGCCGGCATCTCACCGCCCGGAGCCGGAAACCGCCCTGCCCAGTGCAACCGGGCACAGCGCGCGGCGAGCGAAGCGATTTCGTCGGCGCTGAGCAAGTCCGCTAGGTTTCGGCCCAGCTCACCGTGCAGTCCTTCGCTGACACGGCTGATGCCGTCGCGTTCATCGGTGGTCAGAGCGTCTCCCAGCCACCCCCACAGCATCGTGCGCAGCTTGGGGTCACGGTGAAAGGTAAGCCCGTGGTCCACGCCGTGCCGGTGTCCGTCTGGCATGGAAAGAATGTGGTCGCCTTTGCGGTCGGCGTTGTTGACGACCACGTCGAACACCGCCATGCGTCTGAGCGCTTGCGAGTCTTCGTGAACGAGGGCGACCATCCGTCCGTTCTCATCTCGTCCCTCGAGAACGTGTTTCCAGCCCGTCTCCGGCACGTGGTCCGGCGCCATCAGGTTCACGGCGCTTTGGGCGGGGTCTTGCTCCTGCCAGAGCTGCACCATTCCTTCGCCCATCGGACCATCGCGCAGCCAGGTGTGCGGCACGACATCCCAGCCGAAGAGCTGAGAGACGAGGTAGGCGGCGACCTCCCGGTGAGCCAGGGTGCCGTGGGGAAAATCCCACAGCGGACTTTCGCCTGCTATCGGCTTATAGACGACCACCACTTCGCCGATGCTGCCCAGAAATGTAGCGTTTGAAGCCGTCGTGATGCGGCCAGTGAGCGTCAGCTCGGCGGTCACGAGGTCCGGCGCTGGCATCAGACCTCGGGAAGGGTGCAGGTGTGCCCGTCGGCGTCTATGGGGTAGCCGCAGAGCGAGCAGATCGGACGCCCGGCGCCCACGACCTCACGGGTGCGCTTGGCGAATGCGCGGGCAGTGCCGACCGGCATCCGCACCAGCAGCATTTCGGTCTCGTTAGCGCCGTTCTCATCAAGGGATTCGTCGTTGTCATCAGCATCGACATCGGTGATGGGGTAGGCCTCTATAACGACCTGCGCCGTCGTTGGGTCCCAACCCAAGCTCATGGCGCCGGTCCGAAACTGCTCCTGAACGGCCTCGAGCTGGTCATTGTCGACAAGTTCAATGGGTGTACTCGTGGGAACGCTGAAGGGGTTGCCCTCGACGGTGATGAGCTGGTCGAGAATTTCGTCGATCTTTTCCGCGAGCAGGGCCGACTGTTGCTTCTCCAGGGCAATGCTCACGATCTGCGTCCCCGCGCGCACCTGCAGGTAGAACGTGCGGGCCCCCGGAAGGCCAATGGTGCCAACGACGACCCGATCGGGCCAGGCAAACTCGTGAACAAGTGTAGGCATGTCAGTATTTTAGGCACGTGCGGTTCATGGCGCCTTTTGCCCTGCACCGCCGCCCACCGGCGCATCGTCAGAATGGTTGCCGTTCGACAGCCACGACAGATCCCCCGCGTCGGTGTTGGTCGCATAGACGCTCGGCCGACTAGCGCCGTAGCGCACGATCGAAACGGAGGCGGGGCCCACGTTAATACGCTGGAACAGGTCAAGGTGCATGCCGAGCGCGTCGGCGAGGATTGACTTGATGATGTCACCGTGACTCACCGCCACCCACACGGCCCCTGGCCCGTACTCGGCTTCGAAGGCTGCATCGTGGCGTCGAATCGCTGCCACCGACCGAGCCTGCATCGCGGCCATGGATTCACCGCCGGGAAAGATGACGGCGGACGGTTGCGACTGCACAACCGACCACAAATCCTCGGTCGCGAGATCACTGAGCGTGCGGCCCTGCCACTGGCCGTAATCGCACTCGGTGAGATCGAAATCGACCGGCGCGTACGGGGTGCCAGCCTGGCGATCGAGGATGAGCTGGGCGGTCTGCTGACAACGCTCAAGAGGGCTTGACACCACCCCGACTACGGGCACGGCTGCGAGCCGGTCCCCGGTCAAAGCTGCCTGGTCGCGGCCGATCTGGTCCAGGCTGACGCCGCCGGCCCGACCGGCCAGCAGTCCAGTGGCATTGGCTGTGGTGCGGCCGTGCCGCACGAGAATAACTGTCGCCATCCACCCAGCCTAACCACCGGCTCGATGGCGGTGTGAACCGTACCGGGTTTGATGCCGCGACATACGGACGGCGCTTAGTAGTACTTGGTTAGGTCCTTTCACCGGCGGGTATCCGTTAACTTCGCTGGATGAATACCGATGAGATCACCGGAGTCCGCGGTCTGCTGGATGAATTCGTGCAGGAGGTGTTCGCGTCGCTGTTCCGGAAGGATCAGCGCGGCAAGGGCGGGCTGTACCTTGTAGGGCTGATGCTGGACGGCCGGCTTAAGTCGTCGATGCAGCCCATGGGCGAACGGCTCGGCATTGATTTCCAGCAACTGCAGCAGTTCGTTTCCTCTTCGCCGTGGCCGGTCGAGCCGGTCCGGCTGGGTGCTGGTAACCAGGGCCGTGGAGCTGATCGGTCCACGGGCGTGGGTCATGGACGACATCTGGTTAGGAAGGACGGCCCTTCGTCTGCCGGGTGGCCCTTCGCCTACACAGAGATACTGGCGGACGAGAAAAAGGAAACCGCCGCGGCCTTCTGGGAAAGGGCCAACGCCGCCGTCGACGCCGCCGGCATCACAGTACGCCGGGTCCTGACAGACAACGCTTGCTGCTACCGCTCCTACGCATCAAGGACGCCGTGGGCCCGGACATCAAACACAAACGGACCCGCCCCTACCGGCCCCGGACCAACGGCAAAGTCGCACGGTTCAATTGCACCATGCTCGACGAATGGGCCTACGCCCGCCCCTACACCTCAGGGGCCGGGCACGTCGCCGCCTTCCCGGCCTGGCTGTACCACTACAATCGCGACCGAGGCCACACCTTATTCAACCGCCAGCCGCGTCATCAACCTCCGTGGGTAAGTACATCTAGGCGTCGATCACCAAATCGGTCCGCGCTATGGAGCAGCAGGGCAGGAACTTGCCTGCATCGATTTCCCGTGCCCGGATCCCGCCCTGGTGGTTCATCTCGACCTCCCCGGAAAGCTTGACGACCTTGCAGGAGCCGCACATGCCTTCCTTGCAGTTCGCGCCGATCCTGACACCCGCACGCTGGGCCACCCCGAGGATGTGTTCGGTGGGGTCGATGCGCACGTTGATCCCGGTGCGCATGAAGGACAGGGTGAGGCTGCCTGTTCCGACCGTGTCGAAGCTCGAGGCGTCAGGGGTGGCAGCTTCTGGCCGCACGTCGGGGCTGCGGTCGGAGGCTTCGGAATGGGGCGCGTCCGGGTCGGCGGTTTCCAGTGGCAGCCCCGTGGCCTTCACGGGTCCTTCGGCGTCGTAGCCGGGCTCGTAGAGCCCGAACGCGGTGGGCTGGCTTTCATAGTAGTCCTCGGCGGAATCGGCGATTTCCTCGGCGATTTCCTCGGCGATGTCCACTGCAAGGGCGATTTCGGCCTGGTATTCAAGGAGCGTCTGGCGGTCTCCGGAGAAGAATTCCATGTTGATGGAGGTGTCGTCGACGCCGACCTTCCCGAGGAGCTCGGTGGCGGTGTTCAGGTAGCCCTCGGGGCCGCACGCATAGACCTGGCGGCCGTTGGCATCGGGGGCAACTTCGTCGAGCATGGCCGCCGTCAGCCTTCCGCTGAGCCATTCCCACCCTTCGGGTTTGCTGCGGTCGCCCAGGGCGTAGAAGACCTTGACGCGGGAGTCCACGGAGGTGATGTAGGCCAGCTCCTGGTGGAAGGCGAATCCTCCGGCTTCCGCTCCGTGGTAGAGCACCACGACATCGGCCTGTCCGGGCAGGGAGTGGATGGTCCGCAGCATCGACATTACGGGGGTGATGCCTGCGCCGGCGGCCAGCAAGAGGTACCGTGCCCGCCGGTCGGCGTCGGGCAGGTGGAATGCCCCGACCGGTCCGAGCATCTCGAGGACGGTGCCGGGTTTGACGTTCTCGTGCACCCACGGTGAGACCAGTCCCGTGGGGTCGCGTTTGACGGTGATGTTGAAGGTCCACGGCTGCGTGGGGGAGCTGGACAGCGAGTAGCTGCGGTCCACCGGATCCTGGTCCTCGCCGTTCACGGGAAAGGCGACGTTCACGTATTGGCCGGCACGGAACGCCAGGGGCGCACCGTCGCAGCGGCGGAACACGAAGGTCATCATGCCGCCTGCCTCGGGAACGGTCTCGACACATTCGGCCATGAACTCCTGCGGATGCCAGGGGCCCAATGCGTGGGCGGCGCGGGCGGGTCCCTCGGTGCTGCCCATCACCCGGTTCCACGGCATCTCAAGTCCGCGAATGCGCTGCGGTTCGTGGATTGCCGTCTCGGTGAGGGGTTCAATCATGCCAAGTGCTCCTGCACGCGCTGCACGTACCAGTTGATGAACGCCTCGACCTGGTATTCGCTCTTCATGTAGGGGCCGGGCTCGTAGGCGGGGCTGCCGGCGCCCTTCTGGCACAGCTCCACGAAGGCCTTGTCCTGCAGGTTTGTCTGCTTCCAGGTGTAGGTGAGTTTCTCCAGGTCGTAATCGACGCCTTCCTCGGCGTCGTCAGCCACCAGCCAGGTGGTGCGTACCAGTGTCTGGTGCTCGTTGATGGGGAAAACACCGAACGTGATGACGTGGTCCCCGAGGAAATGGAACCAGCTGTTGGGCTGCAGGTGCATCGAGCAGCGGCCAAGGCGGAAGTCCCGCAAGTCACCGAGGAGCTTCTTGGAGAGCCTGCGCCCGTCGGGCGAGAACGATTCGCCCTCACCGTCGAGCGATTCCCGTGAGATGCGGATTCCCGCTATGCGCGTGTCAAGCTCCTCGACGACCTCGTAGGGAAGGCCATAGCGGCGGCAACGGTCCTCGAGCGAGGACTGCGCTTCCTTGTTGCGGTCCCACACCTCCTCGAGATGGGCCGGGACCAGGCCCTCCGTCAGGCCCCAGGTGGGAAAGAGGGAACAGGCGAGCTCCGGGTGGCCATCGCAGTGGTAGCACTCACGGTTGTTCTCCATGACGAGCTTCCAGTTGCCCTCCTCGACGATGTTCTGCTGGTAGGCGATTTTCGTCTTCGACAGGTCGTGGGGCGCCAGGTAAGGCTCGAAGATCTTTGAGGTTTCGTCGAAATCCGTGGGCGGTTCGTCCGCGATGCAGACGAAGATTAGCCCTGCAACCACGCGGCTGTGGGCGCGTTTGAGCCCGAAGCAGCCCTTGTCGAACTTCGTTTCCCCCGGCGCGGAGGCATGAATCAGATCGCCGCTGGGCGAATAGGTCCAGGAGTGATAGCCGCATACCAGGTTGCCAGTTGACCCCGCGGGTTCGGTCAGGACGCGGGCGCCGCGGTGGCGGCACACGTTGTGCAGGACGTTCACGCCGCCGTCGTCGTTGCGCAGCACGATCAGGGAGTAAGGCCCGTAGTCCACAGTGACGTAGTCGCCCGGCTCCGGGAGCTCGGCGGTGCTGGCGGCAAAGATCCAGTGCTGGCCAAAAATGGCCTGCATGTCGATATTGAAAATCGTCGGATAGGTGTAGAAGGGAGCATCGAGGGAATATCCCACGCGCCGGAGATCGAACAACCCGGCGATTTCCGCCAGCTGCTCGGCAGGCAATGATGAAGCGAGTTTTCCGCGTGAATTGAGGGGCAAGACTGGAGCAGGCATGTGGTTCTTCCCGGGAGACGTGGGTAGTGAGCGATTCTTGGCAACCACGGGTGCGTGGGTGCAAGCGGCGTTGTCGAAAACCTTGTAGTCATGAGGTTAGGGACGATTGGACTGCAACAAAAGCGCAACATTTAGAAGATAACCGTGCACAATAGGTGCATGATTGATCAAAGGCTCATCACACTTCGGGTCTTTGCCCGGTGCGGCACTATAGGCGCAACCGCGGAGCTCACAGGTTATTCTCCCTCTGCCGTGTCCGCGCAATTGCGGGAGCTCCAGCGCGTGCTTGGGATGCAGCTGCTGACGAAGGACGGCCGGGGTGTGCGGCTGACCGCCACGGGCCGCTTTCTCGTGGCGGGCTCGGACACCCTCATTGCCGAATGGGAGAACCTGCGCGCCGCTGCCATGGAGGCCGGCGACCAGGTGCAGTCCCATTTTGGCCTCGGCGGATTCTCCACTGCGGCCGCCCAGCTGCTCGCGCCGCTGGCCGCCGCCCTGCGCTCAACACGCCCCCTGCTGGAGGTGCAGGTACTCGAGGCCAACCCGGCCCGCTGCTTCGACTTGTTGGTTGCCGAGCGAATCGACCTCGCCGTCATCGTCGCCATGCAGTCCGACACGTCTGTTGAGGATGATCCGCGCTTCGAGCAGACCATTTTGCTCGACGATCCCCTGGACGTGATCATCCCCTCCGACCATCCGTTGGCATCCCGGGAGACGGTGACGCTCGAAGAGCTGGCATCGGAACCCTGGATCACCGAGGCCGCCGGTTCCACCTACCATTCCCTTTTCGTCGCGGCGTTCACGGCAGTCGGGGTGACGCCGCGGATTGCCCATGAGGCCGTCGAATGGGAAACCCAGATCGCATTCGTTGGTGCCGGCCTGGGCGTGGGCCTGCTGCCGCGGCTGGCTCCCCTGCGTAGTGCCGAAAACGTGGTTCGACTGCGCATTACTGGCAAGGGGAAGCCCGCGCGCCGTATTGTCGCTGCGGTGCGCAGGGGCAGTATCGCATCGCCCCTGATTCAGGAGTCGCTCGGCATCCTGCAGGTCAGCGCCAATCGGATCCTCGCCGCCCGACCCGAAGACGATCTCTGAAATCGCACAGTCCGATTCGTAGCCGACGGACCAGCAGGTGGTGACACGTCCGCGCCGCCACCGGCTTACGGGCGCGGAAGTCGCCTCCAGCAAAGGTTTCCGCCGGGCCGGCTGTAGCGGGGGAGCGTTTGCCGGCCCGGCGGACTGGCCCGGAGGGCGCTTCGTAGGCCAGATGCCAGGATCCTGTCACCGGAATCTTGAGGAAACCCAACGGACCCTATGGACCGATACCCCTCACTCAGAAATCGCGGCAGAATATGGCGGGTGCTCCGCACTGGCCGGCGGCATGAGGACGGGGTCCCGCAACGTTCCAAGGTCTGCCGGGAATGCCTCACCGCGCCGCGGCAGACTAGAAGCAAGGCAAGTGAAGGGTGTCCCCCGAGAGACCGGGTTGGCCTGCGCCGCCTCCGATGGGGTGACCGAAGTGCCGACGTGGCGGGCGAAAGAAGGAACCGCTGCTCTGGTTCGCCGGCTTGTACGAGTTCTGGGCTGATACATCCTGTTCCTGAGGGGTATCCGGGCCGCTGATTGCTCAGCTGTACCGTGCTGACCACCACGACCGAGGACGCCTTGGGGCATGCGAGACATAGTTAGTAGAATCGTCGATGCCCAGAATTCGGCAGTGCCAATCATTGTGGTCGGTCAGACAGTGAGACGTCTCGTGTTCGAAGGGGTACGAGGCGTCTCAGTCCTTCGCAGAGGGTGGTCATGACTCCGCTGGTGAGGTCGCTTTAGCGGCACCGAGGTAAAACGAACCTGGTTTTTCCGGAGTGGTCCGGCGATAGACGGGGTCAGTTCGTGGTAGACAGAGCAGACCATGAACACTGGGGGACGTTGTGATGGAACCGGTTAGATTTATTGATCCGTGTGAGGTTGAGGAGCCGGCTTCGGTGGCGTCTGTCCCAAAACCAGCCCCCCGCTGTCCCGCCGGACCACCGGCGGCTCCTGTCTTTTCTTCCCAGGGCCGTGAACGCGAAGTGCAGCGACTCATCCACGACCTTGCCATCCTGGCGACCACGCAGCAGCATCCGCCCGTCGGGTAGGGCCCGGGCAGTTGGGTCCGAAGTGTGATGGATGATCTCCGGACGATAGGTCTTCTCGTGGCGTTTCTTGGCACGTTCACGGTGGCGGCGCTGATGTTCCTGCTCCATGTCGCTGCTCTTTGCGTCTTGCTCGCTCTGACGGGGACAGGCCGACTCCTCACCTGGGTCTTCAGGGCCAGCAAGCCGGCAAATGAAGCAGGAAGGGCAGAGCGCCCGTTGATCGTGACGCAAGAGGGGCGACACTACCGCTCGGCGGGAGCTGGAAGCAACAAGATCAGATAGACGTTTCGCTTCGGTTGCCCGTCGTTGTGGGGGTCGGCGAAGGTGCCACTTGGGACGTTGAACTGAAGACTCCGTTCGCGGCGGCGACGACGAGTGCGGCGCCTAAGAGGATGCCTTGCGGCAACCGAACCCTTCTCTAACCGAGGTGTGTCTCATTACCCAGGTGGCTCGAAACACTAGGGTTTTGAGAAAATTTGAGGGTGTAGCGTTTAGGGCACCTTCACCGTGCATTTCATCGCGCGGGGTAAACGTTCATATCGAGGTTAGGTACGGTCCCGGGGGACTGCCCGCGGGTGTCTTAGGAAGCTTTAAGTTTCTGAGGCGCTCTTTAGGCCGTGTTGATCGAGTGTGATTTGATCCAGATCAGGGTGGCGGCACGACTGGCGTCGGCACGGTAGCCGCGGAGGAGTTCGTCGGAGCGTACCGCGATTCCGCGCCACGCCTAGGCCTCCTCGCTACCCCAGCGTCCTAGCGCGACGATCGCTTCACGCAAGGCAAGCCCGCGATCGGTGAGCGCGTAGGCCCGGGTGTTGTGCCGGAGGGGCAGACGGGACAGTACCCCGGCGGCTTCGAGTTCGCGCAGGCGGGTCGCGAGTATGTTCGTCGGCACTCCGAGGTCGCGCTGCAGATCGCCGTAGCGCTGCGGCCCGTCGAGCAGCCGCTCCACGACGAGCAGGGCCCACCGTGCTCCAACGACATCGAGGGCCGCGGCGAGGTCGCTCACACGGTCGGATCGGCGTCCGGCTTCATCCAGAACGGCGAGTAGTGGTAGCCGTCAGGGTCGTCGAACTGGCGCTGGTACATGAAGGGGAAGTCGTCGATATCACCGATCCGCCCGCCGGCTGCACCGGCGCGCTCGACGAGCTCATCGACCGCCTCACGGCTGCCGAGGTCGAACGAGACCGAGACCTTCGAGGGGGTGTCGGGTCCGCCGACCAGCTCCTCGGCGCCGCCGACGCTCGCATACATCTCGCGGCTGCCGAGCATGAGGTACTGCTCGGGCGCGATCGCGAAGCATGACACGTTGTGATCGGACATCTCGGGGTTGAGGGTCCAGCCGAGGGCGGTGTAGAAGGCCGTCGCGCGCTCGACGCTCTCGACCGGGCAGGTGATGAAAAGGCTCATGCGGCCCATACTTGCAAAATACAAGTATGGCGTCAAGACCCGGCCGCGCGGTCCGCACTGGCGGGCGTGTAGGAGCACCTTCAAAGGTGGGCACCAGTCGCGCGTTCGGCATTGGTGCAGACCGGGATGCCCTTAGGAGCAGCTGCCCCCTCTTTTCCGGGGCCATGTGTCTCATTAGCCAGGTGGCTCGAAACACTAGGGTTTTGAGGCGTTGTCTTATCGCAAGCCGGGATGACCCGCGGAGGTGAAAGGCTAAGGAAGGACTTGGTGAAAGGCTAAGGAAGGACTTTGTGAATGGCTGACCCATCGCCGTGAAAGATCAGAATTCGGCTTTGGCCGTCGATCCAGACCCAGAAGTAGCTGGCGTCATCGCTGACTTCGTCCACGGTGCCTTGTTCAGGTGCGAATCCGCTCCGCTTGACGATGATTCTGTCGCCCGGGTTGAGGTGGATCCAGTTGTGATAGCTCTGTGGGCGAGCTCCGGCTGAAATCGTTGGCGAATCGGCCACTTGTGGGTCCGCAATCATTGTTGTTCCTTTTATGACTGGCTTTCCGCACGGCGCCTAGCTTCAGTACGGATGCTTCGCGACCCGGGCTTCCGCATTGACTGGGCGGCATTTCTTGGCGGATGCGGTGAGAACGAGTGGGGCGTGCATAGTGCACGCCCCGCTCGCTTACTCAGTGCTGGCCCGGTTCAGTTCTGGGGTTCTACCGCGTGCCTGGGTACCAACTTTTCCTCGGTCGGGTTGTTGTTCATCTCTTCTGCGATCAATTTCTTCTGCACTCTCTTTGCCCATGCTGAGGTCACGAGTGGGCAGAGCACTGCGGAGACGACGACCGAGGCTGCGACCAGGACGGTGGCGTGTTCTGCTGCCGGAGCGTAGACAGGGTTGGCTGTGGCGATGATGGCTGGAACCAGGGCGGCGTTTCCGGCTGTGGTTGCTGCGGCAAGGCCCGCTACGCCATCGCCGCCGGTGAGTTTGTCGGCGAGGAGCAGCACGGCGCCGCCGACGAAGACCACGAACAGGCCAAGGGCGATGCCGAGCAGTCCGGCTTCGACGACGGCGTTGAGGTTGATGGTCAGGCCGAGGGCGAGGCCCAGGAACGGCACCATTGCCGGTACCAGCGGGGCCAGGAGATGACGCATGTTCTTGTCGAGGTTTCCCAGGAGCATGCCCAGTGCCAGTGGGAGGATGGCGCCGACGAGCGCCTGCCAGGGGAATGCGGCGAGACCGGCGATTCCCAGTGTGACCATGGTCAGGAAGGGGCCGGATTCGAGGGACAGGATGGAGTACGCACCTGCATCGCGCTTACGCCCGAACTGTCCCATCAGTGAAATGTAGAGCCCGCCGTTGGTGTCGTTCAGGGCTGCGACGAGTGCGAGCGTTGACAGGCCCGCCAGGATCCCGGATTCAATGGGGGCTTCTCCGAGGAAGCGGCCGGCGATTATGCCGATCAGGATGGCGAAGAGGATTTTGGAGCCGAGGAGTACGCCGCCCTTTTTGAGGATGTAGGGCGTTGATTTGACCTCGAGTGTCGCGCCAAGGCAGACAAAGAACACGGCCAGCAGCGGTGCCAGGCCGGTGAAGAAGGCCCCGGTGAAGGACCCGAAGAACTTGCCGGCGTCCGGCGCCAGGGTGTGGATGACGGCGCCGATGCCAAGTGGCACCAGCATCATTCCGCCGGGGACTCGTTCAAGGGCTTTCTTGATGGGAATCGTCATTGATTTCTCCTGTGTATAGCTGAGTGGTTGGGAGCTGCGGTTCAGACCGTCAGTTCCGTTGCTTTTGGGGTTAGCCGAGGCCTGGGATGAGCAGGACTTTGCAGGCATCACCGGTGAGCAGCTCTACGGCTTCGTCGATTTCGCTGAGCTTCTTGCGGTGGGTGATGAGCCAGTCGAGCTCCAGCCGGCCGGAGTCCAGCAGCAGCAGGCTTTGCTCCCAGGTCTCCCAGAGCCGGCGTCCGAAGATTCCGCGCAGGGTGATGCCTTTTTTATTGATGTAGGCGGCGATGTCGACCTCGGCCGGGCGGCTGGGGTGTCCGACGGTGATGACGGTCGCTTCGCGGCGCACGGCTTCGAAGAGTGTGGTCAGGGTACCCGGCGCTCCGGAGCATTCGAAGGCGACGTCGAAGCCGCCGCGGCGGCCGGTGAGTTCGCGGCAGCGTTCAACGATGCCGTCGTTGGGGTGCAGGGCTGTCGCGCCGAGTTTTTCGGCTTGGGCACGGCGGTAGGGGTTGGGGTCGACGGCGATGACGTGGGAGGCGCCCATGAGCAGTGCCAGGTTCACGACAACGAGGCCGACCGGTCCTGCGCCGCTGACGAGCACTGCCCGTCCGGCGACGGAGTAGTTGGCGCGCTGGATGGCGTGGACGGCGACGCCTGCCGCTTCGAGCAGGGCACCGGATTCGAGTGACAGGCCGGTGGGGAGCTTGACGCAGATGTCCTGCGGGACGGCGGCGTATTCGGCGAAGACGCCGTCGATGTGCATGCCCAGGATCCCGGTGCGTTCGCACGTGTGGGCGTCACCGGTGCGGCAGGGAAAGCATTGTCCGCAGGTCAGGTGGCTTTCGAGGGCAACCTGGTCGCCGACCTGCAGCCCGGTGACGCCGGGACCGACCTCGACGATGGTGCCCGCGCCTTCGTGGCCGAGGGTCACGGGGAGGTTGAGGTTGAAGGCCTGGGCGGAGGGGGTCCATTCGTAAAGTTCCCGGTCGGTGCCGCAGAGGGATGCGGCACCTACCTCGATGACGACTGAGCCTTCTGTTGCCTTGGGGTCGCCGGCGTCGGTGACGTACGTGACGCCTCGCTCTGCTGCGTTTTTGACTACTGCCCGCATGGGGGGCCGCCTTTCGTTGGTTCTGGAGATGCTTGGAGGATGCTTGGTGGGGTATTTAGCCGGAGATCTGGCCGGCGAAGCGGCGCAGGATGTCGGTGGGGCCGACCTGCCCGCCCTTGAGCAGCAGGCGGCATCCGGCGACGGCGGACGCGCCGTCGGCCCGCAGTATGGGGCCCGCGGTGACGAACTGGTCGGAGACGCGTAGCTGGCTCACCCCCATGGCGATGAGTGCGTGGCTGGAGGTGTCCCCGCCGAACACGGCGATGTCCCGGGTGAGTCCGGCGCCGGCCATCCGGGCGGCGATGCCGCCGATGAGCGCTCCGACGTAGCCGGCGTCCACTGGCCCGGTGACTCCGTAGCGTGGGTCGCCGGCGCCCCGGGTGGTGTGGACGACGACGTTGCGGCCGGATTGAAGTGCGGCCGAGACGCGTTCGTCGAGGGCAGCCACGGCAGCCCCGTCGTGGTCCTGCAGCAGCTCGGCAGGTACCGGAACGTCCTCCCAGCCACGGGACAGCGCGTCGTTGATCTGCTCCGCTGTGGTGCTGGAGGCTGAGGCGCTCACGGCCAGCACGGGTCCCGAGGGCTGCTGCGGTCCTGGTGTCCGGGGAGCCTGGTCGGAGATGGACCGGGCCAATGCTGCCATGATGCCGCCGGATCCCACCACGATGGAAGGACCGTGACCATGTTCCTCGCGCGTGAGTGCTTCGGCGACGGCGTCCATCTGGCGTTCGTCCACGGCGTCGACCACGAAGGCCTGCGCCCCGGGTTCCCGCCGCCGGTCCGCCCAGGCGTCCTTGAAGGCGCCGTCATCATAAGCGGGCAGATGGATGGCCGCCGGCACTTCTCCGCCGCCGAGCTGTTCGGCCAGGACCAGGCGCAGGTCGGCTTCGTGCATGGGGGTGGAGGGGTGCTGTGACATGACTGGGTGGCGGTCCAGCCGGTAGATCTGGCCGGCGTGGGTGGCGTAGTGGTTGCTGAACGCGGTGTAGCGGCCGAAACCTGGCTGGGCGGGCACCACGGGGATAGCCCCGTGCAGGGCGAACTGCTCATGGAGCAGCTGGATCCCGCGGCCGATGCTGCCGACAGTGATGGAGCTGTCGAACGTTGAGCAGACCTTGTACAGCAGCACCTCCAGGTTCAGAGCGGCGATGCCCGCCAGATCCCTGCTGACCAGATTGTCGAACGCGGTTCCGGACAGGGAGCGCGCGGGTCCCGCGAATCCGACGACGTCGGTGTCTGCGGGCAGCGGTGCGTCTCCGATGACCAGGGCTGCTTCCAGTCCGTAGCGGTGGGACTGGGCGAGGACGTCGGCGGCTCCGGTGAGGTCGTCCGCGACGAAACCGAAAGCGGGCATGTCAGGCGCCTTTCCCGAAGGTCTGGACAGCGTGCAGGAGTGCATTGTCCCCGGTTCGGGCCAGCTTGTCCGCTGCAGTCTGCAGGGGTACGCCCTCCACAGCCGCTTCCCATGCCTGGCGAAGGCTATGCACTCCGGCGCCGGGGCCATCCGGGTGGGCGGCGACACCGCCGCCGGCGAGCATCATCAGGTCCGTGGAACCCACCGCGTCAAAGGTGGGGCCCGGAGTGGTGACGTTCTGCCCGGAGGACAGGACCGGAAGCGGTGTAATCGTCTCTCCCAGGGGTTCGAGCAGGCTACGGATGTTCGACGCGACCTCTTCGTCGAGTTCGTAGAACTTGCTGCCCAGCCCACTGGCGTGCAGGTGGTCGGCGCCGGCGAGGCGGGCCATCTGCTGCCAGACCCGGTAATCCATGCCCAGGGCCTTGGACCGCATGGAGGCGGCCAGGCCTGCCCGGTGGCCGTGGATGGGAACCTCGGCGAAGCTGCGCAGGAGGGCCAGGGCCGGCATCCCCATCACGGGGATGTTCAGCATCACGCACCGGCCACCGGCTTCAACCACCAGGTCGTGGCGCTTTTGCAGTCCGGCGAGATCACCGGTGATGTTGAAGGCGTACATGCTGGGGTGGCCGGTGACCTGCTCGGCGGCGCGGATTTCCTCTGTGGCGACCGCGACCCGGCGTTCCAACGGCAGATAAGCCGGATCGGTCATGAGCTCATCGTCCTTGATCAGGTCGATGGATGCCATCGCCAGATCCCGGACCACCAGCCGGAATTCCTCTTCGGAAAGACCCACATTGGGCTTGACGATGGTGCCGACCATCACGCCCTGAACATCACCGATGAGCTTGCGCGTCCCCTCGATCCCGAAAGCCGGGCCGGGGTGGGCCGCTACGAAGTCCTCCGGCAGAACAATGTCCTGCAACCGGCAGGCGTAAAGATCGCCAAGCTCGAAGAGATTGCCTGCGATTGCTGTCTGCAGGGTCGCCAGGTCGGTGCCGACGTTCTCCATCGGAAAATCGACGGTCACCAGAGCCGAACGGACCTTCTCGGGGTTTGCCCGTGACGGCAGGGAGGGGCGGCAAAAGCCGAGCTCCTGAACATCCACGAGGCGCGCGGCGTGCCGCTCCCGGATCCGGGCGGATTCGCCCGGCACCGGCAAGAACGTGCCACTCGACTGCTCGCCGGCCATGATGGCCGCGGCCTTCTCCGGGTCAATTTCGGATTCTAGGTAGTAGGTGCAACGCACCGAGCGCGGATCGCGCATGGACTCTCCAATTCGGGGGGACTTGAAACTTACGTATCCGACTGTCATCTGCAGGTACTTTCACTTCGCTCACGCGCCGATGCGGGCTCAAGCAGGTGACTTCGGGCTTCGGTTTCACGGCATTTCCTGTGATCCAGGAACCAAAGTTGTACGTACCTTTGATACGTACAATAATGGGAGATGTAGGTCACGTCAAGGCCACCTATCGTCACCGCCCAGCCAGGGGCAGCAGCGAGAGGGCTAAGATTTGCACAGCGGCAGAGGAGTCAACGTGAGCTTGGAACCAGCAGAAACAACAGCAGAGCAGGCCGGACGCACCAGCCCTCTGAACCGGGAGGACGGAGGTCCTCTCCACGCCCAAATCCGGGACATCCTGCACCGTCAGATCGTAGATATGGGGCTGTCCCCGGGCTCTTCGTTGCCTACCGAAGAGGAGCTGCAAAGGCAGTTCGGCGTCTCCCGCAGCGTGGTTCGCCAGGCTTTGTCCGGCCTCGCCGACCTCGGCCTGATTCGCCGGCAGCGCGGCCGAGGCAGCGTCGTAGCCGCAACACCAGTCCTTCGCCGACACGTGCAGCGCGCCGGCGGCTTGGACGAACAAGCCGCAGCACACGGCCAGCGCCTGCGCACTCACGTCCTCGCCGTGGAACCATCGGAGCCGCCCCTGGCCGGCGTGGAGGCCCTCAACACCACCAATACCTGGAAAATCGAGCGGGTTCGCTACCTCGATGACCTTCCCGTGGCTTTCATGCGAACTTGGGTCCCCCGCGACTTCTTCCCGCATTTCACTGTAGAGCTGCTGGAAAACGCGTCACTCCTAAGCCTGATGCGCGACCACGGATACCACCCCGCCGGTGGACCCCGCCAGGTTCAGGCAGTGTCTTCAGATCATGACCTGGCCCGGAAGTTGAACATCAACACCCGGGAACCGCTGCTCCTGCTTCAAGGCGTTACCCGCGACGCTCTCGGCCACGGTCTCGAATGGTTCAACGTCTGGCATAGCCCCAACACCGTCTTCGACGTCGATGCACAAGTCACAACGCAACCCGGGCGCGTCTCCCAAGAGAACATCCGGCGCCTAAGGAACCTGACCCAGCAACTCGAATCAGAACTAGCCGATCTCGAGCGAGGAGCACACTAGAAAGCAGCCATCCCTCTACTGCGACGCTCCTCGCGGCGTTTCAAGGCGGGAAGGTTGCGAGACTCTGATCGCCTAGGAGGAGAAGATGGCCGGGCGCGGGCTGAAGGGGTTCCGGAGCAACTTGGCGACGAATGGAGACCCGTACCCCGCCGCAGGTGCTTTTCAAAGCCATTGCATGGGCGGTGCGGTGCGGGTAGATTGGCGGGATGACCGACCGAGACGATTTTCTCGCATGGGTCAAGACAACGCTTTATCAGGCAGAGCTTGCCCTTCACAATGGCGATGCCGCCCCACGACGGGCAATCTGGTCCAGCAACGAGCCCGTCAGCATCCTAGGTGCACTCTCACGCAACTCCTACGGCCTGCACGAAATCGAAGAGACCTTCATCTTCCTTGAAAATCGCTTCTCCGACTGCACGTCGTACGCGTTCGAGCTTCAAGCGTATGACGTGGCGGGTTCCATGGCCTACACCGCTGGCTTGGAGCACACCTCGACCTCCATCAACGGTGAGCCGAGCAGATACACCTTGCGGTCAACCCAGGTGTATCGGCGGGAGGGTGGCGAGTGGAAAGTGGCCCATCGCCATGCCGATACTGTGACCGAGTGATAGACCGGATCAGCGCCGGGAGCAGAGACACCTGTTGGCACGCCGCGACCTGGTTAACCTGAAGCTTTGCGTGGCCAGCAACTGTCGCGCATTCCGTCGGGGAAGGACCTGTCTCAAATTCCGCTGGTTAAAAAGTGAAGCGCAGCGATATATGGGCCGTTATCTCGCGGCGCTTACTTCCCCGAAAGGCTGAGACTTGAGTGTCCACAGCCCAGAAGATCTCGCCACGGTCGCTGCTGACCTCAACCGGCGCCCGTGCGGGGTCCTGTCCCATGAAGGTCGGCCGCCGGACGAGCTTCTCGCTTCCGTCCGGTGTCTCCGATAGACCACGGTTCAAGGCTTTTGGTCAGTAAGGGCCGGTCCATCGGGGCCGACGAGGATGCCTGCCTTGACCAGGTGTCGGGCTGCCTCGGCGATGTGCTGGGCGTCAACGCCTGCCCAGGCGAGGAGCTCCTGTCCGGTTCCGGACCCGGGCATGCCGCGGACTGCCAGGTGCGCAATGGACAAATCACTTGGTGGTGGTGCCATGAGTAATGCGTCCTTGACCGCCGATCCCAGGCCGCCTTCCGGGTGGTGGTCTTCGGCGACGATGACGCGCCCCTGTGTCTCGCCTGCGGCGGTGAGCAGCGTTTCTGCGTCGATGGGCTTGATGGAGTAGCAATCGATGACGCGGGCCCGGATTCCTTCTTCGCTGAGGATTTCTGCCGCCTTGAGGGCTTCGTGAAGGGTGACCCCCGCACCTATGAGGGTGACGTCGTCGTTGGCGGAGGACCGGAGGAGTTTTGAACCGCCGACTGGGAACTGCTCTGCTGGGCTGTAGAGGACGGGGTAAGCGCCGCGGGTGGTTCGGAGATAGCTGATGCCGGACGTCTCCGCCATGCTTTGCACCAGGGCAGCTGTGCTGGTCGCGTCGGCGGGGTAGAGGACAGTGGAACCATGCACGGCCCGCATGATTGCCAAGTCTTCCAGTGCCATCTGTGAGGGGCCGTCGGCGCCGATCTCGACGCCGGAGTGAGAGCCGGAGAGGCGAAGATCGACGCCGGAAATGGAACCCATGCGGATGAAGTCATAGGCGCGGGTGAGGAACGCGGCGAAGGTGGAAGCGAAGGCTTTATATCCCCGGGTGCTGAGCCCGGTTGCGGCGGCGATAAGCTGCTGCTCGGCGATGTACATCTCGAAGTACCGGCCGGGAAACGCCTTGGCGAATTCGTCTGCATGGGTTGAATTGCTGACTTCGCCGTCCAAGGCAACAACGGTGGGATCGTTGGCGCCGAGGGCCGCCAGAGCGTCGCCGTAAGCTTTTCGCGTAGCGACCTTCTCTCCCGTTTTGTAGCTGGGAAGGGTTGCCCCCGGAGCATCGATGTTCGCTTTTGACCCTTCTTCTGGAAGAGGCCCCCGCAGGGTCAGCGTTCTTTGTCCGCCGAGTTCGGCGATCGCCTTCTCAGCCATATCGGGCGGGAAGGGTTTTCCATGCCAGTCCGGGCTGTCTTCGATCTGGGCGAAACCCTTTCCCTTGACGGTCTTGGCCAGGATGACAACCGGCTTGTCCTCGGGTGCTTCTGCCGCGGTAGAGAAGGCCTCGTCGATCATGCCGAGATCGTGACCATCAACGATGGCGGGCTGGGCGCCGAAAGCCCGAACCCGACGGGCATATGCCTCCATGTCCCAGCCGAGTTCGGTCTCGCCCCGCTGTCCCAGCCGGTTTACGTCGACGACGGTGGTCAGGTTCGTGAGGCCATAGTGGGAAGCCTTGTCCAGGGCTTCCCAGATGGACCCTTCCGCCAATTCGCTGTCACCGCACAACACCCACACCCGATAGGGGATCCGGTCAAGGTATTTCCCGGCCAGTGCGACGCCTACACCGTCGGGGAGTCCCTGCCCCAGCGAACCCGTCGCGACATCCACCCACGGGAGCACCGGCGTCGGATGCCCCTGCAGGCGCTGGCCGAAGCGGCGGTAGCCCGTCATGAGCTCCTCGTCAGAGACGACACCCACCGCTTTAAAGACGGAGTACAGCAGGGGAGAGGCATGGCCTTTGGAGAAGATCAGGTGATCGTTCGCGTCCAGGTCCGGGTTGTCCCAGTCATAGCGCAGATGGCGGGTGACGAGGACCGCCAGCAGGTCGGCGGCGGACATGCTCGACGTCGGATGGCCGGATCCAGCGGACGTGCTCGACCGGATGGAGTCCACCCGAAGCTGCGCAGCGAGTTCAGCGACCCTTGAGAGGTGCTCACGGAAGTTGTCCTGGTCTGCCGGGCCCATGGTGGTGGTCCTCTTCATCGATGAAACTTGCCGGACCCCTGCAGAGTGGCCCCGGGAGGGGGAGACAGTCAAGGCCCTGCAGTTCCGGCGGCAGGAAGGTCTGCTACGCCTCATTCACTGGGAGGCGGAACAATGCATACCCAGAAGACCGCGGCGCCACTTACCAAGCCGGACAGATTCAGGCCGCAGTCGTACAGTAGCTGGGCGGCCCGCAGCATTGAGGGAAGACTGCTGATCATTCCTTCGGCGTTCAGGCAGACTTGCCAGTCGCCGTGGATGACGGTCTCGAGCGGGCCGCCAACGAGGAGCTGGAGTGCGTCGGGCGGGGTGTTGATCCTCGTTGTGCTCGTGAACCCAACAGAATCCCTTAGTGCGCTGCGAGCCGGTACACCGACACGTGACTGCGAGATTCCGCGGAGAATACGCTCCGGTCCCAGTCTGCCCACCTGGATTCCAGCTCAAATCCGGCCAGCCGGGCCATGAGATCGAGCTCGCTGGGCCAGATATATCTGTGCGGTGTCCGTGCGATCCGGGCATCCCGGCCATCAGACAGCTCCGCGCCGAAACGCACGTGATGCGAGATGACGTGCTGGTGGAGCACATCGTAGGTATCGACCAGGAGATACCCGGGCTCGCTCACCTCGACGGTTCCGCCATGTCCGGGTGGTAGCGAACGCAGTTGTGGCACCCAGAGTTCAACGACGAAGCACCCGCCAGGTGCAAGGTGGCGGGCGGCGTTCTGGAAGCAGCGGATCTGTTCTTCCTGGGTCAAGAGGTTGGAGATGGTGTTGAAGACAAGGAATGCAAGGGAAAAGTTCCCACCCGCACCGGCCTCCGTCATGTCACCCTGGACCACGGGAATGCGGGCTTCTCCGACCTTCTGACGGAGACGGGCGATCATCGCGTGAGACAGTTCGATACCGCTGACAGGGACCCCCGTCTCCGCGAGGGGGATGGCTACACGACCCGTGCCAATGGCAAACTCAACGGCCGGACCGTCGCCCGCGAGCTTTGACAGGACCTCTACCGTCGGGCCAAGTACCTCCGCGGAGAACATTCCCTCGCCTGGCGTGTCGTACCGTTTCGCGGTGTCATCGTCCCAGAGCTGTTGCTGGTTGATCATCCTGTCACTATTGCACTCCCCTTTGTGGCATATCTACCGGTCAACGTCACCCAACTGGAGTCACTGCTCTGGATCAGGGCAGTCCCTGAGGAACATTAGCGACCCACCGGCTGTTGATTCTGATAGGCACGGCGGTACCGCCGGGAGCGCTGCGACCCCTGCCGGATCGGCGGGGTGGCGCGGGCTGCCGGTGCGCTTGGGCGGTGAATGGAGACTCTTCAGGAGGTTCCGATGGGCATTCTGGTTGTAATCGGGCGGCTGCTTTTTGCGGCGCTGTTTCTGGTGTCGGCCTACGGGCACCTCACCAGGCGGAAGATGATGGCCGGTTACGCCGCTAGCCGCGGGGTGCCAGCAGCGGAGTTTCTCGTGGTCGCTACGGGCGTCCAGATGGCCGTTGGTTCGCTGATGGTTGTGCTTGGGGTATGGCCGGACCTCGGCGCGTTGATACTCTTCCTGTTTCTCATGGTGACCGCCTTTTGGATGCACCCCTTCTGGAAGGAAAGCGAACCCCAGAACCGCGCCATGGAACGGGTGCATTTCTACAAGGATCTGGCACTGGCCGGGGCCGCACTTGTGATGTTTGCAGCGTTCGCCGCCTTAGGCGCTGGCACTAATCCCGGCATCACCGGCCCACTCTTCAACATCAGCTAATTCCGCGAATGTCCCCTGTCTGCCGCATATTCGGGTCGCTGGTCCGGCACTATGCTTCCCGGGAATTCTTTGAGTTGCCTCCGACCAGCAAGATTGAAACACGCGTTCGCCACGACACTCCGCCATCTGATGCGACACCCTGGGTTTACCCGTCACGCCCGAGTGACTCCCGGAGAGGATGAGGGTACGGAGGACAACACCGTGGCCTTCGGTGCACCGCGTCGAGTACCTAAGTTCGTCGTTGGTTCAGACCAGCCGGAGATGAACCGGTTGCAAAAGTCGTTCCACCGCCGCGTATTCCTGCCGTCCCTGGAGGCTGACGACCCGATGAACGTGCAGGCCGCACGTGACCGCTTTGTTGAGGATCATTCGTCTGACCCCAGCCGCTGGTGGCACCACACCCCGAGCGCGAGGATGACCCGCCGGTCATCGGGCGCATATATGGGCGCCAGGTCGGCCGGTGGTCGTTTCGGACGTCTCCTCGACGCCGTCACTTCCTGACGTGGAAGGCAGGTGTTCCCGCGTGCCTGCCGCCGTCGACGGTAAGAACGGTACCGGTGACAAACGAGGACTGGTCCCAGCAGAGCCAGAGTGCGGCGGCAGCAACATCGCCTGGGGTGCCGATCCGGCCAAGCGGAACGGTTGAGGCCACGTGCTCCTGGGCGGCTTGGCCGGCCGCAGCGAGCCGGTCGGTGAGTATCGGTCCGGGAGCGATCGCGTTGATCCGGATTCCTTGGGCGGCGTAGTCGAGTGCGGCGACGCGGGTGAGGCCCGAGACACCGAACTTGCTGGCTGTGTAGCCGCTTAGCTCGATTTCGTACTTCATGCACAGGAAGACTCCCCGTAGGTTCACCGCTATTGCGCTGTCGAAGTCCTTACTTGCCCAGTCGCCCAGGGGCGCCGGAGTGCGTCCCCCGCCCGCGGCGTTGTTCACCGCAGCGTCGAGGCGTCCGAAGCGCTCCTTGATCCCTGTCAACAGAGTTTTCACCGAGTCCTCATCGGTGACATCAACGCGCATGGCCGTGACTTGCCCGCCGGAGGATGTAAGGGTCTGGACCTGCAGGGCCAGGGCGTCCACATCGCGTGCGGCCAGTACGACGTGCGCGCCGGCTTCTGCCAGTGTGGTCGCGATGGCGGCACCGATACCGCGACTGGCCCCGGTAATGAGTGCAACCTTCCCGGACATCTGGCTGGTGGGCTCGTTAGTCGTCATCGCCTGCTCCTTTTCTTGGGGAACCTACAGGATCGGCCCAAACGCCACCTCACCCTGTGGCAGCGGGTCTCACGAACTCTAGTTCCAAGGGAGCGTCCGCCTCCAGCGCGACAATGCACCTTTTTCGTCGTCAGTCCTGTGCCACAAGTCGGTCTCACCGCGGTGTGTCAGCACGCGTTAGGGAGACACGAGACAGACAGAAGGGAAGGCAATGAGGATCAGCACCAATCGTCAGGACGCCTCGATGCAGATCTGAGCGCTCACGGAAGCCGGCTCTGCCGAAATCATGCTGGAACGCGCCGAACCCCTTCCCTGTCGGGCGCGCTCTCTGGGGCGGCGTGCGCGCCATGCCTTCTGCTGTGGTCTCCGCCCATGAGATGTTGGAAGGAGGTCGCAAGGCTATGACGTTCATTGAATCCGGTCCCTCGGCTTGCTCGGGACAGAAGTGCCGCGCCGGATTCAGCGCGAGCCCGGGAACGTCGGCACAAGTGGACAACGCGACGGCCGGTGACGGCGAGGGAATCACAACACCCAAAAGGCCCGTCCCACTCGAATGGTGGGGCTCAAAATGCCCAAAAAAAGAGGGTGTTGACACTGTCATATCTGTTCATCGCCAGCCTGTTGGGCGACTACATGGCGGAACGCAGAGACGTCCCGGAGCACCCGTGAGCCGATAAGAACCCATATGACGGCTTGGTGAGCTGGGCAGCCAGAGCTGCCAGTTAGGCCAGGCTGCGTGGCTCCGAATACAGAGACGGCACCGCGCACGGTCCCGATTCGGGTCGGGCTTCACCATGATGAAAGTCCCCCGACGAGCAGGGTCCTCGCACCATCAGAACCTAGTGAGATCGCTCAGTCAGAAACGAGTTCTAACTCTTCCCGGCCGGCCGTCTGACTGGCGTGCAGGGGGGGCGATCATCAGTGCTTTTTACTCGTGCAGCGAGGGCCGGCACTGGTGGGGCTATTGCATCAGGCACGGCGGCGTCAGTTCGTAGCGTGGTCCTGGCGCTCGAGCAGGCGGGATGCGCCGTAGCCGATGACCACGCCCCAGAACGCGGCATGGATGTTGAAGAGGTCCAGACCGGAAATCGTGACGACGAAAGTCACCAATGCTCCCAAGGTGAAGTTCGTGGCAAAGGCGGTGATGAAGGCTTGTTGGAGGGCCCGCAGCATGGCGATGCCGCCCAAAGCCAGGATGAATGCTTCGGGGGTGGCGAGCATGAGGCGCGTGAGTGTGGGTGCCATCAGGGCGCAGACCAGAGAAAGCAGACCATAGACCACCGCGGCGGTGTACTGGCGCTGTTTCTCGCCGGAGGAGGTCAGCAACGCGTTGGTCGGTCCAGTGACACAGGCCGAGACAGCGCCGAGGGCGGCATTGAGCAGGGAGAACACCCCGGAGCTCACCGCAAAAACGTTGATCGGAGGGCGGTGGCCTGCGGCCTTGAGCACAGCCGCCCCCTGTCCGTTCTGTACCACCAGTACGGTGAGCGCCAGAGGAATTACCAGTTCCAACTGGGCGGCCCAAGTGAACTCGGGGGCAGTGAACACGGGGGCGGCGAGGATCGGTCCTCCACCCTTCATTGCGAACCGGCCGCTGAGCGCGACGGCGACGACGCCCGCCGCCAGGGTGCCGATTACCGGAGGGAGATGCCTCCCCAGTGCGGGCACGGCGGCGAGCACGAGGAACGCCACCACCATCGGTGCCGCCACTGCGGGGTCGGTCCGGGTGGAGGAGACGATGTCCGTTCCGAACCGGAGGAACACGGCCGCAACCATTGCCATGACAATCGGTACGGGAATCGCGGCCATGATCGGGCGGACTGCTCCGGTGGCACCGAGGGCCAGGATCAGCACTCCCGCAGAGAAAAACGCCCCGACCACCTCCGGGAAGGACAAATGCTGCAGGGACGGCCCTAGCAGTACGGTCCCCGGTATGGACCAGGCGAAGCCCAGCGGCTGGCGATAAATCAGTGACATGAGCAGGGTCGCCGCGCCGGCCGATAGGAAAATGGCGAAGACCCAGGAGGCGAGTTGGGCCTGCGTCAGTCCGCCGAGCGAACCAACAGTGAGGGTGACCGCGATCGGCCCGGAGGCGGAAAACGCCAGTCCGACGACCCCGTTCGAGGCGTAATGGGCGCCGATGTCCCGGAGAAAGTCGCGTATCCCGGCCGGGCCAACCCCGGGCCGCTCGAAAAGCGGTTGGGCTCCGTGGGCCGGACCCGGTCCCTTGTTGGTCGTGGACTGGGCCTTCGCGGGTTGGGGCATGGTTGCTCCTGAGGCGATGAAAAGAGTGCAGAAGGATGGCAAAGCATGGGGGAGCAGGTTCTAGCATCCCAAAACGCACGGCCTGGCTCCCTCCAAAGCCCATGAAACAAGAGTCGCTGAAGATCCCGCTGAGATCCGTTAGCGGACGGAGTTGGGATGTTTGGCGAGCGGTGTGACCTTGATCTTCATGTAGGGGTACATCGGGAAGCCGCTGAGGACACCGTGGAGCTCGTCGTTGGACGCGACGTCGAACACCGAATAGTTTGCGTACTCGCCGACCACCCGCCAGATCGAGGTGAGGCGGCCTTTCTGTTGCAGCGCCTGGGAGTACTCCTTCTCCAGCCCCTGCATGCGGGTGACGTCCTCGGGGGAGAGATGCGATGGGAATTGCACGTCCATCCGGGCCAAAAACAACACTACTTTTCTCCTTGGTGGTTGGGGGCTACGACTGGCGGTACTTCGCGAGCTTGTCGTCGTCGATCTCTGCTCCGACGCCCGGCAGATCCCGTACCGCAATCGTGCCGTTGCTTATGCGGAGTGGGTCGGCCAGCAGATCATCGGCCATGTCGAGGAAGTTGGACAGTTCGCCAGCGCGGCGGCTGGTGGCCTCGTGGGCAGCACCGAAGGCGATGGTCGCAAGCGAGCCGACCTGTGTGTCGATCTGGTTACCCATGGTCACATCCACGCCGAGCCCGGTGCACAGCCCGAGGATCTCCGTGGCCTCCGTGAAGCCAGAGCGTGCGGTCTTGATGCAGATGGCATTGCAGCCGCCGGAGAGCAGTTCCCGTGACGCGTCACCGGCCGTCGGGACGGATTCGTCGCCCACTACCGGGATTGGGGATTTGTCGACGAGGCGGCGGCGACCCATCGCTTCCTTTGCGTCACATGGCTCCTCGAGCAGGGTGAGCCCGAAACCCTCGGTCCGCCGCAGCACCTCAAGGGCTTCGTTTGCGGTCCAGCCGCGGTTCGCGTCCAGGTAGATCTCCACATCGTCACCCAGCCCCTCGCGCAGCACACGGCATGCCTCCACGTCCAGTGACAGCGGCCGGCGGCCCACCTTCAGCTTGAAGGTGGTGATGCCGTATTCCTCTCCAAAGCGCAAGGCTTCCTCGAGGAGTTCCTGCGCGGGCAGGAAGCCGAGCATATGGCTGACCCGCATCCTGTCCGTGTACCCTCCGAGCAGCTTATGCACCGGTGTGCCGAGTGTCTTGCCGAGCGCGTCCCATACGGCAATGTCGACGGCGCCCTTCGCTACCTGGTTGTGGATCGTGCGGCGCAGCACCGCATGAATCTGCTCGCGGTCTAATATCTCGAGGCCGATCAGCTGCGGGGCAAAAGTCTTCTCGATGATCGTCCCGATGGACTCCTGCGTCTCGCCGTAGGTGTAAGGGCGGGGAGGGGCGTCTGCAACTCCCACGACGCCGTCGTCCGTGTACAGCCGGATCAGCACGTGGTCGGCATTTGCCACCTCGCCGCTCGCGAACTTTAGGGGATGCGTGTAGGGGATGGAGTAGGGAATCACTTCAATCCGTTCGATTTTCAACGGCGCGTTTCCTTTCGGGTCAGACGAGGCGAAGCCTATTGGCGGAAGACGTTAGAAACGCCCAGAGCTTTTGCTCTGGGACGCTTCTTTGGCCGTGGCCGCCATGGCCAAGGCATACGGGAGTCCGCTACTTGGACTGCCCTACCTTGGCGAGGACGTAGTCGTAAACGGCTTCCTCGCCGGCCGCGCCATCGGGGCGCGGCTTGGGGTCGAGCATCAGCTCGGGCTTGACTGCCGAAGCGATGTCATCGGCGTTGTGCGGGTCACCGGGGAAGTAAAGCTGCTGCGTCACCGGCCGGTATCCGGGCGCGGAGACCTTGATGTGGATATGGGCCGGGCGCCACGCGTGCCACCCAGCGGCATTGATCAGCTGCCCGCAGGCTCCGTCAGTGGGAATCTGGTAGGGGGCCGGTCGCATTGTGTGGATAGTGAACTGCCCATCGTCATCCGCCTTCACGGTAGCGCGGAAGAGCCACTCCGGCAGGCCCGGAGCGTACTGGGAGTAGAACCCGGCCGCGTCCGCGTGCCAGATCTCGACCTGTGCGCCCTGGATCGGGTTGCCGTCGGTGTCGGTGAAGCGGCCGCTGAAGCGCAGCGGTGTGCCCTCCTCGCCCTCACGCATTTCCACAGTAGCCGGGGACTCGAGCACCGGCGAGTTCGGTACGTAGTAGGGGCCCTCGATGGTGCCTCGGGTGCCGGGGCGGTCCTGGGAATTGACATCTTCCACCGTGTGTTCGAGCCACACGTCGAGGAACAGGGGCCATTCCCCATCGGTGCCGACCTTGATCAGCCACGCCTTGAGCGCGTTGTACTCCTCATAGGTGACTTGGTGCTCAACGACGATGTCGTTGGCAGCCTTGATCAGGGCTCCGGCGAGCAGGCTCACACGCTCCTTGGGTACGCCCAGGCCGGCGATCTTGCCCGAGGCGGCGAAGCGCTCGGTGGCCTTCGACCCGGCCTCTACGGCAGTGCCCTCATTCTCTTTGCGGATGTCCGCCTGAATCTCGGTCATGGTGATCTCCATATCATCCTTGAATCCGGGACAGGAGGGGCTCCTATCCCGCCGCGACGTGCCGGCGCAGGCTGGGCCCGCCGGGCCATCGGCTTCACGTGACGTCCATCTCAGGTTACGTGCGGGATAAGGACGAAACAAGTATCTATTAGCGCTCCTTTCGGTATCAAAACTTACATAAAAGGACCCTTGGTCGAACCTAGGGGTTTACCTGATGTGAGAGCTGTCACGCTGGGCAAGAATGGCTCACATACCTTTTCCTCAGAGGGCAGAAGCCCTGTTCCCCCGGGACGCCGCTTGCCGCCCCCAATCTCCGAAGAAGGAGCACGTGATGACCGAGAACCTGACCCGTGTCCGTGAGGTCCTTGCCGACGCCGTGATTGATGATCGTGAGAACGGAGTCATCCGCGCAAAACGCGAAATCTTCACTGACCAGGAGATATTCGAACTCGAGATGAAGCACATCTTCGAGGGCAATTGGGTCTACCTCGCACATGAATCCCAGATTCCCAACGTGGGCGACTACTTCACTACCTACATTGGGCGGACTCCGGTGATGATCACCCGGGACAAGGACGAGAAAATCAACTGCATCGTCAACGCCTGCTCGCACCGGGGCGCGATGCTGTGCCGCCGCAAAACTGACAACAGAACCACCTTCACCTGCCCGTTCCACGGCTGGACCTTCAAAAATTCAGGGGAGCTGCTGAAGGTTAAGGATTCCCGCAATGCCGGATACCCGGAGACCTTCAACAAGGAGGGCTCGCACGACCTCACCAAGGTCGCCCGCTTTGACTCGTACCGCGGATTCCTGTTTGGTTCCCTGAATGCGGACGTCCTTCCGCTCGAGGAACACCTGGGAGACGCGACTAAGGTGATCGACTCAATCGTGGACCAGTCTCCGGAGGGACTCGAAGTACTGCGCGGGTCTTCCACTTACACCTACGACGGCAACTGGAAGGTGCAGGCAGAAAACGGCGCCGACGGCTACCATGTCACCGCTGTGCACTGGAACTACGCCGCGACCACAGCCCGCCGCAGTGCCGGTGACTCCGCCAACAAGACCAAAGCCATGGACGCCGGTAAATGGGGGAAGGTCAAGGGCGGCTTCTATTCCTACGACCACGGACACCTGCTGCTCTGGCAGGAGTGGACCAACCCCCAGGACCGTCCCCTCTGGGACCGCCGCGACGAGCTCGTCGAGAAGTACGGCGAGGAGATGGCGAACTTCATGATCAACATCTCGCGCAACCTTTGCCTGTACCCCAACGTCTACATCATGGACCAGTTCTCCTCGCAGATCCGTCACTTCCGGCCGATCTCCGCTGACCAGACCGAGGTCACGATCTACTGCATTGCCCCCAAGGGGGAGTCCCAGGAGAACCGCTCAAAGCGCATTCGCCAGTACGAGGACTTCTTCAACGCGACCGGTATGGCGACACCGGACGACCTCGAGGAGTTCCGCTCCTGCAACAAGACCTACTGGGCCACGTCGGCGCCGTGGAACGACATGTCGCGCGGCTCCACCCACGAGATCACCGGCCCTGACGAACAGGCCACGGCGCTGGGCATGACACGGGTAATCGCCTCTGGCGTTCGCACTGAGGACGAAGGGCTCTACCCGATCCAGCACGGGTACTGGAAGGAAGTTATGGACAAGGCTCTCACGGAGGCGGAAGCGTCCACCAACGAAACCGTGTCGGTCACTGTCTAACAAAGCGCCCCGACTCACAGAGAGATTGCAGAACATTAATGGTCAACCTACTTAACCCCCTGCCCGCGCTGAAAAGCGCGGAGGACATCGCCGCCCTCGAGACCGTGCGTGCGTTCCTGTACAAGGAGGCCCGCCTCCTCGACGACCGCCATTTCGACGAGTGGCTCCAGTGCTACCACCCGGACTCCGAATACTGGATGCCGGCATGGGATGTCGATGATCGGCTCACAGAGGATCCTCAGAACGAGATCTCGCTGATCTACTACGACAACCGTGGCGGCATCGAGGACCGGGTGTTCCGGATCAAAACGGACCGTTCCTCGGCGACGTCACTGCCCGAGCCCCGCACCGGGCACAACATCACGAATATTGAGATCCTGGAGCACGACGGCGACCAGGTGAAGGTTCGCTTCAACTGGTTCACCCTGTACTTCCGCTACAACACCACAGACACATATTTCGGCACGAGCTTCTACACCATCGATCTCTCCGGCGAAGAGCCGGTGATCATGAAGAAGAAGGTTGTCTTGAAGAACGATTACATCCACCACGTCGTGGATGTCTACATGGTCTGAGGCCATGCCGTGCCGGCCGTGGCCGATGGCACGGCCACAGTCAGGAGCATCCTGACCGGCATCACCGTCAACGAGATAACAGCACTAACTTTCGGGGTTGCGAGGACGCAGCCCCAGCCAGGAGGAAATCATGGGCCATCAGGTAGCCCTCAGCTTCGAGGACGGCGTCACCAAGGTCATCAAGGTCGGCGACTATGAGACCGTCATGGACGCCGCATACAAGGCGCGCATCAACATCCCCTCAGACTGCCGCGACGGCGCCTGCGGTACATGTAAGGCCTTTTGCGACTCAGGCTCGTTTGACCCTGGGGACTACATTGACGACGCCATGACCGAGGAGGAGCTCGAGAAGGGTTACCTGCTCACGTGCCAGGCCGTCCCGGAATCAGACCTCGCCATCCAGATCCCAGCCACTTCGGAATCCGCCAAGACCTCCGCCGCCACGTTCACCTCGACCCTCAAAGAGCTGGACAGGCACTCGGAGTCCACGATCTCCTTCGCCCTGGAGGTGCAGAACCGGGACGCCCTGGCGTTCCTGCCCGGCCAGTACGTCAACATCAAGGTCCCGGGCGCCGACGCCGAGCGCTCGTACTCCTTCAGCAATGGTCCCGAGGGGGCGGACGCGTCCTTCATGGTGCGCATAACCCCGCAGGGCGCGATGTCTGAGTACCTGCGTGACCGGGCCGCAGTCGGGGACACAATTGAGTTCACCGGCCCCTACGGTTCATTCTTCCTCCGCGAACCAAAGCGCCCCCTCCTTCTGCTCGCAGGCGGCACCGGACTCGCGCCCCTCCTGTCAATCCTGGAAAAGCTCTCCGAAGACCCGCCGGCCACCGCGGTCCACCTGATTTACGGCGTCTCCCGTGAGGCCGACATCGTCGGGCTCGACTGGCTGCGCACCTACGAAGCGAAGCTGCCGGGCTTCACCTGGGACTACATCGCCTCCGAGGCCGGTACCTCCGCCCCGCACACGGGATATGTCACCCAGATCATTCAGCCGTCCCACCTGAACGACGGCGACGTCGATATTTACCTGTGCGGTCCGCCGCCCATGGTGAACGCCGTTTCCAAGTGGCTGGACACCGAGGACATCCGGCCGGCCAACTTCTATTTCGAGCGTTTCGCCCCGAAGGAAACCACTGGCGGCGACGACGAGACAGGCGCGCCGGCGCCGGTGGAGAAGCTGGAGACCGAAGGAGACACGGTCAGTCGCGTCCAGGCGATTTCTTCACTGGAGACCGGCCGGCTTGAATTCCGTAAGGAGGACAGTTTCGCCCACCTGGAAGCGCGGATGGGCCTTGAACTTGCGGTGACCGAACTGATGGTGGGCCGCCTCAGCGAGGAGCAGCTGAACCAGTTCCGCCGCCTCGCCGAGGCGACCACACGCGCCGTCGACTTGGGCAGGGTCCTCGACCCGGAACAGTACGTAAGGACCAACGAAGAGTTCCACGAGTACCTCTTCACGATCTGCGATAACCCGATGCTGCTGGAGTCATACCGACGGCTCGACGTTCACGCACAGATGGCAGCGACCTTCGTGAAGGGCACAGAAATCTTCGAGCGGGTCGCCCAGGACCACCTCGAACTCGTGGCCGCATTCGAGCTCCAGGACAAGGAGCGCGCCCGGGAAGTCATTATGGCTCACGCCCGCGACGCCAAGGGCACTATGTCCGGGGCTATCGACGCCAAAGGCAAAGTTTCCTGATGGTTACGACCTACGCCGGACAGTTCGTCACGCCCGGCCGCTTCGCCGGCAAGGTGGCGGTTGTAACCGGTTCAGCCCAAGGTATCGGCCAAAAGGTCGCCGAGCGGATCGGGGCAGAAGGGGGCGCCGTCGTCCTTGTGGACCGCGCCGACATCGTTCACGAGGTCGCCCAGGAGATCCGGGAAGCCGCGAACAGGTCAGGGTCCGGAGGGTCCGCCATCGCCGTGACCGTGGACCTGGAAACCTTCACGGGCGCACAACAGGCCGTGAGCGCGGCGCTGGACCTTCACGGCAGGATTGACGTACTCGTCAACAACGTGGGGGGAACCATCTGGGCCCGCCCCTACGAAGAGTACGACGAGGAGAAGATCGAGAGGGAGATCCGGCGTTCGCTTTTCCCGACCCTATGGTCCTGCCGCGCCGTGCTCCCGGCCATGCTCGAGCAGGGGGCGGGCACCATCGTCAACGTCTCCTCAGTCGCCACCCGCGGGATGCACCGCGTCCCCTACGCCGCGGCGAAGGGCGGCGTCAACGCCCTGACCCAGTCCTTGGCCATGGAGGTCGCCGCGCACGGTATCCGCGTTGTCGCTACCGCCCCCGGTGGCACGGAAGCCCCGCCCAGAAAGGTCAAGCGCGGACCGGAAGCACAGTCGTCGACCGAAAAGGCGTGGTACCAGACCATCGTGGATCAGACCGTGGAGTCCTCCCTTCTGAAGCGATACGGCACCCTGGACGAACAGGCTGCGCCGATCGTGTTCATGGCATCCGACGAAGCGTCGTATGTGACGGGCAGCATCCTCCCGGTGGCAGGCGGGGACCTCGGTTGAGTATGCCGTGACGGGAACGCGCTGGCGGGGGCAAATGCCGCGCTCGAGTAAGCTTGCCAGCATGATCCCCGGCCCTCACCACGGCGACAGCGAGGAAGATCTGGCGCTCCTCGGCAGGGCTGAGGTCTTGGAGAAGTTGCTGGAGGCGCTGCGCACCGTGCGCAAGGGGGCCGTACGTTCAGTGGTGCTCAGCGGCCCACGGGGATCCGGCAAGACTGCTGTGCTGGATCACTTCCTGGAGCACTGCCGCGCCGTGGCACGTGGTGTGCGGGTGCTGTCCGCTACCGGCGACGAGTGGGAGGCGCAGTTCCCCCTCGCTGGCTACTCCCAGCTCATGGTCACCCCGCCCCTGCGCTCGGCCAAGGACCATGATCGGGCCGCGGCGCCGGCATCGGATCTGGCCGGTGCTCTTAGCCCTGCCCAAGTGGCCAACTACGCCTCGACTCTCAATGCGCACCTCGATGGGCTTCAATCGCACGGGAGCGTGGTCGTTGCCGTCGACGACATCCAGCACCTGGATGCAGAAAGCCTGCACGTCCTCGTGTTCGTTATGCGACGGCTCCGCTCCAAGCGAATCCTTTTCGTAGTCACTCTGGACCCCACTCAAGCACAGTTCGTACCCGCCGGCGTGCTCGCCTTCCTCACCGGACATCAAGTTTCCCGCCTTCCGCTGGAACCACTGTCACCGGAGCAGGTTCAGGAGCTCGCCCTGCGCCAGTTCGGCATCGACATGAGCGCGACGGCGGCCCACGGCGTAGTGCAGCATACCGGTGGTTTGCCCCAGACGGTTGTGGAGCTCCTGGCTGAGCTTCCGCCGGAAACCTGGCAGACGTGGTTTTCGTCCCTGCCGCCTAGTTCCCGCGTGCGCGCCCGAGTGCGCAGTCTCCTCCACGCAGCGTCTCCGGAGCTGGTCGCCGTGGCGGAGGCCGCGTCTGTGCTTAGAAGCAGCGCGGGCATAGCTGAGGTTGCCTATGTCAGCGGAGTCGCGTCTGTGATGGATGCACTCGACGAGGGCCATCGAGCCGGATTGCTGGGCCTTTCAGTAGAACAGTCACGCTCGGTGGTGACATTCTTTGAGGCTGGCACCACGGAGTCCGTCTATGAGCAGATCGTACCCAGCCGGCGGATGGACCTGCACCGACGGGCTGCGAAAACCGTGCAGCTTGAGGGCGATCGCCTGGGCCACCGCGTGTCCGCTACACCAGGCGCTGACGAAGAATTGGCCGCGGAGCTGGAAGAGTACGCCCGCCAACAGGCTGTCGTGGGAGCCTGGGGCGATGTCTCGACGGCACTGTTCTCCGCGTCGAGGCTCTCCGCGGACCCCCGCACCATCCATGATCGGCTCCTTAGAGCAGTAGACGCCCTCGTGGGTTCCGGCAACATGGCGCAGGCGCAGATGTGGGCCGCGGCAGTCGACGCCATGGCGCCCTCACCGCTGCGCTCCTCCGTGCTTGGCTACCTCTCCACGGCGTCGGGACAGAACCACAGTGCCCAGACCCAGTTGGAAATGGCCTGGAGAACGAGCAATCCGGAGCGGGACCCGGTGGCCGCCGCGCAGGTGGCCCAACGCCTGGTTCTGCACGGGGTGGCTTCGTGGGACGGCCGGCTCATCACCCGTTGGGCGGAGCAGGCAATGACCCTCACGAAGCCAGGCACCCCGGCCCACATCGAATCCGAGGCCATCTACGGGCTGGGCCTTTACGCCCAGGGCCGGCTGTCCGAAGCAGAGGGTTCCTATCGCAGGGCCTTCGAGCACGCCTCCGAGAATGCCCAGAAGCAGCGTGTGCAGATGGGTGCCGGCTGGCTGGCCTTGCGCCTGGACGACGCCGAGACAGCGCTTGTAAACTTCGAAGCCGCTGCCCCGACTGAGTTCCGGGGCGGATCATTGCGGATCTCCCTGTGGGCCGAGGCGTGGCTGGCCCGCACCCACCTCGTGCTCGGTAACTGGGATGCGGCCGCCGCCACCGTTGCCCATGCTTCGGTGCGGCTCGAGACCTCGCGGATGCCGCTGATCCGCCCTTTGTTGTACTGGACCGCCGCTGAACTGTGGTCCATGCGTGGGGATTGGGACCGGGCGCGGTACTACGTCTCCCAAGCGGCCGTGCAGCCGGGCACTTACCGTGCCATGCAGGTACCGGCCAGTCTCGCCCGGGCGCGTTTCCATGAAGCACGTGCGGACTATGAAAGCGCTCTGGCCGTACTGCAGCCCCTCACGGAGCTGGATCCTTGGACAGAGAACCGGGTGTCCTTCTGGCCCTGGCAAGACACCTACGTCAACGCCCTGGTCATGACGGACCAGCTTGACCTCGCCGACACGTTCCTCACAGCCTTCGAGCAGGTGCGGCGGGAGCGGGCAGTGCCCTCTGACCTGGCACGCATGGCGTGGGCCAGGGGCCGGCTCGTTGCCGCCCAAGGGGATCCCGACACGGCCCGGGAGCACTTCGAGGCGGCACTGGGACATTTGCGCGGGCTTAACCGGCCGTACCTGCGCGCAAGGGTGAGCTTTGCCTTCGGGCAGAGCATGCGACGGGCCGGTAAGAGACGCCTGGCATCCTCAGTGCTTCGCGTGGCAAGGGATCTCTACGATTCCCTGGGCGCTGTCACGTACGTGGACAGATGCGACCGGGAGCTGAAGGCGACAGGGCTTGATGTCGGCAACCTGCCCGACCCTTCTGACGCCGTGCTCGCCGCCGTGACCCGCCCGCAGGTCCAGCTCACGGCCCAGGAGCAGGCTGTGGCCGAGCTAGTGGCCGCGGGCGCAACCAACAAGGAGGCTGCCCGTAGCCTGTTTCTGGCCGAGAAGACCGTGCAGTACCACCTGACGCGCATCTACGGGAAGTTGGGGATCCGCTCCCGGAGTGAACTGGCGGCACGGTTTCGGGCCGCGGACTGAGGACAGGTCATGTCCATGAGGCAACCGTTATCGCGTTCCGGGAGGGGAGGAAACGTGACTACTGGGAAGATCTGTCGTCGCTGTGCGCACGACGCCGAGAAAATTGTGGAGCAGCGCGGATCGGTCCTCACGCCGCCAAGCGACGGCGAGTTCAACTTCGGGGGCTTCCTCAATGTCCCGATACACCACGCCCTCAAGCTGAAGGGCACGGATGCTTGCTGGAATGATGGCTACACCACCACCGGCGGCCACCAGGGAGAGCATCGTGGAGGTCTCACTGATCACTTGGGAGATGCGCGGCTGGAAACCGGCCTTGCGGCAAATGCCTGAGGTGGTCCGGTAGAGAACAGAATCCGGGGGATAGGCAATGAACGCTTGGTCTTGAAGTTCGTGCACTGACACTGGCCGGTCCACCGCAAGGGGACTGAAGGAGGGCAGCGCCACGATTAGCGGCTCACGCGTCACCACGTGGTACTCGATCTCCTGCGAGGCGACAGGTGGACGCAACAGCGCCGCATCGAGGGTGCCATCCCGCAGTCCTTCCTCCATTGCCGGGGTCAGCATCTCGCCATGCAGGGTGAGCGACAGTCCCGGAAGTTCCTGCTTGGCCCGGCGGACGATCGGGGGCATAACCCCATAGGTCGCCGAGCCGGAGAAGCCCACGCGCAACACCCCGGCAGCACCCTGTCCGACCTGGTACACGTCCGCCCGGAGGGTTCCGACGGCGTTGACAATCTGCCGCCCCCGGGTCAGCAGCTCCTGCCCGGCCGCCGTGAGCTCTACCCTACGGGTAGTGCGGTTGAGCAGGCGCACACCCAACTGCTCCTCCAGCTGGCGGATTTGCTGCGAGAGGGGCGGCTGAGCCATGTGGAGGCGCTCAGCGGCCCGGCCGAAGTGGCGCTCCTCCGCTACGGCGATGAAGTAGTTCAGCTGCCGTATCTCCATTGTGGATGCCTTTCCTCCGCCCGGTGTATCCGGTCCAGGACCGAACGCCATTAATTCACAGAGTAACCATAAAATGGACAACTAGTACATGCGTCAGACCTAATAGCGGAGTGGTCGCGCACCAGGGCGGCAGCTGCCAGCGGTGCGGTCAGTGATGGGTTGTGGAAGTAGCGGCGATGTGGTCTTCTGATGGGTGCTCCGTCATCTCCTCGACTTTGTGCTCGGCCTCTTCCAGCTTCCGCTGGTGGGGGACCAGAACCGTCACCACGGCCCCCACCAGGGCCACGCCACCAAAGATGTAGAACGCGGTAGCCCCGCCGATGCCTGCAACAGCCAACCAGCCACCGATGATCGGTCCCAGTATGCCGCCGCAGCGGCCTACGCTTGCGCACCATGCGACGCCGGCGGCCCGGGCATTGGTGGTGTAGTAGTTGGACTGGAAACCGTAAACCAGCACCTGGGTGCCCAGCGTACCTACTCCGGCGATGGCGATGCACAGGAACAGCAAGGGCAGCGGGAAGCCAAAGGTCATCAGAACCAAGGAGATGGTGGCCACTACGAAGGTGAAGGCTATGACTCGCTGTGGACCGCGCTTATCGGCGAAACGTGAGAGCAGCAGGCCTCCCGCCACAGCCCCGAGGTTCAGCGCCAGCGGGAAGAACAGGGCGTACGTTCGCCCGTAGCCGTAACCCTCCATGATCTTCGGCAGCCACGTGTTCAAGCCGTAGGTCAGCAGCAGGCCGGAAAAGGACATCATGCCCAAGAGGATCGAGGGCAGGGCGAACTGACTGGAGAACACAGCCGCGAAGCCGGCCTTCTGGGGGGCCGCGCCCAATTGCCGAATAAGCCGCTCTTCCATAAGCGGAACGCCCGTCCGTCTGGCGGCTGCCTGAGCCTCCTCCTCACGGCCGCGCGCCAGCAGCCAGCGCGGGGATTCGGGAAGCCTGAACCACGCAATGGGCACGAGCAGGACCAGGGGGAGGGCGCCGATCATGAACAGTCCTCGCCAACCGATGTTATTGAGGAACAGGATGCCCATGATGGAAGCGAAGACGCCACCGGCCGGGATGCCCGAGTAGACGATAGCGTTGTAAAACTGGCGCCTGCCTGCCGGTGCGAACTCCGCCATGGTCGCACCCGCGCTGGCAAGGACAATGCCTAGTCCCACCCCGGTTATGAACCGCATGGCGCCGAAGGCCTCTACGGTCGTGGTGAGCGCCGTGATGAACATGCCTACCGAGAACCAGGTGATGCCCAAAAGCATGGGCCGGCGGCGGCCGAAAAAGTCACCGACGGCGCCGCAGATCAGCGACCCGACCAGCACCCCAATAAGTGCCCACGAGCCCAGGAGGCCGGCTGCGGCGGCATCGAAGGCGCCAATCTGGGTTGGGTCGGCGAGCAGCCCCGGCAGGACGGTGCCGTACACGACGAGGTCGTACCCATCGAATAAGAGTGCGGCGCAGATGACGAACGCCACCCAGTTTGCAGTGCGCGCCTCTGTGCGCGGATCTTCGGCGACGACGTCACGCGACTTTGCCATATGCCTGTCCTCTCTGACGGAGCATGAAAGTAATGCGGTAGGGGTACGCAGGTTGCACCCGTCGTCCAGTGTGGCAGCGCTGTGAGGCTCGCCATATGAGGAAATTACCCGGGTTCGGGCCGGGGGGTGATCTATACATTGGCCATATCAATGAAGAGGGCACGACAGTCGCTGCATAAAAATAGGAGCGAGGAGGCCGGCACTGGAGTTGGCCAACGCGAGCGACTTCGGGCTCTCCAGCTCAGTATCCACCAGAACCTAGACCGCGGCGTGCAGAGCCTGGGAGCTCTTCCGGTTCAACGGCGACTGGCTATCGAGGAGTTCACAACTTGCGTGCTGCGGCGGGGCAATGCCGTCTGCGACTTACACAAGTACCCGACTCGTCCGAATCGGTACGAATTCAGTATGGATATGAGGCGTGGACCGCTGGTTGGCGCGCCGTGCCAATCGATAGGGTGAATAGATGATCAACCCCGCACGCCTGCACTCGGACCTGTCCCGCCTCGGCAGGGAGACCGACATGTTAATGGCCACCGTCGAGTCACTGTCCGCCGATGAAATGACTGTCCCTTCCCTGTGCGAAGGGTGGACACGGGCCCACGTCATTGCCCACCTCGCCTCGAACGGCCGCGCCTTGGTCAACCTCATTAGCTGGGCACTCACTGGCGAAGAGCAGCAGCTGTACGCCTCGAAGGAGGCACGCGCCCAGGACATTTCGGACCTTGCCAATTTGCCCCGTGAGGAACTGCTTGGCCGGCTGCGCGAGTCCGCTCAATACTTTGCGGAGCAGGCCCAGCAGCTGGGAGGGGAGCTCGCGGTCGAGGAGGTGCACCTTCACGGCAAGCAGATCCCCGCGACATCAATCGTGGCGTTGCGGATCGCCGAGGTCGTCGTCCACCATCACGACCTCGACACCGCCTGGACCATCGAAGAGGCTGACCCGGACTCGGTGCTCAACGCCATTGAGGCTGCCGTGCGCACGATGCGCGCCAAAGGAGCGCCGGGAATGACCTTGGTGACGGAGGAACGCGACGAGTGGGTGATCGGGGATGGTGCCCTGCGCGTCTCGTCCGACCGCGAGGGACTGCTCGAGTGGCTGGCTCGCGGCGCTGCCGAAAACGTCGAGGCTGACGGCCCCCTGCCGAACCTGCCGTCCTGGTAACCGGAGCAAGTAAGGGAACGGCGCAGTGTGCAGGCACGCTTAGCACCGTTTCTCTTACTTCTTAGTGTGGCTCAGCTGCCTCGGCGTCGATTGCTAACGGGCACTGCTGCTCAGCCGCGACGACGCGCTCCTCGGAATTCGTGTAGAGCAGGTGTCGGGATGTGTCCGGCCCTGCCACCAGGTCGATCCTTCATATCTGTTCATGCCATCCCTGCTGGATGACTACATGGCGGACTGGTGAGACGTCGAATCGCCCGTTGGCCGATAAGCCCCGTGGCGGATGTGGTCATCGTCGGGGCTGGACTCGCTAGCCCGTCGGCAGCATGGCGGCTGCGGCACTGGGAGACAGTTGTTGTGGAGTCGGGCGGGCGGACCGGTTCGAAGCGTGCGGGTCCCCTGCCTGAACTCACACCAACGACGGCGTTGCCCCCATAGGTGATGCCCTCACCCGTCGTTGCCGTTGCAATCCGGTCAATCAGTTGGCGCCGGACTCCCAAGTCCGGCGCCAACTTTGTTACTGAGGGCACAAACCCCGAAGTAGACACGATAAGTGAGTCGGAGGATGCGAAAGCTGGCCCATTATCTCGCCTCCAGGACCGGCGCTTCATCCAGGCCCACCGGTACTACTTGTCCGTCCTTACTAACCGATCGGTGTGGGCGGCTGCTCGCCCCGGAGCACGGCGAGGGCGTTGTCGGCGGCGAGTACTGCCATGGCGGTGCGCGTCTCGACGGTGGCCGAGCCGAGGTGCGGCACGAGCGTCACATTCTCCAGGTCCAGCAGTTCGGGGTGGACCTTAGGCTCGTGCTCGAAGACGTCCAGCCCGGCACCGGCGATGACGCCCTCGCGCAGCGCGGCCGCGAGCGCTGCTTCGTCGACGATGGGTCCGCGTGCCGTGTTGACGAGATAGGTGGAGCTCTTCATCGCTGAAAGCTGCTCAGCGCCGATGAGGTGGTGCGTTGCCGGTCCGTAAGGGCAGTGCAGCGAAATGACATCGGAAACAGTCAGCAACTCGTCGAGGTCGACCCGCCGGGCGCCCAGTTCCGCGGCGATGGCGGGGTCGATCTCGCTGCGCGACTGGTAGACGATGTCCATACCGAACGCCTTGGCCCGGCGTGCTGTCGCCTGGCCAATGCCGCCCATCCCGACGACACCAAGGGTCTTGCCCTGCAGGCTGCTGCCGAGCAGGAAGAACATGCCCCACTTCCACGCCTGGCCGGCGCGGATGAGCCGTTCGCCCTCACCGAGCCGGCGGGTTGCCATGAGGATGAGCCCGAACGCGATGTCGGCCGTCGCCTCGGTGAGAACACCGGGTGTGTTGGTGGCGACGATACCCCGTTCCGTGCAGGCCGGCACGTTGATGTTGTCATAGCCGACGGCGACATTAGAGACAACCTTGAGCTGGGGGCCCGCGGCGTCGAGCAGTTCGCCGTCGACGCGTTCGGTGAGCAGGCTCACGATGGCATCGGCACCCGCCACGCGGCGCAGGAGCTCCTCGCGGCCAATCGACTCGGGACCGGCCCAGGCATCGACCTCGTGCTCGGCACGAAGCTTTTCGAGCGCGGCGTCGGGCACCCTGCCCGTAACGACTACCCGGCTCATGCCGTCACGATCCATTCGCGCAGGCGTCCGAGGCCCTCGCGGATAGCTGCCGCCTCGATGCCCGAATAGGCGAGCCGGATGTACTGCCGGTCCTCGCCGGGCAGTCGCCGGCCGAAGTGCTCCCGCGTGCAGAAGGAGACGCCGGTCTTGTACAGGGCGTCAGAGGCGAAGTCGCCGACTGCTGCGTAACCCATACGCTCCATGACCTCGGTGACGTCGGGGAACAGGTAGAACGTTGATTGCGGCACGGCGACGTGCATGCCGGGGATGGAATTGACGAGCTCGCACGCGGTGTCGCGGCGCGTCTGCAAGGTGTCGAGCATCTGCTGCACAGAATCCTGGGGGCCGCGGAGCGCTTCGACGCCGGCCCACTGCACGTAGTGGGTGGTGCAGGACTCGTCGTTGGTGTTGAGAGTGCTGAGCACCTGGGCGATTTCACGCGGGGCGACGGCGCAGCCGAGGCGTGAGCCGGTCATGGCGAACTTTTTGCTGAACGTGTAGAGGATGACAGTACGCTCGGCCATGCCGGGAATCGAGGTGATCGAGCTTGAGAGACCCTCATAGCGGGTCTCGAAGTAAGCCTCGTCGGAGAGTACCCACAGGTCGTGTTCGATCGCGAGCTGCGCGACGGCCTCGCGCTCAGCGGCAGTCGACTCGGCTGAGATGGGGTTCTGCAGGTCGTTGTAGATGATTGCGACCGTGTTCGGGGTGATCGACGCGCGGATCTGCTCGAGGTCGATCGCGAAGCCCGTGCTCGTGGGCACGTAGCGGTACGGCACCGCCGTTCCGCCGAGGTACTCGATCTGCGATTCATAGATCGGGAAGCCGGGGTTGGGGTAGAGCACTTCCTGGCCGGGGTTCATGACAGCCTGCAGGAACTTCGTGATGACGGGCTTGCCGCCGGTCATCACCACCACATTCTCGGGGGAGAACTCAATACCGCGGCGCGAGCCGATATCGTCGGCAAGGGCTTCACGCAGCTGCGGGATGCCGGGGCCGGGGCAGTAGCCGGTGTAGCCGTCAGCGATCGCCCGGTTCATCGCCTCCACGATGTTCGGGGCGGTGGGGATGTTGATGTCGCCGAGATGGAAGGGGTAAACCAGGTTCCCCTTAGCCTTCCAAGCGGCCGCGGCTTGGGCCACGCTGAAGGCGGTTTCGGTGCCTAGGCGTTCAAGCCGGTGCGCGAGTTGCTGCATATTTCCACTCCTCATCGAGTTGGCGTTCGATCTTTATTGACCACATCTAGTATAGGACTAATATATTAGACAGCGGAAGCTGATCGTGGGTTGAAATTTCACTGAACAGCCGCGCTTTGGCCGATCGGTCCATTCTGCGAACTCTTTTCCGCTTTGCAGATCTCCCCCCCATGTGATCTGTCCGGAAGCGTTCAACGACGCCGCGCGGAGGGGGTCGCATGCGCTCGCGGCTAGAAAATCCCGCAAATCATACTCGCCTCCTTGCGGCTGCCGTCACCTCGCTCCGCGCCAAGGCGCAGAAGGACCTATCATCGACGGCGGCTGCCGCGACGTAGAGACGCTCCAGCAGATGGACTTTCCCGTCTTCAGCCGCACCATCAACTCCAAAGGCACCGTCAAAGCCACCATCGGATCGGTCAACGTTTCCGTCGCTTGCGCCAACGCCCTCATCAACCCCGGCGTCGTGATCGGTGACGTCGACGGCGTCGTGATAGTCGTCCCAGTCGCACGCGCAGCCGAGGTTGCCGCCGCAGCCCGAACCCATGAGGACAATCAAGAAGCCAAGCGCCGGTGGCTCGCCCCCGGCGAACTCGGCCTGCACATCTTCCCTTCGACCTCCCGCACCCAGCTACCTCCTCCTGTCGTACCGGACCCGCGGGAATTAGTCGAAGGTCAGTCCCGGTGAGCCCGGGTGACGAAATGCTCAACCCGGCGGTCAGGAATTAGCCAGATCAGGGCCACGATGGTGTAGACCGCAACCCCAAGCAGTGGCTGGACTGCGCTCAGGCCAAGGCCTGCGAGGTAAATCAGTGGCGACGTTTTGCCTTTCCAGTCCCGGCCAATTGCCTGCGCGAGGGGGCCATCCCGGCCCTGTTGGCGGATCAGTGCCTGTTCCAGGATGAAGTAGGCGATCGCGGCGCACAGCAAGTTGATCCCGTACGTCAGCACCGGGATCTGCACGAAGCCGGACTCATCCATCCAGCGGGTGGTGAACGGGATTAGTGAAAGCCAGAACAACAAGTGCAGATTGGCCCAGAGGATCGCGCCGTTGACCCTGCTTGCCAGATGGATCATGTGGTGGTGATTGTTCCAGTAAATTCCGACGTAGACGAAGCTGAGCAGGTAGCTGAGGAACGTGGGCAGGACGGACCCCAAACCACGCCAGGTCGGTTCGTCCGGCACACGGAGTTCCAGCACCATGATCGTGATGATGATGGCGAGCACACCATCACTGAACGCCTCCAGACGGTTCTTGTTCACTGGCCTCCCTCCATCAAAGCAACTTCCTAATAAGGATCCTCAGCCAGGGCCCGGAGAACTCGGCACGTGACGATCGCCGGCTACCATGACCTTCGCCGCTGCTTGGACCTGAAGTTCCTGCACGCGCCGGCACCGATAACGCTAAACCATCAATTTACGCAAGTGTGGCGTCTCCTCCCGAATCTGGCTCCGCCGGCGCGGGCGATGCCTTTCCGGCCGGTGGGGTACGCAGCAGGGCGCGCAACGTCTGGATGGTGTCGGCCTCCGCGGCCGTCTTGTCGTCACGGTAGCGCTTAACGCGTGCGAACCGAAGGGCGATTCGACCCGGATAGCGGGGAGACTGCTGGACGCCGTCGATGGCGATCTCGACCACGGTGACCGGCTCGGTCCAGACCGTGCCCGCCGTACGCCGCACCTCCAACTCCTGGAACCTTTCGGTCTGCCATCGCAGCAGCGCGTCGGTGAGGCCCTTGAAGGTCTTGCCCACCATCACGTAGCCGCCGGGTTCGCCGAACTCGCCGACAGGGTCCAGGGCTCCGAGGTGCAGGTTCGACAGCAGCCCGGTGCGCCGTCCTGACCCCCATTCGCAGGCGAGCACCACGAGGTCGTAGGTGAGCACCGGCTTCACCTTGATCCAGTTCGAACCCCGCCGTCCGGCGGCGTAGGCCGAGCCCACCGCCTTCACCACCACACCCTCATGGCCCGCGGCAAGCGCATCGCGCGACACTCTCTCGGCAACAGCCGCATCCGCAGTGATTTTCCCCGGGATGCGGTGCCCGGGGGCGATGCGCTCGAGCACGCCGACGCGCGTGGACAGCGGCTCGTCGAGCAGGTCGCGCCCGTCGATGTGCAGCACGTCGAAAAACCACGGATGCAGCAGCGTGGTGCGCACCGCATCCGCCCCGAACCGGGACATGGTCTCCTGGAACGGCCTGGGGCCGCCGTCCTCATCGAGGGCCAGGGTCTCTCCGTCGAGGATCACATCGCGCACGGGCAGTCCACGCACCACCTCCACCACCTCAGGCAGCCGGTGTGTCACCTCGGCCAGGGTGCGGGTGTAGATGCGCACATCGTCGCCGGCACGGTGCACCTGGATGCGTGCGCCGTCGAGCTTGTATTCCACCGACGCTTCCCCCGTCGCCTCCAGCGCCTCGCCGGCACTGGCCGCGGTTGCGGCGAGCATGGGCTGCACGGGACGCCCAACGACGAGGCCGACCGCGTCAAGCTGGGCCGCGGTGCCCGTGATCGCCAGCAGGGCGGTCCCGCCGAGATCGCCGGAGAGCATCGCTGCGCGGCGTACGGCCTCGACCGGCCGGCCGGCGGCGCGGGCGACCGCCTCCGTCAGTACGCCTTCGAGTGCACCGGTGCGGAGTTCTCCGAGCAGCACGCCGGCGATGAAGGCCTGCTCCCGCTCCGTGGCTTCCGCCATCAGAGTCCGAAGGGTGGTGGCGCGTTCCGCGGTCGAGCCAGCGCCTTCGGCTGCCAGCAGCCGGTCCAACGCAGCGTCGAGGTGGGCGATAGTGAGATTTGGCTCAAGAGCCGGCTCGCCCCTGGCCGCCCTCATGCCGCTCCAGCCGATCCCGACTCTGCCCTGGCGAGGCTTGGCGGTGAGCAAGCCGACCGCCGTCGGGATGTCGGCGGGGTCGAGCCGGAGCAGGAGACCTGCCAGTTCGTTGACCTTGGCGAGCCGGGAGCGGGTGGCCGCGACGGATTCCGAGGTCCTCACGAGCTCGTCGAGCAGCATGGCACCAGTCTGTCACGGCCGCTGGCTATGGACACTGATTAGACCCTGTTCCAGAATGGGCGCGTGGGAATCATCGTCGCCAACCTGTTTGTCACCCTCGACGGCGTCTATCAGGCGCCGGGCGGCAGCGAAGAAGATACCGCGGGCGGATTCGCCTTCGGTGGCTGGCAGGCGCCGGTGTCCGATGACGAGGCCGGCGCTGCCATCGGCGAGGAAATTGGCCGCATCGACGCCCTGCTCCTCGGTCGGAAGACCTACGACATTTTCGCGGCCTATTGGCCGCACCAGTCCGGCGAGATCGGCGGCACGCTCAACCGGGTGCCCAAGTTCGTCGTCTCCAATTCACTGGTTGATCCGGCGTGGGCGGGCACCAAGGTGCTGCCAAACGCGGCGGCAGCGGGCCGGCTCCGTGAAGAGTTCGACGAGGTGCACATGTTCGGCAGCGGCGTCCTCATCCGGTCGCTGCTGGCGGCGGACGTGCTCGACCGCCTCCACCTCTGGCTCTATCCCATCACCCTCGGGCAGGGCAAGCGCATCTTCGACGCCGGGACCGTCCCCGCCTCCTTCCGCCTCGCCGAGCCGGCGCGCACCTTCCCGAAGGGGGCAGTGTCGCTGGTCTACGAGCGCGCGGGCAGCGTGGAGACGCAGGACATGCCGGGCGCCTGATGGGCAAGGTTGTCGCGGCCATCACCACGTCCGGGAACCCATAAGCCAGGCATTGGTGGGGCCTGTCCCTTTAGGAAGCCTGCGACGGCCGCGACGAGGCTTTCCGGTGAACAGGGTCAGCTCATCCATGCCCGCGGCGGCCGCCGGCCCGACGGAGGAGAGCGACGGATGATGATGGCTGCACCTATCTCCCGCGTCTGCAGTGCCGGTTCGGGGTCGTTGGACGGCTGGCTGTATGGTCGGCCCTGACCGGCCAGCGATTCGAATTGGCAGTCCGGCCGGGGGCGGTAACCGCGGGGTGCTCAGCCCTTGAGCGTCCCGTCGAGCAAAGCCTGCAGCTCCTGGAAGTGCCGCTCCGTGGCTTGAGGGTCGAAGACGGGGGTGTCGCCCATGGTGTACCCGTGGGGCGCCCCTGCATAGATTTCGTTGGACGCCTCAAGCCCTGCGGTCTGTAGGGCTTCACCGAGCCGGGCGACGGCGTCCGGAGCCATGCTGCGGTCGTGGTCCGCGTGGCCGAATACGAACCGGGCGCGTGCGTTGCCAAGCTTGAGGTGCGGGCTGTCAGGCTCGTCCGTGGCCAGTCCGCCGCCGTGGAAGCCGCCGCACGCTGCCACCACATCCGGGTGGGAGGTTGCGGTGCGTACAGCCAGCCGGGCGCCCATGCAGTAACCGGTGGTCCCGATCGGGCCGGGAGCCACGCCGTCGAGCCCGGCCAGCGCGGACACCCACGCATCGATGTCCGGCAGCGCCTTGTCCGGCGTCAGGCGGCCAACCCGGGGGAAGGCAGCCTTGCCTGCGGCTTCCCTGCCCTCCTGGGTGGACATGTCCATGGCCGGGGCGAGCTCGGCCATGGATCCTTCACGGTAGAAAACGTTCGGCGCTAGCACGACGTAGCCCCAGTCGGCGATGCGCTGGGCCATCTCCTGGATTCGGGGGCGCAGGCCGAAGGCGTCCATGTAGAGGATGACGCCGGGAACAGGGCCGGTTGCGCTGGACGGCCGGGTGACGATGGCCTCAGCGGTGCCTTCTGCGGCAGGGATTTCGATGGGCATGGGCCCACACTATCGGAGCTCAGGAGTAATGCCGCGTCACGCTCCCGCCATGAAGTCGGGATGCGAAGCGATGCTCCTATGTTCTCGACGTCCTGAGCACGGTCAGCGGTTTCAGGTCCAAGGGGATCCGGCTGCACTCGATCGTGTACCGGTTGGATCCTTCCAGTCCTCAGGGGAAGCTCCAACTGACTTTGCTGGCCAGCATGGCTGAGTACGAGAGAGCTCATCAATACGCGGGTCTGGGCCGGGCCGATCGCCCCGCAGAAAACGCTATGACGTTCGGTCCGGCGCCGCTGGAAGACGCCGTCGCCAGGGAGGCGATGTCTTGTTGTTAGTTCTCGCGTGCGGGAACCTTGGTGAGTCAGGTCAGATCACGTTCTACCGGGAGACCACCGTGTCATCCACCCGCAGCAGGGTCGCATTCCACGTCTCAGAGCAAGTGGCCGCGGCCGTTGCTGGAGGGCGCCCTGTCGTCGCTTTAGAATCGACCATTTTCACGCACGGCCTTCCGCGTCCTCGCAATCTCGAAGTTGCTTTGGAAGCCGAGGAATGCCTCCGCAGTCAAGGGGTGGTTCCTGCAACGATCGGTGTCTTCGCAGGCGCTCCGACGGTAGGACTCGATCTTGAGCAGATCACCTCGCTCTCCAACGACGGGGCAGTGAAGAAAGTAAGCCTCCGCGATCTTCCCGTAGCCGCTGCTCTTCAGCTCCACGGCGGCACCACCGTAGCAGCAACGGCGTTCCTGGCACACCGCGCCGGCATCAGAGTGTTCTCAACCGGCGGCTTGGGTGGAGTTCACCACGGTGCGGCAACATCCTTCGATGAATCTGCCGACATGACTACCCTGGCGGCCACCCCGATCATCGTCGTCAGCGCCGGTGTGAAATCCATCCTGGACGTCGCGGCCACCCTCGAACGGTTCGAAACGCTGAACATCCCGGTCGTCGGTTACAAGACCAAGAAGTACCCCGGCTTCTACGTTTCCGACTCGGGGTTTGCGATCGAGTACGCGGTCAGCACCCCGGACGAAGTTGCAGCAATCTGCAGCGCACGCGATGACCTGCACATCGAATCTGCCATCCTGTTGGCAAACCCGATCGCAGAGGACAAGCAGTTCCCTCCGGCCGAACTCGACGACATTCTCTCCCGGGCGTGGGCGCAGGCAGAGAAGAACGGGATCAGCGGCAAGGACACCACACCGTTCCTTTTGGACTTCATCCAGAGCGATACGAATGGCCGCAGCGTGGATGTAAATGTCGATGTGTACCGAAGCAACGTGTCCCTCGGCGGCGAAGTCGCGATCGCGCTGACCCGCTAACCCGGAGGAATGACGATGCTAGGTGTCATTCGATTGATTCTGGCCGCCGGCGTTCCTTGAGCGCAGGGCCTCGTCATGTCCGTTTCCATCCGTGCGCTCATGAAATGTCCAAGGAGGTAAATCGTCAATGCGTATGAGGGGAGTGAAATTGACGGTGCCCGCTAGAGACGGGGGAGGGCGACACGACTTTGCCCACGGGTGATAGGAGATCGATCAACGGGCATGGCGCTGTCCACGACATTCACCGACTTTTACAGGAGTCGGCCTAATTTGTTCAGCTCGCTGAGCGAACCGGTGGGCAAGCCGGGCAGCAGGGTGGCCTGGCTGGCGGCAGCGGGCTGTGAGGGATGCGATGACCGAATCGAGCAGATCATCCGAGGCGATCAGCTGGTCGCGGTATGCGTCAAGGTCCAGCCAAGGGGCTGCGGCGGTGAGCTGCCCGAGAATGTTCTCGCGGATTTCGGACTCCGGCGTGCCGCGGCCTTTGTACCTGCGGGCGGAGATACCCCATATCCTCAGGGAGGCAGCAGGGTAGACCTCGATAAGACGTCCTGTACCGTCCCGGGGTTGAATGCCCGAGGCACGGGCTATTTTGGCTTGAATCACGGCGCAGCGCATGGCCGGGTGCGCTAGCCGGTCCGCCGAGACGCTTAACGGGATCAGGCCCGTTTGGTGCGTGACGAACAGGTCGGTGGCCCGGTAGGCAAGCTCGCGACGCCCGGCCAACCCGTCATGACGGAGAATGGCATCCGGATCGTCGCGGGAAAGACCGAGCAGGAATAGCAGGAAGGGGCGGGGCCAACCAAGAGGACAGTCGATGCCGGTCACGTCTGATGCTCCGAAAAGCTCGACGACGGTTTCGTCGGTGACGCCGAGTGCCAAGTGGACAAGCTGCGCCTGTCCTTTATGCCATTCAATGACCCCGGCAGCGGTTCTCTTCGGATCCGCAGCCAGATCAATCCCCAGTGTCTTCACGCATTCACTCTAACCAGGGCAGAAAGCCCAAACCCCGGCCCCCTCCTGGCGGGGCGCCACTCGCCCGCCGACAGCTTGTTCCCTTCAACCAGGCATTGGTTTTGCTTGACGCTCCGGCCGAGTCCCGTTGATGCCTAGACCACGCCCAGACGTTGCCCTATGGTTGGGGCAACAACGGCCGTTGGGCCGGGTGGAGCTCCACTGCGGAGGTGCATCATGGGTATTATTTCTTCCGGTTTCCGTGGACGGCGGTCCGAGATCCTGCACTGCCTCCTGGGCAGCATGAAACGCAGGACTTTCCCGTCCTGACGGCGGGGCCCGCTCCGCTTATACCCATCGACGAATGGGAGTTTTTCATCACCACGGAGAATGGCCTGCGGCTCTCCTGGTCTTGGGATGAATTCTTGGCCTCGCCACAGGAGGAAATCACTAAAGACATTCACTGTGTGACCAGCTGGTCAAAACTCGGAATGGTGTGGCGTGGAGTTTCGTTGGACACGCTCTTCGAAAACGTGGAAACGCCTAGCGACTTCGCGACGGCGCATTCGTTCGGCGGCTACACAACCAATGTTCCGCTTTGGGACCTCCTGGGCGGCAAGGCATGGGTGGCCTGGGAGTTCGATGGCGAACCTCTTGAACGGGCCCACGGCGGTCCGGCACGGCTGTTGGTGCCGCATTTGTATTTCTGGAAAAGCGCCAAGTGGATTCATGGTTTGGAACTGACAGGGGAAGACGTTCCCGGTTTCTGGGAATCGAACGGCTATCATCTTCACGGCAATCCGTGGCGCGAGGAGCGGTACGCGTGAGGCTCTTGCCGTGAGCTCCGTATGGCATGTCGCTGAGGTGGTGGGCGTGGTACCTGAAAACGCCACAACCCGGACCATTCGGATGCGCGTGGATGGCTTGATGGGACATCTGGCCGGCCAGCACATTGACATCCGCCTCACCGCCGAGGACGGATACACCGCCATCCGCTCTTACTCGGTGGCATCCGCAAGTACGGGTGAGCACCTGGAAATCACCGTTGACGAGCTGCCCGACGGCGAAGTGTCGCCTTACCTTGTCCGGGAGTTGTCCGTTGGGGACCAGTTGGAAATCCGGGGGCCAGTGGGCGGCTGGTTTGTCTGGCGGCCAAGCAATGGGCACCGGGTGCAGCTGATCGGGGGAGGGTCAGGTGTGGTGCCGCTGATGTCGATGATCCGCGCGCATCAGGCTTCCAATAATGGGTCCCCTTTCAGGTTGCTCTATTCCCTCAGGTCCCCGGACGCTTCGATTTACAGCGACGAGCTGCGTCGATTGGACCAGGAATCAGCCAAGCTGATGGTCGACTACGTCTATACGCGTTCGACGCCGGAGGGCTGGCCGGCCACGCCGGCGCGCCTTACTGCGGACACCCTTTTGGGCAAGATCTTCCCTGCTGAGGTGAATCCTGATGTGTTCGTTTGCGGTCAAACAGTTTTCGTGGAGACCGTTGCGGACTGGCTTGTGATGGCCGGCTATTCGCCGGAGTCGATAAAGACCGAACGGTTTGGCGGGACGGGAGGTATCCGGTGAACGGCGCCGACGACTTCGCTGTCCCCGACTCGGAAGATCAGGACATTGCAGCATCTCCCCATGACCCGATTCCGTATGTGGACGGGAACGCCACGGCTGGGGCCCTGTCCGAAGTGTTCCGCATCGACATCATCGCGGCGCTCGGACGCTGTAGGCATTGCGGCTCAGCCAGGGCTTTTGGCGAGGCCATGGTCTTCACCGACGCGCCCGGCATTGTGGTGCGGTGCCGCGACTGCCAGGGCGTGCTGCTGAGATTGGTGGAAACGCCAACGCGATACTGGTTGGATTTGAGCGGGCTTAGCTACTTGGAGATCGACCGAGAGGAATAGGCCAGGGGGCACCGGGGTCGACCCAGGGGAATCTCCCTTCGCCGCTTCAAGATGCCGATAGCCGACATCTCGTCAGCCTGGGAACGCAGTGGGCCTTTTGGCTGTCCGCGGCTCCAATGTGTGACGCGTTGGGGGACCGGCTTACGGGCAGGCCTGCGAGGATAATGATCGGATCCGACCGCGAGAGCAGGGATCGGGCGAATCGGATGAGCAGGCTTTAAGTCGAAGGGTGAACCGTGATCGCAGCAACCGGCTCGTTGGCGGTCAGGGGATTATCTTCTCGGCGCGGTAACGGTCGAAAAGCCGCCGGAAGGAGTCTTCGGTGCGCCTGTAGCCGGTAAAGCCGGCAAGGCGGCTCTTGCTCATGTCCGCGAGAACCTCCATGTTGCGTCCCAGGTCGGCGTCCGTGTGCCACCATGATGCCACGCGTGACAAGTCGGCCTCGGCGAGACCGTGAGTGGCGGCAATTTTGCCCCATTCTTGGCTCATGCCGTGCATCTGTTCCTCGAGCGGCCGTGGCGAGCCCTCGTAGCCTTCGGCTATTACGCCAAAGTAAGCAGCCAGCTTCGGCCACATCCAGCGCCACCTGAAGACGTCGCCGTTGACCACGTTGTAGGCCTGGTTGCCCGCGTTTTCTGTGGTAGCGGCCCAGAGCATGTGCTCAGCAAGGAGTTCGCCGTCGGTCATGTCCGTAAGACTGTTCCATTGCGTCTCGGAGCCGGGGAAGACGAAGGCCTTGCCCAGTTCCCTGCATAAGGTTGCCTGGGCCGCCAAGGTCAGGCCCATGTTCATCGCGTTACCCACGGCATGGCCGATCACGGTGTGTGAACGGTGCACGGACCAGCGGAACCCCTGCCGTTCTGCTGACGCCCAGAGCTCGTCTTCTTGGGTGTAATAAAAGTTCGGCGCCGGCAGCCGGGGCTCTTCCTCGCGGAAGGGCGTGTCGGGAACTGGGCCGGCCCCGTATGACTCGAACGGGCCCAGGTAGTGCTTCAGTCCCGTCATCAGTGCCACGTGTTGGACGGGGGCACCGTTCAGGGCGCTGAGCAGGTTGCGAAGCATCGCTGTGTTGACGGCGATGTTCTCTTGCTCGCTGTCCTGCCTCGCCCAGGCGGTGAAAAAGACGTGTGTGGGTTTCTCATCGCTAAGTGCCAGGGTGAGGCTGTCCGCTGACAACAGATCCGCGGAGATGTGCCTGGCGGGCGAACCTTCGACCGGATTCCTGGAGAGCGCTAGAACCGTCCAGCCACCGCTCCGATCCAGTTGCTCGACAATGGCCGAGCCGGCGATGCCGCTTGCGCCGACAACCAGCGCAGTCCTGTTGTGATTGATGGTGGGGGAGGTCATTAGTACCTGACTTTCTTGACGCTTGGGCAGCGTGAAGCGCCCGTGCTCGAATCTCTAGGGTATCTACGACACTAGAATCCCCGAGCCGGTGTCCCTGGCGCCAGAAAGGGGGCGGGCGCCGTTCGTTCCGGTCAGTCTGCGATCGAGGTAAATACGGTCGTCAGGCACCCCGACGGCGACGAATCGGTTCCCTCGGGCGGGGAGCTTCTGCCCGTAGGCGAACCCCCGGGCGTAGCGGACAAAGTTGGCGCTTATGCCCACCAGCTTAGCGTTCTGGTGCGGCCACTGTTCAGGGGCCGCCGCGGCAAAGGCGCCGGTGTGCCGCCCCGTACGCGAGCGAGGGTGTCAGTGGTGGACGGAGCGGTTTTATGTCGACGACGTCCTCCAGTGAGGGCGCGGAGATGCGGGAACCGAAATGATCCATCAGACAGTCGCGCGTGCGCGGGGCATCGGTCCGGTCCGCCGCAGCCAGTGCCGGCTCCAGGTCCTCGAGGCCGAGGTCGGTGCAGTATGCGGGTGAGCCCGGCTGCTGGCGCCAGGAGTCGGCGAGTACGCCGGAGTAGTCGAAGGGGTCGAAACCGGCTCGTCCACGAGGTGCCTGGCCACGCGCTGTGCCTCATCGCAGTCGGCGCCGACCGGGATGGGGATGCGGCCCGGGGGGTTCCCGCCGCGGCGCCCGTGGCCCTCACCCCACCATCATCACATCCTGCCGCCATCAGTGGGTGGCGCAGCCTTGCAAGGGACAAATCATGAAAATGGCATAATCGGCATGGGCTCGATCGGAGCGACTTTGGCGCGCAAGCTCCCTGCCCGACCGTCGTCGACCCACGGCGACCAGATCTCGCCCGAGACGTCTGGGATGCCGTCCACGAGCGATGGGGTGACGTTAAGTGGGTAGACTGGCTGAAGGTGAGCCGGGAAGTCTGGTCGGCATGTTCTTTGTCGACCCCATGTTTAGGACACCTTCATGAATGACCATCCGTCTGCTCCTCCGCGCTCGTCCGTTTTGGGGCGGGGCAGCTACGGCGAAGTGCTGCGCATCGGCGCGATCCTGCGGAAGGAAACCGTTGGCGGCATCCTGCTGGTCGCTGCAGCAGTCATCGCCCTGATCTGGGCAAATTCCCCGGTTGCCGACAGCTACTTCGCGCTGCGCGACTTCCGCATCGGCTATGAGCCGTGGCATCTGGAGCTAAGCCTCGGGGCCTGGGCTGCCGACGGATTGTTGGCGATCTTCTTCTTCCTCGTGGGCCTGGAACTCAAACGGGAGTTCGTCGCCGGAGACCTCCGCCAAATCAGTAAATCCGTCGTGCCCGTCGCGGCGGCCGTCGGAGGCGTGGCGGTCCCGGCAGTTATCTATGCGCTGATCAACCTCACCAGTCCCGAGACCCTCCGGGGCTGGGCCATCCCCACGGCAACGGACATTGCTTTTGCTGTGGCCGTGTTGGCCATCATCGGTTCGCACCTGCCGAGCGCGCTGCGGATCTTCCTACTGACGTTGGCAGTGGTCGATGACCTGATCGCGATTAGCATCATCGCCATCTTCTACTCCAGCGACATCCAGGCCGGCCCGTTGCTGCTGGCGCTCATCCCGCTGGCTGTTTATACGTTCCTGGCCCAAAAGTACCGCCGTTTTTTCAGGACCAAACCCGTCGCGGCATGGGTCATCTTGCTTCCTCTCGGCGTGGTCACCTGGGCGCTGGTGCACGCATCCGGCATCCACGCCACTGTCGCCGGTGTGCTGCTGGGGTTCGCCATCCCGGTGATCCGATCGCAGGCCAGCGGCGGCCCCTCCGCGGGTCCTGGCCTCTCTGAGATATTCGAACACCGGTTCCGGCCTATTTCCGCCGGCATCGCGGTCCCGGTCTTCGCGTTCTTCTCCGCCGGTGTCGCCGTGGGCGGCTGGGACGGTCTGATCTCGGCCGTGACCGACCCGGTGGCCATCGGCATCATCGTGGCGTTGGTGCTGGGCAAACCGGCAGGGATCCTCGGGACCACCTGGCTCCTCACCAAGGCCACCAGAGCATCCCTGGACCGCTCCCTGAAGTGGATCGATGTGTTCGGGATGTCCCTCTTGGCGGGGATCGGCTTCACGGTTTCGCTCCTCGTAGCGGAGCTGAGCTTCGCACAGGGCAGCGCCCACGATGACCACGCCAAGGTAGGGATCCTCGCCGCGTCACTGCTGGCCGCGCTCCTGGCATCGGCAGTTCTGATCACGCGGAACCGTCAGTACCGCGCCGTGGAGGCTGAAGAGGCAATCGACACTGACAGGGACGGCATCCCGGACGTCTACGAAGAAGACCGCCACCTATGACCGGATCCGGCCCTCCATCTTTATCGCTTCCGCGGAATCAGCGGCAGGCACCAAGTTCCCCACCGAGGCGTTGGCGGATCCGGACGCTGGCATGTGACTGAGTCCGATGATCTTCACCTCTATGCCCTGATGGCGCGCATGCCAGTCCCTCTCCGAGTTCCAGGAGAAAGCGGTCCGCCGGGGCCAAGATGGCCCGCAACCTTGCCCAGGCTGACGAGTCATCCAGAGGCTCAACGCTAAGCCGTGACGGGCGTGGAGTCCTCTTCTGTTGTGCGTCAACTCCCTCGCCGGCTTAAACGGATCGCCGTGCGAGGACGGGGAGTGATCAGTTGGTCCGGGCGGCCTCGTTCGAGGGGGTGGCGGTTCGGCGGTCAAAGATGAGTGCCCCGACTTCCTGTTCGGCTTGGTTGCGGATGGAAAGGTCCAGGCCTGAGCGGTCGCGGACCAAGGAGACGGCCACGAGGGATACAAGGGTCATCCCGACCAGATACAGGGAGACGGCTTCGGTTCCGCCTGTGGCCTGGACCAGAGCTGTGGCAATTGTCGGGGCGAAAGCGCCGCCGAGGATCGCACCAAGTGCGTAGGAGATGGAGACGCCGGAGAAACGCACCGAGGCGGGAAACATTTCTGAGTACAGCGCGGCCTGAGGGCCGTAAGCCAATCCCAACCCGAAGCTGAAGATGGTCAGTGCGAGATAGAGCATCGGCAGGGATCCGGTGTTGATCAACCAGAAGAGCGGAAAGCAAGCCAGCAGTTGAGCGCTGAATCCAACCAAATAGGTCCGCTTACGGCCGATTCTGTCAGAGAGGTACCCGGCGAGGTAAGTGCAGGCGAGCCAGACGGCAGCGCCATAAGCGATTCCGACGAGCACATCGGTGCGTCCGTGACCAACCGCGGGGCTGGAGGCGTAGCTGGGGATGAAACCCCCGGTTGCCATGTAGCCTGCAGCGTTGTTGCCTGCGAAGATCAAGGCCGCGATGATCACGAGCAGTCCGTGGCGCCGGAACAGCTCGACGATCGGTATTCTGGGCTGCTTCTTGGCTGCGGCGATTTCCTGGAAGACGGGGGATTCGTCCACCGCCCGGCGGACAAAGTAGCCCACGACAATCAGCACGATGCTTAGCAGGAAGGGAACCCGCCATCCCCACTCGAGGAACGCCGCTCCGGGGGAGACTACACCGGTCATGAGCGCCGTAACACCGGATGCCAGGAGCAACCCGAGCGGAACGCCCAGCTGGGGGAACGCGCCGGCCCGTCCGCGGCGGTCACGGGGAGCGTGCTCGACTGCCATCAGGACAGCACCTCCCCATTCACCGCCCGCGGAGATACCTTGCAGGATCCTCAGCATGAGGAGCATGACTGGGGCGATAACGCCAGCGGTCGCGTAAGTCGGCAGGAAGCCGATCAAGGTAGTTGCCGAACCCATGAGGACCAGTGTCAGAACGAGCATGGCTCGGCGGCCGATTCTATCGCCGTAGTGGCCGGCCAGAAAGGCGCCGAGGGGCCGAAAGAGGAAGCTGATCCCGACGGATGCAAATGACAACAGGAGACCGATGGAGGCCCCGGCCGGTTCGAAGAATAATTGCGCGAACACCAGGCCGGCGGCCGTGGCGTAGATGAAGAAGTCGTACCATTCGACGGTGGTGCCGATGACGGTGGCGAAGGCGACCCGGCGTTGGTTCGTCTTCGAACTGTGGGTGGACATGCTCATGGTTCTCCAGTTGGTGGGAGCGGTGTAATCCGGGGAGGCGGATGAGGTGGAGTATTTGCCGGTGAAACCTGACAGGCTTGGTCAGACGGAGAACGAAATAACGGGAGCCGTGGCGGGCCCACCGGGCAGATCCGCGGAAAGAAGCTCCCTCTGTTGCTGTGGCTGCAGAAGGGGTGCAAAGAACGCGGCGAGCTCGGCCGTTGCGGTCAGTGGCAGGACGTTTGCCACGTACTGGTCCGGGCGGACCACCACGACGACGCCGCCGCGGTTGAGCCCGCGGAGGTCGAAGATGTCCGCCTTTTGGTCTGCGGCGTAAACCTTTTCGTAGTCCGTCAACCTGAACGGGCCCACCTCGGGCTTGAAGACGGCGGGAACGGCACCGAAGTCGATGTCGTGGTGGCTCTGCTGGTAGATCACCTTCAGGTCGAACCAGGCATCGGGGTCGGCCCCTGCCGGGGTGATGGCAAGGGGGGACTCCAGTGAGGCTGCGAACCATTCGGCGAGTTGGTTCGTGGCTGAGGCGGTTCCGGGCTGGGCCGGGTCGGCGAAGACATAGATCCGCCAGCGACCGTCAGCTTTAGCGTGGTGGCCCAGGTGCACAGGGTTGGCGTCCGCCACCCGCATCACCGGCGCGGACTTGAAGCGCTTGCCCACCGGGAACCCCGTGGCCAGGTCCTGGTGCTCAGCCTTGCCTACCAGCATGGACGGTGCGTACTGGGTCATGAAACCCGCGGGGAACTCGGCGGTCCGCACGTAAAAGTCCTCCAGCTCCGCAGGATCCTCGAATTCCTCACGCTTTTTGGCCATCAGGGTTGACCATTCCTTGTCGAAGTCGATCAGGTTCTTGGCCACCACCTGGCGTTCCTCCGAGTAGGTGGAGAGGAGGCCTTCCGGGCTGCGGCCCTCGAGGACGTGCCCCAACTTCCACGCGATGTTGAAGCCATCCTGCATGGAGACATTCATGCCCTGCCCGGCCTTGGCGCTGTGGGTGTGGCAGGCGTCGCCGGTGATGAACACGCGCGGCGTTCGGGTACCGCGCTCCTCCGGCAGGACGTCGTCGAACCGGTCCGTGAGTCGGTGGCCCACCTCGTAGACGCTGTGCCAGGCCACGTTGCGCACGTCCACCGTGTAGGGGTGCAGGATCTCATTCGCCTTGGAAATGATCTCCTCGATGCTGGTGCTGCGCACTGCCCCCTTGTTGTGCGGGTCTACCTCGCCCAGGTCAACGTACATGCGGAACAGGTGTCCACCCTCGCGGGGGATCAAAAGGATGCTGCCTTTTTCACCCTGGATGGCGCACTTCACGCGAACATCGGGAAAGTCTGTGGCCGCCAGTACATCCATGACGCCCCAGGCATGGTTGGCCTGATCGCCGGCGAGCGTGCATCCGATCGCCTGGCGCACCTTGCTGCGCGCACCGTCCGCGCCAACAACGTACTTCGCCTTGACGATCCGCGCCTGGCCCTCGTTCGGGCCCGCAGTGGAAAGCAGCGTAACCGTAACCGGGTATTCACCCTGGCCCGCCACCTTCAGTCCTTGGAACTCGTAGCCGTAATCGGGCTTCATTCGTGTGGGCGAGTTGGCCATGTATTCGGCGAAGTAGTCCAGCACGCGGGCCTGGTTAACGACGAGGTGGGGGAACTCGCTGATTTCGGCGGGGTCATCCGGGGTGCGGGCCGTGCGGATGATGCGGGAGGGGTCTGCAGGGTCCGGTTTCCAGAACGCCGTCTCGGTGATCCGGTATGCCTCGGCAGTGATTCGCTCGGCAAACCCGAAAGCCTGGAAGGTTTCGACTGTGCGACACTGGATTCCATCGGCCTGGCCAATAGCGAGCCTGCCGGGGCGTCGCTCGATGATGCGGGTGGTGATGTTCGGGAACTGCGACAGTTGCGCAGCGGCAAGCATTCCTGCGGGCCCCGTGCCGACAATCAACACATCGACCTCGTCCGGAAGCTCAGCCGGCCTGTTAATGCCGACCCCTGCAGCGGGCTGGACACACGGGTCCCCGGACACATAACCATGATGGTGAAACTGCACGGATTCCTCACTTCGTTGTAAGCGCTCAGCGTCGAAGCTCGACGGAACGCGACGCCTGATATTTGAAATGTAACTACTTGCCCTTGCCCAAAGGTTGTGCGGACTGTTCAGGGATCCGTCCCGGCTACTCCTGCTTGTTGCCGGGTTTCACCGCGACCGTGCTTTATCAGGGGCGACGGATTTAAGGTGCCTCAAAGTTCTGGGGACGAGGCGGGTGGTGTAGTAGAAGCTTCCGTAACAGTTCAGTCAGGATGGTCGCTTCGGTCCTCGTAAGACCTTCTGCCCAGTCGCTTTCGCGCAGGCTGTTCTTACGCGCAAGCTCTGTTACACGCCCCTCCCCAAGTGGCGTGAGCCGAACAAGCGTTTTGCGCTTGTCAAAAGCGTCTGCCTCCCGGGTCACCAACCCGTACTTTTCCAAGGTGTTGAGCAGGCTCGACATAGAGGCGCTTGAAATGCTCGATAGCCTTGCCAGCTCATTGGGATAGCCTGCTCCAACCGCCCGAATGGCGAAAAGAAGCCTGAAAGCAGAAAAGCTGAGGCTTCCGGGGCGGTGGACGCTGACTTCCAGGTCGGCGGTGATCCTGTTAGCGAGACGTATCAGGTTGAAGCAAAGGGCCATCGCGCCCTCGTCGTACTCAGGAAACATCTCCCTCATGGAGTCGTTCGCCAGCTTTTCGAACGCGGCGCCACTGAGTCGCGCATCCTGTGGGGTGGTCGATTCGTCCATCGCTTCAGTCAAAGCTCCTAGAGTGATCCACGCTTCGCGCTCCTCGCTGTCCCTTTACTTGTCTATGTTCTCGAGGCTGCATCCAGCCCCACTAACAGCTCGGGCGCAAGTAGCGGAACCTCATCACTCAACAAGTTACTAGATGTCGAGCAAATTAGCAATGCTACTTTCAGCTTGAGCGAGCGTGCGGGATTCAATCGACCGCCCAGTACCAGCTGGAAATAGGTAGACTTCTTACGGTACCGGGGACCTCCCTCCCAACGCCTTCCACCTGCCGGTGGGCCGGCCGGTCAGGCACAAGATCTACCGCGACGCGCATCACCGGTCCCGACTGGTTCTGCCCTTTACGCTCGGCGGAGGCAAGGGGAAGTAGCCGTTACGAAGCTCTCATATGATTGTGGGATGGACAGCCCCCCGCCCTGTGCCTGGCGCTCGGAGCTTTCCTGCTGCTGGACGGCCGCATCGCGGACTTCTGGGGGCGAAAGCGCGCTTTCATGACAGCGTCCGCCGGTTTTGCAGTGGCCTCCCTGGCGGGCGGACTCGCCCAGGCGCCTTGGGAACTCATCGGCGCCCGCGCCCTCCAGGGCCTCTTCGCGGCGTTGCTGGCTCCGGCCGCACTCGCCCTCCTCACAGTCTCCTTTCCGGGCGGAAAGGAACGGGGCACGGCATTTGCAATCTTCGGCTCCATCAGCGGCGTGGGTGCCGCGGCCGGCGTCCTGCTGGGCGGCTTCCTCACCGACTACGTATCCTGGCGCTGGTGCTTCTTCGTCAACGTCCCTATCGCAGCAATAGCACTGGTCGGCGTGTGGAAGCGCGTGCAGGAGAGCAAGGCCGGCGGAGCCACCGACTACGACTGGCCCGGTGTGGCCCTGGCGGCACTGGGGCTAGGCTCGCTGGTCTACGGCTTCACCAATGCCGAACATGGCTGGGCCGCGCCGGAAGCCTGGGGATTTATCCTGGCCGGCGCCGTGCTGATGGTGCTGTTCGGGGTGGTCGAAAGGCGGGTCAAGCAGCCCTTGCTGCCTCTGCGGGTTGCCACCGAACGCAACCGTGCAGCTGCCTTCCTGGCATCTTTCCTGGCCGGAGCCGTTCTCATTGGCGGTATCCTTTTCATCAACTTCTACATCCAGATCGTGCTGGGCTTCGCACCGTTCGCTGCAGGGGTGGCGTCACTGCCCATGACGGTGGTGCTGATTGCCACGGGAGGCATCGTGGCCAAGCACCTGCCGGTACTCGGCGCGAAAAATTCCCACCGCTGTCGGGCCTCTCTTCATCTGGGCGGCAGGAGATGCCATCCTGATTGCTCCCATCGCGTTGCGGCTGATCAACATCAGCCGCAAAACCTTCAGCGGCACTGCTTCCCCCGACGCCCCCGCAGTTCATCTGTAAAACGCGGTCTAGATGCAGAACGGTCCGGCAACAGCGGGTCAGGACATCGTCCCGCGGCGTTCACCGGGAATCAGTTGGCTGGGACAGGTACGATAACGCGGCCACCACGTGGGCCTGTACGCCGAGTGACAGCGTCGGGTCGACCAGCGGGGCGAAGGAGGGGGAGTGATTGGCAGGAATGTCCTGGAACACGGTTCCGTTGGCGACGGCGGCACGGTAGGTTTCCGGTTCCACCCCACCGAGGAGCCAGAAAGTGTAGGGAACGCCGAAGGCCTCCGGAATGCGGCTGAAGTCCTCGGATGCCGTCTGCGGCAAGGCGTGCTGAATGGCCGTCGCGCCAAAGTGGGAGGTGAAGGCAGCCGTGACGCGGTCCGTGACGGCGGAGTCATTGGTAGTGAGCGGGAAGCGGTCGTAGTACTCGAACTCGGGTTCCCGCGGGGAGCCGGCCGTAACGCATTCGCCCTTCACGATCCTTTCGATCGCCGCGAGGACCGCCGACCGGACGGCGTCGTCGTAGGTGCGGATGTTCAGCAACAGCGTGGCCCGGTCCGGGATGATATTCGCTGTGGCCCCGGCGTTGAAGGCCCCCACGGTGACTACCGCGAATTCTCCCGGCCTGGTCTCCCGGGAGACGACCGTTTGCAGCCGAAGCACGATCGAGGAGGCCAGCACCACCGGGTCGACGGACATGTGAGGCATGGAGCCGTGCGCGCCGGTCCCGTAAACGGTGATCTTGAGCGAGTCCGCCGCGGAAAGGACCGGGCCCGGCTTGATGGCGATGGTCCCGGCCGGAAGGGGCATCACGTGCTGGGCCAGTGCGACATCGGGCCGCGGTATTTTCGTGGTCAGGCCGTCCTCGACCATGACTTTGGACCCGGCGCCTACCTCTTCCGCTGGCTGGAACAGCACGATGTAGGTCCCGGACCACGCGTCGCGGCCGTCCGCCATGAGCTTGGCGGCACCCAGCAGTGTGCTGACGTGGACATCGTGGCCGCAGGCGTGCATCACCCCGCCCACTTCCGAGGCGTAGGGCAGTCCTGTGGCTTCTGTGACCGGCAGCGCGTCCATGTCCGCCCGCGCCAGGACTGCGGGTCCGTCCCCGCTGGCCAGTACGCCCACAACGCCGGTACCTCCAATGGGTTTCACTTCGTACCCGAACGCCAGAAGCCTGTCCGTCACGAGTTTGGCGGTTTGGTGTTCCTCCAGGCTCAGCTCCGGATGCCGGTGAAGGTTCTGGTAGATTTCCCGGACCCAACCGAGCTCTGCCTCGATGCCGGTCAACACTGCGCTCACGTTACTCACATTGATCACTCCTGATCAGGGCGGCTGGCCCGCCAGACGTTGGTAGTGAAGCTCAGGATAGACCTGGGAACCGGGAGCCTGATGAAAGTCCATGTCCGCGGTGACGCCCTGTCCGTCGCGGAAGCAGAGTGCCTATCGCATTCCCGGCGCTGGTCCCGTGGAGCCCCGGACCGTGAGGTGGGTGGGCATCACGGAGCGGCTGCGTGTAACGCCGCCCGCCACAGGGCTGAGCTGCGCGAGCAGCATGGACACCGCTACGCGGCCTGCCTGCTCGATGGGCGATGCCATGGTTGAGAGCGGCGGGTTGCAGAAGTCGGCGCCGAAAATGTCGTCGCAGCCCACGATGCTCATGTCCTCCGGGACACGGATGCCGCGTTCGCGGAGGCGCTGGAGCATGCCGATAGCTATGAGGTCGTTGAACACGATGCAGGCCGTCACGCCGCTGTGCACGGCGGCGTCGGCGGCGACTGCGCCGGACTGTGTCTTGGGCGCGAACGGTCCGAGCGCGCGCACTTCCACCCCGCGCTCCTTGGCTGCCTCCGCCAGGGTAGTCCAGCGGCGGGTGCTGGACTGTGAGGTGAGCGGCCCGGCCATGTAGGCGACGTCGGTATGGCCGAGTGAGATGAGGTGGTCAAGGGCCTGGGTGGTGGCGGATGGGGTGTCGATGAGGACTGCGGGGACCCCGGGGACGTCGCGGTTGACCGTGACCATCGGCATCTTCGCTGCAGCGGCAAGCAAGGCCTCGTCACTCAGCCGGGAGGCAGCCACGACGATTCCGTCCGCGCTCTTGCGCAGCTGCTCCATGGCGCTGGCTTCGACTTCATCGGATTCCTCCGTATCCACCAGCAGCTGCGTGTACCCGGCGGCCTTGAGCTGGAGCTGGGTACCCCGGATGAGGTCGAAGTAGAACGGGTTGGTGATGTCGGGTACCAGCACTCCCACGGCACCGGTCCGCCCGGAGCTCAGCGCCTTGGCCTGGCTGTTGGGGATGTAGTTCAGTTGCGCTGCGGCCGCCTCGATCCGCTGGCGCGTCCGGATATTAACGCGGTCCGGGGTGGAGAGCGCCCGGGAAACGGTGGAGGCCGCCACGCCGCAGAGGGCTGCGATGTCGTGGATGGTGGGCGGGCGGTCCACTGCTGCTGCTTGCGTCGTAGCCACGGCGCTCCTCTCTGAACGCGGCCGGGCCGTTCTGGCCAGGTCAAATGGGCTCCTGTGGCTGCCGCCACAGAACCTGTCAGCCAAGAATGCCACAGCTGACAAGGATTTGGCAACCGGTTGTCATTTCGTCGCAGCCCTGGCTAAGCTGGGGGGACATTGTTTGTAAACTGCCTCACCGCACTGGAGCTGGAACGCGAGCTGCCCGCGCGGCGGCCGCGAAACCCAGGAGACCCGCGTGAGCAAAACAACAACAGCAGTCTGGCCGCTCTCAGGCTTCGGCGATGAGATACATCCGGACCCTGCGGTGCAGTGTGCGGTATTACTGGCGTTGGGCGCAAGCCACATCGAGGTGCGCAGCGCCTGGGGCACCAATGTCTCGGAGCTGGAACCGCAGCAGGTGGCCGCGCTCAAGGAGATCCTCGATGAACAAGGCCTGAAAGTCTCGGCCGTGGCCAGCCCCATTGGCAAGGTGGACGTGGGCCTCCCGATCGAGCACGAGCTGGACAGGCTCCGCCAAATCGTCTCCGTAGCCAACGGCCTGGACACCAAGTACATCCGCGTCTTCTCCTTCTTCCGGGCCGAAGGCCAGAGCGCGGAAGACATCCGCGACGACGTCATGGTGCGCATGGGCGCGCTTGCGGCCCTCGCCGCGGAAGCCGGCGTCGTGCTTCTGCATGAGAACGAAAAAGGCATCTACGGCGACACCCCGGAGCATGTCCTGGACATCATGAAGACCGTGGACTCGCCGGCGCTGCGGATCGCCTGGGACAACGCAAACTTCGTTCAGGTGGGCATCAAGCCCTACACCGAGGGTTACGCCATGCTGCGCCCCTACCTCGAGTACTTCCAGGTCAAGGACGCACTCGCTGCCAGCGGGGAGGTGGTGCCCTCAGGCGAGGGCGACGGCGAACTGGATGCCACCATCGCCGCCCTGAAAGCGGACGGCTTCACCGGCTTCGCCTCACTGGAGCCCCACCTGGCCAGCGCCCACGAGCTCGGCGGCTTCTCGGGGCCGGCCGCCTTCGGCGCCGCAGCCCGCGCCTTCGCAGCGCTGGCCACGAAAAACGGGATTGAACTCTCTTGAGGACAACGGCGGCTGTCATCGGCTGCGGCGACGTTTCCACCGTGCACTTCGAAGCGGTGGCAAAGCTCGACGGCGCCGCGCTCGTTGCGGTGTGCGACGCGGACCCGCAGCGGCTGGCCTCCGCGATGGCCACGTGGGGCGTCCCCGGCTACGCCGACCATCTGGCCCTCATAGAGGCCGTTAAGCCTGACGTGGTGCACATTTGCACTCCGCATGACCACCACGCGGCAGTGGCAGTCGACTGCCTGGAGCGCGGCGTCAACGTCATCGTGGAGAAGCCGCTGGCCCACACCCTTGCGGAAGGTCGGCGCCTGGTCGAAGCCGCCTCGGCCGGCCGGGCCAAAATCGCCGTGTGCTTCCAGAACCGGTACAACGCGACGTCGCAGGCCATGCACGCCCTGCTGTCAACGGGCGAACTGGGGGCCGTGACGGGAGCGTCGGCAACAGTGATGTGGCAGCGCTCCGCCGAGTACTACCAAAACCGGCCGTGGCGGGGGACCTGGGCCGGCGGCGGGGGAGGCCTGCTGATGAACCAGGCCATCCATACCGTCGACCTGCTCCAATGGCTGGTAGGCGACGTCGTCGCGGTCACCGGCAACGCGTCAACCCGCTTCCTGGGCGAGGCCATAGAAGTAGAAGACACCGCGGAGTTCGTGGCAGAGCATGCCGGCGGCGCCCGAAGCGCGTTCTATGCCACCCTGGCCAATGCCTTCAACGCCCCGGTAACGCTCGACGTGGTCACCGAGAAGGCGGTCCTGAGCCTCCGGGGCGACCTCACAGTAAAGTACTCTGACGGACGCGTGGACATCGTTCCCGAGCGCGCGAGCGGCTCCGGCGGCCGGTCCTACTGGGGCGTTTCCCACGAACTGCTGGTCAGCGACTTCTACGCCCGCCTGCACGACGGCGATCCGTTTTGGATCAGCCCTGCCGAAGCGGAAAATTCGCTGCGCATCATCAAGGAGATCTACCGGCAAAGCTACCCGGAGTCCACCCATGCGGTCTCCTGAGCCCGTCATGGAGCAACCGCGCCGCGTCCACTGACCTGACCGGGTGCTGCCCAGCCGGCCAATACGAGGTTGTTGCTGCTTTTTTGACAATCGGTTGCCAAACGCGGCAACAATCCGTATTCTGAATGTGACCCGGCCGGTGTGGTCCACGCCACACCGGCCTTCGTCTGCAAGTATCACGTTCCACAGATTCAGGAGCCAACAATGAAGTTAGGTCCCAAGGCGGCAGCAGCCGCCCTTGTTCTCAGCGCATCCCTCGCGCTGAGCGGTTGCGGCGGTGCTGCCAACTCCGGTTCGGCCGCCGGTGCTGCCACAGCATTGACCCTTGGCACTGTCCAGGACGTGCGTTCGTGGGATCCCGCCCAGGCGCACGTCGGCCATGTTCTGCAGCCGTACCAGGCGGTGTACGACACGCTGATCCTGCGCGAACCGGACGGCAAACTCAGCCCGATGCTGGCCACGGCGTGGAAGTACAACGCCGGCAACACCAAGCTCACCCTGGACCTGCGCACGGATGTGACCTTCAGCGACGGCGCCAAGTTCGACGCCGAGGCTGTCAAGGCCAACATGGACCACTTCAAAAAAGCCAACGGTCCACAGATGGCGCAGCTCGCTTCGGTCAGGGACGTGACTGTGGTGGACGCCGACACCATCGACGTCAACCTCACGGCGCCGGACCCCGCGCTGGAATACTTTCTGAGCCAGGCCGCCGGCCTGATGGGCAGCCCGAAGGCCCTGGACACCGAAGGCATCAAGACCGAACCGGTCGGCTCCGGCCCGTACGTGATGGACAAGGCGGCGTCGGTCAAGGACTCACAGACGGTTTTCAGCGCCCGCAAGGATTACTGGAACAAGGACCTGCAGAAGTACCAGAAACTGACGTTCAAGGTCCTGACCGACCTCACCGCCCGCACCAACGCCCTGGTCTCCGGGCAGGTGGACGCTACCATCCTGGACCCCAAGAACGGCAAGCAGGCCGAGGGCGCCAAAATGAAACTGGCTGCCAACGAGGTTGACTGGCAGGGGCTGCTCCTCCTGGACCGTGAAGGCGCCAAGAACCCGGCGCTGGCAAACGTCAAAGTCCGCCAGGCCATCAACTATGCATTTGACCGCAAGACCATCCTGGACCAGGTAATGCTGGGTCAGGGCACCCCGACGTCGCAGCCGTTCGGCAAGGCCAGCGGCGCCTGGACGGAAGAGCTGGAAAACTACTACACCTACGATCCGGCCAAGGCCAAGCAGCTCCTGAAGGAAACAGGCTTTGAAAAGGGCGTCACCCTGGAGATCCCGAGCGTGCCCGGGTTCGAAACCCAGATTTCCGTCATCACGCAGCAGCTGGCAGATGTCGGTATCACCCTGAAGGTCGGCGCGGCGCTGACCAACACGTATACGGCCGATATTGCCGCGCAGAAGTTCACCACCATTTTCTTCTCGCTTTTCCAGGGCCAGCCCACGGTTGCCATGGACCAGATCGTCTCCACCAAGGCGCTCTACAACCCCTTCAAGAACTCGACGCCGGAGCTGGACGCCAAGATCGCGGCCGTGCGCAACGGCGGCGCCGATGCAGGCAAACTGGCGCAGGAAGTGAACAAGTACGTCGTTGAACAGGCGTGGTTCGCTCCGCTGTTCCGGGTCAACCAGATGTACTACCACAACTCCAAGGTGAACGTGACTCCGCAGATCCAGCAGGCCGTTCCGTCCATCTACAACTACTCCCCGGCCAAGTAGGACACCATGATCAGGTTCATTGCGAAAAGGCTGGGCAGCGGGCTGGTGGTGCTGTTCGTTGTCTCGGCCCTCACGTTCTTCCTGCTGTACGTCTCCAGCGGGAGCATCGCCAGGAACATCCTTGGCGACCAGGCCACTGCGGAGCAGGTGGCGATGAAAGAACACGAGCTGGGGTTGGACCAGCCGCTGGTGGTCCGCTATTTCTCCTGGGTAGCCGACGCGCTGAGCGGAAACCTTGGTGCCTCGTGGTTCACGTCCGAGCCGGTGGCCAACTCGCTCGCCACCCGGATTCCGGTGACCATGACCATGGTCTTCGCCGCAATGATCCTGATCGCAGTCTGTGCCGCTCTCATTGGTGTGGTCGCTGCCGTCAAGCGCGGCTGGGTGGACAGGGTGGTCCAGGTTGGCGCCATCATCGGAGACTCCATACCGGGGTTTGTGATCGGCGTCATCCTGGTCACCATCCTGGCCATCCAGCTGGGCCTCTTCCCGGCAACCAGCACCATCTCGCCGGAATCCGGACCAGAGGCGTGGGTCTATTCCATGGCCCTTCCGGTGATCGCCCTGTTGGTCAACGGCGTCACAGGCGGCGCGCAGCAGATCCGCAGCGCCGTCATCAAACAGCTCGAGCGGGACTACGTCCGCACCCTGCGCAGCCGCGGCATCGGCGAGCGGGAGATCCTGTTCAAGCACGTGCTGCGCAGTGCCGCCCCGGCCGGCCTGACGGTCCTCAGTCTGCAGCTGGTCGGCATGCTTGGAGGTGTGGTCATCATCGAGCAAATCTTCGCTCTGCCGGGCATGGGTCCTCTGGCGGTCGCTGCCACCGGCCAGTCAGATCTCCCGGTGGTGATGGGCGTCGTGATGTACACGGTGGTGGTCGTCATAGTGGTGAACCTGCTGGTGGACATTCTCAATGGCTGGCTCAACCCGAAGGTACGTGTGTCATGAGTGACTCTGTAGAAACGGCGGCAGTTGCCGCACCTGCGCCCTCCCTTAATACCGGGCAGAGCGGCACAGTGGTCCGCTCCACCGTGATCCGGCGCCTGCTCAGGAACCCGCTGGGCATCATTGCCATGGCCATCTTGCTGGCGATCTCGCTGCTGGCCATCCTGGCTCCGGTTCTGGCACCGTTCCAGGAGAACTATTCCAACATCGCCAAAACGCTGGCCGCCCCCGACTCGGTAAATATTTTGGGAACGGACAGCGCCGGGCGCGATGTCTGGAGCCGCCTGCTGTTCGGTGCGCAGCTGACGCTGCTTTCCGCCTTGCTCTGTGCCGGCGTCGCCATTGCCATCGGGCTGCCGGCAGGACTGATCGCCGGTTATTACGCCGGCAAGTTCGAGGCAGTTTCCAACTGGATGGTCAGCATCCTCATGAGCCTGCCGGGCCTGATTGTGCTGCTGACCATCCGGGCGGCTTTCGGCCCCTCGGTATGGATTTCCATGATCGCGTTCGGCATCCTCATCAGCCCGTCCTATTTCCGGTTGACCCGCACCGCCGTCCAGTCTGTGCGCAACGAGCTGTACGTTGACGCCGCCAGGGTTTCCGGGCTTTCGGACCTGAGCATCATCGCCCGCCACATCTTCTCCGTGGTCCGGGCACCCATCATCATCCAGACGGCGGCCATTGCCGGCGTGGCCATCGCCATCCAATCCGGGCTGGAATTCCTGGGCCTGGGCGATCCCACCAAGGCAACCTGGGGCGTCATGCTCTCAGAGGGCTTCAAGAACGTCTACCTGAACCCGACCCTGCTCTTCTGGCCGGCACTCGCCATGGCGTTGACGATCGGCGGGCTGGTCCTGCTGGGCAATGCCATCCGCGACGCCCTTGAAGACGGCGAAAAGATCAAGCACCGCAAGAAAGCGGCCCAGCAGAAGGGCACGACGGCGGCACCCGCCAGGGCGGGCCAGCAGCGCCAGTCCATGGCCGCCGTCGAGCTTGGCACGGAGCACCACCTCGTGAAGGTGACCAACCTCGGCGTCGGATACCCGCAGGCCGACGGTTCCGTCAAAAAGGTGGTGGACGACGTTTCCTTCCACGTGGACCGCGGGGAAATCCTCGGCATCGTGGGTGAATCCGGTTCAGGCAAGTCCCAGACGGCGTTCTCCATCCTGGGATTGCTTCCGGATAACGCCCGCATTGTGGCGGGCTCCATTCAGTTCGACGGCAACTACACGGTCGCCCCGGGTGAGGAACGCGTCGATCAGGCACGGCTGTCCAGGCTTCGCGGCAAGAGGATCTCCTACATTCCGCAGGAACCCATGAGCAACCTGGACCCCGCTTTCACCATCGGCTACCAGCTCGTGACGCCGATGGTGCGCGTCCTGGGAATCCCCAAGGAAGAAGCCCGCAAGCGCGCGCTGAAGCTCCTGGCCGACGTCGGAATCGCCAACCCCGAACGGACCTTCAGCGCCTACCCCCACGAAGTCTCCGGGGGTATGGCCCAGCGTGTGCTGATCGCCGGTGCCATCAGCTGCGAACCGGACCTGGTGATCGCCGATGAGCCCACCACGGCTCTGGACGTCACCGTGCAGGCCGACGTGCTCGACCTCCTGCGCGAGCTCCAGCAGCGGCTGAACATCGGCGTCATCCTGGTGACCCACAACTTCGGCGTGGTGGCAGACCTCTGCGACCGAGTGGCTGTCATGCAGAACGGCCGCCTGGTTGAGGAAGGATCCGTCCGCGACATCCTCCGCAACCCCAAAGAGCAGTACACCCGGACCCTGCTGGCATCCATGCTCGAAGGCAAAACCCCTATGTCCATGCTTGTATCCAGCCAGAAGGAGCCAGCCGCATGAGCACTATGGAAGCTGAAGAAAGCGCCCCGCTCCTGACAGTAGAGAACCTGGTGGTTGAGTACCCCAGCAAGAAGTTCCGCGCCAAGCCGTTCCGGGCACTCACGGACATCAACATCTCCATCGGCCAGGGCGAGACCCTTGGCCTGGTGGGGGAGTCCGGTTCGGGAAAGACAACCCTTGGCCGTGCCGTCCTCGGCCTGGCCCCCGTGACGGACGGAAGGATCACGTTCGAAGGCCGCGACATCAGCCACGCCACCCGCAAGCAGCGGCGGACCCTGAGCCGGGACCTCCAAGTGGTCTTCCAGGACCCGTACACCTCCCTGAACCCGGCCCTCGAGATCGGCGCCATCCTCGCCGAACCCCTCGGAGTGCAGGGCCTGGAGCAGACAGCGGCCAGGAAGCGCGTCAAGGAACTGCTTGACCAGGTGGGGCTGCCCTCGGACGCCATCCACCGCCTGCCACGGGAGTTCAGCGGCGGCCAGCGCCAGCGCGTCGCCATCGCCCGGGCACTCGCGCTCTCACCGAAACTCATCGTCTGCGATGAACCCGTCAGTGCACTTGACCTGTCCACCCAGGCACGTGTCCTTGACCTGTTCCTGCAGATCCAGAAGGACACCGGAGTTTCCTACCTCTTCGTCTCCCACGATCTGGACGTCGTGCGGCACATCAGCCACCGCGTGGCCGTCATGTACCACGGCGAAATCGTCGAACAGGGACCGGCCGCGGTGGTAACCCGCGACCCCGAGCACCCCTACACCCAGCGTCTCCTGCTGGCCTCCCCAGTACCCGATCCGGACCGGCAGGAACAGCGCCGGGCCGATCGTCACCGGCTGCTCGACAGCCAGCGGCATCAGCACGAACAGGCCGGCGCCGTCGCCTGAGGGCACCGTCAAAACTGAAAGGACCACCATGGCCAACACAGCCACAATTGGCGTACAAGCGATGATGCTCAAAGAGAGCTTCACGGAACTCGGGGCGTTCGAGACGCTCCGGAAGGTCAGCGCGATCGGCTACAACGCCGTCGAAATCTCCCAGATCCCGATGACAGCGGAGAACGTCACCGAACTGGACCGGTCCCGCAATGAACTGGGCATGGACATTGCGGCGTTGTCGGTCGCGATGGAAACCCCCAAGGGCATGCCCGGCGATTCGCTCAAGGACCATTTCGACAAGATCGTTGACGACGCGAAACGACTCGACACCAGGCTCCTGCGGATCGGGATGCTTCCCTTCCCGGCCATGAAGTCGATCGGCGCCGTGGTGGACTTCGCCAAAGAAGCCAACGGGTACGCCGAGCGCCTGCAGCAGCACGGCATCGGCCTGTACTACCACAACCACCACATCGAGTTCGCGAAGTTCGACGGCAAATACATGCTGGACATCATCGCCGAGAACTCCCCGGCCATGGGCATGGAAATCGACGTCCACTGGGTGCAGCGCGGCGGACTTGACCCCGTCCGGACCCTCGCGAAGTACGCCGGACGCACCGCCATGGTGCACCTGAAGGACTACCGCATCGGCGAGCTGCCCCAATCGGCCTTCGGGCTCCTTGAATCGGGGGACGTCACCGGCTTCATGGCCGAGTTCAAGGACGTGGTCCAGTTCGCCGAAGTGGGCGAAGGCAACCTGGACTTTCCGGCCATCATCCCGGCCGCCCAGGCCGCCGGCGCACAGTACATGCTCGTGGAGCAGGACCAGCTGTACGGCCGCACCGTCTGGGACGCGCTGCAGACCTCCCACGACAACCTGGTGGCCATGGGCCACGCCGACCTTTTCTAACCCTGAATCTCCACCATCCGGCTTTCGGCAAGCTCAACCAAAGAAAAAGGAAACAAACTGTGAGTAAGAAAGTACGCCTCGGCATCATCGGCCTGGGCCAGCAGGGCGGCGCCTACGCCAAATTCATCACCGACGGACTGGTTCCCAACATGGAAATCGGCGCCATCTGCGACACGGACCCCGCCAAGAAGGAACTCGCGGCTTCCCAGTACCCGGACGCACCCTTCTACGAGGACTACATCGCCATGCTCGAAAGCGGCGACGTCGACGCAGTAGTCACGTGCGTCCCGCACTTCCTCCACCCCGAAATGGGCATCGAAACGCTCAAGCGCAACATCCACGCACTCGTCGAGAAACCGGCCGGCGTCTACACCAAGCAGGTCAAGGAACTCAACGAGTTTGCCGCAAGCAAGCCCGAGCTGTCCTTTGCGATCATGTTCAACCAGCGCAACAACCCGCTGTACCAGAAGCTCAAGGAAATCGTCGAGAACGGCGAGATCGGCGCCATCCGCCGCACCAACTGGATCATCACCAACTGGTGGCGGCCGCAGGGGTACTACAACTCCAGCGAATGGCGGGCCACCTGGGGCGGCGAGGGCGGCGGCGTCCTGGTCAACCAGGCACCACACCAGCTGGACCTGTGGCAGTGGATCTGCGGCGTGCCGAAGTCTGTCTACGCGAAGGTGGCCTACGGCTTCCGCCGCGACATCGCCGTCGAAGATGAAGTCACAGCGGTGGTGGACTACGGCAACGGCGCTACCGGCGTTTTCGTCACCGCTACCCACGACCTGACCGGCACGGACCGCTTCGAGATCCTGGGCGACCAGGGCAAGATCGTCGTGGAAGGCTCCAAGACTGCCACCGTGACCCGCCTGGTCAAGCCTGAGCGCGAACTCAGCGACGGCATGGACATGGACGATGTCCGCAAGCTCTTCATGGGCGAGCTGAACCCCGAGGAGTACTACGCCACCGAAGTAGTGGAGTTCGAATCCGCCTGGGGCGCCCAGCACTCCGGCGTCCTGGCGAACTTCGCCGCCAACATCCTGGACGGCACCCCGCTGCTGGCACCGGGGTCTGACGGCATCAACGGCGTCCGCCTGGCCAACGCCATTCACCTCTCCAGCTGGACCGGCAGGGAAGTAGGCTTGGACTTCGACGAGGACGTATTCCTCGCCGAGCTCAACAAGCGCATCGCCGAGGAAGGCAAGTTCCCCGAGCGCTCGTAGGCCGGCGCCATCTGGCCAGACCCGGCAACCGCTGGCCACCCGTGGGGCAACTCCCGCCCAACTGACTCGCACATAATGTCGTTTTGAGCGTTCAAAACGACAACTATTGCCAGTCGGTTGGGCGGGTTCGTCGTTAGGATGGGGCGGTGACTGAACCCAAGAAGCCGGACGCGCCCGCAGCAACGGGCCGGGCCAATAAACACGCCCGGGACGGGAAATCCAACCCCACCATCTACGACATTGCCAAGGTTGCCGGCGTGAACCCTTCCACCGTGTCACGGGCCCTCAGCAAACCCGGCAGAGTCAGCGCCAAGACCCAGAAGCTCATTGAGGATGCCGCCGCCGAGCTCAACTACCAGGTCAACCCCTTCGCGCGGGCCCTGCCCACCGGGCGGACCAACACCTTCGGGCTGATCGTCGCGGATATCACCAACCCCACGTTTTTCGACATCATCCGCGGGGCAGAGACCACGGCCACGCTGCGGGACTACACACTCGTGCTGGCCGAGTCCGCTGAGTCCGCCGTCACCGAACTGACCGCGGCCCGCCGGCTCATGGCTACCGTGGACGGCCTCATCCTCGCAAGCCCCCGCACGGACGACGACAACATCCGCGCACTTGCCCGCGACAAACCGGTGGTGGTCATCAACCGCGAGGTCGAGGGCGTGCCCTGCGTGGTTCCGGATGTGAACAAGGGCATCAGCGAGGCTGTGCGCAGCCTCGCCGCCAACGGGCACACCAAGGTTGCCTTTGTTGCCGGGCCGTCGCAGTCCTGGATGTCCGCCCGTCGCTGGGAAGGCGTCCGGGCGGCCTGCGAATGGTCACGACTGGAGGCCGTGAGGCTGGATTCCACCAAACCCACGGTCGACGGCGGCAGGCAGGTGGCGCGCGACGTCCGGGCCAGCGGCGTCACTGCCGTGCTGACCTACAACGATCTCCTGGCCATCGGACTCATGCAGGAACTCCAGGCCGCCGGCATCGTGGTGCCGGACCAGATCAGCATCGTGGGCTTCGACGACATCTTCGGCGCCGACTTCACAACGCCGCCGCTGACCACCGTGCGCTCCCCGCTGGGGGAGTGCGGCGCGGGCGCGGCCACCCTGTTGCTTGACCTCCTGCACGGCATGGGGGAACCTGCCGGCACCCTGCGTGTGGAGACGGAGCTGGTGCTGCGCGGCTCAAGCGGCCGGCTGCTGCCCGCACGCTAGGTCCGGCTGCAGGGCCAAACCGCGGGTTTTGGCAATCTATGGCAACCGGTTGACAAAAGCGACGCAAAAGCCGGACCATAGAGCTATGTCACAGTCGATTGCCGCCAGCCCAGACCGGCTCCTGCCCGCGGATCCCGGAACGCGCAGCATTGCGCGGGACCTCCTGCAGCGCGTCCAGGACCTCCCCATCATTTCCCCGCACGGGCACGTTGACGCCGCAGTCATCGAGCACAACAGCCCCTTCCCGGACCCGGCGGCGCTGCTGGTCAGTCCGGACCACTACGTCACCCGGCTGATCCATGCCAGCGGTGTTCCACTGGACCGGGTGCGCGGCTCGAAGGCCGCGGAACCGGATTCCCGCGCCGTCTGGCACGAGTTCTGCAAGGCCTGGCCGCTGTTCGAAGGCACTGCCTCCGGCTACTGGCTCCGAACCCAGTTCAGCAGCGTCTTCGGCCTCCCGCAGGAGATCAGCGCCGAGACCGCCGACGCCAGCTACGACGCGATTTCCGCCAAGCTGCTCGAGCCCGGCTTCCGGCCCCGCCAGCTCTTCAAAGACTTCAACATCGAGGTGCTGGCCACTACCGACGATCCACTGGACAGCCTGTCCAGCCACAAGGCGATCGCCCAGGATCCCACGTTCCACGGCCGCGTCCTGCCCACCTTCCGCCCGGACGCCTACCTGAACATCGCCCACCCGGAATGGCAGGCCAACGTGGACCGCCTCATCGCGGCAGCAGGCGACGGCGGCACAGGCTATGCCGGCTATCTCACCGCCCTTGGAAACCGGCGTCGTTATTTCGTGGAACACGGCGCAGTCTCCGCTGACCACGGCGTCCGCACTCCTGCAACGCTCAAGCTCGACGACGGGGCCGCGGCGAAACTCTTCGACCGTGCCCGCTCCGGCCAGGCCACGGCGCAGGACCGCGACGACTTCGAGGCCCACATGATGTACCAGATGGCCCGGATGTCCGTTGAGGACGGCCTGGTCATGACCATCCACCCCGGCTCCTACCGGAATCACCATGAACCAACGTTCAACGCGTACGGTGCAGACACCGGCCACGACATCCCGTTCGCCGTCAACTACACCGAGGCCATCCGCCCGCTGCTGCAGGACTTCGGCACCGCCAAGGACTTCCACCTGGTGCTCTTCACGCTGGACGAGACCGTGTTTTCCCGCGAACTCGCGCCCCTTGCGGGCTTCTACCCGTCCGTGTTCCTCGGAGCCCCGTGGTGGTTCCTGGATGCGCCGGACGCCATGCTGCGCTTCCGTTCGGCCGTTACCGAAACCGCCGGTTTCTCCCGCTCGTCCGGCTTCATCGACGACACCCGCGCGTTCTGCTCCATCCCCGCGCGCCACGATGCCTCCCGCCGGATCGAGGCCTCCTTCCTGGCCCGGCTTGTGGCGGAGCACCGCGTCAGCGAGGAACGCGCCCATGAACTGATCGTCGACATCGTCGATGGCTCGCCCAGAAGGGTCTTCAAGCTGTGAGTACCGAACTGCCCTCCGCGGCCACATCCGCCGTCGACCTTCCCCAACTAAGCCGCAGCCTGCGGCCTGCCGCCAAGCCCCCGGTCCGCATCGTCCACCTGGGGCTGGGTGCCTTCCACCGCTCACACCAGGCCTGGTACACGCACCAGGCGGGCGACGCCGCGGACTGGGGCATCGCCGCCTTCACCGGCCGCCGCCCCGACGCCGCGCTGGCCCTGGCGGAGCAGGACGGCCTGTACACCGTGGTGGAACGCGCCGATGGCGGCGACTCGTTTACCGTAGTCAGCAGCATTGTTGAAGCGGTAGACGGCGCCGACATGCAGCGTCTGGCGGAACTGATAGCGGCCCCCGCTACCGCCGTTGTCACCCTCACGATCACCGAGGCGGCATACCGGCTCGGCGCCGACGGGAAGCTCGACCGCACGGCCGCCGACGTTGTGGCAGACCTGGCACTGCTGGAGGCCGGCAACGGAACCCCGACGACGCCGCTGGGCCGGCTGGTGCTGGCCCTCGCCGCCCGCCGGACCGCCGGTTCCGGCCCGCTCGCCGTGGTCTGCTGCGACAACCTCTCCAACAACGGCACCGTAGCGCACAACGCCCTGGTGGGTATGGCCGGGGCGTGGGACGAAAGCGTGGCCGAATGGATCGACGCCACCATCAGCTTCGTCAGCACCTCCGTTGACCGCATCACTCCGCGCACCACGGAGGCGGACCTTGCTGCCGTGGAAGCCGGCTGCGGCTACCGCGACAATTTCCCCGTGGTAGCCGAACCCTTCACCAACTGGGTGCTCAGCGGGGACTTCCCGGCCGGCCGGCCGCACTGGGAAGATGCGGGTGCTGTCTTCGTAGACGTCATTGAACCGTATGAGAACCGCAAGCTGTGGCTCCTGAATGGCGCGCACTCCCTGCTGGCCTACGCTGGCCAGCTTCGGGGACACTCCACGGTGGCCCAGGCACTGGCCGATCCGGTGTGCCTGGGGGCTGTTGAAGCGTTCTGGGACGAGGCCCAGGCCAACCTCGCCGGAGCGGAGGGCGCTGCCGCTGACCTGCAGATCCCGGCGTACCGAGCTGCGCTGTTGGCACGCTTCAGCAACGCCCGCATTGCCCACCATCTTGCGCAGATCGCCATGGACGGCAGCACCAAGCTGCGGATGCGCGCTGTTCCGGTGTTGCGGGCCGAGCGCGCCGCGGGCCGGTCAGGTGCCGCCGCCGCGCTCATGATTGCCGCGTGGATGGACTACAGCGCGGCCGTCGCCGAGGTCCGGGATCCGCTGGCCGACGGCGTTGCTGCCGCCAACCGGCTGAGCGGCGCGGAACGGATCCAGGCCCTTTTGGAGCTGGTGGACCCCGTCCTGGCCGCCGACGGCGGCGTCGTCGACCTGGTTGAAGGCTTGTGCGGAACGTTCGGGAAGCGGTCTGTATCCCGGTAGCGACTATCCGCACACGCACGGCTGCCCGGTTCCGCTTGCCATTAGGAGCCGGGCAGCCGTGTTTCATGAAGTTTCAAGTAAACTTCTGGCAACCGCTTGCCATTTGATTGCCAAGTGACTAGGATTACAGTACGAGCAGAAACCCGGCGCACTGCCGGTCTTCCCAAGAATCCCCCTCCGGCTCAGCCCGCAAAGACGCGTTAGGACCCCCAGAATGCTCAAGCCCCAGGCCAGCGAAACCCGCGAGTTGGTAAACCTCGACGGCGTCTACCGCTTCAAGGTGGACTTCGACCGTGCGGGCCACCGCCAGGAATGGTTCAAGACGGCGCTGGAGACCGACCTCGAAATGGGTGTCCCGGCCAGCTACAACGATGTCTTCCCGGACAAGGCAGTCCGCAACCACGTGGGCTACGTCTGGTACCAGCGCGAGGTGCGCGTTCCCCGCGGCTGGGCAGGGGAGCGAATCCACCTCCGTCTCGACTCCGCCACGCACGAGGGCATGGTCTGGGTCAACGACGTGCTGGTGGCCGAACACACCGGCGGGTACATGCCGTTCAGTGCCGACATCACCGAGCACGTGACCCCTGGCCAGATCTCCCGGCTGACCATCTCCGTGAACAACGAACTCACCCAGGCCACCATTCCGCCAGGCAGCATCACCGTCAGCGAGGACGGACGCCGGCAGCAGAGCTACCTGCACGATTTCTATAACTATGCCGGGCTGCACCGCAGCCTCTGGCTTTACAGCACCCCTTCCGTCACCGTGGATGACATCACGGTGGTGACCGGCTTCGAAGGCACCACCGGCACCGTCGACTACACGATCGCCACCGCGAACGGCACGGGAATCGAGGCCATCCGGGTCACCCTGCGCAATGCGGACGGCGCCGAAGTCGCCGCAACAGAAGGCGCCGAGGGCACCCTGGTAATTGACGGCGTCGTGCTCTGGAAACCCGGGGCGGCCTACCTGTACAGCCTCACCGCTGAGATCCACGACGGCGGCCGGCTGGTGGACAGCTACACCCTCCCCGTGGGAGTCCGGACAGTCGAGGTCAGCGGCAAGGAATTCCTCATCAACGGCGAACCCTTCTACTTCACCGGCTTCGGCATGCACGAGGACCACGTGGCCATCGGCAAGGGCCACAGCAACGCCCAGATGGTCAACGACTTCCAGCTCCTGGACTGGGTTGGCGCCAACTCCTTCCGCACCTCCCACTACCCCTACGCAGAAGAAGTCATGGAGTTTGCCGACCGGCACGGCATCGTGGTGATCGACGAAACGGCGGCCGTCGGGCTGCACCTGGGCTTCGGGGCCGTGTTCGGCGGCATCGCAAAAAAGACGTATGTCGAGGGCGGAGTGGACGCCAACACCGCGGCAAACCACCGCCAGGCCATCACCGAGCTTGTGGCCCGGGACAAGAATCATCCCTCGGTCGTGATCTGGTCCATCGCCAACGAACCCAACGGCTCCGAGGAAGGCGCCCGGGAATACTTCCAGCCCCTGGCCGAACTCACCCGGCAGTTGGACCCAACCCGTCCCGTAGGCTACGTCAACGTCATGTTCGACACCCCGGACAAGGAACTGCTGGGCGACCTTTTCGACGTCATCATGCTCAACCGCTACTACGGCTGGTACCTGAACAACGGGGACCTCGAAACCGCCGAGCAGGTTCTGGAAAAGGAACTGCGCGAATGGGAAGCCAAGTACGGGAAGCCCATGATCATGACCGAGTACGGGCCGGACACCATGCCGGGCTTCCACTCCATCTATGAGCAACCCTGGAGCGAGGAATACCAGGCCGCGTTCCTGGCTATGTACCACCGGGTCTTTGACCGCGTGGATGCCATGGTGGGCGAGCAGGTCTGGAACTTCGCGGACTTCCAAACGTCCAACGGCATCATGCGCGTGGACGGCAACAAGAAGGGCGTGTTCACCCGGGACCGCCGGCCCAAACCCGCAGCGTATGCCCTCCGCCAGCGCTGGACCGCACTGGCCGGCGTCAAAAACGGCAGCGACAAGACGATCACCAACCCGTAGCATTTTTCACTATTTTTGGCTGCCCCCTGGGCAGACACTTGGGTAAAGGAGCCCACCTCATGAAAAAGCTGAACAAGCTCAGCATCATCGGCTACGGCGCCGGCGATGCCGCCAACAACCTGGCCTTCACCACCGCCACCATGTTCCTGCTGGTCTACTACACCGACGTTGCGGGTATTTCCGCGGCAGCCGCAGGCACACTCCTGCTGGTCGTCAGGATCTTCGATGCGTTCGCCGATGTCTTTGCCGGCCGCATGGTGGACCGAAACTACAGCAAACGCTTCGGGAAGTTCCGTCCGTTCATCATGTTCGGCTCCATCCCGCTGCTGCTCCTGAGCGTGGCAACCTTCTCTGTCCCGCAGTTGGGTGAGTCCGGAACCCTGCTCTACGCCTACGTCACCTACGCAGCCCTTGGCCTGGCCTACAGCTTGGTAAACATCCCCTACGGCTCACTCGCGGGCGCCATGACCCAGGATCCGGGCGACCGGGCCAAGCTGGGATCGGCCCGTATGGTGGGCGGTCTGCTGGTGGGTTCGGCGCTCGGCATCTTCGTGGCACCCCTCATCAAGCCGGGCGCTGACCTGCAGGCAACCTTCACCACCATCACCCTTGTATTCGTCGGGATCGGCGCCGTCCTCTACTTCTTCACCGTCCTCACCGCCAAGGAACGCGTTCACCGCGCCGTACCGAACGTTTCCCTCAAACAGAGCATGGAAACCCTGAAGGGCAACAAGCCCCTCCTGATGCTCTGCATCAGCTCGTTCCTCTTCCTCTCCGGCTACCTGGCATTAACTTCCGTGCAGCTGTACTACCTGCGCGACGTCCTCGGCCGCCTGGACCTGTACCCGGTGCTGTCCATCATCCAGCTTGTCCTGACCTTCGTCCTGGCCGCGTTTATGCCCAAGTTGGTCCGCAACATCGGCAAGAAGCACGTCTACATTTACTCCTCCCTGATCACTGTCGCCGGCGGTGTGGTTATTTTCTTCACGCCGGCAAGCCAGATCATGATCGGCTTTGCCGGCCTGGTGCTCAGCCTCGTGGGTGTCCTCGCAATGAGCATCGTGGTGTGGGCCCTCGAGGCCGACACCGTGGAATACGGCGAATGGAAGACCGGCGTCCGCACCGAAGGCATCACCTATGCGCTGTTCTCCTTCACCCGCAAGACCGGCCAGGCCGTGGGCGGAGCCCTCGCCGCGTACGCACTCGCATTGGGCGGTTACAAGTCTGGCGGGGTCGCCCAGACCCCGGACGCCGTGTTCGGCATTCAGATCGCCGCGGGTGCACTGCCTGCCGTACTGACAATCCTCGCGGTATTGGTCATGAGCAGGTACACGCTGACCGATGCCAAGCACGCCGAGATCCTCACAGAGATCCGGGCCCGCCGCGAAAGCGTCGATGCCCCCAAAAAGGCCGATATCGCCGCCGAGCCCTCCGAGGACGACACGGCCGGCACCACCGAAACAGCCACCCAGCCGCACCCGGCGCCCACCAACTGACCCCTGAACCAGTCCATCCGAAAGGACCTGTTGTGAAAATCATTGCCGCGGAAGTCTTCGTGACAAGCCCCTCCCGTAACTTCGTGACCCTTCGTATTACTACGGAGGACGGCGTGACCGGCA
>NZ_JAAOXD010000009.1:284165-320564 GCF_014694315.1 Arthrobacter ipis | reverse complement strand
CGGGCCGGCTGCCGCCGCCCCCAGCGGTGCCGGCCGTGCCAGCGGTGCCGGAGGTGGCGGCGCGCGGCCGCAAGGCGACGAGGTCGCCGCCGTTCCGGCGCGTGCGAATATCGGAAACTGGCCCGATCCCATGTGAGCCGGGTCCACGCGGGCACTGCACGCGCACGACGGCGGGAGGCCCCGCCGTCGTTGTTGTGGCCCATACCTGCCCGTACTGCTGGCAGTCCGGGAACGGGCTCCCTGGACGCAACGCTCCGTTGAAGAGTCCGGCACGCGCCGGAATACTGGAAACGGGACAATGTCCGGCGGGAGGGGTGGTGAAAAGGTGACGGGTTCAACAGGAGGCGGCGACTTCAGGCGGAAGGTGGAGCGCGCGGCCGAACTTCGCGCCCTCCGGTCCTCCGGCGGGACAGCGGAGGATGACGCTGAGCTGTCCGCCGCGGAGGCGGGACTGCGGGACAAGCGCCGGAAGGTCAATGATACGGCCCGGGCCGATTACCTGATCCGGGACGCCATGGCGCAGGGAAAGTTCGACAACCTGAAATACTCCGGCAAACCGATTCCCGGGCTGGGGGAGGGCTACGACCCCGACTGGTGGGTCAAGGGCCTCATCCAGCGCGAGCACCTTAGCGGACTGGGACCAGCTGCGATCCTGCTGCGCACCGAGGACGCGGAGCTGGATGCCACGCTGGACGCCCAGATTACGGAAAAGCAGGTGCGCGACCTGGTCGAGGACTTCAACGCCCGCGTCATCGACGCCCGCCGGCAGCTGCAGGGAGGGCCGCCCGTGGTCACGAACACACGCGACGCCGACGCCGAAGTGCAGCGGTGGCGGGAGCGCCGGGCAGCGGCGGCCGCGGCTGAACCGGAACCTGCCACGGAACCCAAACCCCCTTGGTGGCGGCGCCTGCGCAACCGCTCCTCCTAAAAGCCACATCAGGTGGCACGATTAGGGAATGGTGGCTGTTCTGCTGGGCTGGAACCCGGGTGTAGGCGATACCTGGCCGGGCTATTCGCGGGTGGCGGATGAGCTGGGCGCCGCCGGGGTGCACCGCCGGGCGTGGACGGTTGTAATCGGTGCCGAGCCCGCTCCGGGAACGGATGCATGGCTCCTGCTGCATGGAAAGACAGGCAGCGGGCTGATTGGCCACGGTGTGATCGCCTCCGCTCCTTATCTTGCTGGGGCCGCACCCTGCGTTGACGTGGACTTTGACGTGCTGCTGCCGCTCGGAGACCAGATTGCGGTGGACCTCCTGGCCGCCCGTGCGCCGCTGACGGACTGGGCTGCTGCCGCGACGAATGCGTGCCAACCGGTTCCGGAGGAGCAGGCACGCGCCATCCGGGAGCTCTGGGCCGAGTGCCGGCCCGCCGACGAGATCGATCCGGTCCTTCCGGTGCCCGGCACGCTGCCGCAGGACGCCCTGGCCCGGGTGTGCGTGAACCGGTACGAACGCAACCCGCACGCGAGGCGCATCTGCCTGGCACACCACGGAACCTCATGTGCCGCTTGCGGGTTTTCCTTCGAGGCCGCGTACGGCCCGGAGGGCGAGGGCTTCATCCATGTCCATCATTTGGTCCCCGCTGCCCAGCTGGGGCCCGGCTACGAGCTGGATCCTTTGGGGGACCTGGTCCCGCTGTGCCCCAACTGCCACGCCATGGCGCACCGGCGCCGGATCCCCTACACCGTGGCGGAACTCCGGGCCATGAGGTCCCGCGCAGGGTACATCAGCGGATCGGTCGTGTCCCAGCAGGAGCTGGACGCCCAGGCCGATGCCCGCCGCATCCTGGGCAGCACCTGAACCGCGCCCTGCCTGCGTTCTACCTGCGGCGTTCTGCCTGTGGCGTTCTGCCTGCGGCGTTCTGCCTGCGGCGCTCTGCCTACGGGGACCAGAGCCAGTCCCGGTTGAAGTCGGGATGGTCACTGTAGGGGACTGCCAGCGCATTGAGTGACAGGGTGGTCCATTCCAGCGCCTGCGGAATCCACTCGGTCTCATCGCCGAAGGGATCACTCACGAGGGTGGCCAGGGCGGTCTGCCTGGCCGCCTCGACGATGCCGATCAGGCGCCGCTTGGCTTCACACTCCAGCAGCAGGCGGCGTTCGTACCACTTGCCCGATTCCGACGTCGTGTGGTCGCCGAGCAGCTTGCGCGCCACGGCCTCGTCCTCGGCAATGCGCGCGGACAGGAACTCCACAATGTCCACTGTCTGAGCGTACGCCCGCCGCAATGCCGGCACACGGGGCTAGACGGCGGCGCGAAGGTCCGCAGCAGGGCTGAGGTCCAATGCCGTGCTGAGGTCTGCCGGGGACAGCGGCAGGTAGTAGGCGGAACGGTAGCGGGTGCGGTCGCCGGTCACCACCCAGGCCGATCCCTTCCGAACGCGAAAGCGCTTGGTCAGGACCGTCCGGTCGTGATGGATGAGGTGGGTCAGAACATTTGCCATGACGTCCTCGTGCGTGCACAGGACCGTTCCTGTCCCGCGGGCCTGGGCCACGAGGTCCAGCGTTGCCCCCAGCCCGCCGCCGGTCAGGTGCTCTGAACGCTCCACTTCCAGGGCCTCCTGCCGCGCAAGTTCGGCGACGGTTTCGACACAGCGGTCCGAAGGTGCGGCGAGAATGCGTTCGACTGCAAACATGGCTCCCAGCGCGGCCAGCGACCTGGCGGCCTGCTCGCCGGCCGGCGCCAGCGGCCGGCTGCCTGCTGCCGGGTCCCACTCGTCCCGTTTCGTCATTTCGGCCCCGCGGACCAGCAGCAGCATTTTTTCCCGCTTGGGCGCCGGACGGACGCCCAGCTCCAGCTGGAGCTGGCTGCCCAGGGCAATGATGGCGGGCCTGTCCCGCGGCTCGGTCACCGTGCGCAAGGCCTCCGGCAGCGAAAGCCACCTGACGGCGTCGACCTCCTGATTGGCGGTGAAGCGGCCTGACTCCGCAGCGGCAGCCCAGTAACGGATGGTCTTGATCCTGTGCTTGCTGTCCTCGTAGCGGATGCTGGGCAGTTCCGCGCCCAGGCGGCAGTGCAGCCCGGTTTCCTCCCGCACCTCTCGTTCCGCGCATTCACGGCCGGTTTCGCCCGGGTCCGCCTTGCCTTTGGGGATGGACCAGTCGCCGTGGGCCGGCCGGTGGATCAGGAGCACTTCAAGGGCGCCCTTTTTTCCGATCCGCCAGGGCAGTGCACCGTACGTGGGGGCCTTCGTCTTGCTCATGCGCTTGTCTCCGTCTGAAGGTTGCCACTTGTGGCAGGAACCAGGGTGAGGGCCGGGGCGTCTTTGGCATGCTGCAGACTGTCCAGCCGGCTGTACAGGCCCCCTGACGCCGCGAGTTCGGCGTGCCTGCCGCTTTCCACGATCCGCCCCTGGTCCAGCACGTAGATGCAGTCGGCCCGTTTGAGCGTCGAGAGCCGGTGCGCGATGACGATCACCGTGCGCCCTGCCATCAGCCTCTCCAGGCCACGCATGACGTATTGCTCCGAGATGGCGTCCAGGCCGGACGTCGGTTCGTCGAGGATGACGATGGGGGAGTCCCGGACCAGCGCCCGGGCAATGGCGATGCGCTGTCGCTGGCCGCCCGAAAGTGTGACGCCCCGTTCGGCCACGGGGGTGTCGTAGGCCAGAGGCAGGTTGCGGACGAACTCATCCACGTGGGCTGCCTCGGCCGCGGCCAGGACCTGCTCCCTGCTGGCACCTTCCGAGCCGTACGCGATGTTGTCGTAGATGGTCCCGCGGAACAGGATCGATTCCTGCAGCACCATGGATATCTGACTGCGCACGGTTGCCACCTGCAGGTCCCGCACATCGATGCCGTCAAGGAGAACTTCCCCCTCGTCCGCATCGTAGAGCCGCGGAATCAGGCTGACGACAGAGGACTTGCCGGCGCCCGTCGGGCCCGTGATCGCCACGACGCTGCCGGGCTCGGCCTTGAGGTCGATCCCGTGCAGGACATGCCGGTCCCCCTGGTAGCCGAAGCTCACGGAGCGCAGTTCCACTGAACCGGCCAGCGGCGGGGCCGGCCGTGCGCCGGGCAGGTCCGAGATGGCCGGTGCGGTGTCCAGAATTTCCTGGATGCGCTCGGCGCTGGCCTGGCCGCGGCTGATGACGGTGGTGAGCTTGGCCAGGGCCTTCATGGGCGAATACATGGCCTTCAGGTAGGCGATGAAGACGAGGAGCAGGCCCAGCGTCAGGGTCCCGTCCATCACCCGCTGGGCACCGATCCAGAGGACCAGCACCGTGCCCAGGGTCGCGATGACATCGACCAAAGGCGAGAACATGGACTGCAGCCGGATGACCCTCAGGCCGGCGTCCCGCCGTCCGTTATTCCGGGTGCGGAAGTCCTCCTCGTGGCGCGCCTCGCTGGTGTAGGTCTGCATCACCCGGACCGAGGCGAACGTCTCCGACATTGTGGCCGCGATGTCGCTGTCCCTTTTGCGGGCCTCCTTCGACGCGCCCTTGATGCGGCGCCGGTAGAAGAGGACCGTGATGAACAGCAGCGGTGCCACCGCCAGGCCGATCAGTGCAAAGGTCGGGTCGATCAGCACGCAGATCGTAATGACAAACCCCAGAATGAAGATATTGGGCAGCAGCACGGCCAGGATCGACACCATGAGTGCCCGCACGTAGTCGACGTCCGTCGTGGTGCGGGTCACCAGGTCGCCCAGCCGCTGCTTGTCGTGGAAAGCCAGCGACAGCCGCTGGAGATGGGTGAAGACTTCGGCCCGGATGGTGGCCATGGCCTTCTCGCCAACGCCGTTGAGCAGGCGGGTGCCGAGGTAATCCGCTCCCGCGTTGAGCACTGTCATGGCGAGGAGTGCCGACGCGGCGAGCAGGAGCAGTTGGAGCTGGCTCAGGCCAGCCAGGCCGAGGAACGCGGGCATCTCGTGGACGCTGGAGCTGCCTGTCGGCTGCAGCACGTCATCGACGATGACCTTCATGGGCCAGGGCAGGGCCACTTCCATGGCGGCGACGAACACCACCAGCAGCGCCCCCCCTGCCAACGCCCAGACATGCGGGGCTATCGCCCCGCGGAACCGCCAAAAGGTTTGAAACATATCTCCCCCTGAGAACCGGCGGTCGCGGGCACAGCCCAACGCTTGCGGTGGGCGATGCAGAGACCGGCCAGGGTTGATCCCTGGTCCGGCCCACTATTGCCTAAAGAGCTTTGGGAAAACCTGCCGGAGCTTGGGGAAAACCTGCTGGCGGTTTGAAGCCCGACGGCGGTCGCACCGTTTGGGGGGCTTACATCCGGGCTTTCACGGACTACCGTTTGCAAGTAGAGGCAATTCAAGCCTGCCCGGCAGTAAAGGAGACCCAATGGGTGACGTGTGGATCCGCACGATCAGCCATAGCCTGGTGCGGGCCGACAAGGTAACGGAGATTGCCTCGTCCCGCGGTTCGGTTCATGAGGAGCGCGGGTATTCGATCAAGGCGGTGGCTGAGGGCAAGGCCTATATCCTCGTCGACAACAGCGACTTCGAGGGCACGGCGAACTCAAGATTCGGTCATGCCAGCCGCATGCAGGCGGCACTGCTGCTCGCCATAGACGCGGCAAGCACTGCCGCCGCGGCCATGGTGATCAGTTATGAAGAGCGCGGGGAACGCTGGATCCTCACCCCGGCGTCGGACATTGCGGGCGTGTCTGTGCCGGCCGCGCCGATGGCGGCCAGCACCTAGACGGATACCGCGAGGTCGTAATCGGCGCCGTGCACGCTACCCGAGCAGGTCGTCCTCGTAGCACCACCGCCAGTCCTCGCCCGGTTCGATGCTGCGCATGACCGGGTGTCCTGTCGCCTTGAAATGCCGGGACGCGTGGGTGGCGGGCGAGGAATCACAGCAGGCCACATTCCCGCACTCCAGGCACATCCGCAGATGGACAGTGACGGTGCCTTCGCGGACACACGCGTCGCAGCGTGCGTCGCGGGGAACCTCCGGATCGGGTGCGGCCTCCAGATGCCCGCAGTCGCCGCCCGGCCTGGCGACGGCGCGGGAGCCGGAAACGTCGGCCTCCTCGATGACGGCGTCAAGCATCGACTCTTCGACGTCGAGCCTCTCCAGGACGTTGCTCAGCACGTCGTGGGCGTAGTTTCCGCCGCTCCTGAGTTCGAGGACCTTCGCCCGCTCCGCCTCGAGCATGGCGAGCCGCAGTTGGGCATAGCGCTGGCTGGGAGTGGCGGCCTCCGCCGTCGGCCTGCCCAAACGTTCCCACGCTGCCAGCCCGCGTTCCAGCGTCCGCCGCTTGAGCATGGCCACAACCTCCGGAGGGTCATCGTCGGTCCGCAGTTCGTACAGCCGCTCCACTCCGGCCGCGGTGGCCTGCTGCGTCAGCGAAGCCTGGGCCAGCGCGTCCTCGCCTGCATCGGGCCCCTGCACGCGGAGCAGCCGCACCAGGGCAGGCAGCGTGAACCCCTGCAGCGCCAGGGTTCCTGCCACCACCACCATCGCCGCGAGGATCAGCACGGTGCGGTGCTCCAGGTCCTTGGGCAGCGTGAGGGCTGCGGCGAGCGTCACCACGCCGCGCATGCCGGCCCACGAGATGATGGCTGGGTACTGCCAGGGCGGCGAAGGGTCGTTCCGGGCCACGGCCGGGATAAGCCTCGGCAGGTAGGTGGCCGGAAACACCCAGACCGGCCGCAGCAGCAGCACGGCCAGCAGGATCACCGCGCAGCCCGCCCAGATCCTGGCAGCGCCCAGGGAGTCGTCCTGGACGCCCTCGATGATGGTCCGCACCTGCAGGCCGATGAGGAGGAACACCGAGTTTTCCAGCAGGAACTGAACCGTTTCCCAGTTGCTCCGCTGGCTCTGCCGGGCGGCCCCGTTGGGCATGGAAGGTGCCTTGGTGCCCATGATCAGGCCGGTGACCACCACGGCCAGGACGCCTGACGCGTGGATTGCCTCCGCGGGCAGGTACGCCACAAACGGCGCCATCAGCGACGTTGAGGTGTTAATGGCAACGTTGCGGATCCGCAGGCGGAACTGGGTGAGGACGTAGGCTGCGGCCAGGCCGACCACCAGCCCGCCGCCGGCGGCCAGCAGGAAGTCGGCGCCGATCTCCACCACGGACACAGCTCCGGCAAGGGCGGCGACCGCAGCGCGCAGGCACACCAGTGCGGTTGCGTCGTTGACCAGCGATTCGCCTTCCAGGATGCTGACAATCCTGCGCGGCATCCCCACTTTGCGAGCAATGGCCGTGGCGGCCACCGCATCCGGCGGTGCCACGACGGCAGCGAGCGCGATGGCCGCAGCGAACGGTATCTCCGGGAACAGCCACCAGACCACCAGGCCGACGACGACGGTGCCAAAGATGACGTAGCCCACCGAGAGCAGCCCGATGGCCCGCCGGTTTGAGCGGAAGTCGAACAGCGAGGTCCGCAGGGCGGCGGCGTAAAGGAGGGGCGGCAGCAGCCCCACGAGGACGAGCTCAGGGTTGAGGTCGACGCGGGGCACGAACGGGAGGAAGGACCCGGCCACCCCGGCGAGCACCAGGAGCAGCGGGACCGACACGTCAAGCTTGCGGCCCAGCGCGCTGACCGCGCAGACCACCGCGGCGAGCGCCAGCAACCCCAGGGCGACTTCCATGCGGCTATTCTCTCAACCGATTCTCTTACCGACGCAGGCAGCCCGACGGCGGGCGGGGACTTCCGTCAGGATGTCTCCACACGCTTGGGCGCAGGTTCTGCGACGTCGTCAGCACCTTCCGCCGGATCCTGCGAATGCATGCGGATGTCGGTGGGGTCTGCCGTTTCATCGCCTTCGGCTGGTGCCTCGCTGTGGATGCGCTGCAGCGATTCCGGGATCTCGCTCATGACTGCCGCTCCTCTGTTGCGGTTGTGTGCTGTGGGCCATCGCTTACGTTCATCTAGCTACCGCACCAGTCAGACTGTCAAGGACCGGCGCCTGCACTCTGGCCGGGGATGGTGTTCTGTGTTGAACTGTGGGGATCGCCCTGGTTGCACTGCTGGGGTTGCACCCGAAATGCCCCCGCGGCCGCCAGCCGCAGCACTGCCCTTTTGCACCGTCTACCCAGCCGGTCCGCGCCGGCTGTTGGGAAGGAACACCACCATGGCAACGCACAAGATCGGCTATTTCGTAGGGAGCCTGGCCAGCGGCTCCATCAACCGCACGCTCTCCCAGGCACTCATCAAGCTTGCCCCCGAGGACCTTGAATTCACCGAGATCCCCATCAAGGACCTCCCGCTGTACAGCTACGACTACGACGCCGATTTCCCGCCCGAAGGCCGTGCGCTCAAGGACGCCATCGAAGGCTCCGACGGCATCCTCTTTGTCTCCCCGGAATACAACCGCTCGATCCCCGGTGCGCTGAAGAACGCCATCGACTGGGGCTCCCGTCCCTGGGGCACCAACTCGTTCGCCCGCAAGCCCACCGGCATCATCGGCGCCTCGCCGGGGAGCATCGGCACAGCGGTGATGCAGTCCTCCATGCGCGCCGTGCTGAGCTTCCTCGACGCCCCGCAGCTCAATGCCCCCGAGGCTTACGTGAAGTTCAACCCGGACGTGTTCGGCAGCGACGGCGAGGTCAAGGACGAATCCACCGCGGCTTTCCTGCGCCACTACATGGAGGAGTACTGCGCGTTCGTCCAGCGTGTCTTGGCGGCCAATGCACCGGGCCACATCGGCGATCAGGAACCCGACACGCAGAAGCTGTCCCGCTGAGTCCCGAGCTTTTGTCCAGATAATGGCGGCCCGGAGGCTCCGAAGCCCCATTATGTGGACAAAAACTCCTGGTGGAGGCGGCCCTTGGTGGAAGCGGCTCCTAGAGGGGGAGGGGGACCAGGCCGCCGAGGTTGCGGTACTTTTCGAGCCGCTGCGGGAGGAGTTCGGCCACTCCGGCCGCCGAGAGCGCGGCCAGCTCGTACTCGATCGCCTGACCCAGGCGCTGGCAGAAGGCCCTGCCTTCGTGTGCGGCGTCGGGCCGTTCGTCCACGATGTGCTCCACCATGCCGTGGGCGTGGAGTGAGGCGACGTTGACGCCCTGCGCCTCGGACATGGCAGGGGCGAACTCGGTGCTGCGGTGCACGATGGCGCTGGCACCTTCGGGCGGCAGCGGGGACAGCCAGGCGTGTTGGGCCGCGATGGTGCGGTCGGCCGGGAACAGCGCCAGGGCGCCGCCGCCGGTGCCCTGGCCCATAAGGACGGATACGGTGGGTGAGTTCAGTCCGATGAGGTCGTGGAGGGACCGGGCGATTTCGCCGGCCAGCCCGCCCTCTTCGGCTTCCTTGGACAGTGCCGCGCCGCCGGTGTCGATGACCGTCACCAGGGGCAGTCCGAGTTCCTCGGCCAGGCGCATGCCGCGGCGGGCTTCGCGCAGCGATGCCGGGCCCATGGCGGTCTGCTGGGAGGGCCGTGGCCGGGTGTGGCCGATGACCACGCAGGACTTCTGGCCGAAGCGGGCCAGTGCCAGCAGCAGCCCGGGGTCCTTTTCGCCCTGGCCGGTGCCGTTGAGCGGAAGCACGTCGCGGGCCCCGTAGGCGAGCAGCTGCCGCAGGTCGGGGCGGCGCGGGTTCCGGGAGATTTCGATCGATTCCCAGGCTCCGGCGTCGGACGGTTTCACGGTCAGTGTCCGGGGTGGGCGGATCTGCGCGGGCGGGCCGGCGACCAGGATACTCAGGGCGCGGTCGACGACGTCGGACAGCTGCCACGGCGGGACCACGGCGTCCACGAGGCCCTTGTCGAAGAGGTTCTCGGCCACCTGGACGTTCTCCGGAAACGGTGCACCGTAGAGCGCCTCGTAGACCCGCGGCCCGAGGAATCCGAGGAGGGAGCCGGGCTCGGCCACGGTGATGTGCCCGAGGGAGCCCCAGGAGGCCATGACCCCACCGGTGGTGGGGTGCCGGAGGTAGACCAGGTAGGGCAGGCCCGCCTGCCGGTGCGCCCGGACGGCGGCGCTGATCTTCACCATGGACAGGAATGCGATGGTGCCTTCCTGCATGCGGGTGCCGCCCGACGCCGGTCCGGCCAGGAGCGGAAGCCCCTCCCGGGTGGCGCGTTCGACGGCGTTCACGATCCGTTCCGCGGCGGCGAGGCCGATGGAACCGGCGAGGAAGCGGAACTCGCTGACGATGACGGCCACCCGGCGGCCGCGGATGAGGCCCTCACCGGTGAGGACGGATTCGTCGACGCCGGACTTCTCCCGGGCCGCCGCCAGTTCCTGCCGGTATTCCGGGCTGGGATCCGGGTCCACCACCGGGGTGTCCCAGGATTGGAAGGAGCCGGGATCGAGCACGGCGGCGATGAGTTCGCCGGCATCAAGGTGCCGGACCTTCTGGCGGGCGGGCAGGTTCTGATCTGTGGACGGGCTTGCGGCCATGGTCACTGGCCTTCCCCGGCGGAGGCGTCGGCCGGCACCAGGCCGAGCCATTGCCGGATCTGATCGCCGTCCTGGTCCAGCAGCGGCGGCGCAGTGTGGGCCTTGAGCGTGGTTTCCGCGGTGTCCGCGGCGCTGAAGAAGCGCAGCGGCGGCCCCGGCAGGGTGACGTTGCCGAGGATCTTGTGGTCGACGTCGATCACCAGGCCTTGGGAGTGGACCTGCTCCCATTCGTAGACCTCGTCCAGGGTGCGGACCTTGCCGGCCGGGATCCCGGCGTCGTTAAGCTTCGCGAGCAGCGGCTCCGCCTCGTAGTCGGCGAACGCGCGCTCCACTTCCTCGATGACCTTTTCCCGGTTTCGGACGCGTTCTGCGTTGGAGGCGAACTCCGGGCGGTCCGCGTCGATGCCGAACGTGGATGCGAACGTGCGCCACAGTTTTTCGCTGCCCACGCTGATCTGCACGCGGCCCTGCCGGCAGTGGAAGAGACCGTAGGGGGCGATGGAGGGGTGGTGGTTGCCTTGGGCCTTGGGGACCTCGCCGGCGACGGTGGCGCGGGTGCCCTGGAACGCGTGCACACCGATGAGGGCGGCGAGCAGCGAGGTCCGCACGATCTGTCCCTGGCCGGTGCGTTCGCGCTGCAGCAGTGCCGCGAGCGTGCCGAACGCCCCGTACATGCCCGAAAGCAGGTCCGCGATGGGAACGCCCACCCGCTGCGGATCGTCCGGGCCGGAACCGGTCAGGGACATCAGCCCGGCCTCGCCCTGCAGGATCTGGTCGTAGCCGCTGCGGCGCGATTCGGGGCCGTCGTGGCCGAAACCGGTGATGGACAGGACCACCAGGGCGGGGTTCAGCGCGTGCATCTCCGCGGCGGAGAAGCCGAGCCGGTCCAGCACGCCGGGGCGGAAGTTTTCGATGACGACGTCGGCGCGTTCGAGCAGTTCACGCAGCACTGTCCGCCCGTCGTCGCTCTTCAGGTCCAGGGCGATGGATTCCTTGTTGCGGTTGCAGGAGAGGAAGTACGTGGCCTGGGGATCGTCCTCGGGGCCGACGAACGGCGGCCCCCAGCCGCGCGTGTCGTCACCGGTGCCGGGGTTCTCGACCTTGATGACCCGTGCGCCGAGGTCCGCGAGCATCATGCCGGCGTGGGGTCCGGCCAGGGCGCGGCTCAGGTCCACTACAAGGTAGCCGGCGAGGGGCCCTTCGGGCTGGGGTGTGGATTCATGGCTCATGCTGGGTGTTCCTTCTCTTGCTGGGAGGGGCTCGGTGGTGCTGGTCCCGGGCATTTACGTCGGGGCCGGTTACATCCAGCCGGGAAGGACCATGACCAGCCAGGCAATGGCGGGGCCGGCGACGACGACGATGCCGCTGTAGGCCAGGATCTGCTTGTAGAACTTGTCCTTGTCCACGTCCTCCGGGGCGTTGGCGAGCACCAGGGCACCGTTGGTGGAGAAGGGGGAGACGTCCACGATGGTGGCGGCGACGGCCAGTGCGGCGATCACGCCGACGGCGCCGATTTCGCCGCTGGACAGGAACGGGACGGCCAGCGGGATGAGCGCGGCCAGGATGGCGGTGGAGGAGGCGAAGGCCGAGACAATGGCGCCGATGTAGCAGATCAGCAGGGCCGCGAGCAGGGGCATCCCGAGGTGGGCGACGCCGTCGGAGACGAACTTGATGGTGCCGGCTTCCTCGAGGACGCCCACGAAGGTGAGCATGCCGCAGATGAGCAGGACGGTGGACCAGCTGATCTTGTTGATGGCGCCCTTCTGGGCGGCCGGCGAGACGAGGGCCAGGACCATGGCGATGGTGATGGAGACGAAACCGACGTCCACCTTGAAGCCCAGCGAGATGACGGCCAGGGCAATCAGGCCCGCGATGGTGACCAGCTGCGGAACAGTGGCGCGGGCGCCGCCGTCGGAGGCGGATTTGGCGGCAGAAGCGGAGCCCGAGGTTCCTTTGGCTGCGACGCCGGAGGAGGAGATGTCGGTGCCGGAGCCCCTCAGGGTGGCGCCGGCGGCGCGGGCGCCGACGCTCACGGCCATCCTGGACTCGGCGGCCTGTTCAACGAGCCGGCCGGTCTTGGTGGAGAGCAGTTTGCTGCCACCCAGGACGATGAAAAGCACCACGGCGATAGCGAGGTTGAAGATAAAGCTGGCCAGGAAGATCGCCATCGGGCTCGCTGCCAGATCCGTCTTGGCGATGATGCCGTTGACCGTGACACCGTAGACCGCGATCGGGGAAAAACCGCCCGCCTGCGCCCCGTGGATCACCATCATGCCCATCATCAGCGGATTGATCTTGTGCTTCGCGGCGAAACTCAGCGCGATCGGGGCGATGATCGCGACGGCGGCCGGGGACAGGGCGCCGACGGCCGTAATGACCGCCGTAATGGCAAACATGACCCAGGGGATCAGCGCCACCTTGCTGCCCACCAGCCGGACGGCACCGCGGACCAGCAGGTCGATGGTTCCGTTATTCTGGGCGATCGCAAAAAGGTACGTGACCCCGACAATCGTCAGGAACAGACCGCCGGGGAAGTTGGCAAGAATATCGCTGGTGGACATTCCGAGCACCACCGAGCCCAGCAGGAACGCCCCCACGAAAGCCAGGGCGCCCATGTTGAGGGGCAGCACCGTGGCCAGCAGGAACATCACCGCCAGGATGATGATGGAAAGGACGGGAGCGGACATCGTTGTGCCTCCGGAGTGAGAGTTGATGTGATGTGGCTTACAAGCTCACTGGCCTAGCCTCCTAGACACTAGGTGACTTTGTCAATACTCCTCCGCTAAGCTGGACCCAGATCGCCGGAAGGACGCGCATGCCCAGGAAGACAGCAACGCAACAGATTTCCCGTGTCGCCCGGCCCCGACTCTACGAACAGCTCGTGGAGCAGCTCATGGATTTCATCGAGTCCGCGCAGCTGGGGCCCGGGGACACCCTTCCCGCCGAGCGGGACCTGGCCGAGCGGCTGGGCGTTTCACGGGCCACGCTTGCCCAGGCGCTGGTGGCCCTGGAAGTCCTGGGCGTGATCGATGTCCAGCACGGGACCGGGGCGGTGCTTGTCTACCGGCCCAACGTTCCCTCGGTGCTCAAGGGACTGCGCGAGCACCGCAGCCGCCTTCCCGAGATCGTCGAGGCCCGCAGCACGCTTGAGGTCAAGCTGGCTGAGCTTGCCGCCGAACGCCGCACCGAGGAGGACATGCAGGCGATCGACAAGGCCCTGGACGTCATGGCGGAAGAGGTGGCCTCGGGCGCGAAGGGGGCCCACGGCGACGAGCTGTTCCACCAGGCCATCACCGCCGCCGCGCACTCGGGCGTGCTTGCCCAGCTCATGACCTTCATTGCCGAGATGATCCTCGAAACGCGGCTCGAATCGCTGGGACAGCCCGGCCGGCCGGAGCAGTCACTTGCATCCCACCGCAAAATCGCGGACGCCATTCGGGTGCAGGACTCGCAGGCCGCCGCGGCGGCGATGCTGGACCACATCACCCTCGTGTCCGACGTCGCCCTGCTGAAGTAAGCACGTGAAGCCGTTTCTGCTGCTCGCCTCGCGGGCCGAGGACGTCGCCGCGGACGATGAATACGAGTCGTACCTGCGCTGTTGCAGGCTGGAGCCCCACCAGCTGAAGCGGATCCGGATGGAGCGCGCGCCCCTGCCGGAGCTGGACCTGGACGACTATTCCGGCGTCATCGTGGGCGGCAGCCCGTTCACCTCGAGCGACCCTCCCGAAAAGAAGACCGAAGTCCAGCACCGCGTCGAGCGCGAACTGTCGGTGCTGCTGGACCGGATCGTGGCGGAGGACTTCCCGTTCTTCGGCGCCTGCTACGGCGTCGGTACCCTTGGCCTGCACCAGGGCGCCGTGATCGACCGGACCTACGGCGAGCAGCTGGGCGGCGTGACCATCAGCCTGAGCCCGGAGGGCCTTCAGGATCCGCTGCTGGCCGGCCTTCCCGCGCAGTTCACCGCCTTCACGGGCCACAAAGAAGGGTGCACGGTGCTGCCCGCGCACGCGGTGCTGCTGGCGAGCTCCGCCGCCTGCCCCGTGCACATGTTCCGGATCAAGCAGAACCTGTACGCCACGCAATTCCACCCGGAGCTCGACGCGGAAGGCCTGGTGACCAGGATCGACATCTACCGCCACGCCGGATACTTCCCGCCCGAATCCGCCGAGGAGCTGATGGCGGCAGCCAGGACCTTCACCGCCACCGAACCGATGAAGATCCTGCGGAATTTCGTGAAAATCTACGGCCGGTAGCCTTGGGGCGGGAAATCCAGGAGACCGACGACGTCATCACCTTCGTGGTCGAGCCCACCGATGAGCGCGACGTGAAATGTCCAGTTTCCTGCATGACACGTGAAGGTGGGGGACGAAGTCACCCTTTCGCCACCTTTAGGTGACGTGGTCCTCGAGTACACCGTGCAGTTCGTCCGTACAGCGCTTATTGCCGCCAGCGTCCCGGCAACGGACATCCAGTACGAAGTCTTCGGTCCGGATCTCTGGCTGGCCGACTACCAATAGGGCCTGCCGGCCGCCGCTGAATTCCCATTGACTTCGGCCTGCAGAGGTCTACGGTTGAACTACGTCAACATGTGATCTGTTGCGTGCGCGCGTGTGGCGAGGGGAAGCCACACCAAAAAGATGCGGCTGTTGTGCTGTCACGTTCGGTGGCAGCCCGCACCTCGCCAGCGTGGCGTTTCGCCCGGAAACCGCCTTCGAATTTCAGGTCTCAACCAATCTGCAGGTAACCTACATGACCGCCAATTTCATTACAGCCCTTGCCGTCAAATCCTTCGATGAACCGGACAAGAAGAGGTGCCCGGACAAAGCCGAGGTGGACTTGGTCAGCGTCAACGACTTCTCCGTTGCCCGGCTGATCCTCGCCCCCGGCTGGCGCTGGTCCGAATGCACCAAGCCCACGGAACAAACACCCTTCTGCCAGCACAACCACCTCGGGTTCTGCCTCTCCGGTGTCATGGAGGTGGAGACACCTGAGGGTGCCCGCTCCTTCATCCGCGCTAATGACACGTATGCGATTCCTCCTGGGCACGATGAGTGGGTGGTGGGTTCCGAGCCGTTCGTGGCCGTAGAGTTCCTCGGCGCGGCATCGTTCGGGCGCCCGGTCAGCCGCGGCCTCCACGCCCGAATCTGACCCTGCCACTCTGAACCCCAGCACCTGGGCCGCCAGCCGCAGAGCCGGCGGCCCCTTGTTGCGTGGCCGCTTGGTGCGTTGGCAAGGCTGTTGCGCGGGCACGGCTTGTTGCGCGGTCCCCTTATTGGCACGGCCTTCCGCAAGGGATAACGTCACTGCCATGGGATGCCGTTCCAGCTGAGGAGGCGCCGCTGTGGCCATCATCGACAACGCAGTGTATGTGGACGGGCGCCGGACGGCGGATCCCGAAGGGCTGGAGGAGACATACTTCCTGCTGCGGCAACGCGAGGGCATGGCCTGGATCGGGCTCTACCGGCCGGATCCGCGCGAACTGCGGTCTGTGGCGGACGAATTCGACCTGAGCCCGCTTGCGGTTGAAGACGCGCTGACCGGGCACCAGCGCGCCAAGCTTGAGCATTACGGTGAAACGCTCTTCCTGGTCCTGCGCCCGGCGCGGTATCTCGACGACGTCGAAAAGGTCGAGTTCGGTGAGATCCATGTTTTTGCCGGACCTGACTTCGTGGTTACGGTCCGCCGTGCGGAGTCACCGGACCTGGCGCGGGTGCGCCGCCGCATGGAATCGCAGCCGGAGTTCCTTGCCCTGGGACCCGACGCCGTGCTGTACGCGATCCTGGACCAGGTGGTCGACGAGTACGAGCCGGTTGCGGCAGGCCTGGAAAACGACATCGACGAGATCGAGGACGAACTGTTCGGCGCTGACCCGGAGGTGTCACGCCGCATCTACGAACTGTCCCGCCAGGTCATCACCGTGCAGCGCGCCACCGGGCCCCTGGCCGGAATCCTTCAGGCACTGGTCACCGGAACACCGGATCACCACCCCGGCCCCGAGCTCCAGGACCATCTCCGCGATGTGCTGGACCACGTCCTGCGGCTCAACGACCGGATCGCGTCCTTCCGCGCGCTGCTGCAGAACGCGCTCGCGGTCAATGCGGCCCTCGTTGCCCAGCGCCAGAACGACGAGATGCGACGCCTCACGGAGTCCAGCTTCGCGCAGAGCGAGCAAGTCAAGAGGATCTCTTCCTGGGCGGCCATTCTCTTCGCGCCCACGCTCATCGGCACCATCTACGGGATGAACTTCCATACGATGCCTGAACTGGACTGGATTTTCGGCTATCCCATGGCGCTGGGCCTGATGATCGGCATGGGGCTGGTCCTGTACGCCACGTTCAAGCACAACAACTGGATCTAGAACCGACCGCGCAGCCGTCGACACCCCCATTTGGGTGGGAACATCGCAAGGGGGCCAACTCTTCCAAGGTTTCCAGAAGCAACCGGCTCAACAATTGCGGTGTTCCACTCCCGTTGCGGCAGGGGAGCGGAACCCTGAACTTCATCGTGGGGCGGAGGCGGTAGGCCAGCGGCCCGGAAAGTTCGGGGTTCCGCGTCCCTGGGGATCAGCAGTCCTGCGGCTCCGGCCGCAGGTCTGCCGTTCAGCAACGTTGCTCATGCTGTTCGACACGGACCGGATTCCCTGGCGCCCGGTGCATGGCAAGCGCAGGATTTTGCCGGTTTTGGCGCAGCTTTCGAAGCTTCGCCGAAGCTTCGGGCCAGCAACTGGGTTGCGGCGGGCCACGGAAAATACACTGGAATTCAGCCTTCCTCTGGCTTTCCCCGCCGGCCCCCAGCACGTTCGAAGGAACCCAAAATTCGCGCTTCGTCTGTTCTCCGTCCTGCCCTGGCCTCGCTGCTGCTGACGGCCCTGGCCGCTCCCATCGCCGGAGTGTCAGCCGGTGCTGCCGCCTCGGAAACCGGGGCGCCATCGACGACTGCCCGCTACATCGTGCGCTACTCCGCCGGGACCGACGTTTCCTCGGCCGTGCGGAACCTGCGCTTGAGGAACATCGCCGTCGGACGCACGTTCGCCAAAGCCATCAGGGGCGCCGTGGTCACGGCCACGCCCGGGCAGGCGGCGGAACTGATGCGCTCGGTGGGCGTTGCCGCCGTCGAACCCGATGCTCCGGTGACGGCCGCCGACACGCAGCAGTCCGCAACGTGGGGCCTGGACCGCGTTGACCAGCGCGCCCTGCCGCTGTCCGGGACCTACACCTCGGCCTCCACCGGCGCCGGCGTGAGCGCTTACGTGGTTGACTCCGGCGTGCTGTCTGCGCACACGGAGTTCGGCGGCCGGGTTGCCCCGGGCTGGTCGGCGATTTCCGACGGACTGGGCACCGGGGACTGCAACGGCCACGGCACGCACGTTGCCGGCACCATCGCGGGAAAGACCTACGGCGTGGCCAAGGCGGCCACCGTAGTCCCCGTCCGCGTGCTGGACTGCAATGGGTCAGGCTTCAACTCGGACGTGATTGCCGGGCTTGAGTGGATCGCCGCTCACCACCAGGCCGGTACCCCTGCCGTGGCCAACCTGAGCCTCGGCAGCACCGCCAGCGCCATGGTGGACGCCGCGGTGCAGGGCATCATCAACGACGGCGTCACCGCAGTGGTCGCCGCCGGAAACTCTGCCGTCGATGCGTGCAACAGCTCCCCGGCCCGCGTTGCCGGCGCGCTGACCGTTGCCGCGAGCGATTCCGCGGACAAGCAGGCAGCGTTCTCCAACTACGGCACCTGCGTCGACCTTTACGCGCCCGGCGTGGGCATCAAGTCCGCAAGCCCGGCCTCGACCACGGCGACAGCCCTCATGAGCGGAACCTCGATGGCATCTCCGCACGTGGCTGGCGCCGCAGCCCTGGTGCTGTCCCGGTCGCCGGGACTGGTGCCGGCGGACGTGGCTTCGAGGCTGCTTTCTGCCGCCACCTCCAATGCTGTCTTGGGCGGCACCACCGGGACGCCGAACCGGCTGCTGTTCTCCGACCCGGCGGTTGCGGTCCTCACCGCGCCAGCCGCGCCAGCCGCTACAGCGCTCAGCCCGGCAGCCAATTCTTCCGGCGCCGCCGTGGGTGCCAACGTCAGCGCTACCTTCAGCTCGGCTGTCCAGGGCGTGGCCTACTCCACCTTCGTCCTGCGGAACGCCGGCGGCGGAACGGTGCCCGCGGCCGTCAGCTACGACGCGGCCACGCGTACCGCGACGCTGAACCCTGAGGGCCTGCTCAATGCGTCGCAGAAGTACACGGCGACGCTGACCGGCGGACCCTCCGCCATCAGGGACGCCGCAGGCACGCCCTTCGTGACGGGCAGCTGGTCCTTCACCACTGCCGCAGCCCCGACGGTCACGGCACGCACGCCCGGCGCGACCGGCACCGCCGTTGCCGCCGGAAGCAACATCACGGCTGCCTTCAGCACGGCAGTCCAAGGCGTTTCCGGCAACAGCTTTCTACTCAAGAACGCGGCCGGGACCGTGGTGCCGGCCGCCGTCACGTACAGCTCCACCACCCGTACCGCCACCCTGGATCCGGCGTCCACCCTCGCCAACGACGCCAAGTACACGGTGACGCTCACCGGCGGATCCGCCGCCATCCGGGACACCGCAGGCAACCCGCTGGCCACCACCAGCTGGACGTTCACCACCGGCCCCGCCCCGGTCATCACGGCCACGACGCCGCGCCCGGGCGCCATACTGGTGCGGCGCACCAGCAATATCGCGGTGACCTTCAGTGAGGCTGTCCAGGGTGCCGGTGCGGGCACCGTCACGTTGAAGAACGCCGCCACTGGCACCAAGGTGACGGCCACCGTTTTCCACAGCGGCACCACGAACCAGTGGATCCTGAACCCGTCTGCCTCGCTAGCCGCGCGGACCAAATACACGGTCACCGTGACCGGGGGCACCGCCGCGGTCCGCGACCTGGCGGGCAATCCGCTGAAGTCGGCTGGCTGGACCTTCACCACCGGCTCGCTGTAACCCGGCACCGACAGATAAAGCTCGAGATCACAGAACGACGGCGGCACGGTAGTGCCGCCGTCGTGCTGACTTGGCCCGAGCTAGCCTAGCTGCTGTTCGCGCTTAGCCCGAACGGCTGAGTGGCGAACGGGCTTTCTATCAGTAGCCGCCGGAGAAGCGGATCGTCAGGGACTGGCTCTTGGAAGAGTCATGTCCGTCGGAGCCCTTACCCTTGCCGTTGTCCTTCTTGAAGTCGATCTTCACAACATGGAAGACCTTCACTTTATTGTCGCCGCGATCCTTGTCCACGCGGTCCTTGTTGCTGTCGTATTCAACGTGGTTCTTGCGGACGTCGACGTCACCCTTGTGGTACTTGATGAGCTCGGCGTTTCCAGACCGCTTCTCTTTCAGGGTCCACTGGTGCCATGTCACCTTGGCGTTCTTGTCGCACTTGATCTTGAAGGCGAAGTCGACCTTGGCGAACTTGCGGTGGTTGTCGAGCTTGATGAGATCAGGCTTCCTGGCCTCAACCCAACAGTTAACTTTGTCGTTCTTACCGTTGTCATACGCCGCGGCGCTGGCGGGGCCGGCGAAGGCTACGGGACCCGCTACCAGTCCCAGGGAAACGGTCGAAACCAACACGAGCTTGGTTGCCAAAGGGCGGCGCTGCGATGTTGGCGAGGTAATGGTCATTATTCTTGCTCCTGCCTAGGGATGCACATTCAGATAGGTTCGGCAGGACTAGCCGATCACGGGGCGCGTGGAGACCTATCAACCACTTCTGCCACTTTATGATCGTCCACCGGGATTGACCGGGTGGGCTTGGAGCCGGGTTCCCCTCAAGGGAAGCGTCCGGATCCGGTATTCCAAAGTGTACCATTTACGGAAATTGTCAACCATTTGCGGTTGTATCTGGCAACGAGGGGCAGCCGACGGCGGGTGCTCCGGCGCCGGCCGCCCTCCTTTTGCGGCGGGCTACTTGCGCAGGAAGCCGAGCAGGGCCTCGTTGACCTCTGCCCCGTGGGTCCAGAGCAGGCCGTGGGGGGCGCCGTCGATTTCCACGTAGTCGGCCTCCGGCAGGGCTTTGGTGAATTCCCGGCCGGTGGCGTCAATCGGCAGGATGTTGTCCGCCGTGCCGTGCACGATCAGGGCCGGGACATCGATCTTCGGGATATCGCTGCGGAAGTCGGTGATCCAGGTGGGCTGGGCTGCCACCGAGGCGTGTGCCCCGGAGTTGGCGGCGAGGTTCCAGCTGGCCTTGACGGACTCCTCGCTGAGGCGGGGTGTGCCCAGGAAAGTGTCGCTGTTGTAGAAGTTCTTGAAGAACTCGGTGAAGAAGGCGTAGCGGTCCGCTGTGACTGCCTCGGCAAGGCCGTCGAAGACCGACTGCGGCACCCCCGTGGGGTTATCGTCGGTCTGCAGGAGGTAGGGCTCAAGCGATCCCAGGAAAGCAGCCTTGGACACGCGGGCCGACCCGAACGTGGAGAGGTACCGGGCCACCTCGCCTGTCCCCATCGAGAAGCCCACCAGCACCGCGTCGTTGAGGTCCAGCGTGGTGAGGACGGTGTTGAGGTCGTCCGCGAAGGTGTCGTAATCGTAGCCGGTGGTGGGCTTGCTGGACTTGCCGAAGCCGCGGCGGTCGTACGTGATGACGCGGTAGCCGGCGTCGAGCAGGGCGGCGGTCTGCTTCTCCCACGAGGATCCGTCCAAGGGATAGCCGTGGATGAGGACAACAGCCTGTCCGGTTCCGTGGTCTTCGTAGTAGAGCTCGATGTCCGTGCTGTTTTCCTGTCCAACGGTGATGAAAGCCATGTCTACATTCCCTTCGGTCTCGCGAGAACGGACGTCCTCAAGCGGTGATACCAACCTATCGGGATCGCGGGCCGGTGCGCAGGGTCTGTCACAGGGCGTAGCCTGCAGGAATGGCAGCGGAGACCGGGATGTTGAGAACGGCATGAAACGAATTGGCTTCCTGTCCTTCGGCCACTGGGGACCGGTGCAGGGTTTCCGCACAAGGACCGCGCGGGATGCGCTGCTGCAGGGGATTGAGCTGGCCGTGGCCGCCGAGGAGCTTGGCATCGATGGCGCGTTTTTCCGCGTGCACCATTTCGCTCGCCAGCAGGCGTCACCGTTCCCGCTGCTTGCGGCGGCCGCAGCCCGCACCAGCCGAATTGAGCTCGGCACTGCGGTCATCGACATGCGTTACGAGAACCCGCTGTACATGGCGGAGGAGGCTGCGGCCACAGATCTCATCAGCGGTGGCCGGCTCCAGCTCGGCATCAGCCGCGGTTCACCCGAGCCCGCACGGAACGGCGCGGGGGCATTCGGCTATGAGCCGCGTGAAGGCGAGACGGACGCCGACATGGCGCGCCGGCACGCCGAGGAGTTCCGGCGGGCCATAGCCGGCGCCGGCGTGGTGGAGGCCGACCCGCGGTACGCCGGGGGAGCCGCAGGGCTGCTGCCGGTCCAGCCCCGGTCCGAGGGGCTGCACGAGCGGATCTGGTGGGGCGCCGGAACCCGGAAGACGGCGGTCTGGGCGGCCGAGCAGGGGATGAACCTGATGAGCTCCACCCTGCTGACCGAGGATACCGGGGTGCCGTTCCACGAGCTCCAGGCCGAGCAGATCGCGATGTTCCGTGGGGCCTGGGCGGCGGCCGGGCATGGCCATGAGCCGCGTGTTTCGGTCAGCCGCAGCGTCCTGCCGCTGGCCGACGACGAGGACCGGCAATACTTCGGCCTGAGCGCCCTCCGCGAAGGCAGGGACCAGGTGGGCGCCCTCGACGGCACGCTTTCCCGCTTCGGCAAAAGCTATATCGGCGAACCGGACGTCATAGCCCATGAACTCGCCGCCGACACCGCGGTGCAGACCGCGGACACGCTCCTGCTCACCGTCCCCAACCAGCTTGGCGTGGAGTACAACGCCAAGCTGCTGGGAAACATCGCCCGCCATGTGGCCCCGGCGCTGGGATGGGCGCCCGTGCGGGCGTAATCTACTGGCATCGGACGGTTCCTCCCGAAGGGGGCAGCTGCCATGGACACGCATCACATTCCTGCAGGCCAGAGTCACGACGACGGTCAGAATCACGACGGCGGCAAGGGCCCCCGTCGGCTGTGGCAGCGGTCCTGCTCGTGCCGGACTGCTGGTGCTAGGGTCCGTGGCCGGCGGCGCGCCCGGGCGCTCATACTGGACGGCGCGGCTCGGCAGCTGCGCCGCGGCCGCCGCGCTTGCCCTCTATGGTGCACTTCAGGCAGTGGACGGTGTGGCTTTGAAGCACTCCGTGGATGCCTGGGCTGCCGCCCAAGGGGCCGAGAAGGCCGTTCGCTTTGCGGCCGCGGAGGACCTGCGCTGGCTCGAGTGGGGGATGCGCAGCTACCAGAGCTTTGTGCTGGGTGCGGCCTTTATCCTGATTGGCATCGCGGTCGGCAGTTCACGGAGCCTCCCGCGTCCCGTGGGCTACCTCATGGGACTGTCTGGGATCGCGTACCTGGCTCAGGGCTGGATCATTGGAGCCGACGGTTTCTCCGGCAGCAACACTGTGCCCACCCTTGCCGGCATTGCGCTCATCCTCGCCTGGACGCTCTGGCTCCTGGCAAGCTCGCTGCGCAGATCCTAGGCCCGGTGCCTAGACTGGGACGCGACCGGCATTTCCTAGTGAGAGGCAGTGGCATGACCGACACTAAGCGCAACACGGAAGAGCCCAGCGGCCTTCGAGGCCCTGGCGACCCGGACGCCGTCGAGCAGGAGCAGCCCCACCCCGAGGCGGGCACGGCACGCAACATCCGTGAGGAACAGATGACACAGCCGGGCGGAACCGTGCCCGCCAGCTACGTGGGCAGTGGAGCGCCGGAGAGCGAACCCAAGCCGGAAGAGGCCGCGGGCGAATCCGGGCTGTGGGACGCCGAGGACAGGTAGCTAAAACCAGGGGATGATTCTGTCGGCGCGGGAACGCGTGGCCTCGATCAGGCGTGCATTGGCCGCGTCCGGCCCGTTGGCCCATGCCTCGGCCGCGGCGCGGTCCATGCCAAAGAGCATGTGCCGTTCAACCAGGCGGGCAAGGCGCAGTTCATGTGGTGTGTCGACGAACCACACCTCGTCCAGTTGCGCCCGCACCTGCTGCCAGCGCGGATCGTCGCTGAGCAGGTAGTTGCCCTCGGTGATGATGACGGGGAGGGCGGCCGGGACGGCCAGCGATGCGGCAACGGGCTCATCGATCGTCCGCCGGAAGTCCGGCGCGTACACGACGTCCTCGTCCCGGCGCGCAAGCCGCTGCAGGAGCGAAAGGTAACCGCCGACGTCGAACGTGTCCGGTGCACCCTTGCGCTGCCGCAGGGGAGTGCCGTCAATGATGGCGTTGCCCAGGTGAAAACCGTCCATGGGCACCACAAGGGCGGAATCGGGGCCGAGGGCGTCGGCCAGGCAAGCCGAGAAGGTGGATTTGCCGGACCCGGGGGAACCAGCCACGCCGAGGAGAATCCGCCTTCCGGTGCTCAGCCGGCTGCGCAGTCCGGCGACGGCCTGCTGGATTTCCACGGATTCGAAAGCCCGGACGGCGCGGGGCTCAACTTTCGGAAGGGTCATGCACAGCATCCTAAGCGAGGCCCGGGATGCAGGCGTGTGCCGCGATGCGCTGCGGTTCAGTCGAGCGGAATGGTGATGGTGATGGCCGTGCCGGTACCCGGAGCCGAGGTGATGTCCACCGTCCCGCCCGCTTCCTCGACCGCCTGTGAAATGGTCCTGAGTCCGTGTCCGTTGACTTGTTCCGCTGCCGGCGGAGCCGATTCGAATCCGGTGCCGTTGTCGGCGACCATGAGGCGGATGCCGTGGAACACGGCGGCAAGCCGGACGGTGACATCGGTGGCGTGCGCATGCTTGAACGTGTTGCTCAGCGCCTCCTGCGCGGACTGGTACAGCAGGGACGCGCAGCCGGACGAGATCTCAACGCCGTGGTGGGGAGTCTCCCAGCGGACGCAGGTGCCCTGGCGGCGAAGGGGGACTGTAAGCCTGTCGATGCAGCCAGCGAGCCCCAGCCGGTAAAAGTCCAGCGGCTGACGGTCGGTGATGACACCGCCGACTTGGACGACTTCCTCAAGAGTTGCTGACTGGTTCATGGGCCCTCCGCTTCCAAGCGGTCCTAGTTGCATGCTTTCCCCGGAAAGATCGCTCCTCCAGGGGCTGATGCTTAAGGGTGGCGCGGGCCCATCAGGCTTGCCGCAGGTTTACCCCGTGATCCAATCAAGTTTCCGTGAGGTCTTGCGCGCTGCTACTGGGCCAGCATCCAAGGCTGCATCGCCTGATGCGGATACGTGACGGCGTCGGCTGCGTCCAGGACCTCCAGCGCTGTCATGTGCGCGGCCGCTGCTACTTCGCGGATCGGCTTGCCGTGGGTTACGGCCGCCGCAACTGCATTCTGCAGGGTTGCTGCTGCGGGATCGTGCTCCATCATTGCGGATTCCAGCGTCGCCACGGCCTCTTCCACCGCGCGGATGTCTTCGTCCATCAGTACCCTCCTGTTTCTGCCCCATTGCAGTGACGCCTACGGCCCGGGATCAGGCGCTGTTGCCAGCACGCCATTCCTAAGACGAGGTGTCATGTTCCTAAAACAATAAGACAGACAGGTCTGTCTCTACCAGTACCAAGGTACACTGATTCTCTAATGAGTGCTCCTGATGCAACCGGGGATGCCTTGCTTCCTCCAGGGGTGCGTACCGGCCATAGTGAACCAGTGGACCGGATCCTCGGCACTGCTTACGAGCTTTTCTCCCACCGCGGTGTCCGCGATGTCGGAATCAATGAGCTGATCGAACGGTCCGGCGTGGCCAAGTCCACGTTCTACCGCCACTTCCCCTCCAAGGATGCGCTGGTTCTGGCTTTCCTCGCACTCCGCGACCAGGTTTGGACCGTGGACCTGATTGTTTCCGAGGCGAGGCGCAGGGGCACCACCCCCGAGGGGCGGCTCCTGGCCATTTTTGACGTCTTCGGTGACTGGTTCCATCGTGACGATTTTGAGGCCTGCACCTTCATCAATGTCCTCCTGGAGATGGGCCCGGAGCATCCGCTTGGCGAGGCCAGCATCGGCTACCTCGCCAGAATCCGCGGCCACATCCAGGCGCTCGCCGAGGAGGCGGCACTCGTGCGCCCTGACGAATTCGCCCGCTCCTGGCACATCCTGATGAAGGGCTCCATCATTTCCGCAACGGAAGGCGACTTCCTCGCTTCCAAGCGGGCGCAACAGATGGCCGGCTGGCTGATCGAGCACCACCGGAGCTGACCCGCCGGTGGCCGGACGTCGTCGGCCCTCTTGAGCGGCACGCCCTCTTGAACGGCACGCCCTCTTCAGGGGCCGGTGCACATCAGTCGCGGCGCAACAGGTTCCGCAGTGGGGCGGGGAACCACCTCGACTTCGATCCTTCACCCGGGTCCCCGCCGCCCTCCGCCGGCCGGTCCGCCGCACCAGCTGTGAAGTAGTCTCCGCCAGCAGGGAGACTGCCGGCGCCCACAGCCAGGCTGTCCGCGCCCGCAGGGAGGCTGTCTCCGCCCGCGGCCGGCGGAAGGCAGGCGTTCTCGCTCAGATGGCACAGCAGCGCCTGCTCGGGGCACCCCGGATGCAAGGCCAGGTGCTGCAGCAGTCGGTGCCTGGCTTCCGATTGCACATCCGTTGTGGCGAGGATGTCCAGGATGAGTTCGATGACCTGGGCGCGCATCACCGTCTTGTCGATCGACCTCAGCGATTCGCTGCAGAAGTCGTCCAACTCTTCCGCTGCGTCCACGGAGCGTCTCCCACGTCCGGAGGAGACGTTCAGCCGATCGGGCTCGCCCGGGGTGGCAGTGTTAGCGTTCATCAGGACCTCCGTGAAGGGTCGCGTTTCCCCTCCGGGAATTCTGCATTGGCTGATGTGGAGAGCCCCGCGACCACTATGCCTGGCCCCCGAAGGGGCCAAGGCTCCGCAACCGCCTGCTTCCAGACATTGAGTGCTGCGAAGGTAACCACCGGAATGCACAGCAGTAACAGCGTCTTCACTGGGGTTCCTCCCTTTGGTGCCTGATCCCATTCATGACGCCAATGTGCAGCATGCCTCCTGTGAAAAGCTCGGTGCCCGCACCCCTCGATGAAAGGTTTCGGGCGGAACTTTGGGGGGTCCGGGCGGCGAAAATGTGCGCTTTGGCGCAGGGGCCCGAGCCGCCGCCGGAAACTTCCCGGGTTTTCACAAGGAAACTCTCAGGATCGGCGGCGGACGCGGTGTCCTGTTGGCGGAGCCGGAGGCTGCATGCAGCCCGCGGCAAGCGTCCCTACTGCGCCTTAACAAGCGATCCGCAAGGGCGTAGCTTTGTGGTGTTGGGACCCGTTCCGGTCCTCCGCATCACCTGCGTTGGGCCCGGAAGCTGACAGGAGGTAACAGCGATGACCAACATATTCAGGCGGGCCGGCGTGGATATCCCGGAACCCTTCCGCCGTTTCCTGGAAGGGGATCTGGACGCGTGGCTCCGGGTGGAGGAATACCGGGAGGCTGGCTCCCTGGTGGTAAAGGCTGAAGCACCGGGCATCGATCCTGACAATGACGTCGACATCACCTTGGCCGGCAGCCAGCTGCAAATCACGGTCCGCCGTGAAGAAAAATCGGAGCACAAGGACAAGGAAGGGTACCGCTCGGAATTCCGCTTCGGCACGTTTTCGCGAACGGTAAGCCTTCCCGCCCCAGTCAACCAGGAGGACATCCGCGCCTCGTACACCGACGGCGTTCTGGAAGTTCGCGTTCCACTGCCCGAAGAGCCCGCTGCGGGTGGTGCCCGAAAGGTCCGCGTCTCCCGCGGTGCAGGAACCAGCGGTGCCGGAACGGGCGGTGCCGGAACTGGCGGCTCTTCACGGGACATGGGGCAGGATCCCGAGGGCGCGAGTTTCGGTGGCCCCTAGGCTGGCAGCTCAGCCCTGGTAGTGGGTCTTCGCCGGGCCCTGGCCCAGCGAGTCAACGATCGACGTCGCAACGCTGTGCAGCTTGATGTTGCGGGTGCTCGACGCTGCCTTGAGCAGTTCGAAGGCTTCCTCCTGGCTGCACCTGTTCTGCGCCATGATCACGCCGACGGCGACGTCGATCACCGTCCGGGTTTCCAGCGTGGCCTTGAGGTTGGCCGCAGCGTCGCTGTAGTGGGCGAAGCGCACGGCCAGCCTCAGGGCCATTGAGGTCTGGCTGACGAAGTCCTGCGCCAGTTCCAGAGCCCGGCCCTCGAATCGGCCAGGACGGTGTGAGTAAAGGTTCAATGCGGCCCGGGTCTCGCCCTCGAGCACGAACGGGAGGGCGAGTATGGAGCGGACGCCCTGCTCCAGCACCGTTTCGGCATAGCTTTTCCACCGGTCGTGGTTCTTGAGGTCCGTAATGTGGATGGTGACCTGCTCGCGCGAGGCCGTCATGCAGGGACCGTCGCCGAAGTCGTACTGGATCTCGTCCATGGCCTGCGCCTCGGGGCTGCTGCTTGCTACGGTGGCTGCCTTGCGGTGCCGCAGCAGGGTCACGCCGCAGAGGACCTCGTCCCCGGGCTCGGACAGGCTGCGTGCAGAGATCCGGGCAAGCTCACGGAGGAATCCGCCCACGTCGGAGCTGGTGAGCACAAGCTCGTTGAGGTGCTCCGTGATTGAGGTTTCAGGTTTTGCGGTCGACTCGCTGGCCACGATTTTTCGGTACCGTTTCGCTCAGGTCAAGACGAACCGGCGGGCGCAGCGCAGGGGCCCCGTGGCCGGGGCGGCAGCAGCAAGCAAGGTGCCGGATCGAACAACAATCCAACGGCCTTCTGCTAAACCGTACCGAGAAAATATACACCAGTTCTTCGCGGGCCATGGCAGCGGTTGCAGCCGCGGGCCCTAGGCTGGGGGAAAGGTGCCCGGCGGCGACAGCTGCTGCGGCCATCGGAGCACGGCCGCCCGGGCCAGGGCCGGCCAGTCAACAGGAGGAGGCCGCGATGAGAATTGCCGTAACGGGAGGCAGCGGAAAGCTCGGACGGAACGTGGTCCGCAGGCTAGTGGCGGACGGTCATTCGGTCCTTAACCTGGACCGGGCGGGCAGCCGGAGTCCACAGTTCGCCGTCGTGGACCTGCGTAACTACGGGCAGGTTGTCGACGTCATCATGGGCCTGGATGACCGGCACCAGGGCTTCGACGCGATAGTCCATCTGGGCGCCATCCCGGCTCCGGGCCTGGTGCCTGACGCCGCCACCTTCGAAAACAACATGCTGTCCACCTACAACGTGTTCCAGGCGGCACGCAGGGCCGGCATCAAGAAAATCGTGTACGCCTCCAGTGAGACGGTGCTGGGACTGCCGTTCGATGTCGACCCTCCCTACATCCCGGTGGACGAGGAGTATCCGGCCCGGCCGGAGAGCACCTACTCCCTGGTGAAGCACCTGGAGGAGCAGATGGCCATCCAGATGACGCGGTGGGACCCGGAGCTGAGCATCATTGGCCTCCGGTTCTCCAACGTCATGGATCCGGAAGACTACGAGGAGTTTCCGTCCTTTGACCGGGACGCCGCCCTGCGCAAGTGGAACCTCTGGGGTTACATCGACGCGCGCGACGGTGCCCAGGCGGTGGCGCGTGCGCTGGAATACCGTCCGCCAGGGTTCGAGGCCTTCATCATCGCCAACGAGGACACCGTCATGAGCCGCTCCAGTGCCAGCCTGGCGTCGGAGGTGTTCCCGCGGGTGAAGGTGACTAAGGAGCTCGGCGAGCATGAGACCCTGCTGTCCATCGACAAGGCCAAGCGGCTCCTCGGCTACGCGCCCGAGCACAACTGGCGGAACTACCACTCGACCCGCACGACGCCCACCGAGGACTGAGCGCACCCACCGGGGACCTAAATGTCCGTTCGCGCTTTCCTGCGGGAAGGCGCTGACGCGGGATCCCCTTGGTGCCGCGACCAGATGTCGCCCATTTCCTGGGTGGACTGCTCAACGATTCTGCTCATGGCCGCGTGTGCAGCCTCGGCTTCACCGCGCTGGATTGCGCTGGCCACGTCCACATGCAGCTGCAGGGCCTCGTGGTGCGGAAGATGTGGCACCAGGCCGTGTTCGGTGCGGCCGGAGAGAACTTCCCGGACCAGGTTGTGCAGCTGGGAGAACATGGGATTGCCCGAGGTCCTCAGCACCGCAGCGTGAAACTCTATGTCCAGGGTGAGGAACTGTTCCTGTTTGTCGCCCTGCCCGGCCGCCCACAGCCGGGCTGCGAGCGACACGAGTTCGCTGCCGTCCTCCAGTGAGATGCGGTTCGCCGCGAGCCGTGCCGCTTGCGGCTCTATGGCACCGCGGAGTTCGTTCAGCGCGCGCAGCTGGTCAAGCCGCCCCGGGGAGGCCAGACGCCACCGGATGACCTGGGGATCGTAAAGATTCCAGCATTCTTCTTCCTGGACAACAGTTCCGAGCCGCCGCCTGGACTCCAGCATGCCCATGGAACACAGCACTTTCGTTGCTTCCCGGACCACCGACCGGGCCACCTTGTGCTCGGCTTCCAGCTCATCGATCCGGAGGACGGTGCGCGGCGCGAGCGTGCCGTCGGCAATCGCCAGGCCCAGCCGTTCCAAAAACGACCCGGGCGAATCTCTGGAGTGCTCCGCCTCTGGAGTTTGCATGAATAAAGCATACGGGAATCAACCAAAGGGTTGTTTAAGTCCGCCTTATTTGCCATGATCGCAGCCTGAGCAAGTGCAAAGATGCGTTTGGTGCGGCCGGAGGATCTCCGGTCCTGAGTCAAGGAGTCGTAATGAAGCGACGTTCAGTAGTGAAGTACGCGGCGGTTGCCGCTGCCCTCTCGATGGGGCTGACAGCCTGCGGCGGGGGCGGAGGCGGCGACTCGAAGGGGTCGGACACGGTCCGGGTTACCCTCGCCAACCACGTCTGGACCGAAGGGATCAAGGCCGCGATCCCCGAATTCGAAAAGTCCACCGGGCTGAAGGTGGAGTTGACCCAGCTCGGTGAAGACCAGCTGTCCGACCAGTACAACGTCAAGCTCAACGCGGGCAGCGACGAAATCGACGTCATGATGTACCGGCCTCTGCAGGAGGGCAAGGCCTTCGGCAAGAACGGCTACCTCGCGGACCTGACCAGCAAGGTCGCCGAGGATCCCGACTGGAACTGGAAGGACTACCAGGACGGCCCCGTCAAGGCTTCGACCTATGAAGGCAAGGTCATGGGTGTTCCGATCATCACCGAACGCGAGGTGCTCTACTACCGCAAGGACCTGCTGAAGGCTGCCGGCCTTGAGGTGCCCAAGACCATGGAGGAACTCGAGGCGGCAGCCAAGAAGATCGCCTCCGCGGACACTGCCGGCTTCGTTGCCCGCACCGGCAAGTCCACCGCGGTCACCCAATTCTCCAGCTTCCTGTACAGCTTCGGCGGCGACTTCACCGACGAAAGCGGCAAGTCCGCCGTCGGCAGCGAGGAAGCCAAGAAGGCCTACGCCTTCTACGGCGGCCTCATCAAGAACTACGGCCCCAAGAACGTCAGCACCGACATGAGCTGGCCCGAAGCCATGGCAATCTTCACCCAGGGCAAGGCCGCCTTCTACACGGAGGCGGACTCCCTCTACAAGAACGCCACGGACCCCGCCAAGTCCAAGGTGGCCGAGACCGTTGGCTTCGCGCCGCTTCCGGCCGGACCGGCGGGCTCCAAGCCGTACAACATCCCGTCGTGGGGCCTCGCAATCAACCAGTCCTCGGGCAACCAGGACAACGCCTGGAAGTTCATCAAGTGGGCCACCAGCAAGGACCGGACGCTCGAAGCACAGAAGGCCGGCGTCCCCGGACCGCGGGCCTCCGTCTGGTCTGATCCGGCCGGCACCTCCACTTACCCGAAGGACCTTGCGGCCGCCATCGCAGTCAGCGCTGAAAAGGGCGTCGGCCACGACCGTCCGCTGGTCGTCACCGTCGGCAAGGCCCGCGAAATCGTGGGTGAGCCCATCGTCGCTTCCATCACGGGCGCCGACGCTTCCGCCGCGGCCGACCAGGCCAACACGGCCTTCCAGAAGTTCCTGGACGACGAAAACAAGTAACTAAAGCGCGACGGCGGGACAACAGCCCCGCTGTTCTCCCGCCGTCGCACTCGAAACGCCTTCACCCCCAACTCTTAGGTGAACCATGTCTGTACTGACCCCTGCCCGGACCTCTGGACAATCGGCGCGCAGCCGGGATAATTTCTCCGCCTGGGCGAACCGCCACCGGAAATGGCTGTTTGCAGCCCCCGCGATGATCTTCGTCGGCCTCCTGATCGTCTTTCCGCTGGCTTGGACCCTCTACCTGAGCCTGACCGACTCCCAGGGATCGGTCCGCGCGGCCTCCGATTTCGTGGGGTTCGAAAACTACCTCACCGTGCTGACGGACACCGAAAGGTTCTGGCCGGCCGTCGGCCGCACGGTGTCCTTCACGCTGGTGGCGCTGGTTTGCGAAGTCGTCCTCGGCATGTGCATCGCCCTGCTCCTGTGGCGTCCGTTCCGCGGCGAGAAATGGGTCCGCGTGGCCATTCTGCTCCCGCTCGTGGCCACCCCCGTGGCAGTAGGCATGATGTGGCGCCTGATCTTTGACCCGAACATCGGCTTCGCCAACCAGCTGCTGGGGCTCGTTGGCATTCCGCCCCAGCCGTGGCTCTCCGGCCAGGACTCGGCCCTGCCCACCACCATCTTCATGGACGTTTGGCAGTGGACCCCCATGGTGGTGCTCATCCTCCTTGCGGGCCTGACCTCGCTGTCCGAGGAACCGGATGAGGCCGCGCGCATGGACGGCGCCAATGCCTTCCAGCGTTTCTTCTTCGTCACCCTGCCCCTCATGATGCCCACCGTGATCGTGGCCATCCTGCTGCGCGGCATCGACGCGCTCAAAACGTTCGACATCCTCTACGCCACCAAGGGCAAGGGCGGCGGTTCATTCCACGAGGTGGAGACGCTGAACGTGTACGCCTACGGGCTCAGCTTCGACTACAACCAGTACGGGCTCTCCTCCGCCGTGTTGATCCTGTTCTTCATGATCATCATTGGCTCCATGTGGCTGCTGACCATGCGCAAGAAAGCGGTAAGCAAATGACCCTTCTGACCGAATCCCAGACGCCGGCAAGCCAGCGGCGCGGAACGGCCCGCCGCAGGAAGCCGCTGCGCAGCAGCGGCTACAAGGTGTTCCGTGTCATTGCCCTGGTGGCGGTGGTGCTGTTCCTGATCGCGCCGCTGTTCTGGATGCTGCTCGCTTCCTTCAAGACCAACGTGGACATCTACGATGCGGGGAAGTCCTTCCTGTTCACGCCGACTGCCGAGAACTACGCCAACGTCCTGCAGCGGAACAACTACTTCGTCTTCATCTTCAACAGCTTCTGGGTGGCTTTCACCTCCACCGCGCTGTCACTGGTCCTGGGGGTCCCGGCGGCCTACGCCATGAGCCGGTTCACCATGCACCGCTCGGCGCTTGTGGTGCTCATGGCCCGCGTCATCCCGGGCGTTTCCCTGCTGGTGCCCTGGTACTACGTCTTCTCCAACCTGAAGATGGTGGGCGGCTTCGAAGTCCTGATCCTCAGCCACATGTTCGTCGCCCTGCCGCTGATCGTGTACATCATGATGAGCTACTTCGACTCGCTGCCGATCGAACTGGAGGAATCGGCTCAGGTGGACGGGCTCACCCCGATCGGCGCCTTCCGCCACATCACCCTCCCGCTGTCCGTGGCCGGCATGGCCACCGCTGGCATCCTGGCCTTCATCTTCTCGTGGAACAACTTCATGTTCGCCCTGGTCCTGTCCGGCTCGAAGACGAAGACGCTGCCCGTGGCCATCTTCGACTTCGTCTCCTACGCCAGCATCGACTGGGGCGGGCTGATGGCGGCCGCCACCGTGGTGACCATCCCGATCATGATCATTGCGTTGTTCACGCAGAAGTACATCGTCTCCGGTCTGACCGCCGGCGCCACCAAGGGCTAGGGGCTCAGAAATGACACGAATCAGCAGGATAGAAACCTTCCTGGTGCCGCCGCGCTGGCTGTTCGTCCGCATCGAGACCGACAGCGGGATTGTGGGCTGGGGCGAGGCGAGCTGTGAAGGCCGCAGCGAGACGGTGCGCACCGCCGTCGACCAGCTCGCCGAGCTGCTCATCGGCCAGGACGCCCTCCGGATCGAAGACCACTGGCAGGTCATGACCAAGGGGTCGTTCTACCGGGGCGGCCCCATCCTGGCAAGCGCAGTGTCCGGGCTTGACCAGGCACTGTGGGACATCGCCGGCAAGCACTTCAACGCGCCGGTGCACCAGCTGCTGGGCGGCCCCGTCCGTGACCGGATCCGCATGTACGGCTGGGTGGGCGGTGACGAACCCAACGAGGTGGCTGACCAGATCAGCGCCCAGCTGGAAGTGGGGCTTACCGCCGTCAAGATGAACGCCAGCGGCAGGATGAGTCCGGTGGCCTCCGTCGCGGAGCTCGACGGCGTGGTCCGCCGGGTTGCGGCCGCCCGCGAGGTCCTGGGGGACCACCGGGACGTCGCCGTCGACTTCCATGGCCGCTTCAGCCTGGCCAACGCCCGGCGGGTGGCGCCGCTGCTGGAACCGTTCCGGCCGTTCTTCCTGGAGGAACCTGTCGTTCCCGAGAACACCCACCTGCTGCGGGAATTCACCTCCTCCACGACCACGCCGGTGTCCACCGGCGAGCGGCTTTACAGCAGGCAGGAGTTCCTGCCCGCACTACAGGCCGGGATCGCCGTGGCGCAGCCCGACCTCTCCCATGCAGGCGGCATCACAGAGACCCGCAAGATCGCCTCGCTGGCCGAGATCTATGAAGTGCAGCTCGCCCCGCACTGCCCGCTGGGTCCGCTCGCGCTCGCGGCATGCCTGCAGGTTGGCTTCGCGACGCCCAACTTCCTCATCCAGGAACAAAGCATCGGCATCCATTACAACCAGGGCGCCGAGGTCCTGGACTACGTGGTGGACAAGACCCCGCTCAGGTTCGTGGACGGGCACATCGAGCGGCTGACCGGGCCGGGGCTGGGCATCGAAATCGACGAAGCCGTGGTCCGTGCCGCCGACAAGCTGGGCCACGCCTGGCGCGGACCGGTCTGGCGGCACCCCGACGGCTCCTTCGCGGAATGGTGACGGTCAGAATGGAAAACACAGGAACCATGAATCCCGAACTGCTGCTCAACGGCGTCAGGGACAGCCGGCTGGTAGCCATCGTGCGTGGCTCGGACGGACGGGCCGCCGCGAAGGCAGCACTCGTTGCCATGGAGGAGGGTTTCCGGTTCGTCGAAATCGCGCTCACCACCCCCGGTGCGCTGCAAGCCATCAGCGAGGTGCGGGCGGCTGCCCCGGCCGGCTGCTTCGTCGGGGCGGGAACAGTGCTGACAGTGCGGGACGTGGACAACGTCTTTGAGGCCGGCGGGCAGTTCACCGTGACCCCGGCGCTGGCCGAATCTATCGACGAGTCCGCGCGGCAGGGGATACCGGTTCTGGCCGGTGCAATGACGCCCAGCGAGGCCTACGAGGCCATGAACCGCGGGGCGACTGCCGTCAAGCTTTTCCCGGCCTCGATCGGCGGACTGCCGTACCTCAAGGCGTTGCGTGACCCATTTCCGGACATTCCCTTCATCGCGGTGGGAGGCGTCGGCCTCGAACAGGCCGCGGCCTACTGGGAGGCGGGTGCCATCGCGGTGGGCCTCGGCGGGCCGCTCTTCGGGGATGCCGGCTCCGGCGGGGACCTGGCGCCGGTACGGTCGCGGGCACGCAGCTTCGTGGATCTGGCCGCCGGTTTCGGGCGCACTGCCGTGGAGGGCCCGCGGTGACTCCCGCCGTCGACCTCCTTACGCTAGGCGAATCCATGGTCTCGCTCAGGACCGGCGGGCCGATCTCTGCCGGTGGCTGCCTGTCGATGCATGTGGCCGGGGCCGAATCGAACGTCGCCGTGGGCGCGGCCCGGCTGGGGCACCGGGTGCGCTGGGCAGGCGTCATCGGCAGCGACCCGCACGGTGAGTTCATCCTGCGCCAGTTGCGCGGGGAAGGCATCGACGTGCTCCACCGGGAGGATACGGTCCGCAGCACGGGCGTGATGTTTCTGGAACAGCGCACGGCCGATGTCACCCGCGCCTACTACTACCGCTCCGCGTCCGCCGGATCCACGCTCAACCGCGACGACGTCGACGTGGCCCTCGCCGGCGGCGCCCGGGTGCTGCACCTGACCGGAATCACCGCCGCCCTCAGTCCGCAGGCGCAGGAAGCAGTTGAATATGCCGCCGGCCGGGCCAAAAGCGCGGGGATCCTCGTCTCGCTGGACGTCAACTACCGCAGCAAGCTCTGGTCCCGTGACGAGGCCAAGGCTGCGCTGGCCCGGGTGGTGCCGTATGCCAGCATCCTGATCGCGTCCGACGACGAGCTCGGGCTGGTGGCGCCGGACCTGGAACGAGCAGATCCTGAAGCGGAGCTGGATTCCTCGGAGGCCGCCGAGGTCCTCGCTGCCAAGCAGCTCCTTGACCTGGGCGTGCAGGAAGTGGTGGTCAAACGCGGCGCCGCCGGCGCGGGCGTCCACACCGCCGTCGGACGCCATGAGGTGCCGGCTGTGCCGGTGACGAGCATCGACACCGTCGGTGCCGGAGATGCCTTCACCGCCGGATACCTCTCGGCCCTGCTCGACGGCGAGAACGTGGCCGGACGCCTCAGCCGCGGCGCGCTTGCGGGCGCCTTCGCCGTCAGTACGGCGGGGGACTGGGAAGGCCTGCCGCGGACCCGTGAACTCACACTCCTGGGCGACCATGTTGCCGGCAGCACCCAGCGCTGACTGTAACGCCCATCGGGCCGCCCGGCCCGGAATCTTGAAATTCTGCTGATGTGAAGGAAGGCCTGGACCTGTGAAAATCGTTGCCGCGGAAGTCTTCGTGACAAGCCCCTCCCGTAACTTCGTGACCCTTCGTATTACTACGGAGGACGGCGTGACCGGCGTCGGTGACGCCACGCTGAACGGGCGCGAGCTCGCGGTGGCCGCGTACCTGAAGGAGCACGTCGCGCAGTTGCTGATCGGCAAGGACCCGCACCGGATCGAGGACACCTGGCAGTTCCTGTACCGGTCCTCGTACTGGCGCCGCGGCCCGGTGACGATGGCGGCGATCGCCGCGGTGGACATGGCGCTGTGGGACATCAAGGGCAAGCTGGCCGGCATGCC
>NZ_JAAOXD010000009.1:283401-284065 GCF_014694315.1 Arthrobacter ipis | reverse complement strand
TTTCGGACGCGTTCTTCGGTGCCCCGTGCGGCCACCAGGCCACGATCGGGGCGTCGGGCAGCAGCAGCGCGGCGACCAGGGACTCGGATTCCTCCGCGAGTTCCCCGAAGCCGCGCAGCACGATGACCTCCGAGGCGCCGGCGTCCCCGCCGACCCGGATCTGCGCGTCGAGCCGGTTCGGCGCTGACGAACCCGCATCGGCGAGCACGATGATCCGGCAGGGGTGTTCGCGGCTGGCCTCGTTCGCGGCCTCGATCGCTTCCTCCTCGAGCCCGGACTTGGTGACCACCACGAGGGTCAGGACCCGGCCGAGAGCGATCACCCCGCCCTGCTCACGCAGCGACTGGATCTTCTTGGAAACGTTCGAGGTGGTGGTGTTGGGCAGGTCTACGATCATGGCCTTCTCCAGGTGCGTCCGTCACGGGCTAGCAGCTCATCGGCCGAGGCCGGGCCCCAGCTGCCGGGCGCATAGGGCTCGGGCTGTTCACCCAAACCGGCCCAGTACTCTTCGAAGGGGTCCAGGATCTTCCAGGACAGCTCCACTTCCTCGTGCCGCGGGAACAACGGCGGCTCCCCCAGGAGCACGTCCAGGATCAGCCGCTCGTAGGCCTCGGGGCTGGACTCGGTAAACGAATGCCCGTACCCGAAGTCCATCGTCACATCG
>NZ_JAAOXD010000009.1:223631-283391 GCF_014694315.1 Arthrobacter ipis | reverse complement strand
GCTGTTCACCCAAACCGGCCCAGTACTCTTCGAAGGGGTCCAGGATCTTCCAGGACAGCTCCACTTCCTCGTGCCGCGGGAACAACGGCGGCTCACCCAGGAGCACATCCAGGATCAGCCGCTCGTAGGCCTCGGGGCTGGACTCGGTAAACGAATGCCCGTAACCGAAGTCCATCGTCACATCCCGGACCTCCATCTGGGTGCCGGGGACCTTGGACCCGAACCGGATCGTGGCGCCCTCATCGGGCTGGACCCGGATCACCACCGCGTTCTGCCCGAAATCATCGTCCCCGTGGTCACGGAAGAGCAGGTTCGGTGCCCGCTTGAACACCACCGCGATCTCCGTGACCCGCCTCCCCAGCCGTTTGCCGGCGCGCAGGTAGAACGGCACCCCGGCCCACCTCCGGGTGTTGATGTCCACCCGGATCGCGGCATACGTTTCGGTTTTGGAGTCCGCCGGGATGCCCTCCTCCTCCAGATACCCCTGGACCTGCTCCCCGCCCTGCCAGCCGCCGGCGAACTGGCCGCGGGCCGAATGCGTGGACAGGTCCTCCGGCAAACGCACCGCGGCGAGGACCTTTTCCTTCTCCGCCCGCAGATCGTCCGCGTTGAAGGAGATCGGCTCCTCCATCGCCGTCAGCGCCAGCAGCTGCAGCAGGTGGTTCTGGATCACGTCCCGGGCCGCGCCCACACCGTCGTAATACCCGGCCCGGCCGCCGGTACCGATGTCCTCGGCCATGGTGATCTGCACATGGTCCACGTAGTTCGCGTTCCACAACGGCTCGAACAACTGGTTCGCGAACCGCAGCGCCAGGATATTCTGCACCGTCTCCTTGCCCAGGTAATGATCAATCCGGAACACCGCATCGGCCGGGAACACCGACTCCACAATGTCGTTCAGCTGCCGGGCAGAGGCCAGGTCATGCCCGAACGGCTTCTCGATCACCACCCGCCGCCACTTCTCACCCCCGGCCTGCGCCAGGCCGTGCTTGGACAGCTGCCGGCAGACCTGCTCGAAGGCCTTCGGCGGGATCGAGAGGTAGAACGCGTGGTTCCCGCGGGTCCCGCGGTTCCCGTCGAGCTCCCCGATCGTCTCCCCGAGCCGCTCAAACGCCGCGTCGTCGTCGAACGCGCCCCGCACGAACCGGATACCCTCCGACAGCTGGTTCCAGACCGCCTCATCAAACGGCGTCCGGGCATACGCCTTCACCGCGTCCTTCACCTCCGCGGCGAAATCCTCGTTGTCCCAGTCCCGCCGGCCGAAACCCACCAAAGCGAAACTCGGCGGCAACAACCCACGGTTGGCAAGGTCATACACGGCAGGCATGAGCTTCTTACGGGCCAAATCCCCGGTAACTCCGAAGAGCACCAACGAGGACGGCCCGGCAATCCGGTTCAACCGCCGGTCCCGCGGATCCCGCAAAGGATTCCCGGACCGGCCCGCTGACCGTCTGCCGTTCAAAGTATCTGGCATGGTTAATTCAGGGCCTTAGCTCTCAGTGGCGGATGCTGCCTTGCCGGCAAGCGAAGAAACGATCTCCTGCAGCTGGGCGACGCCCGCAGCGCGGTCGGTGAGGTGCAGGCGCAGGACGGGCCGGCCGTGTTCGCTCAGCACCTGGGCGTCGCCGGCAGCCTGGGCCGTGATCAGCTCACCGAACGTGAACGGACGCTCGGGAATGGCGAGGTCCTGGGCGGACGCCGCCGTGACCTGCAGGAAGACACCGATCGCGGGGCCGCCCTTGTGGAACTGGCCGGTGGAGTGCAGGAAGCGGGGGCCCCAGCCGAAGGTGACAGGCCGACCGCTCACGGCGGCGAGTTCGTCCCGGACTCCCTCGAGCTGTGCGTAGGCCAGACGGTCGAAGTAAGCCTGGACGCTCAGGTACCCGTCGCTGCCCAGCTGTGCCAGCAACGCGGAGACCGCGTCGGTTGCTGAGGCGGCGTCGCCGAGCCATTCTCCGCCGCGCACCTCGATGGCGCCGTCGGTGAAGTTGGCCGGCGTCGGTTCCGGCTGGGCGTCCAGCAGACCACGGGCGGCCACCTTGGCGGCTTCGACGTCGGGCTGGTCAAACGGGTTGATGCCCAGGAGACGCCCGGCCACAGCAGTGGCGAACTCCCACACCATCATCTGCGAGGCCAGACCGCCGGCAATGGCAACTTCGTTCTCGCCGAGTTCGACGTCGGCATCCGTGCTGACCAGGCGGACTACCAGGACGTCTTCAGCGCCGGAAGTGACTTCCGGGGCATCCGGGCCGGCGACAACCGGCAGGACGCCGGTGCCGAGCTTGCCCGTGGATTCAGCGATGAGCTGTTCGGCCCAGTCAGCGAATCCCACGATGCCGGAGCCGTCCTCCGCGATGACGATTTTGTCGCGCAGCGGGTTGGTGCCGCCCAGCGCGGCGCCGAGGACCAGCCCGATGTTCTCGGGAGCGTCCTCGTTCAGGATCTCCGCGGCTTCTTCAGCCTCGTCCAGCAGGGCCGCAATGTCCACGCCGGCCAGGCCGGACGGGACGAGCCCGAAGGCCGTCAGCGCAGAGTAGCGGCCGCCCACGTTCGGGTCCGCGTTGAAGACCGCGCGGTAGCCGGCCTCGCGTGAGGCCTTGTCCAGCGGGGACCCGGGATCCGTGACCACGATGATCCGGCTCTTTGCATCGAGACCGGCCTCTGTGAAGGCGTGTTCGAAGATCCGCCGCTGCGAATCCGTTTCCAGGGTCGAACCGGATTTCGAGGAAACCACGATCGCGGTTTCCGCGAGGCGGTCCGCGAGGGCAGCACCGACCTGTTCGGGGTCGGTGCTGTCCAGCACAGTCAGCTCGACGCCAGCGGTGCCGGCGATGACCTCAGGAGCAAGCGAGGAGCCGCCCATGCCGCAGAGGGCAATGCGGGTAACACCCTCCGCTTTCAGGGCATCGCGGAGTTCCAGGATGCCGTCCACCAGGGGCCGGGAGACGGTGGCCGCCTCGACCCAGCCGAGGCGGATTGCCGACTCGGCTTCCGCATCAGGACCCCACAGGGTGTGGTCCTTGGCGAAGATCCGGGTGGCAACGCGGTCTTCCACGAGGGCGGGCAGGTGCTGCTCAAGAGCCTTCCGGGCGGAACCGGTGGCGTCGTAGCTGAGTGTGCTCATGTTGGGTTAGGAGGCCTTCCGTGCGGTGGCGAGGGCGCCTTCGACGTCTGCCAGGAGTTCCTTCCAGCTGGCAACAAACTTGTCCAGGCCTTCGGATTCCAGCAGGGCAACGACCTCGTTGTAGGACACACCGAGGGCATCAAGGGCGTTGAGGGTGGCGTTCGCTTCATCGTAGCCGTTGGTGACGGTGTCGCCCGTGACCACGCCGTGGTCGAACGTGGCGTCCAGGGTCTTCTCCGGCATGGTGTTCACGACGTTCGGAGCAACGAGCTCGGTGACGTAGAGGGTATCGGGGTAAGCCGGGTCCTTCACGCCGGTGGAAGCCCACAGCGGACGCTGCGGCAGGGCGCCGGCCTCGGCCAGCACGGCCCAGCGTTCGGTGGAGAAGAGCTCTTCGTAGACCTGGTAGGCGAGGCGTGCGTTGGCGACGCCGGCCTTGCCCTTGAGGGCCTTGGCTTCCTCGGTGCCGATCGCGTCCAGGCGCTTGTCGATTTCCGTGTCCACGCGGGAGACGAAGAAGGACGCGACGGAGTGGATCTTGGACAGGTCGTGGCCGTTGTCCTTGGCCTGCTCCAGACCGCTCTGGAAGGCGTTGATGACGGCGCGGTAGCGCTCCAGCGAGAAGATCAGGGTCACGTTGACGCTGATGCCCTCGGCCAGGGTTGCCGTGATGGCCTCCAGGCCCTCAAGGGTGGCCGGGATCTTGATGTGGACGTTGTCGCGGTTGACCTTCTTGTAAAGGTGCTTCGCTTCGGCGATGGTGCCGGCGGTGTCCCAGGCGAGGCGGGGGTCCACCTCGATGGAGACGCGGCCGTCCACACCCTTGGTTGCCGCGGCGATCGGGGCGAAGAGGTCGCAGGCGTCGGCGACATCCGTCGTCGTGATTTCGAAGATGGTCTCTTCGATGGAGGCGCCGGCAGCGGCCTGGGCCGCGATGGTGGCGTCGTAGTCCGTGCCGGCGGTGATGGCTGCGTGGAAGATGCTGGGGTTCGTGGTGACACCGACAACGTTCTTCTCGTCGATCAGCTTCTGCAGCGTTCCGGTCTTCAGACGGCCCCGGGAGAGGTCATCGAGCCAGATGGAAACGCCGGCGTCGGAAAGCTGCTGGGTGGGAGTGCTAGTCATTTCTAATCTCCTTGAACTTGTGGGGTGCTGTCAGGACTGGAGTCCGGCGAGGGAATCCTTGGCGGCGGCGGCAACAGCTTCTGCCGTGATGCCAAATTCCTGGAACAGGCGCTTGTAGTCGGCGGATGCGCCGTAGTGCTCGAGGCTGATGGAGCGGCCGGCGTCGCCGACGAACTCGCGCCAGCCCTGGGACAGGCCGGCTTCAACCGAAACGCGGGCCTTGACCGCTGCGGGCAGGACTGCCTCGCGGTAGGCGGCGTCCTGCTTGTTGAACCACTCGACGCACGGCATGGACACCACGCGGGCGGCGATGCCTTCGGCCTGCAGCGCTTCGCGGGCCTGGACGGCCAGCTGGACTTCCGAGCCGGTGCCGATCAGGATGACCTGCGCGTCCACGGTCTTGCCGTCTTTGGACGCCTCGGCCAGGACGTAACCGCCCTTGGCGACGCCAGCGGTCGAGCCGAAGGTGTCACCCTCGGCCGCGCCCTCGCCACGCTCGTAAGTGGGGATGTTCTGGCGGGTCAGGACGATGCCGGCCGGGTTATCGTGGTTCTCCAGCATGGTCTTCCACGCTGCCGCAACTTCGTTTGCATCGCCCGGACGGACGACGTCGAGGCCCGGGATGGCGCGCAGCGAAGCGAGCTGCTCAACCGGCTGGTGCGTCGGGCCGTCCTCGCCGAGGCCGATGGAGTCGTGGGTCCAGACGTACAGAGACGGCACGCCCATGAGGGCACCGAGGCGGATGGCCGGACGCTGGTAGTCGCTGAAAATCAGGAACGTGCCGGAGAACGCGCGGGTCTTGCCGTGCAGGCTGATGCCGTTCACGATCGACGCTGCCGCGTGCTCACGGATACCGAAGTGCAGGACCCGGCCGTAGGGGTTGCCGGACCAGGCGTTGGTCTGCTTGCCCGCGGGAACGAACGACGGCGAGCCCTCGATCGTGGTGTTGTTGGACTCGGCGAGGTCGGCCGAGCCGCCCCAGAGTTCCGGCATGACGGGGCCGATGGCGTTCAGGACCTTGCCGGACGCTGCACGGGTGGAGACGTCCTTGCCGGCCGGGAAGACCGGGAGAACGCCGTCGAGCTCGGTGGGCAGCTTGCGGGCTTCAACGCGCTCCAGCAGGGCAGCGCCTTCCGGGTTGGCGGACTGCCAGGCGGAGAAGGACTCTTCCCATTCCTTGCGTGCATGGGCGCCGCGGTCGACGACGGCGCGGGCGTGGGCCAGCACGTCCTCGTCTACCTCGAAGGACTTCTCGGGGTCGAAGCCGAGGACGTTCTTCAGTGCAGCCACTTCTTCCGAACCCAGGGCGGAGCCGTGAATCTTGCCGGTGTTCTGCTTCTTCGGGGCCGGGTAGCCGATGATGGTGCGCAGCGAGATGATGGACGGCTTGGAGGTTTCCGCCTTGGCCGCCTGAAGCGCCGAGTACAGCTCCTGGACGTCTTCCTTGTAGTCGCCGGTCTTGGTCCAGTCAACGCGCTGGGTGTGCCAGCCGTAAGCCTCGTATCGCTTCAGGACGTCCTCGGTGAAGGCGATGTCGGTGTCGTCTTCAATGGAGATGTGGTTCTCGTCGTAGATGACCACGAGGTTGCCGAGCTCCTGGTGGCCGGCGAGGGAGGAAGCCTCTGAGGTCACACCTTCCTGGAGGTCGCCGTCGGAAGCGATGACCCAGATGGTGTGGTCGAAGGGGCTGGTGCCGGGGGCGGCGTCGGCGTCGAACAGGCCGCGCTGGCGGCGCTGGGAGTACGCAAAGCCCACGGAGGAGGCCAGGCCTTGCCCCAGCGGGCCGGTGGTGATCTCCACGCCGGCGGTGTGCTTGTACTCCGGGTGGCCCGGGGTGAGGGAGCCCCACGTGCGCAGTGCTTCGAGGTCCTTCAGTTCCAGGCCGTAGCCGGAGAGGAACAGCTGGATGTACAGCGTCAGGGACGTGTGGCCGGGGGAGAGAACAAAACGGTCGCGGCCGATCCAGTCCGGGTTCTTCGGGTCGTGCCGCATCAGCTTCTGGAACAGGAGGTAAGCGGCCGGCGCCAGGCTCATCGCGGTGCCGGGGTGGCCGTTGCCCACCTTCTCCACGGCGTCGGCGGCCAGGACACGCACGGTGTCAACGGCACGCTGGTCAAGGTCGGTCCAAGTCAGTTCTTGCTCTTTCACATGTGCCACGGAATCCGGGCCCCTCTCTGTGTTAAACGACAAGCGGTAATGACACACAGCGGCAGGGCATAATTGGTGCCCGCTGCATTTGTGCCTACCAGCCGTTCACCATTGAAACGTTGATCTTCATTCAGTCGCCGGACGGTCGGAATGCGGTTTCTTGCCCGTCTTCCAGTGTGCGCTGATCTGCAGACAGCTTAGCTCGATTCCACACTTCGGGCGGCCAAAATCTCACCAGCTGGACGCAATTTCTCTTTTGTGAATCATCCGTGCGGTGAGGCTGCGTTAATGTGATTGAAGCAAGCACGAACGAATCATTTTCAGTGATTTGCCGTCACACACCGATGCCAGCGATCGATGCGGGACCGCGGTATGATATCGGGAGGCCACCGGCGGGCAGGGCGGGTTCTGGAACACACACGTCCGCCCCGTCAGCCGCCGATGAGGGATCGGTCCGGACCGCGTGTCCGGGCGAACCGATCAGATAAACAGCCAGACAGAAACAGAGTGACTGCCACGTGAGCACAACAGATACGCCGCTGACCTCTTCCCGGGTCCACGGAAGAGCCGGACTAGCCCGCAAGGCGAAGGCGTACCTTGCACTCACCAAACCCAGGGTTATTGAACTCCTGCTGGTCAGCACCCTGCCCACCATGATTTATGCACAACGCGGCTTCCCGTCCCTCGGCCTCATCCTGGCCACCCTCGTGGGCGGCGCGTTCGCCGCCGGCAGCGCCGGCGCTTTCAACTGCTACATCGACCGCGACATCGACAAGCTGATGCACCGCACCGAGAAGCGCCCCCTGGTCACCGGCGAGGTCACTCCGCGCGAGGCCCTGATCTTTGCCTGGCTGCTGGGCGCCGCTGCCATCGCCATCCTCTGGTTCGGCGCAAACCCGCTCTCCGCCTGGCTCGGACTCGGTGCCATCGTCTTCTACGTCGTCATCTACACGATGATCCTCAAGCGCCGCACCGCCCAGAACATCGTCTGGGGTGGCGCCGCGGGCTGTTTCCCCGTGCTGATCGCCTGGGCCGCCGTGACCAACACGGTCGAGTGGCCGGCCATCGTCCTGTTCATGGTGATCTTCCTCTGGACCCCGCCGCACTACTGGCCGCTCTCCATGCGCTACGGCGAGGACTACCGCAACGCGAATGTGCCGATGCTCGGCGCCATCGCCGGCGCCAAGGTCGTGTCCGTCCAGGTGGTCCTGTACGCCTGGGCCATGGTCGCGTGCTCGCTGCTCATGATCCCGGCCGGCAGCGCTGGCTGGGTTTACACCGCTGTTGCCGTCCTGGCCGGTGCATGGTTCCTGTACGAGTCTCACGCCCTCTACAACCGGGCGCAGGGCGGGGACCTCTCCGACAAGGGCGCCATGAAGGTCTTCCATGGCTCTATCAGTTACCTGACGCTGCTCTTCATCGCGCTGGCCGTCGACCCGTTCGTCGGCTCGCCGATCATGGGCTAGCCCACCCAGGAACCAGCCCTCCAGGACGCCCCCTCACCTCCTGCGGGTTTTCCTGCAACGCTTCCTCAGATCCTGCGGCTTTTCCTGCAACGCGTCCTCACCTCCTGCGGCTTTTCCTGCAACGCGTCCTCACCTCCTGCGGCTTTTCCTGCAACGCGTCCTCACCTCCTGCGGAATGACGAAACGCGCCTGCACTGCACATGTGAAGGGGCGTTTTCTCGTTGGCCGCCGGTGGCCCGATGTGAGGAAGCGTCGGGGATGGAGCGACAGGATATGAGGAAGCGTCGGGGGAAGGTTTACCTGACGGGGCTGGTGCGGGCGATGTCGGCGGCGTTGGTTGCCGCGCTCATGAGCAGGGCCGCACCCAGCATGTGCGCGCCGACGAGAAGCGCGGGAATGCCGTTGTAGTACTGCGTGAAGCCGATGACGGCCTGCAGCACGGTGACGCCGAGGAGCATCAGCACGGCCATACGGAACGTGCCGGAGATGCCGCGGCGGAACACGATGTACACGGCGAGCAGCGTGCCGGCGGTGACCAGGTAGGCGGGCACGGCATGGATGTGCGAGAAGAGGTCCCAGTCCAGGTCGTTGCGGGGCGCATTGGCGTCACCCGCGTGCGGTCCGGCGCCGGTCACCACGACGCCCAGCATGACGGCGATAGCGGAGAACAGCGCAACGGCGGTCATCACCGGCCGCAGGACCCCCGGCAGGGCGGTAAGGGGACGGGTGCGGAACCCTCCCGTCCTGCCGTACGCACGGTTGACCAGCAGCGTGGCAAAAACCACCAGGGCCATGGACACCAGGAAATGCAGGCCAACCACCCAGGGGTTCAGCTGGGTAAGCACGGTGATGCCGCCGATGACGGCCTGCGCCGGGATGCTCGCCAGCAGGCCCAGGGCCAGCAGGAACAGGTCCTTGCGCTCCTTGCGCAGGTTCCACAAGTAGACGAGCATGAGTGCCGCGACGGCGGCCAGGGCAAACGTCAGGAGCCGGTTCCCGAACTCGATGAAGCCGTGGATTCCCATCTCGGGGGTATTCACCAAGGAATTGTTCGTGCACCTGGGCCAGGTGGGGCAGCCAAGGCCGGAGGCGGTTAGCCGGACGGCGCCGCCGGTGACCACCAGGACCGTCTGCCCGATCAGGGACAGCACGGCAAGGCGGCGGACGGTCGAATCGACGGTGACCGGAAGCCTGGATGCCAGACGGCCGAGGAACTGGGGGAGGCGCGAAGCCGTACTCACTTTATTCTCAATTCCATTTGAACCAGCGGATGGCTGCTGCGCCGGCGAGAACCGTCCACATCAGCAGGACAAGGACAGCGTTGCCGTTGACGGCGCCGTGCAGGAAAGCGTCCCGCAGCCCTTCCCCGAGTGACCCGGAGGGCAGCAGGTGAACGGTGTTCTGGGCGAGTTCCGGCAGCCGCTGCATGGGGATGACGATGCCGCCCAGGGCGCCCAGCAGGATCCACAGCAGGTTGGTGATGGCCAACGTGGCTTCGGGCCGGACAGTGCCCGCCACCAGCAGCCCCAGCGCGGTGAACGCGGCCGCGCCCAGCACCAGCAGGCAAAGGCCGGGCAGGACGCCCAGCGGATCGGGGCGCCACCCGAGCGGGAAGGCGACAGCGGCGACGATGACCAGCTGGATCACCAGGACGGCCAGGACCGCGAGGATCTTTCCGGCGATGAGTCCGGCCCGTCCCAGCGGCGTGGTGGACAGGAACCGCAGCACGCCGTACCGCCGGTCGAAGCCCGTGGCGATGCCCTGCCCGGTGAACGCAGTGGACATGGCACACAGCGCCAGGATGCCCGGGACCGCGATATTGACCCGGCTGTCCCCCATGCCGTCGAGCAGCGGGGTGACCGTGAGGCCGATCAGGGCAAGAAGGGGTAGTACCACCGCGAGGATCAGCTGCTCGCCGTTCCGGAGCATGGTCGCGGCCTCGTACTTGCCCTGCAGCAGGATCCGGCGGAGCAGGGGAGCGGGGGCGCTGCCCGTGGCTGTCGTCATCGGATTTCCCTTCCGGAAATGTCAAGGAATACGTCTTCGAGGCTCCGGGCCTCCATGCTCAGCGAGCCCGGCATGATGCCGTGGTGTGCCCACCACGCGGTCAGCGCTGCGAGGTCCGCAGGGGTCAGCGCGCCGGTGGCCGTGTAGCTGCCAGAACGCGTCTCGCGGATCTGTATCTCAGCCGCCAGAACGCCGGTGAAGTCCAGCCCCGGCAGTGCTTCGAAGTGCAGCGTCCGGACATGGTCCCTGTGCGGCGTCTCCGGCATGTTGTGCTGCAGCAGCTGGGCGACGGTGCCCTCCGCAACGTTCCTGCCGGCGTCGATGATGTACACGTAGTCGGCCAGCCGCTGCGCGTCATCCATGAGGTGGGTGGTGAGAATGATCCCCATCCCGCTGTCCCGGAGTTCAGAGATCAGTTCGAAGACCAACTGGCGGGACTGCGGGTCCAGTCCGGCGCTGGGTTCGTCCAGGAACAGAACCTCGGGGTTGCCGATCAGGGCGGCGGCGAGGGCCAGCCGCTGCTTCTGTCCGCCGGAGAGCCGGCGGACGTTGGTCCTGCTGAAGCTGTCGATGCCCAGCCGCTGCACCAGCTCGTCCAGCGGCCTGGGATTGCGGTACATACCGGCAATGTGCCGGAGCAGGGGGATGGGACGGGCCGACGGCGGGAGGCCGCCGTCCTGGAGCATGACGCCGACGCGGGCGCGCAGTTCCGCTCCGGCGGTGCCGGGATCCGAGCCGAGCAGCGAAATAGTTCCGCCCGTGCGCTTTTGGAGCCCCTGGGCGCATTCGATGGTGGTAGTCTTGCCGGCACCGTTCGCTCCGAGCAGGGCCGTAACTTCGCCGCGGCCGGCGACGAGGGAGACGTCGCTCACCACCCTGAGCATCTTGCCATCGAGGGTGGGGAGCGGACCGACGTCCTTGATGAGCCCGTCGATGGTCAAGACGGGGGATTTGGGGGATCGCACCCCAGCATTCTACGTGAAGTAGTACTGTCACTGGTGAGGGCGTACTTCCGCGGCGGTAACCGGCCCGCCGAATCGTGTTCCGTTCTGACTGGCGGCGGCCGATGCCGGCATTGACGCGCTCGACGATCAGCTCTCGCTCATATTCGGCCAAGATGGCGAGCATGTTCAGCATCAGCCGGCCCGTCGAGGTCGCTGGGTCGATGCCGTTTGAAATGGATCGGACTTTGGACCCCAACGTTCTCGCCAGTCAGTTTTCGCCCGGCTCAGGTGGAACGTCATCAGCGGATAGCACCCTGAGTCAGGGAGGGCAGTGATGAGCCCGGAGATTGGGGTTGCCACCTGAATGAACGGAGATTCGGGAAGGACGACACTGAACCGGATGTTGCGCGGGGCTCCTCAAAAGATTCCATCAGGGCCGCTGGCTGCATAACGGATGACAGAGTTCCGATCGTCCGAACTGATCGGCGCTTGAGTTCACGAATCCAGGAATTAAGTATCCTGAGTATCCGGTGCCTCATCGCCCAGCATGCGCGCCTTAACGGTCTTAACCTAATCCGGGCGCCTGGATCAGAGCAGGATGGGCAAGTTTGAGGTGATCTAGTCGACCGCTGCCGGGCCTTCCATTGTCAGTCCAACTTTGAGGAAACGGATGAATCCGCTCCGCCGACAACGGCCGTGCCCCTTGTCGGAGGTTTTGTTCCGGCTCGAGGCGAAAGTATCCCTGGTAATACCGGTAGAAGGCAGTCCAATAGGTCTAGTGTGGGCTGGGTCGGCAATCGCCGCGATTACCCTCAGGGAGGGTGCATGAACTCCAAGCAGTCCAGCTCCGAGCAATTTATGAAGTACTTGAAAAGCGTTGGCGGTTCAGAAGCTGATCTCAACGCTGCGGCCTACGCGGCCAGCGATGACGACACCGTCGAGAGCGTGGTTTCACGCCTGCGGATGGAACAGCAGGAGAATGGGGGCAACGCCAAAGACCCCTCGATACTCCATGCCTCGGCGCAGGTGATGATCAGCAGACGGGATGAACGCGACCCAGTCCACCACGAGGGGGCTTCCCAGCCAGGGGAATACCAGCTGGACATCCATCACAGCGCAGGCGGTACCACACGGGAAAGCATCCCGGCGAAGGACATTGAAGCCGCCAAGGTCTGGGCGCAGGCACAAATCGAAGCCAGGGGCGCAGAGTTCGGAGCCATGTACTTTCCGGCCGGCGGAGGCGACTCACCAGGGACGGGAGCCCTCGTAGCCAGCTTCGACCGTTCGGTGGGCTGGTACCGCTAGCCGAAGTCGCGCCCGCGTTTCGACCCGGGCGCGGCAGGGCACGTGGGGTCTTCCAGGAAACGCCCTGACAGTGGGGAATTAAATTCACTGCTGGGTGGCTGGAGAGAATGTAGTCCGCTGCCGCCGGTCCCTCACGCGCAGGCACTGCCCCAAGATGCCGCGCAGGCTCATCGCGGTCCAGAAGGCGTGCTCTATTTTGGGCGTCCTGCGGGACACATAGAACGAGTTGGTGTAGAGGCCGTAGAAGGTGTCCCCGTCAAGGGCCCAGTCGAAATCCTGGTCAGGGTAGGTGGCTTCCTGGAGGAACTGGTCGAGCTGTGAATGCACCATGATGGCTCTTTTCCACGAGGTGCGATTGTCCGCCGTTCGGCTACAGCAACCTCAAGCTCAATACCGGGCACGGGGTACTGAGCGGAACTGCCGGACCACCCTCAGGGTGGCCCGACAGGGTGAAAGAATGGGTGAAGTGGGGCCAGCCCGGCACGGCACCCGTCAGGGGTGCCGCGCCAGGATCAGCGGGTTCCGGCGCGTGGGCGGAAGAGCGCGTGTTAGGCGTGGTTGTTACTAGCGCGTTTGCCGGCCTTCGCCAGCCGCGGGCTATCATCAGGCCGACCGTGAGGAAGATGATGTACTGCATCCCACGCAGTGATGATCGCCGCCGAACGCAAAACCATCAGCATCACCACGACCACGCGCTCCGCCCTAAGCTAAGGCGCAAACGTTGGCGTCCGCAGTAGAGGGCATTACAATTGGCTGTCACCAGGCCCGGCGGCCGGGGAACCGGGCCGCAGGCGCCGGCACACGTTGGGTGGACGAGCTATCTATTTCCGTTCTGGGCGCGCATACTCGAAAGAGCGCCGCGTATGCGGCTTCGCAAGTCCTCCGGTGTCCCCCCTTGCCAAGGGGTTGTTGTTTGGGCATGAAGAGGAATGAGGCCGGTCATGGCCACGGAAACACGTCAATTGCAGCCAGAGCTGCTCGTAGACCACCTGCAGGATCTTGTCCTGAAGACCGAGGACGTAAAGCTTATGCTCGACGAATTGGCAAACTTCACGGCTTCTACACTCTCCGATCCTGCTCTTGTTTTCTGCAGCATCACGCTCATGCGCCAAAAAAAGCCACTGACCGTAGCCAGCAGCGAAAAGGGCGCCGTCCGGCTGGACGAAACCCAATACCGCGCCGGCGACGGGCCATGCCTGACCGCCATCCGTGAAGAGACTGTCATCCACGTGCCGGACATGAGCAGGGAACACCGCTGGCCCGATTACGCTGCGGCGGCGCTCATGGAGAAGGTTGGCTCAAGCCTGTCCGTACCGTTGGTCCTGTCCGGGGAGGCGGAAGCGGGCCTGAACATGTATTCTACCCGCTCTCACGGGTTCAGCGGCGAGGACATCGAAAAAGCTGAGTCCTATGCCTATCACGCGTCCAAAGCTCTTCGGCTGGCGGTGAAAATCAGCCAGCTGGCTGAAGCCAAAAACAATCTCACTGCCGCGCTTGAATCGCGCACCGTCATCGACCTGGCCGCCGGGGCAAGCATGGCGCAAAACCGCTGCAACCAGGAATCTGCAATGAGAATCCTGAAAATCGCATCCAACACCCGCAACGTCAAACTCCGGGAAGTCGCGGCCTCAGTGCTCGCGTCACTGACTCAAGACCCAAAAGTCCGGACGCACTTCGACGCTTAGTCTTCACGGCCGGACCCAGACGCCTGCTATGCCGTACCGCCCCCGATCCTCGAGACGGGCCGGCGCAGCCCCACAGGGGCGCAGGTCAGCCTTGCCTTACTGGAACGCCGCAATAAATTACGACATGATTGTGTTGTGTATTCCATGACCAACACCACTGCCGTGCCATTGGCCGGGCCGGGCGCGCCTACAGGTGCGCTGCGCGGTGGAAAACGTGCTGCCCTGGCGTCCGTGCCGGCAGCGGCCGACGCCGACGAGCGCACGCGTGACCGCGTCCTAAGCGCCGTCCTGGAGCACGGGCCGGTCAGCGCAGCCGAACTGGGTGACCTCCTCGGTTTCACACCGGCCGCCGTACGCCGCCACCTGGACCACCTGTCCCGCGCCGGCGTGATCGAGGTCAAGCGCGTGGCCCGCGCAGGCGCCGGTGCCGGCCGCCCCGCACGCCGCTACGTCCTCAGCTCCCAGGGCCAGTCCTCACTGGGCGACGATTACCTGAACATTGCAACCCTGGCGCTCAAGCAGCTCGGCGCGGTGGCAGGGGACGAAGCCGTCCGCCAGTTCGCCGTCGAGCGTTTTGCCGAGATGGAACGCCGCTACGCCCCAGAGGTGGAAGCCGCCGGAACGGACATCACGGCCCGTGCGCAGGCCCTGTCCGCCGCCCTGTCCCGGGACGGCTTCGTCGCTTCCACGGCCACCATTGAAGCCAAGGCCCCGCTTCCCGCGGCGCTCTCCAGCGTCCAGCTGTGCCAGGGGCACTGCCCCATCCAGCAGCTGGCCACCCAGTTTCCCGTGTTCTGTGACGCGGAAACGGAAATGTTTTCGCGCCTCGTCGGTGTCGATGTCCGCAGGCTTTCCACGCTCGCCCGCGGGGGACACGTCTGCACCACCCACATACCCACAGGCCGTCCGGCCGCGACGGTGGCGGAAACCACCCGAGCCGTTACGGACAACCTGGACGAAGTATCCAACCATCTGCAAGAAAGGCCGTGATGACGGACCAACTATCAGAGAAGACGGTTGCTGAGACTGCTGTGATTTCGGAGATTCTCGAAAAGAATCCCGAGCTCCACGGTATCGGTACCTACGAGTACGGCTGGGCCGACAAGAACGACGTCGGCGCTAACGCCCGCCGCGGCCTTAACGAGGACGTGGTCCGCGACATCTCGGCCAAGAAGAACGAGCCGGAATGGATGCTGGACCTGCGCCTCAAGGGTCTGAAGTACTTCGACCGCAAGCCCATGCCCACCTGGGGCGCGGACCTGTCCGGCATCGACTTCGACAACATCAAGTACTTCGTGCGTTCCACCGAGAAGCAGGCCGCCACCTGGGAAGACCTGCCGGAGGACATCCGCAACACGTACGAGAAGCTCGGCATCCCGGAAGCCGAGCGCAGCCGCCTCGTCTCCGGTGTGGCAGCCCAGTACGAGTCCGAGGTTGTCTACCACCAGATCCGCGAGGACCTTGAGGCCCAGGGCGTCATCTTCCTGGACACGGACACCGCGCTGCGCGAGCACCCGGAGATCTTCCAGGAGTACTTCGGCACCATCATCCCCGTGGGTGACAACAAGTTCGCCTCGCTGAACACGTCCGTGTGGTCCGGCGGTTCCTTCGTGTACGTGCCCAAGGGCGTGCACGTCGACATTCCGCTGCAGGCCTACTTCCGCATCAACACGGAAAACATGGGTCAGTTCGAGCGCACTCTCATCATCGCCGACGAGGACTCGTACGTGCACTACATCGAGGGCTGCACCGCTCCGATCTACACGTCGGACTCGCTGCACTCGGCAGTTGTGGAAATCGTGGTCAAGAAGGGCGCCCGCGTCCGCTACACCACCATCCAGAACTGGTCCAACAACGTGTACAACCTCGTGACCAAGCGCGCGATCTGCGAAGAAGGCGCCACCATGGAGTGGATCGATGGAAACATCGGCTCCAAGGTCACCATGAAGTACCCGGCCGTCTACCTCACGGGCGAGCACGCCAAGGGCGAGACCCTGTCCATCGCGTTCGCCGGCGAGGGCCAGCACCAGGACACGGGCTCCAAGATGGTGCACATCGCGCCGAACACCAAGAGCTCCATCATCTCCAAGTCCGTTGCCCGCGGCGGCGGACGCGCGGCCTACCGTGGCCTGGTCCAGATCCGCGAGGGTGCCAAGCACTCCGCGAACACGGTTCGCTGCGACGCGCTGCTGGTGGACACCATCAGCCGCTCGGACACCTACCCGTACATCGACATCCGCGAGGATGACGTGCAGCTGGGCCACGAGGCAACCGTCTCGCGCGTTTCCGAGGAGCAGCTCTTCTACCTCATGTCCCGCGGCATGCGCGAAGACGAAGCCATGGCCATGATCGTGCGCGGCTTCATCGAGCCGATCGCCCGTGAGCTGCCGATGGAATACGCCCTCGAGCTGAACCGCCTCATTGAACTCCAGATGGAAGGATCCGTCGGTTAATGACTGCCGAAATTACTACTGAAAAGGCCCGCATCGGAGCGCCTTCCATCGCAGGTTTCACCGAGGAAGGTGAGGGGCTGGTCTCCGCCAAGGTGGACCACAGCCACAACCACGGCCTCACCGTCATGTCCTCGCGCGCCGAGCGGCTCACGAGCTTCGACGTCGCCGACTTTGCGCTGCCCACAGGCCGTGAAGAGGAATGGCGCTTCACCCCGGTCCGCGGACTGGCCAACCTGTTCTCCGACGCAGCGACGGACGGCGACGCGGCCGCGTTCACCGTGGAAGCCCCCGAAGGCTACGTCCGCGGCAGCCTGGCACAGGGAGCGGCCCCGCGCGGAACCGTCCTGACCCCGGCCGACCGGGCCGCCGTCGTCGCCTCCGCCAACACCGCCGAGGCCCTGCACGTGGTCATCCCGGCCGACGCCGAACCGGCCGAGCCGGTGCGCATCCTGGTCGACGGCGCGGGCGCAGGCCGCCGCTCCAACGCTCACTTCGTGCTGGAAGCCGGCGCCAACTCCCGCAGCGTCGTCATCGTGGAACACACGGGCGCCGCGGACCACAACGGAAACCTGGAAGTGATCGTCGGCGACGGCGCGCACCTCACCGTGATCTCCGTGCAGCTCTGGGAAGACGACGCACGGCACCTCGGCCAGCACGACGCCCAGGTTGGCAAAGACGCCGTCTACAAGCACATCGCCGTCTCCCTCGGCGGTTCCGTGGTGCGCTTGAACTCCAACGTCCGCTTCTCCGGTGAGGGCGCCGAGGCCGAGCTGCTGGGCCTCTACTTCGCCGACGCCGGCCAGCACCTGGAGCACCGGTCCTTCGTTGACCACAACGTGGCCAACTGCAAGTCCAACGTGCTCTACAAGGGCGCCCTGCAGGGCAAGAACGCGCACACCGTCTGGGTGGGCGACGTTCTGATCCAGAAGCAGGCCCTCGGCACCGACTCGTACGAGAAGAACCAGAACCTGGTGCTCACCGACGGCTGCCGCGCGGACTCCGTGCCCAACCTCGAGATCGAGACGGGCCTCATCGAGGGTGCCGGCCACGCCAGCTCCACCGGACGTTTCGACGACGAGCACCTGTTCTACCTGATGGCCCGCGGCATTCCCGAAGACGTGGCTCGTCGGCTCGTCGTGCGCGGCTTCCTCAACGAGATCCTCCAGCAGATCAAGGTACCGGCACTCGAAGAGCGCCTGACCGAGGAAGTCGAGCGCGAGCTCGCCGCCAACGAGAACTGACCGTACGGACCAGGCCCGGCCCACCAGCCGGAAAACGACAGCACAGGACAACGGATGACTGAACAGCCAAAGGGCGAACTCGTCTGCAACGCAAACGAGATCCAGCCCAAGCAGGCCCTGCGGATCCTGATCGACGACTACCCGGTCGCGATCGTCAAGGACTCCATGGGGGAAATCCACGCAATCGGGGACACGTGCTCGCATGCCGACATCTCGCTCTCCGAGGGCGAGGTGGAAGGCTGCGCCATCGAGTGCTGGGGCCACGGCTCCCAGTTCGACCTGCGCTCCGGCGAACCCCTGCAGCTGCCGGCCTACGACCCCGTTCCGGTGTTCGCGGTGGAGATCCACGGAGACGGCGTCTACGTGGACACCACCAACGTCCTGAACGGCGCCGAAACGCCGAACTTCAGCTGATCCGCAGCCCAGCCGCGCCTGTACCAGAACTTAACAACTTCCAGACCAAAGACCGCACCGCCGACAGAACGGCACGGTGCAGAGGAGAACAAGACACATGTCTACTCTTGAGATCAAGGACCTGCACGTCAGCATCGACACCGAGCAGGGCACCAAGGAGATCCTGAAGGGCGTCAGCCTGACCATCCGCACCGGTGAGACCCACGCCATCATGGGCCCCAACGGCTCCGGCAAGTCCACCCTGGCCTCCACCATCGCCGGCCACCCCCGGTACAACGTCACCGGCGGCACCATCACGCTGGACGGCGAAGACGTGCTGGCCATGAGCGTTGACGAGCGCGCCCGCGCCGGCGTCTTCCTCGCCATGCAGTACCCGGTTGAGGTTCCCGGGGTCACCATGACCAACTTCCTGCGGACCGCCAAGACCGCCATTGACGGCGAGGCACCCAAGCTGCGCACCTGGACCAAGGACGTCAAGGACGCAATGCAGCAGCTGCGCATCGACGCCGACTTCGCCCAGCGCAACGTCAACGAAGGCTTCTCCGGCGGTGAGAAGAAGCGCGTGGAGATCCTGCAGCTGGAACTCTTCAAGCCGAAGTTCGCCGTGCTCGACGAGACCGACTCCGGCCTGGACGTGGACGCCCTCAAAGTCGTCTCCGAAGGCGTCAACCGTGCGCACGCCACCGGCAACATGGGCACGCTGCTCATCACGCACTACACCCGCATTCTGCGCTACATCAAGCCTGACTTCGTCCACGTCTTCGTGAACGGCCAGGTTGTGGAAGAGGGCGGCCCGGAACTCGCCGACCGCCTGGAAGAAGAAGGCTACGACCGCTACGTCGCAGGTACCGGTTCAGCCACGGCTGCCGCCGCAGCCCAGGCCTAGTAAGGACACGCCATGACCGAAATCGACGCAGCCCGCACCGGGCTGGAGGATGTCGAAGAGGCACTCAAGGACGTCATCGACCCTGAGCTCGGGGTTAACATCGTGGACTTGGGCCTGCTGTACGGCCTCAAGTACTCGGAGGACGACGGCGCCCTGCTGATCGACATGACCCTCACCACCGCGGCCTGCCCGCTGACCGACGTGCTCGAGGAGCAGGTTGGCAAGGCGCTTGACGGCGTAGTGGATGACTGGCGCCTGAACTGGGTATGGATGCCGCCATGGGGTCCGGAGCGGATCACCGACGACGGCAAGGACCAGATGCGGGCCCTCGGCTTCAACATCTAAATCCCACAAAGCACGACGACGGCCGGTCACCTTCTTCACGAAGGTGACCGGCCGTCGTCGTACCCATCGACTGCTCCATGAGTGCCCTTGTGACCGTTCAAAACGGCTGGGCCCACGCCGGCAGGGTTCCCTGGCCGAGCTTGCGAGGCGAGGGGGCCGGTGGGGAGGAGCAGTCGATAAAAAAACTAGAGTGTTGCGGCGCTGAACGTGTCGCACTGGTTGATGTCGCCGGTCTTGTAACCCTGGTAGAACCACTTCTGCCGCTGGGCGCTGGACCCGTGCGTCCAGCCCTCAGGCGAGACGCGTCCCGTGGCGGCTTTCTGGATCCTGTCGTCGCCGACGGCGGAGGCGGCCGACAGCGCGTCGTTCAGGTCCTGCTGCTTCAGCGGCTCCAGGAACGGCTTGCCGGTCTTCGGTTGCTTCTGCGTGGTGGCGTACCGGGTCCAGAGCCCTGCGTAGCAGTCAGCCTGCAGCTCCACCCGGACGGCGCCGGACTCCGCGCCCTGCGGGTCCTGCTGCGCCTTGTCCAGGTCGCCCAGGATGTTCTGGATGTGGTGGCCGACCTCATGGGCCACCACGTATTCCTGGGCCAGCGGGCCGCCCGATGAGCCAAAGCGGGTCACGAGGTCCTGGAAGAACCCGGGATCGAAGTAGGCAGTGGTGTCCGCCGGGCAGTAGAACGGGCCCACCTCGGACGTGGCCGTGCCGCAGCCGGTGCGCGTGGCGCCCTCGAACAGCACGGCCTTCGGCCGCGGGTACTTTACGTTGTAGTCGGCGAGGTATGCCGGCCAGAACGTGTTGAGGCTGTTCACGGTACCGGCAATGCGGCAGTCGAGGTCCTTGTCTGCGTCGGAACCCAGCTTGCACTGGGTGAGGGCTGTTCCCGTGCTCTGGGCGGGCTGTTCCTGGCCGGTGCCCAGGAGCCCCCCGAGCAGCTGCGGATTGATGCCGAAGAGGGCAGCAAGGAGGAGGACGACGCCGCCCCCGATGCCTCCGCCGATTTTCGTGCCGCGGCCAACTCCACCGCCGCGCCGGTCTTCCACCTGGGATGGGTCCAGCTCGACCCCGTCATTGAAGCTCATGTTGTCACAATAGTCGTCACCGCAGAGCAGTGGCGGGTCCGGGCCGGTAAAGTTGGTCCGATGCCTTTTCTCAACAACCTTCAGCGTTGGGCCGATGAACGCCCCGACGACACCGCCGTCGTCATGGCCGGAAAACGGCTCAGCTGGGCCGAACTGCGCGACGGTGCGCAGGCCACCGCGGCCTCCAGCACCGCGCCCGTCACGGTCCTCGCCCAGCCAAATTCCACCGAGTTCGCCATTGATTTCGCCGCTGCCGTCGCCGGAAACCGCGAGTGCGCGGTCCTGGACGCCACCTGGCCCGACGCGCTGCAAAACGAGATTGTCCAGCGGCTGGGCAGCGGGGTTAACGGCGGCGGCGTCGACCCCATGCCGGGGAGCGCAGGCACCGGGCTGGCGGACGGGGATCCGGCGTCCTCGTTCCTTATCGGCCTAACCTCCGGCACCACGTCCGTGCCCAAGGCATTCACCCGCTCGCGCCGCTCCTGGCAGCAGTCCTTCGAGGCCTCGATGGAGTTCTTCGGGCTCAGCCAGCAGGACAAAACGCTGGCGCCGGGCCCGCTGGCCGCCAGCCTCAACCTGTATGCCCTGGCCGAGTGCCTCTACGCCGGGTCAGAGTTCCACACCCTCGAATCTTTCGACGTCGGCGATGTCCACGCCGCCATCACCCATGACGGCATCACCCGGCTGGTGCTGGTGCCCACCATGCTGCGGCTCCTTAGCGAACGCGGACTGCTGGGCTGTGTGGACGCCTCGGGTGTCCAGACCATCATCTGTGCGGGCTCGAAGCTGGATGCACGCACGCTGGAGGCGGCCCGCCGGTGGGCCCCGCACGCCACCATCTTCGAGTACTACGGTGCGTCGGAGCTGAGTTTCGTCTCCGGCGCCGGCCTGGCCGCCGGGGAGCCGTTCGCCGCCGGAAGTACCGCGATCGGCCGGCCGTTCCCGGGCGTCGAGGTGCGGATCCTGGACGACTCAGGAAAGCAGCTCCCCGACGGAACCGCCGGCAACATCAGCGTCCAAAGCGGCATGGTCAGCAACGGCTACCTCTGGGGCGACGACGGCCAGGCACTTCGCTGCTTCGACGGCTGGTTCACGGTGGGGGACCAGGGGTACCTGTCGGACGGAGTGCTGCACATCCTCGGCCGCCGCGCCGACATGATCATTACGGCAGGAAAGAACGTCTATCCGCATGAGGTGGAGCTGGCCCTTTCCTCCGTCCCGGGCGTGGCATCAGCGATTGCTGCTGGCATGGACGATGACCTCCGCGGCCAGCGCGTGGTGGCCGGCATCGTTCCCTCGCACGGCGGCGTCACTGCCACCCAGCTCAAGACCGGCCTCGAGGACGTTCTAGCCAAGGACAAGCGGCCGCTGCAGTACTACGCCCTGGATGAGCTTCCGGTGACGGACCGCGGAAAGGTCAGCCGCCGCCTGCTGCTCGACTGGATCGCCGCACGTGACAGCCGGGTCCGGCACCTTGTCTAACGGGGCGCCGAGCGGGGGGCTCGAGCTGCCCGACGACCGGCAGCCGGTAATCATCGCCGCGCTGCGCACACCCGTCTGCCGGGCCAACGGTGCGCTGAAGCACCTGCGCTCCCACGAGCTCCTGGCCCCGGTCCTCACGGCGCTGCTCGCCGAAACGGGGGTGGACGCGGGCGACGTGGCGGACGTCGTCATCGGCAACGCCGTGGGTGCGGGCGGCAACGTCGCGCGGCTTGCGGCCCTCGAAGCCGGCCTGCCCGTCAGCGTCCCCGGCCTCACCGTCGACCGTCAGTGCGGCTCCGGCCTCGACGCCATCGTCCTCGCATCGCGGCTAGTCGCGGCAGGCGGCGGCACCTACCTTGCGGGCGGCGTCGAAAGCATCAGTACCGCGCCGCTGCGCGCACACCGGAACGACGACGGCGAACCCGCCTTCTTCAGCCGCGCCCAGTTTGCCCCGCACGGCCACGGGGATCCGGACATGGGAGTCGCGGCCGAGAACGTGGCCCGGGAGTACGGCGTCAGCCGCGCCCGGCAGGACGAGTTTGCGCTGCACAGCCACCGCAGGGCGGTGGCTGCCCAGGCCGGCGGCGCGTTTGCCCGGGAGACTGTCCCGCTGCCTGGTGCGTCAGGTACCGCGCAGGAAGCCAAAACTGTCACGGCCGACGACGGTCCCCGCCCCAAGCTCAGCGAAGCCCTGATGGCGCGGTTCCCTGCGGCGTTCGTGGAATCCGGCACTGTCACCGCCGGAAATTCATGCTTCGACGCGGACGGTGCAGCCGCCGTCGTCATCACCTCGCTTGCCAGGGCGCGCAAACTGGTCGTTGCCGACGCCCTGGCCGTGCTCGGCACGGAGACCGCCGGGGTGGAGCCGACGCTGCTGGGCATCGGTGCCGCGGCCGCCGCCTCACGCCTGCTGGCGGCGAAGTCCGTTGATGCCACGGACGTGGACCTCGTGGAGTTCAACGAGGCCTTCGCCTCGCAGACCCTCGCCTGCCTGGACCACCTCGGAATCGACTCCGTTCGGGCCAACGCCGACGGCGGGGCGCTGGCTTTGGGCCACGCCTACGGGGCGTCCGGGGCCGTGCTGGTCACGCGGCTGCTGGCTCAGGCCCGGCACGCGCCGGCTGAGCCTGCCCAGGAAAAGCTAGCCCTGGCCATGATCAGCATCGCCGGCGGCATGGGTACGGCGGCGCTGTTCCGCCACATCCGGCTGTAATCCAGGAACAGGCGGCCGAGTGCCAGCCGAGTCCGGAAAACCTAGCCGGCTTCGATGAACTCCTTGAGGTTCTGAAGTCGGGCGACCTCGGACTCCATGGTCTTCGTCACCAGGGAGTCCAGCACCCTCATGAGGACGGGCAGCTTGACGTCAAGACTGAAATGGACGAGGTACTGTCGCCGCTCTCCGTCAGTGCGTACTTGGCGACCGGGCGCGCCGGACGGGCAACCACCTTAACGCCCAACAGACGGCCAGGCTAGGCATCCGTGATCTTGTAGTCGCCCTGCAGCGGCCGTCCCTTTGGCCCGGTCAGCGCCTGGCTGTAGACGGCGCCCGATTCACCGGAGGTACAGTCTTTGAGCGCGATGCTTTGCACTCCGGAGCGCCATTGTGGATTGTTGAGTCCGTCAGCCAGGAACGCGTGCACCACCGACGCGTGCGGGAATGGCTCACCGGCGGGACCATCGAAGAATCCGAGAAGAACGCTGCCTCCCGGCTTCACGCAACGGGCAAACTCGCCAAGAATGAGAGGCAGTTCCGCCGGTTCGAAATGGATCAGCGAATACCACGCGAGGATGCCAGCCAGATGTCCGTCCGGAACTCCCAACGCCCGGAGCGTCGCCACTCGAAACCGTGTCGCCGGAAACCGCCGTCGCGCCTCTGCAATGAAGAAGGAACCAGATCGATGCCCTCAACGTCCACACCATGGTCCGCGAGAAGGGCCGTCCAGTGCCCCGGACCGCAGCCTGCATCGATGGCTGAGCCGCGGAGGGAGTTGGCCCAGCCGGCAATAAGCCGCTGATCCTGCTCATGGGCTGCGTCAGTCGACCCGAACAGCGCCGTGTAGTCCGCCGCCCGGGTGGCGTACGCGTGCTGAACCAAGATGTCCGTCATCGTGCGAGCCTACCGGCGCCGGTCACAGACTGTCAGCCGGTCGCTTTCGCGGTTTCCGCATGGCTCCTTGGCCTGTCGCCAAAAACGTCGCCACACCCAGGACGAAGGAGGTGGCGATGGCTGCTGGCAACGGGATGTTGCCGTTCACCCAGAGGGCGCCGAATAGCGATATGGCCGCCACCAATAGCCCTGCGAATGCAGCAAATACCTTGGTCTTATTCCTCGTCCCCATGCCAAAGAGCTTACCGAGGGATCCGGAAGGGGCTAAGGCGTCCCGGCCGCGCGGCAAGGCGGGCGGTGTGCGGCGACCTAAAAGGATGCGGTAATGACGACTGCCAGAACTGCAAGAACCCCGACGGCGATCACAGGTTTGTTCCACGTTGACGAGACTCCATCCTGGCCGCGGGTGATTGCGCCGGCGCGGGCACGATGCCAGGCGTCCACGACGGCGTCCCGTCCGGTTTTCACTTCAGGCTGGCTGATCCGCTCGTTGCCCGGGAGGATGCTGTAGGGACGGCTCTTCAAATCGCACAGATGCTGGAACCCTGCTCCAAGCGCGGTAGGCGGCGTGGGGGCGCCCCAGCTGGCATACTTCCTGCCCGCCGCCCAGATGACCGTGGTGAAGCGAACCTCGATGTCCTCCACCGCCCCGAACGGTATCCGGTGATCGCGCCAACCGTTGATGACTTCGAACCCGCAGCCGTCAACCCGCAGGCATGGCCGCCACTGGGCAACGTAGACGAACCAGGACAGCAGGATCAGCCAGGGCGCTGCGTCTCCCGCGGCTGTGGTGGCGCCGCCCACCAATAACCACGAGAACGTGCCGGCGGCGAGTAGCCACACGGCGGCGGCGACGGCGCGGGCCGACGGAGCACGGTGCGTTACGGTCCGGCCGTCCTCCGCCTTGGCAACGCTATAACCGTCAAGCCTCATCGGTTTCCCCCAATTCCCAAACTGACGCTTGCCCCGACCCTACCCTTGCCGGAGCCCGTCTCGTAGGGTTTGCTGCATGACTGGGGCGAGTGCTGGCTGGGTCAAGGTCGATGGAGCGGAAATCTATTGGGAGACGTCGGGGAATCCCGCGGGGATTCCCGTGCTGTACCTCCACGGCGGCCCCGGCGCTGCTCCCGGCGAGGGTTACCGGACCCGCCACGACGCTTCAAGATTCTGGACCGTCGGGTTGCATCAGCGCGGCTGCGGCAGAAGCTCGCCGACAGTTCAGGATGACCTTTGCGCCCTGTCGGCCAACACCACCCAGGCCCTGATCGTGGACATTGAAGCCGTGCGCAAACGTCTCGGTATAGGGAAGTGGATTGTCACAGGGGCGTCGTGGGGCAGCACGCTCGCCCTGGCATATGCCCTTGAGCACCGGGACCGTGTGCACGGGCTCGCCCTGATGGCGGTAACCTCGTCGAGCCCTGACGAGGTTCAGTGGATCACAGAGGGCGTCGGGCGGATCTTCCCGGAAGCTTGGGAGGAGTTCTCGAGGAACGCCAAATGTCGGCCCGGGGAGCGGGTGGTGGACGCGTATGCCCGCCGCCTCGCGGGCCAGGATCGGGACGACGCCGCCGCGGCAGCCTTGGCGTGGGACCGTTGGGAGTCTACGCATATCTCGCTGGATCCGCTGTGGCAGCCCGGCGCGATGTTCGACGACCACCGCAAGCGCATGACCTTCGCCATTCTCGTCACCCACTACTGGTCCCATGACGGCTTCCTCACCGGCGGGCAGGCCATTATGGAGAGGGTCCACCAACTCAACGGAATTCCCGGCTACCTCATTCATGGCCGGAGAGACGTTAGCGGGCCCGTCATCACGCCCTGGAAAGTTCATCAGCGCTGGGAGGACAGCCGTCTCATCGTCATCGAGAACGAAGGGCATGGAGGCCCTGAATCCCTGGCCGCGCTGGTCGAGGGCGTTGAAGAAATTGCAGCCGGCCTGTCCCGAACGGACTGAAGGTGCACAACAGGAACGGGCATTGTGATCTAGGCTTACTCCACATCTCGCGTCCGCCGGTCGCGAGCTAGAGAGAGGCAGAGCCTATGCAGCCCGACCTTGGCCAGCGTGCCGCGAACGAGCACGCGGACGTCGCACGGTCCCTTCTCTCCGCCGCAGAGCAAGCACTCTCAGGCGCCGATGTCGACGCCGAACTGCAGACCAGGCTGGCCCAGGCCCATGCCACCCTTGCCCTCGCGCTCGAAACGCGCGCCGCGGCATATGACACCCGGACTGCCGCGTACGTCGCATATCTGGCGACGCTGAAATCGGATCCCCGCGCGGACAACAAGCAGCACGCCGCCGTCGTCGCGAAGCTCGTCCGCGACCGCCTCGGCTTCGAATCCGACTAGCCGGCCGGCCGCCCAGACGGGTCGTCAGCTCGTGCCGGATCCTATTCGCCGATGCCCGTGCTGAGGCTCAGCTCGCGCCACTGGTCCAGTTCCGCGCGCTGCGCATCGGCGACGGCGGCAAACGCACCATAGGCGTCCTGGCCGAGGACCAGCAGCGACGGCGGGTTCGGGCTTTCGACGACGGCGATGATCGCCTCCGCTGCCTTGCCGGGGTCTCCGGGCTGGGTCCCGTGGACGGTGTCGTTCTCCTTGCGGCGTTTGCCGGCCGTTTCCGCATAGTCCGGAATCGCCGCCGCCGACTGCGTGAGTGAGCGGCCGGCGAAGTCGGTGCGGAACGCGCCGGGTTCGATGGCCGTGACACTGATGCCGAGCGGCTGGAGTTCCTTATGCAGCGAACCCGACAGGCCCTCCAGCGCCGCCTTGGTGGCGGAGTAGTAGCCGGAGCCGGCCGGCGAGATGCGCGCGCCGATGGAGGAGATGTTCAGGATCGCCCCCGACCGCTTTGCGCGCATGTCCGGCAGGACTGCTTTGATCATGTCGACGGCGCCGAAAAGGTTCGTGTCGAACAGCTGGCGGATGTCGGCGTCGTCCGCTTCTTCCACGGCGGCACGGTAGCCGTAGCCGGCGTTATTAACGAGGACATCGATGCCGCCGAACCGGGCCTGCGCCTGCTGCACGGCCGAGCCGATCTGTTCCTTGTCGGTGACGTCGAGGGGGAGGGCCAGCGCGGTGCCGGGGAAATCGGCCGCGATGTCCTTCACCGCGTTGACGTTTCGTGCGGTGACGACGGCGTTGTGGCCGTGGGCGAGCACCGCCTGGGCGAGGGCCCTGCCGAGTCCGGTGGAGCAGCCTGTGATGAGCCATGTGGTCATTGGATTTGCCTTCCGTTGGTTATCCGGGTGGGTCACGTGTCCAGAAAACCGTACCCCCGGCAGGCGTGGGAGTGGCTGTTGATACAGGTAACGGCAGTGCCTCCCGCGGCGCGGCGGCGTCCCATAGTGTTGGGCGTCACATACTGTTGGGCCTTCGAACCGGTGGATCTGCCGGCCGGCGGCGGACCGTCAGGACGCACCCAGCGCGGTGAGGGCGATGAGCACGCAGTTCAGGCCAACGATGAGCGTGGCGCTGGTCCAGCCTGCGATTTTCAGTGGGGTGGAGTCGGTGTGGATGCCCATGACCTCGCGCTTGCCGGTGAGCCGGATCAGCGGAATCAGGGCGAACGGAATGCCGAAGCTGAGGAGCACCTGGCTCAGGACCAGGGCCAGCGTCGGTTCGATGCCGGCACCAAGAATCGCCAACGCCGGAATCAGCGTGATCACACGCCGGGTGAGCAAAGGTATGCGGACCTTCAGCAGGCCTCCCATGATGGTGGCGCCGGCGTAGCAGCCCACGGAGGTGGAGGCCAGGCCCGAGGCGAGCAGGCCGATGGCGAACACGACGCCGATTGCCGGGCCCAGTGCCGACGTCACCGCAGCGTGCGCGCCGGCGATGGTGTCCGTACCCTCCACACCGCGCAGGCTGGAGGCTGCCAGCAGCAGCATGGCGATATTGACCACGCCGGCCAGCAACAGGGCGCCGGCGACGTCGAACCGGGTGGCCTTAATGAGGCGGGTCCTCACGGCAGGGTTCTCCGAGAAGCCGTGCCGGTCCCGGGCAAGGGCGGAATGCAGGTAAATGGCGTGCGGCATCACCGTGGCGCCGAGCATGCTTGCGGCGAGCAGGATGGTGTCCGTTCCTTCGAAGCGCGGCACCAGGCCGGTCAGTGCACTCCCGGCATCCGGCGGATTGACGAACAGCCCGGACACGAACCCGACGGCGATCACACCGAGCAGGATCAGGATGGCCACTTCAAACGACTTCTGGCTCCGGTTCGACTGCAGCGACAGCAGCAGCATCGAGGCGAGTCCGATGATGATCCCGCCGGCCAAAAGCGGAAGCCCGAACAGCAGGTTCAGTGCGACGGCCCCGCCGATCACCTCGGCCATGTCGGTGGCTCCGGCCACGATCTCTGCCTGCGCCCAGTATGCCCGCCGGCGGCGGGTCCCCAGACGCTTGCCCAGAATCTCGGGAAGGCTCATGCCGGTGGCCAGGCCCAGCTTGGCAGACTGGTACTGCACCAGCACAGCCATGGCATTGGCCGCCACCAGCACCCACACCAGCAGGTAGCCGTAGCTCGCCCCCGCGGTCAGGTTCGCTGCCACGTTGCCCGGGTCGACATAGGCGATGGCCGCCACGAACGCCGGACCCAGCAGCAGCAGGCGCGACCAGACCCGGCCCGGCGCGGTGCGCTCTGAAAGGGTCGAAACAGCCATCATTCATCCTCGTCATTGGGGTACCGATAAAACGAGGATACCGAAATTTAGGTATACCGAAAAGTAGCGATTAGGCGAACGGGTGGACGTTGGTTCAGATCTGCAGGCATCCATCCCTTCGCCCTTAAGAGGAGAGTGCCCCGCACACCTCGGCGAGAGGCGGTGCGGGGCCTTCCTAGCGGCAGTTGCACGGAACGTTCGTGGCAACTGCGGACAAGCTACAAGAGCAATCCCTCGGGAAGGCTTGTTAACAGCTGGGAAATCCCTGAGAGTCACGGGATTCCGCAGCGGGACAGGCGCACCGCCCAGCGATCGGGCCCCGCAGGGCGTCCGAGCCTAGACAGTGCTACTTGCGGAAAGCCGCGGCCAGGTCGGCTGTCTGTAAGGGCTGCACCCCCTGATCTGGGGGACGGCGGGGCCGCTGCGCGGCTCCAACGGCCCAGTATTCACCGGGCGCAGCACCTGCCCCCAGGCCGAACGGCGTCTTTATCGGCAAAAACTGCCCAAGGTTTCCGCAGGGCAACGTCCGCAATCTTGCACCGTCCAATGCAACGTTCAACCAGAACGTGAAATCAACAATTTAGGCAGGTGCGTCATGAAAGCGTTCCACCCAATAAAAGCCATCGGAGGTGATCGGACGGCATCCCGTGGAGCGCCCCGGCGCCCGAAGGACCCTCATGGGAGCCGGCGGCGCCTGTTCGCCGCCCCCAACCGCGTCGTCGCGGCCGGCGTCGTCATGTCCCTGGTGGCGGCCATCGGCCAGTCAGCAACCATCGCGGCCCACGCGGTGACCGCACCTGTGGGCGAGGGCTTCACCGTTACGGCGTCAGACCTTGCCTTCATCCTCAAGCAGATCAAGATCGCCGAAGCGCACGTGGCCAACACGACGTCGGAAACCGGCCCCTGCGGTGCCCTCATCGGCACGGGCCCCAACCAGATCCCCGACGCCCTGACCTCGTACGGTCTCCGTACGGTCGACGGATCCTGCAACAACCTCCTGGCCGGGCGTGAAACCTACGGCGCCGCCGATCAGAAGTTCCCCCGCTACACCACGCCGGTCTTCAACGATGCAGACCCCGTGCCCGCCGGTTTCGGTCCCGCCGGCCCCACCTCTTACAAGCAGAAGAGCGGGAACGTTTTCGACAGCAAGCCGCGCGACATCAGCAACCTGATCGTGGACCAGACCTCCACCAACCCTGCAGCCGTGGCTGCCGCCGGCTTCCCGGTCCGCACCCAGGGCAACGTCGGCGTTCACCCCTGCACCACCGACCCGGATCCGCTGGCCACCCCGCCCGTCGATGGTGTTCCGGCCGGCTGCGTGCCGTCGCACAACACGCTCTTCATCCCGAACGTCACTACCGACGTCGGCCTTTCCCCACCCTACAACTCGATGTTCACGCTGTTCGGACAGTTCTTCGACCACGGCGTGGACCAGACCGTCAAGAGCGGCGGCAACGTGTTCGTGCCGCTTCGCGCTGACGACCCGCTGGTAGCCGGGCCGGACCACGTCTTCGGCAACGCCGACGACCTTCCCGCCAACCAGCGTTTCATGGTGCTGACCCGCGCCCAGAACCAGCCGGGCCCCGATGGTGTTCTGGGCGACAACCCCGCGACGCCCGCCGATGAAAGCGCCGACGACGTCCAGGAAGCCTCCAACACGGACTCCCCGTACGTGGACCAGTCCCAGACCTACACCTCGCATCCGTCCCACCAGGTGTTCGTGCGGGAGTACGTGAACAACACCGACGGCAAGCCGGTCGCTACGGGCAAGCTGCTCGGCGGCGCCGCAGGCACCAACGCCGCACACGGGATGGCCACCTGGAAGACCGTCAAGACCCAGGCAGAGACCCTCCTCGGTCTCCGTCTCACGGACAAGGACGTCCTTAACGTTCCGATGCTCGCCACGGACCCCTACGGCAAGTTCATTCCCGGGCCCGCCCGGGGACTACCGCAGTACGTGACCTCGACCGGCATGGTCGAGGGCGACACAACCAACCCCGTGCCGGTGCCGGCGAACGTCAAGTACTTTGATACCCCCTTCCTGACGGACATCGCGCACAATGCGGACCCGTCCCCGCAGGATACGGATCACAACCCGGCAACCCCTCCGGTTACACCGACACCCGACGTCGATGAGGTCGCCTCGGCAGATTTCGCCAGCCAGGCCCCCGGCACCTATGACGACGAAATGCTGAACGCGCACTTCATCGCCGGCGACGGCCGCGTCAACGAGAACATCGGCCTCACCACCATCCACCAGATCTTCCACTCCGAGCACGACCGGCTCGTGGAGGATTTCAAGAACACGCTGTCCAACGACACCTCGGTCACCGGCGTCGCGGCCCTGGCCGAATGGAAGCTGGCCGCCGGTGCTGACGGCTGGAACGGCGAACGCCTCTTCCAGGCCGCCCGTTTCGTCACCGAGATGGAGTACCAGCACCTCGTCTTCGAGGAGTTCGCCCGGAAGGTCCAGCCGGCGGTCCAGCCGTTCCACGTCTACCACACGGACGTCAACGGTGCGATCCACGCCGAGTTCGCGCATGCGGTGTACCGGTTCGGCCACTCGATGCTGACCGAGACCATCGCCCGCACCAACCCGGACGGAACGGACAACTCGATCCCGCTGCTGAACGGCTTCCTGAATCCGCCCTCGTATACCGACGACGGCCACGGAAACCAGCTCACCTCCGAGCAGGCCGCAGGCGCGGTTGTTATGGGCATGAGCGACCAGGCGGGCAACGAGCTCGATGAGTTTGTCACCGACACGCTCCGCAACAACCTGCTGGGCCTGCCGCTCGACCTCGCGACGATCAACATGACCCGTGCCCGCGAAGCCGGCGTCCCGCCGCTGAACGAGGTGCGCCGCCAGCTCCACGACTCCACCAGTGACGGGCAGCTTGCCCCGTACACCAGCTGGGCTGATTTCGGGCAGAACATCAAGCACCCCGAGTCGCTGATCAACTTCGTGGCCGCCTACGGCACGTACCCGAGCATTGCCAACGCCACCACCCTGGCGGACAAGCGGGCAGCTGCGAAGGCTATCGTTGATCCGGGCCCCGGTGCCACGCCTCCCACGGCGGACATGATCGACTTCATGAACGGCTCCGGCGCCTGGGCGGGCCAGGAGACCGGCCTGAACAAGGTTGACCTGTGGGTCGGCGGTCTGGCGGAGAAGACCAACCTCTTCGGCGGCCTCCTCGGCAGCACGTTCAACTACGTGTTCGAGAACCAGCTGACGGACCTTCAGAACGGCGACCGGCTGTACTACCTGGCCCGCACGCCCGGCATGAACCTGCGCACCCAGCTCGAGGGCAACAGCTTCTCCGAGATGATCATGCGCAACACCGACGGCGTGAACACGCTGAAGGCAGATGTGTTTGCGACGGCGGACTGCAAGTTCCAGCTGGGCAACCTCGCCGGCACGCCGGACGGGTTCACCGCGTCAGGTCCATCCGTGGCCGACGACACTACGACCACCGACTGCAACGAGAACGCTCTGCTCCTGCGCAAACCCGACGGCACCATCCAATACCAGGAGAAGAACACCGTCGATCCGTCCGGCATCAACGGCCAGTCCGTGTACAACGGCACCGACGGAGTGGATCGGGTCACCGGCGGCAACGACAACGACACGTTCTGGGGCAACGCTGGAAACGACGTCATTGCAGGCAACGGCGGTGACGACGTGGCACTCGGCGGCGACGGCAACGACAGGATCACTGACCTGGCCGGAGCCGATGTGCTCAAGGGCGGCCCCGGCAACGACTACGTCAATGCCGGGATCGGCGATGACATCACAATGGGCGGCGACGGCCAGGACTTCATGAATGGCGGCGCCAACGACAACGAGACGTTTGCCGGCCCTGGCAACGACTTCATTCGGGCCGGTGACGGCGCGGACGCGGTGTTCGGTGACGGCGGGGACGACTGGATCCAGGGCGGCTCCGGGCAGGACCTGCTCCAGGGCGACCACGGTGCCCCGTTCTTCGACGACCCGGCGCAGACCAAGCCGGGCAACGACATCATGGTTGGCCAGGTAGGTGAGAACGACTACGACGCTGAAGGCGGCGATGACCTCATGGCAGCCAACGCGGCCATCGACCGGTTCGCCGGCGCGGCCGGATTCGACTGGGCCATCCACCAGTACGACTCGGTGGGCGCCAACGATGACATGAAGATCAATCAGAACCTGGGCGGCCTGCCGCTCCAGATCGTGGTCAACCGCGACCGCTGGCAGGAGACGGAAGCCAACTCCGGATCCGCGTTCGACGATGTGATCAAGGGTGACGACCGGGCGCCCAGCACCGTGGGCGGAGCCGGCTTCAGCGGCTGCGACGTCCTTGATCAGGCCGGCATCGACCGGATCGCCGGACTGGGCGCGATCCTTCCCGCCCCGAGCACCCCGCTCGACCCGATCGCCGCTGCATCCGCCATGGGCGCCTGCCCCCTTGCGGGTCCGGTGTGGGGCGACGGGAACATCCTGCTCGGCGGCCTCGGCAGCGACAGGCTGGAGGGCCGCGGCGCCGACGATGTGATCGACGGTGACCGGTACGTCCAGGTGCGGATCAGCGTCCGCAACAACCCGAGCGATCCTGCCAGCGAAATCGGCAGCACGGACCTCATGGAGCACACCTACCGGGCGGACAGCACCCACACCCTGGAAGCCGACGTCGCCGCCGGCCTGATCGATCCAGGCAACCTGGTGGTAGTCCGGGAGGTCATCACTCCGACGGCCTCGCAGACCTCGGGCACCACCGACACTGCCGTTTTCTCCGGACCGGCGGCCAACTACACCGTGGCCACCACCGGCGGCGACGGTACGCTCGGCTCGCCCGGTTCCACCACCACCGTGACGGACAACGTCGGCACCGATGGAACGGACAACCTTCGGAACATCGAGGCCCTGGCATTCTCCGACACGACACTGCCGGGAGCTCCCGTCATCGGCGTCGCCACCGCCGGAAACGCCCGAGCCACTGTTACCTGGACCGCGCCGACCGTCGGCATCGCCAGCAGCTTCAACGTGAAGGTGCTTGATGTGACCACGAACCCTGCCGGCGTGCAGGTGGGCAACCTGCTCCCCGCCGCGGGAACCGACACCAGGCTTGTGGTGCCGGGCCTAACCAACGGCAACAAGTACGTGTTCCAGGTTTCGGCAACGAACGCCCAGGGCACGGGCCCGTTCTCGGTGGCATCCAACGTGGTGACCCCGGCGCAAACAGCCGAGCTGGCCGCCGCCGATGCTCCCACCGCGGTGACAGCAAGGGCGGGCGACGGAACGGCCACGCTGACCTGGACTGCCCCGGTCTCCGACGGCGGGTCGCCCATTACGGGCTTCCGTGTGCGGGCCTTCGACGGAGCCGCTGTGACAGTAACGCAGCAGGTCACCGGCAACGTGACAACCGCCGTCGTTACCGGCCTGACCAACGGGACGGCGTACACGTTCGATGTTGCCGCCGTCAACGCGGTGGGCACCGGGGCGGCCTCGGCCGCCTCGGCATCGGTTACCCCGGCGCCTGCGGCGGTGGCCCCGGCGGCGGCCGGCAACGTCAGGGCCGTGGCCGGCAATGCGCTGGTCACACTCAGCTGGGCCGTGCCGGCCTCTAACGGCGGGGCACAGATCACCGGCTATCAGGTCCGCACGTTCATCGGCACCGGAACCACCCCGGTACGGACGACCACCGTCGGCACCGGAACGGGTGCTGTGGTGGGCGGGCTGATCAACGCCACGGGTTACACGTTCGATGTCGCTGCGATCAACTCGGTAGGCGTAGGGGCGCGGTCGGCACACACGGCCATTACCACCCCGCGCTCCGAGTTCATCGCTCCGACCATCACCTCGCGCAACCCGGCACCGGGGGCCAAGTCGGTCAGCCAGGCCAACAACCTGACGGTGACGTTCAGCGAGTCGGTTACAAATATGAGCACACGAACCGTGGTGCTGCGGCTCGGAGCCGTCGTCGTCCCGGCCACGGTGACGTACAACAACGCAACCAGGATCGTCACGGTCAACCCGAGCGCGAACCTCCTGGCGGACCGCACGTACAGCCTGGCAGCCTCGTCGATCCGGGACACGGCGGGGAACACGATGGCACCAGCGTCATGGCAGTTCACCACAGGACCGGCACCCACGCTGGTTGCGGTCAGCCCGGCCAGCGGTGCACGGGGCGTAGCCCGGACGGCCAATGTGGCCGCCAGGTTCAGCGAACCCATCACCGGCGTCAACACAAGAACTGTTGCGCTGCGGCTGGGAACGACGGTCATTTCGGCGGCGGTAAGCTACAACAGCATCACCCGGACAGTGACCCTCAACCCGTCGCAAACGCTGGCGGCGAACCGTACGTACACCGTGTCGGTCTCGTCCATCCGTGACTTGGCGGGCAACCCGTTCCTCTCGCGGAGTTGGACTTTCGCCACCGGTACGCGGTGATCGGAAATAGCCACTGATTCACATTAACAAAGGATGCGGGGACCGCCTGTTGCAGGTGGTCCCCGTTCCGTTATGCCGTGTCTGTTGCACCCTCCGGGGCCATAATGGCGGTGTGGCTTCCTATCAGAAGTGCTGGAGATTTGCGGCTATTGCTTGGGCCGGCGCCATGGTGGTGGGCGCCGCTGCAGGCTGCGCTTCCTCCTCGGCCGGTGAACCGCCCTGCTTTCCGCCGCCATATTCGGTGGAGCCTTCAGAAGCCAGGCCGGGGGAGCCGGTGACCGTCGCGGCACCGGACGCCGATTGCAACCCCCGCTATGGTGCGAACGCCCGGATTCAGATCGGCGTTGCCGATTCCTTCGGGGCGAAGGTCGTCAGCACCACTTCCGCAATGAACGACGGCGGTGGCTTCTCTTACACTTTCGTTGTCCCCGCACGCACTGCTCCGGGCCATGCGACGGTCACGGCAGTGCCGTACAACGTTGACTGGTGCGACGACACCGGCAGAAACAACCGGGTGGCGGGCGCCGCCGTCGTTCAGCTGCAGCGGGCATCGTGTGTAATGCCGGTAAAGCCCCTGACCATAGGCCGATAGCGTTCCGCCACCCGTCCACCGCCGCCTGCGCTGCCTGATCATTCGATAATTATGGATTCACGGGCGTTTGCCGGCCGATACCTCGGAGGCTTTGCTTTTCGCCCTGATGAAGGACTGTTCGTCCGCCGACAGCTGGTGTTCGCCGTGCTGGTCCTGGGCGACGTGGCCGCCTGAGACCTGATGAACCACGTTTGCCACGGTCCGCGGAAGAACCACGCAACCGGGATTCTCAACGAGCCACTTCCTTGTTGGCTCATCAAGCTCATTCCACCACTGAACAATCGGCCTTTGGCCCATGATGTGCTCCTCGGATTTGAGACCCTACATTAATTGATGGCGGCCGCCCGATTTAGGCCTCACGGCGCCGCAGAACGTGCAGAAATCACCAAACGCGCACAGCCTACGTACTCATGCCCACCGGCCCCCAATCACGGCGCTGGCCCGTCAACACTGCGCTGTCCGGTTCCGGCCACGGCGCTGGGTGAGGTGTCGACAGGAATTTACGAATCTCTAAATTGGTAATCAGTAACGAGTGTGGTCCCGATGCACGGAGGGGTCAAGAGGCGCCCGTAACGTCGCGCAACCCGGCGGCGGATGCCCTTTTGTGCTCAAACACTATGCGCGGGATGTGGCGGTGGAGTACTTTTTACACGCCCGGGCGGCCACGCGGCGTCCGCCAGCCAGATCGCCAGCGTCCCGCCACGAGGAGCCTCGGATGACACGAAGGACAACCGGACCCCTCGGTGGTTTCGGCAGGGAAGACCTTGGGGCCGCCGGCGGAAAGGGTGCGGCCCTGGGTGAACTGCTGCGGCACGGGTTTCCCGTGCCTCCGGGATTCGTCATCACCACAGACGCCTACCGTTCGCTCCTAGCCGATACAGGGCTCGGGGCGGCCACGGAGGGCCTTGATGAGAACACGGACGACGGCGGCGGCCTCCGCGCACTGTTCGCCCGCTTTGGCATGCCCGCCGCTTTGCGGGCGGAGATCGGCGAGGCGTACACGGCTCTGGGCGGCGGCGCTGTAGCGGTCCGTTCCAGCGCCACCGCGGAGGACCTGCCGGGGGCAGCGTTCGCCGGCCAGCAGGATACGTTCCTGAACGTCGTCGGCGAGGAGGCGGTGGCCAAAGCGGTCACCGACTGCTGGGCGTCCCTCTGGACCGACCGGGCCATTGCCTACCGGCGGCGGCAGGGGATCGACCCCCGGGAGGTGTCGATCGCCGTCGTCGTTCAAAAGATGGTGCCAGCCGATGCAGCGGGCGTCATGTTCTCGGCGAACCCGGTCACGGGTGAGCGCGGTGAGATCGTTGTGGACGCCAGCCCGGGCCTGGGGGAGGCGGTGGTGTCGGGGAGGGTGACACCGGAGCGCTATCTGCTGACCCGCACGGGGAAGATCCGCAGCTTCGTTCCCGGCGGCGGCGAGGTGGTGATCAGCCCGGTCCCAGGCGGCGGGACGAGGGAACAGGCCGGCAGCCGCAGCCCGGTTCCCTGCCTGGCCCCGGCCCAGCTGCGGGAGCTGGCTGACCTGGCCCGCAGGGCGCAGGAGCACTTCGGCCGGCCGCAGGATATCGAATGGGCGCTGGCCGGCGGCCGGATCCATGTCCTTCAGTCGCGGCCCATGACGGCGCTGCCGCCCCAGCCGCTCCGGCTCAACGCCATCCAGCGGCGGGTGGGGCCGTTCTTCATCGAAATGTTCCAGGAACGCCCCTACCCCCTGGACGTGTCCGGCTGGATGAAGCAGGGGATCCTGGCCATGCTGCAAACGATGGCCGGAAGCGTGGGGGTGCGCTTCCCTGCGGTCGAGGAACTGCTGCCGGAGGAGGACGGGGTGGTGGTCCAGCTGGTGCCGCCGGTCCCGCGCCTCACAGTCCGCACCCTGGCTGCACCGCTGACCCTGGCCCGCCGTGCGAGGCAGTTCAATATGGCCGCCTGGAAGAGCGATTCCCGATTCATCACCTTTCTGGAACAGGTGCAGCGGCTCAACGGGCGGGACACGGAGTCCTTGCGCTGGTCAGAGGTTGTCGGCGTGGGGCGGGAGTGCTTCGCCACCATGCGGGGCATCACCGAGCTGCGCAGCTCCTACCTGCCCGGCATCTTCGTGCCCATGCTCAGACTGCGCCTGATGCTCCTGCTGCTGGGACACCTGAAGCTGGCGTCCGCCCTGATCGCGGGCGCGGAAACCAGGACAAGCCAGGCGAACCGGGCCCTGGAGCAGCTGGCTACGATGGTCCGGGCGGATCCGGGGCTGGCCACGGCCTTTGCATCATCCGAAACGTCCGCTCTTCTTCGGCTTGTGGAGGAGGAGCCGGCGCACGCCGCCTTCCGTGAGGCGCTCACCGGGTTCCTGCGCGAATACGGGAACCGTGAAACGGTAAGCGTGGTGCTCAGCAGTTCACCCACCTGGTCCGACGCCCCCGGGGTGGTGCTGCTGTTGGTCAAGGCACTGCTGGGCCAGCGGCCCCGCGCTGCCGACCAGACCGGCGCGGCGCTGGCAGCGCTGAAGCGACATCCGCTCCTCCGCTTCGGGCCGGTCCGGCGGCAGGTGCTGGCCGCCGTCGAAGACGCCCGGGCGGGCATGGCGTTCCGCGAGGACAGCCATTTCTACGCCACCAAGGTCATCCCGCCCATGCGCCGCGCGTACCATGAGCTGGGCCGGCGCCTCGTCGCCGCCGGCGTGATTGACGACGCCAAGGACGTCTACCACCTGCGGTTTGAGGAACTGGAGGCCATAACGGACGACGGCGGTGCGCTGCCGCCTTCCGTCCGGCAGCGTTACCGGCCGCTGGTGCAGGCAAGGGCGGCCAAGCGCCGCGAACTCGAGGGGATTCCGCTGCTGGACACGGCACTGCTGTTCAGGAACCGCCGCCGTGCTGCCGGCGTTCTGGTCTCCGGCACGCCGGCCAGCCGCGGCCGCGCCGAGGGGCCGGTGACGATCATCAGGGGACCGGAGGAGTTTGGCCGGCTGCGCAGCGGTGACGTGCTCGTCTGCCCGTACACCAATCCTTCCTGGACGCCGCTTTTCCAGCGGGCAGCCGCCGTCGTGGTGGACATGGGAGGGCTTGGCTCCCACGCGGCGATAGTGGCGAGGGAGTACGGAATCCCGGCCGTCATGGGGACCGGCACAGGCACGGGCATTCTGGCCGAGGGGCAGCGCGTCGTTGTGGACGGTGGCGCGGGGACGGTGCTGTCGGCCCTCGCGGACAAATAGGGGCCGGTAGTGGTGGGCGTGTTTCGGACATTGAGCCCTATTTGCAGGGCCGCCGTGCGCAACTCCGCGCGGTTCGCGGTGAGCTTTAGCTGCGCGGTTCCTTGGTCGCTGCGGCCTGCAGCCATGGTGCTTGACAGGCATGTTTGGGGCAGACTGGTGGCGTGAGCGGAATCCGGTGGGTGCTGCACGTCGATCTCGACCAGTTCATCGCGGCGGTCGAGGTGCTCCGGCGGCCGGAGCTTGCGGGCAAGCCGATCATTGTCGGCGGCCGGGGCGACCCCACGGAGCGAGCTGTGGTGTCCACCGCATCCTATGAAGCCAGGGCGTTCGGTGTGGGGTCCGGAATGCCCTTGCGCATTGCGGCCCGGAAAGTTCCGGATGCTGTGATTCTCCCCGTCGACCAGGAGGCTTACCTCGCGGCGTCTGAAACAGTGATGGCTACCCTGCGCTCGCAACCCGGCGCCACCGTGCAGGTGCTGGGTTGGGATGAAGCCTTTGTGGGCACTGAGACTGAGAATCCGGAAGCCTACGCCCGGCAGGTGCAGGCGGCAGTTCTGAAGCGAACCCAGCTGCATTGCAGCGTGGGCATCGGCGACACCCTGGTCCGAGCCAAGGTCGCTACCGGTTTCGGCAAGCCGGCCGGGGTCTTCCGTCTCACCTCCGGGAACTGGCTCGACGTCATGGGCGGTCGGCCCACCAAGGACCTGTGGGGCGTCGGAACCAAAGTGTCGGGCCGCCTGGCCAAACTCGGCATCAACACAGTCGCCGAGCTCGCCGCGACCGACCCTCAAGACCTGGTCCCGGAGTTCGGCCCCAGGATGGGTCCCTGGTACGCGGAGCTCGGACGCGGGGACGGCGCCAGCGTTGTGGACGACACCCCCTGGGTTGCCCGCGGGCATAGCCGGGAGACCACCTTCCAGCACGACCTGACCGAGCTCGCCCAGGTGGACGACGCCGTGAGGGAGCTGACCGCGCGTGTCCTAGAGGATGTTGTGGCCGAAGGGCGGCCCGTGGTTGGGCTGACGCTCAAGGTTCGGTACGCACCGTTCTTCACCAAGACCCACGCGAAAAAGATTCCCGAGACATTCGACCGGAACGAAATCCTCGCGCGGGTCCTTGACCTCGCAGCCGGAATCGAGGCGGACCGTCCAATCCGGCTCCTGGGCCTGCGGGCCGAAATGCCTATGCCCGACGATGCCCGAAAGGGACATACGCCCACGCGCGGCGGTTGGTGACGGCGTCGCTCCCTTCCTTACTGGCGCGGATGAACCGCTTCGTGGAAGAAACAGATGCCGTGGGCTTAACGGCCAACGGCATCTTTGGCGCCTTGGGAGAATGAAAGTATGGAATTCAACCGGCTGCTGCAGATCCGGCGCATCTATGCGCAAAGTGCTGCACTGGAGCTGCCCAGGGGCAAGGAGATCGTCGAACGCTGGCCGGATGCCGACGTCGTGCTTGTCGACAACCACTGGAACATCCCGGAGGTGCATGGTGATGAAACGAACGTGCCGCGCTGGTCCCGGATCAAGACGGAGGCCCTGGTCCTAGGCGTAAAGAAAGCGCTGACCGTCAAGCCGAACGGCCGGTCCGCGGACTTCATTGCCCCTTCCACCGCGAACGGCTGCGCCATGGCATGCGCCTACTGCTACGTTCCCCGGCACAAGGGGTACAGCAACCCCGTAACTGTGTTCGCCAACATCGACCAGATTTCCGGGGCGCTTGAACGTCACGCCACACGCCAGGGCATGAAGCTGGAGCCCAACCAGTGCGACCCGGAACTCTGGGTCTACGACATCGGTGAAAACAGCGACTGCTCCGTCGATGCGCTGATCAGCGACAACGTGGAGGACCTCGTCACGCTCTTCCGCGACCTGCCGACGGCCAAGCTGTCCTTCGCCACCAAGTACGTGAACCAGGCAATGCTCGACTGGGACCACGGCGGTCACACCAGGATCCGCTTTTCCCTCATGCCCGCGGATTTGGCCAAGTCGATTGACGTTCGCACGTCGCCGGTGGCTGAACGCATGGCTGCAATCAACGATTTCGTGGATGCCGGCTATGAGGTGCACGTGAACTTCTCGCCCGTCGTCATTACGGACACCTGGCTCAGCGATTGGGAGCAGCTGCTGCGCCAACTCGATGCCACCCTGTCAGACGCCGCAAAGGCCCAACTCGCGGCAGAAGTGATCTTCCTGACCCACAACGAGGGGCTCCACGAGGTCAACCTAGGGTGGCATCCGCAGGCGGAGAACGTGCTGTGGCGTCCGGACCTGCAGGAATCGAAGGTCTCGTCCAACGGCTTCACTAACGTCCGCTACCGTTCAAGAGCCAAGGCGGGCTACCTGCGGCAACTGACCGCGCTTATTGAAAAGATCGCTCCCTACTGCCGCATCCGCTACGCGTTTTAAGGTCTAGTTCCGGTTCCTCGGCGGTGGCAACGAGCTCCAGTGAGGGGGTGCCGGGATTGGGGGACCGCGGAGGCCTTGGCACGGCGCGATGGCATCGGCGAGGATGAATGCGATCCCCTGCTGTGCGAGAAGGAGCCGACGCGATGACCAAGTATCTGATCTCGTTTCCGAGTGCCGCCATGGTCTTGCCTAACGACGACCTGCAGGCCGTCTGGGATGCGTCGCACGCGGTCGTTCAGGAGGCGAAGGACGCCGGCGTCTGGGTGTTCGGCGGCGGCATCGATGAGAGCATCCCGCCTGTCATGGTCGCCGGCGATGGGACCGTGAGCGAGGGCACCTACCCGCAGACGACGCAGCTCGAAGGCGGCTACGCGGTGCTGGAGCTGCCCTCGTACGATGGGGCCTTGCAGTGGGCCGCGAAGATCGCGGTCGCCTGCCGCTGCGCGCAGGAGGTGCGCGCTTTCCACTACGACCCCGCCAGCTAGGTCCCGGCCGGGTGATCCTCGTGGCTGGGCCGCAGCCGGCATATGCCAAGTTCGTGGTGGCCGCGTTCCGGGGCTGCCCACGAGGCGAGGTAGACGGTGGTGGCAGCGGCGTTGCTGGCCGCGTGCATAATACCAACACGCTTTATCGGCCGGTCCTTGGTGATCCATTGCGCCCAGCCAGAGAGGGCAGTGGGTACAGCGGACGCGACACCCAGGGCCACCAGCCGTTTGGCGGCCTGGCGGGAACCATCGTCATTGAAGGGGCCCAGGAAGATACCCATCTACCGCGCCCCGAAGGGTGCGACGGCTAGGACGGTGTGCAACGGGATGGCAGTGGTGTCGCTGCGGATGAATCCCCGGACTCGGCGGTTGATTGACCGTCCTGCTGGGCGGGGAGCTGGCAGCGTCTGTGGATCTAGCTAACGCGGCGATAGCGGATGTGGGTGGCCAGCGGTGAGTGGAGCACCTCGGCGGGTTCGAAGCCGAAGGATTCAACCCCGTCGAAGATGCGCTCGCCCGAACCGAGCAGGACCGGTGCGACGTCGAGGGTGAGCTCGTCGATCACGCCGGCGATCAGTGCCTGGCGGACGGTCGACGCCCCACCGGCGATGTCCACGCCCTTGTCCCCGGCGGCCTGGCACGCTGCCGAGTACGCAGCTTCGAAGCCCTCGGTGACGAAGTGGAAGGTGGTCCCGCCGCTCATCTGGATCGGGTCGTGTCCGTGATGGGTCAGCACGAACACCGGCGCGTGGTATGGCGGTTCGGGGCCCCACCACCCCGCCCATTCCTCATCCCAGTCCCCGCGGATCGGGCCGAACATGTTCCGACCCATCACATACGCGCCCCGCGGGCGCATGAGCCATTCGTTCGCGACCTTGTCGGCATCATTGGCTCGCGGGTCGCCGATGTGCCAGCCGTGCAGCTCCCGCCCCCGCTTGCCTAGGGGGTCTTCCCGGCTCTGGTCCGGCCCGGCGACGAAGCCGTCAAGCGAGATCGACATGTGGCAGGTGGTGTCCGGCACAGCGAACCTCCTGAGTAATTGCGACTTGCACGCGGTCGTGTGTTGCGGTTCTGGGGATACTAGCACGTGATGGCATCTGCGCCGACCGCCTTCAGCGGCTGGTCGCGGATGGTCTCCCTCCAGGTGCAAGGGCGAGCTGCTGGCCGACGGCGGTCCGATCTATGGGATGAAGCCGACAACAGGCGAACTCGAGAGTACGGACGCTCCTTTGCTTGCAGTTGGCCCATCGAAGCCGGCACCGATGAGCTTCGTGGATGAGGATGCCCTACCCCATTGGGCCAAATTTCAGGGTCAGACGCTTGGCCTACGGTCCGCCCATTAGATCGCACCCGAAAGTGCCCTGATTCGTTCGCACGATAATGAAGACTCTAGCTTCAGCAGAAGGTGACTGCGCAAATATCTCAGCCCCTCCCGCTGTCCTACCCTGGGAGGTCAGGCCGGTCATATCGTGCTCGGCGGGCTTGGCATCGGGACCGCAATTATATTCGCGGTCGGCAAATTGCACTTTGGAGGGCACTTCCTTCGGCGAAAGGGCCCAGTCCGACGTCTGTTGATGGACATTCCATAACCTCACAGCGGCGAGAACCCCCGCAAGCACCAACGAAGTACATATCAACGACAACGCGATTGGCTTCCCCCGGCTCATGGAGCAAACCATCCACGAATGCAACGTGGAAATCAATCAAGAGATAAACGAGCATTGACGTCTCCGCGAAGGGAACGGCATCCGGGTGGATCTTCTGTGGTGAAGAACGGATTCGGCAGGAACGTCACGATCGCTCGGAACACAGGGCCCCGAGATCCTTGGGTGGCCTGAAGCCCGCGCTGATTCGACGTCGGGCACTCAGCGCCTGGTCTCGTACCTGGTCAGGAGCACGCCGTCGGGAAACGTCCGGGTCTCGACCAGGCTCAGGTTCACCCAGTTGTCCAGGGCTGTGAAGAACGGCGTGCCGCCGCCCACCAGGACCGGATGGGTGACGATCGCGTACTCGTCGATCAGCCCGGCCCGCATGGCCGCCGCGGCGAGTGTGGCACCGCCGATGTCCATGGGGCCGCCGTCGTCGGCCTTGAGCCGGGTGATCTCGGTGACCGCGTCGCTCGTGACCAGGCGGGTATTCCAGTCGACGGTGCTGGTCGTCGAGGAGAACACCACCTTCGGCATGTCCCGCCACCGCCGGGCGAACTCGACCTGCGCCGGTGTGGCGCCAGGCTGCTGGTCGGCGGTCGGCCAGTGGGAGCTCATCGTCTCCCACAGTTTGCGCCCGTACAGCGCCAGGCCCGTCGCCCCCACCCGGTTGGACCACCATTGGAACAGCTCGTCGCTCGGTACGCTCCAGCCGAGGTCGTCGCCGGGCGCGGCGATGTAGCCGTCCAGGCTCACGTTCATGCCGAAGGTCAGGTTGCGCATGGCGTCAGTCTCCCGTGAGTCGGTATTCGTTGTACAGACCAGCACGGCGCGGAAAAGTCATCGGTCAGGTCACACCGAGAGCCAGTCGACCACCACGCCAAGCAGATGCTCCGTACGGAAAGGATCCGCGTGAGGAACGCTGAGCGGGACGGATTAGGCGCTGGTAACCCGGCTCCGCTCTCTCTTTGTCGTCCGTGATTTAGTGATGGAACCAGGATGGGGTTGCCGGACACTTATAGATATGGGGGACAGTAGAGAAGCATCCACAGACAAGGAGCTTTGGCTGCGCCATGGACGGCGACGGTTCGGCTTTTGCCTCCCTCTTTAAACGCTACCGGGACCGGGTCTTCGTTCATAGCCTCCGGCTGGTGAAAACTCCTTTCGAAGCCGAAGACGTAACCGCAATGGTATTCCTTGAGGCCTGGCGCTGCAGGTCCAAAATACGGCTGGTCAACGATTCGATGCTCGGTTGGCTGCTGGTAACTGCCACGAACGTGGCCAGGAACAAGCTGCGGTCAACACTGCGCTATGAACGCCTCCTCCGAAAGTTCCTAGTGCCAGGTGGTGCCGGATCACAGCGACTTGGTAGCCGACACTGTGGACGGGGACCGCCGGTCGCAGCTCCTGCACCGGGCCTACCGTTCACTGGGTCGCCAGGACCAGGAAGTGATTGCGCTCTGCGTTCTTGAGGATATGACCACAGCTGAGGTGAGCGAGCTGCTTGGCATTCCATCGGGCACCGTGAAGTCCCGGCTCTCCCGCGCTAAACGGAGACTTTCACAGCTGATGAACCCACAAACCGGGTTCCTGCCGCCAACGGCCCCACTCACTTCTGAGGAGGAAACACCATGAATGACAATCGGCGTTCGCCACTCTTCAACGAGGAACGCAGCGCCGCCATCGGGGAGCTCTTAGCCAATGTCGCGAAGGACGGAACCCCGGAAAACCGGCACTTCCAGAACACCAAGGGCAAACGGATTCTGCTTGCCGGTGTCGCCCTCGCCCTGGTGGCAACCGGAGGAGCCATCGTCATGCAGCTGCCTGTCACCGACAAAGGCTCAATTGATTGCTTTGCTAGAGCCGAACTTCATGGCAACCAGTTCCCCGGCACCACAGTTGTTCTGGGGGAAGGAACAAGGGTCGGCGAGCCATCGACGCAACGCAACCCGATTCCGATTGAGGATGCACTGTCCGCCTGCCGGGGGCTGTCTGGGCTCAAAACGTGCTCGACGCCGATGCCCCTGACGGCAGAACGCCTCCAAACCTCCGTGACGGCAGCTCCTCCTATCCGGTCCCGAACCCACTGACCGTTTGCGTTCTGAGTGACGGCCGAGCCGCTGTCATCCCCGGTGACGAAGGCGTGTGCGGTGCACTGGGACTGGCCTTGAAAACAGACACAGCACCTTGAACCGGGGCGATCAACAGCTTCGTCCCGCAAGCCGGTCGGCCCGGGAACCTCAACCGGGTCAGTTTCCTTGGTCTACTCCGCATGGGGAAGCCGGACAAGTCGTCGCTGAGCCACAGCACCTATCGGGGACTTGGCCGGACCCGTTCGATCAAGGAACCAGTAATCGGCGGAGAGCACGAGGTCCTCAGCGGCCATCAGGCAACATTGATCTCAGTTCTTCGGCACGCGAAGCGATGGCCCGACGCTGGTCTCGGGTCAATCTTCTGGCCTGCAGGTCGAGGACCGCCCGGCTGCCCAACTCTCCCACACCCAACAGCTGACCCACCCGACGTCTTGCTTCATCCACGTCCTCGGAATCCTCAATCACCCGGAAGACCTCGTCACGCCGATCCATCGCCCGCACTAGGGCATCGACAATCATCAATTCCTGCCTGGTGCGCCGCTCATCCTCGTCCATGCGGCGATTCTTGCACGACGGAAGTCATTGGGGCGTCGCGTCCAGTTGAGGATGGTCACTTGGCGCTCGATCCTTCAGGAACGGTAAACGGAATGGTTTCGATGGGTTACGCCAATGGGCTTTCGGCAGAGCTCCGGCCTATACCCATACGACAGTGCGGGCGTTATCGTCGGAGCAGTCAACATGGGGATGTGCGAAAAATGACTAGCCCAAACCAGGTAGCGGCACCGTCGGACATTCGTAAGGGTGCGGCCCTTTCCATAATCGCCGCTTTGCTCGGGCCTCCGCTCGTTATTTTCCTGGCGGGGTTTTTGACGATCCAGCTGGATCTGTCACAGGTCGGGGCGAATGGGTGCCGTACGTGATGCGAGCCGGGCTCGTCCTGCTCGCCTTCGCTGCAGGTCTCGGATATCGCTCTCTGTCTCTCACCTGGACGGGCAAGGTCGTAACACTGCTGGTCCTCGTCACGGCCGCATTCGTCGGTGCCTACACATTGCGTCCTATACCTGCAGATGGTGAGCAGCACCCCATCGCACTGGCCAGCTTCATGTACGGCGCAGTATCACCGTTTACCCTCGCACTGATCGGAGCAGTTATCGCCGACATGGTTTTTGCCCAGCGGAGAAGACGAGCGAACCTGCAATAGAAATTGACGCACTTCAGCCGCCGTCACCGTTGTACCGGTCATGGTTAGTCCTAGGGACTGCTGTTCGGATGCCTTCTCCAGCATTTAGAGTCAGACATGACTGAGAAGCGCAGGCTTCTATATTTGGTTCTTTTGCTTGTCGGCGGGGGTGGGACCTATTTTCTATATGATCTCCTCTCTGGCGAACCTTCAGACGATGCGGCAATAAGCACGCTCATTTTTATAGGTGCCGTCAGTCTGATGCTCATTGTCTTGGTGCGTCGGCGGCGCCGGTCATCGCAACGGCTGGCCGAGCGTGGCCAGATTGAGTGTTACATCCGTCGACCGGATGCGCCCGAGGGAGACCGCTACAGGAAGTGGAATATCGGACTTGTAACGCCAGGCCAGGGAGTTTTCACCTTCCAGCCGGTCCTGGGTCGGACACGCATAGCGAGAGGTGAGGCCTTCGAAATTCGCGTTACCGCGACGGCCGGATCCCGCTATCCCGCTACGAAATGGGACAAATTCAACCGACTGGAGGCCAACGCTATCGTTCTGCCGGTGAACACTGATGATGGACCCGTCGAGATTGCGAGTCAGACCGATACGCTCGACAAAATTGAGGCATTCCTAACAGGGAAGAAGTCCCGAGACCGTCGTACCTAATCAGACGTCGGAAACAACTCTGGCGTCCTCTCCGAGGTTCCTGAGGGAAGCCATGGACTAGACTTAGCGACTTTGTGCCGTGTGGGGTTCCTGGATCAACTCTGATCCGTAGCGCTGTCGTCCTCTTCGTATCGATACTCGTGTTGAAGCTTCTTGATCTGCTTGTTCGTGAAGAACCAGGAGAGGCCGGCGGCAATCATGAATGCCGCCGCCCACCATAGACGCTCAGCCGTAGGATTCTGTACGGCGACAAAGATGAAAAGCAAAGCAAAACACGTGATCCCGATTGCCTGCATGGTCCAGTAAATGGTGCCCCGCTTCACCGTCGGATGAACCCAATCTGTCGTCCATCCTTTGAATCGGTGGTCCATAAATCCCCCTTGTTCAGGCGTCCCGAAATAAGGCCTTCAGCGTAATGCCGCGTCGGCCAGTTTTATAGAAGGGGTCAGGAACAAGTACACCGGCTGCGGCTCGGGAACGCCACTATCAAGCAAAAAGATCAAAGCCCTCAGGCGCACGTCCCATAGCGGCTTGTTCCAACAGACCAAGCGATCCGTCCGCACGGCAGGGCTGCCACACGATGGACAGCGTCGATCGGAGCACAGCCGTTTGCCCTGTTCAGGCAGTAACTAGCTGTGTAACACTGCAGCATGAACGATCCACGAAGCCGGATTCTGCCCCTCCTTCGCCAGGGCGAACGGCTCCTTTGGGTTGGTCAACCCGACCCCCGGATCCGCTTTACAGGGGCTGACGCGTTTCTCGTGCCATTCAGTATCCTCTGGGGCGGATTTGCGGTGATATGGGAAATCATGGCCGTCACTAGATCCGAGTCACCTTTGTTCGTAATTTGGGGAATTTCGTTCGTCATGGTCGGCCTCTACTTCATTTTCGGCCGTTTCATTGTTAAAAGACGGCGAAAGATCGCCACAGCCTATGGACTCACAGACAGTCGGGCGATCGTTTGCACAGGGAACAGGTCAGTTGCTGATACACCCGTCAGGGCTATGCCAACCAAGGTGGACAGGTCCAAGGACGGCCAACATGTGAGTGTGACTTTCGGGTATCAGGGCGCAATGGGCATGTTCGGCATGTATCAGAACACGGGGATGGACGTATTCAGCCTGGGTATGGGCCAAAATGTAGCCTTTTTCGACGTCCCAGACGCCGACGGCCTGCTGATGGCATTGGACCAGGTCCAAGCCGGACGCGGTGCAACCGATCCATCGAGCTAGAGCATGCAGCGGGCCCTGTCGTCCCGGCTAAGGTTCATCAAAGGGAGCGCGTGTGAGCGGTTGAAGCTGTCTTAGGCGCTCGAAAGTTCAAAGTGGCTGCTGCACGTCGTAAACGCTGCCCCACATGGTCGAATCGCAGTCTGGCGGAACCGTCACGTGACCGAAACCGCCGCCCAGGCCCACCACCGTGTCGAAAGCAAAGGGCTTGCCGGACAACCCCAGGACGGCCTTGCCGTCTTCGGCCAAGCTTGTCCCGGCGGGCCAGCGTCGGAGTATCGGCCTTGACTTCGACCCAGCCGGAACTCCCAGCCCGACGCAGCCGTCCGACTGTTTAATGAGGACTCCGGAGTACTGGGCCAGCATGGCGTCATCTCCTTTGCGCCAATCGGTGACGATGAGGTGGGCGGCCGTGGGTGAACTGGAGCCGGGTGTGGTATTAGCGGCGGGCTCCAGCGAACAAGCGGCAAGATTCAGGCCCATAAGCATCATCCCAATGCCTGTGACAAAGCCAGTCGGTGAGCATTTCCTCGACACGAGACACAACCTCCCAACCGGGAATGAGGTCCGAAACTAGACCATTCCAGAAAGATCTGGTGACTAAGAATGCAGGACGAAATCACAGCAATCAATAGAGCGGTGTCGGTCTAAACCTGCGCCCCCGATTAAGTGCCGAAACGGTCCCACGCAAGGTTCGGCTCTCGGCAATCCGACCAGGTCGGATTGTGTGTGCTTAGGATGACCTCATGAGCATCCCCGAAGATCCCGCCGAGCATCTGCAGAAACTGCCAGAGGGAATGCCGATAAGGTACGCAGAATATAGGCCAGTCCCTTCGGATGCCGTGGAACCCCCGCCAACTAACGTCGGCGGATACGAAGAACTCCTCGGCTATTTCCAGCAGCGGGGGCAACCATTGCCGCGCACGGCAGAAAGCCTTGCCACTCTGGATCAAGCCATCAATGATGGGTTGCCGGCCGAGCTTGTCCGCCCCGTTGGGATGTTCTACGGAGATCTACTCACGCACACTGTTCCTGGCGCGCACTGGGAGGTAGTTGAGGCGGCGTACCCGCTGGTGCGTGTCACCAGGAATGTCGCTATCGACGTCGTCCGGATTGCACTGCGGCGCATGGCTATCCCGAACCCCACATTCGAGCAAAACTATGCCCACGTTCTCGAACTCGTCAGGCAAGAACCGTAAAGGGTTCCCCATGCGCGCGATACGCCGGTGCTACTTGTTCGGGTCGGTTACTTTGGGAGTTCCACTGTCCGGGGTCCCGGGCACCGCGTTGCCCGTCGGCCTGTACCTTGATACCCCCAAGTCGAGATTCCAGCGTCCATCGTTCCAAGAAATCGTGTACTTGATTCCAGTTGTTCCGCGGGGTTTGATTGCCTCGACTTGTGCGATTTCCGGGAAGTCATTGCTCAGTCTGAGCTGGACAGTTGCCGGATCCCAGCCCTGTGCCGAATCGACCAGACGCTGAGTGTCAGGGCGGACATTGACGTAGACCTTTGGCACCAGCTTCTCGACCTGTTCCACGGACCCTGATGCGGCCGCCGCCACAACGCTCCTGGCAAACGGCTCTCGGCTGGACAGGTCTGGTGTGTTGGATCCGGGCTGCAAGCCACCACCACTAGTGCCGACGCAATAATGAGTGCGCCGATGCCGAAGAAACGGCAGACATGCTTCACTACGACGCCTGAGTCGGGCATGAGGATGACGATACCGTACGACTCAGCGAAGGCACTGCTGAGACTTCAAGCACGCGGAGCGGGAGCACAAACTGTCCCGCTCACGGTTCCCGAAGGAAATGGACTAGACCTAACGACTTGTGCCGTGAGCGGTTTCCGGCACGGCGCCGGCGGTGCGGTGGGGTAGCCCTAGCCCCGGACGAATCAATAGCATGAGGCATGGCCGCGTGTATAGGTTCAAAGCTGATCAGGCACGTATTGGTTGTCCTGCTCGGTTGTTCTCTCTTCGCTACGTCTTGTGCCGCACCGGGGCCTGCGGTCTCCGGTGGCCCGGCGGCCACCCCGCCTACGCGTGAACCGACTGCCAGTCCGCCTATGGATGAACCGATGCCCGAACGGCCTGGTAACCCGGCGGTCAGTCCTGAGTCCTCGCCTGCCGACGGATCAGTAGCACAGGCGGCCAGCACGCTTAGTCGGGAGCTGTCAGGGGATGCTCGGTTCGCCTCTGTCGAGGTACTCGAGGGAAAGCGGCTCATTGTTCATTGGCATGGCCTCGTGGATCCGAAGCTACGGGGGCTGCTGGCTCGGTTTCCAGACGTCGGCATTTCCGTTGAGCCAACGGCCTGTTCGCCTGGGAGACTTCGGGACGTTGCCAGCGAGCTGCTGGACTCGGATCCTACGGTGAACATCACTTCGGTATCGCCTGATGCGTCGCACCTGACCCTCACGCTGGATGAATCAGTGAAGGCAACCTCAGACGTTGCGGACCTGGAGCACAAGTACTCCGAGGCAGTTGGCTGCCCGGTTAAAGTGGAGTTTGGCGACGTAGCTCCTGCCAGCGGTTGATCCGTCCGGCGACACTAGTTGAGTTGTGACGTAACGGAACTCCTGTCTTTGCCGACGTGTAGACGGGCATTGATGCTGAAGTCGACCCCGGCAAATGTGCCATCGAAGTAATCCTGTTGTTTGGCCGTGACGTGAGCCTTTCCGGCTAGCGGGGCAATAACCCAGGAACCACCTACGGGATACTCCGCGGCACTACGCCAACTATCTGAGGTCGTACCGTGAGTCACGAGGCTAGGCTAAGCGAATGAACCCGGAGGCAGGTAAACACGGCAACAAGTATGAATGGCAATCCTGGCCTTCCGATTCGCTGGAGGGCATGCCGCCGAAGCGACGGCGACTTGTTGTCTGGGGTCTGTGGTGGTTCCTCTTCCTAGGCGTGCTGCTGGGTAGCGTTTTGGACGCTGCCAATGTTCCGCAACCTTGGCGTACTTTATTGGCCATCGCTGGTATAGCTGCGCTCTTCGGTCCATTGATCCGTGGGGCCATGGTTGAAACCCGCAAGCTCCGGGCCGAGGGCATCGTCCTGCCCTCCTATCCGGTCACCCGCAAGTCACTTATTTCCATAGCTGTCATCACCGCTATTCTCTGGGTCGTCTTCGCCGTCCTCGTCGCTACGGGCCGACCCACGTTCCCTCTTCTGCCAATCGTCGGAACGATTTGGCTGGCGTACCAATTGCTCCGACGTCGATGACTGCCCCATTGAGGAAGACAAGTTGAGACCCCCCGTTCTCAGGCGGTTCACCAACCCTTCATGGGACGGTTTCAGAACTTGGGAGGTTGCCTGCGGCTTTGATCAGGTACCGCCTTATTGCTTGCTGCGTTTTCGTCCTGCATTCTTAGTCACCAGATCTTTTGGAAAAGTAGAGCTCCGGCTTAATCCTGGTTAGGAAGTTCTATCTCGTGTTGAGGAAATGCTCGTCCGCAGGCTCTGCCATCTGCATCGCTGTGCTGGTGATGGGCCTCAACTTGGCCGCTTGTTCGCTGGAGCCGACTGCCGATATTGAACCCGCCGCAAGTTCGCTGGCTGTGGCCCACCTGATCGTCACCGATTGGCGTAATGGAGATGACGCCATGCTGGCCCAGTACTCCGGAGTCCTCATTAAACAGTCGGACGGCTGCGTCGGGCTGGGAGTTCCGGCTGGGTCGAAGTCAAGGCCGATACTTCTACGCTGGCCCGCCGGGACGAGCTTGGCCGAAGACGGCAAGGCCGTGCTGGGGTTGTCCGGCAAGCGCTTTGCCTTCGACACGGTGGTGGGCCTGGGTGGCGGTTTCGGTCACGTGACGGTTCCGCCGGACTGCGATTCGAGCATGTGGGGCAGCGTTTACGACGTGCAGCAGCCACTTTGAACTTCGAGCCCCTAAGACAGCTTCAAGCGCTCATAGCTTACTTTCATGAACCGCTACCGGAATGGTTTTGATGGACTAGCCCAATCGACCCGGTAACTTGAGCGTGCGCCTGCTAGCTGTGATGTTTACGGAGGCACAGCATAGTGGGATGCTGATCTCGGTTCTAACCTGCACGAACAAATTTCAGACGACTAAGGAGTCAGCCAGATGCCGCGTGAATTCTTGGAAGTTCTGGCCTGGGTCATTCCCATCGTTGCGGTCTTTGCGGTAGTAGGTATTGTTGCCATCCGTGTCAGGCGTCGAGGGCCTATCTCTGGTCATCACCAGAAAGGGATCCACATCAGACGCAACGACTGATCTGCTTTCCCCTTTCCTAAGGTCAGCCGGTCAAACGATCACGGCACACAGACGGGCTTCGTCGTTCACGACACCTCTTGACGCTACCGCTAGGCTCAGGGCATGGGCACCAGCGGCTGGAAGCGGCCGACCAAAGTGCAAGCCGTGTCTATGGGCCTTTTCGCTGTGTTGCTGTTCGCCAGCAACCTGTACGCCGTGCTTGCAGAGGGGGCCAAAGTAACAGTCGGGTACTGGATCGTGCAGGCTGCGGACCTAGCCCTGTTGGCCTTCAGTTTCTGGTGGTACCACCGAGCCGCGAAGAATCCACCAGCGCGAAGCTAGGCGTCACGGCAAAGCGGGGCTGACGGTTTCCCTAGTCCGCCTGTCATTCTGACGACCCGGACCACCGCACGACTGGCGGTGGTGCCGCTGACAGCTTGCGTTTCCCAGTTCACGACAGCGCGCTGCTTAACTTCAACATTCGTTTTCTTAGGCCGCTCAGCCGTGCCGTCAGCGGCATCTCGTATAGACCGCGCACATCGTCCCGCAAGCCGGTCACTCACCGGACGCACAGCCATTTGATCTGCAGTATTGCATCCAGCTCGGCCCGACCGTCCCGCAGGACCGGTCCGATGAAAAGTCCGGTGACGGGCTCCTATATGGCGCACTGCTACGCCTATGGCGGACACTCCTGTTCATGGGTGAAATAAAGGTTGGCTACGCAAGGGTTTCCACTGATGAACAAGACCACACCGTCCAACGGGATGCCTTGGCGGCCATGGGGGTCGAAGCTAACCGCATCTAGGTCGATCGTGGTCTCACTGGCAGTAATACGAACCGTCCAGGCCTGCGTGAAGCGCTGGCTGCGTGCCGAAGCGGCGACACCTTCATAGTGACGAAACTCGACAGGCTGGCCCGGTCCGTCCGGGACGCGCATCAGATCGCCGACGACCTCGCCGCGCGCGGAGTGAAGCTAAGCATCAATGGTTCGTTACATGATCCCGCGGACCCCATAGGCAAGCTTCTCTTCAACGTCCTGGCCATGGTTGCTGAGTGCGAGGGCGATCTCATTCGGGCTCGAACGCGGGAGGGCATGAAAATAGCCAAAGCAAAGGGGCGGCTGCGTGGGCAACAGCCCAAACTATCGGCGAAACAGGAAGCACTCCTAGTCCAGTTGCATGACGCTGGCGAACACACCATGTATGAGCTGGCCGAACTCTTTTCTGTTGGCCGCTCCACCGTTTATCGCGCGCTCGAACGCGCGCGCCAGAGGGCGGAAAAGAAGGCTGGCTCCTGACAGTCGGATAGCTGGCCCACCAAAACTTAAAGCAGGCCAAAGCGGACCCGCTAACGTGAAAAAGCCGGGTTCACACCGTCATCGTGCGCGTCCTGATCAGCCCCAGGCAGACCACTGCCGCCGCGACGGACGCCACTGTGACGATCCCGAACGGGAGGGCGTTGTCCGCCCCGCCGATACCCACCAGCGGCGCCGCCACGCCGCCGAAGGCGAACCTGGCCAGGCCGAGCAGTGAAGACGCGGTGCCGGCGATGTCCGGATAGCCCTTCAGCGCCAAAGAGGTCGCGGGCGGGCTGGCCGCAGCCACGCCGCCCACCATGGTGAATAGGGACAGGATGACCGCAATCAGCGGCAGGTGCAGGAGCGCGGTGATCAGCAGGCCAAGGGAACCGGCAGTGGCCATGGCCAGTCCGATCACCATCGTGGCCTTCTCGGACCACCGTTCGGCCAGCCGGCCGCCGAGGAAGCCAAAGATCATGAACCCCAGCGAATTCAGGCCGAAGGCCAACGAGTAGCCCTGCGGTGAAAGCCCGTAGATGCCCTGCAGGACGAACGTGGCGCCGCTGAGGTAGGCGAAGATAGCCGAGTACGTAAACCCCGTGATCAGAACGGCGCCGACGAACACGCGGTCCGCAAGCAGGCGCCGGAAGTCCTGCAGGGTATCGGCAAACCCGCCCGCCGCCCGCAGCGAAACCGGCAGTGTCTCCTTGAAGATGACGAGGCAGGCCACCAGAATGGCCACCCCGACGCCAGCGAGAAACAGAAAAACACCGCGCCAATCGGTGAAGGCTGCCAACTGGCCGCCGATGACCGGACCAACGATGGCTGCCAGCCCGCCGAGCACCGTCAGGCGGCCGTAGTAACGGAGGAGCTTCGCGCCCTCGTACACGTCCCGTCCGGCCGCCTGAGCAATCACGATGCCCACGGCGCCGGCCAAGCCCTGAACGAACCTGGCCGCGATCAGGGTTTCAACGGTCGGGCTGACAGCACAGAGAACGGACATGACCGTGTAGGCGGCGACGCCGATCAGCAGGGGGAGCCGGCGGCCGAAACGGTCCGACAGCGGACCCGCAATGACCTGGCCGATGGCCAGGCCAAGCAGGCAGGCCGTAATGGTCAGCTGCGCCGTGGATGTGGAACTCCGCAGTTCCGCCGTCAGGGCCGGCAGGACCGGTAAATACAGGTCCATGGAAATGGGACCGAAGATGGTCAGCAGGCCAAGGACAATTGCCAATGGCCGTCCGACTGCCTGTTCGCGCGTGGTCGCCGGAGCGTGGGTCACGGTCACGCCGCCTCCGTTCAAGGGGTAAGGGCTGCCGCCAGATCGACGGCGGTGATGGGGGTTTAGTTCCACCTAACCAGCGTTCACAACGCTGTGGGAGTCCCTGTTGGTACCCCTTCTGAGAGGACCTCCATGCCCCTTGCCACTCCCGGAGCCGGTCCCGGACGTTACAGCCCTCAGTCCTCCGGCTCGCCCAGCCCCCGGGCGGCCAGCGCCTCGCCTGTGTGGCGGGCATAGGCAACGGTGGTGATGAACACCGGCAGGACCAGCGCGCGCGGGTTGCGTTCCAGTCCACGCGCTCGGGCCGAGTCCCGGACATCCGAAAAGGCGCCGGCGATGAACGGGATGCTCCGCAGCATGATGGCGATGGTCAGGGCAAACCGCTCGGGGTCAGCGCCGAAGCGCCGGAATGGGCGGGCAAGGGAAACAACGCCGTCGAGCAGCCGGTGCAGCGGCGTGGTGGCCGTCAGCAGGGACGCCGCCACCACGCACAGCAGGATGTTCAGCACAATCCGCGCGGCCACGGGCCCGCCCAGCTGCCACCACTGGAATGCGCCGATGACCAGCAGGATGGGGAGCAGCGGCCGCACGGCGCGGAAGAGGCGCGTGGGACCGGCGCCGCTGAGCAGGAACAGTCCGCAGAGAACGGCGAGGGCTGCGGCTGCCAGCCGCCAGTCGACGATCAGGAACGAGGCCATTCCGCAGGCCAGGACCAGCAGGAACTTCAGCCACAGCGGCATGCGGTGGACCAGGGACGTGCCGGGCACGTAGTTGGCCAGCAGGAAGCCGTGGCCCCTCACCGGAAATCCCCGCCTGACAGGCTCCGGGCAGACAGCGAGCGGTAATGCTCGACGGCGGCGGCAGCACCGCCGTCGTACGCAATCCGTCCGGACTCGACCACCAGAACCCGGTCCATGTCCAGCGCCAGCTCCAGGTCATGGGTGGACATCACGATCTGCTGGCTCAGGCCGGCCAGTGTGCGGCGGAGCAGCTCGCGGTTCCGGAGGTCCAGGAGCGTCGAGGGCTCGTCCAGCACCAGGACTCCGGGTTCCACCGCCAGCACGGACGCCAGGGCAAGGAGCTGCCGTTCCCCGCCGGAGAGTTCGTAGATGCTCTGGTCGGCCAGGGGCAGAAGCCCGAAACGGTCCAGGGCGGCGGTGGCCTGCTCCCGGCGCTCCTTCCCGCTCCGCACGGAGCGCCGGAGCGAGAGCTCCACGTCCTCACGCCCGGTGGGCATGACCAGCTGCGAGAGGGGATCGGTGAAGACAAAGCCCACCTGCTGGCGCACGGCGCGCACGTTCCGGACCGTGTCGGCCCCGTTCACGGTCACGGCCCCTTCGCTGGGAACCACGAGGCCGTTGAGCAGGCGGAGCAGCGTCGATTTGCCGGAACCGTTGGCCCCAATGACACCGACCCGTTCCTCGGTGAGCTCCAGCGAAATGTCCTGCAGCAGAACCTTGGGGTCAGGGCGGCCGTCCACGGCCACGCTGACCCCTGCGTTCCTGAGGGAGATGGTGCTCACTGCTGTGCAGAGGCTTCCGGCGTAGTGGTTCCCGGCGTCGCGGCGCGCGGTGCTGCGGCCTTCTGCGGGAGCTGCCGGACGCGGCGGACCAGCAGGTCGGGGAAGGCCTTGTGCAGGGCGATGGCCACCGTGACGGCGAGGACGTTCTTGATGATGTCACCCGGGTAGAAGGGGAGGTCGGCGAGGAACGCCTTGGAGAAGTCCAGCTTGGCGTTGACCATCATGCCGGCGATGCCGAGGCCGTGGACCAGGACAATGCTGGTGGCCATCGCGGAGACAAACAGGAGCACGGCGCGGAACTTCACGGTGCGGCGGATAACGACGGCGGCCAGCCAGCCCACCGCCGCGGCCGCGAGGGGGAATGCGATGATGTAGCCTGCGGACGGGCCGGCCAGGATGCCCAGGCCGCTGCGGCCGCCGCTGAAGATGGGCAGGCCTGCGAGGCCAAGCAGGGTGTACAGCCCGACGGCGGCGAACGCCCGGCCGGGGCCGAGGGCAAGGCCGGTCAGCATGACGGCGAGCGTCTGGAGCGTGATGGGGACGCCGAGGCCGCCCACCGGGATGGCCGCCACAAGGGCTGACGCTGCCACTAGCGCGGCGAAGACGGCGATGAGTCCGAGGTCGGTGGCGTTCCAGCGTCGGCGTTTTGCCGGCTTCAGGGTGCCGGCGGCATGGGTCTGGGTCATGGGAAGTCCTGTCGAGGGGGTACAAACAATTATCAGCTCGTCTCGACGTTACTGGCCCGGTAATGGCCGCATTTTGTTGCTCTCCTACAAGAGGGACGCCCCGGGGTCTCGTGCTGGGCACAAATACTCCCCTCTTGGGGTGGGGAAGGCGCTCTTCGCGGGTGCGGAAGGCATGTTCTGGCAGGGTTGCGCCGGCCGGTAGACTTGAACGGGCCGTTCTCACGGCCGGCATCCCCGGCGTTCCAGACTTTTCGCCGTGCGGCATGCAACCCGCCGTGCTGCGGCTTCCCTGTTGTGAAAGGCCTTACCTGCTTTGATTACCGTTCAAGATCTTGAACTGCGCGCCGGCGCCCGCCTGCTCATGGACCAGGTGAGCTTCCGGATCGACAAGGGCGACAAGATCGGCCTCGTGGGCCGCAACGGTGCCGGGAAGACCACACTGACCCGCGTCCTCGCGGGCGAGGGCCTGCCTGCCGCCGGCAAGGTGACCCGGAGCGGCGAGATCGGGTACCTGCCCCAGGACCCCCGGACGCCGGACATGGAGCAGCTGGCGCGGGACAGGATCCTGTCCGCCCGCGGCCTGGACATCGTCGTCGGCAAGCTGAAGCAGGCCCACGACGAGATGGCCAGCGAGGACGCCGCGGTCCAGCGCAAGGCGATGAACCGCTACGACCGGCTCGAATCCGAGTTCCTGGCCGCCGGCGGCTATGCTGCCGAAGCCGAGGCCGCAGCCATCTGCTCGAACCTCGCCCTGCCGGACCGCCTGCTGAACCAGCCCCTCAAGACCCTGTCCGGCGGTCAGCGGCGCCGCGTGGAGCTCGCGCGCATCCTGTACTCGGACGCCGAGACCATGCTCCTCGATGAGCCCACCAACCACCTCGACGCCGATTCCATCGCGTGGCTCCGCGATTTCCTGAAGAACCACCAGGGCGGACTGATCGTGATCAGCCACGACACCGAGCTGCTCGAAGCCACCGTCAACAAGGTGTTCCTCCTGGACGCCAACCGTGCCCAGATCGACTTCTACAACATGGACTGGAAGCGCTACCTGACACAGCGCGAAACAGACGAACGTGCCCGCAAGCGGGAACGCGCCAACGCCGAAAAGAAGGCCCAGGTCCTGTTCGACCAGGCCAACAAGATGCGCGCCAAGGCCACCAAGGCCGTTGCAGCGCAGAACATGGCCAAGCGCGCCGAACGTCTGCTCAGCGGGCTCGAAGCGGTGCGCGAAAACGACCGCGTGGCAGCCCTCCGCTTCCCGGATCCTTCGCCCTGTGGCAAGACCCCGCTCACGGCAGAGGGCCTCAGCAAGTCCTACGGCTCGCTGGAAATCTTCACTGACGTGGACCTTGCCATCGACCGCGGCTCCAAGGTGGTCATCCTCGGCCTCAACGGTGCCGGCAAGACCACCCTCCTGCGCATGCTCGCCGGCGTGGACCGCCCCGACACCGGTGACATTGTCCCCGGGCACGGGCTCAAGGTGGGCTACTACGCCCAGGAACATGAAACCCTCGACGTGGACCGCACCGTCCTCGAGAACATGCGTTCCTCCGCCCCCGACATGAAGGACGCCGAGGTCCGCGGCATCCTGGGTTCGTTCCTGTTCTCCGGTGACGACGTCGACAAGCCCGCCGGCGTGCTCTCCGGCGGTGAGAAGACCCGTCTCGCACTGGCAACCATCGTGGCCTCCAGCGCGAACGTTCTTCTCCTGGACGAGCCCACCAACAACCTCGACCCTGCCAGCCGCGCCGAAATCCTGGGTGCACTGCGCAACTACACCGGCGCCGTCGTCCTGGTCAGCCACGACGAAGGCGCCGTGGAGGCCCTCAACCCGGAGCGGGTGGTACTACTGCCCGACGGCGTTGAGGACCTCTGGAACGAGGACTACCTGGACCTCATCACGCTGGCCTAGCTTCGCCGGAGAACTGTCACCCGCTTTCCCTGCTATCTCCCCAACTGGGCGTCAGCACAGGGCGTTCTCAGCGCTGAGAACGCCCTGATCTGCTACCTAGTTCTCGTTCTCGAGTCGATCTTATGAGCGATGGGGATTGACCGCAGAGCGGGCCTTCGGGCTCGGTGCCGGCGCGCTGGCTACCGCTTCCGGGAACGACTGCGGTGGCTGGCTTGGGCGATTCGAACCCGACGACGGCACTTCAGAATGATCCCCCAGCAGGACTAAAATGTCGTTCCCCCTCATCAGAATGGTTACATGGAAGCCATTGGGGGATACACCGCAGACCGGGCCATAGAGTCCGGTGCCGGTGGGTTGGCTTCCGTCTCAGGGAACGACGGCGGTGGCCGGCTCAGCGGCGGGGTTTCCGGCTGCGGGGCTAATAATGTCGTACCCC
>NZ_JAAOXD010000009.1:69853-223621 GCF_014694315.1 Arthrobacter ipis | reverse complement strand
GTGTCGTTGCCGACGATCCAGACGTTGTTGTCCACATCCCAGGTCCCGCCGTCGAGCGAGAACGTGCCGGAGGTGACGAGGTTTTCGATCGTGATGCTCATGCCGGTGCCCCCTGGATTTCCACAACTGAGCGGAGGACTTTGCCTTCGTGCATTTTGTCGAAGGCTTCCTCGACCTGGTCGATGGTGATCCGTTCGGAGACGAACGCGTCCAGGTCCAGGTTGCCGGCCTTGTAGTGGGCCACGAGCATGGGGAAGTCGCGGGAGGGCAGGCAGTCCCCGTACCAGGAGGACTTCAGCGACCCGCCCCGCCCGAAGACATCCAGCAGCGGCAGCTCGAGGACCATCTCCGGGGTCGGGACGCCGACCAGGACCACCCGGCCGGCCAGATCCCGGGCGTAGAAGGCCTGCTTGTAGGTTTCCGGGCGGCCGACGGCCTCGATCACCACATCCGCGCCGTTCCCGTTCGTCAGTGCCCGGATCGCCTCGACCGGGTCGGAGGTGCGGGAGTTCACCCCGTGGGTCGCGCCGAGGGTCTTGGCCATTTCGATCTTGTTCTCGTCGATGTCCACGGCGATGATGGTGGTGGCCCCGGCGAGCTTCGCGCCGGCGATCGCGGCGATACCCACCCCGCCGCAGCCGATCACGGCCACCGACTCCCCGCGCTTGACCTCACCGGTGTTGATCGCCGCGCCGATGCCGGCCATCACACCGCAGCCCAGCAGCCCCACCGCGGCCGGGTCCGCGTCCTCATCGACCCTGGTGCACTGCCCGGCAGCGACCAGGGTCTTCTCCGCGAACGCCCCGATCCCCAACGCCGGGGACAGTTCGGTGCCGTCCTCCAGCGTCATCTTCTGCGTCGCGTTCGCGGTGTTGAAGCAGTACTGCGGCTGGCCCTTCGCACACGCCCGGCACTGCCCGCACACCGCACGCCAGTTCAGGATCACCCGGTCACCCGGGGCGACCTCGGTGACACCCTCACCCACCGCGGAGACCACACCGGTGGCCTCATGACCCAGCAGATACGGGAACTCATCCCCGATCCCGCCCAGCTTGTAATGCAGGTCCGTGTGGCACACCCCGCACGTCAGGACATCCACCAAAGCCTCGCCCGGCCCCGGATCCGGCACCAGGATCGTCTCCACCGACACCGGAGCGTCCTTCGCCCTGACAACAACAGCCTTGACTTTATGAACCATGAGTTAATGTTCCTTTCGGGTGTACTGCGGCGGTCCCAATTGACCTGCCATTCTCGCGAAGGGCTTCAACGCTCTCCACGCGGGGAGCGTGTGGTGGCCGCCGGACGTCTGTGCGGCTCAGGGGCAGCGCCCCATCGGGCGGCTGATATGCCTTAGATATTTGTGAGCCAGATAACTGATATATAAGAGATCGTATGCGCCGGGCCTTGGCTCCGTCAACGTATTGCGGGAGCTGGGAATACCTGCGGCAGAGTGTTAGGCCATCGGTAAATATAAGCCCGGTGACTTAGGTGGCCATGCCTTGTAGGGTCAGGGCACCAGCTCGAAAGCGGAAGTGTTCTGTACAAGGAGAGATCATGGCTGTTGATGATGAGATGCAGGTCCTGGGCGAGTGGTGCGAGCAGCTGGCGAGGGCGTTGCAGATCCCGGATCTCGACGTCGACCAAGAGCTGCTGCTGGATCTGGCGAGGAAATCTGCCGATTCAGTAATTCACGCTGCAGCACCGGTGACAGCCTTCATGGTGGGCTACGTGGCCGGGCAGGAAGCCGGGAGGGGAAACGGTGGTTCTGAGGGGTCCAGGGCGGCGACCGTCCGGGCCGCAGACATCGCGTTCGGGCTGTGCGAGCAGCGAGCCGGCAGTCAGTCGGTCTCGGGGCCGGAACAGAAGAAGCAGCCGTGATAGTCGCAGTCATCAACGGGGCGTTCTTCGTCCGACTCCGTTTCAGCCTGTGTGATTGTGGACGTCGATGCCATGCGGGATGCCTTTCCTGGTGTGGGCAGCGAGTGCGCTTCTAGTAGAGGACAAGCGTTTGGGCGGCCGGCTCCCGGTCATTTCGGGAGCCGGCCGCCCTGTACTCAGTGGTGCTTGTCCCCGCCCGGATCAAGCTCACTCTTGGCGCACCGTTCATCGCATTCGTGCTTGGTCACCAGATCGAACTGGACGCCGCCGTGCTGTTCGACGCCACTGCGAATGGAGCGCTCGACGACGGAGGTCACCAGCCGCGCGCGCAGCGCCAGCGGGTCCCGGCGCAGGTCCCTCGTGAGGGCAAAGCACATCAGGAACATCACGACGACGAAGGGCAGGGCTGACACGATGGTGATCCGCTGCAGCCCGGCGAGCGCCTCGGCAGGCTTGTCGCCGCCGGCGAGGAGCATCACCGCGGCCACGGCTCCCGTGAGGGCACCCCAGAAGATGACGACTCCCCGGCGTGGTTCTTCAGCGCCGTCGGAGCTGAGCGATCCCATCACGATGGAGGCCGCGTCGGCGCCGGTGACGAAGAAGATGGCCACCAGGACCATCGCCAGGACGGCGACCGCGCCGGCAATGGCGTTGGGGAGGGGGAGGTGGTGGAGCAGGTCGAACAGGGCGCCGTCGAAGGAAATCGAGGGAGTCCCGTCGACGATCTTGGCCAGGCCATCGCCGGTGTCCGGGGTGGCGTCTGCGGTGGCCTGGATGTTGATGGCGGCCCCGCCAAAGATGCCGAACCAGATCACGCTGACGACACTGGGGACCAGCAGGACGCCGGTGACGAACTGGCGGATGGTGCGGCCACGGCTGATGCGGGCGATGAACAGGCCGACGAAGGGCGTCCAGCTCACCCACCAGGCCCAGTAGAAAATGGTCCAGCCGGACATCCACGTGCGCAGGGCGTCATCGCCGACGGCCTCGGTCCGTGAGGCCATCTCGGCCAGGTCCCGTGCATAGTCGCCGACGGCCGCCGGGATCAGGTTCAGGATGAAGAGCGTCGGCCCGGCCACGAACACGATAACGGCCAGGACTGCAGCCAGGACCATGTTGATGTTGGACAGCCACTGGATGCCGCGGCTGATGCCGGAGACCGCGGAGGCCACGAAGCAGGCTGTGAGTACGGCAACGATGACCACGAGCACGGGGGTGGCAAGCTGGCCGTTGATCCAGCCGTTGGACGCCATGCCGCTGCCGATCTGCAGAGCACCCAGCCCCAGCGACGCAGCGGTGCCGAAAAGAGTGGCGAAGATGGCCAGCATGTTGATGACCTTGCCGATGGGACCTTCCACCCTGCGGATGCCGAACAGGGAAGTGAAGACGGCGGAAATGAGCTGCTTGCGGCCGAGGCGGTAGCTTCCGTAGGCCATGGCAACGCCAACCACCGCGTACATGGCCCACGGGTGCAGGGTCCAGTGGAAGATCGAGGTTGCCATCGCCGTCTGGACGGCCGCGGGAGTCTGGCCGTCCACGGTGCCCGGCGGCGGGGAGATGTAGTGGTAAAGCGGCTCGGCCACGCCGTAGAACATAAGGCCGATGCCCATGCCTGCCGCGAACATCATCGAGACCCACGAGACCATGGAGTACTCGGGCTTCTCTGCGTCTTTCCCCAGCGGAATGTTGCCGAAGCGGCTGATCGCCAGCCACAGCACGTAGACCACGAACAGGGAGGAGAGGGCAACGAACAGCCAGCCCGTGTTTTTCATGACCCAGTCAAGGACCACTTGGGACGTGGAGGCCAGGTTCTCTCGGCCGGCAAAGCCCCAGATTACAAAGGCCACCGTGAGCAGTCCGGCGACGCCGAAGACTACCTTGTCGATGCCTCCCTTCCGGAACAGCTGGCTGCTGCGCCGCGCTTCTTCGTGTTCTGATTCGGTTTCCCGCAGGGCCTGAAGGATTTGCAGGTCTTCCTGGGGGGTTTCAGGTTCTCGTTCCAACGCCGGGTCCACCCCCGAGGCCCGGTCGTCTTCACTGCTTTCATCGATAGTGACGTCACTATTGATTGTCATGAGGGGTTTCCTTCACTGAATATGTGGGACGGCCCAGCCGTGGCCGTAGGCGGTTACGCCCGGCGCTCGGTTCGGCTCGTCCTCGGAGTCGATGGTCATGACGGTCGCCGTCGACGATCCTGACCTCGTGAATGCGGATGGGCAGCTCGCCTGAGCTTCTGCCCAGCTAGTTCCGCAGTAATCAACACACTTCGCCTTCAGCAACAGAGTGCGCCAGCTCACACGCGTTGTCAAGAACATTTCTCCTGCCACCTCACCTCTTGACAGTGGGCCTATGATGCGGATCCCGTTGCTCCCTGTGAGAAGCGTTGCGTATGAAGCATCTTCAGACACGTGCGGCCTGAAGGTTCCGTCAAGCCCCGCAAGCGGTGCCATGGGAAGATGGCCAACGACCCTTAGCCGGCCTGAGCAGGAGATCCAAGCATGAACGTCCTTACCTATGCGGACGTCGAGGCCGCGTCGGAGCGAATCGCCGGGCTGGTCCGGCACGTTGTCGTGGCCCGTGCCGATCCCGGCGAAGTTGAGGCCGCAGGCGCCGAGGGCCGGTGCCAGGTCTACTTTGCGCTCGAATTCATGCAGCACACCGGCACATTCAAGGCACGCGGCGCCCAAAACTTCATTGAGGCACACCGCGCCGCCGGTACTCTGCCGGAGGCGGGAGTCACCATCGCTTCTGGCGGGAATGCCGGACTGGCCTGTGCCTGGGCTGCCAGGGACCAAGGGATCCTTGCCACCGTCTTCCTTCCAGCCAACGCCCCGCGCGTGAAGATTGAACGGCTCAGGGGCTTTGGCGCCGACGTCAGGCTTGTCGGCGCAGAGTACGCCGAGGCGCTGGCCGCCTGCCAGGACTTCGCCGCCACTGCTGGAGCACTGCCGTCCCACGCCTATGACCATCCGCTGATCGCCGCGGGTGCGGGAACGCTCATGGAGGAGATCCGCCGCCAGATCCCCGACCTGGATACCGTCGTAGTTGCGGTAGGCGGCGGAGGGCTGTTTGCGGGCGTCGCCTCTGCCGCGCATCACCGTGGCATCCGGACCGTGGCCGTGGAACCCGAGAACTGCCGAGCCCTGAACGCAGCCTTGGAGGCTGGCCTGCCCGTGGACGTCGCCGTGGACTCCGTAGCCGCAGACTCTTTGGGTGCCCGGCGGGTGTCCCAGATGGCCCTGCGGGCTGCCCAGCACGACATGTCCCATTCAGTACTCGTGCCTGACTCCGAGATTGTCCGCGCCCGGCAGTCACTGTGGGACAACCACCGTCTCGCCGTGGAACACGGGGCGGGAACCGCGCTGGCCGGGCTCCTCAGCCCCGGGGGCTACCGCCCGGCGGACGGGGAGAAGGTTTGCGTGGTCCTCTGCGGCGCCAACACCGACCCGAGTGACCTGGCGCAGGGGTCGGCCTAACGCCGCGTATAGCCCATGTTGGCGCTGATCCGCAGGCCGGCCTGGCCGAGGCCCTCGATGAGGCCGGGTGTCTTTTCCGGGTCGAAGCGGAAGGCCGGGCCGGAGATGCTGACCGCCCCGATGGCCGTTCCCAAGTGGTTGTAAACCGGCACCGCCATGGAATTCAGCCCTATTTCGAACTCTTCGAGGGTAACCGCGTAGCCGTTGTGGACGACGTCGATCAGCTGCTTTTCGAGTTTGTCGCGCCTGGTGATGGTCCGGGGTGTGCGGGCCGGCAGCCCTGTCTCTTTCAGGATGCGCTCACGTTCATCTGCGGCCAGCGCCGCCAACAGGACCTTCCCGCTCGACGTCGCGTGCAAGGGGGTCAGGCTTCCTACCCAGTCGTAGGTGGCCAGGGTTGATGGCCCCATGGCCTGGTCCACGTTCACGGCGTAATTGGAGCGGAGAACGGCAAGGTTGACGGTTTCCTTGAATTCCTCGGCCAGGTTTTCGAGTACCGGGCGCGCCTCGCGGACCAGGCTAAGCCGGCCGGGAATGGAACTGGCTAGGCGAAGGATGCCAAAGCCCAGCTGATACTTGCCCCGTTCGCTGTTCTGGTGGACCATCTCCCTGACTACGAGCGAACCGAGCAGCCTGGAAACTGTGGACTTGTGGATGCCCATTTCCCCGGCGATTTCGCTCACGCCTGCATGGCCGTTGCGGGCCAGTATCTCCAGCACAGCGAGCGCCCTGTCGACGGACTGGACGCCGCCTTGCTGGCCGCCCTCGCCCTCGGCGTCGGCATCGGATTCAAGGACATTGTTCGAAGCCATGTCCCGATCCTATGCCGGGAAGTGTGACGGGGCCGACATCGCGTTGAGCCGGGTAACGGCGTCGCGCGTCATACCCAATCAGCCCAGCTCAAGGCGCATGAGCACCCGTGGGAATCCGTTGAGGACGGAGTCCGTATCCGCGGCCTTGGTGAAACCGGCCTCCTCGAAGAGTTTGCGGGTGCCCACGTAGGCCATGGTGAGGTCCACCTTCTTGCCCTCGTTGTCCACCGGATAACCCTCAATGGCGGGGGCGCCGTAGGAGCGCGCAAAGTCGACGGCGCCCTGCAGCAGCCGGTGGGAGATTCCCTTTCCCCGGTACCCCGGCCGGACCCGGATGCACCACACCGACCACACGTCCAGATCGTCCACGTGCGGGATCCGGCGGTTGCGGGCGAAGCCGGTATCGGCGCGCGGATGGACGCCGGCCCACCCAACTGCCTCGCCGGCGTCGTACGCCAGCACCCCAGGGGGCGGATCCTGCGTAAGCAGTTCCTGGACCAGCTCCCCGCGGGCGGTGCCCCGCAGCTTCACGTTCAGCTTCGACGGGATGCGGTAGCTCAGGCACCAGCACACGGTCGCATCGGGCCGCTTGGGTCCAACAACCGCTTTCACGTCCTCAAACTGCGTCGCGGGACGAACTTCGATCGCCATGCCGCCACCCTGCCACCGGCCGCGCGTACGGGCAAGGTTCCCACCCAACCAAGTAGCAGCTCAGGGCGTTCCCAGCGCTGGAAACCCCCTGAGCTGCGACCTGGTTTCCTTACCGCAGGCCGTTGCTGTGCGCCAGGGCAATCGCCTCGGTGCGCGACGTGGCGCCGAGCTTGCGGTAGATGTTGCGGAGGTGGAACTTCACGGTGTTCTCGCTGACGTGGAGCTTGGCCGCGATCGCCCGGTTGCGCTGCCCGGCCGCGAGCAGCTGCAGGACCTCGAGTTCGCGGTCGCCCAGGTTCCAGGCGGCGACGTCGGGCAGCTTGCGCCCGGGCGGGTCCAGCGGGAGGGCGACGGCGACGTCGGCGCCCCAGCCCTGCATCAGGTCAATCGTCATCCGGCCGTCCAGGACCTCCACCCGTTGCGCCAGGCGGGCGATGCTGGGGGCCTCGGCGGAAAGACTGCCCAGGCCGTCATCGCGGACATTGATGAGGAGGTTCTCGCCGTCACAGTCCCACTGGGTGCGGATGCGCCGCACGTCCGGCTGTTCGACCATGGCGAGCACGAGGCCCCGGACGATGGCCCGGGCAGCATGCGCAACTTCCCCGGGAAGTGCCCGGCCATTGACCGGCGGCTCGATGAACTGGACGTCGATGCCGCTGAAGTGCATGAGCGGGCGAAGATCCTCACGGAGGCGCTGGAACGCCGTGGCAACAGGTTCCTCGACGAGCTCGGTCGTGCGGTCGTTCAGCGTCCGCAGTTCCACCAGGGCCTTGGCGGCGACGTCCGTGGCGGACTTCCGTGCCACCTCGTCGGACAGGGAGGGGGAGCGCAGCGCGGCGAGCAGGGTCTCCAGTGTCGTCGAATGCCGGTCCACCAGCTCAGCCGTCACCCTGACCCGTTCGGCGGACGCCGCCCGGGATTCGATGAGGTACGACGGCGGTGCATCCGCCACCTTTTCGCGGATACGCTCGGCCGCGAGGGTCCACAGGTAGCGGACCAGCCATGGCACCGGAAGCTCCCCGCCGGAAATTCCCGCACCGGCTTCGCCCGCCACCGGCTGGGGATCGACCAGAACCAGAAGCGCCTTTGTGGGCGAGGGGAGGGCAAGGACAGGGCGCTCCCGCCCGCCGATGGGTGTCCGGCCATGCCACGTTTCGCTTCCCGAAAGGGCCGCCCGGATGGCGTCCAGTTCGGCGATGGACACCTGGCTGATGACGGCCTCGTCGCCGGACTTCTTCTGCGGCCGCCCCGTGCAGTCTTCGGTAAAGATCACCAGGGCACTGCTCCGCAGGTAGGGGAGCGTGGCCTGGTGCAGGCGCTGGGCAATCTGGGACAGCGGAGCCCCGGACAGCCGCGCGATCGCCTCTAACAGGGGCTTCAGGCCCTCGGCGGTCTCGGGCGTGGCGGGAGGGATGGTGGCTTCGGTGATGGCGGACACCCGTCCATTGTATTGGAATCTGTGGCGATGCCTATCCCTTTGGGTGGGTCAAACCGTCCGATCATGCCGTGGTGCCCACCCGTTTAGCGTCCGAAGATGGAAGGGCAACAACGTCCCGAAGGAGGTAACCCTTGAGTGTCATCACGGACACCGTACCCGCCGCGCCGGCAGGAACGTCCACCGCAGTTCCGGCAGCATCGGTCACCAGGAACCAGCTCCTGGTCCTGGATGAGATCCAGCGGACCGCCGCCCGGGTGGATCCGGAGCAGGTTGCCGCCCTGGCCTCGGAAATCAAGGACGCGGAACGGATCTTCGTCACCGGCGCGGGCCGCAGCGGGCTCGTTTTGAAGATGGCCGCCATGAGGCTCATGCACCTGGGGCTGACGGTGCACGTGGTGGGCGAAACCACCGCACCCGCCATCCGCGCGGGGGATGTCCTGCTCGCCGCCTCCGGTTCCGGCACGACGTCGAGCGTCGTGAAGGCAGCGCAGACCGCCGCCGCGCAGGGCGCGCGGGTGGCCGTCTACACCACCAACCCCGGTTCCCCGCTCGCAGAGGCGGCGTCCGCCGTCGTCGTTATCCCGGGCGTGCAGAAGACGGACCACGGGTCGGCGGCCTCGCGCCAGTACTCAGGAAGCCTGTTCGAACAGGTGCTGTTCACCACCACCGAGGCAGTGTTCCAAAGCCTCTGGGAAGAGGATGCCGCTGCTGCGGAAGACCTCTGGCTGCGCCATGCAAACCTCGAGTAGCCCTGCGGGCTCCGAACCCAGCTAGCCCCTCACGCCACCAATCCACCAAAAACCCCGCAAAGCAAGGAAGAAACACATGAAACTGCAAGTCGCAATCGACCTCCTCACCACCGAAGCCGCCCTCGAACTTGCCGGCAAGGTCGCCGAGCACGTGGACATCATCGAGCTCGGCACGCCCCTGGTGAAGAGCGAAGGGCTTTCCGCCATTACCGCCATCAAGAACGCCCACCCGGACAAGATCGTTTTCGCGGACCTCAAGACGATGGACGCCGGCGAACTCGAGGCCGACATCGCCTTCAAGGCCGGCGCCGACCTGATCACCGTGCTGGGTGCCGCCGACGACTCCACCATCGCCGGTGCCGTCAAGGCAGCCAAGGCGCACAGCAAGGGCGTCGTTGTGGACCTGATCGGCATCAAGGACAAGGTGACCCGAGCCAAGGAAGTCCGCGCCCTGGGCGCGAAGTTCGTCGAGATGCACGCCGGCCTGGACGAGCAGGCCCAGCCCGGCTACAACCTGAACGTGCTGCTCAGCGCCGGCGAGGAAGCCCGCGTCCCGTTCTCCGTCGCCGGCGGCGTGAACCTCTCCACGATCGAAGCTGTCCAGAGGGCGGGCGCCGATGTTGCCGTCGCTGGCGGTGCCATCTACAGCGCCGCTGACCCGGAGCTGGCCGCCAAGGAACTGCGCGCGGCGATCATCTAAGTCCGGTCCAGCTGCAGGGCGGGCGTGCCGGAACGAGCCGTGTTTAGGCGAGTTCCGGTGCGCCCAAAGTCCCAGGGCACAAATAGTGCCCTGGGACTTCTCGTTTAGGCCGAGAAAACCGAGTACGCACTGTTTTTATCCGCGGTCCTCTGCCGGATCAGTTTCGCCGGTCCAGGCTGCCCAGTCCCGGGGATCGACGGAGGGCCTGCCAAGCAGGTAGCCCTGGCCTCTGGTGATTCCCAACTCCACAACGGCGGCGAGTTCCTCTGCGCTTTCGATTCCTTCCGCGGACAGCGTCGCACCGGTCTGCTCGGCCAGCGCGAAAACGAAGGGTGGTGTGGCTGGCTGCTGTCCTGAAGCGACGGCACCGGCGAGGAAGTCGCGGTCGACTTTGATGATGTCGGGGAGCAGGTGGAGGATTTGCTTCGCCGAGGTGGCCGCCGGTCCGGAGCCGTCCACGGCAAGACGCACACCGTGTTGGCGCAGCGGGCTCAGAACCGTGGTGAGGGCCGTCAGGTCCCGGTCCGTTATGTCTCCCATGATTTCGATGACCATCCGCTCCGGGTCGACGGTCCCTCCCAGCATCAGTGCCTGAACGCGGGGGTCTGCGCAGGCGGTGGGGCTCAGGTTGACTGAGGCAAAAAGGTGGGCCGGAATTTCTCCTGCCGCGGAAAGGGCGAGGTGCAGGGCTGCGATTTCCAGGTCCGGCCCCAGTCCCATGGCCGCGGCTCCCCGGAACCAGACGTCTGCACTGGTCCCTTCGTGGCTGACGAACCGTGCCAGCGCCTCAACCCCGATCACTTCTCCGCCCGGCAGTTGCCTGATGGGCTGGAAGGCCGTCAGCAGCATCCTCTTTCCCGGTGCGGCCGGGGTGTTCCCGGAAGAATCCTCGGATGGATCTTCATGTGAGGAATCCGGGACGTTCCTGGTGCTGATCAGATGGTGCAGCAGCGCCTGTTCGGGGTCGTCCATATGGGCCGCCAGCAGATGGAGGAGTTGGTCCCTGGCCCAGGCCTTCTGCGGATCGGAGTCCGCCAGGACATCGCTGATGATCTCCAGCACCTGGCGCCGGAGTGTTTCTCCGTCCACGTTGCGGAACAGTTCCGGTGTATGTTCACCGTCCGGAGGCGACTCGTCCATGGCCTTCACATTACTCCTCGGTAGTTGATGCCGCGATCGAGGGGATGCCGGAGCCGCGGCCCTCAGGGTTCACAGCCTCCTGACAGTTTCCGAACAGCGGCGCCCTAAGCTGCTGCCGGATCTTTGATGAAGGGGCTAGGACAGATGCCCTTCCGTTCAAAGCCGTACCGCACGGCCGATCAAGGAGACACCATGTCACGAACCAAGAGAATTACCCTCGGCATCACCGCCGGCGCGCTGGCGTTGGGAGCCGGCCTGGGGGTTACGGGAATGGCCTCAGCCGCCACCACCCCGAGCCCCAGCGCAACGTCGAGCACCTCGACGGACAGCAGCGCATCGACTGACGGCTTCCGAGGCCACAGGGGTGGTGACCGCGGCCAGATCGCGGCCGACCTTGCCACCAAGCTGGGTGTTGACGAAGCGAAGGTGACCGAGGCGATCCAGGCGTTCCGCGAGGCCAACAAGCCGACGACGGCGCCGACCGAGGGGACCAAGCCTGATCGCACCGCCCAGGACGCGGCAATGGCCAAGTCCCTGGCGACGGCCCTCGGCGTCGACGAATCCAAGGTCACCGCGGCGCTGACGGAAATCCGCGCCGCCGGCCAAGCGGAGCGCGCGGCAGCCTTGAAGACCAGGCTGGACATGGCCGTCAAGGACGGCACCCTGACCCAGGCCGAAGCCGACGCAGTCACGAAGGCCGTCGAGAAGGGCGTGATCGGAGGCGGCCACTGACTCCTTTTGAACATCGGATAGGCGGGAATCCCCCGGGAAAGCCCCGGGGGATTCCTCGTTCCCCAAATGCTTCCGCATTTCCCGCCGCTACAGGACCTTGCGGATGGTCTCCTCGAAGCTCGTCACGTGGTGCAGCGCGAGCTCGCCTGCCTTGTCCGCGTCCCCCTCGGCCACGGCCTTGAGCAGGTCCACGTGCTCGCTGATGTGGCCGCTCACCGAGGGGACCTTGTCCAGGACCAGGCACCAGATGCGCGTGGCCAGGTTGTCATAACGGATCAGGGTGTCCTCGAGGTGCGGGTTGGCCGCGGCGCGGTAGATCAGGCGGTGCACCGTCAGGTCGTAGCGCATGAGCTCCCGCGACTGGGAGGGGGTGGGCGCCAGTTCCGAGATGGCCTTCGCAACGTCGAGGAGCTCCTCGCGCATGGCGGTGTTCGCCCGCTTGGCGGCCCGGCGGGCAGCGAGCGGTTCCAGCAGTTCCCGGATTTCGGAGACGTCGGCCAGTTCCGTGAAGTCCACGGTGGTGGCGAATGTTCCCCGGCGCGGGTAGGACACCACGAGGTGGTCCACCTCCAGCCGCTTGATGGCCTCGCGCACGGGCGTGCGCCCGAAACCCAGTTCAGCCGCCAGCTGGCCGTCATTGATCGGTTCGCCCGGCCGGATGTCCAGCATGATCAGCTTGTCGCGCAGCTGCCGGTAGGCAGCCTCGGCCTGGGACAGCGTTTCGTCCTCGGCGGGCGGCATGGCGGGAAGAGCATTCACAGCGGGACTCCGTTCATGGGCTCCAAGCGGAAGCGAACTGCCATTTTGCCTCCTGCTATTGACTCTGTTGTGAGCTCAATCATACCATTGACCTCACACTGATATATCAGTCATAAGCAAAGTGGTATTTCATAAGGAGTATTCGTGGTTGAGCAGTTGAACGACCGACTTTCCGCAGTCGATCCCGAGATCCAGCAAGCCATTGCCCGCGAACTGGACCGCCAGCAGTCCACGCTGGAAATGATCGCCTCGGAGAACTTCGCTCCTGCGGCCGTCATGGAGGCGCAGGGTTCGGTCCTCACGAACAAGTACGCCGAGGGCTACCCGGGCAAGCGCTACTACGGCGGCTGCGAGCACGTCGACGTCGTCGAGCAGCTGGCCATCGACCGCGTGAAGGCACTGTTCGGCGCCGAGTTCGCCAACGTCCAGCCGCACTCCGGCGCGCAGGCCAACGCCGCGGCCATGTTCGCGCTGCTGAACCCGGGCGACACCATCCTCGGCCTTTCCCTGGCCCACGGCGGCCACCTCACCCACGGCATGAAGATCAACTTCTCCGGCAAGCTCTACAACGTGGTCCCGTATCACGTGCGTGAATCCGACCTCCGGGTGGACATGGCCGAGGTGGAGGCCCTGGCACTCGAGCACAAGCCGAAGCTCATCGTGGCCGGCTGGTCCGCCTACTCCCGCCAGCTCGACTTCGCCGAGTTCCGCCGGATCGCCGACCTCGTCGGTGCCTACCTGATGGTGGACATGGCCCACTTCGCCGGCCTCGTCGCCGCCGGCCTCCACCCCAACCCGGTGCCGTACGCCGACGTCGTCACCACCACCACGCACAAGACGCTGGGCGGCCCCCGCGGCGGCGTCATCCTCGCCAAGGAGCAGTACGCCAAGAAGATCAACAGCGCCGTCTTCCCCGGCCAGCAGGGCGGCCCGCTGGAGCACGTCATCGCCGCCAAGGCGGTGGCCTTCAAGCTCGCCGCAACCGAGGGCTTCAAGGAACGCCAGGAGCGCGTCCTGGAGGGCGCCAAGCTGCTGGCCGAACGCTTCCTGCAGCCCGACGTCGAAGCCGCAGGCATCACGGTGGTCAATGGCGGCACCGATGTGCACCTGGTCCTCGTTGACCTGCGGAACTCCGAACTGGACGGCCAGCAGGCAGAGGACGCACTGCACAAGATCGGCATCACGGTTAACCGCAACGCCGTTCCGTTCGACCCCCGCCCGCCGATGGTTTCCTCCGGCCTCCGGATCGGCACCCCCGCCCTGGCCACCCGAGGCTTCGGTGCCACGGCATTCACAGAGGTAGCGGACATCATCGCGACGGCGCTCATCGCAGCTGCCGGCAGCGGCACGCTCGACGACGGCACCGCCGTCGAACTCCGCGCACGCGTCACGGCGCTCGCCGGGCAGTTCCCCCTCTACCCCCAGCTCAGCGACGGCACCCAAATTGCCGCGTTCGAAGCAGACATGATTGGAGCGGCCCAGTGAGCACCCACCAGCTCCCGGAGCACCCGGATTTCCTGTGGCACAACCCGGAGCCCAAGTCCTCCTATGACGCCGTGATCGTCGGCGGCGGCGGGCACGGCCTGGCCACCGCGTACTTCCTGGCCAAGAACCACGGCATGACCAACATCGCCGTCCTGGAAAAGGGCTGGCTGGCCGGCGGCAACATGGCCCGCAACACCACCATCATCCGTTCCAACTACCTCTGGGACGAGAGCGCCGCCATCTACGAGCACGCCCTGAAGCTATGGGAGATCCTGCCCGAGGAGCTGGAGTACGACTTCCTCTTCAGCCAGCGCGGCGTGATGAACCTGGCCCACACCCTGGGCGACGTGCGCGAGAGCATCCGCCGCGTGGGCGCGAACAAGCTCAACGGCGTGGACGCTGAATGGCTGGACCCGCAGCAGGTCAAGGAACTCTGCCCCATCCTGAACATCAGCGACAACATCCGCTACCCGGTCATGGGTGCCACCTACCAGCCGCGTGCCGGCATCGCCAAGCACGACCACGTGGCCTGGGCCTTCGCCCGCAAGTGCGACGAACTCGGCGTGGACATCATCCAGAACTGCGAAGTCACCGGCTTCGTCAAGGACGGCAACCGCGTGGTGGGCGTCAAGACCAACCGCGGCACCATCAACACCGAAAAGGTGGGCCTCTGCGCCGCCGGGCACAGCTCGGTCCTGGCGGAGATGGCGGGCTTCCGGCTCCCCATCCAGTCCCACCCGCTGCAGGCACTGGTCTCCGAACTGCACGAACCCGTCCATCCCACGGTGGTCATGTCCAACCACGTCCACGTGTACGTCTCCCAGGCACACAAGGGCGAACTGGTTATGGGCGCCGGTGTCGACTCGTACAACGGCTACGGCCAGCGCGGTTCCTTCCACGTGATCGAGCACCAGATGGCGGCCGCCGTCGAGCTGTTCCCGATCTTTGCCCGGGCCCACGTGCTCCGGACCTGGGGCGGCATCGTGGACACCACGCTGGATGCCTCGCCGATCGTGGGCACCACCCCGGTGGACAACATGTTCGTCAACTGCGGCTGGGGAACCGGCGGCTTCAAGGGCACGCCGGCTGCCGGCCTGACCTTCGCGCACACTATCGCCACCGGAGCACCGCACAAGCTGAACAAGCCTTTCGCCTTGGAACGCTTCGAAACCGGTGCCCTGATCGACGAACACGGCGCTGCCGCCGTCGCCCACTAGCCACGGTCCACAAGAAAGAAGACGCACATGCTGCTTATCTCCTGCCCCAACTGCGGCTCGCGGGACGAAACCGAGTTCCACTACGGCGGCCAGGCCCACGTGCCGTACCCCGAGAACCCCAACGACCTTACCGACCGGGAATGGGCCGAGTACCTGTTCTACCGCGAGAACACCAAGGGCACCTTCGCCGAACGGTGGGTGCACAGCACCGGCTGCCGGCAGTGGTTCAACATGCTCCGCGACACGGTCACGTACGACATCCAGGCCGTCTACCCGATGGGGGTGCCGCGGCCCGCCGCGCCCTTCCCCCCGGCAGCTGACACCGGCACCGCAAGCACCGGCGCCGCCAGCACCACCCCCCTCAGCCCCAGCACCGCCCCGGAAGGAGCGACCAAGTGACCTCCCAGAACGCGCGCCTCAGCACCGGCGGCCGCATCGACCGCAGCATCTCTTGGCGCTTCACCGTGGACGGCGAGGAATTCACCGGACATCCGGGCGACACCCTGGCCTCCGCGCTGCTGGCCAACGGCCGCGTCGCCGCCGGCAACTCCCTGTACGAGGACCGCGCCCGCGGCATCCTGGCCGCCGGCGTGGAAGAGCCCAACGCCCTGGTCCGCATCGAGGCCCGGTTCCCCGGCGACGTTGCCGAGTCCATGCTCCCCGCCACCACCGTTTCCCTGGTGGACGGCCTGAAGGCCGGCTTCCTGAATGGCCTGGGCAAGCTGGACCCGGCGGATGACCGCGCCGAGTACGACAAGAAGTACGTCCACGCCGACGTCCTGGTGATCGGCGGCGGCCCCGCCGGCCTGGCCGCGGCCCGCGAGGCCGTCCGCAGCGGCGCCCGCGTCATCCTGATGGACGACCAGCCCGAACTGGGCGGCTCGCTCCTGTCCGGATCCACCGCTCCCGACCTGGCGGAAACCATCGAGGGCAAGCCGGCCCTGGAATGGGTTGCCGACGTCGAGGCCGAGCTGGTTTCCGGAGCCGAAAGCACCGTGCTGAACCGCACCACCGCGTTCGGTGCATACGACGCCAACTACGTCATCGCCGTCCAGAACCGCACCGACCACCTCTCCAGCCCGGCCGCCGCAGGCGTCTCCCGCCAGCGTATTTGGCACATCCGTGCCAGCCAGGTTGTCCTGGCCCCCGGCGCCCACGAGCGTCCGCTGGTGTTCGAGAACAACGACCGCCCGGGCATCATGCTCGCCTCGGCTGTCCGCAGCTACCTGAACCGCTACGCCGTGGCCGCCGGGCAGCGCGTGGTCATCAGCACCACCAACGACTCCGCCTACGCTCTGGCTTCGGACCTGCGCGCCGCCGGCGTCAAGGTCGCGGCCGTCGTCGACGCCCGTCCCGCCCTCACGCCGGTGGCTGCCGCCGCGGTCGAAGCCGGCACCCGGGTGCTGATCGGCAGCGCGGTTGCCAACACCTCCGCTTCTGAGGACGCAGCAGACGGCCGGCTGAACAGCGTCACCGTCCGCAGCATCAACGACGACGGCGAACTCACCTCGGGCATCGAAGAGATCGCCGCCGATCTGCTGGCCGTCTCCGGCGGCTGGAGCCCGCTGGTGCACCTGCACTCGCAGCGCCAGGGCAAGCTGCGCTGGGACGAGGACCTCGCGGCCTTCGTGCCGGCCACCGTGGTCCCGAACCAGCAGACCATCGGCTCCGGCCGCGGCAGCTTCGAACTCGCTGACTGCCTGGCCGAGGGCATCTCCGCCGGAGCTTCGGCGGCCATCGCCGCCGGCTTCGAGTCCGCCGTCGAGCCGTCCGCCCTGGCGGAGCCGAAGGCGTCCGCCCCGACCCGCCAGCTGTGGCTGGTCCCCGGCCAGACCGGAACCCCGGACGACTGGCACCACCACTTTGTGGACTTCCAGCGTGACCAGTCCGTGGCCGACGTCCTGCGCTCCACCGGCGCCGGCATGCGGTCCGTGGAGCACATCAAGCGCTACACCTCCATCAGCACCGCCAACGACCAGGGCAAGACGTCCGGCGTGAACGCCATTGGCGTCATCGCCGCGGCACTCCGCCAGGCCGGCGAGGCCTCCCGGGGCATCGGCGACATCGGCACCACCACCTACCGTGCACCGTTCACGCCGGTGGCCTTCGCGGCACTGGCCGGACGCCAGCGCGGCGAGCTGTTCGACCCCGCCCGCGTCACCTCCATCCACCCGTGGCACGTTGCCCAGGGCGCCCTGTTCGAGGACGTCGGGCAGTGGAAGCGTCCCTGGTACTACCCGCAGAACGGCGAGGACATGGACGAAGCGGTGCTCCGCGAGTGCGCCGCCGTCCGCGACTCCGTGGGCTTCATGGACGCCACCACCCTCGGCAAGATCGAGATCCGCGGCAAGGACGCCGGTGAGTTCCTGAACCGGATCTACACCAACGCGTTCAAGAAGCTGGCCCCGGGCTCCGCCCGCTACGGCGTCATGTGCCTCTCGGACGGCATGATCTTCGACGACGGCGTGACCCTGCGCCTCGACGAGGAAACCTACTTCATGACCACCACCACCGGCGGCGCCGCCAAGGTGCTGGACTGGCTGGAGGAATGGCTGCAGACCGAATGGCCGGAACTGGACGTGCACTGCACCTCCGTGACGGAACAGTGGAGCACGATCGCCGTCGTCGGGCCCAAGTCCCGCGACGTCATCGCCAAGGTTGCCCCGGAATTGGCCGCCAACGGCGGCCTGGACGCCGAGGCGTTCCCGTTCATGACCTTCCGCGAAACCACCCTCGCGTCCGGCGTGAAGGCCCGCATCTGCCGGATCTCGTTCTCCGGTGAACTGGCCTACGAAATCAACGTGCCGTCCTGGTACGGGCTGAACACCTGGGAATCCGTGGCCGCGGCCGGTGCTGAATTCAACATCACCCCCTACGGCACCGAAACCATGCACGTGCTGCGCGCCGAGAAGGGCTACCCGATCGTCGGGCAGGACACCGACGGCACCGTCACCCCGCAGGACGCCGGCATGGAATGGATCGTTTCCAAGGCCAAGGAGTGCATCGGCAAGCGCTCCTACTCCCGGATCGACCAGCACCGCGATGACCGCAAGCACCTGGTCAGCGTCCTGCCGGTGGACGGCTCGCTGCGGCTGCCGGAAGGAACCCAGCTGATCGAGAAGGGCATCCCGGCGAACCCCGCCTACGGCCCGGTCCCGATGCAGGGCTTCGTGACCTCCAGCTACCACAGTGCCGCCCTGGGCCGCTCGTTTGGCCTGGCGCTGATCAAGAACGGCCGCAACCGGATCGGCGAGACCCTGGTGGCCGCCGCCGGCAACCAGCTCGTCGACGTAGTCGTGGCAGAAACCGTACTGTTTGACCCCGAAGGGACCCGCAAAGATGGCTAACACCGCAGCCTTCACAGGCATCAATGGACTCCGGGAAATCCGCCGCAGCCCAGCCTCACACCTGGCCGAAGCATTCGAGACCGGGTCCGTGCAGGGAACAGTCACCCTCAACGAGGGCCCGTTCCAGACCATGGCCGGCGTCCGCGTGGACCCCAGGTCCGAGGCCGGCACCCGGATCGGCTCCGTCACCGGCGGCCTGCCGGTGCGCTGCGGCGAAGTCCGCGGCACGGACCGGGTCAGCGTCCTGTGGCTCGGCCCGCAGGAGTTCCTGGTCGTGGCCCCGGAAGACGCCCACGACTCCCTGGGCGGGGACCTGATCGGCTCCCTCAAGTCCGCCCTGGGCGACGGCGCCGGGCAGGTGGTGGACCTGTCCGCCAACCGCACCACGTTTGAGCTGTCCGGCCCGCAGGCCCGGGCAGTACTGGAAAAGGGCTGCGCTCTGGACCTGCACCCGCGCGTCCTCAAGCCGGGCACCGCCCTGAACACCGAGGTGGGCAACATCCCGGTGGTCCTGTTCAAGACCGGGGAGGAAAGCTTCCGGCTGTTCCCCCGCGCCTCGTTCGCGGACTACCTGGGCCGCTGGCTGCTGGACGCCATGAGGGAGTTCGCTTCCCCCGAGGTTCCCTGATGGCGCTCAGCGCTCTGGACCTGTTTTCCGTTGGCATCGGGCCGTCGTCGTCACACACGGTCGGCCCGATGCGGGCGGCGAAGCAGTTCGCCGACGGACTCAAGGGCGGCGGGCTGCTGAGCTCCACCGCCCGGGTCCAGGCGGAGCTCTTCGGGTCCCTTGGTGCCACCGGCCGGGGCCACGGCTCCGACAAGGCCGTGGTGCTGGGCCTGCAGGGCCTCGACCCGGAAACGGTGGACACCTCCACCGCGGACGACCAGGTGGCAGCCGCCGCCCTGGACGCCGAACTGCGGATCGGCGGGGACCACCGGGTGGACTTCAACTGGGACGAGGACGTGGTGCTGCACCGGCGGAAGTCGCTGCCGGCCCACCCCAACGGCATGACCTTCCGCGCCCTGGACCACGCGGGCACGGTGCTCAGTGAACGGAGTTTCTACTCCATCGGCGGCGGCTTCGTCGTTGACGGGGATGCCGACGCCGGCGCCAAGGTGGTGGCGGACGAAACCCCGCTGCCGTACCCCTTCACCACAGCCAATGAGCTCCTGGAGATCTGCAGCCGCGAAAACATGTCGATCTCGGACGTGATGCTCGCCAATGAACTGGTGTGGCGCAGCGAGGCGGAGCTCCGCGAGGAGCTGCTGAAGCTCTGGGCCGTCATGCGCGAATGCGTGGACAACGGCTGCGCCGCGGAAGGCATCCTGCCCGGCGGGCTGAACGTGAGGCGGCGGGCGCCGTCGCTCTTCCAGACCCTGGCCAAGGACTCCGGCAGCACCGACCCGCTCCGCGCCATGGAGTGGGTGAACCTCTTCGCGCTGGCGGTCAACGAGGAGAACGCGGCCGGAGGCCGCATCGTCACCGCCCCCACCAACGGGGCGGCGGGAATCGTGCCGGCGGTCCTGCACTACTACGTGAAGTTTGTTCCGGGGGCCGACGACGACGGTGTGGTCCGCTTCCTGCTGGCGGCAGCCGCCGTCGGGATTCTTTTCAAGATCAACGCCTCCATCTCCGGTGCCGAGGTGGGTTGCCAGGGCGAGGTGGGCTCGGCCTGCTCCATGGCGGCCGCCGGGCTCTGCGAGGTGCTGGGCGGCACCCCCGAACAGGTGGAGAACGCCGCCGAGGTGGGGATCGAACACAACCTCGGGCTGACCTGCGACCCCGTAGGCGGCCTGGTGCAGATCCCCTGCATCGAGCGGAACGCGATCGCCAGCGTCAAGGCCATCAACGCCGCGCGCCTGTCCCTGCACGGGGACGGCAGCCACAAGGTGTCGCTGGACAAGGCCATCAAGACCATGCGCGAAACCGGCGCCGACATGAAAACCAAGTACAAGGAAACCTCTCGAGGAGGCCTCGCCGTGAATGTAATTGAGTGCTGAAACCATGACTGCTATCCAAACTGAGAACCGCGCCTCCGGGCAGGCGAACAGCGGCGTCGAGCACGTCCTGACCCTGGACTGCCCCGAGGGCCCGGGCATCGTGCACGCTGTCTCCGGCTTCCTGCTGGAGTACGGCTGCGACATCATCGACAACAAACAGTTCGGCGACCGGTCCGAAGGCCACTTCTTCATGCGCGTGCACTTCGCGTCCGACGGCAACGAATCCACGCTGGAGCAGCTGCGCGCCGGGTTCGCTCCCGTGGCGGAGAAGTACGACATGAAGTGGCGGCTGGAACGGAACGGGTCCCGCCGCAAGGTCCTGATCATGGTCTCGAAGTTCGGCCACTGCCTCAACGACCTACTCTTCAGGGCCCGGGTGGGGGAGCTCCCCATCGAGGTTGTGGGCGTGGTGTCCAACCACACCGACCACCAGACCCTAGTCGAGTGGCACGACATCCCCTTCTTCCACGTCCCCGTCACCGCGGCCACCAAGCCGCAGTCCGAGGCGCGGCTGCTGGAAATCGTGGACGAGCTCGACGTCGAGCTGGTGGTGTTGGCACGCTACATGCAGGTCCTCAGCGACGACCTGGCGCGGAAGCTGGACGGCAAGGCGATCAACATCCACCACTCCTTCCTGCCGTCGTTCAAGGGTGCCAAGCCGTACCACCAGGCGTATGCCCGCGGCGTGAAGACCGTGGGTGCCACCGCGCACTACGTGAATGCGGAGCTCGACGAGGGCCCGATCATTGCGCAGCAGGTGGTGGAGGTGGACCACACCTTCGGCCCCGATGATCTGGTCGCCGCCGGCCGGGACACCGAGTGCAAGGCGCTCAGCAACGCCGTCCGCTGGCACTGCGAAGGCCGCATCATCCTGAACGGCAACCGCACCGTCGTCCTGAAATAACGTGGTCCTGAAGTAGGGACGCGTCCTCACGTCCTGTCGCTTAAACCAGGACGCGTCCTCACGTCCTGTCGCTTAAGCCGAAACGCTCCTGCAGTTCATGCAGGAGCGTTTCGTTTTAAGCTGCGTTAGGTGAGGACGCGTTTGGGGTGAGGCGACGAAAGGTGAGGACGCGTCCGGGGGAAGAGAGCGTGCTTAGACGCCGAGCTGTTCGCGGAGCGCCTGGACGTGGCCCTGCGCCTTGACCTGGTACTGGGCCAGCGTGACCTTGCCTTCGGGATCCAGGACCACGGTGGAGCGGACGATGCCCTCGTGCACTTCGCCGTCGATGAGCTTCTCGCCCCAGGCGCCGTAGGCCAGGGCAACGGAGTGGTCCTCGTCGGCCAGCAGCGGGAAGGTGAGCCCGAAGTCGCCCGTGAAGTTGGCCAGTTTCTCCGGCGCGTCGGGGGAGATGCCCAGCACCGCGTAGCCGGAGCCCTGGAAGGAGGCCAGGTTGTCGCGGAAGTCGCAGGCCTCGGTGGTGCAGCCGGGGGTGGCCGCTTCCGGGTAGAAGTACACGATGACGTTCTTGCCGCGGTAGTCGGCCAGCGTGGTCTGCTTGCCTTCTGCGTCCTGCAGGGTGAAGTCGGGCGCCTGGGTTCCGGGCTGGAGCTTGGTGGTCAGTTTGGGGCTCATGGCATTCCTTCTGATGGATCTGGGTCGAGCGAAAAATCTGGTCAAGCACAATGACTGATCGGACTGATATGGATAACAGCAGCCCTAGATACTGTATTCCGCCGGGCCGCGCACGGTGGCTGCGGGTCCGCAGATGAAGCGGTAGCCGCCGCCGCGGACCGTGGCGATCGCGTGCCGGCCGCCGCGCAGCTTCCGCCGCACGCGCCCCACGTAGACGTCGATGGACCGGGTCGCTGCGCCGGGGCTGTCGAACGACTCCAGGAACAGCCGCAGCTCCTCCCGGTCAACGGTCCGCGAGCAGTGTTCCACGAGGTAGCGCAGCAGCTTGAACTCGACGCCGGTCAGGGGCACCCGCTCGCCGTCCAGCAGCACTTCGGACCGGGAAAGGTCCACGGCCACCCGGCTGACGTGGCCGGCCGACGGCGGGAGGTGGGGTGCGCCGCCGTCGTCCGTTTCCGGGGACTCCGGTTCCGCTGGTTCCTGTTGCGAGGAGTCCGGTTGCGGGGAATCCTCCGGGGAGGACGACGGCGACACGGGAGTTCCGCCGTCGGGCGCACCGTTAGGTTCCCCCTCCCCTGGGGGCGTGCCCGGGTGCGTCCCGGCGGCGGAAGTTGCAGCTCCGGCGGCGGGCCAGTGGACTTCCGCCTCCGGAGCAAATTGAAGGGCCCGCGCCAGCACCAGCTCGGCGGCCCGGGCCAGGATGTCGGGATCGACGTCCTGGCCTTCGCGGGGAGCTACCCAGACGGCCAGGCCGTGGGCCTTTGCGAAACTACGGGCCGACGTGCCGCGCGGTGAGTGGGCATGCACAGCCACGGCACGGTCCTCAGATGCCGCCGCGGCGGATCAGCTTGCCGCCGGGGTTCTGGCCGTCCACGACGTTGCCGCGGAGGTACGTGCGGCGGACCACGCCGGAGAGTGCCTTGCCGTCGTACGGGGTGATGGGGTTCTTGTGCTTGAGCTTGGACACGTCCACCACGAAGGCCTCGTCGTGCGCGAAGACGGAGAAGTCGGCGTCGTACCCCAGGGCCAGCTGGCCCTTGTTGGAGAGCCGGGCCAGGCTGGCAGGCTTCTCAGCCATCCACGAGACAACCTGCTCCAGCGGAATGCCGCGGTGCCGGGCCTCGGTCCAGATCAGGGACAAACCCAGCTGCAGCGAGGAGACACCGCCCCAGGCCACGGCGAAGTCACCGTTTTCCAGGTCCTTCAGGTCCAGGGTCGACGGCGAGTGGTCGGAGACGATGCAGTCGATGGTGCCGTCCTGCAGGCCCTGCCAGAGGAGCTCGCGGTTGGAGGCCTCGCGGATGGGCGGGCAGCACTTGTACGCGGTGGCGCCGTCGGGGATTTCCTCGGCCATGAGCGTGAGGTAGTGCGGGCAGGTCTCCACGGTGAGGTGCACGCCGTCGCGCTTTGCCGAAGCGATCATGGGCAGCGCGTCCGACGACGAGAGGTGCAGGATGTGGGCGCGGGCGCCGGTCCAGCGGGCGCGCTCGATCACCTCGGCGATGGCCTTGTTCTCGGCGCCGCGGGGGCGGGAGGCCAGGAAGGTGGAGTAGTGGGCGCCGCCGGGGTGGGGCGCGTGGTCGATGGCGTGCGAGTCCTCGGCGTGGACGATCATGAGCGAGTCGAAGGACTTCAGCTCGCGCATGTCCTCTTCCATTTCGTCCGCTTCCAGGTGCGGGAACTCGTCCACGCCGGAGTGCAGCAGGAAGCACTTGAAGCCGAAGACGCCCTCGTCGTGCAGCGGGCGCAGGTCGGCCTTGTTCCCGGGGATCGCGCCGCCCCAGAACCCGACGTCCACGAAGGCCTGGTCCTCGGCCACCTCGCGCTTGAGCTTGAGGCCGTCCACGTTGGTGGTGGGCGGGATGGAGTTCAGCGGCATGTCGATGATGGTGGTCACGCCGCCGGCGGCTGCGGCGCGGGTGGCTGAGGCGAAGCCTTCCCACTCGGTGCGGCCGGGCTCGTTGACGTGGACATGGGTGTCCACCAGGCCGGGGATCAGGGTTTCGTCGTCGGCGAGTTCAATCACCTCGGTGCCCTGCAGCCCGTTGCCGAGCGGTTCCAAAGCAACGATCTTGCCGCCGCGCACGCCCACTTCACGGGCCGCGATCCCGGCGGTGGTGAGGATGCGCCGGCCCCGGATGACCAGGTCAAAGCGTTCTTCAGACATTCAGGGGCTCCTTCGTGTTTGCACTGTCGGTCAGATGCACGCCGATGTGCTGACCCAATTCTTCAAGCAGTCGGCCTGCTTCACCTATACATATCTCTACATTGCTTTCCAGCGCAGTCAGAGGGTAGACCTGCCGGAAACCTGAACTCTGCTGCTGTTCCGGCGAGAGGGTGGTGCGGCCACAGACCGCGAGCACCGGCACACCGGCTTCGGCGGCTGCCCGGGCAACGCCCATGGGCGTCTTGCCCAGCAGGCTCTGTTCGTCGAGGCTGCCTTCACCGGTAATCACCAGGTCTGCGCCGGCCAGCCGTTCCGCCAGGCGGGTGAATTCAAGCACGACGTCGATGCCCGGGCGGCGCGATGCCGCCAGTGCCGCGATGGCGGCATAGCCGACGCCGCCGGCCGCTCCGGCGCCGGGGGCGTTGGCGGCCTTGACCGCCCGCGGCCCGATCTCCGCGGCGAGGACCTGGACGAAGTTGGCCAGGGCGGCGTCCAGCTCGCCGACGTCGGCGGCGGTGGCGCCCTTCTGCGGCCCGAAGATGGCCGCCGCGCCTTCCGGCCCGAGCAGCGGGTTGTCCACGTCGCTCGCCAGGATGAAGCGGGATTCCTCCAGCCGGGTGTCGAAGCCGGAGAAGTCGATGGACGCGAGGTGCGCCAGGGCGGCGCCGCCGAGGGGCAGTCCGTCGCCTTCGGCGTCGAGCAGCCGGGCGCCGAGTCCCTGCAGGACGCCGGCGCCGCCGTCGGTGTTGGCGCTGCCGCCGACGCCCAGGATGATCTGCCGGCAGCCGGCGTCGAGCGCCGCGCGGATCAGTTCGCCGGTTCCCAGGCTGCTGGCGGTGCGGGCGGTCCCGGAACCGGGCCGCCCGCCGTCGTAATTCGGCAAAACCGCGAGGCCGGAAGCTGCGGCCATTTCTATCACGGCTTCCCGGCCGCGGACGGCGAATTCCGCCGTCAGTGGCTGCCCGGTGGGGCCGCTGACAACGGCGCTCCGGCGGGTGAAGCCGGAGCCGACGGCGGCGTCGAGGGTGCCCTCGCCGCCGTCGGCCACGGGAATCCGCAGTACCTCAAGGGTGCCCTCTTGTCCAAGGGTGCCGGGGCGGCCCGCTGTGGCGGAACGCAGCCCGGTTTCAAGGTGCCGGGCCACGTCCGGGGCGGAGAGTGAGCCCTTGAACTTGTCCGGCGCGATCACGATGCGCATTGCTTGCCTATCTTCGGTACTTTTCGGTGCGGCTGACTGTTAGTCCTGCAGAGGATTAATCCTGCAGGGCCAGGATGGCGGTGGGGGCGTCGGCGGCGGTTTCGGCCAGTTCCTCGAACTCGTTCACGGCGTTGATCTCGAGGCCCATGGAGATGTTGGTGACCTTTTCCAGGATCACTTCAACCACCACGGGAACCTGGAACTCGCCCATCAGCGCCTTGGCCTTGTCGAACGCGGCCGGCATGTCCTCCGGGCTGGTCACCCGGATGGCCTTGCAGCCCAGGCCCTCGGCCACCTTGATGTGGTCCACGCCGTAGCCCTCGGTCTCGGGGGAGTTGATGTTGTCGAAGCCCAGGGACACGTTCTGCTCCATGTTGAATCCGCGCTGCGACTGGCGGATCAGGCCCAGGTAGGAGTTGTTCACCACCACGTGGATGTACGGCAGGTTGAACTGCGCGCCCACGGCCAGCTCTTCGATCATGAACTGGAAGTCGTAGTCGCCGGACAGTGCCACCACGGTCTCGCCCGGCTTGCCGCGAACCACGCCGAGGGCGGCCGGGGCGGTCCAGCCCAGCGGGCCTGCCTGGCCGGCGTTGATCCACCGGCGGGCGCCGAACACGTGCAGCATCTGCGCACCGGCGATCTGGGACAGGCCGATCGTGGACACGTAGGTGGTGTCCTTGCCGAACGCCTTGTTCATCTCCTCGTACACGCGCTGCGGCTTGATCGGCACGTTGTCGAAGTGGGTCTTGCGGTGCAGGGTGGCCTTGCGCTCGGCGCATTCGGCAACCCAGCCCTTGTAGTCCGGCAGGCTTCCGGCTGCCTGGCGCTCGCGGGCCAGTTCCAGCAGTCCGTCCAGGGCGGCGCCGGCGTCGGAGGCGATGCCGAAGTCCGGGGAGAACACGCGGCCGATCTGCGTGGGCTCGATGTCGATGTGCACGAACTTGCGGCCGGCGGTGTAGGTGTCCAGGCCGCCGGTGTGGCGGTTGGCCCAACGGTTGCCGATGCCGATCACGAAGTCGCTGCGCAGGAAGTTCTCATTGCCGTAGCGGTGGCTGGTCTGCAGGCCCACCATGCCGGCCATCAGCTCGTGGTCGTCCGGGATGGCGCCCCAGCCCATGAGGGTGGGGATGACGGGAACGTTCAGCAGCTCGGCCAGCTCCACCAGCTGGGCGGAGGCACCGGCGTTGATGATGCCGCCGCCGGCCACGATCAGCGGGCGTTTGCCGGCGGTCAGCATGTCCAGTGCCTTCTCCAGCTGCCTGCGGGAGGCCCTGGGCTTTTCGACGGGCAGCGGCTCGTAGGTGTCGATGTCGAATTCGATCTCGGTCATCTGCACGTCGATCGGCAGGTCCAGCAGGACCGGGCCGGGGCGGCCGGAGCGCATCAGCTGGAAGGCCTTCTGGAAGGCGCCGGGAACCTGGCCGGGCTCCAGGATGGTCATGGCCATCTTGGTGACGGGCTTGGCGATGGACTCGATGTCCACGGCCTGGAAGTCTTCCTTGTGCAGCTTGGCCACCGGGGCCTGGCCGGTGATGCAGAGCATGGGGATGGAGTCGGCCCATGCGGCGTAAAGGCCGGTGATCATGTCGGTGCCGGCGGGGCCGGAGGTGCCGATGCAGATGCCGATGTTGCCGTCAGCTGCGCGGGAGTAGCCGTCGGCCATGTGGCTGGCGCCTTCAACGTGGCGGGCCAGGGTGTGGCGGATGCCGCCGTGTGCCCGCATTGCGGAGTAGAACGGGTTGATCGCCGCACCCGGCAGGCCGAACGCCTCGGTGGCGCCCTCCTTTTCCAGGATGGCGATGGCAGCGTCTACGGTGCGCATCTTGGTCATGGTGTGCTCCTAAAAAGTCTGTTTTTGGGTGTGCTGAAGGAAGCCCCGGTGTGGGGCCTGAAGAGGGCGTTGGTTGAGCTTGTCGAAACCCCGCTGGTCGAGCCTGTCGAAACCCTTGATCTCGACGGGCTCGATCAGCGGAAGTCCTTACTTTCGGCCGCTGAGCTGGAGGACCTGCTTGAAGAGTCCCGAGTGGTCTAGGCCGCCGTCGCCCTGGTTGACGGTGGCGGCGACGAGCTGGGCGACGACGGCGCCGAGCGGGATGGAGACGTTGGCTTCGCGGGCGGCGGAGGTGACGATGCCCAGGTCCTTGTGGTGCAGGGCGAGGCGGAAGCCGGGGTCGAAGTTGCGGTCCAGCATCTTCTGGCCCTTCTGGTCCAGGACCTTGGAGCCGGCCAGGCCGCCGCCGAGGACCTTGAGGGCGGCGTCGGTGTCCACGCCGTAGGCCTCAAGGAACGCGATGGCCTCACCGAGGACCTCAATGTTGACGGCGACGATCAGCTGGTTGGCAGCCTTGACGGTCTGGCCGGAGCCGGAGGGGCCGACGTGGACGATGGTCTTGCCGACGGCGTTCAGGACGTCCTGGGCTGCCTCGAAGTCTGCCGTGTCGCCGCCGACCATGATGGACAGGACGGCGTCGATGGCGCCCTGTTCGCCGCCGGAGACCGGGGCGTCGAGGGGGCGGATGCCGGCTGCGGTGGCGTCGTCGGACAGGCGCTTGGCGACATCGGGGCGGATGCTGGACGCGTCGATCCAGAGGGTGCCCTTCTTGGCGTTGGCGAAGACGCCGTCCGGGCCGCTGACGACACCTTCGACGTCGGGGGAATCGGGCACCATGGTGATGACGACGTCGGCGTCCTTGACGGCGTCCGCGATGCTGGAGGCGCCCTTGCCGCCTTCGGAGACGAGCTTGTCGATCTTGTCCTGGCTGCGGTTGAAGCCGGTGACGGTGTGGCCGGCCTTGACGAGGTTGATGGCCATGGGCAGGCCCATGATTCCGAGTCCGATGACTGCAACGTTGCTCATGATGGTTCTCTTTCTGAAGTCTTTGTGATGGTTGGGCCCACGCCCGCAGGGGTCCCCGGCCGAGCTTGCGAGGTTGGGGAGGGGGCGGGGACTAGCTGGCGGCGTGTTCGCGGATCGCCCAGCTGAAGGCGGTTTCCTGTGGTTCCTTGTATTCGAGGCCGATGTAGCCGTCGTAGCCGAGTTCGCGGCTGCGGGCGATCCACTCGCCGAGGGGAAGCTCGCCGGTTCCGGGAGCCCCGCGGCCGGGGTTGTCGGCAATCTGGATGTGGCCGAAGTCCTTGGCGTGGTTTTCGATGACCGCGGCGACGTCGTCGCCGTTGACGGCCAAGTGGTAGAAGTCCGCGAGCAGTTTGATGTTCTCGGCGCCGGATTCCGCCTTGACCCGGGCGATCACATCGAGCGCATCCTGGGCCTTGAGGAGGGGGTAGCGCGGTGCTCCGCTGACGGGTTCAAGGAGGACTGTGCCGCCGACGCGGGCCACGCCCTCAGCCGCCGCGGCCAGGTTCTTGGCCCCCAGTTCGTCCTGCTCCTCCGGGCTGAATTCCTCCTGGCGGTTGCCGTAGAGGGCATTGAAAGCGGTGCAGCCGAGGCGTTCGCCGATGCCGGCGACGACGTCGATGTTGTCCTTGAACTCGGAGCAGCGTCCCTTCCAGGAGACCAAGCCGCGGTCGCCGCCGGGCATGTTGCCGGCATTGAAGTTCAGGCCGGAGAGCTGGACGCCGGCGTCGGTGATGGCGCGCTCGAAAGCCGTGGTCTCGGCGTCGGAAGGGACTGAGCTCTCAAAGGGCCACCAGAACTCGACGGCGTCAAAACCGGCCGCCTTCGCGGCTGCGGGGCGCTCGAGCAGGGGCAGCTCCGTCAGGAGGATGGAGCAGTTCACTGTGTACGTCATCGTAGGTCCTTCCGGGGAGGGGCTTTGATCTATCTTCCCTGCTTATCGGCCTCTACGCCGTTTCCGCTTTGTGGAATTTAGATTCTGCTTTATGAAAAGTGTAGGGAAGGGATGGCAGGTGAGTCAAGGGGAGCGTTACGGTGAATGGCCGACGCCGGAGACGGCAGTTCTGGAGCCGCGCGGAAGTGCAGGAAGGGCCGGCACTCGAGGTGCCGGCCCTTCCTGATGTTGCGGTCTGTATTTTGTCCGTCGGGCGCTACGCCCGCGCTGCGTCGACGAGGACGTCGTCGATCCGGGACAGCACGCCCGGCCAGCCGTTGCCCATGCCCTCGAAGGCCTGCTGGCCCATCGGAGTGTCGAGGTTGAAGCCGGCGTGCTCGAGGTGGAGGACTGTTCCGTCCTGAACAGTTTCAAGCGCCCACGTGATGATGGTGTTCAGGCCGCCCTCTGCGAAAAGGAAGCTGATCGAGGTGCCTGGGTCGACACTGAGGACTTCGCACTGCTGCTGCCCCCAAGCGCCCATGTCCAGGGTGAAGCGGTGGCCGGCGGCAGGGGCGATATCGCCCGGCGCCCACCAGCGGGCGAGCAGGTCCGGCGTTGTAAGCGCCTTCCATACGGCCTCGGGTGGGTGCGGAAAATGCCGCGTGAGGCGGATCGTATTGTCGGTCATGATGGGTTCTCCTCGTTCGATAGGTTGCTGTCCAGTAGGTTGCCCAGCGCATCGAGGCGCCGGTTCCAGTAGTGCTCGTATTGCTTCAGCCAGCCGTCCACCTCGGCCAGGCCGGCGGCCTGAAGGTGATACACCCGATGCCTTCCTTGCCGCTCTTCCCGGACGAGTCCGGCCTCGCGGAGCACGGCGAGGTGTTCCGACGCGGTAGAGCGGCTCTGCTCGAGCAGCCCCGTGAGGTCACCCGCCGTCCGTGGCCCGTTGCGGAGCTCGTCGAGGATGAGGCGCCGTGCCGGGTTGGCCAGGGCGCCGAAGATGTCGGGAAGCACGCTTGCAGAATATGTCGGAAATTTCCGAAATGAAAGTGCGCGCGGCTACATGCCAGCGGATCTGCCCGCTCCCGGCCACGTCCAGGTGATTGGCTGGCATTTCGGTGACCAGAAACAGAAAAACCCCTGTTTCACGGGGCTCCGGGCTCGTAAAATAAAGGTGGGGCCGACGGCACGAGCCCCGGAGAGCGATCCTTACGAGCCCGGGGCGCCTTCCCAAAACGCCGCCGGCCCTTATGAATGCCGCCAGGTTCCGATCCGGTTACGGCTCTTCCCGCAAGGTCACGGCCATGTGACCATGGGGCATGAGCGAAGAACTTATGGCGGCACCCTCCGGCGGTGGCGCCCCCCGTAATCGAACGGCCGGACTGATCCACTCCGAGGGCTCTGAGGCAACGCGAAAGCTCCGCGAGCAGGCCAAACGGCGCCGGGAAGCGGAAGCGAAACTGCAGCTGCACCTGATGGAAACCCGCAACAAGTCGGCCGAAACGCCGGACCAAGCCCTCTGACGGCACAGCGCTTTGACGGACCCGGCCCTCTGACTGCACCGCCCCGCTACACGCCTTGAGGTACCTGCGCCTCGTCAGCAATTGAACCCCGGCCACCCGTGACCCGCGGCCCATCGTTAACCCGTGCTGGCAGCCGGTTGGGCGCGCCGAGGGCTCGGTAGTCCCAGCCCGCGGCGCGGTACGCTTCGGCATCGAGCGCGTGCCGGCCGTCCACGATGTTCCGCAGCTGCACGAGGGCGCCCAGTGCGGCCGGATCGGCGCGGCGGAAGATGTCCCATTCGGTCAGGAGGGCCACGATTTCCGCGCCGGTCACCGCGGCTTCGAGGGTTTCGGCGTAGGCGAGGTCCGGGTAGCTGCGCCGGGCATTGTCCATGGCTTTCGGGTCGAACACGGTGACCTTCGCCCCGGCCTGGTGGAGCATGCGGGCCACGTCCAGGGCGGGGGCGTCGCGGATATCGTCGGAATCGGGTTTAAACGCGGCGCCGAGGACGGTGACGTGCACGCCCGTGAGGTCGCCGCAGGCCATTTCAGTGATGAGGTCCACGGTGCGCTGTCGCCGCCGCTGGTTGATGGCGTCCACCTCCTGCAGGAAGCCCACGGCCTGCCCGACGCCGAGTTCTTTAGCCCGGTGCGTGAAGGCCCGGATGTCCTTGGGCAGGCAGCCGCCGCCGAAGCCGAGGCCTGGTTTGAGGAACCTGCCGCCGATGCGGCTGTCGTAGGAGAGCGCGGTGGCGAGCTGGTTGACGTCGGCGCCGGTGGCTTCGCAGATTTCGGCCATGGCGTTGATGTAGGAAATTTTGGTGGCCAGGAACGAATTCGCGGCGGCCTTGACCAGTTCGGCTGTGGCGAGGTCGGTCACCACCACCGGTGTGCCGTCCGCGATGATCGGCGCGTAGCAGGCCTTGAGCAGCGCCAAAGCCCGTTCGGAGGCCACACCGAACACCAGCCGGTCCGGGTGCAGCGTGTCCTCGACGGCGTGCCCTTCCCGCAGGAACTCAGGATTCCAGGCCAGAGCCGCGCGGCCGCCGGCAGGGGCGTTCTGCTGCAGGAACGCCGTGAGCCGCTCCGCGGTGCCGATCGGAACCGTGGACTTGCCGGCCACGAGGCATTCCCGGTCCAGATGCGGCGCGAGCCGGGAAACGGCAGCCTCCAGATAGTGAAGGTCTGCGGCTGGCGAATCGGGCTCCTGCGGCGTGCCGACACACAGGAAATGGATTACGGCGCCGGCCGCCGCCGAGAAGTCGGTGGTGAAGCTCAGTCTGCCGCTCTCCAGCCCCCGGCGGAGCAGTTTTTTCAGCCCGGGTTCGTAGAACGGCAGCTCCCCGCCGGACAGCGCACGGACCTTGACGGGGTCGACGTCGATCCCCACCACCCGGTGCCCCAGCAGCGCCATGCAGACGGCGTGCGCTGCGCCAAGATATCCGGTCCCGATGACGGAAAGGGAAAGCCCGTCCGGTTCCCGCATTGGAAACTTGCTCATGTCAGGTTCCAAGCTCTGTATGTTCCGGCTGCGCCGGATCCGGGGACGCCGGATACGTTGCCGGCTGCGGCTCCCATGGCGGCCGCAACCGGCGGGCGGAAGGAATACAGGCAGGCCAGGCGGAGGCGCGCTGACGCACGATAGGCGGCAAGACGGCCCGGGCTGACGTCCAGGCGCTCGGCCGCGGACATGACGCTGGCGTGGGCGATAGCGTACCGGCGGGTGGTGAGCAAGTGCCGCCGCCACCTCTCTTCCAGATGCATGTCCAGGTTGGCCAGATCCAGGGCAGCCTCAGCCATGCAGGACTCGTCGAAATCCAGCAGTCCCGGGGCGCCCGGATGGTCTGTGCCAAGCATCTGCTTCTCGTGCAGGTCTCCGTGCGCCCAACCCAGGCGATCCCGGGGCAGAGCAAGGAGACCGGCCGTAACCACATCAGTCCGCATCAAGAGGGCAGCCCGTGCCGTGGCTGCCTCGGCAATGCCCTCGCTGTGGCGCAGCCAGTGGTCGACCCAGCGCCGCAGGCTGACGGCTTCCTCCTCCGCGTCGTGCAGCGGAAGCCGTTCCAGGTCAGTCCGGAATGCCGGACTGCTCGCGCTGGCCACGGTTTCCGTCCACGCCCGCTGCCACTCGGCCCACTTGGCGGCATAGAACACGTCCGTGATTCCGGTCTGGTCCTGCCCGAGCTCGTAAAAGGAGCGGCCGGGGACGGCGCTGAAGACCAGGACGTCCCGCCCGGCGGCAATGAGGCGGGGCGTGTTGAAGCCGGCGGCGGCCAGGGGAGCGGCGGCAATGGTGTGGCTGGCGGCCGCAGTTGGCGCCCACCCGGGCGGAAGCACCTTGATGTAGCTGGCTGGAGTCCGCAGGACGGCGCGCCTGTGGGCACGGTGAACCACAACTTCGCCTTTGGCTGACTCAGCGGCGAGGGCTGGCAGGCGGCGGTCATTCACTGTGACGGGGTCGAACCGGCCCTCTTCGAAGCGTCCCGCCAGGACACCCGGCCGGCCCGGCTTGCGGACCTCCAGGACGTACCGGCCCGCCGCGGTTTCGGGCCATGCTCGCTGGACCGACCAGACGAACCCCGCGGCGTCGGTCACCCGGCGGGGGACGGGAGGACGCCAGTTCATGGGATCAGCTCCTTTGCCCTGCTGAGATGCCAGGACATGTCTGCTGCCCATTCCGGGGACCGGTCGCGGAAGGGGTCAATGCTGCTGTTGAAGAGTCGGAAGGCCGCCCAGGCATCCACCCCGGATTGTGTGAAGCGCCCGCCGGCCTGGAGGTAGCCGTCCATGAGACCGGCCGTTTTGGGGCCGCCGGCAGATGCACCGCCGGCAGATACATCACGGGCAGGTGCGCCGCCGGAAGCGGGCAGCACCGTCTCTTCCGCCGCAGCGAACGATCCCAGGTCGGCCTCGGCCGTCCCCGCGTGCGCGCGGTCGAAGTCGATGAGGCGCACCTCCGAACCCCCTACCAGTACCTGATCGGGCGAGAAGTCGCCGTGCACGAGCACAGGGCCGGGCTGGCCGCCATTAAGCAGCAGTGCACTGAGTTCGGCTTCGATGCGCCTGGCCGTTTCCTCCAGTGAAGGCAGAAGGGAGGAAACCATGTTGCTGGTGGCCTGCAGCTGCGTGGTGATTCCCGCCGGCCAGCTCCCCGCGCTGTCCTGGATGACGGGATCAGCAACGCCGTGCAGCCTGGCCAGGGCTTCTCCGGCAGCGATGGCGCCCGGCTCGTCGTCGAGCCCGGCGAGGTCGCCGCCGCCCCAGGCGACGCAGGCGCTGATGCCGTGGTCCAGGCACTCCGCGTCCCCCAACTGGGGGAGGAGCGGGACCCCATGAAGACGGAGGCGATCCAGGAAGTGGGTCTGCTGTCCTGCGGTGGCGGGTTTCGCGGCGGCCTTAATGACGACGGCGGTGCTCGCCTGGTGCGCGGACAGCACCAGCCGCCGTTCCGGCTTGTACCGCAGTACGCTGCTGCCCGCGAGCAGAGTCCCGCCCGGTCTGCTGGAAATGCCCAGCCGTTCGGCGCCGTGCTCGCGCAGCCACAGGAGATTCTTGTACAGGGCCCAGTCGTCCTCCACACCGCCTACCGCCACCAGCGTGTCCTGTTGCCCGGGGTCCGGCCGGAGGACGCGCATGTTCCCGCCGCGGGACCGTGAGGTGCTTTCGCGCCGGAGCAGCTTGGCGACGGGGGCGGCCAGGGTATAGGCCCAGCCGTAGTCGAAGCTGCCGTTGCGGATCCTGCGGAAAGCCACCAGCAGGGAAGTGCCGGGCTTGTAGCGGCAGCGGGTGACGCGCACGGTCTCGCCGAGCAGTTCGGACAAGCGGGTGTTGTCCAGCAGCCAGGAAAGGGCAGGCAGCGCGGCGTCGCGGCGGGCCAGGGACTGGTCCGGGTTGCTGAATCCGGAGGGTGAGGCGTTCACGGCACCACCTGCCTGACTTCGCCCGGACTAACCTCGCCGGGCCGGTTCTGGACGCCCGGGGCCTGGTCCGCCATCCAGTGGAAGAACCGGGAGCCGGAATCCCGGAGCAGGTCTTCCGGCCGCCCGGCTTCGACGATGCGGCCGTGTTCGAGCCAGACGACGCGGTCGCAGGAGCGCGCGGAGTGCGCATCGTGGGTGATGGTGATGGACGTGCGTCTCTGGGTGAGGGCGGCGAGGGCCTGCAGGACGGAGTTCCGCGACACAGGGTCCAGGCCTGCGGTGGCCTCGTCCAGGATGACGATTGGTGCCTGCCGGAGTACGGCGCGGGCAATGGCGATCCGCTGCCGCTCGCCGCCGGAGAGGTCCTTTGCCGCTTCACCCAGCACGGTGTCGTAGCCATCCGGCAGGGCACGGATGAAGCCGTCGGCCTGGGCCAGGACGGCGGCCTCCTCGACGTCCCGGTCCGTGGCGTCCAGCCGGCCGAACCGGATGTTGTCCCGCACCGAGGCGCCGAAAAGCACGGAGTCCTGCAGCAGGATTGACACGTGGGCGCGGACGGAAGCGATGGTGAGGTCGCGGAGGTCCTCGCCGCCCACCCGGACGGAACCGGCGCTCGGGTCGATCATGCGCAGGACGAGGCTGGCGAGGGTGGATTTGCCGGCACCTGACGGGCCAAGGATGGCCAGGTGTTCGCCGGCTGGGATGGTGAGGCTGATGCCGTGCAGCACGGGTCCTTCGCCGTGCCCGGCGGAGACGTTGTCCAGCACGATGTCCGGGTTGACGCTGTTCAGGCGGCGGGCGTGGGGGGCTTCGGGCAGGTCGGTCTGGGCCTCGAGCAGGTCCGCCACGCGTTCGCCGGAAGCGGTGGCGCGGGCGATGCGGCCGGTCTGCTTGGCCAGGTCCTTCAGTGGTTTCATGCCGGTTTTGAGGTACATCAGGAACACCACGAGGTCGCCGGGGGTGATCGCGTGCTCCAGGACGCGCCAGCCCCCGCCGGCGAGGACAACCGCCGTCGCGATGCCGATCAGCACGTCGGTGCGCCGCTCCAGGCCGGCCGCCAGCCGCAGCGCCGCGACGCCGGTGCCGAGGGTGGCCTGGTTGCTCTTGCGGAAGCCGGAGCTGATGGTGTCTTCCAGCCCGTAGGCCTGCACCTCGCGGATGGCGCCGAGGGTCTGGGCGGCGGTGGTGGCGAGGTGTCCTTCGCCTTTGCGGGAGCTGCCCGCAGCGGCGGTGATGGGGCCGGAGCTGGCGCGGGAAAGCAGCGCGAACGCTCCGCCGGCCAGGAATACCACCAGAGACAGGAGCGGGTCGAGCCACAGCAGGATGCCCGTCATTAGGACCAGGGTGATGGTGTTGCCCAGCAGTGGCAGGCCGGCGGTGACGGCGACCTCCTGCAGGCGGGACACGTCGCCCACCAGCCGCTGGACCGTGTCGCCGGTGGACGCCCGGGTGTGGTGGCGCATGGACAGGCTTTGGACGTGGCGGAAGGCGCGGGCCCGCAGGTCCGACGCCACCCGGGATCCGATCAGGGCGAAGCAGATCGCGGACCAGTAGTTGGCCACGGCCCGGCCCACCGCGATCGCCACCACAATGGCGCCGCACAGCACCAGCGTCTGGACGCTGGCATCCAGCGAGGGTCCGGGCTTGCGCAGCGTCGCGCCCAGGGCGCGGGAAACGGCGTCCACCACGAGCTTGACGGGCCATGGCTCGATGAGGCGGAAGAGGACGTCGAACGCCAATGCGGAGAATCCGCCCGCCATCAGCCACCGGTGGCCCCGCAGGTGCGGGCGTACGCAGCGCAGCGTCCGCCGCAGCCCGGACTCCGGCCTGGCCGGGCGGGCGGGCTTGGCCCGGCGCGAGGAGCGGGCGGGGCTTGAGCGGGTGGGGTTCGCGCCCATCATGCCACCCCTTGGCTGAGGGGCAGCGCGGCGGTGATGCGGGACAGTACGCTGTCCCAGCTGTAGAGTCCGACGGCGGCGGCCCTCGCCTGGGTGCCCAGACGCTCGCGGAGCGCGGCGTCCGCGCCGAGGCGCTGAAGGGCGGCGGCGAAAGCAGACGCATCACCCGGCGGGACGAGCAGTCCGGTGCGTCCGTCCTCCACGATGGACGGTATCTGCCCCACTGCCGTCGCCACGATTGGCATGCCCGCGGCCATGTACTCGTAGACCTTCAAAGGCGAAAAGTAGTCGTCCCGGCCAGGCTGAGGCTGCGGGTAGGGTGCGGCGGCGGCATCGCATCCGTGCAGCAGCCCGGGCACCGAATCCGGGGTCACCGCACCGGTGAACTCGGCCTCCACGCCCAGTCCGGCTGCCGCCCGTTGCAGGTCCTGCCTGCCGGGGCCGTCGCCAATGATCTTCACGGTCCACCGTCCGTCGTAGCCTGAAGGCCCGGAGTCCGTGTTGGCCAGTGTTACCGCCGTGAGCAGGGCGGGGACACCGTGCCACGGCTTCAGCGTGCCCACGAATGCCACGGTGAGCCGGCGGGGGTGGCGGCGGCCGCGCGGCCGGGGACCAATCCGTTCCGTGTTCACACCGTTCGGTGCCAGCAGTGTTTTGGCTCCTGGCACCCGGCCCTCCACCCAGCGGACGACGGGCTCGGAGACGGAGGCCACGGTGTCAGCGGCCAGGGCGTTGCTGTGCAGGACGGCCTCGGCCAGGCGGACGTCGAACAGCTGCCGGTACCGCTGCTGCTCCTCGATCAGCGGCGCGTTGACCTCCAGCACCGACGGGACCCGGAGGGTTCCGGCAACCAGGGCCAGGGCCGGGCTGAAGAGCGAGTAGCGCTCGTAGACCACGTCGCAGCCGTCGCGGACCACCGCCTCGGCCAGGGCCGCCGCAGCCTCCCCGATGGCACGCTCCCGATCCTCCCCGTCGGCGCGGCGGGGCCGGAGTTCGACGACGGCCAGGTCCGCCAGGTCGGCCGGCCTCTCGGTTCCGGCGCGGGTGCAGTAGACCGTGACGTCCGCCCCGGCCCGGCGCCAGGCGCGGGCGATCTCCTGCACATGGACCGACGATCCCTTGGTGCCGAAGACCGGAACGCCGGGGTCCGCACACACGTAGGCGACGCGCATCACGCTACCCTCCTTGCCTCCATCGACAGCACCCGGAGCGCCTCCGCCTGCCGCCGCACGTCGTAGTCCTTCTCGATCAGGGCGCGGGCATTGCGGGCCATCGCAACCCGGTCCGTGGCCGGTGAGCTGATGCGGCGGATCGCCTGGGCCAGCAGATGGGGCTGGCCGGGCCGGGTCAGTATGCCGGTGTGCCCGTTACGCACGGCCTCGGGTATGCCCGTCACGGCCGTGGAGATGCAGGGAACGCCGGCGGCCATGGCCTCCAGCAGGACAGTGGGCATCCCGTCGGCGTTGCCGTCCGAGCCCACGACGCACGGCGCGATGAAGGCGTCGGCCGAATCCAGCAATTCCTGGACCTGATCCTGGGTCTGCGGGCCCAGCAGCCGCACACTCCGCACCAGCCCAAGCTGTTCCACGGTGCACTGCAGCTGTTCGGCCAGCAGCCCCGTGCCGGCGATCCGCAGGTCCAACGGGAATCCCTGGGCCACCAGCTCCGCGGCAGCCGGCAGCAGGTACTGGAACCCTTTCTTCTCCACCAGCCGGCCGACGGCGGCCACCCGGACGGTGGATCCGGGGGGGCGGGGGTCCCGGTAGGGGAACCGGTCCAGTTCCAGGCCGTTCCGCACCAGGTGGAGGCGGGAGGTGGCGTCCGGGAAGAGGCGGCGCAGGAAGCGCAGGTTGTACTCGCTGATCGTCACGGAATGGTGGGCCTGGGCGAACTTGATCCGCAGATCGTCCTTGCTGACGGAGTCCAGGAAGATGTCCACGGCGTGGGCCGTGAAGGAGTACGGGATGCCGGTGATGGCCGAGGCCAGCCTGGCCACGCCGGTGGGGGTGGACGCGAAGTGGACGTGCAGGTGCCGGACGTTGCGGTCCTTCAGGGCGACGGCGAGGTTGATGGCCTGGATGGCATCATTCGATTCGATGGTGGCCAGCTCCGCGAAAAGCCGGGCGACGGCGGGGGCCAGGCCGGCGGCCTCGGCCGCGCGGAAAACATTCCACACGCCGAGGGCGCTTTTCGGGCGGCCGATATACGTCACGGGAGCTTTGACGCGGGCGAGTTCGGGATGGAACCGCGGATCGTCGGGCGGGCGCAGGGAGAAGATCTCGATCCTGTCCCCGGCGGCCTCGCGCGCCAAGATCTCCGACACGATGAACGTCTCGGAGAACCGCGGGTACATCTTCAGGATGTAGGCGGTGGCCGGTTCAGACTGCAGCATGGGCGGCACCTTCCGGGCTGCCGGTCACACGCGATGCCGACGACGATGCCGCGGCGCGCAGCAGGGGCCGGTGCGGCACGGGCTGCAGAAGTTCGGCCGCCAGTTGCGGGACGCGGACCAGCCCATTGAGCTGTGCCTGCCTTCTGTCCACCCTGGTGCCCAGCCGGCGGGCCAGCCAGCCGGAGAGGATCTCCGGCGTGAGCGTGCCGATCTCGTGATACTCCAGGAATCCCGCCGCGGCCAGGGATGCGGCCCGGATCCGTTGCTCGGACCGCGAATGGGTGCGCGGCACGATCAGGGCGGGGACGTCTGTGCTCATGATTTCGCAGACGGTGTTGTAGCCGCCCATGGACACAATGGCCCGGGCCCCGCGCAGGTGGAGCACCATGTCATCGAGCCTTTCGACAATCCTGACGCCTGGCATGGCCCGCCGCCGCAGATCGGCGAGCCGGTCCGCCGGCATCTGGGGGCCGGCGACGACCAGGTGGTCGATACCCGGAGGCAGTTCCGCAGCTGATGCCAATGCTGCCAGCGCGTGCCCGTCGGCTCCGCCGCCAAGGGTGGTCAGGACGTAGGGGCCGGGCATGATGGGTTCCCCCGGACCCGCTGGCCTGCCGGCGGCGAGGTAACCGGTGTAGCGGACCAGCTTCTGCACGGAGGGCGGGATTTCCCCGGCGGAAACGGGATCATGGACTGCGGGGTCGCCGTAGACCCAGATGGCGTCAAACAGGGCCTCGACGAGTGAGGCGCCGCCCACCCTCTCCCATTCGGCCATGGCCGCCTCAGGCGTATCCAGGATCTCGCGCAGGCCCAGGACCGTGCGGACAGGCCCGGCCGAGCGGGCACGGCGCAGGGCTGTTTCCAGTTCGCGATGGATGCCGGTGGCGTGGCGGTCAACCACCACCAGGTCGGGAAGGAAACCGTCCAGCACCGACTCGAGCAGGCCGGCCCGGAGCGAGACGAGGTCCTGTATGGGCACGGTCAGGTTGCGGGGCTGGTAGCCGGCAGGGCTCTTGTCCACTCCAGGCAGGATCAACCAGTCCCATCCCGCCGGAACGTCGAACCCGGGGGCCAGCACAGTGCCGGAAATGAGGATGCCGGTCACCTCGCGGCCGGTCAGGACGGGCAACTGGTTACTCAGGGCGTGGGCCAGCGCAAGATTGCGCCGCACGTGACCGAGACCCAGCGAGTCGTGTGAATAGAGAACAATTCTTATGTGCTCCATGTGGGCCCCCACAGCCTGCCGATTCTTTAACGAAATGTTTGTTCGGCAAGCCTCAGTGAGAAGACTTAATCGGGAATGAGAGAATTATTGGAGAGCTCTCACAAATGTCCGGGCACGGAATATCGCTGCCGTAACTATTGGTGTATCGGCTGTGCTTGTCCGGCGCGCACGTCAGGCAAGGTAAAGATGTGCATGCCCCCGGCGCTGGGGGAAGAAGATGAATCCCACGTTGCCACTGCGGGCGGCAGAGGTCAATGCTCAAAATAAAGCGTTCCACGACGGGCATTAGGGCAGCCGCATGGACAAAAACGACGGCGGGTTGTCCCGCCGTCGTTTTTGGTTTCAAACCAGGGTGCCGCCGTCTAAATAACGGCCGACGGCGGCACCCGCGTTCTCAGTGGAGGCCGGCGTTAGTGCTGGCCGGAAGTACCACCGAGGGGCGGGAGGGTGCCCGGGCCGCCTTCTTCCCGTTCGGCCCGGTCTGCCGCGCTTCGAGTGTCGCTTGCAGCCGTTTCATCCGAGTCGCCTTCGTCGTCAATCAGGCCGTTGGTCTGGTCGAAGGGATGGGCGACGGTCTCATCCGTCAGTGCCGAACCGGTGCCGGCCGCAGTTCCGCCGGCAAAAGCTCCGCCCGAAACGGTGTCCGCCGCAGTTCCGCCGGCGAAGCCCGGGGCGCCGGTCGTGTCGGTGACGACTGTGGTTTCAGCGTACTCCGGCACCACAGGGGTGACGGTTTCGTCGGCGACATACACAGTGTCGGTGTCCTTGTCCTTGCCGCTCGCTGCAACTGCCGCGGCCGCGCCTGCTGCGGCGGCCACTCCGGCAGCTGCCGCCATCTTGCCGGAGACGCCGGCCTTGCCGCTGTCGCCGAGCGAGCCGGCCGCGTGCTCAACGCCCGGGGTGCCCACCGATCCGCCTTCGTTGACCGAGCCACGCCAGGCGCCGCTGGCGTAGCCTTCGTCCTCGATGAATGCCTTGAACCTCTTGAGGTCGGACTCGGCCTGGTGCTCCACGACGTGCATCTTGTCGCCGATCTTCTCCACGATCCCTTCGGGTTCGTAGTCGATGAACAGCTTGATGGAGGTCTGGCCGCCGCCCACGTCTTCAAACTCCACCGAACCCGCGTTGGTGGCACCCTCGGTCGCAGCCCAGGCAACCTTCTGGTCCGGCTGCTGCTCGAGGATCCTCGCCTCCCACTTGCGCTTCACGCCCGCGATCTCGGCGACCCATTCGAGGCGGTCGTCGCTGAGTTGGGTCACTTTTTTGACGCCGCCCATGAAGTGCGGAAAGTCTTCGAACTGGGTCCACTGGTTGTATGCCGTGCTGACCGGCACGTTCACCAGAATGCGCTTCTCAACCCTCGTGCTCATAGTGTCTCCTTCGTCGAAGTGAACAGATGATGGTCCGGAATCCGAAGTCATCAGCTTGCTTACTATATCGTCGACGGCGGAGTGTGGCCAGAGCAGGCAGTGCCCGGGAAGTGGTTGGGTGGGGAAAAGGGGAAGCCTCCGCGCGAATCAAAGGACTCCAGCGCGGAGGCTTCCAGCGCTCCGATTTGGGGGGAAAGAGGAGAGCTGGCACTAATGTACAGCCGGATGGACTTCCAGGAAGACGTATTCGGCCGTTTCGTAAATTCTTGACTAAACCTTGAGTTGCCGTGGCGAATCGACCGCGTCGATCAGCCGGACGAGCACATCGGAAGGCTTGCCACCGGCGTCGATCTTCACCATGTCCGCGTACTCGGGAAGTGCGCGGTACGCGTTCCGCAGGGCCGTCAGATCGGCCAGGGACTCCTCGTCCGTGCCCCGCGCCAGGATCCGCCGGTGCGCCTCTTCGGGGCTCACGTCCAGATGGAGGACCCGGTCCGGGGCCGGCAGAGTCCGGAGCAGCCAAGGGAGAAACCGTCCCTGGCGCAGGCCCCTTGCCTCGCGCAGCGCCAGCTGGCAGTGGAGGTGGCGGTCCATGACAACCAGCCCCTCGAAGCGGGTTGCCCGAACAGTGGACACCAGCACGTTGAATACGCGCATGGTGGTTTCCGCCGCGTCGGCCAGCCGGGCGGGCAGGTGGATGCCGAGCCGTGCGCTGAGCAGGGACATGCGCCGCCGGCCTGCATAGTTGCTCAGTAAGAGTGCCTTGCTGCCCTCCGCACGGGCCGCCGCAACCAGGGAACGGGCCGCCGTCGTTTTTCCCGAACCGTCGATTCCAGTCAGAACAATGAGCATCTGGCCTCCTTCCGTCTCCCTGCCCAACGTCTGGGGGCCGGGCAACGTTGCGGCTTGGAGGCGCACATCACGTTGTTAGCAGTTCCGTCCGGCCCACAGCCGGGCCGGCAGCCCTGATCCGACGACGGCGGCACCCGCCGGATCTTGCGGCGATCCTGCCGCAATGTTGCGCCGGGCTTGAGCCTGCGGCGGGACAGTATTCCCAGGGGCCGTGCAGAAGCGCCGCGGCCCCGCAAGAGACCCGCATGAAGATCAGCCAAGAGACACCACCGACTGGGACGGGCAGGTTCAATGGGGCACCGCCCGTCCCCGGCAGTTCTTACCCAACCGGGGATGGAATTACAGGGAGACGCTTCCCCGGATGACGGTGCGGCTGGTGCCGCCCACCCAGATGCTGTCGCCTTCGGTGGTGATGGTCAGCCGGCCGTCGCGGCCCAGGACGGTGCCCTGGCTGACGGTGTAGTCGCCCTCCACCACACCCGAGCCGATGAGCCACTGCGCAAGGCCGGCGTTCAGGCTGCCCGTAACCGGGTCTTCGGGGACGGCGAGGCCGGGAACGAAGCCGCGCACCTCGAAGTCCGCCGGGCCGCCGTCCCCGTAAGCGCCGATGACGCCCACGTTCAGCTTCCCCATGGCCACGAAGTCCGGCGTCAGGTCGAGCACCTGCCGGGCCGAGGCCAGCCGGATGCCGAGCCAGCCTGGGCCGTTGTCCACCCAGTTGCTGTCCAGGACCTGCTCGGGCGTGATGCCCAGGCTGGCGATGGCCAGCTCCAGCACCTCGTCTTCCACCGGACCGGAACGGCGCAGCGGCGGGGCCTCGAAGAACTGTTCGTCGGCCGTTTGGCTGATCTTGACGAGACCCACCCCGCATTCCTGCACGAGTTCTCCCGGGCGCTGCGGTTGGCCGCCGTTCTCCAGCCACGCGTGCGCGGAGCCGAGCGTCGGGTGGCCGGCGAAGGGAAGCTCGGACGCCGGCGTGAAGATCCGGAGCCGGTAGTCCGCCTCCGGTTGCGTCGGCTTCAGCAGGAATGTGGTTTCCGAAAGGTTGGTCCAGTTGGCGAAACTTTGCATTTGCTCGTCGGACAGGCCGTCTGCGTTATGGACGACGCCGACCGGGTTGCCGGGCTTGGGCCCGGGGGCAAAGACGTCGACCTGCGAGAAGGGGTACTCGTTCACGGTGGCGGGCATGCTGGTCTTTCTGTGGAAATCAACGTCGGCTGGAACTCACGTGGAGTCCCCAACTACGGTAGGCAGCCTGCCGCACTGCGCACCAGAGCCAATTCAGGAAAGTGGCCCCGCCGTGTTGGCCGCAGCAGCAGGTACCGGATAGGCAGGATCGCGGCGCAGCAGGAAGAACCGGTTGGACGCGGGCAGCCACATCAGCGTGGCACCCGCCAGCGTCAGCACCAGGCCGGCGAGGATCAAAGCGGTGAGGTCGACCGGTGCGCCTATTGCCGACAGGGCGGCGGCGACGGTCAGGAGAATGCGGGCCCAGCGCGCGCCGTGCAGCAAATGCTGCGCTGCCAATACCTGCAGGGCAGTGAGCGGGACGGCAAAGGCCACGAGATAGGGCACGGCCCAGTCCGGGATCGACTGGCCGAAGTCGATGCCTGCCACCTCCAGGATCACGGGCATCATGCCGGCCACCACGGCGCTGGCCACCCAGCAGGCGGCCGCGAGCCGGACAGGGTGCGGTATGTTTACTGGCGCAATTTTTCCGGGCTCGCGATAGCCCAACTGCTGATCGCTCAATGAAGTCCCCATTCTTCAATTTGCGTTGTTCATTCGCGGTGTTCAACTGCCGCGTTCATTTGCGGTGTTCAATTGAGGTGTTTCCGGGTTCCCGGCGACGGCCTCAGCTTACAGGCTGCCCCAAGCCGCCGGACGTAAACTGGCCTTCCGATCACTTCGAGGACCTGCTGCGAGGGCCTGCATGCTTTGGAAGCTTCTTGTCCGGTACCTGCAGCCGCAACGGCGGCTGCTGATCGCCGTCGTCGTTTTTCAGCTGGCGCAGTCCATTGCGTCCCTCTATCTCCCCACCCTGAACGCGGACATCATTGACCTTGGCGTGGCAACGGGGGACACCGGCTACATCCTGGGTGTCGGCAGCCTGATGCTGTTCATCACCCTGCTGCAGATCGCGTGCGCGGTGACGGCGGTGTACTTCGGGGCCAAGGCGGCGATGGGCATGGGGCGGGACCTGCGCGGGGCGATCTTCACCCGGGTGGGCGGGTTCTCCGAGCAGGAGGTCACCCGGTTCGGCCCGGCCAGCCTCATCACGCGGTCCACCAACGACGTCCAGCAGGTGCAGCAGCTGGTGCTGATGTCCGCCACGCTAATGGTGGCTGCGCCCATGCTCAGCATCGGCGGCGTGGTGATGGCCGTCCGGCAGGATGCCCAGCTGTCCTGGCTGATCGCGGTGAGCGTGCCGGCGCTGCTGCTCGGCGTCGGGGTGATCATCAGCCGGATGGTGCCGCTGTTCCGCCTGATGCAGCTGCGGATCGACGCCGTCAACAGGGTGCTCCGGGAGCAGCTGGCTGGCATCCGGGTGGTGCGGGCATTCGTGCGCGAGGACCTGGAGACCGAGCGGTTCGCGGGCGCCAACTCGGACGTCACGGACACGGCGCTGCGGGCCGGGCGGCTGATGGCGCTCGCGTTTCCTGTGGTGATGCTGGTGCTCAACGTCTCCAGCGTCGCGGTGATCTGGTTCGGGTCGTTCCGGATCGAGGACGGCTCCATGCAGGTGGGCACGCTGGTGGCGTTCCTCAGCTACCTGCTGCAGATCCTGATGTCCGTCATGATGGCCACCTTCATGGCCGTGATGATCCCGCGCGCTGCCGTCTCGGCGGACCGGATCGGGGAGGTGCTGGAGACGGAGTCGTCCGTGCGGCCGCCCGTGAACCCGGTGGTATTCGACGACGACGCTTCCCCGGGCACCGGTAGCCGCACCGCCCGCGGTGAGCTGGAAATGCGCGACGTCGGATTCGCCTACCCGGGTGCCGAGCGGCCGGTCCTGAGCGGCATCAGCTTCACCGCCCCGGCGGGGCAGACGACGGCGGTCATCGGCAGCACGGGCTCGGGGAAGACCACGCTGGTGAACCTCATGCCGCGGCTTTTTGACGCGACGTCCGGATCGGTGATGATGGGCGGCGTGGACGTGCGGGAGCTGCACCCGGACCTGCTGTGGGGGCACATCGGGCTGGTGCCGCAGCGGCCGTACCTGTTCTCCGGGACCGTGCGGAGCAACCTGCTGTACGGCAAGCCCGATGCCACCGAGGAGGAGCTGTGGCACGCGCTGGCCACCGCCCAGGCCGAGGACTTTGTGCGCGAGATGGAGGGCGGCCTGGACGCACCCATCTCGCAGGGCGGCACCAACGTGTCCGGCGGTCAGCGGCAGCGGCTGGCGATCGCCCGGGCACTGGTGAAGCGGCCGGAGCTGTACATCTTTGACGACTCGTTTTCCTCGCTGGACACCGCCACCGATGCAAGGCTCCGGCGGGCGCTGCACCGGGACACCGCCGGTGCCACGCTGGTGATCATCGCGCAGCGCGTCTCCAGCATCGTGGACGCGGACCAGATTCTGGTGCTCGACGGCGGCAGGATTGTCGGGCGCGGAACGCACAGTGAGCTTTTGGAGAGTTCGGAGACGTACCGGGAGATCGTGTCCTCCCAGCTGGCGGCGGAGGAGGCGGCATGAGCACCTCGAGCCGGGCCCAGCGGGCCGAGCAGACCGGCACTGCCCCCGGAACCCGGCGGCCCGACGTCGTACGCATTCCCCGGCCCAGCGGCGGACCGGGACGCGGCGGACCGTTCGCCGGGATGAACGTCCCGGCGGAGAAGGCGCTGAACTTCGGGCCGTCGGCCCGGCGGCTGCTGGGGGAGCTGCGCCCAGAGCGGGCGTGGCTGGCGCTGGTACTTGGGCTCGCCGTCGTAAGCGTGGCGTTCTCGGTGACCGGGCCGCGGCTGCTGGGCGAGGGCACCAACCTGATCTTCGCCGGCGTGGTGTCCAAAAACCTGCCGGCTGGGGTGAGTAAGGAGCAGGTGATTGCCGGGCTGCGGGCGTCCGGGCAGAACGCGCAGGCGGACATGATCGGGGCCATGACGCTGACGCCCGGCGCGGGGATCGACTTCGCGGCGCTGGCGAACGTGCTGCTGTGGGCGCTGGCGCTGTATGTGCTGGCGTCGGCGTTCGGCTGGATCCAGGCGTACTTGCTCAACGGCGTGGTGCAGCGGACCGTGTACCGGCTGCGGGAGCGGATCGAGGCGAAGATCCACCGGCTGCCGCTGCGGTACTTCGACTCGATCCAGCGCGGGGAGCTGCTCAGCCGGGTGACGAACGACGTGGACAACATCTCGCAGAGCCTGCAGCAGTCGATCTCCCAGGCGGTGACCTCGCTGCTCACGGTGGCGGGCGTGCTGGTGATGATGTTCCTGCTCTCACCGGTGCTGGCGCTGATTGCGCTGGTGACGGTGCCGCTGACGCTGGTGACGACGGCGCTGATTGCCAAGCGCTCCCAGAAGCTGTTCGTGGCGCAGTGGAAGCACACGGGGGAGCTGAACGGGCAGATCGAGGAGACGTACACGGGGCACGCACTGGTGAAGGTGTTCGGCCGGCAGCGGGAGGTGGAGGAACGGTTCCGGCAGAAAAACGCGGAACTGTTCGAGGCGAGCTTCGGCGCGCAGTTCATTTCCGGCCTGATCATGCCGGCGCTGACGTTCATCGGGAACCTGGTGTACGTGGGGGTCGCGGTGGTGGGTGCGCTGCAGGTGGCGTCCGGGGCGATGCAGCTGGGCGACGTGCAGGCGTTCATCCAGTACTCACGGCAGTTCACCCAGCCGTTGGCCCAGCTGGGGTCGATGGCCAACCTGCTGCAGTCCGGGGTGGCGTCGGCCGAGCGGGTGTTCGAGCTGCTGGATGAGGAGGAGCAGTCGGCGGAATCTACAGGTGCCGCCGCTTCCGGCGGGCGGGGCCGGCTGGTGTTCGAGAACGTCTCGTTCTCCTATTCACCGGACAAGCCGCTGATTACGGACCTGAGCCTGGTGGCGGAACCGGGGCAGACAGTGGCGATCGTGGGCCCCACCGGGGCCGGCAAGACCACGCTAGTGAACCTGATGATGCGGTTCTACGAGCTGGATGCCGGACGGATAACGCTCGACGGCGTGGACGTCACCTCTGTCCCGCGGCGCGAGCTGCGCTCGCGGATGGGGATGGTGCTGCAGGATACGTGGCTGTTCGGCGGGACCATCCGGGACAATATCGCGTATGGCCGGCCCTCGGCGTCTGAGGCGGAGATTGTGGAGGCAGCGCAGGCGACGTACGTGGACCGGTTCGTGCGTGCCCTGCCGGAGGGGTACGACACGCTGCTCGAGGATGAGGGCTCCAACGTGTCGGCCGGCGAGAAGCAGCTGCTGACGATTGCCCGGGCGTTCCTGTCCCGGCCGTCGGTGCTGATCCTGGATGAGGCGACTTCTTCCGTGGATACGCGGACCGAGCTGCTGGTGCAGAAAGCGATGAGTGCACTGCGGTCCGACCGGACGAGTTTCGTGATCGCGCACCGCCTCTCCACGATTCGCGACGCCGACCTCATCCTGGTGATGGAGTCCGGCCAGATCGTGGAGCAGGGGACTCATGCTTCCCTGCTTTCGGCGGGTGGGGCGTACGCGCGACTGTACGAGGCGCAGTTCGCGGCGCCGGCGGCGGAGGTTTAAGGGTCCTGCTGGTGCGAACGGACACTTGTGGCCCGGGGCCAGCTGGCCCGCAGACTTACCTGTGCGCGAAGCCGCCATTCTCACGCGGTCCCCCCGGCGCCAACCTTTCCTCAAGGAATACGACGCAGAGTTGATGCTGGCCGACGCGAGCGTCACTTCGGATCGAAAGGACGGCAATGAACATCAGACGCACTGCTCTTCCGGCAGCGGCACTGCTTGGGGCCCTGACGGTGGCCGGCTGCGCGGCGTCAGCTCCTTCTTCAGGGCCAGCCGTTACCGCGAACCCGGCACCGGCAGTCACGCCTGCACCCGTAGCCCAGAAATTCACGCCAGCGACCAGCGGCAAGCTCCTGGCGGCCCGGCTCATGGCACGCGCTCAGCCCAAGAGCCCCAGTGTCAAGATCACAGGGGTGCAGTGCAAGAACTTCCCAAATCTAAAGGTAGGCACCCACACCGATTGCCAGGTGTTGGCCAACGGCGCCAAGCGCGGGTACCTCGTCACGTTCACCGAGCGCGACGGCCACTACGTTCTCAAAGCGCAGAAGCTCACTTGGTAGCTGTGCGGCGCAGCCGCAAGCTACCCCCGGGAGGACCTGCCACGGACTAACTGGAGGCAGCCCAGTCTTGGTGCCGCCAAAGGACAGGACGTCGACATCGACGTCGGTGGTGAATGCCGCAAAGGAAACCCAAGATGTATGTGCTGCAGCGTTGGCCAGCCTTGCTCCGTCCAGGTGAGTTTCATGCCCGCGCGTGGACGTGAGCGCGATGCTCGTCTCCCCATCCCCAAGGCTTCGGGTCGTTCAGTTCCGGGGTGAGTTTAGGGCAAGGACATTGGCCCCGGTTCCATTGACGACGGGATATGCGGAAGCAGCTGTCCCGAATGGGCAGTGGACGACCTGTTGAAGCGCCGCCGTGTAATAAACTGCTTCGCCGTATGCGGTGACGTGGCCTTCGTTGACTGCCTGGACTGCTTCGATGATTGCCGGGTGAGCCCCTGCGTAGTCCTCGGAGGCGAAGCCCCGGCAGTTCGCGTCGTGCAGACGCCCCGCCAGTACCTGCGGGACGCCTGCTTTGGTATCGACGCTGACGCTCAGGACAGTGCGCCCACAAGGTGGCCGGCGGTGAGGGGCAAGCGCTGCCCGTTGATCTGTTCTGCCTCCAGGTGGAAGATCCGCTCCACAGCGTCGGCAAGGACACTGACATCGGTGAAGCCCGGAAATTTCCGTTCCGGCTGGGCTGCGCGCATCCGGTCATCGACCAGAGCCTTGACGACAAGGACCAACGCGGCTGAGTGCTGAGCGGTGAGGCTTTCTTTTCCTCCCTGCAGTTGCCGGAACCCGTCGGCCACGGCGAGGGTCCAAGCCTCGGCGGCTGACTTGACGGCAGCATAGGCGGCGCCATCCGCCGTTGGCGCGGAAGCGGACTGCGCGGAAACGATGGCCAGGCGTCCGGCCGGGGAAGCAGCCAAGTCATCGTAAAACGCGCGGCTGGTGTTCCTCAGGGTGGTGAGGACGCTGGTGTGCAGGAAGTCCCAGTCTGCGTCCGCCTGGCCTTTGATGCCTTCACCGCCGCGCCACCCTCCTACGAGATGGATAAGGCCATCCACGGGACCCAGATCGTTTCTGACGGACTTCGCCAAGTCTTCAACGGCTTGCAGATCCGCGAGGTTGCAGACATAGCCCGTGACGTTTTCGTAAGCGGCCGAGAGCTCCTGGACCCGGTCCTCAAGAATGTCCACGGCGGCTACGCGTGCCCCTGCCTGCGAGAGGGTGCGCACCACCGCAACGCCGGCAGCGCTTGTCGAACCGGCGACGACGACCGTGCGCCCCGAGAGGTCCTGGCTCATGCGCCTGCCTCGCCCTCAGTCTTCACAGGGCTCTTACCGGTGATCCCGGCAGTTGATTCAATGATTGGGCGCATCTTCTTCTCCAGTGCTTCGTAGAACATTGACAGGGGGAATTCGTCATCGAGGACCTGGTCGGTCAGTCCCCGGGGAGGGCCGTCGAGCGGAAGGGCGTCCGGTCCCTTGGCCCAGACAGAGGACGGGTTGGGGGTGAGGGTTTCCGAGACGAGCTCATAGGCCGCCAGCCAGTGTGCGGTCTTCGGCCGGTCGATCGAACGCCAGTAGAGTTCCTCGATGCGGAGACTCAGCTCGACGACAACGCCGGCGACGTCCTTCCAGTCGATGCTCAACTTTCCATCGGTCCAGTGCAGGACCCGGTGCTGGTGCATCCAGGCGAACAGCAATTGGCCGCCCACGGCGTCGTAGTTGCGGACCCGATTTCCGGTAATCGCGAAGCGGAAAATGCGATCGAAGATCACGGCGTACTGGACCAACTTGGCGTGCTTGCGGGCGTCCCCGGAAGCCGTTTCGTCCCGCTCGATGAGGACTGATTCGCGGAAGGCGGTCAGGTCACAGCGAAGCTCCTCGAGGGAGTACAGGAAGTACGGCATCCGCTGCTTGATCATGAACGGGTCAAAGGGCAGGTCACCGCGCATGTGGGTCCGGTCATGGATCAGATCCCACATCACGAAGGTCTTCTCCGTGAGGTGTTGGTCCTCGAGCAATTCCTCGGCGTCATCCGGCAGGTCCAGGGAAGTAATGTCGGCAGCAGCTTTTAGGACGCGACGGAACCGGGCAGCTTCCCGGTCCGCGAAAATGCCTCCCCACGTGAACGAGGGGGTGCTCCGCACGGCTACGCTCTCGGGGAAGAGTACTGCGGAGTTCGTGTCATAGCCCGGCGTGAAATCGACGAAGCTGATGGGGACGAACAGCTTGTTGGAGTAGCTACCTGACTCCAGTTCAGCGACGAAGGACGGCCAAATGACCTCGATGAGGACGGCCTCAAAGTAGCGGTTGGTGCTGCCGTTCTGCGTGTACATGGGGAACACAACCAGGTGCGGCAGCCCATCGATGCGCCACTGCTCGGGGTGGAAGGCCACCAAGGAGTCGAGGAAATCAGGTACGACGAAGCCCTCGGACGCCCACCGCTGGAAGTCCTGCACGAGCAGTTCGAGGTATTCCCTGTCGTGGGGAAGGTGCGGACGCAGGTCGTCAATTGAGCCAGTGATGATACTGACTTTCTGGCGGGCCTGGTCGTGGTTGGCGGGTTCCGGAACGGAACCGTCCGGCGCCTGAACCTGCTGCAGTCCAATGACGGCTGTCTTCAAAGCCTGCCATGCCGGGAGTTCCTTGAGGTCTTCTGCCCGGGTGCTTGTCGCTTCGGGGCTTGCGATGACAGACATGTCTTCCTTCCGTTGAGGGGTCCCGAAGAACGTAGCAATGGGTAAGCATGCATGATGACTTTTTTCTCCACACATAAGAAACTCTTGTGCTCGCGCGGTCGCTTGTCCGCCCCATTCGTTAGACATCGAGGATTCGATGGGCAACATTCGCTTCGCAAGAGGGCTCGTTCTTTCCATGTGTTAGCTTGATCACCGTCCTTCCCGGCCGGGCCCGCCGGAAAGTTCAACCCACCGCAGCTACCTTCCCGGAGGCATCATGGGACTCAGCTCCCTCACGCAAACAACTTCCACAGAAATCAACGACGATGCAGTGGCACAACCCGGCTACGCCCCAGCCACAGGGGCAGCTCGCGCCTCCAACGAAACTGCCAACGAACTCAAGCGCGGACTAAGCAGCCGCCACCTGCAGATGATCGCCATAGGCGGTGCGATCGGTACCGGACTGTTCGTGGCCTCGGGCGGCACCATATCCCAGGCGGGGCCCGGCGGTGCGCTGGCCGCCTACGCGCTGGTCGGGCTGATGGTCTTCCTGCTGATGCAGTCACTCGGGGAGATGTCGGCCAAAATTCCGGTCGCCGGTTCCTTCCAGTCCTTTGCCACCCGTTTTGTCTCCCCGTCCTTTGGGTTCGCGATCGGCTGGAACTATTGGTTCAACTGGGCCATCACTGTGGCCGCCGAGCTGGTCGCGGCGGGAATCATCATGGACTTCTGGTTCCCGGGAGTCCCCGGATGGGTCTGGGCCGGGATCTTTCTGCTGGTGCTGGCCGGGCTCAACGCCCTCTCCGCGAAGTCCTTCGGTGAGTCGGAGTTCTGGCTCTCCCTCATCAAGGTCACCGCAGTGGTGCTCTTCCTGATCGCCGGAGTGCTGATGATCTCCGGCATCCTCGGGGGTAACTCCCCGGGACTGAGTAACTGGGAAAACCGCGATGAAGTGTTCCACGGGGGATGGGTCTCGATCATCTCGGTCTTCATGATCGCCGGGTTCTCCTTCCAGGGCACCGAGCTGGTGGGCGTGGCCGCAGGCGAAGCCAAGAACCCGCGTCGCGAAGTGCCGAAAGCTATCCGCACTGTCTTCTGGCGCATCATGCTTTTCTACATTGGTGCCATCTTTATCATCGGCTGCCTGATCCCTTTCAGCGATCCGAGCCTGCTGGCCTCCGGCGAGGCCGATGTTGCGGCATCGCCCTTTACCCTGGTCTTCTCGCGCGCCGGCATCGCCTTCGCGGCGGCCTTGATGAACGCGGTGATCCTGACCGCCATCCTCTCCGCGGGCAACTCCGGACTCTATGCCTCCACCCGGATGCTCTACGCCATGGCACATGACGGCATGGCCCCGAAGATCTTCGGCCGGACCAATGCACGTGGCGTGCCGATCCCGGCGCTGCTGGCGACCGCGGCCGTGGGACTCTTCGGGTTCCTCTCCGCGATCGTCGGTCAGGGCGCGGCCTACTCCTGGCTGCTGAACATGTCAGGCCTGTGCGGCTTCATCGTCTGGGCGGGGATCGCGGTCTCCCACTACCGGTTCAGGCGTGGCTTCCTGGCCCAGGGGAACAAGCTTGGCGACCTGCCGTACAAAGCGTCCCTCTTTCCCATTGGCCCACTGCTGGCCTTCGCCCTGCTGATCCTGGTGATCGCGGGACAGAACTACGAGGCTGTGCTTGCCGGGAGGGTGATGGAGGTACTTTCCTCCTACATCGGGTTGCCGGTCTTCATCGTCCTCTGGCTGGCTCACCGCTTCATTACCAAGTCCAAAGTGGTGCCGCTGCTCGAGATGGATCTCACGGCACCCAAGGACCTCGAGGACGAACTTGGCGGCGGCACCCGGTGACCATGCTGCCGCGGGGCTACCCCACGCATTGATCGGGAGACAGGGAAGCCGGGCAAGAACAGCACCCGGCTCCCCTGTTGCCCGTGGAGGTCAATCGCAGCGGCAAGCTACACCCGCGAGGACCTGCCGCGGACGAAGTGGAAGATCAGGACCACCACGGCTATAACCAAAAGCAGGTGAATCAACCCGCCGCCAATGTTGCCGAGCAGGCCGAGAAGCCAGAGAACCGCGATAATGATGGCTATCCAAAGCAACATGAGAATCTCCCTTGTTAGTTCGCGGATGGAAACGCTAGTTCTGCGTCCCGGCCACTCCATCGGTGGTGCTTCCACATTATGCCTGGATCAGGCGGCCGGAAATAGCCACACCCCGCCTATTTGTTCAGGTAATTCCGGACAAATAAACAGCGGCTCACGACGTCGACCGCGTGTCGAAGGCCGCAGCCGATTCCCGCAAAAGGCGGGCCACGGTGTCCACAGGCAGGCTCGCTGACCGTCGCCGGTCGAACCGCCGCAGAACGATGCGCCGCGTGCCCAGCCCGGGGACGTCCAGGACGTCCACGCCGTCCTGGACGAGGCCGGTCAACGCCAAGGTGGGCACGATGGCGACGCCCTCGCCCGCGGCGACCAGTGCCAGAGCGGTCAGCGTGTCCTGGTACTGATGCACAGTCTCCAACTGGGCACCCGTTGACTCACGGAGCCGGCCGAGGACCGAAGCGTTGGCGGCTGAGGACTCGACGCCGAGCCACGGAAACGGCAGGCGGCCAAGGTCGATGTTCTCGGTGCTGAGCAGTGCACCCGCGGGAACCACCAGTTTCCAGGGCTCGTCCAGGAGGGGCTCCTCGATCATTCCGGCGCCCAGTGGACGCTGCCCGGCCGTCGTCGTCGAATCCAGTTCGATCACAACGGCGTCGAGGGCGCGCTGCCGGAGCAGCCGCATCAGGGCAGGGAAGTCGTCCTCAATCATCCGGATCTGTAATTGCGGGTACTGGACTCGCCACTCGGGCAAGCGCGGGATCACCACCGTGCGGACAAAGCTGGTGAAGCCGCCCACTCGCACCACCCCCGCGATCTTGGCCCCGCCTTCCATCCGGGCGCGGGCGACGCTGAGTGCGCGCTCGATCTCCTCGCCGGCTTCGGCTACAGCCAGGCCGGCGGGGGTCAAAACCGAGCCCTTGGGTGTGCGCACCACTAAGGCGTGCCCCGTCTCGTCCTCCAACTTATTGAGCTGCTGGGACACGGCCGAGGGCGAAATCCCCAGTTCGTCGGCGGCGGCGAGCACTCCGCCCGTGCGGGCAACCGCAAGAAGAACCCGCAGGCGGCGCGGATCGATATCCATGTTAAGTAGTTCTAAACCATGTCTTCAGCGGAATGCAATTGATCTAAAGACCCTTCGTGCTCATAATTGCTGTTAAAACTAAGGGTAAGAGACAGGCCGGACGGCTGAGCACAGGCTGTTCAGCGATGCCTGATCCCGTCGGCAATGGCGCCCCTTACTAAACGAAGACATATGGCCCGTCATCTTCACTCCGTCCAGCGGATGGCAGCCGGGCATCAACCCTGAAAGGACATCATGGAACTGCTGTGGGAAATCTCCGGTTGGGCAGGCGCTGTTGCGATTCTGAGTGCGTACCTGGCTGTGTCCATGGGTTGGCTGAAGGCCGGCAAGGGCTTCCAGACCGCGAATCTCCTCGGTTCGTGCGCTTTCATTGTCAATGGTGCATTCCACGAAGCCTGGCCGTCCGTGGTCACGAACGTTGCCTGGTTCCTCATTTCCGCGGTAGCGCTCGTTCGCATGCGCTCCCGGCAGGAGCCGCCGGTTGCCGCTGCTGACCCCCAGCACGTGCAATTTCCCGGTGTCCCCGAAACCGGCCAGATGGCCATCATTGACACGACCCAGGCTCGCTGCGCCTAAGCGGACGACGGCGGGACGTCCCGCCGTCGTCCGCTTCAGGACAATTCCCCTTATGATTTCGGTACCGCCGCTATCTAGGGAGTGACGTGCGAGGTACAAGGGTCCGGCGGAATTCCGCCGCGTGGCAGGTCTGGCTCTGGCTGATCGGAGCCGGATTCGCTGTGCTCCTTGCCGGGATCGTCTTCGGACTGCAGCAGACCGGCCCGCTCTGTGGCAGCCCGCTTTTACCGGACAGCCGTGCCGCTGAAGCATTCGACGCGCTCCACCGCGGCGCCAAAGCAGCGGCGAACTGCTACCGCAGCATCGAGGCCGCCGCGGTTCCTACCTGGATCCTGATTGCGCTGGGCGTCGTCCTGGTCTTGGCGGGCGTGGCCGTGCGGATCGTCGTTATCAGCCGGACCGCCGCCGCGATTCAGAAGGCAGGCGGGACCGGTTACGGCAGCACGCCGTAAAAGCGCCGTCTACTCATGCAGAGGGTGTCGCAGCCTCCGGGGCGTCCAAGGCTGCCCGCGCATATGATGCCGAAACCCGGCGGTAAACCGGCGTCAGAAAGGCCGCCAACGCGGCGGCGATCATGATGATTCCGGCCACCAGAAACACCAGTGCGATGCCGCGGGAGGTGCCCTCGCCCAGAAGCGGGGCCAGCTGGGCGGCGCCCTCAGCGGACCGCGCATACGGGATGATCCAGAACTGGGCTATCGGGGCAATAAGGAATGCGGTGACCGGCGCCGCGGCGGACTCGAAGGCCATGGCGAATCCGAACACCCGGCCCTGGCGGGACAGGGGGACCACCTGTTGGATGACAGTCTGCTCGGCGGCCTCCACGAACGGTATCAGAACCAGGTACAGCCAGATGCCCGCGACGTACAGCCAGGCCCACTCCCGCAGCGTGAACACTGCGCCGAGGAGCCCCATCACGGCCACGGCGATGAGTAAGGTGCGCAGCGGGTTGGCGCCGAGCCCGAATTTGCCGATCAGTGCGCCGCCCACGATGAACCCGGTGGACCCGAGCGCGAAGACGGCCCCCCACATCTCCACGGAGAACATCTCCAGCCCGTACGGATCCATCAGCGCCATGTAAACGCCGCCGATGAAATTGTTGAACGTGGAAAACAGGATGAGCGCGAACAGCCCGGCGATGGCAAACACGGCGGCGAGTGAACCGCGCAGATCGAATCCGCCTTGCGCATCAGTAGCGGCGGCGCGCAGTTCCTCGGGCATGCGCAGGGTGAGCAGGTGCGCGAACGCCATGGCGGTGAGCACCAGGGCGACGACGATGGTCCACCCCATGCCCAGCAGCCCGACGGACAGCCCGGAGAGCAGGGAGGTGACGATGAACATCAGCCCCTGCACCATGCCCACCAGCCCGTTGGCGTTGGCCCTCCGGTCCGGCTCGATGAGGATGGTTACCGTGGTGGACAGCGCGATGTTGCGCAGGTTTTCCACCACCGCCCCAACCAGGATGATCAGCGTGAACACCCAGAACCAGGGCTGGGCCAGGTCCAGGATCTGGGCTGCGGGCGTCAGGAGGAACATGACCCCGGACACCATGAACATCACCAGGGTGAACCCGGCGGCGAAGCGCATCACCGCCAGCTTGCGGTAGCGGTCCACGAAGGTGCCGAAGCTGATGCTGGAAAGGGCGATCAACAGCATGTACGCGCCGCCGACCACCCCCGTGGCGATCACATTGCGCGTCCCCAGGTACACCCAGAACGTCAGCGCGAACCAGAGGTAGCTGGTGGTGACGTTGGCAAGCGCGGTATTCACCAGGATCCCGGCGAAGGTGCGGGACCGCTGTTCGGGACTGCGCAAGGAAGTATCGACGGCGTCGGGATCGGTGAGAGTCGGAGCCTCGGCGTCCTGGACCGGGGCGGCTTCCTGCTCGGTCATGCGTCCCAGTGTACTGACGGCCGGCGGGCACGGATACGGCCCTTAACGGACGACGGCGGGACGTCCCGCCGTCGTCGGCCTGCCTCAAGTAAAGGTGCCACGGGAGGCAAATGTGGAGGATCCGGGTTCGCACCATCATAGTTAAGCTCTTGGGCTTGCACTTATGCACTTATGGGTACAGTCACCGCATGAATGCAGGACAGAAACGAATAGGGGCTTGAATTGGCAGGGAACGCAACCTTCCGACATAGCAACACCGCGCTGCTTTCGGTAAGCAGTGTCGAGGCTCCGAGGATCGTGAGCTCCACGGATTTCGACCGGAGGCTGGCTTCCACCCTGCAGCGGCTGAAGTTCCCGCCGCGGCTGCTTGAACGCGTCGCCGGCATCACGCACCGCCGCTGGTGGGCCGCCGGGACATCGTTCGATGATGCGGCGGTCGAAGCGGGCGCAAAGGCCCTGGCCGAAGCCGGCGTCGGCGCATCCGAAATCGGCCTGCTGATCAACACCTCGGTCACCCGGCGCAACCTCGAACCGTCCGTCGCGGTGAAGATCCACCACGGACTGAGCCTGCCGTCGTCGGCTATGAACTTCGACCTGGCCAACGCCTGCCTCGGATTCGTCAACGGCATGGCCCTGGCGGCCAACATGATCGACTCCGGCCAGATTAAGTACGCGATGATTGTCAACGGTGAAGATGCCCAGGCCACGCAGGAGGCCACCTTGGCCCGGCTGCAGCGGCCCGAAACCACCCGCGAGGACTTCAACCGCGAGTTCGCCACCCTCACCCTGGGTTCCGGAGCCGCTGCAGCGGTGCTGGGCCCGGCGGACGAGCACCCCGGCGCGCACCGGATCGTCGGCGGCGTGATGCGGGCCGGCACCGAGCACCATGAACTGTGCGTGGGCGGCATCGACGGCATGGCCACCGACACCAGGGGCCTGCTCGACGGTGGCCTGCGGCTCGTGGTGGACGCCTGGCACGAGGCCCAGCCCGAGTGGGACTGGGGCTCCATGGACCGCTACGTCACGCACCAGGTCAGCAATGCCTACACGAAGGCCATCATCGACGCCATCGACCTGGACCCGGACAGGGTGCCCATCACGTTCCCGCACTGGGGCAACGTGGGCCCTGCCTCGCTCCCCATGACCCTCGCCGCCGAAGCGCAAACCCTCGAAACCGGGAACCGCGTGCTGTGCATGGGCGTCGGTTCCGGCCTGAACACCGCCATGATGGAAATCGTTTGGTAGCCGCCGGCTGGCCCGGCGTGGACTGGCCCGGCGTGGACCCCGAATGGTCGCGCGAAGTTGCGGTGGCGTCCACCTCCGCCGCGGATCCGCCGGGAACGGTGCGCCGCTGGCATCTCCTGGACAATGGCGCCCAGCTCTCCCGCCGCGGGCTGACTCCCGCCGGCACACTGCTGTGCGTGCACGGCAACCCGACGTGGTCCTACCTGTGGCGGAGCCTGCTGGCCGCCGGATCCGACCCCGCACGTCCGTGGCGTGTGGTGGCGGTGGACCAGCTGGACATGGGCTACTCGGAGCGCACCGGCACGTTCCGGCGCCTGGCGGACCGGATCAACGACCTGGGCGACCTTACCGATGCACTCGGCCTGGACGGGCCGGTCGTCTCGGTGGGCCACGACTGGGGCGGCGTGATCAGTTTGGGCTGGGCTCTGGCACATCCGGAGCAGCTCGCCGGCGTGGTGCTGACCAACACCGCCGTCCACCAGCCCGCCGGCTCCGGCATCCCGCCGGCGCTGAGGCTTGCCCTGCACCCGGCCGTGCACCGCTGGGGAACGACGACGTCGGACACCTTCCTGCGGGTGACTCATTCCCTGGCCCACCCGCCGCTCGCCGCCGATGTCCGGAGCGCCTTCATGGCCCCTTACCGTGGTGCCGCCCGCCGCGCAGGCGTGGGGAACTTTGTCGCGGACATTCCCGCGGAGCCGTCGCATCCGAGCTTCCCGGCGCTCAGCGGCGTCGCCGAAGGGCTGCGCGGGCTGAAGGTTCCGGCGCTGATGCTCTGGGGGCCGCGGGACCCGATCTTTTCCGACCGGTACCTCAAGGACCTCATCAGCCGGCTTCCGCATGCGAAAGTGCACCGCTTCGAAGGTGCCGGACATCTCGTCGCGGAAGACAGGGACATCGCCACTCCTGTCTTCGAGTGGCTTGCCGAGCTGGGGCGCGACAGCGGACCTGGTCTTCAACGGACAAACGCCCCGGCCGACGGCGTCCCGCCGCTTTGGGCGCCGCTCACCGAGCTGGCGGCAGGAGCCGCCGGCGGGTCCACCGCCGTCGCGGAAATGGCCGCGAACGGCAGCGTCGCCCGCTCGCTCAGCTGGCGGGAGCTTGAACAGAGCATTGCCGCCCTCGCGGCTGGCCTGAAGGAAGGCGGCGTAGAGCACGGCAGCCGGGTGAGCCTGATGGTTCCGCCGGGCGTCGACCTGACCGTGGCCCTCTACGCCTGCCTGCGGCTGGGTGCCGTGGTGGTCGTGGCCGACGCCGGCCTTGGCCGCCGTGGACTAAGCCGGGCCGTTAAGGGTGCCACCCCGGATTTCCTCATCGGAATCGACAGGGCGCTGGCGGCTGCCGCTGTGCTCGGCTGGCCGGGACGGCGCATCAGTGTGCAGGACCTGCCGGCTGCCCGCCGGCGCCTTCTCGGCGTCGAAACCTCCCTGGCCGCCCTCGGCCGGCGCGGATCCGGCGTCAGCCCGACCCTCTCTTGCCGGGGTCCGGCCCAAGCTCCGGACCCGGATGCCGACGCTGCCGTGCTCTTCACGTCCGGCTCCACCGGTCCCGCCAAAGGCGTGCTTTACACGCACCGGCAGCTGGCCGCGATGCGGGATACGGTGGCCGAAACCTTCGGGATCAGCCCGGGCGCACGTCTGGTGGCGGGCTTCGCCCCGTTCGCCTTGCTGGGACCGGCGCTCGGTGCCGTTTCGGTAACGCCGGACATGGACGTCACTGCGCCCCGCACCCTGACGGCCCGCGCGCTGGCGGACGCCGCCGCGGCCATAGACGCCACCGTGGTCTTCGCCTCGCCGGCGGCCTTGCGCAACGTTCTTGCCACCCGGGATGGCGTGAGCGGGGGAGGGCGTCAAGCTTTGGAGGCTGTCGAATTGCTTCTGTCTGCCGGCGCGCCCATCCCCGAACCGCTCCTGGCGGAGGTGCAGCGGCTGCTGCCCCGGGCCTCGCTGCATACCCCGTACGGCATGACTGAGGCGTTGCCGGTCACCGACATCAGCCTCGAACAGATCCAGACCGCCGATGCCGAAGCTGCTGCCGGCACCGTGGCGGGAGCGGGCAATGGCGTGTGCGTGGGTAGGCCCGTGCATGACGCCCGCGTGGCCGTCGTTCCCTTGGCGGCGGATGGCACCGCACCCGGGACCGATTTCATGACAGAAGCCGGGGTTACCGGCGAGATCATCGTCAGTTCCCCGCACGTCAAGGAAGCCTACGACAGGCTCTGGCTGACCCAGCGGGAGAGCACCAGCCTGCCCGGATGGCACCGCACCGGCGACGTCGGGCACTTCGACGCCGCCGGCCGGCTCTGGGTGGAGGGACGCCTCGCGCACGTCGTGACGGCGCCCGCTGCCGTCGTCACGCCCGTGGGCGCCGAACAGGCCATCGAACGCCTGGACGACGTCGGGCTGGCCGCCGTCGTCGGGGTCGGTCCGTCCGGGACGCAGGCCGTCGTCGCCGTCGTCGAGACCGTGCCTCCCGCACGCAAGGCGGGCCCTGCTTCGCCGCAGCTTGCCGGGCGTGTCCGCGGGGCAGCCCTTGCGGCTGGCGTCAACGTCTCCGCTGTTCTCGCTGTCACCGCACAGCCCACCGACATCCGGCACAACGCCAAGATCGACAGGACCCGACTGTCCCGCTGGGCTTCACGGGTGCTGGCCGGCGGCCGTCCGGGCCAGCCATGAAGGTTCTCGTCACCGGCGCCAGCGGGCTGCTGGGGCGGGAAGTGGCCCGGCTGCTGGTCCGCCAGGGCCACGAGGTCACCACGTTCCAGCGCCGTCCGTCAGGGGTCGACAGCGCTGCGGACTTCCGCGGGTCCGTCAGGGACGATGTCGCCGTTGGTCGCGCCGTCGCCGGCGCCGAGGGCGTTATCCACTTGGCCGCAAAAGTTTCGTTCACGGGCCGTGCGGCGGAATTCGACGAGGTGAATGTCGAAGGCACGCGCCGCCTGCTCCGGGCCGCCCGTTCGGCAGGCGTGCGCGACCTGGTGCTAGTGTCGTCGCCGTCCGTGGCCAACTCGGGCGCCGCCATTGCCGGGCTGGGCGCGGAACCGGCTGACCCGGAGCATGCGCACGGCGACTACTCCCGCACCAAGGCCGAGGCGGAGCTGTTGGCACTGGCAGCGGACGCTCCGGAATTCCGGGTCGCGGCGGTGCGCCCGCACATCGTCTGGGGCCCCGGCGACACCCAGCTGGTGGAACGGGTCCTGGCACGTGCCGGCCACGGCCGCCTGCCGCTGCTCGACGCCGGGGCGGCCCTGATCGACACCACCTACGTGGATAACGCCTCCTCGGCCATCGTGGCCGCGCTGCACCGCATGGAGCACATCCACGGCCGGGCCCTCGTCGTCAGCAACGGCGAGCCCCGCCCGGTCGGCGAGCTGCTGGCAGGCATCTGCGCTGCGGGGGGCGTCCCCGCGCCGTCGTGGTCTGTGCCGGGCGGGGTTGCACGGGCGGCGGGAGCGGTGGTGGAAAAGCTCTGGACCTGGGCCGGCCGGAAAGAGGAGCCACCGATGACCAGGTTCCTTGCTGAGCAACTCTCCACCGCCCACTGGTTCGACCAGCGCGAGACCCAAGAACTCCTCGACTGGACGCCTGCCGTCTCGCTGGACGAGGGCCTGGCGAAACTGGCCGAGCACTACGGTTCCGGGTTCGCGGCGCGGGTTCACCGATCCTGAGCGTCAAGCGCACGGCTGCTCAGGAAGCTGAGGGGGAATCGGGCGAGCCAGCCGAGCTTGCTCCCGTCATTCCATGATTACCGTAGATCCCTTCAATAGGCACCCGAGGGCGGCGGACCCGTTCCCTTGGACCGTGAGGTCCTGCTCGTTGTTGGATTCCCGGGCGTAGCCGACGAGGTGCGCGTTCATGCCCGCCGGTGTAGCGCTTGAGGCACCACCAGCGGGCAGTTTCTCGGGCAGGGCATACGCCCATCGGGAAGGCAGCATTCACGCGAAATTCTTATGGCAAGGGTGCGATCTAGAGGTGTCGCGCTGGAGGACCGGCTTACGCGACTGAATGTGTCAGGTTGAGATCTGGGACCTTGGCGTGAGCGCGTCAGGTAACCAGGAAGCGGATCCTATTCTGACGCCTATTGAGCGGTGTAGCTGACGTCGGGTTGGGGGGTGCTCCAACCCGACCTCAGCCCCGCAGAGCCTCCCGCACGAGCGGCGAAGCGTTCCTCGCCGCTCGTGCCCGCCGTGCACGGCGGATGCCGACAGACTATTCGCCCCAAGGTCGTGTCTAGAAAAGCGCTTTCCATACCTCACCTATGACAGGGATAGCTGTAGTGACAATAAAGTAAATGAGTGCGGCCACCATAACCGCCGCGAGCGGGATCATCACAACCCAAAGCAGCACGCTCGATGGATGTCGCTCTGCGTTTTTTTCAACCATGGCTGTTCCCTCAACTTTCAGTCTTGGGCTACTCCGGATCTGGAGTCGTAGTAGTACTTATGGTGCTGGGCGAATCTGGGAATGTCGTGGAAATTTCCCATGTAATCACCCATTGTTTAGGCCGAGCGCCGACAGGACGGAGCGGCCCAAAAGAGGTTTTGGCTTTCCGAGTGGCTCCGAGTTTCAGCTATCGGTCAATTCGCATCCCTGCACGCCATTGCCAACACCCGCTCTTCGAATACGACACCTCAGCCCGTCCCTTCAAGACAGCCTCGGTCGATAAGCCGCTACAGCACATCGACGGCTGGCTGTCTCTCCCTGAGCAGGACTGGGATTCGAGATTGACACGGAGTTCTTCGAACGCACCGCCGTTCCCGTCGGATGGCAAAATTTCGAGCTTCACACTTTCAGTAATGGATCTGACAATGCGAAGTGAAACGGGCGGCTGCTCGTGTCTCGCAACGGGACTGTAAGAAAAGCGGTGTGTGAGGTTCCGGCCTGATCCGAAAGGAGACGGCCGTGTCAAAGTCCACGACCGAGATGACAGGGGTAATGATCGATCCTGTCACGGGAGAGATCATCGATCAGAAGGAGCTTGCGGAGCAGTTGCTCACGCAGGCCAAGGAGCAGGGCGTGAGCCTGGTAGGCCCGGGCGGGCTGCTGAACCATCTCACGAGGAATGTGCTGGAGACAGCGCTGGAAGCGGAATTGACCGAGCACCTGGGCCTTCCCCCGTTGTATGAGGCACGCGGGCGGGGATCTCAGGTGAGGGAGCCGCGGAGGTAGGCGTTGATTTCGTACTGGCGGGCTTCTCCGGCTGGAACTGCAGCGCAGCCACACCTCGCCGAGGCCTGGCCCGGCCTGCTCGACTGCCGTACCCTATGCCTCGCCCAGTACCCGCCGGCGGTTGCATCGGCCACCTTGTGCTCCCGGATCCACAGTCAGCTTATTGTCCGCTTCAGTTCTGTTGATTTACGGGTTGGGACTCGTGGCGTACGACCCGAGGGGAACCACGAATCTTAATGCCCCCGCCTGGTATTCGAGGGCCCGGGTTGCGCGGTGCCCTTGTGCTCACGGGGCGGGGCCTCAGCCCGGGGCGGGAAAAGGACCTCCGCCCCGCAGCACGGAACATGCCTGCGACAAAGACCATGAACTCTCTTGAAAACAGCGCACGCATGGCGACCGTCTTGCCGACGGTATCTCCGCAGACATCGCCGCTTATTCCTAGATTGCAGCAATGTCAATCACTGCCCGCACCTAATGGCTATTTTCGTTGTCGCCGGCCTCGCGGGAGGCCATTCCGTCAATATGCTGGTTGCATTGGCAGGCTGCTTACCAGAAAGGCCCGATCATGAGCAACGAGAACCTCCCCGACGACAACTCTGAGGTCGCCCAAAACGACGACACCCCGCTTGACCAAAGCTCTGGTAACGCTTCGTCTTCCGAGCTGGACCCTGCCTCGGGGGAGGAAGAGGGATCCCAGAGCGAACAAACCCTGCCGGACGCAACACAGCAATCAACGGACGTACCAACTCTCGAAGAGGCGGCCGCGAACATGGATCCCGGCGAAGCACGCCGCGGTGAGGAAGCCGATCCCACCGGCGACCCGGCGAACTTCGGCGGGCCTCCATTAAGCCAGTTCGATCCCGACGACCTCGAGCAGTGACTCCCACGGGCAGGTGAATGTCTGAAGATCTGGGCTGTTCCGGGCACGGTATTGCAGTCCGCGCACGAGCTCGACGCCATCACACCAATCACGCCCAGGACGAAGCACACTCGACTATAGGATCGCTCCTTTTCCCTGGTTCACGCATATCGCACGTGACGCTATAGGCGGGCGGGCCTGGGATGGGCCCATGTTGAATTCCTCGGGACGGGAACCTGCGGATGAGCTTCAGAGCGTTCTCGCGGGTTCCGAAAATGCAGTTGAGTTCCTTTCAGGACTCTCCAGCTGGCCGCCGTGGCGGTTTCCGAAGCGGCCGGTGACGAGATTGAATGCGCAGTTACCGTCAAGCTAAGGCGCAGGCCCGCCTACTGCTGCCGGCAGCAGTAGGCGGGCCGTGGAGCTTGACCTGCTGGAGCAGGCAGTAGGGGACGGCCCCTGTATCAAAGCCCTGCGCGAGATGTCGCCTGTGATCATCGACGATGTCGCCTCGGCTTCCAGGTGGCCGGAGTTGAACCGGAGATTCGCGGAGGCAGGCGTTCGGAGCTCCTTGGGAGTGCCTCTGGAAATCAGCAGCGAAGCCAGTGCGGCACTGAACTTCTTCGCGTCCAGGCCCGGCGCCTTCACCCCGAACGTCTTCGAAAAAATGCCGTGGGTTTCGCCGCAGCCGTCCACACTACCCTTACGCTGTCGGTGCGAATCGACAGCTTCCAAAACCGGGCGGAGGACCTCGAAGGGGCCCTGCAAAGCCGGACCGCCATCAATCTGGCCTGCGGTGTCATCATGGGGCAGAACAGGTGCTCCCAGGCAGAAGCGATGGAAATCCTCACCAAAGTGTCCGGCAACCGAAACCGCAAACTCCGCACAGAACTGTTCGAACAGCCTTCCGGCGGCAGCATGGAAACGCATTTCGATGCCTGATCCGGCACCCTGCCCCGGAGCCCTATTCAGCCACACGCCTGGACCCTTATTCACCCACACGGTGGAGCGGTCAGCAATAGCGCCTGGGCCGGTCCTCCAGACTACCCCCGCTCTCGCACAACTGCGTGGGTGAGCGGACCGGTCTTGAGCCGTTGATAAATGTCGGCTGCGTATCGAAGGGCCAACTAACTCAGAGCGGCGAAGCGTAGCCAGAAAACGGCGATAATTGCGATTCTGTCAGTTTGTACTCTGCGTATCCCAGTGGATGAAGCAATTCGCCACAATTCTCCCTGCCATTGGAGTCACCAAAGAACCCTAGGTGGCGGTGCCTAGCCTGGAGTCTCGATCGCATCTCTCACGTTGACCAGGCTCCCCCCATACCCTTGAAATTGATGACCGAAATAGCTCATCATTTCGCTTCATGGTGGAAAGACCGACCGATCAGCAGGCAAAGCGAGGAAAACGGTGAAGCAATGTCACATCCCCGACGACGGCGTCGCGACCTGCCAGTGCAGTTTAGATCCGCGCGATTCCCCAGGGACTCTTACGATCAACCAATTACTACTTGAGAGCCGCATCGGGCTCGAGCGTGTTCACGCATCGGATCTTGAGCGGGAGATGGCAGCGGGCGCCCTTGTTGTTGACACGCGGCCGGTCGATCAGCGAGACCGCGACGGTGATCTTCCGGGAGCGGTCGTCATTGACCGAAACGTCCTCGAGTGGCGGCTGGACCCTTCCAGCCCCCACCGGCTCCCGATCTCAGACGACCCTGCTCGGCGGATCGTGGTCGTCTGCAATGAGGGCTATAGCTCCAGCCTCGCTGCACACACCCTGCAACGGCTGGGGCTGAGCCGTGCGACCGATCTGATCGGCGGTTTCCAAGCCTGGGCAGCACTGCGCAAGCAGTCCGACTAAACAACTTGCTTGCGCTAGAGTCATCGACGATACGAAATCCAGGACGCTGGATTTTCCTCGGAACTGCAGCTTCGGTGCTGGCAGGAGTTCCTAGCCCGTCCGGTTCAACGCGGAGCGCCTTCCGGTTCTTCAGTCTTTGCACGCACGTTTAGAATGCTCCTGTGAAGCGGACTTACCACCCAGGTTCCATGGGAAAGCCTCCTGGCGTGCAGCGTAACAACGATCCCAACCAGCGACCCAGCAACGGAAGCCTCCAGTTCTGGTCCGGATTCTGGACGGTGTTCTGGACCCTCCTGTTCGGCGTGGGGGCTGCGGTTGGGTACGTGTTCCTTACCGACCGTCATCCAATCGGCCTCATCTCAATCCTGTTCTTCGTGGTCGGGTGAGTCATTGGACTGGGACTGTACCTCCCCGATCACTTCAACCGCGCTCGTAAGAAGCGTGCCGAGTTTGTGAAGGCCGGCGGTGATCCTACGGGAATTACTCCTTGGATGTTCGGCGCGATGAGGGGGAGCCTGACTGAGGACGGTGTGTGGGAGTGGTACACCCCGTCAGGCTCAAGCGGAGAGTCAAGCGCTATGTAGCCTTTCAGCATGGACCGATAGCTACACATCTAGTTGCGGGATGCCGAGAGTATCCTGGAGTCTGGCCGACGAGGCGGAAAGGGTTGCCGCATGCTAGTCAGCCGGTGCCGGTTCCAACGCACTGAGGATCAACTCCAGCCCGTAGGTGAATTCGTTGCCGTAGTCGTAGCCGGGCTGCATGACAACCTGCGTGGCGATCTCGACCATGTGCGGGTATTCCCCGGTCGCGAACCGTTCCATGATGGGGCCGGCCACCTCCGCCGTCGGCTCATGCCCTGCTATGGGCAGGGCGGCTTCCTGGAGGGCGAACCCGTAGATGTAGCTGTCGAGTAGCGAGTAGGCCCGGGCGGTCTGTTGCACGGTGAAGCCCGCGGCACGCAGTGTCCCCAGTGTCGCCTCGTGGTGCTTCAGGGTCGCCGGGCCGGGAGCCTTGCGGGATTCCAGCAGGCCGACCGCCCATGGATGCCGGCGCAGCGCTTCGCGGGCCGAGTGGGCCCGGCGGCGCATCTGTTCCTTCCACTCGCCTCCGGCCTCCGGTGTATCGATCTCGGTGAAAACGAGGTCCACGAGACCGTCAAGGATCTGATCCTTGTTAGCCACGTAGTAGTAGAGCGTCATCGGCTTGGTGCCCATCCCCTGGGCGAGTGAACGTATCGATAGAGCGGCGAGGCCGTCCCTGTCCGCCAACTCCAGAGCCTTCCGCAGTACCTTCTCGTGGCTGAGCCCCGGACGGTCCCTGCCGCCCCCGCGTCTGTCCTTCATCAACTACTCCTCCCAGCCCTTCCGCTTTCGTACACTGTACGCTACCCTTCTCGTACAGTGTACGAAAGATAACCGACCGGAACAGAAAGGAACGTTATGAAAACGCGGGAGCACCCTCAACGACAGGACACCGGGACCGTGGACGACATGCGCGCGATCGTTCGGGAAACCTACGGGGGGCCGGAGGTGCTGCGCCTGGATCGGGTGCCCCGTCCTCTTGTCAAAGGCGGCGACGTGCTCATCCGTGTCAGGGCGGCCGGCGTCGACCGCGGTGTCTGGCACATGATGACCGGCCTCCCTTACCTCGGCCGTCTGGTATTCGGAATCCGGAAACCGAAGGACCCGGTTCTGGGCCTGGATCTCACAGGAACCGTAGAAGCCGTAGGTCCCGAAGTCACGCGGTTCGCCGTCGGCGACGCGGTGTACGGCAGCGGCCGTGGCTCCTACGCGGAATACGCCGTTGCGCCCGAAGCCCAACTGGCCGCTAAGCCCGAGAGCCTCTCCTTCGAGCAGGCCGCGGCGGTGCCGGTCTCCGCGGTCACTGCCCTCCTGGGCCTGCGCGCCGGGAAGATCACGGAGGGGCAGAAGGTGCTTGTCACCGGAGCGTCCGGCGGCGTCGGCAGCTACGCGGTCCAGCTGGCCAAAGCCTACGGTGCGCAGGTTACCGGAGTCTGCAGTACCGGCAAGGTCGGGTTTGTCCGTAACCTCGGCGCAGACCACGTCATCGACTACACCCGTGAGGACTTCGCGGACGCCGGCCCCTACGACCTCATCCTGGACATCGCGGGAAACCCATCAATCTCCCGCCTGCGTCGCGCCCTAACCCCTACAGGAACGGCCGTCATCACCGGCGGTGAGGGTGGCGGGAAACTGACCGGAGGCCTGCACCGCCAGCTCGGTGCCCTGGTGCTGTCACCCTTCATCAGCCAACGGCTCACCATATTCCTCGGCCTAGTCCGCGCCGCCGAACTGCAGGACCTTGCTCCGCTCATCGAGGCCGGCAAAATGGCACCGGCCCTCGACCGAACCTTCACGCTGGCTGAGACTAAGGACGCGATCCGCTTTCTGGAAAACGGCCAGGTGTCCGGCAAGCTAGTGCTCACCATCTGAAATGCAGCCTGAGACTGTTCGATGAAGAGCTCGAGCGAGCGCTTCTTCTCCTCGTGGGTCAGGCTGTTGTCGGACCAGAGGCTGAACTCGGTGACGCCGAGTGCCTCGTAGTGGCGGAGCCGCTCGATGACCTCCTCGGGCGTCCCGATCATCGCCGTCTGGTGGAGGGACTCCGCCGTGAACTCCGGGAGGTCGGCAAACTTCTCTTCGGGGCTGGGCTCGAGGAAGCCGTCCTTCGGCGTGGTCTTGTTGCCGAACCAGGCATCAAACGTCCGGTAGAACTTGTTGATGCCCTCGGCCGGGCGCCGCCATCCGTCGGGCTCGTCCGCGGGGTGGACGTGGGTGTGGCGGAGCACCATCAGGTCCCGGCGGGGGACGCCGGGGTTGTTCTCGACGGCGGTATCAAACTTGCGTGCCAGGTCCTCGACCTCCTCGTCGCCCTTCATCAGCGGCGTCACCATCACGTTGCAGTTGGCGACGGCGAACTCGTGTGAGGAGATGTCGCGGGCAGCGATCCACATGGGCGGCGTCGGCTTCTGCAGCGGCTTCGGGACGCTGGTGAACGTGGGGAACTGCCAAACCTCGCCGTCGTGCGCGTAGTCACCTGCCCAGAGCGCCCGCACGGCCGGCACCATCTCGCGCAGGTGCTTGCCGCCGTCGACCGCCGACATGCCGCCCATCAGGCGGTCGAACTCGAACTGGTACGCGCCGCGTGCCAGCCCAACTTCCATCCGGCCGTTGCTGATGACGTCCAGGAGCGCAGTCTCGCCGGCGACGCGGAGCGGGTTCCAGAAGGGCGCGATGATGGTTCCGGCACCGAGGCGGATGCGCGACGTGCGCGCGGCCAGGTACGAGAGCTGGGGCATGGGACTGGGGGAGATGGTGTACTCCATCGAGTGGTGCTCGCCGATCCAGACGGTCGCCGAGTGTACGTTCGCGCTTCGCGGGGTCGGAGGAGGTGCCGCCTACACCAGCGGCCACGGGTAGCGCATGCCGGTGTGGTCCACCGGCAGCACCGGCTCATGCAGCAGCCGCCGCACCCGCCGCTGTAGCGCAGTGACCTCCGAGCCGTCGAGGAGTTCGGCCACCTCGGCGGGCACGGCCTCGGCGAGCGGGGCGATGTCCTCGAGCAATGCACCGGGGATGGGGTCGCCCGCGAAGTCCCAGATCACGGTGCGCAGTTTGAAGATTGCCGAGAAGCACAGCCCGTGGTCGATGCCCCACACCCGGCCGTCGTCGCCGCGCAGCACGTGCCCGCTTTTGCGGTCCGTGTTGTTGGCGACGTAGTCGAACAGGGCGATCCGGGCCAGGTCACGGTGCGTTTCCGGGACGTCGTCGTACAGAGTGAAGTAGTGCTCGCTATAGTCGCAGTCGATGAACCACTGGAGCGAGCCGATCCCCAGCGGTGCCTCCTCGCGGACGACCGTCGTCGGCACGAATCCCCACCCGAGGGACTCGCTGAGCAGGTACGCCGCGCGTTCCCGCCGGTACAGCCCGGGCTCGAAATCCGACAGCGGACGCTCTCCTGCCTCCGGCTTGTAGATCGCAAAGCCGGTGTCGTCCCCGGACGAAATCTCTACGAGGAACGTCTCGTTGCTGCTGCGCGGGATGCGTCCGATCAGCTCGACGTGGCCCTCGGCAAGTAGCGTCAGCTCGCGGTCACAGGCAGCCATGTCACGCCCGCAGCCCGCTCAGCGGTTCCGACGTCGAGTTCACCATGTGCACGGCAGGGGCCTGACCGTCCGCGTAAGAGATGGCCGAGACGGACCCCGGGCTGATGACAATCCGCTGGAAGTGGTCAAGATCCGTACCCAGGGCGTGGGCCACTACCGCCTTGATCGGGTCGGCGTGGGAAAAACAGACGACGACGCCCCCGGCGTGCGCTGTCCCCAGCACCTCGAGCGCCCCGACGATCCGCGCCTGCATCTCCGTGAAGCTCTCGCCATTGGGAAAGCGGAAGGCCGAGGGGTTGAGCTGCACCGTCTGCCATTCCGGCAGCCCGGACAGTTCGGCGAGGGCCACGCCGGTCCACTCACCGAAGTCGCATTCGAGCAGGCCGGGCTCCTCTCGCACTGCCAGTCCAACAGCGGCGGCCGTGGGTTCCGCCGTCTCCCAGGTGCGCTCCAGCGGCGAGGAGTAGACGGCGTCGACCGTAAGGCCCGCGAGCCGTTCCGCCACCCGCTCGGCCTGGGCCCGGCCCCGCTCGGACAAGTGCAGTCCCGGCGCCCGCCCTGGCAGCACCATGCCGGTTGTGGGCGTCTCGCCGTGGCGCACCAAGAGGAGGAGCGTGCTTTCCGGTTTCGACGGCGGTGATGGTGCCGACGGTGATTCTGCAGTCACAGCAATAAGCGTAGCGGCAGGGGCCCCGCCCGAGCCTGCGAGGAAGGGGGAGCCGCGGAGCGGTAGCGCTCACAGCGTGGAGGAATCTGGAGAATCCCTCGATTCCCCCCACACTCGAGGACTACCGTAGAGGGGTGAGTGATCGTCCAGATATCTTCACCGTTGGCGAACTGCGTGCATCCGGCCACGTCCACAAAGATCTGCGCCACGAAATCCGCGACAACCTGATCGCCGCGCTCGCCGCAGGGCGCGATCCGTGGCCCGGGCTGTACGGGTTCAGCCGGACCGTCCTTCCCCAGCTCGAGCGCGCCCTGATCGCCGGCCACGACGTCGTCCTCCTCGGCGAACGCGGGCAGGGCAAGACCCGGCTGCTCCGCACCCTGGCCGGGCTGCTGGACGAGTGGTCGCCGGTGATCGAGGAGTCGGAACTCAACGAGCACCCCTACGACCCGATCACCGAGCAGTCCCGCGCCCGTGCCCTCACCGAAGGGGACCGGATGCGGGTCGCCTGGCGCCACCGCTCGGAGCGCTACGTCGAAAAGCTAGCGACGCCGGATACCTCCGTCGCCGACCTCATCGGCGACGTCGACCCGATGCGCGTAGCCGAGGGCCGCCGGCTCGGGGACCCCGAGACCATCCACTACGGCCTGGTTCCCCGTTCCAACCGCGGGATCATCGCCATCAACGAGCTGCCGGACCTCGCTGAGCGGATCCAGGTGTCGATGCTCAACGTGATGGAGGAGCGCGACATCCAGATCCGCGGCTACGTGCTGCGGCTTCCGCTGGACGTGCTGGTGGTCGCGTCCGCGAACCCCGAGGACTACACCAACCGCGGCCGGATCATCACTCCCCTGAAGGACCGCTTCGGCGCCGAGATCCGGACCCACTACCCGATCGAGCTGGAAGACGAGGTCTCCGTCATCCGCCAGGAGGGGAAGCTGGTGGCCGACGTCCCGCCCGTCATCCTCGAGATCCTCGCCCGCTACACCCGGGCGCTGCGGCAGTCCCCGGCCATCAACCAGACCTCCGGCGTTTCCGCCCGCTTCGGCATCGCAGGCGCCGAGACCGTCGCCGCTGCGGCCCTGCGCCGGGCCAGCGTGCGCGGGGAGGACCAGGCCGTCGCGCGGATCATCGACCTGGAGACCGCCGTGGAAGTGCTCACGGGCAAGATCGAGTTTGAGTCAGGTGAGGAAGGCCGTGAACAGGGCATCCTCGACCACCTGCTGCGCACCGCCACGGCCGAAGCCGTGCGCGCGCATTTCAAGGGGATCGAGATGGGCCCGCTCGTGGCCGCGCTCGACGGCCACACCACCGTGACCACCGGGGACCAGGTCACGGCCCGGGAGTTCCTGCAGAACCTTCCGGCCCTCAACGGATCCGGAAACGGATCAAGTCTCTACGACAAAATCAGTGAGCGCCTGGGCGCGAAGAACGACGGACAGCGCGCCGCCGCCGTCGAACTTGCGCTGGAGGGCCTCTACCTTGCCCGCCGGATCTCCAAGGAGTCCGACGACGAGGCAACGGTCTACGGTTAAGTACAGTTTTCTGCCGGGTACAGATTAGCGAGGACAGGAGGCATCATGACCCTGCACAACCGGTCCAGGTACGGCCGGTACGCCGGAGGTCCGGATCCGCTTGCCCCGCCGGTGGACCTGGCGGAGGCACTGGAGGCGATCGCCGAGGACGTGATGGAAGGCTACTCGCCGCGGCATGCCCTGCAGGAGTTCCTGCGGCGCGGGGGCCGGAACCGCGACGGGCTCGACAATCTGGCCCGCCGGGTCCAGCAGCGGCGGAGTGAACTGCTGGGCCGCCATCGGCTGGACGGCACCCTTAACGAGGTCAGGAAGCTGCTGGACACTGCAGTGCTGGAGGAGCGCAAGCAGCTGGCCCGCGACGCCATGATGGATAACAATGACCGCGCCTTCCGCGAGATGCAGCTGCAGAACCTCCCGCAGTCCACGGCGGCCGCGGTCAACGAACTCGCGTCCTACGACTGGCAGTCGAGCAGCGCCCGGGAGGCCTACGAGAGGATCAAGGACCTGCTGGGCCGCGAGGTCCTTGACCAGCGGTTCGCCGGCATGAAGCAGGCGCTCGAGAACGCCACGGACGAGGACCGCGAAGCCGTGAGCGAGATGCTGCGCGACCTCAACGAACTGCTCGGCAAGCACCGCCTCGGCGAAGACACGGAGGCGGACTTCCAGGAGTTCATGGCCAAGCACGGTGATTACTTTCCGGAGAATCCGCAGTCAGTCGAGGAGCTCGTGGACGCCCTTGCCAAGCGCGCCGCCGCGGCCCAGCGGATGCTGCAATCCATGTCCCCCGAGCAGCGCGAGGAGCTGATGCGGCTGTCCGCCCAGGCGTTCGGCTCGGCCGACCTCATGGCACAGCTGAACCAGCTCGACGACAGCCTGCGCGCCCTGCGCCCCGGCGAGGACTGGAGCGGCTCCGAACGGTTCGGGGGCCAGGAAGGGCTTGGGCTGGGTGACGGCACCGGCGTGCTGCAGGACATCGCCGAACTCGACGAGCTGTCCGAACAGCTCTCCCAGCAGTACAACGGATCCACCCTCGACGACCTGGACCTGGACGCCCTCGCCCGCCAGCTCGGGCAGAACGCCGCCGTGACCGCCCGGACCCTCGCGGAAATCGAGCGGGCCATGCAGGACGGCGGATATTTGCGGCGTGGGGCCGACGGAGACCTCCGGCTGTCGCCGCAGGCCATGCGGCGGCTCGGGAAGTCGCTGCTGCGGGACACCGCCAAGCAGCTGTCCGGCCGGCAGGGCGGCCGGGACACGCGCGTCGCGGGCGCCGCCGGCGAGCAGACCGGGTCCAGCCGGCAGTGGGAGTTCGGCGACGCCGAACCGTGGGACGTCACCCGCACCATAACCAATGCCATCCGGCGCACCATGGCCGACGGCGGCGATCCGGGCGGCGGGCTGCGTCTGGCGGTGGGGGACATCGAGGTGACGGAGACGGAGGCCCGCACCCAGGCTGCCGTCGTCCTGCTGGCGGACGTGTCCTTCTCGATGGCTGCCGAGGGGCGGTGGGTGCCGATGAAGCGCACGGCGCTCGCCCTGCACCACCTCGTCTCCACCCGGTTCCGCGGGGACCGGCTGCAGCTGATTACATTCGGACGCTACGCGCAGTCGATGGACATCGGCGAGCTCACGGCCCTGCCGGCGTTTCGCGAGCAGGGGACCAACCTGCACCACGGGCTGCTGCTGGCCGGCCGGTTCTTCCGCCAGCACCCGTCGATGCAGCCCGTCCTCCTCGTGGTGACCGACGGCGAGCCCACCGCGCACCTGCTGGGCGACGGCGAGTCGTGGTTCTGCTGGCCGCCGGATCCGGAGACCATCCGCGTCACGGCCGCCGAGCTGGACCGGCTCGGGCGTGCGGGCACGCAGGCCACGTTCTTCCGGCTCGGCGATGACCCGGGGCTTGAACGGTTCGTCCGGCGGCTGGCCCGCCGGATCGACGGCCGGGTGGTCGCCCCAGACACCGGGGATCTCGGCGCCGCGGTTGTGGGGGAGTACCTCCGTGCCCACTTCCGCGGCCGCTATTACGACGACGACTGGGCCTCCGGGATTTAGCTCAGGCCGCTGCCAGCACGGGTGTGGGTACCGGCAAAACTGCCAGGTTCGGCGCTGCGATTTCCGGGGCTGTGAGTTTCGGCGCCAGGATGCTGAACCGGTAGTTGCGCTGCAGCGGATCGACCTGCAGCGGAAAGTGGTGGGTGCGGGCGCAGCCGCGGAGCTCCTCCATGGCCTGGGGTTCCACCTCGGCCAGGGTCATATCAAGTTCCAGTGCCAGCCCCGGGACCAGCGAGTCGGCTCGCTTCATCACGTCGTACAGGCCCTTGATGCTTTGAACAGTTACGTGACCCTGGGTCTTGACCTGGGCCTTGGCGCCGTCGAGGTCAACACTGACCAGCACCCGCAGCTTCTCGTTCACTAATTTTCTCCCCAATTTAGAAAGGGCCACCACGCTGTGGCCCCCGACTACGATAGACCAATGTGACGTGGCTAACAAGTCGCCGGGTGCGGGGCTGGGGCGACGGCCGGTTACTTCTTCTCCTCGACGGGCATTTCTGCCGTTGCCCGTTGAGTGGCGGCCCAGCTCGCAAGGACTTTCAGCGCGTCTTCCGACGGTGTATTGGGGTCTGCCGTGTACACGTTGATCCGTAGCCCGGGATCAGCGGGGAGCTCGAGCGCTTCGAAGCTCAGGTCCAGGTCCCCGACGATCGGGTGGTGGAGCCGTTTGCGGCCGGTGCGGTGGTACTTCACGTCGTGCCTGGCCCACCGGATGCGGAACTCCTCGCTGCGGGTCGAGAGTTCGCCGATCAGATCCGAGAGGTCCTTGTCGTAGGGGTTCTTCCCCGCGGTGGAGCGCAGGACCGCGACGATGTCGTCCGCGGCGCGCTCCCAGTCGGCAAAGAACTCCCGCGCCTTCGGGTTCAGGAAGGTGAACCGTGCGCTGTTCGGCGGGGTGACCTGCTCGGCCATCAGGTCCAGGTACAGCGCCCGGCCGAGTTCGTTGGCCGCCAGGACGTCGCCGCGGTCGTTGCGGACCCATGCCGGCGCCGTCGTAATCGCATCAATGACTCGCTGGACGCTCGGCCGTACTGTCTGCGGGCTGCGCTTGCGCCGCACCCGGGGGGAGGCGGTGGCCGCGCGGGCGAGGTCGAAGAGGTGAGCCGTTTCGGCGTCGTCGAGCTTCAGGGCCCGGGCAAGGGCTTCGATGACGCTGTCGGAGGCGCCGGAGAGGTTTCCGCGCTCCAAACGGATGTAGTAATCGATGCTCATTCCGGCGAGCATGGCGACTTCCTCGCGGCGCAGCCCGGCCACGCGCCGGTTCCCGCCGTAGACCGGTAAGCCGGCTTCCTCGGGCGTGATCCTGGCCCGCCGGGAGGTCAGGAATTTCCGCACGTCGTCGCTGTGTGTCATGGCATCAACGCTACGCGGCGGCTGATGCCCGAGGGAGGCACTGGCATTACCCGGAACGACAGGCACTCCCGGCCTCTGCGAAATCACGGTTGCATTGAAGGCATGAAACCCGAACTTACACTCAACAGCGGCATCACGATGCCCGCCCTCGGTTTGGGCGTTTTCCAAAGCCCACCGGAGAAGACGACGGCGGCGGTCGAGGCAGCGCTGGCGGCCGGCTACCGGCACATCGACACCGCCGCCGCGTACGGCAACGAACGGGAGGTGGGCGAAGGCATCCGCCGTTCCGGCGTCGACCGTGCGGACGTGTTCATCGAGACCAAGGTCTGGGTGAGCGACTACGGCTACGACGAGACCCTGCACGCCTGGGAGAAGGCGGTGGCCAAACTCGGCGTCGACTACCTCGACCTGCTTATCCTGCACCAGCCCGCACCCGACCGGTTCGAGAAAACCATCGCCGCGTACAGGGCGCTGGAGACCCTCCTCGCCGACGGGCGCGTCCGGGCAATCGGCGTCAGCAACTTCATGCCGCACCACCTGGAGCAGCTGCTCGCCGCGACCGACGTCGTTCCGGCCGTGAACCAGATCGAGCTGCACCCCTACTTCACCCAGAGGGACGTCCAGGCAGCCGACGCCGAAAACGGCATCCTCACCCAGGCCTGGTCCCCCATCGGCGGCATCACCTTCTACCCCGGCTGGGGCGAGGACCGCCGGAACGTGATGGAAGACCGCACTATCGCCGCCATCGGGCAGGCGCACGGCAAGAGCCCTGCCCAGGTCATGCTGCGCTGGCACCTGCAGCAGGGCCGCTCGGCGATCCCGAAATCGACCAACCCGGCACGCATTGCGGAGAACTTCGACGTCTTCGACTTCGAGCTCAGTGCCGACGAGCTCGCATCGATCGATGCCCTCGACGCCGGCGTGCGCAACGGACCGGACCCGGACGAGGCCCGCATTGAGCGTTTCGCCATGGTCATTCCCGAGGCCTGAAAACAAAGAAGAAGGAGCCACCATGGAGTACCGCCCGCTTGGCCGCACCGGCGTGCATGTCAGTCCCGACGACAACAGCTACGGCGCGCACGAACTCACCGCCCAGGCACGGCGGCGGAAACTGCCGGCTAGGCTACGTCACTGCCGTGGCGTTAGCCGGTGACCCCGTGGCGCCGGTGATGTTCAGCGGTTTGACGGTGACCAGGGCGTCCCAGTTGCCAGTGGCCTTCATGTGCCGGCTGAGCGGGCCAAGCTGCCAGAGTTCCCCCAGCGGCAGTCCGAGCTTGGCGAGCAACTGCTGGTGCATCATGCCGTGATCATTGGGCGCTGTGCTCCGGAACGGACTGGAGGGGACCGGGGGCAGGCACTCGACGGCGAAGTTGTCGGCGGCGATGACGGCCAGTTGGTTGTCCCAGGCCCAGGCGACGAACTCTGCCGACTGTTCGATGCCGCTGGCCCGGCGGCTGTCGCGCTGGCTCTCCTTTTCCCCGGCCGGGAGCGCGAGGAACCACTCGCACCACCCCGTGTGCAGCATGAGGATATCGCCGGGACGGAGGGCCACGGACTGGGCCCGGACGGCAGCCTGGATCAGGCCGAGTCCAAGAGACTCCCCGGCCGCATGGTCGATCGGCGTGCCCTGGTCCCGGCAGTATAGGTCGAGGTCCACCAGCACGCCCCGGACGACGATGGGCTGCTCGGCCCAGGTTTGGATTCCGAGGGCTGCGGTTCCCTCCCGGATGTCGTCGTCGGGCGTGCCGTTGTAGAAGCCGACGTCGTCCGCCCGGCGGTGCCGGAGCCCGTCGATCTGGCTGGAGCCCTGCAGGTAGTAACCGTCGAGGAAGTCGTCTCGGTGGGCTGGGTGCGCGGAGTAGATCGTGTGCCGGGGAGCCCTTCGCTTCAGGGACATGCCGGGGTCGAACGCGTCGGCGGGGTAGTCGAGGCCGAAGACGGTGCCGGTCCGGACGCAGTCCGCGGCGTCCCGGACGGAATCAGGCTGGATGAAGGACGGCGTACCGCGCTCGGCGTCGGGAAACAGGCCCCACGAGGTTCCCGCGAGGCGCCCTTCCCGTTCCAGCAACGCCACGTAGGAGGGATAGGTAGTGCCGGATTCCGTGGATGTCATGGGGTGCGGGCTTCCTGCTGCGGGTTGTTCTGTTTCGCCGAGGTCTTGTAGCTGAGGAGGAAACCGGCGATCGCGCAGACGGACGCGGCGATGCACGCGGGGCCTTTGACGGCTTCGTTGAGGACTGCGAGCCAGTCGCCCTGCCCGGTGATCAGGGCCAGGGCCTGGCCGGCAACGAAAACTATCCCGGCGATGAGGAGTACCGCCAGGCTGATCACGAAGACGGCGTTGATGGTGTGTCGTAGCTTCTGCATTTCGACGCTTCCTTAGGTCGGCAGGACGCCGACGGCGATCAGCACGCCGATGGCCAGCAGCGGCAGGGCGTAGAGGACGAACAAGCGGGCAAACGTCTTGTACGGATCAACATCGGCGATGCCGCACGCGACGTAAAGCGGAGCACCACCGGGCGGCACGGCCGCCTCGCAGGAGGAGAAGACCAGCACGGCGACTGCCGCCGTGGTGGCCGGAACGCCGGCGGCCACCAGCGTCGCCACACCCACGGTTCCGACGGCGGCCATGGTCGCCGTCGCGGACAGGGGTGCCGCCACAGCGATGACAATCAGTCCGATCAGGATGGCCAGCAGCCACAGCGGCAGGTTGAACTGGTTCAGGAGTGCCGTCATTTGTTTGGGCAACCCGGTGGCGGCCAGGGCGTTGGCGCCCGCGAAGGCGAAAACCACCGTGACGCCGACGACCCCGAAGCGCGGTGCGGACTGCTGCAGGAAGTCCCAGTAGGCCTTCCTGCCGCGGGGCAGCCTTTTCCGTCCGAGGATGATTCCCGTGAGGATCAGGACCACAGGGATCCAGACGATGACGCTGACGGTCTTGGCCACGTCCGAGCCCGTCCAGTCCGAGAGGGTATCGGCGATCGGGCCGGAGGTGAGGATCAGCGGGACGGCCACCACCACGAACAGGATCATGGTGGCCCAGCCTTGGGCGAACGCCCGGCGGACGGGTGTCCGGTGCGCCGGGTCGAGGGGTGCCATGTCGCTCTTGCGGATCAGCACGTAGGTGACGATCAGGCGGTGCAGGAAGCACCAGAGCCCACCGATCAGCAGGGGTAGGACGAGGTCGTTGACCTTTAGCAGCGGCCCGACGGTGGAGGATCCCACGAGGACGAACATGGAGGCGCTGAACGGGAACGTGATGCCCATTCCCGCGTTCCCTGCCACGAGCGTTGCCGCGGACGGTTTGTCGAGGCGGGACTTTTCCATCCACGGGATAGTCACCGAGCCTACGGTCGCGGCGATCGCGGCTTGATTGTGCACCACGCCGCCCAGGCCGGCCGACGCGACCGTGGAGACCCAGGCCGGACCGCCCTTGACCCCTCCGATCAGGGAGTTAAGCAGGTCGATGAGCCGGTCCAGCACGCCGGTCCGTTCCAGCAGGTACCCCATGAAGACGAACGCCATGGTGGCATAGACGATTTCATCGGTGATGGCGTCGTAGAACGCGTCCCAGCCGACCTGGCCGGCGGCCCCGGTAAACGGAAGGACAACGAGGAATCCGAGGAGCATCGCTTCGCCGACGCTGCGTTTGATGACAGTCGTCCAGAGCAGAATGACAGCCAGATAGGCTCCGAGTGCCCAGATGCCGATCATCGGGCTGCTCCTTTGGGGTGTTCGTTTGCTTCCGGATTCATCGTTGACTCCCTTTTATTGATTCTGCCTCATGCGCGTTCAGCGCAGGGCGGCCTCCGGTGCCGGTGCCGCAGCGATGCGCGTCAGCGCAGCAGCCGAAGCGACCGTCATTTCTGCGGGGACACCGAGTTCGGCAAGGTATTGCGCAGTGTCCTGCATTTCCCGCGAACGGCGCACGGCGTGCTTGGACGTTCCCTCGAGGAACCTGTCGATGACGGCCTGGCCGTCACCGGCGAGCTGGCGGGCGATCTGCTCCCGGATCCAGCTTTCAAGTCCGGCTGCCTGGCCGGCGGTGACCGCTTCCACCACCACCGATGCCAGGCCCTTCATCAGGACGCTGCGCAGCAGCTTGTGGGACATGGCCGCCCCCGGCCCGCCGTCGGCGATTTCGACGTCGACACCCAGCGGCGTCAGCAGCTGCGCCACCGCAGCAGATCCGGGACCGCTGACCATGAGCGGCGTTTTGGCGCCCAGGGCGGCGACGGGCCCAAGGATCGCGACGTCCGCAAAGCTCGCCTGGCCGGGCAGCTGGCCGAGCTCCTGCATCACAGCGGGGGATGAGGACGTGAAGTCGGCATAGGTGCTGCCTGCCGGGAGCACCGGCAGGCACTCCGTGGCGACGCTGCGGGCAGCGGCCGCGCCGGTGAGCACCAGGACGATGTCCGCGCCCTTGCAGGCTTCGGCGGCGGTGGCTGCCCGGGACGTTCCCTGCGGGGTGGCGGTGGCCACCGGGTCAAACCCGGTGACCTGGTGGCCCGCGGCGGCGAGTGCTTCCGCGTAGGCCGCACCTGCTTCGCCCAGGCCGATGATGGTGCACTTTGTCATGGGATGTGTTTCCTTACTTACTGGCCGCGGGCGGCGACGATCGACGCCCGGCGGTTGGTTTCGTCGGCGAAGACGGCTTCGGCGGCTTCCGCCACCGCCTCGGCCTGCTCCAGGGGGATGACCACGACGCCGTCGGAGTCACCGATGATGATGTCGCCGGGCAGGACGGGAACGCCGCCGAAGGCGACGGGGCCGCCGATGCGGTGCGGGCCGTTCTTGTACGGGCCTGCAGGGGTGACCGCCCGGGCGAAGACCGGCATGCCGATCTCGCCGAGGGCCTCGGCATCGCGGGCCGCACCGTCAAGGGCGAAGCCCGCGATGCCGAGGTTGATGGCGCGCTCGCCGATCAGTTCGCCCAGGAGGGCGCGGGACGCGTCGCCGCCCCCGGAGACCACGATGACATCCCCCGGCTTGGCCAGCCCCAGGGCCTGGTGGATGCCCTGGTTGTCCCCGGGGCGGGTCCAGACGGTGAAAGCGGGGCCCGCGATTTTCGCCCCGGGCCAGATCGCCTGGATCGCGGAGTCGGCAACTCCCAGCCGGTCCATGGCGTCACCGATGTTGGCGGCGGGCAGCTTGGCCAGCCGGTCGACCAGTCCCTGGTCCGGGCGGGTGAAGGAGGTGTCCTGAAGGGCGGGGGTGGTCATGGCGGTGTCTTCCCTGGTGGTGTTGGTATGGGCGTGGATCGGTGGGGTGTACGCGGGCGGGCTAGTCCTTCTTCTGGACTTAGTCTTTCTTTTGGACCATCGGCAGAACCTTCTTGAAGTCCGCCTCCTGTCCTGCCCAGAACGTCCCGTAGTCCTTGCCGGAGAGGTAGCTGGTCTGCAGGCCGAGGTCGTTCATCTTCTTGACGACCTCCGGGTCCTCGATGGCCTTCTTGAAGGCGGCCTCGAGCTTCTTGGCGACGGCGTCCGGCAGGCCGGCGGGGGCGGAGTAACCGCGGGCGGTGCCGGCCTCGACGTCGTAACCGCTTTCCTTGAACGTGGGGACGTCCGGAAGCGACGGGGACCGCTCGGCGGTCATGATGCCCAGGACGCGGGCCTTGTTCTGCTTGGTCAGGTCTGTGACGTCGCTGACGTTGGCCACCAGGATGTCGACGTGCTTGCCGAGGAATGCCGTGGTGGCCTGAGAGGCTCCTTCGGAGAAGTGCACCGGTGCGAACTCGGCGCCCGTGGTTTCCTGGATCTGCGCAAGCGCGAAGTGCTCGCCGGTCTGCAGACCGGTGGTGCTGGCGGTCATGGACTTGGGCTTGGCCTTGGCCGCGTCCAGCAGTTCTTTCAGCGTCTTGTACGGGCTGTCCGGTTGGACGGCGATGACGGCCGGATCAATGACCTGGCGGCCCAGCGGCTGGAAGCTGCTGCGGGTGTATTTCGCGCCGCGGGCGGGGTCCAGGGGGGACACGACGACGGACGGGGAACCGGTGGCGCCGATGGTGTAGCCGTCGGGCTTGGCGCTGGTCAGTTGGGTGTAGCCGATCTGGCCGCCGGCGCCAGGCTTGTTGATGACCTCGACGTTGGTGCCGAGTTCCTTCTCCAGGACGGGCTGGACCAGGCGGGCTGCGGTGTCCACGGCCCCGCCCGAGGAGAAGGCGACGACGAGGTCAATGGACTTGCCCTTCTTGGGGAAGTCGCCGCCGGCTGCGGAGGTTGCGCCGGAGTTGGCACCGCACCCGGTGAGGGCGAGCAGGGCGGCGGCAGCAATGGCTGCGGTTACTTTCTTGCGAGACATGTGTCTTCTCCTTCGAAGAGATTGTTTGTTGGTTGAGGGGAGCGCGGGTTGGGGTCTAGGTTTCGGGGTCGTCGGTCAGGGCCTTGGGCTTGCGGAGCTTCAGCAGCGGGCTGCAGATGATCAGGAGCCCCAGTGCGATGAGCACGGCCGAGATGGGGCGGTTGAGGAAGATACTGAAGTCGCCCTGGGAGATTTCCAGTGATTCGCGCAGCGACCGTTCCATCAGCGGGCCCAGGACCAGGGTGAGGACCATGGGGGCCAGCGGGATCTCCAGGTGCCGAAGGGCCAGGCCCAGCAGGCCGAAGCCGATCATCACGAAGACATCGAAGACGCTGAAGTTGATGGTGTACGCGCCGATGACCATGAAGAGCAGGATCAGCGCTGTCAGGATCGGAGCCGGGACCCGCAGGATGGAGGTCCACAGGCCAACCAGTGGGACGTTGAGGAGCACCAGCAGGAGGTTGCCGATGAAGAGGCTGGCGATGATCGCCCAGGCAATCTCGGAGTGCTCGGTGAACAGCGTCGGTCCCGGGGTGAGGCCCTGCTGGAGGAAGGCACCCATGAGGACGGCGATGGTCGGCGAAGCAGGAATGCCGAGGGTGAACAGCGGGATGAGCGCGGCGTTGGCATGGGCGTTGTTGGCCGTCTCCGGCCCGGCAACACCTTCGACGGCGCCCTTGCCCAGTTCGTTCCGGTGCTTGGAGAACTTCTTCTCGGCGCCGTAGGAGAGCAGGGACGCGACCGATCCCGTCATGCCGGGTATCAGGCCGAGGCCGAAGCCGATGCCGGTTCCGCGGGCCATGGACGGTGCGCTCCGGCGCCATTCGTTCCTGGTGGGCAGGAGGGACCGGAAGCCGGGGGCGTGCACGACGGTTGACTCACCCTTGCGGTAGGAGAGGATCTCGGACAGGCCGAAGACGCCGACGATGACGGCCACAAAGCTCACGCCGTCCAGGAGCCGGTCCATGCCAAACGTGAAGCGGGGTGCGCCGGCCACAGGGTCGATGCCCACCATGGAGATGAGCAGGCCAAGAGCTCCGGAGATCAGGGCCTTGACCATCGATTTGCCGGCCAGCGCCACGAGCAGGGAGATGCCGACAACCATGAGGGCGAAGAACTCCGGGGGACCGACGAGCAGGCCGAGTTCGCCCAGGGGTTTGGCGGCAGCGACGAGTCCGAGGGTGGCGATGGTGCCGCCGACGAAGGAGCCGATGGCGGCGATGGTAAGGGCCGCACCGGCCTTGCCCATCTTTGTCATCGCGTGGCCGTCGATGGTGGTGATGGCCGATGCTGCTTCACCCGGGGTGTTCAGCAGCACGCTGGTGATGGTTCCCCCGTAGGCCGTGCCGTAAAAGATGGCACAAAGCATGATGATCGAGCCGGTGGGGTCCATGTTGAGCGTGAGCGGGATGAGCAGGGCGACGCCGGCCACCGGGCCGATGCCAGGAAGGACGCCGATCACCGTGCCCAGCAGGCAGCCCAGGAACGCGAAGATGAGGTTCTGCCAGGTGAGGGCGGCCGCGAAGCCGTTCAGCAGTTCGTTGAGGGTGTCCATGTCTAGAGTCCGATCAGGTTCAGGACGGGGATGGATGAGACCGGAAGTGCCACGTTCAGTCCGTAGTTGAAGGCGTAGAAGGCTCCGACGCTTCCGGCCAGGGCGGTGAGCAGTGCGGACAGCCAGCTCCGCTTCCCCCGGATCTTCAGGTGGTACATGAGGAAGAGGAACATGCTCAGCTGGAAGCCGAGCAGGTCCAGCAGCGCTGCCAGCAGCACGAGGCTGACGACGACGGCGAGCACCAATCCGCCGTCGGCCCCTTCACCCGTTGTGCTGGGGCGCTTGAGCTCCTGAAGCAGCCACAGGACCGACATCGCGGCGAGCACCGCGCCCATGGCGAACGGGAACAGCCCGGGGCCGGGACCCAGCGAGGTCCAGAGGCCGAGGCCCACCGAGCTGACTAGTACGTAGGCGCCCAGTGCCCCGAAGGCGGCGATCCCGGCCAGAACGCTGCGCGCTGGCCTCGCCCGGGTGGGGGACTGGGTCATGGTCGACTCCGTTGTCATCAAAAATGCCTTCCAATTGCTTTCATAGAATGAAAGTGTCTTACATCAGAAGAAATAGTGACACGGCCCACAGGTGCTGTCAAGCGGGGTGGCAGGGCGCAGAAGTTACATAGAATGAAAGGATGACGGTCACCAATACGCAGCCCAGTACTGCAGCGGACGACGGCGGCAAGCCCTCCAACATGCGCTCGCTGTCGCGGGCCATGGAGGTCTTCGCGGAACTGCAGCGGGCCGACCGGCCCCAGCGGCTCAGCGATCTGGCGCGGAACTGCGGCATGAGCCTGCCCACCACGCTGCGCATCCTGCGGGTGCTGCAGGATTTCGGCATGGTCAGCCAGACCGACAAGACATACCGGATCGGCCCGGCCGTGCTGCCCGCGGCGCGCAGCTACATCGAGAACGACCCCCTGGTGACCGCGTCCCGTCCGGTGCTCCAGCAGGTGGCGGCGCAGACCGGAATGACCGCGTCCTTGTACACCCGGCTGGGTTTCGAGCGCATCCTGGTGGTCCGCGTCGACGGCGACGCCCCGCTCCGGTACGACATGCCGCTGGGCAAGCGGCTACCCCTGACCGTCGGCGCTGCCGGCAAAATCCTGCTGGCCGGGGCGCCGGACGAACATCTCCAGGAAGTGGTGAAGGGGGCGGTGGCAGCCGGGCATGAAGAGCCCAGCTTCAGCCTGGCCGAGCTCAAGGCCCGCCTGCCTGAACCGGGAACCGACTACGCCTACTCGGCGGATGAGCGCGCCACGGGAGTGCTCTCGGTGGCGATGGCGATCAACAGGTCAGGGCTGCCCAGTGAATCCGTCGCCCTGACCAGCCCGGTGGAAGCTGCCACCGAGAAGGGGCTCAAGGCAGGGGTGCCGGAACTTCGCCGCGCTGCGGCCCGGCTGGCGGAACTGCTGGAGGGCACCGTCTACTGATCGTTTGTTGACCGGGCAGCGTCGTGACGTGCGTGGTCGAGACGATGCCATCGTCGCACGGAGAGGTGGGTCCCTGAATGGCAGGAATGCCGGCGGCAACGGTGGAGGTGAGTGCCGCCGTCGTCCGTGCCCTCATCCGGGACCAGCGGCCCGACCTCGCAAGCCGCTCCCTGATCCGGGTTGCCAACGGCTGGGACAACACGACCTTCCGGCTCGGTGACGACCTGGCGGTCCGGCTGCCCCGGCGCGACGAAGCCGTGCAGCTGATCCTGCACGAGCAGCAGTACCTTCCCGGCATCGCAGGCCGGTCCCCGGTGCCGGTTCCTGTGCCCGTCCATGCCGGCTGGCCGACGTCGGACTTTCCTTGGCCGTGGAGCATCGTCCGCTGGGTTTCCGGCACCGCTGCTGTGGACGCCGGACCGGCGGACCGTGCGCCTGCCGTTGACGGCCTGGCCGCCTTTCTCAGGGCGCTTCACGTGCCCGCCGCCGCAGGGGTTCCGGTGAATCCGGTCCGTGGGGTGCCGCTGCTGGACCGGAACGCGGTGGTGCACGAACGGCTCGGGGACCGGGACCGCTACCCGCAGTCGGCAGAGCTGATGGCGGTATGGGCGCAGGCCTGCGCGGCTCCCGTCTGGGACGGTCCGGCGATGATGCTCCACGGGGACCTGCATCCAGCCAACATCCTGCTCGCGGCCGACGGGTCGCTGGCCGGCGTGATCGACTTTGGCGATGTGGGGGCAGGGGATCCCGCCGTCGACCTTGCGGTGGGATGGTTGATGTTCGACGCCGGCGCCCGCCAGCGCTTCATCGGCGCCTTTGGCTCCTCGGTGGACGGGTGCAGCTGGACGCGCGCCCGCGGCTGGGCCTTGGTCCTGTCCACCGCCATGCTCAGTAACTCCGACGACAACCGGCCGATGTTCTCCGTGGGGGACTTCGGACTCCGGCAGGTCCTGGCGGGCTGACCTGCGTTGACCGCCCATCTCATAACGAATTGATAAGTTTGCTTACCACTCATGGTGGGCGACCCTAAACTTGTTGCATGGACCCGCTGGTATCGATCGGATTGGTGTTCGTGGTGGCGCTGCTTTGGCTCGCCGTTCCTGTGGTGCTGCTCTCGAGGATCAATCGGGATGCGAGGCGGGCCTGGCGGCAGCAGAGGAAGGCGCTGCGCATGAAGGAGCGCGACAGCCATAAGAGCCATGTCCCAAAGCGAGCTGTGCTGGCGCGGAAGCGTGGGCTCAAGGCTGCCAGGCGTCGTTCCGAGTCGAAACCGCCGGCGCTCCCGTCGGGCAGCTAAGCCTGAAATGTGCTTGTCCGCTGCCCGGGCGGCGGTAGGGTGGGGCGCATGGAGATGCGCCTTGAAGTTGTGCAAGTGCCGGTCGCTGATGTGGACGCGGCGAAGTCGTTCTACGTGGACAAGCTGGGCTTCGTCCTGGACCACGACGTGGAGCACATCCCCGGCATGAGGGTGGTGCAGCTGACGCCCCCCGGATCCGCCGCCTCGATCGTCATCGGCACGGGAATGACCGGCATGGCACCGGGAAGCCTTGAAGGGCTGCAGCTCGTCGTGCCCGACATTGGCGCAGTGCGCGCCGAGCTGCTGGACCGCGGCGCGGGCATCAGCGAGGTCCAGGACATGGGCGGCGTGCAGTTCGCATTCCTCAGCGATCCGGACGGCAACCGCTGGGTCCTTCAGGGCGCTACGCCCCCGGAGATCAAGAGCGCGCACCTGGACCCCTCCGCTTCGTAGCTGCATCGGGTGATCCGATGGGTGATCCCTTTTGACCGAGACGAGGGGTCTGCGTGGACACACGGACCACTGATCGTCGGCGTGCCATGGGCGCCGCCGCAGCGGCTATTGTGCTCGCATCCGAACTCACGGACGGGTTGGGCGTGCGCCTGGTTTGCGCGTTCGTCGACCCGTCCGGGTACCTGGCCGAATTCGACACGCTTGGCCGGCAGCACCGGCGCCTCGGCAATCGTCGCGTCGGAGGTCTGATAAGAAACGTGCACGCCTTAACGCCCTGCGCTTCTTCCTCAACCAGTTCGACTACGAAGGGAAGGGCACCTCCGTGGTCTACGAACCTGACCCGCTCATCGTGCGGCGCGGCCGAGACGCAGTGGGCGACTGACCGTCGTACGGTTCTGCAGCCGCTTTGCGGCTGGTTAGCCATCCCGGCAGGGCGGCGTCCAGCGCGTCTGAACGTGCGGGGGAGAGGTCGCCATGGCGGAACTTGTACCGCTGGCTGCGCAGCCACCCACCGAGTTCCTTTTCAGGCCCGGTCACGCCGGGTGCGGTGCGGGGCCACGGCTGTCCCGCGGCCCGGTACGCGGCCAGCTGCTGCAGATGGTCCTGCCATTGTTCATCTTCCCGGGCCTCGCGGGGCTTGCGCCGCCAGTCCGGCAAGACGGACAGACCTGCCCCGATGACTGGGTTCAGGATGCCGGCGTCCGCATCACGACGGCGGCGCCGCAGCCACTGGGCGAGTTCCCGCTCCACCTTGTCCTCGGCGCTGCGTGAGGGGTAACGGCCTGTCGCCTCGACCATGGCGAGCAGCTGATACAGGCGCTTGATACCGGGCGCCGCGTTCCTGGCGGCATCGTCCACTGCTGCGCGGTGCTCTGCCTTCAGACCGGGGTCTGCGGCTTTGGCTGCCGCGAGGTGGGACGCGACGGCGGAGACCTTGACCCGGGCCAGTTCGGCGATTTTCTTTCGGGACAGGCCCCTGCGGTACATCAGGGTCCACTCGGGATGCGCATCCCCTGAGCTCTTCAAGGGTCCGACACGTTTCTGATCCGCCACGGTCACGACGTCCTGTCGAGCAGTTCGGCGTGGTGCCGGGCCGCGGCCACGAAATCGTCCAGATCCTGCCGGACCCGTGTGCGGACCGGGCGGCCCCGGCGCAATGTGGTGATGCGGACAGTTTCACCGTCACGCAGGTCCCCGTCGATCTCCGTGATACCCGAGTTCCAAACGGTCATGTTGCCCGAATCCGTCAGGACGTCCCACACGGTAGAGAACCGTGCGTTGATCAGCGCCTCGGATGCATGGAGAGCCATTGGCCAAGGATAGGCACGGGGGACCCCGCACCCGGCCGGGATTCCCGTACGTTTCATCGAACGTTCATCTTGACCGACCCGGCAGCAAGCACGTAGATCCCGCTGTCGCGACTGGGTGCGCTGCATACTGGACGGATGGGGGGACATGGATCGGCTGGGTTCGGGAAGAAGCGGAAGCCACAGGAAGTGTGGTCGGACTGGCAGGCCGCGGATGAGGCAGGAGACGCCGGTTGGGCCGAAGCCCTTGCCTCCGAGCTCTTGCAGCTGACTCCGCAGTCGTATTTCAGCTGGTTCCAGGCGGGTCTCCTGTCCAAGGCCCGTCGCAATTGGCCCGAAAGCGCGGAGCGGAATGCCCGGGCGCTGGAACACTTCACCCCCCAGGACGCCGAAGCGTTCGACGGTGCCAATCCCGCAGCCTGGAACTTAGGTATTGCGGCAACAGCATTGGGTGACTGGGCCACCGCCCGGCGGGCGTGGGTAGCCTATGGCTTTGACAGCTTCGGGGCCGAAACCGGCATCATCGACGTGGATTGCGGGCTGGCCCCGGTCCGGCTCAATCCCGACCAGCCCAGCCTTCCCCATCAGGCGCCGCCTACCTCCGGTACTGCCGAGGTGGTCTGGTGCTGGCGCCGGAGTCCTGCCCACGCTGTTATTTCGAGTGTTCCCCTGCCGGAATCCGGGCACAGGTTCAGGGACGCCATCCTTCACGACGGCGAACCCAAAGGATCCCGGCTGCTCGGCGATCAAGAAGTCTCCGTCTTCGATGAGCTTGAGCGGCTGGACGAGTCCGGGCTGCCCACGTGGCATGCGCAGGTCAGCGGAGCAGGCTCCGACGATCTCGAGGCGCTGTCTGACCTCTTCGGACCGCGCGGACGCGGCGTCGATGACTGGTCCGGGATCAGGCTTATGTGCTCCGCCTGTTCACACGGCGCACCCCGGGACGACCATGACCATGCGCCTGCAAACTCAGAGGCTACGCGGCTTGGCCTTGCCGGTCATGAAAGTCTCCTTGGCGAAGTGATGGAGGCCTGGCTGGACAGCATGCCCGGCATCGAGGTCCACAACCTCGAACTGCTCGGGTAACAAAGAACCTCACGTAGCCCGAAGGTCATCGAGCAACTGTTGCAGATGCTCCGGCTGTTCGATGTTGGCGAAGTGGCCGCAACGCGGGATCGTCTCCAGCCGGACGTGCCGGACGAAGGCGGCCAACCGGATCAAGTCAGACTGCGGCGTGAACACGTCGCGGTTTCCGCGCGTCGCCAGCACCGGACAGCGGATGGCGCGCCATTGGCCAAAGTCGTAGTGGTCGGCGGCCCGGACAGCCGCGTCGAAGCTGGCGGGCCGGGCATCGAGCGCAAGCCCGCGGATCACGTGGCCGGGGACTGCTGCCGGGCGGGTGAAGAACGGTGACATCAGCAGTTCCATCACCGGTGTGGCGCCTACAGCCCGGATCAGTTTCGATCCTGACATACCGAAGGCCGCCATGGAGCGCATGGTGAGCAGCATGCCCACAAACGCCGGGAATCTTGAGAGGCTTCGCAGCGGCCGCCGGGCGGCCTCGGACACGGCGAACGTGGTGGCCGAAATGGCTGCAACGGTGGCAGCGGACTCCGGCCATTTCGCCGCCAGATGCAATGCCAGAAAGCCTCCCATCGAATGGCCCACCAGGTTCCACTGCCGGTAGCCGAGTGAATCCAGTATTTCGACGACGGCGCGCCCCATCGCTTCGACGCTGAACTCGTCCAACCGGACGCCCGCCGTGGATTCACCCCAGCCGGGCAGATCGATGAGGACGCGGTCAATGTACGGTGCCTTGGACAGCAGCGGCTGGAACGTCGTCCAGGATCCCGCGGCGCCGTGAAGGTAGACCTCCGCTGCCGAGCGCGCCGGGAACCCGCGCCCGAGACCGCCCCCGCTAGCCTGCTGAACACGCACTGAGACGGGACCCAGCTCCGTGGAAACAACGCGCCGCTGTAGCGCGGGCGCTCCGGTGCGGGCGGTTTCCTGCTGAATGCTGATAGTCATCTGCTGCTCCTGTGCCTCTGGAAGGTATTCGGAGCTGGGGGAGAACCGGACGGGAACCCTATCCACCCGAACCACCGGGCGTTAGGATGCTGTGTGACTTTCACCCATGGATACGCGGCCAACGGCGACCTGCGCATGTACTACGAGGTCCACGGCGACGCGACTACCGACAAGACGCCGCTGCTTCTCATCCCCGGCGGCGGCTCCACCATCCAGACGAACTTCGCCAGCCTCATCCCGCTCCTGGCAGCAGAGCGGCAGGTGATCGCCGTCGACGAGGAAGGCCACGGCCGTACCGCCGCGACCGACCGGCCGCTCACCGCCGAGAACTCCGCCGGCGACGTCCTGGCGGTCCTCGACAAGCTGCGGCTGGACTCGGTGGACGTGCTCGGCTTCAGCGCCGGCGGCCACACCGCCCTCGCCCTGGCCATGCAACACCCGGCCAGGGTGCGCCGCCTCATCGCCGCCTCCACGTTCTTCAGCCGGGATGCCGTGCCCGCGGAGTTCTGGGAGGGCATGAAGTCTGCCACCCTGGACAATATGCCCGCGGTGTACCAGGACGCTGACCGCAGGCTCAATCCCGAGCCCGGGCACCTTGAGCGGCTGTTCGAGCTGGACCGGCAGCGCATCGTTGGCTTCCCCGGCTGGTCCGAGCAGGAGCTCGCCGCGATCACCGCGCCCACCCTGGTACTCTGCGCCGACCAGGACGTGATGGACCCCGAGCACGCCGTGCGGATGTCCCGCACCATCCCCGATTCCCGGCTCCTGATCGTGCCCGGCGGCCACGGCGACTACCTCGGCGAACTCGCCGCCAGCGACGGCGACCTCCAGCCCATGCTCGCGACCCTCCCGTTCCTTCAGCGCTTCCTTGATTCGTAAGGAGTCAGTCCCGTCCCTGCCAGGTGCAGATGTCCACCACGTTCCCCTCGGGGTCGATGAGGGACACCCACGCGGGCGCGTAGCGGTCGCCGAGGACACGGCCGCCTGCGGCCAAGATCGCGTCGATCCGCGCCTGCGCCTGGTCATGCGGAACCGAGACGTCCATGTGGATCCGGTTGCGCGGCGGGACGAACTTCTTGTCCTGGAACCACGCGGGCGGGCCGATGAGGTTGGGTTGGATCAGGTCCTCGTCCCCGACCACGACGTAACCCAGCGCCGCCCGCCAGAACTCCATGACGGCCGGCCGGTCCTCGGCGTCGAAAGCCAGCTGGACGTGCTGCACGGCCGACGGGTCTGCTTTCAGCCCAAGCCGAGCGGCAACGCCGGAGATGCTGCGGGCAAGCTCGAGGTCGCGGTCGCTGAGCCCAACACCGGGCGTGATGACCTGGACTGTGACGGTGTCCGGCCGCAGGTCCACGAGCGGGGCGTGGCCGAGCGCTTCCGCAGCCTCCGCGATCGCGGCAACAAACTTGGCGCCGGTGGCGAAGTCCCCAGTCTCGTAGAGTGTTTTCGCGCCCCAGAAGAGCACACGCCAGTCCGCGACGCCGTCGGCGGATGAGAAGTCTGCATCGGAAATCTGTGTGGCCATGCCCCCACTATTAGGACTCCGGGAGCGGCGGTCAATGGCCCTGCCCCGGTAACTAGTAGGCTTCTTCCGGTTGGCTTTGGCCATCGCGTCATTGGGAAATCTGTTGGGGGAAAATTTCATGAAGTACCGCTGGGCCACTTTCACTGCCGTGGTTGGAGCACTCCTGAGCCTGGCGGCAGCGCCAGCTGTCGCGGCGCCTGACGAAGCCATCTACATTTACGGCACACCGGTCCGGGTGGCCATTGCTGCAGACGGCACGGCCTATCTCGGCAATTACGGCCAGGGTGGTGGTGTCTTCGTGGTTCCCGCCGGTGAGACCAGGGCTAGCCGCACTATCAGCACGGGGGGCCACTCCACCACCGGGCTCGCGCTCGGTCCGGACGGCACGCTCTACGTGGCCACGGCGGACGGGGACCAGAGCGCGGTCGGCGTCATCCCGGCCGGGGACGCAACCATGGCACGGACCATTCCGGTATCCGCCGGGCGTCACCCGCTTGCCGCCGGACCAGACGGAACGGTGTACGTGGCCAACCCCGAGGGCAACACCGTCTCCGCCATTGCATCGAACGGGACGGCGGTGGACCGGACCATCAAAGTCGGAGCGGGCCCGGCGGAAATAGCGGTAACGAAGGACGGAACCGCGTTTGTGACCAACCAGACCGCCGGCTCGGTCTCCGTGATCCCGGCCGGGGCGGCCACCGTCTCAAGGACCATCGAACTGGTCTCGGACACCGGGACGTCGGAGGAGCCGCACGGCATCGCAGCCGGACCCGACGGAACCGTTTACGTAGCCGACATCAAGTCCAACGACATCGCCGTCATCAAACCCGGCGCAGACACCGTGGCTGAACGGATCTTCGTCGAAGGCGGACCGCAGGATGTAGCCGCCGCACCGGACGGCTCCCTGTACGTCACGAGCCTGCTGGCCCAGAAGCTGTCCGTCATCCGTCCGCAGGCCACGGAGGTGGCCGGCTCCATCCCCACCGACGGCGCACCCGGCCACCTCGCGGTGGCCCCGGACGGTTCCGTCATCGTCATCAGCCCCGGCTCCGGCGGCCGCGGCGCGGTGGTCAGGTACTCCGCGGCGGCCCTGGCAGGGGCGTCGCAAGGTTCGACGACGGCAACGTCGGCGGCGTCCGGGGCGCCGACGGCTGCTGCACCGGCCGCAACCACGTCCGGGGATACGGCGGCACAGTCAATTACACGCTCTTGGAACGCCCTGCCGGCCGTGGCGGGCGGGGTGGCGGCCGCCGTCGTCGCCGTCACCGTTTGGATTTTGCTGAATGGCCGACGCCGGAAAGCCGGGCCGGCTGCCGGCGTCAGCCAGGCCGGGTAGCTGGCTGTAACATCGTTCACATCCGTCTCTTGAAAGGGGAGCAGTGCGCGCAACGGTCAAGGACGTCGCGCGCCGTGCCGGAGTTTCACCTAAGACTGTGTCGAACGTGATGAACGGCGTGGTGCCGGTCAGCGGATCCACCCGGCTCAAGGTGGAGCAGGCCATCCTCGAACTCGACTACGTGCCCAACCTCTCCGCCCGGGGCCTCCGCAACGGCAGGTCCGGCGTCATTGCCCTGGCGCTGCCGGACCTGGCCACACCCTACTCCGCGGAGATCGCCCACCACGTGGTGGAGGTTGCCCACGAACAGGGTTGGAGCATCCAGATCGAGGAAACCGGCTCCGATCCCGCCCGCGAATACGAACTGATGTCCCGGGCGCGGTCCAACCTCATCGACGGCCTGATCCTCAACCCTGTGGTGCTGGACGAGAGCGCCGTCAAAGTGGGTGTCTCCCTGCCGCCGGTGGTCCTGCTGGGGGAGGTCTCCCAACAGCTTGCCGACCGGGTGTGGGTGGACAGTGTTGCCGCCGCCCGCGACATGACCCTCGCCCTCGCCCGGACGGGCCGGCGCCGCATCGCCGTGCTCGGAACCGCCGAGGGCCGGCACTCGGCAGCGGCAGTTCTGCGCACCCGCGGCTACCAGGCCGCGCTGGAGGAACTCGGCATTGATCCTGATGACTCGCTGCTGATCCCCTGCGAGAAGTGGACGCCCCAGACGGCGGCGGACGCGCTCTCCTCCTACCTTGATTCGAATCCGCTCCCGGATGCGTTGTTCTGCTTTACCGACTCCATGGCCATCGGCGCGCTCAGCGTGCTGTGGAAGCGCGGCATCAAGGTTCCGGAGGAAGTCGCCGTGGCCGGCTTCGACGACATCGCCGACGGGCAATATGCCGTACCGTCGCTGACCACCGTTTCCTTCGACAAGCGCCTGGTGGCCAGCGAAGCCCTGCGCCTCCTCACCGAGCGGATGGCGGACCGCGCCGGGGGGCAGCGGGTGGTCACCGTCGACTACAGGATTGTGGAGCGGAACAGCACCGCCTCTTGAACCGAGACTCGGGCTAAGCGAGACCGCCACCTCACATTGTTGGCGCTAACAATTTTGTCTTGTGTCCCGTTTTACAACGATGTAATGTGAGGTCTGCGTCACACGCCAGCCTCTACCGGATCCGGGATGCAGCGAACCGGAACGGCTGGCGCGGTGCCACAAGGATTACTTTCAGCGGACCCATCCAAAGGAGTGACGGGTGAAGCAGTTTGATTTTCTCGCCGGGAAACAGATGTCCGGCAAACACGTGTCCCGGCGGCAGCTACTGGCAGGAACCGCGGCCCTGGGCAGCGTGTTTGCCGCAGCCGGCCTCACGGGCTGCGGCGGAACCGCCTCGGCAGCGTCTGTCCGGGACATTGCGTTCTGGCACCTGCTGTCCGGGGGCGACGGCATCAAGATGCAGGCCATGATCGGCGCGGCGAACGGGGCGAACCCCGGCTTCAAAGTCCACCCGACCGTCCTGGCGTGGGGCCCGCCGTACTACACCAAGCTGGCCATGGCGTCGGCCGGCGGCCGCCCGCCGGAACTGGCCATCATGCACGCCAGCCGGGTCCCCGGCTACGCGCCGGGCGGACTCATCGACCCTTGGGACATGTCCCTGCTGGCCGAGCACGGTGTGACGGCCGAGAGCTTCGCCCCGAGGATCTGGGATAAGAGCCAGCACGGCGGCCAGGTGTTCTCAATCGCCCTGGATTCGCATCCGTTCATCATGTTCTACAACACCGACATCGCCGACAAGGCGGGAGTGCTTGACGCCAACGGCCAGCTGCAGGACGTGAGCTCCCCGCAGGAGTTCCTCGCCATGGCCCGCGAGATGCAGAAGGTGACACAGGCGCACGGCCTGTCCTTCGGCTATCTGGGCAGTGGTTCGCAGATGTGGCGCCTCTTCTACACGCTCTACAAGCAGCACGGTGCGGACATGGAACTCACGCCGGGCCAGCCGATGAAGGCCGACCGGGATGCCGCCGTCGAATCCCTGGAATTCATGGCCTCACTGTTCGACGACACCGTCGCCGCAAAGAGCGGGGACATCGGCACGGGCATCGCCGAATTTGCCCGCGGCGGTTCGGGGATGCTGTTCAGCGGCGTCTGGGAACTCCCCACCTTCAAGAAGGCGGAGCTGCCCGTCGGTGCCGCCACCATCCCCACGCTCTACGGGACCCCGGCCTCCTACGCGGACTCGCATTCCTTCGTCCTGCCGCGGCAATTGAATGTCGACGACGGGAAGCGGCGTGACGTGTACAAGTTCGTCAGCGACATCCTCAAGGGGTCGCTGTCCTGGGCCGAGGCCGGCCACATCCCGGCCTATCAGCCCATTGTGCAGTCGCAGGCCTACCGGGACCTCACGCCCCAGATCCACTACGCCAACGCCGCGGACATCATCGCCTATGACCCCGAGTCCTGGTTCAGCGGCTCGGGTTCCGACTGGCAGACGTACTTCGCGGAAAACGTGCAGAACGTACTCCTCGGCCGCGACAAGGCCGCCGACGGCTGGGACGCCTTTGTCCGCCGCACCAACACCCTTCTTTCCCGGCCCAACCCGGTCTGAGGCCACTGAGTATCTGAGAGCACTGAGCATCTGAGACCACTGAGCGACAAAGGAGTCCCATTGAGTTCCTTAGCAACATCCGAAAGTGCTGAGCAGGCGCCATCCCTGCCCGGCCAGTCCCGCAGAAACCCGTCCCGGTGTATCCAGGCTAAAAAGAGCCCGTTCAGCACGGCGCAGTCCAGTCCCCGCCGGACCCGGGACAACCTCAATGGCTGGGGCTTTGCCGCCCCGTTCCTGGCGTTCTTCCTGGTCTTCCTCGTCTGGCCCCTGCTCTATGGCCTGTACATGAGCCTGACCGGCAAGTCCCTTACCGGGGCCAATGACAGCCTGATCGGCCTGGCCAACTACGCCGAAGCCCTGGCCGACGCCGACATGTGGCACTCCCTCGGCAACACCCTCTACTTCACCGTGATCAGCACGGTTCCGCTGGTGCTCGTCGCCCTGGTCATGGCGGCACTGGTCAACGTCGGGCTGCCGGCCCAGTGGCTGTGGCGGCTCTCCTACTTCGCCCCGTATTTGCTCGCCTCCACAGTTGTCTCCCTCTTCTTCTCCTGGATGTACAACCCGCAGCTGGGGCTGATCAATGACTCGCTGGCGAAGATCGGGCTCCCCAAGGTGGCCTGGCTGAACGACCCGAACGTGGCCATGTGGGCCATCGTCATCGCCACGCTGTGGTGGACGGTGGGCTTCAACTTCCTGCTGTACCTGGCCGCCATGCAGAACGTCCCTGCCCAGCACTACGAGGCCGCGTCGCTGGACGGGGCAGGCGCCTGGCGGCAGTTCTTCTCCATCACCCTGCCGCAGCTGACGCCCACCACCGTGATGATCGTGCTCCTGCAGATCCTGGCCTCACTGAAGATCTTCGATCAGGTGTACCAGATGACGGCCGGCGGCCCCGCGGGTTCCACCCGGCCCGTGGTGCAGTACATCTTCGAAACCGGGTTCACCGGCTACCGGCTGGGCTACTCCGCAGCCATCTCCTACATCTTCTTCGGGCTGATCGTGGCCGTCTCGGTCATGCAGTTCCTCATCGCTCGCCGCAGGAGTGCATAACCATGGCAACCCAAACCCTCACCCGTCCCGCCCTTCGCGGCACGTCCGCCACCCAGCTTCGCCAGCCCCGGAAAAAGATGACGGCCGGCAGGGCCGCCGTCCTTGCGGTGGCCGCGATCCTCGCCGTCCTGTGGCTGATCCCCTTTGCCTGGGCCACGGTTACCGCTTTCAAGAGCGAAACGGACGCCGCGGCGCCGAAAGTAAGCTGGATTCCGCCGTCGGGCTTTACCGCCGATGCGTTCGTCAAGGTGTTCCAGGACGGCAACATTCCGCTGTGGACGTGGAACTCCCTCTACACCTCCGCGGCCATCACCGTGATTACGCTGGCCATCTCCGCGCTGGTGGCCTACGCCCTGTCCCGCATCGACTTCCGCGGGAAGAAGGTGCTGATGACGGTGATCATCGCGTCCATCATCATTCCGCCGCCGGTGCTGATCATCCCGCTGTTCTACCAAATGGTGGCGCTGCACATGATCGACACGTCGTGGGCGATCATCCTGCCGCAGGTCATCCACCCGGCCATGGTGTTCGTGCTCAAGAAGTTCTTCGACCAGATCCCGCCTGAACTCGAGGAGGCCGCGGTGATGGACGGTGCCAGCCGGATGCGGATCTTCACCCAGATCATCCTGCCGCTCTCACGGCCCATCCTGGCCGCCGTCGCGATCTTCGTGTTCATCAGCGCCTGGAACAACTTCCTCTGGCCCTTCATCTCCACCAACGACGGCTCCATCCTGACCCTGCCGGTGGGGCTGCAGACCATCAAGAGCGCCTACGGCATCCAGTACGCGCAGAACATGGCGTCCGCGCTGCTCGCGGCGCTGCCGCTCATCCTCGTGTTCCTGTTCTTCCAGCGCCAAATCATCAAGGGCGTTGCGACGACGGGACTCGCCGGCACCTGAACCGGCACCTTCGCTTTTCACCCGATTTCTGTCGAACCAGAACCACAACCAAGGAGATACCCCACATGTCCCGCGCAAGGATCACCCTCGACCGCGACTTCACCATCGGGGAAGTACCCCGCCGCCTTTTCGGCTCCTTCGTTGAGCACATGGGCCGCTGCGTCTACACCGGCATCTACGAGCCCGGCCACCCGGAGGCCGATGAGAACGGCTTCCGCCAGGACGTGCTCAAGCTCGTCAAGGAGCTTGGCGCCACCGTCATCCGCTACCCCGGCGGCAATTTCGTGTCCGGCCACAACTGGGAGGACGGCATCGGCCCGCGGGAAAACCGCCCCCGCCGGCTCGACGGCGCCTGGCACACACTTGAGACCAACGCCTTCGGCCTGCACGAGTTCGTGGACTGGTCCCGGCAGGCCGGCACCGAAATCATGGAGGCCATCAACCTGGGCACCAGGGGAGTGGACGCGGCCCGCGAGATCGTGGAGTACGCCAACCACCCCGGCGGCACCTATCTTTCGGATCTGCGCGCCAAGAACGGGCACAAGGATCCGTTCAACATCAAGCTGTGGTGCCTCGGCAACGAGATGGACGGGCCCTGGCAGATCGGCCACAAGACCGCCGAGGAATACGGCCGGCTGGCCCAGGAGGCGGCCAAGGCGATGCGGTTCGTGGACCCGGACATCGAACTGGTGGCCTGCGGCAGCTCCAACTCCGGCATGCCCACCTTCGGGGCCTGGGAACAGACCGTACTGACCCACGCGTATGAGGAAGTGGACTACGTCTCGCTGCACGCCTACTACCAGGAGCACGACGGCGACGTCGGCAGCTTCCTCGCCAGCGCCGTCGACACCGACTACTTCATCGAGTCAGTGATCGCCACGGCCGACGCCGTCCGCGCCAAAGGCAAGCACAAGAAGCACATCAACCTGTCCTTCGACGAATGGAACGTCTGGTACCAGCGCGGCCTCGACACCGAGGACCAGCCGCACAACGTGACCAAGGCGGGCTGGCGCGAGCACCCGCGGGTCATCGAGGACAAGTACAACGTGACGGACGCGGTCGTGGTCGGCACCCTGCTCAACTCGCTGCTCCGCCACGGCGACCGCGTCAAGATCGCCAACCAGGCGCAGCTGGTCAACGTGATCGCGCCGATCTTCAGCGAGGAAAACGGCCCGGCCTGGCGCCAGACCATCTTCCACCCCTTCGCCCGGATGGCCGGACTGGCGAAGGGCCAGATCCTGCGCCTGTCCGTTGACTCGGACAAGTACGGCAACGCCCGGTTCGGCGACACCGACCTGGTGGATGTGAGCGCGACGTGGAACGAGGAAACGGGCCGGGTGGCACTGTTCTTCGCGAACCGCGGACTGGAGGAGGCGGCCGACGTCGAAGTGGCCCTGCGCGGGTTCGATGCCCGGCGGGTGCTCCGCGCTGAGGTCCTGGAGATCCCCGAGGGCGGGGACCGCTTCACCATCAACGCCCAGGGCAGCCCGGACCGCGTCGGCCTGAAGCCGCTCGAAGGGGCGAAGGCAAGCGGCTCCGAATTCCGGCTGAGCCTGCCCGCACTGTCCTGGGCCGTCGTCGAGCTGGACGTGGCCAAGAACTAATCCTTCTGCGCTCATCTCCGAACAGCCCCGGGGGGGCGTTATGTACATCCGTACACAAGCAGTGTACATTTGTACATAACGCCTTTCGGAGGGATTTGTTGTGGAGCAGTATTTTGCCGGCGACAGCAGGACGATGCAGGAACGGATGCTCGCCGGGGACCTGTACATCGCCGACGATCCGAACCTCGCCGCCGACAACGCGCGCGGCATGGAGCTGGCCGACCGCTACGGCAGGACGTGGGCCGGGGACCGGGGTGAGGCCAAGCGGATCCTGGCCGACCTCCTCGGTGCGGTCGGCGAGGACACGGACATCCGGCCGCCGTTGTTCGTTGACTACGGCAAGTACATCCGGATCGGTGCCCGTACCTTCATCAACTTCAACTTAACGGCGCTGGACGTTGCCCCTATCACCATCGGCGACGACGTGCAGATCGGCCCCAACGTCCAGCTGCTGACGCCCACGCATCCGGTGGAGCCTGGGCCGCGCCGGGACAAGCTTGAGGCGGCGCAGCCCATCACCATCGGTGACAACGTGTGGATCGGCGGAGGGGCGATCATCCTGCCCGGCGTGACAGTGGGGGAGAACTCGGTGATCGGCGCCGGGGCCGTGGTGACGAAGGACGTGCCGGCCAACGTCGTCGCCGTCGGCAATCCAGCACGCGTCATCCGCAGCATATGAGCGCTGGGCAGCCGCCCAGGGCCGGCAGCGTACGCCGCCATGACCCCAACCGTCGGCAGCGGCTGATAGAGGTGGCACTGGACGTCATCGCCGAACACGGCGTTGCCGCCACCACCCACCGGAAGGTCGCCCTGGCCGCGGACGTGCCCCTTGGCTCGCTGACCTACCATTTCAAGGGCCTCGACGATCTGTTCGCGGCGGCCTTCACGAAGCTCGCCGACGAAACCGCGGACGGATTCGAGGCGGCCCTGGCTAACGCCGACGGGCCGGAGGCTGCGCGGGAAGCCGTGGTAGGCCTCATCGGGGGGGAGCTGCTCGGGGAACGCCGGAACATCCTGCTCACCTACGAGCTCTACGCCCTGGCCGCGCGCCGCCCGGACCTGCGCCGGGTGACCGACACCTGGATGGCCAGGAGCCGCGCCGCCCTGGAGCGGCACTTCGATCCGGCCACAACGGTGATGCTCGACGCCCTGATTGAGGGCCTCTCCATCCACCGCGCGCTGGCCCTGGAGCCCATGTCCATTGAGACCGTTCGCGACGCCGTGAACAGAATAGTGACTCCGCAGTGACCAACTCTTCAACTACGGCGCCGTCTGCCGCCGTCGCCGCACCGGCCAGGCCCGGCAAGGCGCGTGCCGCCGTCGGCATCCTCTTCCTCACCAACGGCGCGCTCTTCGCCAACCTGCTGCCGCGGTACCCGGCGATCATGGACGACCTGAGCCTGAGCAATGCGGAGTTCGGCCTTGCCGTGGCGGCGTTCCCCCTCGGTGCACTGATTGCGGGACTCGCGTCGGGCGCCTTGATCCGCCGCTTCCGGTCCTCGCGGGTGGCGGTTGCGGGCACCATCCTGACCAGCGTGGGCATTCTTTTCGCGGGCATCGCGCCCTCGTGGGCGATGCTCGCGGCTGCGCTCTTCTTTGCAGGAGCCATGGACGCAGCCACCGACGTGGCGCAGAATGCCCACGGGCTGCGCGTGCAGCGGCTGTACCAGCGCTCCATCATCAACTCCCTGCACGCGGTGTGGAGCATCGGAGCGGTGCTGGGCGGCCTGATGGGTGCCGCGGCGGCGGGCCTTAATCTTGTGCCCGGAATCCACCTCAGCATCTCCGCCGCCCTGTTCGCGGCGCTGACGCTGTGCTGCTACCGCTTCCTCCTGCCGGGGCCGGAAACGGACGACGGCGATGCTGCCGCCGCTGAGGCGGCGGACGGAACTGCGGAACCGGACTTGGGACCGGCGTCGGCCGCCCGGGGAGCAGCGGCCAAGTACGGCGTCCTGGCCGCCCTGGTGCTCATCGCCACGGCCGCCGCACTCGTGGAGGACGCGGGCAGTTCGTGGTCCGCCATCTACCTCAGCGACAGCCTCGGGGCTGCCACGACTATCGCCGGCCTGGGTTTCGTGGCGCTGACCGGAGCGCAGTTCGTCGGCCGTCTGCTGGGCGACCGGCTCGTGGACCGCTTCGGCCAGCGGACCGTGGCGCGCGCCGGCGGCATCATCGCCGCCGTCGGCATGGGTACCGCCCTGGCCGTCCCCAGCGTCCCCGGTACCATCCTCGGCTTCGCGGCAGCAGGCCTCGGCGTCGCAACCCTCGTTCCCGCGGCCATGCACGCGGCGGACGAACTCCCCGGGCTGCGGCCCGGAACGGGACTCACGATGGTCAGCTGGCTGATGCGCGTGGGCTTCCTGGTGTCGCCGCCTGTCGTGGGCGCCATCGCGGATGTTGCCAGCCTGCGCGTCGGACTCTTCGTGGTGCCGCTGGCCGGACTACTGGTTCTGGTGCTGTCGGCGGTGCTGGCCAAACGAATGGCGGACTTACCCGTCGAACCGGCAGGTAATGACCCAGAATTGGATTTTGCGGGCATTAGCTGCCAGTCCGCGCTGGGGTCGGAGCACCCAAGGACCCCTACGCCGGGTAAACGGCGATGGCCGTGGCCTTGATGACAAAGTAGACGGTCATCCCCGGCGTGAGTCCCAGGTCTGCCGAGGCTGCCGGGGTGATGTCCGCTGACAGGCCGCCTGCGTGGACGCGGATCTGGTCGCCGTGGGGTTCAAGGTCCGTGATGGTGACGGCGAACGAGTTCCGCGGGCTGCCGTGCTCAGCGCCCAGGAAGACCGAAACCGCCGTCGGCGAAAAGACGGCGACGCCGTCCTGGCCGGGGACGGCACCGTCCTCGGGGTGGGCAGTGATGTCCAGCCCGCCGTCGGAAGTCAGTCCGCGGCCGGTGATGGTGCCGGTCACCAGGTTCATGCCCGCCAAGCCCGCGGCGAACTTGCTGCGCGGTTTTTCCAGGACCGCGCGCGTGGGCCCCTCCTCGGTGATGTGTCCACTTTCGACGACGATTGCCCGGTCGGCGAGCATCAGGGCGTCCAGGATATCGTGCGTGATGATGATGGCCCGGCGGTTGGCGAGGACCCGCTTGAGCAGCCTGCGGAGCATAGGGGCGGCATGGATGTCGAGGGCCGCCATGGGTTCGTCAAGGAGCAGCAGTTCGGGGTCTGTGGCCAGGGCGCGGGCGATGGCGACGCGCTGCGCCTGCCCGCCCGAGAGCTGGCCGGGCCGCCGGTCCGCGAACTCGGCGGCCTCCACCTCGGCCAGCCAGTGCCGCGCCGTCTCCAGCGCGCAGGCCCGGCTCTCGCCGGCCGCCCGTGGCCCGAAGGCGACATTCTCCAGCACGCTCATGTGCGGAAACAGCAGCGGTTCCTGTGCGAGCAGGGCTGTTCCCCGGGTGTGCGGCGGCAGGAAGTGGCTGGCTCCGCCGTCGAGGTTGAACAGCGTTTTCTCTCCGAGCACGGCGCGCCCGCTGTCCGGGCGGAGCAGCCCGGCGATAATCCCCAGCAGTGTCGATTTTCCGGCTCCGTTGGGGCCCAGCACGGCGACGGTTTCGGCGGGTCCGAGCGTGAGGGAGACGTCGAAGTTGCGCGCGTGCAGCGCGGCGTTGAGCGTGAAGGTCATTCTGTTCCTGCCTGTGACGGCAGCGCCCGGGGGCGGCGGTAGGAAAGCCCGACGACCGCGACGGCCACCGCGACCAGCACCAGGGAAAGGGCGACGGCGGCATCGGCGTCGGTTTCCCGCTGCAGGTAGATCTCCAGCGGCAGGGTTCGGGTAACGCCCTGCAGGCTGCCGGCGAAGGTCAGGGTCGCGCCGAATTCACCGAGGCAGCGCGCGAACGACAACACCGCACCGGAAGCCAGCCCGGGCAGCACCAGCGGGATGCTGACGCGTCGCAGCACTGTGGTGGGACGGGCGCCCAGGGTCGCCGCAACCGCCTCGTACTTGGTGCCCGCAGTGCGCAGGGCGCCCTCGAGGCTGACCACCAGGAACGGCAGCGCCACGAACGTCTGGGCAAGAACGACGGCGCTGGTGGAGAAGGCGATCTGGATCCCTGCCAGTTCGATGCTGCGCCCGAGCAGGCCCTGGCGGCCGAACGTGTACAGCAAGGCGATGCCACCGACGACCGGCGGCAACACGAGGGGGAGGAGCACGAAGGCGCGCAGCAGCCGCTGGCCCGGGAAACTGGCACGGGCCAGGACGAGGGCCAGCGGCACACCGAGCACGATGCACAGTACTGTGCTGGCGGCCGACGTCCGCAGGCTCAGACCCAGCGCGGTGAGGGAGGATTCCGAGGTGATGAGCGGGATGAACTCGCCCCAGTTGACCCTGACCACCATGGCGGCCAGCGGCAACAGGACAAACAGCGCTCCTGCTGCCGCGAGGGCGAATACCCACGGCGGGACACCGGTGTAGCGGGTGTCCCGCCGGTTAGTTCTGCTGCCTGTCCTGGCCTTGCTACGGGGTGCCGAAACCGGCGTCACTGAGGACCTTCCTGCCTTCGCTTCCGGTGACCATGGCGATGAAGGCCTTGGCCAGTTCCTTGCTCTTGCTGCTGCCCACGGTGGCGATCGGGTAGGTATTCACGGCCTGGTCCGACTCGCTGAACGGGATGCCCTTGACCTTGTCGCCAGCGGTCTTGACGTCGGTGACGTAGACCAGCCCGGCGTCGGCTTCACCGGAGCTGACCTTGCCGAGTACATCGGTCACGGAGGATTCCTCGCTCACGGGTTTCAGGGTGGTTCCGGCGGCCTGCTCCACCGTCTCGGTGGCGGAGCCGCAGGGCACCTGCGGTGCGCAGACAACCACCTTGACGCCCGGCTTCGCCAGGTCAGCGAAGGAGCTGATCGACGCCGGATTCCCCGGCGGGACGGCGATCTCCAAGGTGTTCGTGGCGAACTTGCTTGGCGTTCCGTCGATGAGCTTGGCGTCGGAGAGCTTGGCCATGTTCGTGGTGTCGGCGGAGGCGATCACGTCGGCCGGGGCTCCCTGGGTAACCTGCGTGACCAGGTCCGAGGACCCGGCAAAGTTCAGGGTGACCTTGGTGCCCGGGTTTGCGGCCTCGAACCCGGAGGCGATCTTGGTGAACGTCGACTTGAGGGACGCGGCGGCGAACACGGTGACGGTGCCGGTACCGGCCGCCGTCGAACTGCCGCTCCGGGTCGTGCCGGCCGCGGTACTGGAAGCGGCGCAGCCGGCCAGCCCGGCAGCAAGGACTCCGGCGGCCAGCAGGGCGCCGACGGGCACGCGGATGGTGCTCATATGATGCTCTTTCCTTGGGGCGTTTCGATGATGACCGTGGTGGCCTTGACGACCGCAGTGGCCACGGACCCGAGTTCAAGGCCGAGGTCACGGACGGCTTCGCTGCTCATCAGGGAAACGACGCGGAACGGGCCGCACTGCAGCTCCACCTGGGCCATGACCTTGTCCGCGGTGATGCCGGTGACCAGGCCAACGAACCGGTTGCGCGCCGAGCTGCCGACGCGGGTGGGGTCCTCGGGCAGCTGCGCCTGGTCCCTGGCGAGGTGGGCGAGTTCGAGCCCCTCGACGGCCAGCCGGCCGGAGGAGTCCTTGACGGGGGTGAGCGTCCCGTTCTCGGTCCAGCGGCGGACGGTGTCGTCACTGACGCCCAGGAAGCGCGCGGCTTCGGAGATGCGGATTTTCGGCACGACACCATGATTCCCTATTTGCGGACTTTGAGCGATGGTATTTCCGCAAATTCGGAATTATTCCCGGGTGTGATGGCGGGATTCGAACGCGTCAACGGTTTTGCAGACCGTTCCTGTCCACCCGGGCACAGGAAGTTGGCCGGTTTTGTTACGCCTCGCTTCGGCCGGTGAAGCTGCGTTTCAGTGCGCGTCAGTTCGTTGCAGCCGGGGTTGGGAAGCGCGCAGCAAGGTGCTTGATTGGGTCTACACGCTTCGAAAGGACTCGCCATGACGGAACTCTCAGACCTCAGCCCGCGCCGGATCCGCAACGTGCTGGGCCACTTCGCAACGGGCCTGACCGTGATCACCGCGGCCACCGAGAACGGCCCTGCCGGGTTCACCTGCCAGTCCTTTGCGTCGCTCTCGCTGGAGCCGGCGCTGGTGACTTTCAGCCCGGCACGGACCTCCAGCACCTGGCCGCTGCTGCGTGCTGCGGGCCGCTTCACCGTCAACGTCCTTCCGGCCGGCCACCAGCACCTCGCGGCCCAGTTCGCGCGGCCCGGTGCGGACAAGTTCGCCGGTGTTGACCACTCGCCATCGCCCCTCGGCAGCCCTGTCCTCGACGGCGCCCTGGCCTGGGTGGACTGCGAGCTGCACCAGGAGTACGACGGCGGCGACCACACCATCGTGGTGGCCGCCGTCCACGCCCTGGGCGCCCGTTCCGACGTCGATCCCCTCCTTTTCTTCAAGGGGGAGTACGTCTCCGTGCAGCCACGGGTCAAGATCCTTGAGGGCGCCGCATGACGGAGCGGGCGTCGTCCGCGAGCTGGAACTCTCCTAGCCCTACCTCTGGGGCACGATCCCGGAAGCTGTGCCCTTGGCGAGTTTCACCTCGGTGTTGATGACCTCTACGGAGCACTGGAACTGCGCGTTGCAGCTTTGCAGAACGATGGTGGCCGCGGCCGTGCCTTCGTTGAACGCCATCATGTTTGGAACTACACGAATGGTGACGGTCTGGGCCTGCCTGGTGCAGCTGAGCTGTTCGTTTCCGAAGCCGCCGGCTATCCGTCCGTCGCTGACTCTTTGAGTGAGCTGGATGACGGGTACCGCGATGAGCAGGGTGGGATCGGTGTCGCAGACAAAGGTCACCGGAATATCGACGGCGGCGCCGTCTGCGACGAGGATTCCGGCCCCCGCGCTAACGAGTGTCGCGGGGGCCGCGTGGGCGGGGGCGGCGATGCCCATGAGACCGGCGGCGAGAGCGACGGCGGCGAGGCGGCTTGTGGTGCCTAACATCTGGTTCTCCCTTGGATAAAGGGTGGAGTGAGCGGAAGCGTGGCGTCCTGCGTCGCCCGTGGCCGTGCCGGCGCGGTGAGCGGGCGCCTGGATTTACGGGGCCAGGATTGCGCGCGTCATGGCCCCTGACGGCGGCGCCGTTTGGGGCGCCGCGCTGTAATGCCAAACTGCCGGCACTGCCTAAGACCCGGCGTGGCCGAAAGTCCGGCTGGCCGCACCATACTCATGTAGCGGTTGCGCTGACAAGAGGCAAAAACAAAGGAAGCGGACGACGGCGGGAGGGCCTGCCGTCGTCCGCTTCCTTTTGTGCGTTAGGGCGTTAGTGCCACAGGCCGAGGGCGAACTCCGCGATGACGGTGGACAGCAGGAACGATGCGGTGACGGCCACCAGGCCCACCGGGATGATCTTCCAGCCGATGTTTTTCAGCAGCGGAATGTCCTTGCCCAGGGACAGGCCGGCGAGGGTCAGCATGACCGTGGCGATGGACAGAAAGTCGACCGACTTGATGGGCCCGGCGAGTGCTGCGGCACCGAAGAACCACGGGCTGGAGATGTAGGCGCCGATGGTGGTGATGTAGACGATCGCCGAGATCTTCTTGGTGAGCCTGGCCAGGGCAATGCTGACCAGAACGAGGGCTAGCATGATTGCGTACCCGGCGACGATGGTCAGGCTGAATCCCTTGGCCGCCACCGAAGCGGTGCCGATGCCGAGGACGGTGAGGACCAAGAGGGAGAGCCACAGCGGCAGGTGCATGGCCGCCGACGATTCGGCCACACGCTCGCGGAACCGCCGGTTTTCCTCGGCCTGGGCTGCATCCCGTGCGGTGTCGGCGCCGCCGAGCTCCGTATCAGGAGCGCGGTGGGTGGCGGCAGCGCTGCGCTGGGTGTCCGCACGCTGCGGCGCGGCGCCGGCCGTGACCGCAGCCTCTTCCCGGGTCTGCCCGCGGGTGAGCACCCTGTAGAAACGATCCGCCAGCGGAAGGGCGAGGTAGATGCCGACGTAGACGCCGAGGATGGTGGTGATCAGGTTGGAGATGGCCGCCATGCCAAGGATGGCCTCCTGGTCGCCGGGGTAGGCGGCGATGATGCTTGCTGAGGACGCGGCCATCATGGACCCGGACCCCACGCCTGCACCCATGGCCAGGGCCAGGGGGTCGAAGATCTTCCAGTTGGATACGAGGGATGTCAGCAGCGTGATGTACACGGCGCCGAACAGGGTTCCGAAAACGTACATGGCCAGGACGCCGCGGTACTGGTCGGAGTCGGGGCCGTACTTTTCGGAGACCATGGCAAAGGACGGTTCCCGGTCAAGGGAGAACGTGGCACCGACCGTCGCCTTGCCCATCCGGAGCAGCACGGCCAGCGGGAGGGCGAGTGCAATGGTGCCCAGCAGGTGCCCCACCTCCTGCAGCAGCAGCGCCGGCCCGGCCTTGAGCAGGGTGGGAAGGCTGGGCCCGATGTTGAACGCGAGCCTGGCCACCAGGAGCAGCACGGCAACGCCCACCAGCGCGGCGGCGACCCGCTGCAGGTCCAGGCCCAGCGGCTTGAACTTCTGGACCGAGACGAGCAGCCCGAGGATGAGCCCCCAGACCATGGGGAAGATGACTATGGCGCCGATGCCGACGTCGATCTTGGCCTGTCCGATCAGCTGGACCGCCAGGGCAATGACAAAGGCCAGGGCGGCGATGGGAAGCGTCAGCCGGGTACCAGCCCTGTCTGTCCGCACGGGTGTTCTGCTGGTGCTCATGATGTGCCTTCCTGTGTGACCGTCTGGCGGCGGTAAGCCGCTTTGATCAGGCGTGCCCTTTCGGCGGGGGTAGTGGCCGCGGCGGCGACCGTCCAGGCCAGCGCGGTGGCGGCCTCGTGCATCACGGCGTAGGCCGCGGGGGAGTCTGCAAGTGCTGCAAAGCTGTGCGAGTGGATGGGCACGTCCGCACCGGGAATGCTCAGCCAGGGATGCAGGCTGGGGATGACCTGGGAAATGTTGCCCATGTCCGTGGAGCCGCCGCTGATGCCGGCCGAGGGGGAGGTGTCCTTGCCAAACACCACCATGGCCTCGGTCCAGTGGGCCGCCAGGGCGTCGTCCTGGATCAGCGGTTCGTAGAGGGGTTCCGTGTCCGCGATGGCCAGCGTGGTGCCGGTGGCCAGGGCGGCCCCTTCGAAGCAGCGGCGGACCCGCTCCAGCAGTGCCTCGTATTCCCTCAGGGTGAAGGCCCGGCATTCGAACTCCACCACCGCCCGTTCCGGAATGATGTTGGTGACGTGACCGGCCTCTGCGACATACATTGCGATGCGGTGGTCGCCGGGGATCTGCTGGCGCAGCAGCCCGACGGCCACCTGGCTCAGCACGGCGGCGTCCGCGGCGTTCACGCCCTGGTGCGGGGCTGCCGCCGCGTGGGCTGCCTGTCCGGTGAACGTCGCCCGGTACCGGCCGACGGCCTGGGCGCTGGTGCCCGCGGGGTTGTAGGTCACCCCGTCCTGGACCGGATGGACCATGAGGGCGAGGCTGACGCCGTCGAACGCGCCGCGCTCCAGCAGCAGCGCCTTGCCGCCGCCGTGTTCCTCCGCCGGCGTCCCGATGGCCTTCAGGGTGATTCCTAATTCATCCACGAAGGGCTGCAGAGCCAGGGCGGCACCCACGGAGGTGCCGGCGATCAGGTTGTGCCCGCACGCGTGTCCGATGTCCGGGAGTGCGTCGTATTCCACGCACAGCGCGACCGTCAGGTCGCCGCTTCCGGCGGTGGCGGTGAAGGCCGTGGGAAGGCCGCCCGTGCCGCGTTCCACCTCGAAGCCGCCCTCGGCCAGCAGGTCTGCTATCGCTTCGGCCGAGCGGACCTCCTCGAAGGACACCTCCTTGAATGCGTGGATCTGGTGCGCCAACTCCTGCACCCGTGGTTTCCACCTGCTGACTCCCTCGGCAAGTGTCGTGCGGAGGGTCTCCATATCCGTGACTTCCATGAACATGCCTTCCCTAGTAGGAGAGGGACGGGAAGGGGGCGCCCGCTGCACGGGTCGGCACCCAGATGGCCTTGGTCTGCGTATACTCGTCCAGGACGCCCGGGCCGGAGGAGCGGCCGTGGCCGGAGTCCCCGAAACCGCCGAACGGAACCGCGACGTGAATGGTCTTGTAGGAGTTGATCCAGAACGTGCCGGCCTTCACCTCGCGTGCCACGTGGTGCGCGCGGGAAACATCCGAGGTCCACACCGCACCGGCCAGGCCGAAGTTCGTGTTGTTGGCCCGGGCAATCGCCTCCGCCTCCGTGTCGAAGGCATCGGCCCCGACGACGGGCCCGAATACCTCCGTGGTTTCCAGCGTGTTCTGCAGCGTCACGCCGTCGAGCAGGGTGGGCATGACCCAGTGGCCTCCGGCCAGCGGCGACCCGGCCAGAGCGTCGGGAAGCGTTCCACCGGTGACCCGGCGTCCGCCGTCGTTCATTCCGGCCTCGATGAGCGAGGTGACGGTGGCGAACTGCTGGGCCGTGATGATGGGTCCCACCTCGGTGTCCGCGCTCAGCGGGTCGCCGACGCGCAGCCTCGCCGCGCGGGCGGCGACCAGCTCCACGAACTGGGCGTGAACGCTGCGCTCCACCAGAAGCCGCGACCCGGCCACGCATGACTGCCCGGCGCCGGAGAAGATCGCCGCGATGGCGCCGTCGGCGGCCCGTTCCAGGTCCGCGTCCGCGAAAACGATGTTGGCGCTCTTGCCGCCAAGTTCCAGCAGCGCGGGAATGCCGGCCTCCGCGGCGGCCACGGCCACCCGGCGGCCGGTGGGGACGGAGCCGATGAAGCTGACCTTGCCGACCCGCCGGTCGCTGGTGAGCGCCGCGCCCACGGTCTGGCCAAGCCCCGCCGCCACGTTGAACACACCCGCCGGCAGGCCCGCCTCGTGCGCCAGCTGGGCGAGGCGGATGGTGGAGGCCGGCGTGAATTCGCTGGGCTTGATGATCACGGCGTTGCCCGCGGCCAGCGGCGCGGCGGAGTTCCAGCCGGCGGTGAACAGCGGCGCGTTCCACGGTGTGATGGCGACGACGACGCCCCAGGGGACGCGTTCGGTGTAGGTGTGCCACGGGCCGGGAACGGGGATGGTCTGGCCGGTCAGTTTGTCCGCCCAGCCGGCGTAGTAGCCGAACATCTCGGCGACCTTGGCGGCTTCAACCCGGGCATCACGGATGGGCTTTCCGGTGGTGGCCGATTCGAGGATGGCCAGTTCCTCCGCGTGCGCTCCAACGGCGCGGCTGACGTTGCGGAGGATGGCTGCCCGTTCGAACCCGTTCATTTCGCCCCAGGTTTTCGCCCCGGCGACTGAGCTTTCCAGGATGGCGTTGGCGCCCTCGGCGCCGGGGTCGGCGTAGGTGGCGAACGGTTCCCCGGTGGCGGCTGCGGTGAGGGTGATGTTCTCCCCGCTGCCGGTGACTGTCCTGCCGTCAAGGAATACTCCGACGCCGGCGGGGAATGCTGCGTCCAGGACGGCCCGGGCGGTGGCCGCCGAGGAGGAGGTGGGTGCTGTGGTGGTGCTCAATGTGGTGGTCCTCTGTGTTGGGGGTCGTTGTGCTGAAGGAGCCGTCAGGCGACGGCGGTGGTGCCGTTTGCGGTGCCGTTTGTGGTGCCGGGCGCGCCGGCACGGGTGATGGCAGGGGCAACGGTCCGCGCGATCTCGGTGAAGTCCGCGCGCGGCCCGAGGGCCGCCAGGGCTTCCTGCCATTGGCCGGCGACGGCGGCCAGCAGCGCCGGCTTTTCGCCGATCTGGGCGGCGACGTCGACGGCGAGCGCGGCGTCGCGTGCCATGAGCCCCAGCGAAAAACCGGAGTCGTGGGTTCCGGAGAGCACCCAGTTGGGGTACATGTTCGCGGAGACCTTGCTGCCGCCGGAGGCTTCGCTGATGCTTGCTGCCGCCTTGGCCGGGTCGATGCCGTAGGCCTTGGCGACTCCCAGGGCCTCGCCCACCGAGACCAGGTTGGCAGCGGCCAGGACGTTGTTGAGGAGCTTGACGACGTTGCCGCTGCCGGGTCCGCCGATGTGGTTGTACTTGCCACCGGTGAGTGCCAGCAGAACGGGTTCGGCGGCGCCAAGGGCCGCATCCGTTGCCCCGACGAAGGCGCTCAGCGTTCCGGTTGATGCGCCGTCGCGGCCGCCGGAGACCGGGGCATCGACGAACGCTGCGCCCTGCGCCTCGGCGAGTTCGGCCATCTGCTTGCTGGTTGCCGGCTCGGAGGTGGTGGTGTCGATGATGGCGACGGTTCCCGGTGATGCCAGAAGCTGGGGAACGGTGGACTCCACGACGCTGGCCGCGGGCAGTGAGAGTACCGCGTAGGGGGTACCGGCGAGATCTTCCACGCGGGCGGTGGCGGCGATGCCGGCGTCGGACGCGGCGGTCCGTGCTGCCTCGGAGGGGTCGAAGCCGGTGACCTCCCAGCCCGCCTTGTGGAGCGTGGCGGCCATCGCCCCGCCCATGGCTCCGAGGCCGATGACGGCGATGCGGCGTTCGGTGCTGGTGTTCATGAAGTGTCTCCTGGAAAAAGGTATGCGGGGTCCAGTTGGGGCGTGGGTGGTCAGTCGAGGTAGATGTCGAGGTCTTTCCACAGCTGCTGCGTGCGGCGGATGGCTGCACGGCTGCGCTCGGGGTGCGCGGCCTCCATGCCTGCCAGCAGGCCGTAGACCAGTGAGTTTGCGGCGGTGACGGACTGGAAGAAGGAGATCCCCTCAGAGGCCACCACCAGGAGGTGGTCCGCGACGGCTGCCAGGCGGCCGCGGCGCATGTCGCTGATGGCGATGACCTTGGCGCCGGCTTGTTTCGCGGCTTCGGCGGTGATGATGATCTGCCGCATGGACCGCCACATGTTGATGACCACCAGGACGTCGCCCGGTCCAAGGGCGTTGGCGCTGGAGGCGAGGTGGACCGCGCCGCGGTTCTCAAGGGTGATGGGGTACCCCATGGTCGAGCCCAAGTGCGCCATCACGCTGGCGGGGCCGGCGAACGAACCCAGTCCCAGGACGATGATGGACTTCGCCGCTGCCATGGTGGCGATAGCTGCCTCGGCCTCGTCGGCCGTGTTGGAGTCCAGGGTCAGGCGCAGGTTCTCGATGTCGTGGGTGAGCGCGTCATGCAGGGGACTGCGGTGTTCCCCGTGCTCGGTCAGGGTGTCCTCGGTGGAGATCATCACCAGGTAGCGGGACCGCAGTTCCCGCTGGAGGTCCGGCCAGCCCCGGTAGCCCAGGTGCTGGGCCGCGCGGACCACCGTCGAATTGTTGACGTCGGCCCGCTGGGCGATCTCCGCGATGTCCGCATACGAGGAAAGCTGCGGGTTGCGCGCAATCACATCGACCACCCGGCTCTGTGCCTTAGACAGCGGTACGTCCGGAAGCGCGTCACCCAGCCAGGTGTGGGAATCGGGGACGGCACCGGTTCCTGCGCTGGCTTCCAGCCGGGCGGTATCGGGGCTCAAGTCGGACCTCATTCCTGAACGGGACCGGTGGCGCGCAGATGATCTGTAACGCAGATCACTTTGCAAGGCAGATTGCAACTAATCTACTCTGCAATTTCCTTTGCGAAAAGTGGTTTCGGGTTCCGGCCTTAAAATCCGCGGTCCCGACCGTCCATTGCAGCGATGGCGTGGGCCGCGCCACCATGAAGGTATGACCACCGAAAATCCGGGCGCCGGGGAGCTGAACCTTCCGCAGGCGTTCCTTCTTCTGGCGACAAATGACAAGGACGGAGAGCCGGAGGTGCCGCAGAGCGAGCTCAAAGCAGGCCTGGCCGGCGCAATCCTGGCCGAGCTGGATCTGCTGGGCGCAATCCAGCTGCAGGGAAAGCACGTAAGGGCCACCGGCGCCCCGCCGCAATCTGACTTCCAGCACCAGTGGGAGCTGATCCACGAGAAGTCACGGCCGCACAGTCCGCGGCGGTGGGTCGCCATGCTGGAAAGCCGCGCCGAACTGCACCGTGTCTATGAGGGGATGGCGGCTCTCGGCGTCGTGAGCCATGTAGGCGAAAAGCATCTTGGCGTCTTCAGGACCACCCGCTATCCGGAGAAGGACCATGCTCCGGAGGCGGCACTTCTGGCGAGGATCGAAAGCGTACTGAACGGATCGGCGTCGGACGCCAGAACTGTTGCGCTGATTGGACTGCTGCACGCGGCAGGGCTGATGGACAAGCTTTTCCCGGGCGCCGGTCCTGCTCGGCTCATGGAATTGACCGGTGCCCACTGGCCTTCCAGTGCGGTGCGGGATGAGCTGCGCATGATCCGGCTTGCGGAGGCGGAGGCCGCCACGTAGCCGATGCCCTTGCGGGAAACACAGCCTACTGATTTACTTCCAGCACGGTTCCTAAGCAAACGGTCCGAGTGCCTTAGCGCGCTGCCATTGGGGGAGCACCTGTCGGAGGGGTTTATGGCTGGGGAACATCGCGACGACCTAGTGATGCAATCGCTGCTGCTGGACGAGATCGGCCAGTCGGTGATCGGGATGGACGGCGACTGGCGCATAACGTACTGGAACCGCGCGTCGGAGCGGTTGTACGGTTTGGCCCCGGACAAAGCGCTGGGACTGAAGATCACGGACCTGGGCATCGTGGACGGTGCCAAGGAGCGGGGCCAAACTGCCACGGACTTGGAAATCGCGCACCGGGTGGCCCGCGGCGGGGACTGGGCCGGCGAACTGTGGGTCCGCCACAGCACGGGCCGGGAGTTTCCGGTCCATGCGACAGTCAGCCGAATCAGAGGCAGGCATACCGTACCCGTTGCGGTCGTGGCGATTTCAAAGGACATCACGGACCGCAAGCACACCGAGGCCATCCTGCGCAGGCTCTCGGCCATGGTCGAATCCTCCGGCGATGCCATCATCGGCGCCGACCTTACCGGCAAGATCACCAGCTGGAATGCGGGGGCGGCGAGGATGCTCGGCTGGAGCTCCTGGGAGGCCGTGGGGCAAACTCATGGGCTGGTGACCGCCGACGACGGCGCCTACTTCGGCACGGAAGTCACCTCCCGTTCGGGGAACGGGGCGTTTGTTACCGGTGTGGAGGCCCGCTGGCGCTGCAAGGACGGGTCGGTGATCGACGTCGAACTGACAGTGTCCCCCGTCTACGATCAGGACGGCATCCGGGTGGGGGCGTCCGCCATTGCCAGGGACATCACGGAGATCCAGCGACTGAAAGCCGCGGCCGAAGCCGAACGCGAGCGGCTGCTGGCTGCCCAGGAGATGGCCCACGTTGGAAGCGTCGAGCACACGGTGGCCACCGGCGAGACGTGGCACTCGGAGGAATTCGACCGGATCCTGGGAATGCCCGCAGACGGCCCGAAGGACAGGGAAACCATCCTGGCCCGGACGCACCCCGATGACCGCGACCGCGTCCGCGAAGTGTGGGCACGCCTGGACCACGGACTTGGCTTCGCCGACTTCGAGTACCGGATCATCCGGCCCACCGGCGAACAGCGGTGGCTTCACTCACGCATCAGGAGCATGAAGAGCGCCGACGGCAAGCCGATCCGGTTCCTCGACACCGTCCTGGACATCACAGACCGGAAGAACGCGGAACAGATCCTGGAGTGGCAGGCGCGCCATGACGCCCTGACCGGCCTGCCGAACAGGTACATGGTCACCGAGGTCCTGCAGGGGTTCCTCGACCGAACCGCCCGCCCGGTGGTGATGTTCGTCGACGTCGACAGGTTCAAGCTGATCAATGACGGCATCGGCCACGGCGCCGGCGACACGATATTGGTGCAGCTGGGGCAGAGGTTGAAGACCGCCGTCCGGAGTAGCGATACGGTGGGCCGGTTTGGCGGCGACGAATTCGTGGTGATCTGCGAGAATCTGCAGATGAGCGGGGCCCAGGCCGTGGCCGAAAGGATCCGGGATGCAACCCGGCAGCCGTTCGATGTGGATGGCCGGCAGATTTACCTCAACGTCAGCGTGGGCATCGCGTTGGCGGACGTGGAGGACACCGCAGAATCGATGCTGCAGGGAGCCGATGCCGCCATGTACCGGGCCAAGTCGGCGGGCGGTGATTCGTCGGCGATTTACGATGTGCGCATGACCGGACGCGCCACCGGGCGCCTGGACCTCGAATCCGACCTGCGGCTGGCGCTGGAACGCAATGAGCTTTCACTGAACTACCAGCCGATCATCGGCGTTTCCACCGAGGAGGCTGTTGGGTTTGAGGCGTTGCTGCGCTGGCACCACCACGAGCACGGCCCGATCATGCCGGATGCCTTCATCCCCATTGCCGAGGAGACGGGCCTGATCCTGCCAATCGGTGCCTGGGTGCTCCGCGAGGCGCTGCGCCAGGTGCAGCAGTGGCGCAGGCAGGTCCCGGGGGCGGAGAACTTCACGGCGGCAGTGAATATCTCCGGCCGCCAGCTCGTGGCCTGCGACTTTCCCGACATCGTGGAGGCGGCCATCCGCGACACCGGCATCGACCCCGCCGCTGTCCACCTGGAAATCACCGAAACCGTCCTCATGGACCAGCCGGATCTGCCCAAGGAAACCCTGCAGCGGCTGGCACGCCTTGGAGTGGGCCTGTCCATTGATGACTTCGGCACGGGCTACTCGTCGCTGAGCTACCTTAAGTGGCTCTCGGCCCGCACCCTTAAGATCGACCGTACCTTCGTCGAGGAGCTGGGCACCGACCCGCACGGGGCCACGATCATCGAACTGGTGCTCGGCATGGCGGAGAGCCTGCGGCTTGATGTGGTGGCGGAAGGCGTGGAGACCGCCGTCCAGCTGGCCGAACTCCGCCGGCTGGGTGTGCGCCTCGCGCAGGGCTACCTGTGGAGCAAGCCGCTGCCGGCAGAGCGGATCCCGGCCTGGCTGCAGTCCCATCCGGCAAAGCGTCCCGCCGCGATTTCCGCCCCGATCTCGGCGGGGCAGCCGATGCCCCGGGTCGGCTAACCCCCCTTTCGGTTCCGGGTTCTTGTCCAGCCTCTGAACGCCCTTTAATTCGCGACAAGTCACAAAAATTCGTCTCGACGGCGGGTGTAGATTTGCAGCATGGAGGCCCGCACCCGCAAGCGCCGTTGGTTAATTGCCGCCGCTGTGGGTGCCGTGGTGCTGGCATTGGGACTGGCTTTGTTCAAGCCGTGGCTTCTGTTTGTCGACGTGCGGGTGGATGAGCAGCTGCCCACAGTTGCAGCGTCGCCGGCTGTCTCTTCCGCCACCGCGAAGCCGTCCTCCGGAACTGCAACCACGGTGCCTGGGGGTCGGGTTCAACTGGCCGTAGGCTCGCTCATCAGCCACGAACACGCCACCACAGGAACAGTCCGAATAATTCAGCAGCCCGGCGGGAAGCGCGTGTTGACGCTGGAGAATCTCGACACGTCCAACGGTCCTGATGTTCACGTCTGGCTCAGCGCCGCGGACGCAGTGGAGGGAACGGCGGGCTGGTTCACGGCCGGCTCCGCCGAATACTACGACTTAGGCGTGATCAAGGGAAACCAGGGCAACCAAGTCTACGCGCTCCCCGACGAGCTTGACCTGGCCAGGTTCAAGTCGGTGGATCTGTGGTGCGTCCAGTTCAGTGTTTCCTTCGGAGCGGCCCAGCTCGCCAAATGACGGTCTGCGCGCGTTCGGAGTTTTTGTCCAGGTAATGGCCGCTGAACGCCCCGGAAGTCGCGATAAATGGACAAAACTCCGTGCTAGTGGGCGCGGTTAGAGGGTGCCGGCGAGGTGCTCTCCTACTGCGAACGCACGGGTGATGGCCGAGCCCAATGTAGCTCCGCCGCCGGGGTAGTTGTTGCGGAAGACGCCCGCGGAGACGTTGCCCGCCGCATAGAGTCCGGGGATCGGCTGCCGGTGCCGGTCGAGGACGCGGCCGTAGAAGTCGGTGTCCAGGCCGCCGGAGGTTCCTAGCACGCCGGCGGAAATCCCGACGGCGTAAAACGGCGCCGTCGTCAAAGGTGCCAGGCACGGGTTGGGCGTGATGGCGGCGTCGCCCAGGAAGCGGTCCTGCGGCGTGGCACCGCGGTGGAATTCCGTGTCTACTCCTTTCGACGCATCCAAGTTGAACCTGGCCACCGTGGCAGCCAGCCCTGCAATGTCGACGCCGACCTTGCCGGCCAACTCCTCCAGCGAATCTGCGGCCGTCATCCAGTCAGCCGGAGAGCCCGCGGCCGAGCCCGCCACCGGGTATTTCGCCAGGTACGCCGCATCGAACACGAGCCATGCAGGGTTGTTCTGCTGGCGACCTGTGTGTGGATCAACGGAGGCGAACACGCGGCTGGCATCGTGGTAGTTCAGCGCCTCATTCACGAACCGCTTCCCAGCCGCGTTCACGGTGATGGAGCCCGGGAGGGTCATTTCCACGTTCCCCATCCGGCCGGAACGCACGCCGTCGTACTCGTGCGCCACCTCGGAAATCACCGGCACTCCCCAGACGGCGGTCATGTCCGCCACGGCGGCGCCCGCCTTCAGCCCCAGCTCCAGGCCGTCGCCCTCGTTGGACGGCGCGCTGATGGGCGTCACGGGAAACGGCAGGAACGCCCGGCGGAGCCGCGGGTTCCATTCGAAGCCGCCGGAGGCGAGAACGACGGCGGCCGCGGACAGGGTCTTGCCGGCTCCGGCACCGCCGATGGTCACGTTCCATTTGTCCCCATCGCGGGCCAGGTCCTCAACGGGGGCGGAAACCGCAATCTCCACGCCGCGGTCCAGCGCGCTCGCCAGCAGCGACCCCACCAGGGCCCCGCCCATGGTCCGCACACCCGTGGCGGCGCGACGGGCCAGCAACTCCGGATCTGCCGCCCGTCCGTTCAGTTGGTCCCGTTCGGTCATGGTCAGCAGCGGAAAATACGACGACGGACGGATCGCCTCCGCGAGGCCCGGGTACCCTGACGGGTCGAAGGTGCCGTTGTCCAGGCCGCGTCCGCCGTCGGCCGCACCGCGCCATTCCATGTGGTAATCCGGGCGGGTGATCGGTGTCAGGGAAAGCCGGGTTTCGCCGTCGAGATACGCGACGGCGCGCGGTGCCGTCCGGACGTACCACTCCACTTCCGCTGGAGTCAGCACGTGCCCGGCGGCCTCGGTGAGGTAGGCGACCCCGTCCTCATGGCTGTCCCGGTATCCGGCCTGGCGGGCGAGGTGGTTGTTCGGTGCCCACATCACGCCGCCCCCCGCTGCCGTGGTGCCGCCGAGCAGGGGTGCCTTCTCGGCCACCAGCACCCTCAGCCCGGCGTCGGCTGCCCGGACCGCGGCGACCAGGCCGGCCGCGCCGCTGCCCGCGACCACCACGTCATAGGACGCTGCGAGACGGGGGACGGGGGTGAGCAAAGGGGCCGCCGCGCCACCCACGCTCACGCCTGGGCCTCCGTGAGCGCGTCAGTTTCCGTCGAGCGGTCGGACTGCGCGGCTGGCATGTCCACCACGATCTTGCCTACCGGCTCGGTCCGGCTCCGCGTGAGTTCGAAGGCCTGTTGCAGGTCCTCGAAACGGAAACGGTGCGTCATCAGCGCACGGGCCTGGTCCCGGTGCCGGGCAAGCAGTTCCAGTCCCGCCGGGATAAGGTTCAGGCTGTTCCGGCTGCCCAGCAGATCGATCTCCTTGAAGGGAATGGTGTTCATCGGAACGGACGCGGTCCGCGCCGAAATCCCCACCTGCACGATCCGTCCGGCGCTCGCAACCAGGCGGATGGCATTCTCCAGCGAGGACGGAACACCTGTGGCCTCGATGACCAGCTCCGGTCCTGACGAATCCGTCAGCGCATCCAGCCGGATTTTCTGGTCCGCGGCGGGGAAATCGGCACTGGGATTCACCGGCAGTGTGTCCACCGCGCCAAACGCGGTGGCCAGCTCCAGCCGGTCCGGCTCCGTGTCGGCACAGACGACCCGCACGCCGAGGTCCGTCAGGTACAGCGTGGCGAGCAGCCCGATCGGACCGCTGCCCAGCACCAGGGCGGTCTCGCCGGGCGACGGCCGGCCCCGGTTCACCGCCTGCATGGCGATGGACGCCGGCTCGGCCATGGCGGCCAGATCCAGTTCCAGGCCGCCCGGCACGGGGCATAGTTTCTCCACCGGCACGCTGATCAGCTCCACGAGCGCGCCGTCCGAATAGCAGCCGATGCAGCCGATGTTCTCGCAGACGTTGAAGCGGCCCAGGCGGCACGTCCGGCACTCTCCGCAGTACACCATCGGGCTGACGGCAACGCGGTCACCGGCGCGGATTCCGGCGTCGTTCTGGCCGATTGCCTCGACGACGCCCGCGAATTCGTGGCCTTGGATGACGGGCAGCCCGGCCGGATAGTCGTCCTCCCAGATGTGCAGGTCTGTGCCGCACAGGGTGACGTTATGGACGCGGACCAGGGCATGGCCGGGCTCGAGGGCCGGCTCCGGAATGTCCTCGTACCGGATGGTCTCCCTGGCGACTGTGCGCGCGATCAGCATCAGGAGCCCCTAGTTCCGCGCCGTGCCGGCGCCGGCGTTGGTATCAAAGACCACATTCCACTGCCGGATGCTGCGCTGCTCCACCAAGCCGTTGCGGTAGAACGGGTCCTGGTCCATCAGTGCTTCGACGTCGGCCTTCGAGGCCGCCTCGATGATCAGCAGCGCGCCGGGATCCTCGTCTGGCCCGAACGGGCCGCTCTTCACCAGCCGGCCGTCGTCGAACTGCTCCTGCAGGAATTCGACGTGGCGGGGGCGGTGTTCGTCGCGTCCCGCGGAGGAGGCGGCGGAGTAGGCGTAGGTGACAGCGAATGTTCCCATGGGGTGTGTCCTCATCGTTGAGCTGGCGGATGTTCCCCTCCATCGTCGCCACCGGGATTGTGCGGCGTCCAACACTTATTTGGTCAATGAGTATGTACAGAAAACACATAAAGAACGACGGCGGGAGGCCGGGTTGGTACCTCCGCCTGCCGGGCGCCTCAGCCGGTCGGCGTGGGGAGGACTTCCTCGGCGACGGCCAGGGCAAGTGCCAGGGCGGGGGAGATGCCGGCCGGGTTCCAGGCGACGCCCGACTCCAGCAGCGGCGCGGTGCCGGTCAGCGGGATGAACACGGTCCCGCCGGGCATGATGCTGGCGACGGAGGCGGGCATCAGGCTCACCCCGACGCCGCCGGCCACCAGCGACAGCGCGGTGTACGGGTCGGTGACCTCCTGCGCCACCCTGGGCCGGAACCCTGCGGCCGCGCAGGCCGCAAAGATGCCCTCGCGGAGGGTGGATCCCTGCGCCGCGCGCATCGTGACAAAACCGTCGTCGGACAGTTCGGCGAGCCCGATGGCCGGCCGCTCGGCCAGCGGATGGTCCACCGGCACGGCGGCGCCCAGCTGTTCGAGGGCGATAGGGCGGGTGGCCAGGGCGCCGGCATCCAGCGGCAGTCCGACGAACGCCAGGTCCAGCGACCCGTTCCGGAGCTGCTGCACGGCATCCTGGGTCAGCAGGCCGCCGGTGAGGGTGAGGTCCAGGGAAGGGTAGCGGTTGCGGAGGGCCCGGGTCAGCGGGGGTAGGGTCCGGTGGTTCAGCGCCCCCGAAAAGCCGATGCTGAGCCGGCCGTAGAACGTGCCGGGTTCGGTGACGGCGGAACGGCGGGCCAGATCAAGTTCGTCGATGATCCGGCGGGCATGGGGAAGAAAGGCGACTCCCGCCGTCGTCAGGGCCACCGAGCGGGTGTTGCGCTCGAACAGATCTGAGCCGAGCTCGTTCTCAAGCTTCCGGATGGTCTGGCTCAGCGGCGACTGGGCCATGCGGAGGCGGTGCGCTGCCCGGCCGAAGTGCAGTTCCTCGGCCACGGCAAGGAAAGCCTCGATCTGCCGTAGCTCCATGCAGTTCCTCCTGTGCCCCGAAATGGCGGATGCCGAACTCGCAGACAGTGCCCTCAAATTAGCAATCTGAGGGCACTATCTGCTCGTTCGCGGTTATCGGACCGGGTTGCCCAGTTCCCGCAGCGGGGTCTTGTGGGTTTCGCGGGCCCAGTACGCGCCGGCCACAGCCAGCAGGGACGACGCCGCGACGATCCAGGCGGCGGGGCCCCAGTTGGCCTTGTCGGCGCCGACCAGCGCGGTGCCCAGCAGTGGGGTGAAGCCGGCGCAGAGGATGCCGACCTGCAGTCCGATGGCCATGCCCGAGTAGCGGACCTTGACGTTGAACAGCTCGGAGAACCAGGCCGGGTAGATCGCGTTGGACATGGAGTACGTCCCGGCGGTGATGACCGTGCTGGCGAGGAAGATCATGGGGATGTTTCCGGTGGAGATGACGGAGAAGTAAACGAAGATCATCAGTCCGGACCCCAGCACGCCGGCGATGAACACCGGACGCCGGCCGAAGCGGTCTGAGAGCCGGGCCAGCAGTGGCTGGCTGAACATGGCGATGACGTTGCCCAGGATGCTCACCCACAGCATGGTCGACGTCGGGACGCCGACGGACACGGCATATGCGAGGCCGAAGGACTGCATGAACGTGTTGGTGACGGTTTCGAAGGACATCAGCGCCACCTGGAAGAACTGCGCCGGGTGGGTCTTGAACATCTTGGCGAACGGCAGCTTCACCAGTTCGCCGTGATCATGCTTTTCCTCGAAGACCTCGGGCTCCTCGAGGGAGCGCCGTACCAGGTAGGCGACCACCAGCACCACGAGGGAGAGCCAGAACGGGATGCGCCAGCCCCAGGCGAGGCGGTCGGCTTCGCTCATGGCCGCCACGGGAAGGAAGGCGAGCGAGGCCAGGACGATGCCGGCAGAGATGCCGCTCATGGCGAAGCTGGCGAAGAAGCCGCGGCGTCCTTCAGGTGCTTCCTCGGTGGACAGGGCAGAAGCGCCAGCCGTTTCCGCGCCGGCGGACAGTCCCTGCATGAGGCGCAGGACCACCAGCAGGGCGGGCGCCCAGTAGCCGGCCGAGTTGAAGTCCGGCAGTGCGCCGATCAGGAAGGTGGCCGATCCCATCAGCACGAGGGTCAGCACGAGCGTGTTCTTGCGGCCGATCTTGTCCCCCAGGTGGCCGAAGACGACGGCGCCGAAGGGCCGTGCCACGTAGGCCACACCAAAGGTGGCAAAGGAAGCGATGAGGGCGACGGTGGGGTCGCCGGACGGGAAGAAGATCTTGGAGAAGACCAGTGACGCCGCTGTGGCGTAGATGAAGAAGTCGTAGTACTCCAGCGCGCCGCCCAGGAAGGCGGCTAGGGCGGCCTTCTTGGCGCGCTTGAGCTGGTACTGCTTCGCCGCAGCGGTGGCAGTGGGGGCGAGATCGGTCATTGCAGGGGGTCCTTCCGCACTGAAAGACGGGGTCCGAATTTTTGGATTTGTGCGTATCGCGAACAAGCGTACGATATGCGACTAGAAAAAGGATAGCGCAGAGTGAACTGACTCACAATCCGTTGTTTGTCCCCTGCGCCCTGCCGGATACCGGCCCGTATTCTTGGTAGGTCAGGAACAGCGCGCAGCTTGAGGTGCAGGGAGCTCATGGACGAACAGCCGGCCTACTTCGTGAAATCGGTCGAGAAGGCGTTCGACGTGCTGCGGGCCTTCACCCCGAACAAGCCCCGGCTGACCGTGTCCCAGGTGGCCGCGGCCGCCGACACCACCAGGGCTTCCGCCCGCCGGTTCCTCCTGACCCTGGCAGACCTCGGCTACCTGCGGGCGGACGGGGCGCATTTCGAACTGACGGCCCGTTCGCTGGAGATCGGCCGGTCCTTCCTGGCCAACCTCGAGCTGCCCGCCATCGCGGACCGGCACCTGAAATCCCTCGCTGCGGAGCTGAACGAAACCACGTCCCTCTGCATTCTCGACGGCGCCGACGTCGTGTATGTCGCCTGCGTGCCCTCGCCCCGGCTCCTCAGCGTGACCATCACCGTGGGAACCAGGTTCCCGGCGTGGGCGACCTCCATGGGGCGTGTGCTGCTCGGGGCGCTGGCTGAGACGGAGCTCCAGTCCTTCTTCGACACCGTAAGGCTGCAAAAACTGACCGAGCACTCCGTTGGCAGCCCCGAGCAGCTGCGGGCGGAGATTGACCGCGCCAGGTCCAGGGGGTGGGCCATGGTGTCGCAGGAACTGGAGGAGGGGCTGCGCGGGGTGGCGGTGCCGGTGTGCCGCGGCCATGACGTGGTGGCGGCCGTCAACGTTTCCCTGCAGACGCACCGGTCGTCTGCCGAGGACATCGAAAAGTCCGTGGTGCCGCGCCTGCAGGAGGCTGCCCGGCAGATCGGCCTGGACTATGGCGGGGACGCGTCCGGGCTGCGGCGGGCCTGATGGCCAACTCGCCCTCCGGCGAATCCGTCATCCAGCGCGTGGTGAAAATCCTCGACGCCTTTTCGAAGGGCCGGCCGCGGATGTCGTTGAGCGAACTGGTCCGGGCCACGGGCATGTCCAGCAGCACCGCGCACCGGCTGGCCAATGACCTTGTGGACAGCGGGCTGCTGAACCGCAGCGAGGCCGGTGACTACGGCGTTGGCATGAAGATGTGGGAGCTGGCGTCCCGCAGCAACCCGCTGGAGGAATTCCGACGCCGGGGCCTTCCGTTCCTCGAAGGAGTCCACGCCGCCGTCCGGGAACAGGTCTCACTCTCCATTCCCGACGTCGGTTCCGGCACCGTGCTGTATCTGGAGCAGCTGGACCGGCATGGCACCGCCACCAATCTTGCCGCCGTGGCCGGCCGGCTCCTGATCCACAACACCTCGTCCGGGATGGCCATGATGGCGCACATGCCGCGCGACGTGCAGGAGCGGTTCCTGGCCGGGCCGCTGGAGAAGACCACAGCCACCACGGAGACCGACGCGGCGCGGCTGCGCGCCCAGCTCGCCCTGGCCCGGGAACGCGGCTACGTCCGCATGGCCGGCGTCCTGGTGCAGGAAAACACCGCCTATGCCGTCCCCGTCTTTGGTGAGGGCAACAGCGTGATCGGCGCGATCGCCGTCGTGATTCCGACGGCGGACGAGGACCCCAAGGTGGTTCTTCCCGTCCTGGTGGCCGCAGGGCGCGGCCTGTCCCGGACCATGGGCGCAGAGCGCCGCCCCTACGGCACGAGGCCCTGGCTCCAAGGGTCCTGAGCCGGGGCTTTGTTCCCCAGTCGGCTTCCCGTTGAACGGGAAGTTTCCCCGTGCCGCCTCTCCCTGCTCCTAGTGTTTTTCCCCAGAGCGACAGCCACCCGGACAGGGTGCACGCCCAACTCTTCGGCCCCGCCAGCAGGTGGCGGCCGCCCTGGAAACTCAACGAGGAGAACCTATGGGACACGTCCAGCCCCCCACCCCCGTCGCGGAGGCCGCCGTCCTCGAACGCGCGGAAAGCCTTCCGGCGAAGACCCCAAAGAAGGCCGCACTGGCTTCCTTCCTTGGCTCCACGCTGGAGTACTACGACTTCTTCATCTACGGCACCGCAGCAGCGCTGGTGTTCCCCAAGATCTTCTTCCCCGGCGGAGACCCGGTGGTTGCCCTGCTCGGTGCGATGGCCACGTTCGGCGTCGGCTATCTGGCGCGGCCGCTGGGCGGCGTCATCATGAGCCACTTCGGGGACAAGATCGGCCGCAAGCAGGCGCTGATGATCACGCTGGTGATCATGGGGGTTGCCTCCATCGGCATCGGCTTCCTGCCCACCTATGACCAGATCGGCTACTGGGCCACGGCGCTGCTGCTGGCAGGCCGGCTGGCGCAGGGATTCTCCGCCGGCGCCGAGGCCGCGGGCGCGTCCACACTGACCATGGAACACTCCCCGGAGGGACGCCGCGGCTTCTTCACCAGCTTCGTGATGACCGGCTACGCGTCCGGCATGGTGCTCTCCACGGTGGTGTTCATCCCGCTCGCCGCCCTCCCCGAGGAACAGCTGCTGGGCTGGGGCTGGCGCATCCCGTTCTGGCTGTCCGCCGTGGTGCTGCTGGTCGCCTACTGGATCCGCACCCGGCTGGACGAGCCACCCGTCTTCGAAGAGACCGTGGAAACGAAGAAGCCCAAGGGCATTCCGGCGGCCGAGGTGCTGAAAACGCAGTGGCGCGACGTCCTGCGCGTGGCCCTCGTGATGCTGTTCTCCGTCATGCAGACCACCTTCACCGTCTATGCCCTGGCCTACGCCACCGGCAAGGGCATCGGCCTGGACCGGACCCTCATGCTTACGGTCAACGCGCTCACCATCGGCCTGTCCATGTTCACCATCCCGCTGGCCGGAATCATCTCCGACCGGTTCGGCCGCAAGAAGGTGCTCCTGGTGGGCTCCCTCGGCTGCGCCGTCACCTCGTTCGGCTACTTCTGGGCCATCAGCGAGCACAACATCGCCATGATCTTCGTCTTCGGGTTCCTGAACATGTCCGTCTTCTACTCCTGCTGGAACGGTGTCTGGACGGTCTTCTTCCCCGAGATGTTCCCGGCGCCGGTCCGCTACTCCGGAATGGCCATCGGCAGCCAGGTGGGCCTGATCCTCACCGGCTTCGCACCGGCCATCGCCACCGTCCTGGCCCAGCCGGGACCCGGCGGCTGGATCCCGGTGGCAGTCTTCACGGTGGCCTGCCTGGCGGTCTCCGCGATCGCCATCGCCACGGCCCGCGAAACCCACAAAACCCCGCTCGAGGAGCTTGGCCTGCCTCGGGAACACCGAACGTCCGCCTGAGACCCGTCCGTCTGAGACCCTGCTGCCTGCCACCCGTCCCCGCCACTCACCCGCCCGCCACTCACCAGCGGCCCCGACCACACAGAAAAGAAAGTTGGAACCATGACCCCGCCAGCAACCGCCCCCCGCACGTACCGAGCCGGAATCGTGGGCTGCGGCGCCATCTCCCGCAACCACCTCGAGGCCTTCGGCGCCCTGGACAATGTGCAGGTAGTCGGGGTGTGCGACATCGACCCGGACCGGGCACGCGCCACCGCCCGGAACTGGGACGTGCCGAACGCGGTGAACACCGTGGACGAGCTCCTGGCGCTGGGCGTGGACATCGTTTCGGTCTGCACGCCACACCCGACCCATGAGGAGGTGGTGCTCAAGGCAGCGGCGGCCGGCGTGCATGTGCTGTGCGAAAAGCCGATTGCCACCCGGCTGGACTCGGCCGAGCGGATGGTCGCGGCGTGCCAGGAGGCCGGCGTGCAGTTCGGGGCGCTGTTCCAGCGCCGCTTCTGGCCTGCAGCCCAGAAGATCCGGAATGCGATCGACGACGGAACGCTGGGCCGGCCGCTCATGGCCCAGTGCTCCGTGATGCTGCACCGCGCGCCGGAATACTACAACCGGGACGCGTGGCGCGGCACCTGGGAGAACGACGGCGGCGGCGTGCTCATGACGCAGGCCATCCACCAGATCGACCTGCTGCAGTGGTATCTCGGCGACGTGGCGGAGGTCTACGGGAAGGTCAACACGTACCGGCACGGTAACTACATCGAGGTGGAGGACTCGGCCACGGCGGTCATCACCTTCACCTCCGGAGCCATGGCAACCCTGGAGGCGTCGACGGCGGTGTCCCCCAACCTGGGCATCCAGCTGCGGATCACGGGCGAAACGGGTGCCTCGGCATCGCTCACGGAGTTCCCCGAGGGCAGCGACGGCCGGCTGGACCTGTGGGCCGTGGGGGAGAAGATCACCGTGGAACCCGTCCATCCCGAGGGCGTCGAACCGAATATTGACCTCTCCACCATCAACGGCCAGCTGATTCCGCACCACACCAGCCAGGTCCGCGATTTCGTGCAGGCCCTGGACGCCGGCACGGAGCCCGCCATCACCGGCAAGGACGCCCTGAAATCGCTGCGCATCCTGCTGGCGGTCTACGAATCCGCGCGGACCGGGCGCCCCGTCCGCTTCGCTGATGTTGAGGCTCCGAGCCGCGTCCAGGTTCCGGCCGAGGTTTCAGCCGGAACCCGTGTTCCTGCGGAAGCGGCAGGCTAGCCATGACGGAGCACGAAACCCGCCACGCCGCCCGCCCGCTCACCCTCGGCCGGAACGGCCGCACGCCGCGGACCCTCCGCAACCGGCTCGCCTCCGCTCCGATGGAACGCAACTACGGCACCACGGACGGGCACATCACCGAGCAGTACATCGACTACCTCGTCACCCGTGCCCGGGCAGGCCTCGGACTGGTCACCACCGAAGCCACATACGTCCGGGCAGACGGCAAGGGCCGCACCCACCAGCTCGGCCTGCACACGGACGCGATGATTCCCGGCCTGCGCCGGCTCACCGATGCGCTGCACGCCGAAGGTACGCTGGCCGCCGTCGAACTTAACCACGGCGGCCGGACCGCGCAGACGGCGGTGTCCGGGCACCAGAACGTGGCGCCGTCGCCGGTGCCGTGCGCGGTGGCCGGCGGGGAGATTCCGCGGGAACTGACGGCCGGAGAATGCCACGACCTCGTGCAGTCGTACGCCGCGGCCGCCCACCGGGCCGTGGCAGCGGGTTTCGACGTGATCAACATCCACGGCGCCCACGGCTACCTGATCCACCAATTCATGTCCCCCATCTCCAACCACCGCACGGATGAGTTCGCCGCGCCGGAGCACTTCCTGAACCTGGTCATCGACGCCGTCCGCGGGGCCGCGCCGGACGCGATTGTCGGGGTACGGGTGTCCGTCGTCGAGGGCCCGGCGGACGGCATCAGCGCAGAACGCCAGGTGGCCATCATGGCCAAGGCACACCTGGACCAGCTTGACTTCCTCGACCTGTCCGCCGGCAGCTACGACGCCGGAGAATGGATCGTGCAGCCCGGCGAGTGGAAGCCCGGCCTGCTCCGCGACTACGCCGCGGCGTACCGGCAGTTCGGCCTTCCGCTGGGCATGGCCGGACGGCTGAACTCGCCGGCCGTCATCGAGGAGGTCCTCGCCGGCGGTGCCTGTGATTTCGTCAGCCTGGCCCGCGCCATCCACGCTGACCCCGCCTTTGTGGGCGGCGTGCTCCGCGGCGAGGCTTACCGTCCCTGCATCGCCTGCAACGTCTGCATCGACACCCTCGGCCAGGGGCAGGTCACGTGCACCGTCAACCCCGCGGTCGGGCGCTCGCGGGTCCCCGTTCCGACGCCGGCCGTCCGGCCCGGCACCCGGGTGGCCGTCGTGGGCGCCGGACCCGCGGGCCTTACCGCCGCCCGGGAACTGGCCCAGGCAGGTGCACAGGTGACCGTGTTCGACGACGGCGCCCGGCTGGGCGGGCAGCTCGCCCTCGCAGAACGGATGAAGTCGACGCCGGATTTCCACCGGTTCACCGACTGGTCCGCAAAGGAGAATGACAGGTTAGGCATTGACGTCCGCCTGGCCGCGCGGGTGGATCCCCGGGATGTGGGTGCACTGGTCCAGGAAACCGGGGCCGACGCCGTCGTCCTCGCCACCGGCGGGACCCGGCCAGGGGCAGACTTCCTTGGCGCAGACCTGCCCGGCGTGACGGACGTCCGGGACTGGCTCGCCGCCCACCCCGGGGTGCTCGGCTCCGATAGTCCGGCCGGGGGCGACGTCCCGGAAGCCGTGACCATCTGGGGTGCGGACTCCGTGGCGATGAGCCTGGCCGACACCCTCGCGGACCGCGGCGCCGCCGTGCTGCTGGTGGGGCCGCAGGAGGTCCTCGCGCCGGAATCCGGGCGGCGGGCAAAGATCCTTGCCGTTCCGCGGCTCGAACAGAATCCGCGGGTCCGGATCCGGCTGGGTGCCACGATCGAGGAATACGACGGCGGCCGCATCCGGATTGCCGGCACGTTCCCGGACGGGGCCGGAGACGGGTCCGGCCCGGAATGGCTGGACGCTCCGGGCCCGCTGCTGGTCTCCCGCTCGGTGCTGCCGCTGGACGGCTCCGTTCCCGCGGCGGACCACGAGGCCGACCTGACCCGGACGGCCGGTGTGCCGGTGGCATTGGCCGGAACCGTGGTGGACCGGACCCCCGCCATCGCCTCCAACGCAGTGAAGAGCGGCTACGACGCAGCGCAGCGCATCGCCGCTGCGCTTGGCGCCGAGCCGGCGGCTCTCGCCATCGAGCCCGCAGCGCCAGCCGCGGAGCCCGCCCGTCCCGTAGAACTCAGCATGAACGGAGCAGCATCATGAGCGCACCGCGCCGCCCGCTGGGCCTGGCCCAGCTGTCCCTCCTTAACACCGCCCCGCCGCAGCTGGTGGCCATCGCCGCCGAAGCCCGTTTCGACTTCATCGGCGCCCGCGTCCGGCCGGTCACACCCACTGAGCGGCCCTATGACCTGCAGCCCGGGTCGCCGATGTTGAGGGAGACCCTGGCCCGGATGGCCGACACCGGCGTCGCGGTCCGCGACATCGAGTTCCTGCTGCTGGACGGCACTGACCAGCGCGATGCCTGGCTTGCCATGCTGGAGGCCGGGCAGGCCCTCGGCGCGGCATCCCTGACGGTGGCCGCGTCCGACCCCGACACCGGACGCCTTGCCGACACACTGGCCCGCATGACCGAGGACGGCCGCAGCTACGGCGTCGTCCCCACCTTAGAGCCCATCTCCTACCAGGCGGTGAACTCCATTCCCGCCGCGGTGGCTCTGGCCCGGTCCTCGGGCTGCAACGTCGTGCTGGACGCGCTCCATCTGAACCGCTTCGGGGCGGTCCCGGGGTCCGCGCAGTGGCAGGACCTCGAGGCGAACCTCGACCTGGTGCCGCTGCTGCAGCTGTGCGACGGGCCGGCACAGCGTCCGGCCGACCGCGCGGCGCTGGTGGCGGAGTCGCGCTCGGAACGCGGTGTTCCGGGCGAGGGCGGGTTTGACCTTGCCGCCATGGTCAACGTCTTTCCCGCTGATCGTGCCGTGAGCGTCGAGGTGCCGTCGGACAGCACGGTGGCCCGCCTGGGAGAGCTGGGCTGGGCACGGAAGCTCAAGGAGGCGGCCGACACGGTGCTGCAGGCGGCGGGCCACCTCCAGAAAGCAGGAACCCAGTGAGCCAAAAAACAGAGGAAAGCACGACGGCGGAACTGGCACCCGGCGTCGTAATTCCCCTCATCGGGCTGGGCACCTGGCCGATGACCGGCGAGGAGGCGGCCGATGCCGTGGCCCGGGCGATCGGCAACGGGTACCGGCATATCGATACGGCGGAAAATTACTGCAACGAGGAGGCCGTGGGGGAGGGGATCCGCCGCAGCGGCATTGCCCGCGGGGAGCTGTTCCTCACCACCAAATTCAATAAGCAGTGGCACGGCAGGACGGGCGTGCGCGAGGCCTTCGGCGCGGCAATCCGCCGGCTCGGCACCGAGTACCTGGACCTCTTCCTGATTCACTGGCCGAACCCTGCCCACGGCCGGTTTGTCGAGGCAGCCGAGGGGCTCACCCGGCTGGCCGAGGAGGGGCTGATCAGGTGCTGGGGTGTTTCCAACTTCAAGCCCGCCCATCTGCGGGAACTGCAGGCGGCCGGCCTGGAAGTCCCGGTCAACCAGGTGCAGATCGATCCCGAACACCGGCAGCAGGACCAGCTGGCCTTCCACCGTGAGCACGGCATCGCGACTGCCGCCTACAGCCCGCTGGGCCGCAACGGGGGTTTCCTCTCGGCCCCTGCCGTCACAGGTCCCGCCGCGGAATACGGCAAGACGCCGGCGCAGGTGGTGCTCCGCTGGCAGGTCCAGTCCGGCCGGGTGGCCATCCCCAAGTCCGCCGACGACCGGCGGCAGCGCGAAAACCTTGATGTCTTCGGCTTTGCCCTCACCGAGGCGGAAATGGCCGGCATTGATGCCCTGGACACGGGCGCGCCGCCGCGGCTGGACTCAGACGAATTCGGACACTGAAAGAACAACTGGAGCAAGAGATGACTTTCCCTACTGATGCAACAACCCCCTCCGCTGCCGGAGTCAACCTGCGCACGCTGAACTGCGACGTCCTGGTGGTGGGCTCCGGCGCGGGCGGCCTGGCCGCAGCCGTGACGGCCGCCTACCACGGGCTGAAGGTTGTGGTGGTGGAAAAGGCGGACGTCTGCGGCGGTGCCACGGCCTGGTCCGGCGGCTGGGCCTGGGCGCCCGGCAACCCGCTGGCCCGGGCCGCAGGCGTCACCGAGGACAAAGAGACGTTCCGAACCTACCTGCGCGGAGTCCTGGGGGCCGACTACCAGGCGGACAGGGTGGACGCGTTCCTGGAGGCCGTGCCCCACATGGTGGGCTTCTTCCATGAGAAGACGTCGCTGCAGTTCGTCCCGGGTGCCAGGATCAACGACGTCTATGGCGGGCTTCCCGGTGCCGGGACCGGGCACCGCTCGGTTGGGCCCAAGCCCATGAATGCCCGGCGGATCCGTCCGGAGCTGCGCGCCAAATTACGGCACCAGCTGTATGAAACCTCGTTCCTGGGCATGGGCATCATGGCCGGACCGGACCTGACCAAATTCCTCTCGGCGTCCCGGGGCAATCCGCGCGGACTCCTCCATGCAGGCTGGCGATTCGGCCTGCATCTCCTGGATCTGCTGACGCACCGGCGCAACATGCAGCTGGTCAACGGGACGGCAATGACCGGCCGGCTGCTGCAGTCCGCAGACCGCTTCGGCGTCGACATCCGCGTCTCCACGCCGGCCCGCCGGCTGCTGACCGACGCGGCGGGCAAGGTGACCGGCGCCGTCGTCGGCACTCCCCAAGGGGAACTGCACATCAACGCCGCACGCGGAGTGGTCCTGGCGGCCGGCGGCTTCCCGCAGGACGTGCAGCGCCGGAAGGAACTGTTCCCGCACACCCCAACCGGCCGCGAACACTGGACGCTGGCGCCTGCGGAGGCCAGCGGCGACGGCATCAGCCTGGGCCAGTCGGTGGGCGCCCGTTTCAGGACCGACGTGAAATCCGCTGCCGCGTGGTGCCCGGTGTCGCTGGTGCCGTACCGCAGCGGCCGGACCGGCACGTTCCCGCACATCATGGACCGTGCCAAGCCCGGCAGCATCGGCGTCCTGCGCAGCGGGAAGCGGTTCGTCAACGAGGCCAACGGCTATTACGACTACGTGGCGGCAATGCTGGCGGCCACGCCGGCGGGGGAACAGGCGGAGGCCTGGCAGATCGCCGATTCCCGCTTTGTGCGGCGCTTCCCGCTGGGCATGGCCAAACCGCTGCCCGTGCCGCTCCTCCCCTACCTGCGATCGGGCTATCTGAAGAAGGGCCGCACGCTCGAGGAGCTCGCGGCCCGGTGCGGCATCGATCCCGCCGGACTCAAGGAGACGGTGGAGCGGTTCAACCGCCATGCCGCGGCTGGCGTCGATCCGGACTTCGGCCGCGGCTCCACGCCCTTCAACCGCTACGGCGGTGACGCGGCCGCGAAGCCGAACCCGTCGCTCGGCCCCCTCGAGAAGGGCCCGTTCTACGCCGTGCGCGTGGTGCCCGGAAGCTTCGGCACGTTCGCCGGGCTGGATGTGGACGGCCGCTCCCGCGCCCTGGACGACGGCGGCCGGCCCATCCCCGGGCTGTACGTCGCCGGCAATGACCAGGCCAGCGTGATGGGCGGTCACTATCCGGCCGGCGGCATCAACCTCGGCCCGGCGCTGGCGTTCGGTTACGTTGCAGGCCGCGACCTGGCCGGCGCCGTGGCGTACGAGGACGACGGGACGGTGCCCACGGACGGGAGTGCGCCCGCGGAGTCCGGCGCCGGGGTGGGGGCCGCATGAGCAGCGGGCCGTCATATCCTGCCCATTGACACCCACGCCAAGCGGCCATATCCTACAACCAAATGGTTGTAGATCAGCTTAGCGATGCCGAACTCGACCGCCTCTTCCAGGCGTTCGCGGACACCACCCGGCGGGACATCATGCGCCGGGTGGCGGTGGGCGAGTATTCGGTGAGCGGCCTGGCGGCCCTCTACGCCATGAGCTTTGCCGCCGTCCAGAAGCACGTGGCGGTGTTGGAGCGCGCCTCTCTGGTCACCAAGGAGAAGCGCGGAAGGGAGCAGATCGTGCGGGGCAACCATGACGGCCTGGAGAAAGCCCGCCGGCTGCTTGATGAGTATGAGGCGATCTGGCGGCAGCGCGTCGCCCGGATCGCAGACATCCTGGCTGAAGAGTAGGACTGGCTGAAATATAGGAAGGGTCCGGCAATGACGGTTATCAGTTCCACCAAGAATCCAGAGGCGCTCAGCCTCACCCTCGTGGCAGAGTTCGACGCCGACGTGAAGCGCGTCTGGCAGATTTGGGAAGACCCGCGGCAGCTCGAGCGCTGGTGGGGCCCGCCCACCTATCCGGCCACGTTCAGCCAGTACGAGTTCACGCCCGGCGGCGAGGCGTCCTACTTCATGACCGGCCCCGAGGGTGAGAAGCCCCGCGGCTGGTGGCGCATCACCGACATCCAGGCGCCGAACCGGCTCGAGTTCGACGACGGGTTCGCGACGACAACGGCGCGCCGGTGGAAGCCATGGGCGCCGCGCATGCCACCGTCACGCTGGAGGACATCGGCGGCCGCACCCGGATGACCATCCAGTCCGTCTTCGAGTCCGAAGAGCAAATGAACCAGATGATGGAGATGGGCATGGAGGAGGGCATGAAGGAGGCCGCGGGCCAGATCGACTCCCTCCTGGCCGAGCCCGCCCGCGCCTGACGGGCTGCCCGTTTTACCCAGTCAAAACGCAAGAGGACGACGGCGGGAATGTCCCGCCGTCGTCCTCTTACGTTTTTGTCCGGGGTGCTGCCTAGAGGGCAGCGGTGTTCAGGCTGAGCGTGAAGGTGTTCGGACCGCTGAGGGTGACTGCAACGTCACTCTTCTTTGCGTTGGCCCGGCTCGAAAAATCGTGCACCAGCGTCTCCAGTGTGTGGTTCACTGCAGAACGGTCCCAGATCTTGATCGTCATTGATTCGGCGGTCTCAAAGGTCATTTTCAGTGCTTTCGTGTCTGGGCATGGCGCCAATGCGATGCCGCGGAACAGGGCAGCCCAGGAACGCTCGGAGGCCTCAGGCAGCTCGACGAGCTCACCGGTTTGGCCTCATTGCGTCCACCAGGATTTTGTTGTGTTTGAACTTCTGAACCATTTGCAGAAAAGCGTGTTCCTTCGTGGTTCCATTCCATGATGCACAGGCGCGGGAGGGCTTTTCAAACCATTTGGCCCGAAACGGCGGGTGAGGTTTGCCACATACAGGGTTACAGTGCTACCCCTCGGTGAGGACGGCGATGGCGCGGCGGCCCAGGCTCCCGGCCACGTGGCGCTGCATGATTTCGCGGGCCCGGACGGCGTCGCCGGACACCACGGCGTCGGCGATTTGGATGTGCTCCTCGCGGACGCGCTTGCGGTCCTTCTCGGAGGCCTTCTGGTTCTGCAGGCCGATTTGGCGGTACCGGTCGGCCTTGTCCCACAGCCCCTCGAGGATCCCGATGAGCAGGGGGTTGTGCGAGGCCCTGTAGACGGCGCGGTGGAACTCGCGGTGCGCCGTCATGGCGTCCAGGTCCGCCGCGTCGTGCAGCGGCGTCAGCTGCTTCAGCGCCGCCTGGATGTCGTCGATGTCGGCAGGTGTCCGGCTCTCAGCCGCCAGCCCGGCAGCCAGCGGGTCAAGGTTCTCGCGGAGGACGTACAGGTCGCGGGCCTCATCCGCGGTGAGGGAGGCGACCCGGGCATCCCGGTGCGACTCCAACTGGACCATTCCCTCAGCGGCCAGCCGCCGCAATGCCTCACGCAGGGGAGTGGTGCTGACGCCGATCTCGTGGGCGAGCTGCGCCTGGCTGAGCACGGAACCGTGGCCGATCTCCCCGGTCAGGATCCGGCGTCGCAGTTCCTCGTAGGCGTAGGCGCTCTTGGTCAGCGCTACGGGCTGGTGTGCGACCGCTAGCCCCCTCCGGTTTGGCGTTGCTGTTATAGGTTATAACCTATAACAGCTAGCTGCTCCTTGAGAAAGCAGGACCATGAGTATCCTCACCGCCGAAGGCTCAAGCCCCTGCATCACCAGCCTCTCCGTCAATGGCGAGGTACTGCGGGCCGTGGACATCGAGGGTGCCTTCGGCGCCGGGTTTTCCCGGTTACCGGTGGTCCTGCGGCTGCTGGCGGAGAACGTGCAGCGGAACATGGCCGACCAGGAACGCGAGGAGGCCATGGACGCCCTGCGAAAGTGGCTGGCCACGGGCACCAGCACCGCCGAAATCGAGTTCCTGCCCAGCCGGGTGCTGATGCATGACACCACCAGCACACCAGCACTGGTTGATATCGCGGCCATGCGGGACACGCTCGCCGAGTCCGGTGCCGACCCCAGGGCTCTGAACCCGCTGCTGCGCGTGGACGTGTCCATCGACCACTCCCTGGCGGTGGAGGAGTACGGGCATGCCGACGCAGCCACCCGGAACATCAGGCACGAGATCCGCAGAAACCGGGAGCGGTACCAGTTCCTGAAGTGGGCCTCGAAGGCCATGAACGGCGTGCACATTAATCCGCCCGGCACCGGCATCATGCACACGATCAACCTTGAGCAGCTGGCCACCGTGGTGACCACCATCGAGAAGGACGGCGTCCGGTGGGCGCTGCCGGACATGATGGTGGGCACGGACAGCCACACGACGATGATCAACGGACTCGGCGTCCTCGGCTGGGGCGTCGGCGGGCTGGAAGCGCAGACGGTGATGTTCGGGATGCCTGCCACGCTGCGCATCCCCGACGTCCTCGGTGTCCGCCTGACCGGCAAACTGGGGCCCGGAACCCTCGCCACCGACCTCGCGCTGACCGTCACCCAGCGGCTGCGCGAGGTTGGTGTCACGGGGGAGTTCGTTGAGTTCTTCGGCCCCGGCGTCTCCACGCTGACGGTGGGCGAGCGTGCCGTCGTCGCCAACATGGCGCCCGAATACGGCGCCACCACCGGCTACTTTCCCATCGACGGGCACGTCCTCGACTACCTCGCCGGCACTGGCCGGAGCGCTGAACAGACGCGGCTGGTCGAGGCGTACGCCAAGCAGGCCGGGCTCTGGTTCGACCCGGAAGCAGCGCCGGTTTACACGAGAGTCGTCGACGTCGACCTGTCCGCCGTTGCGATGCACGCGGCCGGACCGCGCCGTCCCCAGGACCTTCTGCCCTACGGCGGCATCCGCAAGGCGCTGGAAAAGGAGGCCGGCCCGGCCCATGACCGCGCTGGAACTGCGCCGACCGGCGACGGCGGCCTGCCGGACTTTCCGGTGGCCCTGGCCGCCATCACCAGCTGCACCAACACCTCGGATCCCCGGCTGCTCATCGCCGCCGGACTGCTCGCCCGCAACGCCCGCCAGCGCGGGCTAACCGTGCCGGACTGGGTCAAGACCTCGTTGGCGCCGGGGTCACCGGCGGCCGCCAGCTACCTCAAGCGTGCCGGGCTCATTGACGATCTCGCCTATGTCGGTTTCGACATCGTCGGGTTCGGCTGCACCACCTGCATTGGCAACCCGGGTCCGCTGACGCCGGTGATCGCCAGGGCCCAGGCCGACGGCGTGAGCGAACCGGTGGCGATTTTGTCCGGCAACCGCAATTTCCCCGGCCGGGTGCACCCCGACGTCGAACTTAGCTTCATCTTGTCGCCGCCGCTGGTGGTGGCCTTCGCGATCGCCGGCGACGCGAAGCGCGACCTCAGCAAGGAGCCCGTCCAGCTTGCCGAGGACGGCACACCCGTCTTCCTCGAGGACCTGTGGCCTTCCCGGGAAGAGATCGACGCCTTCGTGGCCAAGGCCAACTGCCCCGCCGACTTCCGCCGGGACTTCGCCATCGCCAGCCGCGACCCGCAATGGAAGCGGGTGGAAGCGCCGGACGGGGCAAAGTACCCGTGGGACGAGGGATCCACGATCCTCCGCCGCCCTCCGTTCGCCGCCCTGACCGAGGGCAGCCTGCTCGGGAAGTTCACCGCGCATCCGCTCCTGGTGCTCGGCGATGACATCACCACTGACCACATCTCCCCCGCGAGCGCTATCCCGCCGGCCAGCAGCGTTGCCGACTTCCTGGTGGACAGGGGAGAGGACCGCGCCGACCTCAACGTCTTCGCCTCCCGCCGCGGAAACTGGGAGGTCATGGTCCGGGGTGCCTTCCACAACAAGTCCGTCAGGAACCTCCTGCACCCAGAGGCGCCGGTGGCACACACCGTCCACGCGCCGTCGAAAGAGACCCTGCCCATCTGGGACGCCGCGCAGCGGTACCGGGAGGCAGGCGACTCGGTGATCATGGTGGCCGGCGAGCGGTACGGCATGGGATCGTCCCGGGACTGGGCGGCAAAGGCCCAGCGGCTGCTCGGTGTCCGGGCGGTGATCGCCGCCAGCTTCGAGCGGATCCACCGCTCCAACCTGATCGGCATGGGCATCCTCCCGCTCGTCATGCCGGCGGACATAAGGGAGAAACTCCTCAGCCTCGCACCGGGCGATCGGATTGCGCTGGACGCACCCGAGGAGCTCATCCATCCCCGCGCCGGGATCGCGGCAAAGATCGTCCGCATCGACGGCGCGGAGGAACCGTTCATGGCCACCGCCGCCGTGGAGACGGGTCTGGAATGCCAACTCCTCGCCGTCGGCGGCGTCATCCCCATGATCCTGCGCAGGACGCTAACAGCCTGAGCCGAAAAGCAAGAGGACGACGGCGGGAGGTACCGCCGTCGTCCGTTGCTTAGCCGGCAAGCTGCGGAGCCGCTACCCGATGAGCGCCAGGACCGAGCCGGACGTGACCACTTCGCCGGGGCCAGCGGCGACGCCGGACAGGACGCCGCCCCGATGGGCGGGAACGCTGGTCTCCATCTTCATCGCCTCCAGCACCACCACCGGATCACCCGCTGCCACATCGGTACCCGGCTCCACGAGCCACTTCACCACGGTGCCGCTCATGGCGGCCCGGAGTTCGGCCGGGTCAGGGGTGCTGGACCCGCCGTCGGGAGAGCCAGCGACCGAAGAGGCACCCAGGCCGCCGGGAAGTGCCTGGCCCGATCGGGCCCAGCCGTCCAGCAGGTCGGCCGGAAGCCCGACGGCAAGCCGGCGGCCGTCCACGTCGACGGTGACGGTGCGCCGCCGGCCTTCGGGGCCGGTGGTGCTGAAGTCGGGATCTGCCGGGATCTGGCCGGCGAAGTCCGTCTCGATCCAGCGGGTGTGGACGTCCAGACCGGTCTCGGACGTGAAGTCCGCTGCCTCCACCACGGCGCGGTGGAAGGGCAGGACGGTGGCCACGCCGGTGATGCTGATCTCGGCCAGCGCGCGGCGGGCGCGCCGGAGCGCCTGCTGGCGGTCGGCTCCGGTGACGATCAGCTTCGCCAGGAGCGAGTCGAACTGCGGAGCGACGAAGGAGCCGGAGTGGACGCCGGTGTCCAGCCGGATGCCGGGGCCGGTGGGTGCGGTGAATTCGGTGACGGTGCCGGGGGAGGGCAGGAAGCCGCGCCCCACGTCCTCGGCGTTGATCCTGAATTCAAAAGCGTGGCCGCGCGGAGCCGGGTCTTCCGTATGGGACAGCCGTTCCCCGGCGGCGATCCGGAACTGCTCCTGTACCAGATCGATCCCGGTGGTTTCCTCGGTGATGGGGTGTTCCACCTGCAGCCGCGTGTTCACCTCCAGGAAGGCCACGGTGCCGTCGGCGGCGACCAGGAACTCCACCGTCCCCGCACCCGAGTAGCGCGCCTCCCGGCAAACTGCCTTGGCGGCGTCGTAAATCTGCCCCCGCTGCCCGTCGCTGAGGAACGGCGCGGGGGCCTCCTCCACCAGCTTCTGGTGGCGCCGCTGGAGGGAACAGTCGCGGGTTCCGACGACGATGACGTTGCCGTGCGTGTCGGCCAGCACCTGCGCCTCCACGTGCCGCGGCCGGTCCAGGTAGCGTTCCACGAAGCATTCGCCGCGGCCGAACGCGGCCACCGCCTCGCGCACGGCGGAGTCGAAGGCCTCCTCGACCTCCTCCATGTTCCGCACCACCTTGAGGCCACGCCCGCCGCCGCCGAAGGCCGCCTTGATGGCGATAGGGAGCCCGTGCTGCTCCGCGAAGGCGCGGGCTTCGGCGGCGGATTCCACCGGCCCGTCGCTGCCTGCCACGAGCGGGGCGCCGGCACGGACCGCGATCTCGCGTGCCGTGATCTTGTTGCCCAGCTGGCGGATCGCCTCCGGCGTCGGCCCGATCCAGGCGAGTCCGGCGTCGAGCACGGCCTGCGCAAAGTCCGCGTTCTCGGACAGGAAGCCGTACCCGGGATGGACCGCGTCCGCCCCGGCAGCGGCTGCCGCGCCGAGGAGTTTCTCGATGTTCAGGTAGGTGTCGGCCGGGGAGTTACCGCCGAGGCTGAACGCCTCGTCCGCGGCGGCGACGTGCATGGCGTCCGCGTCGATGTCCGCATACACAGCCACGGAGGCCAGCTGTGCATCGTCGCAGGCCCGGGCGATCCGGACGGCGATTTCGCCGCGGTTGGCAATGAGGACCTTGTGCATCAGTTGCTCGCTTTTCTTTGTGGAGTCTCTTCGTGAGGAGTCTCTTCGGAGGGGCCGGCGGGGGCGGCAGTTTCGGGGGCGATACGGAAGCGGATGCTGCCGCCGATCGGGATCTGGGCGGCCAGGTCGAGTTGGTCGTCGACCACCACGCCGATCACCGGGTACCCGCCTGTAATAGGATGGTCGGCGAGGAAGAGCACGGGCAGGCCCTCCGGGGGCATCTGGATGGCGCCCGCTACCGTTCCCTCGCTGGGAAGCTCGCCCGTGCGGCTCCGCTCCAGGGGTGTTCCCTGCAGCCTCATGCCCACGCGGTTGGACTCCGGCTTGACCGTCCAGTCCTGTGCGCAGAGGGAGTCGATCGCGGCCTGGTCGAACCAGTCAGCGCGCGGTCCGAGGATGATGTCCAGCACGGTGACGTCCTCGCCGGGATAGTCAGGCTGGATTTCCGGGCTGCCCACGACACCGGATTCGGCGGCGCCGCCGGACGGCAGCAGCTGGTTCGCTGCCAGCGGCTTCGGCCCGATACCGGACATCGTGTCCGTGGAGCGGCTGCCCAGCACCGGTGGTGCGTCCACCCCGCCCCGGACAGCGACATAGCTGCGGAAGCCGGCGGCGGGAACACCGATGGTGAGGATTTCGCCGTCGAGCAGGGCGAACGGCGCGGCCACCGGGACGGTGCGCTGCCGCGCCTCTGTATCGCCGGTTTCCGCCGGGTCGGTTTCCGTTTCGGTGGGGGCGGCCGACGGCGTCACGACGGTGAGTGCCGACGGCGCCCCCGCTACGGCCAGGACCTGGTCCCCGACGGCCTGGAGCCTGAGCCCGCCGGAGACGGTTTCGATGGCGGCGGCGGACGGCGCGTTCCCAACGAGGCGGTTGGCCCGGCGGAGCGAAGCCCGGTCCAGCGCACCGGCGGCGGAAACGCCGAGGGCCGAATGCCCCTGCCGGCCAAGGTCCTCGATGAGGCTGTGAATGCCGGGCGACAGGACACGGAGTCCGGAGGCCGTGGCCGGATCAGTCTGTTGGCTGTCCTGGGATCCTTGACTAGCCAGCTGAACCACGTCGCGGACGGCACGGAACTGGACGCGGTGCCCGGGGCTTGCCAGCGCCGGTTCCGGACGGTCGAGGTCCCACATCTTGGCTCCGGTGCGGCCGATTAGCTGCCAGCCACCCGGAGACTTGCGCGGGTAGACGGCCGAGTAGTTGCCGGCCAGCGCCACCGATCCCGCCGGGACCGCCGTGCGCGGGGAACTCCGGCGCGGAACCTCCAAGGCCTGGTTCTCGCCCACCATGTAGCCAAAGCCCGGTGCGAAACCAGCGAAGGCAACGGTCCAGACCTGGCCCGTATGGGCGGTGATCACACCGTCGGCACCGAGGCCGGTTAGCTTCCCAACCTCGGCGAGATCCTCGCCGTCGTACACGGTGTCAATGACCACCAGGCCGCCGGCCTGCTCCGCCGGTGCCGTGAGATCCAGCTCCAGGAGGGCCTGCCCGATGCGCCGTGCGGCTGCGGGGGAATCTGCCCTGACCATGACGGTCTCGGCGGCGGCCAGGACATCCTGCTGGCCCGGAAACGGAGCCTCAAGGAGTGCGGCCTGCAGGGCGAGGACATCCTGCGTGCCGGAAACCACGGCGAGGACAGTGCGCGTTCCCACCGGCCGCACCGCGCGTACCCTGCCGGGGCGGGGGCCGCTCGAAGGCGCGGTGTTTGGGGGCAGAGAATTTGGGATTGCCTCCGGCGCGGGCTGGCCGGACGAAGAGGAAGGCGCGTCAATGTTGGTGTGTGCCATGGGGTCCTGAATCCGTCGCTTCATGCTAGACGAAGGCCTTGATGGTGATGCCGGCGGCGTCGAGCGCCCTCTTCACGGCGACGGCCATAGCCACCGCGCCGGGTGAATCCCCGTGGACGCACACCGATTCAGCATTGATCAGCAGATCCGAGCCGTCGATCGCGGTGATGGCCTCCCCGGTGGTCATCTGCAGGACACGGGCGGCAACCGACTCAGGGTCCTCCAAGACGGAACCCGGCTGGGTGCGGGAGGTCAGCGTGCCGTCGGGGTTGTACGCACGGTCCGCGAACGCCTCGGAGACGGCGCGGAGCCCGGCTTCCTCCGCGAGCCGCAGCACTTCGGATCCTGGCAGGCCAAGGATGGGCAGATCGGGATTTACCGACTTCACCGCGTCCACCACGGCGCGTGCCTGCGCGGTGTTGTGGACGATCGCGTTGTAGAGGCCGCCGTGCGGCTTGACGTAGCGGACCCGGGTGCCGGCCGTTGCGGCCAGTGCCTGCAGCGCGCCGATCTGGTAGACGACGTCGTCGGCCAGTTCGCGCGGGTCGACGTCCATGTACCGGCGTCCGAATCCGGCAAGGTCGCGGTAGCCCACATGAGCCCCGACCACCACGCCGGACTTGGCGGCGGCCTCGCAGGTTGCCCGGATGACGCTGGGGTCCCCGGCGTGGAATCCGCAGGCCACGTTGGCGCTGGACAGGGAAGCCATTATGGCCGCATCGTCTCCCAGGCTCCATCGCCCGAAGGATTCACCGACGTCACTGTTCAAATCAATTGCGTGCATTGTGACCCTCATCTCAAGTCGTCCTTACACAAGGATGCACCCTCCGGCGAAAATGTTCAACAATTCAACAATCCAATTGTGGTTGGTTCGTGTAAATTCGGTGTATGGCCACAGTCAATCCGAGTTCAGGTGTATCGAGGCTGCGCGTCGCCGTGCCCGCGGTGGCCACCCGCGTTGCCAGTGAGCTGCGGCTCCAAATTGCGGAAGGTGCGCTTCTTCCCGGGGCGAAGCTGAAGGAAGAAGCACTCTCCGAGGAGCTCGGGGTTTCACGCAATACGGTGCGCGAGGCGTTTGCCGAGCTCGCCAGCGAGCGCCTGGTGGTCCGGCAGCCCAACCGGGGCGTCTTTGTTGCCAGCCTCGAGGTCAGCGACATTCATGACGTCTACATCGTCCGGCGCGCCATCGAGGTCAGTGCGGTTCGCGGTGGCGGAAGCATCGAAAGTATCGCCGCAGTGCGCGCTGCCGTGGAGGAAGGGAAGCGCGCTGCCAAGGCCGGCGACAGTGAGGGACTGGGGAGCGCGAATGCGCATTTCCATGGTGCCCTGGTGGCGATGGCCGGCAGCGAACGCCTGAATGTCATCATGTCGCAGGTGCTGGCCGAGATGCGGCTGTTCTTCCACAAGGCCTCCATTGACGGCGGCTTCTACCAGGACTACCTGGCTGACAACGACCAGATCTGCAAGGCCCTCGAAGCGGGGGACAATGACCTCGCGGCCGAGCGCCTCCTGTCCTACCTCGCCAGGTCCGAGGAGCACCAGACCGCAGTTCACGCGTCATAGCTGGCGCTTTTCTGTAGTTGCAGCCACTGCCCTTGCCGGTGTGATGCACGCCTTGACGGTGTGACCCAGGTCGCGTACATTGTTCAACAAGTTCGGATTGTTCTACATTTCCACAATCCAACAGAATGCTCCGCTTTCGGCGGCTCTCCCGGGGAAGCCGCCAACCAGCCCCAGTGCCCGCGCCTTGTCAACGTCGCAGGCCCGGGCAGGCTGGCACAACAGCGCATCCGCAGCACGACGGAGGCATCCACACTCTTCATGGAGGAACAAAATGGCCAATCAATCCGCAATGGCCTCCGCAGGTTCCAGGCCCGCTGTCGGGCGCAAGGACATGTACAAAGCATTCGCGGCCAGCCTCACCGGTACCGCGCTGGAGTTCTACGACTTCGCGGTCTACTCCGCCGCGGCCGCCATCGTTTTCCCGCTGATCTTCTTCCCGGCCTCGGACCCGGTGACGGGCACCCTGCTGGCGTTCTCCACCTACGCGGTGGGCTACATTTCCCGGCCGGTCGGCGGCATCATTTTCGGCCGGCTCGGCGACGAGATCGGCCGCAAGAAGATCCTGGTCATCACGCTGATGCTGATCGGCGTCGCCACCTTCCTCATCGGCCTGCTGCCTACCTATGGCAACATCGGCATCCTGGCCCCGGCCATCCTCGTCTTCCTGCGGTTCGCGCAGGGCGTCGGCGTGGGCGGCGAGTGGGGCGGCGCGGTCCTGCTGTCCAGCGAATTCGGCGACCCCCGCCGTCGCGGTTTCTGGGCCTCCGCAGCGCAGATCGGCCCGCCCGCAGGCAACCTGCTGGCCAACGGCGCACTCGCCGTCCTCACGCTCACCCTGTCCGAGCAGGCCTTCCTGGACTACGGCTGGCGCATTGCGTTCCTGATCTCGGCCGTGCTGGTGGCGTTCGGGTTGTGGATCCGCCTCAAGCTCGAGGACACCCCCATTTTCAAGGCCATGGAAGCCCGCGGCGACCAGCCCAAAGCCCCGATCAGGGAAGTCCTCACCACGCAGCGCCGTCCGCTCCTTGCTGCCATGCTCAGCCGCATCGGCCCGGACGTCACCTACGCATTGTGTACCGTCTTCACCCTGACGTACGGCATCCAGGAACTTGGCTTCGACCGTGGCCAGGTCCTCGTGGCGGTACTGGTCGGTTCAGGCCTCCAGCTGTTCACGATGCCGCTTGCGGGCGCCATCTCCGACCGGATCAACCGGCGCCTCGTTTACGGCATCGCTGCAGTGGCTGCCGCTGTCTGGGCCTACCTGTTCTTCATCGTGCTTGAAGGCCGTTCCCCGGTGATGCTCGTCGTGGGAACCGTACTCGGCCTGCTCTGCCATTCCTTCATGTACGGCCCGCAGGCCGCGTTCGTCGTCGAGCAGTTCACGCCGCGGCTCCGCTCCACCGGAAGCTCGCTGGCGTACACCTTCGCGGGCATCATCGGCGGCGCCATCGCACCGTTCATGTTCACCCTGCTGCAGAGCACCTTCCACAGCTGGGTCCCGGTGGCCATCTATCTCAGCGTCGCTTGCCTGCTGACAATCGTGGGCCTGGCCATCGGCCGGGACTCCAATGTGGCAGAGGACGAGGAGTACCTGAAGGGGTCCACCGAAATAGTAGAGAGCGGCACCCTATGAGCCAGGAGAATGCCATCAGTCAGTCGAACGGACTCGTGGCGCCGGCCGAAGCCCGCCGGCAGTTCCGCAACGGCCTGGTCACCCCGACCTCCGGCTGGAGCGATGGCTACACGCAGGCGAACCTGATAGCGGTGACGGCTGACTACGCCGAGGAATTCCTGGAGTTCTGCCGGCTCAATCCCAAGGCCTGCCCCGTCATCGACGTCATTCCGGCCGGCAAGTACGAAAGTTCCCTCGCCGCGGGTTCGGACATCCGGACCGACATCCCCGCCTACCGGGTGTGGGAGGACGGAGTCCTTTCCGCCGAGGTCCCCGACGCCACCCCGCTTTGGCGCGACGACATGGTGGGCGTGCTGATCGGCTGCAGCTTCACGTTCGAAGCCGCCCTGGCCGGCGCCGGCATCCCGCTTCGCCACACCGAGATGGGGCGCAATGTGCCCATGTACCGCACCAGCGTCGAGTGCACCCCGGCAGGACGGATCCACGGCCCCATGGTCGTCTCGATGCGCCCGATGCCGGCCGAACTGGTGGAAACCGCCATCAGCGTGACCGCGGAGGTGCCGAAGGTCCACGGCGCGCCGGTCCATGTCGGATCGCCCGAGGACCTGGGCATTGCCGATATTTCCCGGCCAGATTTCGGGGATCCGGTGGACATTCGGCCCGGGGAAGTGCCGGTTTTCTGGGCCTGCGGAGTCACACCGCAGAGCGCGGTGATGGCATCCAGGCCGGCGTTCGCGATCAGCCACGCACCCGGGCACATGTTCATCACGGATGTTCCGGAAAGCTCCTACCGCGTGCCGGCGGCTAACTAGTCGTGCCGGAAGGGAACTGACCAAAGAGAAAAGCGGGGCGTGGCCACCAAGGTGGCCGCGCCCCGCCGTCGTATTTCCCGGGAACCCGTCTGGCGAGCCTAGAAACTCCGGGCGTTTGCCAGCACGGGCAACTTTCCGCGGACGTCCGGGATGATGGCCGGATCGAAGTCCACCACGGCCAGTTCAGGTTCGCCGCCCAGCGCCGCCAGTGGAGAACCCAGCGGGGAAATCACAGCGCTGTGGCCGATCCCGGTGGGCGCAGCGCCGGCGGACGGGAGCCCGAGGGTGGCCGGATCGCCCTGCCCGCACGCCACCACAAACGTGGTGCTGTCCACCGCCCGGGCGCGGACCAGCAGGTCCCACTGCTCGGCCTTTCCTTCCCCGGCACCCCAGGACGCGCAGACGATGTTGATGGCAGCGCCGGCCCTCGCGTTGGCCGTGAACAGCGCCGGGAAGCGCACGTCGTAGCAGGTGGCCAGGCCAATAGCGGTGCCGTTGACTTCGAAGGTCACCGGCGTCGTACCCGCATCCACCGAATCGGACTCGGCAAAGCCGAACGCGTCGAAGAGGTGGATCTTGTCGTAGGACGTGTCGATGCCGGGGCCGGTCACCAGCAGGGTGTTCCGCACCCGTCCGCCCGCCCCGGGCGTGAACATGCCAACGACGACGGCGATGTCCAGTTCCGCGGCAATTGCCCGGACCGCGGTGGCCCACGGCCCGTCCAGTGGTTCGGCGATATCTGCCAGCGGATTTCCGAAGGCGCACATGGAGGCCTCGGGGAACACCACCAGTTCGGCCCCGGCCTCTTTTGCCCGGGTGGCGTAATCCCGGACCAGCTCCAGATTGGCCGTGAGGTCGGCGCTGCTGACGATCTGGGCGACTGCTAAACGCATGGATCTGCTCTTCTCTGTTGTATACCTGATGTATGCGAAAAAGTTCGGGGACGGCCGCGTCGGGCCGGGCGAAGGCGTACGAGTACCTGCGCGAGAACATCCTGACCGATCCGGAGATGCAGGGGCGCTTCCTCAACGAGCAGGAGCTGGCCGCCCAAATCGGTGTCTCGCGCACCCCGGTCCGGGAGGCCCTCCTCCTGCTGGTCTCCGACGGCCTGGTGGAGCTGATCCCGCAGCGCGGGGCCTACGTTCCCCCGGTGACCGGCCGCGAAATCTCGGAACTGATGGAGCTGCGCGGTGTGCTGGAAAGCCACGCCGCCCGCCTTGTCATCGAGCACCGGAGCGTGCCGGCCGACAAGATGCGGGACACCCTCGACCAACAGGCCAAAGTACCCGAAGACCAGGGGGCCGAGGCTGCACAGGAGTTCATCCGCCTCGACACGCTCTTCCATCAGCAGCTGATTGACGCGGCGGGCAACGAGCTGATTTCCCGGACCTACAGCAAGCTGCACGTCCGGCAGATCGTCGTCGGGGTTTCCGCCCTGTTTCGGACCGGCGGCCGGCGCGAACAGGTGTGCTCCGAACACCAGGACATCCTCGACGCCCTGGTGTCCGGAGACTCCGCGAAGGCGCAGGAGGCCATCGACCATCACCTGGCCGTCACCCGCGACATCCTCCTCCGCACCTGACCCGCACACCGCATGGAGTTTATGTCCAGATAATGGGGCTTCGGAGGCTCTTAGCGGCCAATATCTGGACAAAAACTCGAAACTAGACCGCGCCGGACTGCGTGCGCGCCGAGGCGGAGCCTTCCAGGAGCAGCCGGTAATCGAGGTCCTCGATGGTGTCGTTGTCCCGGCCGAGTGCCAGTCCCACCAGGGTCACGGCTGACGCCACCGCCACGTAGATGGCCACCGGAATCCAGGTTCCGAACTCGGCGAGCAGCAGGGTGAACAGCAGGGGAGCGATGGCACCGCCGATCACACCCGCGAAGGTGTATGCCAGCGAGCTGCCGGTGGACCGGAGCCGCGGGGAGAACTGCTCCACAATGAAGGCGGCCTGCGGGCCGTACATAAAGGAGTGGGCCATGAGGCCGAGGACGATGCCGATAATCAGCATCGGCTGGTTGTTCCCGCCCAGGACGCCGAAGAAGATGAACGTCCACACTGCCCCCACCACAGCGCCCACGCCGTAGACCAGACGGCGGTTGAAGCGGTCGGAGACGTAGCCGGCCAGCGGGATCATGAACAGCTGGAAGGCGGAGCCGATCAGGACGGCGGTCAGTACCTGGTTGCGCTCGTAGCCGAGGACCTGGATGCCGTAGGTGAGCGTGAAGACCGTGAACAGGGCGTACAGCACATCCGGGCCCACGCGGCAGAGAATGGCGGCGATCAGCGGGCGGAGTTCCTTGCTGAAGACCTCGCGGACCGGGGCGTGGGGCTGCTCACCATGGGCCGCGATGGCCTTGAAGATCGGGGTGTCCTCAAGCCGCAGCCGGATCCAGAGGCCAAAGCCAACCAACACTGCGGAGACAAGGAACGCGATGCGCCAGCCGAAGCTCAGGAACTGCTCCTCGGTGAGGGCGACGGTCAGGACGGCGAGCGCGCCGTTTGCCAGCAGGTTGCCGGCGGGCGGTCCCACCTGCGCGGCGGAAGCCCAGAACCCGCGGCGGTGCGGGTCGCCGTACTCACTGGAGAGCAGGACGGCGCCGCCCCATTCGCCGCCCACGCCCACGCCCTGCGCGAACCGCAGCAGGACCAGAAGGATTCCTGCCGTCGCGCCGATGTTTGCGTAGCCGGGCAGCACGCCGATCAGCACCGTGGCCACGCCGATGATCATCAGCGTGGTCACCAGGACTTTCTTGCGGCCGATGCGGTCCCCGAGCCGGCCGAAGATAATACCGCCGACCGGGCGGGACACGTAGCCGACGGCGTACGTGGAGAATGCGAGGACGGTCCCGGTCAGCGGATCGGTCGCAGGGAAGAAGACGACAGGAAATACGACCGCGGCAGCCGCCGAGTAGACGGCGAAGTCGTACCACTCAAGTGCTGTGCCGGTGAGGCTGGCGGCAAAGGCCTTGTACAGGCCCTTGGGGTGAATCGTCGGGTGCGGGGTGGCGTGCGGATGATGCGCTGTGCCCGGATCGGGAACTGGAGCGTTGGCCATGGTGTTGTCCTCCACGAGGTTCTTATAGTGACGCCTGTCACGCTGGCGTTAAATGTATACATTACGCATACTGGATGTACATTGGCGACCGTTTCCGGTTTCCGATCTGTAAATTTCCGCAGCAGCACATGCAAAGGATGGATCCACGATGACGACTCTGAGCTTTGAACTACCCGATGGCCGCACGCAGGACGTGGAGGTCAAGCACCTCCTGAATGCCGGCTACGCGGGGCGTGAGCAGGATGAGGTCCAGGCCCACATTGCTGAACTCGCTGAACTCGGTGTTCCGGGGCCCACCACCACTCCCGCCCTGTATCCAGTGTCCCCCTATCTGGCCCAGCAGGTATCGGAAGTTCGGGTCCAGCATGGGCGGACTTCCGGGGAGGCCGAATGGGCCATGGTCCTCACCGAGGACGGTGTGCTGCTCACCGTCGCCTGCGACCACACGGACCGGGCGCTGGAGGTGCACGGCGTGGCCTGGAGCAAGAACGCCAGTCCGGATGTGCTGGGGCGCAGGGCCTGGAAGCTGGACGAGGTGCGGGGACACCTGGACCAGATCACGCTCAAGGCCTGGGTGGGGGAGGGGGACACCCCTGACACCCTCATCCAGGACAGCTCCCTCGAGGCCCTGCTGACCCCGGACTACTGGCTGGACGTCCTGACGGAACGCGGCCTGAATGCACCCGGGACCGTCCTCATCTCCGGCACCGTAGCCATGACCGCCGGCGTGGACCAGTTTGCCCGCAGCTGGAAGGTGGAAATGTCCGATCCCGTGACCGGAAACTCCGTCGATGTCCAGTACGTCGTGGAACAGATGGCTGAGCCGATCGGCTAAACGCTGCTGCCGCAAGAGGCGGACGACGACGGCGGGAGCCTCCCGCCGTCGTCGTTCTGTCTGCGATTTGGGTGCTTACGCGCGCTCCGGCCTGGGAGCGTCTGCCCCCGGGGCCGTTCCCGCCGGGACCTCACCGCGTGCCCGCCGCTTCCGCACTGTCAGGTAGAGCCGGTGGGCGGTGACCACCAGGGCCAGCCACGCCGCGCCGAGTGCCCACGCGGCGAGGACGTCGGTGAGCCAGTGGTGGCCGAGGTACACCCTGCTCAACCCCATGGCGGCGGCGAACACAGCGGCGGCTGCGCCGGTGAGGACGCGGCTGCGGGCCGTCTTCAGCCGCAGGATGATCAGGTAGGCGACGATTCCCGCGATCACCACCGCATTCAGGGAATGGCCGCTGGGAAACGAGGCCGAATGTTCGTAGGGCGGAACGGCGTCGCTGAGGTCGGGGCGGGTGCGGCCGATCAGCCGCTTGCCCGCGATGGTCATCAGCAGGGAGCCCAGGCCCGCGGTGAGAATGAGGATGACAGGGGTCCACGACCGCCGCCGGTAGGCCAGGACGCCCATGACCGTCAGTGCCAGAATGGGCATGCCGATGGTTCCGCCCACATCGGTAAAGGCCGTGATGGCGACATCCAGGCCGGGGGAGCGCAGGCTCTTGCCGGCCGCCAGCACCGGATGGTCCAGGCCCGCCACCCCGTCGGCCTGGACCACCGACTCATACACCTCAGCAAAGGCTGCGGTGAGGACGGCAGCGATGACCGCTCCCACCAGCAGCGTCAGGACCAGGGCGCCGTGCGGGCCCAGGAACTGGCTGATGCGCTGGACGGCCGCGACCAAAAGGCGGCCGAAGCGGCCCTGCCAGCGGGTGAGATCCTTGCCTCCGACGGTTGTGTCCTGGCGGAGTTCGCCGCGCACGCCCGTCTGCGGCGTTCCCTGTTGATCGGTCAAGGGGCTGCCTGTCAGGAGTTTGTCCGTCAGTGGCTTGTCAGCCAGCGGTTCATCAGGCAAGGGGTGGGTCCTGTCTCTCGTGGCTGACTGCGCGCTCAGCGCAAGGGCATTTAGTAAGCAACCTTACTGGTTGCCTCCCGGGCCGTCCACGCGTACAGCCGTCCGTGCCAGTTGCCGTCCCCACGGAAGCAAAAGCGGACGACGGCGGGAACCTCCCGCCGTCGTCCGCTTTCCCGGGCCGCTATGGCGGCAGTGCTCAGGCGCTCAGTTCGTCCGTACCGTGGTGGGCGTTGCCGGACATGGCGCGGGCGCGGCCCGCCTTGGCCCGGTACGAGGACAGGAAGGTGGCGATGCGCCGTACGGCCTCGCGGATGTCATCCACGGCGGGCAGGATGACGAACCTGAAATGGTCCGTGGCGTGCCAGTGGAACGCCGTCCCATGCGAGACCAGGATCTTCTGGTCCTGGAGCAGGTCAAGGACGAACTGCTCGTCGTCCGCGAACGGGTACATCTCTGCGTCCAGCTTCGGGAACAGGTACATCGCGCCGGCAGCAGGCACGCAGCTGACCCCGGGGATCTCGTTGAGCAGCCGGCAGGCGAGGTCGCGCTGTTCGCGCAGGCGTCCGCCGGGCCGGATCAGGTCCGTGATGCTTTGGTAGCCGCCCAGCGACGTCTGGATCGCATGCTGCGCGGGAACGTTCGGGCAGAGCCGGAGCGAGGCCAGCAGCTCCAGCGACTCCCGGTAGGCGGCGGTGGCCCAGCGCGGCCCGCTCACGGCCACCCAGCCGGCCCTGTACCCGGGCATCCGGTACGCCTTGGACAGGCCGGAGAACGTCAGCACCGGAATGTCCCGGGCCACGGAAGCCGTGTGGATGTGGACTTTGTCCTCGAACAGGATCTTTTCGTAGATCTCATCGGAAAACAGCACCAGGTCATGGCGCCGGGCCAGATCGGCGAACCCCTCCAGGACGTGCCGGGGATAGACGGCCCCGGTGGGGTTATTGGGGTTGATGAGGACGATAGCACGTGTGCGGTCGGTGATCTTCGCCTCGACGTCGGCCAGGTCCGGCCACCAGTTGTTCTCCTCATCGCACATGTAGTGCACGGCGCTGCCGCCGCAGAGCACGGTGGCTGCCGTCCACAGCGGGTAGTCCGGTGACGGGATGAGGACCTCGTCGCCGTCTTCCAGGAATGCCTGGAGTGTCATGGAAATGAGCTCGCTGACCCCGTTGCCGATGAAGATGTCCTCGACGCCGATCTCCATCAGGCCCTTGGTCTGGTAGTACTGCGAGATGGCGGTCCGGGCGGAGAAGATGCCTTTCGAGTCGCTGTAGCCCTGGGCCTCGCGCAGGTGGTGGATCATGTCCACCACGATGGATTCCGGCGCATGCAGGCCGAACGGCGCCGGATCCCCGAGGTTCATGCGCAGAATGCTGTGGCCTTCGGCCTCCATCTTCTTCGCCGCGTGCTGCACCGGACCCCTGAGGTCGTACCGGACATCTTGCAATCGGCTGGAATTCTGCATGGCGCGCATGAGGCATGTTTTCACAGCTGCAATGCTCCGGACAACGTGACGCTCTGATGGCTGGCGTTGCCGCGATCAGGGGCAACACGTAAGTTTCAGGATAGGAGTGCCCAGTACACGGCCAGAAGGAGAGTTGAGGATGTCCCTGTTCAAAGGACTCGTGAACGGAGCGCTCGCCGGCGCGGCAGGAACCACGGCGCTGAATGCTGTCAGCTACCTGGACATGGTGTGGCGGGGCCGGGCGGCGAGCACGACGCCCTCCGACTCGGTGGAGCGGCTGGCGGAACGGGCGGGCGTGACGATCCCGGGATCCGAGGCCCAGCGCGGAAACCGGGTGGAGGCGCTTGGTCCCCTGCTCGGGATCGCCACCGGCATGGGCCTCGGCGCTGTGCTGGGAGCGGCCGGATCACTGGGGGTTCGCACCGGGCCAGTCCGGTCGGTGGCGGTGGCCTCCGTGGCCGCCCTGCTCGTCTCCAACGTTCCCATGACCGCCCTGGGGGTGACTGATCCGCGGACCTGGAGTGCTGCGGACTGGGTCAGCGACATCGTGCCGCACGTCGCGTACGGCGCGGTCACGGGCCACCTGCTGGAGCACCTGCCCAAGTAGGTGGCCAGCCAAACGATTCAGGAGCCGGAGCACTCCCGGCCGGACAGCCGGAAGGCCCGCTGGGGCACCCGCTGGGCCACCGTCGTCGCCGTCCTCCAGCGGCTGCTGTACGTGGCCATCACCGGAGCCATGGGCTGGGCCGTCTATTTCTTCCTGCTCGCCCGGCTGGCCAGGGGACCGGAGCAGGTGTGGGTGTTCCTCCCCGTCTGGCTCATCGCCGCCTACGCCTTCCTGCCCCGCGTCCACAAGATCTTCAGCAGCCTGTACCTGCCGAATTACTTCATCGGGCGTGCCCGCACCGGCGACGGCGTGCTGGGCGATCCGGTCAACCTTGCGGTCATCGGCCCGGCGGACGAGCTCCGCACCGCGATGCTCACGGCTGGGTGGATTGAGTCCGACCCCGTCACCCCGGCCACCGCCTGGCGCACCCTCACCGCGACGCTTCTGGGCCGGAGCTATCCGCAGTCGCCCGTCAGTGCCCTGTACGTCTTCGGCAACAAGCAGGACATGGCGTTCCAGCGGGAGATCGATGGCAACCCGCGCAAGCGGCACCATGTGCGGTTCTGGAAATGCCCGGACGGCTGGATGCTTCCCGGCGGGTTCGCCGTCGACTGGGTGGGCGCCGGGACATACGACAAGAGCGTGGGTCTCTCGCTCTTCACGTTCCAGATCACACACAAGATCGCCGACGGGACCGACGAGGAGCGCGATTTCATCATCGGCACGCTGCAAACGGCACATGCCGTGGAATCCGTGCACGTGATCCGGCATTTCTCCTCCGGTTATCACCACCGCAACGGTGGCGGAGACAGCATCCGCACGGACGGGCACCTTCCGATCATCGACCTCCGGCCGCCCGGCCAGGCAGACCCGACACGGCCATTTGAGCGCCAGGACACGCAAGAGAACGACGACGGGACGCACCCGCCGTCGTCCTTTCACCTTTGGCACAACGGCCCAGGGAATTGACCGCGTGCCGGCGCCTGTTCCGGAGCTGTCCGCCTTTGCCCTGACTACACGGTGGAGCGCTTCGGGGATTCCGCGGCCCTGGCCGATGAGCTGCTGCGGGCAGTGACGGAGGGGCCCAAGCGGGCCACTTCCGAACTCGCCTACGAATTCCTTTCGGCCGGGGACACCCTGCCCCGCACCGGGTCGCATTGGATCGCCTGTGACGGTGCCGGCGTCCCGCGCGTCGTGCTTCGGACCGTCGAACTGCGCCTCGGCCCGTTCACCAGCGCTGACGAAGCCTTCGCGCGGGATGAGGGCGAGGATGACGGGTCGCTGAAAAGCTGGCAGGCGGAGCACCGTAGGTACTGGACCCGGACCCGCGCCAGCCGGGGGCTGGAATGGACGGAATCCGACGAGATTGTTTTCGAACGGTTCCGGGTAGTCTGGCCGGCCGAGCTGGCGACCAGACCTAGGGTCCGCTGGCCGGGCCAAGCCCGGGACGACGGGCTCCGCCCGCCCGCGAGTGCCCAAGTAGCGGCCGCGGCGCAAATTCGAGTACCTGCTACAGGTGCCGTTCCGCGTGCCAGCCCATAGGGTTGAAGCATTGGGTGGTGGAAAGTGTGCGGGTACAAGCAAATTGCCGGCACACTCTGGGCTGGGACGGCCGCCACGGTTGTTGTCGGACCAGCCGGTCCTCCCCGGCTGATTCGGCACGTCGGTGATCGCCGAACATACAGCCGAAGGGCCCGGAAAGCCCCGGCTGACGGCCGGCAATCACGGTTGCGTACCCGATCCGGCCTAAAGTTGCCGCCTCACCTGCGAGGGCCCCCCATGAAAATTCCGAGGTCTGAACTTCCCGTCATCACGGCGGCTGTGAACACGGCACCTGTGAAGGCGGTCCCCGACCCACCATCCGGGCCGGCCCTGGCGGCCGG
>NZ_JAAOXD010000009.1:68791-69843 GCF_014694315.1 Arthrobacter ipis | reverse complement strand
GGTTCGGTGCCCGCTTGAACACCACCGCGATCTCCGTGACCCGCCTCCCCAGCCGTTTGCCGGCGCGCAGGTAGAACGGCACCCCGGCCCACCTGCGGGTGTTGATGTCCACCCGGATCGCGGCATACGTTTCGGTTTTGGAGTCCGCCGGGATGCCCTCTTCCTCCAGGTACCCCTGGACCTGCTCCCCGCCCTGCCAGCCGCCGGCGAACTGCCCGCGCGCCGAATGCGTGGACAGGTCCTCCGGCAAACGCACCGCGGCGAGGACCTTTTCCTTCTCCGCCCGCAGATCGTCCGCGTTGAACGAAATCGGCTCCTCCATCGCCGTCAACGCCAGCAGCTGCAGCAGGTGGTTCTGGATCACGTCCCGGGCCGCGCCCACACCGTCGTAATACCCCGCCCGGCCACCGGTGCCGATATCCTCGGCCATGGTGATCTGCACATGGTCCACGTAGTTCGCGTTCCACAACGGCTCGAACAGCTGGTTCGCGAACCGCAGCGCCAGGATGTTCTGCACCGTCTCCTTACCCAGGTAATGATCTATCCGGAACACCGCATCGGCCGGGAACACCGACTCCACAATGTCGTTCAGCTGCCGGGCCGAGGCCAGGTCATGCCCGAACGGCTTCTCGATCACCACCCGCCGCCACTTCTCACCCCCGGCCTGCGCCAGGCCGTGCTTGGACAGCTGCCGGCAGACCTGCTCGAAGGCCTTCGGCGGGATCGAAAGGTAGAACGCGTGGTTCCCCCGGGTCCCGCGGTTCCCGTCGAGCTCCTCGATCGTCTCCCCGAGCCGCTCAAACGCCGCATCGTCGTCGAACGCGCCCTGCACGAAGCGGATGCCCTCCGAGAGCTGGTTCCAGACCGCCTCATCAAACGGCGTCCGGGCATACGCCTTCACCGCGTCCTTCACCTCCGCAGCGAAATCCTCGTTGTCCCAGTCCCGCCGGCCGAAACCCACCAAAGCGAAGCTCGGCGGCAACAAACCACGGTTGGCAAGGTCATACACGGCAGGCATGAGCTTCTTACGGGCCAAATCCCCGGTAACTCCA
>NZ_JAAOXD010000009.1:68271-68781 GCF_014694315.1 Arthrobacter ipis | reverse complement strand
ACCTTGGCGAGTGTTTCGCGTTCGGCGGCGATGGTGGTGTTCTCGCCGTGTCCGGTCCGGACGGTTGTTTCCGCCGGGAGGGTGAGGAGCCGTTCGCGGATGGAGGTCAGGATGGTGGGGTAGTCGCTGTAGGAGCGGCCGGTGGCGCCGGGTCCGCCGTTGAACAGGGTGTCCCCGGTGAACACGGTGTTCTCGGTTTCGAGGTGGAAGCAGGTGGAGCCGGGTGAGTGGCCGGGGGTGTGGATGGCCTTCAGGGTGGCCCCGGCGACCTGGAACTCGTCCCCGTCCGCGATTGTCGCATCGGCGGTGGTGCCGGGGTAGACCTGTTCCCAGAGGACCTGGTCTTCGGGGTTCAGGTGGATCGGGGCGCCGACGGCGTCCGCGACCTCACGGGCGGCGCCGATGTGGTCGTTGTGCGCGTGGGTCAGCAGGATCGCTTTCACCTTCCGGCCGCGGACCTGGCTGATGATCGCGGCGGCGTCGTGCGGGGAATCAATGATCACGCACTCG
>NZ_JAAOXD010000009.1:44910-68261 GCF_014694315.1 Arthrobacter ipis | reverse complement strand
GGATCCCGCAAAGGATTCCCGGACCGGCCCGCTGACCGTCTGCCGTTCAAAGTATCTGGCATGGTTAATTCAGGGCCTTAGCTCTCAGTGGCGGGCGCTCGGTTGCGGATGCGGCAGGGCGCAGCTGGCCACAGGGTATTTGCTCTAAGGCTGTCACCCGCCCGGGTAGCGTTGAACCACCAAACCGGGCGGCGCCACCCACCCTTTAGGATGGGCGCGCTTCACGACGGCGAGGCTACGTCCCGCCGTCGTCGTTGCCGGGCAACAACAAGCCCTAGGCTGCGAACAGTGCCGTCCGCACGGCCTTCTCAAAGCCGTCGACGTGAACGCGGGCCAGTTCCGCGGCCTGGGCCTCGTCCCCTTTGATCACCGCTTCAAGCAGGTCGACATGCTCGTGCACATGCCGGGAGAGGTTTGGCAGGCGGTCCAGCACCATGCACCAAATCCGCGTCGCGAGATTGTCGTAGCGGATCAGGACGTCTTCCAGGTGCGGGTTCGCTGCTGCAGCATAAATTCCCTGGTGCACTCTGGCGTCCAGCCGCAACGTCTCCACCACAGATGCGCTGTCCACGTCGAAGGACTCGACCTCCTCCACGATGAGGCGGAGACGCTCACGCACTGCCGCGGTGGACACCCGGGCGGCACGGGCGGCAGCGAGGGGCTCCAGCTGGGCCCTGATTTCCGAGATGAATGCGAGGTCCGTGACCTCCACCCGTGTTGCGAAGGTACCGCGCCGTGGATAAGTCACAACGAGCCGGTCCACTTCAAGGCGCTTAAGCGCTTCCCTGACCGGGGTGCGCCCGATGCCGAGTTCCTTGGCAATCCCCTCGTCGTACAGCGGATCGCCAGGCCGGATCTCCAGGGTCAGCAGACTGTCGCGGATCCGTTCATAGGCCACATCGGCCAGGGACCTCGAACCTCCGGCCTCCGACACCGCCAAAGCTTCAACCGCCACCGCTCCGCCTCTCCTACGGGCCAACATCTATTGACCTCATCCGCACACCAGTATACGCTTTCATACAGCCCTGATATATCAATACGGTGATCAGCCATATATCTAAAGGATGCGACATGACCGTTGTGGACACAGCCACAGAAACCAGGCTGGCTGCGCAGACAGAAGCCTCTAAGGAAACCAAAACCGGTAAGTTCGTACTCACACTGTCGTGTGTCGAACGTGCCGGCATCGTCCAGGCAGTAACCACGTTCCTGTTCGAGCGCGGATTCAACATCGAAGAGCACCAGCAGTTCGACGACGGCCTTCGCCAGACCCTGCACCTGCGCACGGCCTTCTCGGGTGCGACGGAACACGATCTGCAGTCGCTCGAAGAGGAGTTCCGTCCCATCGCGGAACGCTTCGACATGAAGTTCAACGTCCACGACGAGACCAAGCACCGCGTTCTGGTGATGGTGTCGAAGTTCGGGCACTGCCTGAACGACCTGATTTTCCGCTGGCGTGGCGGCAGCCTTGGCGGGGACCTGGCCCTGGTGGTTTCCAACCACGAAACGCACCGGGCAATGGCCGAGGCTGCAGGCCTTCCCTTCATTCACATCCCCGTGACCCCGGAAACCAAGCAGGATGCCGAGCGGCGCCTGCTGGAGCTCGTGGACGAGTACGACATCGACCTCGTGGTCCTGGCCCGGTACATGCAGGTGCTGTCCGATGACCTGTGCCGGTCCCTCGAGGGCAGGGCCATCAACATCCACCACTCGTTCCTGCCGGGGTTCAAGGGCGCGCGCCCCTACCACCAGGCCTACGACCGCGGCGTGAAGCTGGTAGGTGCTACTGCCCACTACGTCACCGCCGCTCTTGATGAGGGCCCGATCATCGAGCAGGAAGTCATCCGCGTGGACCACAGCTTCGGGCCCACCACGCTCTCCACCATCGGTCAGGACGCGGAAGCCCTGGCCCTGTCGCGCGCCGTCCGTTGGCACTGCGAGCACCGCGTGCTGATCGACCAGGCCAGCACCATCGTCTTCCGCTAAAGCAGCAGCCACGTACAGGCCGCGGAAGCCCACTACTTAAATCAGCAGGAGAATCCACATGGCATCGACGCCACGTATTGTCATCATCGGAGCCGGCATCGTCGGCACGAACCTGGCCGACGAACTGGTCGCCCGGGGATGGAACAACATCACTGTCCTGGACCAGGGGCCGCTGAACATGCCGGGGGGCTCCACCTCCCACGCTCCGGGCCTGGTCTTCCAGACCAACCCCTCCAAGACCATGGCGTCATTCGCCAAGTACACCGTGGAAAAGCTGCTGTCCCTGACAGAGGACGGCGTCAGCTGCTTCAACCAAGTGGGCGGCCTGGAAGTCGCCACCACCGAAACCCGACTCGCTGACCTCAAGCGGAAGCTGGGCTATGCAGCCTCCTGGGGGATCGAAGGACGCATTCTTTCCTCCGCCGAGTGCAAGGAGCTCTACCCGCTCCTCAATGACGAAAACATCCTGGGCGGCCTCCACGTCCCAAGCGATGGCCTGGCAAGCGCCGCGCGTGCCGTTCAGCTGCTGATCAAGCGCACCGAGGCCGCAGGCGTCAAGTACCGCGGCTCCACCACCGTCACGGGAATCGAGCAGTCCGGACGGCGCGTCACCGGCGTCGAGACCTCCGAGGGCGTCATCCCGGCCGACATCGTGATCTCGTGCGCCGGCTTCTGGGGCGCGAAGATCGGCGCCATGATCGGCATGGCGGTCCCCCTGCTTCCGCTGGCCCACCAGTACGTAAAGACGACGGCGGTGCCCCAGCTGAGCGGCCGCAACGAACTGCCGAACGGCGCCACGCTGCCGATCCTGCGCCACCAGGACCAGGACCTCTACTACCGCGAACACGGCGACCGCTACGGCATCGGCTCCTATGCCCACCGCCCCATGCCCGTCGACGTCGACACTCTGGGAACCTATGCCCCCGAGACCGTCAGCGACCACAACATGCCTTCCCGCCTGGACTTCACCCTGGAGGACTTCCTGCCAGCCTGGGAGGCCTCGAAGCAGCTTCTTCCCGGACTGGCAGAAAGCGAAATCGAGGACGGCTTCAACGGCATCTTCTCCTTCACGCCCGACGGCGGCCCGCTCCTTGGCGAGTCCAAGGAACTCGACGGCTTCTATGTCGCAGAGGCCGTCTGGGTAACGCACTCCGCAGGCGTTGCCAAGGCGATGGCCGAACTCCTGACCACGGGCAGGTCCGAAACCGACCTGGGCGAGTGTGACATCACCCGCTTCGAGGACGTCCAGCTCACCCCCGAGTACGTCAGCGAGACCTCGCAGCAGAACTTCGTGGAGATTTACGACGTCCTCCACCCGCTCCAGCCCAAGCTCTCCCCGCGCAACCTGCGCGTCAGCCCGTTCCACGCCCGGCACAAGGAACTGGGAGCCTTCTTCCTCGAGTCCGGCGGGTGGGAGCGGCCGTACTGGTTCGAATCAAACGCTGCCCTCCTCAAGGAGATGCCGGCCGAATGGCTGCCGCCGGCCCGGGACGCCTGGTCCAACATGTTCAGCTCCCCCATTGCCGCCGCCGAAGCGTGGAAAACCCGCACCGCCGTCGCCATGTACGACATGACGCCACTGAAGCGGCTGGAAGTGTCAGGTCCCGGAGCCCTGAAACTGCTTCAGGAACTGACGACGGCGGACCTGGACAAGAAGCCCGGGGCAGTCACCTACACGCTCCTGCTGGACCACGCCGGCGGAGTGCGGAGCGACATCACCGTCGCCCGCCTGAGCGAGGACACCTTCCAGCTCGGAGCCAACGGCAACATCGACACCGCCTACTTCACGCGGGCTGCCCGGCACCAGACGCAAAGCGGGTCCGCTACTGACTGGGTCCAGGTCCGCGACACCACCGGCGGCACCTGCTGCATCGGACTCTGGGGTCCCCTGGCCCGCGACCTGGTCAGCAAGGTCAGCGACGATGATTTCACCAACGACGGCCTGAAGTACTTCCGGGCAAAGAGCGTCGTCATCGGCGGGGTCCCGGTCACGGCCATGCGGCTGTCCTATGTGGGCGAACTCGGCTGGGAGCTGTACACCAGCGCGGACAACGGACAGCGGCTGTGGGATGCGCTGTGGCAGGCAGGACAGCCCTTCGGAGTCATCGCGGCCGGGCGGGCGGCGTTCAGCTCGCTACGCCTCGAAAAGGGCTACCGCTCCTGGGGATCGGACATGACCACTGAGCACGACCCCTTCGAAGCAGGCCTCGGATTCGCCGTCAAGATGGCCAAGGAGAGCTTCATCGGCAAGGGCGCACTCGAAGGCCGGACCGAGGAGGGCTCGGCCCGCCGGCTGCGGTGCCTGACCATCGACGACGGCCGGTCCATTGTCCTGGGCAAGGAGCCCGTGTTCTACAAGGAGCAGGCAGTCGGGTACGTGACCAGCGCCGCCTACGCGTACACCGTAGCCAAGCCGATTGCCTACACCTACCTCCCGGCCGCCGTCTCGGTGGGCGATTCCGTCGAGATCGAATACTTCGGACGGCGTATCACGGCCACTGTTTCGGAAGAGCCGCTGTACGACCCGAAAATGACCAGGCTCCGCGGCTAAGCAGCCGCAGGGCCCTGGGGGCACGCAGCCCGGCTCATCCTCGCAACGGGAGCCGGGCTGCGTGCAACCCTCTTTTCCGCTCCAGCCTCTACCAGCCCAGGAATAGACAAATGATCGGTTCAGAAACAATTAATGACTACCTCGGCAGGCTTGCCTCGCGGCAGCCCACCCCTGGTGGCGGCGCGGCCGCCGCGCTCCACGCGGCGCAGGGAGCGGCCCTGGTGGCGATGGTGGCACGATTCAGCACCGGCGCTAAATATGAGCAGCACGCAGAGACAACGTCCAGAATCATTGCCGCCGCCGACGAACTCGTCGGCGAGACACTGGGGCTGGCCGATGCCGATGAAACTGTCTTCAAAGCCGTGATCGCCTCTTACAAGCTGCCCGCAGCCAGCGACCCTGAGCGTGCCGCGCGGGCAGCCGCCATCGACGATGCACTTGGCCAGGCCGCCCAGCCGCCCGCCCGGCTGATCAGGCTGTCAGGTGCCGTCGTGGAACTCGCGGCCGAACTTTTGGATATCGCGAACCCGAACGTCATCAGCGACATTGCCGCAGCAGCCGACGCAGCCAGGGCAGCGGCCACCACTGCCCGCGTCAACATCGACATCAACGTCGTAGCCATCAAGGACGCCCAGGCCCGCGCCACAGTGGCGGAACAAACAGACGGCCTTGAAGAAAAAGTCGTGCTGGCGGCTGACTCGCTCTCACGCCAGGTACGGGAAAGGATCCTCCGATGACGGCATCTGTGCTTTCCGGCAAGCCCCTCGCCAAACTGATCCAGCAAAAGGCCACTGCCCTGGCCGCGGCAGTGGCCGAAGAAGGCTCACGCCCCACCCTCGCCGTCGTGGTCGCGACCGAGGACAGCTCCACGCACTGGTACGTTCGCTCCATAGAGCGCGCCGCGGAAAACGCCGGCATCGGCTGCAGGATCATCGACGTCGGCCACGACGCGACCGAACAGGTGCTCATCGCCGTGCTGAAGGACCTCAGCGCAGAGCCCTCCGTCAATGGCATCATCCTGCAGACCCCCCTGCCCCCCGGCGTCAAAACCCAGGAACTGGTCAAGTACATCGCCCCGGAAAAGGACATCGACGGCGCCAACCCGGTGAGCCTTGGACTTCTCGCCGTAGGGGAACGTGCGTTCGCGCCGGCCACGGCACGCGCCGTTGTTGAAATGCTGGACCACTTCGAGATTCCGGTGGCCGGGCGCAACGTGGTGGTGGTGGGCCGTTCCACCGTGGTCGGCAAGCCGCTGTCCCTGCTGCTGCTGCAGAAGGATGCCACCACTACCGTCTGCCACTCGAAGTCCGGCCCGCTCGGCAAATACACCAAGGATGCCGACGTCGTGGTTGTTGCCGCCGGCCGCACCGGATTGCTCACCGGGACCGATGTTTCGGAACATTCAGTGGTCATCGATGTGGGAACCAACGTGCTCTCCGACGGCTCACTCGCCGGCGACGTCGACGAAGCCAGTGTCCGGCCGGTCGCTGCCGCGCTGACGCCTGTCCCCGGCGGTGTCGGTTCAGTCACCACGGCGCTGCTGCTACTCCACACCTCTGAAGCGGCACGCGAACAGTTCCGCGCAGCCCGGACGCCGGTCCTCACGCGGTGACCGAGGCAGTCATGGCGCGCAGCACCGCGCCTCAGCCCACCAGCACCACGGTCGTGCCGGACTGGAACGCGCTCATGCCAGGCGATTTCGTCACCGTGCTGGAGCAGTACACGGTTCCCCACAGCGGCTGGATCGACGACCTGACCGACGATGGCCGCATCGTCTGGCTGGTTCTGGCCTTCGGGGGCGGCCGTCGCATGTTCTTCCGCGAGGACGGCGACATCATCACGGTCGAAGTTCCCTAGTCAATTCACGCCCTTATTGCCCGGCAAAGATTTAAGGAAGAGCCAATGGCGTCTAAAGCCCCACGCGAGAACATCGACGAGTCAAGGCTGACCGTCAGCAAACCCAAAACCAAGGCCGTGGGCATCCCCGCGGTGGCCAACGCCCTGAAAATCTCGCTGGAGCAGATGGGTCCCCTTCGCAGCGTCCAGACGCTGATGGCCGTCAACCAGATCGACGGTTTTGACTGCATGGGCTGCGCCTGGCCGGAACATGAGAAGCGCAATGCGGCGGAATTCTGCGAGAACGGCGCGAAGGCGGTGGCAGAGGAAGCCACCCGCCGCCGTGTCAGCCCGGAGTTTTTTGCCAGGCATTCCGTCGCCGAGCTGAAGACACGCGATGACTACTGGCTCGGGCAGCAGGGAAGGCTGACCCACCCGATGGTCCTGGATGAGGGTGCAACCCACTACAGGCCCATCGACTGGGACGACGCCCTGGAACTTATCGCCCAGGAACTCAGGGACATGGACCACCCGGACCAGAGCGTTTTCTACACGTCCGGACGGACTTCCAACGAGGCGGCGTTCGTGTACCAGCTGCTCGTCCGCGGTGTGGGTACGAACAACCTCCCGGACTGTTCAAACATGTGCCACGAGTCCTCCGGGTCCGCACTGGTGGAAACCATAGGCATCGGCAAGGGTTCTGTCAGCCTGAAGGATCTGGAGACTGCGTCCCTCATCTTCGTGGCGGGCCAGAACCCGGGCACGAACCACCCGCGCATGCTCAGTGCCCTGGAGAAGGCCAAGAAAAACGGCGCCGCCATCGTCTCCGTCAATCCGCTCCCCGAGGCCGGGCTCCTGCACTTCGAGAACCCGCAGACCATCGCGGGAACGCTGGTGGGCACGCAGCTGACTGATGACTTCCTGCAGATCAGGGCCGGCGGCGACCAGGCCCTCTTCCAGGGCCTCGGAAAATACCTGCTCGACGCAGAACGTGCAGGCAGGAACACCCCGGGCCTGTCCACGGTTTTTGATCACGACTTCATCAGCAACCATACGGTGGGCCTCGAGTCCTACCTTTCGCAGCTGGAAGAGGCGCGGTGGGACGACATCGTCGAGGCGACCGGGCTGACCATGGAACAGATCAACGCCACCGGTGAACGGCTCCTGGCGTCAGGCTCCACCATCGTCTGCTGGGCGATGGGCCTGACACAGCACAAGCACTCGGTGCCCACCCTGCGCGACGTCGTCAACGTGCTGCTGCTGCAGGGCAACATCGGCAAACCGGGAGCGGGCGTCTGCCCGGTCCGCGGACACTCCAATGTCCAGGGCGACCGCACCATGGGCATTTTCGAACGGATGCCCGAGAGCTTCCACGACCGGCTGGACCAGGAATTCCAGTTCCGCTCGCCCCGGGCGCACGGCTACGACACCGTCGCCGCCATCCGGGCAATGCGTGACGGCAAGGTCAGGCTGTTCGTGGGCATGGGCGGGAACTTCGTGCGGGCGGCTCCAGACTCGGATGCCACCGAGAAGGCCCTGGCCAATACCCGGCTGACCGTGCAGATCTCGACGAAACTGAACCATTCGCACCTGTCAACGGGAAAGCGCGCCCTGATCCTCCCAACGCTGGGCCGTACCGAGCGGGACACCCAGCGCTCCGGCGACCAGAGGGTTACTGTCGAGGATTCGATGAGCGCCGTTCATGCATCCCGCGGCCGGCTTAAGCCCGCCAGCGAGCACCTGATGTCCGAGGTGGCCATCGTCTGCAACCTCGCACACAGGGTGTTCACGGACGCCGACGGCCGGCCCCTTCCCAACGCGCCGGTGGCCGACTGGCTCTCGCTCCGGGACGACTACTCGCTGATCAGGAAGCACATCGAGGCTGCCATCGATGGCTTCGAGAATTTCGAGGAGAGGATCCAGCACCCCGGCGGTTTCGTCCTGCCCCACGCGCCACGGGACAACAGGGAATTCAAGACCCCGTCCGGCAAGGCGCACTTCACGTCGAATGCCCTGGAATACCTGTCGGTCCCGGCCGGCCGGCTGATCCTTCAGACCCTGCGTTCCCATGACCAGTACAACACCACGATCTACGGAAAGGACGACCGGTACCGCGGAATCCATGGCGGCCGGCGCGTGGTGCTGGTGAGCGAGGCGGACATTGCCGAGCTGGGCTATGCCGACGGCGACATGGTGGACCTGGTCTCAGAGTTCCGGGGCACAGAGCGCCGTGCGGAGAATTTCCGGATCGTCAGCTACTCGACGCCGAAGGGTTGTGCAGCCGCCTACTACCCGGAAACCAACGTGCTGGTGCCGCTGGACTCCGTCGCCGACACCAGCGGCACCCCGACGTCAAAGTCCGTCGTCGTCCGGCTGGAACCGGCAGGAGTTAAGCCAGGCGAAAATCAGGTGCTTGCAGCCCTTCCGCACTGATATATCTTTACGATATATTTGGAATATCAGGGCGACCGCCAGTGGTGCGGCGCCCCAGCCCGCACCGCCAAGGGCATAGCTGTTCGTTTCCCGTAAACGGTGTTTCGGAGGCCTGAAATACCTGGGGAGGTAAGCGCCGGAGCACCGCTTTCGGGAAACGAACAGCAGCGGCGGGCATGTCCTTAAGGACACCGCCGCCAGGCGGGTCGACAGCCCGGCAACCATCCAACGAGGGGACCACCAGTGGTAGCTCTAGCCCTTCAAACCGTCGGCAGGCCCGGCGAGGATGCCGGGCCGGCCGCTCACGGGGAGCACTCGTGGGAGGAAGCACGCCGCCTGGCTTTCGACTGCGCCAGCCCCCTTGGACCGGAGCGTGTCCCGCTTGCGGAGGCGAACGGCAGAACCCTGGCCACCGACGTCGTCGCGCTGCAGGAGATGCCCCACTACGCCTCGTCCGCCATGGACGGCTGGACGGTGAGCGGTGACGGCCCTTGGACATTGACGGAACCGGGAAAGGCCCTCCGCACCGGAGAGGCCAGTCCTGTGGTCACCGGTGGCGTAATCCCCCCGGGCACGCAGGGGGTCCTGCGGGTGGAGAGCGGTCGGCTTGCAACGGACGCCGGCGGCCGGACCACATTGCTGCTGGGAAACGGGGCCTCCCCCGGCGAACCCCGCCCGGGCCAGCACATCCGCAGGTCGGGCGAGGAAGCGGCAGCCGGCGAGCTGCTGATCCCTGCCGGGACGGCCTTGAACCCTGCGCATATCGCCCTGGCCGCCGTCGCCGGCTTCGACCAGTTGACCGTGCGCGGCAAGCCGCTGGTCAAGATGCTGGTCACCGGCTCAGAGGTGGTCACGGCCAGGATCCCGGAACCGGGACAGGTCAGGGACGCCTTCGGGCCCCAGCTCAGCACAGTCATTCAGATGCTTGGGGGCGTGCCGGGGCCGCTGGTCCGGATCGGGGACTCCTACGAGGAATGGCTCACGGCACTGGGTGCCGCCGAAGCGCCGATGGGGCAGTGGCCCGACGTCGTGGTGACCACCGGGGGCACCGGCCGCTCGGGCGCGGACCATTTCCGGAATGCCGTGGTAGCGCTCGGCGGGCGACTCCTCATCGACGGCATCGCCATGCGGCCCGGCCACCCTGCTGCCCTGGGCAAACTGCCCAACGGCCGGTTCGTCGTCGGGCTTCCCGGCAACCCGCTCGCCGCCCTGATGGCACTCTTCACCGTTGGCGGTCCGTTGCTGGCCGCCCTCGGCCACCAGCCGCTGCCCGGCATCAGCCGGGTGCCGTGCGGCACCGCCATCGACGCCCACCGTGCGTCCACGCGGCTCATGCCGTTCCGCTGGGTCAAGGAGCTGGCGACTCCCGCCCATTACACCGGCCCCGGAATGATGCGCGGACTGGCCTCCGCCGACGGCGTCATGGTGGTTCCGTCCCGCGGCGTTCAGCTGGGTGAGCCGGTTCCGGCATTTGCGCTCCCCTGGCGCCCGGAGCTGCGGCCCCCGCTTCCCGGCAAATTGATCTGGGAGAACTAGGCAATGGCACGCATGACCCAGCGACGGAAGGTCCACCGCTACCTGCTGGACGGTTCCGAGGCCGCCATGGAATACCCCGTGCGGCTGCGCGAAGACGTGCTGGCGGCGGAAGAGCCGCTGGAAATCCGCTTCGGCAACCTGTCCTTTGCCGTGACGATGCGGACCCCCGGCGATGACTTTGATCTCGTTGCCGGTTTTCTCGTCTCGGAGGGCATCATCGCCAGTCAGGCGGATCTGGTTTCGCTGCGCTTCTGCGCCGGCGAGGACGAAACCGGCAGGCAGACCTTCAATGTGGTCGAAGCGCAGTTCCGTCCCGGCTTGGCACTGCCGGACACCGGCAGGCACGTATACACGTCAAGCTCCTGCGGCATCTGCGGCAGCACATCCATCGAGGCCGTCCGCAAGACCCTCACCTATGACGTGCACGGGGACCAGCTGCGCGTGCCGGTGGACGTCATAGCGCGTCTGCCCGAGCAGCTGCGCGAAGCCCAGGCGCTGTTCGACAAGACCGGCGGCGTCCACGCCGCAGGGCTGTTCAAGATCAATGACGGGGGCGAAGCGGAACTGCTTTGCCTCCGCGAGGACGTGGGCCGTCACAATGCCGTGGACAAGGTGATCGGGTGGGCGCTGCGCGAAGGGCTGCTGCCGTTACGCGGAACCGTCCTGCAGGTCTCGGGCAGGGCATCATTTGAGCTCGTTCAGAAGGCTGCCCTCGCCGGCATCCCGGTTCTGGCTGCCGTCAGCGCCCCTTCAAGCCTGGCGGCGGACCTCGCCGCCGACACCGGTGTCACCCTTGTGGGCTTCAGCCGGGGCAAGAGCCTCAACGCGTATGTGGGCCAGGAACGGCTGGTGTTTGCGTCCGGAATGTAGCCGCTGTGTTCAGGGAAAATGAGGGTCGGGGTTCGTGGCAGTCTAGGATCAGAGTTGTGAAGCAGTCGGAATAGCGCAGAGCTGACCGCTGGTCACGGCGACGACATGGGAGCACCTCTGATGGCTGCAAGAGACGAACCAGCGAACGGCAGGGACCCGGACGCCGCAGGCGGAGGCGGCGTCCAGTCCGTAGACCGCGCCCTCCAGATCCTGGAAATCATCGCCAGGGACGGGCACGCAGGGGTCAGTGACATCGCCGACGAAATGGGGGTTCACAAGTCCACGGTTTCGCGGCTGCTCGGCTCGCTGGTGTCCAGGGAGATCGTGCGGCAGAACAATGACCGCGGCAAGTACCAGCTGGGATTCGGCATCCTTCGCCTGGCGAGCTCCATTCCCGGCCGGCTGAGCCTGGTCCACGAGGCGCGTCCCACTTTGGAGAGCCTCGCAGGCCAGTATAAGGAAACCGTCAACCTCGCCGTCCTGCGGTCCGGCTACGCGGTGAACGTCGATCAGGCCATGGGCCCGTCAACGCTGGCTACATCCGACTGGGTGGGCAGCCTCACGCCCCTCCACGCCACTTCCAGCGGCAAAGTACTGCTGGCGGCCCTGCCGGTTGAAGAACGGTCCCGGATCCTCCAGGAGACGGGCCTCCCTGCCCGCACCCCGAGGACCATCACGGACCGGGATACCTTGGAGAACCAGCTCCTCGACGTTGCCCGCGACGGTTATGCCGTTGTTCATGAGGAATTTGAAATCGGCCTAAACGCTGTTGCCGTCCCCGTTTACAACCACTTCGGGACGGTCATCGGAGCCGTCAGCATCTCCGGGCCTGCCTTCCGCTTCGATCCGGAAAATACGTCCGGCCTGATCCAGGGGCTCCAGGAGGCCGGCCTGACCGTCAGCAGAAAGATGGGCTACACACACCGATGACTGCCGACGCTGGTTGAGCCTACCGAAACGACCGCTGGTTGAGCTTGTCGAAACCCGCTTAAGCAGATTGAGCCTGCCGAGATTTCGACAGGCTCAATCAGCGGGGCGTACGCTCAATCAGCGGGGCGCACGCTCAACCAGCGGGACGTTTTAGGTTGCGGGGGTTGATTCTTTGCGCTGCAGGGTTTGGGCCCTTTCCTCCAGCGGCGGGGTGTCCGCGGCGAGGCCCAGCAGGGCTTCTCCGGACAGCGGGACGTCGCCAACCTTTTCCTGGATCCAGTCATGGAAAGCGCCGATGTGGTGTTCGCTGGGGACGAGCACGCCGCCCTTCGCGTAGGACTTGGAAGCCATGCCCGGCTGGCAACGCTCGCACGCGTCGAAGTCCTGCATGTTCACGCGGTGGAACAGCTCAACCGAGGCGGTGACGTCCTTGCCGGACTCCACCACTGAGGGCAGGTACAGCCAGTCGCATTCGACGATCGTGTGGTCTGCGGACATCGGGAACATGCGGTGGATGATCACGTGGTCCGGGACCAGGTTCACGAACACGGTCGGCTTGATCGTGATCGCGTAGTAGCGGCGGTCCTGGTCCTCGGCCACGCCCGGGATCAGGTCCAGACCCTCGGAACCGTCCACAGTGAAGCCCTTGATGTCCTCACCGAACTCCGCACCGTGGCCCACGAAGTACTGGGCGGCCAAACCGTCGGCGAATTCGGGCAGGACCTCGGTCAGCTCCGGGTGGATGGTGGCGCAGTGGTAGCACTCCATGAAGTTCTCAATGATGAGCTTCCAGTTCGCCTTCACGTCATAGCGGATACGGCGACCCACAGACAGGTTCGCGACGTCGTACCCGTCGATAGCGTGCACGTTGCCCAGGCGCTCTTCGATCGCGCCCATAACTTCCTCTTCGAAGGACGGCGGCTCCTCGGCCAGGCAAACCCACACGTAGCCCAGGTATTCACGGATGTGGACCTTGGACAGGCCATACTCATCACGGTCGATGTCCGGCATCTTGGTCAGGTTCGGGGCCGCGATCAGCTTGCCTTCGAAGTCGTAGGTCCAGGCGTGGTAGGGGCACTGGAAGTTGCGGGCAGCTTCGCCTTTTTCCTCCATGCACAGCTTCACGCCGCGGTGCCGGCATACGTTGTAAAACGCCCGGATCTCGCCCTTGCGGGTCCGCGAGATCAGCACGCTTTCCCGGCCCACCTGCACCGTCTGCCACGCCCCAGGCTTGTCCAGGTCCGAGGACCGAATCGCGCAGAACCACATCTGCTCGAAAATACGCTCCTGCTCGGCCCGGAAGATCGCCGGATCCGTGTACAAATGACCGCCCAGCGTCGGGATCAGGCTCGGGGTGGATACCTCAACAGACAATTTGTTCTCCTAACAAAACAACACAAACAACACGACTTACAAGAAGAGTTGGGGCTAAAGCCCCGTGGCGGCACCGGCAAGGGCGGGTTCGCCCGCCGGCGCCAAAACTGTAGGCACGACGGCGGCCGCCGGCTTGGGTGCAGACGGAGCGAGGCTCCTGCGCCACTTGGTGAACAGCCGCGGCTGGTTCATGCCCAAAACCGCGACGGGAACGTCTTCCCGGTAGTACACGGCCAGCAGGCTGTGCTCGGCAGCATCCCCCGCTTCGACGTCAAGGCGGTCGTAGCCGGCTGAGTGGCCGGCAAACTGGATCTTCACGCCGTGCTGGTCCGACCAGAAGTACGGCGGCTTCAGCGGCTGCGCCGGGGCGTCGTCATCGAGCAGCCCCTGCACCGCCAGCGCGGCCCGTTCCAGGGCACCCGTCCAGTGCTCCACGCGGCGGTGCCTGTCCACGGCGGCATCGAACCACGCGGCACAGTCCCCCACCGCCACAATGCCCGGAACACTGGTGCGCCCCATCGCATCACACAGCACACCGCCGTCGACCTCCACCCCGGAACCGGCGAGCCATTCAACGTTCGGCTCCGCGCCGATCCCTACCACCACAACGTCCGCAGCCACGAACGTCCCGTCGCCCAGTCGAAGGCCGGTCACGTTTCCTTCGCCTGCGTAGAAGTCCTCAATAACGGCCGACGAGATGAGCCGGACACCCTTGGCGGTGTGCAGGCCGCCCACCACCGAGCCCATCTCCATGCCCAGCTGGGCGGCGAACGGCACCGGCTTGGTGTCAACGAGGGTGACGTCCATGCCGCGTGAGGCGGCCGAAGAGGCGACCTCGGCACCAACGAAGCCGGCTCCAATGACGGCCATCTTGCTTCCCGCCACCAGTTCCGGTGCCAGGCTTTGCGCATCTGCGAGGGTGCGAAGCGAGAAGACGTTGCTCAGGCCGGCCAGCGCCGGCAACTGGCGGGCCCGTGCGCCGGTGGCGATGACGATGCCATCGGCCTGGACAACCCGGCCGTCAGCCAGGCCGATGGTTTTCGTAGCGGCGTCCAAGGAGACTGCGCGTGCACCCAGCAGCCATTCGGCGTTGAGGTCGTCAGTATCGGTCTCCAGGGAGAGGTCCTCGGCCGTGATGGATCCCAGCAGGAAGTCCTTGGAGAGCGGCGGCCTGTCATATGGGCGGTGCTCTTCATCGCCGATGATGACGAGCCGTCCGGTGAAGCCTTGGGCGCGGGCTGCCCGCGCGGCGGAAAGACCGGCCAGGGAGGCTCCCACGATCGCAAGCGTCTGCATATTTACACCCTCTTTCTATTGCTATTAGCGCAACAACAATCGCTATATGCAACAGCGTGATCCATGCCACGGTGACTGTCAAGAGGTCGGTGACTCATTAAAGCGGGCACGCGTAATTGGACCGATAACCCTTGACAAAACAGTGTGAGCGAAAGCACGCTGTTGCATATTACGACGGCGGTTGATCCATTCGGAACAAGACGCCAGCAACTCCCATATACCTCCCCAAACGAGAGAAGAGGCCCCCATGCACAAGGCATGCCCGCTCAGCGAACTGGCACCAGGGGAAGCCCTGCGCCTGAACACCGCGCCGCCCATCGCGGTCTTCCACACCGAGGAAGGCGAGCTCTTCGCCATTGATGACACCTGCACCCACCAGGACGCCTCGCTCACCGACGGCTGGGTGGAAGGCTGCGAGGTCGAGTGCCCGCTGCACGCCTCAAAGTTCAATCTCCGGACCGGCCAGGTTGATGCACCGCCGGCCAAACTTCCGGTCCGCACGCACGAAGTCACCGTCGTGGACGGCGACATCATGGTCATCGAGTCCGATGAGGCGCCCAACCTTCCCCCCGGGCTGACCGTTAACGGCCACATCTAAGCCGCCCCGCTCTGCCACTACATTTCGGAGAAAATCTTGTCCACAGTCCTTGAAGGCGCGCCCGCGGCCGCTGCCAGTGCCAAAGCCCGTAACCCTGAATTTGTCCTCACCCTGGCCTGCCCCGAACGGCCGGGCATCGTCCGCGCCATCACCACGTTCCTGGCCGACCGCGGCTTCGACATCGTGGAGCACCAGCAGTTCGATGACCACGTCAGCGGCAAGCTCTACCTGCGGACCGCGTTCACCCAGAGCGGCGACGACGGCGCTCAGGGTCCCTTCGCACGGCTCAACCAGCGTGACGGTCTCGACAAGCTCGACCAGCAGGGTCAGCAGACGGCGGAAGGCCTCAGCGCCGAGTTCGCGGCGATCGCTGGCGAGTTCGGCATGGAGTTCAGCATCCACGACGGCCGCCCGCAGCGGTTGCTGGTCATGGTCTCAAAGTTCGGTCACTGCCTGAACGACCTCATCTTCCGGTGGCGGGCGGGAAGCCTGGGTGCGGAGATCGCCGTCGTGGTTTCCAACCACGAGGACCTGCGGCCCATGGCCGAGGCGGCCGGACTGCCCTTCATCCACGTGCCGGTGACGGCCGGCACCAAGTCCGAGGCCGAGGCCCGCCTGCTGGAGCTGGTGGCCGAATACGACGCCGACCTCGTGGTGCTGGCGCGCTACATGCAGGTGCTGTCCAATGACCTGTGCGGCAAGCTGCGCGGACGGGCCATCAACATCCATCACTCATTCCTGCCCGGATTCAAGGGCGCGAAGCCGTACCACCAGGCCTACGACCGCGGGGTGAAAATGGTCGGCGCGACGGCACACTATGTCACCGCGGATCTTGATGAGGGCCCCATCATCGAGCAGGAGGTCCTCCGGGTGGACCATGCCCTTGACCCGGACGCGTTGGTGACGGTGGGCCGCGATGCGGAGACCCAGGCGCTCTCCCGCGCGGTGAAGTGGCACTGCCAGCACCGCGTCCTGCTCAACAAGACCCGCACCGTCGTATTCCGCTAATTTTCCGCTAACGCGAACCAGGAGAACCACACACCATGAGCGCAACACCTCGCGTCGTCATCATCGGCGCCGGCATCGTCGGCACCAACCTCGCAGACGAGCTGGCTAGCCGCGGCTGGGACAACATCACCGTCGTCGAACAGGGCCCGCTGGAACTGGCCGGCGGCTCCACCTCGCACGCCCCCGGCCTGGTGTTCCAGAACAACGGCTCCAAGACCATGACAGAATTTGCCACGTACACGGTCAACAAGCTGCTCTCCCTGAGCAAGGACGGCCAGTCCTGCTTCAACCAGGTGGGCGGCCTGGAGCTGGCAACCACCCCCGAGCGCCTGGCCGACCTCAGGCGCAAGATGGGTGTGATGACCTCCTGGGGCGTCGAAAGCCGGATCGTTGACGCCGATGAATGCGAAAAGATTTATCCGCTGCTGAACACCGGCAAGCTCACCGGCGGCCGTGAGGTCCTGGGGGGCCTGCTCATCCCCACCGATGGCCTGGCCCTGGCTGCCCGTGCCGTGCAGCTGCTGATCCAGCGCTCCCGCGAGCGCGGCGTGACCTTCCTCGGCTCCACCACCGTCACGGGCATCAGCCAGGGGGGCGGCAAAGTCACCGGCGTCGAGACGTCCTCCGGAGTGATTCCTGCCGACATCGTGGTGTCCTGTGCAGGTTTCTGGGGCCGTGAGCTCGGCAAGATGGTGGGCCTGGAGGTGCCGCTGCTGCCGCTGGCCCACCAGTACGTCAAGACCACGCCGCTGCCGGAGCTGAAGGGCGTGAACGAACTGCCCAACGGTGCCCAGAAGCCCATCCTCCGCTACCAGGACCGCGACCTGTACTTCCGCGAGCACGGCGACCGGATCGGCATCGGCAGCTACGCCCACCGCCCGATGCCGGTGGACATGTCCGCCCTGCCGAAGGTGCCGGCGGGGGAGATGTCCGATCACCGGATGCCGTCCCGGCTGGACTTCACCCTGGAGGACTTCGCGCCAGCATGGGAGGACTGCCAGGACCTGCTGCCGGCACTGCACGCCACCCAGATCGAAGACGGCTTCAACGGAATCTTCTCGTTCACACCCGACGGCGGACCTCTGATCGGGGAAGCCCCGGAACTCTCCGGGTTCTTCGTTGCCGAGGCCGTGTGGGTGACGCACTCCGCGGGTGTGGCCAAGGCCGTCGCCGAGCTGCTCATCGAGGGCCGTTCCCGGACCGACCTTCACGGCACCGAGCTCTCCCGCTTCGAGAAGGTCCAGACGTCCGACGAGTACGTCAGCGAGACCTCACAGCAGAACTTCGTGGAGATCTACGACGTCATGCACCCGCTGCAGCCCAAGGAATCCCCGCGGGACGTGCGCGTCAGCCCGTTCAACGTCCGGCAGAAGGAACTCGGCGCATTCTTCCTCGAAGCTTCCGCCTGGGAACGCCCGCACTGGTTCGAGGCCAACCGCCCCCTGCTGGACGAGCTGCCGGCCGAGTGGCAGACCCCCGAGCGGGACGAGTGGGCCGCGATGTTCTCCTCCCCCATTTCGGCGGCCGAAGCCTGGAAGACGCGCACCGCCGTCGCGCTTTACGACATGACGCCGCTGAAGCGGCTCGCCGTCAACGGTCCTGGTGCCCAGGAGCTGCTGCACCGGCTGAGCACTGGCAACATCGCCAAGAAGCCAGGGGCCGTCACGTACTGCCTGCTGCTGGAGCACGACGGCGGCATCCGCAGCGACGTGACCGTCGCCCGGCTCGCGGAGGAAGACTTCCAGCTGGGCGTGAACAGCAACGTGGACTTCGACTACCTGCGCGTGGAGGCCCGGAAGCAGTCGGCGGCTGATCCGGCGAAGTGGGTGCACGTCACCGACATCACGGGCAGCACCTGCTGCATCGGCCTGTGGGGCCCGCTGGCGCGCGAAGTGATCGGCAAGGTCAGCGGGGACGACCTCAGCAATGACGGCCTGAAGTACTTCCGCACCAAGGAAATCTCCGTGGGCGGCATCCCCGTCACGGCCATGCGCCTGTCCTACGTGGGCGAACTCGGCTGGGAGCTGTACACCACCGCCGAATACGGCCTCAAGCTCTGGGACCTGCTCTTCGAGGCAGGCCGGGAGCACGGGATCATCGCCGCCGGCCGCGGCGCCTTCAACAGCCTGCGCCTGGAGAAGGGATACCGCCTGTGGGGCACGGACGTGACCACCGAGCACCACCCGTACCAGTCCGGCCTCGGCTTCTCGGTGGCGAAGGACAAGGAGGGCTACGTGGGCTTCGAGGCCCTGGCGGCCCTGAAGGAGCAGGCTCCGGACAAGGTACTGCGCTGCCTCACGGTCGACGACGGCACATCCATCGTGCTGGGCAAGGAACCCGTATTTGTGGGCGGCGTAGCGTCCGGCTACGTCACCAGCGCCGCGTACGGCTACTCGATCCGCAAGCCGATCGCGTACGCCTGGCTGCCTGCCTCCGTTTCCGAGGGCGATGCCGTGGAGATCGAGTACTTTGGCAGCCGCGTAGCGGCCACGGTTTCCGTCGAGCCGCTGTTCGACCCCGGCATGGAGCGCCTCCGCGGCTGACTCCCGGCCGTCCTGACCCAAATTGAAGAAAGAACGACGGCGACACACCGGCAAGTCCGGAGTGTCGCCGTCGTTCTTGGTTAAGAGAGGGTCAGGCCGGCGGGCAGTTCGCGAGCGCCGGGGACTGGGCCGGCATTCCCTCGGCGTGGGGCTTGGGCTGACAGGGACTGCCGTGGCCGGGGCCGGGTTCCTGGGCGGCCATTTAGCGCTCACCCACGGGACAGCCCGAAGGACAAGGCGTAGTCTTCCCGATCCCGACTGATTGTGGGTCAGTAAACTGATCCCAGCGGCGGAAACCAGCCCACTGATTGACTTTCCAAGGTTTTTGCAACCTTTTCATGCATCCTGAAGCTCCGGACGGACGTTCCGACGGCGTCGCCGCTCGCACAGCAGGCTTTCGGTTGGAACGGGCGCGCACTGACACCGAACGGGGCACCGGACGACCGCGGCGAAGAGGCTTTACTTCCGACATAGAAATGGTGCTGAAGATGAAGAAGAGCGTCCGCTGGATTATCCACCTTGTTGTCTTGTCCGTCGTGGTCACGGGCAGTTTGCTGGGCGTCAACAGTGCCGCGCTGGCGGCTACTGTCGGAACCCCGAGCATCAGCTATTCCGGCGTCAGCAATCCTCCGACGGCGGATAAGCCACAGAGCAAGCTGTGGTGGAATGACGGTTCCTGGTGGGCCAACATGTGGAAGACCGGCAGCGGATGGAGCATTTACCGTCTGAACCGGACCACGCACACCTGGGTAAATACCGGGGTGCGGACCGACCCAAGGGCGAGCACGTCGTCGGACACTCTGTGGGACGGCACCCACTTGTATATAGCTTCCAACGTCGTAACTGCCGGGAAAACTGCCTCCGGACAGCCGGCCAGGTTGTACCGCTACAGCTATGCCGGCGGGAAATACACGCTAAACACTGGTTTCCCTGCCACCATCTCAAACAACAGCAGCGAGTCGCTGACCATCGCCAAGGATTCCACGGGGGTTATCTGGGCCACCTGGACACAGGTGTCCGGCACCAGAAGCACGGTCTACGTCAATAATTCCCTGGCCGGCGGCACGGGCTGGGGGAGGCCCTTTGTAGTTCCGGCAGCCGCGGACCCGAACCCCACCCCCGACGACCTTTCCGCAATTGTCGCTTACGACGGCGACGAAATCGGTATCATGTGGACCGACCAGGCCACGGGGACGGCATGGTGGGCCACGCATGATGACGGAAAAAGTCCGAGAACCGCTGCGTCGTGGAAGGTGAAACAAGCCATCAAGGGAAGCAAGCGGGTGGATGACCACCTGAACATCAAGAGCCTGCAGTCCGATCCCAGCGGCAGGGTATACGCCGTAGTAAAAACAAGTCTCAATGATGGCACTACAGACCCGACGCTTGCCCAGTTGCTGCTGGTGGTGTTCAAACCGGCCACGGGCTCCTTCACCCAGACCACGATTGCCAGGACCGGGGACTGTGTTACCCGCCCGCAGATCATCCTTGACACCGCAAACAACCTGGTACATGCGTTTTACACGGCGCCCTCGACATACGTCCGTGGCTGTGCCTTCTCAGGCACGGCCGGAAGCATCTACGAAAAAACAGCCTCGATGGATAAGCCGGTCTTCGCGTCCGGCCGCGGGAAAGTTGTCATTGAAGATGCAGCGTCACCCCACATGAACAATGTGACCAGCTCCAAGCAGAGCGTGAACTCCCGGACGGGGATCGTCGTCATGGCCAGCAACTCTGTCACCAAACGCTACTGGTTCTCCGACCGCAGTCTCGGCACTGCCCGCTGACGCCGGAAACACGCGAGCAAAACGGCCCCGCTTCCGAATGGAAACGGGGCCGTTCTGCTTGGGACTCCGCAAGTTGGAACTGCTAGCGGGCCGAAGCGGCCTCAATACCTGCCGTTTCGGCAGCCTCCGCCGTGGCAACGCCGCCGGCGTGCGGTTCGAAGCGGACGAACATGGCTTTGAAGCCGGGGGTGTTGGATACCCGGGCGACGTTTTCCTTGTGGACCAGGGCGTTGGCTTCGGGGAAGTACGCCGCGGCGCAGCCCTTGGCCGTCGGGTAGGCCACCAGGCGGAACTTCTCGGCCCGGCGGTCGGTGCCCTGGAAGGTGCTCACCACGTCCACGAGATCGCGGTCCTGGAAGCCCTGCTCGGCGAGGTCCTCCGGGTGCACCAGGATCACGCGGCGGCCGTCGGAGATTCCGCGGTAGCGGTCGTCCAGGCCGTAGAACGTGGTGTTGTACTGGTCGTGGCTGCGGATGGTCTGCAGCACCAGATGCCCGTCCGGCGGCGTGAGGTACTCCAGCGGGCTGACTGTGAAGCGGCCGCGGCCGATGTCCGTCTTGAAGGAGCGTGTGTCCCGCGGCGGGTTGGGCAGCACGAAGCCGTTCTTCGTCCGGACCCTGGCGTTGAAGTCCTCGAACCCCGGCAGGACCCGGGAGATGTGGTCGCGGACCACGTCGTAGTCCTCGGCCATGGCCTTCCAGTCCACCGGGTGGCCAGGGCCGAACGTTGCCTCGGCCATCCGGGCCACGATCACCGGCTCGGCGAGCAGGTGCTCGGACACCGGCTGCAGCCTGCCCTGGGTCGAGTGGACCACGGACATCGAGTCCTCCACGGACAGGAACTGGGCGCCCTTGGGGTGCTTGTCGTCGTTGTCCGTCCGGCCCAGCGTGGGAAGGATCAGCGAGGTCCGGCCGTGCACCACGTGCGACCGGTTGGGCTTGGTGGAGATGTGCACGGTCAGGCCGATCCGCTGCATTCCGGCTTCCAGGGTCTCCGTGTCCGAGCATGCCAGCGAGAAGTTCCCGCCCATGGATACGAACACATCCACCTCGTCGCGCTCGAAGGCCTCCATGGACTCCACAGCGTCGTGGCCGTGGTGCCGTGGGGACTGGATGCCGAATTCCTTGTCGAGGGCCTCCAGCAGCCAGTCCTTCGGCTTTTCCCAGATGCCCATGGTCCGGTCGCCCTGGACGTTGGAGTGGCCGCGCACCGGGCACGCACCGGCGCCGGGCTTGCCGAAGTTGCCCTGCAGCAGCAGGACGTTGACCATTTCCTTGATGGTGTCCACCGAGTGCGGCTGCTGGGTCACGCCCAGTGCCCAGCAGAAGATGCTGGCCTTGGACTTGACCAGCATTCCGGCGACCGTTTCGATCTGCTGCCGGGTCAGGCCGGTGGCCTGCTCCGTTTCCGCCCAGTCGAGGTCCTGACGGGCGTCGACGTACGCGTCGAAGCCGTCGGTCTGCGCCTCGATGAAGGACCGGTCGACGACGGTGCCCGGGTTCTGCTCCTCGGCCTGCAGCAGCAGGTGGCCAAGTGCCTGGAACAGGGCGAGGTCGCCGCCCACCTTGATCTGCAGGTATTCGTCCGCCAGCGGCGTGCCGCCGCCCACCACGCCGGAGATGGTCTGGGGATCCTTGAAGTTGAACAGGCCGGCCTCGGGCAGCGGGTTCACCGCCACCACCTTGCCGCCCTTGTCCTTGCATTCCTTCAGAGCAGACAGCATGCGCGGGTGGTTGGTGCCGGGGTTCTGCCCTACGACGAAGATCAGCTCGGCGTCATGGATGTCCTCCAGCGACACCGTGCCCTTGCCGATGCCGATGGTCGGGTTCAGCGCGGAACCGGAGGACTCGTGGCACATGTTGGAGCAGTCCGGCAGGTTGTTGGTGCCCAGGGAGCGGGCGAACAGCTGGTACATGAACGCGGTCTCGTTGGCCGTGCGGCCCGAGGTGTAGAACACGCACCGGTCCGGCGTGCTGGCACGGATGTGCTCGCCGATCAGCTCGAAGGCATCCGCCCAGGAGATCGGCGAGTAGTGCGTCTCCCCCTCCCGGATGACCACCGGCTCGCTCAGCCGGCCCTGGTTGCCCAGCCAGTACTCCGTCTTCTCAGACAGCTCGGCGATGGAGTGCTTCGCCCAGAACTCCGCCCCCACCGTCCGCAGGGTGTTCTCCTCGGCCACGGCCTTGGCGCCGTTCTCGCAGAACTCGGCGGCCTTGCGCTTCTTGTCCGACTCCGGCCACGCGCAGCCGGGGCAGTCGAACCCGCCGCGCTGGTTGAGCCGCAGCAGCGACTGCGCCGTCCGGGTCACCCCTGCCTGCGCCACGGCGCGCTCCAGCGCCACCATCACGGCCTTGACGCCGGCGGCTTCGGTCTTCGGCTTGTGGACTTCGAGCTTGTCCTCGTTGATGTCCGCGACGGGGGCGGGCTGCTTCCCGAACTTCATTGTTCCAACTTCCTAACCGGCTGCTTTCGTGCCTGTTCTGATCGCCACGAAGGCGCGCCAGGCATTCCTGGCGCGCCTTACGTGTGGCGATCTTGTCTTTTCTTCCTACTGTTTCACCTGCTAGTGCGTCACCTGTTACTGGGACACCTGCTACTGGGCC
>NZ_JAAOXD010000009.1:0-44900 GCF_014694315.1 Arthrobacter ipis | reverse complement strand
GTGTCGTTGCCGACGATCCAGACGTTGTTGTCCACATCCCAGGTCCCGCCGTCGAGCGAGAACGTGCCGGAGGTGACGAGGTTTTCGATCGTGACCCTCATGCGGAGGCCACCGCCGGTTCGGCAGCAGCGGCTGTGGGGGCTCCCGCCGGCTGGATTTCCACAACTGAGCGGAGGACTTTGCCTTCGTGCATTTTGTCGAAGGCTTCCTCGACCTGGTCGATGGTGATGCGTTCGGAGACGAACGCGTCCAGGTCCAGGTTGCCGGCCTTGTAGTGGGCCACGAGCATGGGGAAGTCGCGGGAAGGCAGGCAGTCCCCGTACCAGGAGGACTTCAGCGACCCGCCCCGCCCGAAGACATCCAGCAGCGGCAACTCCAGGACCATCTCCGGGGTCGGGACGCCGACCAGGACCACGCGGCCGGCCAGATCCCGGGCGTAGAAGGCCTGCTTGTAGGTTTCCGGGCGGCCGACGGCCTCGATCACGACGTCGGCGCCGTTCCCGTTCGTGAGGGCCCGGATCGCCTCGACCGGGTCGGAGGTGCGGGAGTTCACCCCGTGCGTGGCGCCCAACGTCTTGGCCATCTCGATTTTGTTCTCGTCGATGTCCACGGCGATGATCGTGGTGGCCCCGGCGAGCTTAGCGCCGGCGATCGCGGCGATGCCCACCCCGCCGCAGCCGATCACGGCCACCGATTCGCCGCGCTTGACCTCACCGGTGTTGATCGCCGCGCCGATGCCGGCCATCACACCGCAGCCCAGCAGCCCCACCGCGGCCGGGTCCGCGTCCTCATCGACCTTGGTGCACTGCCCGGCAGCGACCAGGGTCTTCTCCGCGAACGCCCCGATCCCCAGCGCCGGGGACAGCACGGTGCCGTCCTCCAGGGTCATCTTCTGCGTCGCGTTCGCGGTGTTGAAACAGTACTGCGGCTGGCCCTTCGCACACGCCCGGCACTGCCCGCAGACCGCACGCCAGTTCAGGATCACCCGGTCACCCGGGGACACCTCGGTGACACCCTCACCCACCGCCGAGACCACACCGGTCGCCTCATGGCCCAGCAGATACGGAAACTCATCCCCGATCCCGCCCAGCTTGTAATGCAGGTCCGTGTGGCACACCCCGCACGTCAGAACATCCACCAGGGCCTCGCCAGGACCCGGATCCGGCACCAGGATCGTCTCCACCGACACCGGAGCGTCCTTCGCCCTGACAACAACAGCCTTGACTTTATGAACCATGAGTCAATGTTCCTTTCCTGAGTCCCGGGGACTCGTTGGCAACGGCACCCGTTGCCAATCTAGCTGACTCGTTGCGGTTCAAGATCATCTTCCATCGGATCAAGGCCACCCTCCGCGCCTCCGCCTGCCCTGACCGGCTGCGGCTGCGGCTGCCCAGCCTCGCCCGAGGACGGGTGGGCCGCCACGGCAGCTGCATGCTCGGCCAGGACACCGGTCTGGTGCCTGATCTTCAGGCGGTAGAGCAGCGTGCCGCCAATGGTCACGGCGGCGACGAAGAGGACGCCACCCCACTGGAAGTACCACTCGAACGGCGGCACCGAGTTGTAGATTTCCGGCCGCGGCCAGATGAGGTTCAGCGTCATCGCCCCGCCCCAGAGCACGGCGAGGATGTTCACCGGAAGTCCCCATTTGCCCATGCTGAAGCCCACTTCATCCTGGCCTTCATGGCGCAGGGGCCACTTCTTCAGGAACCGCTTGCGCAGCATGGGAACGGTGACCAGCAGGTAGGACAGGTAGATCAGGACGATGCTGATGCTGGACAGAATCGTGAAGATCGCGGGCTGCATGACATTGACCAGCAGCGGGATAACGGCCAGGACGCCGATCACGATGGCCGCGATGGTGGGCGTCTTGCGGACCGGATCCACCTTGCTGAGCTGGCGGCTGAAGGGCAGGTTGTTGTCCCGGGCCATAGCGAACATCATGCGGATGGCAGCGGCGTGGACGGCCAGTGTGCAGACCACCACAGCCACCACGATGCACACCAGGAAGGCCTTGCCGAAGGGTCCGCCGAGGACAGAGAGGACGATGTGCTGCAGTCCGCCATCCGCCGCACCGATCTTGGGGTCGGTGAGGTCCGGCGCCGCCAGGATACCGAAGAGCAGGATCAGCCCGCCCAGCAGGAAGGAGGCGGTGACGGCCCTCAGGATTGCCTTGGGTGCCGTACGCTTGGGGTCCTTCGTTTCCTCGCCGAGGGAGCTGGCGGTGTCGAAGCCGTACATGACGTAGCCGGAGGCCATCGCGCCGATGAGGAACACGCCGAAGAATCCCAGGTCGTGGCCTTCGCCGAACCCGGCGGTGTCGAAGAAGACCTCGGGTCCCCGCGCCACATGCCAGCCCAGCGCGAGGATCAGCAGCACGGCCGCGACCAGCTCGACGAACACGCCGATACTGTTGATCATGGTCATGAGCTTCACGCCAAAGGCGTTGATAAGGGTGGAAATGGTGATCATGATGGTGGCCAGCACGACGCCGTTCATGGCGAAATCAAAGGGGCCGGTGCCATCACCGACGATCTGGAATCCGGACCACAGCTGCGGCAGGGTGATCTGCAGTGCCAGCGCCACGGACCCCAGCGCCATGATGGAGGACAGCAGCAGCAGCCAGCCGGCGAGCCAGGCCGAGGTCCCGGAGGCGAGGCGCTTGGCCCAGTTGTAGACCGAGCCGGCCACCGGGTAGCGGCCTGCCAGTTCGGCAAAGCACAGCGCCACCATCAGCTGGCCGACGAAAACGATGGGCCAGGACCACGCGTATGCAGGGCCGGCCATGGAGAAACCAAAGTAGAACAGTTGAAAAACGCCGGTGAGGATGGAGATATAACTGACGCCGGCGGCGAAGCTGGCGAACTTGCCGATGCTCCGGTCCAGGGTCTGGGCATAGCCGAACTCGTCCATGCCGCTTGAATCAGTACTCTTGCTGGGTTCCAACATCTGAACTCCTAAGTAAGAAAAGCACGATGGTGATGACCCGCGGCCGCCTTTGGACGCGGGTAACACTACACGCACATGAAACCGAATGCAGTTGGAATCATGCAGGTGTATCGACGGCCGGGCACCGCGCTGCAGCGCCCGGCCGTCTCCCCCAAAGTTGATGCCTAGCCGGCTGCGCCGAACCAGCCGCTGGGGGCCGGGGCGATGTTCTGCCAGATGTGCTTGGCCTCGCGGTACTCAGCCAGGCCGGCCTGGCCGAGTTCACGTCCGATCCCGGACTTCCCGAATCCGCCCCATTCCGCCTGCGGCACGTACGGGTGGTAGTCGTTGATCCATACCGTGCCGTGCCGGAGGGCGCCCGCGACGCGCTGCGCCTTGGACGCGTCCGAGGTCCACACCGCGCCGGCCAGGCCGTACTCGGTGTCGTTCGCGATCGCGACGGCCTCGGCCTCGGTCCGGAACGTCTCAACCGTCAGCACCGGTCCGAACGATTCCTCCCGCAGCACACTCATCCCGGACCGGCAGTTGCCCAGCACCGTCGGCGGGTAGAAGAAACCGTCAGCGAGCGGCCCGTCGTCGGGCATATAGCCGCCACACAGCAGCTCCGCGCCCTCCGCGATGCCGGCCTGCACGTACGCGTGGACCTGGTCCCGGTGCCTGGCGGAAATGAGCGGCCCCGTCTCGGCGTCGGAATCAAACGGTCCGCCCATCCGGATCTTCTTCGCCCGCTCCACCACCTCGGCCACGAAACGCTCCGCGATCGTCTCCTCGACGACGAGCCGCGCACCTGCCGAGCAGACCTGGCCGGAGTGCAGGAACACCGCGGTCAGCGCGTTATCGACTGCGGCATCCCAGTCCGCGTCCGCGAAGACGACGTTCGGGTTCTTCCCGCCAAGCTCGAACGCCACCCGCTTCACCGTTTCCGCGGCGGCGGCCATGATCGTCTGCCCCGTGGCAAGGCTTCCGGTCAGCGATACCAGGTCCACGCGCGGGTCGGAACTGAGCGGTCCGCCCACCTTCGAGCCGGACCCGGTGACCAGGTTCGCGACGCCGGCGGGGACGCCTGCCTCCGCGAGGGTCTCCATCAGCAGGATCGAGGTCGACGGCGTGAGCTCGCTGGGCTTGAGCACGAACGAGTTCCCCGCCACCAAGGCCGGGGCGACCTTCCACGCCGCCTGCAGCAGCGGATAGTTCCACGGCGCAATCAGCGCGCAGACCCCCAACGGCTCGTACACCACACGGCTGATCGCATCCACCCGGCCGGTGTCGATGACCCGGCCGGCGTCCAGCCCGGCGACCTTGCCGTAATACCGGAAGCATGCGGCGATATCGTCCATGTCGTATTCCGCCTCGACGAGCCGCTTGCCCGTGTCCAGCGCCTCCGCCCTGGCGTACGCGGCCTTGTCCCGCTCGAGCAGATCGGCAACGCGCAGCAACACCGCACCCCGCTCAATATCGGTCAGCCGCCGCCACGGGCCGTCGTCGAACGCCGCCCGTGCGCTGGCGATCGCCCGCTCCGCGTCCTCCACCGTCGACGAGGCGACCACCGCCACCTCGCGCCCGTCTGCCGGGCAGCGCACGTTGGTGGTCCCGCCGTCGGACGCCTGTTGCCAGGCGCCGTCGATGTACAGGCCCCGGGCGAGCTTCAGTTCAGTATCGATCGTCACACTCATCCCCTAGCCCTTCGCCGCAACGGCAGCTGCTGCTACTGGCATGGATCCGCCGCGTTCCAGCGGGCTCACGCCGTGCCGGTAGAACTCGGCGTGCTGGGGCGCGAGCGGCGCCTTGCCGGCGATCAGGTCGGCGGCCTTTTCGGCGAGCATCATCACGGGAGCGTAGATGTTGCCGTTGGTCACGTAGGGCATGGCGGACGCGTCGACCACGCGGAGGCCGCGCGTGCCGTGCACGCTCATGTCCAGCGGGTTCACCACGGCCATGGGATCGGAGTCCGGACCCATCTTCGCGGTACAGGACGGGTGCAGCGCCGTCTCGGCGTCGCGGGCAACCCAGTCAAGGATCTCCGCGTCGGTCTGCACGCTCCGGCCGGGAGAAAGCTCGCCGCCGCTGAAGGGACCCATGGCGGACTGGCCGAGGATGTCGCGGGCAACGTGGATCGCCTCGACCCACTCGCGGCGATCCTGATCGGTGGAAAGGTAGTTGAAAAGCATGGACGGGTGCACCGTGGGGTCAGTGGACTTGATCTTCAGGCTGCCGCGGGCGTCGGAGTACATGGGTCCGATGTGCACCTGGTAGCCGTGCTTGGCGTCCGCCTTCTGGCCGTCGTAGCGGACGGCGACCGGGAGGAAGTGGAACATCAGGTTGGGGTAGGCCACGTCGTCGTTGGAGCGGACGAATCCGCCGCCCTCGAAGTGGTTGGTGGCGGCGGGACCCTTGCGTCCCAGCATCCACTGGAGCCCGATCAGGGGGTAGCGCCACAGGTCCAGGTTGGGCTGCATGGAGACCGGCTGGGTGCAGGCGTGCTGGATGTAGACCTCGAGGTGGTCCTGGAGGTTTTCGCCGACGCCGGGCAGGTTGACCACGGAGTTGATGCCCAGCGAGTTCAGGTGGGCGGCATCGCCGACGCCGGAGAGCTGCAGCAGCTGCGGCGTGTTGATGGCGCCGCCAGCCAGGATCACTTCACCCGCGGTCACCTGGTGGGTCTTGCCGTTGCGGCGGTAGGTGACGCCGGTGGCCACGTTGCCCTTGAAGTTGACCTTGGTGACGAGGGCCCGGGTCAGGACGGTCAGGTTCTTCCGGCCGAATTCGGGCCGCAGGTAGGCGCGGGAGGCGGAGAGCCGCTGGCCCTTGTGGACGTTGCGGTCGAACGCGGCGAAGCCCTCCTGGCGGTAGCCGTTGACGTCGTCGGTCAGCGGGTAGCCGGCTTGCTGGGCGGCGGCGAAGAAGGCCTGGAACAGCGGGTTGGTGGCGGGGCCCCGTTCCAGCACCAGCGGGCCGGAGTGTCCGCGCAGTTCATCGTCGGGATCGGCTGCGAGCGCGTTTTCCATCCGGTTGAAGTACGGAAGGCAGTGCGCGAAGTCCCACGTTTCCATGCCGGCGTCGGCGCCCCAGCGTTCGTAGTCGAGCGGGTTTCCGCGCTGGAAGATCATGCCGTTGATGGAGCTGGAGCCGCCCAGGACCTTGCCGCGGGCATGCGCCACGCGGCGGCCGCCCATGTGGGGCTCGGGATCGGACTCGTAGCGCCAGTCATAGAGCGGGTTGCCGCTGGGGAAGGTCAGCGCGGCGGGCATCTGGATGAAAAGGTCCCAGGGGTAGTCGCTCCGTCCGGCTTCGAGAACCAGGACGCTGCTCTGGCCTCCGTCGCTCAGGCGGTTGGCAAGCACGGAACCCGCGCTTCCGCCGCCGACGATGACGTAATCGTAGTTGGTCTGTGTCATGAAAAATCTCCTTCTACCTGGTGCAGATCAGCGTTCACGAAGGTGTGAGTCCTTGGTTTGCCCCGGGCTCTTAGGTGACCGGTGGCCCATAACGCGATGTGGGGGTTGACGGGTTGGTCAGAAGCTGTGGCGAGTGAAGTGCCTGGGCCGGAAATCGGAGGCCGCCGATGAAACGCCTTTATTTCCGCGGGACCCCGTTTGTGTGGTGTAGGTCATACACATGCAGAATAGTCCAGCTTGAACAAGTGTTCAAGGTTAAAACTGAACCGATGTTCAAGAATTTTTGTTCATGGGCTGCCGGGGCCGTGTGCGCGTGTTTTAGCTTGGGCTTGATCCGCTAGCCGGCGAAGGCGATCTGCTCCGTGCGGGCGAGGCTCCTCCGGATGGATGCCTCGTCTACCCCAAGGAGCGCCGTCAGCCACATGCCGTTTTGCACGACGACGATGTCGGCTGCCCGCTCCCTGCATTCATCGCGGGAGAGCTCGGGTTTGGCATTCCCTATCAGCGTCGCGAGCCCATCGAGATACCGCTCAAACGCCGCCGCGTTGATTAATCCAAAGTCTTCATGGGCTTGCGCCAGCGCCCAAAGATGGAGGCGCAGTGACAGATATTGTGTGGTCAGGAGTTCCGGGCCGGCAACGCGCCGGAGGGCCGTGCGGAGCTGCTCGTCGGGGGGCGACGCGGGGTCGGCTGCGACCAGCCTGAGGTCGTGCTCGTCGATCCGGTGCAAGGCCGCACGGATCAGGCTCGACTTGTCTTCGTAGTAGTAATTCACGAGCCCCAGTGCGACGCCGGCTTCCCGGGCCACAGCGCGCATATTCACACCCGAGATGCCGTGGCGTGACAGCAGGCTGAGCGCCGCTTCAAGAATGCGTGCCTGCCTGTCGAGCTGTTCGCCGGAGTTCACGGTGCTTGTATCCACTTGGCCAGACTATGGCGAAACCCGTCAGGGTGCATCCGTCAGGGGCGCGGGGCGGCCTTGAATGTGACGCGCGCGTCCAGGCCCCGGGCTCCCGGCCTGGCGTGGAGGGAGGCGGCGGCGCCGCTGGCTTCGGCGAGCTGCTGGACGATTGCCAGGCCCAGGCCGCTGCCCTCGGACGTCGACTGGCCGCGCCAAAAGCGGTTGAAGGCCTTCTGCCGGTCTTCCTCGGAAAGCCCGGGGCCGTCGTCGAGCACGTGAAGCTCATAACCTCCCGAGGTACCGTCAGGGCGGACCACCAGCCGGACTTCCGAGTCCGGCGGGGCCACGGCCAGGGCGTTGTCGATGAGGTTGTCGATGATCTGTTCGGCCGCGCCGGGCATGGCCACCACCCTGGCCTCCGGGACCGCGTCCAGTACTGTCCGCACCCCGCTTTCCTCGGCCAGCGCTTCCCACTGATCCACACGGTTCCGGGCGATCACGCTGAGGTCCACATCCTCCCGGTCCATATGGCGGCTGTCCGCCCTGCTCAGGAGGAGCAGGCCCTCAATGATGCGCTGTAGCCGGTATGTCTCTTCCAGAGAGTCGGCCACCATGACGCGCGCGCCTTCCGGATCATTGCCGACGGCATCCACGGCGTTCTCCAGCCGCAGCCGCAGCCCCGTCAGCGGGGTGCGCAGCTGGTGCGACGCGTCGCTGGCAAACCCCCGCTGCTGCTGCAGCAGGTGCTCCAGGCGGTCCGCCATCCGGTTGAAGGACCGGGCCAGGGTGCGCAGCTCCGGCGGCCCCTGTTCCTCCTCGGTGCGGGTGTCGAGGCTGCCTTCCGCGAGCAGTTCGGTGGCCTTCTGAAGCCGCTTGATCCGCCTGGTCACGGCCCCGGCCATCAGGTAGGCCAGCAGTCCCGCGAGCAGCACGGTGATGCCCGCAACCGCCCACATCACCCTCAGCTGGCCGGAGACGCGGTCATCCACTACGGACGCAGGGTAGGTCAGGCGCACCGCACCAGTGATGTTCTCGCCGCTGAGGACGGGAACGGTGACGTAGACCAGGTCGAACCCCAAGGTGTCGGAGTGCCGCTGGCCCGAGGTGATCTGGCCGGCGAGCGCGGCGGAAATCTCGGGGCGCGAAAGGTAAGAGGCCCCGGTAGCCGACTGGTCGTCGTCGGACGTTGCCACGGCTGCACCGGAACGGTCCACCACCACCACGCGGGCCCCGCTGGCCTGGCCGTAATCGCGGACGGCGGCGGCCACGGTGCCGGGTGCCGGCCCGCCCGCTTCGAGCAGCTGCCGCGCCCGGCCGCTGAGCAGGAAGGCGTCACGTTCAAGTGAGGTGGCCAGCCGGTCGCGTTCCACGCGGACCAGGTAGCTGCCCAGCGGTACGTCCTGCACCAGCACCACCAGAAGCGTGATGGCCATGAACACGGAAATCAGCCGCCACCTCATCCGGGCACGTCCAGCCTGAACCCTACGCCGCGCACCGCCTCGATCCAGCGGGGGTCGCCGAGCTTCTTGCGGATGGCTGCCACGTGCGCGTCCAGGGTCTTGGTGGTTCCGTACCAGGTGCCGTCCCACACCGCGCGCAGAATGTCGCCGCGCTGGCACACGGCGCCGGGGTCCTCTGCGAGGTAGTACAGGAGCTCGAACTCCTTGGCGGTGAGGTGGATTTCGGTCCCGTCCACCTGGACCCGCCGGGAGCGCTGGTCAATGCTCAGGGTGCCGATGACCCGTGTGCCGTCAACCGGCGGGGTGGTCCCGGACTGCGGGTCGGCCGTGCGCCGGGCCACCGCCCGGATCCTGGCGACGAGCTCCCGCATCCCGAACGGCTTGACCAGGTAGTCGTCCGCCCCCAGCTCCAGTGCCAGCACCCGGTCGATCTCCTCGTCGCGGGCACTGACAACGATGATCGGCGTCTGTGTCAGGGACCTGATGGACCGGCAGACGTCCGTGCCGTCCATGTCCGGCAGGCCCAGGTCAAGGAGCACGAAATCAGGGCTGGAGGAGCGGACCTCGGCGAGCGCCCCTGCCCCGTCGGCGACGTGCCGGGCCTGGAAGCCGGCCCTGGTGAGGCCCTCCAGCACGCCGGCGGCCACCGATTCGTCGTCTTCAACCACCAGGATCTGCATATCCGATTATCTTCCGGCCGGAACGGTGCCGCGGCGGATAGCCACGGCCTGGACAGGCTACTTCTTTGAGCTTTGACAATTCTTGGCCCCTCAAGGTCCCCCAACCACCCCTCTCCATCCCCCAAAACCCTTCCTCAGATCCTGCAGGAAAAACCCAAACGGGTCCGCACCGATTGCGGAAGGGTTGGCCAAAAGCCTGCAAAAGCTGAGGGAGCGTCGGACGCCTGTCCGCACCCAACCCCTGCGGTAGTCTCTTGACACCGGCAGACATGCTCGGCTTCACTATTACGTATGCTGAAATAACAGTTCCATGATGCGGAACTCGATGATCCCTCGGAGAGGGGTTGCCGATCGCCGGGAGAAGACCCGGACCTCCGCATAGCCGTCACCATGGATGCCAGCATCTGCTTGAGGATCACAACGTGAAGCTTGCCGAATTCAATGCCGCGGACAGGGACGCTGCCAACGCAGTCCTGCGCCCCTGCATCGACGTCCCCCGCTGGGTGGACCAGATCGCCGCTGGGCGCCCCTTTGCCTCCCGCGAGGAGCTCCTCGCGGGAGCCCGGGCCGCCGCCGCGCCGTTCACGCCGGACGAGGTGGAAGGCGCCATGGCCCACCACCCCAGGATCGGCGAACGCCCCGCCGCGCAGACCACCGAGGCTGCCATGTCCCGGTCCGAGCAGGCAGGTGTGGACCCGGCGGACACCGGCGTGGCGGACGCCCTGGCGCGCGGCAACCGCGCCTACGAGGAAAAGTTCGGCCGCGTCTTCCTGATCCGCGCCGCCGGACGCACGGCCCCCGAAATCCTGGCAGCGCTGAACCTGCGCCTGGCCAATACCCCGGCGCAGGAAGATGCCATCGTCGCGCAGCAGCTGCGGGAAATCGCCCTGCTGCGCCTGGAAGGAGTGATCAGCGAATGAGCGTTTCCCATGTAACAACCCACGTCCTGGACGCCGGCGCGGGACGCCCGGCGGCGGGTATCGCCGTCGTGCTTTACGCGAACGACGGCGGCAGCTGGACAAAGCTGGGCACCTGCACCACCGATGCGGACGGCCGCGCGAAGGACCTGGGACCGGAGGTCCTGGCCCCCGGCAACTACCGGCTCAACTTCGCTACCGGCGACTACTACGCCCAGCAGGGCGGCACCACGTTCTTCCCGGAGGTGGACCTGGTCTTCGAGGTCACCGGCACCGAGCATTACCATGTGCCGCTGCTGCTGAGCCCGTTCGCCTACTCCACCTACCGCGGCAGCTGAAAGGAAACAGAATGCGGCTGATGCGCATTGGCCCGGCGGGCAACGAGGTACCTGTGGTCATCGACGACGACGGCCAGGCCTACGATCTGCGGCCGGTCACCCAGGACATCGACGGCGACTTCCTCCAGACCTGGGCCGGCCAGCTCACTGACCTGGACCTGTCCGGCCTCCCCCTGGTAGCCCTCGACGGCAAACGGATCGGTGCGCCGATCGCCAGGCCGGGGGCAGTGATCGGCGTGGGCCTGAACTACGCCGCGCACGCCGCAGAATCCGGCCTGCCCGTGCCGGAACGGCCCATCATCTTCTTCAAGCATCCCAACACCGTGGTTGGTCCGGACGACGACGTCGTCATCCCGCCCGGGGCGCAGCGGGTGGACTGGGAGGTGGAGCTGGGCGTCGTAATCGGCCGGCGTGCCAGCTACCTGGCATCCGACGCCGAGGCGGCGGACTGCATCGCGGGTTACGTCCTGTCCAATGACGTCTCCGAGCGCGAGTACCAGCTGGAGCACTCCGGGCCGCAGTGGTCGCTGGGCAAGTCCTGCCCCACCTTCAACCCGGTGGGGCCCTGGCTGGTTCCAGCCACGGGAGTTGATGCGGACGGCATCCGCCTCGCCTCCTGGGTCAATGACGAGGTCCGGCAGGACAGCTCGACGGCGGACATGGTGTTCGGGCCGGCAGAGCTGGTCCGCCGGCTCTCGCAGTACATGGTGCTCGAACCCGGCGACCTCATCACCACCGGCACACCAGAAGGCGTGGCACTGTCCGGCCGCTTCCCGTACCTGTTAGCCGGCGACGTCATGCGGATGTCCGGCGGGGACGTCCTGGGCGAGCAGCGGCAGCGGCTGGTCCCGGCGGGCCCGCAGGCCTAAGCAGGCTTGACCCGCCGGGGCCGGCCGGCGGGCGGGATGACAGTAGGCTAGATGGCATGTCTTCCGACCAGCCCACCCCTGAACGGCACGAAATTCCTGAACGGCGCGAGATCACCGTCCGGCGCGCCCCCAAGTATGTTCCCTTCCTGATTCTTGGCGGGCTGGTGGGCTTCGCCGCGGCGGCGGGCATTGCGTACGCCCTGCCCGGCGATGCCAGCTACGACCGTGGCGCCGTGTACGGCTTCTTCATGGTGCCGTGCGCCGCAGCCGGTGTGATTCTCGGCGCAATTGCCGCCCTGGTGCTGGACCGCACCAGCGTGCGCCGCGCCCGGCGCGGAGTCGTCGAAGCGGTGCCGGAAGCGGAGATTTCTGCCGAAGGCACGGCACCGGCCACGCGCCCGGCCCCAGAACCGGGCACGGCAGCCGCCGCGGAACCGGGCCCCACACCGGAGCAGACCACAGACAACGGCGAGCCCGGCCCGCGGTCATAATCCGGCGGCCGGAATTTCCCTACCCCATGACGTGAGATAATCGACCAGTGGCACGCGGCGATGGAAAACTTTCTCATGATCTTCTCCCTGGCGAAAAGGGCCCACAGGACGCTTGCGGCGTCTTCGGGGTCTGGGCACCAGGTGAAGAAGTAGCAAAACTTACCTACTACGGGCTGTACGCATTGCAGCACCGCGGTCAGGAGTCGGCTGGCATAGCAACCAGCGACGGCAAGCGGATCAACGTCTACAAGGACATGGGCCTCGTATCCCAGGTCTTCGACGAGACCACGCTTAACACCCTGACCGGGCACCTGGCCGTCGGCCACTGCCGCTACTCCACCACCGGCGCCAGCCACTGGGCCAACGCCCAGCCCACCCTCGGTGCCACCAGCACCGGCACGGTGGCCCTGGCGCACAACGGCAACCTGACCAACACCGCCGAACTCAACGCCATGATCCTGGAACGCAACGACGGCCAGCTCAGCGGCGAAATGAAGCAGGGCAACACCTCGGACACCGCCCTGGTGACGGCACTGCTGGAGGGTGAAGAGGGCAAGTCCCTCGAACAGACCGCCATCGAGCTGCTCCCCAAGATCAAGGGCGGCTTCTGCTTCGTCTTCATGGACGAGGGCACCCTGTACGCCGCACGGGACACGTACGGCATCCGCCCCCTTTGCCTGGGCCGGCTGGAGCGCGGCTGGGTGGTGGCGTCCGAACAGTCCGCCCTGGCCACCGTGGGCGCCAGCTTCATCCGCGAAATCGAACCCGGCGAATTCATCGCCATCGATGAGCAGGGCGTGCGGTCCCAGCGCTTTGCGGAGCCGACGCCGGCCGGTTGCGTTTTCGAATACGTCTACCTCGCGCGCCCCGACGCCGCGATTGCCGGCCGGTCCGTGTACGAATCCCGTGTGGAGATGGGCCGCCAGCTGGCCCGCGAGAACACGCAGGAAGCGGACATCGTCATCCCGGTCCCCGAATCCGGCACCCCCGCAGCCGTGGGCTACGCCGAAGAATCCGGCATCCCGTTCGCGCACGGCTTTGTCAAGAACTCCTACGTGGGCCGCACGTTCATCCAGCCCTCGCAGACGCTGCGCCAGCTGGGCATCCGGCTGAAGCTCAACGCGCTGGAGTCCGTGATCCGCGGCAAGCGCGTGGTGGTGGTGGATGACTCGATCGTCCGCGGCAACACGCAGCGCGCCATCGTCCGGATGCTCCGCGAAGCCGGCGCCGCCGCCGTGCACGTCAAGATCTCCTCCCCGCCGGTCCAGTGGCCCTGCTTCTACGGCATCGACTTCGCCTCCCGCGCCGAGCTGATCGCCAACGGCGCCACGATCGAAGAGATCTCCCAGGCAATCGGCGCCGACTCGCTGGCCTATATTTCCGAAGACGGCATGATCGGCGCCACCCAGCAGCCCCGCGAACGGCTCTGCACCGCCTGCTTCACGGGCAAGTACCCCATCGAGCTCCCCGGCTCGGACAAACTGGGCAAGAACCTGCTTGAGCGCACGGACCTCGGCGGCCTGCCGGCCACCACGGCAGGCAGCGCCCCGGCCGCCTCCGGTGACGCCGCCGCGGAAGCGGCCATCGAACCGGCCACTGCCACACCGGGCAATCCGGACAGCATCCCCGTTACCGAGGACCCTGCCGAGAAGCCGGGCGCCACCGGCTGCGATCCGGGGCCGGATGCCGAGTTCGAGAACCTGCTCACCGACGCCGACCGCGTGCCCGATCTCCACCACGACGCTGCGACCGTCGGCGCTGACAAGAAAGAGTCCTGATGACTTCCGCTTCCTCCACTGCTGACATGAATGCTGCCCAGAACAACACCGGCATCACCTACGCGGCCGCCGGTGTGGACGTCGAGGCCGGCGACCGCGCCGTCGAACTCATGAAGGACGCCGTCAAGGCGACCCACAATGCATCGGTGATTGGCGGCGTCGGCGGTTTCGCGGGGCTGTACGACGTCTCGAAGCTCCTGACCTACAAGAAGCCCCTGCTCGCCACGTCCACGGACGGCGTCGGCACCAAGGTGGCCATCGCCCAGGCCATGGACATCCACGACACCATCGGCTACGACCTCGTGGGCATGGTGGTTGACGACATCGTGGTGGTGGGCGCCGAGCCGCTGTACATGACCGACTACATCGCCTGCGGCAAGGTGGTTCCGGAGCGCATCGCGGACATCGTCCGCGGCATCGCGGCCGCCTGCTCCGTGGCCGGCACCGCCCTGGTGGGCGGCGAAACCGCCGAGCACCCCGGACTGCTGGGCGAGCACGAGTACGACGTCGCCGGTGCCGCCACCGGCGTTGTTGAGGCAGACGCGCTGCTGGGACCGGACCGCGTTCGCGAAGGCGACGTGGTGATCGGCATGGCTTCCTCGGGCCTGCACTCCAACGGCTACTCCCTGGTCCGCCGCGTCATCAACCACGCCGGCTGGGCCCTGGACCGCCAGGTGTCCGAGCTCGGCCGCACGCTGGGCGAGGAACTGCTGGAACCCACCCGCGTCTACGCCGCCGACTGCCTGGACCTGGCGCGGGCTTTCCCCGTCACCGCTGACAAGGCCGTGCACGGCTTCAGCCACGTCACCGGTGGCGGGCTCGCCGCGAACCTGGCGCGCGTGCTGCCGCAGGGCCTCGTGGCCACCGTTGACCGCTCCACCTGGGAGCTGCCCGCCATCTTCAAGCTCGTCTCCGAGCTGGGCCGCGTCCCGCTGCCCGACCTGGAGCGCACGCTGAACCTCGGCGTCGGCATGGTGGCCGTGGTCTCCGCCGAAGCCGCAGACGCCGCCGTGGCCCGCCTCAACGAGCGCGGCCTGCCGTCCTGGATCATGGGCTCCGTCAGCGCCGATTCCGACGCCGTGGTCAAGACCGGCCCGGACTACGTGCAGGGCGCCAAGGGCGTGGACGGCGGCGCCGTCCAGCTGGTCAACGCCTACGCTTAGACACCGCGAGATCCTCATCGCGCGAGATCCTCATCGAGTGCTCCGTAACCGCCCTTTAGAACCTTCATAAGGGCAGGTTGGGCCCACGCCGGCAGGGTTCCCTGGCCGAGCTTGCGAGGCGAGGGGGCCGGTGGCGAGCACTCGATCTGTTTTAAACCTCCAGGACGCTGAACACGCCGCCCTGCGGGTCCTTCAGGGTGGCGATGGTGCCGCCGTCGTCGTCGAACTCCGGCTCCACCAGCACCTCGGCGCCGGCTGCCACGGCCGACAACACGGCTTCCTTGACGCTTGAGACGCCGAAGTAGACCTGCCAGCCGCGGCTGCCGGGATCGCCGTCCTCGTCGTCCCTGCCCTCGTCGTCCACGTCCTCCTGCGGGGCAGGGGCAATGCCCGCCACCTCCGCGCCGTTCACCATCAGGGTGGTGTAAGTTCCGCCGTCGTCCTGAGGGTATTCCGTCACCTCATGGCCGAACAGCTGCTGGAAAAACCCGACGGCGGCCTGCGGCTCGGGCGTGAGCAGTTCGGCCCAGGCGAAGGCACCGGGCTCGTTGTGCCGCCCGCTGCCGGGATGGGTTCCCGCCTGCCAAACGCCGGTGGCACCGCCGCCCGGCGGCTCCACAAACACCATGGTTCCGGTGTCGCCGATGTCCTCCGGCCCGAACTGCACCGCGCCGCCGGCATGGTCGGCTTCCTCCGCGGTGGACCGGGCGTCGTCCGTGGCAAAGTAGATGTTCCACTGCGCGGGCCGCTGCATGCCACCCTGCTGCGGCTGCGGTGCCACCGTTGCCACGACGTCGTCGTCCAGGAAGGCCTTCGCGTAACTGCGGCCATCCGGAGTCGGCAGGTCCTCATAGCGCCACCCGAACACGGCGGCGTAGAAGACCTTGGCGGCAGCCACATCGGGCGTCTGGACGTCCGTCCAGCAGAGCTCTCCAAGGCTGTACCCGCTGCGCTGAACCATGCGTCCGTACCTTTCGTTGGCTGAATTCTTTCCAGCCTAGTTCCTGAAGGGCACGGTTCCTACGGGCATGGTTCCTACGGGCGCGTTCCTGAGGAGCGGGTTCCCAAGGGGGCCTGCGCGGCAACGCCAAAGGCCCGTTGGGCACGCCAAAGACTGGCGTGCCCAACGGGCCTGATAACTATGGTGTACGACGGCGGCTCACAGCCAACTGCCTTAAGGCGGTTCAGCGGGAACGACTAACCGATACGACGGCTGTCTACCTCGTCGTCGTCTTCATCCAAATCGTCCGCGTACTTATCCACGTAGGCTGAATAGTCCGGCTCGACCGGTTCATTCGCGAAATGGCTCGTGGCACGACTTCCCGGACCCGTGAGCTCTCGCTGAAGGGCCGAATAATCAGTGTTCGGGGAGTAGTACTTGATATCCCGAGCCTGCTTGGTAGCTTTTGCCTTTTGACGGCCGCGCCCCATGGCGTGACCCCCTTTTGTACTTGGACCGGAGGTGGTCACCTTTGGCGATCGGTGAGGCCCCGGAATGTTTGGTCAGTTTGTCGTACCCCTAGATTACATGCTTTCGGCGGCATCTGCTTGCCACGGAGGCCTCCACAGACCACCGCGGTCCGCTTCTCCGCGGCAATCCGGGCCTCGCAGAGATTTTTTGTTCGATAGAGTCTCCTGAACGACTGAAATAAGCGGGCAGGGGAATCCGGCAACCGGCCGCCCGGGCCACACCCGCGGAAAGGCACATTGCCGGATACCCGCCGCCGAGCGCACGCCAGGAAGGGGTGCCGCCCCACATGAATGACAACGATCCCAGCCACGACGGGGAACGCGGGCTGGCCCGCGCCGTCGCCGTGCAACCCGAACCGGCCGAGCGCGAAACGGCAAAGCCGAGATCAGCCGCACCGGGACAAGCGCAACCCAATGCGGCCCGGCCAAAGAGCCTCACCGGAGCGCTCCGCTCCCGGCTCGCACAGCCCGAGGTCCGGCAAACCCTGCTCAAGTCCGGCTTTGTCGCCGCGCTGTTCGTGGTGGGCGGCCTGCTCGTGTGGCTTCTGACGTCACTCCTCGCGGGCGCCACCATGCAGGCGGCCAACCGGCCGGGCGCCGCGGCGGCGGATCCTGCCCCCGCCCCGGCGGCCGCGTCGCCCCGGCCAAGCCTGCCCCTGGCCAGCGTGAGCCCCCTGGACTTCCGGGTGGGCGACTGCCTCAAGGATTTCGATCCCGACACATCCAAGTCCACCGTGGTTGCCTGCACCACCGATCATTCTGCCCAGCTGGTGTCGGTCACCCACTACGCCGACGGCGACGCATACCCGGGCCGTGAAGCAATGAAGACCAGGGCCAGGGAAACGTGCCAGGACGCGCCGCTGACGGCGAAATCCAACGACTACAACCTGAACTACCGCCTCGCGTATCCGAGCACGGCCAGCTGGGCCAAGGGCGACCGCCGAGTGGACTGCTATGTCACCGCGTCCGGCAACATCCTCAAGGCAAGCCTGCTCCCCTAGTTCCCAAAGGGAACCAAGGGAGCGGCCAACCACCTGCTAGTCCCGGCGGCGGACCGTAAGCCCGCTGCCCAGCCGAGCGCCGCCGTCGGGCCCCGACAGAGCTTCCAGGCCCTCGACGGTGAGCTCCCCGAGATCGGCGGCGGTGTCCACGAGGACGGTGTCGCCGTCGGAGATTTCACCGGCCAGGATGGCCTTGGCCAGCCGGTCGCCGATTTCGCGCTGCACAAGGCGGCGCAGCGGCCGGGCGCCGTAGGCCGGGTCGAAGCCGGACATCGCCAGCCAGGAGCGGGCCCCTTCGGTGACCTCGAGCGAGAGCCGCCGCTCCTGCAGGCGCTTGGTCAGCTCCGCCACCTGCAGCTCGACGATCCGGGCGAGCTCGTCGACGGACAGCGGATCGAACAGCACTACCTCGTCCAGCCGGTTCAGGAACTCCGGCTTGAAGGAAGCGTTCACCGCGGCCATTACCGCGTTGCGCTTGGCGTTCGCATCCAGCGTCGGGTCCACGAGGAACTGGCTGCCCAGGTTGGAGGTGAGCACCAGGATTACGTTGCGGAAGTCCACGGTGCGGCCCTGGCCGTCGGTGAGGCGGCCGTCGTCGAGCACCTGCAGCAGGATGTCGAACACCTCGGGGTGGGCCTTCTCCACCTCGTCCAGCAGCACCACTGAGTACGGCCGGCGGCGGACGGCCTCGGTGAGCTGGCCGCCCTCCTCGTAGCCGACGTACCCTGGAGGCGCACCGACGAGGCGCGCCACGGAGTGCTTCTCGCTGTACTCGGACATGTCGATCCGCACCATGGCGCGTTCGTCGTCGAAAAGGAAGTCCGCGAGCGCCTTGGCGAGTTCGGTTTTGCCGACGCCGGTGGGGCCGAGGAACAGGAACGAACCGGTGGGCCGGTTAGGGTCACTGATGCCGGCGCGTGCGCGGCGCACCGCGTCGGAGACGGCGGTGACGGCCTTGGACTGACCGATCAGCCGCCTGCCGAGTTCCGCCTCCATGTGCAGCAGCTTCTGGCTTTCGCCTTGGAGCATGCGGCCGGCCGGAATGCCGGTCCATGCCGAGATGACCTCGGCGATGTCGTTGGCGGTGACCTCCTCCGCCACCATCAGGGCAGATTTGTCGGCGACGGCGGCCTCAGCCTCGGCGGCGTCGTTCAGTTCGCGCTCCAGTGCCGGAATTTCGCCGTAGAGGATCCGGGACGCTGTCTCCAGGTCACCTTCGCGCTGTGCCTTGTCCGCCGTGGACCGCAGCTCGTCCAGCTTTGCCTTCAGGTCGCCAACGCGGTTCAGGCCGGCTTTCTCGGCCTCCCAGCGCGCGTTCAGGCCGGCCAGCTGCTCCTTCTTGTCCGCCATGTCCGCCCGCAGGGCAGCGAGGCGCTCCACGGACGCGGCGTCAGTCTCCCCCTGCAGTGCGAGCTCCTCCATGGTGAGCCGGTCGACGGCGCGGCGGAGCTGGTCGATCTCCTCCGGGGCAGAGTCGATCTCCATGCGCAGCCGGGAGGCGGCCTCGTCCACGAGGTCGATCGCCTTGTCCGGCAGCTGCCTGCCGGAAATGTAGCGGTTGGAGAGCGTCGCGGCAGCCACCAGCGCGGAGTCGGCGATGGCAACTTTGTGATGGGCCTCGTACCGCTCCTTCAGGCCTCGCAGGATGCCGATGGTGTCGTCCACGCTGGGCTCCCCGACGTACACCTGCTGGAAGCGCCGCTCCAGGGCAGGGTCCTTCTCGATGTTCTCGCGGTACTCGTCGAGGGTGGTGGCGCCGATCAGCCGCAGCTCGCCCCGGGCCAGCATCGGCTTGAGCATGTTGCCGGCGTCCATGGCGCTTTCGCCGCTGGCCCCGGCTCCCACCACGGTGTGCAGCTCATCGATGAACGTGACGATCCGGCCGTCGGAGTTCTTGATCTCCTCAAGGACGGCCTTGAGGCGCTCCTCAAACTCGCCGCGGTACTTGGCGCCGGCCACCATGGAGGCCAGGTCAAGGGCGATCAGGGTCTTGCCCCGAAGGCTCTCCGGCACGTCGCCGGCGACGATGCGCTGGGCGAGGCCCTCGACGACGGCCGTCTTGCCTACGCCCGGCTCACCGATGATCACGGGGTTGTTCTTGGTGCGCCGGCTGAGAACCTGAATAATGCGGCGGATTTCGGCATCCCGCCCAATCACGGGGTCCAGCTTGCCGGAGCGGGCTGTGGCGGTCAGGTCGGTGCCGAACTTTTCCAGGGCCTGAAAGGTGTTCTCGGGATCGGGCGAGTTGACCTTGCGGTCGCCGCGGACACCCGGCAGGGCAGCTGTCAGCGCCTCATGCGACGCGCCGGCGTCGCGCAACAGCCTACCCACGCCGTCGCTTCCTGCCGAGAGGCCCAGCAACAGGTGCTCGGTGGAGACGAAGGAGTCGCCCAGCTTGTCGGCTTCGTTCTGGGCGTTCTGGATCGCCTGCAGGGAAGGCCGGGACAGCTGCGCCTGCTGGACCGAGCTTCCGGACGTGGCGGGCAGTGCCTTAATGGCGGTACTGGCCTGGACGCTGACGGTATCAGGGTCCGCTCCAGTGGCGCGGAGGAGCGCGACGGCGACGCCCTCGCGCTGATCCATGAGTGCCTTGAGCAGGTGGGCGGGTTCCACCTGCGGATTACCGGCCGTGGAGGCGTTCATGGCGGCAGCTGAAAGTGCCTCCTGGCTCTTGGTGGTGAATTTGGCGTCCAAAGAGTGCTCCTTTCGAAGACGGTTTAGCTAGGTTGAGTCTACTACGCTCAACTTTGCTTTCTACGTCTTAACAGCCAAGTTTTCCCACAGCGAAATACCCTCTCGCGGGCGGGCGAATTTTCCGTGAACGGTGGCCCTTGAACTGTATCCCCAGCGGCCGAATCCCCCTAGGATCGACCTGTGGCTGCCAGGGTCAAGCCCTTGAGGCGGCCGCTGCCAGGAGCGTCAGTCCACAATCCCAAAGACCACTACCCCAGAGACAGGACCGGCAATGAAGAAGTTTGTAGTTCTTTACAACGCACCGCAGTCGGCACAATCCCAGATGGCGGAGAGTTCCCCCGAAGCCGCGCAGGAGGGCATGAAGGCGTGGATGGAGTGGGCGTCCCGGGCCGGCAGCGGCATCGTCGATATGGGTCAGCCCCTGGGTGCCGGCAAGGAGGTCAGCCAGTCGGGCACCTCGGACACGAGCGCCAGCGTGGGCGGATACGGCATCCTGCAGGCCGAGGACATGGACGGCGCCCTGGCCCTCCTCGAGGGACACCCGCACCTTATGATGCCTGGCGCAAGCATCCAGGTGTACGAGACCCTCGACCTGCCCGGGATGTAACCGCTAGGAGCCCCGAACCCCTGAGACGCTGGTGATCCAGGCCAGGTTGCGGACCACGGAGGCGTGGTTATTGTAATAACCGGTGCAAGTCGAGGGGTTCGGGGCCGGCAGAATGTCCGAGGAGGACAGGACCCCTGCAAGTTTGCCATTCACGATGAGCGGGCCACCCGAGTCCCCGCTGAGTGTGTGGCCGCTCTCCGACCGCGTCCGGACAGACGGACCGCCGTAGCTGTCCAAGCCCTGCCAAACCACCGAGACGTCCGCCGCTTTGAGGTAGTAGGACATGGCGCCGGACCCCTCTGACTGATCGCCCCAGCCATAAACCCTGGCGGGAGTTCCGGTGGCTGGGAAGGAACTGGACAGGCCCACGTAGGAGCCGTAGTACGGCGTGAACAGTTTCAGCAACAGGACGTCCCCGGCCGGTGCGGGGTAGCGCCCGGCAACCGAACGGACGGCACCTCCGGCTCCGAGGTAACTGGTGCCCAGCCGGACCGACCTGAGGCTCGTGGAGTTGCAGTGCTTGGCCGTAATGACCCAGCTCGCGGCGATCTGGCTGCCGGTGCACCCCACGTTGGTGCCTGCGGAGTCGAAGGAAACTTGCACGGCGAAGGGGGCGGCTGAAACTGCGGTGGTGCTGGCCGTGACCGTGGCCAGGATTTTGGCGATCTTCAACGTGAGGCTCCTTAGCGCCAGGTGGGAGAGGTCGGACTGCGAGGGTACGTGCAGTGACAAGATTTGTCATATTCGTTACTCGAGCGTCACTGCCTTCCTGCACCGGCGCCGGCACATGGTCTCGGCGCGCTGCGGGCATTACCCTGAGGGCCTAGCAGTAATTACTGTTCGCCAGCCTGCGGCGGCATCAGGCTCAGTTCCGCGGTGTGAGGGATCATGACTGGACTGTGGAAACAGCGGAGATGGTCCGGGGTTGCTCCGGCCGTACTTTCGATGGCGCTGGCGCTGCTGCTGACAGCGTGCCAGTCCGGCCCGCCCGCGCCGCCGCCGCCGTCGTCGTTAGGGGCGCCGGCTTCGCCTGGTACGTCCGGACGGGCAATTGCATCACCCAGCCCCGTGGGGCCCTCCTCCCCGGCGGGGCCAGCCGCCGTCCACTTCACGGCCCAGGGCGACATCGGGCTGGGCACGGGAGCCCGGAAAGTGCTTGACACGATCCGCGGCCTGCGTCCTGAGCTGAACCTGGCCCTCGGGGACTTCCCCTATGAGGCAGGGCGCGAGCAGGATTTCTGTGGCATGGTCACCGGCGAGCTGGGCGGGGACTTTCCCTACCAGGTGGTCACCGGAAACCACGAGAGCGACGGCCATGACGGCGACATCGCCAACATCGTCAACTGCCTGCCCAACAAGCTGCCGGGGCTCGAGGGCGAGTACGGAATCCAGTGGTACGCCGACTACCCCGAGCGGAACCCGCTGGTGCGTTTCATCATGGTGTCCCCGGGGATCAAATTCCATGACGGAAACAACCTGGACTATTCGCGGGGCAGTGAGCGGTGGCGCTGGACAGCAGCCGCGTTGGACGGTGCGAAGTCCAAGAACATCCCCTGGACCGTGGTGGGCATGCACACTCCTTGTCTCAGCGTGGGTAAATATGATTGCCAGGCGGGAGCTGACTTCACGGACATGCTCATCGAGAAGAAGGCGGACCTGGTCCTGAGCGCCCACGACCACATCTACCAGCGGAGCCACCAGATACGTCGGGGCCAGGATTGCCCGGCACTGGTGCCGGACATATTCTCCCAAGGCTGCCTCGCTGATTCGGACGCCGCCATGGTCCAGGGTGCCGGCACAGTCTTCGCCACAGTCGGAACCGGCGGTAAGGGGCTCTACGACGTCAACGACCAGGACTCGGAATCTCGCTACTTTGCCACCTGGTCCGGGAGCAACCGCGACGCCGCCCTCGGCACGCTGGACGTGACGGCCACCGCTGACCGGCTCGCCGCACGATTCGTTCCGGCGGCTGACTACACGTTCACGGACAGCTTCGACATAGGACGACAATAGCCGGGCCGGAACTCATGCCGGCTTCCAGATTGCGATCCAATCCAGGTAGAGGTGCCCTGCCGTCGCTGGCGCCGGACAGCCGGTAAGGCACGACTCGGTCTGGAGAATATAGTGCATCGGCGTTATCGGCGTCGCTATTGTGCCTGCTCCCAGTGATTTGCCGTCAAGGAAAAATTCGACCTTGCCCGGGGTCCACTCCAACGTGGCTACATGCCAATCAGCGAAGGTCACCTGTGACCGGAACACGTCAGTTGCCTTGGGATCATTCCCCCTGTAATGGACAGCGCCATAAAAGCTTCTTGACAGGTCACCCTCGGGGTAGTCGAGCTCGCCGTCCCTGGGCCACACACCGCTATCGGGCCATAAGAGCCAAGCGGCTTTGTAGCCGTGCAGTGAATCGGCCTTGAACCTCACCGAGATCCTTCCGTATAGCAGGCTATTGTGCCGCGGCAGCAAGCCACCGGCGCGAGAGCTGTTGTGCGGAATCTTGGGAGTAGGCGCTGCGCCCATGGAGATGCCGTTTTCCATGTGGAGATACCAGTCAAGCATGCCGTTCTTGACACTCAGCACCTTAGACGGGTAATAGCGGGATTTTGCTCCTCTTTGGCCTGCGGTATCCGGTGTTCCGTCCTTGTAGCCGGCACTCCATTTTTCCGAGTAGGCCGGACCTGGAAACGCACCTACTGGCACGTTGCCGTTGTTGAAATCCTCCAGGAATACCTGTTTCCAGCCGGGCAGGTCACCTACCGGCAGCTTCTGTGCCAGTAGATCAGGAGAAGGCAACGGTGCGGCAGGGGATTCCGGTGCCGGCGGTTCAACTGCCCGGAGAGTCGGGGCAGGCTGCGGGGCTACGGGCTGGGCTTTTCTGGCCCCTCCCGCTGAAGCGGCTGCAGTCGAGCGTGGTGAGGCCGCAGCGCGTTCTGTTGGGGGCGGTGCCGTTGCAGTGGGTCGAGCCGCCAACGGTGGTGCTGCACTGGGCCATTCGGACGGCTCAGCCGCAGGCAACCTGTCAAGCGGAAGGCGTGGAGCTTCCTGACCCAGCGGTCCAGTCATAAGGCCGCATGCTGTCAGCGTCAGCACTGCCGACAGTAAGGCGAACCGCCGGCCGCGTCGCCTATGGGAGTTGCGGTGAACTGGGGTGACCATGGGGAAAGTGTGGCATTTGGGACTTGGGGATACCAAGGAATCCCCGACCCCCAAAACTGGGGCTGTTTCAAGGAATCCCAAGCTTTTTACAGGCTGCTCAGCCGAACATAGTCCGAGGGGGAGTGCAAGCAAGTTGCCAGGACCGCAGCAGCAGGCGCTTCGATTCCCCGTAACCAGCCGGGGAGGCTGCTCGGGAGGGGCATAGGCATACGACCCCAATGAGTGGTGAGGCTAGTGACCATCCCCATACAAGTTTCGACTGTTCGTGCACCAAGTCCGGCGCCAGTTCCTCTGGCCTCCATCAGCGTGGTGATTCCCACCCTGAACGAAGCCATGAACCTCCCGTGGGTTCTGCGCCGCATGCCCTCGTACGTGGACGAAGTGGTGATCGTCGACGGCCGTTCACTGGACAGCACGGTCGACGTCGCCCGTGCCCTGCGCCTCGACGTGGTGGTGGTCTCGGAAACCAACGCCGGCAAGGGTTTCGCCGTACGGGCCGGGCTCGCTGCGGCCTCTGGTGACATCATCGTCATGCTGGACGCCGACGGGAGCATGGATCCGCAGGAAATAGGCTGGTTCGTCACCCCGCTGCAGCATGAGTTCGACTTCGTCAAGGGCTCCCGGTACGTCACCGGTGGCGGGTCTGAGGACATCACGCTGCTCCGCAGCGCCGGCAACCGGGCCCTGACGCGCCTGGCCAACGTGGTGCTCCATAGCAACTATTCCGACCTTTGCTACGGCTACATCGCCATGCGGCGGGAGTGCCTGCAGATCCTTGAGCTGGCGTCGGAAGGGTTCGAAATCGAGACCGAGCTGATCGTCCGTGCGTCCAGGGCTGGTTTGCGGATCGCCGAGGTGCCCAGCAACGAACTCAACCGGATCTCCGGCAATTCCAACCTGCATACATTCCGCGACGGGTGGCGCGTGCTGAGGACCCTGGCCCGTGAATGCGTGGGCTGGGAAGCACCCACGGCCGGCGCCCGGCCGGAGTCGCTCAGGCGCGTGAAATACAGGTACCCCAGCATCTCCCTCCCCCACATTCCGACGGATCCGGCAACCGTCCTTGGCCTGATAGCAGGTGATTAACGTGAACCACGCTGAAGGGCTTCCGGCCGTTTCGGTGGTGATCTGCTCCTACACGGAAGACCGATGGGACCGGCTGATGGCCGCCGTCGAATCCGTCCGCGCACAAACGGTGCCGCCCCAGCAGACCATCGTGGTGGTCGACTATAACGTTGACCTGTACAAGCGGCTCATCTTCTCGGTCGATGATGTCGTGCTCCTGGAGAACACGGGTCCCAAAGGCCTCTCCGGAGCACGGAACACGGGGGCGGCGGCGGCAACGGCCGGCGTCGTTGCCTTCCTCGATGACGATGCAGTGGCGGCCCCGGACTGGCTGGAGCGGCTGACGGCCCTCTACGACGACCCCGATGTGCTGGCCGTGGGTGGACGTGTGGTGCCGGAATGGGAAACAAGCCGGCCGGCCTACTTCGGCGAGGAACTGGACTGGATCATCGGCTGCACGCACCGCGGCATGCCCAAGGTGGCGGCCGAGGTCCGCAACGTCATCGGCGCCAATATGTCCTTCCGTTCCCAGGTTATCCAGGTGGTGGGTGGTTTCAACACCTCCCTGGGCAGGCAGAACTCGCTGCCTTTGGGCTGCGAGGAGACGGAAATCTGCATCCGCGCTGCCATAGGTTCGCCGGGCGGCCGCGTGGTGTACGAACCGGCGGCCGTGGTGAACCATTACGTCCCCGCGCAGCGGGGCACGCTGAACTACATGCTGCGGCGCGGCTGGTCTGAGGGGATATCAAAAGCTCTGGTCAGCAAGATCGTCGGCCACAAGCGCGCCCTGGGCCCTGAACGCCGGTACGTCCGCGGCGTGCTGCCCCGTGCTGTGGCCGCGGGCATCCTGGGCAGGATCCGGGGAACGGACCCTGCCGGATTCCGGCGGGCGATGGCAACGGTCGCCGTGCTGGCCGTAACTACTTGCGGGTACATCCGGGGACGCCGCCTGCCCCTTGATCCCACTGGCGGGGGCCTCGAGCCGCACGAGTCCCACGCCAGCTGGAGGGAAGTCAAATGATCCGGATGTACCCGCAGGGCAACTTTGCCCGAATCATCGAGACCGCTGGAGGGCCGGAAGCATGAGTCAGTCGGAAAAAGACGTCCTGAGGGACTCGCTCCCGTCCACGGGCGCCAGCTTCGATGTCCACGGCCTCGTGGGCATCGATGTGGCCCCCGGCACGCCTGGCGAAGCGCAGCTGCGTGACATGCTCGCTCCGTTCCTGGGACCGTCCCGGGCACCGCTTCGCCTGCATGTTAGCGCGGAAATGGCGGACGTGGCGGAACAGTCGCACGCCGAGGATGCCTTCCGGTTCACGCCGGAGTCGCTCCATATCCCGGCGGACCGCGTTCAGGTCCAGGAAACCCGGGATGGTTACTCGGTCCAGGGCCGCGGCGAGCTGCTGACGGCCGTCATTCCCCTACTGGACCGTCTCTGCATCAGGCAGAACGCCGCCATGATCCATGCGGCGGTGGTTGATTTCCGCGGCTCCGGAGTCCTGCTTCCGGCCTGGGGCGGAGTGGGCAAGACCAGTACGGTCGCGAAGCTTACGGCCATGCCCGGCGTGCGGTTCATGGCCGACGACTGGGCGTTCCTGGATGCCGACAGCATGCTCATGGGCTATGCCAAACCGATGTTCCTCAAGCCGCACCACCGCAGGATCTATCCCGAGGTGTTCAGCGGCGCCCGTAAGCCTTTGGCTCCGGGCTGGCTGACGAACACGGTGGCCCACCTTGCCACGGCTGTCCATCCGGTCATCGTCCGCTATCCGAAGACCGCCGCCTTCACCCGGCAATGGTCCCCGGAGCACCGCATGGTCCATCCGGAGCAGGTTTTCGGACAGGACGGCATCTCATCGGCGGCGCTCACCCGGCTGGCCATCTTCCTGGAACGCTACGACGGTTCCGAAGCCCGGCTGGAAACACGCAGCCGCGAGTGGATGACCTCCCGCATCGTCGGGAACTTCCACTCCGAGCTCCCGGTGGTGTCACGGCGGCTGATCGAGGCCCTTGGCGCGACGGGCCTCGTTCCGCTGGAAGAATTTTTCAGCCAGAAGGCAGCCGTGGTCCGCCGCGCCCTTGAGGACGTGCCCTGCTCCCTGCTCAGAATTCCCGCCTCCTGGTCCGCCGACAGGACATCGGACTATGTGGCCGGCCTGATCAGCTCCAAGCTGGAGGAGTGAGTTGCGTGCACACGTCAGCGACCTCGAAATATCCGTGGTGGTTCCCGCGCGGAATGCGGCGCGCTGGCTTGCCGAATGCCTGGAGTCCATCCGCGCGGAAAGACCGCGCGAGATCATCGTGGTGGATGGCTGCTCTACGGACAATACAGTGGAGATCGCACGCTCCATGGGCGCCCGCGTCATCTCTGATGAGGGCCGCGGGTTGCCGGCAGCGCGGATGCTGGGTGTCGAGAACGCCTGTTCCGACCTCGTAGCATTTATCGACCCCGACGTCGTCCTTCCGCCGGGCGCTTTGGGCGGTCTCCTGGACGAGTTCAAGGCCTGCGGCTACGACGGCCTGCAGTTCGGCCTGGTCAGCGAGGCGGATGGGCCCGGATACTGGGGTGCGGCCCTGGCCTGGCACCACGACCACAGCCGGGTACGCTCGTGGTTCGGCGTGCGCGCCACCCTCATGCGAAGGAAAGTCCTGCTGTCTGTGGCGTTCGATAACACCTTCCGCTCCGGCGAGGACATCAAGCTGAGGATCAGGCTGGAAGAGGCCGGCTACCGGCTTGGCATTTCCAGCATCACGGCGGTGCGGCACCGGTTCCTGGACACCTTCGGCGCCGCCCGTGACCAGTGGCTCCAGGACGGCGCCGGGCTGGCCCGCACGGTCCGCAAGCACCCAGGCCGTGCCGGCTGGCTTGTGCTGCTGCCGCTGCTGGCCACCATCCGCGGCGCCGGCCTGTCGCTGCTGCACGCGCCCCGGTTCCTTGCGTACTGGGCCTGCTTCCTCGTGTACAACTACAGGTCGATGTTCGGCGAGCTCCTGCGGCCGCCCGGCACCGGCCTGTCGGTGAGCGGGAACGCCGCCTGGCTGACCGCCGCCCGGGTGGCCCCGATGGCCACCGGTTTCCTGTTCTGGGCGATGGCGGCGATCATGCTGCCGCCCGCGCAGCTCGGCATGGGTTCTGCGGTGGTGGCCGCGGCCCTCCTGTCGGTGCATCTTGGGATGCTGGGGGTCGGGCCGGCCACGCTTACCCTGCTCCCCGAACAGTCCGACGGCGGCCGCCGGCTGATTGCCAGCAGCCTCCTCGCCGTCGGGATTTCCACAGTCGTGTTGTCCGGTGCCGTGGCGGCGGTGACCTACTGGCTGGGGTCTGGCGTGGGCCTGGCCTGGAACGATCCCGTCATAACCGGGATGTTCACCGCGACGGCACTGTTCGCCGCTGTCGCGTACCAGCTGGACCACGTGTGCGTGGCGCAGGAACGCTCCGACCGCGCGCTGGTCAGGAGCCTGACCCAGAGCCTGGTGCAACTGGCTGTGCTGGTCTTCGCCATGGCCGCCGGCATCCGGGAAGTGGCAGTGGTCGTGGTGGCGGTGGGCGCGGGCGCCCTGGGCAGTGTGGTCCTCGGGCTGCGCCAGCTCAACCGTGCCGGAGTGTCACCGGACTGGAAGCACGGGCTCCGGGTCCGACCGGTCCTGCGGCTGCTGAAACCGGGCCTGCCGAACCATGCGCTGATGCTCGCAGACCGCGCCCCCCGCTATCTCCTTCCACTGATCGTGGCCGCTACGCTCGGCCCGGCCGCAACCGCATCCTGGTACATGGCGTGGATGATGGCTTCGGCGGTTTTCTTCTTTCCTCAGTCTTCCGGGTTCTCCCTGCAGACCGCGCTGGCCGGAGGCAGGTCAAGGCCCGGACTGGTGTCCTCCGCCCTCAAGACCAGCCTCGCCCTCACATTCATTGGTGGAGCGATGTTGCTCATAGCTGGCCCCTACCTTCTCGGTTTCCTTGGCCCGGAGTACGCGGCGACCGCCATCCTGCTTCCTGTCCTGGTGCCGGCGTTGCTGCTGGGCTGCGTGACTCAGGTCTACTTCGGTCTGTGCCGGGCGCAAGGCCGCCTCGCCGAGGCCACAGCCGTAGCTGCCTTCGCTGCCGTCCTTGTCGTGGGGCCGGCCTCGCTAGGCGCCCACGAATTCGGCCTCCTCGGCGTGGCAGCGCTCTGGTCCGCCGCCCAGGCGTCAGCAGCTCTGATTGCCATCTGGCGTCTCAGGAAGCTGACTCCCGCAACGCTTCCAGCGGCTGGGCCGAACACACCGGCAGCAAGCGGTGCACGAGGCTTCTGACCGGCGGCATGATCCGATTGGCGCTCAGCCTGCCTGGGCAGCGGCAATGCCTTCCAAGTAATGCCTTACAAGCCCTGGCGGTGCTGACTGACGGAAAGGGCGCACCCGCCGCGGATAAACCCCACGAGAATTCGAGCCCGGGCGGTGCGCTGGCACCGGTTACGGCTCAGCCCCCGTCCGGACGCCGCCAGTACCGCAGCCCGCCGCCTATGGCGCCGTCGGAGGCGACGTCGACGACGGCGTACGGGAAGGTGTGACGGTCCGACTGGTCAGGGCCGCTGCCGCGGACGTCCGAACCCCACGTGCCGGTGTTGATGTACCGGGTGGGGCTCGCCTCCAGCGCCGACTCGAGGGCACGGTGGGTGTGGCCCGAGACGTACCAGGCCACCCGGCAACCGTGCTCCTCGAGCGTACGGGCAACCCGGCCCGCCGCAGCAGGAGCCTCCTCGCTGGCGATGCTGCGCCCGGCGGCCGCGAGGACCATGCGGGTCGCGGCGACCGGGAGTGCCGATATCGTCCGGAACCGGGACAGGCGGGCCAGATCCCGAACAGCCAGCCCGTCGAGCTCGAGCCGCTGTGACTCGGCCTGCAACAGCTCGCCGTACGCGACTTCCCGCACGCGGCGTTCCGCCCGTTCGGACGCCAGGCAGGCCCGGGCAACGGCCCCGGCACGGCTCAGGCGCGAACTCGACGGCCGGGCGTGCCAGGCGGCAAGTGGTGGCAGGTCCAGCTCATCGGTGCCGTTGACCGCCGAACGGAGCACCTCGGGCAGACGATGCAGCGCGTGGTGCTGGTGCCCGTGCTCCGCTACAAGCACGCGGGGCACGTGCAGGAACCACGGGTACACCCGGACCCGTGCCGGCTCCGCTGGTGACAGCAGCGCCGACAGGCGGGCGGCAACCGAGGGCCGGGCCAGCTCCACGTCGTGGTTGCCGGACACGAAGTGCAGCTGCACGCCGCGTGCCGCACACGCCTCCAGCGCCCTGTGTGTGTCCGGGTGGCTGGCGAGGATGGACTCGAGCCGGGCCACGCTCTCCTCCTCGGCCAGCCCGACCAGCTCGAACGTGTCACCGACGAAGACGACGTGCTGCTGCGGATCCGAGGTTGCGAGCACCTCGCGGCGCAGGAACTCGGCCAGCGCTCTTCCGGGGCGGCGGGGGTCGTCGTCCGACGCGCCCAGGTGAAGGTCACTGAGCAGCCACCACCGGCCCGCGCGGCTCACGAGAGCAGTCCCAGCACCCGTGGAAGGAAAAGCAACAGGTACATCGCTCCCAGGATGGCGACGACCCGAAGGGTCACCGTTGGGCTGAGGAACCTGTGCCGGCTGGGCTGCCCGGCGTCCGGTCCGACGTGCCTGACCTCGAGCGCGACGAGGGTGACGAGCAGGGCGGCAGCTGTGAACAGTCCCGCGAGTTCGATGATCATGTTGTTGCCTCCTGCCGTGCGCGTGCCAAGCACGCGAGAACTGTAATCACACCCATCGTGATGACGCACGCCTGCCACGACCACACAGCGAGGTAGAACATCGCCATGGAGACCGCCGTGAGCACGGCGAGGCCGAGAGCCAGGACGAGCAGTGCGCGGAGCGCGACGTCGGATACCTGCGTGAACCGGGCCAATGCGTGCCCGGGGAGCAAGACAAGGATCACTGCCGCCGCGACCGCCTGCAGCGGTGTCGGCAACCCGAGCAGGGTCACCAGCGACAACACGACGGCCGAGATACCGAGGGCCAGAGTGGGCCTGCTGACGCCGTTCATGGCGTCACCCGGTAAGCGCGTGCGTCGGCGTTGCTGTACACAAGCTCCACGCCTATGTGGGTGCTCAGCCACTTCTCCAGCTCGGCGAAGCCTGCCTCGCTGGTGAAGCCCTGGAGCACAAGACTCGCCTCCGACGAACGTGTGAACAGCACGACGGCACCGCCGGGACTGTGCCGGGCGTACTCGTAGACAACCGGGCCGCACTTCGCCGTCGACAAGTCGGACCGGCATAGGTCGTCCATTGTCCGGTACCGGTGTTCGAGGTAGCCCTGGCTCCGCCATGGCGTCGGGTGGGCAGCGGAGATGAGCGCCGAGCCGGTGGGTGCGAGACGCTGCGCTGCCGTGACGGCGGCCATCTCATCGTCGGTGAAAACGTCATACCGGGCGTTCCCGAATCGGCCCGTGACAGTCATCACGGCTAGCAGGGTGCAGGCGAGCGCAAGGCCGCCCGCGGCGAGGTAGGGGCGGCGTTTGCTGCCGTCGGCGGCGTGGTAGGAGCGGCGTTTGCTTCCGTCCAGGGCAGGTTTGCTGCCATCTGCGGGCAGCAGGATCGAGCCCGCCTGCAGGGCGATGAAGGGCAGCGCGAACAGCGACACGCGGATGAGCATCTCCCCGCCGTACACCTGGGCGGGGAATAGCAGGAGCGGGGTGACGGCCAGGAGGACCACCCGGATGTCGAGACGTCCCCGGCGCCAGTCGCGCACGGCCCCGGCGGCGGCGAGTCCCCACAGCACAAGGGTGAGAATTGCCCGGACCTGTACCACCAGCACGTGTCCGTCGGCCCCACGCACGCGCTCGAGGACGTTCGCCGCGGTCGCCGCCTCCAGCCCAGCGTCGGCCAGGGGGGGGTGCCCGGAGAGGTAAGCACTCGCGGGGTAGGCGAGCCAGACAGTCAGTACGACTATGGTGATCAGGGGCAGCCTGTTGGGCCACACCCGTCCGCTCAGGGTGAGAGCGGTGATAGCGATGAGCAGCATGAACGGCGTCAGCTGATGGCTGGCGCTGATGACCACGATGAGCAAGAGGGCTATCACGAGGGCGCCCACCCGGTACCCCGGCCGGGGTTCGGCGGGCGACCGGCCTCGCCACCACGCCGCCAGGTCCGCGGGTCGGAAGCCGCGGAACTGGGGGGCCCGCGCGGCCAACGGGCCGAGGAGCAGCGCGATCACGACGAGGTGCAGGAAGAAGCCAAAGGCCTGCGGAGACAGATAATCCTGGTCCTGCCAGTTGCCAAGGCAGAAGAGCCAGAGCGCGAGCCAGCGACGCCGCGGATCGCGCGTCAGGTAGCCCGTCACCACGGCAAGGGCAATGAGCCACAGACCCATGTTGAACACCGGCGCCCACAGCGCGAGGGACACCGGGTCGAGACCGGTCGCCTGGAGCACCGTGGCCAGCAGGGCGAAGAAACCTGGCCAGTTGAAGTACCCGTCGATGCTTGGGTCGATCCCGTGCGTGCGCGAGAGGGCATCGGCGATGCCGATATGGCGGAACGCGATCTCACCCCGCGGTATGTCCGTCGCGAAGGCCGCGGTCCCGAAGAGCATGAGCACGAGCACCGCGATGAGCCAGATCATGACGGGGCGGCGCGCCGGGCCGGCGGCATCCCCGCGCAACGCGACGACGAAGGCAACATTCAGAATCAGGACACCCACCCAGAAGGGGTAGGGCAGCACTGCGACGAGCCCCAGGTCGCTGTTCACGGGCACGGACACCGTGGAGGCCGCCCCCACGGTAAGCGCCAGCGACACGATGCCTGCCACTGCGCACCATACGTCACGTGCCTTCCAGCGTCCTACAGTGCGGCTGCTCGCAACTAGCGTGTCGGTCATAGCTCCTCCTGTGTGGCGGGCGCTCATCGCGCCTCCTCAGTAACGCGCCGAAGTACGGCGACTAGCCGGAGGCCGACGACGGCGGCCCCGATGGAAAGCACCAACAGCCATGCAAGGGCCATGTCGGTGGCTCCGCTGTCAGCGGCCGACAGCGCTGAAGCGCAGAGTGCGACTCCGAGCGTCACGCCGACCACGATTGCCTCCGTGTAGCGGCCCCGGGTCCGGCACACGGCGTTGTAGGCCTGCAGTACCGCGTACGGCACAAGCCCGGCCGCCAACCACCGCAGAGCTCCAGCGGACGAGTCGGCGTACCGCTCCCCCAGCAGGCTGAGTAGCGGGTGTGCGAGGAGGATAAGGACGGCGGCCCCCAGGCCTCCTAAACCGAGCGACCACCGGAGACTCGCCCAGGTGGTCGGTACCAGGCGGTCCGCGTCGCGGACACCTTCCGAGAACTGGACGATGCCCATCAGCGTGGGAGCCTGGTAGGCGGCCCAGGCCATCATCCACGCGGGATACCAGTAGGCGGCTGCCTCCGGTGCCACCGTGTGTGCGAGCAAGAGCGGCAGCACCAGCCCGGGAGTGCGTTCGGTGAGGGTGAGAAGCTGGTTCGGAAAGCCCAGCGCCAGCAGTGGGCGGCCCCGCCCCAAGCGCAGGGAAGGCCGCGGCCGGTAGCCGACCAGTTTTCGCAGCTGGACCGCCCCGACGATGCATGCCACGGCCGAGCCGAGGGTCCAGCAGGCCAGCAGCACGTCGTCGGGGGCGCCGTGCGCCCACAGGGCCACAGCTGCTGCGGCCCCGAGTGAGACCGCTCCGCCCAAGACGTACCTTGGCGTCGCGCTGGCACCCCGTCCCAGCGCTACGAGTGCCTGGTCCAGCACAATGACCAGGGTGCCGGTGACCGCAGCCACGAGGAAGGTGAGCCAGAAGAGAACCGATACGGATGCCGTCTCCGGCGCCACGGCCGACTGCAGCGCGAGGTAGCCGATGGCCAGAACGGTGCCGGCTACGCCCACGATGGCGAACGCCGCATCCAGTATCCGCGAGGGCCGTTCCCCCCGGCCTATCGCGACGATCACGGCGGACCCGGCACCCAGCACCGCGAGCTGCGTGCAGATCATCACCGCCGAGACGGCGGCAGTAGTGAGCCCGACTTCACGGTCGGACGTCGCGCGCGCGGCCACGATCCAGAAAGCGAAGCCCGCGCCCGTCTGGGCGGCCTTGCCCGCGACGAGACCGAGCGAGCTACGCAGGGCGGAGTGCCGGACGGGTGTCGCATCCGTGACAGCGGCCCCCGCCTTGGCTCTCATGACGCGAGGCCTCTCGCCAGGCCCACGTAGTTGCACCAGCAGAAGGCGGCGTAGTAGCGCAGCCACCGGGGCTGGCCCTTGGCGAGGCTCAATGCGCTGCCCCGGACCGCCGCGGCGGCGGGCAGCAGTGCCAACCTCGCGCCGCGCCAGCCGTGCTTGCGGATCATCCGTCCCAGCCCCGTTCCGTCCATGAGGAATTGGTCGAGCGCGAAATCAAAGTCGTCCGCGGCGAAACGATGTTCGACGACGACCCGGCGTGAGACCGCCGTACGCATTCCTGACTGGCGCATCCGCCAGCGCAGCTCGATGTCCTCTCCGGATTTGAACGAGTCGTCGAAGCCCACGTCCAGCATCAGCTTCCGGTCGACGACAGTCGCCACGAGCCCGAACCAGTTGCGGCTGCGGCCGGTGCGGTGGTGATGTGCCAGCGCCTGCCCCCAGTAGCCTGGTCCGCCGACACTCTCCAGGCCGGCCTGGAGGGCGTCATAGCCGCTTTCGACCAATTCGGTGAGCAGGTCGGCGACCCCCGTGGGCCCGAACACGACGTCGGTGTCGACGAGCAGGACCCAACGGGTGCTGCTGTTCCGCACACCGAGCGTTCGGGCCCATGGCAGGCCGCGGCCCTCGTCACTCAGGACCCGGGCACCGGCCTCGTGGGCGATGGCGACGGTGCGGTCGGTGGAGCATCCGTCCACCACGATGATTTCGGCGACACCGGACTGGCGCAGGGCCTCCAGGCAGCGCGGGAGCATGAGCTCCGCGTTGCGGGCCGGAACGACCGCGGTGACATCGGCAGTGCTGTGATCCACTGCGTCCTCCTCAGGCTTGCTCGTCGAGGACCGACGGCAGCAGCTCCTCGAGATGCCGCACGATGTCGTCGGATGCCTCGTCTGCCGAGTACGCGGCGGGCACCTGCAGCAGGTGGCAGGGCCGTCCGTCGAGCGCCTTGCTCAGCACGAGCCCCTTCGCCGCGAAGTGCTCGCGCCACGGGACAACGGACGTGGCTGCCAGGCCGGTTACGACCTGTTGCGAGAAGCCCGCCATCTCGATGTGGAAGTTGCCGAGCATGCGGTCGACCATCCAGTCGCTCGTCCGCTCAACGATCCGGGACCGGGCGCCCTCGAAGCGTTCCACGTAGATGGCGGCACCGAGCGGGGCCGAGGTGGTCACTTGCCGCCCCGGGAACGCGGTCGAAGGCTTGACCATGCGGTGCTCCGGCGACCATCGCCGGGAGAAGTCCGCGAGGCGCGGATAACGGATGACGTACGGGTGCACCACAGTGGTCAGGCGGCCGACGCTCTTCGAGAGCCGTGACGGGATGAGGGGCTTCCGGACACCTTCGAACAGGTGCGGGTAGATGGTCCGGTGGTGTGGCTTGATGAACATGGGCTTGGCGTAGCCGAGCAGGGTGGCGTCCTCGGCGAGGAAGGCCCAGTCGTCGCCCATGAACGACCACCCCTCGCGCCGCATTAGCTTGGCGACGGTGCTCGTCTTACCGGTCCCTCCGGCGGCGGGAAGCGCGATCGCGTGACCCCGGTACGCCATCGTAGCCGCGTGGATCATGCCGGCTCCTCGGCCAACCATGGCGGCATCGAGAACCGGGACCACAGAGGTCAACAGCTCGCCCGGCCCATGAATGCGCCACTGCTCTCCGTCCCTCACAACCTGGACCCGATCGTCTTGAAAACGCACGCTGCTCTCGGTGTACGCGAGCTCGTGCTCAAGCAGACCGGCATCCGGCATCGGCTCCGGCCGGTCATTGACCACGATGTCGGCCGGCCGTTCAGTGTCGCTGGCGAAACACGCCAACATGCTCTGAAGCTGGGCCGCTGCCGGGGCCTTTGCGTCGACTCGGATCGTGACGCGGCCGTGGATGTCGAAGTGCAGTGCCTTGCTTTGCAAGGTGCGCATGATCGTGTCCCCTGTCTGGGTGGTGTCGGGCGGATGGTGTCGGGCGGTGGTGTTGCTGGTGTGGACGGTGCCGGCCGTGCCGACACCGTCCACGTACTAGTTCAGGCTGAGCACCAGCTTGGGTGCGAGAGTGCTGCCGGCCTCCCTGGAGCTGAGGACCAGGCCGTCACTGCTACTGGAATCCATGCCAAGGGAGAGCTGTCCGCCGAGCTCACCGTTGAGGGCCGTGACCGTCAGCGGAATGCTGTAGCTGGTGTTGGTCGCTGTCGGACCGAGCGAGCCGATGGCGGTGGCGCCCATCGCCGGACGGTTGTTGTACGTGATCCCGGTTTCGGACCAGGTGTCGGTAGCGACCACCTTGACGTTCTGCTTGCCCGTCGACCCATTCGCAGCGCTCCGCAGCTGCAGCGTCGCGCTCGCCAGCGTTCTACCGGCATACGGCGACAGGTCGAACTTCAGGTACGTGGCCTGCACCGGGCTGCTATCCACATTCAACGCGGTACTCGTGCCAAAGTTCGTTGTCAGCGCCCCGTTCGACACATAGCTGTCAGCGGTGGCCGTGAGCGTGACAGTCTGCGGCGTCGTGCCGCCGCCGGTGCCGACGCTCCAGGTCTGCGTCGCTGCTGTCGCATCGGTGTTGCCGGCCGCGTCGGTGGCCCAAACAGAAAATGTGTGAGATCCGGTCGACAACGCGGTGTAGGTCCGGGGTGAGGTGCACGCAGCGCGCGCCGCACCATCCAGGCTGCACTGGAACGTCGAATTGGCTTCACTCGAGGTGAACGCGAACGAGGCGCTGGTCGACGTCGATGTCGCAGGGGGTCCCGACGTGATCGTCGTCTCCGGAGCCGTCGTATCCGCGGTACCGCCACCGCCGCCGGTGGAGTCGTAGTAGTGCCAGTACCGGCTTGTGGCGTTCACATCGGCGAGTATCAGGAGACCGCTGTTGGCCGTGCCCGAAGCACTGCTGTTAAGGTTCTGCCTCGTCGACGTTACGTTGTGGACATACTGGTCGGCGTCCACGATGCGGGCCGTCTTCGTGGTGGTGAAGTTGATGCTGGTCAGCGACGTGGACTTCTCGTAGACCGCACCACCCGAGCTGGTGCAGACACCAGCGTTCGTCGTGCCACTCGGCTTTGGATAGGTAGCGAAGGTGCGCAGCTTCTGCGCGCTCTCATCAATCATGACGATCACCCGGTTCGGGCACTCCGACACGGTCGCGATCGTGTGCGCCGACCACGCCGTACCATTCAATACCAACAGCTGGATCAGCGGCAGGGACGCCGACGTGTTCGAGGTCTTCACAGCGGCGTAAACCTGACCGCTCGTGGAGTCCAGCCACTTCAGGTTCATGTGGTCATCACCGCTGCGCAGCCCCTTCACCGCCGCCAAAGGAGTGGTCCAGGTGGTGTTGGACGCCCCATCGACGTGGTAGCTCCAGTACATGCCGTCGGTGGCGTCACCGACCTGCCTGCTCCACATCACACCGATCTTGCCGGGTCCGAACGCGATCACAGCCGAATTGTCGTCCACGGACACGTTGGCCAACGCCGCAGGATGCGCGAACGGCGTCCCCCATGTCTTGCCGTCCGTGGCAGTGACGTTCATGTAGATCCGGTTCCCCTGCTGCCAGGTGGCCCACATCCGACCAGTTGAGTCCTTGTCGATGGACAGGGTTTCGGTCGCCTGGTTGTTGATGTTTGTGGTGTCCTTCAGCGTGTACTTCTTCGTACCCGAGTCGTAGCTGTAACGCCGCATCGTCGTCGGGAAGTTCGGCTGGGCCGGCAGACCGTCATTGACGAACCGGTGGCTCGCCACGAACAGCGTCGTTCCGTCCCACAACACGTCATGATGAGTGTTCGCCCGCGTTTCCGTCGCCACACCCGTATTGACCCACGAGCTGGTCGCGGCGTTGAACCGGAAGATATGGAAATTCGAGCTGGCAGTGTCCCATAGGTTTCCCCACCAGATCCCGTCGTTGAACCACAGCGCATTCTCCTGCCGCTTTGTACCCGTCGGGGTCCCTGTCCCTGAATGCGAGAAATCCTCAACCCCGACGTCACCCACAGCAGCGGACGCCGTAACCGGCACCACCAGAGCAGTGAGCGCAAGCAGCAGCGCTGTCAGCAGCGCATGGAGCCACAGACTCCGCGACCCGCGGAGCCGGCCTCTGCCACGCCTGCCCCTGTGAAAAGTTGCATTGCTCAGCAACGTTGCTTCCCGGAGTTGAACGTCGGCCTGTATAGGGATGCTCACTAGCCTCACCACTCATCGAAGTTGTCTGCCTATGCCAGTTCCGAGCAACCTTCCGGGCTGATTCGGAGACATCGAAGCGCCTGCTACTGCGGTCCTGGCAACTTGCGTGCACTCCCCCTCGGAACATGGTCGACTCGACAACTTGTAAAAAGCTTGGAGATTCTTTAGCCAGCCCCAGTTATTGGGGGTTCAGGATCGTTGGAAACCGGCAAGGCTCAACGCGCGCTTGCCCGTGGCCAGCGCGCCCTCAGCGGTCCAGAGGACACCGGACTAGACTCTCCCCCATGGCCGTCTACCTCGATCCGCCGCTTTGGCCTGCCCATGAAACACTTTTTTCGCATCTGATTTCGGACACCTCCCTGACGGAACTGCACGCCTTTGCCGCTGCGGCGGGCATCCCGGAACGGGCATTCGACGGCGACCACTACGACGTGCCGCAGCGCCGGTATGACGGTCTGGTGGCCGCCGGCGCCATACCGGTGGAGGCGCGGGTCCTGGTCCGGAAACTCATTGCCAGCGGGCTCCGGATCCCCGCGCGCAGCCGCACGAAGTCCCTCAAGACTCCCCTGCTCAACCGCTGGAACATGGTGCTGCCGGGCCATGACGCCCTGTTCCTGGACCTGCTGGACCGCTGGAGCGAGAGTCACCGCAGGTACCACGGCTGCACCCACCTGCTCGCCGTGCTGGAGGCCCTGGACCTGCTCACCGCACCCGCCCGGCCGCCGCGCACCGTGCTGCTGGCGGCCTGGTTCCACGACGCCGTCTACCGGGGAGTGGCCGGCCAGGACGAGGAGGAATCCGCCCGGCTCGCCGAACTCAGGCTCAGCCAGGCCGGACTGCCGGAAGCGGACGTCGACGAGGTTGCGCGGCTGGTCCGGCTCACCTCGGATCACCGGCCGGAGGCCGGGGACGACGACGGCGCCCTCCTCTGCGACGCCGACCTGTCAGTTCTCGGCGGCGAACCGGCGCCCTACGCCCGGTATGTGGCGGCCGTCCGGGAAGACTATGCGCACATCGGCGACGCCGACTTTGCGGCCGGAAGGGCCGCCGTCGTGCGCCAGTTGCTGGAACTGGACCCGCTCTTCCACACCGAGCGGGCCCGCAGCCTGTGGCTGGAGGCCGCCCGGCGGAACCTGCAGGGCGAGCTGGCCTGACCGGGTGTCAGCGGTAGGCCGTGATGAACGGCCTGTCGGTGGGCACGATCTGCTTGCCCAGTGGCATGAGGGAAACCGGGATCAGCTTCAGGTTTGCGATGGCCAGTGGGATGCCGATGATGGTGACGGCCATGGCGAACGCCGTGACCACGTGCCCAATGGCGATCCAGATGCCGGCCACCAACAGCCAGATCACGTTGCCGAGGAGCGAGAACACGCCGTTTCCGCCCGGCTTATCCACCACCATCCGCCCGAAGGGCCACAGGGTGTAGGACGCGATCCGGAAGGAGGCGATGCCCCAGGGGATGGTCACGATGAGCAGGCAGCAGATGATCCCGGCGGCGAAGTAACCCAGCGCCAGCCAGAAGCCGCCGAATACCAGCCAGATGATGTTCAGGAGTGTCTTCATCCGTCCATTCTGCCGGGCCGAAGGCTGAAGCACCTCGGGATCTGCCTGATTTAACCCTTAACCTTCACGCTGGGGCTGAGGCGCGGGATCCCGGCGGCCGCGACCAGCAGCGCCAGGAGCCCCAGGCCCAGCGGGAGCGAGGCTGCCGTGGCGACGGCTCCCACCAGGAGCGGACCGCCGGCGTCGCCGAGTTCGCGTCCCAGCTCGGCCGAGCCCATGGTCCGACCCATCCGGTCCTTCGGCGTGCTGTCGGCCAAATGCGCAAAGCCCAGCGGCGTGGCCGCGCCGACGCCGGCCCCGATGACCGCCGCGGCGATGAAGATGGTTGCCGGCCCCGGGGCGGCGGCAACCAGGGCGACCCCGGCGGCGGTGAGCAGCAGGCCAGTTCGCATCCCGCCGGCGGCGCCGATGCGGTGCAGGTCGCGCATCGACCCGATCCGCGGCTGGACCAGCAGCGAGGCCACGGCCAGCACACTGACGGCGGCGGTGCCGGCCACCGGGTCCAGGCCGTGCTGCACGGCCAGGGCCGGAAGGAACCCGATAGCCGCCCCCATGGCCGCCATCGATGCCGCCAGCACCAAGGTGGGCACCAGGAACCCGCGCTCCGCCACCTGCCGGGCCAGGTCCAGCACGGTGTACCGCTTGCGCGGGAGCGGCGGCAGGTGCGGCACGGAGAGAAGGACCCACACAGCGGTGGCCGCGGCAAGCGCGGACAGAGCCACGAACAGCAGCGCAAAGCCGCCGGCCGCGATCAGCCCGGCACCGAGCAGGGGGCCAATCACATAGCCGAGGCTCTTCCAGGACCCGTATCTGCCGAAGACGGTCCCGGCGTTCTTGCCGGCCGAGAGCCGGGCCACCATCGCCGAGGACGCCGGGGAGAACGCCGATGCGGCGGCCCCCTGGCCCAGGCGGGCAAGGCCCAGCAGCAGCGGATCCGCGGCCCACAGGCCAATGAGCGACAGCGCGGCGAAGCCAATGAGTCCGCCGACAATGACCGGCTTGGCACCGATCCGGTCGCTCAGCGCGCCAAATACGGGCTTAAGGAACACCTCGGAGATGTCGTAGACGGCCAGCAGGATTCCCAGGTTCAGCAGGGTCAGGCCGATGTTGCCGCTCTGGGCGCCCATGCCGGCGGCAATGCTGTGCGCGCCGAACGCGGTCACGAATCCGGCAGCGTAGAGGGGAGCCGCGGGCGTCCGGGCGCGCGCCGCCTGAGTCACGGTGTCCCCGGAGTCATCGACCAAGTCGCGGAGCGGTCAAGGGTCATGGTGCGGTCAGCCTTTGGCTGCCGTCACGAAGGCCCTGATCTTGGCCAGGTCCTTCACTCCTTTGCTTTGTTCGACGCCGGAGGAGACGTCCACGCCCCATGCCCCGGCATCACGGGCGGCTGCGGCCACGTTGGCGGGATCGAGGCCGCCGGCCAGGAGCCACTGCCGTCCCGCCAAGCCTTTGGCGCGCACGGAACCGTAATCCCAGGCCTCGCCGGAACCGGGAACTGCGGCGTCGATAAGCAGCAGTTCCTCGCCCCAGTCGGCAAACGCGTCGGGTGCGGCACCCATGGTGACGGCGCGGATGACCTTCATGCCGGCGTCGTGCGCTATTTTGACGTCATCCGGTGTGCGATCACCGTGAAGCTGGATCCAGCTCAGCCCCGCGGCGCGGGCGATGGCCACCGCGTCGGCGGCCGGTTCGAAACGGAAGACGCCGACGGCGGCCACACCGTCGGGCACGGCCTTTACGAGTTGGGTAACCTGCGCGGGTGACACCACGCGGGGGCTGGCCGTCAGGACAAAGCCGACGGCGTCCGCTCCGGCCTCCACGGCCTCCCGGACTGATTCAGGCGTGCTCAGGCCGCAGACTTTGACGAACATTCACCGGCTCCTCGTTGTTGAAAGCGTCGACCACTTTCTGCAGCGATCCGTCGCCGACTTTACGCGGGGAAAGAGTGTGCGGGCAACGCGCCGATAGGCTGGGCTGATGCAGATCATCCGCTTCGCCGACCTCAAACCCCAGCCCTGGCGCAACGGCGGCGGTGTCAGCCGCGAGCTGGCCAGCCATCGCGGGGGCGCTTCAGCTGGGGCCGCTTCATCTGGAGCCACGTCATCGGACGACGGCGCGTGGGACTGGCGGGTCAGCATCGCCGACGTCACCAGTGCCGGGGAGTATTCCCCCTTTCCGGGGATGGAACGCGTGCTGACCGTGGTCGAGGGCGAACTGCTGTTGCTGGCCGTGGACGGGACCGAGCACCCGCTCGAGAAGTACCGGCCCTTCCGGTTTCCGGGCGGTGCGGCCTCCTCCTCGGCCCTGCCCACCGGGGATGTCCGCAACCTCAACGTCATCGCCCGGGAGGGCAATTTCAAGGCGTACACCTCCATCGTGGAGCTGTCCAAGAAGCGGGCCCATCCCGTGTTCGAGGGCCAGCTGGGCATCCTGCTGCAGGGCCAGGCAGCGGTTACCGCAGGTGCCGATACAAGTGAGACGGCCGGCGACGCTACTGAGCCTGTTCCGCTCAACCGCTACGACTCGGTGGTGGGTTCGGACAGCCAGACGCCGGAGATCCTGGGCCGCGGGTTCCTGGCCGTGGTCTCTATCGATCCGGTGGCCGGCTAGCAGCTCTGGTCCGCAGCCGGTACCGGAACCTAGACTCGGTGCCATGACCAAGTCAAAATTCAACGACCTCCTGCTGCTGCAGATAGGCAACGAATTCGCGGCCTCGCAGCAGTACATTGCCGTGGCCGTCTGGTTCGCCAACCAGGATCTCCCCCAGCTGGCCAGGTACTTCTACCGGCAGTCAGTGGAGGAACGCAACCACGCCATGATGATGGTGCAGTACATGGTGGACCGCGGCGTTTCCGTCAGCATCCCCGGCGTGCCCGCCGTCCGCAATGACTTCGCCTCCGTCACGGACCCGCTGGCACTCGCGCTGCAGCAGGAGAAGGAAGTCACCCGCAGCATCGAAGCCCTCTTCCGCGCAGCCCGGGCCGAGGACGACGCCCTCGGCGAGCAGTTCATGCTCTGGTTCCTCAAGGAGCAGGTGGAGGAAGTCGCCTCGATGACCACCCTCCTGAACATCGCCGAACGGGCGGACAACACCTTCGACATCGAGAACTTCGTCGCCCGGGAAACCATCGGCGACGGCGGCCGCGATGCCGCAGCACCGGAGGCAGCCGGCGGCGCCCTATGACCCGAGGAGCCCAGGACCCGCCGGCGGTGAGCTTTGCCACCAACGGTGGCCGCCGCCGTCGGGCGTTGCTAGGGTGAAACCCAAGGTCCCCTTCCCTGGACCTCCGGACGACGGTTCAGTACCCGGTGCGCGACAAGACTGGCCAAAGGATCTGTCATGTCGTGGTTCATCCTCATTTTTTCCGGCGCCCTCGAGGCGGTGTGGGCGGCAGCGCTGCACCGGGCGTCCCAGTCCTCCGGCCGGCGCCGGCTCGCGGCCGGGGCCCTTTTCCTCGTGGCGGTCGTAGCCAGCACCGCCGGCCTCGGCATCGCCATGCAGTCCATTCCCACCGGCACCGCCTACGCGGTGTGGGTTGGCGTGGGTGTGGTGCTGACGTCCGCCTACGCGATCGTCGCCAAAGTAGAACGGCCGACGGCGGCGCGGCTCCTGCTGCTCGCCGGAATCGCCGCGTGCGTGGTTGGCCTGAAGGCGGTGGCGTAATGCTCACAAAGCCTGCCACGGCGTGGATCATCCTGCTCGCCTCCGCCCTCCTGGAAGCCGTCTGGGCAACTGCACTGGGCCTGTCCGACGGCCTGACCCGGCCAGCGCCTACCGTTGTTTTCGTGGTGACGGCCGCGCTCAGCATGCAGGGCCTGCGTATGGCGGTGAAGCACATCCCGCTGGGCACCGCCTACGCCGTCTGGGTGGGGATCGGAGCGGCGCTGACGGTCGGCTGGGCCATGGGCACCGGCCTCGAGCCCTTCAGCCTGCTCAAGGTGCTGTTCATCGCGGGGATTGTCGGATGCGCGGCCGGCCTCAAGCTGCTGCCGGCGGGTTCTGTCCGTCAGCGCGGGACCGGGCACGGGGCCGGTTCGCCTCCCTAGACTAGGGCTCATCCCTAGACTGGGCTCATGGATACGCTCATACACTCACTTCGGGACATCACCATCCGCCGGATCTCGGTCAGCGAGATGGACAACAACGTGTATCTGCTGACGGCAAAGGAGTCCGGAGCGCAGCTGCTTATTGACGCCGCTGATGACCTGCCAGCCATCCAGAGCCTGCTCTCGGACGCCACGGCGGACACCTCACGCGAGCCCAAGCTGGCGCTCATCGCCACCACCCACCAGCACTGGGACCACGTGCGCGCACTGCCGGGCCTCGTTGAAGCCACCGGAGCCAAGACCGCCGCGGGCACGGACGACGCCCCGGAACTGCCCGTGAAGGTGGACGTGTTGCTGGACCACGGAGACGTCGGGAACTTCGACGGGTTCGACGTCACCGCCGTCCACCTGCGCGGCCACACCCCCGGCTCGGTGGCGCTCGTCTACCAGGACCCGGAGGGACCGGCCCACATCTTCTCCGGCGACTCCCTGTTTCCTGGCGGCGTGGGCAACACGCAGAAGGACCCCGAGCGCTTCAACCAGCTGCTCACGGACGTCACCGAGCGGATCTTCGGCGTCTACCCGGACGACACCGTGGTGCACCCGGGCCACGGCAAGCCCACCACGCTCGGCGCGGAGCGCCCGCATCTTGAGGAGTGGCGCGCCCGCGGCTGGTGAATCCGGCTTTAAAGCACATCGAGTGCTCCATAACTGCCGTTTTCAACCTTCAAAACGGCGGTTTCGGAGCACTCGATGGTGGTTGGCTGGGAGCGGTTGGGGATTAGCGGCCGCGGCGCTCGTTCGACGCCGGGGCCGACGCCCGGCGCGGGGCCTTCCGGGCCGGACGTCCGTCACCGGAGCGGCCGCTGCCGCCCGAAGAGGATCCGCCCGAGTACGAGCCGCCCGAGGTGCCGCCGGTGGTGGAGGACCAGACCGGACCGTTGCCGCCGGTCTTGGCGCCAGCCGCAGCGCGCTGCCCGGTAGCGGGACGCCCGGTCCGCTGGCCGCC
>NZ_JAAOXD010000008.1:47747-81743 GCF_014694315.1 Arthrobacter ipis | reverse complement strand
ACACGGCGCCGTGGACCCCCGCGTCCCCTTCGGCGGGGCCAAACAATCCGGCTACGGCCTCGAATTCGGCGTCGAAGGCCTCAAACACCTCGGCCTCCCCCAGGTCATCAACGGCTAGCCGAACTACCCGAACGTAATGGCCGCCGTCGCCGCATAGCGACGGCGGCCCTTTCTGCATGCCACCAAGCAGAGAACCAGAGTGCGACCCGACCAATGTCCCGCTGACCTGCTTGTCGGGACCCAACAAAATCTTGCCCTCGATGGGGAATTAGCGTCAGTTCGGAGGAATATCCGCAGCCATCACACGCAAAGGACCCATCAATGACGATCCAGGCAGACGCAAGCGAAGCCACAAGCCACGCGACCATCCCCGGCACCTTCCCTATCCTCGAAACCGGCAGGCAGCAGGTCCTCGAGGACGGCATCGGGCTGACCCAGGAGCAGCTTGAGGAAGTACTTCGACTTCCGGACGAGGCCCTTCCCGCCGCCCTGCAACTGGCCCACGAAGTACGCCTCAAGCATTGCGGCGAGGACGTCGAGGTGGAGGGCATCATCTCCATCAAGACCGGCGGCTGCCCGGAGGACTGCCACTTCTGCAGCCAGTCCGGCCTGTTCGACTCCCCCGTCCGCGGCGTGTGGCTCGACATTCCCGAACTGGTCAAGGCCGCGAAGGAAACCGCCGCCACCGGAGCCACCGAGTTCTGCATCGTGGCCGCCGTCCGCGGCCCCGACATCAAGCTCATGAACCAGATCAAGTTCGCGATCGACCGCATCAACGAGGAAGTCGACATCAACATCGCCTGCTCGCTCGGGATGCTCACCCAGCGCCAGGTGGACCAGCTCGCCGAGTGGGGAGTGCACCGCTACAACCACAACCTGGAAACGGCCCGCAGCTACTTCCCGGAAGTGGTCACCACGCACAGCTACGAGGAACGCCTCGAGACCTGCAACATGGTCAAGGCAGCCGGCATGGAACTGTGCTGCGGCGCCCTGATCGGCATGGGCGAAACCCTGGAACAGCGGGCCGAACTCGCAGCCCAGCTCGCTGCCCTCGAACCCCACGAAGTCCCGCTGAACTTCCTCAACCCCCGCCCTGGAACCCCGCTCGAGAACCAGGGCATCATGGACGGCAAGGACGCCCTCCGCGCCATCGCCGCGTTCCGCCTCGCCATGCCCCGGACGGTGCTGCGCTACGCCGGCGGCCGCGAGCTCACCCTCGGAGACCTCGGCACACGGAACGGGCTGCTCGGCGGCATCAACGCCGTGATCGTCGGCAACTACCTCACTACGCTCGGCCGGCCGGCTACGGCGGACCTCAACCTGCTGGTCGAGCTGAACATGCCGATCAAGGAACTCCAGAAGACGCTATGACCGGGGTTTCGGTTTCGACGGGCTCAACCAGCGGGGCTGGCTTTTGTGGCCACTGCGGTGAGCCGTACGACGGCGGCGACGGGCCGCCGTCGTACGCCCACCGTGAGTGCAGCGAACGCCTGGCCATGGAACCGCCGCGCTACTGCGCCGCCTGCCGGCGCCGGATGAAGGTCCAGGTCACGCCGCTGGGCTGGTCAGCGGAATGTTCCCGCCACGGGGTGCTGGTCCCGTGACGCAGGATTTGGAGCAGTCTGACCTCATCAGGCGGGACCGCGCACGGCTGTGGCACCCTTACGCGCCGGCCGCCCCCGACCTGCCCCTGTGGGAGGTTGAGGCGGCCGACGGCGTGCGGCTGCGGCTCCGCGGCGAAGACGGCGCCCGCCACGAGGTGACCGATGCGATGTCGTCGTGGTGGTCGGTGATCCACGGTTACCGCAACCCGGTGCTGGATGCCGCCGCCAAAGCGCAGCTGGAAAAGTTCAGCCACGTGATGTTCGGCGGGCTCACCCATGCCCCGGCTGTGGAACTGGCCGAGCGCCTGGTGGCCATGGCCCCGGTTGCCCCCGGCCGGTCCAGGCTGGACCGGGTGTTCCTCGCGGACTCGGGCTCCGTCGCCGTGGAGGTTGCGCTGAAGCTGGCGGTGCAGTTCCAGACCGCGGCCAGCCACCCGCGGCGGCAGCGTTTCCTCAGCCTGCGCGGCGGCTACCACGGCGACACGTTCGCGGCCATGGGGGTCTGCGATCCAGTGGACGGCATGCACTCGGCCTTCCCCGGGCTGCTCGCCGGCAATCTCTTTGCGCCCCGTCCTCCAGCGGCGGCGTCGGCGACCCCCGAAGCGGTCCAGGCATGGGCATCGGACGTTGCCGAGCTCGCCGCAGCGCACTCCTCGGAACTTGCCGCGATCGTCGTCGAGCCTGTGTTGCAGGGCGCCGGCGGGATGCACGCGTACCCGGCCGAATGCCTGACAGCGCTCCGGGAGGTGGCGGACCGGCACGGGCTGCTGCTCATCTTCGATGAGATCGCCACCGGCTTTGGCCGCACCGGCGAGCTGTTCGCGGCCGATCATGCCGGCGTCGTGCCCGACATCATGTGCGTGGGCAAGGCCCTAACCGGCGGGTACCTGACCCTCGCCGCCATGCTCTGCACCGCTGAGGTGGCCGCGGCTGTTTCCGGCGGCCAGGCGGGTGCCCTGCTGCACGGCCCCACGTTCATGGGCAACCCGCTGGCGTGTGCCGTCGCCAACGCCAGCCTCGGCATCATTGAGACCGGCCGCTGGCGGGTCGACGTCGCCCGGATCGGCACCGGCCTGGCGTCCGGGCTGGCACCTGCCCGGGAACTGTCGGCCGTCCGGGACGTGCGGACCATCGGTGCCGTCGGGGTCATCGAGCTGCACGACGCCGTTGACGTCACCGCCGTCACCGCGGCAGCCATCCGCCACGGCGTCTGGGTCCGCCCGTTCCGGAACCTCGTCTACACCATGCCCCCGTACATCAGCACCGCAGCGGACATCGCGCAGATCACCGCGGGGATGACCGCCGCCGTCGCTGAAGTTCATAAAGTTCAGGTCCAGGAGGCTGGGTCTCATGAAGCCGAGGTCCACGAACGGGTCCCGGCCCACTGCGGAAGTGCGTCATGAGCGGCGTGATGACGCAGTGGCTTGAGCGGCAGGCCGCAGCCAGGGAACGCCGGGGCCAGGTCCGCCGCCCGCTCCCCCGCGCCGCGAACGAAGAGTTCATCGACCTGGCGAGCAACGACTATCTGGGCCTTTCAACGGATCCGCGGGTTGCCGGGGCAGCCGCGGAGGCCGCGTCGCGGTGGGGCGCCGGCGCCACGTCCTCCCGCCTGGTGGCCGGAACCACGCAGCTGCATCTGGAGCTCGAGCAGGAACTGGCCCTGCTGGCCGGGATGGAATCTGCGCTGGTCTTCTCCTCCGGCTATCTGGCCAACATCGGGGTGATCACGGCGCTGGGCGGTCCCGGGACTCTTATCGTCGCGGACGAGCACTGCCACGCCTCGATGATTGACGGTTTCCGGCTGAGCCGGGCCCGCACCGAGTCGTTCGCCCACAGCAGCGTTGAGGAAGCCGGCCGCCTGCTCGCTAGCCGGAAAGAGCCGCGGGCGATGATCGCCGTCGAATCCGTCTACAGCGTGCTCGGCGACGAGGCACCGCTCGCTGACCTGCTGGCCCTGGCTGAGCAGCACGACGCCGTACTGCTCATCGACGAGGCCCACAGCCTCGGCGTCACCGGCGCCGGCAGCTTCCAGGGCCGCGGCTCGGTGGCCGGGACCGCCCTTGCCGGGCATGCCAATGTGGTTGTGACGGCCACGCTGTCGAAAGCCCTGGGCAGCCAGGGCGGAGCAGTCCTGGGATCTGCGCTGCTGCGAGAGCACCTCCTCAACCGGGCCCGCAGCTTCATTTTCGACACCGGGCTGGCTCCGGCGTCCGCCGCAGCGGCCCTCGCCGCGGCGCGCATCATCAGGGACGAACCATGGCGGGCCGGGTCCGTCCACAGCAACGCGGCAGCGCTGGCCGGCGGGCTCGCCCCGGCCCTGGCCCGGCGCGGCGCGGTGCCTGACCGGACAGCCGGAGCCGTCCAGTCCATTCCCATGCCGTCCGCGGAATCGGCCCTGGCCGCCGCCGAGTCCGCCCGCCGCGCCGGCGTCCGGGTCGGCTGCTTCCGCCCGCCGTCCGTTCCGGACGGGATATCGCGGCTGCGGCTCACTGCGCGCGCCACCCTGACATCCGAAGACATCGAAGACAGCTGTGCAGTGCTGCGCGGCATTTTGGAGGAACTTCCATGAGCCTTTCCCCCGTCATTCTGGTCACCGGAACGGACACCGGCATCGGCAAAACCATCACGACGGCGGCCCTCGCCGCCGTCCTGCACGGAATGGGACGCCGCGTCGCAGTTTACAAACCGTGCCAGTCGGGTGCGGCCGACGGCGATTCCGACGCGGCCGAAATCGTGCGTCTCACCGGCGTGACCGCTGAAGCCGGTGTCGTGCTGCAGGAGCCTCTGGCGCCGGTCGCGGCTGCCGCCATCGACGGGACGCCGCTGCCCACCCTGGCTTCGCACGCTGAGCGGATCCGCGAACTCGCCGAGGCCCACCACCACGTCCTGGTCGAGGGCGCCGGGGGCCTCCTGGTGGAACTGGATTCCGATGGCGGCACCCTGGCTGACCTGGGCTCGCTGCTGGCAGCTGCATTCGTGCTCGTTGCCCGGCCCGGCCTCGGCACGCTGAACCACACGGCCCTGACCCTCGAAGCGCTGTCCAGGCGGGGGCTCGACGTCCTCGGCCTCGTGCTCGGCAGCTGGCCCGTCAGCCCCGACGTGGTACACCACAGCAACCGGCAGGCGCTCGGGACACTGCCTGTGCCCCTCCTTGGGGCCCTTCCCGAGCAGGCCTCGGAGCTGTCCCCGGCGGATTTTCGGGCCGGCGCGGCAGCCTGGCTGAACGGGTTGCCCGCATGATGCCGGCGTCCAGTACGGCTCTGCCGCCGGCCCCTACGGAATTTCCCGACGGCTTGGCCAAGTGCCCGTACCTCATAGTCCGGGACCCGGAATCGGTCCGCGACGTCCTGCACCGGCCCGCCGACTTCAGTCCCGCGAATGCCCTGGTTGCCGTGACCCCACTGGAGGGTCCGGCCCTGCGCGTGTTGCAACGGGTTGGCTTTGCGTTGCCACCGGTCCTGGCCAGCAACGACACCGGCACGCACGGCGGAATCCGCAAGGTGGTGGCTGGCTATTTCACGCCAGCTACGGTCGCCGCCATGGAACCGCGCATCCGGGAACTGGCAAGGCAGGCGGCGGGCAACGCCGCGGACCAGCTTGCCCGGACCAGCCACACGGACCTCGTGCAAACAGTGGCGGCGTTTCCCCCGGCGGTCGTGATGCTTGAACTCCTCGGGCTGCCCGTGCGGGATCTTGCGGACCTCAAGCGCTGGGGGCTCGACTCCATGGAACTGTTCTGGGGCTGGCCCGACCGTGACCGCCAGCTCGAGCTGGCCCGCAGCGCCGCCGAGTTCTATGTCTGGCTGCGCCAGCTCGTGGCCGAATCCGTGACGGCTCCCGGACGCAACCTGTTCAAGTCGCTGGCCGGGCATGGCCTCTCCGGGACCGAGATGTGCTCGCTCGGCTACTTCCTGTTGATCGCCGGCCAGGAAACCACCACCCAGCTGATCAGCACCACCTTGTTCCGGCTGCTGGAGGGTGCCTCGCCCGTGGACTGGAAGGAAGCGGCCTCGGAGAGCGGCGCCAGTTCCGTGGTGAGACTTGTGCTCGCCACCGAGTCGTCAGTCCCCACCTGGCGCCGCGTGGCAGCACACGACACTAGCCTCGGCGGCAGCCGGATTCCCGCCGGGACCGAGATCCTCCTTGAACTGTCCGGCAACCGGATCACCGGGGGCGGCGGACCCGGAAACCCGTCACCTCAGGGACAGCCCGGGCGCGGGTCTTCAACCGGCCTCATCTTCGGTTCGGGGATCCACCGCTGCCTCGGGGCCAAGCTCGCCGAACTCGAAGCCAGCGTCGTCGTCCAGGAAGCAGCGGTGGCGCTGCAGGGAATCCAGCTGCAGGACCACGAACCGGAATGGATCCGGCACCTCTCGTTCCAGGCGCCCCGGACGGTGAGCGTGATGAACCCGCCGGGCTGACCGTCCTGCAGGCCCTTAACGGGTAGGGGCTAGAAAGACGGCACGGTAAACCCGAGGCCCAGCAACCCCCGGCCCGCCTGCTCGAGGATCGGATCAAGGCTCAGGGTCGGGTGGTTGAGGAGGACATTCACGTCGCGCTGGATCCGCTGCAGCGGATGCGAAAGACGGTGGGCACTGCCTCCCGAGCCCGAGACGGTGAGCCGCACTGCTTCCTCCGCCGCCTCGCCGCTGACGGCAAGGGAGAGCCGGTATCTGGCGCGCTCGTCTTCAGTCAGGCCTGACGGCTGGCGCTCAGGTGACGACGAAACGATGCTGAGAGCCTCCTGCCAGTGCAGGCCCGCCGTGGCAACCAACCCGTAGGCTTGCGAGAAGCGGGCCTGCGCCAGCGGTGAATCCGCCTGCCGGTTGTCAGCGGTGTTCTTCACCTTGCGCACCAGCATCCTTTCCCGGAACACCTCGACGGCGTACTCGGCGGCTCCCAGCGCGGCAGCGGGTGCCACGAGGTTCAGCAGCGTGGCCATGGGCGTGTGGATCATCGGGTACGGGTGGATTCGGCTGCCGGGATTGTCTGCTGCGCTCAGCAGCACCCAGTCCATGACCCGGTGCTCCGGAACAAACAGGTCCTCGGCCCGGAGATCGTTGCTGCCGGTCCCCCGCAGCCCGGCCGTGTGCCATGCATCCAGCAGCTCCAGCTGGGCCACGGGGACCAGGCACTGCAGGCGGACGCCGTCGGACTGCACCGACAGCAGGGCCCACTCCGAATGCATGACCCCCGACGCGAAGCCCCAGTGCCCCGAAATCGAGAACCCTCCCGGGACCTTCCTGGCTGAGCCCACGGGAGCACTCGTGGCTGCAGCCAGCGGAGCAGGGCCGCCCGCGAACACTTCGTCCTGAACCTGCCGGGGCCAGCGCGCCAGCATCCAGACGTGCTCAATGAGGTGTCCGGCGGTCCACGCCGTCGACGCGCAGCCCCGGGCAAGCCGCCGGATGACCTCAGCGTAGGTTTCCGCGCCCATGCCGTATCCGCCCAGCTCCAGCGGAGCAAGAAGCCGGAACACGCCTGCCTCCTTGAGGTCATTCATGGTGGCTTCCGGAAGGCGGCGCAGCCGCTCGGTTTCCTCCGCCCGCTCCCGCAGCCGGGGAACCAGCTCGTCAACACGGCTGAGCATCTCGTCGTGGCTGGGGGCGGTGCCGCCCGCCACCGGCGGTACATGCCCGACGTCGGCCCTGGAAAGTTCCAGCGTATGTGCTGTGCGGTCCCGCTTCGCCGTCAGGTAACCGTGGTTGGCCGGCGAGAGGTACACACCGGTGGGAACCTGTTCGGCGACGTCGATGCCCAGGGCCGTCAGTTGAGCGGCCTTGTCCGGGTTGTTGCTCAGAAGGCGGATGCTCGCGGCGCCGAGGGCGCCGAGCATCTGTGCGGCCGCAGTGTAGTCGCGCTCGTCCTCGCCGTGGCCAAGGGCCAGGTTGGCGTCGTAGGTATCAAGGCCCGTGTCCTGCAGGGCGTAGGCGTCGAGCTTGGAGTAGAGGCCGATGCCGCGGCCCTCCTGGCGGAGGTACAGCAGGAATCCGCCTGCTGCGGCGATCTCTTCGACAGCCTCGCGTAGCTGCGGTCCGCAGTCACAGCGCTGGCTGCCGAACACATCGCCGGTCATGCATTCGCTGTGCAGCCTGACCAGGGGCACGTCGTGGGCGAGGAGCGTCTGCTCCCACTGGCCCAGAGCGAGCAGCAGGTGCTCCTTGCCGTCCGCGAGGCCACGAAACGTCAGCACCTCGGCCGTCGTGCTGAAACCGTCGGGAAAGCGCAGCGGCACAGTCACCTGGCTGCGCACGGTGGCAAGGGGCAGGGACGCATCCAGCACAGCGGTTTCAACACAAGCGGTCATCGGCGTCCTCGACATTCCAGGAGATTACTTGAAGCTTAAACTAACCATAGCCTTGATTGGTGCAAGCTTCAAGCAATCTTGCGTCGATGCTTCATACCAACTCCGGCGGCGACAGCAGAATTTACACGAGCGTGACACCGCATCGTTGACTGATATGTGATCTGCCTGATTTACCTTTGCCCGCCGCCCGGCGGGCCGTCAATCACGGTGGGGACGTACTCGAGCAGCTGGAGCCGGCCGTCGAACGTCCTGCTGTTCACCATCTCCAGCGAGACGTCCGGATACCCGTCGTAGATCCGCTCCCGGCCGGTGTGGCCCGTGATGACCGGGAAAACGACCAGCCTGAACCGGTCCACGAGACCGGCGGTCAGCAGTGACCGGCAGAGGCTGAGGCTCCCGAGGGTACTCAAGGTGCTGGTTCCCGTCCGTTTCATTTCCCTCACGGCCTCGACGGCGTCGCCGGTCACCAGCTCCGAGTTCGGCCAGGTCAGGGGTGCCTGCAGGGTCGAGGAGAAGACTACCTTGGGAACTGCGTCAAGTCCGGTCAGCGCGGCGCCCTCATCCTTGGAGAATCCGGAGCGGTCGGCCGACGCTTCCTCAGACATGCTGGACATCACCCGGTAGGTGTTCGCTCCCAGGAGGAAGGTGTAATTCTTCTTGCCCTCCTCCCCGAGCCACGCCAGATATTCCGGCCCCTCCAGACCCCACCAGCCTGGCCATCCCTCGGCAGAGGCATAACCGTCCAGGGAGATAATCAGGTCCACCAGTAATTCCGCTGATGACGTTTCTGCACTTGTTTCGCCCATGGCCGTCTCCTCCGTCTGATCGACGTCAGGAGCCGGTGGGACGCTGCGCCGACGATGCCCGTGCCGGCAATGCTATCCACGGAGCGATCAGCCCTTCAAGGGCCCGACGTCTGGTAACTGCCGCCGGAAGGTGCCAATGTGAAGCAGTGGAGCGGAGCGCCCGGAATCAACAACCCGGCACGCAAGCAACGGAGGATGTCATGAATCTCGACGATCTGGTCTTCCACCCCTGGGCTGTCCAGGGGCCGCGCGAGGTGCCGACGTTGGTTGGTGGCTCCGGGAGCCACGTCGTCGACGTCAACGGGCGGCGCTACCTGGACTTCAGCTCGCAACTGGTGTTCACCAACCTCGGTCACCAGCATCCGCGCATCGTCGCCGCGATCAAGGAGCAAGCTGACCGCCTGTGCACCCTCGCACCCGGCCACGCCTCCGATGTGCGGGGCGAAGCGGCCCGGCTGATCATAGAGGTCGCACCGGAGAACCTCGGGCACGTGCTGTTCACCACTGGCGGAACGGAAGCCATTGAGCACGCGGTGCGGATGGCGCGCCTCCACACGGGACGGCCCAAGGTGCTGGCCGCCTACCGGTCCTATCACGGCTCGACCACGACGTCGATCCATCTCACGGGCGACCCGCGACGCTGGGCCTCGGACACGGGGGCGGCGGGTGCTGTCCACTTCTTTGGTCCTTTCCTGTACCGGTCGGCCTTCGGATCAAGGACGCCGGAGGAAGAGTGCGAGCGGGCGCTGGCCCACCTCGAGCAGGTGATCCTCCTGGAAGGACCGTCGACGATCGCGGGCCTGGTCCTGGAATCGGTCGTAGGCAGTTCGGGGGTCATCGCGCCGCCGCCCGGCTACCTTCGCGGCGTCCGCGAGCTATGCGACCGCCACGGCATCGTCTACATCGCCGATGAGGTGATGGTGGGCTTCTGCCGCACGGGGGCCTGGTTCGGTGTGGACCATGCTGGTGTGGCACCGGATTTGATGGCATTCGCGAAGGGCGTTAACTCCGGATACGTTCCCCTGGGCGGCGTACTCGTCAGCGACGCTATCTACGAGACGTTCACCAAACGCCCCTACCCGGCGGGCATGACCTACAGCGGCCACCCCCTTGCCTGCGCAGCAGCCGTCGGCGCCATCAATGCGATGCACGAGGAAGGGACCGCGGCGGCAGCTGGCCGCCTTGGCAAAGATGTCCTTGGGCCGGGACTCAGGGAGCTTGCCGGGAGGCACCCATCTGTCGGGGACGTGCGAGGCATTGGCGGCCTCTGGAGCCTGGAGCTGGTCCGTGACCGACAGACAAAACAGCCGCTCGTACCCGCAGGAGGCACAGCCGCTGAGATCGCGCCCATTATCGCCGTCGCCAGGGCGTGCGTGGACAAGGGGCTTTTGCCGCTGGTCCAGGGCAACCGTGTCAATGTCGCCCCGCCCCTGAACGTGACCGACGCCGATGCGGCCGCAGGCGTGGCGATCCTGGATGAGGCACTGTCTGTGGCGGATGCGTACCTGAGCTAAGCCTGCACGCGGTAGGTCACGTGCGTGACCAGGCTCGCTGCCCGTGACTTCACCTGCTCGAGCTTCAGCGGCGGGACGCCTTCGAACAGCCGGGTGCCGGCGCCGAACGTGAGCGGGGCGATATGCACGCGCAGCTCGTCGATCAGGCCGGCGGCGAGGAACTGGTTGATGGTTGTAGCGCCGCCCCCGATCGCCACATCGCCGTCGCCGGCCGCCGCGCGTGCCTGGGCCAGCGCCGACTCGATGCCCTCGGTGACGAAGTGGAACGTGGTGCCGCCGTCCATCGGCTGCGGTTCGCGCGCGTGGTGCGTGAGCACGAAGACCGGGGCGTGAAAGGGCGGACTGTCGCCCCACCAGCCGTTCCACTGCCGGTCCCACTCGTCACGCACCGGGCCGAACATATTGCGCCCCATGATGAAGGCCTTGGCGGCAACGATTTGATCGATCTCCGCCCGGTTCTCGTCGGGAGTTTCGAACATCCAGGCGTGCAGCCCGTTCCCGAAGCCGTCGCCGCCGTCGTCGCCGAACGGGCGCTGCTCGGTCTGGTTGGGCCCGGCCGAGTATCCGTCTGCCGTGACCGTGATGTCGCAGACCACCCGGCCCGTGCTCTCAGTCATTGCCCTACCCTCCTCATGGCGACCGCCGTCGCCTCTCGGTGAGCTTGCTTGCAGGCATCAGCATAGACACCCACGGCACAGCGTCAACGGCCCTGCGCATGAGAAGACCCTCACAGGCTTCTCATGGCTGTCTCAGTTCCTCAAGTCACCATGGGAGGAATCGAAGGCGATGAAGTCATCTGGGCTTTCTTCCGGCCCGGGCATCGGAACAGTCGGGACAGAAAAATGCTAAAAGCTCTTGAGAGAACCAGCCAACAGGCCGAGCCTGTCGCATCATCCTTCCTTTTCGATCAGGTTGCGGCGCTGCTCTGCTACGACCCCAGCGTGCGATCCGGCGAACAGGACGCCTCAGATGCCATGAGTGCCGCCGTCGGGCGGGTCTGGACAATACTCGGGGACCGGAAGCTCTTCGACAGGAACGAAGCGGACAAGCTTCGTGCAGAGCTGACATGGCTTGCCGAAGCCCTGGGGCCACTCAGCAAATCCGCACTTGTCCACGAACAGACCCCGCGGAACCTCCACGACCGCGGCAACGCACAGGGATCCGCTTATGAGGCGGCTTATGACAGGGCGCTCGCAGCCCTCGAGTCCGACAGGTACTTCCGGCTGGTCGCAGACCTCCAGCAGTTCTGCTCCGATCCCCCGCTCCGGCAGCCACGGCGCTGGCACCTCTACATGGGATGACCCCATCCGGCAAAGCACCTGATACCGCAGACAAGGACGTATGATTTTTCCCCGGTAGGTTTCTCCTTCCCGGAACGGCCCGGAGCAGGGCCGGCCCGGGGAAGGAAACAGTGATGAGCAAATGACCGCCACGCATCCACCGAGCAAAATAACGGGCGGCGATGTGCTGCTCCGCATCGGACGATGGCTCGGTGACGAGTCCGGGGACCGCACCCGGCCGGTCATCCTGGCGGTTGTACTGGTTCTGGCGGCACTGGGCCTGATCGAGGTCGCTTCGGCGTCGTCGGTAGAGTCGGTGGCAGCGGGAAAGAACCCGTACGACCTTCCGCTCAAGCAGGCCATGTGGACGGCGGCCGGAGTGGCCCTCATGCTGGGCCTGGCCCGGCTCCGGACCCGGCACATCCGCTGGCTTGCCTGGCCGCTTCTGGGGGCCGCCGTCGTATCCCTCGGACTGGTGTTCACGCCCCTGGGCATGACGGTGAACGGCAACCGGAACTGGCTGGGCTTCGGCGGGTTTACCGTCCAGCCTTCCGAGTTCGCCAAACTTGCCCTCATTATTTGGGCGGCGGCGGTCCTGACCCGCAAGCAGGCTCTCCTTAACGAGTGGAGGCACGCCGTCGTCCCGTTGCTCGTGCCGGCCGGCGTGATCATCATCGGGTTTGTCGTTCTCGGCCATGACCTCGGCACGGCAATGATCATCATGATGATCCTCGCCGCCACGATGTTTTACGGCGGGGTACGGATGATGGTCTTCGGCGTCGCCGGAATTCTTGGCGCCATGTTGGCCCTCGTCCTGGCTGCCACCAGCGGGAACCGCGTCGGGCGAATTTCATCCTGGCTCGGTGCGGGTTCCGCGGACGATTCCCAGGGGGTCGGCTACCAGGCGCTCCACGGCCAGTACGCCCTGGCCTCGGGCGGCTGGTTCGGGGTGGGCCTGGGGCAGAGCCGGCAGAAATGGAACTGGATCCCCGAAGCCCACAACGACTTCATCTTCACCATCCTCGGCGAGGAACTCGGCCTGGCTGGAACTCTCCTGGTGCTCGTGCTGTTTACGGTCCTCGGCATCGCTGTATTCAAGGTGATCGCCCGCACCCAGGACACGTTCGCCCGCATCGTCTCCTCCAGCGTCATCACGTGGCTCATTGGCCAGGCCGTTGTGAACATCGCAATGGTCACCGGCTTGCTCCCGGTCATCGGCGTGCCCTTGCCGTTCATCTCCTACGGCGGCTCAGCGATGGTTTCTTCCCTTGCCGGCATCGGCGTGATCCTGGCAGTCACCCGCCCTCAGCCCGTTCAAACCCGTCGACTGAAGAAGCCGCAGCAAGCAGTACACCGGAGCGGGGTACGATCCTAATCCGCTGAGGATGCCGCGTTGGCATTGGCGGCCGCGTCGGGGGTCGTGCTCTTGGCGCCCACGGCAGGCATCGCGACGACGGCAACAACGGTCAGTACTGCGCAGACCAGTACCGCCAGGAATACGGCGCTCGACGCCGACACGATTGTCTGCGGATCCGTCACGCCGCCGGGGGCACTGGCGTAGATCGCATTGGCCACAGCCCCGAAAACGGCGACGCCGATGGAACTGCCGATCGAACGCGCAAAAAGATTGGTGCCGGTGACTACTCCGCGCTCGTTCCACTCGACACTTGACTGGGCGGCAATGAGGCTCGGGGTCGCCACCAGCCCCAGTCCAAGTCCGACGACGAAGCAACCTGCCGCTGCCACCAGGATGTTGGGTGCCGAGGCAGTCAAAGCCAGAACGGCTGTTCCGAGGACCGTGACCGTGACGCCGATCAGGGCGGTCCTCCGGAACCCGATCCGCAGATAGAACCGGCCCGCCTGGGACGCGCTGATCGGCCAGCCGATGGTCAGTGCCGCCAGGGCGAGACCCGCGAAAATCGGGGAGGTTGAGAGGGCTCCTTCGAGGAACGTGGGAACGTAGGAGGTGAGGCCAAGCATGACTGCGCCGACGCCGAACGAGATCATCGCCGTCGTCGCCAGCAGCCGCCGGGACACGACCCACGGGGGCAGTACCGGCTCCGCTGCCCTCCTCTCGACGAGCAGGAACGCGGCGAATAGGAGAGCTCCGACGGCGAAGACGGCGATGCTGATGGACGAGTTCCAGGCCCACGCCTGGCCGCCCTCGAGGGCGCCAAGGATGAGGAGGCTGAGCGAAATCGTCAGCAGTGCCGCCCCCAAATAGTCCACCCGGTGCTTGGCACGCTCCACATTCTCGTGGAACGTTCGGACCAGCATCCACCCTGCCAGGAGGCAAAGGGGAATGTTCACCAGGAAGATCCCGCGCCAGATGCCGAGCGAGGCGAAGACGCCCCCGAGCGTAGGGCCAACGACGGAGGAGACGGCCCACACGCTGGCCAGGTAGCCCTGCACCTTTGCACGCTCGGTCAGCGTGTAGATATCGCCGGCGATGGTGATCGCCACCGGCTGGACTGCTCCCGCGCCCAGGCCCTGCAGCACACGGAACGCGATGAGGGCCGGCATGCTCCAGGCCACTCCGCAGAGGATGGATCCGAGCAGGAAAAGTCCTATGCCGCTAAGGATGATCGGCTTGCGGCCGACGACGTCGGAGAGTTTCGCGTAGACCGGCACCGACACAGCCTGCGCCAACAGATAGGCCGAAAAAAGCCACGGAAAGGACGTGAACCCGCCGACGTCAGCCACGATCGACGGAACCGCCGTTGCAACGATCGTCGAATCGATCGCCACGAGGCCCGTCGAAAGCATCAGGGCAATGAGGATCGGTCCCCGCCGGGAACGGAAACCCACTCCCTCGGCAGTCGTCGTCGTCATTTAATCTCTTTCCCGTTGTCATCAAAGCGAGGTGCGTACGCGCAGCCCGGTTACGGTCCAAGACGCATAACTGTGCCAAGCGCCGAATTAGTCCCGGTTAGGGCCTTTAGGAAAACTTGGCCAAAACCTGTTCAAATCTGGCCCGCTGCCTGACCGATTCTTGAGCCCGGCCAGGCATTGTCGTTCATGGCAAAGCCAATGCAGGGGCGAACGAAGGGCAGGGCCATGAACGCCAAGACATTACTCACCAGTCAGCACACCGACAGCCACTGGACGGCCGATGAGGTGAGGGAAAAGCTTGGACGGGAGCTGGAATCGGATCCGGCCCTGGCCGAATTCCTTGCCGCCGCCCCCAACATGGCACGCGCCCTCAAAGCCGTCCTGAACCTGGACCTTGGCGAACTGGCCGAGCGGCTGGTCCGGGCGGAGATTAGCGCCATTCTGCACTAGCGGTGCCCTGTTGCAGCGATGCTTGGCACGGTATGTTGCACGAATGGACGATACATATCAAGTGATCGTGGTGGGCGGCGGGTTTGCCGGCATGACAGCAGCGGAGCAGCTTGGGCGCAAGGGCATCCGGGTCCTCCTCATCGACGCGAACAACTACCACCAGTTCCAGCCCCTCCTCTACCAGGTGGCTGCTTCGCAGATCGGCGTATCCGCGGTGGCCCGGCCGTTGCGGTCCGTGTTCCGCAGCACCGAAAGTGTCCGGGTCCTCACTGCGGAGGTGACGGCGATTGATCCCGCCACCCGTGCCGTCACCACTGTCGACGGATCCCGCTACCAGGCGAAAATCCTGGTGATTGCCGCAGGCGCAGTACCGAACTTCTTCGACACTCCCGGCGCCGAAGAACATGCCTATCCGCTCTACTCAGTGGCCGACGCCACGCGCCTGAGCACTGCCCTCACTACAGCCCTGGACAAGGCGGACCGTGCGAACGCCGGCAGCGCTGAGGTGGTCGTGGTCGGCGGCGGCCCCACCGGTGTGGAGACTGCCGGTGCCCTCGCCGAGAACATCAAGTACCTCGTGCCCAAGTATTTTTCGCCCGGGTTGGCAGCCCGGTGCCGCATCCATCTCGTGGATATGTTGCCGAACGTGCTCATGCCCTTCTCGGCCAAGTCGCAGGCGTACACGCGGGACCGGCTGATAAAACTTGGGGTTCAGCTGCACATGGGCCAGGGCGTTACCGAGGTCCGCGCGGACGGCGTGACGCTGGCGGACGGGACCGTCATTCCCGCGCAGATCGTCGTGTGGGCCGGGGGCCTGAAAGCCGGAAAAATCATCGCCGAATCCGGCCTGCCGCAGGGGAAAGGTGGACGCATAGACGTGCTGCCGGACCTGACCGCGCCCGGCACCGAGGGCGTCTACGTCCTGGGTGACTCCGCCAACATCACCGACGCCACCGGCGCCAAACTGCCCCAGCTAGGCTCTGTTGCTGAACAGTCCGGGAAATGGGCCGCCCGAAACATCCAGGCGGACCTTACCGGCGGCACCCGGCAGCCATTCGCCTACTGGGACAAGGGGTACATGGCCATGGTCGGCCGTGGCGCAGCAGTCGCCGAACTGGGCCGCAAACGCATCCAACTCCAGGGACCACTGGCGTTTCTCTCCTGGCTCGGGGTTCACCTCGCCTTGCTCCCCGGCACCCAGCAGAAGGTCCGCGCCCTTTCCTCCTGGCTTACGGGGTACGTCACTCACAGCCCGTCACACGTCGTTGTCGGAAGGCCCGACTAGTACCCTGCTCCATCCGCCATCCCCGGCGGTGCCGAGCCGGCCTTAGAGGACCCCGGACGTGGATACGAGCTGCGCCCGGCCCTCTTCCAGGCGGTATGCGACACCGATCACCGCGGTGGAGTAATTGTCCACGGCGTCGTAAATCATCCGTGAACTGTCCAGCAGCCGGCGCACGGTCTGCTTCGCATGTTCGACGACCATCTCATTGACGTCCGTTTTGTCCTCACGCAAGGAGCTCAGCACTGACGGTGTGATCCTCTCAACAAGGTCGCGGATGTGGCCGGAGGGCAGCTCCCCAGTATCCACAGCCTCTTTGGCGGCCGTGACGGCGCCGCAGTTGTCGTGTCCGAGGACGACTATCAGCGGGACGTGGAGCACCGAGACGGCGTATTCGAGTGAGCCGAGAACGGCGTCGTCGAGCACGTGGCCCGCTGTTCGGACGACAAAGACGTCGCCAAGTCCGACGTCGAAAATGATCTCCGCGGCCAAACGGGAGTCCGCGCAGCCAAAAATCACCGCGAACGGGCTTTGGGTGTGCACCAGCTCGCTGCGCCGTGAGGCGTTCTGGTTCGGGTGCATCGAATCTCCCGAGACGAAACGCTCATTACCTTCAAGGAGGCGCTGCCAGGCATCGTACGGGCTGACTCTGTTGCTCACACTGCTTACTTTACGAGGCGTGCCACCTGGGGAAAGGTGTGGCCGCGCGCCGCCACAGACAAAAAGGGGCCTTGAGGCGCATTTGTGGCATACCCGGCTCGGCACATCCTCGCCGCGTCGCGATAAAATGGCTGGATCATGATCGGTGCCAAGCTCCGTCTTCTGGCCTGGTTGGTCAGCCTAGCGACCGTCATCTCGGCCTGCTCGCCCGCTATCGGACCCGATGAGGCCGCCACCGATCGACCGGTCCAGACCTCCTCGGCCCCGCCAGCCGCACGCGGTGCCATCCCCGCTCCGCATCGCACCCAGTCCCCCACCCCGACGCCGGTTCCCACGCCAACCCCAACGCCCAAGGCGTTCGCCCTCAACCTCTACCAGGAGGGGGACTTCGTTCCGCAGTACACCTTTGAATGGTGTGTAGCGGCGAGTATCCAGATCATGCACAACCTCATCGACGACTCGGGGGCCGGCACGTGGGCCGATCGCGTTCATCAGGGCGAGCTGTGGGAGATGGCCCGGGCACGGTCGTCCAACTCGTTCAATGGTGCCAACCCCTTGGGTTGGGCGAAGGTGCTGAATGAGGCCGGGATGGGGCCGTACGCCGTCGTCAGCATCGCCGACTACGAGGAAGCGTTACAGACCGCGGCGCGTGCCATCGCCGACACGGGACGGCCGGTCGGCCTGGTCATGTGGCGTGGTCGTCACGTCTGGGTGATGAGCGGCTTCAAGTCGCTTGGCGATCCCGACCGGTTCCCGAAGTTCACGGTCACAGGCATTCGGGTCCAAGATCCGCTCTACCCGTACGGCGACAATCGGTGGGGACCGTCCCCCGCGCCCAACGCCCTGCTCACCCCCAAGCAGTTGGCGACGCAGTTCGTCGTCCGCGAGCCGCGGCGCTGGAGCAGCAATCTGCCGACCGGCTACATGCTGGTGCTGCCGCGCGCCAAGGCCTGATCGGACCTTCGCGCGGGTGGCATACGGTGCGCTTCACGTCCGGGCATTCCCCGGCACGATGTGCGAAGGGCCCACAGCCATCACCGGGCGTAGACGCCCGTAGGTACAAGCAAGCGCGTGAGGTACATGAGCAGCGGGAACACAGCCCGGTGACTTGCGCCCGCACGCCCGCTGCCGGGGTATTCTCGGCACATGGTCACCCCTTCCGCTCTGATTGCAGGCACGAGCATCGCCGGGCCGGCGCTGGCCTACTGGCTCGAGCGCTATGGCTGGCGCACGACGATCGTGGAACGGGCCCCCGCTCTGCGCACGGGCGGGCAGAACGTTGACCTCAAAGGAGCGGGGCTGCAGGTCATCGAACGTATGGGGCTGGAGGACCAGGTCCGCGCGGCGTACACCGGCGAGTTGGGGCTGGAGTTCGTCCAGGCGCGGGGGCAGGCGTTGGCGCGATTTCCGGTCGGGGATCCCATGGTCGAAAGGGCCCGTCGTGCTGCTCGGTGACGCCGCCTACTGTCCCTCCCCGGTGACTTGCATGGGCACGACCCTCGCTGTTGCAGGGGCCTACGTGCTGGCAGGAGAGATCGCCAAGCACACAGCCCTGCGCGACGGATTGACCGGTTACGAGCGGATCATGCGGCCGTGGGTCAACCAGGCCCAGAAACTGCCTCCCGGGGTGCCGCGGGTCGCGAACCCCACCTCCCGGGCCGGTGTCGCCCTGCTTCAGGCTGCGGTGCGCGTAGCCGGCACCCCGGCAGTGCGCAGGACCGCCGCCCGTTTGAGCCGGGGCCGCACGCCGACCGAGACGTTCGCGCTCCCCGACTACGCACGCCTCGGGCGCCCGTGACCTGCCAAAGCGGTGCCATACAACCAGTTTTGGACGACGGCGAGCAGCGAAGTTTCCCTCTTCCTCGGACACCTTCCAGTGCCATAGTCTGGGCACGCCAGCCCGCAGCCGAAAGTGAAGAAGGCGGCAAAGCAGGACACGAGACGCTTGGAAGGGACCAACCATGCTGATCTGCGCAACCTGTGGCGTCGAACGCGACGAACCTACGCCGGAAGTCTGCCCGATCTGCAGCGATGAGCGGCAGTATGTGCCCGAGGACGGGCAAAAGTGGCTCACCCTGGAGGCTCTGGCGCAGGAGGGCCAACAGACAGTGTTCAAGGAGAACGAGCCGGGACTTATCGGGATCCAGACGCAGCCAAAAGTCGGGATCGGCCAGACCACCCAACTTGTGGCAACACGTGAGGGTTCCCTGCTGTGGGATCCGGTCGGATATGTCGATGACAACGCTGTGAAGGCAGTGCTCGAACGAGGCCCGGTCCTGGCGATTGCCGCTAGCCATCCGCACATGTTTGGTGTGCAGGTCGAGTGGTCGCATCGGCTCGGTGGCGTCCCCGTACTTGTGGCGGACGCAGACAGACGATGGCTGGGGCGCAATGATTCGAACATCGAATACTGGTCCGGCAGTCGGACTATCGCCGAAGGTTTGACACTACACCAGACCGGTGGGCACTTCCCGGGCAGCGCCGTGGTCCACTGGGCTGCCGGAGCGGGCGGCAGAGGAGCTCTACTGACCGGTGACAGCGTGTACCCGAATCCAGACCGTCGCTCCATCTCCTTTATGCGCAGCTACCCGAACCATCTGCCGCTATCCGGTGCAGTGGCGTTGCGAATCGCCGAGCAGCTGGGAAAGCACGAGTTCGACCGGATCTACGGCAACTTCAACAATGTAATCGCGTCCGAAGCCAAGGGCATTCTGCACAGTTCCGCCCAACGGCACGGTGGTTGGGCGCGAGGAGACTTCGACCATTTGACCTGAACCCTCCATTTCGCCCGCTAGCGTCAGCTTGGGATCGATCAGAGGCCCTCCCAGCAATGATTACTCCGGGAAGCCTTCCGCGCCGGGGGACGGACAGCATTATCCAGCGAGGGTGTTCCCGGCCATTTGGCCACACCGAAGATAGGTGTCTCTAGCCTCGGGAGGGTGAGGACTCGCAAACCCCTTCCGGCTTCCACTAGCTGCGGGTCGCCTAACCCGATGTCCAGCAATATCGGACTGATCGTTTCGTCCTCAGAAGCGCAAGGCGGATTCGTCTGGAGTCGCCAGCGTCAGCACGGCTTCCTCCACCGTTTCGTGGTCCTCCAGTTCGCGCTCGATCCTGCGCAGGGCCACGGCCACTTCGTGTTCCGGGTGGTCGCCCTCCAGGTCCACCGCCGCGACGAGGTACAGCTTACGGGGGCCGACGAACTCCAGGTGGAGATACGTGAGCCGGGCAATGTCCCGGTGCTCGAGCAGCCGCCGGGCCATGGAACGTTCGATGTCCGGGGTTACGCCCTGTCCCACCAGGAACCGCCGGTTGCGGTCGATCAACACAACGGCAACAACCGCCAGCAGAACCCCGACGACTATCGAGCCCACAGCGTCCGGCAGAGGCGATCCGGTGACCTGGTGCAGGAACACGCCCGCAAAGGCGACCACCAGGCCAACGAGCGCGGCAGCGTCTTCCGCAAATACCGCGCGCAGGGTGGGGTCGGAGCTGATCAGGACCTGTTCCAGGGTGCTCCGTTCCAGCTCATGGGCTGCCGCCCGGGTCTGCCGGAAAGCCTGGACAAACGAAACTCCTTCGAGGACAAAGGCCGCGGCCAGGACTACGTACGCCACCAGGAAGTCGGACGCGGGCTCGGGTTCGATGATCTGCTGGATGCCGTGCATGATGGACACCACAGCCCCTGCGGTGAAGAGCCCGAAAGCAGCGAACATCGACCAGACATAGGCTTCCCGGCCGTAGCCCATCGGATGGCTTTTGTCCCGCGCGCGTCGGGAGCGCCGTTCCGCCATGAACAGGAACACCTGATTGCCGGTGTCCGCCCAGGAGTGCGCGGCTTCTGCGGTAATGGAGGCAGATCCGGTGAGGACAGCTGCCACCGACTTGGCCGCGGCAACAAGGGCGTTCGCCGTGAAGGCGATGATAACAGTCAGCAGTGTGGAGCTGGGCTCTTCTCGCTTCTTGGATGCGGCCATGGGGATACCGTACCCAACGGGACGGAAATGATGCCTTGGCAGCAGTCCGGGCCGTCCCCGGCATTGAGAATCGACGTCGAGCGCCGCCAGAAAACCCGAGCAGTCAGGAGGGCAGAGCGCAGCTTGGTTGCCGCTTCCAGCGCAGGCGTGCTCCCTGCGAACGACGGTGAATCTTGCAAATGTTGTGAATGCCTTAGTGAATGACCTGTTCGCTGTTCTGGCCTTCACGGGTGCGGCCACCGTTCACCCCGTGGGCCACGACTGGGGGTCTGCCCAGGGCTGGGCGGCGATCCAGGATCCTCGGGCATCAGGTCTCATTCCCGGTCCACCACCGCACCTTGCATCCGGACTAAGGCCGTGGGTGCCTGACCTCACCGTCGTCCCTGTCGACGGCGGGCACTGGTGGCCAGCCACCCACCCTGCAGAACTCGCGAAGCTGCTACAAGCTCCCTGTAACTTTTAGTCCGAGGGCCGCTTCAGAACCGGGTACTAACTAAGTTAGTGCCGCTTTGGGGAAGGCGGTTCGCCTGGCCGCCTCTACCGCCCGCCGGGTGTCCTCCTCGACAAGATCGGCGTTGATGGCCGTGGCTGCCTTCACCCCTGCCGAGGCAGCCGTTATTACCTGCGCCGTGGGGTCGCAGATGTTGCCCGCGGCCCACACACCTTGCACGTCCGTCAGGCCCACGCCGTCCGTGTTCACGTGGCGGCCTTGCCCGGCCTGGCCTGCATGCTGCAGCCCGAGGGACTGCAGCAACGACGATTCCGTCTTAGCCTTGGGGCTCACAACCAGATAATCACAAGCGACAACCTGACCGGACGCCAGGCGCACTCCCGCGAGGACGTCTCCTGCCAGTTCCAGCGACGCAACGGGGCCTTCGACGACGTGGACACTCCTGGCCTCAAGCCGTTCACGTTCCCCCGGATCCAGGTCCTCCAGAAGGTGCTGAAAGAGGATGACGTGCCCGCTCCACTGCCGGAAGAGCAAGGCCTCCTGTACCGCGGTGGTTTCTGTCGCAAGTATTCCTATGGCCCGGTTGCGAATCTCCCAGCCGTGGCAGTACGGGCAGTGCAGCACATCCCGGCCCCATCTCTCCCTGAGGCCGGGCACCTCGGGCAACTCATCCTCAAAGCCGGAAGCGATGAGCAGCCGCCGCGAACGCAGACTCTGCCGGTCCTGCAGCGCGATGGTGAAAACGCCCCCTTCTTCGCGAGCCGAGATGGCCCGTCCTTGCAGAATCTGGCCACCGTGCACCCGCACTTCCGCGCGGCCGGCAGCGAGAAGCTCCTCGGGCGGCAGACCCTCCTGGGAGAGGAATCCGTGCAGCCCCGAAGAACGGCCGTTCCTGGGTTCCCCGGCGTCGATGACCAGGACGGAACGCAGCGCTCTGCAAAGAGTCACTGCTGCGCTGAGGCCTGCTGCTCCTCCTCCGATCACCACGACGTCATAAATCTTTGGCGATGTCATGCAATCCCCTAACAACTTCGCTACTCGCATGTGCCCGTACCCGCGCGAAAGGGCCGAATCCCCCACTGCACGAGGACATGCCCTCCTCTCCGCGAGCGCCGGTCGGGCACCAGCGGGTCGAAGAGCCCTGTCGCAGGACTTAACGGAACGGAATCTGCATACCGCGTTGATGACACAATATAATAAGCACACTTACTATTGCGGGCAAATGGCTGACGCCTGCCACGGTCGCGGGAATCGGTGAGCCGGGGGCGTGGGTGCGGCCGCTCCCGGCTCCGGGTCGGGGCCAGGAGCCAGGAAGCCCCCGACGAGGAATCAGTGAAGGGAAGGACGTCCGCCCATCGCCTCAGGCCCGTAGGCCGGCACTTGGCCGCGTTAGGGGACGAAGTCCGGGTCAGGGGCCGCCATTGCTGTCTCCGCGGTAAGTTTCATCGCTTCCCTGCCACTGCGGCCTTGGTTGGGATATGCTCCTGCCATGGCACGGCGCAGCTTTCTTCAATGGCCGGTCGTCCGGCAGCTGAGTACGGGCGATCTGCTGGGCCGCGGCCCAGCAGTAACCTCCCCCCAGACGCGGGCGATCACGCCACGGACGGCCACCGCAGATCGAGTCGTGCAGAGCGTGTGCCCCTATTGTGCCGTGGGCTGTGGACAGCGGGTCTACGTCAAGGACGAGAAAGTCGTCCAGATCGAGGGTGATCCGGATTCGCCCATCTCCCGCGGCCGGCTGTGCCCCAAGGGCTCTGCCAGCGAGCAGCTGGTAAACTCACCGGGCCGGCAGACCGGAGTGCTCTACCGTGCGCCCCGCTCCAGCCAGTGGCAGCATCTGGATCTCGAAACAGCCATCGACATGGTGGCGGACCGGTTCATCGATACGCGCCGCAGGACGTGGCAGCAGGAAGACGAAAAGGGACGGTTGCTGCGCCGCACCATGGGCATAGCCTCGTTGGGCGGGGCCACCCTGGACAACGAAGAGAACTACCTGATCAAGAAACTCTTCACGGCTGCCGGGGCAGTGCAGATCGAGAACCAGGCGCGCATTTGACACTCCGCCACGGTTCCCAGTTTGGGAGCCTCGTTTGGACGCGGTGGTGCTACTCAATCACTGCAAGACATGGCCAACGCCGACTGCATCATCATTCAGGGTTCCAATATGGCCGAGTGCCATCCTGTGGGATATCAGTGGGTCGCGGAGGCCAAGGCCCGCGGAGCGAAGGTCATCCACGTCGATCCCCGGTTCACGCGCACCTCCGCGGTCGCTGACAAGCACATTCCGATCCGGGCCGGCTCCGACGTTGTTCTCCTGGGCGCGCTGATCAACTACGTCATCACCCGCGACCTGTGGTTCAAGGAGTACGTGAGTGCTTACACCAACGCGGCGACGTTGGTGCACGACGATTACCGCGACGCCGAGGATCTCGGTGGATTGTTCTCCGGCTTCGATCCGGAGACGGGAGCGTATGACACGGCGTCCTGGGCTTACGCGGAACAGGGCGGCGGCACCATCCAAGAGCCTGCAGGTGACTCGGAGCACGGCTCCCATGCTTCGGCCCGTGCCGCTGGCCACCAGTTTGGCAGCGGTGGTCCGTCCCTGGAGCACGCCCAAGTGCAGCGGGACGATACCCTGCAGGACCCCCGGACCGTCTTCCAGATCCTGAAGCGGCATTACGCCCGGTACACCCCGGAGATGGTCCAGGACATGTGTGGCATCGGCGTCACGGACTTCGAGTATCTTGCTCACGCCATTACGGAAAACTCGGGGCGCGAACGGACAACCTGCTTTGCCTATGCCGTCGGCTGGACCCAGCACTCGCTGGGAACGCAGTTCATCCGGGCCGCCGCCATCCTGCAACTTCTGCTCGGAAACGTAGGCCGCCCGGGCAGCGGAATCATGGCCCTGCGCGGCCACGCCAGCATCCAAGGCTCCACCGACATTCCGACCCTGTTCAACCTGCTGCCCGGGTATCTGCCAATGCCCAGTGCCGGCCGCCATGACACCCTCAGCGAATACCTGGAAGCCATCGCCTCCAAGAAGCAGAAGGGCTATTGGACGGATGCCGACTCCTACACCATCAGCCTGCTGAAGGCCTGGTGGGGCGATGCCGCGAGCGCGCAGAACGACTGGGCCTACAACTACCTTCCGAGGCTGACCGGAGCGCACGGTACCTACGAGACGGCGATGGCCATGCTCGAGGACAAGGTGGAGGGCTACTTCGTGCTCGGACAGAACCCTGCGGTGGGCTCGTCTAACGGCCGGATGCAACGCCTGGGCATGTCGCATCTGAAGTGGCTGGTAGTGCGCGACTTGAATCTCATCGAGTCCGCGACCTGGTGGAAAGACGGCCCGGAGATCGAATCCGGAGAACTGCGCACCGAGGACATCGAGACCGAGGTGTTCTTCATGCCTGCAGCAACCCATGTGGAGAAGGCTGGCTCGTTCACGCAGACTCAACGGCTGCTGCAATGGCGGCACCAGGCGGTCGCGCCGCCCGGGGAGTGCCAAAGCGAGTTGCAGTTCTTCTTCCAGCTCGGCCAGCGGATCCGAGAAAAGCTGGCTGGTTCTGACGACGAACGCGACCGTCCCCTGCTCGACCTGAGCTGGGACTATCCCACCGACGAACACGGCGATCCGGACGCCGAGGCGGTGCTTGCCGAGATCAACGGCCGTCACCTCAGCGGCCCGGAGGCGGGCAAACCCCTCTCCGCCTACACCGAGCTCCGCGCCGACGGTTCCACGGCGGCCGGCTGCTGGATCTACACCGGCGTATACGCCGACGGCATCAACCATGCCGCCAACCGGAAACCCGGCCAGGAGCAGGGACCTGCCGCGTCCGAATGGGGCTGGGCGTGGCCAGCCAACCGCCGGATCCTCTACAACCGGGCCTCGGCCGACCCGGCCGGCAAACCGTGGAGCGAGCGCAAGAAATACATCTGGTGGGACCAGGAGCAGGGAAGATGGGTCGGAGACGATGTTCCCGACTTCCCGGTTGACCGGGCACCGGGCAGCCAGCCCGACCCCGAACTCGGCGGCGCGGCCGCCCTTACCGGAGATGATCCGTTCATCATGCAGGCCGACGGCAAGGGCTGGTTGTTTGCGCCGACGGGCCTCGTCGACGGCCCCCTTCCCACCCATTACGAACCGCAGGAATCGCCAGTGGCCAATGCGCTCTACCCGCAACAGCAAAGTCCCGCGCGGCTAGTCTTCCCCCGCGCGGATAACCTCAGCGCACCAAGCGCCGGTACCCGGGGCGCCGACGTCTATCCCTACGTCTTCACCACCTACCGGCTCACCGAGCACCATACGGCAGGCGGCATGAGCCGCTGGTTGCCGTACCTCTCGGAGCTGCAACCGGAAATGTTCTGCGAGGTCTCCCCCGAGCTGGCCGCTGAGCGCGGACTTGAGCCCTATGGCTGGGCCACAATCATTTCGCCCCGCTCCGCCATCGAGGCGAAGGTGCTTATCACCGAACGGATGACGCCCTTGGCCGTTGGCGGCCACACCGTGCATCAGATTGGGCTGCCCTACCATTGGGGCGTCGGTACAGACGCCGTTGTCAGCGGTGACGCGGCCAACGATCTGCTGGGCGTGACGCTGGACCCCAACGTCCAGATCCAGGAATCCAAGGTCGCCTCCTGTGACATCCGTCCCGGCCGGCGGCCACGCGGCGCGGAGCTGCTTGCCTTGGTTGCTGAGTACCAGGCCCGGGCTGGAACGACGATCGAGACGGGGAACCAAAGGATTACCGATCGGGCGGCGGAAGGCGCCAAACCCGACCCCGGAGAGAACGGCCGCACCGAAGGCGGGTCGCGATGATGAACTACTTCGTTGCCGGTCCCACCGGACCACACCATGGCCCGCCGCCGAGCCGCGCTGGTAGCGTTCCGGGTACCGACTCAAAGTTGGAGGACTAGATGGGCCAGCTGTCCGGACCGACGGACCCCACCGCGGATGCCCACTGGGAGCACCAGCAGCCGCGCAAGGGGTTCTTCACAGACACGTCCGTCTGCATCGGCTGCAAGGCCTGTGAAGTGGCCTGCAAGGAGTGGAACCACAACCCCCGTGACGGAAACCTGGAGCTGCTCGGATCCTCCTACGACAACACCGGATCACTCGGCGCCAGCACCTGGCGGCATGTCGCCTTCATCGAACAGGGCCAGGACCGCATCACTGAGGCACGGGAGTCCGGGCGCGCCCTCGTCAACCTGGGCATGCCCCGCATCGGCCCTCCCGGGGCGGCAGCGACCGCTGGGCCGGACCTGGCGCAGGTGGATACGACACCGCCGGACACGGCAGACTTCCGTTGGCTGATGTCCTCCGATGTCTGCAAGCACTGCACCCATGCCGGGTGCCTGGATGTCTGCCCGACCGGAGCGCTTTTCCGCACCGAGTTCGGCACGGTGGTGGTGCAGGACGACGTATGCAACGGCTGCGGAACCTGCGTGGCGGGGTGTCCGTTCGGTGTGATTGAGCGACGCAGCGACGGCATGGTGGCGGTGGCCGCCCAGCGGGAGGAGCAGCACGCCGAACATGCCGCCGTCCCCAACGCCGGCGTCGCCCAGAAGTGCACGCTGTGCTACGACCGCTTGGTGGCCGACGAGACGCCCGCCTGCGCTAAGGCCTGCCCGACGACGTCTATCAAGTTCGGCAACCACGACGACATGGTTGAAACGGCCCGGGAACGGGTCGCCGGCCTGCACGCGCAAGGACTCACCGAAGCGCGGCTCTATGGTGCAAACGAGCTCGACGGCGTCGGCGGAACCGGATCGGTCTTCCTCCTGCTCGACGAACCGGAGGTGTACGGACTCCCGCCGGACCCGAGGGTGCCCACCGCCGATCTGCCGCGGATGTACCGGCGGGCCGGTATGGCCGTAGCGGGCATGGTCGCCGCAGCGGCAGTGGCTTTCCTGGGAGGACGCGCGTGACCCACTCCGAGTTTGATAGCTTTCGCCCGCCCGAGCCGACCCGCCGTCGTCGGCCTGCCGGCAAGCGCGGCACCGGCCGCCGTGACAGCGGCGATGGCTCCCGGGAAATGCCCATGGTTCCGGAGCCGGAATTCACCTCGTACTACGGCCGTCCGGTGGTCAAGCCGGCGCCCTGGGGTGACGAGGTTGCCGCCTACCTGTTCCTTGGCGGTGTCGCAGCGGGTTCCGCACTGCTTGGCCTCGGCGGCCAGCTGACCCGACGGCCGACGCTGCGCCGGAATGCCCGGTTGAGTGCCCTGACAGCGGTGAGCCTCGGTGCTGTTGCGCTGGTGAAGGACCTTGGCAGGCCGGAACGGTTTCTGAATATGCTGCGGACCATCAAGGTGACCTCGCCGATGAGTGTGGGCTCGTGGATTCTGAGCGCGTTCAGCGTCGGCGCGGCCGTCCCGGCCGTAGCGGAAATCGATCGGATGAGCGGGGCGCGATTGCCGCTGGGCCCGTTGCGGACAGTGTTGCAAACGGTCGAGGGGCCGGCCGGCTTTGGGGCCGCTTTTTTTGCCGGACCACTGGCGGCGTACACGGCGGTCCTGCTCGGCGACACAGCCACACCCACGTGGAACGCCGCGCACGAGGAATTGCCCTTCGTCTTCGTGAGTTCGGCGGCCCTCGCCTCTGCCGGGCTCGCCATGATCACAACTCCGGTGCACGAGGCAGGGCCCGCCCGAAATCTTGCCATACTGGGCGTGGTGGGTGACGTGGTCGCCATGCGCGTGATGGAACACCGGATGGACCCGGTGGCGGCCGAGCCCCTTCACCAGGGCAAGGCAGGCGCCATGCTCAAATGGAGCGAGCGGTTGGCCGCCGCCGGCGGTCTGGGGACACTGCTCGGCGGACGTAACCGGGCGGTGGCCGCAGCTTCGGGATTGGCACTGCTGGCGGCCTCGGCCCTGACCCGGTTCGGCGTGTTCGAGGCGGGCCAATCCTCAGCCAGGGATCCGCGCTACACCATCGAACCGCAGAAGAACCGGCTTGCCGCCCGGCGCGCGGCTGGCATCACCGGCGATTCGATCACTACTGCCAGATGACTGGCCGGCCCCGGGTTAGCTGGTTTAGAGGGTTCAGCGGATCTCGATGCCCTGGCCCGCGACCGTGTGCCCGATCACTGGATGCCCGGGCAACTCGCCGACGACGAGCAGGCCGCCCGAGGTCTGCGCATCGGCAAGAAGGAGCAGGTCGTCTTCGGTGACCCCGGGAGCGACCCTTAGGTGCGGTCGAACCCAATCAAGATTGCGCCGGGTCCCACCGGAAACAAAGCCATCCCGCAGGGCCTGCCAGGCGCCGTCGACCAGTGGTACCGCCTTCCGATCGATTACTGCCCCGACTCCGGAGGCGCGGCACATCTTGTGCAGATGTCCAAGCAGGCCGAAGCCCGTCACGTCCGTGGCCGCACGCACACCGGCCGCCACCGCATCCGCGGCCGCGTCGCGATTGAGGCGCGTCATTGTCGCCACCGCTTCGGCGAACACTTCACCGGTCTGTTTGTGCCGGTTATTGAGCAGTCCGACGCCGATCGGCTTGGTCAGCGTGAGCGGCAGCCCGGGCCCGGCGGCGTCGTTGCGCAGCAACCGGTCGGGATGGACGACGCCGGTTACGGCCATGCCGTATTTCGGCTCCGGATCATCAATGGAGTGCCCGCCGATCACCGGGCACGCCGCCTCGGACGCGATGCTAAGACCGCCGCGAAGGACTTCAGTCATCAACTCCAGTGGCAGCACGCCACGGGGCCAGCCTACGAGGTTGATCGCCATGATCGGGCGGCCGCCCATCGCGTAAATGTCAGAGAGCGCGTTGGCGGCCGCGATCCGACCCCAGTCAAAGGCGTCGTCGACGACGGGGGTGAAGAAGTCGGCGGTGGAGAGTACCGCCACGTCGTCGTGCACCAGGACGGCCGCTGCGTCGTCACCGCTGTCGAGACCGACCAGCACGTCCGCGCCGGGTTGGCCGGTGAGGCCGCGAACCGCTTCTTCGAGTTCGCCCGGCGGAATTTTGCACGCGCACCCACCGCCGTGGGCATAGCCGGTGAGCCGGACAGCGCCGACCGCGCCGTGGGGTTGCGGAATAGACGTTTGGGTCTCGTTCACTCCCCTAGGGTACCCCCGTGGGCAATCTGCTAAATTGAAACGCGGTGGCGTCCGGGTCCTGGTGGGCCCCCCGGTCTTCAAAACCGGTGAGGCCGAGTATCTCGGCCTGGCGGGTTCGATTCCCGTCCGCCTCCGCCAACCACCGGCGGGCACGCCGCGGAACGAGGAGGGACTGTGGACCAGGTCGATCCCCGCCGCCTGATTCCGCGCACCGATGATCTGCTGGCCCTGCCGGCCGTCCGCAAGGCCGGGGAGCGGCTGAGCGGACGCGTTATCCGCGAACTCGTCCGGCAAACCCAGGAGCAGGCGCGGCGCGGTGAGCTCGCTCCCGGCCAGGTGGAACCGGCCCTGCTGGCCGCCGTCGCTGCGCGTACGGCGACAACCCTGCGCCCGGTGCTCAACGCAACCGGCGTCATCGTCCATACCAACCTTGGCCGCGCCCCGCTTTCCGCGGGTGCGGTTGCAGCACTTGTCGCAGCCAGCGGCTACGTGGACGTGGAACTCGATCTGGCAACCGGCGGCCGCTCCCGCCGCGGCGCCGGTGCCCGGGCTGCCTTGCTCGCCGCCTGTCCCGCTGCCGAGGACGCGCTGGTGGTCAACAATGGGGCTGCCGCGCTGGTACTGGCCACCACAGCCCTCGCCGCCGGCCGGGAGGTGGTGGTGAGCCGCGGGGAACTGGTCGAGATCGGTGCCGGCTTCCGGCTCCCGGACCTCATCGAATCGACGGGCGCGACCCTGCACGAGGTAGGCACGACCAACCGGACGCACCTGCGGGATTACGCCAGCGCCCTTGGACCGGCCACCGGCTGCGTCCTCAAGGTCCACCCGAGCAACTTCCGCGTCGATGGTTTCACCTCCGCCGTTGCCCTGGACGAACTGCGCTCGCTGACCGCGGCGCACGGGGTTCCACTCGTGGCCGACCTGGGCAGTGGACTGCTGGCGCCCGACCCGCACCTGCCCGAAGAACCGGATGCTGCCACCGCGCTAACCAGCGGGGCCGACGTCGTCATTGCCAGCGGCGACAAACTGCTGGGCGGACCACAGGCCGGTTTGCTTCTCGGTCGCGCGGAGGTGATCACCCGCTTGGCACGCCACCCGCTCGCCCGGGCCGTCCGGGCCGACAAACTTGCCCTCGCCGCGCTGGAGGCGACGCTCGCGGGCGGATCACCGCCGGTTGTCCAGGCGTTGCACGCGGACCTTGGACAGCTGCGGAGCCGTACTGACCGGCTCGCCGGGGCCCTCCGGGTGCCTGTCGTCGCGCACGATGGCCGGGTCGGCGGCGGCGGAGCACCTGGTGTTCCCCTGCCGGGGTGGGCGCTCCGGCTCCCCGAAGCGCTCGCGGACCCCTTGCGTACCGGCGACCCGGCCGTGCTCCCGCGCGTCCACGACGGCTCCTGCCTGCTTGATCTGCGCTGTGTGCCCGAAGGGGACGATGACCGGATTCTCGACGCGGTACGCCACGCCCTGGCAACCCTCGACGCTGCGGATGCAGGCGGGGCGGGCTGAACCAGTGCATGTCGTTGCCACCGCCGGACATGTCGATTGCGGCAAGAGCACGCTGGTGCGCGCGCTTACCGGCATGGAGCCGGACCGTTGGGAGGAAGAGCGGCGGCGCGGGCTGACCATCGATTTGGGTTATGCCTGGACCACGTTGCCGTCCGGGCGGGATGTTGCCTTCGTGGACGTACCGGGCCACGAACGCTTCCTCGGCAATATGCTCGCCGGAATCGGGCCGGCGCCCGTCGTCTGCTTCGTCGTCGCTGCCGATGAGGGCTGGCAGGCGCAGTCAAGCGATCACCGGGACGCCGTCGCTGCGCTGGGAATTGAGTACGGCGTCGTGGTCCTCAGCCGGGTGGACCGGGCACCCGGGCGGGTTGAGGACGTGCTCGCCCGGACCCGCAGGGAGCTAGCCGGAACAGGTCTGCAGGACGCGCCCGCAGTTGCTGTGTCTGCCACCGAGGGCACCGGCCTCGCCGAATTGCGTGCCACGCTCGACGACGTACTGGCCCGGGTGCCCTCCCCCACCACCACGGGGCGGCTCCGGTTGTGGCTGGACCGCTCATTCACCATCACCGGTTCCGGAACGGTGGTAACCGGAACGCTGGCAGCGGGAACGCTCGTTCAAGGTGACCGGCTGCAGCTGCTCGGCCACGATGGTTCGCGGCCAGTCGTAGTCCGTGGGCTGCAAAGCCGCGACACGTCATACACCTCGGTGGGGCCTGTCAACCGGGTGGCGCTGAACCTGCGGGACGTTTCCGCCGCCGACATCCGCCGCGGAGACGCGCTGCTTACCCCCGAGGCGTGGCCCATAACGGGCGTCCTGGGCATCCAGCGTGTTACCGGGGTGGCCTATACGGATGTGCCGGAGCAGATCATGGTGCATGCCGGCACTGCAGCGGTGCCAGCCCGGCTGCGTCCCTTTGGTGCCGACCACGCCCGGCTCGTCCTCGACAGGCGCCTGCCGCTCGTCCTCGGGGACCGTCTGGTGTTGCGGGACCCCGGGAGCCGCTCGGTGCTGGGCGGCGCACAGATCCTCGATGCCGATCCCCCGGCCTTGCGGCGGCGCGGAGACGGCGTCCACTGGGCAGAGCGGCTCGCAGACCTGGATGCCGCCGGAGACGTACTCGGTGAAGTGGCAGGCCGGGGGGCGGTGCAGGAACAACACCTGCGTCGGCTCGGGCTGCTGTCTGCGCACGACGCGGAGGCGCCCTCCGGTGTCCTGGTTTTCGGCGATTGGTGGGTGCATGCTCCGGTCTTCGAGGCATGGCAGCATCGGCTGCGCACGGCACTCGAGGCGCTGCAGGAGCGCGACCCCTTGGCACCGGGCCTTTCCCAGGGTGCGGCACGGGACCTGCTCAAGCTGCCCGATGAGAGGCTCCTTGCCCCCGTCGTGCGCGATGCGGGCCTGGAACAGGAGGGCGGCCACGTCCGGCTGCCCGGCAGCCGTGCCAGCCTTGGCGCCGCCGGGTCCGCGGTCGCCGAGTTGGAGCGCAGGCTTGCCGCAAACGCGTTCCATGCCCCGGAAGCCGATGAGTTGGCCGCGCTGGGCTTGGGCGTGCGCGAGCTGGCTGCCGCCGAGCGCGCGGGGCGCTTGCTGCGGTTGCGCGACGGGGTGGTGTTACTGCCTACGGCGCCGGCCCTTGCCATGCGCGAGCTGGCCCGCTTGGAGCAGCCCTTCACCACGAGCCAGGCACGCCAGGTGCTCGGCACAACACGACGAGTCGCGGTTCCGCTGCTGGAATATCTCGACTCACGCGGCTGGACCCAGCGACTGGATGCCGGTCACCGCACCGTAGTGCGTTGACCCCGGGCGACGGAGTGGTCGGCGTATTCCCGGGAATTCAACAACTCCATGAACGCCTCCGCTTCGGCATCGCTGATCAGCCCCCTAGGGCATATCGGTACTGACCATAAGTGGATGTGCAGCCGCGCGGGGCATGGAGGCTTTGATCCCGCCTTCGTTGTGCAAAGCTGGTTGCATGGATCTGGAGGTGTCGCCCGGGCTCACGATTTCGACGTCGGAACTCGGCTGGCGATTCTCGCGTTCATCCGGGCCGGGCGGTCAACACGTCAACACCTCGGACAGCCGGGTCGAGCTGTCCTGGAACGTCAGCGACTCAGCGGCCCTCTCCGAGGGCCAACGGCTGATGCTGCTAACGCGTCTCAGCCGACGAATCACCGCCGGGGTGATCACCGTAACCGCCTCCGAGCGGCGCTCGCAGCTACGCAATCGCGAGATCGCCCTCGCCAAGCTCGCCGACCTCGTGGCCGAGGGTCTTGCCCCCGAAACTGCCCCCCGCCGGCCGACCAAACCCACCCGCGGCTCCAACCGTCGGCGCCTTGCCGCAAAGGAACAACGGGCGGCCACGAAACGGCAACGGCAACGGCCATCCGCGGAATAGCAGCACCGTGTGGTCGCCCTTCGGCCGCAAGCAGCGGGGGGCGTGCAGCTTGCGACCTGTCACCATCTAGCGCCCGCTCCCGAGGTTGAACGGCGCCGCCTGGAGGTCGACGTCGAACAGGCGTGGTTCGCTGCCTCCGGCACCGGCGGTAAGACCAGCAACCGCTTCATCGACAATCTGACCCACGGGCGTGGCGATGTCCACCACTACCCCGGCCTCATCGGCCTGCAATTCTTCGAGGGTCTCCAGCTGTGAGTCCAGTAACGAAAGGGGCATGAAGTGACCCGGCCGCGCGGCCATGCGGCTCGCAAGCAGTTCCCGGGTGCCGTGCAGGTGCACGAACACCACGGACGGGTCGCCGCTGCGGATGATGTCACGGTAGGCGCGCTTGAGCGCGCTGCACGCGATCACCAGTCCGGCGTCCGACGCCGCGAACCGCCTGCCGATTTCAGCCAGCCATGGTGCCCGGTCGCCGTCGTTCAAAGGAGTACCCGAGGCCATCTTGTCGATATTGGACTGCGGGTGCAGCGAATCGCCGTCGACAAACTCCGCTCCGATGCGTCCGGCTATGCCCGCGCCCACCGTGCTCTTGCCGCAGCTGGTCACGCCCATCACCACAACGTGGTGGCGGGCGGGAGCAGCCAGCTTGAGATCACCAGTCATGGACGGTTCCGTCGACGAGGCGGTTGTAGGGCAGGTAGGCCTGCTGGTAAGGGTAGGCGGCTGCGGCTTCCTCGTTGAATTCGACACCGATGCCCGGCGTGTCGCCCGGGTGCAGGTAGCCGTCGGTGAAGGTCATGGACTGCTCGAACACCTCGTTCGTGGCGGCCGAGTGCTGCATGTATTCCTGGATGCC
>NZ_JAAOXD010000008.1:871-47737 GCF_014694315.1 Arthrobacter ipis | reverse complement strand
GAACGACACCCACTCAATCGTCGTCAAAACCCTCCAGCTGCTGGCGGCAAGGGGCGACGTGCAGGAGGGCGCGCCGTCGTACGCCATGGACCGCTACAAACTCCTGGACGTCACGGCGGGAACAACAGGAGGAGCCAGCGGCGACTCCTGAACCGCCGCCGCCGGTTGACCCCAAACCCGATTTTCCCCACCATCACCCTCGCCTCGCAAGCTCGGCCGGGGAACCCTGCGGGCGTGGGCCCAGACTAAGCCAAGGGAACTGACACCAACAAAAAGCGGTAATACTGGAAAAGCCCTTGAGCCGGCGTGACTCATCAAAAAACTGACGCGCCTGGCGGCACTGTCTTTCTGACGATCTGTCCGCCGGCTCAAGGACCAAAATCATCGCCGGTATCGACACCCATCACGTGGCCATCCCCAGGACTCTCCGCGGCGCGGGGGTGGACGTGTTGGAGGCTAACCGTCCAAACCGGAGGGTGAAGGCAAACGGGAAATCATGCGCTGCAACGACAGCCTCGCCACGGCCGATCGCCAATGGCTGACCGAGCAACAGCTGGTCGCTTAGCGCATCACCAGGGCCCCTGGAGCACGGCATTTCTTGGCCATACTGGGATCAAGCTCGGGCAGGTATCGCAGATGTATGGTTGTGCTGACGAAAAGTTACGGCACGTCCAACACGAGGAAGCCACGAGGTGCATGCGTGAACGAGTACGAGGCTTCGCTGGTCATCAAGTCGGGAGCGCAACTGCTGTCTTCGGCTTCTTCCGACCCCCGCTCGGAGGAAGGCTACGCGGCGGTCCAGGCCAATATCTCGGAAGCCCTGGAGTGCATAGCGGAAGCTCTTGACAACTTTGAAGCCAGTTCGGGAGCACCCAGCCGTTCAACCGGCTGGGTTCAGGACCTTCGCCGCGTAGCGGACGACCTGGGGGAATGATAGGGCTGAAACGCCGATGACAGCGAGTGGCCCTGACGAGGCGCCTTTCGATGAAGCACGTTTTGATCGGACCGTGCTGGTCTTCAATCCCGGCAAGCCTGGTATGACCGCCAGGATCAACGAGCTGCAACGGGAACTCGCCGCCGGAGCACCGGATCTGCAGGTTGATTTGCTGCCGACCGACTTTGCGGGGCACGCGCGGGACCTGGCACGGTCCGTGGCGGCCACGGGGTCTCCGCTTATTGTTTCCGTTAGCGGCGACGGCGGGTACAACGAGGTTGTCAACGGGGTGATGGACGTTCCAGACAGCAAGGCTGTGTGCACAGTCGTCGCGGCAGGTAACGCCAATGACCATCACCGGAGCATGCCCGCAAGACCGTTGCCGGAGGCTGTCCGGGACGGCCCGGTCCGGCACATCGACCTGCTGCGCATAACGTTTGGGAAGGAACAACCGGTACAGGTCCACTACGCACATTCCTACATCGGCTTCGGACTTACGCCGCTCATGGCAATCGGAATCGAGAGCGGGGGAAAGGGCAAAATCCTCGAACTTGTGTCCGTCGCCCGCACACTCTCTCACTTGAGCCCGTTCGAGCTCGTCCGGGCAGACGGGGCCACCGCCCGCTTGGACAGCCTGATCCTGGCCAATATTTCGCGGATGGCAAAGTATGGGACGGTCAGCGAGTCCGTCGGCCCCGATGACGGCCGTTTCGAGGTCGTATCGCTCCCGCACTCCGGCCGCTGGAAGATGGCATTGATGACTCTTCGGGCCGTGACCCTGGGACTAGGGAATCAACCAAGCGTCAGCAGCTACGCATTCACCACACGGGATGCCGTTCCTTGCCAGATTGACGGCGAGGTCAGGCATCTTCCCGCCGCCACGCATGTTCTTGTGGAGAGCGCGAAGGGCGCCCTGGCGGTTATCTAATCCAGGGCGCCCTTGCCCTCCACTCAACTGGCTGGCTGCCGGGCTCCCCCACCAACGGCGAGGATCCCAGGGAGGCGCATCGGCGGCCTCCGAGGCTGCGTTAGGAGGGTACCTGTATCGTTCGAAGTCAGGAACCTTTCGGTTCCGCTACAGGAGCGATCATGGCTGACAAATCCCCCCGCCAAACAGCGTCCAAAAAATCATCCAAGACCATCAAGGAAAAACGCGCAGACAAGAAGGCTGCGTCGGCGCCGCCGCCCGGCTTCGGAGACAAGGCCACCGCCGCCAAGTCGACAAGCCCCAGGAAGAAGTAACCGGTATGACCGATTACCTCACCCTCGGCGTCCTTTCCAGCACACGAAAACCTGACGAGCGGCGCCTGCCGATACACCCCCTGCATCTGAAGCGCATCGCCCCCGAAATCCGGCGGCAGCTGATTTTTGAGGAAGGCTACGGCGAGCGTTTCGGCGTGTCGGACTCCCAGCTGGCATCACTCGTGGGCGCATCGTCCCGCGCGCGCAATTGTTGGCGGAGGCCGACATCGTCCTCCTGTCCAAGCCGCAGCCCGAAGACCTTTCCGAACTACGTGACGGGCAGGTCCTTTGGGGTTGGCCGCACTGTGTCCAGGACGGGGCCATCACCCAGTTGGCAATCGATAAGAAACTCACGCTTATCGCCTTCGAGGCGATGAACCATTGGGCCAGCGACGGCGGATTCGGGCTGCACGTTTTCCACAAAAACAACGAACTGGCCGGCTACTGCTCCGTGCTGCACTCTCTGGCCCTGACCGGCTCCACCGGGGACTACGGCCGGAGACTCAGCGCCGTCGTCATCGGCTTCGGCGCGACCGCGCGAGGGGCCGTCACCGCCCTCAACGCCCATGGCATCCATGACGTCCAGGTCCTGACCAACCGCGGGGTGGCCGCCGTGGGTTCGCCCATCCATTCGGTGCGGATTGTCCAGTTCGATCACGACCCCAAGGCGCCGTTCCTCAGCGAGGTCATCACCGAACGCGGGCGGGTCCCGCTGGCACCGTTCCTGGCCGAAAGCGACATCGTGGTCAACTGCACCCTCCAAAACCCCAACGCACCCTTGACCTACCTGCGCACCGAGGACCTGGACGCTTTCCGGCCCGGCAGCCTGATCGTGGACGTTTCCTGCGATGAGGGAATGGGCTTTAGCTGGGCCAAGACCACCACCTTCGCCGAGCCGATGTTCACGGTAGGTGACCACATCGATTACTACGCGGTGGACCACAGCCCCTCCTACCTCTGGAAATCCTCCAGTTGGGAGATCAGCGAAGCCCTGCTGCCCTTCCTGGAAACCGTGATCACCGGTCCCACAGCCTGGACGGGAAACGAGACCATCAGCCGCGCGATCGAAATCCGCGAGGGCGTGGTCCTGAACCAGGACGTGCTGCAGTTCCAGCAACGGCAGCCGGAGTACCCCCACTACCCGATACCCGCCTAGAAGGCTGCGTCACCCCAATGCCCACGTTGGGCGAGCGGTTGCTCGACCTCGCTCGGTTGTAGCGGCCGGCTCGAAGTTGTGACGCTCCCCCATTCCGGGCGCTGGAAGATGGCCCTGATGACCCTTCGGGCTGTGATGCTGGAAACGCGGGAATCAAGCAAGCGTCAGCAGCTACCTCTTCACCACACGTGATGCTGTTCCTTGCCGAGGAACAGAACCGCAAGGTGCCGGGACGGGGCAGAGCGATTTCGGGAACAATGGCATGCGGATCCACGGGTGAAGCCGCCGGGACCGGCAGGTGCCGGAGAGACCGCTGATAGGGGTCTTTATCCCCTGAGCAGTACAACTAATCCGCCCCCCGCCCAGCAGCGTTGCTGATCCAGGGACGCTGCCCGGACCGGTAGGCCGACGCGATCACTGGTTCGAGTTCGTCGATCACGGTACGGTTCCCGGGGAGAACCACATGGGCGAGAAATTCCGATTCGAGCGTAGCAACCCCGGCTGCCACCGCTGCGAGTTTGGCCTCAGTCGATAGGGCGAAGGCATGCCAAAACCTGCGGGCATTGAGTTCCAGGACTTTTGCTGTAGCTTCCCGGCCAGGGACCTCCGCGGCGCCACCCGGGGCAGCAGGGATTCCGTCGGGCTCTGGCAAAGAGATGACCATGCGGAACTGCCTTCCGCGGGCCCTGAACGCGATGGCGCTGAGGTGTCCGCGCTGACTGCAACGAACATCCGTCGCCCCAAAGTCCAGGAGCGCCCGCTCGACATGTTCCTGTGAAGCCCCAACGCTGAAGGAGTCACCACGCGTGTAAAAACTCCGGGAATCAAAAGGTGTCATGGTCCAACTATGCGCTCCCATGCCGCCCTTCGACTGCTTCAGCCCATCGGCGGGATGAACAAAGCCGCAGGAACGATTTTCTTGGGGAACTCCAGGTGCCAAGGGGTCCGCCGGGCCTAGTGTTGGCTGTGTCGGCACACGCCGCGCTACTACCCTCAGGGAGGGTGCATGAACTGCAACCAGTCCAGCTCCGAACAATTCATGCTGTATCTGAAAAGTCTCGGTGGTTCAGAAGCTGACGTCGCCGGACCTGCCTGCGCGGTCAGCGATGAGGACACCGTGGAGAGCGTAGTTTCGCGGATGAGGAGGGAGAAGTATGCACACGGTAAGAACCTGGTGGACCCTGCAATTCTTCAGGCCTCCGCGCAAGTCCTAATCAGCAGGCGCGACGAGAACAAACCCCTCTACCTGCCCCGACATCCACAAGAAGGGGACTATCAGCTGGATATCCAGCTCACTGATTCCGACACAACCAGGGAAACCATTCCCATGAAGAGCCTGAAAGAGGCCAAGGTTTGGGCAAGGGAACGACTCGACACGGTAGGCGCCCAAGCCGGTGTTATCTACCTCTCCACCCTTGGCAGCACTGGACCGGGAACGGGGACACTCGCTTCCAACTTCGAACGATCCGTCGGCTGGCTGGTACCGATAAACACACCGCCCGCCACAACAGAATGAAGGACATCCTCGACTGGATCGGCCGAAAAGGAAAGCAATCTCCACATCCCCGGCTGATCGGTTACGCAGTCAGCAGTTCTGCAGCTTCGTGCTCGCAACCACGTCCGGACTGACCAACTGAGCCAAACGTGAACTTGACGCATAAAGGCATCGACGGCGGCCCTCACCTGATGGTGGGGGCCGCCGTCGTGCTTCTTTGCGTTAGGTCAGGGACGCCTGCGGTCGACGACGAAGCCTGTCGCTGCGCTCTCGCGGACTGCCGTGATGCCGGCAGTGACTGCCTTGATGTTGGAAAAGCTGGGCGAAACCGCCACCACGGTTCCGTCATCCGCCGTCAGCCTGAAGCGGTATTGCCCCGCGCCTGCTGTCTCGATTACGAATGTGCCTGCCATAGATGCTCCTTCCGACAACTGCACCGTTGCAGCCGCCATTACGACCCCCAATTGCCAACACGACGTGTTCGACGTTAGCCGCCATTCACTGAACCAACCACCCCTACTACCGGGTAGTCTTTGCGCCTTAAGGTGGTAAGCATGGTTTCCTTCCTTCCGTCCACCACCGGTGTACTGCTGTCAGCGGGTGCCGGCACCCGCTTGGGCCGGGGCCCGAAAGCGCTGCTTCCGTTCCGGGGCCGCACCCTTGTGGAGGTCCTCGCCGACGTGCTGCTCGACGGCGGCTGCCGCGAGGTTGTGGTGGTGCTGGGCGCTGGCGCCGCGGACGTCGCAGGGCGGACGGATCTCGCCCGGCACACCGTGGTGGAGAACCCAGAGTGGGCCGGCGGAATGGGCAGTTCGTTCCAGGCAGGACTAAATAGCGCGCGCCACGAAGACCACGTGCTGGTGGCGCTCGTGGACCAGCCGGGGCTGACGGCGGAAACTGTCGCGCGGCTCCTGCGGTCGCACCATCCGGGCCGGGTGACGGCCGCGGCCTACGCCGATGATTCCGGGAAGCTCCGCCGCGGCCACCCGCTGCTGCTCGATGCAACGCTGCGGGCCCGGGCCTCCGCATCTGCAAAGGGCGACGCCGGTGCCCGGCTTTTCCTGCAGACGCACCCGGAGCTGATCGACCTGGTGGACTGCACGGACCAGTCCGGCGGCGAAGACCTCGATACCCCGGACCAGCTGCACCTGCTGGGCTAGGTCAACAGTTCCTGCAGCCCCTGTTTGAAGCGGGCCCTTCCGCCGTGGGCAGGGTGCCTGATTTTCGGCACGTCCATGCCGCTGCGGCGGAGGCTCGTGTGCGCCACGTTGCCCACGGCCACCACGGTTTCGACGGGAAAGATCTCGGTCAGGGCCTGCCAGAACGGGGTGCCCAGCGCCGCTTCCGCGGGTGTTGGCGTGCGGTTGGACAGCGGCTGTTCCGGAACATGCGTATGCCAGGGGCAGGCACTCCACAGCAGAGGAAGGAAGTCGAGCTCGGCCAGCACCTCCCACATGACCGTGGCCGTCGGCTCGGCGGCGACGCCGGCAGCCTCCGGCGGCAGCACGTACCCCTGCCCGGAACCGAACATCCCAAAGGAATTAGGAGGTCCCTGGAACATGGTGCGGTTGGTGAAGGGAACACCGGTAATACGCATGCCCCGGAAGCCCGGCGCCTCGCCCACCAGGAGCACCCTCGGTGCCCGGTCCAGCATGTCCCCGAGATAGGTCGCCAGGTTCCGCCGGCGCAGGGCATTGGCTGGGACCGAATGGTCGAAGAAGTTGTTGCAGCCCGGCCCGGTTTTCACGGCGCCGAGCCGGTTAACAAAGTCTTCGATCGATGAGGTCACGGATCACCAGCGGGGGTGGACAGCCTCGCGGAAGTAGTGGTCGTAGATCCAGCGCACGCCTTCGTCGAACTCCGGGCCGAGCACTGTGGCGGCCGCGGCGGCGTTGGCCCGGGCCTGCTCCACGGAACGGGCACCGGGAATGACGGACGTGACGCCGTCCTGGGCGGCGACCCACGCGATCGCAGCCTGCGCGGTCCCCGAGCCCTCCGGCACCAGCTGCTCAAACTCGGCCACTGCCTTGAGCCCCAGCTCGTAGTCCACTCCGGAGAAGGTTTCGCCGACGTCGAAGGCGTCCCCGGCACGGTTGTAGTTGCGGTGGTCGTCCTTAGCGAAGACGGTCTCCTTGGTGTACTTCCCGGACAGCAGGCCGGAGGCGAGCGGAACCCGGGCAATGATGCCCACGCCAGCGGCCTTGGCCGCGGGGAGCACCTCGTCCAGCGGCTTGAGCCGGAAGGCGTTCAGGATGATCTGCACGGATGCGGTGCCCTCGTGGCGCAGGGCTTCGAGGGCTTCGTCGGTCCGTTCCACGCTGACGCCGTAGTTCCGGATGGCGCCCTCGGCGACGAGGGTGTCCAGGGCGTCGTACACCTCGGCCCGGCTGTACACGGCGGTGGGCGGGCAGTGCAGCTGGACCAGGTCCAGGCTCTCGGTCCGCAGATTGCGGCGCGAACGGTCCACCCACTCGCGGAAGTTGGCGAGGTTGTAGTTCTCCGGGCGCTGCTCCAGCCGGCGGCCCATCTTCGTGGCCACCGTGATGCCCGTGCCCGGGTTGTCTGCGAGGAACGCCCCGATGGCCTGTTCGCTGCGGCCGTCCCCGTAGACGTCCGCCGTGTCGAAGAAGGTCACGCCGGCATCAGCAGACGCCGCGAGGATGGCCTGCGCCTGTGCCGGGTCAACGTTGCCCCAGTCCGCGCCGAGCTGCCAGGTTCCCAGTCCAACGACTGAAACGTTCCGTCCGGTCTTGCCTAAGATGCGCTGTTCCATCCCCCGACTATATGTTGCCGAGCCCACGCGGGCTCACTTCGCGCGCCCGGTCGCGGTTCATGGGGCGAAAAGTGACTCCGCGTTGCCTGGACCGGCGGAAATGCCGGCAGCGGAAATGCTCTCGCCAGTGGGAACGTTGGCAGCGGGAATGCTCTCAGGAACGAGTCGCGCCTCCTTCAGCCCGAGGTAGATCTTGTCCGGGGCGATGGGCAACTCGGCGAACCGCACGCCGGTGGCATTCCGGATGGCATTGGCCAGCGCGGGCGCGACGGGGTTGAACGGGCTTTCGCTCATGGACTTTGCCCCGAGCGGTCCCATCGAATCGTGGGTGTCGGCGAAGTACACTTCGCTGCGCGGCACGTCGGCGAAGGACGGGATGTGGTACTGCCGGAGGATGTCCGTGGTGACCCGGCCGCCGTCGTCCACGCGGACCTCCTCGTAGAGGGCGGCACCCAGGGCCTGGGCAATCCCGCCCTCGATCTGGCCTCTGCACTGCCGCGGATTCACCACGACGCCGGCATCGGCCGCCTGCACGCTCTGCAGGATCCGCAGCTCACCGGTCCCGGTGTTTACGGCCACGCGGAAGCCGTGGACGTTGAAGGCCACCGAGCGCGGCGTTCCGCCCCAGCGCCCCTCGGCCTCGAGTTCGACGCCGGCCTGCCGGCCGGCGTCGAACAGTTCAGTAAGCGGAACCCTGGTTCCCTCGCAGACGACGGCGTCGCCGTCGAGCACGCATCCGGACGACTGGATCTGCCGGATGCCGGCGGCGAACGCCCGGATCCGCACGGCCAGTTCCTCGGCCGCGGCCAGTGTGGCCTTGCCCGCCACCACCGTTCCGGCCGAGCCGAAGGCGCCGGTGTCGTGCTCGATCAGGTCAGTGTCGGACTGCCGGACGGCAACCCGCGCGGCCACCGTGGACAGCGCCGTCGCCGCCAGCTGCGCGTGCACCGTGGTGGTGCCGTTGCCGAATTCGGCGGTTCCGACGTCGGCGGCGTAGGTTCCGTCGGCCAGGAGCCTGAGCCTGGAATGGGCGAAGTGGCCCCGCGGCGGCACGGTGTCGATCATGGACAGCGCCGTGCCCTCCCCCGTGACCCAGTCCGGTCCCAGGTCATCCAGCCCGGCGGACCGGTAGCGTTCGCGGCCGCGCTCCAGCGCGTCCTGCACCAGGCGCGTGCACTGGTCCAGCCCGTAGCTGCCGTAGTGGACGTCCTCCTCAGGCTCGGCATGGGTGGAGAGCATGTCATCGCCCTCGCGGACCATGTTGCGTCGGCGGAACTCCAGCGGGTCCATGCCGATGCCCGCGGCCAGCTCGTCGACTGCGGACTCGATGGCGAAGATCATCTGGCTGAGCCCGTAGCCGCGGAAGGCGCCGGACGGCACGGTGTTGGTGTAGACGGCGAGCGCGTCCACCTTCTTGTTGGCGCACTTGTAGACGGCCAGGGATTCGCCGCAGCCGTGGAACATGACGCCTGGGGCGTGGTTGCCGTAAGCCCCCGTGTTGGTGAGGACATCCAGCTGCAGCGCCGTAAGCCGGCCGTCGCTGCTGGCGCCCGCCTTGAGCTTTATGGTGAACGGGTGCCGCGTGGTGCTGGCGGTGAACTGCTCGGTCCGGGTGAACTCCAGCTGCACGGGCCGCCGCAGTTTCAGGGCCGCGAGCGCGGCGATGTCCTCCGTGAGGACCTCCTGCTTTCCGCCGAAGCCGCCGCCCACCCGGCCGGCCACCACGTGGACCTGGTCCTCCGGCAGTCCGAACACGCGGCACAGGGTACGGCGCACCAGGAACGGAACCTGGCTGGAGGTGCGCACCTGCAGCCGGCCGCCGTCGTCAACGGAGGCGATCGCAGCGTGGGTTTCCAGCGCCACGTGCTGGACGCGCTGGGTTCTGTAGGTCTGCTCATGGATGAAGTCGGCCTGCGCGAAGCCGTCGCTGACGCTGCCCAGTTCGGAGTGCAGCTCGGCCACGATGTTCCGCTCCGGCTGGGCAATCCGCGCTGTGCCGGCATCTTTGTCGCCGTGCACTGCGGGGGCACCGGGCCGGATGGCGTCCTGCGGGGTGAACACCGCTTCGAGTTCCTGGTATTCCACCCGGACCGCACGGACGCCCGCCTCCGCCGCGCCCACCGATTCGGCGACGACGGCGGCCACCCGCTGTCCGCGGAATCTCACCACGGTGTCCAGCAGCCGGGTGTCGTCGGGGTCGTCGGTGTAGAGCTCGTGCTGGGCGCTGGAATATAGCTGGTCCGAGGCGTCCTCGGCGGTGAGCACGGCCACGACTCCCGGCACCTCCATGGCAGCCGAGGTGTCGACGGACAGGACCCGGGCGTGCGCATGCGGCGAGCGGACGAGTTTCATGTGCAGCAGGCCGGGCAGCGCCTCGGGCGGGACGTCCAGCGTGTAGCGCGCCTGCCCCGTGACCACCGCGCGGCTGGCCGGGGCCGGAACGTCGTCGCCCAGCCGGCCGGGCTCCGGCGCGGGCTGCCCCTGGCCGGCGATTCCCGAGCCGGGGCCTTCCGGGGCAGGATGGCCTTCGTGGCCGCAGACGGCGTCCGCGATGGCCCGGTACCCGGTGCACCGGCACAGGTTTCCCTTCAGGTTGCGCGGCAGGTTTTCCTTTTGGGCGTCGTCGAAGGTGGCTGCCGTCATCACCATGCCCGCGGTGCAGAAGCCGCACTGGAAGCCCTGGCGGTCCAGGAACTGCTGCTGCATGGGGTGCAGGTCAGCTCCCTCGCTCGTGGCTGCGAGGCCTTCGATGGTGGTGACGGCATGGCCTTCGGCGCGCACGGCCGGGTAGATGCAGCTGTGCACCGGTGTGCCGTCCACGTGCACGGTGCAGGCACCGCAGTCGCCGCCGTCGCAGCCCTTCTTCACGCCGAAGTTGCCCTGCTCCCGAAGGAACGTGCGCAGGCACTGGCCCGGGCGCGGCTGCGCCTGAACGGGCGCGCCGTTGATTTCCATGGCCATGCTCAGGCCCCTCTCTTCGTCTGTTGCGTCTGCGGCCGGGCCGGCAGCTGTGTCTGCTGCGGTGGCCAGAAGTCGCCGGACACTGCTGCAGGCGCTCCGGCCGGCAGTCCCAGTTCTGCCCGGATTTCCTCGGCCAGACGGTGGGTCATGTCGCGGCGCCACGCGGGCAGCCCATGGATGTCGTCGTGGTACAGGTCCGCCGGGATGGCGGCCCCAAGTTCGTCCGCCAGCTCCGGCGCATCCGGCAGGGATCCGAACCGGAGCTGCACGGGCCGTTTTGTGGCGGCGGTGACGGTCAGCGTGAACCGGCCCCCGCCGTCGAGCCTTCCGATCAGCAGCACCCCCGACCTGCCGAGGTTGCTCAGCGAGAGCCGGCGGAACGCCACGCGGGAGGACAGGGCCGACGCCGGCAGGCTGACGCTGCGGAGCAGCTCGCCGGGTGCCAGCGCGTTTTGCCCGTCCCCTGTGATGAAGTCGGCCACCGGCAGTACCCGGCGGGAGCCTCCCGGGCCGAGGACCGTGGCCGTGCCGTCCAGCCCGGCGCACAGCGAGATCATGGGCCCGGCCGGCAGGGATGTGCACAGGTTGCCGCCCACGGTGGACATGTTCCAGACCTTGAAGGACGCCACGAACGAGTCACAGCAGGGCCGGATGAGGTCCAGGCCGGGCCAGTCCGTCGTGCCGGTGGCCGCTTCTGCCAGCTTCTCCGGGAGCGCGTACAGTTCAGCGACGGTGCAGGTGGCGGCCAGTTCGATGCCGTCCGCGGTCACAGTTACGGGCTGCCAGCCGGCGGAGCCGAGGTCCAGCAGACGCCGCAGCGGCTCGGGGCCGAAGGCGGTGCTGCCGTAGGAAAAGAGGACGGTGCCGCCCGCGAGCCAGGCGTCGCCCTCGCGCCAGTCGGCGGGGTCGGTGGTGCGGACCACCGCCTCGATGGTGTTCATGTCCATGCGATCTCCTGGGATGCCTGAAGGGAATGGATGGGTCCGCTGCCGTCCCGCAACGGAGGGCAGGTGGCGGAACCGGTGCGCGCCGCAATCAGCTCGGCGGTGATGGAGACCGCCACTTCCGCCGGTGTGACGGCGCCGAGGTCCAGGCCGATGGGCGAATGCAGCCGGGCCAGCCGCTCCGGTGCGACGCCTGCCTCGAGCAGCCCGTCGATGCGCTGCCAGTGGCTGCGGCGCGAGCCCAGCGCGCCGACGAACGCAATGTCCAGTTCCAGCGCTTCCTGCAGCAGGGGAATGTCGAACTTGGGATCGTGGGTCAGGACGGCGATCACCGTGCGGGAGTCGATGCGCCCCGCGGCGGCTTCCGCGGCGAGGTACCGGTGTGGCCAGTCGGTGGCCACCTCGTCCGCTGCGGCGAAGCGCTCCTGCGCTGCGAACGCCGGCCGGGCATCGCACAGCGTGACGCGGTAGCCGAGCAGCTTGGCGGCCGGCACCAGCGCCGCGCCGAAGTCATTGGCGCCGAACACCAGCAGCCGGGCCTGTGGCATGCGGCTCTCCACCAGCAGGGTCACTGGCTCGGGCGACGTCACCCCACCCTCCGCACCGCGGGCGCCCCGGACAGAAACGCCACAGCCCTGCGGCGGCGCCAGCCGGACCAGCCCGGTCCGGCCGCCGCGCAGCAGCGGTTCGAGCTGGGCAGCGGCAGCGAGGAGTGCTTCCTTCCGGGACTCAGCGCCCAGGTTCATAGCGTCCAGCCCCAGCAGTACCGCGAGCTCCGCCGATTCCGCAGCCAGGAAGCTCCCCGGATCAGGAACCACGACGGCGGCGGGCGGCTGGGCGGCCACCTCGGCCGCGGTCCCGGCACCCCCCAATGCGCTGGCGGACAGGGTTTTGCCGGACAGGTTTCTGCCGGCCACAGTCCTGCCCGCCGGCGCGTCGATGCGCCGGATCAGGGCCAGCGGCCGTTCGGGGTCCCCGCCCGCGAACTTCCGGAGGGCCCCGAGCCCCGCGGCGCTGCCGTCCAGGGGCTGAATATGGACCGCCAGCTCACCGCCGCAGGTGAGCCCGACGGCGAACGCGTCCTCGCTGCTGAAGCGGAAAGCCTCAAGGCGGGTGCCGCCGTCGGCCATCACTTCCAGCGCCGAGGCAACCACGGCTCCCTCAACACAGCCGCCGGAGAGGCTGCCGAGGATCTCGCCCGACTCGGACACCAGCATGGAAGTCCCGGGCGGCCGCGGCACGGAGCCGCTTGCAGTAATGATGGTGGCGATGGCGCAGCGTTCGCCGGCGGCCACCGGGCGCCAGCCGGCCAGAGAAGGCATCAGATTCAGCATGGCAGCACTCCCTCTTCCCGTGCGATGGTGCCCATTCTCGTTCCTATCCTTGGTAGTTGAAAGCGTTCGACGCCGGTCCGGCCCAGCGACGCGCAAACGGTCCCGGGATGCGCGGACTCCCGTGTCCTCCGGCCATTTGCGCGTCGCGGGGCTTTTTCCGCGTCCCTACGCCCCGAGCAGTGCGCTGACCGGACCCCGCGCGAAGTAGACCACGAAGCCCACCGTCACCACCCACATCAGCGGACGGATCTTCCTCGCCTTGCCGGAGGCCGCGCCGATCACGGCCCAGCTCACGAAGCCCACGCCGATCCCGTTCGCGATCGAGTAGCTCAGCGGCATGGTGACGATCGTCAGGAAGGCCGGCAGTGCCACGGCGAACTTGGTGAACTTGATCTCGCGGATCTGCGCCATCATCATCGCGCCCACCACCACCAGGGCGGCAGCTGCCACCTCGAGCGGCACCACGCTGGTGAGCGGGGTGAGGAACATGGAGCCCAGGAACAGCGCGCCGGTGACCACCGAGGCGAGCCCGGTGCGCGCCCCCTCGCCGATCCCCGCAGCGGAGTCGATGTACACGGTGTTGGAGGAGCCCGACGTGCCGCCGCCCACAACTGCGCCCACGCCTTCGACGATGAAGGCGGACTTGAGCCGGGGGAATGTGCCGTCCTTGTGCGCCACGCCTGCGCTCTTCGCCAGCCCGGTCATGGTGCCCATGGCGTCGAAGAAGTTGGTGAACACGAGCGTGAACACCAGCATCGTTGCGGCGAGGCCGCCGATCCGGCCGAAGGCGCCAAACAGGTCGAACTGGCCCACCAGGCCAAGGTCCGGTGCGGAGACGAGGTGGCCCGACAGCACCGGCGTGTTCAGGTGCCAGCCGCCGGGGTTGGTTTTGCTGGCGGGGCCGATGTGCAGGACTGCCTCAACGACGGCGGCGAGAACGGTGGTGGCCACGATGCCGATGAGCAGGCCGCCCTGGACCTTCCGTGCGACGAGGATGCCCATGACCAGCAGGCCCACGATGAACACCATGGTGGGGATGGAGGTGATGGAGCCGTTGTCGCCGAGCTGGACCGGCGGGCCGCCGGTGGTGGCTTTGACGAAGCCCGAGTCAACGAAGCCGATGAAGGCGATGAACAGGCCGATGCCCACCGTGATGGCGGCCTTCAGTTCCTTGGGCACGGCCCTGAAGATCGCGGTCCGCGCGCCGGTGACACCGAACAGTACGATCAGGATGCCGTTGATGACCACCAGGCCCATGGCCTCGGGCCAGGTGACCTCGTGGATCACCGCCACCGCGAGGAAGGAGTTGATGCCCAGTCCCGCGGCCAGGCCGAACGGCAGGTTGGCGATCAGGCCAAACGCGATGGTCATGACGCCGGCCGTCAGCCCGGTGACGGCGCCCACCTGCGCCGCCGAGAGCCAGCCGCCGGCGACGTCGGTCGGGGCGTTGTCGGCACTGAAGCCGCCGAGGATCAGGGGATTCAGGATGACGATGTAGGCCATCGTGAAGAAGGTGACCAGTCCGCCCCGCACCTCGCGGGCCACGGTGGAACCGCGCCGGGTGATGTGGAAGAAGCGGTCAAGGAACGAGTTCGACGCCGGGGGTTTGGGGCTGCTGCTCCGCTGTGCTTTGCCGGTTGCCGGGTTCTTTTCGGGTGCCGCCGTCTGCCCTGCACCCGGAAGCGCAGCCTGCTGTTCAGCGGTATTGTCCAGGATAGTCATGTCAGACACCGGGCCCTAGTAGTCAATCCTGGAGTCGAGCGTGTTCCAGGTGTTGAACGGCTCGAGGATGGCCGGGGCTTCGGGGTGGCCGAGCTCCAGTTTGGAGACCGGCATCAGGGCGTGGCGGTCCTCGTTGTCGAAGTACTCGTAGAAGACGGCGTCGTCGAAGCCCACGGAGGCCGCATCGTGCCGGTCCGCGGCGAAGACCACGCGGTCGATGCGGGCCCAGAGCGCCGAGGCGAGGCACATGGGGCATGGCTCGCAGCTGCTGTAGAGGGTGGCCCCGCGGAGGTCGAAGGTCCCAAGCCCGCTGCACGCGCGGCGGATGGCCGTGACCTCGGCGTGGGCGGTGGGATCGTTGTCGGCGGTGACCCGGTTGACGCCGTCGAACGCCTGACCGTCGGCGGTGACGATCACGGCGCCGAACGGGCCGCCGCTGTTCAGGACGTTGGCTGTTGCCAACCGGATGGACCTGGCCAGGAATGCCTCGGCCGTGACGGTGGTACTCATGATGCGACTCCCTTTGCTGTGGAAGCCGGTACCCCGCGGGCGGAACGGAAAAGGACCAAGTGCGACGGTTACCAGGCTTCAGCATGTGCTTTTGAAGGTTAAGTTGCGCCTGGTAGATAGCTTCCCCGGAGTCCGGGTGCCCGCCTTTGGCAACTCGAGATTAGCACCGGAATGTGGCCCGCGCCATAGTTTCTGGAAACTTAATTTCGCAATGTGAAATGCGTGTTTCCGACGGCTCACGGATGGCTGCTTCCGGGCCTCCACTTCAAGGCCTGTCACAAACCGCGCCCGTTGACCGTCCTCCCGAGGCCGCCCTACGCTGGTGCCGACGTGCCGCCCGCGGGCTGCATGTCCCCTGGATCAGCAGACAGGACCACTGAGCTGGAAAGTATCAGCACGCTCAGACAAGGACCCTCATGACCCAGCTCCCTGCCATCCCATCAACGCTCCCCACCGAATCCCGGCTCTGGATCCGGAACCCGCTGGCGGCCTTCACCGCCAACGGCCTCGACGCCTCAGGCGGACTGGTGGTGAGCGGCGGAAGGATTGTGGAGGTGCTTGGCGCCGGCCAGACGCCCTCCGCTCCCTGCCAAGAGACCTTCGACGCCGGGAGCCACGTCCTGCTGCCCGGCCTGATCAACACGCATCACCACTTCTACCAAACGCTTACCCGCGCCTGGGGTCCGGTGGCCAATGCTTCCCTGTTCCCCTGGCTGCAGAACCTGTACCCGGTCTGGGCCCGGCTGACCCCGCGGGACCTTGAACTCGCAGCCACCGTGGCCCTCGCCGAGCTGCTGCTCTCCGGCTGCACCACCGCCGCCGACCATCACTATCTCTTCCCTGCAGGCATGGAGGACGCGGTCGACGTCGAAATCGGCGCTGTCCGACGCCTCGGCATGCGGGCTACGCTGAGTCGGGGCTCCATGACGCTGGGAGAGGACGACGGCGGGCTGCCGCCGCAGTCGACGGTACAGGCACCGGAGACGGTGCTGGCGGACAGCGAACGGCTGATTCGCGAGTACCACGAGCGCGGGGACGGCGCCGTGATCCAGATTGCGCTGGCGCCCTGCTCGCCGTTTTCCGTCACCAAGGAGATCATGGCCGAGAGCGCCGCGATGGCGGAGCGGCATGACGTCCGGCTGCACACCCATCTCGCGGAGACCCTCGACGAGGAGCAGTTCTGCCTTGAGACGTTCGGGCTGCGCACCGTGGACTACCTGGACAGTGTGGGCTGGCTGACGGACAGGACGTGGCTGGCCCACGGCATCCATTTCAGCGACGCTGAAATTGCCCGGCTGGGAGCGGCGGGAACCGCCGTCGCCCACTGCCCGACGTCGAACATGCGCCTCGCGTCCGGCACCGCCCGGGTGCTCGAACTGGAGGAAGCGGGAGTGCCCGTGGGGCTCGGAGTGGACGGATCGGCGTCGAACGATGCGTCCAACATGATTCTCGAGGCGCGGCAGGCGCTGTACCTGCAACGGCTGCGCTACGGCGCGCACGTGCCGGTGGAGCGCGCACTCGGCTGGGCCACCCGCGGCTCGGCGGCGGTACTGGGGCGGCCGGACCTCGGCCAACTGACGCCCGGCATGCAGGCGGACCTCGCCCTGTTCCGGCTGGACGACCTGCGGTTCTCCGGCAGCCACGATTCCCTCGCCGCCCTGCTGCTGTGCGCCGCCGACCGCGCGGACCGCGTGATGGTGGGCGGCGAGTGGCGTGTGGTCGACGGGCAGATTCCGGGACTGGACGTGGCCGGCCTCATCGCGGAGCATTCGGCGGCAGCGCGGCGGCTGGTGAACGGCTGACGCCCCGCCGTTTCGACGGTTCCCTGCGCACACGATGCTGCGAAACGTCGAGTGGGCATGGAACCATCGAAATGGAGGCCCGCCAACTGCTAGCGTGGCGGCATGACTCCGTCGAAGACGCCGGCCGAGATCCTGGACATTGCCGGCACCGAAGTCCGCATCTCAAGCCCGGACAAGGTGGTGTTTCCTGAGCCCGGGCTGACGAAGCTCGACCTGGTGCGCTACTACCTTGCCGTCGCGGACGGTGCGCTCCGCGGCGCAGGCGGCCGGCCGATGGTGCTCAAGCGCTTTCCGAAGGGGATCGACGCGGAGGCTTTCTTCCAGAAGCGCGTGCCCGACAACCACCCCGATTTCATCGACACGACGACGCTGCACTACGCGTCGGGAACGTCCGCGGAGGAGGCGGTCATCCGGGATGCCGCGGGCCTGGCGTGGGTGGTGAATCTTGGCTGCCTCGACCTCAACCCGCATCCGGTGCGCGCCGAGGACCTTGACCACCCGGACGAGCTGCGGGTGGACCTCGATCCGATGCCGGGGGTCGACTGGTCCCAAATCGTGGACGTCGCGTATGTGGCGCGGGATGTGCTCGACGACGTCGGGCTCGTGGGCTGGCCGAAGACGAGCGGGTCGCGGGGTCTCCACATTCTGGTGCGCATCGCGCCGGAGTGGACTTACCGCGATGTGCGGCTGGCCGCCGAGACCCTGGCCCGTGAGGTCGAAAACCGCGCCCCTGGCCTGGCCACCGCCCGGTGGTGGAAGGAGGAGCGCGGCGAGAGCGTGTTCGTCGACTTCAACCAGAACGCGAAGGACCGCACCGTGGCATCGGCGTACTCCATCCGGCCGCTGCCCGACGCCCGGGTCTCGACGCCGCTCACCTGGGACGAGGTCCGCTCCGCCCGGCCGGAACAGTTCACGGTACTCACCGTGCCGGAGCGCTTTGCCAAGGTGGGCGACCCCCACACCGGCATCGACGACGCCGTCGGCAGGCTCGACGGGCTTCTCGCCCTGGCTGCCGAGCTCGGCCCCGCCGAGAAGGCGCCGCGCGGCAACGGCTCCGGCCGCCGGCAGTCGGTGATGCCGCTCATTGAGGTGGCCCGCACCAAAACCAAACCGGAGGCACTCGCCGCGCTCGACGAATGGAAGTCCCTGCACGCGGATGTGGTGCCCTCGCTGCATGCGGCCGACGTGATGGTCGACGGAATGCGCGGGTCAAGCTCGCTCTGGTACCGGGTGCGGGTGAACCTGCAGCATGTCCCCGAGGCGGAGCGCCCGCCGCAGGAGGAGCTAATCGCCGACTACGACCCGTGGGCCGGCAAGGAATGGCCGGGCCGCCCTGGTTCTCCGCCGCCGGCCTGAGGACGCAGAAACTGTCCCGCGACACAGAAACTGTCCCGCGACACAGAAATGGTCCGGCCACACCTGTATTCTGGTGTCGCAGGACCATTTGCGCGTCGTGTGGCGATTTCCGCGTCGCCAGCGGCCGCCCCAGGGCTACGGCCGCCGGCCGAAGACCGGAAGCGCCCGCAGCCACCGCGACAGGCCGCCGGAGCGCCGGTCACAGTCCGCCGGTATGTAGAAGTCGGGATCCGTGGCGCCGAACGGCAGGTACAGCTCCTGGCCGGGTGCCGGGAATTCCGCGACGTTGTTCTTATCCTGCGAGTCCATCTCTTCCTCCTCGTTTCTTGTGCTGATCCGCCAAGATGTTTTCCGTATAGCGGAAAATAGTTTTTGATATGTGAAATCTTACGGATGACCTGTGGACGCCGTCAAGACCTCTCGGCCCGCCCACCCGCCGTCGTCGGTCACAATCAGTTTTTTGAATCTGTGATGTACACCACCGGAATGCTGCGCTACGCTTTAAATCAATTCGTGGCGCACGTCACGTAACCTGGGAGCAGCAGGCAGGGTCGTAATGAGCTGGCATCAACTGATGTCGGCTCATTTTTTGTTTGGGTCGACGCCACACGAAATGCGTGGGAAACACGCACTTAATTTCTATGTGGGACTTTCATTCCACATACGGGAAGTTGGGAACAGACCATGAGCAACAAGATCGTCCTCGGCCACAACCAGTACGGCAAGGCCGAAGTCCGCGTCGTCAAGATCACCCGCGACACCGACCGCCACGAGATCGAGGACCTCAACGTCACCTCGCAGCTCCGCGGTGACTTCGAAGCCGCCCACCTTAAGGGCGACAACGCCCACGTGGTGGCCACCGACACCCAGAAGAACACCATCTACGCCTTTGCCCGCGAAGGGGTCGGCTCCCCCGAGGCGTTCCTGCTGCGCCTCGGCGAGCACTTCACCTCCAGCTTCGACTGGGTCACCGGCGGCCGCTGGGAAGCCGAGTCCTACGCCTGGGAACGCATCCAGGCGCACGGCAGCGCACACGACCACTCCTTCGTCCGCAAGGGCCAGGAAGTCCGCACCGCCGTCCTGGTCCGGGACGGGGCTGCCACCCACCTGATCTCCGGGCTCAAGGACCTGACCGTCCTGAAGTCCACGCAGTCGGGCTTCGTCGGGTACCCGAAGGACAAGTACACCACCCTGCCGGAGACCACCGACCGCATCCTGGCCACCGACGTCTCGGCCCGCTGGCGCTTCAAGGCCGGCACGGATTTCAGCTCGCTGGACTTCAACAAGAGCTATGACGACGTCAAGAGCCTCCTGCTGGAAGGCTTCACCGAGAACTACTCCCACGCCCTCCAGCAGACCCTGTTCGACATGGGGGCCAAGGTCCTGGAAGCCCACAGCGAGATCGAGGAAATCAAGTTCTCGATGCCCAACAAGCACCACTTCCTCGTGGACCTCTCGCCGTTCGGACTCGACAACCCCAACGAGGTCTTCTTCGCGGCCGACCGCCCGTACGGACTCATCGAGGCCACCGTCCTGCGCGACGACGCGGAAGCAGCCGACGCCGCCTGGTCAGGCATCGCCGGCTTCTGCTAAACCGAGCCCCGATGATTTAGCCGGGGCCCTGCCTGCCGGGTTCCCTAGCCGAGCTTGCGAGGCTAGGGGGCAGGTGGGGAGCGAAATCCTCAGGTCCCGACATGCTCGACCACCGGGCACGCCGGCCCGCCGGCACCCAGGCCGGCGCCAAGCAAAACGGCCCCGCGCCACAAGTCTCAAATTGTTAGCCAGACATTGTTAGCCAGACGAAGGCGTCTGCCATGAACCAAGAAAGTCTGCCATGAACATCACCAAGAAAAGCCGCCCAGCGGCCACCCGCCCGGAAGATCAGCGCCTCTCGATCGGCAGCACTTTCGCCTACGGGTTCCAGCACGTTCTCACCATGTACGGCGGCATCATTGCACCGCCCCTCATCATCGGCGCCGCGGCCGGCATGTCATCCCAGGACATCGGCCTGCTGATTGCCGCCTGCCTCTTTGTCGGCGGTCTGGCCACCATCCTGCAGACCGTCGGCATCCGCTTCTTCGGCTCCCAGCTCCCGCTGGTCCAGGGCGTCTCCTTTGCCGGCGTCTCCACGATGGTGGCGATTGTCCACGGCGGCGGCGGAATTCAGTCGGTCTTCGGTTCCGTGATCGCGGCCTCGCTGATCGGGCTGCTCATCACCCCGCTGTTCTCCAGGATCATCAAGTTCTTCCCGCCGGTTGTCACCGGCACCGTGATCACCACCATCGGCCTTACGCTGATGCCGGTGGCCGCCAACTGGGCGATGGGCGGCAACAAGGCGGCTCCCAACTACGGCAGCATGGCCAACATCGGCCTGGCCGCCGCCACCATGGCGATCGTCCTGCTGCTGAGCAAGGTGGGCAACGCCGCCATCTCCCGGCTGTCCATCCTCCTGGCGATGGTGCTGGGAACCGGCATTGCATTCGCCTTCGGCATGGCGGACTTCTCCAAGGTGGGCACGGGCGAGATCGTCGCCTTCCCCACGCCGTTCGCCTTCGGACCGCCGACGTTCGAGATCGCAGCGATCATCTCCATGCTGATCGTCATCCTGGTGACCCTCACCGAGACCTCCGCGGACATCATCGCCGTGGGCGAGATCGTGGGCACCAAGGTCGACTCGAAGCGCATCGGCGACGGCCTCCGGGCTGACATGCTCTCCAGCGCCATCTCCCCGCTGTTCAACTCCTTCACCCAGAGCGCCTTCGCCCAGAACGTCGGCCTGGTGGCCATCACCGGGGTCAAGAGCCGGTTCGTGGTCAGCGCCGGCGGCCTCATCCTGGTCATTCTCGGCCTCCTTCCGGTTCTTGGCCGGGTGGTGGCAGCGGTGCCGACGCCCGTCCTGGGCGGTGCCGGCGTCGTACTCTTTGGAACTGTTGCCGCCAGCGGCATCCGGACGCTGTCCAAGGTGGAGTACCGGAACAACATGAACCTGATCATCGTGGCCGCATCCATCGGCTTCGGCATGATCCCCATCGCGGCACCGGCGTTCTACGACCAGTTCCCGTCCTGGTTCAGCACCATCTTCCACTCCGGCATCAGCTCCGCCGCTGTCATGGCCATCCTGCTGAACCTGCTCTTCAACCACCTCAAGGCGGGCAATTCGGAGAACCAGTCAGTGTTCGTGGCGGGCACCGGACGCCTGGTCAAGGAGGAGGACCTGCACTGCCTGGCCGACGGAGACCGCTTCGAAGGCGGGAAACTGATCGACTGCGACGGCAAGGAAGTCCCCATCCAGTCGTCATCCAAGTCCGAACACTAACAAGCGCGAACAAGCAGGTAATGCCCTCAAATCCCGGATTTGAGGGCATTATCTGCACGTTCGCGCTGTAGTGAAGAACGACGGCGGGGGGTCAGTTTTGGTTGAGCTCGTCCGAGATGGCCTGGGCTGCTTCGCGGAGGAGCGGCACGGCGCGGTCGGCGAAGGACTGGTCCACGCGGGAGACCGGCCCGGAGACGGAGATGGCAGTGGGCGTGGGCGCGTTGGGCACGGCCATGGCGAAGCAGCGCACGCCGAGCTCCTGCTCCTCCTCGTCAATCGAGTAGCCGCGTTCCCGTATCCGGTTCAGGTCCGCGATCAGGGCGTCGAAGTCGCCGATGCTCTTGGCCGTGGGCGTAGGCATGCCGGTGCGGGTCACAATGCCGCGCACCACCTCATCGTCCAGCTGCGCCAGAATCGCCTTGCCGACGCCGGTGTCGTGCGTATGCGCGCGGCGGCCCACCTCGGTGAACATGCGCATCGAGTGCAGCGACGGCACCTGGGCCACGTAGATCACCATGTCCGAGTCCAGCACGGCCATGTTGGAGGTCTCCCCCAGCCGGTCCACAAGGGACTTCAGCTGCGGCCGCGCCAGGGCACCGAGTTGCTTGTTGGCGCCTTCGCCAAGCCGGATCAGCCGCGGGCCGAGTGCGTAGCGGCGGTTGGGCAGCTGACGGATGTACCCCAGCGCCACGAGCGTACGCAGCAGCCGGTGGATCGTGGGCAGGGGCAGGTCCGTGGAGGAGGAGAGCTCGCTGAGCGTGACGTCGCCGCCGGCGTCGGTGATCAGTTCCAAAAGTTCAAAGACGCGCTCAACGGACTGCACGCCTCCGGAGGCCTTTTCAGCCATGTAGCACTCTCCTGTTGCCTTGATTACGACAACTCTTATCCGCATCGTGAAAAAAGTTGCTTAGACAGCCAAAGATACAGCACGGCGCAAGGCCGCGTCGATGGAAGCAATCAGGGCTTGTGTTTCCATAAAGTAGATAATAATCTCCATAATACGAAAACATTTAGCAGAAGAGCCCACCCCAGCGATGGGCCCGACCAGGAGGACATTCAATGGCGAACCCGAGCCCCGGAAACTCAATCACCCTGCGCGTGGAGGCACCGTCGAGCTTCACGGCCACCAGCGAGCTGGCGGCCGCCGTCGGTGCGGCCGGAGCAGCGATCACCGCACTGGACGTCACCGAGTCCCACCACGAGACCCTTGTTGTGGACGTCACCTGCAACACCACGGACCAGGACCACGCGGACCGCGTGAAGGACGCGCTCAACGCGCTCGACGGCGTCACCGTGCGCAACGTCTCCGACCGCACCTTCCTGATGCACCTCGGCGGCAAGCTCGAGGTGGTCCCGAAGGTTGCGCTGCGCAACCGTGACGACCTCTCCCGCGCCTACACCCCCGGCGTCGCCCGCGTGTGCCTTGCCATCGCGGAAAACCCCGACGCCGCCCGGAACCTCACGGTCAAGCGGAACACGATCGCCGTGGTCACCGACGGTTCGGCCGTCCTGGGCCTCGGCAACATTGGCCCGGCCGCCGCCCTTCCCGTCATGGAGGGCAAGGCCGCGCTGTTCAAGCAGTTCGCCAACGTCGATGCCTGGCCCGTCTGCCTGGACACCCAGGACACCGAGGAGATCATCAAAATCGTCAAGGCCCTGGCGCCTGTCTACGGCGGCGTGAACCTCGAGGACATCGCGGCCCCGCGCTGCTTCGAGATCGAAAACCGGCTCCGCGAGGAACTGGACATCCCGGTCTTCCACGACGACCAGCACGGCACCGCCATCGTCACGCTCGCCGCCCTGGTCAACGCCCTGCGCGTCGTGGGCAAGAAGCTTTCCGAGGTCAAGATCGTGGTTTCCGGTGTCGGCGCCGCTGGCTCAGCGATCATCCAGCTGCTGAAGGCCCAAGGCGCGCAGCACATCATCGCCGCCGGCCGCTCCGGCGCCATCCACTCGGGCGAGAAGTACGACGACGAGCACCGCACCTGGATCGCGGCGAACACCAACGCGGAAGGCTTCGACGGCACGCTGCACGAGGCCCTCAAGGGTGCGGACGTCTTCATCGGCGTGAGCGCCCCGCATGTGATCGGCGAGGAGCAGGTTGCCTCGATGGCGGACAAAGCCATCGTTTTCGCCATGGCCAACCCGACGCCGGAAATCGACCCGACAGTGGCCTCCAAGCACGCCGCCGTCGTCGCCACCGGCCGCAGCGACTTCCCGAACCAGATCAACAACGTCCTGGCGTTTCCTGGCTTCTTCCGCGGGCTGCTGGACGCCGGGGCATCGGACATCACGCCGGAGATGCTGGTGGCTGCCGCCGAGGCGATCGCCAACCGGGTTGCTGACGACGAGCTCAACGCCAGCTACATCATCCCCAGCGTCTTCGACCCCCACGTGGCCGCCGACGTCGCGGCAGCAGTCGCCGCCGCGGCCCACGCCGCCGCGGGTACTGGCATCGCGAAGGCAACAGCGGAAGACTCAACAGAAGAAGCAGCTTCTGCTGCGGCAGACACAGCAGCTCTCGCCAACGCCTGAATCAGCCCTAGAAAGGACCCACAATGGCTATCACAGTCACAGACCCCCGGCCGATCGAGCGTGCGGAGGAGATTCTCACCCCGAAGGCACTCGCGTTCGTGGAGGAGCTCCACAAGCGCTTTGCCGGCCGGCGCGGCGAGCTGCTCACGGCCCGCAAGGCCAAGCGTGAGCAGGTGGCCCGGACCGGCAGCCTGGATTTCCTGCCGGAAACCAAGGACGTGCGCGACGGCGACTGGAAGGTTGCGCCGGCACCGGCGGCGCTGCAGGACCGCCGGGTCGAGATGACCGGCCCGGCTTCGCCGGCCAAGATGGCCATTAACGCGCTGAACTCCGGCGCCAAGGTGTGGCTCGCGGACCTTGAGGACGCCAGCACGCCCACGTGGGACAACGTCATCGACGCCATCCTCAACCTCCGCGATGCCGCCACCGGGACGCTGAGCTACACCTCGCCGGAGGGCAAGGAGTACCGGCTGCGCACCGACGCACCGCTGGCCGTCGTCGTGGCCCGCCCCCGCGGCTGGCACATGGAGGAGCGGCACCTCCTGCTCGACGGCGAACCCGCCGTCGGCGCGCTGGTGGACTTCGGCCTGCACTTCTTCCACATCGCCAAGCAGCTGGTGCTCAACGGCCAGGGCCCGTACTACTACCTGCCCAAGATGGAGAGCCACCTCGAGGCCCGCCTGTGGAACGACGTGTTCGTCTTCGCGCAGGACTTCCTCGGCCTCGGCCAGGGCACCATCCGTGCCACCGTGCTGATCGAAACCATTCCGGCGGCGTTCGAGATGGACGAGATCCTCTACGAGCTGCGGGACCACGCCTCGGGCCTGAACGCCGGGCGCTGGGACTACCTGTTCAGCATCATCAAGTACTTCCGCGACGCCGGTGCCAGCTTCGTGCTGCCGGACCGCGCCACCGTAGCCATGACGGCGCCGTTCATGCGGGCCTATACGGAGCTGCTGGTCAAGACCTGCCACCACCGCGGTGCCTTTGCGATGGGCGGCATGGCCGCGGTCATCCCCAACCGCCGCGAACCCGAGGTCACCGCGCAGGCCTTCGAGAAGGTCCGCGCGGACAAGACCCGTGAGGCGAACGACGGCTTCGACGGCTCGTGGGTGGCCCACCCGGACCTGGTGCCCGTGTGCCAGGAGGTCTTCGATTCCGTGCTCGGTGACCGGCCCAACCAGCTGGACAAGCAGCGCCCGGAGGTATCGGTCACCGCCGGCCAGCTGCTGGACATCGCCTCCGCAGAGGGCCAGGTCACCGAAGCCGGCCTGCGCCTGAACCTCTACGTCGCGGTGGCCTACACCGCGGTCTGGATTTCCGGCAACGGCGCGGTGGCCATCCACAACCTGATGGAGGACGCCGCGACGGCGGAAATCTCCCGTTCGCAGGTCTGGCAGCAGATCCGCAACGAGGTGGTCCTCGCGGACACCGGCAACAAGGTCACCCGGGAGCTGGTCACCCGGATCCTCGCCGAGGAAACCGACAAGCTGCGCGGCGAGGTGGGCGAGGAAGCGTTCGCCCGCTACTACCAGCCCGCCAGCGCCCTGATCGGCGACATCTGCCTCTCGGAGGATTACACGGACTTCCTCACCACCCCCGCCTACGAACTGGTGGGCTGAGGCATGGCGGTACCCGAAACATCGCTGACCTCGGCGGACCTGGCCCGGATCGACGGGCAGCTGGCGGACACCGACCGGCTGCTCGATCAGAGCTACCCGGGCGACGACGGCTCCCGCCAGCCCGTCCACACCGTGTACGTCCCCGCTGACCGTTTCACGCCGTCGCTCGCCGCCGACTGGGGAACCCAGGCGCTGGCGACGGCGGCCGCCCACGGCGGGCTGGCCCGGCTCGGTTCGCTGCTGGGCCAGGACGCCGAGCTCGCCGAAGCCGTCGCTTCCCGGGTGGAGACGAAGCTGGCCAGCGAGCCGATCGAGGACCTCCGGCTCGACTTCGAGGACGGGTTCGGGGACCGGGGCGACGACGCCGAGGATGCCGCCGCCGTTGCCGCGGCAGCCGCCGTGGCCGCCGCTGTCTCGGCCGGCTCCGCGCCGCCGTTCATCGGAATTCGGTTCAAGTGCTTCGAGGCCCCCACCCGCGCCCGCGGGCTGCGCACCCTCGACCTGTTCGTCTCCGGCCTGGCTGCGGCGGGCGAACTGCCCGAGGGCCTGGTCCTGACACTGCCCAAGGTCACCACCGTGGCCCAGGTGCAGGCCATGGATTACGCGGTCTCCCGGCTCGAGGAGGTCCACTCGCTCCCCGCCGGCCGGCTCCGGTTCGAGGTGCAGGTGGAGACGCCGCAGCTCATCCTCGGCCCGGAGGGGACGTCCCCGGTGGCACAGCTGCCGCATGCCGTCCCCGGCCGGATCAGCGGCCTGCACTACGGCACGTACGATTACTCCGCGTCCCTGCAGATCTCCGCCGAGTACCAGTCGATGGAACACCCGGTGGCTGACTTCGCCAAGGAGGTCATGCAGCTGGCCGTGGCCGGCACCGGCATCCGGCTGTCCGACGGATCCACCAACATCATTCCCGTGGGCGACAACGTGGAAAACGCCTGGCAGCTGCACGGCCGCCTGGTGCGCCGTTCCCTGGAGCGCGGCTTCTACCAGGGCTGGGACCTGCACCCGGCCCAGCTGCCCAGCAGGTTCACGGCAACGTATGCGTTCTACCGCCAGGGCATGCCGGCCGCGGCGGCCCGGCTGCGGAACTACGTGGAGCAAACGGAAGGCGGGGTCATGGACGAGCCGGCGACGGCCCGCGCGCTCGCCGCGTTCGTGCTGCGCGGCGTCCAGTGTGGTGCCGTGGGGGCCGAAGAGGTCCAGGCACTCGCCGCCGTCGGGATCCCCCAGCTGACTGCCCTGGCCCACCCGCGGCTGGCCACCACTTCCAACTCCTAAGTAAGGAATCTCCCCATGGGAAAGTACTACTCCCCCGACGGCGGACTGCCGCCGCAGACCCACTTGACCACTGAGCGGGCCATCGTCACCGAGGCCTACACGGTCATTCCCAAGGGCGTCATGACCGACATCGTGACCAGCAACCTGCCGGGATTCAGCAACACCCGCTCCTGGATTATCGCCCGCCCCATTTCCGGTTTCGCCACCACGTTCTCCCAACTGATTGTTGAGATCGGCCCGGGCGGCGGCGCACCCAAGGCCGAGTTCGAGGCCGGCGTCGAAGGCGTCATCTTCGTGACCCGCGGCAAGGTCAGCCTCACCCTCGACGGCGAACTGCACCAGCTTGAGGAGGGCGGCTACGCCTACCTGGCCGCCGGTTCGGAATGGGGCCTGGAGAATGTCTCCGACGACGTCGTGTCCTTCCACTGGATCCGCAAAGCCTACGAGCGGCTTGAGGGTTATGAAGCCAAGTCGTTTGTCACCAACGAGAAGGACGTTGAGCCGACGTCGATGCCGGATACGAACGACGTCTGGAAGACCACCCGCTTCACGGACTCCAGCGACTTGGCCCACGACATGCAGGTCAATATCGTCACCTTCCAGCCCGGCGGCGTGATCCCTTTCCCGGAGACGCATGTCATGGAACACGGCCTGTACGTCCTTGAGGGCAAGGCCATGTACCTGCTCAACAACGACTGGGTGGAGGTGGAGGCAGGCGACTTCATGTGGCTGCGCGCCTTCTGCCCGCAGGCCTGCTATGCCGGTGGCCCGGGCGAGTTCCGCTACCTGCTCTACAAGGACATGAACCGCCAGGTCCGCCTCACCTAGTCCGCACCCACCGCGGACCTCACTGCCGCCGAAATCGCCGGAAGCCTGCCAGTACGCTGGAACACACAGGAAGCTTCCGGCGATTTCGCGCGTCTCCGGCGACTCCGGCTTTCCGCGAACCCTTGCGTCACAACTGCGTGCAGGGAAGCATGAAGGCATGCTGACGATCGGAACGACTGTCCTCGGCGTCGACGACGTCGCCCGCGCCACTGCGTTCTGGTGCGACGCCCTCGGCTACATCCCCCGGGAGGACGGCGACGAGACGTGGGTGGTGCTCGTCCCGCAAAAAGGCGACGGCGCCCGGCTCGCCCTCATGCTCAGCGAGACTCCGGTGCAGTCCCATCCGCGCCTTCATCTGGACCTCTACGCCGATGACCAGGCAGCCGAGGTGGAACGACTCGTCGAGCTCGGGGCAGCCCGGGTGGACTGGGACTCGTATCCGGATGACCCGGATTTCATCGTGCTGGAAGACCCGGACGGGAACCGCTTCTGCGTCGTGGATGCGGCAGCCTGACCCTATAAAGAGGGACACACGGAAGGACGCACCATGAATTTCTCGCCCGACTTCTCGCCCCGCACGGCCATCGTCACCGGCAGCGACTCAGGGATCGGCCGCGCCACCGCGGTAGCACTGGCCCAGGCCGGCCTGGACATCGGGGTCACCTGGCATTCGGACCGGGTCGGCGCCGAACAGACGGCGGAGGAAGTCCGTGCCGCGGGCCGGAACGCGGTGATCGGGCAGCTCGACACCACGGACCTCTTGGCGTGCGCCGGTGTCATCGACGGACTCGCGGAGAACCTGGGCGGCGTCGACGTGTTCGTCAACAACTCCGGCACGGGCGACGGCACCAAGTTCCTCGAGCTCAACTATGAAACCTGGGCCAAGACCCTGGACACCAACCTCAACGGCGCCTTCCTCTGCATCCAGGCGGCAGCCCGCCGAATGGTCGACGCCGGGCGGGGCGGGCGCATCATCGCCGTCACCAGCGTTCATGAAACGCAGCCGCGGGTGGGCTCGTCCGCCTACGACGCGTCCAAGCACGGGCTGGGCGGGCTGATCAAGACCATTGCACTGGAGCTGGCCAGCCACGGCATCACGGCTAACTCCGTGGCCCCAGGCGAAATCGCGACGCCGATGACGGGCCAGACCGATGAAGATCCCCACACCAAGGACCGGCCCGGCGTTCCCCTCGGGCGGCCCGGCGATGCGCGGGAGGTAGCTGCGGTCATCGCGTTCCTTGCCTCTCCGGCGTCGAGCTATGTCACCGGGGCGTCGTGGGCGGTCGACGGCGGGATGCTCCAAATGGGGCCGCAGGCCGGCTCGCACATCACCGGCCACGAGTGGCGCGAGCAGTAGGACGCGAGCCGTCGGCGAGCCGCCGGACAAGTCCCCGCAACGGAAAGCGGCTGGCGGGTGAGTCGCCCGCCAGCCGCCGTCCCGGACCTCGCTGCTAAAGCCCGGTGTCTATATATCCCGGTGTCCCACTTGAAAGTCAGGGCTTGAGGACCACCTTGATGCAGCCGTCCTCTTTCTTTTGGAACTTCTCATAGAGCCCGGGGGCGTCGGCCAGCCCCGCGGTGTGGGTGACCAGATCCATCACACCCAGCGGATCGGCGTCGTCCTCCACCAGCGGAAGCAGCTCATCCGTCCACCGGCGGACGTTGCACTGGCCCATCCGGAGCTGGATCTGCTTGTCGAACATGGTCAGCAGCGGCATGGGGCTGGCCGTGCCGCCATAGACTCCGCTCAGGGACAGCGTGCCGCCGCGGCGGACCGCGTCAATGGCTGTGTGCAGCACCGCGAGGCGGTCGACGCCGGCGGTTTCCATGGCCTTTTGCGCCACCTTGTCGGGAAGGAGCCCCAGAGCCTGGTGCGCGAATGCGGCCACCGGCGAGCCGTGCGCCTCCATGCCGACGGCGTCCACCACCGCGTCCGGTCCCCTGCCGCCGGTCATCTCGCGCAGTTCGTCGGCCACGCCCTTCGCATAGTCCAGGACCTCGACGCCGTGCCGCGCCGCCATCTCGCGGCGTTCCGGAACCGGATCCACGCCGATCACGCGCTGGCCCAAGTAGGTGCCGATCCGGGAGGCAAACTGCCCCACCGGGCCCAGCCCGAAGACCGCCAGCGTGCCACCGGCCGGAGCATCGGCGTATTTCACGCCCTGCCAGGCGGTCGGAAGGATGTCCGAGAGGAACAGATACCGCTCGTCCGGCAGCTCCTGCCCCACCTTGACGGGGCCGTAGTCCGCGAATGGCACCCGCAGGTACTCCGCCTGTCCGCCGGGAACGGAACCGTACAGCTCCGAGAACCCGAACAGCGCGGCCCCGGAATTCTTTTCCCGGACCTGGCTGGTTTCGCACTGCGACTGCAGGCCCTGCGAGCACATGTAACAGTGGCCGCAGGAAATGTTGAAGGGAATGACCACACGGTCTCCCTTCGCCAGATTGGTGACGGCGCTCCCCACCTCCTCCACGATGCCCATGGGTTCATGGCCCAGCACATCGTCCTTGTGCATGTAGGGGCCAAGCACCTCGTACAGGTGGAGATCCGAGCCGCAGATCGCGGACGACGTGATTCTCACGATCGCATCCGTGGGCTCCTTGATGACCGGATCCGGTACCTCCTTCACGCTCACCGAGCGCTTGCCTTGCCAAGTCAGTGCCTTCAATGGAGTGCCTTCCTGTAGCTGCACGTCGCGTCCTTTCGACCGTAACGTGCCCCGGTCGCATTGTGAAGATCAGTATGCTTAGCAATTTCATTTAGCCCCCGGAAGCGGAGGTAAGCCTCCTTGCCTTTTCCCTTGTTTCAGCCGCGGAACGCTCCTAGCGTAGGAACTGTTCTTGCCCCCAAGGAAAGGCGCCCATCATGTCGCTGTACCAGCCCGAACCGGTGGAAATCTCAACGCGCATGCGGCCAGGCGAATGGACAGAGGCGAGCCTCGAGGAACTGGTGACCACCTACCAAGCAAAAATCCTCGCCATGGGGGCGGCGGTTTCGGAGGTGCTCACCGAGGTGGTCCGGAACGACGACGGCTCCGTGGCGGTCGCGGTGTCGTGGAACAAGGGAACCTACGCCGACGAGCCCCGGGGTGGCGGGTTCACGAACACCGAGTCCACCACCACTGGGGCCACGAACACCGAATCCAGTGGGGACACGGCCGGGGCCTGACTGCGCTACGACCCTTCAAGCCCGGACGCCTCAAGCCCTGATCCCCTAGCCGGCCAGCAGTTTCCCGATCACGCTGCCGCCCAGGTTGTCCAGAAGCTCCCGCGGACCATCGTAGACCTCAACGGCCCCCGCCTCGCGGAGCTCCGCCTCACTGGTACCGCCGCAGGTGAGGGCAACGGTGGGGATGCCGAGCTTGCCGGCAGCCATGACATCCCACACCGCGTCGCCCACGTAGACGGCCCCGGAGGCCTCCAGCCCGACGGCTTCCAGTGCCGCCACAAGGATGTCCGGCTCAGGCTTGCTGTTTTCCGCATCATTGGAGCTCGTAGCGGCGTCGATGAAGTCATCCGCCGCCAGCGCCGAGCGGAGCGCCTGGAGATCCTGCTCCCTCGCGGACGAGGCCAGGGCCACCGCCAGTCCACTCTCACTGCATCTGGCCAGCAGGTCGCGGGCACCGTCGAAGGCGCGGAGCGAGGGCCAGTACGTGCCGAAGATCCCGGAATGGGCGGACAGAATAGCCTCGTCCACGTCCTTGTTCCGGGAGTCCGGCAGCAGATTGTCGACCAGGCGCGCCCCGCCCATCCCCACACAGCGGTGAATCCGGGCCATGGGCACATCGAAGCCCGACTGGCGGAACGCCTGCCACCAGGCAAGGGTGTGAATATAAGCGGAGTCGATCAGGGTCCCGTCAACATCGAACAGGACACCCTTCTCCCTGCGCTGCCCCTGCGACAATTGATCCTGCCACTCTTTGCCCTCTGACACTCCAGCCGACCTCAGCGCTCGGCCAGCCGTGGCGCGGGCACCCGCTGCGGTGCGGTCTTCCGGGACCCGTGACCTGCACCCGCCATGGACTTCACTGGCTGCCGGACCGGCCAGGCATGGCGCTTTTGTGCCGGCCGCTTCACGGCATCCTTGCAGCAGTCCCGGATTAGGCCCGTACCGGCAATCTCCCTGGCCTGGGCAACCCCGGCAACTGCTGCGCGCTTCGTCGGGAAGGTGACGGACACCGCCATCAGCGCCCCCGTTCCGTCGAGCAGCCGGATCCTGTAACCGCCGTCGGGAGCGTCCACCAACTCGAAATATCCAGCCATTTGGCTCTCCTCCTTCTTCACCCTTGGGTGACGTGTTTAGTAAGTATACTTACCTAACGCCAAAGGTGAGAGGTGTCACCCAAATACTCCTCGAACAAGGCCGACGACGCTGACCCCTCGGTCAGCGCGGGCCCCTCAGGCAGTGCCGGCCTTGGACGGGAGCGGCCTGTCGCTCCGGCGGGGCCGGTGCTGATTCAGTTCCAAGGCACTGGTCACCAGCGCGAAATGGCTGAACGCCTGAGGGGTGTTCCCCAGGTGCCGCCCGCTCTGGACGCCCCATTCCTCACTCAGCAGGCCAACGTCGTTGCGCAGCGACAGCAGCCGCTCGAACAGTTCCGTGGCCTCCCTGCGCCGGCCTGCCCCAAGCAGCGCCTCTACCAGCCAGAAGGAGCAGGCGAGGAACACCCCCTCATCCCCCGGCAGGCCGTCGTCGCTCGCCTGGGGCCGGTACCGGAGCACGAAACCGTCCTCCGTCAGTTCACGCTGGATGGCCTCGATGGTGCCGATCACCCGGGGATCGTCGGGCGGGAGGAAGCCGACGCGCGGAATAAGGAGCAGGCTGGCATCGAGTTCGGGCCGCCCATAGCTCTGCGTGAAGGTGTTCCGGCCGGCGTCGAAGCCGTTCGCCATGACCTCGGCGTGGATCGTGTCGCGGAGCGCCTCCCAGCGGTCTGCCGGGCCGGGAAGCCGGGAATCCCGGACCCCCTTGACCATCCGGTCCGCCGCCACCCATGCCATCACCTTGGAGTGCGTGAAATGGCGCCGCGGACCGCGCATCTCCCACAGCCCGTTGTCCGGCTGGTCCCAGGCGCCTTCGAGGTATTCCATCAGCGCCACCTGGACGTCCCAGGCTTCGTCGGTATGCTTCAGCAGCGAGTTGCGGGTCAGGGCAAGGCAGTCCAGCACTTCACCCCACACGTCCAGTTGCAGCTGGCCCGCGGCGGCGTTGCCCACCCTCACCGGCGAGGAATTCTCATAACCCGCCAGCCACGGCAGTTCCATTTCCGGCAGCCGGCGTTCGCCGTGGATCCCGTACATGATCTGCAGGTCGGCGGGATCGCCTGCCACGGCCCGCAGCAGCCAGTCGCGCCAGGCCGCCGCCTCGGAGGTGTAGCCGGCGGCTAGCAGCGCCTGAAGTGTCAGGGTGGCATCACGCAACCAGCAGAAGCGGTAATCCCAGTTCCGCGGCCCGCCCAACTGCTCCGGCAGCGACGTGGTCACGGCCGCAACGATGCCTCCGGTGGGCGCGTACGTGAGGGCCTTCAGGGTTATCAGCGAGCGCTGGACCGCATCTTTGTACGGCCCGGATACCTTGCATTTGTCTGCCCACTCCTGCCAGAAACGTTCGGTGGAGTCCAAAACTTCTTCCGGATCCACGGAACGGGGCCGGCGCACATGGCTAGGCGCCCACGTCAGCACGAACGGCACCCGTTCGCCGGCCGTCACGGTGAAGTCGCTGACGGTGTGCATGCGTTCGCCCCGCAGCGGGGCAGTGGTCACCAGATAGGCAGAATCAGGACCGGCGATGGCGTGGAGACCGTGGCTGTCCCGGCGCACCCAGGGCATGATGTGGCCGTAGTCGAAGCGCAGGGCCAGCTCACTTCTCATCCGGACATGTCCGTGCAGCCCCACCACGATCCGCACGATGTCCGCCACCTCGTCGCGGGGCGGCATGAAGTCGATAACCCGGACGGCGCCGTCGTCGGTTTCCCACTCGGTTTCCAGGATGAGGGTGTGCCGGCGGTAGCGGCGCCGTGTGCAGCCGCCCCCGGCTGCCGGGGCGAGGAGCCAGCGGCCGGATTCGGGGGTGTCCAGGAGCGCATTGAAGCAGGCCGGCGAATCGAACCGCGGCAGGCACAGCCAGTCAATGGAACCCTCAGTGCTGACCAGGGCCGCCGTGTGCAGATCCCCGACCACCGCATAATCTTCAATGCGTACCATGCCCTTACAGTGCCACAGCAGGCCTCGCGGCACGAGGGGCGGCCGGGTGTAGCCTGAACTTAGGCGGAGCGGCCGCCGGAGCCTGCCAGCCAGCCTTGCCCAGTACTCCGGCAGCCGGTGTGACGGGCGGAAGTGGAGCCTCGCGTGGATAGTCGCTTGAACGAAGCCGATGTGGTGGGGCATGTCCAGGACCTGTTGCTGGACACGCAGGATGTCCAGGATTTTTTGGACGAGCTGGCACGGTTCACTTCGGAGAGCATGTCCGGGCCGCGCGGGCAGATTTACTGCGGAATCACTCTCCTGCGGCACCGTTCGGCGGCCACCGTGGCCAGCAGCAGCGAGCACGCCCAGGCAGTGGACGAAATCCAGTACCAGTTTGGTGATGGTCCTTGCCTTCGCTCCTGCCGGGAGGGTGTCCTGGTCCATGTGCCGGACTTCGAGCTCGATTCGGAGTTTCCCGACTATAACGACACCGTGCTGAGGAACGGCATCCGTTCAGTCCTGGCGGTGCCGTTCGACCTGCCCGGCGACGACGCGCGGGCAGGGCTGAACATGTATTCCGAGAAGCCGAACGTCTTTGACGCCGCCGCCGTGGAGAGCGCCATCAGCTATGTCCGCCAGGCGTCCAAGGGCCTCCGGCTCGCGGTCCTGCTGGCCCAGCGCAACGATAACGCCGACAACCTGAGGCGGGCGATGGAGTCGCGGACCATCATCGATACCGCCGTCGGGATCATCATTGCGCAGAACCGCTGCAGCCAGGAGGACGCCATCAACCTCATCAAGTCGGCGTCAAGCACGCGCAACCTGAAGCTGCGCGACGTCGCGGCCGCCATCGTGGAATCCGCCGGCGGCGGGCCCGTGGCAACCCACTTCGAGTGACGGCCGCCAGGTGACGGTGCACATCGGAACGTCCGGCTGGAGCTACGACCACTGGGAAAATGTGCTGTACCCGCCGGGGCTTCCCACCCGTGACCGGCTGCAGCACTACGTGGCACGGTTCAGCACAGTGGAGCTCAACGCCAGCTTCTACCGCTGGCCGCGTGACACCACGTTCGCCGGCTGGCGGACCAGGCTGCCGGCCGGTTTTGCCCTGTCCGTCAAAGCCCCGCGCGGCCTCACCCACGGCAAGAAGCTGTACGCTCCCGAAGTCTGGATTGAACGGATCTCGCGGTGCTGGCACGAACTCGGCGACAAGCGCGCCGTGCTGCTAGTCCAGCTGCCTCCCGGCATGGCGAGGGATGATGCCCGCCTGGACTATTTCCTCGGCGCCATGCCCGGGTGGATCCGGGTGGCGGTGGAGTTCCGCCATCCGAGCTGGGAGCAGCCGGATGTGTACGGGCTGCTGGAACGGCACGGGGCCGCGTACACCGTCATGAGTGGTGCCAACCTGCCCTGCAACCTGCAGGCGACCGCCCCGTTCGTCTACGTCAGGCTGCACGGGCCCGACCACCAGCACCTGTACGGCGGCTCCTACTCGGACGAGGAACTGGGCTGGTGGGCGGACAGAATCCGGGAGTGGCGCGGCTCCGGACGGGAAGTCTTCGCGTATTTCAACAACGACGGCGGCGGCAACGCCGTGCGTAACGCCGCCACCCTGCGCGGCATGCTGGGAGACGGCGGGGAGTAACAGAGAGCAGGACGGCAACCCATGGGCCCCTGCCCTGTGGCAGAGTGAAGGCATGGACATGGCGTCACAGGAATCACCGTTGGCAGGGACGAGTTTGTCAGGAAGGCGCGTCTTCCGCCTGGCCCATTGGCTCTCGGATGCGATCAATACGGCGCGCCTGAAGACCGCGCGGCGCTGGAAGTTCGAACCCAAGACCGTCGCGTACCAGGGCTATGGTTCCACGGAGTGGGTTCGCGTTCTGGGCAGGGTGGTGCTGGCCAGCAAGCCGGTGCCCGGCAGCCGCGCCGACCATGCCGCCCGGAACGGCACGGAGAATGTGCGTGGCTGGCGCGCCTTCACCAGCGTTCCCATTCCCGGCTCCGAGGTGGAGATCGAGATCGGCGGAACCGTTACGAAGGTTAAGGCGGACCGGGGCGGGCTGGTGGACATCGACATTCCGGTATCCCTGGCGCCGGGCTGGCACACCGCCGTACTGCGTTCCGCAGGCGCTGAACCGGCGGAAGCAAGCATCTTTGTAATTGCCCCCGGTACCCAGTTCGGCATTGTCTCCGACATTGACGACACCGTCATGGTCACGGCACTGCCCCGGCCGTTCCTGGCGCTCTGGAACACCTTTGTGCTCAGCGAGCGGGCCAGGATGGCCACCCCGGGCATGGCGGTGCTGCTGGACCGGCTCACGGTTGAGCATCCCGACGCGCCGGTCATCTACCTCTCAACCGGCCCCTGGAACGCAGCGCCGACGCTCGCACGGTTCCTGACCCGGAACATGTATCCGGCCGGCCCGCTGCTGCTCACGGACTGGGGACTGACCCAGGACCGGTGGTTCCGCAGCGGCCAGGAGCACAAGCGCCGCAACCTTGAGCGGCTGGCGGCGGAATTCCCGCACATGCGCTGGCTGCTGATTGGCGACAACGGCCAGCATGACGAGCAGATCTACTCGCAGTTCACACAGCACAACGCGCACAATGTGGCAGCCATCGCCATCAGGCAACTGTCCGTGAGCGAGGCCGTCTTCGCCGGCGGCCACTCCGAGGACGGGGACCACAGCGCCTCAACGGTGCCGTGGATCTACTCCCCCGACGGGGCGGGCATAGCCCGCCAGCTCAGGGAGCTCGAACTGCTCTAGGTGCCCGAACTGCTCTAGGTGACCAACTGCTTTAGGTGACCGGCCCGCCGTCGGACGTTCCGCCGTCGGACATCCCTGCGTCTGTCAGCATTCCATCAGCCACGGCTCCGTCCGGCTCTGCTGCCGCAGCCGCGACGGCGGCATCCGCGGACGCCGCCAGCCTCCGTTCCTCCTGCAGTTCCTGGAACCAATAGAACGAGGCCTTTGGCGTGCGCACCTGCGTCTCGAAATCCACGTGCACCAGGCCGAACGGCTGCTTGTACCCGCCCGACCATTCGAAGTTGTCCATGAAGGACCAGACGTAATAGCCGCGGAGGTCGATCGCTTCGGCCTCGCCGCCGGGGGCCGTGGCGCGGAGCGCTGTGCCGAGGTGGTCGGAGAGGTAGCGGAGCCGCCGCTCGTCGGGGATGAAGGTCCGGTTGGTGGACTTGTCGCGGATCTTAACGTCCACAAAGCTCGCCCCGCCTTCGGTGATGATCACCGGCGGAAGGTTCGGGTACCGTTCGGCCATTTCCTTGAGCGCCACGGCCATATATTCCGGTTTCACGGGCCAGCCGTAAGCGGTGGTTTCGGTGTCCGGCCACGGTTCGATGTGCAGCGGGGCACCGGGCGTGGCGTCCTTGAGGTCATCCCCCATCGCCTCCGCCATCGCCGCCGGAACCGGGCTGTCGCCACCGCCCGCCGCCACCCGGGTGGGCATGTAGTAGTTCATGCCGTAGAAATCCAGCGGCTGGGAGATGACGGCCATGTCCTCGTCCGGATGGTCGAAGGACGAGAAGAACTTCGCCGCCCGGATCAGGTCCGGATATTTTCCGGTGAGCACCGGATCGGCATAAAGCCGGTTCTGTGCCACATCCATGGCTCCGGCACCGATCCAGTCGAGCGGGTTGCCGGAGTTGGGCACCACGGGCGAGTACACGTTGGTCATTCCGATTTCGCCGGGTACCTTCGCAGCCCGAAGGGCCTGCAGGGCCAGGCCGTGGCCGAGCAGCTGGTGGTGTACGGTGGGCAGGCCGTTGGCGAAGTCGGCCTTCCCCGGGGAGTGCAGGCCCAGGGCATAGCCGTTGGTGGTCACAGTGGCGGGTTCGTTGATGGTCACCCAGCGGGCCACCCGGTCCCCGTACGCGGCCGCGGCGATGGCGGCGAACTCCCCCAGCCGGTAAGCGGTGTCCCGGTTGAGCCAGCCGCCGTCCTCATCGAGAGCCAGCGGAGTGTCCCAGTGGTAGAGCGTGACCATCGGCGAAATTCCGTTGGCCAGCAGCTCATCCAGCAGCCGGTCATAGAAGTCCAGGCCGGCCCGGTTCACCGCTCCGCGTCCGTCCGGCTGGATCCGCGGCCATGCCAGTGAGAACCGGTAGGAATCGACGCCCAGTTCCTTCATCAGGGCCACGTCCTGCGGCATGCGGTGGTAGTGGTCGCACGCCACGGCGGGACTGTGGCCGTCCACGATGGTCCCGGGTTTGGCGGCGAAGACGTCCCAGCCGGCGGGTCCCCGGCCGTCCTCATCGAGCGCCCCTTCAATCTGGAACGCGGCTGTAGCCACCCCCAGGGTGAATCCGGTCGGAACCATGGCGGCCAATTCTTTGGCGGAAGGATGCATCGCTAGACCTCTGTGACGTTGTGAAAGGCCGGTGGGCCAAAAACTTCAGATTGCCGGAGTCTACCGCTCAGGGCGCCGCGCTGCCCGGATTAATCACGGAAATCACGTTGCCGGCCGGGTCCTTGAACCACGCGATATCCGGGCCCATCCCCCGGGCTATTCCTTTTTCGTCCGTGGGGAGGCCGGGATCGTCGTAGATATTGGTGTGGACGCCAGCCGCGTTGAGCTCGTCAACGGCCGCTTCGACGTCGTCGACCACCAGGTTCAGGACGGTGAAGGTGGCCGGCTCATGGTTGTCCTTGGGATAGACAAAAATCCTGTGGCCCTCGGACATGGACAGCTCCAGCGTGCCCATTGCGCCGTCGGACACGGCCAGGCCCAGCGTCTGCCCGTAAAACTCCCGGGCGCGCGCAACGTCGTCAACGCTGAAGCTGGAAAACGAAACCTTGGGCGCAAACATGGCCTTCTCCTTCGACGGCTCCGGTCCTTCCACAGCTCCGGTCCATTAACAGCTCAAGACGACGGCGGTACCTCTGGACTGCGGTACCCCCCAGAATGGCACAGGCCGGGGCCCCTGACGAGGGGCCCCGGAAGGGAGGCCGGGCGCAGTCCGGCCACCAACCGGGGTGGTCTTGACCGGCGCTGGTAGGGTCTGCGGCATGGATGAAAAATTGGGGAAGTTCATCGATGATTTCGCGCAGCTGGTGCAGATCGCCCAGTCCGGGCAGCACCGCGTAAAGGCCGGACGGCAGCTACTGACAGCAATCACCGAACATCTGGCCGTGCCGGCAGAATCACTTGCTGTGGTGGTGGAGGAGGTGCCGGCGCACCGGTTCGTGGACGCAGACATCCTGATGGCCGAGCTCGCCGCCGAGGACCCGGAGTTCCGGCTGGTGGGCATAGGTGGCGGTGACCAGCGCCACCACCAGTCCCTGAGCGACATGCTGCAGCAGTCGCAGTTCTTCCCGCAGTTTCCGTTGTCGCAGCCCGATTACATCAACCTGGCTGTGGGACCGGATGAACAGCGGCAGGCCGTGGCGCTGGGCCTGTGGCTGTTCAGGCATGCGGGCAGCCCTGTTGCTGTCCTGCAGCGGGACGCGGCGCCACGGTACGGGCGGCAGACGGCGTGCCTTGAGGTTCTGGCTGCCGATGCGAAGAACGCCGCGGACTTCCTCTCCGAGTTCCGCCGGCGAATGCAGCGCGGCAGCGTCCTGAAGGGCCAGGTCATATCCCTGGTCATGGGAGAGTACGGGCCCAGCACCGGAGGCGTGACGTTCCACGCCCGGCCGGAGCTCACCGCATCCGACGTCATTCTGCCCCAGGGGCTGCTCCAGAAAGTGACAGATCACGCCCTCGGCATCGCCGCACACCGGGAGTCGCTGAACGAGTACGGCCAGCACCTCAAGCGGGGCATCCTGCTGTACGGCAAACCGGGGACCGGCAAGACCCACACGGTGCGGTACCTGCTGAGCCAAAGTGCCGGCATCACCGCAATCCTGCTGTCCGGAGGTTCCCTGGCCAGGATCTCCGAGGCGGCCGCCATGGCCCGGGCCCTTCAGCCATCGATCGTTGTGCTTGAGGACTGCGACCTGATCGCCGAGGACCGGAGCTTCGGGCACGGGCCGCAGCCGCTGCTGTTCGAGGTGTTGGACGCCATGGACGGCCTGGACCACGACGCCGACGTCGCATTCGTCCTCACCACCAACCGCGTGGACATGCTCGAACGTGCCCTTGCCCAGCGCCCCGGCCGCGTGGACCTCGCCGTGGATATTCCGCTGCCGGCCGCGGACGAGCGCGTCGGGCTGGTGACGTTGTATGCGCGCGGCATTCCGTTCAGTCCCGAGGCTGTCCGGGAGGCCGCCGCCCGTACCGAAGGAACAACGGCCTCGTTCGCGCGCGAACTGGTCCGCCGCGCTGTCGTGCGCGCCGCACTGGACGGCGCACCCGTGTCGGACAGTCACCTGCTCGGGGCGGTGGAAGAACTGATGGCCGACGGCGAGACCCTCACCAGGAGCCTGCTGGGCAGCGGCCCCGCCGGCGGCGGGGACGGGCAGGGCAGCTTCGGCGGCCCTAGCTTCCCTGGGCCGGGAATTGGCGGGCCGGGTTTCCCCCGGCCAGGATTCTTTCCCGGGCCCGACTTTGGCAGCGTTGGTTTCGCCGGGCCGGGTTAGTCCAGCTACTTGTCAGTTAGCTTGCGGGCACACTTGCGGGCCGGTCCAGTTACAGGTCAGTCCACCAGCGGTGGCGGCCCGAAGAGGAATTCGTTGGCGTGGGACACGGCTTTGCGGAAGGCGTCATTCCGCAGGCCCACCAGGTTCGAAGAGCCGGCCTCGCCAGGCTCAAGGAACTGGGTGAGGCCAGGGCGAAGCACCCAAATGTCCCCGGCCGGCGGCAGGTAGAACACTCCGAACGTACGGTGCTGGCGGTCGTCGTCGGACCAGATGGGCACCACGGCAAGGGCAGCACCGGTTGTGGGATTGATCCACTGTGCACGGGGAAGTGGCTCCTCATGGGCCTCGGGGTCCAGGAACGGCGCTGTGCCCTTGCCCCAGCGCTGCTCGAAGCGCTCATGGAAGGCCGGGATCAGGTGGGAGTCGTAGCGGCGCCAATCGCTCATGGCTGTGGTTCTCCTCTGACGTTCAGGTCGGGTTCAGGCCCACGGTCCGCTCTCCCACCGGACGGGGGTGACGCGCAGCGGCGGTTCACGGTGCTGGACCACGTGGACTGGAATGCTGTGGGGCTGGCCGGCGGATGGGTCGGGAGCCCCGGCACGAAGGACCTCACGGTCATAGGCGGCCCGGCGCTCCGGATCCCGAAGCACGGAGAAGGCCTGCATGACGAGTTGCAGTTCGGCTGGTACCGCTTCACCGTTGGCGAGATCCGGATGGTGGCGGCGCATCAGCGTGCGGTAGGCGCGGGCGACTTCCTGCTGCGACGCGCGGTGCGGAATCTGCAGCACCGCATAGTAGTCCGGTGCGGGTGTGGTCATCACTGAAGCCTGTTAAGTGGGTTGTTGCTGTTGCCGTGGCAGGGGCGGCCTTCGGGCAGGCGAAGGCCGCCCCTGCCAGCGCGGTGGCCGGCTACGTCCCGATTTGATGCAGCTGGCCCTTGCTTTCGATCTCGATCTTCCGTGGCTTCGCCTGCTCGGCGACCGGGATCCGGAGTGTCAGCACTCCAACGTCGTAGCTGGCCTTGATGTTGTCCGCGTCCAGCGTGTCACCGAGAATGAGCTGCCGGCTGAAGACGCCGCGTGGCCGCTCGGAAACCACCATTTCGACGTTTGGCTGGGTGGCGTCCCGGCGCTCTGCCCGGACAGTGAGGACGTTCCTTTCGACGTTCAGATCCACTGCGTCCGGCGAAATCCCGGGCAGGTCAAAGGCCACCACAAACTCCCCGTCTTCCTGCCACGCATCCATAGGCATGGCCGCCGGACGGGCTGCTGTTCCGAAGACCTGCTGGGTGAGACGGTCCAGCTCGCGGAACGGGTCGGTACGGATTAGCATCATTTCCCACTCCCTTCAGCATGTAGGTTCTAGAGCCACCCATCACCGGCATCTATGGTGATGGGTATAGATTTTTTATAGCACCGGTGACAAACTGGGGCAAGGGTAATCGAGAAAAATCTGGACGGGGAATCATATGGCCAACCGGGACAGCACCGGACGCGGATTGTACGCCATTTCGGTGGTGGCGGAGCTCGTGGGAACGGGCCAGCAAAACATCCGGCTCTATGAGCGCCGCGGCCTGCTGACACCGGAAAGGACCGACGGCGGCACCCGCCAGTACAGCGAATCCGACCTGGCCGTCCTGCGCCGCATCGGAGAACTCCTGGACGAAGGGCTAAACCTGGCGGGCGTGGCGAAGGTGCTGGAACTGGAAATGGACAACACCCGTCTCCGGCGGCAACTGAAGCTTGCCAGGGCCCGGAACGCCCGCCCGGACGACGGCGATTGATCGCTGCCGCTACAGCCGGCCGCCGGCGAGCAGGAAGGAATCCTCGAGCAGCTCGGCGAGCAGGCCGCCGTCGACCCTTGAAAGCCGGACGAGGACCAGCTGCGGTGAACGCTCATGGTGCGGCGTCCAGAAATACGTCTCCGGGTCCGTGCCCGTGAGCGCCTCGCGCTCGGCGGTTTTGACCGTCAGCACGTCCGTCTCCCAGATGCGGGCCATCAGGGTTCTAGCGAACCAGGCTGGCTGGTTCCAACTGACGCGCTCCGTCACGCCCGGCAGTGCAAGGCAGATCCTGCGGACATCGGCTTCGGTGGCCATGCTTTCAGTCCGGGGCGTCGGCCTTGGAAAGCTCGCCCGTAACTTCTTCGCCCGGTACCCGGGCGGTGCGCCAGGTGTCGACGGCTATCACGGCACCGAGCACCACCAGCGAGAGTGCCACGGAAGCCACGGCGTCGCTCACCCAGTGATAGCCAAGGTACAGCCTGCTGACGGATGCGAGGATCACGCCGATGATGGCGCAGACAAAACCGACCACTGTTGTCTTTGGTCTCCGGTGGCGGGAAAAGACCAGGAACGCCGTTATCAGCAGGAAGTCCGAGGCCCCCAGAACGTGGCCCGACGGAAACGAAAAGGTGTGGTCTGCGCCGAACAGCATCTGGTCCACGGGAGGGCGTTGCCTGTCGACCGACCTGCCGATGAGCTGCGCCAGTCCCACGCCGGTGAGCATTGCTGCCGCCAATAGAATCGGCCGCCAGGCATGCTTCGCCAGGATGCCCCATGCCACCGTGACAACGAGGACGATGATGGGCAGCGCCACGGGCCCGAAGATTACAGCCAGGACAATCATCACCATGGTCAGCACCTGCGAGCGCGTCGTCAGGAGCCACCTCCAGGCCTCGTCATCGGCACTGGCCAACCCGTCATGGTCCTGAACACCGGAGAGTGCGAAGAAGAAGACGGCTGCCCCCACAACGGCGAGGACGATCGCCGTCACGTAGAGCGCTTTCCGCGCGCTGGGTTCCATGTAGCGTTCTTCAACCACGAACTTGTCGTGAAAGACGCGCCACCAGCCCTGCTTGTCCGCTGATTCTTCTGCCACCTGAAAGACCGCCTGTGTTCGCTGAGGAAAACTGCCTTAGAAGTGAAATCCTAAGCCCCCTTACAGATGCCACTCCCCGCTGTTACGGTGAAACTTCCAGCCCCACGAGGTCTCAGGAGACGACATGAGCGCTGAAGGAACCGGCCAGGAAGACCAGAACAGCGGAACTTCACCGCAGACCCAAGGGGATGGCGTCCCCGACTCCGGCGACGGCGTCGCGGTGGGCGCGGGCGAGCCGAACACGTTCGAACCGGAAGAGGGCAAGGACAGCCCGCGGGCCGGAACGCCCAGCAGCAGCCAGATTGCCACGGCTGAGGACACGCCCGACGTCGAGGAAACACCGGTGGACACCACCGAACCCAGCTGACCGGATGCGGGGGCCCGAGCCCTCCGCAGAACGGCAGGGCCCGTTCCGGTAGCACTGTCCTGATTGGCAGGCCCGGTGGATAATTAGTCACACATTGAAGTGGCAACGGGGCTACGGAGGCTGCCGTGAGGATCATCGGACTGCTTGTGGTCATCTGGCTGATCATCGGCGTATTTGCCGCGTTTCAGCGGGGCTACTTCGGCGGCTCCCCGGACTCGTGCACGGAGGCCGGAACCGTGGCGATCACCATCGCCGCCGGGCCGCTGAACTACATGGGCGCCAACCCCAAGCTGACCTGCGAAGTGCCCCAGCCTTCCAAGTAAGCGCAGCCTTCCAAGTAAGCGCAGCCTTCCAGGTGCAATCCGGCCGCTTACCCGGAAGGCGCGTTACCGTTCACTCGCGATTCACTCGCGCGTCCTCGCCTGTCCAAGCTGCCCCGTTAGGTTCGGGGCCATGGACATCACTCGCAGAACACTCATCACCAGCAGCCTCGGCGCCGGCCTCGTCATCGCCCTGCCCGGCACCGCCGTCGCCGATCCCCGGAACGCAGAGGCGAGCCTCCCCACAGATCCCTTCACCCTCGGCGTCGCATCCGGCGACCCTTGGCCCGACGGCTTCGTGCTCTGGACCCGGCTCGCGCTCAACCCGCTCGCGGAAGACGGGCTGGGCGGCATGCCCTCCCGCGTGGTCGCCGTGGCCTGGGAGGTTGCTGAGGACCCTGCGATGCGGAACGTGGTGCAGCGCGGCGTGGAGCAGGCCCTGCCGGAAAGCGCCCACTCTGTCCATGCGGAGCTGCGCGGCCTGAAGCCCGGGCGTGAGTACTTCTACCGGTTCCGCGCCGGCCGCCATGTCAGTCCTGTTGGGCGCACACTGACCAGCCCGGCTTGGTACGAGACGCCCGCCGCCCTGTCCATGTCCTTCGCCAGCTGTGCCCAGTACGAGCACGGTTTCTTCACGGCCTACCGCCGCCTCGCGGAGGACCAGCCGGACCTGGTGCTGCACCTCGGCGACTACCAGTACGAGTACAAGAAGGGCTCCTACGTGACCGGCGGCGGGAACGTCCGGGACCACGAGGGCCCGGAGACGGTGACGCTGGAGAACTACCGCCAGCGCCACGCCCAGTACAAGGCCGACGCCGACCTGCAGGCTGCGCATGCGGCGGCGCCGTGGCTGGTGGTCTGGGATGACCACGAGGTGGATAACAACTGGGCGGACGAGGTCCCGGAAAACGCGGACCCGGCCCAGCTGAACGACACCGCGGCCAACTTCAGGAAGCGCCGGGCCGCCGCGTTCCAGGCCTACTACGAGAACATGCCGCTCCGCGCACCGTCCATGCCCGCCGGGGCAGATATGAAGATCTACCGCACGGTTCAGTGGGGCCAGCTTGCCAACTTCCACATGATGGACACCCGCCAGTATCGCGACGACCAGCTGGCGGGGGACGGCTGGCGGAAGAACGTCAAGGAACGCCTGGCGGAGAACCGGACCATCACCGGGGCCGATCAGGAGCAGTGGCTGTTGAACGGTTTCCGGAAGTCCAAGGCGCGCTGGGACCTCCTGGGCCAGCAGGTGTTCTTCGCCGAGCGGGACCGCAACCAGGCCGCCGACATCGACGACGTATCAATGGACGGCTGGGACGGCTACGCATCCTCCCGCCGCCGCATCACCCAGGGCTGGGTGGACGCCAAGGTGCGCAACGCCGTCGTCCTCACCGGAGACGTCCACCGCAACTGGGCCAACGACGTCAAGGTCGACTACAAGAATCCGGACGCGCCGGTGGTGGGCTCCGAGCTGGTGTGCACGTCCGTCACGTCCACCGGCAACGGCACTGGCTCCGTCACGGACCCCACCATGGCCTGGAACGAGCACCTGAAGTTCTTCAACGACCAGCGCGGCTACGTCCGGACCAGCATCACGAAGGATTCCCTGACGGCATATTTCAGGGTGCTGGACTACGTCAACACCCCGGGCGCGGCGGTCAGCACCAAGGCGTCCTTCCGGATCGACGACGGCGTGCCCGGCCTCCAGCCCCGCGCCTAGCCACCCGCTTCCCAGGAACGCGGGACTGGCGCTACCAGTCGTGGACGGTTCCGTCGACGAGGCGGTTGTAGGGCAGGTAGGCCTGCTGGTAGGGGTAGGCGGCTGCTGCTTCCTCGTTGAATTCGACGCCGATGCCCGGCTTGTCGCCCGGGTGCAGGTAGCCGTCGGTGAAGGTCATGGACTGCTCGAACACCTCGTTCGTGGCGGCCGAGTGCTGCATGTATTCCTGGATGCCGTAGTTGTGGATCGCCAGGCCCACGTGCAGCTGCGCGGCGAACCCGACCGGGGAAATATCGGTGGGGCCGTGGAAGCCGGACTTGATCTGGTACTGCGCGGCGAAGTCCATGACCTTCTTCAACGGCGAAATCCCGCCGAAGTGGGTGGACGCTGCCCGGACGTAGTCGATCAGCTGTTCCTTGATGATGCTCTGGTAGTCGTACACGGTGTTGAAGATTTCACCGATGGCCAGCGGGGTGGTGGTGTGCTGCCGGACCAGGCGGAGCGCTTCCTGGTTTTCGGCCGGGGTGCAGTCCTCGAGCCAGAACAGGTCGTACGGCTCCAGCGCCTTGCCCAGCTTCGCGGCCTGGATCGGGGTCATCCGGTGGTGCCCGTCATGCAGCAGCGGCAGTTCCGGGCCGAACTCGTTCCGGACCGCCTCGAACACGGACGGCAGGTGCCGCAGGTAGGCCCGGGTGTCCCAGTCCTCCTCCACCGGGAACGCACCGCGCCCGGCGGGTTCGTAGTCGTACCGCTCCCCCGAGGCCTGGGCCTGCGCGGCCACCCCGTACACGGCCTTGATCCCGGGCACCGCGGTCTGGATCCGCACCGACTTGTAGCCCAGTTCAAGGTGCTCGCGGACCGAGTCGAACAGCGACGGGATGTCCGAACCGGAGGCGTGCCCGTAGGCGCGCAGCCCGTTGCGGGAGGCCCCGCCGAGCAGCTGGTACACCGGCATGCCGGCCAGCTTGCCCTTGATGTCCCACAGCGCCATGTCCACCGCGGCGATCGCCGCCATCGTCACCGGGCCGCGGCGCCAGTACGAGG
>NZ_JAAOXD010000008.1:0-771 GCF_014694315.1 Arthrobacter ipis | reverse complement strand
AACTCCCCGACGGCGTCCTGACCGCCATCTCCGGCGACCGCGAAGTCGGCGCCCGCCTCGCCGAACACCCCGCCATCGGCAAAATCATGTTCACCGGCTCCACCGCCGCCGGCAAAGCGATCATCAAATCCTCCGCCGACACCGTCAAACGCCTCACCCTCGAACTCGGCGGCAACGACGCCGGCATCGTCCTGCCCGACGCCGACCCCAAAACCATCGCCGAAGACCTCTTCTGGGGTGCCTTCATCAACACCGGCCAAACCTGCGCCGCCCTCAAACGCCTCTACGTCCACGACGACATCTACGACGCCGTCTGCGAAGAACTCACCACCGTCGCCAAAGCCATGCCCATGGGCGTCGGCCTCGACGAGAACAACGTCCTCGGCCCCCTGCAAAACAAAGCCCAGTACGACATCGTCGCCAACCTCGTCGAAGCCGGCCGCGACTCCGGCGCCCGGATCCTGCTCGGCGGCAACCCCGACCCCGACCAGCCCGGCTACTTCTACCCCACCACCCTCATCGCCGACATCGACAACAACAACCCCCTCGTCGCCGAAGAACAGTTCGGCCCGGCCCTGCCCATCATCCGCTACAGCACCATCGACCAGGCCATCGAGTACGCCAACGCCCTCGACGTCGGACTCGGCGCCTCCGTCTGGTCCCCCAACCTCACCGCCGCCCGCAAAGTCGCAGCCCGCATCGAAGCCGGCACCGTCTGGATCAACAAACACGGCGCCGTGGACCCCCGCGTCCCCTTCGGCGGGGCCAAAC
>NZ_JAAOXD010000007.1:561120-721140 GCF_014694315.1 Arthrobacter ipis | reverse complement strand
CGTGCCGCAGTAACGGAAAGCCCGGCAGCCTCCGCCGCCACCTCATCGGACAACCCGGAAGACCTCGCCTCCCAGAACACCCGCACAACCTCACCCAACACCTCAGGCCGACCAAAACGTCCCACAACAACACCAATCACTCAGGTGTTGCAACGACCCCTTGAACCTGCCCCGCGTGCAGCGACGAAAGATGAGGAAGCGTTTGGGGGTGCGGGTACTACTGGCTTCGGCCCGCCACAGCCCCTGCCGAAGCTGCAGCCACCGTGGCTTGGTCAGCCTTGCGCCCTGTGTCCTGGACGCGACGGCCCTCGCCGCGCCGGAGCGAAATGAAGACGACGGCGACGCTGAGCGCCACCAGCGCGGCAACGTACAGCGCAGTTGGCAGATCCTCGGCCAGAAGGTGAGGAATGGCGCGCCCCGGAGCCGCGACGGCGAAGCCGAACGCCACAGCGATGCCGATGTAGCTGCCGATCATGTTCCCCCTATGCGCCGGGATGTTCCGGCGCACCGCACTGATCAGTCCAAGGGTGACCGTCACGATCGTGAACGCGGACAGCCCGTGAAGCCAGCTGAAATGCCCTTCACTGACGATCCAGAAACTGCTCAAGCAGACGTAGTACATCGCCGCGACCCACAGGTGTCCCATGGTCCGGTGGATGCGGTCCCGGCGGCGGCGAAGGATCTGCACCGGACCAATAGCAAGAACAAAAAGGGCGGCAATGACGTGGCTGGCAAGCAGTACATTCCAAGGCTCCATGCGACTAGGATAGAGCCACTATCCAGTGGGTGTAAATCAAGATAGCCAGCGGCGCGACAGCTATCCAAGAGGCTGCCATCCGTAGAGGAAGGAGCGAGCATGCAGCTGAAGGAACTCAGCGAGAGGACGGGAGTCTCCCCCGCCAGCATCAAGTTCTACCTCCGCGAGGGGCTGCTGCCCCCAGGCCGCTCGGTCCACGCAACCCGGGCGGAGTACTCAGAGCATCATCTGAGCCGGCTGGAACTCATCCAGGCGCTGCGGCGCGTGGTCGGACTGAATATGGCCAAGATCGGTTCCCTGCTCAAAATGGCCGACGACGGCGTCCCCCGCCTTGAGCTTTTGGCTGCGGTCCAGCGCGCGGTGCTGGGGCTCGACGACGTGGGGACGGAGCACGGCGACCTCCGCACTCCGGCGGGCGACGCCGTCGTACGGTTCCGGAACTGGCCGGATGTACCGAGCGACGCCAGAAACTCACTCAATGCCCACCTGGCCCTAATGGAAAGTCTGGGCGTGCCAGTGACCGAAGACCTGCTCAACGCGTACAGCCAGGCGGTGGACGCCATAGCCGCAGTGAATATTTCGGCCACAACGGCGCCGGAAGACGTCAATCAGCTGATCATGACGGCGGCCGTCGGCATGCATCTGCATGGCCAGCTGGTCCTGAAGCTGCTGGCACTCGCGCACGCAAGCCACGCGATTCGGCGCTACGACAAGGACGCTTAAGCGGCGATGCTCCCCCACCAAAGGTGAGGGAGCATCGAGTCAAAACCTGCAGGACCTGAGGACGCGTCCGGTCAAAACCTGCAGGACGTGAGGGAGGGTCCGAGGTCAGCGGTCGAGGTCGCCGCGGATGAAGGCCTCGACCTTTTCGCGGGCGAGGTCGTCGTTGAACTGCTCCGGCGGGGACTTCATGAAGTAGCTCGACGCCGAAAGCAGCGGGCCCCCGATGCCACGGTCCAGGCCGATCTTCGCAGCACGGATCGCATCGATGATCACACCGGCGGAGTTCGGCGAGTCCCAGACCTCCAGCTTGTACTCCAAAGACACCGGCGCGTCACCGAAGTTGCGGCCCTCCAGGCGAACGAAGGCCCACTTGCGGTCATCGAGCCACTGCACGTAGTCGGACGGGCCGATGTGGACATCCTTCGCAGCCAGCTCGGCCTCGACGTTGGAGGTCACGGCCTGGGTCTTGGAGATCTTCTTCGACTCCAACCGGTCCCGCTCGAGCATGTTCTTGAAGTCCATGTTCCCGCCCACGTTCAGCTGGTACGTGCGGTCCAGCGTCACACCGCGGTCCTCGAACAGCTTGGCCATGACGCGGTGCGTGATGGTGGCACCGATCTGGCTCTTGATGTCATCACCCACGATCGGCACACCCGCGGCGGTGAACTTGTCAGCCCACTCCTTGGTGCCCGCGAGGAACACCGGCAGCGCGTTCACGAACGCCACCCCGGCGTCGATCGCGCACTGCGCGTAGAACTCCGCGGCCTCTTGGGACCCGACCGGAAGGTAGCAGACCATGACATCAGCCCGGGCGTCCTTCAGGGCCTGGACAACGTCGACCGGTTCCTTGGTGGACTGCTCGATGGTCTCCAGGTAGTACCGGCCCAGCCCGTCCAGGGTGTGCCCGCGCTGGACCGTCACACCGGTCGGCGGGACCTCGGCAAGCTTGATGGTGTTGTTTTCGCTGGCCAGGATCGCGTCCGCGAGGTCGACGCCAACCTTCTTGCCGTCAACATCGAACGCGGCCACGAACTGCACATCATTGACGTGGTACTTGCCGAACTCCACGTGCATCAGACCCGGAATCGTGGCCTGGGGGTCGGCATCCCGGTAGTAATGGACACCTTGGACCAGCGAAGCGGCACAGTTACCCACGCCGACGATAGCAACACGAATCGGATTTGAAGACACGGAACTCCTTTGAGAACAAACTTCATGTGCCCTGCGCGCGCGTACGTTGTTGTACGACGGCGTCTGACGGGCACCGCGCCACGCGGCGCGCTTATCAGTCTAACCAAACGCCGCCGGGGCCGGCTTTGTTCCCGCCGGCCCCGGCGGCTTGATTACGTGGCACTCTTTGACGTGCCGGGTTCAGACCCGCTGCGCCCAGAGGTTGATGTCGGATTCGACGGCGAACTCATCGATCGCGGTCAGCTCCTCAGCGCTGAACTCAAGGTTGTTGATAGCGGCCAGGGTGTCCTCGAGCTGCCGGACGCTGGACGCCCCGACGAGTGCGGAGGTCACCGGGGAGCCCTTGGGCTGGTCACGCAGGATCCACGCGATGGCCATCTGCGCCAGCGACTGTCCGCGGCCGGCGGCGATGGCGTTGAGCCCGCGCACCCGGTCCAGCTTTTCTTCTGTCAACGAAGATTCGGACAGGAACCTGGCCTTGGCGGCGCGGGAGTCGGCCGGGACACCGTTGAGGTAGCGGTCGGTGAGCATGCCCTGGGCCAGCGGGGAGAACGCGATGGAGCCGGCGCCCACCTGGTCCAGCGCCTCGTAGAGGTTGGGCGAACCGTTCTCGGTCCAGCGGTTCAGCATGGAGTAGCTGGGCTGGTGGATGAGCAGCGGGGTGCCGAGCTCCTTCAGGATGCGGGCGGCCTCGAGTGTCTGCTCCGGGGTGTAGGAGGAGATGCCCGCGTATAGCGCCTTGCCGGAGCGGACGGCGTAATCCAGCGCGCCCATGGTCTCCTCCAGCGGCGTCTCCGGGTCCGGCCGGTGGCTGTAGAAGATGTCCACGTAGTCCAACCCCATCCGCTGCAGCGACTGGTTGAGGCTGGAGATCAGGTACTTCCGGGAGCCCCACTCGCCGTACGGGCCTGGCCACATGTAGTAACCGGCCTTGGTGGAGATGACCAGTTCGTCCCGGTAAGGCCTGAAGTCGTCCTGCAGGTGCCGGCCGAAGTTGGTCTCCGCGGAGCCGTCCGGCGGGCCGTAGTTGTTGGCGAGGTCGAAGTGGTTGACACCGAGGTCGAAGGCGCGCCGCAGGATGGCGCGCTGTTCGTCGAAGCGCTTGTCGTCTCCGAAGTTGTGCCACAGGCCCAGCGAGATGGCCGGCAGCTTCAGGCCGCTGCGTCCGACGCGGCGGTACGGCATGGTTTCATAGCGGGTGTCCGAGGCCACATAAGTCATGTGTTCCATCCTGCCAGCCGCGCCAAGGCTGCGGGGCTGGCGTCCACCATCCGGTCACCGGCGGTGGACGCCGCCCCAGCAGTTCACTCAGTCACTGACGACGGCGGCGCTCAGCGGGCCGAGCTCCGCGCGCTCACCTTCCAGCCGGACGGCGTCGTCGGTGGCCAGCAGCAGGGCCGTCCCCGCACCCTCCAGACTTACCGGCTGCTCCGAGAAGTTGAGCAGCACTTGCACGCCGCCGCGCCGGAACCGTAGCCAGCGGGCATCGTCGTCGAACTCCACCTGCGTGTCCTCAAAGCCCAGCTTGGTGAGGTCCGGCGTGGAGCGGCGCAGCGCGGTGAGCGAACGGTACAGCTCCAGCAGCCGGGCGTGATCGCCTTCGGCGGCCTCCGCCCAGTCCAGCTTGGACCGTCGGAAAGTCTCCGGATCCTGCGGATCGGGCACGACGGCGGGATCCCACCCCATGCGCTCGAACTCCTTGATCCGGCCTTCCGCAGTGGCCTTGCCGAGTTCCTGCTCCGGGTGCGAGGTGAAGAACTGCCACGGCGTGCTGGCCCCGTACTCCTCGCCCATGAACAGCATGGGCGTGAAGGGCCCGGTCAGGGTCAGCACCGCGGCTAGCGCCAGGCTCCCGTACGGCAGGGTCTGCGAGAGCCTGTCCCCGGTGGCGCGGTTGCCGATCTGGTCGTGGTTCTGCGAGCAGACCACGAGGGCGGCCGGGTGGACCGCGCTGAAATCGATCGGCCTGCCGTGGTGGCGTTCCCGGAAGCTGGAGTAGCTGCCGTCGTGGAAGAAACCGTCCCGGAGCACCTTGGCGAGGGCCCCGAGGGAGTCGAAGTCGCTGTAGTAGCCCGTGGTCTCGCCGGTGACGTTGACGTGGACGGCGTGGTGGAAGTCGTCGCTCCACTGCCCTTCCAGCCCGTACCCGTTGACGTCCCGGGGATACAGCAGCCGCGGGTTGTTGAGGTCGGATTCGGCAATGAGCGTCAGCGGCCGTCCCACCTCGGCGGAGATCTGGCTGGCCAGCGCCCCGAAATCCTCCAAAATGTGTACCGCGCGCTCGTCCTTCAGGGCGTGGACGGCGTCCAGCCGCAGGCCGTCAACGCGGTAGTCGCGCAGCCACATGGCCAGGTTGTCCAGGATGAACCGGCGCACATGGTCTGAGCCGGGACCGTCCAGGTTTACGGAGTCGCCCCACGTGTTGCCCTCGCCCTGCTTGAGGTAGGGCCCGAACCGCGGGAGGTAGTTCCCGCTGGGACCGAGGTGGTTGTACACCACGTCCTGGATCACGCCGAGGCCCGCGGCGTGTGCGGCGTCGACGAACCGCTGGTACGCCTCCGGTCCGCCGTACGCCTCATGGACGGCGAACCACTGCACGCCGTCGTAGCCCCAGTTGTGCGTGCCGTTGAACGCGTTCACGGGCAGCAGCTCGATGAAGTCCACGCCCAGGCCGGCCAGGTAATCCAGCTTGCCCGCGGCCGCATCCAGCGTCCCTTCGGGCGTGAACGTACCGAGGTGGAGCTCGTATATGACCGCCCCCTGCAGTTCCCTGCCCTGCCAGCCGTCCTCCTGCCACGTGTGTGCGGCGGGGTCGAAGGTGCGGGACAGTGCGTGGACGCCGTCGGGCTGGCGCCGGGTCCTGGGATCCGGCAGCGGGGTTTCGTCGCCGTCCAGAAGGTACCCGTAGTCGACGTCGCCGCCAGCGGGTGCGTCGGCGGCGGTCCACCAGCCCTCGTTCTCGGGTCCGGTGCCGGACCTGCGCTGCATGGCGTAGCGCTCCCCCCCGGCCAGCAGCGTCACGGATCCGGCGTCCGGGGCCCAGACGTCGAAGCGTTCCGGTCCCTGCACGGGCTTTGCGGCTTCGCGGGGGTAGGTTGCCTGGCCTGTGTGCGTCATCACTCTTCTCCCGTCTGCGGCACCAGCAGCGCCACCGGGTAGGTCCGGAAGATGTCAGTGATCTTCACGGTTCCCGGTGCGAAGCCGGCGCCTGTCAGTTCGTCCTTCATGGCGGTCTCAAGTTCGACGGCGGTGTCCCGCCAGCCGCCGTCGCGTTCCAGTCCGTAGGGAAGCCGGGTCGCGAGCGTCAGCGCACCCGGCGTTGCCGGGGTGCCGCGGTGGAACGCGAGCAGGTGCCCGGCGGCCTGGCCGCTGGCCTGGACCGGGCGGTAGCCGGTGAACAGCTCGGGCCGGTCCCGGCGCAGCCGCAGTGCACGCGAGGTCACCAGCAGCTTGGTCCGCTCATCCGTGAATGAGGGGGGCAGGTCGCCGGCATCAAGCTGCTCCAGCGCGGCGCGGCGGTCGTTGAAACTGAACGGGCGCCGGTTGTCCGGGTCCGTCAGCGAACGGTCCCAGAACTCCGTGCCCTGGTACACGTCCGGGACGCCGGGCATGGTCAGCTGAACGAGCTTCGCTGCGAGGGAATTCGAGGCGCCGTACGGCTCCAGAAGTTCCACGAGCGACTCGACTTCAGCCCGGACCGCAGGGTTGTCGAACGCGGCATCGACGGCGGCGGCCAGCTTCTCCTCGAACGCCGGATCCGGATCGGTCCAGTTGGTCGAGTTTCCGGCCTCCCGCGCGGCCTTCAGCGCGTAATACTGCAGGCGCTCCCGGCTGGCGGGCCAGGCGCCGGCGATGGCCTGCCACAAAAGTGCAGACAGCGGGCCGTCCGGCAGCGGAGCCAGTTCGCGCAGCCGGTTCAGGGTTTTCTCCCATTCGCTGGCAACCTCGGACATGACCGAGATCCGCGCCCGGGTGTCCTCGCTGCGTTTGGTGTCGTGTGTGCTGAGCGTGGTCATGGACAGCGGCAGCTCGGCCTGCCGGCGGGCCATCCGGACATGGAACTCGTCGGGATCCACAGCGAACTCCGTGGGGTCGGCGCCCACTTCCGTAAGGGTGCCCAAACGGTTGTAGCGGAAGAACGCGGTGTCCTCCACGCCCTTGGCCATGACCATTCCCGAGGTCTGCTGAAAGCGCCGGGCAAGTTCCAGGTCGGTGTCCAGCAAAAGAGGCTGCAAAGCCTGGATGGCCTGGTCGAGTTCCGGCCGCCTGCGCGCGGCAAGCTCGCACGCCTCCTTCAGGACTTCCGCACCCTCCGGCAGGTATGTCCGGTAGACCGGGAAGGCGGCGATGATTTCGGCGATCGCGTCGGCCGTGGCATCGGCGGGGAGTTCGGCCTCGTCCGGAACCAGCCGGGCCAGCCGCAGGATCTCAGAGTGGAGGATGCCGTCGGTGATCCGGCGCTTGGTTCCGCGGATCATGTCCTCGTAGTCGGCAGGCTCGCCGCCGCGTAGCGAGGCATCCAGCCGGTCCAGAGCTTCCTGGCCGCGAGGGTCAACGAGAACCCGGTCGACGTCGGCGAGGGCGTCGTAGCCCGTGGTGCCCTCGCATTCGAAGCTGGCGGGCAGCTGCTCCCCCGGCTCGAGGATCTTTTCCACCAGCAGGTAGGCCCCGCCGGTGGCTTCCCGGAGCCGCTTCAGGTACCCCTCGGGGTCGGCGAGGCCGTCCGGGTGGTCGATCCGCAGGCCGTCCGCGAGGCCCTCACGGAACCAGCGCACCACTTCCTCATGGGCCTCGTCGAAGACAGCGGGGATCTCCACGCGGACGCCGGCGAGGGTGTTCACCGCGAAGAAGCGGCGGTAGTTCAGCTCGTTGTCCGCGCGCCGCCAGCCCATCAGTTCGTAGTGCTGCCGGGCGTGGACGTCGCGCGGGGAGTCACCTTCGGTGTAGCTGCCGTCGGCCAGCGGGAAGCGGTGGTCGTAGTACCGGAGCTCCCCGTCCTTGATTTCGAGCTGGTCCAGGTCATCGTCGCTGCCGAGAATCGGGAGCCGGATGCGCCCCCCGCCAAGGTCCCAGTCGACGTCGAACGCCTCAGCGTAACGGGACTGGCGCCCCTCCTTGAGCAGAGACCACCACCAGGGGTTCTGCGCCGGAGTGGCAACGCCGACGTGGTTGGGCACGATGTCGATCAGCACGCCCATGCCGGCGGCGCGTACCGCCTTGGAAACGGCCGCCAGCCCCTCCGGGCCGCCCCGTTCGGGGTCGACGGCGGAGGGGTCGGTGACGTCGTACCCGTGGTCGGAGCCCTGCTCAGCGGTCAGGACCGGAGAGAGATAGACCCAGTCGACGCCGAGCGAGTGCAGGTACGGCACGGTTTCGGCGGCGTCGAACAGCGTGAATCCCTTCCGGATCTGCAGCCGGTAGGTGGAAATTGGCGTTCTCATGCGTCCTCCCCTTCGGGCTTGACCGCCTTCAAGTGGTTGTTCCGCCGCCCGGCAGGCTTTTGCGCCGGTTTCTCCGCCGGCTGCTCCTTCGTGGCCTTCGCAGGCTCCACGGCAGGCCCAGCAGCAGACTCGGCGGCCGGCTCGGCTTTCGCAGGCTCCACGGCAGGCTCAGCAGCAGACTCCGCAGCCGGCTCGGCTTTCGCAGGCTCAACAGCCGGCTCAGCGGCCGGCTCGGCCGCAGACTCTGCAACCGGATCAGCCGGCTGCTTCGTCTTGGCCGGATCCGGGATTGCAGGCGAGGTGAGCGCTGCCGTCTCAGCGGTGGCTGTCTGGGTCAGAGCCGCCAGCGAGGCGGCAACGGAATGATCCGGTTCCTCCTCGGGGGCGCTGTGGGCGCGGAGCACCACGAGGGACTTCGCGGCGACGGACAGCAGGCTGCCCGCGTTGGCCGGCTCAGAGTCGGCGCCTTCACCGGCTGTGTCGATGATGACGTCCCAGGCCGGTGCGTATTCGTCCGGCGGCAGGGTGAACTCGACGTCGCCGTCGTGGGCGTTGAAGTACAGCAGGAAGTTCACGTCGGTGATCCGGCGGCCGCGGTCGTCATGGCCCTGGATGCCGTCACCGTTGAGGAACATGCCCACCGAGCGGCCGAAGCCGCTGTCCCAGTCCTCCGGGGACATGAGGTTGCCGTCGGGATCGAGCCATACGATGTCCGGCAGCCGCTCGCCTTCGCCTCGCCGGACGGGCCGGCCGTCGAAGAACCGGCTGCGCCGGAAGGTGGGGTGCTTGGCGCGCAGGGAGTTGACGGCCGCGGTGAATTCGATGAGCGGCTGGTCCACGCTGTCCCAGTTGACCCAGGTCAGCTCCGAGTCCTGGCAGTACCCGTTGTTGTTGCCCTGCTGGGTGCGGCCCATCTCGTCGCCGTGCAGGATCATGGGCACGCCTTGTGAGAGGAGCATGGTGGCGATGAAGTTGCGCTGCTGCCGCGCCCTGAGCGCCAGGACCTTGGGATCGTCCGAGGGGCCCTCCGCTCCGCAGTTCCAGGAGCGGTTGTGCGACTCGCCGTCCTTGTTGTCCTCGCCGTTGGCGTCGTTGTGCTTCTCGTTGTAGGACACCAGGTCACGCAGCGTGAAGCCGTCGTGCGCGGTGACGAAGTTGATCGACGCCACCGGGCGGCGGCCGGAGTGCTCGTAGAGATCCGCCGAGCCGGTGATGCGCGAGGCGAACTCGCCGAGCGTGGCAGGTTCGCCGCGCCAGAAGTCGCGCACGGTGTCGCGGTACTTGCCGTTCCATTCGGTCCACTGCGGCGGGAAGTTGCCCACCTGGTAGCCGCCGGGCCCGACGTCCCACGGCTCGGCGATGAGCTTGACCTGGGACACCACCGGGTCCTGCTGGATGAGTTCGAAGAACGTGGAGAGACGGTCGACGTCGTAAAATTCGCGGGCCAACGCGGCGGCGAGGTCAAAACGGAACCCGTCAACGTGCATCTCGGTGACCCAGTAGCGCAGCGAGTCCATGAGCAGCTGCAAGGAGTGCGGCTGGCGGACGTTCAGGGTGTTGCCCGTGCCCGTGTAGTCCATGTAGTACTGCTTGTCGTCCTCCACCAGGCGGTAGTAGGCCTCGTTGTCGATGCCCTTGAAGCTCAGGGTGGGGCCGAGGTGGTTGCCTTCGGCGGTGTGGTTGTAGACGACGTCGAGGATGACCTCAATGCCTGCCCGGTGCAGCGAACGGACCATCGCCTTGAAGTCCTGGACCTGCTGGCCGGTGTCCCCGGTGGAGCTGTAGGTGTTCTGCGGCGCGAAGAACCCGATGGTGTTGTAGCCCCAGTAGTTGCTCAGGCCCTTCTCCTGCAGCGTGCCGTCGTTGACGAACTGGTGCACGGGCATGAGCTCGATCGCGGTGACGCCCAGCTTCTGCAGGTGGGAGATCACGGCCGGGTGCGCCACGCCGGCATAGGTGCCGCGCTGCTCCTCGGGAATCTCCGGGTGCAGCTCGGTGAGCCCCCTGACGTGCGCCTCATAGATGACCGACTTGTGGTACGGGATGCGCAGATTCTGGTCGTTGTCCCAGTCGAAGAACGGGTTGATGACCACGCCCATCATCATGTGCGCCGCTGAATCGGCGTCGTTCTTGGATGACGGGTCGCCCATGTTGTACGAGAACAGGGCGGGATCCCAGTCGATCTGGCCAGCGACTGCCTTGGCGTACGGGTCAAGAAGCAGCTTGTTGGCGTTGAAGCGCTGGCCGTTGTCCGGGTCGTAAGGACCGTGGACGCGGTAGCCGTACTTCTGCCCCGGCTGGATCTGGGGCAGGTAGCAGTGCCACACATAGCCGTCGACCTCGCGGAGGGTGACCCGCGTCTCGGTCCCCTCCTCGTCGAAGAGGCAGAGTTCCACCTTTTCCGCGTGCTCGCTGAACAACGCGAAGTTGGTTCCGGTGCCGTCAAACGTGGCTCCCAGCGGGTAAGCCGATCCGGGCCAGATTTCCATTCGTGCTCCTATACCTCGTCCAACACTGCGTCCGGCAGGTCTTCACGCACGACCTGCAAGGAACTTGGTCTTACCGTAGCGGGTGGGTATGACTATTTCGTGACCCACACGCTAATTACTAAGCGTGCTGACTTTATCCCATATTTCGGGTAGGGCGTTACCAATCCGCCCCGCCGTCAGCGGGCCACCGGCTGCAGCCGAGGCTCCGGCCAGGCCGTGCAGGCTCGCCCCCGAAGCCGCAATGGCCGCCCAGCGTTCGTCCGGATCGATGCCCATCCCCCGGAAGCGTCCGACGTCGGACCCCACCTGGGCGAGCAACGCACCGATGATTCCGGCCAGCACATCACCGCTTCCGGCGGTGGCCAGCCACGGCGTTCCTTCAGACTGGCTGTAGAAATCCTGGTACGGCGATGCCACCAACGTGCTGGCGCCTTTCAGCAGCACGGTGGCCTCGGTCAGGCCGGCCGCACGGCGCACGGCGGCGAGGGTGGAGGCCTCGACGGCCTCGCGGTCAAGGTCGGCCCCGAGGCGCTGCAGCAGGGTGGCCAGCTCCCCGGCGTGCGGCGTCAGCACCACCTGCGGGGCCAGCACGTCGGGCAGCACGGGCAGGGCGCCAGCGTCGGCCACGGTGGGCAGGCCGGAATCAACGGCGTCGCGGACGCGCTGCATCTCTTCCTCGTCCTTGCCGTCCATCCCGGAGCCGACCAGCCAGCCCTGGACGTGCGTCTCCGCCACGGTGCCGGTACTGCAGACCACCTCGGGGCAGCTGTGGCGGATGAGGTCCGCTACCTCCGGCGGTCCGACGTAGCGGACCATCCCGACGCCGGCGGCAAGCGCCCCGCGGCAGGCGAGCACGGCGGCGCCGGGGTAAGCCGGGGATCCGGCCACCACACCGAGGACACCGCGCGAATACTTGTGGGCGCGCCGCGAGGGCCGTGGGAGCAGGACGGCCAGGTCGGCGGCTTCCAGGCGGCGCAGGGCGGGCCACGGGAGCGAGTCCTCGATCCCGATCCGGACCACCTCTACCCGGCCGGCGAAGTCCGCTCCCGGGTCCGCCAGCAGACCTGCCTTGGCCCCGCCGAACGTGACGGTGATGTCGGCCGGCAGAACGGGTCCGGCGGCCTCTCCCGTGTCCGCATCCACGCCGCTGGGCACGTCGCACGCCACCACGAGGCCGCGGGTGCTGGCGGCAAGCTGCGACACGAGTTCCGCCGTCGCTCCCCGGAGTCCGCCCTGGGCGCCGGTTCCGAGAAGCGCGTCAAAAACGACGTCGGCCCTGCCGGCCAGCGCTGCCAGCTCACCGGCGTTCGCGTCAGTCAGCGCCAGCACCCGGCCGCCGGCGCGCCGAAAGGCCGCCAGGCCGTCCGGGTGGGCCGTGGCGGAGGCGAGCACCGCCGTCGTCCGCATTCCCCGTCCGGCAAGGTGCGCGGCGGCGAAGAGGCCGTCGCCGCCGTTGTTGCCCTTGCCGGCCAGGACAACAACACTGGAGCCGTAAAGGCGGCGTCCGCGGCTGCGCAGCTCCGCAATGGCGGCGTTGGCCATGCCGCGGGCCGCCCGCTGCATGAGAACAGCGCCCATACCTGAATCCAGCAGGGGCTTTTCAGCCTCCCTGATCTGGGTTCCGGTGTAGGCGCTGATCATCTTGGTCAGTCGGTCCGGGGTCAGCCCTCGGCCAGGACGGTGGCCGTGGCGATGCCGCCGTCGTGACTCATGGACAAGTGCCACCGTTTGACGCCCTTGGCTTCGGCCACGGCGAGCACCGTTCCCTTGACCTGGACGGTGGGGCCGTTCTGGTCCAGCCCGATCCAGCAGTCCTGCCAGTTCATGCCGGCCGGCGCGCCGAGGACCTTGGCCACGGCCTCTTTGGCGGCAAACCGCGCGGCCAGGGAGCGGGTGTTCAGTTCCCGCTCGGCCGGCACGAACAGCCGGTCCCGGAGTCCGGGGGTGCGCTCCAGCTGCCGTCCGAAGCGCTCGATGTCCACTACGTCTACGCCGATGCCAACAATCATGCGCTTACTCTACTGTGACGCTCTTGGCCAGGTTGCGCGGCTGGTCCACGTCGTAGCCCTTGGCGGCGGCAAGTTCGCACGCGAAGATCTGCAGCGGAACGGTGGTCAGCAGCGGCATGAGCAGCGTCGGGGTTTCCGGGACGTAGAAGACGTGCTCGGCGTAGTCCCGGACCGCTTCGTCGCCTTCCTCGGCGATCACCAGGGTGCGGGCACCGCGGGCCCGGATCTCCTGGATGTTGGAGACCACCTTCGAGTGCAGCGAATCGCGGCCGCGCGGGGACGGGACCACCACGAACACCGGCTGACCCTCGTCGATCAGCGCGATCGGGCCGTGCTTGAGCTCACCGGCGGCGAAGCCCTCGGCATGGATGTACGCGATTTCCTTCAGCTTCAGCGCACCCTCGAGCGCCACCGGGTAGCCCACGTGGCGGCCCAGGAACAGCACAGACTTCTCGTCCTTCATGCTCCGGGCCAGCTCGCGCAGTTCCTCGGCCGAGTCCAGGATCTTCTGGATCTTCGCCGGGATCTTGCCCAGGTCAGCCAGCACGTCCTTGACCTGCCCGGAGAAGATGTTCCCGCGCAGCTGCGCCAGATACAGCCCCAGCAGGTACGCCGCAGTGATCTGGGCCAGGAACGCCTTGGTGGACGCCACCGCGATCTCCGGACCGGCGTGCGTGTACAGCACAGCGTCGGACTCACGCGGAATCGTCGAGCCGTTGGTGTTGCAAATGGACACCGTCTTGGCCCCCTGCTCGCGGGCGTACCGGACGGCCATCAGCGTGTCCATCGTCTCGCCGGACTGGCTGATGGAGACCACCAGGGTGTTCTCAGTGACGATCGGGTCGCGGTAACGGAACTCGTGCGCGAGCTCCACCTCCGTGGGGATCCGGCACCAGTTCTCGATCGCGTACTTCGCCACCAGGCCCGCGTACGCGGCCGTGCCGCAGGCAAGCACAATGATCTTGTCGACCTTCTTCAGCAGCTCCGGATCAATCCGCAGCTCATCCAGGGTCAGCCGGCCGTTCAGGTCCGAGCGTCCCAGCAGCGTCTGCGCCACGGCGTCGGGCTGGTCATGGATTTCCTTCTCCATGAACGAGGCGAAGCCGCCCTTCTCAGCAGAGGCCGGGTCCCAGTCAACGTGGTACTCCTTGCCCTCCGCCGGGGCGCCGAAGAAGTCAGTGATCTCCACCGTGTCAGCGGTGATCGTCACGATCTGGTCCTGGCCCAGCTCCACCGCACGGCGGGTGTAGTCAATGAACCCGGACACGTCCGAACCCAGGAAGTTCTCGCCCTCGCCCAGGCCCACCACCAGCGGGGAGTTCCGGCGCGCGGCCACGACGACGTCGGGCTGGTCAGCGTGCACCGCCAGGAGCGTGAACGCGCCCTCAAGCCGCTGGCAGGCCAGCTCCATGGCCTTGGTCAGGCCGCCGTCGGAGACGTCCCCGCCCAGCTTGTTCCGGAAAATGTCGCCCAGCAGCGCCGCGGCAACCTCGGTGTCCGTCTCCGACGCGAAGACAACACCCTTGGCCAGCAGCTCTTGCTTCAGCTCAGCAAAGTTTTCAATGATGCCGTTGTGGATCACCGCAAGCTTCCCGCCATCCGACAGATGCGGGTGGGCGTTCTGATCCGTCGGGCCACCATGCGTGGCCCACCGCGTGTGCCCAATACCGGTCAGCGAATCCGGCAACGGCCGCTCCTCCAGCTCGGCCAGCAGGTTGCTCAGCTTTCCGGACTTCTTCCGCGAGGAAATCTCCCCGTCAGCCACGACAGCGACACCGGCCGAGTCATAGCCCCGGTACTCCAGGCGGCGCAGCCCCTCAAGAACAACATCCAACGCGCCGTGCCCGGCATCAGCCCGGCCCGACGTACGGCCAACATAACCCACGATTCCACACATGGGTATAAGCCTAACCGGCTTTGCGGGGAACTCCCGCCCCGGCTACGTCACGCTTCCCGCCGTCGACGGCGGGCGGTCAGGACGATCAGCAGCGCACTCATGAGGCTCAGACCACCGGCCGCCACCGTCATCCACAAGCCGCGGTCGGCGCTGCCGACCGCCTCGGTCACGTATCCCGCGAACGGAACCGCATACCAGAGCTTTCCCTTAATCTGCCGGGCACGGACAGGGGCGGCGTCGTTGGCCTCGTGGTTGTCGCCCTTGGTGATCAGAGTCCGTTCCCCCGCCTGAACGCGGCCGAAGCCCACAATCCTGTGAGTCGTTACTTCGAAACGGTCCGGCGCGGGCTGGTAGGTAACGAGGTCGCCGAACTTCAGTTGGCTGAAGGCCACGGGTTTCACTACAAGGAAGGTGCCCGGCGGATACTTCGGGGCCATGGATTCGGTGTGCACCGTGTAGGTCCGGGATCCGGTGGCCTGCGGAACTGCGACGAGGACCAGCGCTGCCAAGGCGATAACCAGGAGCACGCTGAAGTTTGCCCAGCGTCTTGCCGCGGCGAACCGGCGCCTGCGCCGTATCTGCAGGACACGCGTGGCCGCTCCCCCACCGCGCCTGCCACCGAAGTCGCGGCCCGTCAGATGGGGCAGCTGCGGTGGAACTACCTTCCCCATGTTGAGACCCCTCGAATATGCATCGGTTCTTCCTTTTCCCTGAACGGTCCCCCGGCAGGCTCAGGAATCGGTATTGCATAGGGTCAAGACTCGCTCAAGAATGGCCGCATTTCGCTCTCGGCGCTGGTCGGGGCAGAATCTCTAGGGTGACTTTGCAACGCAACGAAGCGAACGGAGAGGGTGTTTCCCCGTTCGTGGAGCTGGACAGGCAGACGTGGTCTCGCCTTTCAGCCCAGATGGAGCAGCCCCTTAATGAAGAGGACGTACTGCGCCTTCGCGGTCTCGGCGACCCTCTCAACATCGACGAGGTGCGTGAGGTCTACCTTCCCCTGTCCCGGCTGCTTCACCTGTACGTGGAAGCCGCCGGCCAGCTCCATGCGGCCACCACCACATTCCTTGGCGAGCAGACCCAGCGCACGCCTTTCGTGATCGGCGTGGCCGGTTCCGTGGCGGTGGGCAAGTCCACCATCGCGCGCGTGCTCCGCGAGATGCTGCGGCGCTGGCCGGGCACGCCAAACGTAGAGCTCATCACCACCGACGGCTTCCTTTATCCGCTGGCCGAACTCAAGCGCCGCCAGCTGCTGGACCGCAAGGGTTTCCCGGAGTCCTACGACCGCCGCGCGCTGCTGCGCTTTGTCAGCGCAATCAAGGGTGGCGCCGAGGAAGTCCGGGCACCCTGGTACTCGCATATCACCTACGACATCGTCCCCGGCAAGGAAGTGGTGGTCCGGCGTCCGGACGTCCTCATCGTCGAAGGCCTGAACGTGCTCGCTCCCGCGCGGCCGCGGCACGACGGCCGCCAGGGGCTGGCGGTCAGCGACTTCTTCGACTTTTCCATCTACGTGGATGCCAAGACGTCACACATTGAGGAATGGTATGTGGACCGGTTCCGGAAGCTCCGTTCCACCGCGTTCGCGCAGCCGGAGTCGTACTTCCACCGCTACGCCACGCTTTCCGACTCCGAGGCCGAAGCGACTGCCCGCGACATCTGGAAGCGCATCAACGAACCGAACCTGGAAGAGAATGTGCTGCCCACCCGGGGGCGGGCCCAGCTGGTGCTCACCAAGGAAGCGGACCATTCCGTCCGCCGGATGCTGCTGAGAAAGGTCTAGCACGCATGTGCTACAACTGCCCTTCCGAGCCCACCGCGGAGGCCCGGCCTGGGGATCGGCCCAGCCGCCGCGCGGTGGCGCGGCTGTTGATGGCGGGCGCCGGCCTGTCTGCCCTGGCGGCCTGTACCCCTGGCCCTGCGCCGGAAGCTTCCGGAACCATTTCGCCGGCTTCGGGCACGGCGTCCCCGGCCGCTTCCGGTGACGCCTCTCCGGTCCCGTCCGGGTCCGGATCCGCCTCCACGGGCTCCTCTGCAAGGACCAGCGGCGCGGCCTCCCCCACAGCCCCCGCGTCCCCGGCCAGCGCATCCGCCACGTCGCCGTCCACAGCCGCACCAACCACGACGGCGGCGGCAGCCCCGCCGTCGGCCGCCTCCCGCCTGCCCAAGCAGTACTCGCTCACCGCGCCCGCTAGCCCCTGGGTGATCGTCAATAAGCACCGCCCGCTCAAGCCGGCCAACTACGTCCCGGCCGATCTGGTCCAGCCCGGCGTTGCCCTCGCCGTCACCGGCGAGGCGTCGCAGCTGAACAGCACGACGGCGGCTGCCGCAGAACGGATGTTCGCCGCGGCGGCGGCGGACGGGGTCACAATGACCCTGGCGAGCGGTTACCGTTCCTACGCGACGCAGGTGGTCACGTACAACGGCTGGGTTAGCTCCGAGGGGCGTGCGGCGGCGGACACCGCCTCGGCGCGCCCGGGCTATTCTGAACACCAGACAGGCTGGGCATTCGACATCGGCGACGGCGGCGGCGCCTGCAGCTTCCAGCCATGCTTCGCGGAGCAGTCCGCCGCCGTCTGGGCCAAGGCCAACGCGCACCGCTTCGGCTTTGTGGTGCGCTACCCGTTTATGCAGCACACCATCACCGGGTACTTTTACGAATCGTGGCACTTACGGTACGTCGGTGTGGAGGCGGCCACGGACATGCGGAAACGCGGCATCGCCACCCTGGAGCAGTATTTCGGCCTGGAAGCCGCTCCCGGCTACCGGTAGCCGGCCCGCCGAACCTGTGCGGTAGTTTGGTTGGCATGCTTACCGGATTCAAAAAGTTCATTCTCAAGGGAAACGTCATCGATCTGGCCGTGGCGGTGGTCATCGGATCGGCGTTCAGCGCCGTGGTTGATGCGCTGGTCAAGAGCGTCCTGATGCCGCTGATCTCGCTGCTGGTCGGAGAGCCGAACTTTGACGATTTCCTGGCGTTCGGCGACGTGCGGTTCGGCGTGCTGCTCACCGCGGTGGTCAACTTCCTGCTGGTTGCCTCCGCCCTTTACTTCGTCATCGTCGCCCCGATGAACCGGCTCATCGAGCACCGCAACCGCAAGCTGGGAATCGGGCAGGACGCGAAGAAGGAAGCGGCCGAGGACCCACAGATCGCCCTGCTCAAGGAGATCCGCGACGCCCTGCAGGCACAGAACCAGCCGGCGAAGTAGCGCGCCCGCCACGCGCCAAGCGAAGTGAAAAAAGCAGCCCGCCTCCGTCGGGGAGGCGGGCTGCTTCTTGCTTTTTGGGCGGAGCTTTCCGGGGCCAGGCGGAACCTAGTCGCCGACGAGTTCGAGTGCCAGTTGGGTCTTCACAACCTGGGCGAGGCGCTCGGCGATGAGCTGGGCTGTCTGCTGTTCGCCGGCCTCCACCATGACGCGCACAACGGGCTCCGTGCCAGAGGGGCGCAGGAGCACCCGGCCTGTGTCCCCCAGTTCGGTCTCAGCTGCCTGCACGGCTGCCGCCAGGATTGCGTCACCCTTTACCCGGTTCCTATCCACATCCTTCACGTTGATCAGGACCTGGGGCAGTTTGGTCATGACCGTCGCGAGTTCCTTCAGCGGGCGGCCGGTCAGGGCCACCTGCGCGGCCAACTGCAGGCCGGTCAGCACGCCGTCGCCCGTGGTGGCGTAGTCGGCGAGAATCACATGGCCGGACTGTTCGCCGCCCAGGTTGTAGCCGCCGTCGCGCATTTGTTCCAGCACGTATCTGTCCCCCACGCCCGTTTCCCGGATGGCGATGCCAGCGTCGCGGAGTGCGATCTTGAGGCCGAGGTTACTCATCACGGTGGCCACGAGGACGTCGTCCTTGAGCTTGCCGGCCTTCTTCAGCGCGACGGCGAGGATAGCCATGATCTGGTCGCCGTCCACCTCGTTGCCCTCGTGATCCACGGCCAGGCAGCGGTCGGCGTCGCCGTCGTGGGCGATGCCGAGGTTGGCGCCGTGCTCCACCACGGCGGCCTTGAGCGGGCCAAGGTGCGTGGAGCCGACCCCTTCGTTGATGTTCAGGCCGTCCGGTTCGGCGCCAATCACAATCACGTCAGCGCCCGCATCCTTGAAGACCTGGGGGGAACAGCCGCTGGCGGCACCGTGTGCGCAGTCCAGTACCACTTTGATGCCATTGAGGTTGTGCGGGAGGGTTCCCAGGAGGTGGACGATGTACCGGTCCTCGGCGTCGGAGAAGCGCTGGATGCGGCCCACCTCCCCGCCCACGGGGCGGAAAGGCTCCTTGCCCATCTGGGCCTCGATGGCGTCCTCCACCTCGTCGGGGAGCTTCTGGCCGCCGCGGGCGAAGAACTTGATCCCGTTGTCGGGAGCCGGATTGTGCGAGGCGGAGATCATGACGCCGAAGTCCGCCTTCAGGTCTGCCACAAGGTAGGCGGCCGCGGGAGTGGGCAGGACACCGGCGTCGTAGACGTCGATGCCGGAGCTGGAAAGCCCGGCCTCGACGGCCGCGGCGATGAACTCGCCGCTGGCACGGGGGTCCCTCGCCACTACGGCGCGCGGGCGTGCACCTTCGCTGGTGCGTTCATGGCCAAGCACGACGGCGGCGGCCTGGGCCAGCTGCAATGCGAGCTCGGCTGTCAGCAGGCCATTCGCCAGGCCACGGACACCGTCTGTTCCAAATAATGTAGACATCGCGTCCAAGTTTAGACGATTCAGGCGCCCGCCCCTGCCTTGGACCCGGTCTGGACGGCGTCATCTGACGGCGTCGGGAACGTTTTCCCTGTTCACCGGGGACCATGTCCCGTAACTCTGGTTAACGGCAGAAGCCCGCCCCGCCACATGGCGGAACGGGCTTCTGATCGAGGCGGAACGCCCCGGCAAGCGGATTTAGCGCTTGGAGTACTGCTGAGCCTTGCGTGCCTTCTTGAGACCGGCCTTCTTACGCTCGATGACGCGGGCGTCACGGGTGAGGTAGCCGGCCTTCTTCAGGGTGGCGCGGTTGTTCTCGACGTCGATCTCGTTCAGCGAACGGGCGATGCCGAGGCGCAGTGCACCGGCCTGGCCGGAGGGGCCACCGCCGTGGATGCGGGCAATGACGTCGTAGGCGCCTTCGAGATCGAGGATCTTGAAGGGCTCGTTGACGTCCTGCTGGTGCAGCTTGTTCGGGAAGTAGTTATCGAGCTCGCGGCCGTTGATGGTCCACTTGCCGGAGCCCGGCACGACGCGAACGCGTGCAACGGCTTCCTTGCGGCGGCCAACAGCTGCGCCGGCAACGGTCAGTGCCGGGCGCTCCTTCTTCGGGGCGGCTTCGGTAGCGCCGCTTTCCGAGGTGTAGCTGGTCAGGTTTTCCTCAGCCTCAACGGCTTCGGTGGTCTCTTCGTTCTGAGCCACGGTTCTCCTTGTATAGATAAGTTAGTTGGTGGCCAGGACTACTGGGCGACCTGGGAAATTTCGAAAGTCTTGGGCTGCTGGGCGGCGTGCGGGTGCTCTGCACCGCGGTAGACCTTCAGCTTGCCCAGCTGCTGTGCAGCGAGGGAGTTCTTCGGGAGCATGCCCTTGATGGCCTTCTCAACGGCGCGGACCGGGTTGGATTCCAGCAGCTCCGCGTAGTTGACGGAGGTCAGGCCGCCCGGGTAACCGGAGTGGCGGTATGCGCGCTTCTGCTCCAGCTTGGCGCCGGTGAGGGCAACCTTTTCAGCGTTGATGATGATGACGAAGTCGCCCATGTCCATGTGGGGCGCGAAAGTGGCCTTGTGCTTGCCGCGCAGCAGGATTGCGGTCTGGCTGGCAAGACGACCAAGGACAACGTCGGTGGCGTCAATGACGTGCCACTGGCGGTTGATATCGCCGGGCTTCGGGGTGTACGTACGCACGGTGTTTGCCTCGTTCTTGTTCTGGCGTTCTTGTTTAGGTGTCACGTAAGGGTGTGCACCTACTATCTATGCGCTACCGGAACAGAGGTGAGGGCTCTATGAATCCAGTGGTCCTGGAGTCCCGAATGTGCCCGAGGAGTAGCTATCCTGCAACCGGATTCTCAGCGGGCACGCATCATCGAGATAGGACACGCACAACGACTACCAAGAATAGCGCCAACCGGACGCCCGGGTCAAAATGGGGTATCCGGTGGCGGGGGTCGAGGAGTCCTGCGCCAGCGCCGGGCCCTTCCACCCAGGAGTGCACGTGACTTCAGCAGGTATCGCCAGCGCCGGGCCGCTCTTCGCCTTGGTCATGGGGCTCCTTGGCATTTTACTGAGCCTGCTTGCGGATCTCCTCATCGCCCGCACCCTCCCCCGCCTTGGCGGGCTTCCGGGCGTACGGACAAGAATTACGACGGCGGCACTCACCGGAGTGCTCTTCGGCGCCCTTGGTCTGCGGCTGGGAATGGAGTGGACACTGCCGGCCTACCTGGCGCTGGCCGTCGTCGGCGTGCAGCTGGCCCGAATAGATGTGGCCCACCACCTGCTGCCGAATCCCCTCGTGCTCACACTGCTGGTGGCCGGCCTGGCGCTCCTCTTTCTGTGCAGCTTCGCCACGGCAGAGTGGGCCGAACTGCTCCGCGCGGCCGCTGGGGCGGCCATCCTGTTCGTCATTTTCCTGATTCTGGCCCTGATCTCGCCAAACGGCATCGGCATGGGTGATGTCAAGCTTGCCGCCCCAGTGGGCCTCTACTTGGGCTACTTGGGCTGGAGCCAGCTGTTCTACGGCGGGGCGCTTGGATTTGTTCTAGGCGGGATTTTATCCGTCGTTTTGATTAGGCTGAAACGCGCCAATTTGGGTTCGGAAATTGCCTTTGGCCCCTCGATGCTGGCCGCTGCGCTGGCCACTGTGTTATTGGCATCCTAAAGACCGGTATTTGTGGTGAAACGTTGAATTTCCTGCAATAACCTTGATGATTTCTTGAGATTCCAAGTAGCCCTGTGCTTGCAGTTTTCCTAGTGTGAGTACTTGCTTGGGGGGAATACTTATTTTCTTGAGGGGAAAGTCGGGTAGAGCTACGCCTTGTTGTGCGCATGTTTTCCGGTGGATTCTTTAGCTATCGAAGCACCAGCCCTTTCGCGGTATGGGGGAGGCTGGAATTCGAAAGCATTTATTCCATCGAACCTAAGGAAAAACAATGTCTACTCTCATGGTCTCGGTTCTTGCCTTCGTTTCCGGAATCAAGGACCGACTGGAATCAGAAAAAGGCGCCACCGCAACCGAATACTCGCTGCTCATTGCATTTATTGCGTTCGCCGTCATCGGTGGCGTCACGATCTTCGGCAACAACCTGTCGCTGTGGTTCAACGAACTCGGCGGCACCGTCGCCGGCTGGTCCAATGGAGCCGGTGTGGCTACCCCATAGTCCATCCGTCCAGTGGGGGTGTGTCGCGTCTACATGGATGGACGCTACGCACCCCCAATCCGGCGGCGTTACTCGCGGAGGGGTCAAGTGAAACGCAAAAGTCTACGCTCCACAACAGGAGAGCGCGGTGCAGCGGCTGTCGAATTCGCCCTGGTCGCTCCCGTCCTTTTGGCGCTGGTGGCCGGCATTGTCGAGTTCTCGTATGCCTATAACCTGCAGATTTCCGTCACTCAAGCTGCCCGGGAGGCTGCCAGGGAGATGGCCATCGAGGACGATCAGGGCACAGCAGCCCTTGCCGCAACCGCCGGCGCGCCCGGCCTGAACGGCGCCGATTTTGAGTACGCCTTCTCCCCCGGATCGTGCACGGCCGGCGAGAACATGACCGTCACCATCACCTACCCCGTTCCAACACTGACGGGCATCTTCGGCAGCACCGTGATGGTCACCGGGACAGGAGCCATGCGATGCGAAGGCTAAAGGCTAAACCCTCGGAGGCCGAGCGGGGTGCAGTGGGTGTCCTGGTGGCCGTCATGATGCTCGTGATCATCGGCGCCGGCGCCCTGGCCGTGGATGTTGGTCAGATCTATTCCGAGCGGGCCCAGCTCCAGAACGGCGCGGACGCCAGCGCCCTAGGGGTCGCCCAAGCCTGCCACAAGACAGGCTGCACTCAGGCCGAGGCCCAGGCATTTGCCGACGCACTGGCCTCCGGAAACGCCAACGACGGAGATGCGAACGTCTCCGAAGTTGACCTTTCCGTGGCGGACCAGGTGACGGTCCAGACCACTACGAAGAACGGCAGCAGCAGCGTGCTCGCAAAGCTCTTCGCCAGCGCCCTAACCGCACCGGCAGTCAGCGTGGGTGCTCATGCCACTGCATCCATTGAGGTTCCTGGATCAGGAGGGGGCTTCCCGCTGGCCCTGTCCGAATGCCAGTACGACCTCACCGACGCAGTGGAAACGGGCATCCTTCAACAGATCCGTTACAAGCCTGGAATGGCTGACTGCACGTCGACGTCCGGGCATGCGATTCCCGGCGGGTTCGGCTGGCTGGACCAGAACGGCGGTCCGTGCCGGGCCACCACCGATGTTGAAGATAACGCCGCCTATGATCCTGGCGCGGACTACCCCAGCAAGCCGGCCGAAAACTGCGATTCGGTCCTCCAGGGCTGGATCAACACCATCCAGGCCGGCGACGAAGTACTCGGCGTTTTCCCGGTGTTCGACAATGCCGGCAAGGACAAGGGAAAGGGCTGGTTCCACATCAGGGGCTACGCCACATTTCAAATGGTCGGCTGGAAATTTGGCGGCGGCTCCACGAGCCCTCGGACGTACAACAATTCACCCACTCCGGCTACCGCCTGCGTGGATCCTTGCCGAGGCATCATCGGCGAATTCAAGAAGTATGAGTCCATTGATGCATTCGAAGGAAACTCAGACTCGGGAGACGATCTTGGAACCGTCTTTATTCGCCTCACCAACTAATCACTCTGTAGGGGGATAAAATGAAAACTCGCCTTGTAGGAGGAATTGCCGCTTTATTGGTGGCAATTATTGGAACCGTCCTGCTGGTCAATTATGTGCAGAATGCGGATAAACGCGCCCTCGCGGACACGGAAACCGAATCTGTCTACGTAGTGGAGAAAACCATCGCGGCCGGCACCGGCATCAGTAAGGCGGCAGGCGCCGTAGTCCGGAAAGACGTACCAAAGCTGGCTGTGGCTGCGGGAGCCGTGACGGACCTAAACCAGGTAGGCCAAAAGGTAGCCGCCGTGGACCTGATGCCGGGCGAGCAGCTCCTCACCACGCGGATGGTGGGCGCCGATTCCATCCTCGGGCCAGCCCGCGTCCAAGTTCCTGCGGGCATGCAGGAGATCACCCTCAAGCTGCCGATCGAACGGGTAGTGGGCGGCACCCTGACGGCCGGGGACACCGTGGGCGTCTTCCTTTCCGTCGACGACTCTGCGGCGAAGTCCGGCGGAACGCAACTGACATTTCATAAGGTTTTGGTCACGGCGGCGCAGTTCAGCAACGGCAGCACAGCCACGTCCCAGGAGACCACGGCCGAGCAGGATTCAACGAAGGGCGCCCTCAACTCAAAGAAGTCCGCGTCGTCGAATGGCACCTATCTCATCACCTTGGCCCGCAACTCCGCCGACGCCGAGCGGATTGTCTTCACCACCGAGTTTGGAAGCGTGTATCTCTCAAAGGAACCAGCGAACGCTGTGGAGGGTACTTCAGGCGTAGTGAACACCGGAAGGTTGTTCCGATGAGCCGCTTTGTCCTCATCACCCCAAACGCCGACTTCGAGCGCCGCATCCAGCTGGCCGTGTCTGGCATGCACGGCTCGCTGCGAGTGTTCCAGGCGGACTACCTGCCCGAAAGCCCGCAGGACTTCCTGCGGCAGCTTGTCGGCGAACCTCCTGAGGTGCTGATCCTCGGACCCGGCCTGCCGGTTGACGGCTCCCTGAAACTGGCATCGGTCATGGACCTTCAGTACCCGGAGATCAGCGTAGTGCTGGTGGTTGAGGAGACCACGGAAGTTGTTCTCCAGGCCATGCGCTCAGGCGTACGCGACCTGCTCGATCCTGCCGCGGCCCCTGACGCCATCCGTGTCCTGCTGGAGCGTGCGAGCCTCGCGGCGGCAGGCCGCCGTCGTGGTTTGGCCCCTGGGGCGTCAGAGCACGCCGACCAGGGCGCGGGCGGGCGGGTCATCGCTGTCATGTCCCCCAAAGGCGGGGTGGGCAAGACCACTGTGGCAACCAATCTCGCCGTCGGCCTGGGCAAGTCCGCCCCGATGAGCGTAGTGATCGTGGATCTGGACCTCCAGTTCGGCGATGTTGCCAGCGGGTTGATGCTGGACCCTAAACACACCATCACCGACGCCGTGGTGGGCGCGGCGGGCCAGGATTCCATGGTCCTCAAGACCTACCTGACCGTCCACCCCGCCGGAATCTATGCCCTGTGTGCCCCCAGGAATCCGATCGAGATGGACAGGATTTCCGGTGAACAGGTCACACGTCTCCTCAACCAGCTGCGCGAGGAATTCCACTACATCGTGGTGGACACGGCACCGGGGCTGGGCGAGCACGTCCTGGCAACGCTGGAGCAAGCCACGGACGCCGTCTGGATCTGCGGAATGGACATTCCCAGCATTCGCGGCCTCCGGACAGGATTCCAGATCCTGTCCGAGCTCGGCCTCGTCCCGGAGAAACGGCACGTTGTGCTGAACATGACGGACCGGCGGGCTGGCCTGACGCTGCAAGACATCGAGGCAACCATCGGTGCCCCCGTGGATGTTGCCCTCCCCCGTTCCAGGACCCTGCCCTTCTCCACGAACACGGGAGTACCGATCCTGCAGGACGGCAGCCGGGACACGGCCGGCAAGGGGCTCCGCCAGTTGGTGGAGCGGTTCAAACCGAACTGGGAAGAAAGACCTCACAAGAAGCTGCACAGAAGGGCGGTAGTCCAGTGAACCTCACAGACCGGTTCCAGAACCTCCGGGGGGAGGCCAAACCCGACCCCGGGAAGCCACAGGCCGCCGACGTCTTCAAGCCCAAACCGGCTGCCACAACGCTCGGCAGGAAGCATGAGGAGCAGGCGGCGGGCTCGGCGGCGAGCGCCACCGCAGCTTTGGAGATGCCAGCCGTTGCTTCCATTGCCAGCGAAGCCCTGAATGCGCTGAAGGAACGGGCAACCCAAACGCTCTTTGAACGGCTGGGTTCACGCCTCACCGACTCCGCCCTCGAGGACGAGGAGCTGCACCAGTTTGTCCGCGATGAACTTAAAGCTGTCGTGGACGAGGAGCAGGTTCCACTGTCGGGTCCCGAGAGGCAGCGGCTCATCCGGGACATCATCCACGACGTCCTCGGCCACGGCCCCATCCAGCGGTTCCTAGATGACCCGTCCATTACCGAGGTCATGGTGAACCGCTATGACCAGGTCTATGTGGAACGTCAGGGCCGCATTTTCCCCACGGACACGAAGTTCAGTTCGGATGAATCGTTGCGCCGGGTGATCGACCGGATCGTGTCCAAGGTGGGCCGCCGCATCGATGAGTCCTCCCCGCTTGTGGATGCACGGCTTGCGGACGGCTCGCGCGTCAATGCCATCATTCCGCCGCTGGCCGTCAACGGACCGGCCCTGACCATCCGGAAGTTTGGCAGGGACGCACTGACAGTCCATGACCTAGTGTCCTTGGGAAGCCTCTCCCCCGAGATGGCAGAGCTCCTGAACGCCTGCGTCGTGGCCCGGATGAACATCATCGTTTCCGGCGGCACCGGCACGGGCAAGACCACCCTCCTGAATGTGCTGTCGGGCTTCATCCCGCCGGAGGACAGGATCGTGACCATCGAAGACGCCGTTGAACTCCAGCTCCAGCAGGATCACGTCATCCGGCTGGAAAGCCGCCCGCAGAACATCGAGGGCAAAGGTGAGGTGTCCATAAGGGACCTGGTCCGGAACTCGCTCCGTATGAGGCCGGACAGGATTGTGGTGGGCGAGGTCCGCGGCGGCGAATGCCTCGACATGCTGCAGGCCATGAACACCGGCCACGACGGTTCCATCTCCACCGTGCACGCCAACTCGCCGCGGGACGCCATCGCCCGCCTTGAAACTCTGGTGCTGATGGCCGGCATGGACCTTCCGCTCCGGGCAGTGCGCGAACAGCTGGCCTCCGCGGTCAACCTGATCGTCCACATCACCAGGATGCGTGACGGCTCCCGCCGCGTCACCCACGTCACGGAGGTGCAGGGCATGGAGGGCGACACTGTCACCCTCCAGGACGCCTTCGTGTTCGACTACTCGGCGGGCCTGGACGCCAACGGCCGCTTCCTAGGGAAGCCGGTGCCGACGGGCGTCCGGCCACGGTTTACGGAGCGTTTCGCCGAGCTCGGCATCGAGATCTCGCCTGCCGTGTTCGGGGCATCCCTCCCCGGCGTTGCGCCGGCAAGGGGGCGGTGACGGTGGCAGGCGACTCCGGCGTTTTCGTGGTGGCGCTGGTACTGCTATACCTCGCGCTCTTCCTGGTCTTCGGCGTGGCCCTCAGGCCACATTCGGGCATTCCGCTGTCCCGCCGCCGGCCCGACGTCCCAGCCCAGACCTCATCGCTGACCAGGCTCACCGACCAGGCCGTGGGGGTGCTGAACAAGGGCCTCAGGAAGCGGGGACCTGGCCTGCTCAGCCAGGAGCGGCTGGATGAGTGCGGCCTCAAGAAGGAACCGGGCGACTACCTGATCATGGCGGGGGTCATAACCCTGACGGCCGCCGTCGTCGGTTTCTTCCTCGGCGGCCTTTTCGCCGCTGTCCTCCTGGCTCTGCTATCCCCGCTGGGACTGCACCTGCTGCTAAACGCCCTGGCGGGGCGCCGCCGTCGGCAGTTCGACCAGCAGGTACCGGACACGCTGCAGATGTTTTCCGGCGGCCTGAGGGCCGGGCACAGCCTGCTTCGGGCTGTGGACGCGGCCGGGCAGGAGGGTCAGCCGCCGATGTCGGAGGAACTGGGCCGGATCGTCAATGAGACCAGGATCGGGCGCGACCTCGGCGAATCGCTGGCGGACGTGGCCACGCGGACGCAGAGCGAGGATTTTCACTCCATCTCGCAGGCCATAGAGATCCACCGGGAGGTGGGCGGGGATCTGGCGGAGGTGCTGGACCACTTGGGCGATACCGTCCGCGACCGCAACCAGGTGCGCGGCCAGATCCGGGCGCTGAGTGCTGAGGGCCGGATGTCGGCGATCGTCCTCATGGCCCTGCCAGTTGTGATGTTCATCGGACTGACGCTGTTCAACGAGATGTACTCCCGCACCTTCACCAGCACCCTGCCCGGTTACCTCATGATCGCCGCGGCAGTCGTGCTGCTCACCGCCGGCGGCTTCTGGCTCAGCCGGATTGTCAAACCCAAGTTTTAGAAAGAAGGTGGTCAATATGCAGCCTGTGGCTTATGCGGCGATTCTGGCGGTAGTCGCACCTGTGACTGTCGTGACGTGGTTTGTCTTCACCGGTGACCGGGCGGGGCTTCGCAATATCCAGGCAAACCTTGGCCGTGTGTCCAAAGCTAAGGGTCCCGCGCTGAGCGTCAACGAGAAACTGATGCTGGCCAGCCAGCGCATCATGCCGAAGGGCTATGGCGCGTGGCTGGACCGGCAACTCGCGGGCGCTGGCCGGCCCAAGGACTGGCCCTTGGCCCGGCTCATCCTGGTCAAGCCGCTGCTTGCCTTCGGAGGCGCCGTCCCCGGGTACCTGTTCTTTGCCGGCAGCCCGTCGGCCCAGCGGTTCCTGATCCTGTTGGGTGTGACGGCGCTCTGCTACTTCACTCCCGACCTGCTGGTGCGCAACCGGGCGCAGAAGCGGCGGGAGGCCATCCAACTGGACCTGCCGGTCACTCTGGACCACATGCTGATCTCAGTCCAGGCCGGCCTCGGGTTCGAAGCGGCGATGGGACGCGCCGGCAGCAGCGGCAACGGTCCAATGGCCGAAGAGCTGATTCGCACGCTCCAGGACATCCAAGTGGGCCGGTCTCGGAAGGACGCCTACCTCGCGATGGCAGAGCGCGTGGATGTGCCGGACGTCCGCAGCTTCATCCGGGCCGTGGTCCAGGCGGACGCGTACGGCGTTGCCATCGCCGGCGTCCTCAAGACCCAGGCCGAGGACATGCGGATCAAACGGAAACAGCGCGCCGAGGAACACGCCATGAAGATGCCGGTGAAGATGCTGTTCCCGCTGATCTTCTTCATCCTGCCCACGCTGTTCATCGTGGTCCTTGGTCCGACCGTGATGAGCATTATTTCGATGTTTGCGGGGTAGGTTTCGCTTCTCGGGGGCCCTTCGGTTCGTGGAACCGGAGGGTCCTTTTGCGCGATTACGCCTCCAAGGAGGCACACCATATCCGCATGAATACCGCAGGATCTGTACAGCAAACGCAGTAACAACAACGTTCGGCAAGGCTTGTCACAGGAAGCTGCAAGTTCCATATTTTGGGCGAATTGGCTTGCTAACTTTTTTGCAGAGCTGGTGATGGACCAGCTTCCCAACACTCGCTCAGGAGTAAAAATGCTGGCTTTCTTCTCTAACGCTGCTGCCAAGGTCCGTCGCGACGAAAAAGGCGCGACCGCTGTCGAATACGGCATCATGGTCGCCCTCATCGCCGTCGTCATCATCGTCGCCGTGACCTTCCTCAGTGGTGGTCTTTCCAAGACCTTTAATGAAGTTTCTTGCAAGGTGCAGGGCAAAACCACCTACGTGGCGCCTGTCGCTCCTGCTACAACGGGTACCTGCAGCTAAGCATCGTTCGCTGGCAGTGGGTGGTACAGGTCCTTGGCTTTCGCCACCCACTACCGACGTTAGGAAGGCACCTCGATGGACAAGGCCTCCGAACGTGGAGCAGTGGCCGTTGAACTGGCCCTTCTGGCCCCTGTCCTGGTCATGATCTTGCTCGGAATCATGGAATTCGGACGGGCCTACAACGTGCAAACCACATTGACCAACGCCGCCCGTGAAAGCGTGCGGTCGATGGCCATAAACAATAGCCTGACCACCGCACGTACCGCGGCGAAAAACGCTGCAACGCAACTGAACCCGACCTTGGCCGACGGCAACATCGCATTCAGCGCCGCCGATTGTACGGTCGGGTCACAGATGACAGTCATCGTGAGCTACAACCTCAGCACGCTGACGGGGATCGCCGGCCCGTTTGCGATGACAGGGAAAGGCACCATGCTTTGCGGCGGCTAAGGGTTTCTTCTGATGAGGAGCGCGGCGCAATTGCCGTCATCGTCGCAGTTCTGATGGTAGTGATGCTCGGGTTCGCTGCGATCGCTATTGACGTTGCAAAGCTTTACTCCGAACGCGCCCAGCTCCAGAACGGCTCTGATGCTACCGCTTTGATGGTGGCTCAAAAATGCGCCAAGAACGAGGCGGATACCAACTGCTCCGCAACGGCGCCAATGGCAGCAGACCTGGCCAATAAGAATGCGCTGGATGGACTTAGCAATATCAAGTCCATAGCCCTCGACAAACCCAACCGCACTGTCCAAGTGACGGCCGGGGCAAAAGAAGCTGGAAGTACCACGAACAGCGTCTCCCTTTTCTTTGCCGCAGTCCTCGGAATCCCCAGCTCCGAAGTAGCGGCCACGTCCGGGGTACGCTGGGGAAGTCCTGTCGAGGGCACCACACCCTTCCCCCTGGCATTTTCGGTTTGCCAGGTTTCAGGCATGGTGGACGGTGCAACCCAGTTGCTGCAGATCCACACTTCCAACGAGAACACTGATTGCAGCCTTGGCCCTGCCGGAAAGACAGTACCCGGTGGCTTTGCTTGGATCGTTCAGAGCACAGACCAGTGCGGCGGCTTTGTTAACCTGACTGTCAACCAGAGTGGTAGCGACACCGGTAACGATGGTCCCTCGAACTGCGGTGCGATCCTGAATAAATGGGCGGCTGAACTTGGCGCAGGCAAATCTGTCACCGTCTTGCTCCCGGTTTATGAGGACGTCTACGGCACCGGCTCCGGGGCCTCCTACGACTTGGTGGCCTTCGCCTCTTTCAGCGTCCAGGGATGGGCCTTCAGCGGTGCCGATAAGCTCCCGTTGGTCTACAACAACGCCTCATCATCCGACAAGAACCTGCAGTGTAAAGGTGACTGCCGCGGCATCATCGGCAATTTCGTCAGTTACGTCTCCTTGGCGGACGGCTACAAGCTTGGCCCCGTCAGCCCCTACGGCGCCGCTGTCGTCGAACTAACCAGCTAAGCATTGCAATTTGGTGATTCAAAACCCCTCAGGAGCAGTTCGTGAAGTCTCGGTTGTTGGCAGGAGCCGCAGCAGTAGTCCTGGCCCTCGTGGGCGCCATGCTGGTAATTTCGTATGCCCAAGGTGCGGACCAGCGAGCCGTTGCGGACCTTGAACCCGTGGATGTCCTGGTGGTCAAGACGGCGATTCCTGCCGGCACGCCTGTTGAATCCATGGCTGCCTCACTCGCTACCAAACATGTTCCGGCATCGGCTGTGATGGGGTCGTCGCTGAAGTCGCTAGATTCTTCCGAAGGCAAGGTCGCTGCGGTGGATTTGGTTCCCGGCGAGCAGCTGGTTTCCGAGCGTCTGGTCGCCCCGGAGGATCTCAAAGTTGCTGGATCAGTGAATATCCCGACTGGTTTACAGGAGGTTTCCTTCAAGCTCGAGCCAGACCGGGTGGTCGGCGGCCGGTTGGCTCCTGGTGACCATGTGGGCGTGTTCGTCAACCTGGAAAAGGGCGGGTTGGATGACAAACTGGACCCCGAGACGACCAAACTGACGGTCCGCAAGGCCCTTGTGACAGCTGTCCAACGCGCACCCGAACCGGCAGCCACTGCTCAGCCCGCACCCACCGCTAGCGCCGATCTAAACGCTGCCGATCCGCAGGACACCACCCTCCCCAGTGGCTCCCTTATGCTGACTGTTGCTGTCAGTGATGTGGACGCGGCAAAAATAGTCTTCGCTGCCGAATATGCCAAGATGTGGCTGAGCAAGGAGCCCACCAACTCCAAGGACAGCGGGCCCCGGATCATTCAGCGGAGTGAGGTGTACAAGTGAGCCGCTTCGTCCTCATCACTCCTAGCACGGATTTTGACAACCGTTTGCGGCAGGCGGTTGCGGGCGGGCTACAGGGCGGCGTGCAGACGTTCCTCACGAACATCCTGCCAGCGGGGCCCTACGATTTGTTCGCGCAGCTCAACCAGGAACAGCCGGAGGTCCTAATCCTTGGACCGGAAGTCGCTATCGACGAGGCCCTGCGTTTAGCCACGGTGCTCGACGTCCAAGTGCCGGACCTTACGGTCCTTCTCGTCTCCGAGCCCGACCCGGATCTCATCCTGCAGGCCATGCGTGCCGGCGTCCGCGACATCCTCAGCCCGTCGGCCGACCCCGCCCAGCTGCGGGTGCTGCTTGAGCGCGCCTGCCAGTCCTTCGCCAGCCGTCACCGGTTAGATCAGCCCCGCCAGGCTGAAAGCAGCAAGGGACGGGTAATCGGCGTCTTCTCCCCCAAGGGCGGAGTGGGTAAGACCACCATCGCAACCAACCTCGCTATAGGCCTGGGCAAGGTCGCGCCGATGAGCGTGGTGGTGGTGGACCTTGACCTGCAGTTCGGCGACGTCGCGTCCGGCCTGTACCTCAACCCGGAGCATACCGTCACGGACGCAGTCTCCCCCGCCGCCAGCCAGGACAGCCTGGTGCTCAAGGCGTTCCTCACTGTTCACCCGTCGAGTATCTATGCCCTGTGCGCACCAAACAATCCTGTTGAAGCCGACCACATCGCGCCCGAGCAGGTTACCCGCCTGTTGGAGCAGTTGGCGGAAGAATTCCAATACGTAGTTGTTGACACCGCCCCAGGCCTACCGGAGATAGGACTTGCCGCAATGGATGCTTGCACTGACGTGGTTTGGGTCACCGCCATGGACATTCCCAGCGTCCGCGGCCTACGCTCCGGCCTGGACATCCTCCGTCAACTGGACATTCTTCCCGAGGGAAGGCACGTGGTTCTGAACATGGCGGACGCCAAATGCGGGCTCTCCGTTCAGGATATTGAATCGACCATCGGGGCTCCTGTCGACGTAAGCGTCCCTCGCTCCCGTGCCGTTGCATTCTCCACCAACCGCGGCGTGCCGGTACTTCAGGAAGCCAAAAAGGATTCTGCCGTCAAAGGGCTCAACCAGCTTGTAGAGCGGTTCGGCCCCGGAGGCCACGCGAAAAGCCAGCGGAAAAGTCACCGGCGAGTGGTGGTTTAGTTGAAGCTGTCGGAACGCATTCAGGCGGCCCAGACGAAGCCACAGCCAGCTGCTGCCATTCCCCCGGCCGCATCAGTGGCACCGGCTGCTTCTTCCTCGTCGACTCGTGCAATAACAGCCCCTCGCCCCGGGACCGCGAGGAACGCGCCGGCGGCACAGGCAGAGACGGCAGGTGCACCTGCAGTGCGCCGCGAACCCGGCCAGCCGAGCCCGGCTCGGCAGGAGACGGCAATGCAACCTAAACATCCTTCAGCCTCCCAGAAGGACGCCTTCAGACCCAAAACTCAGCAGCCGGTTGACGTCTTTGCTGCTCTGAAGCAGCGTGCCGCGACTGCTCTCTTCGAACGGATGGGAGCCAGGTTCAACGACTCGGCGATTACCGAGAATGAGCTACAGAGCACCGCCCGGGAGGAGCTCATCCGCATCATCGATGCGGAGCAGGTTCCGCTTACCGTTGATGAACGCTCCCGCCTCGTCGCAGATGTGGCCGACGACGTGCTGGGTTACGGTCCATTGCAGCGGCTGCTTGATGATCCGGCCGTCACGGAAATCATGGTGAACCGGATGGACCAAATTTATGTGGAGCGCAAGGGCCAGCTGACCCTGACAGAATCCCGGTTCAGCTCTGAGGACCACCTGCGCAAGGTCATAGAGCGAATTGTTTCCAAGGTGGGCCGGCGCATCGACGAGTCCTCACCGCTGGTTGACGCGCGCCTGGAAGACGGCTCACGTGTCAACGCTGTGATTCCTCCGCTGGCAGTGGGCGGTTCCTCCCTGACCATCCGTAAGTTCAGCAAGGTGCCGTTGACCGTACAGAACCTCATCGATTTCGGAACGCTGACGCCGGAGATGGCCGAGCTGCTCGACGCGTGCGTCAAGGCCAAGCTGAACATCATTGTTTCGGGCGGCACAGGGACAGGGAAAACAACCCTGCTCAACGTTCTTTCATCGTTCCTCCCTGCCAACGAGCGCATCGTGACCATCGAGGATGCGGTAGAACTACAGATCCAGCAAGAACACGTTGTGCGCTTGGAGAGCCGGCCGCCGAATACGGAGGGCAAAGGCGAAGTCACCATTCGCGAACTGCTCCGGAACTCGCTCCGAATGCGCCCCGACCGCATCGTGGTGGGCGAGGTCCGCGGCGGGGAATCCCTCGACATGCTTCAGGCGATGAACACGGGGCACGACGGTTCGCTGTCCACGGTGCACTCGAACTCGCCCCGCGACGCCGTCGCGCGTCTGGAGACCCTGGTCCTCATGGCGGGAATGGACCTGCCGTTGCGGGCCATCCGCGAGCAGATCGCCTCGGCCGTCAACCTCATCATCCAGATTTCCCGTCTCCGAGATGGTACCAGGCGCATCACGCACGTAACTGAGGTCCAGGGCATGGAGGGCGACATTGTCACGCTCCAGGATGCCTTCGTCTTCGACTATTCCGCCGGCGTGGACCAGCACGGACGGTTTCTGGGCTCACCCATCCCCACAGGCATCCGTCCGCGGTTTATCGACCGCTTTGAAGATATGGGCATACACGTTTCGGCGGCTGTCTTCGGCGCCCCTTTAGCCCTTAGCGGAAAGCACTGACGTTCATGGTCCTGACCTTAGGAATCATCCTCGTGGTTGCCGCCATCGCCCTCGCCGGGGTCGCGGTGACAATTCCCCCCACCCCCACCGTGCCGTTGGACCGCCGTCGTCCGTTCCGGATGGAGGCAGACTCTCAACTCACCCGATTCGCCGGCAACGCGGTCCTCTCCATTGACCGACTCCTTGCGAATAGGAATGTCCGCTACTTCAACCGTGAACGCTTGGAAAACGCGGGCCTTCGACTGAGCCAGGCAGACTTCCTGCTCTTGGTGCTGATCGGCGCGTTCGTTGGCGCACTGGTGGGCTTGGTGGTGGCAGGGCCTTTGCTAGCCATTCTCGCAGTAGTGGCGGCGCCGTTTGTAGGCCATCTGGTGCTGGGCTTCCTGACAGGCAAGCGGCGCACCAAGTTCGGAGACCAGCTAGGCGACACCCTGCAATTGCTGTCCGGCAGCCTCCGGGCGGGGCACAGTATCCTGCGGGCCATCGATGCAGCGGCCAACGAATCGCAGGCGCCGACCTCCGAGGAAATGCGCCGGGTCGTCTCGGAGACCAGCCTCGGCCGGGACCTGCTCGTGTCACTCAACGACACTGCGGAGCGCATGCAGAACGAGGACTTTGTTTGGATCTCCCAAGCCATCCAGATCAACCGTGAAGTGGGCGGCAACTTGGCTGAAGTCCTGGACCAGGTCAACGAGACGATCCGCGAGCGCAACGAGATCAAGGGCCATATCAAGTCCCTCGCCGCAGAAGGGAAATTCTCCGCCTACATCCTCATGGCGCTCCCCATCGGCATCGTTGCCATGCTCATGGTGGTCAGCCCGGGTTACATGGACAAGATGGTTTCCACCGTTCTGGGCTGGATCATGATCGTTGCCTCGATCATCCTGATGACCATCGGCGGTCTCTGGATGCGCAAGATCATCGACCTGAAGTTCTGAGGCGGCCATGGATCCCTTAATTCTCCTTTCCCTCCTCCTGATCTGTCTTCCGCTCGGCTACCTCGCCTGGTCCCTGCTCTCCACAGACAAAAAAGGCCAAGCGGTTGCCCGCAAAATTCTTTCGAGCGGCGCCACCCACCGGTCTGAAGTGGAGAAGAAAACCAGCACCGGCCGGCTTGAACAAATTGGCCGCAGGCTCACTCCTGCCAGCTACGTGCAGAAGCTCGACCACCTGCTCTCCCTCGCTGGCCGCCCGGCAAACCTTCCGCTGGGCCGCGTGCTCGCGGCCAAGCCCGCCCTGGGTCTGGTGGGCGGTCTCGTTGGACTGTGGCTGAGCTCCATCGGGACGACGCCGATCATCAAGCTCGTGGGCATCTTTGTCCTATTCCTGGGATACTTCATCCCGGACCTAATGCTTTACAGCAAGGGACAGGAGCGGCAGAAGGCCATGCAGCTGGAGCTCGCCAATACCCTGGACCAGATGCTGATTTCCGTTGAGGCCGGCCTCGGCTTCGAAGGCGCCATGTCCCGCGCCGGCGAGAACGGCAAGGGACCCTTGGCGGAGGAACTGGTCCGTACCCTCCAGGACATGCAGGTGGGCCGGAGCCGCCGTGAGTCCTATCTTGCACTGGCCGAGCGCACAAACCTCCCTGAACTGCGCAGCTTCGTGCAGGCCGTCGTGCAGGCGGACACGTACGGCATTGCCATCAGCCGCGTGTTGCGCGTGCAGGCCAAGGTGATGCGCGTGAAGCGCCGCCAGCGTGCCGAGGAAAAGGCAATGAAGCTACCGGTGATGATCCTCTTTCCGCTGTTGTTCTTCATCTTCCCCGTCCTCTTCATTGCCATCCTCGGCCCCGCTGTCATCAACACCATCGAGACCTTCGCCAACCAGTGAGGTTGTGGCTTCCGCAGGTTTACAACCACCACAAGGTACCCGCAGGGTTTCCACAAGATCCAAGCTCAATCAGGGTTTTCCCAACCTCAGAAAGTAGCCTTAAGTCATGTCCATTTCAGGTTCCGGAGCAGCCGAGAGCAACGCCAGCGGCGTCTGCGTCCCGGCGTCTGGCGTCCCTGATGGCATGCTTCACAACGAATCGGAGAGTGCCGCCTTGCCCGTCTTAAACCTGGATGTCCTTCACGACCTCGAAGAAGACATGGGCAGCACTGGAGTGGCACATAACTTCGCCAGGGACTACATCAGGATCTGGGACAAGCGCCGCACCTACCTCGAGGCCTCGGTCGAACACGACGACGCTGACGCAGCCATGGATGCCGTTCTCAGCCTGAAGAACTCGGCCATGATGGTGGGTGCCTCACGGCTGGCCCAGCTGGCGGTAAACCTGGAACGCCTCGTCAAGAGCGGAGACCTGCCCGCCGTCCGCCGGCTGCTGCCCTTTGTGGCGCTTACCGGCGACCAAACCGTGTGTGGCCTCAAGGACGGTTACCTCCCGCCGGAGGCATACGAGCCAACGTAACGCTCCCCTACTCCGCCCGCTTCGGCGCCAGCCGGTAGCCCACGCCCCGCACGGTTACGAGCCAGCGTGGATCCTGCGGGTCCTCCCGGAGTTTCCGGCGCAGGTTGCCGATGTGGACCTCGACTGCCCTTTCGTCGGCTTCGCTGATGTAGGTGTCCTCGCCGTAGTACTCGCCCCGCACCACACGCACCAGATCGGCCCTGGTGCGCACCGCGCCCGTTCCCTTCAGCAGCTCGTGCAGCAAGTCGAATTCGCTCCGGGTCAGTCCCAGCGGCGTGCCGCCCAGGGCAACGGTCCGAGTTTCGGTGTCGAGTGCCAGCCCGTTGTGCTGCAGCACGGTGCCCCGGCGCGAACCGGCGGCAGCGGCGGGACCGGCCGAGCCAACCGGCCCGGACTCCTCGGAAGACGGAGCATCATCACCGGAAGCGACCCGGGGCCTGCGCAGCATCGCCGTTATCCGGGCCCGCAATTCGCGCGGCCGGAAGGGCTTGACGATGTAGTCGTCCGCTCCGCCCTGAAGTGCCGTGATGGTGTCAAGCTCCTCATCCCGGCCGGTCAGCATCACAATGTAGGCGTCACTGAACTGCCGAATGCGCCGAAGGACTTCGAACCCGTCAATGTCCGGGAGACCGACGTCGAGCGTTATAACGTTCGCCTGACGCTGCCTGGCAACATCAACCCCGTCACGGCCGGTCCCTGCCGAGTGCACCTCAAAACCAGCCTGCTGCAAAACCGCGTCGAGGAGATTCCGCACGTCGACATCATCCTCGATGACCACGGCAACACCAAGATCACCCACCACTACCTCTATCCAGGCAAAACCACCGCACAGCCCAGCGCAATGCGGTAAGCGTTACCAGATTACCTACGCTACAACGTAGAAGGGCTCAAAGAGCGAAAATTACCCATATCTTTTGGACGTACACTCGACGGCGGCGCCGCCCCCTCCAAATACCGAAGAATAGGTGTGCATAATGGGCATCATGTCTTCGTATAAACACGAGCGGTCTCCGAATATGGAAGAGCAGGCCAGTACCGGGCGCAGCCGCATTGGGTGAGCACGTGCTGGTCCGCGACACGGACCGCTTCTTCCGGCGCCTGCGGCCCCGCGTCCAGGTGGCGCTCTGCCAGCTCCCGGTGACGGTCATCCTCGCCGCGCTGGCCATTGCCGCGCCCGCAGTGTGGCCCACACTGATCGAGAGCCCAGTATTCATTGCCGCCATCGCCATGATGGTGACGACGTTTCTCGCCTGCTTTCTGGTTCCCTGGGAGCGGCTACCGCCCAACGCCTACTTGGTTATTCCGATACTCGACATGGTGGTCATCGGGCTCGCCCGCAACGGCGCGGTTCCCGCCGTTGCGGGGCTGGGAGTTCTGGCGATATTCCCGGTGATCTGGCTTTCCAGCTCCGACAACTTCCCGCGCACCACCATATTCCTGAGCTTTTTCGGCACCCTCCTCATCGGCATTCCCACGCTGGTGCAAAAGTTTCCCAAGATTTCACCTTCGGACATTGCCACTGCAATTCTGCTGCCGCTAATGATGCTGGCCGTATCGCTGGCAATCAGGTTTGCCAGCGCCAACGTCCGCCTGCAGCGCCAGCGGCTGGAAAAGAAGGACGCCGAGCTCCGCGAACTGCTCGTGGAAAGCAGGCACCGCGAACGGCTGCTCAAGACCATCCTGGACACCACCGACGTCGGCATTGTGGCCGTGGATGCGGACGGCCAGAAGGTACTGGTCAACAACCAGCAGCAAACCTTCCGGCAGGCGGCGGCCCCCTCCGGCACGGACCAGCCGCTGGAAGCCCAGCAGCTCATGTTCGGGCAGGACCGGGTAACTCCGCTTCCTTTGGACAAGCGCCCGATCCGCCGTGCCGTTGCCGGTGAGACCTTCGCCGACTACCTGGTGTGGATGGGCGAGGGACCCTCGCAGAGGGCGGTCGCCACTGCTGCCCGGATCATCAAGAACGACGACGGCGGGTTCAGTGGGGCCGTCGTCGTCTACAGTGACGTCACGGGCCTGGTGGAAGCACTCTCCGCCAAGGAAGAGCTGATCTCCAACGTCTCCCACGAGTTCCGCAGTCCCCTGATGTCAGTGCTCGGGAACGTGGACCTTGTGCTGGATGAAGCAGACGCCCTGAGCTCCGATGCCGTACGCCGGCTGGAAGTGGTCCAGCGCAATGCCGAGCGGCTGCTCTCCCTCGTCTCCGAGCTTCTGGTGTCGGCGTCGGCCGTCCTGGCTGTGCATCCCCGCCGGACCGACCTCGCGGGCCTCATCGAGAACAGCATCGGCTCCGTCCAGGCGCAGGCAGATGCCAGCAACGTTTCCCTCACCACCGACGTTCCCGCGCCCCTCTGGGCGCACGCTGACCCGCTCCGCATCGGTCAAGCTCTGGACAACCTGGTGTCCAATGCCATCAAATACTCTCCCGACGGCGGTAAGGTCACCGTGAGTGCCCGGCGTAGCGAATCGTGGGTGCAGCTAAAGGTCCAGGACACGGGCATGGGCATCAGCGAAGAAGAAACATCGCGCATCTTCACCCGGTTCTTCCGCACCCAGGCCGCGCGCCAGGCCGCCATTCCCGGGGTGGGGCTGGGCCTGTCCATCACCAAGACCATTGTTGAGCGGCACGGCGGGGACATCTCCTGCCAGAGCAAACCCGGGGCTGGCACCACTTTCACCCTCACGCTGCCGGCTGAGGGCGCCCCGGAATCCTGACCCGGTTTTAGGTCAGATCCGGTTATCCACATAGCCCCGGGACAACGTCGTTTTTGTCAAAGGCCGATGGCATGCTTTGGGTATGGATAACGAGGCAGTTGCAGAGACGTTGGAGGCCATCGGTGCCTCCGCTCTTGCACTGGCTGCTGAGCTCCGCAGGGCGGCTGATCCGGGCCCGGCGGGGACGGAATTACTGCAGGGTGAGGCGGATCCGCTGGGGGATCAGGCGGAGGCGTGCCTGGGCGGGCTTTCGGAAGTGGCTGGGATGGAGGCGCGGCTGGCGGCCGTAAAAGTGCACCTAGCCGCCGGCTTTACCGCGGCGGAGGAGGCCATGACTCCGCCTGGCGCGTCCGTGCAGGACCGCACCGTCCGGCAGATGTCCGTGACTGCGGAGGTTGCTGGTGCGCTGACCGTGAGTGAGGGGTCGGCGGCACGGCTGCTGGTCGAATCCGCCACGCTAACCAGCGACCAGCCGTTGACGCTCGCCAGCCTTCAGGCGGGGACTATTTCCTGGCAGCACGCGCGCATCGTGTGCGATGAAACGGACGGGCTGGATCCGGCGGCTGCGGCGGCGTTTGAGGCACATTTCCTGGACCCGAACGCGCCCGGATATGCGCGGGGGTGCCCGGCGGGGAAGCTGACTCCGGCGAGGTTCCGGGCCAAGGCCCGTTATTGGCGGGAGCGGCACCATCCGGTGAGCATCGAGAAACGCCATTGCAAGAGCGTGAAGGACCGGCGGCTGGAGTATGTCCCGGACCGGGACGGCATGGCCTGGTTCTCGGCCTATCTGCCCGCCGACCAGGCGGCGGGGATCTGGAACCGCACCACCGCCGCCGCCCGCGCCATGCAGGGCCCGACCGAAACGCGCACCCTGACCCAGCTCCGCGTCGACGCCTTCGCCACGTGGCTGCTCACCGCAGGCCACCCGGTTGTCCGCGCGGTTGACGGCCCGGTTGACGGCCCGGTTGACGGCGCGGTTGACGGCGTGGTTGACGGCCCGGCCACAGAGTCGGTTCCCGCAGACTCCGTGCCGGCAGGTTCGACGCGTGCAGGTTCTGTCCCCGCAGGTTCCGGCCCCGTAGCTGATGCGCCGTCCGGTCTTGTGCCGGTCGGTGAGGTGCCGTCCCCCACGGCGCAGGTCCTGGTCACCGTTCCGGTGTTCTCGCTACTCGGCCTGTCCGATGAGCCGGCAACACTCGACGGGTACGGGCCGATCCCGCCGTCGATGGCCCGCCGGCTCGTCGCCGACGGCGCAACATCGTTCCTCCGGGTCCTCACCGACCCGCGAGACGGGGCGCCCCTGGAGATCGGACGCACCAGCTACCGGCTGACGAAGCCGATGCGCCAGTGGTTGCGGCTCCGCGACGCGAAGTGCACATTCCCGAGCTGTAACAACCACTCGCTGGACAACGAGGCCGACCACATCCTGGCCTGGGCAGACGGCGGCGGTACCGGTGTCGCCAACCTTGGCCAGCCCTGCCCGAAACACCACAGACTGAAACACACCACGGCGTGGAGACCGGTCAGCGCTACCGCCCACGAATCGCCCGGCTGGATTTCGCCGGCGGGACGTTCCTACCCCAGCGAACAACAGGACTGGGAACCACCCCAATGGCCACGACAAATCCAAACCATGCTCAGTAGTGATGACCGAGCCGGACGCGAACAGCTCAGCAGGCCCGGCAGGCCGGGCCTGCCCGACCTGCCACCCGACCAAGACTGGCGCACGCCCCCGGACTGTCCGGAACCGGCCGGCTGGCCCGAGCCGATGGACCAGCCAGACGGGCCGGAGGAATTCGAAGGGTTCGACGATGACTACGGTCTCGTCGGTTTCGAAGGTCGCGAATGTCCGGAAGCTTATGGCGCCCCGGACGGTATCGACGGCCAGGGATCCTTCGTCGGCACGGGATCATCACTGCCGATGGATCCCTGGCCCGACCGAACATCAGTCACAGCCGCGTAGGAAACGGGCGCAAGGAGGGAGACGTGCCCTCGTCCCTTGCCCTTAATCCAGCGGGAGGGTCACGGTCACGCGGGTTCCCGTGGCGGGACTCGACTCGATCGCCATGTTGCCTCCCGCCGAACCGACGGCAAGGCGCATGAGCCTCAGACCCATGCCCGAGTGCCTGCCGTGCGTGGCGGCCTCAACGTCGAAGCCCCTGCCGTCGTCGGTAATGCGGAGCTGGACCGCATGGTTGTCCCCGGAACGGCAGACACAGCAGAGCCGGACGGTCACGGAGGACGCGTCGGCATATTTATGGATGTTGCTCAGGAGCTCCTGCGCCGCCCGGTAGAGCAGCGTGGCGGACTTCCTGTCCACTTCCATTCCATGATGGGGCGCCTCAAGGTGCACCGCGATCCCACGTCCGCGCAGCGGGAGGGCCAAACGGTCAATCGCCCCCGCGACGCCAAGCACGTAGAAATCGACCGGATGCGTATCGGTAAGAACGCCACGGACTGCGACGACGTCGTCGCTTGTAAGTGATTTCATGACTTAACCGTGCGCCCGGCGCCTTGTTATTTTCTTGTAACCTTGACGGCGTGTCCCCCGTTTGCAGGGCCACATTTTGAGCGTCCCCAACGGCGCGGACGCCGCCGCGCCCTGACCTGCGGACACACCCCGACGCCGGCAGCTATGCCAGGGTGTAGCCGGACCCGCGGACGGTCTTCAGCCAGCGGGGCTGCCTCGCGTCGTCCCCCAGCTTCCGGCGCAGGTTGCCGACGTGGGTTTCAACAATCCGGCCGGGGTCCCGCGCACCGGCATTGCCGCCGCCCATGGTGCCTGCTTCCCGCTTCGCGACACCCAAAAGCCCCGCGAGTTCCGCCTTGCTGACCACGCCGCTTCCGCGCTGCAGCAAGATATACAGGAGGTCGAACTCGGTACGGGTCAGCTGCAGGACACGGCCCCCGAGCGTTGCGGCCCGCGTTGCGTTGTTGATCTCCAGCCCGTTGTGCTCAAAGGCATCGGCAGCTTCAAGGCCCTGCGCTGCTGCAAGGCCCTGGGCGGCTGGCGTGCCCTGCGCTGCGGCAAGGCCCTGAGCTGCCGGAAGGCCTTGGGCGGCTGGAAGGCCGTGGGCCGGAGCGCGTGCCGGCACGCTCTTCGCCTTGGCCGAGGCACGCAGCCGCGGTGAAATCAGCGGCGCTTGCCGCGGCGTCACGATCGGTGGCACGGTCAGCTGCCGGGGCCGGCGCAGCATGCCGTCAACACGGGCCCGCAGCTCCCGCGGCCGGATGGGTTTGACCATGTAATCGTCAGCCCCGGCATCGAAGCCCTCCAAGGTCGCTCCAAGGCCACTTCGCGCGGTGATGATCAGGATGTAGGTGTGGCTGAATTCGCGGATGCGCCGCAGCACCTCATAGCCGCCGATGTCCGGAAGCACCAGATCCAGCGTGACGGTGTCCGGCTGCTTGGCGCGCACCAGCGCAAGCCCGGCTTCGCCGGTGGCAGCGCAGTGCACTACGAAACCGGCCTCTCCGAGCGTGGTCCGCAAAAGGGACCGGACTTCCTCGTCCCGATCGATAACGACAACGACCCGACGGTCATTCATCCCTTACCCCCTGTAAGGACCGCATGATTTAAGACTGCGTCTCAGCCTACTAGCCGCGGTGCGAAAACCGGTGCAGGGTATTACTGGCGCACCGCCCGTGTGAGCTCTGCCCGGGCCAGCAGTTCGCCGTCAGAGGGGTAGGCCACTTCCTCGAACACCAGGGGGTGCGGTGCGGCGAGGACGGAACGGGCGTCGCGCTTCCTTGCCAGCAGGCGCTCGTGTAGCCACTCCGGACGTTCCTGCCCCTCCCCCACGTACAAGGCCGAGCCCACCAAAGCTCGCACCATGTTGTGGCAGAAGGCGTCGGCCTGGACCGTGACGACGATGACGCCGTCCTGCCCGCGGGCAAACTCAAAGCGCTGCAGTTCCCGGACGGTGGTGGAACCCTCCCGCGGCTTGCAGAAGGACAGGAAGTTGTGCAGGCCCAGCAGCTGCGCCGAGCCCTCGTTCAGCAGGTCCAGGTCCAGCGGCGTCTTGTGCCAGAGCGTGTCGAACCGGCTGAGCGGATCCCACTTCTCGGGGCCGTCCGCGATGCGGTAGCTGTAACGGCGCCACAGGGCGGAGAAACGGGCGTCGAACCCTTCAGGGGCAACGGCGGCGTGATGCACCATGATGGCGCCGGTCTGGTCCCCCAGCCCGCGGCTGAGCGTGCCCCGCAGGCGGCGCAGGAGGGCGACGGCGGGATCGACGGCCGCACCACGGTTCAGTCCCAGCCACTCGGCTTCGGCGAGGTCGAAGTGGACCACCTGGCCGCGGGCGTGCACGCCGGCGTCGGTGCGTCCCGCAACCGTGACACGTATGGGGCGGCGCAGCAGCAGCTCCAGCGCCTCTTCCAGAACTCCCTGGACGGTACGCCGTCCCGGCTGCACTGCCCACCCGCTGAACGGGCCGCCGTCGTACGCCAGATCCAGCCGGATACGCAAAAACCCGCCGCCCCCCAAAACGGGGGCAGCGGGTTCCTGGTGGGTCATAGACTCAAGTCTATGCGAAGGATTTAGCGAATTACTTCGCGTCCTTGGCCTCGTCGGCTGCGGCCTCGTCAGCGGCAGCTTCCTCGGCAGGAGCCTCTTCAGCAGCAGCTTCTTCAGCCGGAGCTTCCTCAGCGGCCGGAGCCTCTTCGGTTGCAGCTTCGGTCTCAACGACCTCTGCCTCGGGAGCTTCCTCAGCAGCCGGAGCAGCCTTGTCTGCATCGCGCTTGGCAGCGGCGGTGGCCTCGGCTACAACAGCCTGCTTGGCGGAAACCGGCTCGAGAACCAGTTCGATGACAGCCATGGGAGCGTTGTCGCCCTTGCGGTTGCCGATCTTGGTGATGCGGGTGTAGCCGCCATCGCGGTTCTCCACAGCCTGCGCAATGTCGGTGAACAGCTCGTGGACGACGCCCTTGTTGCTGATCAGGCCGAGAACGCGGCGGCGGGATGCGAGGTCGCCGCGCTTGGCGAAGGTGACCAGGCGCTCTGCGTACGGCTTCAGGCGCTTGGCCTTGGTGACCGTGGTGGTGATCCGCTTGTGCTCGAACAGTGCTGCTGCCAGGTTCGCGAGCATGAGACGCTCGTGAGCCGGGCCGCCTCCGAGGCGCGGACCCTTAGTGGGGGTAGGCATAATTGTTTCTCCTCATATGGAAGCCGGGAGGCTGCGCACTACGCGGTGCGGGCCAGCCCCTCGGCCAAGATCTGCTTGTTAGAGCTCGTCGTCGCTGAACGCGGCGTCGTCCTCTTCGATGGCTGCGGCGCGGGCTGCCAGGTCGAAACCGGGAGGGGAGTCCTTCAGGGACAGACCCAGTTCAACCAGCTTTGCCTTGACCTCATCGATGGACTTCGCACCAAAGTTGCGGATGTCCATCAGGTCAGCCTCGGAGCGGGCAACGAGTTCACCCACGGTGTGGATGCCCTCACGCTTGAGGCAGTTGTAGGAACGGACGGTGAGGTCCAGATCCTCGATCGGCAGAGCCATGTCTGCTGCCAGGGCAGCATCCGTCGGCGACGGGCCAATCTCGATACCCTCAGCTGCGGTGTTCAGCTCGCGGGCCAGACCGAACAGTTCCACCAGGGTGGTGCCAGCGGAAGCAACGGCATCGCGCGGGGCGATGGCCTGCTTGGTCTCGACGTCGACAATGAGCTTGTCGAAGTCGGTGCGCTGCTCAACACGGGTGGCTTCCACGCGGAAAGTAACCTTCAGCACCGGCGAGTAGATGGAGTCAACCGGAATACGGCCGATCTCTGCGTCGCCGGACTTGTTCTGAGCTGCCGAAACGTAGCCGCGGCCGCGCTCGATGGTCAGTTCGAGCTCGAACTTGCCCTTCGAGTTCAGCGTGGCAATGTGCAGATCCGGGTTGTGGAACTCGACGCCGGCCGGCGGAGCGATGTCCGCGGCGGTGACGACTCCGGGGCCCTGCTTGCGCAGGTAAGCAACAACCGGCTCGTCGTGCTCGGAGGACACAGACAGGTTCTTGATGTTGAGGATGATCTCGGTGACATCTTCCTTGACACCCGGAACCGTCGTGAACTCGTGCAGCACGCCATCGATCCGGAGGCTGGTTACAGCGGCACCGGGGATGGAGGAGAGCAGGGTACGGCGGAGGGAGTTTCCGAGGGTGTAACCGAAGCCCGGCTCCAGCGGTTCAATGATGAACCGGGAGCGGTTTTCGGAGACGACCTCTTCGGAGAGGGTGGGGCGCTGTGCAATGAGCACTTAGGTTTCCTTTCGGCGAGCATCCGCTATATGACGCAACACAGGTGGTGGAAAATCGGTCTGAGGACTTAACGCGGCGGGCTTGCCCGGACCCGAAACGGGTCCGGGCAAGCTCCGGCTGCGGAAAATACTTAGACGCGGCGGCGCTTCGGCGGACGGCAGCCGTTGTGCGCGGCGGGGGTGACGTCCTGAATGGAGCCAACCTCGAGGCCGGCAGCCTGCAGCGAACGGATGGCGGTTTCGCGTCCGGAACCCGGTCCCTTGACGAACACGTCAACCTTCTTCAGCCCGTGCTCCTGTGCACGCTTGGCGGCGGCTTCGGCAGCCATCTGCGCAGCGAACGGGGTGGACTTACGCGAGCCCTTGAATCCAACTTCACCGGCGGAAGCCCAGGAAATCACAGCACCGGACGGGTCCGTGATGGACACGATGGTGTTGTTGAACGTGCTCTTGATGTGCGCCTGGCCAAGCGCGATATTCTTCTTGTCCTTCTTACGCGGCTTGCGAACCGCGCCACGAGTCTTCGGGGGCATTTCTTCTCCTACAGAAAGTTATTTGGGGGAAGGCCTTGCTGGTCCCACATTTGCCGTTAGGCAAGTGCGGTTTAGCGGGCCTTCTTCTTGCCGGCGACGGTACGCTTCGGGCCCTTGCGGGTACGAGCGTTGGTCTTCGTACGCTGACCGCGTACGGGCAGGCCCTTGCGGTGACGCAGGCCTTCGTAGCTGCCGATTTCAACCTTGCGGCGGATATCTGCTGCTACTTCGCGGCGAAGGTCACCCTCAACCTTGTAGTTGCCTTCAATGTAGTCACGCAGCTCTACCAGCTGCGCATCCGTCAGGTCCTTGACCCGAACGTCAGCGCTGATGCCGGTGGCAGCCAGGGTTTCGTGTGCACGGGTCTTGCCCACGCCGTAGATGTAAGTAAGCGCAATTTCCAGCCGCTTTTCGCGGGGAATGTCTACGCCAGCGAGACGAGCCATAGTGGCGTACTCCTTGAATAAACCGGAGGTCGTAGGCAGTACACCCGCACTTTCAGTGCGGCCCCAGCCTCCGACCGGGGGTTAGCTGTCCGGGCCCATATGTCCCAGTTCAGCTTGTGCTGCCTTTATTTACTTGCGTGGGTTAGCAACCCAGGGATTCCCTGACGGGAATTAGCCCTGGCGCTGCTTGTGGCGCGGGTTCTCGCAGATCACCATGACCCGGCCGTTACGGCGGATCACTTTGCACTTTTCGCAGATCTGCTTGACGCTCGGCTTGACCTTCATGGCGTTCCTTTGCGTGATAGCAGTTGGGCCGATGGAGCGGCCTTGGCAATTGCCTTGGCCGCCCAACGTTTACTTGTAGCGGTAGACGATACGACCACGTGTCAGGTCATAAGGGCTCAGCTCCACCACTACGCGGTCCTCAGGAAGAATCCTGATGTAGTGCTGGCGCATCTTCCCAGAGATGTGTGCGAGGACGACGTGCTTGTTGGTGAGCTCAACACGAAACATCGCGTTGGGCAGCGCCTCAGTCACTACGCCTTCGATCTCAATGACCCCGTCCTTCTTGGCCATATCCTCCGCTAACTGTTGTTTGCCACAGACCTCCGGCTGGCGCCGGGCATGACTGCGGACGTTTTTGATTTGATTGACTGTCGCCCTCCGGCCGCAAATGGGCGTGGCAGGGCAGACAACCAACATGCAACTCTACGGCATTAGGCCCGGAAAGTTAAATCCAGCCATGTTAGCGCAGATCGCCCGGGTATGCACCAAATTCACCCGCCGGAGTTGTTACCGCCTGGGCACTGCTGATTCCGTCAAGGATGGCCAAACGCACGACGTCGGCTGCCGCACTCTGGAGGGTTATGAGACTTATCTGCCGGGCGGCTTCCGTACTCCTGTCCAGCTCCTGGCCACCGGTGGCGAGGCAGAACACGGTGTCCCCGTCTGCCAGGGTGTGGCTCGGATTCAGCGCCCGCGCCAGCCCCGCGTGGGCAGCAGAGGCGGTCCGCTTGCACTCGGCCACATCGAGCACTGCGTTCGTGGCGACGACGACGAGCGTGGTGTTCAGGGCTGGCGGAGCATCCCGCTGATTGAGCTTGTCGTCCCGCTGATTGAGCCCGTCGAAATCACCGGCCTTGGTTTCGACAGGCTCAACCCCCGGCTGGCCCAGCGCGTTCACCACCGCCAGAGCTCCGACCACGACACCGTTCTCCAGGAAGACCGACGCGGTGCCGACTCCCCCTTTGTATTTCCCCCGTCCGATGACTGCTCCGGTGCCGGCACCCACGTTGCCCCGTTCGACGTCGTGCCCTTCCGTTTGTGCACCGGCAGCCGCCGCCGCCGCGTAGCCCATGGCCTCATACGGGCGGGCGCTGAAATCGCCGCCGCGGCCGAGATCGAAGATGGCGGCTGCCGGAACAATGGGAACCACCCCTCCGGCCACGGCGAAGCCTCGGCCCTGCTGCTCGCACCATCGCTGGACGCCGTGTGCGGTAACCAAGCCGTAGGCACTGCCGCCGGTGAGCACCACGGCGTCCACAGTCCGCACCAGTGTGGTGGGGTCCAGCGCATCGGTCTCATGGGTGCCGGGTCCTCCCCCGCGGACGTCCACCGAACCCACTGTCCCCGCAGGGGGCAGCACCACGGTCATCCCGCTCAGCCACCCGCCGTCGGACTTCTGCTGGTGCCCCACCCGCATGCCCGGCACATCGGTGATCTTTCCCTGCGGACCAGCACCACTGCTCACTCCCATGGCTCCCATTCTGCCCCGGAAGCTGACATGGCGACGCAGACAACTGCCCGTGACGTACAAAATCCCTGGCGACACCGGAATTCCGGTAGCGGCAGGGATTTTGCGAGTCGCCCAGCTAAATGCGCGTCCTCAGGGGATCGGGACCGGCACCACACCAAGGGGCGCGAGCCTGGCCGCGCCCCCGTCGGGCGAGGACAGCACCCATATGCCCTTCTCATGGACGGCCACGGAATGCTCCCACTGGCACGAACGCTTGCCGTCGGTGGTGACGACGGTCCAGTCATCCTCCAGCACTGCCGTCTCAATGCCGCCGCGCACCAGCATCGGTTCGATCGCCAGGCACAGGCCCGGGCGGATCTTTGGACCGCGGTGGCTGGTGCGGTAGTTCAGAACGTCGGGTGCCATGTGCATCTCGGAGCCGATGCCGTGGCCCACGTAGTCCTCGAGGATGCCCAGGGGCTTGCCCGGCACCGAGGAGACGTAATCGTCCACTGCTGCACCGATGTCCCCCACGAACTTGCCCTTGGCCAGGGCCGCGATGCCGTGCCACATGGCGGTCTCGGTGACGTCGGAGAGGCGCTGGTCCTCCGGGTCAGGCGTTCCCACGATCACAGTCCGCGCCGAGTCGGAGTGCCAGCCGTTGACGATCGCGCCACCGTCGATGGAAATGATGTCCCCGTCCTGCAGGACCTTGTCGCCCGGGATGCCGTGGACCACTTCCTCGTTGACGGAAGTGCAGATGGTGGCGGGGAACCCGTGGTAGCCCAGGAAGTTGGACTTGGCACCCGCCTCGAGCAGCACGGCAGCGAAAACCTCGTCGAGCTGCTTGGTGGTGACCCCGGGGACAGCCGCGGCCACGGCGGCGTCGAGGGCGCGGCTTAGGACGAGCCCGGCCTCGTGCATGGTGCGCATCTGGGCGTTGGTCTTGTATTCAATCCGTGGCTGGCCGAATGCCATCAGCGGTGTTTCCTCTCGATGTGCCTCGCCTTTCCGGCCGCAGGATGCGGGACCAAGAAGCACGGGGCTAAAAGCCGGAGGCCCCTCCCCATGGTCCGGGAGGAGCCTCGCAGCGTTGGAACTAATTTCAGGCGGCCTGAGCTTCCTTGATGGCCTGCATGACGCGGTCGGTGACCTCGTCGATCTGGCCGATGCCGTCAACCTGGGTCAGAATGCCGCGTTCGGCGTACTTGGCCACAACAGCTTCGGTCTGCTCGTGATAAAGGTCCAGGCGGTGGCGGATGACGGCTTCGTTGTCGTCACTGCGTCCGGTTTCCTTCGCGCGGCCCAGCAGGCGGGCAACGAGTTCCTCGTCATCGGCGGTGAGCTGCAGGACGACGTCCAGCTTCTGGTCGCCGTCGGCCAGGATCTGGTCCAGGTAATCAACCTGGGCAGTGGTGCGCGGGTAGCCGTCCAACAGGAAGCCGTCCTCGACGTCAGCTTCACTGAGACGGTCGCGGACCATCTTGTTGGTCACGCTGTCCGGCACGAAGTCGCCCGCGTCCATGTACTTCTTGGCCTCCACGCCGAGCGGCGTCTCGCCCTTGACGTTGGCGCGGAAGATGTCGCCGGTGGAGATCGCAACGACGCCGAGGCGGTCTGAGATGCGTTCCGCCTGCGTGCCCTTGCCCGAACCCGGTGGTCCGATAATCAACATTCTGGTCATCGCAATAGCCCTTCGTAGTGACGCTGCTGTAGCTGCGCGTCAATTTGCTTGACGGTTTCCAAGCCAACGCCCACCATGATCAGGATCGAGGTGCCACCGAACGGGAAGTTCTGGTTCGCGTTGATCAGCACGAGCGCCACCAGCGGGATCAGTGCCACGAAGCCAAGATAGAAGGCGCCGGGCAGCGTGATCCGCGACAGGACGTACTGCAGGTAGTCCGCGGTCGGCTTGCCGGCACGGATACCCGGAATGAAGCCGCCGTATTTCTTCATGTTGTCGGAGACCTCTTCAGGGTTGAAGGTGATCGCCACGTAGAAGTAGGTAAAGAAAACGATCATGGCGAAGTACATCACCATGTAGATGGGGTGGTCACCGCGGGTCAGGTTGTTGTTGATCCACTCAACCCACGGCTGGATGGACTCCCCCGCCTTCGGCTGGTTGAACTGTGAGATCAAGGCCGGCAGGTAGAGCATCGAGGAAGCGAAGATGACGGGAATGACGCCGGCCATGTTCACCTTGATGGGAATGTAGGTGCTGGTGCCGCCCACTGTGCGGCGGCCGATCATCCGCTTGGCGTACTGCACGGGGATGCGGCGCTGGGACTGCTCCACGAAGACCACCAGGGCAACCGTCAGCAGACCGATGATGATGACAATGAAGAACGTGCCCGGACCCTGCGCGGACCAGATGGCGCCCAGCGAAGTGGGGAAGCCGGCAGCGATGGCCGTGAAGATCAGCAGCGACATGCCGTTGCCGACGCCCTTCTCGGTCACGAGCTCACCCATCCACATGATGAGGCCGGTGCCGGCCGTCAGCGTGATGACGATGAGGATCGTGGTGATGACGCTCTGGTCCGGGATGATCGGCAGGTTGCAGCCGGGCAGCAACTGGCCGGACCGTGCCAGCGACACCAGCGTCGTGGCGTTCAGCAGGCCAAGGGCGATCGTCAGGTACCGCGTGTACTGCGTCAGCTTGGACTGCCCGGAGGCGCCCTCTTCGTACAGCTGCTGGAACCGCGGGATGACCACGCGCAGCAGCTGCACAATGATGCTCGCCGTGATGTACGGCATGATGCCCAAGGCGAAGATGGAGACCTGCAGCAAGGCACCGCCGCTGAAAAGATTGACGAGCTGGTAGATCCCGCCCTGGGTCTGCCCGTTCGACAAGCATTGCTGGACATTCTGGTAGCTCACACCGGGCGAGGGGATAAAGGCTCCCAAGCGGAAGATTGTGATGATTCCCAGCGTGAACAACAACTTGCGTCGCAGATCAGGCGTCCGAAACGCCCGGCCGAATGCGCTTAGCAAGCGTCCTCCTCAGTTGTTAATAAGTCTCGTGATGCAGGTCTATAAACCCAACAACCGAGTCTAACCGGTGTTTGCGGCATCCGAACAATCCGGAAGACCCAATAGGTATGAAAAAACTCCCGGCACGGGGGCCTCGGCCCCCGTGCCGGGAGTTTGCGCAGCGGGCTATTGCCCACCGGCTCCGGGAAGAAATCCCTTAGAGCGCGGTGGTGCTGCCGCCGGCTGCAGCGATCTTTTCTGCGGCGCTGGCCGAGAATGCGTGGACGGTGACGTCAACCTTGACGGTGATGTCGCCGGTGCCAAGCACCTTGACGGGCTGGTTCTTACGAACGGCACCCTTTTCGACCAGGTTCTCCACGGTGACAGCGCCACCTTCCGGGAACAGCTCGTTGAGCTTGTCCAGGTTTACTACCTGGAACTCAACCCGGAACGGGTTCTTGAAGCCGCGCAGCTTCGGCAGGCGCATGTGCAGCGGCAGCTGGCCGCCGGCAAAGCCAGCCTTGATCTGGTAGCGGGCCTTCGTACCCTTGGTACCGCGACCGGCGGTCTTACCCTTGGAACCTTCACCACGACCAACACGGGTCTTGGCGGTCTTGGAACCCGGGGCGGGACGCAGGTGGTGAACCTTCAGAGCGCTCTGCTTCTCAGCAGCGGCGGTCTCAGCGGTGTTCTTCTCGGCCATTACTTCGCCTCCTCAACATTCACGAGGTGCGGAACCGTGTTGAGCATTCCAACGGTCACGGCGTCAGCGGTGCGGACAACGGTGTGTCCGATCCGCTTGAGGCCGAGTGACCGAAGGGTGTCGCGCTGGTTCTGCTTGGCGCCAATGACGCCCTTAATCTGGGTGATCTCCAACTTGGCGTCGGAGGGAGTCAGGTTCTTAGCCATAACTTAGACACCTGCCTTCTGGTTCATCAGAGCCTTCACCAGTGCCGGCGGAGCGATCTCGTCGAGGGGCAGGCCGCGGCGTGCTGCCACGGCTGCCGGCTCTTCGAGCCGCTTCAGGGCATCAACGGTCGCGTGAACGATGTTGATGGCGTTGGAGGAACCGAGCGACTTGGAGAGGATGTCGTGGATGCCCACGCACTCCAGTACTGCACGGACCGGACCACCGGCGATAACACCGGTACCGGCGGAAGCCGGACGCAGCATTACGACACCAGCGGCGGCTTCACCCTGAACGCGGTGAGGGATGGTGCTGCCAACGCGGGGAACGCGGAAGAAGGACTTCTTGGCCTCTTCAACGCCCTTGGCGATAGCAGCGGGAACTTCCTTGGCCTTGCCGTAGCCGACGCCGACCATACCGTTGCCGTCACCAACGACGACGAGCGCGGTGAAGCTGAAGCGACGACCACCCTTGACGACCTTGGAAACGCGGTTGATGGTGACAACGCGCTCTACGAACTGGTTCTTCTCGGCTTCACGTCCGCCATCGCGGCCGCCACGGCCACCGCGGTCGCCGCGGCCCTGGCCACGGTCGCCACGCTCGCCGCGACGGGCGCCACCACGGCGGTCCTCGGCAGCGGGGGCAGTGGTCTCAGCAGCTGCGGCTTCGGGGGCCTTTTCTTCTGCAGACACAGTGTCCTTTTCCTTGTTTGCTTCGGTCACAGTGACAGCCCACCTTCGCGTGCACCGTCAGCGACGGCGGCGATCCGGCCGTGGTACTTGTTACCACCACGGTCGAAAACAACAGCTTCGACGCCGGCAGCCTTGGCACGCTCGGCTACGAGCTCGCCAACGCGCTTGGCCTTGGCGGTCTTGTCACCGTCGAATGCACGAAGGTCAGCTTCCAGAGTGGACGCGCTTGCTACGGTCTGACCAATGGTGTCGTCGACAACCTGGACAAATACGTGGCGTGCGGAGCGGTTGACGACCAGGCGAGGACGTACAGCCGTTCCGGAGATGCGCTTGCGGATACGAAGCTGGCGGCGGCTGCGCGAAGCAGACTTGCTCTTGTTCGTACGCTTCTTGTTAATGGCGATGGCCATGGTTACTTACCAGCCTTTCCGACCTTGCGGCGGATGACTTCGCCCGCGTAGCGGATGCCCTTGCCCTTGTACGGGTCAGGCTTGCGCAGCTTGCGAATGTTGGCAGCAACCTCGCCGACCTGCTGCTTGTTGATGCCTGAGACAGAGAGCTTGGTCGGCCCCTCTACTGCAAAGGTGATGCCGGCCGGAGCGGTAACGCTGACCGGGTGGCTGTAGCCGAGAGCGAACTCAAGGTCAGATCCCTTGGCCTGAACGCGGTAACCGGTACCGACGATTTCAAGCTTCTTCTCGTAGCCTGCGGTGACGCCCTGGATCATGTTGGAGATCAGGGTGCGGGTCAGGCCGTGGAGCGAACGGGAGGCGCGCTCGTCGTTCGGGCGGGTTACGGTCAGGGTGCTGTCTTCCAGCGCAACCTCGATCGGGCTGGCCACAGTGTGGCTCAGCTCGCCCTTGGAACCCTTGACGTTGACGACAGAGCCGTCAACCTTGACCTCAACGCCGGCAGGAACGGTGATGGGGAGACGTCCAATACGTGACATTATTCTCTTCCTTTCCCGTTACCAGACGTAAGCGAGGACTTCGCCGCCCACGCCCTTCTTGCCGGCCTGCTTGTCAGTCAGGAGGCCGGAAGAGGTGGACAGAATTGCGATACCCAGGCCACCCAGCACGTGCGGCAGGTTGGTGGACTTCGCGTAAACGCGGAGACCCGGCTTGGAGATGCGACGGACACCCGCGATTGAACGCTCGCGGTTGGGGCCGAACTTGAGATCAAGGGTCAGCTTCTTGCCGACTTCTGCGTCCTCTTCCTTCCAGCCGGCGATGAAACCTTCGGCCTTCAGGATGTCAGCAACGCGAGCCTTGAGCTTGCTGTAAGGCATAGACACGGAATCGTGGTATGCCGAGTTTGCGTTACGCAGGCGCGTAAGCATATCTGCGACAGGATCTGTCATTGTCATTTGGGCACTTGCCCTTCCTCGTAACGGTTTCCGCCGTGCCCTTTTTCCCGAATAAATTCAGACAGGGGCTCGGCCGGACCTTTTACGTAGTTAATTAAGCTTCGGTTTTGAACGGGAAACCAAGCGCCTTGAGCAGCGCGCGGCCTTCGTCGTCGGTCTTGGCGGTGGTCACAACCGTGATGTCCATACCGCGGGTGCGGTCGATGGAGTCCTGGTCGATCTCGTGGAACATAACCTGCTCGGTCAGACCGAAGGTGTAGTTGCCGTTGCCATCAAACTGCTTGCCGCTGAGGCCGCGGAAGTCGCGGATACGCGGCAGGGCCAGCGTGACCAGACGGTCCACGAATTCCCACATGCGGTCGCCACGCAGGGTTGCGTGTGCACCAATGGGCATGCCTTCGCGCAGCTTGAACTGGGCGATCGACTTGCGGGCCTTGGTGACCTGCGGCTTCTGGCCGGTGATCAGGGTGAGGTCGCGGACAGCGCCGTCGATCAGCTTGGAGTCCTTGGCGGCATCTCCAACACCCATGTTCACTACAACCTTGACCAGACGGGGAACCTGGTTCACGTTCTCGTACTTGAATTCCTCAAGAAGCGCGCTCTTGATGGAATCGGCGTACTTGGTCTTCAGACGAGGAACGATCTTCGTTGCCGGAGTCTCGAGAGTCTCAGTCATTAGATGTCCTTCCCGGAGCTCTTGGCCACGCGGATGCGGACGGTCTTCTTGACGCCGTCCTTCTCTACGGTGTCGAGGCGGAAACCAACGCGGGTCGGCTTCTTGGTGGACGGGTCAACCAGAGCCACGTTGGAAACGTGGATGGAAGCCTCGACAACCTCGATGCCGCCGGTCTTGGTGCCGCGCTGCGACTGTCCGACCTTGGTGTGCTTGGTTACGCGGTTGATACCCTCAACCAGCACGCGGTTGGTTTCCGGGAACACGCGCAGAACCTTGCCCTGCTTGCCACGGTCGCCGCCGCGCTCAGCCTTGGCGCCAGTGATGACCTGAACCAGGTCACCCTTCTTGATCTTAGCCATGGACTAGAGCACCTCCGGAGCCAGAGAAACGATCTTCATGAACTTCTTGTCACGGAGTTCACGACCAACCGGTCCGAAGATACGGGTACCGCGGGGGTCACCGTCGTTCTTCAGGATGACGGCTGCGTTCTCGTCAAACTTGATGTAGGAACCATCCGCACGGCGGCGTTCCTTCTTGGTACGGACGATGACAGCCTTGACGACGTCGCCCTTCTTTACGTTTCCGCCCGGGATTGCATCCTTGACGGTTGCGACGATTACGTCGCCAATGCCTGCGTAGCGACGGCCAGATCCACCGAGAACGCGAATGGTAAGGATTTCCTTAGCACCCGTGTTGTCGGCGACCTTGAGTCGCGACTCCTGCTGAATCACTATTTACTCCTTGCGTCGCGCCGGTTCTCAGACCGAAAATCTTCCTACGGAATGAGCCTTGCGGAACGGTTGATCGGGGTGTCTCTTGACCTGACTGGATTTTGCCAGACCAGGCCTAAACGCCCGTGCCACAAACAGTTGCTTCCCAGCCCGTCGAGGCGCAGGGGAACACTATGCCGTGGCACGATTGTTTACGAGGTTTGCTGTCGGCGCACAACAGGCGCCATACAAACTCAATATCCTAGCACAATTCTTGGGCATCCCCATATCACAACCGGCAGGGACCGGGCCACTCCCCCACATACCCGGCCCGCCGTCGTCGGACATCCCGCGTTTAACAGGAAACCCCCGCTCCCAAAGGGAACGGGGGTTTCCGTTACAGCCGCCAGAAGCGATGCTGCAGGTGTTACTTAGCCTTCTCGAGGATCTCCACGAGCCGCCAGTTCTTGGTGGCGGACAGCGGGCGGGTCTCGGCGATGACAACCAGGTCGCCGATGCCGGCGGTGTTCTGCTCGTCGTGTGCCTTGACCTTGGAGGTGCGGCGGATGACCTTGCCGTACAGGGCGTGCTTCACGCGGTCTTCAACCTGAACAACGATGGTCTTGTCCATCTTGTCAGAGACCACGTAGCCGCGACGCGTCTTACGGTAACCGCGCTGCTCAGCCGTAGCTGCCGTAGCAGTTTCCGTCACGTTCTCGTCCTTTTCACTCACTTGGCGTCCTCCTCGGTCTCAGCCTCGGCCGGCTTTTCAGCCTTCTTAGCTGCAGACTTCTTGGACTTCTTTTCTTCCTTGGCTTCCACAACCGGTGCGGCAACCTCGGCACGAATGCCCAGCTCGCGCTCACGGAGAACGGTGTAGATGCGTGCGATGTCCTTCTTTACCGCGCGCAGACGACCGTGGTTCTCCAGCTGTCCGGTGGCGGACTGGAAACGCAGGTTGAACAGCTCTTCCTTGGACTTGCGGAGTTCTTCAACGAGACGCTCGTTGTCGAAACCGTCCAGCTGTGCGGGTGCAAGATCCTTTGACCCAACTGCCATTTCTATTCACCACCTTCGCGACGCACAATGCGTGCCTTCAACGGGAGCTTGTGGATTGCCAGGCGCAGGGCCTCGCGAGCTACCTCATCACTGACACCGGAGAGTTCAAAGAGAACCCGGCCCGGCTTGACGTTGGCGACCCACCATTCCGGCGAACCCTTACCGGAACCCATGCGGGTTTCGGCAGGCTTCTTGGTCAGCGGACGGTCCGGGTAGATGTTGATCCAGACCTTACCGCCACGCTTGATGTGGCGGGTCATCGCGATACGGGCAGATTCGATCTGACGGTTCGTGACGTATGCCGGGCTCAGGGCCTGGATGCCGTACTCACCGAAGGAGACCTTGGTACCGCCCGTGGCAGCGCCGGAACGACCCGGGTGGTGCTGCTTACGGTGCTTTACTCGACGTGGGATAAGCATTTAAGCCTGTCCTCCTTCTGCTGCCTGTGCCGGAGCTGCTGCCTCGGCTGCCGGAGCTGCAGCAGCAGGTGCTGCGTCGGCTGCCGGACGGTCGGTACGACGACGGCGGTCACCACGGTCAGCGCCACCCGGGCGGCCCGGACGGTCGCCGGAACGGCCACGGGACGGAGCAGCAGCTGCCTGCTGAGCCAGTTCCTTGGAGGTGACGTCGCCCTTGTAGATCCAGACCTTCACGCCGATGCGGCCGAAGGTGGTCTTGGCTTCGTAGAAGCCGTAGTCGATGTTCGCGCGGAGGGTGTGCAGGGGCACACGGCCTTCGCGGTAGAACTCCGAGCGGGACATTTCTGCGCCACCCAGACGGCCCGAGCAAGCGATACGGATACCCTTGGCACCGGCACGCTGTGCGGACTGCATGGCCTTCTTCATCGCACGGCGGAATGCCACGCGGGAAGTCAGCTGCTCTGCAACACCCTGGGCAACAAGCTGCGCTTCCATCTCGGGGTTCTTGACCTCGAGGATGTTCAGCTGAACCTGCTTGCCGGTGAGCTTTTCGAGCTCGCCGCGGATGCGGTCTGCCTCGGCGCCGCGGCGGCCGATGACGATGCCCGGACGTGCCGTGTGGATGTCCACGCGGACACGGTCGCGGGTGCGCTCGATCTCGACCTTGGCGATACCGGCGCGCTCCATGCCCGTGGACATGAGCTGGCGGATACGGATGTCTTCGCGAACGAAGTCCTTGTACCGCTGGCCGGACTTGGTGCTGTCAGCGAACCAGTGCGATACGTGATCGGTGGTGATGCCGAGTCGGAACCCGTGCGGGTTTACTTTCTGTCCCACTTAGCGAGCCTCCTCTTTCTCCGGGGTAGCGACTACCACGGTGATGTGGCTGGTGCGCTTCTTGATCTGAAATGCACGACCCTGAGCACGCGGCTGGAACCGCTTCATGGTCGGGCCTTCATCAACAAACGCTTCGCTGATGATGAGGTCACCTTCGTCGAACGCAACACCATCGCGGTCCGCGAGGACGCGGGCGTTGGAGATTGCCGACTGAACTACCTTGAATACCGGCTCCGAAGCTGCCTGGGGGGCAAACTTCAGAATTGCCAGAGCCTCGTTCGCTTGCTTACCACGAACAAGGTTGACGACGCGCCGGGCCTTCATAGGCGTTACGCGGATGTGGCGCGCAATTGCCTTGGCTTCCATTGCTTTCCTTCTCTCGTCTTTGACGTAAGTGCAGGCGCCTAGCGGCGCTTGCCCTTACGGTCGTCCTTGACATGGCCGCGGAATGTCCGCGTAGGAGCGAATTCGCCGAGCTTGTGCCCGACCATCGACTCGGTGACAAACACCGGGATGTGCTTGCGTCCGTCGTGCACGGCGATCGTGTGCCCGAGCATGTCGGGGATGATCATCGAGCGGCGGGACCAGGTCTTAATGACGTTCTTGGTGCCCTTTTCGTTTTCCCTGTCCACCTTCACAAAGAGGTGCTGGTCAACGAAAGGACCTTTTTTCAGGCTGCGTGGCATGTGTCCAGGCTCCTATCGCTTGTTCTTGCCAGTACGACGGCGACGAACAATAAGCTTGTCGCTCTCTTTGTTGGGGCGGCGGGTACGGCCTTCAGGCTTACCGTTCGGGTTGACCGGGTGACGACCACCGGAGGTCTTACCTTCACCACCACCGTGCGGGTGGTCAACCGGGTTCATGGCGACACCACGGACGGTCGGGCGAACGCCCTTCCACCGCATACGGCCGGCCTTGCCCCAGTTGATGTTCGACTGCTCGGCGTTGCCGACCTCGCCGATCGTGGCGCGGCAGCGCACGTCAACGTTGCGGATTTCGCCGGAGGGCAGACGCAGCTGGGCGAAACGGCCTTCCTTGGCGACGAGCTGAACAGAAGCACCGGCGGAACGGGCCATCTTGGCACCGCCGCCCGGGCGCAGCTCAACCGCGTGGATAACGGTACCCACGGGGATGTTGCGCAGGGGCAGGTTGTTGCCAGGCTTGATGTCAGCGTTGGCGCCGGCTTCCACGAAGTCGCCCTGGGAGAGCTTGTTCGGGGCGATGATGTAACGCTTGGTGCCATCAACGTAGTGCAGGAGGGCGATGCGAGCCGTGCGGTTCGGATCGTACTCGATTTCGGCAACGCGGGCGTTGACGCCGTCCTTGTCGTGGCGACGGAAGTCGATCAGACGGTACTGGCGCTTGTGTCCACCACCCTTGTGACGGGTGGTGATCTTACCGGTGTTGTTACGGCCGCCCTTTTTGGGCAGCGGACGTACCAACGACTTTTCCGGCGTCGACCGCGTGATTTCGGTGAAGTCAGCTACGCTCGAGCCGCGACGGCCCGGCGTAGTCGGCTTGTATTTACGGATTCCCATAATTTATTTCCTCGTTAAAGTGGTCTCCGCTACGCGAGCGGACCGCCGAAGATGTCGATAGTGCCTTCTTTGAGGGTCACAATGGCACGCTTGGTGTTCTTGCGGGTTCCCCATCCGAATTTAGTGCGCTTGCGCTTACCGGCACGGTTGATGGTGTTGATCGATTCGACCTTGACGGAGAAAATCTTCTCCACGGCCAGCTTGATCTCGGTCTTGTTCGAGCGGGGGTCCACCAGGAAGGTGTACTTGCCCTCGTCGATCAGGCCGTAGCTCTTTTCCGAGACGACGGGTGCAAGCACGACGTCGCGCGGGTCTTTGATGGTGGCTGCGCTCACTTGGCATCCTCCTCGTTCTTTGCAGCCTTGTCAGCAACGAATGCTTCGTAGGCAGCCTTGGTGAAGACTACGTCGTCAGAAACGAGAACGTCGTAGGTGTTCAGCTGATCTGCGTACAGAACGTGAACTTCCTCGAGGTTGCGCACGGACAGTGCAGCAACATCGTTGGCGCGCTCAATGACAACGAGCAGGTTCTTGCGCTCGGAGACGCCGCGCAGCGTTGCCAGTGCTTCCTTGGAGGACGGCTTGTCGCCGGCAACAAGATCAGCAATAACGTGGATGCGTCCGTTACGGGCGCGGTCAGACAGTGCGCCGCGAAGTGCAGCAGCAATCATCTTCTTGGGGGTGCGCTGGCTGTAGTCACGCGGGGTGGGACCGTGGACAACGCCACCACCGGTCATGTGAGGAGCACGGATCGAGCCCTGACGGGCGCGGCCGGTACCCTTCTGCTTGAACGGCTTGCGGCCTGCACCGGAAACTTCGGCGCGGGTCTTGGTCTTGTGGGTACCCTGGCGAGCAGCAGCGAGCTGTGCAACGACGACCTGGTGCAGCAGCGGCACGTTGGTCTGAACGTCGAAGATCTCTGCAGGCAGGTCAACCTTGACAGTGCTAGTCATTTAACTAGGCTCCCTTCACGGCGGTGCGTACGAGTACGACCTGGCCGCGGGCGCCGGGGACGGCACCCTTGATCAGGAGCAGCGACTTCTCGACGTCAACCGCGTGAACAGTGAGGTTCAGCGTGGTGTGACGAACGGCGCCCATGCGGCCGGCCATTTTCATGCCCTTGAAGACGCGGCTCGGGGTGGATGCGCCACCGATAGAACCGGGCTTACGGTGGTTCTTGTGGGCACCGTGGGAAGCTCCAACGCCGTGGAAGCCGTGACGCTTCATAACACCGGCGAAGCCCTTACCCTTGGTGGTGCCTACGACGTCGATCTTCTGGCCGGCTTCGAAGACCTCTACAGAGAGCTCCTGGCCCAGCTCGTACTCAGCAGCATCTGCGGTACGGAGTTCGACGACGTGACGGCGAGGCGTGACGCCTGCCTTTTCAAAGTGACCAGCCAGCGGCTTGGTGACCTTGCGGGGATCGATCTGGCCGTAGCCGATCTGAACGGCGACGTAGCCATCAACTTCTGCGTTACGCAGCTGGGTGATGACGTTCGAGTCAGCCTGGACAACAGTGACGGGGATGAGCTTGTTGTTCTCGTCCCAGACCTGGGTCATGCCGAGCTTCGTGCCCAGCAGGCCCTTTACGTTACGGGTTGCGGTCATAGTCTCTCAGCACCTCCCTACAGCTTGATTTCGATGTTCACGTCGGCCGGCAGGTCGAGACGCATGAGCGAGTCAACAGCCTTGGGCGTGGGGTCGATAATGTCGATCAGACGCTTGTGCGTGCGCATTTCAAAGTGCTCGCGGCTGTCCTTGTACTTGTGGGGAGAGCGGATAACGCAGTACACGTTCTTCTCCGTGGGCAGCGGCACGGGGCCGACTACCGTTGCGCCTGCGCGCGTGACCGTCTCAACGATCTTCCGTGCTGAAACGTCAATGACCTCGTGGTCGTATGACTTCAGCCGGATGCGGATTTTTTGTCCCGCCATGTCGCCTGACTCTCTTTCAGTAAGTGCTGCTCTGTTTACTTGCGTGTTGCATGTGGCTGCCGAAGCATTTGAAGTCGTAACTACCACCCGCCGCACAAGCTGAATCCGGATGAATCCGGGTTCCTCAACCTGCCGACGTAACCGGCCCCCGCGGTCGGGCGTGTCGCGCCGTGCAAAGCGCACGAGCCCGCATTTCCTTGGGAGGTGGGTTATGTTTGGGCTTCAACCTGGACCCTGACACCCGGCATTATCCGGATCGGGACGCGAAAAAGCGCTTGAACAACTCATCTAGTATGCCGGAATTTGTCCGAGGAAGCGAATCGGGCCCGGAAGGCCCAGTCCTGCCGCCTCGATCCCCGCCGTCCCGATCGTTGCCGCCGGACAGCTCCGGTTGGATGATGGGTGAATGGCCGTGCAGAACGCCGACGGCGGCGGTGACGCAGTCACCGCAGATTCGGTGCAGGACCTCGCCGGACGCCTGCGCCCGGACTTTGCGCTGGGCGTAGCAGCCGCCGCCTTCCAGATCGAAGGCGCCCTTGCAGCGGACGGCCGCGGACCGTCAGGCTGGGATGCCTTTGCGGCCGCACCAGGCAACATCCTCAACGGGCATTCGCCGGCTGTGGCGTGTGACCACTATAACCGTCTGCCGGAGGACGTTGCCCTCATGCGCGAACTCGGCATCGACTCGTATCGCTTCTCGATCTCGTGGCCCAGGATCCAGCCGGAGGGCCACGGCGCAGCCAACCCGCGGGGACTGGACTTCTACGACCGGCTGGTTGACCTGCTGCTCGCGGCCGGCATCGCCCCGATGGCAACGCTCTACCATTGGGACACTCCCCTCCCCCTCGAGCGCAGCGGCGGCTGGATGAACCGTGCTACGGCTGAGCGCTTCGCGGAGTATGCGGCAGCCGCCGGAAAGCGGCTCGGTGACCGGGTGGCGCAGTGGGTCACACTCAACGAACCCGTCTCCGTCACGCTGAATGGCTACGCCCTGGGCGTCCATGCGCCCGGCCGCGACCTGCTGTTCAAGGCGCTACCTTCGGTTCACCACCAGCTGCTCGGCCACGGACTCGCGGTCCAGGCGCTGCGCTCCGCCGGCGTGGCCGGGACCATCGGCGTTACCAACCTGCACTCCCCCGTACGCCCTGCCACCCAACGGCTGGCGGACAGGCTGGTGGCCAAGGTCTGCGACATTGTCCTCAACCGCGTGTACGCCGATCCCATCCTCCTGGGGCGCTACCCCGCCCCGCCGCTTGCCGTCCGCCCCTGGTTCAAGTTTTTGTCCCGGACGTCCGACGACGACCTCCGCCTGATCAGCCAGCCGCTCGACTTCTACGGGGTGAACTACTACTACCCTGTCCGGGTGGCCGCGGGGCAGGGTCCGACTAACACCCCCGCCGGCAAGTCGCGGGCCATGGCGCGGGTACCGTTCCACTTTGCAGCTTTCCCTGAATATCCCACCACTGGCTTCGGGTGGCCGGTGGCACCGGACCATCTGGGCATCCTGCTGCGGGAGCTCAAGGACAGGTATGGGGCGGCCTTGCCACCCGTCTACATCACCGAGAGCGGCGCAAGCTTTCCAGAGCCCGAGCATGTCACCGGTCCCATAGCGGACTCGAAGCGCATCGACTACCTGGCCCGCCACTTGGACCAAGCAGTGAACTCAACTGCGCCCGGTGGCATCGCGCACGATGTGCGCCTGCTCGGCTACTTCATCTGGACGTTCATGGACAACTTCGAGTGGGCCGCCGGGTATTCACAGCGGTTCGGCCTGGTGCACGTGGACTTCCAAACTCTAAAAAGGACGCCCAAGAAGTCCTTCTACTGGCTGCAGGCACTCACCCGGGCGCGGGCGCGAACGGCCTGAGCGCAGGCTGAGGCCGCCTCACCCGCGGGCGGCGGACCTACTGGTTCTTGTTGGCCCGGTTGATCCGCTTGGCGCGTTCAATCTCGTGGCGGAAGTGCTTCTTCGCCCAAACAACGCCCACCACCACGGCGGCAACCACCAGCAGGAAAATAAGCCAACCCATGATGTTCCTTTTCTCTCGCGAGCACTAACCCTATCAGGCCGGCCCGCTGCCCACTGGCGGGAAATGCAGATACAAAAACAGCCCCGCTGCGAGTAGCAGCGGGGCTGTTTTCGAACATCACGTCAGGCCGTTAGCCGGCCCTTCGATCCGCAATCAGCAAGAGTTACTTGTTGATCTTGGTGACACGTCCCGAACCAACGGTGCGGCCGCCTTCACGGATAGCGAAGCCGAGGCCCTCTTCCATAGCGATCGGCTGGATGAGCGCAACGGTCATCTCAGTGTTGTCGCCAGGCATAACCATTTCCGTGCCTTCCGGCAGGGTGATAACGCCGGTTACGTCCGTGGTACGGAAGTAGAACTGCGGGCGGTAGTTCGAGTAGAACGGGTTGTGACGTCCGCCTTCGTCCTTGGAAAGGATGTAGACGTTGGCCTCGAAGTCGGTGTGCGGGGTGATGGAACCCGGCTTGACGACAACCTGGCCACGCTCGACGTCGTCGCGCTTCAGACCGCGGAGCAGGAGGCCACAGTTCTCGCCGGCCCATGCTTCGTCGAGCTGCTTGTGGAACATCTCGATACCGGTAACCGTGGTCTTCTGGACCGGGCGGATACCGACGATCTCGACCTCAGAGTTGATGGCGAGGGTACCGCGCTCGGCGCGGCCCGTCACGACGGTGCCACGACCGGTGATGGTGAAGACATCTTCGATCGGCATCAGGAACGGCTTGTCACGGTCACGTACGGGGTCCGGAACGGACTCGTCGACAGCAGCCATCAGGTCCTCAACGGACTTGACCCACTCCGGGTCGCCTTCCAGAGCCTTCAGGCCGGAAACGCGGACAACCGGTGCTTCGTCGCCATCGAAGCCCTGCGAGCTCAGGAGCTCACGAACTTCCATTTCGACGAGGTCGAGGAGTTCCTCGTCGTCAACCATGTCTGCCTTGTTCAGCGCGACCAGCAGGTAGGGAACACCAACCTGGCGGGCGAGCAGAACGTGCTCGCGGGTCTGAGCCATCGGGCCGTCAGTAGCGGCAACCACGAGGATCGCGCCGTCCATCTGAGCAGCACCGGTGATCATGTTCTTGATGTAGTCAGCGTGGCCCGGAGCGTCTACGTGTGCGTAGTGGCGCTTCTCGGTCTGGTACTCAACGTGGGAGATGTTGATGGTAATGCCGCGCTGACGCTCTTCCGGAGCAGAGTCGATTGACGCGAAGTCACGCTTCTCGTTGAGAGTCGGGTACTTGTCGTACAGCACCTTGGAAATGGCGGCCGTCAACGTCGTCTTACCGTGGTCAACGTGACCAATGGTACCGATGTTAACGTGCGGCTTAGTCCGCTCGAACTTTGCCTTTGCCACAGGTTCCTCCTAGAACGTTTTTCAAATGGCTTACCTTCAACCGCGCTTATCGCGGCAGAAACTCCAGTAAGTCTACTTGGGGGGCTTTGGATTGGTGAAATTTCAGATTCAGGAACTAATACTAGTGCCTAAAGCCTGTTCGTGCTGATGGCCGGAACCGGGCCGGAACCAGTGTTCCGGCCATCCGCACTAGGGTGTGTTCCGCTGGGGAAACGCACCCGGTTTTTCGCAGCTTGTCGCGTGGACAGTCCTAAGGACTACTCGCCGCGGGACTTCTGGATGATCTCGTCGGCAACTGCCTTCGGGACCTCGGCGTAGCTGTTGAACGTCATGGAGTACACAGCGCGGCCCTGGGTCTTCGAACGCAGGTCACCGATGTAGCCGAACATGCCGGACAGCGGTACGTGTGCGCGGACAACCTTGACGCCCTGGGCATCCTCCATGGACTGCATCTGGCCACGGCGGGAGTTGAGGTCACCGATAACTTCACCCATGTATTCCTCAGGGGTGCGGACCTCGACATCCATCAGCGGTTCGAGCAGAACAGGGTTCGCCTTGCGTGCGGCTTCCTTGAAAGCCATACGGCCAGCGATCTTGAACGCCATTTCCGAGGAGTCAACATCGTGGTACGCGCCGTCAATCAGCGTGGCCTTGATGCCGACAACCGGGTACCCGGCCAGGACGCCGTCGTTCAGTGCATCCTGGATACCGGCGTCAACCGAGGGGATGTACTCGCGGGGAACGCGGCCACCGGTGACCTTGTTCTCGAACTCGTACAGCTCGCCTTCGGAGGTGTCCATCGGCTCGATCGCAATCTGGATCTTTGCGAACTGGCCGGAACCACCGGTCTGCTTCTTGTGTGTGTAGTCGTGACGCTCTACAGCACGCTTGATGGTTTCGCGGTAAGCAACCTGCGGCTTGCCAACGTTGGCCTCGACCTTGAACTCGCGGCGCATGCGGTCCACCAGGATGTCCAGGTGGAGCTCGCCCATGCCGGCGATGATGGTCTGGCCGGTGTCTTCGTTGAGGGAGACCTGGAAGGTCGGGTCCTCAGCGGAGAGCTTCTGGATGGCCGTGGAGAGCTTCTCCTGGTCACCCTTGGTGTTCGGCTCGATGGCAACCGAGATCACGGGCTCCGGGAAGCTCATGGACTCGAGGACGATCTGGTTGCTGGAGTCGCACAGGGTGTCACCCGTGGTGGTGTCCTTCAGACCGATGGCTGCGTAGATGTGGCCCGCGGTAGCGCCGTCAACCGGCATCTCCTTGTTGGCGTGCATCTGGAACAGCTTGCCGATGCGCTCCTTCTTGCCCTTGGTGGAGTTGACAACCTGCGCGCCTGCTTCCACGTGACCGGAGTACACGCGGATGAAGGTGAGCTGGCCGAAGAACGGGTGCGCGGCGATCTTGAAGGCCAGTGCAGAGAACGGCTCTTCGGAAGAAGGCTTGCGGGTCAGTTCCTTCTCTTCGTCGCGGGGATCGTGACCGATCATCGGCGGGACGTCGAGCGGGTTCGGCAGGTAGTCGACAACAGCATCGAGCATCGGCTGAACGCCACGGTTCTTGAACGCGGAACCACAGAACACCGGGTAGATCTCGGAGTTGATCGTCATCTTGCGGATGCCGGCCTTGAGCTCATCGATGGTGATTTCTTCACCTTCGAGGTACTTCTCCATGAGTTCTTCGGAGGACTCTGCGACGGCTTCCACGAGGTTGGCGCGGTATTCCTCGGCCTTGGCCTTGAGGTCTTCCGGGATCTCGCGGATTTCGTACTTGGCGCCCATGGTGACGTCACCCTTGGCATCGCCAGGCCATACGAGCGAACGCATGTACAGCAGGTCGACGACGCCGATGAAGTCGTTCTCGGCACCGATCGGCAGCTGCATGACCAGCGGCTTGGCACCGAGGCGGCTGATGATGGTGTCCACGGTGAAGTAGAAGTCAGCGCCCAGCTTGTCCATCTTGTTGACGAAGCAGATACGCGGAACGTTGTACTTGTCAGCCTGGCGCCAAACAGTCTCAGACTGCGGCTCAACGCCTTCCTTGCCATCGAACACGGCGACTGCACCGTCGAGGACGCGCAGGGAGCGCTCAACCTCAACCGTGAAGTCCACGTGGCCCGGGGTGTCGATGATGTTGATCTGGTTGTTTTCCCAGAAGCAGGTCACGGCGGCAGACGTGATGGTGATGCCGCGCTCCTTCTCCTGTTCCATCCAGTCAGTGGTCGAAGCGCCGTCGTGCGTTTCGCCAATCTTGTGGTTCACACCTGTGTAGAACAGGATGCGCTCGGTGGTGGTGGTCTTGCCGGCATCGATGTGGGCCATGATGCCGATGTTGCGGACCTTACTAAGGTCTGTAAGCACGTCCTGTGCCACGGTGTCTCCCTTTCGGATGGACTACACGTTCGCCGCCGGCTCGTGCGAGCCGGCGGCGTACGGGAAGTTTTACCAGCGGTAGTGGGCGAAGGCCTTGTTGGACTCGGCCATCTTGTGGGTGTCTTCGCGACGCTTCACAGCGGCACCGAGACCGTTCGAGGCATCCAGGATTTCGTTCTGGAGACGCTCGGTCATCGTCTTTTCGCGGCGGGCCTTGGAGTAGCCAACCAGCCAACGCAGGGCGAGTGCGGTGGAGCGGCCCGGCTTGACCTCAACCGGAACCTGGTAGGTGGCGCCACCGACACGGCGGGAGCGGACCTCGAGGGAAGGCTTGACGTTGTCCATGGCCTTCTTGAGGGCTGCAACGGGGTCGCCGCCGGACTTCGCGCGGGCACCTTCAAGGGCACCGTAAACGATGCGCTCAGCAGTGGACTTCTTGCCGTCAACCAGCACCTTGTTGATCAGCTGGGTAACCAGCGGGGAGCCGTAGACGGGATCTGATACGAGCGGCCGCTTCGGGGCCGGACCCTTGCGAGGCATATTACTTCTTCTCCATCTTTGCGCCGTAGCGGCTGCGCGCCTGCTTACGGTTCTTCACACCCTGGGTATCGAGGGCACCACGGACGATCTTGTAGCGGACACCGGGGAGGTCCTTCACACGACCACCACGAACGAGCACAATGGAGTGCTCCTGGAGGTTGTGGCCAACACCGGGGATGTAGGCGGTAACTTCGATACCACCGTTGAGGCGCACACGTGCAACCTTACGCAGCGCCGAGTTCGGCTTCTTCGGGGTGGTGGTGTAAACGCGGGTGCAAACACCGCGGCGCATCGGGCTGCCGTTCAGCGCGGGTGCCTTGGTCTTTTTGACCTTAGGCGTGCGGCCCTTGCGGACCAGCTGGTTAATCGTAGGCACTTTCGTGTTCTCCGTTGGTTGATCTCTGCCCCGCGCCAGGCGAGTGCCTGTGTTGCGTGAGAGCTTTGGCGTTGTCCCTGCGGCTTCGGATCCTAGACGGTCCGTGGGCGTGCAAAAGTGCGGCATCCGTTGCGCACGTAGCCCGCAACCCGGAAACAGGCTCCACCCAAGCATCATGAGAACAAAACCGAAATGATGCTGCGGCGGCCTTCATCCACTGCCACACAGAACAATTACACAAAGTCTAGCATGGCTTGATCTGGAGCCTTAATCGGGTGTAGGGCGCAAACGGGGAAGGACCCCGCACTCAGTGAGTGCGGGGTCCTTCTGCGTAGCTGCTACTTTCAGCGGAAGTCGTTTCCGAGGTCGTAGTCATCCAGCGGGATGGCGTGGAACTCAGGAGCTCCGTCGCCGCCCAGCGTGTCGTAGGAGAAATCGCTGAATGCGCTCGGGCCGGTGAACAGGTTGGCCTTTGCTTCTTCAGTCGGTTCCACCGTGATCTCGGTGTAGCGCGGAAGACCCGTGCCGGCCGGGATCAGCTTACCGATGATGACGTTCTCCTTGAGGCCGAGCAGAGGATCGCTCTTGCCTTCCATGGCCGCCTGCGTCAGGACGCGGGTGGTCTCCTGGAAGGAAGCTGCGGACAGCCAGGACTCGGTGGCCAGCGACGCCTTGGTGATACCCATGAGCTCGGGACGTCCGGAAGCCGGAGTCTTGCCCTCGGATACAACACGGCGGTTGGCGTCCTCGAAGCGGCTGCGCTCGGCCAGCTCACCCGGGAGCAGGTCGGAGTCGCCGGATTCGATGACCGTGACGCGGCGCAGCATCTGGCGGACGATGACTTCCACGTGCTTGTCGTGGATGCCAATGCCCTGGCTGCGGTACACGCCCTGCACTTCGTCCACGAGGAACTTCTGTGCGGCACGCGGGCCCATGATGCGCAGGACCTGCTTCGGGTCGACCGGACCGTTGATGAGCTTCTGGCCCACCGTGACGTGCTGGCCGTCTTCGATCAGGAGGCGCGACCGGCGCAGGACCGGGTAGGCGATCTCTTCGGAACCGTCGTCCGGAGTGATGACCAGACGCATCTGGCGCTCGGATTCCTCGATGGTGATGCGGCCGGCTGCTTCCGCAATCGGCGCCACACCCTTCGGGGTACGGGCTTCGAAGAGCTCCTGGATACGGGGCAGACCCTGGGTGATGTCGTCGCCACCGCTGGCGGAAACAGCACCACCGGTGTGGAACGTACGCATGGTCAGCTGGGTACCGGGCTCACCGATCGACTGAGCGGCGATGATGCCCACAGCCTCTCCGATGTCCACGGTCTTGCCGGTGGCCAGCGAACGGCCGTAGCACAGGGCGCAGGTGCCGACGCTGGACTCACAGGTGAGCACAGAGCGGACCTTGACCTCGGTGATGCCGGCTGCGAACAGCTCAGCGATCACGACGTCGCCGCAGTCGGTACCGCCGGCAGCCAGGACGTTGCCCTTGGAGTCAACGACGTCCACGGCCAGCGTACGGGCGTAGGCGCTGTTCTCGACGTTCTCGTCCAGAGCCAGCTCGCCGTTGGCGTCAGCCACGGCGATCGGCGTGACAAGGCCGCGCTCGGTGCCGCAGTCCTCTTCACGGACGATGACGTCCTGCGAAACGTCCACCAGACGACGGGTCAGGTAACCCGAGTTGGCGGTTCGCAGCGCCGTGTCGGCAAGACCCTTACGTGCACCGTGCGTCGCGATGAAGTACTCCAGCACCGACAGGCCCTCACGGTAGGAGGACTTGATCGGACGCGGGATGATTTCACCCTTCGGGTTGGCCACCAGGCCACGGATACCCGCGATTTGGCGGACCTGCATCCAGTTACCACGTGCACCGGAGGACACCATGCGGTTGATGGTGTTCATCGGCGACAGGCTGTCGCGCATGACCTGGGCAATCTCGTTGGTCGCCTTGTTCCAGATCTCGATCAGTTCCTGGCGACGCTCGTCGTCGTCGATCAGGCCCTTGTCGTACTGTCCCTGGATCTTGGCGGCGCGCTCTTCGTAACCGGCAAGGATGGCCGGCTTCTCCACCGGCACCTCGATGTCGGAGATGGCGACGGTGACGCCCGAGCGGGTGGCCCAGTAGAAACCGGCGTCCTTGAGGTTGTCCAGCGTTGCGGCCGTGACAACCTTCGGGTAGCGCTCCGCGAGGTCGTTGACGATCCGGGAAAGCTCGCCCTTGTCGGCAACAGCCTCAACCCACGGGTAGTCCTCGGGCAGGGTCTCGTTGAAGAGAACCTGTCCCAGGGAGGTGTCCACCAGTGCGGGCTGACCCTGCTCCCAGCCTTCCGGAGCTTCCCAGCCCGCGTAAGGGACAAAGCCCTCGAGACGGATCTTGACCTGGGAGTTCAGGTGCAGCTGGTGGGCGTCGAAAGCCATGATGGCTTCGGACACCGAGCCGAAGACCCGGCCTTCACCAGCTGAACCCACACGCTTGGTGGTCAGGTGGTAGAGGCCGATGATCATATCCTGCGAAGGCAGGGTCACCGGACGGCCGTCAGACGGCTTCAGGATGTTGTTGGACGACAGCATCAGGATGCGTGCCTCAGCCTGGGCTTCGGGGCTCAGCGGCAGGTGGACTGCCATCTGGTCGCCGTCGAAGTCAGCGTTGAACGCGCCACAAACCAGCGGGTGGAGCTGGATGGCCTTGCCTTCAACCAGCTGCGGCTCGAACGCCTGGATGCCGAGGCGGTGCAGGGTAGGTGCACGGTTGAGCAGCACCGGGTGTTCGGTGATGATCTCTTCCAGCACGTCCCAGACCTGCGGACGGTAACGCTCGACCATGCGCTTTGCCGACTTGATGTTCTGGGCGTGGTTGAGGTCAACCAGGCGCTTCATCACGAACGGCTTGAAGAGCTCCAGTGCCATCTGCTTGGGCAGGCCACACTGGTGCAGCTTCAGCTGCGGGCCGACGACGATGACCGAACGGCCGGAGTAGTCGACGCGCTTGCCGAGCAGATTCTGGCGGAAACGGCCCTGCTTGCCCTTGAGCATGTCGCTCAGGGACTTCAGCGGACGGTTGCCCGGTCCGGTGACCGGACGGCCGCGGCGGCCGTTGTCGAAGAGGCTGTCAACAGCTTCCTGAAGCATGCGCTTCTCGTTGTTGACGATGATCTCCGGAGCACCCAGGTCAAGCAGTCGCTTGAGTCGGTTGTTGCGGTTGATCACGCGGCGGTAGAGGTCGTTGAGGTCGGAGGTCGCGAAGCGGCCACCGTCCAGCTGGACCATCGGGCGCAGTTCCGGCGGGATGACCGGGACGGCGTCCAGCACCATGCCGAGCGGGCTGTTGTTGGTGGTCAGGAACGCGTTGACCACCTTCAGGCGCTTCAGGGCGCGGGTCTTGCGCTGGCCCTTGCCGTTGGCGATGATGTCGCGCAGTGAGTCCGACTCTGCCTGCATGTCGAAGTTCTCAAGGCGCTTCTTGATGGCTTCGGCACCCATGGAGCCTTCGAAGTACATGCCGTACCGGTCGCGCAGCTCGCGGTAGAGGCCTTCGTCGCCTTCGAGGTCAGCGACCTTCAGGTTCTTGAAACGGTCCCAGACCTGCTCGAGCCGCTCGATCTCGGCGTCGGCGCGCTTGCGGACGTTCGCCATCTGGCGGTCCGCGGAGTCGCGGGCCTTCTTCTTGTCGGCAGCCTTGGCGCCTTCGCCTTCGAGACGGGCAAGCTCGTTCTCAAGGTCGCGGGCGATCGTGGCGATGTCCGAGTCGCGGTTGTCGATCAGCTGCTTCTTCTCGACGTCATGCTCAACCTGCAGGTTGGGCAGTTCCGCGTGGCGGTTTTCTTCGTCGACGCTGGTGATCATGTAGGCAGCGAAGTAGATGACCTTTTCGAGGTCCTTCGGAGCCAAGTCAAGGAGGTAGCCCAGGCGGGACGGAACACCCTTGAAGTACCAGATATGGGTTACGGGAGCAGCCAGCTCGATGTGGCCCATGCGCTCACGGCGCACCTTGGCACGGGTGACCTCAACGCCACACCGCTCACAGATGATGCCCTTGAAGCGCACGCGCTTGTACTTGCCGCAGTAGCATTCCCAGTCACGGGACGGGCCGAAGATCTTCTCGCAGAAGAGGCCGTCCTTCTCGGGCTTGAGCGTGCGGTAGTTGATGGTTTCCGGCTTCTTAACCTCGCCGTACGACCAGCCGCGGATGTCTTCCGCGGTGGCGAGGCCGATCTGCATGAGGCCGAAGGAGGATTCGCTGGACATATGGTCCCTGTTCTCTCTTGTTCTCTAAATTCTGAAGTCCTGGATCCGGGGTTTCGACAAGCTGAACCACCGGTATCCGGTTACGGGAAAGGTCGAGGGGCCGACGGCGGGTGGTCACCACCCGCCGTCGGGACCCCTGCTAGACCTCTTCTACGGAGCTGGGCTCTGCACGAGACAGATCGATGCCCAGTTCTTCCGCAGCCGTGAAGACTGCGTCATCAGAGTCACGCATTTCAATTGTGGTTCCGTCTGTGGAAAGCACTTCCACGTTCAGGCACAGCGACTGCATTTCCTTGATCAACACCTTGAAGGATTCGGGAACACCCGGCTCAGGGATGTTCTCGCCCTTGACGATCGCCTCGTAGACCTTCACGCGGCCGTGAATGTCATCGGACTTGATCGTGAGCAGTTCCTGGAGCGTGTATGCGGCGCCGTAAGCTTCGAGCGCCCACACTTCCATTTCACCGAAGCGCTGGCCACCGAACTGTGCCTTACCACCCAGCGGCTGCTGCGTGATCATGGAGTACGGGCCGGTGGAGCGGGCGTGGATCTTGTCGTCCACCAGGTGGTGGAGCTTCAGGATGTACATGTAGCCGACCGAGATCGGATCCGGGAACGGCTCGCCGGAGCGGCCGTCGAACAGGCGCGTCTTGCCCGAGGAGTCGATCAGGCGGTCGCCGTCGCGGGTCACGTTAGTGGAGTCGAGCAGGCCCGTGATTTCCTCTTCGCGGGCGCCGTCGAAGACCGGCGTTGCAACAGTGGTCTGGCCACTCTCGCGCGGCAGGTTCGGCAGCTGCTTGACCCACTCCGGCTCGCCTTCGATCTTCCAACCCGTCTTGGCGACCCAGCCGAGGTGCGTTTCCAGCACCTGGCCGACGTTCATACGGCCCGGAACACCCAGCGGGTTCAGGACGATATCAACGGGGGTACCGTCGGCAAGGAAGGGCATGTCCTCGATCGGCAGGATCTTGGAGATAACACCCTTGTTGCCGTGACGGCCGGCGAGCTTGTCGCCGTCGGTGATCTTGCGCTTGGCAGCCACGTAGACGCGGACCAGCTGATTGACGCCCGGGGGCAGTTCGTCGTCGTTGTCGCGGTCGAAGACGCGGACGCCGATGACGGTGCCGGACTCGCCGTGCGGAACCTTCAGGGACGTGTCGCGCACTTCGCGGGACTTCTCGCCGAAGATGGCGCGGAGCAGGCGCTCTTCCGGGGTCAGCTCGGTTTCACCCTTCGGGGTGACCTTTCCGACCAGGATGTCGCCGGCTTCAACCTCGGCACCGATGTGGATGATGCCGCGCTCGTCCAGGCCTGCCAGGACTTCCTCGGACACGTTGGGGATGTCACGGGTGATTTCCTCGGCACCAAGCTTGGTGTCGCGGGCATCGATCTCGTGCTCCTCGATGTGGATGGAGGAAAGGACGTCCTCGGCAACGATGCGCTGCGAGAGGATGATGGCGTCCTCGAAGTTGTGGCCTTCCCATGACATGAATGCCACAAGGAGGTTCTTACCGAGGGCGAGCTCGCCCTGGTCCGTTGCCGGGCCGTCGGCGATGATGCCGCCAACTTCCAGGCGCTGGCCTTCGTTCACCAGAACACGGTTGTTGTAGCAGTTGCCCTGGTTGGAGCGGGCGAACTTGTTGATGCGGTAGTTGGTTTCCGTGCCGTCGTCGTTGAGCATGATGACGAGTTCGGCGGAAACCTCGGTAACCACACCGGCCTTCTTGGCGATGGTGACGTCACCGGCGTCGACGGCGGCCGCACGTTCCATGCCGGTACCCACGAACGGGGCCTCGGAACGGACCAGCGGCACAGCCTGGCGCTGCATGTTGGCACCCATGAGTGCACGGTTGGCGTCGTCGTGCTCGAGGAACGGGATCAGGGCGGTTGCCACGGACACCATCTGGCGCGGGGAGACGTCCATGAACTGCACGTCCGCGGCGGGAACGAGCACGGGCTCGCCTCCACCACCGCGGGCACGGACCAGGACGGTCTCTTCAGCGAAGCTCTTGTTCTCCTCGAGCGGAGCGTTGGCCTGTGCGATCAGGACCTCGGCCTCGTCGTCGGCCGTCAGGTACTGGACGTCGTCGGAAACGACGCCGTCCTTGACCAGGCGGTACGGCGTCTCGATGAAACCGAACGGGTTGATGCGGCCGTAGGACGCCAGCGAACCGATCAGGCCAATGTTCGGGCCTTCAGGGGTTTCGATGGGGCACATACGTCCGTAGTGGGACGGGTGAACGTCTCGGACTTCCATGCCTGCACGGTCACGGGACAGACCGCCGGGGCCCAGCGCCGACAGGCGGCGCTTGTGGGTCAGGCCCGAGAGCGGGTTGTTCTGGTCCATGAACTGGGACAGCTGAGAGGTTCCGAAGAACTCCTTGATCGCTGCCACCACGGGACGGATGTTGATCAGGGTCTGCGGCGTGATGGCCTCGACGTCCTGCGTGGTCATGCGTTCGCGGACGACGCGCTCCATGCGGGACAAGCCGGTGCGGACCTGGTTCTCGATGAGCTCGCCGACGGCGCGGATGCGGCGGTTGCCGAAGTGGTCGATGTCATCGATCTCGACGCGCAGCTCGTGGTCTTCGCCATCGCGCTTGCCCATGAGGGTCTTCTCGCCGGCGTGCAGCGCGACGAGGAACTTGATCATGGCCACGATGTCTTCAACGTGCAGGACCGAAGCTTCCTTGTCACCAAGGGAGCGGTCGATGCCAAGCTTGCGGTTGATCTTGTAGCGGCCAACCTTGGCCAGATCGTAGCGCTTGGAGTTGAAGTACAGGTTGTCCAGCAGGGACTGGGCAGCCTCGACTGTGGGCGGCTCGCCCGGACGCAGCTTGCGGTAGATGTCCAGCAGGGCGTCTTCGCGGGTTTCGGTGGCGTCCTTCTCCAGCGTGGCACGCATGGAGTCGTACTGGCCGAACTCCTCGAGGATCTGGCCTTCGGTCCAGCCGAGGGCCTTCAGCAGCACCGTGACCGACTGCTTGCGCTTGCGGTCGAGGCGCACGCCGACCTGGTCGCGCTTGTCGATCTCGAGCTCGAACCAGGCACCGCGGGACGGGATGATCTTTGCGGTAAAGATGTCCTTGTCGCTGGTCTTGTCAGCGGCGCGCTCAAAGTAGGCGCCCGGGGAACGGACCAGCTGGGAAACGACGACACGCTCGGTGCCGTTGACGACGAAGGTGCCCTTCTCGGTCATCAGCGGGAAGTCACCCATGAACACGGTCTGCTGCTTGATTTCGCCCGTGTTGTTGTTCATGAATTCAGCCTTGACGTACAGCGGTGCCGAGTACGTAGCGTCCCGGTCCTTGCATTCAGCCATGGTGTACTTCGGATCAGCGAACTCCGGATCGGAGAAGCTCAGGGACATGGTGCCCTGGAAGTCCTCAATCGGGGAGATCTCTTCGAAGATGTCGGAAAGACCGGAGGTGGTGGCGACGCTCAGGTCGCCTTCTTCGACGGCCTTCGCGACGCGGGCCTGCCAGCGTTCATTTCCGACCAGCCAGTCGAAGCTGTCCGTCTGCAGGGCAAGCAGATTCGGAACGTCAAGAGGTTCGTGAATCTTTGCGAATGAGAGCCGGCGAGTTGCACCATCGGTGCTTGCCGTGTTAGCGGTTTCGTTATTAGAGGTGCTCGAGGCGACCAAGAGGGATCCTTCCACAGACCTTCAGGCGTTTTCAGATCTCCCCCGCTTTTCACCCTGCGAAGTGACTCCGCAGTGCTACCATCCGGTTCCGCTATATGACCCGGGACCTGGTTCTGCCCATGCTGGTGACGTTGTTCACGGCACATTGATGGAGCAGCTAACAGGCTAAGCCCACCGCTATATGAAGGCTGAAGGTAAACAGGGAAGACGCAAATATCTACGATACGGCAAAACCCCACGCGTGTCTACCCCACTTGTCAGCAGAATGCAAGCACCGTTGCCACGGGCACCTAACCGGAATGCACCCCGCCTCCCCAGCGTTTTAATGGATAGGTGACCGGGCTCACGATACCCTTAGGCCAACCATCGGCAAAAGATCGGAAGAGAAAAACCATGAGCAATTCCGCGGACAACAGCGACGTTGTCATCCTGTCCGGCGCGCGCACCCCGCAGGGCCGGCTGAACGGGCAGCTCGCGAGCTTCACCGCCGTCGAGCTCGGGGCGCACGCCATCAAGGCGGCCATCGCTGCCAGCGGGCTGGAAGCCGAGCAGGTGGACGCCGTCATCATGGGCCAGGTCCTGCAGGCCGGGGCGGGCCAGAACCCGGCACGCCAGAGCGCCATCGGCGCGGGCATCGGCTGGAACGTCCCCACGGTTACCATCAACAAGGTCTGCCTCTCCGGGCTTACCGCCGTGATCGACGCGGCGCGGATGATCCGTGCCGGCGACGCCACCGTCGTCGTCGCCGGCGGCCAGGAATCCATGACGCGGGCTCCACATGTCCTTCCGGGTTCCCGCCAGGGTTGGAATTACGGCACCGTGCAGGCGCTGGACGTTGCGGCACACGACGGCCTGACCGATGCGTTCGACGGCCACTCGATGGGTCTTTCCACCGAATCCAAGAACCTTACGCTGGGCATTGACCGGACCGCGCAGGACAACGTGGCCGCCAACTCACACCAGCGCGCAGCGATCGCTTCGAAGAACGGCGTGTTCGACGACGAGATCTCACCGATCAGCGTCAAGCAGCGCAAAGGTGATCCCGTGGTGGTCTCCACCGATGAGGGCGTCCGGCCGGACACCACCGTTGAGTCCCTGGCCGGGCTGCGGGCCGCCTTCGTCACCGACGGCACCATTACGGCCGGCAACTCCTCTCCCCTGTCCGACGGCGCCTCCGCCCTGGTCCTGACCTCGCGCAAGTTCGCGGAGGAGAACGGCCTGGCGTACCTGGCCGTGGTGGGCAAGCCCGGGCAGGTGGCGGGACCGGACAACTCGCTGCACTCACAGCCTTCCAACGCCATCGGGCAAGCCTTGGACCGTGCCGGCTGGAGCACTTCCGATCTGGACTTCATCGAAATCAACGAAGCATTCGGTTCAGTGGCCGTGCAGTCCCTCAAGGACCTGGACTACCCGCTGGAGCAGTGCAACATCCATGGCGGCGCCATCGCGCTGGGACATCCGATCGGCGCCTCCGGTGCGCGGCTGGCACTCCACGCGGCGCATGAGCTGAAGCGGCGCGGCCAGGGCAAGGCGGCAGTCTCCCTCTGCGGAGGCGGCGGCCAGGGCGAGGCCCTCCTGCTGTTCCGGGACTGATGAAGGCTGTTCCGGCGTCGGGCAGGGAGCGGTTCCTTGCCGACGCCGCCGCGCGCGGCCTGGACGTCCAGCTCGTCGAACGGCTGGCAGCCCACAGCCTCGAGGAGGCAGCCGGGATCCTTGGCATCAGCCCGGCGGACATTGTGAAGTCCCTCGTGGTGAAGCACAAAGACGGCAGCTTCCTCTTCGCCCTTATCCCGGGCGACCGCCAGATCTCCTGGCCCAAGCTGCGCACCCTGGTAGGCGTCAACAAGCTCTCGCTGCCGGCGGCGGATGTGGCCCTGGAAGCGACCGGCTATGAGCGCGGCACCATCACGCCTCTGGGCAGCACCACGGCATGGCCTGTCTATGCGGACCGGACCATCGCCGGCAAGCGGATTTCCATGGGCGCCGGGCAGCACGGCTACAGCGCCTTCATCGACGCCGACGCCTTGGTCTCCGCCCTCGGCGCCGTGCTCGCGGACATCAGCGAACCCAACTAGGTAGCACATGAGGGCGTTCTGAGCGCTGGGAACGCCCTCAACTGCTACCTAGTTGCTGTTAAACGCAGGAATCCCCGCCCACCGGAGTGGACGGGGATTCCTGAGAAAGCAGTGTTACTTGACGGTAACGCGGGCGCCAGCTTCTTCGAGCTGAGCCTTTGCCTTCTCGGCAGCTTCCTTGGTGGCGCCTTCGAGAACAGCCTTGGGAGCGCTGTCAACCAGGTCCTTGGCTTCCTTGAGGCCCAGGGAGGTGATGGCGCGAACTTCCTTGATCACTGCGATCTTCTTGTCGCCAGCAGCTTCGAGAACGACGTCGAATTCAGTCTTCTCTTCGGCTTCCTCAGCGGCAGCGCCACCGGCGGGGCCGGCAACAGCTACAGCAGCAGCGGTAACTTCGAAGGTCTCTTCGAAGAGCTTGACGAACTCGGAGAGCTCGATGATGGTCAGTTCCTTGAAAGCTTCAATGAGCTCTTCGTTGCTGAGCTTCGCCATGGTGTGGCGTCCTTCCTATAAAGGTGGCCGGGGGCTTGATGCCGTTCCGATCCACCGGAGTCTTTGTGGGAGAGAGAATTAGTTCTCTTCGGCAGCGGCTTCGGCCGGAGCCTCAGCTGCGGCTTCTGCGTCAGCCTCTGCGGCAGGAGCTTCTTCAGCGGCGGGGGCTTCGGCTTCAGCCGGAGCACCGTTCTCTTCTTCAAGCTTGAGGCGCAGTGCGTCGATGATGCGTGCAGCAGCGGCAGCAGGGGCCTTGAGGATGCCTGCAACCTTGGCGAGCTGCAGCTCGCGGGACTCGAGTGCTGCCAGGGCAGCAACTTCGCTGGCGTTCAGTGCCTTGCCTTCGAAGTAACCGGTCTTGATGACCAGCTGCTTGTTAGCCTTGGCAAAATCCGTCAGGCTCTTGGCAGCTGCAACTGCGTCACCCTTGATGAACGCGATTGCAGTGGGGCCGGCGAGCTGGCCGTCGAATGCTTCGACACCAGCTTCCTTGGCTGCAATGGCGGTCAGGGTGTTCTTGACGACCGCGAACTTGGTGTCCTGGCCGAGAGAAACACGCAGCTGCTTGAGCTGTGCAACGGTGAGCCCACGGTATTCGGTCAGGACAGCGGCGTTCGATTCCTTGAAATCGTTAGTGATCTCAGCTACTGCTGAAACCTTGGTAGGCGTTGCCATAACCCTCCTTCCGGGGATAGTGCCGGTATTCCGGGTCCCCGCTCAGGTGAGCTAAAACTAAAAACGCCCCGCGCAGATGCACGGGGCTTGGCTCAACGCTGTCCAAAACAGCGGAACTTTGCTTCGTTCACCTGCGCCGGCCGCCCTATGTTCAGGGTCCTTCGTCCGGAAACCCACTGGCTCTTCCGCACACAACTGCAGAGTTGAGCTGAGCTCGAAAGAGTGGGAATCCAACAACCGACGGTCTTTGGTAGTTCAAGCTTAGGGGACGGCCCTGCTCATTACCAAATCGGCAGCTCCTCCGCCACCAGAACCTAACTCCGCCTCGGCCCAAGGTCCGGCAGTTCCTTCTGCCAGATCCCGGTGACTCCCGCCGTCGTGAACCCAAGCTGGCGGTTAACCGTCAGGAGGTACCGGTTCTCCGGGGCGTTCCAGGTGTAGATCACCCGCGCAGCGGGGAACTGCTCGGTGAGGCGCTCCATATTGGCCACCTTGATGAGCAGGCCGAGCTTGTTGCCGCGGTGCGCCTGCAGCACCACCGTGTCGTCCTGGAAGACGACGTCCTGCCGCTGCGCAAGGACGCTGATGGTCGTCAGCCCCACGAGCGCCCCGGTAGCAATGTGTTCGACGGCGGTCACCACCGTGCGCCGGCCCTGGGAGATGGTGACTTCCTCGGCTTCCCTCAGGATCCGGGCATCGAAGACTATGTCGTCGGTCCCCTCCACCGGTCCGGCGTCGCCGCCGGCCTGGTTTTCGAGGGCTGCCACCGATTCCAGCCAGCGCTCCGGGCAGCGGTCGGTCCAGTGGTGCAGGCAGTAGCGGCCGTTGTTGGCTTCCTGCGCCTCCGCCTCGAGCTCGGCCACAAGCTTGCTGTCCAGCGGCAGCACGCAAGAGCTGAACTGTTCGATGTGCTGCAGCGTGTAACCGGTGCGTTGGGCGAATTCCACCTCACGGCTCCCCAAAGGCACATAGCCCTGGCCCGATCCGGGCACCAGCTGTTCGGGCGCGAATTCATGCAGGGACGCGCCGGGATGGTTGGTGTCCACCAGGATCATGGTGCGGCCCTCGTTCCGGGCGAAGTGCTCGGCGGCTTCCAGCAACTGCCTGCCCACACCCTGGCGCTGGTACTCGGGGAGGATGTCAAGGGTGAATTCGGCGAGGTCCAGGTTGTCGGCGAGGGGCAGGGCGATGTCCACGGTGCCCACAATGTCGTCGCCGATCTTAGCCACGAGGATGACCTGGCGCTCGTACGGGTCTTCCAGTTCGAGGAGCTTTTCCAGCGGCGTGTAGGCGAGGTCGTCACTCCCCCAGGTATCCATCCGGACCTTGCGCCCCACCTCCACCGCGGCGAGGAAATCCGCCGCATCGGCAGCATCCACTGAATCCGGAATCCACAGCCGCTCGATCCGCACCTCTATTGCCATCATCCCCAGCCGTTCCGCCGCTTGCCATGAAGGCTGCGGGCTTCAGTCCACGCGGTGTATCCGTCGCCAGCATATGCCGGTTAGCGCCGGCGCTGCCACTCACCGTCGTACCCTGCCGGACGGAAGCCCAGCGCCACATTGATGGCCAGCATGTGGTCATTCTCTGCAGCGTTGAACGTCAGGACCCGTTCCACTTCGGGGTGGTCCTGCTGCAGGCGCCGCAGGTTGCGCACCTTGACCAGCATCCCCAGCCGGTGTCCGCGGTGCGCCTTGGCCACCAGCGTGTCGTCCTGCTCGGCCAGCCACGGCTTTTCGTCCGAGTGCTGCAGCACCGAGTAGGCCGCCAGCTCGCCGCTCGCCCTATGCCGGGCCACCGCCACCAGCGACTCCAGGCCCGCCCGCTTCCACTCGTCCTCGACGTGCCGGACGCGCGCGGCGTCCCACACCTCGGCGTCGTAATGCAGCGCACCTGCCGGGGAGTCCGTGCTCATCCTGGACATGAGCGCGGCCATCTGGTCCGCGTACTCATCCGGGCAGCGGTCCGTCCAGCCGAGGATTTCATACTGGTCCCCGGCAATGGCGCCAGCCTCGCGTTCCAGTGTGTCCAGGACACCGTCCGACGGCGGCATGTCCAGTGCGCTGAAACGCGTCACCTGCTCGAGGGTGTAACCGGCCGCCACGGCGAAACGGACGCCGCGCGCCGCGGCCGGGACCCCACCCGTCCCGGTTCCCGGCCTCAGGATCCCCGGGCCGTCCAGGTCGAACCCGGGGGCGTGTTCAGTGAAGCTCTGCAGGGTGCTGCGTCCGTCCTCCGTCGCCAGTGCCTCTGCGTGCCGCAGGAGGGCCCGTCCGATGCCGCGGCCGCTGAACCCGTTGAGGACGTCCACCCTAAGGAACGCATCCTGCAGGTTTTCCTTTTGCGTAAGCCTGACCCAGGACCTTGCCACCATGCGGCCGTCCAGCCGTACGAAGGAGAGCCGCAGCTTCGCGTAGTCGTCGTCACGCCACGATTCGAGCCTGGCCTTCGGCGGCGCCGCCCGGTCCAGGTTGCCCCAAAGCTCCAGCACCACGGCATCGCTGAGGTCGCTGAACTCGAGGAAGTCCGTGGCGTCGGGCGCGTCAAGTGACGCAGGCAGGAACAGCGGCTCGATCCGGTAGGAGGGCGTCGTCACCGGATCAGCCTAGCCGCAACGCCCTGGGTCCGACAGAGCCCCTTCAGGGGCGAGCCGGCGCGTGACCGGAGTCCCGCCGTCGTACTTCAGCGAACGAAAACGCCACCGGAATGCAAAAGGACCGCCCGGCAAACGCCGGACGGTCCTTCTGCTTTGGCCGGATATCCGGCCGAGGTTCGCGGGACTTATGCCTCGATGAGAACCTTGGTGACGTTGGGGTCAACGGAGATGCCGGGACCGAACGTGGTGGCAACCGTTGCCTTCTGGATGTAGCGGCCCTTGGAAGCGGACGGCTTCAGGCGGAGCACCTCTTCGAGGGCAGCGGCGTAGTTCTCGGCCAGCTTGACCTTGTCGAACGAAACCTTGCCGATGATGAAGTGCAGGTTGGAGTGCTTGTCGACGCGGAAGTCGATCTTGCCGCCCTTGATGTCGTTGACAGCCTTGGTGACATCGGGGGTGACGGTGCCGGTCTTCGGGTTCGGCATCAGGTTACGCGGACCCAGGACCTTACCGAGGCGGCCAACCTTGCCCATGAGGTCAGGGGTGGCAACGGCTGCGTCGAAGTCGGTCCAGCCGCCGGCGATCTTTTCGATCAGGTCGTCGGAACCAACGAAGTCGGCGCCGGCAGCGATTGCTGCTTCGGCCTTCTCGCCCGTGGCGAACACGAGGACGCGGGCGGTCTTACCGGTGCCGTGCGGCAGGTTGACGGTGCCGCGGACCATCTGGTCAGCCTTGCGGGGGTCAACGCCCAGGCGGAAGGCAACCTCAACGGTGGCGTCGAACTTGGACGGGTTGGTGTCCTTGGCGAGCGTCACTGCCTCGAACGGCGCGTAGAACTTCTCCGCGTCGATCTTGGCTGCGGCTGCCTCGTATGCTTTGCTGCGCTTTGCCATGCTGCTTATTTCTCCTTGTGCAGTTGTGGTCTGCGGACCGCGCTGGGCCCTGCCACAGTCAGCTGTCCGGGATGGACTGCTGACATTTCAATGTTTCAGTGGTGCCGGTCTCCCGGCGGTGCTGCCCGTCGTCGTGATCGGTTTACCGAACCCAACATCAGGCAGCGCGGTAATTAACCCTCGACGGTGATACCCATGGAGCGGGCGGTGCCGGCGATGATCTTCGCTGCGCCTTCGAGGCTGGTGGCGTTGAGATCTTCCATCTTGGTGGTGGCGATCTCGTTGACCTGTGCCTGGGTCAGCTTGGCAACCTTGACGGTGTGCGGGGTAGCCGAACCCTTGGCGACGCCTGCAGCCTTCTTGATGAGCTCTGCAGCCGGCGGGGTCTTGGTGATGAACGTGAACGAACGGTCTTCGTAGACGGTGATTTCAACAGGAATAACGTTGCCGCGCTGGGCTTCCGTCGCAGCGTTGTACGCCTTGCAGAATTCCATGATGTTGACGCCGTGCTGGCCAAGCGCAGGACCGATCGGCGGGGCCGGGTTAGCGGCACCTGCCTGGATCTGCAGCTTGATGAGGCCGGTGACCTTCTTCTTGGGAGCCAATGTAGGGTCCTTCTCTCAAATGCGTCCTGGGACACAGGAGCGTGCCTCAGGTGGTTGACCGCCATGGCGAGGCGGCCGGCCGTTCCGGAACTGCTAAAGCGGGCCGTTCCGGAGCGAAATCTGTGGTGATCAGTTAGATCTTGGTGACCTGGTTGAAGGCCAGCGTGACCGGGGTCTCGCGTTCGAAGATGGACACCAACACCACGAGGGTCTGGGAATCCACCTTGATCTCGGAGATCGTGGCCGGAAGGGTCTCGAACGGACCTTCCTTGACAATGACCGATTCGCCGACCTCGAAGTCTACGTCGATCTGGGCGGCAGCCTGCTTGGCGGGCTTGCCCTTCTCTGCCTGCTCCTCTTCGAAGACCGGAGCCAGCATGGAGAAGACCTCATCGAGGCGCAGCGGCACGGGGTTGTGGGCGTTGCCCACGAAGCCGGTGACGCCCGGGGTGTGGCGGACGGCGCCCCAGGAGGCGTCGGTCAGGTCCATGCGGACCAGCACGTAGCCGGGGATGCGGACGCGGTTGATGACCTTGCGCTGGGCGTTCTTGATCTCAACGACTTCTTCCATCGGAACCTGGATTTCGAAGATGTAATCTTCCATGTCCAGGGTCTGGATGCGAGTCTCAAGGTTGGCCTTGACGCGGTTTTCGTAGCCGGCGTAGGAGTGGATGACGTACCAGTCACCCTCCTGGCGGCGCAGCTTGGCCTTGAACTCCGCGGCGGGATCAGTGGCCTGGGCGGCAGCAGCGGCCAGGACGTCGGTCCCTTCCCCGCCTTCCTCTCCGGTCACGTCGCCAGCGTCAGCGGCCTCGTCATCAGCGACGCCGGTCTCGTCGTCGGCCTCAGTATCGGCCTCGGCGTCAGCGTCGCCGTCGTACTCGGCATCGCCTTCGGAATCGGGCGCAGCAGACGCAACCTCGGAGCCCTCAGCGGACTCAGCCGCGGGGTTCTGGGTTTCATCCAGCTCAGTCTCAGTTACCTCGAGCTCCTGCTCAGACACTTGGTCTCCTGCTTCCTAATTGCCTAATTGCATTTAAATGGCTCAATTCCGCACACCCCGCAGCTCCTGCCGATTCCGGCAGGGAGTCCACGCAGTCTGCGGACCGATCGCCTTAGCGGTCCCCGGCGCCTGTACCGCCGAAGACCCAGCCCACCGCGGTGCCGAACCCAAGGTCCAGCAGCGTGACGATCACCATCATGATGACCACAAAGACGAGCACCACGAGCGTGTAATTGATCAATTCCTTGCGGGTGGGGGCGACGACCTTTTTCAGTTCGCCAATGACCTGACGGACGAAGAGTGCGATGCGAGCGAAGAAGCCGGCCTTGGCGGCCTTCTTTGCGGGGCGGCCCTTGGAGCTGCTGGCAGCTGTTTCGGTCACCTGTTCCTCACTCATCCTCGCAAGTCGGATTACCCGGCTCTGAACTGAACCTTTGGTTGCTGCGCTTGCTCCGCCTTTTCGCCGGAACAGCCTGCGCAGGGCAGACAGGACTCGAACCTGCAACCTGCGGTTTTGGAGACCGCTGCGCTACCAATTGCGCCACTACCCTATGGATCAAAAACCAGTGAAGGCCGCACTTCCCCAAGGCCATCTGGGGCGCACGTCATCATCCGTGTTTTCAACACCGGAGAACCAGTCTACGCAACAACTGCGCTTACGTCGAACCAGCCTCATTTCGGACCGTTTTTCAGCTTCAGAATCCGCGCCGCATCGCAGTCACAAATCCGCGTTCCACCTCGAACGATCCGGTGAACAGCATAGAGTAGATTCCGTCGAATTCCACCATTCAGCCCTCCAGCTGCAAGCGAAGAACGGACCCGCCATGTCTGCCGCCCGCGTTTCCCAACGCATTTCCGCCATTGCCGAATCCGCCACCCTGGCCGTCGACGCCAAGGCCAAGGCGCTGAAGGCGGCGGGCCGGCCGGTGATTGGCTTCGGTGCGGGCGAGCCCGACTTCCCCACTCCGGACTACATCGTCCAGGCCGCCATCGACGCCGCCAGCCAGCCGAAGTACCACCGCTACTCCCCCGCCGCCGGCCTGCCCGAGCTGAAGAAGGCAATCGCCGAGAAGACGTTCCGGGACTCCGGCTACAAGGCGGACCCGTCCCAGGTGCTGGTCACCAACGGCGGCAAGCAGGCGGTCTACAACACGTTCGCCACCCTCGTAGATCCGGGCGACGAAGTGATCGTGCCTACGCCGTTCTGGACCACCTACCCCGAGGCCATCCGCCTCGCCGGCGGCGTCCCGGTGGAGGTCTTTGCCGGTCCGGAACAGGACTACCTGGTGACCGTGGAGCAGCTCGAAGCAGCAGTCACGGACCGCACCAAGATTCTGCTGTTCGTGTCGCCGTCGAACCCCACCGGCTCCGTCTACTCCCCCGAGCAGGTTGCCGAGATCGGGAAGTGGGCCGCCGCCAAGGGCCTGTGGGTGATCACCGATGAGATCTACGAGCACCTGACGTACGACGGCGTCCCCTTCACCTCCATCGCCACGGCCGCCCCTGAACTGGGCGACAAGGTTGTGATCCTCAACGGAGTGGCCAAGACCTACGCGATGACCGGCTGGCGCGTGGGCTGGATGATCGGGCCCGCCGACGTCATCAAGGCCGCCACCAACCTGCAGTCGCACGCCACCTCCAACGTGTCCAACATCCCGCAGATCGCCGCCCTGGCAGCCGTCTCCGGCCCGCTCACCGCGGTGGACGAGATGAAGGTCGCCTTTGACCGCCGCCGGAAGGCCATCGTGGAGGGGCTTAACGCTATCGAGGGCGTTGAATGCCCGACGCCGAAGGGTGCCTTTTACGTGTACGCGGACGTCCGCGCGCTGCTGGGTAAGGAATTCCCGACGGCGAATGGCACCGTCCGCCCGGAGACCTCGGCCGCGCTTGCCGCGCTGATCCTGGATGAGGTGGAGGTCGCCGTGGTTCCCGGCGAGGCCTTCGGCCCGTCCGGCTTCCTTCGCTTGTCCTATGCCCTGGGCGACGAGGACCTCGCCACCGGCGTCGGCCGCTTGCAGGACTTCCTCGGCAAGGCGCAGTAACCCCAAACCCTTCCTCACCTCCTGCAGGAAAACCACGGATCCTCCCTCAGATCCTGCAGAAAATCCCTAAACGCTCCCGCGCCGAAAAATGGTGCGGGAGCGTTTGCCTTTGGGCGGTAAGAAGTGAGGACGCGTCAGGGGAAAGACGGCAGGACGTGAGGAAGCGTTAGGGGAAAGACGGCAGGACGTGAGGACGCGTCAGGGGAAAGACGGCAGGACGTGAGGACGCGTCCGGGCTAGAGGAGGCGGCGCTCGGCGGCCCACTTGGTCAGTTCGTGGCGACTGGACAGCTGCAGCTTCCGGAGCACAGCCGAGACGTGGGTTTCCACGGTTTTGATGGAGATGAAGAGCTCCTTGGCCACTTCCTTGTAGCTGTAGCCGCGGGCGATCAACCGCATCACCTCGAGTTCCCGGGCGGAGAGCTTGTCCAGTTCGTCGTCGGCAATGTCGGCCGGGGCGGTGCCGAATGCGTCCAGGACAAAGCCTGCCAACCGCGGGGAGAACACCGCGTCGCCGCCGGCAACCCGGAACACGGCGTCGGTGATCTCCGCGCCGGAAATGGTCTTCGTAACATAGCCGCGGGCCCCGGCGCGGATGACGGCCACCACGTCCTCGGCCGCATCAGAGACGCTCAGGGCGAGGAAACGGGTGGTTGCCAGGAGCGCCGCGGAACCGGTGATGACTTCCCGCCCTCCCCCGCCGCGGCCGCCGGGCAGGTGCACATCCAGGAGCACGACGTCGGGCCGTGCTGCGGCAATAACTTCGACGGCCTGTTCCACGGTGCCGGCCTCGCCGACCACCACCACGCTCGGGTCCAGGTCAGCCTTGAGGCCGGACCGGAATATCGCGTGGTCATCCACGATCACCACACGCACGGTTCTTCCCGGCGCGCCTGCCCCTGCTGGTGTACTCATGACTTCCCTTCCCCGTTGTCCGCGACGTCCGCAGGCAGCCTGAGGCGCACCTCCGTGCCGTCGGGGCCGCTGCTGATTGCGGCGTTGCCGCCGTGACGTTTCATCCGGCCAATGATCGATTCGCGGACGCCCAGCCGGTCGTGCGGGACGTTGTGCAGTTCAAAGCCCGGGCCGCGGTCTTTGACGAAGACTTCCGCGCCGCCGTCAGACACCTCGAGATATACAGAGACGGGACCGCCGCCGTGACGGGCGGCGTTCAGCATGGCCTCGCGGCTGGCCTGGACCAGCGCCTCGTGGCGCTCGGTCATCTCCGTGTCGCCCACCGTCACGACGTCGACGGCGTTTCCGAGGCCGTCCTCAACCTCCGCGGCGGCTGCCTTGACCCGGTCTGAGAGCTGGCCGGCGTCGCGGGCCGGATCCTTGAAGAGCCAGCCTCGCAGCTCGCGCTCCTGCGCCCTGGCCAGGCGGACGACGTCGTGCTCGTTGCCGGCGCGGCGCTGAATGAGGGCAAGCGTCTGCAGTACGGAGTCGTGCAGGTGCGCGGCGATCTCGGCCCGCTCGGTCTCCCGGACGCGGCCGGCCCGTTCGGTCTCCAGGTCACGCCAGAACTTCAGGCCCCAGGGCAGCAGCACCAGCGCCACGCCGCCCAGCACGGCCACGGACGCGAGCAGCGCGAGCCAGGTCTGCTGCCAGGAGCCCGATCCGGAGACCATGACCAGCACCCCGGCCACCACGAGTGCGAGGCCCGCCGCCAGCCGGGCCCAGCCGCCGGCCTGGTCCGCTTTGGTCTTGTCCACCAGTCCGGCCCGGCGGGTTTCATCCAGCTGCATCCACGCGATCGCGGCGCCGCCGAGTATTGCAGCCGCCGGGATCAGCGTACCGAGGGGCACCTCCACGCCCAGCAGCCTGGCGATCAGGATCGCGGCGACGAGCAGGAGCCCGACGCCCAGCAGGATCTCCTTGCCATAGCGCATGCTCCGGATCCGGAACCATGTGCCGGACCCGGGAGCGGCGGCACGCGCCGGGGGCTGGAAGGCGGTGCCGGCGTCGTACTCCCCCGCGGGCGGAGGGACGGACGGAGGAAAAGGAACGACGTCGGGGGCCGGGCCGGACTGCAAGCTCACGGGCGGCAGGCTAACGGCGGGGGCAATGGGCGACGCCGGGCGGCGGGCATTGCGCTTGGCGTTCTCGTCCGCGGTGGGAACCATGATCCACAGCCATCCGTAGAAGGCTAGCCCCGCGCCCCCGGCGAAGGCGGCCACCACCATGCCGATCCGGACCATGCGCACCGGCCAGCCAAGATGGACCGCCAGGCCGGAGCAGACGCCGGCGATCACGCGGTCGCTGCTGCGGACCAGAGGCGGGCGGACAGGGGCTGTGGTCATGCATCAATCCAAACACGGATCAGGGTTCCCGAGTCCCGTTGTGAGGGTGAACCGGGGGTAAGTCAGGGGCCGCTCAGGGTGTTCCCCAATAGAGGACTGACCAGCGGAAACGGCAATATCGAGGTATGAACTCGCAGAACCCCAACCCCAATGAAGGCCAGCAGCCGGGCACCCCGTCCGAGGGCAGCACCGGCCAGGAACCGGAACTTCCGGCATCGCCGGAAAACGCCGTGCCGGAAAACGCCACGCCGGAAAATCCGACGCAACCCCTGTTCCCGCCCCCCGCCGCGGACGAACCGCCGCACACTTCCGCTGGAGCCACCCCTCCCTCCGGAACGCACGCCGGGGCCGGTTCCGGAACCCACGCCGGGCCCGCGTACGGCGCTCCGGCCTATGGCGCTCCCGGCTACGGCCGTGCCGCACAACCGCTGAACTTCTTCGATTGGATCCGAAGCCACGGAATACACCGCGGACGTGACCGCTGGATCGGCGGCGTCTCCAGCGGCATCGCGGAAAGGATGGGCATCGATCCCCTGATCGTGCGCGGCATCTTCATCGTGCTGACGCTGTTCGCAGGCATCGGCGTCCTCCTGTACGGCCTCGGCTGGGCTCTGCTGCCGGAGCCCGATGGCCGGATCCACACCCAGGAGGCGGGTGCCGGCCGCTGGAGCACGGGCATGACGGGGGCGCTCATCACCTCGATCATCGGCCTCACCGGCATGGGCGGCGGCTTCTGGGGATGGGGCCACGACGGCTTCGGCTTCTTCTGGGCGCTGTTCTGGATCGGCGGCGTCATCTACCTCATCTACTTCCTGACCCAGCGCAACAAGAACCGCACTGGTGCAATGATGAACGGCACTACTGGCAGTCGGTCAGCCTACGGCTACGCAACCCCTGGCAACTCACCTGCGGCTGCCGGAAGTCATACGCCTACCCCGCCCTACACCGTGCCGCCGACCTCGGACGCGATCCCGTCCTACAGCTCCGCAACCCCGTACGGCTCCGCAGCCCCCACAGCCCGTTACGGGGGCGGGATACCGCCACGCCGGCCCGCCCCGGTCCCGACGCCGGCACCCAAGCCGCGGCCGAGCGGCCCGGGCGCGCCGGCCGTGGCCATCACCGCCGGACTGGCGCTGCTGGCGGGCGGCACGCTCAAGGCGCTCGACGCCAGCAACCTGATTGATCTGGGCGACTCGGCCAACGCCGTGGTCTGGGCAGCCGGTGCAGCAGTCCTTGGCCTTGGCATCCTGCTGGCCGGGATGCGCGGCAGGACCTCGGGTGTTCTCGGGTTCTTCGCCGTGGTGGCGCTCATCGTCGGCGGCGTCTTCAGCGCCGTACCCAACGGTGACCGGTTCCGCTTCCAGAATGCGGACTGGAACCCGGTCAGCATCGAACAGGCCCGCCAGGGCTTCCAGATCACCGGAGGCCGCGGAACTGTGGACCTCACCGGCCTGAACCTCACCCCGCCCCTGGGCACCGACGTCGTAATTCCCCTCGACGCCACAGCCAGCAATGTGACGGTGGTGATTCCGCGCACCGTGCCGGTGGATGTCCGGGCCGACATGACCCTGGGGAACCTGAACGAGGGCGCGGACAGCCGAAGCGGCATCACCTCCCGGCAAAGCAGCTACAACTCGGACAAGCCCGGCGCCCGGCTGATCCTCCAGATCGACGGCACCGTGAGCAACATCACCATTCAGGAAGGAAACTGACATGAGCAGTTTTGATCCGTTACCGGAAACAAACCCCTCGCCCAAAACGCCCACCGCGGGCACGGACGAACCCGCCGAAGCGCGCGCCCGGGTGGGCACCATCGTCTGGGGACTCGTGGTCCTCGCCCTGGCCGTCCTGATCGCCATCTCCCAACTGGGGATCGTGGTCCTGAACGGGACATATGTGCTGATCGGCCTGATGATCGGGGCCGGCGCCGCGCTGGTGATCGGCGGGCTGCTCTCGGCACGGAAACGTGACAACAGCACAACAAACGGGAAGTCTTAAGCCATGGAAAAGTTCTACAGCATTGTCAGGGGCATTGGCCTGAAGCGCGGACCCCAGCGCTGGCTGGGCGGCGTGTGCGGCGGAATCGCGGAGAAGCTCAACGTGGACGTGGCGTTCGTCCGGATCGGTTTCCTCATCTTTTGCCTGCTGCCGGGCCCGGCAGTCGTGTTCTACCTGGCGGCATGGCTGATACTGCCGGACCAGAACAACTCAATCGCGCTTGAGTCCTTCCTCGAAAAGCGCGGCACAGGCCGGTAATACACCGGACTGGCCGATAGTAAACCGACCCGCCGGCAGCCGCCGTCGTCCGTTTTATCCACATCCGCCCGCTTTAGGCAGAGTGCCCCTGTTCCCCGGAACGGGGGCACTCTGCCCTCCCGGCCCCTACGGGTCCCGGTAGCCGAGTCCCGGCGTCCGTGCCCTGGCGTCCGGACCGCCGGGGCTGTAACCGTTTGTGTCCTACCCCACACTCCGCACTAGAATCTCTAATTGAGCTCAGCGTGGCGCTCTGCCCGTAAAACCTTCGAACCAGGATTTGAGCCAAGAAAATGAAAATCGGAATCCTCACCAGCGGCGGCGACTGCCCCGGACTTAACGCGGTTATCCGCGGCGCCGTCCTCAAAGGCATCGCCATCCACGGCCACGAATTCGTGGGGTTCCTCGACGGTTGGCGCGGAGTGGTTGAGGGTGACATCATCCCCATTCCCCGTAGTCTTGTCCGCGGTATTGCCAAGCAGGGCGGCACCATTCTGGGCACGTCCCGCACCAACCCGTTCGAGAACGGCGGCGGCCCGGACGTCATCAAAGCCCACATGGACCGCCTGGGCATCGACGCCATCATCGCCATCGGCGGCGAAGGAACCCTCGCGGCCGCCAAGCGCCTCACCGACGCGGGCCTGAAGATCGTCGGCGTTCCCAAGACCGTTGACAACGACCTCGACGCCACGGACTACACCTTCGGGTTCGACACCGCCGTACAGATTGCCACCGAGGCCATCGACCGGCTGCGGACCACCGGCGAATCCCACCACCGCTGCATGATCGCCGAGGTCATGGGCCGCCACGTCGGCTGGATCGCCCTGCACGCAGGCATGGCCTCCGGCGCACACGCCATCCTGATTCCGGAGCAGAAGACCAGCATCGAGCAGATCACCAAATGGGTGACCGAGGCCCATGACCGTGGCCGCGCGCCGCTGGTGGTGGTGGCCGAGGGGTTCGTGCCGGAGCACATGGAATCGCCGCACTCCGAACGCGGGCTGGACACCTTCGGCCGGCCGCGGCTGGGCGGGATCGCCGACCAGCTGGCCCCGGAAATCGAAGCCAGGACCGGCATCGAGACCCGCGCCACCATCCTGGGCCACATCCAGCGTGGCGGCGTCCCGTCCGCTTTCGACCGCGTCCTTGCCACCCGGCTGGGCATGGCCGCCGTCGATTCCGTGGTCGAAGGCCGCTGGGGCACCATGGTGTCGCTGAGCGGCACCGACATTGACCACGTGGCCTTCGAAGCCGCCCTCGGCAAGCTCAAGACCGTTCCGCAGCACCGCTATGACGAGGCCGCGGTCCTCTTCGGCTAAACCCCGCGTTCAGCTTCCAGGAGCGCGAACTGGCAGATAATGCCCTGTTTTTCGGCTTTTGAGGGCATTATCTGCCAGTTCGCGCCTATCGGTAGGCTGGGATCATGAGTCTTGACCCCGGATCCGCCGCCATCATCCAGCTTGCCTGGGCGCGCCGCCTCGGGCTCGACGACGGCGCTTTCGCCCGTGCGCTGGAAACCGGCGAGCGGATCACCAGGGTTGACGACTCCGCGCATTCGGTCGAGTTCGTGCGGCTGTTTGGCAGCTCGGCCCTGGTGGGTCCGCAGTGGGCGCTGGACGCCGCGGCCGGCATTTCGGATGAGGAGATGGCCCAGCACGTTACCCTGCTGACCATCACCCGCCGGCACGGCGGACACGGCCAAGGCTCCGCCGCGCTCTTCTTCGCCGACGACCTGCCGCTGCTGCAACCCGCGGAGGAGCTGACGGTCTCACACGGCAACCCCGAGGCCATCGAACTTGAGGGCCTGTGCCCGCCCGATGACGTAAACGAGGTGGGCCTGTCCGACCTCGAGAACCGGTACACCATCATGCACGACGACGAGGGGCAGCGCGCGCCGGTGGCCTGCGGCGCCTACTCCGAATGGGAAGGCATCCTGGCCAACATGGGGGTTCTCGTGGCCCCCGGGTGGCGCCGGCGCGGACTGGGATCGCTCGCCGCCTCGGTGGCTGCCCACGAGGCCCTGGCCTCCGGACTGACGCTGCAGTGGCGCACCGACGTCAGCAATAAGGGCTCACTGGCCACGGCACGCAGCATGGGCTTTTCCACCGGCGGCATCCAAACCAGCGCGCTGCTCGGCTAGCCACTAACACGGCCGGCCGAGCAGCGCCCAGCCACCTAGCGTGAAGTAGCCTCCGCGTCCTGGTCTGCAGCCGGCTGCTGTCCGCCCCAGCCCTGGACTGCCTTGGGCCTGGCGAAGAACAGGGCCACCGCGGCGCCGAGCACAATAACAGCTGCTGGCAGCATGATCGACTGGCCCATCGCCGTCGAGAAGCCCTCGTGGAGAGCGGGTGGCAACTGGCCGCCAAAACCGCCGACCTCACCCGCCCCGCCGGGAGCCCCTCCCGGTGCCGCCGGAAGTTCCGCAGCGAGCCGGGCCTGCATGAGGACGGCGATGGCGGCGCTGCCCAGGACCGCACCGATCTGCCGCGTGGTGTTGTACACGCCAGCGCCGGCACCTGCCTGCCGCGGTGGCAGGTTCCGGGTGGCGGTGGAGCTCAGCGGCGCCCAGATGCCGGCGTTCGCGAAGCCGAGTACTGCGCTGGGGAGCAGGAAGAGCCACACCGGCGTGTCCGGATGCATGAGGGCTGAATTCCAGAACAGCGCCACCGCCATGAGCAACAGCCCGGTGGACGTGATGTATTTGGGGTTAACGCGGTCGATGATCCGGCCCACCACGGGCGCGAGTCCGCCGGAAATCAGCGCCATCGGCACCATCATGAGGGCCGACTGCGTTGGGGTCATATCGCGCACCATCTGGTAATAGAAAATCAACGGCAGGCCAAAGGCTGTCACCGTGAAGCCCACCGTGGTGATCCCGATGTTGGCGAGCGAGAAATTGCGGTCCTTGAACAGACCCAGCGGGAGCAGCGGCTCGCCCTTGTTAACCGCCTGCCAGCCGACAAAAAGCACAAGCACAACCACGCCGCTGATGATCAGCCCCCACACCGTGACCGGCCCGGTAATGGTGCCCCAGTTGTAGGTCTCGCCTTCCTGGAGGCCGAACACGAGTAGGAAAAGGCCAACGGCACTGAGCACCACGCCGGGGATGTCGAACTTGTGCGGGTGGGTGGTCAGGGACGGCACCAGGCGCCAGGCGAGGATGAAGCCGACGATCCCGATGGGCACATTGATGAAGAAGATCCACTCCCAGCCAAGGCTGTCCACGAGCACGCCTCCCAGGATAGGTCCGACGAGCGTGGCCACGCCGGCAGTGGCACCCCACAGCCCCATGGCAGCGCCGCGCCGGTCCGGCGGGAAGATGCGCGTGATCACGGCCATCGTCTGCGGCGTCATTAGCGCCGCGCCCAGCCCCTGGAGGACGCGCGCCGCGATCAGCATCTCAACATTGCCGGACAGCCCGCACCACAGCGACGCCAGGGTGAAGACCACGAGGCCGGCAAGGTACAGCCGCTTGGGCCCGAACCTGTCGCCGAGCCTGCCGGTGATCAGCAGCGGCACCGCATAGGCCAGCAGATAGGCGCTGGTGACCCAGATGACGGCGTTGATGTCCGTGTCCAGCCCTTCCATGATGCGCGGGTTAGCCACCGAAACGATCGTGGTGTCGATCAGAATCATGAAGAACCCGATGACGAGGGACCAGAGTGCAGGCCAAGGCCTGCTGACGTTTTCCAAGTGCTCAGCCCAGCATTTCCAGGATGTCGGTCCGGGCGAACATCTGGGCGGCGGCACGAGCTGAGGGGGTGCCGGCGTCGGGATCTGCTCCCGCGTCGAGCAGCACCCGCGCGACGTCCGAGTAGCCCTTGAAAGCGGCGCCGGCCAGCGGTGTCTGCCCGCGGTCATTCGCAGCGTTGACGTCACCGCCGTGGTGGAGGATCAGTTGCACGGTCTCGGCAAAGCCGTGGTACGCGGCGAGCATGAGCAGCGAGTCGCCCGCGGAGTTGGTCAGCGTGGCCGGGGCGCCGGCGTTGAGGTAACTGCGCAGCAGCTCGGTCTCGCCGTTGCGGGCGGCGTCGAAGAGGGTATGCGCCAAGGCGAGGGTGTCCTCATCCGGCTGCTGCTGAGCCTGGTCTCCGGGCGCGGTGGAGTCTGTCATCTGTGGGTCCCCCTCAGGAATCCTGTCTGCCTTCCGACCACCTGGCCGGCGTCGGGCGCCACGATCACTTCCTGCGCGGCTGTGTACGGTTCATCCCCGTCCATTACCGTCAGTATTTCATCCGGGGCGACCGAACGCTTGATGACTGCCAGCGCGATGGGGCCCATCTCGTAGTGCTGCGCCACGGACGTCACGGCGCCCACCTTGCGCTCCCCCACCCGGACCTCGCTGCCGGCGGCCGGCAAGGTGTGCTGGGAACCGTCGAGCTGCAGGAACACCAGGCGCCGCGGCGGGTGGCCAAGGTTGTGGACACGGGCGATGGTCTCTTGGCCCTTGTAGCAGCCCTTGGCCAGGTGCACGGCGGTGCGCAGCAGGTCCAGTTCGTGCGGAATGGTCTTGTCGTCCGTTTCGGCGCCTGGCCGCGGACGCCAGGCGGCAACGCGCAGAGCCTCGGCGGAGAGGACGCCGGCGAGCTTGCGGTCCCCCACCGTCTGCTCGAGCTCCGCCGCGGGCACGAGATATTCGAACCACGGGCGTTCGGCCCCGGGGTGGGTGTCCTCCGGGACCACGGAGTAGGCGTACCCGCCCGCCCCGACGTGCGGCCAGGGGTCCTGCCACACCTGCAGGCCAGCCCATTCGCGCACGGCCTGGGTGGAACCCACCACTGCCCAGTCGGCCGAGACGTCCGCCACCTCGACGCGGAGCATGAACTTCATCCTGGTCAGCCACTCGGCCAGGGGACCCGCTTCGGCCGCCTCGACGATCAGCCAGGTGGTCCCGCCGTCGTCCACCACCCGCGCATCGAATTCGATGCGGCCCTGCACACTCAGGAGCAACAGCTCGCTGGACTCGCCGGGCTGGAGATTGGTGACCTGCTGGGAGGACAGCGTGTTCAGCCAGCTCAGCCGGTCCGGTCCGGTGACCGTCACCACGCCGCGGTGGGAAAGATCGACGACGGCGGTTCCGGCCGCGAGGGCGCGCTGCTCCCTCAGCGGTTCGCCGTAGTGGGACGCGACGCCGGCGTCGGCGCCGCCCGCTTCAACGGCGCCAGGGCGCGACAACAGAGGGCTCTTGGTAGTCATATGAAGGGGAACGTCCTTGGCTGGGAGGGTATTCCGGCCACCTAGCGGTATTCCGGGTTTTCGAAACCAAACTTGGTTCCGGCCTTCCATTCTTCCGGAAGGTTGCCGTAGGCGGGAATTCCGCCGGCGTCCTTGAGCGTCCGGGCCAGGTGCAGGAGGTTCCACGTCATGAACGTGGTGTTCCGGTTCGTAAAGTCGCTCTCCGGACCGCCCGAACCCTCGTCCAGGTAGCTGGGTCCCGGCCCGACGGGGCCGATCCAGCCTGCGTCGGCCTGCGGCGGGATGGAGAAGCCGATGTGCTGCAGGCTGTAGAGGACGTTCATGGAACAGTGCTTGATGCCGTCCTCATTGCCGGTGATCAGGCAGCCGCCCACCTTCGGGTAAAAAGCCCACTGGCCCTTCTCGTTGAGCTGGCCCGAATGGGCGTAGAGCCGCTCGATGAGCTTCTTGGTCTGCGAGGAGTTGTCCCCCAGCCAGATGGGTCCGGCCACCACCACGATGTCCGCGTCCTTGACGGCCGGGTACAGCTCGGTCCATTCATCGGTTGCCCAGCCATGCTCGCGCATGTCCGGGTAAACCCCGCTGGCGATGTCGTGGTCGACAGTCCGGATGACCCGGGTGGCCACGCCCTGCTTCTCCATGATCAGCCGGCTCACGGTGATCAGGCCCTCGGTGTTGCTCTTCTCCGGCGAACGCTTGAGGGTGCCGTTGAAGTACACGGCTTTGAGGTCGCTGTAGTCAGCCGGGGGCTGGGACTCATCCATCGGACACTCCATCGGGTTGCTTCGGACTCAGGCATGGAGACCTGAGGCCAAAGTAGTCGAAAGGAGCGCCGCCGAACAGGGTTTCGGAGCAGCGGGGTGTGCAGAGGCGGGGTGACTGCGGTCAGGTGACCTTATTAAGGAACGCCGAGGCGTGGGCCTCCAGGCCATTGCCCGGTTCAGCAGCCGCGGCGCCTGCCGACGGACTGCCGGTGGCGACGTCCCACCGCCAGAGCAGGTTGCCATCGACCAGCCCGAAGATCCGGGTGGCCGCACTGTAGTCCTTGGAGTGGCTGCCGCGCATCACCATGTCGGTGCTGAGCTGGATCTGCGGGCCCTTGATCTGCCCGTAGTACAGCTCCGAGATTCCGCCCGGGTGGCTGATCGACACCGAGATGTCGAAGCCGCCATCCTTGTTGCGGAGGGCCTCAACCTCGTCTGCGCTTTTCAGCACTGGCACGATGTCCCCCGGAACCAGGCCGGGGCCGCTGTCGGCCTCCAGCTGTTTGCGCTCCAGGGCCCAAAATCCGGTCTCAACTGTGAGCGGCCGGAGCTTGGTCCCGTCCTCGTCGGTCAGCCAGCTTTCCGCACGGTACTGCAGGTACGGCAGACCGTTGTGGGTGAAGGAAACATGCTGCAGGAAGTGCTCTGAGCTTTCATCACCGGCCCCGAGCCGGCCACGGCCCTCCCACTCACCGATGAGCCAGGAGAGGGGAACCAGTTCGGGGGTCAGGTCTGTAGGAATTTCAATAGGCACAGCCGCTACCTCTCGAAACTGCTAAGCAGGGGTTTACCGCTGTCCTTTGAACAGGCGGTAGACAACAAAACCGGCAAACCAGGCCATGGAAAGGCTGGCAACGCCGAGCAGGACAAGGAAGAAGATTTCAAATGCAAGTACGGACATGATGCCATCCTAACCCGTCAGGAGATGAGTAGTTTGTCTATGAAGTAGGCGAGCGAACCGACCGCCGAAATCGGCGCCAGGCCCATGCCCAAGGCCGCCGGAAAGTTCAGCGGAGCGCCCCGGAGAGTCACCAGCCGGCGGAAACTGACCAGGACCGCCCCGACCACCACACCGAACACTGCCGCGGGCAAAACGGCGATGTCGGAGAACACCAGGCCGGCGAGCGGCCCGGCCAGTCCGGCCAGGGTGATGCCCAGGGGCGCAATAATCCGGTCCGGCCAGCGAATGAGGCCGGCGAGCAGTGCGACGGCGGCGCTGATCCCGGCCACCAGCACCATCTCCTTGACACCGTTGAACCTGGTGCCGGCAATCCATCCGGACCCCAGGCAGGAGAGGAGAACGCCCACGCTGCAGCCGAGTGTCGACTCCAGGCGCTGCGCCTGGCCGGTACCGCGCAACAGTTGAACAATGAAGACGGCGGTGACACCGAGGGCAATAAAGCCGGGTGTCCAGTTGAGGAAGCCAGGGGCGGCCGCGAAAGTGGCCGCAACGGCCGAGCCGGCCCCCGAAAGTCCGATCACGGCAGCGAGGGTTTTTTTGGCGGGGATTCCCAGGTAGTGGGGCCAGCCGACGCCGATCCCCAGGGCAAAAAGCACGGCAACCGCGAGGAGGACGTCCGGAGTCCGGAAGACGCTGGCCACCAGCGTGGCCAGGCCCGCCAGGCCAACGACTCCGATGCTCCACGACTCGAGCGTCCGGCCTGCAGCGGCAGGAGCGCTCACCTCGGGGGCAGGCCGCGGCGTACTCATCTCGGACTCTGCACTCAAATCTGCTGCGACCTCATCCTGGCTGTGCCGTTGACGGGCAGGGGCTCGGCCCCCTGACGGTTTCAATCCTGCCCTATGTGACCGCCATATGTCGTAAACAAGGCGCACGGGTACGGCCCATCCGTGTCCATCAGGGAGCCGTTGGGTATACTCAGTCATCAGCTCAGTCGCCCGACGATGCGCGGACAGCCCCTTGGAGGAATAATGTCGCACATCCTGTTACTGACCAACAGCACCGGGTCATCGGTGGACATTCTGCCTGCCTTGGAGCTCCTGAACCACCGGGTGCACATCCTTCCCGCCGAGCCAACCGCCCTGCTTGAAACGGATCCCTGCGACATCGTGCTCCTGGACGCGCGCAAGGACCTCGTGGGCGCCCGCTCCCTGACCCAACTGCTGAAGGCCACCGGCCTCAGCGCACCCCTGGTGCTGATCCTCACCGAGGGTGGCATGGCGGCCGTTTCCTCAGCCTGGGCCGTCGATGACATCGTGCTCGACTCGGCCGGTCCCGCAGAGGTGGAGGCACGGATCCGGCTCTCCGTTGCCCGGGCCGTACCGGAGCAGGATGATGCTCCCTCCGAGATCCGGGCTGCCGGCGTCGTTATTGACGAGGCGAGCTACACGGCCCGCGTCAACGGCGCGGCACTGAACCTGACATTCAAGGAGTTCGAACTCCTGAAGTACCTGGCGCAGCACCCCGGCCGGGTATTCACCCGGCAGCAACTCCTCACCGAGGTCTGGGGCTACGACTACTACGGCGGCACCCGGACCGTGGACGTCCACGTCCGGCGGCTGCGCGCCAAGCTGGGCGCCGACCACGAGAACCTGATCAGCACTGTGCGCAACGTCGGCTACCGGCTCACCCTGATACGCCAGCAGGAGGACGAACTCACCGAGGCGTAGGCCCCGGACCGGACCCCCTGGGCCCGCCGGAGAGTGCCCGCACCCCGGCACCACCTGCCACAAAAATACAGAACGGCCCCGCTCACCAGAGCCGGGCCGTTCTGTATTTCTACTTATGAGTGGAGGACATACGGGTCGAACGTATCGCGGCCACCCCGGTGGTGGATCCCCCTCGCAACCTGCTATGAATGCCGGCTGAGGTAACGACTATACGGGGCGGCACGGCGTGTATCAAATCGGGCGTGCGCGGGTGGCGTCCGTATAGCCTTACAGCATGAGTCCTGCGCACCCGGAGAAATGGCCCGTCCTAGTCATCAAGGGCGGCGTGGATGAAGAGCTGCTGCGGGACGTCCGCGCCCTGCTGGCCGCCGCCGAGGAATCGGACGGCAATCCCCCCGTTTCCGAACAGACCCTCGTGACCATGCGCGCAGCGGACACGGGCCCGCACATGCTGCTGACCCTTGCCCTCTACGCCCCCGACGAGAAGTCGGACCCCGCCACGGCACAGGACCTGGCCGGTTTCGCCGTGGTCGTCCAGGAGCCGGACGGGACAGGCGTGGCGGAAATCGCCGTGCACCCCAGCTACCGGAACCAGGGCGTGGCAGACCGGCTGGTCAGCACGCTCAAGTCCTCGCGGGGCCTGGACAGGCTCAGGGCATGGTCGCACGGCAACCATGAGGCCGCCGCGGACCTGGCGGCCCGGTACGGCTATGGCCCGGTTCGGGAACTGTGGAAAATGCGGCTCACCACCGCCGCCGCTGACCTGCCCGACGTCGGCCTTCCGGACGGCGTCTCGATCCGCGCCTTCGTGCCGGGCAAAGACGAAGAGGCCTGGCTCGTGGCCAACCGTGAGGCGTTCGCGCACCACCCGGAGCAAGGATCCCTGACCAGGGCCGACCTGCAGGCCCGGATGGACGAACCCTGGTTCGACCCCGCCGGCTTCCTGCTGGCGGAGGGCCGGGACGGGCGGCTCCTGGGCTACCACTGGACCAAAGTGCATCCGCGGCACGGGACACACCCTGCCATCGGCGAGGTGTACGTGGTGGGCGTCACGCCCGCCGCCCAGGGCATGGGCCTGGGCAAGGCCCTGACCGTCGCCGGGATCCGGCACCTCCAGCAGCAGGGCCTGCACGCCGTCATGCTGTACACGGATGCGGACAACACTCCGGCTGTCTCGCTGTACCGGCGGCTGGGCTTCACGCGCTGGGATATGGACGTGATGTACGGGCCGGTGGAGGGGCGCTAATCGGCTCTTTGACGCTTGGTCCGGCCGCCCCGAAATCTTCGGGTCCCGGAACCGTGAATGCTTGTAAGGTTGAAAATAAACCCGCCAGTACTCAAGGAGAGCGCATGCAACCGGAATCCGCCGGAACAGCCACCACCGAAATCAAGGCTGCCCCTGTGCGCGCCCGGTTTGGCTCCTCCGAAGTGCCGGCCTCCCGCGCCACGCAGGACCGGATCGACATCCCTGAGTTCGCTGCCATCCTGGAGCCGGACGGCGAGATCAGCCCGGACCGGTTCCTGGACCGCGAGCTGAGCTGGCTCGCGTTCAACGCCCGGGTCCTCGAGCTAGCCGAAGACCCCGACCTGTACCTGCTGGAGCGCGTCAACTTCCTTTCGATTTTCGCGTCCAACCTCGATGAATTCTTCATGGTCCGCGTGGCCGGCCTGAAGCGCCGCATCGCCACCGGGCTCGCCGTCCCGTCCCCGGCCGGGCTGAGCCCCGTCCAGGTCCTGGAGCAGATCGGCGAGGCCGCCCACCGCCTGCAGCAGCGGCACGCCCAGGTCTACGCGGAGCAGATCCGGCCGGCCCTGGCTTATGAGCACATCCACCTCATGCACTGGGACGAACTCGACGACGAGGCCCGGCACCGGCTCAGCGCCATGTTCGCGCAGAAGGTCTTCCCCATCCTCACCCCGCTGGCCGTGGACCCCGCCCACCCCTTCCCCTACATCTCGGGCCTTTCCCTGAACCTGGCCGTGGTGGTCCGGAACCCGGTCAGTGACAAGGAGCTGTTCGCCCGCGTCAAGGTGCCGGACCAGCTGCCCCGCCTGATCTCCATCGACGGTCCCCGGGCCGGCTCGGTGCCCGGCCGCGTGGCGCGCTTCATCGCCCTCGAGGAAGTCATCGCCGTCCACCTGGACCAGCTCTTCGCCGGCATGGAGGTCTTGGAGCACCACACCTTCCGCGTGACCCGCAACGAGGACGTCGAGGTTGAAGAGGACGACGCCGAGAACCTCCTGCAGGCGCTTGAGAAGGAACTGCTGCGCCGCCGGTTCGGCCCGCCCGTCCGGCTCGAGGTCACCAACGACATCAACCCGAACATCCGCGCACTGCTGATCCGCGAGCTTGGTGTCGACGAGTCGGAGGTCTACTCCGTCCCGGCACCCCTTGACCTGCGCGGCTTGTCCGTGATCGGCAACATCGACCGCGCGGACCTGCACTACCCCAAGCATGTGCCCCACACCTCGCGGTACCTGAACGAGTCCGAGACGTCCAAGGCCGCGAACGTCTTCGCCGCCATGCGCCGCCGGGACATCCTGCTGCACCACCCCTACGATTCGTTCTCCACGTCCGTCCAGGCATTCCTGGAACAGGCGGCGGCGGATCCCAAGGTGCAGGCCATCAAGCAGACCCTGTACCGAACCTCCGGCGACTCCCCCATCGTGGACGCCCTCATCGACGCCGCAGAGGCGGGCAAGCAGGTGCTGGCCCTCGTGGAGATCAAGGCCCGCTTCGACGAGCAGGCGAACATCTCCTGGGCGCGCAAGCTGGAGCAGGCCGGCGTCCACGTGGTCTACGGCATCGTGGGCCTGAAGACCCACTGCAAGCTGTCCCTCGTGGTCCGCCAGGAGGTGGACGGGTTGCGCCGCTACTGCCACATCGGAACCGGCAACTACCACCCGCGCACCGCGCGCTACTACGAGGACCTCGGGCTCCTGACGGCCAACGAGCAGGTGGGCGAGGACCTGTCCAAGCTGTTCAATCAGCTCTCCGGGTACGCCCCCAAGTCGACCTTCAAGCGGCTCCTGGTGGCCCCCCGGTCCGTGCGTTCGGGACTGATCGAAAGAATCGAAGCCGAAATCCGCAACGCCCGCGCAGGAATCCCGGCGCGAGTGCAGATCAAGGTCAACTCCATGGTGGATGAGTCCATCATCGATTCCCTGTACCGCGCCTCGCAGGCCGGCGTGAAGGTGGACGTCATTGTCCGCGGCATCTGCTCCCTGCGCCCCGGCATCCCCGGGTTGAGCGAGAACATCACGGTCCGCTCCGTGCTGGGCCGCTTCCTTGAACACTCGCGCGTGTTCGCCTTCAGCAACGGAGGCGACCCCGTGGTGTACATCGGCTCCGCGGACATGATGCACCGCAACCTGGACCGCCGGGTGGAGGCGCTGGTGCAGCTGTCCGGCGGCGAGGACACCGCCTACGTCCTGGACCTGATGCGCCGGTACATGGACCCCGAAACGTCCAGCTGGCACCTTGACAACGACGGCGAGTGGACCCGCCACCACATCGGCGACGACGGCAGCAAGCTGGACGATGTCCAGTCCTGGCTCCTCGCATCCCGCTCCCGGCAGCGCGCCGTCGTCCGGCGGTAGGAACCCGGCCTTTGAAGAGCAGCGACTCACCCATAGCGGATCAGACCGATCACCCGGGCGAGCCGGTCGCCGTCACGGCCGCCGGCGCCCTGCCTTGGCGCGTCAAGAAGGACCAGCTGGAGGTCCTCCTGATCCACCGGCCACGGTACGACGACTGGTCCTGGCCCAAGGGCAAGCTTGACCCAGGCGAAACTGTGCCCGAGTGCGCAGTCCGCGAGGTGGAGGAGGAGATCGGCCTCGTTGCACCGCTGGGCATCCCGCTCCCGCCCATCCACTACCACGTCTCCGCCGGGCTGAAGATTGTGCACTACTGGGCCGTTGAGGTCACCGGCAATTCCCTGCGCCCCGACGGCAAGGAAGTGGACAGCGTCATGTGGTGCGCACCGGAGCGTGCGGCTGCGCTGCTGTCCAACCCGTCAGACCGGGCGCCGCTGGAATACCTGGCGGCGGCCCACGCCCGCAAGGAACTGCAGACCTGGCCACTCGTCATCGTGCGCCATGCCAAGGCCAAACCGCGATCGTCGTGGACCAAGGCAGAAGGTGAACGGCCCCTGGCAGCCACCGGCATACGCCAGGCCCAGGCCGTGCACCGGCTGCTGAAGGCGTGGAAGCCGCTTCGCGTCGTCAGCAGCCCGTGGCTTCGCTGCGTGGCCACCATCGCCCCCTACGTCAAGTCAGCGGACGCCAAGGTGAAACTCGTGGATGCACTGACGGAGCACCGGCATGCCCGCAACCCCAAAAAGACGGCTGCCGTCGTGGACGCACTATTCGACAAGCAGCGCGCAGTGGTGCTGTGCACGCACCGGCCGGCCCTCCCCACCGTCCTGGGCCAGCTCGCCGGTTACATGTCCCCGCGGCTCAAGGGCCTGCTGCCGGTGGCGGACCCCTACCTCGCCCCGGGGGAAATGATCATCTGCCACGTGGCGCACGGCAGCAAGAGCAGGATCGTCTCGGTGGAGCAGTTCAAGCCCTTCGACGACTGAGTCACCGCCTGCAGGCCTCCACCTTGACCGCGCCATCTTTGTATCAAATACTTGGTACAAAGATGGCGCTTCACGTCAGGCGCTTTGAGGATCATTGGGGGGATCTGATGCCACTACAGTTTGAGTTGCCGCCCCTGGCGCTGCTGGGACCGCTGCTGGCCGCGGTGGGCATTTACGGGTTGTTGCGCTGGGTGGTCTGGGCGCCGGGCGGCGGTACCTCGCCGAAGTCCATTTCAGATCATGCGCTCTGGGTCGGCGTCATCGGCTGGCTGGCCAGCACCCTGCAAGGGGCAGCAAACGCCGGCATCATTTTCCTCAACCCCCAGACGCCGTCGCAGACGCAACCTGCGGAGATCCTGGAGGCGCTGGCCTGGCCGGTAGTCGGCTGCCTCGGTGTCCACGCGCTGGGCCAGCTCAGCTACCCGGGTCCACGGGGTTCGCGCCGGCTGGCAACCCTGTCCGTCCGGCGTGTCAGGGATTTTCTGCCCTGGAGGCTCGCTTGGACGACGCTCGGCATTTTCGCCGCGTCCGCCGCGACCATCACATGGGCGGCCATGCAACCCGGGTACCGTCCGTTGCCCTACACTTCCCCGCCCTACGGGGAATCTGGCCCCAATGTGGGCGGCGACGGACGGATTCCCGGGACAGAACTGGCGGCGTGCCTGGCTACTGCGCTGATTCTGCTCGCGGCCGGTACCGTTCTGGTGCTGTGGCTGATTTCCCGCCGCCGGCAACTGGAAGCCCTGGATTCCGGCGACAACGTTCTCCTCCGCACGATCGCGATGAACCGGCTGCTGCGGACGGTCTCGACTGTCGCCGCAGGACTGGCAGCCATCGCCGGCAACTTTGCTTCCCGTCCGGATCCCGCTGTGACCACTGATTGGACCAACCCGACCGCACTGGTCGCCATGGTGGTGCTGTTCGTGATGTGGCTGTGGCAGCCGCCGCAGCTGGCCAGCGTTCGGCCCCGCAAAGCCGAAACCCGCCGGGCCTCGTCTTCCGGCCCGAAAAACGTCCGGAACCTGCGCAGCGAGAAGCATCCTGCCGCGGTGCTCACCGCGTCCCTCGGCGCCCTCCTCGGGCTGGCCGCGGTGGCGCCGGGGATGGCAGTCCTGCTCGTGCTGGGCTCCACCAATCCGGCCCGTGCCACCGTCATCTCAGCTGTAATGGCCGCGTGCGTCCTGCTGGCCATCCTGGCCGGCGAGCTGCTCCTCGAACGGAATTACGGCTCTGCCTCGGCAGTCCGCGGCTGGCCCGTCCAGCCGGTGGCGCCCGCCCTCCTCACCGCTGCGATCATTGGCCTGCTGCTGCTGGCAGTCGTGACTGTGATGACTGCCGTCGGAGAAGCGACGCTTCCGTCCGGAACACCTGCAGCCCCGGGCTGGATTCCGACGGCGGTGGCCACTGCCGCCGTCGCCGTCACCGCGGTGCCCGCCACCCAGGCCGTTCGCCGGCGCCGCGGCATCGTCACCTCCGATGACGGACTGGACGCGGCGCTGCGCGCCGTCACGCTCAACAGGATCGTTCGGATTCTGGCCGCCTTCCTGCTGGCACAGGCGGGTGGCCTGCTGATTTCCGCAGGCCCGGCTTGGGGTGCGCTGCTGGGAACGCGGACGGTCCCGGCGGAACTGTGGGAAGGGACGGCAGCGGCGGCCGGGTACGTGCTGGTGGCAGCCGCCGTGGCGCTTTCCCTGATTCCCGTGACCGCTTTCGGCCCGAGGAGGGCTGCGGCCGCCCGGCGCGCACCGGTGGCACCTGCGCGATGACGGTGGGCATTTCGGTAGACCTCGGCTCCCCCACTCCCCCGTACGAGCAAATCCGGCTGCAGGTCAGCGCGCTGATCGCGGCGGGCGGGCTGACACCCGGGACGCGGTTGCCGGCAGTCCGCAGCCTCGCGGCAGACCTTGGGCTCGCCGCCGGGACCGTCGCCCGGGCGTACAAGGAACTGGAGCAGTCCGGGCTGATCGAGACCCGGCGCCGGAACGGAACCGTCGTCGTCGGGCCACCGGCATACAGCGCGCCGGACGCCGGGGCGACTGGCTCCGGTGCCTCCGGCTCCGGTGCGTCCGCAGCGGAAGTGGGTGCCGCCGTCGAACATGTCATCCAGGCTGCAGCCAAGGCCGGGCTGCCCGACGAGGAGCTACTTGCGCTGCTCCGTGTTGCTCTGCAGAAGCGCCGCGGCCTGCCTCCTGGCGTCGACTAGACTGGACGCGTGAGCACCCCAACGCCCTATGAAGACCTTCTGCGCGACGTCATGGCCAACGGCACGCACAAATCAGACCGCACCGGCACCGGAACCAGCAGCGTTTTCGGCCGCCAAATTCGCTTTGATCTGGGCGAAAGCTTCCCGCTGATCACCACCAAGCGGGTGCACTTCAAGTCCGTTGCCGTCGAGCTGCTGTGGTTCCTCCGCGGCGACACCAACGTCAAGTGGATGCAGGACCAGGGCGTGACCATCTGGAACGAATGGGCCGACGCCGACGGCGAACTCGGGCCGGTCTACGGCGTCCAGTGGCGCAGCTGGCCCACTCCTGACGGCGGACACATCGATCAGATCGCCGAGCTCGTGGAGAGCCTGAAGTCGAACCCGGACTCGCGCCGGCACATCGTCTCGGCCTGGAACGTGAGCGAGCTCAAGGACATGGCACTGCCGCCCTGCCACGCGTTCTTCCAGTTCTACGTCGCGGACGGCAAGCTCTCCTGCCAGCTGTACCAGCGGTCCGCGGACATGTTCCTGGGTGTGCCGTTCAACATCGCTTCCTATTCGCTGCTGACCTGCATGCTGGCCCAGCAAGCCGGGCTCGAGCCGGGTGAATTCGTCTGGACCGGCGGCGACGTGCACATCTACGACAACCACATGGATCAGGTCCTGAAGCAGCTGGAGCGGGAACCGTACGAGTACCCGCAGCTGAAGATCACCCGCAAGCCCGCATCGATCTTCGACTACACCCTGGACGACTTCGAAGTGGTGGGCTACCGGCACCACCCCACGATCAAGGCGCCGATCGCCGTATGAGCACGGAGGGCACAATGGATGCGCAGGCTTTCAGCGAGGACATCGCCGCAGGGATGTCCGGGATCGGACTCGTGTGGGCCCAGACGCCGGCCGGAGTCATCGGCAAGGACGGGGACATGCCGTGGAACCTGCCCGAGGACCTGAAGCACTTCACCAGGGTCACCACCGGCCACCCCGTCATCATGGGCCGCAAGACCTGGCTGTCCTTCCCGGCGAAGTACCGTCCGCTGCCCAACCGGACCAACATCGTCATCACCCGGCAGGAGAACTGGGGCAGCTCGCCCGAGGCGGAGGGCGCCGTCGTCGTCAAATCCCTCGATGATGCCCTGCTGGAATCCCAGTTCGCGCCGGGCTGCGAAGCAGTCTGGATTCTCGGCGGCGGCGAAATTTTCAAGGAGTCCATGGGCCTGGCCAACGTCGCGGTGGTCACCACCATCGATGTGGATGCCGACGGCGACACGTTCGCCCCGGAGCTCGGCGACGGCTGGGTGGCCGGCACATCCGTGCCTTCCGACGGCTGGCTGACGGGCGCCAACGGCACCCGTTACCGGTTCACCAAGTGGAACCGCTCGGAAGGTTAGACCATGCTGCGTAAACCCGAAACCCTCTTCGTGCTCGGCTACATGCTGCTGCCGCTGCTTGCCCTGCTGTCCGCGATTGTCGGGCTCACCATGATCCTGGGCGGCAACAAAATCGCCGGTGTCATCGTCCTGGTGGTGGTGACGCAGGTGTTCGCTTTCGGCGCCTTCTTTGCCCTGCGCGCCCGCAAGACCGCCCTCCTGGAGGAGCCCGACCGCCAGTAGCCCCTCGGATGGGGAGTGCTGCCCATCGCAGCGGCCCGGGGCGCGAACTAGAGTTATGGCTGGACTTAGCAGCAACTGTGCCCGTTTAAAACGGTCAGATTTTGGGGGACGATGTGACAGGTAATTTGTGGGGCGCCGACGTCGCGCAACTGCGCACACTCGCGCAGCAGTTCGGAAACGTCTCCGACAACCTGATGCAGACGTCGTTGCAGCTGACCAACCAGATCAACAGCAACCCTGCCTGGAAGGGCAACGACGCCACCCAGTTCCGTTCGGACTGGAACGGCAACCACAGGGCTCTTATCCAGCGGACGGTGCGCGCCCTCAAGGATGAATCCCGCAAGTTGCTGGACAACGCCAACGAGCAGGAGAAGGCCAGCGACGCCGCCCCGGGCTCCGGCGGCGGGCCGATCACCCTTGGCGATCCAGGAGGATCGCTGGCAGGCGTGCTGGGCGGGGTTCTGGGCGGTGGGATTGCGGCGCTCAAGGCGGGCATGACCATCCAGAAGTTCATCAAGGCCCCACTCACACTGGCCAAGCACGCCGGGCAGTACGGCTGGGTGCTGAAGAACCAGCGGGCGGACTTCATCAAGTCGTTCCTGCAGGGAAGCCACCGCATCGGCGGCCCCGGGTTTGCTGCACACCGGCTGCTCGGCAATTCCGCTCTTGAGGGCCTGCTGAAGGGCTCCGCGTCCGCCAACCGCGGGCTCGGGCTGATCGACAAGGCTACTGACATTGCGTCGCTGAAGAACCTGAACAAACACGTCGGCTTCCTTTCCAAACTCGGCCCTGTCCTGGAGGAGAAGCCCTGGCTCGGTGCGGGTACCAAGCTCGAATGGCTGGGCAAGTCGGGCCTCGCGCGTGGACTTGGCTGGGCCGGCGTCGGCTTCAGCGCTTATGACTCCGTGAAGAGCTTTTCCGATGGCGACATCAAGGGTGGGTTTGTGGGCGTCGGCAAGACGGCGCTCGGCGTTGGCTGCTTCCTGCCGCCTCCGGCCGGGACCGTCTGCCAGGTCGCCAGCGTCGGCATAGCCGTGTACGAGAACTGGGACACTATTAGCAGCGTCGGCAAGGACATCGGTGAAGGAGTGGTCAACGCCGTGCAGGATCCCGGAAAATTCGTCAGCGACACGAAGGATACGTTGGTTGATGCAGGTAAGTCCGTGGGCAAATTCCTCGGATTCGGCGGCTAGGAGAGAAGCATGACTGTTCAGGACCCAACCCAGCAGGAGCCGCGCCTCGGCGTTGACGTCATCGGGTTTGGCGTGGGCGAGTTCGCCTACCTGCTGAACGTTTTTGAGGGCCCTGCCCGCGACCGTTCCGTCAGCGTTTTCCGTGCCGAGGAGATGATCGACGACGTCACCCTGTCCACCGCCGGGGCGTCGTCGCTGCTGGCACGTGATCTGGCCGCTGTTGACGACGACGGCGATCTCGGCGTGAAGGGCGTGGCCGCTGCCGTGGCCACCGCGCTGGGTCAGGCGACCCGGTGGACTGAGATCTCGCTCCTGACCGGCGAGTCGATGGACAATGTGGCAATGCTCGAAGCACCTGGCGTGTCCCTGATGCTCCAGCCACGATTGCTGGGCACCTGGTTCGTCTTTGCCCAGGATCCCGCCCTTTCCTCGGCGGAGGCGACACTCCGGGTGGTCCGCCAGCACGTGGAGCAGAACCAGGGCGGGTCCGCGTACTTGGTTTTCAAAACCCTGGCTTCGGAACAGCACCTCCTGATCCGCCGCGAAGAGAACACATGGACCACCGGCGTTCCCGACTTCGACAAGGACGAGGTGGCAGAAACAGCGGGCCTGGATGATGCCGGGCTGCTTGCCGCGATCGAGGATGCCCGTGGCGAGGCGTAGCGAGGGTGTCCCGCAGGAACCGGGCTACGTTCCGTCCCAGGACCCCGACGACAAGCTGATCTACCGCCGGGCCGAGAACGGCGAGGTGGTGGGCTACTCCCGCGCCGAATACGGCGTGCGCAAGGACGACGGCCGCGGCCTGGTCAAGCCCGTCAACAGCTCCGGCGGGCTGCTCTTCCTCTCAATACTGCTCACCGCCTGTCTGGGGGGCCTTGTTTACGGCGTGGTGCAGGTGGCGCTCACTGACCAGTGGCACATTCTGGCCGAAGTATGGTGGGTGTTCCCGGCCTGCCTCTTCCCTTTCCTTGCCGCGTGGGCGGGTTATTTCAAGGAGCGGAAAGCCGAGAGGCTGCGCCGGGCCCGTAACCTGCCGCGGCCCGTGGACTGAGTCCTGCACTCGCTGCCGCTGCCCGGCAGTGACGTAACCGACTGCGGCCTGCCGAATCGAAAGATAAACTGGCCCAATGACTACAGCAGCTACTCCGTCCGTTGGACTGGTCGGTTGGCGTGGCATGGTCGGCTCCGTCCTGATGCAGCGCATGCAGGAAGAGGGCGACTTCGCCAACATCAACCCCGTATTTTTCTCCACCTCAAACGCAGGAGGTGCCGCGCCTTCATTTGCTGAAGGCGCAGGCAAGCTCGAGGACGCGTTCGACGTCGACACGCTGGCGAAGCTGCCCATTATTGTCACCGCCCAGGGCGGGGATTACACCAAGCAGGTCCACGGCGAACTGCGCAACCGCGGCTGGGACGGCCTCTGGGTCGACGCCGCCTCCACCCTGCGCATGAACGACGACTCCATCATCGTCCTGGACCCGATCAACCGCGACGTCATCGACAAGGGGCTCGCCAACGGCACCAAGGACTTCGTCGGCGGCAACTGCACCGTGTCCTGCATGCTGATGGGCCTCGGCGGCCTCTTCAAGAACGGCCTCGTCGAGTGGGGCACGTCCATGACCTACCAGGCCGCCTCCGGCGGCGGCGCACGGCACATGCGCGAGCTGCTCAGCCAGTTCGGCACCCTCAACGCCGAGGTCAGCACGGAACTGGATGACCCGGCGTCGGCCATCCTGGACATCGACCGCAAGGTGCTGGCCCACCAGCGGAGCGACATCGATGCCACCCAGTTCGGCGTGCCCCTGGCCGGCTCGCTGATCCCGTGGATCGACGCCGACCTCGGCAACGGCCAGTCCAAGGAAGAATGGAAGGCCGGCGTCGAGACCAACAAGATCCTCGGCACCTCGGATGACAACCACGTGATCATGGACGGCTTGTGCGTGCGGATCGGGGCCATGCGCTCGCACTCGCAGGCGCTGACCCTGAAGCTCCGCGAGGACCTCTCCGTTGCCGAGATCGAGAAGCTGCTCGACGAGGACAACGAATGGGCCAAGGTTGTGCCCAACTCCAAGGAAGCCTCGATGGCAGACCTGACTCCCGTGGCTGCCTCGGGCACGCTGACCATTCCGGTGGGACGCATCCGCAAGCTTGAAATGGGCCCGCAGTACATCAGCGCCTTCACCGTCGGCGACCAGCTCCTTTGGGGTGCCGCCGAGCCGCTGCGCCGCATGCTCAACATCGCCACCGGCACGCTGTAACCAGCTTCGCCCCACTCAACCGGCCCTGCCCCGCACGACCTGCCCGCCCTGGCCGTTCATGCGGGGCGGGGCCGGTTTTGCGCCTGCGCCCGGGCGGTCGAGGCCAGGACACGCAGTTTGACGGCAGCGGGAGACGCCAGATGCTGCCAATCAAGCCGCAGGACGACCCACCCCTCCTCGGTCAGAGCGTCTCGCGGGCACGCTCAGCCAACAGCACCTCTTCGGTTGGCGTACGTCATGCGGGGCCGGACCGGTCATGTTTTTTTGCGTCTGCGCCCGGGCGGTTGCGATGGCGGGAGGGCGTCAGGACGCGAGGAACCGCTCGTACCGTTCCGCTGCCCGGCGGAAACCCGCCAGGGCCGCCGGCCCCAGGGGCTTGGTCTCATCGAAGGGAACGTGCACGACGGCGGCCTTCCGCCCGCTACCCTCCCTCGCCCAGGTGCCGGTCACTTCGCCGCCGGCCACGACGGCCTTCTTGAACACGCCGTTCCCGCCAGGAACGATCTTCTGCGCATGCTCGGGCGGCAACACGACGCTCCGGTCCGTGTAGCCGAGGACAAACTCATCGAACCCCGGAAGAGCAAGAACCGTGCGTTGTCCCGGCACCCCGTCGTCCAGCAGTGCTGCGGCCTCCGGTGACATCCAGTACTGAAGCCCGTCGTACTCAAGCTCCACCAAATCGCTGTTCACCGCTGGCAGGGCTCGCCGCACCTCAGTCACAGGAATGCTGGACCACCACGCGAAGTCGCGCAACGTTGCGGGTCCGTGGCCGCGCAGGTACCTCAGCAGCAGCTCGGCGATCCCCTCCTCACGGCCCAGGTCACGGGACGTTGTGATCCAGTGGCTGAACGCAGCGAACTTCTGCTGGTTGCCGTGGAGCGGCCCGGGCACCAGCGTGGCGCTCTGGCACAGCATCCACAGCAGGTGGATCCCGCGCTGCGCCTTAGTGACCTGTCCGGCCGCTTCGAAGGCCGCGAACAGCTCCTCCCGGCTGGCGGCCCGTCCGCCGTCGACCAGGCCGAGGGCAACATGCCGGCACGCTTCGACGTCGCTGCCGGTGATTTCCAGTTGCCGGTGCCGGCCGCCCGTGCCTTGGATCATCCGAGCTTTGGTGATGTTCAGGATCCAGCGCAAATCCTCGGGAGCCAGCAGGTGCAGCGTGCCCCGCATGGGCCATGACCGGACCACGGACCCGTCATCCAGGGCACGGCGAACGTCGCTCAAGCCGGCGCCGGGAACCCGGGCACCCACCGCCCACAGCGCCGCTTGGAGATCCTGGGCCTGCATCGCGGTCATCGAGCGGACTGCCTCCGGCACCCCGGTGAATCCGGTCCCCAGCAGGCCCTGCGACGCCAGCCTCAGCCGGCCCATCACCCTGGGCGTAACCCGGATCCGCACCGCTGCTGCCATGGACCCATCCTAGGGCTCCCCGTAACCGAACAACCCGGTTACCGGAGCAGGCGCCACCAGACCTAGAGCGAGAGACCGATCAGGAGCGGTTCGGGGTGCAGTTCGATGCCAAAACGCCCGACGACGCCGGCACGCACCTCGCGTGCGATCGCCACCATGTCGGTGGCGCTGGCCGAGCCGCGGTTGGTGATGGCCAGGGTGTGCTTCGTGGACAGCGAGGCCCGGCCGCCGGAGACGCTCCCGTCCTCCAGCCCGAAGCCCTTGCCGAATCCGGCGTTGTCGATCAGCCACGCCGCGGACAGTTTGACCGCGCCATCGGAGCCGCCCGGGTAGCGTGGGGCGTTTTCGGGCAATCCGTCCGCCACAGAAGACGGCACGATCGGGTTGGTGAAGAAGGAGCCCGTGGAATAGGTGTCGCGGTCCGCCGGGTCCAGCACCATGCCCTTGGACGCGCGCAGCCGCAGCACCTCCCGGCGGACGTCGTTCGAGTAGGCACGCTTGCCCTGCTCCACGCCCAGGACCCGCGCCAGCTCGGCATAGCGGATGGGTGCGCTCATGCGGCCCAGCGGCAGCTGGAACTCGACGGTCAGCACCACGTAGCGCGGAGAGCCGTTGACGGTGGTCTGCTTGAGGATCGAATCCCGGTACCCGAATTTCAGCTCCGAGTTGGTGAAGGTCTTCACAGCGTTGCGCTCCCGGTCCCAGGTGCGGACCGCGGCGATGGTCTGCGACACGTCCGCGCCGTAGGCACCGACGTTCTGCACCGGGGTGGCTCCGGTGGCGCCGGGGATCCCGGACAGCGCTTCAATGCCGGACCAGGCGTGGAGCACGGCGTGCTGTACAAGCGCGTCCCAGTTGTGGCCCGCCTGGACCACCACGGATACGCCGCCGCAGGAGTCCTCCGCGTTGACGGTAAACCCCTCCGAGGCGATCTTCAGGACGGTTCCGGGGAACCCGTCGTCGGAAATCAGCAGGTTGGAACCGCCGCCGATGATCAGCAGCTGCTCACCGGCGGCGTCCGCTGCACGCACCGCCTCGATGATCTCGGCCTCGGTGCGGGCCTCGACGTATTTGCCGGCGGGACCGCCGACTGCGGCCGTGGTCAGATCGGAAAGCATTGGAGGGGTCACCATCACGTCACGCCAACCGGACGAGGGCCTGGGCTTTCATGAGGACCTTCTGACCGCCGAACACCACAGTGAGGTCCACGCGCGCGGTGCGCGCATCGGCATCCAGCGCGCCGACCGCGCCGCTGACGTCGATCACGGCACCGGCGTCGCCGGTTCCCGTGGTGTCGGTGACCAGCACCGGCTTGGTGAAGCGGGTCTGGTAGTCGACGACGGCGGCCGGGTCACCGGCCCAGTCGCTGACCAGCTGCACGGCGGCGCCCATGGTGAACATGCCGTGGGCGATGACGCCGGGAAGCTCAACGCCCGTGGCGAAGGTCTCGTTCCAGTGGATGGGGTTGAAGTCGCCCGAGGCGCCGGCGTACTTGACCAGGTCCTGCCGGGTCACCTCGATGCTGCGGCCGCCGATGTCCTGGCCGACGCTGAGTTCTTCGAATGTGGGGCTCATGGCTACTGTCCCTCTCCGCGGACCAGGATGGATGACTTGGTGGTGGCTACCGGCTCGCGCCCGTCCCCGTCCGTCAGGGCAAAAATCTCGCTGCGGGTGGTGATCATGGCTCCTCCACCCATCGCGCGCACGCCGTCGACGTGCAGTTCCGCCACGAGCCGGTCCCCGGCAAAGATGGGGCGGTGGTGGGTGAAGCGCTGGTCCGCGTGGACGACGCGGAAGAAGTCGATGCCGGCCTCCGGATCCTCGATCAGCTGGGCGTCGGCGCGCTGCGCGATGATGATCGCGAACGTGGGCGGTGCCACGAGGTCGGGGTGGCCAAGGCCCTGCGCGGCGTCGACATCGAAGTGGGCGGGGTGGGTGGCCTTGACGGCGCGGGCGAACTCGCGGATTTTCTCGCGGCCAACGTCATACACCTCAGCGGCAGGGTAGCTTCGCCCCTGCAGGTCCGGATTGATAGTCATGGGTTCCAGCCTATCGGGGCGTGCGTTCAGGTCCCCTATTTCGGGATGTTCTTGCGGACCGTCTGGCCGCGGACCACCATGCCGACCATGTGCAGCACGAGGCCCAGGCCGATCACCGGCAGGGACGCGATCATCAGCACCTGGTTGGCCGTGACGTTGCCCACGATGTTGAGGATCAGACCGGCGGCGATGAGGCCCATCGCGGTGAAGACCAGGATTTTATAGGACTTGGGGGCGGTGACCCAGAATTGATGCAGCACCGTGCCAGTTTACCCAGTCATGGTGCCGGACCTCAGAACAGCGCTTCCTGCACCGCCGGCACCTCCGAGCTGTACTCCCCCGGTTCCACCAGGCGCCCCTTCAGCAGCCCGAGGTTCACCACGAAGTCGAGCTCCGATCCGTCCAGGCCGGCCAGGCCTTGGCTGCCGCACAGGGCCCTGAGGGTGAAGCCGTGGCTTCCGCCGTGCATTCCGTGCGGGTAGGCCTGCCGGGAACCAGCTGCGCACAGCTCTGCGGCCTGCGCCGGGCGGATCCACTCCTCATCCACAATGGCAAAACCCCCGACGGCGGTGCCCGCCAACAGTGTCCGGACATCCTCCGCCCGGCGCCGGTTGAGGAGGTCAAGCTCATGGGCGGGAAGCGGATCCGTCAGGGCGGCGGCCTTCGCCGTGCCCCGCACCTGCTGGGCAAGGCCCGCTTCGCTCGTGGCCAGGTCCTCAAGGACGCGCACCAGCCGCCCGTCCTCCGCCAGGGCGACGTAACGGGCCACCACGGCACCCTGCTCAGCCAGCCGGTTCCATTTGCGCGGCTGGGAGGCCGTGCCGATTTTGCTGGCACCGTTGGCGAACGTGGCGACGTAGAGCCAGTGCGGCTGCATGAGATAGTCCCGGAGGCCGGCCGGGACCCGTCCGCCACGGTGGAAGTCGTGGGTCAGCCGGGTGTCGTCTGCCAACTGGCAGGGCTCACACTGGCTGCCCCGGACCTCGTGGGCACTGTCCGGGCAGGTGACGTGCCGGCGCTCGGCGGCGGAGAAGACCCTGGTGTGGCCGAGGCAGTGCTTGCCGCCGTCCGCAACGCGGAACCCGAGGCGGGTGCCGGCGTCGAGCGCCATCTCACTGAACCCGCCGGAATGGTGCTGGAGGCGCAAAACGGGCCTGCCGCCGTCGGACGCTGCGGAAACGGCCGGCGGCCCATCCCAAAAGACCCCGTGCACCAGATAACGGGTATCGGTCACGGGGCCTCCTGGTAATACTGATAGCGCTTACAGCGCGGGCTGCACGCCAAACGCTACCGCGAGCTTCATGATCTTCTCTGCGCGGCCGAGGCGGGGCAGATCGGAGCCGTCGCGGATGACGCGGCCGTTGGCCTCGAAGTCGGCCATGAAGTCGGTGGCCCAGGCGACGTCCGACGGCGTGGGGCTGATGACCTCGTTGATGACGCTGGTCTGGTCGATGGCCAGGCAGAGCTTTCCGGTCATGCCCATCATCACCGTGACGCCGGTCTGCTCGCGCAGGATCGGGTGGTTGGTGCCCACGGTGGGTCCGTCGATGGGGCCCGGCAGGTTGCCCACCCGGCTGGCCACGACAAGCTTGGCGCGCGGGTAGGCCATGGCCTCCTGCGTGTTCGCCATGCCGGTGTCGCGGCGGAAGTCGCCGGAGCCGAACGCCAGGCGGAATGCGCCCTGGGCCTTGGCGATGTGGTTGGCCTCTTCAATGCCGAGCGCGGATTCCACGAGCGGGATGACCGGCGTCTTGCCGTCCATGCGGTGGAAGCTTTCGGTGACCTGGTCTGCCGACTCCGTCTTGGCCAGCATGACGCCGAGCAGCCCCGGCGTCCCACGCAGGCCCGCGAGGTCGTCGGCCCAGAACTTGCTGGTGGCGTCGTTGATCCGCACCCAGGCCTGGCCGCCGGCGGAGAGCCAGTTCACCACGTTCTCGCGGGCGGCATCCTTCTGCGAGGGGTCAACGGCGTCTTCGATGTCCAGGATGATCGAGTCCGCGCGGGACACGGCGGACTGGTCGAAAAGCTCGGTTTTCATTGCGTTGACAAGCAGCCACGAGCGGGCGATCTCGGCGGGGATATTGCGTTCTTGCCGGGTGATCTCGGCTGTGGAAGAAGACGTCATGGTTCTACCGTATCGGGCGGTCGCCTGTATGCGCGACGCAGATCGGCCCCGCAGGGCAGACCAATACGAACAAAAGCCACAGTGTACCGCCCAAATCCCACAGTGTACCGCCCATCGCTGGGATCTTTGCTGCCGCCTGTCACGGGGATTCACCGGCCGCAACGGCGCGCCTCATGTCCCGCTGTTGCGCCGTGTTTCCGCGGATTTCCAACGGTTTCCCGCCGTGACCGGGGCACTTTTCTGCGTCGTCCGAGTGCGCTTACATCGATCCATCGGCCGTTGCAGCGGCCGGAGCGAACGTGGCGAACCAGCCAAACCAACCCCTGAAGGAACCCCTAATGAAACGACACCTGACCATCCTGAGTGCTGCGGCCGCCGTCGTCATCGCCCTGACGGTGTCCGGCTGCGGCGGGAGCGCCGCCGGCGATGACGCAGGCGGCACGGGCGCTCCCGGCGCCAGCGAAGTCAAGGAGCTCCGCTACCAGGGCTGGGCCAACAGCGTGACCCTTCCCGAGCTGGCGGAGAACCTCGGCTACCTGGGTGACGTGAAGCTGAACTGGGTGGGCAACACCATCGGCGGCCCTCAGGACATCCAGTCCGCAGCGACGGGCCAGACCGACTTCGGCGGCGCCTTTGCCGGCGCCGTGGTGAAGCTCGTGGAGGCCGGGGCTCCGGTGAAGGCCGTCATCAACTACTACGGCGAGGACAGCAAGACCTTCAACGGCTTCTACGTGAAGGAGGACAGTCCGATCAAGACGGCTCGGGACTTCATCGGCAAAAAGATCGCCGTGAACACCTTGGGCGCCCACTCCGAGGCAGTCATCAACACCTACCTTCGCAAGAACGGTCTGAGCGCGGACGAGATCAAGCAGGTCCAGCTGGTGGTGGTTCCGCCGAACGACACGGAGGAAGCCATCCGCCGCGGCCAGGTGGACGCCGGCTCCCTCGGCAGCATCCTGCAGGACCGGGCCGTCGCGAACGGCGGGCTGCGGTCCGTCTTCAGCGACTTCGACCTGTTCGGCACGTTTGCCGGCGGACCTTACGTCTTCCGGGAAGACTTCCTCGCCCGGAACCCCAACACGGTCCGTACCTTCACCACGGGCGTGGCCAAGGCCATCGAGTGGGAGCGGGCCACGCCCCGCAAGGACGTCATTGCCCGGCTCACCAAGATCCTGAAGGAACGCGGCCGCAACGAGAACCCCGCCGCCCTGCAGTACTGGAAGAGCGTGGGCGTCCCCGCCAAGGGCGAAATCAAGGACGAGGACTTCACCCGCTGGGAGGAGTACCTGAAGTCCGTTGGCATCATCAAGTCCGGCCTGGACACCAAGAAGCTGTACACCAACGAGTTCAACGGTCTCCTGACCGCTTCAAAGTAACGCCCGATCCAAGCACCGCACGATTCAACTAACCGCACGATTCAAAAAGTATCCGCAGCACAAAGTGAGGAAAGAACGATGACTGTCATTACCGAAACAAAGCTCGAATTCTCCAAGCTGGGCTCCCGCATCGGCGCCGAGATCCGCGGCCTGGACCTCAGCGGCGACCTGCCGGCGGAGACCGTCGCACAGATCCGTGCGGCCCTCAACGAGCACAAGGCCCTCGTGTTCCGTGAAGCCAGCATCCTTACCGACGAGGCGCAGGTGAAGTTCGCCAGCCACTTCGGCCCGCTCACCAAGGCACACCCCACCGTTGCGTCGGTTGAGGGTGAGGAGAACGTACTGCCGGTGGACAGCGAGAACGGTTCGGCCAACAACTGGCACACGGATGTCACGTTTGTGGTCAACCCGCCGCAGGCGTCCACGCTGCGCAGCATCGACCTGCCGGCTTACGGCGGCGAGACGCTGATCGCCTCCTCCGCCGGCGCCTACGCCGATCTTCCGGACGAGCTGCGGAACTTTGCCGACACACTCTGGGCCATCCACACCAACGACTACGACTACTCGGTGCCCAAGAACCTGGAGCACGCCAACGCCGAGGACCGACGCAAGGAGTTCACGCGGCTCAAGTTCGAGACGGCCCACCCCGTGGTCCGCGTCCACCCGCTGACCGGCGAGCGCGGATTGTTCATAGGGGGCTTCGCGCAGCGCCTGCGGATCGTGGGTCTGTCCAACACCGAATCCAAGGACATCATCCGGCTGCTCCAGGCCTACGTGACCCGTCCGGAAAACGTGGTCCGCGTGAACTGGGAGCCGAACCAGCTGGTGCTCTTCGACAACCGGATCACGCAGCACTACGCCCCGGACAACTACGACGGCCAGCCGCGCAAGCTCAACCGCGTCACCATCGCCGGGGACATCCCGGTGGGCGTGGACGGCAAGCAGAGCCAGGCCCTGAAGGGTGATGCCTCCACGTACTCAGAGATCGCCCCGCTCTAGGGTCGCTTCCCGCCGGGAGGGCGCCGCCCCCAGGTAGGTCGCAGCAGATGGCGTTCTGAGCCCTCAGAACGCCATCTGCTGCGACCTACTTGGGTTTAAGGGATGTTGCTGCCGCGGGCCGTGACCCACAGCCGGTACCACTCGGCCCGGGTCATGGTCTGGGCCGCGCGCGAGGCCCCGGCGCAGGCACGGATCCGGTCCGGGTTGGCGGTTCCGATCACCGGCGCGATCCCGGCCGGGTGCTTCATCAGCCACCCCAGCAGGACCGCCTCGACGGTGGTGTCCTTCTCCCGGGCCATCTCGGCCAGCAGCGAGGCCGTGGCGCTCTCGGCCGGGGTGGGCCGCTCGGGCGGGTTGCCGGTGTAGTGGCCCCGGGCAAGTGCACCGTAGGCCTGCAGGGTGATCCCTTGCCGGGCGCAGTACTCCAGCGTCCCGTGCGGAAAGCTGTAGCCGTGGGCATCGGGGTGGTTCACCAGCACGGTGCTCTCCAGCCAGTCCCGCTTGAGCAGGCTGAGCTCCAGCTGGTTGGCCACCACCGGGGTTTCCAGGTTGTCCTGCAGGAACTCGATCTGCGCGGCGGACATGTTGGACACGCCCAGTGCCCGCACCTTCCCGTCGGCCATCAGTTTCCCGACGGCGGCGGCCACCTCCGCGGGTTCCATCAGGGGATCCGGGCGGTGCAGCAGGAGGATATCCACATAGTCGGTGCGCAGGCGCTCGAGGCTGCCGTTCACGCGCTCGATGATGGCGTCGGCGCTCAGGTCGTAGTGGGTCTCCAGCCCCCGCTCGTTCAGCCGGATCCCGCACTTGGTCTGCAGCTGGATGCGCTCCCGCAGGCCGCTGGTGCCGGCCAGCACCTCGCCGAAGACAGCCTCCGCCTTTCCGTGCCGGTAGATGTCGGCGTGGTCAAAGAGCGTGACACCGATGTCCAGCGCCGCATCGACGGCCTCAGCCGCCGCCTCGACGTCGGTGATTTCGTGGGGCTCCGTCGACCAGTCCCCGCCCAGGCCCATGCAGCCGTAGAGCAGCCGGCCATTCGGTGCTGCAGTCTGTTCAGTCATGGCATCACTCTTTCACTTGTTCCCGGCCCCGCACAGGGGCCCGGTAGCCGGGCGTTTAACGATCCGCTGGCGGCCCCCGGTCCAATCAGACCAAGGGCCGCCAGCGGCAGGTATCCAGTTAGGTTCAGCGCAGCCAGGCCGTGGTGTTGGCCGGCAGCTTGCCACCTTCCAGCGGTGCGCTGCTCACCAGCACCGTGCCTGCAGGGAGGTCGACGGCGGTGTCCCCGAAGTTGGTGACCGCCTGCCAGCCACCGGGGCGGCTGAAGTGCAGGACGTCCGGGTTTCCGGTTTCGATCCATTCCAGCTCTTCGTCCGCCTGCAGCTCGCGGCGGAGCTTCAGGGCCGCGCGGTACAGCTCGAGCGTCGAGCCCTGGGTGCCGTCCTGCGCCTCGACGGCGTAGCTGCTGAACCAGTGGGGCTGCGGCAGGTGCGCGCCGCCGTCGCCGAACCCGAAGGACGTCCCTTCCACGGCCCACGGCAGCGGCACGCGGCAGCCGTCACGGCCCACTTCCACTCCCCTGTTGCGGAAGAACGACGGGTCCTGGCGTTCGGCCTCCGGGATGTCCGCAACTTCCTGCAGGCCCAGTTCCTCTCCCTGGTACAGGTACGCGGAGCCGGGCAGTGCAAGCATGAGGAGCGTCGCGGCGCGGGCGCGGCGCTGGCCGAGTTCGACGTCGAGTTCCTCCCCAGGTCCGCCGGCGAGCAGCCAGGCCTTGCCGTCCTGGCCCTTGGCGTGCTTGCCCTTGGAGCCCTTGGGCAGCCCGTAGCGCGTGGCGTGCCGGACGACGTCGTGGTTGGAGAACACCCACGTGGAGGAGGCGCCGGTGGCGCCCGCCTCGGCCAGGTTGCGGGTAATGATCTCGTGGAACTCCTCGGCGTCGAAGTCGGCCTGCAGGAGGTCGAAGTTGAAGGCCTGGCCCAGGCCCTCGGGGCTGGCGTAGCGGGCGCGGCGGGTGGCGTGCACCCAAGCTTCGGCGACGGCGGTGCGCGGCGGGTTGTATTCGTTGAAGACCTCGCGCCACTCGGCATAGACCTCATGCACCTCGTCGCGGTCCCAGAACGGGTGCGACCCGTCATCGAACCCGTCGGTTCCGCTGTTGGCAGCGCTCAGCTCCAGCTTGGAGAGCAGTGGTTCGGTGAGGTCCTTGGTGAGCGCATGCGCCACGTCAACGCGGAAGCCGTCCACGCCGCGGTCGGACCAGAAGCGGAGGGTCTTGAGGAAGTCGTCGCGGATTTCCCGGTTGGCCCAGTTCAGGTCCGGCTGCTCCTTGGCGAAGATGTGCATGTACCACTGGCCGGGCGTGCCATCGGGTTCGGTGATGCGCTCCCAGGCGGGGCCGCCGAAGACGGAGTCCCAGTCCGACGGCGGGAACTCGCCGTTGGGGCCCTTGCCGTCCCGGAAGATGTACCGGTCCCGCGCTGCGGATCCCTTCGGGGAGGCCAGTGCTTCCTTGAACCATTCGTGCCGGTCGGAGGAGTGGTTCGGCACGATGTCCGCGATCAGCTTGATGCCGGCGGCGTGGAGCGCGTTGGCCATCTCGTCGAAGTCGTCCAGTGTGCCGAGCTTCGGGTCCACGTTGCGGTAGTCGTCCACGTCGTAGCCGCCGTCGGCGAGCGCCGAAGGGTAGAACGGGCTGAGCCAGACGGCGTCGATCCCGAGGGACTTCAGGTACGGGACCTTGGCCGTGATGCCCTTGATGTCGCCCAGGCCGTCACCGTTCGAGTCGGAGAAGCTGCGGGGATAGATCTGGTAGACGGACGCCTGGCGCCACCAGTTCGGATCGGCCAGGCGGTCGGAATCGGAAAGGGTTGCCAGCGTGGCGGTGGTGGACAAGGGATGATCCTTTTCTAGGGTTGGGTTTGTTGCTGGACTGGTTTGATGGGTCTACTTGACGGCCCCGCGCATGACTCCGGAGAGTACCCAACGCTGGGCCAGGATGTAAACCACCAATGTGGGGGCCATGGCCATCAGGTAGGACGCGAACGCGAGGCTGTAGTTGGTGTTGAACTCTCCCTGGAAGAGCATCTGCACCACCGGGAGGGTCTGCAGGGCGGGATCGGCGATCATCATCTGCGGCAGCAGGAAGTCGTTCCATGAGCCGAGGAAGGCGAAGATGCCCACGGTGGCGTTCATGGGAGCCAGCAGCGGGAAGATGATCTTGCGGAACACCTGCCAGGTGGTGGCGCCGTCGAGCCGGGCCGATTCCTCCAGCTCCACCGGAATGGAGCGGACGAAGGCGATATACAGCAGCGTGTTGAACGAGATGCCGCCCAGTACGTGCAGGAACACCACGCCGCCCGGGTTGTCCAGGCCGAGGAGGGCCGTCTGCTTGATCAGGGGCAGGATGATCACCGGGAACGGGATGAACATGGCCGAGAGCAGGTACACGAAAGAGCCGCGGAAGAACCTCCGGTTCCAGTTCCTGGCGATTGCGTAGGCCACCAGCGAGCTGCAGGCCAGCGAACCGAGGACGCTGAAGACCGTGACAAAGGCGGTGGACATGAAGGCAACCGGGAAGTTGGTGGCCACATACGCGGCGGCGAAGTTGTCCCAGTTCATCGGGTTCGGCCAGGCCAGGCCTGTGCCCGTTCCGATCTGGTCCGGGGACTTTAGTGCCATGGCCACGGTGAAGTACAGCGGCAGCAGGACGGTCAGGGACGCCACGAGCATCAGCGCGGTGAGCCACCAGTTGACCTTGTAGCCCTCCCGGCCGGACTTGCGGGTCCTGCCGGACCGGTTCTTCAGGCCGAGCGGGGCCATTTTGTTCACCGGCTTGGAAAATGTGGATGCGGTCATTACAGAGAAACCCCCCGGCGCTGGATGAGGCGCAGCTGGATGACGGAGATGAGCAGGGTGATCAGGAAGTAGATGACCGCGTTCGCCATCTGGTAGGAGTAATCCCCGCCCGTGAAGCCGGAGAAGATCCGCATGGCCACGGACTGGGTGGCCATGCCCGGCCCTCCGCCGGTGAGGCCCACGATGATTTCGTAAGTCCCCAGGAAGCCCTTGAAGCCGAGGATCACGTTGATGACGAGGTACCCGAGGATCAGCGGCAGGGTCAGGCTAAGGAACTGCCGGAAGCTGCCGGCACCGTCGAGGTCGGCGGCTTCATACACCTCGGCCGGGACGCTCTGCAGCCCGGCCAGATAGATGATGGTGGCGCCCGGAGCCACCTGCCAGACCGTGACCAACACGATCGCCAGCCAGGCAAGGTTCTCGTTCGCCAGGATGCTCGTGGCCAGCGGCGTCACGCCGAAGCGCTCCGCCAGCACGGGCAGGGTGTTGGAGAACAGGTAGTTGAACACGAAGGACACCACCAGGGCCGAGAGCACCATCGGGATGAAGAAGACGGTGCGGATGCCTGTACGCCACTTGATTTTGGCGTTCAGGCCAAGGGCGATTGCGAGTGCCACGATGTTGACCACCACGGTGGTGGTCAGGGCGAAGATGAACGTGAAGATGTAGGACTGCAGGATCGCCGGGTCTTTGAAAATGTTGACGTAGTTGGACAGTCCAATGAACTTCCAGTCACCGTAGCCGGCGTAGTTCGTCAGGCTGAAAAACACGCCCACGAGTGCCGGAAGGGTGATGAAGAAGGCGAACAGTGCCAGGACCGGCACCACCATCCAGTAGTAGGTGGGGTCGATCCTGTTCTTGGACCTGACAGCCCGCGACGCGGCTTTCGGGGGAACGGTCGAAGCGGCGGGCGGTGCTGCCTGCGCCGTCTCTGAGGTTGTAGTCATGGGGACTCCTGGATTCGGGCGGATCAGACCGCGGTGCGCTCGGCGACCCGGCGCCATTCGTCGTCAAGGGCGGAAAGGAACTGCTGGCTGTTCTTGCCGTACACGAAGGCCTGGACGTAGTTGTACAGCGGGACCGACGGCGGGAAGTAGGTGGTGGCTCCCTGGTAGTAGCGCCCCTCCCGCACCGAGGCGGCGAGGCCGGTGATCTGGGGGTTTTCGACGGCGGGAGCTTCCTTGAGCGGCGAGAACGCCGCGTTCTTCTCGTTGTAGGCGTTCACCACCGAGGGGTCCAGCAGGTAGCTGACGAACCGCCGCGCGGCCGCCATGTTGGGGGTGTTGCGCGTGATGGACAGGGCCATGTCCACGTTCACCCGGACCTTGGTGTCCGCGGGGTTGTTCGTGACGGGCAGCGGGAAGCTGCCGAGCCTGACGTTCTTGTTGGCGGCCACGAGCTGGGAAAGCGCCCACGGGCCCTGCAGGTACATCGCCGCCTGGCCCTTGGCGAACGCAGCATTGCCGTCCGCGTAGTTCTTGCTGGCGGCGCCCTTCTGCGAGAAGGAAGCCAGCTCCAGCATCTTGGGCAGGGCGGGACCGAAGTTGCTGGTGAAAGACTCCGCGGCGTCCGCGCTGATGGCGGCGCCCTTGGCCGTGAGCCTGGCGAAGAAGTCCGCGATGTCGAGGGCGCCGCCGGCCACGTAGTCGAACATGCCCTGCCCGAGGGTCCAGTTGTCCTTGAAGGTGCCGTAGATGGGGGTAATGCCGGCGGCCTTGAACTTCTCGCAGGCAGCGACGAACTCGTCCCACGTCTTGGGGACGGACACGCCCTGGGCTTCGAAGATGTCCCGGCGGTAGATGACCCCGGCAGCGGCGAGGGAGAACGGGAGGGCGCTGGTCTCATGCCCGTTGTACTGTCCCCACGAGCTGACCAGGTCCTGGATCTTGGGGTCGATCGTGGACGCGGCGGGCAGGTCGGAGAGGTCCGCGAACACGCCCTTGCGGACATAGTCGGCGGTGGCCTGGGCGAAGCCGCGGGTCACGACATCGGGCGGGTCGTTGCGGACCAGGCCCGGAACGAAGTTGCCCTCGTTGAAGTCCTGGATGACGCGGATGTCCGGGTTGAGCGCCTCGAAGTCCTTGATGACCTGGTTAAAGTAGGCCACCACCTCGGGCTTGTTCTGCATAAAGCGCAGCGTGCTGACGCCGTTCTGGCTGCTGGGCCCAGAACCACTGGGCACGGAGCCGCAGCCCGCCAGCGGAAGGACGGCTGCCGCGCCGGCGAGCCCGGCGGCCTTGAAGAGCGCGCGGCGGCTGAGCGGGGTTGCGCTCACAGCGCGGAGGCCGGGGCGGAGTGCCGGCAGGTGGCGCGCGGTTGCGGGTTGCGGAATGGGGAGTAATTCAAAGGGCTGATCACAGTTGCTCCTTTGCAAAAGGCGGAGAAAAGCTGGAGGGAAATTTCCGTGGCCGGTGGCCGTCCGGCCCACGTGGTTATTTTATATGGAATCTAAATTTAGTTCCTCAAGTATTATGTGGGGCAGAGCACAAGGAGGTCAACACCATGTCCGAAATGACGGCGGCCACGCCCCAGCTGCTGCGCCGCGTGAGCGCCGGGGCGGTCCTGGACTTCATGCGCGCCTCCGGTGCGGTGACAGTCACTGAGGTCATCCAGGCCACCGGCCTGACCCGGGCCACCGCCATCTCCGTGTGCGAGGACCTCATGCAGCGCGGGTGGATCACCGAACTGGAGAACCAGCGCGCCTTCGGCGGCTACCAGAAGGGGCGGCCTGCCCGGCGGTTCGAACTCAACGAGCGGGCCGGCTACGTCCTGGGAATGGACGTGGGCTTCTCGAAGGCAACGGTGGTGGTGTCCGATCTTCGCGGCAAGGCGCTGGGACGGGCCAGCCAGCCGTTTGACATTGAGGACATATCCGCTGAGGAACGGGTGGCTGTCATTGACCGGGCCGCCATGATGGCGCTGCACGGCGTCGGGGCCTCCCCCGACGCCGTGCTGGCCGTAAGCGCCGGCATCGCCGCCCCGGTGGATCGGAAGGGCAACGTCCTCGCGTCCCAGCACTTCTGGGGGCTGTTCGACGTCGGCCTTGGGTCCGCGCTGCACAAGCTGCGGGGATGGACGGTGCTGCTGGAGAACGACGCCAACCTGGCAGCCCTGGGCGACCGGTGGCGGGGAGCGGCGGCGGGTGTGGACGACGTCGTCGTGATCCTGGCGAGTGAGCGCTTCGGTTCCGGCGTCATCGAAGGCGGCCGCCTGCTCCATGGCAGCGGCGGCGGCGCGGGTGAACTCGCGTACCTGGACCTGGTGGAGGGCGTGGGCGACACGTTCGGCATAGCGATGCTGGCGCGGATCTGGGCCGCGGAGGCGCTGGAGGGCACCGCAAAGACGTCCCTCCGCGACCATGCGGCCACGGGGGCCGAGGCGGAGCACGTCTTTGCCGCGGCGGCCGCCGGCGACTCGGAGGCGCTGAAAATCCTGGACCGGCTGGCCGACAGGATGGCCCGGGTCATCGGCTCGGTGGCCACCATGATCAACCCCGAACTCGTGGTGATCGGCGGGGCCGTGGCCAACTCTGCGGGGGTCCTGCTCGGGCCCATTGCCGCCCGGCTGCCGGAGTTCACGGCCACCCCGCCGCGGGTGGCGGTCTCGCCGCTGGGCGATTCAATCGTGACAGTGGGCGCGGTCCGGCGTGCCCTGGACTACGTGGAGACGAACACGCTGGACCTGGAGCTCAACCTTCCGGCGTAAAACAAGACAGGTGCGTACGTACACCTGGGGCCCCAAAGTCAAACACTCTTGGGCCCCAACTGTACGTTCGCGCTGTTCTACTCCGGCATGATCATGGTCCGCAGGTCGAGCTGGCGCAGCACCCTGTCCGCCACTTCGGGGTCCATGTCCGGTTCACTGCGGGCCGCGACGACTTCCTGCCGCGCAGCATCCAGCGCGATGGTCTGGACCGCGATGGCCAGCTCCCTGCCCCGCTCACGCTTCTCGGCCAGGCTCTCGTTGCGGAGGCTGCCGTCCAGCAGTTCGGCATGGAGCCGGGTCATCTTCTCCTTGACCAGCGCCACCTTCTCCGGCGGCAGCTCCTTCATGAGCTCGTTGTCCTTCAGCGCGGCCACGGCGGCCGCCTGGGCACGGCGGGCCAGGAGCCGGGCGGCGTCGCGCTCCTCCGTGCCGTCCTGGGACGCGTTCAGGACCTTCATCAGCCACGGCAGGGTCAGGCCCGGCAGCACCAGTGTGGCCAGCAGCACCGCACAGGCGATGACCAGCAGTTCATCCCGCGCCGGGAACGGCGTGCCGTCCGCGAGCGTCAGCGGCAGTGCCAGCGCAAGGGCCAGGGTGGCGAGGCCGCGCATGCCGCACCACGTCAGGATCAGGACCTCCTTCGCGGAGGTCGGCTGCAGCAGGTTCTTCCGTTTGCGTGCTGACACCGCCAGCAGTCCCAGCCAGCCGAACCGGACGGCGAACACCAGGACACAGACCACGACGGCGGTTCCCACCATGCCGAAGATTGCCGCGCCCTCCGTATGGACCACGTCCTGGATCTCGAGCCCGACGAGTCCGAAGGCAAGCCCCGTCACCAGGAGCTCCACCACGTCCCAGAAGGCCGTCCGGGTCACCCGTTCCGCGGCGTCCTGCGGGCGGGTGTGCCGCTGCATCTCCAGGGCGGTGACCACAACGGCGATAACGCCGGAGGCGTGGAATTCCTCCGCCAGGATGTAGGCGGCAAAGGGCACCACCAGGGTCACGGCGCTGCGGGCCACCATGGAGGCCACGAGCCGCGTGATCAGCGACGTTAGCCAGCCCATGGCGATGCCGACCACGACGGCAAGTGCAGCACCCACGACGAACTTGAGCACGACGTCGGGCCCTATCCGTGTACCGCCGACGGCGGCGGCAACAGCTGCCTGGAAAATGACGATGGCGGCGGCGTCGTTGAACAGCCCTTCGCTCTGCAGCACCGTGATAAGCCGCCGGGGCATGTGCACGCGGCCGGCAACGGACTCCACCGCGACAGGGTCAGGCGGGGCCACCATGGCTCCGAGCGCGATGGCGGCGGGGATCCCGATGCCCGGGATCATGAGCCAGGCGGCGCCGGCGACCACCGCTGTGGAGATGACCACCAGGGCCACGGCCAGCATGATGAGTGTGCGCCACCGGACCCGGAAGACGGCCCAGGAGCTCCGCTGTGCCGTGGCGAATAGCAGCGGCGGAAGGAAGATCGGCAGGATCAGCTCCGGCGGAATCTCGATATCCGGGAAGCCCGGGATGAATGTCAGCGCCACAGCCAGCAGCAGCATCAGGACCGGATAGGGCAGCCGCAGCCGGTCCCCGAGGCCTACGGCCACCACGGTGGCGAGCAGGAGCCCGATGATGAGTGCCAGCTGGTCCATGTGCCCACTTTCCCCGGAATGCGCCGCGCCTCTGGACGGAGGGCGGCCGTGCCTTTCAACACTACCGGGAACACCCGGGGCGGACTCGTCAGCTGCGCTGCTTCCTGCCGGGCTACCCCCAGGGCTACTGCAGGGCGTCCAGCGCGGCCGAGACCGGCTCCGTGCCGTCGCGGAATTCGATGGTCCTGCGGGCAGTTTCCGGCCGCTCCAGCACCGCGGCGGCAACGATGGCCACGTTTGCGCGCGAGGTGTGCGTGCCGGAGCCGGCGTCCTCGGGGTTCACGTCGATCAGACCGTTCCCCGGCCCCTCGGTCAGGGAGCCCGGACCCAGGATGGTCCATTCGAGGTTGGTGCCGCGGAGGTACGCGTCGGCGGCGGCCTTGGCCTCGGCGTACGCGTGGAAGCTGTGGCCCTCAGGAACGCCGTGGTCCGGGCCTGCGCCAAAGTAGGACACCATCACGTAGCGCCCGACGCCGGCCTCCGCGGCCGCGTCCATGGAACGGATGGCGGCGTCCCGGTCCACCGCGTACGTGCGGGCCGGGTCCCCTCCCCCGGCGCCGGCTGACCAGACCACGGCGTCGTGGTTCCGGAGTGCGGCGGCGATGTCCGCCGTCGTCGAGTTTTCAACGTCAAGGACCGACGGCGATGCACCGGAGGCGGCGACGTCGGCCGCATGGTCGGGGTTGCGGATGAAGGACGTGACGCTGTGCCCCTGTTCGGTGAGGAGGGCGGACAGTTGCAGGGCCACCTTGCCGTGGCCGCCGATGATTGCGATGCGGGTCATGTCCCCATTGTGTCCCACCCCTGTCCCAGTCGCTGCGCCGGGCGCAGGCCATCAGCCCGCCCCTCTGCATTCAACCCGGTCATTCGGTCCGGTTGGCGTAGCGGAGGAACACCGTGCCATTGCCGAACCGCCGCTCCTCGAGCAGCTCAAGCCGGAGGCGGACGTCGTCCGGGAGGAAGCGCTTGCCGCCGCCCACAGCCACGGGCGAGAGGAACATCTGGAACTCGTCCACCAGCCCGGCCCGGATGGCCGCCGCGGCGAGCTCCGCGCCGCCCACCGCCAGGTCCCGGCTGGCGTCTGCCTTGAGCCGTCCGACAGCGCCGGCGCTGAAGTCCCGCTCGATCCTGGTCCGGGCGGTGGCCACATCCTGCAGGGTGCGGGAGAAGACCACCTTGTCCGCTGCCTTCCAGAGGTCGGCGAAGTCACGGATGTAAGCGGGCAGGTCGGCGATCTCGCCGAAGTCCTCCGGATGCTCCCAGGCGGCCATCACCTCGTACATCCGGCGGCCCAGCAGGTGGGTTCCCGCCGGCCGCATCTGCTCGTTGACGAAGGCGTGCACCTCGGCATCCGGCTGGGCAAAGTCGAATTTGCCGTCCCGGTCCGCGACGTACCCGTCGAGGGACATGAGTCCGGAGTAGATCAGTCTGGCCATGCCGGCTCCTCTTGTCCGTCTGGCTGTTCGTATGCCTCCTGCAGCAGTCCGACCTTAGGTTCATGCCGCCCGAAAGACAACGCTTGCGCTGATTTTGGCGGCAGTCGCAACGTTCCCACAGGATTGCGTCAAGACCCGATCAAGGATCCGGTTCTCCCATATTCCGGCTGACATGCTGGTTGATGCATCAAGCAATCCGTACTGTTCCAGGAATCATCATGGGGGAATCATGCCGCTAGGCACGTTCAATCACACAGGCCCGTTCAAACAGGCACGACGCCGGGCGGTTGCGGTCACGGCGTCCATCACGTCCGGCCTTTGGGTCCGGTCGCTCTCCGCTACCGCCGTGGCCGCCGGCCTGCTGCTCACCGGGCTGGCCGTCCCTGCCGAGGCTGCCAGCTACTATTCCGCCCCGCTGCGCACCGCCGCCCGCGCCCTTTCGGTGGCCGCGGAGAACAATGCCGGCTACGACCGGACGCGCTACTTCGGCACCTGGCTGGACACCAACCGGGACTGCCAGAACACCCGGGCGGAGGTCCTGCTGCAGGAGGCAAAAGCGGCCGCGACGTACACCACCACGCGCCGCTGCACCGTGCGCACGGCCCGCTGGGTCACCAGGTGGGACAACCGCACGCACACCCTGGCGTCGGCCGTGGAGATCGACCACACCGTGCCCGTCCACGAGGCGTGGGGCTCAGGTGCCCGCTACTGGTCGCAGGCTCGCCGTGTGGCGTTCTACAACGACCTCGCTGACAGCCGGTCCCTGAACGCGCAGACGGCGGCGCTGAACTCCGCCAAGCAGGCGAAGGGTCCTGAGGCCTGGATGCCGCCGGCCAACCGCTGCGAGTATGTCGGCAACTGGATCGCGGTGAAGATCCGGTGGAGCCTGCGGGTGGACAGCGCCGAGAAGGCAGCCCTGATCCGCTACGCCGACTCCTGCCCCAACGTGCGCATCAGCGTCACCAAGGTTTAGGCCTGCGCGGGAGCCCCGCAGCCGAAAAAGCCCCGCACCGCCAGACTGAGCAGTTCAGAACGGGGATGCGGGGCTTTTTCGTACTTTGAGCCGTGGGGCCGGTCCAAGACGGGGCACTTCGGCACGGGAGACGCCGGCCGCCGTCGTGATTTACGACGCCGGCGCGCCCAAAGTGCCCCACGACGGATCCGCGTTGGCCGGGCCCCCAAAACCAGACCATGCCCAAAACAAAAGCAGGCCAGGGGCTGAATGCCTCTGACCTGCAGTCTCTGTAGCGGTGGGGAGGCTCGATCTCCCGACCTCACGATTATGAGTCGTGCGCTCTAACCAACTGAGCTACACCGCCATGAATGAGAAAAACCTGTGTCAAGCCGGTCAAGACCGCCTTGACACAGGCCCTCATTCAGAGCCCCCCACCGGAATCGATCCGGTGACCTCGTTCTTACCAAGAACGCGCTCTACCACTGAGCTAGGGGGGCAACGAGTAAATACTCTACCGGAAGATTTCGCACTCAACAAATCGGCGGCATAACGGGGTCCGCAGGGCCGAAAAAGCCCGGAAATACAGGCTCGGAGGGGGCTGCAAGCCACCTCCGGATGCTTCTTGAGGACCTTTCCGGACGCGGATGTGACGAAGGAAACACACCGCCAGGTAGAGCGGCCTTTAAATAGAAACAGGCCGGCTGATCAGCCGGCCTGTTTCTATTCGGATGCGGAATTCACCGCAGCGTCATCATCGCGGGAATTATCGCGATGATGTGACTACCACTTGCCCTTGCGGTTGAAGTCGCGGTGGCCGCCCTCGTTGCCGTGGCGCGGCTTGCGCGAGCCGTCGCCGTGGCCGCCGAACCGGGAGTCGCTCGACTGGCTGCGGTCACCGAAGGAACGTTCGGAACGTTCGCTGTACGAACGGCCGCCACGGTCAGCCGAGGATCGCTCGCCGTCGTTCTTGCGGAATTCCTTCTTGAAGCCGCCGCCGCCCTTGAAGTTGCCGCCGCGGTCGCCGCCACGGTTGCCCTGGTAGCCGCCGCGGTCACCGGAAGGCTTGCGGCCGGAGTCCAGCTCGAGGTGGATCAGCTCGCCGCCGATCCGTGTGCGGGACAGGGCCTTCAGCTGATCGGGGCTCAGGTCGGCCGGCAGCTCGACGAGCGAGTGGTCCGAGCGGATGTCGATGCCGCCGATCTGCGACGACGAAATGCCGCCCTCGTTGGCGATGGCGCCCACGATGGAACCCGGCATGACGCGCTGGCGGCGTCCGACGGCGATCCGGTAGGTGGCATTGCCCTCAGTGAGCGTACGGGTCGGGCCGCGTGAGCCGAAACCGTCCTTGGACCGTTCGCGCTTCTGGTACTCCGGAGCAGCAGGCAGTTCCTTGACCAGCAGCGGCTGGCCGCCTTGGGCCATCACGGCCAGTGCCGCAGCGATTTCTGCTGCCGGCACGTTGTGCTCTTCCTCGTAGGACGCGATCAGGTCACGGAATGCCGCCACGTCCTCGGACTCGAGCGTCTCGGTGATGCGCTCGGCGAACTTGCCCAGACGCAGGGTGTTCACTGTTTCGGCGGTGGGCAGGTGCATCTGCTCCACCGGCTGGCGCGTGGCCTTCTCAATGGAACGCAGCAGGTACTTCTCGCGCGGAGTCATGAACAGGATCGCGTCGCCGGAACGGCCGGCACGGCCGGTGCGGCCGATACGGTGCACGTAGGACTCGGTGTCGTGCGGGATGTCGTAGTTGACCACGTGGCTGATGCGCTCGACGTCCAGGCCGCGGGCGGCGACGTCGGTGGCAACCAGGATGTCGATGCGGCCTTCCTTGAGCGCGTCAACGGTGCGTTCGCGCTGCTGCTGCGGGATGTCGCCGTTGATGGCGGCAGCCTGGAAGCCGCGGGCGCGCAGCTTGTCGGCGAGGTCCTCGGTGGCCATCTTGGTGCGGACGAACGCGATGACGCCGTCGAACTCTTCGACCTCGAGGATGCGGGTCATGGCGTCGAGCTTGTGCGGGCCCATGACCTGCAGGTAGCGCTGGCGGGTGTTGGCGCCGGTGGTGGTCTTGGACTTCACCGAGATCTCGGCCGGGTTGTTCAGGTACTGCTTGGACATCCGGCGGATCTGGCTCGGCATGGTGGCGGAGAACAGTGCCACCTGGCGGTCCGACGGGGTCTGCTGGAAGATCTGCTCCACGTCTTCGGCGAAGCCCATGCGGAGCATTTCGTCGGCCTCGTCCAGCACCAGGTACTGGAGCTCGGACAGGTCCAGGGAGCCCTTGGCAATGTGGTCGATCACTCGGCCGGGAGTACCGACGACAACCTGTGCACCGCGGCGCAGGCCGGCGAGCTGGGGTCCGTAGGCGGAGCCGCCGTAGACGGGGAGGACAGTGAAGTCATCGATGTGCTTGGCGTACGAGGTGAAGGCCTCGGCGACCTGGAGCGCGAGCTCGCGGGTCGGGGCGAGAACCAGGGCCTGCGTCTTGCGGGACGGGCCGTTGAGGTCGTGGAGCTCGGCCAGACGGGACAGTGCCGGTACTGCGAATGCTGCAGTCTTACCGGTGCCGGTCTGGGCGAGGCCCACGACGTCGCGGCCTTCGAGCAGCAGCGGGATGGTTGCTGCCTGGATCGGGGAAGGCTTTTCGTAGCCGACGTCCTGAAGTGCGGCCAGCACGCGGCCGTCGATGCCGAGATCGGCAAACTTCACGCCTTCCTCATCGTCCTCATCGGCCTTGGCACCCGGGGCGGGGGTCTCAGCGGCAGGGGCAGCGGCTTCGGCGGGCTCGGCTGCGGGGGCAGCAGCCTCAGTGAATTCAACGTTGGCGGTTTCGGCGGTTGCCGTCTCGGTGGCGTCGATGTTCTGGGCGTCGTCGTGATTTTCGGGCATAGGGAGATGTTCCTCATCCATAGGGGGCCAGGCGGCACAACCCGAGGTGAGCGGAGCCGCAGTACATGTGCCGTGGGCGCCGGGCATACATTGACCGGCCGGTCACGTAGAAGTCCGGCGCTTTCGCAATCCCGTGGCAGGACTTCACACTGCATCTCTTGGCTGCTATCCCAGCAGTCTGTACAGCGTTTTCTTCAGCCGGCTCTCCCTATGAAACTGCCCGCATCACATTTGCGGGCCCCAACACTTGCCAGTCCTGCCTCAAAAATTGGGCAGGAATAAGGGATTTCCGGAGTGGGGGATATTTCAAGTGTAGGGCATGACCCCGCATGCGGACGAACCGAGGGACCGGCAGGGGCGGTGAGCTTGCGCACACAGGGCCGGCGGCCAGCTTCCGCGCACTAGCGGCCGACGCGCCGGAGCATCTTCTCGAAGCGGTCATGGTACTCGGGCTGCAGCCGGATTTCGCCGTCGGCCTCGGCGTCGCGAAGGGCCTCGATGGCGTCGACGTCGGGTTCGCTGAACCAGCGGCCGACGGTCACTCCATGCTTCGGAACGAAGAGGCGGTGGATGTGGTCGCCGGCCTGCACGGAGCCGGTCTTGGTAACGCGCAGGTAGGCGCCCACCCGGCCTGCCTGCGTGAAGCGCTTGACCCACTGGGCCTCGTCCATCCGCCGCTGGAAGGTCGCGCACGGAACCCGCGGCGAGGTGACCTCAACTTCAACGTCCAGCCCGATCCGCCAACGTTCACCGATGATGGCTCCCGTGGTTTCGATCCCCGCGACGCGCAGGTTCTCACCGAAGATTCCCGGCGGCAGTTCGCGCTGCAGCTCGCCGATCCAGTAGTCGGCGTCGGCCTGGGAGTAAGCGTAGAGTGCCTGGTCCTCTCCCCCGTGGTCGATGCGGCTGGCCTGGATGTCGGCGTGCAGACCAAGCTTGTGCACCTTGACCGGGCCGTCCACCGGCCGTTTGTCGATGGCGGTGACGCCCACGCTTCCCTCGTCCGGGAGGAGCTGGTGGACCCGGCAAACGGCAAGAAGAGTGGCTGTGTGCATGGCATTAGTCTAGGTTCTCGGCCTGACCAGCGCTTTTGGTGGTTTCGAGGGAATAGTTGGGCATGGAAATTTATTCACCGCAGCACCTTCCAGCCACTAGGCTTGCTGCAGTGTTCACCGGCTGGACGGACAGCCGGTTCTGCCGGCCGCAGACAAGCGTTCCGGCTGCCAACAGCACCCGCGTTCAGCAGCACCCGTATTCAACAGCACCCGTATTCAACAGCATGGAGCAGCAGAGGGGAACCATGGACCCGGAGAAGGACCCGAGCAAGGACGCTCACGGGGGCCGGAGCGACGACGTGTCGGGCGGGGACGGCCCGTCGTCGGGCGGCCCGGCCAAGCCGCCGCCATGGCAGGTGCCAAAGCCTGAGCTCCACCCCGAACTGCTGACCCCCGGCACGCCCGGACAGGAAAGCCGCGGACAGGAGGGCCCTGGACAGGAAAGCCACGGAAAGCCGCCGACGGGCAAGGCCCGCAAGGGAACCGCAGGTGCACAGAAGCAGGGCGCAGGCAACCAAGGCCCAGGTAACGAGAAACAAGCCGGCTTCCCCCAGCCCAGCCCCGTCTTCGACCCGTTCGCCCGTGACCGCGAGCGCGACGCCGCGGCACGGAAGAAGCGGTCGCAGCGCCGCACGGTGGTGGTGGGCCTCGGCGTCACTGCGCTCCTGGCCGGCACCATCACGGCAATTGTGGCCAGCAACGAGCAGGACCCCGACTACGCCCAGGTCTGCTTCAACGAGGAAACCGGTGAGCGCGTCGAGGACACCCAGTGCAACAGCTCGGCCGGGCGCGGCGGGGCCCTCTATGCCTGGTACTTCTATGCGCGCGGGGCCAGCGTCCCGGGCATTGGCCAGAACCGGACGGCCTACCCGAACTTCACCAGGACGGTGCCGCAGGGGGCCAAGACGTCCACGGGCTACAGCAGCAAGGGCGGCACAGTCAGCAGGGGCGGCTTCGGCAGCAGCTCCAAGGGCGGAAGCACGGGAGGCTAGGACTTGAAGCGGTTACTTTCGGAGCCCCGGCCGGACTGGAAGCAGAAGATTGAAGAGCAGGGCCTGGTGTTTTCCACCACCACCCTGCCCGGCGGCAAGAAGATCGAGTACTGGAACGAGGCCGCGTACTACGAATTCACCATGGACGAGGTGGAGGCGCTCGAGGTCACAGCGGAGGACATGCACAGGATGTGCCTGGAGGCCGCGAAGTTCCTGGCAACGGGTGCCATGGGCCCGATCGGCATCGGTCCGCAGGCGCTGGAACTGGCCGCAGAGTCGCTGCAGGCCGGCGACGTGGACATCTATGGCCGCTTCGACTTCATCTATGACGGCCAGGGCGGCGCCGCCAAGATGCTTGAGTACAACGCGGACACTCCCACCGGCCTCATCGAGGCGGCCGTGGCCCAGTGGTTCTGGCTGCAGGACGTCTTCCCGGAGAAGGACCAGTGGAACGGGATCCATGAGGCCCTGATCCGGCAGTGGAAGAAGCTGCAATACCGCACAGGGATGAGCACCTTGCACGTGGCCCACTCCGAGGCCGAGGAATCAGGCGAGGACTGGATGACGGCCGCCTACATGCGGGACGTGGCCGGCCAGGCCGGGTGGACCACCATCGGCATCAACATGTCGGACATCGGCTGGGACCCCAACCTCAAGCGCTTCGTGGACATGGACAACTTCATGATCAGCACCATCTTCAAGCTCTACCCCTGGGAGCTGATGATGAAGGAGCCGTTCGGCCACCGCCTGCTGCAGCGCTCGCACAATCCCCGCTGGGTGGAGCCCGCCTGGAAAATGCTGCTCTCCAACAAGGCGCTCCTGGCCGCCCTCTGGCACCTCTACCCGGACCACCCGAACCTGCTGCCCGCCTACCTCAATGATCCGGGCCCGCTGCGGGAGTGGGTGGCCAAGCCGCTGCACGGCCGCGAGGGCGACAACATCCGGATCCATGCGGAGGGCATCAGCCTGGAGAAGCCGGGCGGATACGGCCGCGAGGGCTGGTGCTACCAGCAGTACCACTCCCTCCCCGACTTCGACGGCAACCACCCGGTCCTGGGCCTGTGGGTGGTGGACGGCGAATCGGTGGGTTGCGGCATCCGCGAGTCGGACGGGCCGGTCACCGATTATTTCTGCCGCTTTGTCCCGAACACCATTGACGCGCCGGCGCCGCTGAGCATCCAGGCGGCACAGGCCAACGCGAACAAGGCAGGTATAGCTTTATGAGAACCCGAACGACGACGGCGGCCGGCGGCGCCGGGGGCCAGCCCGGCAGTGCCGTCCCCGGCAAGGGGCTCCGCGCCGGGATTCTGGACCTTGGGGACTCGGTGATGCTGGGCCTCGCCTCCACCGCGCCGGTGTACTCGCTGGCCGCGACGCTGGGCCTGATCGTCGCCGTCAACGGGAACTACACGCCGCTGATCCTGGTCCTGGGCTTCATTCCCGTGCTGTTCATCGCCTACGCCTTCCGCGAACTCAACAGCGCCATGCCGGACTGCGGCACCACCTTCATCTGGGCCCGCCGCGCCTTCGGCCCCTGGGCGGGATGGCTGGGCGGCTGGGGCGTGGCCCTGGCCGGCGTCGTTGTCCTGGCCAACCTGGCGCAGGTGGCGGGCCAATACCTTTGGCTCCTCATCGGCGACGGGTCACTGGCGGGGAACAAGGCGGTGGTGACAGCCACCGGCGTCGTTTTTATCGGCTTCATGACAATGGTCAACTACCGCGGGATCCGGCTGGGTGAGCACGTCCAGCGCACCCTGACGTACGTGCAGTACATTTCGCTGGGCATCTTTGCCGTGGCCATCATCGCCAGGATCGCCGGCCTCACCGGCGGGGCGCCGGCGGGCCAGCCGTTCGACGTCGAATGGTTCAACCCGGCCGGGGCCTTCGCCGATCCCGGCGCGGTGGTCCACGGCATCCTGCTGGCCCTGTTCATCTACTGGGGCTGGGACACGTGCCTGGCGGTGAACGAGGAGACTGAGAACCCGGCCACCACCCCGGGCCGCGGGGCGGTGATCTCGGCGTTCGTGCTGGTGGCCATCTACGTCTCGGTGGCGCTGCTGGTGATGATGTACGCCTCCGTGGGAACAGAGGGAATCGGGCTTGCCAACGCCGAAAACCAGGACGACGTGTTCCTTGCGATGAAGGACGTGGTGCTGGGTCCGTGGGGCTGGCTGATTGTGGTGGCAGTGCTGGCATCCGTGCTGTCCTCCACCCAGACCACCATCCTGCCCACCGCCCGCGGCACCCTGTCCATGGGCGTGCACCGGGCCCTGCCGCCGAAGTTCGGGGAGGTCCACGAACGGAACCAGACCCCCGGCTTTTCAACCCAGGTGATGGGCGCCGCCGCGGTCGTCTACTACGTGGCCATGAGCTTCCTCAGCGAGAATCTGCTGTCCGATTCCATCAGCTCCATCAGCCTGTTTATCGCGTTCTACTACGCCCTGACCGGCTTTGCCTGCACCTGGTACTTCCGGAACACCCTGCGTGAATCCGCCCGCAACCTGTGGTTCCGCGGCATCCTTCCGCTGTTCGGGGCCCTGCTGCTGACCGCGGCATTCTTCGTGTCCGCGGCGCAGATGTGGGATCCGGCCTACGGGAATACGCAGATCTTCGGCGTGGGCGGGGCGTTTGTCAGCGGCGTGGTGCTGCTGGCCCTGGGCGTCGTGCTGGCCGCGGTCTGCCGGTTCCTGCCGTCAACCCGTGAGTACTTCGTGGGCCGGAAGCAGGTTCCCGCAGGAAAATAGGGCGGGCACGTAGGATGCTGCAATGAGCAACGACGCCGGCAATGACGCCCTTGATCCTGCGGAAGCCACGGCCGAGTACGGGCTCCCGGACCCTTCAGATGTCCTGGCGCTGGACTCCCTGCTGTCCCACGATGAGCTGGCCCTGCGCCAGCGGATCCGGGACTTCACCGACCAGCAGATCCGCCCCGACATCGCGGACTGGTACGACCAGGGTGTCTTCCCCATGCACCTGCCCGCGCAGCTGGGCGAGCTGGGCGTCCTGGGCATGCATTTGGAGGGCTACGGCTGCCCGGGCCGGTCTGCCGTCGAGTACGGCCTGGCCGCGATGGAGCTGGAGGCCTGCGATTCCGGAATCCGCACGTTCGTCTCGGTACAGGGGTCGCTGGCGATGAGCGCCATCCACAAATGGGGTTCGGAGGACCAGAAACAGGAGTGGCTCCCCCGGATGGCCGCCGGCGAGGTGATCGGCTGTTTCGCACTGACGGAGCCGACGGCGGGCTCCGACCCGTCGTCGATGACCACCACAGCGCGGCGGGACGGAACCGGCGAGGACGCGGGCTGGATCCTGGACGGCGCCAAGCGCTGGATCGGGCTCGCCTCCGTGGCCGACGTCCTGGTGGTCTGGGCGAGGACCGACGACGGCGTCCGCGGCTTCCTCGTTCCCGCCGCCACGGCGGGCGTCACCGCCGCGCCGATCGGGCGGAAACTGTCCATGCGCGCATCGATTCAATGCGATGTGACGTTCGACGGCGTCCGGTTGGGTCCGGAGGCGCAGTTGCCGGGCGCCCACGGACTGAGCGGCCCGTTCAGCTGCCTCAACGAGGCACGGTACGGCATCGCCTGGGGTGCCATGGGCGCGGCCCGGGACTCCTATGAGGCAGCGCTGCGGTACTCGATGGAGCGCCAGCAGTTCGGCAAACCGCTGGCCGGTTACCAACTGACGCAGGAGAAGCTCGTCAACATGCTGCTCGAAGTCCAGAAGGGCACCATGCTCGCACTGCACCTGGGCCGGCTCAAGGACGCCGGGCGTCTCCGTCCCGAGCAGATTTCGCTGGCCAAGCTGAACAACGTCCGCGAGGCCATCAAAGTGGCGCGGGAAGCCCGGACCATCCTGGGCGGCAACGGCATCACGCTTGACTATTCGCCCCTGCGGCACGCCGCCAACCTCGAGTCGGTGCGCACCTACGAAGGGACGGACGAGGTGCACACCCTCATTCTGGGCCAGCACATCACGGGGCTCCCGGCGTTCCGGTGAGCCTTGCCGCCGCCCAACCCGCGGTCCAGAGTAGGGAACATGACTAACCCGACAGACACGAGCCGCGAGAGGAAGCGGGCGGCGGTAGGCACGGCGGTGTTCGCTTTGGCTCCGGCGACGGCGGCGGGCCTCGTCCCTTGGCTGCTGACGCGCTGGGAGGTGCAGAGTCCGGTGCCCGGCGGCGCGGTGGCCCAGGTAGCCGGCGCACTCTTCGTGGGGGCGGGCGCTTCCGTTGTCGCAAACTCCTTTGTGCGGTTTGCCACTGAAGGCGTGGGAACGCCTGCACCCTTCGCGCCGCCGAAGCATCTTGTAGTCAGCGGGCTGTACCGCCATGCCCGGAATCCCATGTACGTGTCCATTGCCGCCGCCGTGGTTGGCCAGGGCCTGCTGCTGGGCCAGCCGAAACTGTTCGGCTACGCCGCGCTGGCGGCGGTCCCGGTTGCGGGCTTCGTCAGGTTCTACGAGGAGCCCGCGCTCGCGCGCAAGTTCGGGGCTGAGTATGAGGAGTACCGAAAGAACGTTCCGCGCTGGCTGCCGCGGCTGGCGCCGTGGCGGCCAGACCACTGACGACATAGGGGTCCGGCGCCTAAAACGCGTTCGGCAAGGTCTGGGAAGATGCCTATGCTGGGCGGCTCTTGAGCATCCAGAGGGCGAGCCAGATGACCGAGGCGCCCAGTAGCGCGAGGGCTGCATCGAGCGCGAGCTCCGGGACGAGGCTGCGCAGCGCGATTGGAATGGTGGCGATGGCGTAGGCGATTGTTGGGATCCGGGGTGCGTTGCCGTCCCGCAGCAGCGCAAGGCAATACAGGATCGAGCCGAGTAGGAAGACTATTGAACCTGCCAAAAGGGCTGTTCCGAGCGGCCCGCCCCGCAACGCGGCGATCTGGAAGGGATCGAGCCGGATAAACACCAGGTTTATCACCCATTCCGCGCCGGTCGCGGCGCTGAGCCCCACGACGTTCAGCGCGAGGGCGACCGAGGAAAACTTTGATGATCGGCGCAGGGCAACCCGGCCGAGGCCCACAACCAGGATGATCGCGAATGCCTGCGCCAGGGGCGCGGCAAGCTGCGTCGCAGAGCTGACCGGTATCAGTTCGGCACGCTTGGCCGCATTGACGAACAAGACGGCGGCTGCGGCCAGGCCGGTAACTGCTGCGAGGGGGGCCGGAAGCAAGGTAGTGGATAGTTTTTCCAGGGATGGATTGGCGAGCGTGAGCATGGCGTTCATCTTTCGGGAGGGTGCAGTGGGTAGGTTCTGATGGGCTGGCGGGCTTCAGGACGCCGGTGTTTCGGTGTTCAGGCGGGGACGCCTCTATGCGTGGGTGCTGAGACGGCAGCCGTCATGCCTTTCGTGATGGGACTGGGGCTGAAGCCTTTGGCGACCAGCCAAACGCCCAGCGAAAACTCCCAAAGCGCGATGGGGGCGGTCGCGATCACCGACCACACGGAGAGCGTGTTGTTGAGGCCGAAGTATGTTGCGGCGGTGGAAGCGAGAAGCAACGGGGCACCGACGAGTCCCAGGAGCGGAAGAACCCGGGGCACCAGGCGGGACCTGTACAGGAGGGAGCCCAGGAGCAGCGCGTTCACGGCAGGCATGAGGGTTTGTCCGAGGAGGAACGTCCAGCCATACATCGCAGCCAGCGCCTGGCCCGTGGGCAAAGCGTTTGCTCCGGCTCCGGCCTGCCGCAGGGTCACGACTGAGAGAAGGCAAACGACGCCGGTGACAATGGCAGCGGCTTCGAGGACGCGCGCGCCGACGAAGCCGAGCGCGACCACTTCGTTTTGTTTCTTAACGACCGGGTACAGTGCGACCGCGGTCCCGATGCAGGCTAGGGCTACGATCATTTCCAAGGCACCGCCCCAGAGCGTGGCGGTGTCCGGGCCGGGGCCGGTGATGTAGTTGGGGTCCGTTCGCACCGGCCCGTAGAGGGTGAGTGTCGGGATTGAGACAAAGGTGATCAGGTAGAGCACGCCCGCGGCCAGCGCGGTCTTCCGTAGCGAGTCCATGGGCACTCGTTTCGTTGCGGCCTCTGGTCGGATGCTGGTCATGATGTCGTTCTCCTTCGTGGGATGGTGGTGGAAGATTAGCTTCGGAGGTTTGTGGCGGACCCGGGCTTGTCGGCTTCAACCTGAGCTACAGAGAGCAGGGGCAGGCCGATATCGCGCACTTTCTGGAGCAGGCCGTACAGGGCGGACTGGTCCGCCACCTGGCTCCGGAAGACTGTGGTGCCGTCGCTCTCATTGGTCAGGCTCAGTGCGTCGAACCAGGCAGCCCACCGGGAATCCAGGTGGCCTTCGATCCGGACTTCGTACCATCCGGAGTCGTGATGATGTCTGATCGGCATGTCAGGCACGGGCCCTCCTTTCGCTTCATCCGGCCAATGGACCTCAGCCGGCGTCGCGTCTGTTCGTTGTCCTGATCGAACAGTAGAAGGAGACCTAAGGAGCGCGCCTCACCACATGTGGTGATTACCGTGGTGATTTAGTGCCGGTCGCTGTCCCGGGAGAACAGATCGAGTTCCTGGCCCTGACGGACCGCGGCCCGACGGTTGTTCACGCCGAGCTTGGCGTAGATGTGTCTGGTGTGAGTGCGCACCGTGTTCAGGGACACCACGAGCACGCGGGCGATGTCCGGGCCGTCGAGGTCCGTTCCGAGCAGCTGGAGAACGTCCAGCTCACGTTCACTCAGCGGCTCGATCAGGCCCCCGCTGACAGGCGCAGTGGCTTCGGCGTTGTTCATGAACGTCATGAGCCGGCGGAGGTAACCCGGGGCTATCCGTTGTTTCACAGCCGCTCTCAGCAAAGAAACCATCGGGTCGCCCTCATCAGCGAAAACGCGAACGTAGCCCTCCGGCTCCGCCAACGCTACTGCTCGACGCAGTGATGCAAGAGCGGCCGGGATGTCGCCCCGCGTCTGGTCGGCGAGCGCCTGAAGCACGAGGATCTCGATGACGCTTCCCGTTCGCCCGCCGTCGTCTGCCGCTCGCAGCAGGCGCCCCAGCAGCCGGATGGCCTCCTGGAGCGAGGGCGATGAGCCCTCTTTTGCATACCGGGCCAGGAGCACCCTGGCAAGAGTGATGTGCTCGAACTCCCGAAGGTAAGTGAGGTCATCGTCCACCGACAGGCCTCGCTCCCGGACCCAGCCGAGGGCTTCACCCAGCCGCCCTTGCGCGGCCTGGATCCGGGCCCTTGAAGCCGGCACCGGACGTACGTTGGGGAAGTAGTCGCCCACATAGAGTCGCTCCGCCTCAGCCAGGAGGTCGAGCGCACCGGCCAAGTCACCTTCCCCCTCCAGGATCCGCGCCATGGCGACCCGCCAGCGATACAGGTTCTGAGGCAGCTCGCCAAGGGGACCCAACTCCTGGCTGCGCGCCAGGAGTCGGATTGCTTCCTGCTGGTCGCCGCGCTCCCGGCAGACCCCGCTCATCCCCACAAACATGTCCGCTTCCCCCCGCAGAACCGAGCCGCGCCGGCCAGAAGCACGCTCCAAAGCTTGTTCGTAGGTGCACGTGGCATCGGTGAGACGCCCTTGCGCCAGCCGTATGTCCGCCAAGGCGAGCGCGCATCCCAGGGTGTCCGCGAGGTGCCCTGCACGGTGCAGGCCAGCCATGCATTCGTCATACCCCCGATGGGCTGCCTCGAGCTCCCCACGCCCCCAGTAGGCGAGTCCCAGCAATCCGGAGGCTGCGGCGCGGCCGACATGGTCATCCTCAGGTGCAAGATCAAGCGCACGCTGGGCGTGACTCACCGTCCCGGGTCCATCGCCCCGGCCAAGCGCCAGCGCGGCCCGGTACACTTCTATGGTCTCGGGAAGGCGGCGAAATTCCTCGTCGTCGGCTAGGACCATTTCCGTTGCTCGGCCTTGAAATTCCTGGCTCACACCTTCCGGTGGATCCAACCACTGTTCGACGTCCCGCAGCCGGGCTTCGACTCCCTCGACATCGCCACACACCACCAGCGCGCCGACCAGCCCCACGCCCAGCACCGGCCTGACTCGGACCACATCGTACGGGAGCAGCTTCAGCCAGCCGCGCAGCATGGCCTCCTGCCTGTTCCGCCGAATGTCCGGAACCGCCCGCTCGATGAGGTCCGCCGCCCGTTCGAAATCCTCCCCAGCCAAGGCATGGCGGATGGCGCCGAACGCCTCACCGTTCTGTTCGTACCAGATGCTCGCGCGCCGATGCAGACTCGGGAGCTCGTCGCCGCGTTCCTCCACCAAGCGCGCCTGCAGAGCATCCGCAAAAAGCTGGTGATAGCGGTACCACTGACGGCGGTCATCCAAGGGAACCAGGAACAGGTTCGCCCGCTCCAACGCCGCCAGCCTGGGCTTGCCGTTGTCCTGTCCTGTGACGGCATCGCACAGAGGGCCGCTGAGCCGATCCAGGATGGAGGTCTGGAACAGGAAGTGTTGAACATCCTCTGGCTGGCGGTGCAGGACCTCCTCGGCCAGGTAGTCGACGATGTATCGGTCGTCCCCGGCAAAGCCTGCGATGAAGGCGGCGACGTCCTCGCGGCCCTGCATCGAAAGCGCAGCGAGCTGGAGTGCCGCGATCCACCCTTCGGTGCGATCTTCCAGTGCTGCTACATCCCGGCCCGCCAGCTCCAAGCCCATGGAGCCGTTAAGGTAGCCCTCCGCCTCCTCTGCGGTGAATCGCAGATCGGCGGCGCGGATCTCGACGAGCTCGCCCCGGGCCCGTAACCGCGCCAAGGGCAGCACCGGGTCGGCCCGGCTGGCGATGACCAGGTGCATCTGCGGGGGCAGGTGCTCCACCAGGTAGGCGATCCCGTCCTGCACGTCGGGCGCGTCGATCACGTGATAGTCATCGAGAACCAGGACCACATCGTTCGAGACAGCGTGGAGGTCGTTGAGAAGAGTGGCAAGGAGCACTTCGATGGGGGGCTGCGCCGACTGCAGGAGCGAGAGCGCAGCGGCGCCAACCCCGTTGGACGCCCTCTTCAGTGCCGTAACGAAGTAAGTCCAAAACAGCGCGGAATCGTTGTCACGCTTCTCGAGTGAGAGCCACGCCGCCGACCATCCATTCGCGGAAATAGTTGCCAGCCACTCAGTCAGCAGCGTCGTCTTACCGAACCCGGCCGGAGCCGACACGAGCGTCAGCGTGGAATCAGATCCACGGTTCAGGCGCTCGATCAACCTCGGGCGCGTCGCCAGTCCGGGCCGCCGCCTGGGGACGTGAAACTTGGTCTCGAGAAGTAGGCCCATCCTGACCGCCTCCCCTCACCGCCAGTGTACGGCTGCCGCGGCTGCGGTCTCCACTGTCTGGTCGCTCGGGCGCTCTGCATCCGAAAGCGTCAGGCAGAGAACCCGCCGTCGGCCTTAATGAGCTGCCCGGAAACCCAGCGGCCCTCCGGGGACAGCAGGAACGCCACGGTTCCCGCCACGTCGGCGGGGGTGCCCAGGCGGCCGCCGGGCTGGCGCCGGGCCAGCTCTTCGCGGATCCGGCCGTTCATACAGCCGGTGTCCACGGGTCCGGGGTTCAGCACATTGGCGCTGATGCCCAGCGGTCCAAGCTCACGCGCCGCCGCGATCACGATCCGGTCCAGCGCCCCCTTGGACGCACCGTACGGCAGGTTGAACGCTGTGTGGTCGCTGGTGAGCGCGACGATCGCGCCGCCGTCGTCCGCTGCCTGCTGTGCGAAGCCGCGGACCAGCTGCCAGCTGGCCCGCGTGTTCACGGCGAAATGCCGCTCGAAGCTTTCGAGGGTGGTGTCCAGGATGCCCGAGTCGACGGATTCGGCGTGGCTGAGGACCATTCCGTGCAGGGTCCCCGCCTGCGCGGCCACGTCTGCCATCAGCCGGTCGACGGCGCCCGGGTCCTGGAAGTTGGCGGGCAGCGCCACCACCTTGGAGCCGATGGCCTCCAGTTCGGCGGTGAGCCGGCCGACGTCGTCCGGCTGGATTCCCCAGGGCATGCGGGCGTCGTAGTCCTGCCAGTAGGTCAGCACCAGGTCCCAGCCGTCGGCGGCCAGCTGGCGGGCGATCCCCGCGCCTATCCCGGCAAGGCGGCCGGCGCCGGTGACCAGTGCGGTGCTCATGCCGCCAGCTCCGCCACCGCATCGCGCCGCAGGGCCACGAGCCAGCACACCATGATGGCCAGCGCGCAGAAAACTCCGGCGCTGGATGCCATGATCCACAGCACCGGCGTCTGGAGATTGAGGTTTTCGGCGCCGAGGGCCGTGCCGATGGTCTTCGGCGAGAACAGGAAAGCGACGGTGGACACGCCCAGGACGGCGCCCATCACCCCGCGCTGCAGCCGGTACCGCTGAGGCGTTTCGCGCAGCGTCCAGGCGAACGCCGGAAGCACGGCGGCCATCCAGACCCAGTGGTGCGACCACGAGACGGGGCTGATCAGGAGCATGGTGAGCGCCGTGGCGGAAATGGCCACCACCCTTGCGCCGTGGCTGCTGGCCACCTTAATGAGGGCGGCGCCCAGACCCACAACGAGCAGGCTCAGAACCAGCCAGGGCACGTTTACTGCGTCCGCCGGAACTCCGAAGTGGAGCAGCGCACCCTTGATGGAAAGGTTGTCCACGTAGCCGGCGCCGCCGATCCGGGACGTGTCGGGAAGAATCTCCAGCCAGAAGCTGAGGGATTCGGCCGGGCGGAGCAGCCAGCCCAGCAGCACGGTGAACGCGAAGCCGGCGCACATGTTCAGCAGCCCGCGCCAGTCCTTCCGCATCAGGAAATACAGGCCGAAGACCAAGGGTGTCAGCTTAATTCCTGCGGCAACGCCCACCAGGAAACCGTTGCCGGGCAGGCCATTCCGCCAGCGGGGGCTGCGGGACAGCAGGTCCGCCGTCATCAGCCCCAGCAGGAGGATGTTGATCTGGCCGAAGGCCAGCGTTTCGCGCCACGGCCCAAGATTCAGGACGGCCAGAAAAAGCAGGACGGCGCCGAGCCGGTTGAGCGCGGACCGGAGGGTCAGCGCAGCGAAGGTGCTGCGCCAGCTGGGCTTGCTGTTCCAGTAGCGGACGCCGAGCGCCGCCACCCAGACTGCCACCGCAACGCCGGCGGTGTTGAACAGCATCAGCGCGGCGGCCTGCGGCAGTTTCGCCAGCAGACTGAAGAGCAGCGCCGCGAACGGCGGATAGGTGAAGGGCAGTTCCGGGCCGCCGGCCCAGTTCACAGTGGGCTGGTAGAGGCCCGACGGCGCCAGGCCGGCGTCGTTGAGGATCTTGCCGCCGAACCAGTAGACGCTGAAGTCCAAACCTTTGTCGCCCCAGGCGTTCAATCGCGACGCGACGAAGACGGCGGCGGCAAGCACGGCGAGAAGAACCACCAGTTCGACGGCGGCCAGCGCGGGCCGGCGCCGGCGCTGCTGCAGACCGGACGTCTGATCAGGTCCCCCGGCGGGTTTGTCGTTCTTTGTTCGGGCAGTAAGCAGTGCCATTCAGTGTCCCCCAGCTGTAGTCCGGCAGTGCGCGCCTCCGGGACGCGTAGCGCGTTCTGCCGCAAGAGCCGGCGCCGCCGCGGGCGCCCCGCTTAGTCTACTGAAGCCGCGGCCACCGCTGCGGGCGTCCGTCGCCCGGCGTCTTTGCGAATGGTGGCGCTGATCACCGCGGCGATGGTGCACATCGCGGCGGCGCCGAACCATGCGTAGGTGTAGTGGCCCGTGGCGTCCCGGATGGCTCCGGCGGCCAGGGCTGCCGCGGCGGCGCCGAGCTGGTGCGCCGCGAACACCCAGCCGAACACCACGCTGCCGTCGGCCCCGAACACCTGGCGGCAGATCGCCGCGGTCGGCGGAACCGTGGCCACCCAGTCCAGGCCATAGATCACCACGAACACGATCATGCTGGGCTGGACCGAGGAGCCCAGCAGCAGCGGGAGCACCAGGAGCCCGATCCCGCGGAACTGGTAGTACACGGCCAGCAGGATCCGGGGGTTGAACCGGTCGGTCAGCCAGCCGGAGGCGATGGTGCCCAGGATGTCGAAGATCCCGACGACGGCGAGCAGGCCGGCCGCCGTCGTCTCCGGCATGCCGTGGTCATGGGCGGAGGGGATGAAGTGCGTGCCGATCAGCCCGTTCGTCGTGGCGCCGCAGATGGCGAACCCGGCCGCGAGCGCCCAGAAGGTGCGGTTCCTGCTGGCGCTCCGCAGCACCTGCAGAGCCCGGACGGCTGCGTTGCGGCGGGGTTCGGCAGGCCCGGCGGGGGCCACTGCCGTCGTTCTTTCGGCCGCACCTGACAGTTCCTCTGTCCCGTAAGGCAACACCCCGACGTCGGCCGGTGAATTTTTCAGCAACTTCAGCACCAAGGGAACCACGGCCAGGGCACCGGCGGCGATGAGCAGCGAGGCCTGGCGCCAGCCCGGGTCCTGGGCGAGCATCGCGATGAAGGGCAGGAAGACCAGCTGCCCGGCGGCGCTGCCGGCGGTCAGGATGCCGATCACCAGTCCGCGGCTTTTGCTGAACCAGGTGTTGGCGATGGTCGCCGCGAACACCAGCGCCATCGATCCGGTGCCCAGGCCGATGAGCAGGCCCCAGGTGAGGAGGATCTGCCAGGACTGGGTGACCAGAACCGTCAGGGCACTGCCGGCGCCAATCATCCCGAGCGCGACGGCGGTGACGGCCCGGACGCCGAACCGTTCCATGAGGGCCGCGGCGAAGGGGGCCGTCAGCCCGAACAGCACGAGGTTGATGCTGACCGCGGCCGACAGCACGGTGGTGGACCAGCCGAACTCCTGCTGCAGCGGCACCATGAGCACACCGGGCGCGGCACGGAACCCGGCAGCCCCGACGAGCGCCAGAAACGCCACCGCGGCAACGGCCCATGCCGGATGCAGCCGGCGCCGTTTCTTCGGCCCCTCCTCAGGATTCTTCGACCCCTCCTCTGGCTTCTTCAACCCCTCCTCTGGAGTTTTTCTCCAGACATCGTCCTCTAATCGGCCTTTAGGGCGCGATATCTGGACAAAAACTCCGGGGTCCTCGGGGGTGGTCATGCGGCTGTTCCTTCTTTTCCGCCGCCTGGTACGCGGTTGGTCGGTGTGTCGGTCAATGTCTCGGGTTGCCGGGGCGCCATTGCCAGCTTGAGCGGCTCTTCGCTGCGGGTCAGGCTGTGCCAGCTGGTGTTCTCCGCGGTGAGCCGTTCCCCGCATTCCGTGCAGGTGTCCGCTGACCCCGTCCGTTGCCCGCAGGCTGCGTGGATTACGTACATGTGCGCCTGCTCCGACGGCGCCTGCAGGTGCTTTTCGGACCAGATCACGACGGCGTTGAGCACCGGCAGGGCGTCCTCGCCTTTGGCCGTGAGGGCGTACTCCTGGCGGGTGCGTCCGCCGTCGTCGTAGGGCTGTTTGGCCAGCAGGCCGGCCTCCACGAGGGAGGCGAGCCGCCGGGTGAGGACCGAGTCGGCCACCTGGAGGCGCGTCTTCATCGAGTCGAAGCGGCCGTTGCCGAAGAAGACCTCGCGGAGGACCAGCATGCCCCAGGGGTCGCCGAAAATGTCCAGCCCGCGGGCCATGCTGCAGTTTCGCTGGGACCAGTCGGAGCGGAGAGCCATGCTGCGAGACTAGCTGACTTTCTTGAAGAAAGCTAGCACTTACCCTGCGGACGGATGCCGGTCCGCGACGGCCGGTATGCAGCGGCCCAATACACCAGGAGCGCCACGCCGCACAGCACGCCCAGGCTGGAGACCATGAGCGGCCACTGCGCCCGCGGGTTCACGCCCCACACCTCGGCCCCGGCCGCCATCGCAAGGTCCTTAGGCGCTAGGTAGAAGGCCACGGCCGACGCCGCCACCACCAGCCAGCCGGCCAGCCGCATCAGGCCGGTCCTGGAGGGTACGCGGCGCATGGCGAAGGCCATGGACGGCAGTGCCACCGCGATCCATACCCAGTGGTGGGACCACGAGACGGGACTGACCAGGAGCATGAGCACGGCGGTCGCGGACACCGCCACGAAGTTTTCCTCCACGGCCACCGTCCACCTGATCACCAGGGCGGTGAGTCCGGCCAAGGCCAGCGCGAGCACTAGCCAAAGCAGGCTGGTGAACCCCGAGTCCGGCAGCCCCGCGTGGAGCAGCAGCCCCTTCAGCGACAGGTTGTCCACGTACCCCGGATCGCCGATGCGCCCGGTGTTGGGCAGGATCTCGGTCCAGAACGTCACCGAGGCGTGGGGCAGTGCGGCCCAGGCAACGGCGATAGAGCCGAGGAAGCCGGCCGCCATCCAGCCCAGGGCCTTGAAATCGCGGCGCACCAGGAAATACAGGCCAAAAGCCAGCGGTGTCAGCTTAATGCCGGCAGCGACGCCGATCAGGAGGCCGGCAGGCCAGCGGATCTGACCCGCCCGCGATTTCCCGTGCAGTGCGAAGTCGGTGAGGATCAGGCCCATCAGGATGATGTTGATTTGCCCGAACACGAAGGTGTCGCGCCACGGCCCCAGCAGCACGATGGCCCCGGTTCCGGCCAGGGCCACAGTTCTGAACCTCCAGTCCGCGAAGGCGTCCCGCCAGCGCATCATCCCGAAGTAGTGCCGGGCGAGCCAGGCGGAAACCACCGCGGCCCCGCCCAGCGCGGCCCAGATGAAGAGCTGTCCGCTTTGGCCCAGGCTCATGGTGGCCAGGCCGGCGAACAGCAGCGCGGCAAACGGCGGATAGGTGAACGGCAGGCCGTCCCGGGGCGCGTACAGCTCGCTGATGCCGGCTTCGCCGGTCTGCAGCACCTTGGTGCCGCCGTAGTAGTAGACCTCGAAGTCGTTCATGGCCGGGGCATACCCGGCGTACAGCCACACCAAAGCGAGGACGACGGCGGCAGCACCGCCCGCCGTCGCCAGCCAGCCGAGGACAGCCCGGCGCGCCTTACCCTGGCCGCCCGTCCCCTCTCGGGGCCCGGCACCTTCCTGCGTCTGCGGGGGGGCCGTCACTGGATGTGTGTGAAGGCTTGCTCAAGGTCGGCGATGAGGTCCTCGACGTCCTCGATGCCGCAGGAGAGCCTGATGAGGTTCACGGGGACGGCCAGCTCGGTGCCCTTGACCGAGGCGTGGGTCATCTCGGACGGGTAGTTCATCAGCGACTCGATGCCCCCGAGCGATTCCGCCAGGGTGAAGACCGACGTCGATTCGGCCACCTTCCGGGCAGCAGCCTCACCGCCCTTGAACTGCACGGAGATCATGCCGCCGAACTTCTTCATCTGCTTCTTGGCCAGCTCGTGGCCGGGGTGCGAGGGCAGGCCGGGGTACAGGACGGCTTCCACCTCCGGGCGTTCCAGGAGCCATTCGGCTACGGCCTGGGCGTTCTCGCTGTGCCGGTCCATGCGCACGCCCAGGGTCTTGAGCCCGCGCGTGGTGAGGAACGCGTCCATCGGGCCGGAGACGGCACCCACGGCGAACTGCACGAAGCCGATCTTCTCGGCCAGCTCGGCGTCCTTGACCACGATCGCGCCGCCCACCACGTCGGAGTGGCCGCCGATGTACTTGGTGGTGGAATGAACCACGACGTCGGCACCCAGGTCCAGCGGGGTCTGGAGGTAGGGCGAAGCGAAGGTGTTGTCGACGATCAGGAGGGCCCCGGCGTCGTGCGCCACCTTGGCGAGCGCCTCAATGTCGGTGATTTTCATCATCGGGTTGGACGGGGTCTCCACCCAGACGAAGCGGGTCTTGTTGGCGGCAACCGCCGCCTGAACGGCGTCGAGATCCGCCATGTCCACCGGGGTGTTGCCGATCCCCCACTCACCCAGCACGCGGCTGATCAGCCGGTAGGTGCCGCCGTAAGCGTCGTTGCCGAGCACGATGTGGTCGCCGGGCCGCATCAGGGCGCGGATGAGCGAGTCCTCGGCGGCGAGTCCCGAACTGAAGGAGTAGGCGTGCGTGCCCCGCTCGAGCGCCGCGAGCTGCTCCTGCAGGGCATCACGGGTGGGGTTGGTGCCGCGGCCGTATTCGTAGCCGTCCCGCAGCCCGCCGATGCCGTCCTGGGCATAGGTCGAGCTGAAGTGCAGGGGCGGAACGACGGCGCCGGTGCGCGGCTCGAAGGCCTGGCCGGCGTGCACGGCGCGGGTGTTGAATCCTTGGTTCTCAGAGACAGACATGGGGCTCCTTCGATCAGTTGCTGAGGTAGGCGAGGAGGTCGTGGCGGGTCAGGATGCCGATGGGCGCACCGACGAATGTCACCATCACGGTGTCGACGTCGGAGAGCAGTTCGCGGGCGGCGGAGATGGTTTCGAGCGAGCCGATCACCGGCAGCTTCTCCCCCATGTGCTCGGCTATCTTGTCCGTCAGCTTGGCCTCGCCGCGGAACAGCTTGGCGGTCAGGGTCCGTTCATCCACGGCCCCGAGGACTTCGCCCATCACCACGGGCGGCTCCGCGGAAAGGACCGGGATGTGGCTAACGCCGAACTCGTTCATGATGTTGATGACGTCGCGGACAGTCTCGTTGGGGTGGATGTGCACCAGGTCCGGCAGTTCGCCCGTCTTGGATTTGATGACCTCACCGACCGAGGCCTCCTCGCCGCCGGAGAGGAAGCCGTAGGAGCGCATCCACTGGTCGTTGAAGATCTTGGCGAGGTAGCCGCGGCCGGAGTCGGGCAGGATCACCACCACCACAGCGTCCTCGGGCAGGTCCCGGGCCGTGCGCAGGGCGGCCACCACGGCCATGCCGGAGGAACCGCCCACCAGCAGGCCCTCCTCGCGCGCCAGCCGCCGGGTCATCTCGAAGGAGTCGGCGTCGCTGACGGCGAGGACCTCGTCCGGGACCGACTTGTCGTAGTTGCCGGGCCACATGTCCTCGCCCACGCCCTCGACGAAGTAGGGGCGGCCGGTGCCGCCTGAGTAGACAGAGCCTTCGGGATCGGCCCCGATGATCCTGACCCGGCCGCCGTCGGACTCCGGACGGTCCGCCGACACCTCCTTGAGGTAGCGGCCGGTGCCGGTGATGGTGCCGCCGGTGCCGGCGCCGATGACGCAGTGGGTCACCTTGCCGTCGGTGTCCCGCCAGATCTCGGGGCCGGTGGTCTCGTAGTGGCTCAGCGGCGCCGCGGGGTTGGAGAACTGGTCCGGCTTGTACGCGCCGGGGATCTCGGTGACCAGGCGGTCGGACACGCCGTAGTAGCTCTGCGGGCTGTCAGGCTCGACGGCGGTGGGCGTCACCACCACTTCCGCGCCGTAGGCCGCCAGGACCGCGCGTTTGTCCTCGCCCACCTTGTCCGGGACCACGAAGATGCACTTGTAGCCCTTTTGCTGCGCCACCAGAGCCAGTCCGACGCCGGTGTTCCCCGAGGTGGGCTCGATGATGGTGCCGCCGGGCTTGAGCTTGCCGTCACGCTCGGCTTCCTCGACCATCTTCGCCGCGATGCGGTCTTTGATGGATCCGCCGGGGTTCACATATTCCAGCTTCACGAGGACAGTGGCCTTGACGCCCTCGGTGACGTGGTTGAGCTTGATGAGCGGGGTGTTGCCGATGAGGTCCAGGACAGACTGGGCGTACTTCATGGGTACCAACTTACCTTCTTGGGCTGCTAGGTTGCCCCGACGGCGTTCGGTGCGAAGATTGGGCCGTGGCGCCCCTGCGAATACCGAAGAATGTGCGGAGCTATCTGCTGCCGGGCTGCATGCTGCTTGCCGGGGCGGGCTGCCTTGCCGCCGGTCTCCTGCCGTGGCCCGCGTTCGGCTCGCTGGCGGAACGCACGGCCCCCATCCTGGCCTTCGTCGTGGCGATGACCGTCGTCACGGAACTGGTTGACGCTGCGGGGCTGTTCCGCGTGCTGACGGACCGCATTGCGGCGCTGGGCCGGGGCAGCGTCTTCCTGCTGTGGCTCTTCGTGCTTGCCCTGTCCTCCGTCGCCACGGCCTTTCTGTCGCTCGATACCACGGCCGTGCTGGTGACTCCCGTGGTGGTGCTGCTCGCCGTCCACGCGAAGATCCCGCCCCTGCCGTTCGCCCTGAGCACCGTGTGGCTGGCCAACACCGCGTCCCTGTTCCTGCCGGTCTCCAACCTCACCAACCTGCTGGCGCAGTCGAGCATGTCCCTGAGCCCACTGGAATTCGCAAGGCTGATGTGGGCGCCTGCCGCCGTCGGCTTTGTGGTGCCCTCACTGCTGCTGTGGCTGGCCTTCCGCCGGGACCTGCGGGGCCGCTACGGACCGCAGCCTGTCCACCCGGCAAGCGACCGGACGCTGCTCCGGGCATCAGCGGGCACGCTGTTCGTGCTGCTCCCGGCGCTGGTTTCCGGTGTCCCCGTGGTGATTCCCGCGGCCCTCGCGGCAGGGTTCCTGGTGGCCATGTTCGTGGGGCGGCGGCCGTCAGCCCTGCGCTGGGCGATGCTGCCGTGGCGCCCGCTGATGCTGACTGCCGGGCTGTTCATAGTGGTCGAGACCCTGCACGCGCATGGGCTCACCCAGGCCCTGGCACCCGCCGCCGGGGCCGGCGAGACGTTCCCGGACCTGCTGCGGCTCGCGGCACTGGGCGCCGGTTCCGCCAACATCGCCAACAACCTCCCCGCCTACCTGGCCCTGGAGCCGGCGGCCAGGTCGCCGCTGCGGCTGGCTGCGCTCCTGATCGGGGTGAACCTGGGTCCGCTCATTTCGCCGTGGGCGTCGCTCGCCACTCTCCTGTGGCACGAGCGGCTGCAGAGCCTTAACCTGCGCGTGCGCTGGGGCGGGTTTGCGGTTGCCGGCGCCACCGCGGTTGTCCTTACGCTTCCGCTGACGGTCCTGGCGCTGTGGCTGGGAAACGGGATGCCGTGACGGGCTGCTGGCCGTTCCGCTGCCCCGGTTCCAGCCAAAGTACTAGCCAAGGCCTGCCCGGGCAGGGCAAGCTTGCAACGGCGCCCGGGACCGCGTGCCGTTGAATCAGTGCCGTTGAAAGGAACCGTGCCTTGGACTGGACCCTCGAAGTGGTTGTGCTGCCCGTGAACGACATCGGCCGGGCTGTGGAGTTTTACCGGGACAAGGTCGGCTTCAACCTTGACCACGACACGCAGAACGAGCACATGCACGTGGTCCAGCTGACACCACCCGGCTCGGGGTGTTCGATCGTCATCGGGGACCTGCCCTCACAGAACGAGATGGCGCCGGGCTCCATGCGCGGTCTGCAGCTGGTGGTGGCGGACGCCCAGGCCGCGCGGGACGAGCTGCTCAGCCGGGGCGTGGAGGCGAGCGGGATCACCGTTTTCGACGAGCGCGACGGCGGCACCTTCTTCGGGTTCAGCGACCCCGACGGCAACACCTGGGCGGTGCAGGAGCTCAGGATCCGCGCCCAGAAACCGCTGATCCCGGTGGAGGCCCGCGGGCGCTTCGGCGAGGAGCAGGTCAGCCCGTAGCGCCGCCGGAAGCACTGCCGGTGTCGGCGGGCAGGTTCTCCCAGAGCCCCAGGATGTTGCCCTCGGTGTCCTTGAAGTAGGCGTAGTGGCCCATGCCCGGAATGGTTTCCTTGGCCTTCACCACGGAGCCGCCCAGCTGCTCGACAGTCTTCAGCGTCGCGTCGATGTCCTCAACGTCCACGGTAATGACAGGGCTGGTCAGTTCGCCGTCCCTGCCCATCATGCCGCCGTTGATGGCGCCCGGCTCGGTGGGCCGGCCGGTCTTTTCGTCCATCGGGGTGGTGACGACCACGTCGTAGTCCATCTCAGCCATGGGGTCGATCCGCCAGCCGAGCGCCTGATTGTAGAAGTTCCTCGCCCGGTCCCGGTCGTCCGCGGGGATTTCAAAATGCACTACTCCACCCATTGCGATCACCTACAGCTCGAAGAAGGGCACGGCCGACCCGCGCCACACGTGGATTGTAGTCCTGCCCCGGCCGCGGGATAAGGGCCTTGCGCAACCCTCCAGACGGACGGGCGGCAGCTTTGTCAGTCCTGCGTGGGACGATGTTTGTATGACCATTGCTGACGCACCCACCCGGCTGGCGGCCGCGGCGGACGCGTCCCTCAGGTGGCATCCGGGCGGCCCGTACAACCTGCACCGCACCCTGGGCATTCTGATGCGCGGCAACGGCGACCCCTCCTTCTCCTCGCGGCCGGACGGGCTGTGGATGGCGTTCACGACGCCGGATGGCCCGGTCACGCTGCGGCTCACCGAGGCGGGCCCGGCGGAATTAGGGCCGGCCGCCGCCGGCGCTTACGTCGACGGCCAGGCCTGGGGCCCCGGTTCCGGCGCCGCCATCGCAGGCCTTCCGCGGCTCCTCGGCGCCGATGACGACTGGACAGCGTTTGACGAGCCTTCCTTCGCGGCGACACTGCCGCGCATGGTCCGTGAGGCCCGACGCCGGAATCCCGACCTCCGTCTGCCCTCCACCGGGCGGATGGTTGACTCGCTCGTGCCCACCATCCTGGAGCAGAAGGTCACCGTCATCGAGGCGCGGCGGGGTTTCCGCTACCTGATGTACCGGCACGGCACGCCCGCCCCCGGCACCGGGACCGTCGCGCCAACCGGGCTGCTGGTCCGGCCGACCGCCGAGGCCTGGCTCCGCATCCCGTCCTGGGAGTGGCACAAGGCGGGAGTCGGCCCGCAGCGTTCGGCGACCGTCATGCGGGCCCTGCGTTCCGCCGTCGCACTTGAACGTCTGGCTTCCCTGCCGGCGGCGGAAGCGGCCGCCAAAATGCAGACCATCCCGGGGATCGGCGTGTGGACGGCCGCCGAGGTGGTGCAGCGGACGCACGGCTGCCCCGACTCCATCGCGGTGGGCGATTACCACCTGGCCGCATACGTGGGCGCCGCGCTGACCGGACGGCGGACTGACGACGCCGGCATGCTGGCCCTCCTCGAACCGTGGACCGGACACAGGCAGCGGGTGGTCCGGATGCTCGGCCTGACCGGCTTCCGGAAACCCACGTTCGGCCCGCGGATGACCATCCAGGACCACCGAGCCCACTGACCCGCCAGACCCACCTCCACAGACCAGCGCGAACGTACAGTTGAGACCCTCGTTCTGCGCGAACTTAGTTGGGGCCCTCGTGCAATGCGAACGGCGGCCTCCTTGAACCACGTGGCCATCTCGCACACCCGGGAGCCTGCCCTGCGATACCCACCGCACCCTGCGACGCGCATAATCGCCAGCGCAGCCGGAATACCCGCAGCGAGCGGCAATATGCGAGTCGCCTGATAAGTTGCGCGTCATAGGCGTCAGAGCGAGCGGGCCCTCGTCTGGGGCCACAACTGGACGTTCGCGCTTAGAGGCCGAGCCGGGCGACGGCTTCCTCGCGCATCTCCACCTTGCGGACCTTCCCGGACACCGTCATGGGGAAGCTGTCGCGCACATCGACGTAGCGGGGCACCTTGTAGTGCGCCAGCTTGCCGCGGCAGAACTCGGCCACCGCTGCCGCGTCCAGCGGTTCGGCCCCTGGTTTGAGGATGATGCAGGCCATGAGCTCCTCGCCGTACTTGGCATCCGGCACGCCGATCACCTGCACGTCCTGGATGGACGGATGCGTGTAGAGGTACTCCTCGATCTCGCGCGGGTAGATGTTCTCGCCGCCGCGGATCACCATGTCCTTCATCCGGCCCTCGATCACCACGTACCCGTCGTCGTCCATGCGCGCCAGGTCGCCGGTGTGCATCCAGCCGTCCGCGTCGATGGCCTCCGCTGTCTTGTCGGGCTGGTTCCAGTACCCCTGCATGACGGCGTAGCCCCGGGTGCACAGTTCACCGATCTCGCCGCGCTCCACAACTTCCCCGGCCGGGTCCACGATCTTGCTTTCCAGCCGCGGCATGGTCCGTCCGACGGTTTCCGTCCGCTGCTGGAGCGTGTCGCCGTCGCGGGTCATGGTGGACACCGGCGATGTCTCGGTCATGCCGTAGCAGATGGCCACGTCCTTCATGTTCATCTCGGTAATCACGCGGTTCATCACCTCGATGGGGCATAGCGAGCCCGCCATTACCCCGGTGCGGAGCGTGGACAGGTCATACGAGGCGAAGTCCGGCAGCGCGAGTTCGGCGATGAACATGGTGGGAACCCCGTACAGGGAGGTACCGCCGAAGTCCTGCACGGCCTCCAGCGCGGCGGCCGGCGTGAACCCGCGTCCCGGAATGATCGTCGCGGCGCCGTGGCTCAGCGCGTTCAGGTTGCCGATCACCATCCCGAAGCAGTGGTAAAACGGCACCGGAATCACCACGCGGTCATGTTCGGTATATCCCAGCAGCTCGCCGATGGAATACCCGTTGTTGAGGATGTTGTGGTGCGTCAGCGTGGCGCCCTTGGGAAAGCCCGTGGTTCCGGACGTGTACTGCAGATTGATCGGATCGTGCGGATCCAAGCCCGCCATGCGGGCCTTCAGCTCAAGATGCCCGACGGCGTCCGCCCGCTTGAGCAGCTCGGCGTACGTGAGCTCCTCCTCACCCAGGGGGACGCCGGCGTCGAGCCCTTCCAATTCGAAGGCCGGCAGGAACACGAGCTCCTGGAGGTCCGGGCATCCGGCGAGCGCCTGGCGCGCCATCCCCACGTAGTCGCTGTTCCGGTCCGACGGCGCCGTGACCAGCATCCGCATGCCGTTCTGCTTCACCACGAACTCCAGCTCGTGGCTGCGGTAGGAAGGATTCACGTTGACCAGGACCGCCCCGATCTTCGCCGTCGCGTACTGCAGGATGGTCCATTCCGCGCAGTTCGGGCTCCAGATGCCGACCCGCTCCCCCTTCGCGATGCCACGGGCGAGGAGAGCGCGGGCCAGGCGGTCGACGTCGTCGTTCAGTTTGGTGTAGCTCCAGCGGCGGGCGTCCGCGCCCGGCACGGCGGCAGCCTCGATCAGCGCGTCGTGCAGGGGGAACTGCCCCACCACGCGCTCAAAGTTCTCGCCGATGGTTTCCTCGAGCAGGGGGACGTCCGCGTCCCCGGCGGTGTAAGCGCGCATGATGGCACGCTATCAAGCCGGTATTGTGAAATCCATGAGTGCACCCATCGACCTGCAGGCCACGTTCATCCCCAACGACGGCGAGTTCTTCCGCGTGAAGCTCGCGCTGGAAATCGCCATTGACGAGGTAGTCAACGAACCTGGCTGCATCCGTTACGAGCTCACCGAGGCGACGGAGGAGAAGCTGGTCCTGACCGAGCGGTGGGAATCGGAAGAGGCCCTCGACGCGCACTCAAAGGGCATTGCCCTGCAGGACCTGAACGAATCCCTCAGCGCCCTCCTGGCCGAACCTGCCCAGGTGAAACGCCTCTAGTCCTCCACATACAAAAACAACGCGGGCTCACTCCTCGCCCAATACCAGGTGGTTATTGGGCGGAAAGTGACCCCGCGTTGCTGTTTAAGGTGATCTTAGAAGTCGGGGATCTGCGAGCCGTCCTGGGGCCCCGCGCTCTTGCCGGCGCTGTTGCCCGCGGCCGCAGCTGCCTCGGCCTGGGAGCGGGCCACATGGGCGTGGACTTCCTCCATGTCGAGCGCCTTGACGGCGTCAATGACCTGCTCAAGCTGCGGGGCACCCAGTGCGCCCGGCTGTGAGAAGACCAGAACCTTCTCGCGGAATGCCATCAGCGTGGGGATTGAGGAAATGCCCGCCTCTGCTGCCAGCTGTTGCTCGGCTTCGGTGTCCACTTTCGCGAAAACGACGTCCGGGTGCTTTTCCGAGACCGCGGAGTACGTGGGGGCGAACTGGCGGCACGGGCCACACCATTCAGCCCAGAAGTCCACCAGGACAATGTCGTTGCCCTCGATGATCGATGCGAACTGTTCACCTGTGATGTCAACGGTAGCCATGGTTCAACCGTACGCGAGCCGTGTCCGTAAGTCCCGCGGCCGGGTGGCTTGTTCGCTCCCCGCGTCACGGGGAATATTCTGCGCGCCCGCTGTTTCCCGTTCAGCCCTCTGGCAGGCGCCGGCGGCCACAGCGCACGGGCAACGCCGGATACTGCGGGAAACAAGTGCCCGGTCCCGGAAAAACAGGTATTCCCTACTCGTGCAGTGCCTCTGCGGTGGTCCCATACTCGAATCAGGCTGGGGCCGGCACGTTCGCGAGCAGCGTGCGCCACTCATGAATAGCGGTCATGCGAACCATATGCCGTGCTTCCGCCCCCGTGGGCCCCAGCGCCTCCTGTGTCTGCGCGTTACCGTCCGCCGCGCACCCGGACAGCCGCCTGCGCCGAAGCAAAGGTCCGCCATGAACCAGCAGGAGACGCCAGATCCCCAGAACACCCCTGGCCATGAAGACGATCCGCAGCGCCTGCCGTCGGGGCCCCCGAGCTTCGTCAGGCCAGCCCCGGGGCGGCATGGACCGCTGGCCGGCAGGCCCGGCGCCAGGGTGCTGCTCATCTCGGCAGCGGTGGCCGCTGCCCTGCTGGCGGCGTCGGCCGGCGTCAACGCGCTGGTGGCGTT
>NZ_JAAOXD010000007.1:480081-561020 GCF_014694315.1 Arthrobacter ipis | reverse complement strand
GCCAACCCGCCGCCGTCGAACAGGCGCCCGCCCCCACTCAGTCGGAAGCAGCGGCCGCGGCACCTGCCGCTGCGCCGGCCGCGGCCCCCACCGCGGCTCCCGCCGCTGCGCCTCCTGTGGCGCCTGTGGCCAAGGCCCCTGCCGTGGCACCAGTTGCCAAGGCCCCCGCGAAAGTACCCGTCAAGGCGGCGGTCAAGGCACCAACCGCCGCCAAGGCACCGGCACCGGCACCCGCAACAGCACCAGGAACGGCAACGGTCCGCAAGGTTGCGCCGCCCCCTGCACCCAAGCCCACCACCTACCGGGTGGTTGCCGGTGACACGGTCAGTTCCATTGCGGCACGCTTCAGTGTCAGCGCCGGCGGTGTGCTGGCAGCCAACGGCCTTGCACCCAGCTCCGTCATTTTCCCGGGCCAAACGCTCAAGCTCAGCGGACCCGCAGTGGCCGTACCGGCTCCCGCACCGGCCCAGGCACCTGCACCCGCCCCGGCACCAGCACCGGCTCCAGCACCTGCCCCTGCACCTGCTCCGGCGGTGCGGACCATCTACGTGGCTGGCGCCGGCGGCCAGGCGATGGTGGACAGCTGCATCGGCCCCATCCACTTCACGCCCACTGACGGATACTCGCTCTTCATCACGGAGCACGACTTCTGCGGCGGCTGGGCGCGGTTCTCAGGAATCAGCGTCGGTGAACGCGTCGACATTCCGGGTTACGGCTCCTACACTGTGTCGGCGCGCGGCCAGGTGCCGAACCCAGGCACCACCAACGACGTCGCTGCGGTGTTCGGCGGGTTCCCACGGGCAGTCCTGCAGACATGCATTCCGGGCACCACCCAGATGATCGTCATCGCCCTGAACTGACCGGTGACCGAAACGGGGCCCTGGTTGCTCGTGGCCCAGTACCCAGGTGCTCGTCAGCCCCGATCCCAGAACCGGAAAAGCAAAAGGACCCCCGGAACCAGTAGGTTCCGGAGGTCTTTTCAATGTGGCAGATGAGGGATTCGAACCCCCGTAGGCGTTGCCAGCTGATTTACAGTCAGCCCCCTTTGGCCGCTCGGGTAATCTGCCGAACTTCAAAAGAAGATCACCCCGGCCGGTGTTTCCATCAACCGCGGGCAAGACAACCTTACAGAACTTCTGCCGAAGAATAAAATCGGGGATCAGCGGGCCGAAAATCCGCGGAAATCAGGCTTCGCCGAGGATCCGGCCGGCCAGCTTCGCCTCGAACCGCAGGGCCTGTTCCTCGGTGATCTGGTTGAGCTGCACCGCCCGCTGGAGATCTGCCTGCACTCCCTCCAGCCGGGTTGAGGCATCGGCGACGGGGCTGAGGATGATGGATGCGGCCACGGCGGCGGCAGCCACGGACGAGGCCGCGGTGGCGATGGTTCCGGCGGCTGCGGCGGTGGACCTGGTGACGTAGCGGACGGCCTTATGGGACATTGCTTTCCTTCCGAGCGGCTTCCAACTGCTACAACTCTGGGCGCCGAAACTTCGTTCCCGCCATGACTTGGCTATGAGTGAACTGTGAATGCGGCCCACCTTCACTTCCCCGCCATCCGTACTACGCTGGAAGCCAGATATCCGCACCCTGCCCCGAGCCTCACCGCCCGGGCGACGCAGGCACCAGCAAAGGAGAGTCATGGCAGGCGAGTCCACATTCGACGTCGTAAGCAAGGTAGACAAGCAGGAGGTGGCCAACGCGCTGAACCAGGCGCAGAAGGAACTCGCCCAGCGGTACGACTTCAAGGGCGTCGGCGCGGAGGTGGATTTCAGCGGCGAGAAGATCCTGATGAAGGCGAACTCCGAGGAGCGCGTCCTGGCCGTGCTGGACGTGCTGCAGTCCAAGCTCATCCGCCGCGGCATCTCACTCAAATCACTGGACACCGGCGAACCGTACGCGTCCGGCAAGGAATACCGGCTGGAGTCCTCCATCAAGGAAGGCATCGCGCAGGACCTCGCCAAGAAGATCAACAAGCTCATCCGCGACGAGGCTCCGAAGTCCGTCAAGTCCCAGATCCAGGGCGATGAGCTCCGCGTCACCTCCAAGTCCCGCGACGACCTCCAGGCCACCATGGCCCTCCTGAAGGACTTCGACGAGGCTGACCTTCAGTTCGTCAACTTCCGCAGCTAAGGAACTTCCGCAGCCAGGACCTGCCAACCGGCCGCGGACCCCTCAAGGGCCCGGGGCGCGGAACCGGGCCGGGGACACGCCCATCCGGGTGTCCCGGCCCGTTTGCGCATCCTGCGACAACCGGCGTGGGCCGAGCCACGAAAAGGACAGGACATGAGTTTCGCGGTCAATCCCGAGCCGTGGGACGCCGAGGACGGCGTCAGGCTCCGGGCCATGCAGCGGGCCGAACTGGATGCCCGCTACGGCAGCGGCGACCACGAGCCGGGTTCCGCGCCCAGCGCCGGGGACATCACGCTGTTCCTGGTGGCCAGGAACCACGAGGGGACAGCCGTTGCCTGCGGCGCACTTCGCCGGCTCGACGCCGGGTCCGCGGAGATCAAGAGGATGTTCGTGCTGCCGGGCCAGCGGGGAAGCGGCGCCGCCACAGCGGTTTTGCGAAGGCTGGAGGCCGAGGCCGCACGTCTGGGCCTGACCGAGCTCAAGCTGGAAACCGGCACAGCCCAGCCCGATGCCATCCGCTTCTACGAGCGTGAGGGCTACCGCCTGATCGAGAACTTCGGGCCGTACGCGGGCGAGCCGCTGTCCGTCTGCTACGCCCGCCTGCTGGACTGACGACGCGCACCGTACTAGGCGACGCGCAAATATCCGCTCGCTACAGGTATTCCCGACGCGCCAGGGATTGTGCGCGTCGCTCGGCGAGGTGCGCGTCGCAGGGGACGGTGCGCGTCGCGGGCTGAAGTGCGCGTTGCGACGAGGAGTACGACGGCGGCGCTCAGCTGAGCGGCCGGCCCGCCATCCGCTCCAGGCGGCTGATGCGGTCCTGCATCGGCGGGTGCGTCGCGAAAAGCTTGCTGAGCCCGCCGCCGCGGAACGGGTTGGCAATCATCAGGTGCGAGGCGTTGACCAGCCGCTGGTCCTGCGGCAGCGGCGCGGCCTGGACGCCCTGGTGGATCTTGCGCAGGGCGGAGGCGAGCGCCAGCGGGTCGCCGGTGAGCTGCGAACCGTCTTCGTCGGCGTCGTACTCCCTGGTCCTGGAGATGGCCACCTGGATCAGCGACGCGGCCAGCGGCGCCAGCAACGCCATGGCGATGAGGGCCAGCGGGTTCGAATTGCGCCTGTCCCCGCCGCCAAAGAACAGCAGCATCTGCCCCACCGAGGTGATGACGCCGGCCACCGCCGCCGCCACGGACGAGGTCAGGATGTCGCGGTTGTAGACGTGCATGAGCTCGTGGCCGAGGACGCCGCGCAGTTCCCGCGGGGTGAGGAGCTGCAGGATCCCCTCCGTGCAGCAGACCGCCGCGTTTTGTGGGTTCCGCCCGGTGGCGAAGGCGTTGGGCGCCATGGTGGGCGAGACGTAAATGCGCGGCATCGGCTGGCTGGCGCGGGCGGAGAGCTCACGGACCATCTGGTACAGCTGCGGCGCCTGGGCTTCGGAGACGGGGTACGCCTGCATGGAGCGGAGCGCGATCTTGTCGCTGTTCCAGTAGCCGTAGGCCGTGGTCCCGACGCCGATCAGCGCCATGATCAGGATCGGGGCCGAGCTGCGCGTACTGGCGGCAATCAGGGCGCCCAGGCCCAGCAGGATCGCCCACAGCACGCCGAACAGCGCCGCCGTTTTCAGTCCGTTGTGGTGATTGTGCACATCTGCCTCCACAGCTCAGAAGTCGGAACCGGCAGCGCCGCTACGGAACGGGATGCCGCGCGTCGTACTCCAGGAAGCCGGATTGCCGCCGCGCCACCATCCAGGCCACCACGATGCACAGGATGCCGCCGAGCAGCAGGACCCAGCCCTCAGTAAGAATTTTAGTGCCGCCGCCTGCCAGCATGTCGCCCAGCCGGGGCCCGCCGGCCACCACCACAATGAAGACTCCCTGGAGGCGTCCGCGCAGGTGGTCCGGGGTAGCGGCCTGCAGGATGGTGGTGCGGAACACGGCACTCACCGAGTCGGCAATTCCCGCCAGCGCGCAGCAGATCGCCGCCGGAACCAGCCAGAAGGTCACGCCGCCGGAGCCGGACCGCCCGGCCAGCACCACCACGAGGCCGAACGCCGCAAAAGAAGCGCCCCAGCCCATGACCGACCACACCACAGCAGTCCCCTGCCGCCGGACCGCGCCGAGCGGCCCGGAAAAGAGGCCGGCGAGGAAGGCACCCACCGCCACGGACGCCAGCAGGATGCCCACGGTGGTTTCCCCGCCGCCGATCATGAGAGCGCCGATGGCGGGCAGCAGGGCGCGTGGCTGGGCCAGGATCATGGCGATGAGGTCGAGGATGAACGTCATCCGCAGGTTGGGCCGCGTGCCGAGGTACCGGAAACCCTCCACGACAGACCGCATCCCGGCCCGGCCCGCCTCTTCGCCGGGCGGCATGGGAGGAAGTTTCAGCAGGGCCCAGAAGGCAAAGACAAAGCTGACCACGTCCAGCGTGTACGTCCACCCGAAGCCGACACTTGCCACGAGGATGCCGGCCAGCAGCGGCCCTGCGGTCATGGACAGTCCGAATGTCACCATGTTCAGTGCGTTGGCGGCCGGCAGGAGCTCTTTCCGCAACAGCGCGGGAATGATGGCGCTGCGGGCAGGCTGGTTGATCGCCTGCGCACCGCTTTGCACGGCCACGAGGACGTACAGCAGCCACACATTGCCCACCTGCAGCCAGGCCTGGAGGGCGAGCCCGCCGGTGGTCAGCCACAGCACTGCGGACGACAGAAGCGCTACGGTGCGGCGGTCGTGGGAGTCGGCGATGGACCCGCCCAGCAGTCCGCCCAGGACCAGCGGCACCAGGGCAAAGATGCTGAGCAGTCCGACGTACAGGCTGTCCTGGGTCAGCCTGTACACTTCCAGGCCCACTGCCACGAGGGTGAGCTGGCTGCCCACGTTCGAGACCGCCGACCCCAGCCAGAGCCGCCGGAAATCGGGGCTCTCGCGCAGCGGCGTGATGTCAGCCAGAAGTTTTCCCACCCGGCAACTCTAGTCCCAGCAGAAACTTAGTCTCGCCTTATTGTGATCTAGTCAAAATAAGTGTTTCAATGGAGTCATGACCGATCACCCGGAAAGCCACGAAGCATGGGCCGCGGCCCTGCGCGCCCACGGCCGCCGGGTGACCAAGCAGCGGCTGGCGGTGCTGGCCGCCGTCGAGCATCATCCGCATTCCCCGGCGGAAAACATCCTGGCGGCTGCCCGCGAGGAACTGCCGGAACTGACGGCGCAGTCGGTCTACGTGGTGCTCGGTGATCTCACCGATCTGCACATGCTGCGCCGCTTTGAACCGCCGCATTCCCCCGCTCTCTACGAGACCCGTGTCGGTGACAACCACCACCACGCGATCTGCATCAGCTGCGGCCGGGTGGAGGACGTCGACTGCGCTGTCGGCCATGCCCCCTGCCTGACCCCGCACTGGAACGAGGACTCCCACCCGATGACCATCCAAATCGCGGATGTCATGTACCAGGGAATCTGCGGAGAGTGCCAGCGGGCCCAAAAACTTCCTTCAAACGTAACTGACAAATAATCGACAAAGTCGAAAACCAACTAATAGGAGAAAGATGACTTCGAACATCTCTGCGCCTGCCGTGTCCACCACGCAGTCCGGCGCCCCTGTCACGTCCGACGCCCACTCCAAGGCTGTCGGTGCTGACGGCGCCATCATCCTCACGGACCACTACCTGGTGGAAAAGCTCGCCCAGTTCAACCGCGAGCGGGTTCCGGAGCGCGTGGTGCACGCCAAGGGCGGCGGCGCCTTCGGCACGTTCAAGGCCACGGAGGACATCTCCAAGTACACCAAGGCCGCGTTCCTGCAGCCCGGTGTCGAGACCGAGATGCTGATCCGTTTCTCCTCCGTCGCTGGCGAGAACGGTTCCCCGGACACCTGGCGCGACCCGCGCGGTTTCGCCGTGAAGTTCTACACCTCCGAAGGCAACTACGACCTCGTGGGCAACAACACCCCGGTGTTCTTCATCCGCGACGGCATCAAGTTCCCGGACTTCATCCACTCCCAGAAGCGCCTGCCCGGCTCGCACCTGCGCGACGCCGACATGCAGTGGGACTTCTGGACCCTCTCCCCCGAGTCCGCACACCAGGTCACCTGGCTGATGGGTGACCGCGGCCTGCCCGCCTCATGGCGCGAAATGCAGGGCTACGGCTCGCACACCTACCAGTGGATCAACGCCGAGGGCGAGCGGTTCTGGGTCAAGTACCACTTCCACTCCAACCAGGGCGTGAAGAACATCACCGGCGAAGAAGCCGAGGCCCTCGCCGGCTCGGACGCGGACTTCTACATCCGCGACCTGCACGAGAACATCGAAGCGGGCAACCTCCCCTCCTGGGACCTGCACGTCCAGGTCATGCCGTACGAGGATGCCAAGACCTACCGCTTCAACCCGTTCGACCTGACCAAGGTCTGGCCGCACGCGGACTACCCGCTGATCAAGGTCGGCAACATGGAGCTGAACCGGAACCCGGAGAACTACTTCGCGCAGATCGAGCAGGCCACATTCGCGCCGTCGAACTTCGTGCCCGGCATCGCCGCGTCCCCGGACAAGATGCTCCAGGCCCGGATCTTCTCCTACGCGGACGCACACCGCTACCGCGTGGGCACCAACCACGCCCAGATCCCGGTGAACCAGCCCAAGAGCCAGGTCAACAACTACAGCCAGGACGGCGCGGGACGCTTCCTGTTCAACGCTCCCTCGGTTCCGGTCTACGCACCGAACACGTTCGGCGGCCCCGCCGCCGTTGAGCCGCAGAGCCCGGCTGGCGGCTGGGAGAACGACGGCGAGCTGACGCACGCTGCGCACTCCCTGCACGCCGAGGACAGCGACTTCGTCCAGGCCGGCGCGCTGTACCGCGAGGTTTACAACGACGCCGAAAAGGCCCGCTTCCTGGACACCATCACCGGTGCCGTGGGCGGCGTGAAGAGCCCCGGCATCAAGGAACGCGCCATCCAGTACTGGACCAACGTTGACGCCGAACTCGGCGCCAAGCTCCGCGCCAACCTCGGCGCAGCACCGCTCTCCGACGCTGAGGCCGCCAACAAGATCGGCTAACAGCACCAGATAGCAAACAGGAACCCCGCCGCGGCACAGTGACCCGTTCACAGCCGCGGCGGGGTTCCTTGCATCCGGAAGCCGCCCTTTATCCACATACCGGGGATAGCCGTGGCCCTCTGCCCTGTCGGTATCTAGGCTTTCAGTCATGAGCACTTTCGAGGGCATCCCGGCCGCGGCGGCAAAGTTCTACGCTGAGCTGGAGGAGAACAACAACCGCGACTGGTGGCATGCACATTCCGCGGCGTACCAAGACTCCGTCAAGGCTCCGCTCCAGGCGCTCCTCGCGGATCTTGAGCCACGCTTTGGACCGGGCAAGATTTTCCGGCCTAACCGCGATGTCCGCTTCTCCCCGGACAAGTCACCGTACAAGACCGCTCAGGGAGCTTTCGCCTCATACCAGGAAGGCGTGGGCTATTACCTCCAGGTCAGTGCCGACGGCCTGCTTGTGGGCGGCGGCTACCACTCGCATTCGCCCGCGCAGCTGGTGCGCTACCGGAATTCGGTGGACGCGGGAAGCACCGGCGAACAGCTGCAGCACATCGTGGACGCGATCGCAGCGGCGGGATTCACCATCGAAGGCGAGAAACTGAAAACTGTGCCACGGGGTTTCCCGAAGGACCATCCCCGCGGGGAACTGCTGAAGCACAAATCGCTGTCCGCCGGCGTTACCCTCGGCGAGCCCGAATGGCTCGGCTCAGCGGAGGCGGAGCGTGAGATTGCCGCCCTCTGGGAACAGCTCCGCCCGCTGGTGGACTGGGTGGGGCGGCATGCCGCTCCGTAACAGAACCACCAGCGGGCGGTCGCCCACGTCAATCGGGTCAGGCTAGACCTTGGTCAGCGCGTCCTTGTCCGGGTCGTCGAGGGCGCCCGAAGCGCCGTCCACTGCCGCCTTGGCGCCGGCGAACTTTTCGTTGAGGCGGGAGTGCCGCTGCCCGTAGGCGAAGTAGATGGCAATGCCCAGCAGCAGCCAGATGCCGAAGAAGATCCAGGTCTCCACGGCGAGGTTGGTCATCAGGTACAGGCACAGCACCGCGGATACGACGGGGAGCACCTTGCCGAACGGGACCCGGAAAGCCGGCTTCAGGTCGGGGCGTTTCTTGCGCAGCACCAGGATGCCCAGGCTGACCATCACGAACGCGGACAGCGTGCCGATGTTGATCATCTCCTCGAGCAGGTCCACGTTGGTGAGTCCGGCAACCAGTGCAACGGCGGCGCCGCAAATGATCTGCAGGCGGACCGGCGTCGAACGCTTTTCACTGGTCTTGGACAGGGACCGCGGCAGCAGGCCGTCGCGGCTCATGGCCAGCACCACGCGGGACAGGCCCATGAGCAGCACCATGATCACAGTGGTCAGGCCCACGAGGGAGCCGAAGGCGATCACCTTCGCGGCGTCGGTGTTGCCGACCGCCTCGAAGGCCGTGGTGAGTGTGGGGCTTTCCGCCTCGGCGAGCTGCGTGTAGGAGACCATGCCGGTCAGGGCGAGGGACACGAGGATGTACAGCAGCGTCACCAGGGCCAGACCGCCGAAGATGCCGCGCGGCAGCGTCTTCTGCGGGTTCTTGACCTCTTCCGCGGAGGTGGCCACGACGTCGAAGCCAATGAAGGCGAAGAACACCAGCGCGGCGCCGGCGAAGATGCCCATCGTGCCGTACTGCGCGGGGGCAGCACCGGTGAGGAAGCCGAAGAACGACTGCTTCAGAACGTCGGCCGCGCCGGCGTTGGCAGTCGGCTCAGAGGCCGGGACGAAGGGGGTGTAGTTGGACAACTTCACGTAGCTGAAGCCCACGATGATCACGAACACCACCACGGCGATCTTGATCAGCGTGAAGATGTTGCCCACTCGCGCGGACAGTTTCGTTCCAAGCACCAGCAGCACGGTGAAGACGGCAACGATGAGGAAGGCGCCCCAGTACAGGTCAATGCCGCCGATCGAGATGGCGGGCGGCATTTCCACGCCCATGAGGGCGAAGACCTTGCTGAGGTAGATGCCCCAGTACTTGGCGATCACCGCAGCCGCGGTGAAGAGCTCCAGGATGAGGTTCCAGCCGATGATCCAGGCCAAAATCTCGCCCATCGTGGCGTAGGTGAAAACGTAGGCGGAGCCGGCCACCGGGATGGCGGTGGCAAATTCGGCGTAGCACATGATCGCCAGGGCACACGTGACGGCGGCGACCAGGAAGGAGATGGTGACGGCGGGGCCGGCGAAGTTCGCAGCGGCCTTGGCGCCCACGGAGAAGATGCCTGCGCCGACGGCAACAGCGACGCCCATAATCATGAGGTCCCAGGTGCTCAGGGAGCGCTTCAACTTGCGTCCGGGCTCATCGGCGTCGGCGATTGACTGCTCGATGGATTTGGTCCGGAAAAGATTCATTGGAAGTCCACAGTCCTGATAGGGGATGGAAACAGACCTATCAAGGATAGTGTCCATCCAGTGGACGGCCACATTTGTCCCGAATACTGAGACGGGTGGAGCGCAAGACCACGCCCGGCCCTCCTCCGCGCTGCGGCTGCGCGGTGTGGTGGAGGGCCGGGCGTGGGGCCTGGTAAATCACGTGTCAGGAAATGGATTGAGTTAGGGAATGCCGGGCTACGGACTGCGCGTTGGCGGCCACAGCCCGGCCGCTCCTATCGCGCCCCTGTCCTGAAGATCCACGCCCCGGATGCGAGCGGGTTTCCGGCCAGGTCCCTGATGGCAGATGTGCCGCCAGTCAGCGCGAACCTGTACTGGGTGTTAGCCAGCAGGGTTGTCGACGGGTTGAGGGTCGCAGTTCGCGTCGTGGCGTTGTAGGAGACAACGGCGGTGACAACTGCACCGTTGGACTGCCGGATGAGACGGACGGTGGTTCCGTTCAGCCCGGTGACCGCCTCGCTGAACCGCACAGTCATATTGGCGGTGCGGCCCACGTTCGTGGCACCCCCGCCAGGCGACAGTGCTGTAACCGTCGGAGCGGGACCTGTGGTGAACTGCCATGACGTGTTCGCCATGGTGTTGCCGGCACTGTCGCGGACTGCAACAGCCGTGGCAGCCCCGGACACGGAGACTGCGTAGGTCCGGTCGGCGAGGAGGTTGGCGTTTGGATTGATAGTGGCAGTCCTCGTGGTGTTGTTGTAAACCACGCTTGCAGGAATGGCCGTCGTGCCGAGTCGCAGTACCACCGAGGTGGGGGTGACGTTGGTGACAGGCTCGCTGAACGTCGCCGTCAGGTTGTTCGTCTGGCTGACGGACCTGGCGCCCGCGGCGGGTGTCCTGGCAGTGATCGTCGGTGCTACGAACTCGGTCCGCGGCGTGGAAAGCGCGCTACGAGCCGAAGGAGATCCCGTGCCTGCCGAGTTGATCGCCGAGACATCGAACGTGTAGCCAGTGCCGTTGATCAGTCCGGTGACCACCGTGTTCGTCACATTTCCGACCGTTACTTCGCGGGTCGGGGTAGCACCCGTTCCAACGAAGACGCGGACCCTGTACTGCGTGACGGCCGTGGCATTGGCAACTGCCGCGGGGGCGGTCCACCGTACCGTGGCCTGCGCGTTCCCGGCCGTTGACGTGCCGATGGCCGGAGCGCCGGCGAGGACTGGAACTGCAGGAGTGACAGCCGCGGACAGTGCCGAGAAGACACTTTCTCCAATGGCGTTCCGTGCCTGCACCTGGAACCGGACCGGCTGGTTGTTGGTCAGTCCAGTGACCACCAGGCTGGTGGCGCCAGCGTCTGCCGTCCGAAGACCGCCGACCTGAGCTCCGTTGGCGTCTACAACTCGTACCAGGAAGCTGGTGGCGACGCCGCCTGCTGCCGGGGTGAAGTTGACAGTTGCCTGGCCATTGCCGGCGGTTACGGAGCCGATCACGGGAGCGGCCGGAGCAACGGTGTCCGAGAACACGAGGCGTTCGATGTTCCGCAGGGTGTCCGTGCCATCCGTGCCGGTGTTGTCAGTCACCGTGGTGGTTGACCCCGGCGCGCCAAGGGTGGCAGGGGCGCCGTTGGCATCAACGGTGGTGACGGTGTAGTTGATCTCCGGACCGGAGAACACTGCCGAATCCGTTCCGCCGGAGGCCGTGAGGATCTCACGGACCGCCTCGATGTCGCCGGGGTTCACGGTTCCCGCGAACACAGCTTCCTGGAGCGTCGGTCCCGTGAGGTTGCCGTTGGCGTCCTTCGTGTACCGGCTGGTCATGGCGCTCTGTCCCGGGCCATCAGCAGCGGCGCTGCCGATCTCGACGGCGTGATCATCCGGGTTCCGGACACTGAGCCGGACGGAGAGGTACCGGTCGCCGTCGATGACGTCGTTGGCGCCGCGTCCCTCAAGAAGGTCGGAGCCGCCACCACCAAGGAGGATGTTGCCTTCGCCCCAAACGTTGGTACCGGTCAGGACCGGGCAGTCCTTGGAAGCCGATGCGGCCACAACGTCGGAAGTCAGAGTCGGGAAGGCCGTCACCAGGTCTTCAAGTCCGGCGATCCGGCCAACACCTTCCTGATCCAGCACGTTGCAGCCGATGAAACCGCCACCGCCAACGCCGCTGGGAACAACGTCGTCGCCGCGGATCTTGTCATCGAATTTCCAGCCGGAGGCGGCCTCAACTTCGTTGAACTTGTCGCGGACATCGGCCGTCAGGATGTCGAGCGGGACAAGCGGAAGATCAAGGTCCAGGTTCTGCGGCTGGGGGTCACCAAGGCCGATCTCCCAGTCGTAACCGGAGGCGCCTGCAACCTTTTCGATGCCAGGCCCGCCGAGGCCGATATCGTCGCCGCCCTCCATGTCATAGTCGTCGTCGCCGCCCTGGCCGATCAGGATGTCGTGTCCGGGCTTCTGGGAGTCATCCAGGAAGAACAGGTTGCCGCTGTCCCCCTGCATGAGGTCGGGCTGATCGCCGCCTTCTTCCCAGTCATCACCGCTATCGCCGAATGCGGCGTCAAGGCTCTGACCAAGCATGACGAAGTCGTCGCCGGCTCCGGCAAACGTCTCGTTGGCATTGGCTCCGCCGTTCGTGAAGTCCTTGCCATCACCACCCATAACGATGTCCAGGCCGGGGCCGGCGTCGATCGCGTCATTGCCGGGGCCGCCCTTCGGGACGTCGTCACCGGCGAGGTCGGTGATGATGTCGTCACCGTCACCGCCGAGCGCGACGTCGGCACCGTCGCCACCTTCGATGACGTCATTGCCGTCGCCACCCCAGAAGGTGTCGCTGTCGTTGCCGCCGAAGATGCGGTCCACGCCGGCGGTGCCGTTGTAGACGCTTTGTCCGTTGATGCCGGAGGGATCGACTGTGTTCCTTGCACGGTACTTGATCGTGCCGTCCGGCATACGGATCAGCAGATCCGTCTCACTGCACTCTGAATCCGGGTCATCCTGAACGGTGTTGCCGCCGAGTGCAAAGCCATCGGTGGTGCCTGCCAGCTTCTTCAGTTCGAACTTGCAGTCCGAGGTGGCGAACGCATCGGCCTTCAGGCTGTGCACGTTCGTGTTGCGCATCATCATCTCTGCGAAGGAGTTGCCTTCCAGCTGAGCCCTCAGGTTCATGCCCGGGGTGCGCGCCAGGTAGTAGAGGCGGTCACCGTTCTGCAGGTCGGTCAGCTGGTTCTCGAAAACGTAGTTGAACGTGCTGCCCAGGAGGCCACCAAACACCACAGTCTGCTCGGCGAGGCCGCCGACCCACAGGTCGACGTTGTCGAGGCCAGTCCTCGAGTTCGCGCCGTCGTTGGACCAGTCCGTGCCCGTGCTGTTCATAAAGGCTGCCGCGTCGGCGGGAGGGACCTCCCCTGCGGCGGGGCTGACGATCAGCCGCGCAGCCTCACGCTTGCCTGCCAGCGTCGTTGCCCCGGTGATGGACGGGTGCTGGCCGTAGGCTGCGACGAAATTGACGAGGGACTCCGGGTGCTTGAGGTTTTCGCCGAAGTCGACCCAGCTGATGTAGGGCTTCAGCTGGCCGTCATTCGTTTTGTTGAAGAGCTCACGGCGGAGGACATTCAACCGCGGAATGCCTTCAGAACGTGCCCGAGTCATGTTGATCGTGGGAAGGTCCAGGGGCAGGCCCAGCAGGTTATTGCGGAGCGTGTCCGTCACGAACTCGTCCAGCTCGTTGCCTGCCTGGTCCGACATTCCCATGATGATGCTGCCGGCCGCCTCTTCGGAGGTCAACTGTCCGGCGAGGCCACCGTCGGTGTACTCCGGCGGGTTGAGGAAGCCATCGAGCAGCGAGATGTCGTTCTGGCTGCCCCGTGTGTCATCGGAGGTGCCGAACACGGCGTCCGTGCCCGCGCCATCCTCATTCCGACGGGAGATCGTTTCCGTCAGCATGGAGTGGCCGAAGCGGTACACGGCGTGGGCGAATTCAGCCTTGACCGCCGGGTTCAGTTCCGTCTGAGTGAAAGCGAATGGTTCAAAGGGGTTGATCGCCGGCTGAACCTTGCGGGCAAACTCCTCGAAGACCAGGTGCTGGTACTCCATTTCCGTGATGAACCGTGCGGCTTGGAAGAGGCGCTCACCGTTCCAGCCGTCGGCGGGAACATCGGCGCTGCCTGCACCGGTGGCCAGCTTCCACTCTGCCAGGGCCTTGACGCCGCTGGCGGAAGTGTCGGTCGTCAGGACGTTTTCAATGTAGTCCACGAGCCGGTCGTGCTCGGAGTGGAAAATCTGGTGGATCGCGGTCAGTCCGATGTTCTCGTTGACGCGTCCGTCACCTGCGATGAAGTGCGCATTCAGCATCTCGTCGTCGTAGGTGCCCGGTGCCTGGCTGGCGAAGTCGGCCGAGGCTGTGTTGTCAGTGTCAGGAGTCGGGGCAACCTTTGCCGTGGCGGGGTTGTGATCGGTGTCCTGAGGGGACGGGTCCGCGTTGTGGGCGATGTCCGTCAGGAACGGCGTGTCAAAGTACTTGACGTCTGCCGGTACCTTGGTTCCCTTGCCACCGTTGTCGGCGCGGTCAGCTTCGACAAGTCCGGCCTCGGTCACGAACTGTGGCAGCCCGCGTTCCGGGCCGGGGATGAACTTGCCGTACGGGTCCGCGGCGATCATCGGGACGTTCAGGACGTCCTTGTCCTCCAGAAGGATTCCGAGACGCGCCGAAGCCTGCTTCTTGGTCGTGTCCCAGGTGGCCATGCCACCGGCAGTGGGCCCCGTGGGTCCGCCCAGCAGCTTGCCCGTGGCGACGGGCTTGCCGTCCGCGTTGTCGACGTACTCCCGCACGAACACCTGGTGGGAGGAGTGCGACGTGTAGGTCTGGCTCTGGTCGACCCACGGTGAGTCCGTGTTGTTCGCATCCTGGACATCATCATTGGTACCCAGGACACCGTCCTGGCCGGCCTGGTTCTGGCCACGGGTCAGCACCATGAAAGCCTGGCTTGCGGGGACCTCGTCGCCGGTGTTGGCCTTGCCGTCGGGACCAACGGTACGCAGCGGGTCGTCAGCCTTGAGTGGAACGAAGACCGTTCCGCCGCTCTTGACTGTCTGGTCCACTCCGTGATCGAAGAACTGACCGAACAGGGTGAACATTGAGTTGTAGGGCGGGGAGAGGCCGACGTCGGTGGTTACGTTTTCGATGAACAGTGTGCTGTTGGACGGTACGCAGCCGGCAGGAACGCCCACTACCTCCGGGGTTGCCAGCGGATCCGGGTCAGTGGTGCAGGGAACAACGCCCTCGTTGCCCTGCGTCCGGACCGGATTGCCTGCCGCGGCGACTGCCGCTGGGTTTTTCGATGTCTGGTCCACGATCAGGTTGCTGATCACGCGGGGCTCGGAGTCCACCACCGTCCCCGACTTCTGGGCATACGACGAAGCGGCCGGGCCGCCGAAAAGCGATGCGTCCTCCGCGCTCTTGAACGTAGGCGTCGTCAGGCGCGGGAATTTCTGGTCAGCCGCACCGAACGTCTCCTGGCCCGGCTGAAGGTTGTTGCATGACCCGTCGACGGTCCGCAGGCCCGCCGAGACGAGCGGGCTGGGAATTTGGTCCGGACCGGTGCCGATCAGGGTGTCACACGGGTGCTCGGGTGACAGCGTTGCCGCGTGCCGCTCGGCGATCTTGATCTGCTTCAGAATGTAGGAGAGATCTGAGGGGGTGATGGTGAATCCTTCCCCCACCGGTGCCTGCACCGCGTTGGCTGCCACCACCGGCAACCCCATGGCAATCGGCATCATCATTGTGGTTGCTGCCGCCACCGTCCGAAAGGACATGGACTGTTTGCTGCGCTTCTTGCGTCGCTGACGCCGGTTGGTGGGTGGATCTACGGGGGCCCCGGATCGACTCTGATCCGGGCCCCCCTCTGACTTCAAGGTTGAATTGTTCATGGCACACCTGCCGCTAGGAGGGATGTAACGGTGCCATCGTCCGGTGGAGTGCCCGTGAAAACCTTGGGGGTGTGGCTGGTCGGCCCGCTGAGCCACCCAAATTGGGGGTTCCCAATCGCGGTTTAAATGTGCAAACGCCCGGACGAAGCCCCTTACTTGGGGCCCCGTCCGGGCGTAACATTTTGGAGTCTTGCTGGGCAAAGCCTGTCTACACGGGCCAGTCCATGAGCGTGGAGCGGATCAAGAAGCGTTTGCCTTCCGGCGCCTCGACGGAAAACCCGCTCCCCCGGCCCTGCACCACATCCACCGTCAGGTGGGTGTGGCTCCAGTAGCGGAACTGTTCCCGGGACATCCAGAACTCCAGCGGCTGCCCGCCGTCGTCAGCGGAACCGGACCCTCCGCCGTCGTCCGCGCAGAGATCAAACCGTCCCAGCAGCACGTCCGAATCCCCCGTCAGGAACTCCCCCGCCGGGTAGCACATGGGCGCGGAGCCGTCGCAGCAGCCGCCGGACTGGTGGAACATGAGCGGGCCGTGCTGCGCCCAGAGCTTCCGCAGCAGCCCCACCGCCTCGGCGGTGAGCGCCACCCGGGAGAAGTCCTCCCCGGGCAGCGTCACAGCGGCGTTCAGCCTGGTGTCGGTCATCAGAACCTCAGCACCACCCGGCCGTCGATCTTCGCGTGCTTCATCTCGTCGAGCACCGCGTTGACTTCCGAGAGTTCCCGCGTCGAGACGGTCGGGTGAATCTTGCCCTGCGCGTAGAAGTCCAGCGCCTCCTCCAGGTCCTGCCTCGTTCCCACGATGGAGCCGCGGACGGTCAGGCCCTTGAGCACAATCTCGAAGATCGGTGCGGGGAAGTCGCCCGGCGGCAGGCCGTTGAACACGATGGTGCCCCCGCGGCGGGCCATGCCGATGGCCTGCCCGAAGGCCGACGGGTGCACCGCCGTGACGAGGACTCCGTGGCAGCCTCCGGTTTTCTGCTGGATGACTTCCACAGGATCCTCGTGGAGCGCGTTGACGCTGAGTTCGGCGCCGTGCTTCTTGGCGAGGGCGAGTTTGTCGTCCGCGATGTCGACGGCGGCGACGCGCAGGCCCATGGCCACGGCGTACTGGACGGCGATGTGCCCCAGCCCGCCGATGCCGGAGATAGTGACCCACTCACCCGGCTTGGCCTCGGTCATTTTCAGTCCCTTGTAGACGGTGACGCCGGCGCAAAGCACCGGGGCCACCTCCACGGGGTCCGAACCGGCCGGAATCCGGGCGGCAAACCGGCTGTCCACCAGCATGTACTCGCCGAAGGAGCCGTCCACGCTGTAGCCCGCGTTCTGCTGGGCTTCACACAGGGTTTCCCAGCCGGTGCGGCAGTATTGGCAGTCGCCACAGGCGGACCAGAGCCAGGCGTTGCCCACGAGGTCCCCGACGGCGAGGTCCGTGACGCCCTCACCGAGGGCCACCACCTCGCCCACGCCTTCGTGTCCGGGCACGAAGGGCGGCGACGGCTTGACCGGCCAGTCCCCTTCCGCGGCGTGGAGGTCGGTGTGGCAGACACCGCTGGTGATCACTTTGACCAGCGCCTGTCCGCGGCCGGGCGTGGGGACCGGGATGTCTTGGATCTGGAGGTCCTTGGCGAATTCGGATACTACGGCTGCTTGCATTGTCGTCGTCATTGGCGAAATCCTTGCGTCGTTGAAGCGATGTTTGGGGTAGTGCGTGACGGGTGTAGCTGCCTTCCTGATGGGTGGCCAGGGGCGGGTCCTCCGCCGCGGTGCGGGCGGGAAGCATGGTGCGGGCGGGGACGGATGGAGCTGATCCGTCCCCGCCCGGAAGTGCCGGCCGGCAGTGATGGGATGGTGCCGCCCGGCAGAATAGGGGCTTAGAAGAAGCCGAGCTTGTTTTCGTTGTAGCTGACCAGCAGGTTCTTGGTCTGCTGGTAGTGGTCCAGCATCATGGCGTGGTTCTCGCGTCCGATGCCGGAGGACTTGTAGCCGCCGAACGCGGCGCCGGCCGGGTAGGCGTGGTAGTTGTTGACCCAGACGCGGCCAGCCTGGATCTCGCGGCCTGCCCGGTATGCGACGTTGCCGTTGCGGGACCAGACGCCGGCGCCGAGCCCGTAGAGGGTGTCGTTGGCGATGCCCATGGCGTCGTTGTAGTCGCTGAAGCGGGTCACGGACACCACCGGACCGAAGATCTCCTCCTGGAAGATGCGCATCCGGTTGTGGCCCTCGAAGATCGTCGGCTGGACGTAGTAGCCGCCGGCCAGGTCCCCGGGCAGTTCGGCCCGGGCGCCGCCGGTGAGGGCCTTGGCACCCTCCTGCTTTCCGATGTCGATGTAGGAAAGGATCTTTTCAAGCTGGTCGTTGGAGGCCTGTGCGCCGATCTGGGTTTCGGTATCCAGCGGGTTGCCCTGGATGATCTTCTCGGTCCGTGCCAGGGCGTCGGCCATGAAGGAGTCGTAGATGCCCTCCTGGACCAGGGCCCGGGATGGGCAAGTGCAGACCTCGCCCTGGTTGAACGCGAACAGTGCGAAGCCCTCGAGCGCCTTGTCGTAGAACGCGTCGTTGGATTCGGCGACGTCATTGAAGAAGATGTTCGGGCTCTTGCCGCCGAGTTCCAGCGTCACGGGGATCAGGTTGTTGGAAGCATACTGGCTGATCAGGCGTCCGGTCGTTGTCTCGCCGGTAAAGGCGATCTTGCGGATCCGCGGGCTGGACGCCAGCGGCTTGCCCGCCTCGACTCCGAAACCGTTGACCACGTTGACCACGCCGGCCGGCAGCAGGTCGCCGATCAGTTCCATCAGCACCAGGATGGACGTCGGCGTCTGTTCCGCGGGCTTGAGGACGACGGCGTTGCCCGCCGCGAGCGCCGGGGCGAGCTTCCAGACCGCCATCAGGATGGGGAAGTTCCACGGGATGATCTGGCCGACGACGCCCAGCGGCTCGTGGAAGTGGTAGGCCGTGGTGTCGTCGTCGAGCTGCGACAGCCGGCCCTCCTGCGCGCGAACGGCCGAGGCGAAGTAGCGGAAGTGGTCGGCAGCGAGCGGAATGTCCGCGTTGAGGGTCTCGCGGACCGGCTTGCCGTTGTCCCAGGTCTCGGCCACGGCGAGCAGTTCGACGTTCTCATCGATGCGGTCAGCGATCTTGTTCAGGATCGCCGCGCGCTCTGCAACGGACGTCTTGCCCCAGGAGGGGGCCACCTTGTGCGCGGCGTCGAGGGCGAGTTCGATGTCCTCGGCGGTGCCGCGGGCCACGTCGCAGAACGGTTTGCCGGTGACCGGCGTGATGTTCTCGAAGTACTGGCCCTTCACGGGTGCAACCCATTCGCCGCCGATCCAGTTCTCGTAGCGGTCCTGGAACGTGACCTTCGAACCTTCGGTGCCGGGCTGTGCGTAAACGGTCATTGCTAGCTCCTTTGCTGTGCAACACGGTGGCGATACGTCATGGTGATCGCCAATGCATCGAGCCTAGGAGCGTCCAGGTTGCAGCAGGGTTGCAGCTCCGCTGATTGAGCTTGTCGAAATCAGCTGCCCAACCACAAGCGCCGCGTTAGGAGCGCAGTTCCGCTTCCAGCCGCTCCAGATCGGCGACGACGGCGGCCCGCTTGGGTGAGCGCGGCGGCAGGAGCTTCAGGGCGGCCCGGCGGACGTCGACGTCGTCCGCCGCTTCCGGCAGTTCCGCGTACTTGAGCACGGAGTCCGCGCTGCCGTCCGTCAGGACTGCTTCGCGCAGCAGCGCGGACACCCGGTTCCGGAGCTCGACCACGCCGGGCGCCTCCGAGCGGGGCAGCACGGCGCCGCGGTAGATGTCGAGGGCAATCCGGTGGGCGCCGCGCTGCAGGCAGGTGAGCACCTGGCTGCTGTCCGGCAGGAGATCCAGCGTCAGCCTGTACGGCCGCGATTCCGGCACTGCGGCGGGGTTGAGTTGCTGCAGGACCTTCCGGAGGCGCACCATCTCGGCCCGCAGGGTGATCGTGGAGCCGTCCCCCGGGTACAACAGGGCGCTCAGTTCCTCGGCCCTGAGCCCGTCCTGACGGGTGCTGAGCAGGGCCAGGATCTCGCTGTGCCGGGCGGACAGCACCACGCTGCGGCCCTCGATGCTGAGCAGGGCCTGGTCGCGGCCCAGCAGCTGCAGGCTGTTGCGGTACAGGCTGCTTTCCCGCGCAGAACCGCCGGCTGCCCCGGAACCCTGGTGCCGCCGTCGTGCTTTAACGCGTTCCTGGGCGGCCGCGAGCTGCAGGCGTTCCACGCGCAACTGGGCCTGGGCTGCCGCCACGGTGGCCTCCACGAGGGAGAGCGTGTGCGGCGCGACGGCCGCCTCGGTGCCCGTGATGTCCACGACCCCCAGCAGCGCGCCGGAATCGGGGTCCTGGAACGGCACCGCAGTGCAGCTCCAGGGGTGGACCGAACGTTTGTAGTGCTCGGCGCCGGAGATCTGGATGCCGCGGCCCAAAGCGAGGGCGGTCCCGGGGGCGCTGGTCCCCACAGTGGCCTCAGACCAGTCGGCGCCGGGAACAAACATCATGCCCTCGGCGCGGCTGCGGGCGCCGGGATCGCCTTCCACCCAGAGGAGACGGCCCACTTCGTCGCCGACGGCAACCAGCAGGCCGCTGTCATGGCTGGGCCGGATGAGGAGCTTCTGGATGACGGGCATGATGGCGGCAAGGGGGTGCTGGCGGCGGTATTCGTCCAACTCGTCCGCGGCAATGGCCAGCGGGGCTTCGGGGTGATCGGGGTTGGCCCGCAGCCTGGCGGACCGCTGCCAGGATTCGCGGATCAGGCGGCGCAGCCCGGGAATTTCTTCGGCGTCGGGGAACGCGTCGCCCTGCGTGTGGATGTCCAGCAACTCGTGGCCGGCCAGGGCGCGGCGCTGCAACAGAACCGAATCCTCGGTTCCGGGTGCCGCCGGCTGGATCAGGTTCTTCATCGAACTCCCACTCGCCCAAACGCTTGCCCGCGACAGTCTAGTCCACCCAACTGGGTAGCAGTAGATGGCGTTCTCAGGGCTGGGAACGCCCTGTGCTGCTACTCAGTTGGGCCTAGGCGCGGGAGATCTGGATCATCTCCTCGCGCGGCACCACCTTGACGCGTTCGCGCACGACGCCGTCCGACGCGGCGGCTTCCGTCCACGAGGCGCCCAGGGCTGCCTCGTGGGCGTTCAGCTTGTTCCAGCCTTCCCACGTGGTGTACTCGATGCCGCGCTCCTCCAGCAGGTCGATGATCGCCTGCGGGTCCGGGTTCTGCGCCGGCGGCAGGGTGAGACGGTCCTCGAGGAGGAAGCCGATGGTCTCCAGGGCGTCGCCCTTCGTGTGCCCGATCAGGCCGACCGGGCCGCGCTTGATCCAGCCGGTGGTGTAGATGCCGGGGACGGGGTTCCCGTCGGCGTCCAGGACGCGGCCGCCCTCGTTGGGGATGACCCCGCGCTTGGCGTCGTATTCCAATTCGTCCAGCGCGGAGCCGTGGTAGCCGATGGCGCGGTACACGGCCTGCACCGGGTAGTCGATGAACTCCCCTGTGCCTTTGACGTTGCCGGTGCCGTCCAACTGCATGCGCTCGAACTTGATGCCGGCAACCTTGCCGGACCCGCCGTCGTCGCTGTCGCTCCCATAGATCTCGACCGGGCTGTGCAGGAAGTGCAGGTGCAGGCGGCGCGACGACGGCTGCTCGGCCTCTGCGTGCTCCTCGACGAGCCAGTTGGTCATGGTGTTCACCATGGTCTTGGTCTGGTTGTTGCTGCGGATCGCGTCGTCGGAGGCCTCGTCGAATTCGAAGTCCTCCGGGTACAGCACAATGTCGACGTCGCGGGCGTGGCTGAGCTCGCGCAGCTCCAGCGGGGTGAACTTCACCTGGGCGGGGCCGCGGCGGCCGAAGACGTGGACGTCGGTGACCGGCGAGTTCTTCAGGCCCTGGTAGACGTTGTCCGGGATCTCAGTGACGAGCAGTTCGTCGGCGTGCTTCACGAGCATCCGGGCCACGTCCAGGGCCACGTTGCCGTTGCCGATCACGGCTATTTCCTTGGCATCCAGCGGCCAGTCCCGCGGAACGTCGGGGTGGCCGTCGTACCAGGACACGAAGTCGGCGGCTCCGAAGGAGCCTTCGAGGTCGATGCCGGGGATGTCCATTTCGGCATCCTTGATGGCGCCGGTGGAGAAGATGACGGCGTCGTAGAAGGCGCGGAAGTCGTGCAGCGTCAGGTCCCGGCCGTAGGTGACGTTTCCCAGGAACCGGATGTCTCCGCGGTCCAGGACTTTGTGCAGGGCATTGACGATGCCCTTGATGCGCGGATGGTCGGGGGCCACGCCGTAGCGGATCAGGCCGTAGGGTGCCGGGTAGGCCTCGAAGAGGTCGATGCTGACCTCGAAGTCGCCGTCCTTGACCTCGTTGGACTTGGTCAGGATGTCCGCGGCATAGACGCCTGCGGGTCCGGCGCCGACGATCGCGACACGGAGCGGGCGCTTGGCCGTGGATTCAGCTGTGTTGGACACCGTAAGCCCTTCCGGAACGGGAGACCGCGCCCCACCGGCGCGCAGTTTTCAATTCTAATTGTCCGCCCGGCCGGGCGGCCCACCCGTGACGGCGCACGGCGGTGCGTGACGCCTGGCTTCCCCGGTGCGCATGCCAAGGGCCAGCGCCGCCTCAGCCGGACCGGCCCACAGCCGGCCCCGCCCCGCGCCAGTCAGCCGCTCTTGCGCAGGTCCACCACGTCGCCTTCGCGGTACATCAGTGCCCGCAGTTCCGACTCCGCCGAGTCCAGGCGCTTCGGGTCGATGGTCTCCCCGGCTGCGAAGTGGTCCAGCAGCCGGGGGTCCACGTAGCTCTTGCGGGCGATCGAGGGCGTGTTGCCCAGCACCGCTGCCGCCTCCATCATGGCGACGCTGATGGCACGCTTCCGTTTCCCCTCGGTTTTCTGCGGGCCGCTCCTGGCCAGACTGACGGCGGCCGCGACGGTGCCGCGCAGGGTGCGGAAATCCTTTGCGGTGAAGTCGTCGCCGGTGCGTTCCTTGACGTAGCCGTTGATGTCGGCGCTAGTCACCGGGTGCCACGTCCTGCCGTTCTTGTAGGCCAGCAGCCGCGCGTTGCCGCCGCGCCGTTTGAGGGCCTGGGCCAGAGTTGCCAGGTCGGGGTCATCGATGCGGGACTCCCAGGTTTTGCCGCTCTTGGCCGGGAAAGTGAGGTGCAGGCATTCCTTGCGGACACGGACGTGGGCGCAGAGCAGGGTGGCGAGCCCATGGCTGCCGTTCTCGTTCGTGTACCGCTCTGACCCTACCCGCAGGGAGCCGCTGTCCAGCAGCCTGAAGGCCGCGGCCAAAACGCGCTCGCGGGTGAAGCCGTCGGACCTCAGATCCATGGTGACCAGCCGGCGGGCGGTGGGCAGCGACTCGGCGAGCTGGAGGGCGCGGTTGAATTTCACGCGGTCCTTCCGTTCGCGCCACTCCGGATGGTAGATGTACTGCCGGCGGCCCACGGCATCCAGTCCGGTGGCCTGGATATGCCCGTTCTCGAAGGGCGCTATCCACACGTCCGTCCACGCGGGCGGAATGCCGATGCTTTCCAGCCGGTCGCGGACCGGACCGGGCGGCAGCGTGGAGCCGTCCAGGTCCCTGTAACTGAACCCGGTGCCAGCCCGCACCCTGCGGTAACCATGACCGGAGGCGTTGCTGTGGCGGAGCCTCATCGGGCCGGCGCCCTGCGGTGAGTCGTACTCATAATGGCAAGCCTACTGACTAATTCGTTTCCGCAGGCAGCTTTTGGATGGTATCAGGCGGAATACCGCTCCTTAGGATGGTGTTATGGGACTTGTGCCTAACCCCGACGGATTCGTCTCCTCCGCTGTTCCGACTGCCCCAACACCCGGCGCCGCGCCTCCGGGCGTGACCTCCGGCAGGCCTGGGGCGCCCGGTTCGCCCGGCGCACCCGGTTTGCCTGGCGCACCCAAGGCGGTGGACAAGGAGACGACGCCGGGAATCCTGTTCGGCATTGGCGCTTACGGCCTGTGGGGGCTGCTTCCGCTGTACTTCTTCGTTCTGCAGCCCGCCGGTGCCGTGGAAATTGTGGCCAACCGGGTGGTCTGGTCCCTGATCTTCTGTGCCCTCCTGATCACGGTGACCAGGGCGTGGCGCGTCCTCGGCGCTGCCCTGCGGAACCGCGCCATCCTCGGAACGTTGGCGCTTGCCGCCGGCCTCATCGCGGTGAACTGGCTGACGTACACGTACGGTGTCACCACCGGCCAGGCGGTCGAGGCCTCCCTTGGCTACTTCATCAACCCGCTCGTGTCCGTCCTCCTCGGTGTCTTCGTCCTGAAGGAGACGCTCCGGCCGCTGCAGTGGGCCGCCGTCGGAATCGGTTTCATCGCCGTCGGGGTGCTGACTGTGTCCTACGGGAAACTGCCGTGGATAGCCCTGACCCTGGCCGTCAGCTTCGGCCTGTACGGCTTCGTGAAGAAGCGGGTGGGGCCGCGTGCCGACGCCGTCACCAGCCTCACCGTGGAGACCATCGTCCTCGCTCCCCTGGCCGCGGCCACCATGATTTTCCTCGCGGCAAGCGGCACTGCTTCTTTGACCACCCACGGACCGGGGCACTTTTGGCTGCTCCTGGCGTCCGGCGTCATCACGGCCGTTCCCCTGGTGTTCTTCGGCGCATCGGCGCGCCGGCTGCCCATGACCACCATCGGGCTGCTGCAGTACTTCGCACCGGTGCTGCAGTTCATCGTCGCCCTGGTGGTGTTCCGGGAGGCCATGACGCTGGACCGGTGGATCGGCTTCGGCGTCGTGTGGCTCGCCCTGCTGGTCCTCACAGTGGACATGCTGGCGGCGACGCGGAAGAGCTCGGCGGCCAAGCGCCTCGCTCGCAGGGAAGCGCGAACGGACACTTAAGCCCCCGCGGCGGGGCCGCAACTGTCCGTTCGCGCTTGGAACGGCAGGACCCATCAGGGGGCCGAGTCCTCGCGGTTGTAGTCGCGCGGCACAACCACCATGGGAACCGGCAGGGCCCGCAGCACCTTGTTGGCCGTGCTGCCGAGGAACATGCGGTTCTTCTCGGCCAGGCGTGAGGACCCCACGATGAGGATCTCGCCGTCGTCCCATTCGAGGCCGTCGATGGCTTCCTCGATGGTGCGGCCATGGGCCACTGCGACGCCGACCTCGTGACCGGCGGGCACCTTCCCCGATGCGGCCGTCAGGACGGTGTTCGCGTGGATGTGCGCGGCGTTGATGGCCTCCCCGGCGTCACCGGCGGCGTCGAGCTCCACCAGCGACACCAGGCGCAGCGGCACACCCCGCCGCTTAGCTGCCCTGATCGCCGTCTCGATTGCCGCCTCGGCCCCGGCCCGCTGCCCGACGGCCAAGGTGAGCCGGGTGACAGGTGCCGTCCGCTGGTAGCCGCGCGGCGCGAGTGCCACCGGGATCGGTGAGGCGTGCAGCAGCGCGTTCGCCACGGACCCTACCGTGTAGCGCTTGAACAGGCCGGCGCTGGCGGCGCCCACGGCGATGAGGCCCGCCCCAAACTCCACCGCCGCATCGATAAGCCCTCCGGCGAAGGAATCGGCTTCGCGCACATGGAATTTCGCGGGCAACCCTTGCGGAACGAGGGCCAGGCCCTCCCGTTCCGCCGTCAGCACCTGCTGCTCCGCGGCGCTGACGCGGCTGCCCTCCGGGTTCAGGGCCACGTACGGCGTGCCCGGCTTCACCACATACACCAGATCCAGTTCGGCGCCTTGGGCCAGGGCCAGTGACGTGGCCAGGGCGACGGCGTCCGCGCCGCGCTCTGTGGGTGTGTAGCCGACTACGTATCGCATGCGAAACCCCTCTTTGGGTAGTGCAGACCGGCGCCCGGATCGCGGCGGCGCTCACCGGCCTGCGGCGTGAAGTGCAGTGGTGAGGATGACTCTACCGCGGCGCTCGCGTGAGTGGGCGGGAACGCTACAGGGAGGCGGGAACGCAGCAGGGAGTACGACGGCGGCGAGAACGACGGCGGGCCGGGCACCTTTTGGTACCCGGCCCGCCGTCGTCGTACGTCCCCCGCGCGAACTGGCAGCTAATGCCCTGTTCCTGGCGTTTTGAGGGCATTACCTGCCAGTTCGCGCTAAAGAAGGAGAGAACTATGCGTTGGCCTTGATGGCCGCGGCGAGTACCTCCAGGCCGTCCAACAGCAACTCGTCGCTGATCACCAGCGGCGGCAGCAGGCGGATGACGTTGCCGTAGGTTCCGCAGGTCAGGATGATGACGCCTTCCTTGAGGCAGGCGGCGGCAACGGCCTTGGTCAGCTCCGGGTTCGGTTCCTTCGAACCAGCCTGGACCAGCTCGATGGCCAGCATCGCGCCGCGGCCACGGATGTCGCCGATCACAGAAACTTCTTCAGCGAGCTCGCGCAGCTTGCCGAAGGACAGGTCCTCGATGTGCTTGGCGCGGGCGTTGAGGTCGTACTCCTGCATGGAGCCGATGGAGGCCAGCGCGGCGGCGCAGGCCACCGGGTTGCCGCCGTAGGTGCCGCCGAGGCCGCCCGGGTGGACGGCGTCGAGCAGGTCGGCCCGGCCGGTGATGGCGGACAGCGGCATGCCGCCGGCGATGCCCTTGGCCATGGTGATGATGTCCGGAACGATGCCTTCGTGGTCCACGGCGAACCATTCGCCGGTGCGGCAGAAGCCGGACTGGACCTCATCCGCGATGAACACGATGCCCTTTTCCTTGGCCCAGGCGGACAGCGCCGGCAGGAAGCCTTCGGCCGGGACGATGAAGCCGCCCTCGCCCTGGATCGGTTCGATGATGATGGCGGCCACCTGGTCGCCGCCGATCTGCTTCTCGATCGCGGTGATGGCGCGCTTGGCGGCCTCGGCACCGGTGATCTCCGGGTTTTCCTCACGGAACGGGTAGCTCATGGGCATGCGGTAGACCTCGGGCGCGAACGGGCCGAAGTTGGTCTTGTACGGCATGGCCTTGGCCGTCAGCGCCATGGTCAGGTTGGTGCGGCCGTGGTAGGCGTGGTCGAACGCGACGACGGCGTCCCGGCCGGTGGCCAGGCGGGCCACCTTGATGGCGTTTTCCACGGCTTCGGCGCCCGAGTTGAAGAGGACGGTGCGCTTCTCGTGGCTGCCCGGGGTGAGCTTGTTCAGCTGCTCGGCAACCGCGACGTAGCCCTCGTACGGGGTGACCATGAAGCAGGTGTGGGTGAAGTGCTCCACGGCCTCCTTGACGGCACCGACGACGGCGGGATCGGACGCGCCGACGCTGGTCACCGCGATGCCCGAGCCGAGGTCGATGAACGAGTTGCCGTCGACGTCATGGATGATGCCGCCGTCGGCGTCTGCGACGTAAACGGGAACGCTGGAAGCAACGCCCGCGGCGACCACTGCCCTGCGGCGTTCGGTCAGGGCCACGGACTTGGGGCCCGGGAAGTCGGCCTGGACGCGGCGCTTCTGCTCGAGGCGGTAGACGATTTCGTTGGCGGTGGTAGTCATGGAGTTAGCCTTCTTTACTGCGGAGAGTGGGACCACGCCGGCAGGGTTCCCTGGCCGAAGCGGAGCGAGGTTAGGGCGCCGGTGAGGATTAAGCATCAAGGGCGGACATGACGTGCTTGATGCGCGTGTAGTCCTCGACGCCGTACATGGAGAGGTCCTTGCCGTAGCCGGACTGTTTGAAGCCGCCGTGGGGCATTTCGGCGGTGAGGAGAATGTGCGTGTTGATCCAGACCGCACCGAAGTCCAGGTCCCGACTCAGGCGCATTGCCGTGCCGTGGTCGCTGGTCCAGACGCTGGAGGCCAGGGCGTATTCCACGTCGTTGGCCAGCTCCACGGCTTCGGCCTCTGTGCTGAACTTCTGGACGGTGATGACCGGGCCGAACGTTTCCTTCTGCACGATGTCGTCCGTCTGCTTGGCACCGGTAACGATGGTGGGCTCAAAGAAGAACCCCTTCTCCCCCGCGCGGTGGCCGCCGGTTTCGATCCGGCAGTGCACCGGCAGCGAGTCCACCACAGAGCTGACCGCCTTGAAGTGGTTGACGTTGTTCAGCGGACCGAAGTAGTTGTCCTCGTCGTTCTGGGAGCCGGTGTGCAGGGTCTTGGTGTGCTCCACCATGGCCGCCACGACGTCGTCGTGCACCGAATCCTCCACCAGCACTCGTGTAATGGCCGTGCAGTCCTGGCCGGCGTTGAAGAACGCGAACTCGGCGATGGCCGCGGCGCTCTTCTTGATGTCGGCGTCCTTGAAGACGATGGCCGGGGCCTTGCCGCCGAGCTCCAGGTGGGCGCGCTTGAGGCCCTTCGCGGCGCCCGAGGCGACGGCGATGCCGGCACGCACGGATCCGGTGATGGACACCAGGCCCGGCACCTTGTGCTCCACCATCAGCGCGCCGGTTTCCCCGGTGCCGAGGATGACGTTCAGGACGCCGGCCGGCAGGATGTCCGCGGCCAGGCGGGCCAGGACCAGGGTGGACTCGGGCGTCGTGTCGGACGGCTTCAGGACCACGGTGTTGCCGGCTGCGAGCGCGGGGCCGATCTTCCAGATGGCCATCAGGAACGGGTAGTTCCACGGTGCCACCTGGGCCACGACGCCGATCGGCTCGCGGCGGACGAAGGAAGTGTGGCCTTCGAAGTACTCGCCGGCGGACTTGCCTTCGAGGATGCGGGCGGCGCCGGCGAAGAAGCGCAGCTGGTCGGCGCCGGCCGCCACTTCCTCGGATGCGATCAGGGAACGGACCTGCCCGGTGTTGCGGTGCTGGGCAGCGACGAGTTCGTCGCTGTTGGCCTCGATGGCGTCGGCGAGCTTGAGCAGCATGAGCTGCCGCTGCCCGGGGGTCACGTGCTTCCAGGTCTTGAAGGCGTCTTTGGCGGCGGCCATGGCGGCGTCGACGTCGGCCTCCACGGATACGGGCGATTTGGCCACGACGTCACCGGTCATGGGGTTCACGATGTCGATCAGGCCCGTGCCCGCAGGCGTGACGAACTCTCCGTTGATGAAGTTCTGCAAGGTTTGAACCACGGTGTACAACCTCTTTCGTCCTGAATAGTGTGATGCGGCTGACTCGAGCCTATTCCAGCCTGAGACCTCGGGGAATAGCCACCTGCACACCCTCGGCCCGGCGCTTTAGTGCGATCGGCCAGCCTCCCGCTACCCTTGATCCATGGCAATTTCCCTCGCGGCGCTGCTGGCCGTGCAGTCTCTGGGACTCAAGAAATCCAGCCTCGCGGAGACCACATCGCACCAGGACATCCGCTGGGTTGCGGTCACCGAACTGGAGGACCCGCAGCGATTCCTCAACGGCGGCGAACTGGTGCTGACCACCGGGCTGCGGATGAAAAGTGCGCCCGAACAGCGCCGCTTTGTCCGCCAGGTCCAGCGCGCCGGCGCCGTGGGGATCGGGTTCGGCGTGGGGCTCTCGCACGACGCCGTTCCCCCGGCTTTGATCGCTGAAGCCAACCGCTGGGGGCTGCCGGTGGTCGAAGTGCCATACGGCACTCCCTTTATTGCCATCAGCAAGCTCGTGGCCGACGCACAGTCCGCGGACCACTACTCCAAGCTGGAGCGGCTGATCGCCGGGCACCAGATCCTGGCCCGCGCGCTGCTGACCGGCGGCGGCCTGGCCGAGCTCCTGCGGCACCTGGGCGGCATGCTCCGCACCGAGATCGCACTGACCCAGTTCACCGCCCAGCTGTACAACAGCGGGGGCGAGCCGCCGTCCGCGGACTCCTGGACCACCTACCCCATCCCCACCGGGCGCCGCGATGCCTGCACGCTTTGGGTGAAGCAGCCGTTCGAGGATTCCGGCATCATCGGCTACGCGCAGAACCTCATAAGTGTGGAGCTCAACAACATGGTCAAGCAGCGCCAGGCCGAGCGGGCGCTCTGCGGGCAGGTGCTCGAGGACGTGATCCACGGGACCCTGGACCCCAGCGAGGCACAGCGCCGTCTCGCCGGGACGGGCATCAACAGCACGCGCAAGAATGTGGTGATTCTGGCCGGCTCCGAGGCGCACCACAAGCAGCTGGTCAGCTCCTCACTGCCGCAGGCGTTGGAGAACGCGGTGACCGCCGTCGTCGGAAAGGACCTGGTGACTGTGGTGCCCGACGACGGACGCGGCGCCACGGCCATGGCCAGGAGCCTCAGCGACCACCTTGCCGAGGCCGGGATCCACGCCACCATCGGCATCGGCGGCGCGTACACCAAGCCGAACGGCCTGCGCTGGAGCTACTTCGAGGCGCGTGATGCAGCCAGCCACGGGCTGCCGGTGAATGAACCCGAGCGGCTCAGCCTGACCTCCCTGCTCCTGGCGAGCGAGGACGTGCCCCTGGCGGACATGGCCAACGAGTCACTGGACCCGCTCCGGAGCTTCGATGCCGCCCATGGCGCCGAGCTGATGGCCACGCTGGAGAGCTACCTGAACAGCAACGGCTCCGTTGCCGCCGTCGCCGAGGCCCTCACCCTCCACCGCAACACGGTCCGTTACCGGCTGGCGCAGATCACCGAACTCACCGGCTACGACCCCTCCGTCACCGCGGACCGGGTGCAGCTGTGGCTGGCACTGGCGGTAGCCCGGCTCGGGGCGCGGCACGCCGGCTGAGCCGGGCTACCCCGAAGACACGGGGTCAGCGGGCGTAGCCGTCCAGCCGGCTGGCGAGCTCACCCGGGTCGCTCAGGGCAACCAGGTGTCCGCCCGGGATTTCGTCAATCCCCAGGCCCAGCCGGGTCCGGACCACCCGCCGCTGAAAGTCCACAGGGAAGAACCTGTCATCGCGGCCGACCAGGACCCTGGTGGGCACGTCGGGCCAGCGGTCGATCTCGCAGGGCTGCCCGAACGGCGTGCCGGATGGGGCTCGCTGCGCGCCTGCGCCGGCGGCGATGACCTCCGGGGGAACGTCGTGCAGGAAGTGCACGCGTTCATCAAAACCACCCCTGCGCCCGTTCAGCCTGTCATTGAGTTCCAGGGCCTGTGGCTGACCGGTGGACTCCCACCACTCACCGGGGGTCTCCCCCGGCAGAGGAACCATCGGATTCAGCAGGACAATGAGCTTTACCAACATCCGGGCCGCGACAACCGGGACCGTGAAGGCGCCCAGGGACTGGCCCACGAGGACCACATCGCGGTGATCTCCGGCAGCCGCGACCACAATGTCGGCGTAGTCCTGCAGTCCCAGGCCGGGATCGTCCTCGCGGATATCCACGGCAATGGCCTTGTGCCCCAGCCGTTCCAGCTCCGGGACCAGCCGGTGCCAGTACCAGCCCATTCCCCCGGCGCCCGGGACAAGAACGAAAGTGCTCACGTGCCCTCCTGCCTATGCCGCCTGGCTCACGCGCCTACTCGAACCGCACGACGTTCCAGTCGAGGATCCGCGGCTCCGCGAGCCCCTCGGTGATGAACGGGTCTCCGGCGATGAAGCGTTCGGCGTCCTCGCGCGACGTGAAGATGCCCATCGATGAGCCGGCCGGATCAGGGGCCTGGAACGGGCCGAGAGCAACCAGCCCGCCGCCGCCGGCGCGGAACTCCTCGTAGTAGGCCTTGTGGCGGGGAAAAGTCTCAAGAACGCGCGAGCGGTCGACGCCCTCGCGCAGGCTGTACATCACGACGAATTTCATGGACGCGATCCTACCGGCCGCCATCCGAAGCGCAGGAGAGGTCAAGCACAACCGTTCCTGCCGCCCCGTCCACGGTGACGGTGTCCCCGGTTCGGATCCGCGTGGTCGCTTCAAAGACACCGACGACGGCGGGAATCCCATATTCGCGGGCCACCACCGCTCCGTGGGAGATGGGTCCGCCCATTTCCATGACCAGTGCCCCGGCGGTCATGAACAGCGGCGTCCACCCCGGGTCCGTGGACGGGGCGACGAGGATTTCGCCCGGCTCCAGGTGCGCCCCAGCCGGGTCGAGGATGACCCTGGCTTTGCCGGTGACGGTGCCGGCCGAGGCCGGCGCCCCGGCCAGGGTTCCCGGCTGCAGCCGACCGCCGGCGGACGACGCCGCCTGGGTCGCGGCCATGGCTGCCTCCACGTCGGTGCCATCGGACAGCAGCAGGCGGGGGATGCGCCGGCGCCGCATTTCGCGTTGGTAGCTCTGGCGGCGTTCGGCGACGGGTCCGCGAAGGTCCGCGCCGCGCAGACCCACGCGGGCTTCAGTGAGGTCCAGGAAGAAGACGTCGTCCGGTACCTGGATCCGGCCAGCGTCCGCGAGTTCCTCGCCCACCAGCTGGAGCTGGCGGCGGAGGACGGCGAACGCCACAATGAGCCGGAACTTGGGGTACTCGCGCATGCCGGCGGTTGCCCGTGCGCGCCGCAGGCTGTGGGCAACGAGCTTGCCGAACAGCCTGCCCCTGGACCGGGCGGCCCGGGCGGCCAGCTCGGCCGCCTTGGCTTCGGCGTTTTCTGCAGCCCGCCGGAAGACCCGGTCCGGTGCGAGTTCCGGATCCGCCAGCTTCAGGTAGTTGGCCAGGGCGTTGATGATGTGGGCCGGGTCCTCACCCCAGCGGGGAACGCCGAGGTCAATTTCTGCCACGGCGCGGTGTCCGTACCTGGCGAGGAAGGCACGCAGCGCGGCCTGGCAGGCGGCAGGCAACGTTCCGTCCGCGTAGCGGCCTGCAAGTACCCGGGGCTCTTCCGCGGTCAGTGCGCGAACCGACTCCGGGTCGTCCCGGATTGAGGAGGCGGTCCGCCAGAGCTCCAGATCCATCTCTGTGGTCACATTGTGCGGCAAGCCGCGCAGTACGGCCTGCAGCTCGCCGCCCGGCGCAAGCCGGCCCAGCAGCAGCCGGCCCAGACCCAGCCAGACATACCCGGCGGCCGCCGGCGGCAGTACCCGCATCACGGCGGGCGTGATCTCCTTGGTGAGGAGGCGTTCCACGAAATCCAGGCGCCGGGCGCCGGAGACCGGCTCCGGCAACACCAGCATCCGGTCCAGCTCATGGTCCGCTGCGCTTACCCGCTCCAGCGCGGCGACGGGATTGACCAGCGCGCGCAGGACCTGCCGAAGCAGGCCAAAGGGCGGCGCGGCCCGGAGCCCCGACTTCAGCGACCCCAGCTTCGGTGCCCTGGTGAGGGCGAAGCGGGGGTCGGCCCCCAGATAGGCCAGTACATCCACAGACCTGGCATCGGCCACTTTCATGGCCCTCAGCAGGCCGCGCCTCCCGCCCTTGCTCCGCAGCAGGGACGTGACATCCACAAACATGCGCATCCCTATCTGGGCGGAACGGTAAGCAGCCGGTCCGTTGCCTGCCGGCCGGGAGCTGTCGCTCATCAGGGCGAAGGATGCCAGGCCCATGGGGGTCAGCGGCCGGGTCAGCCCCTGCAGCAGGCTGGCGCACAGGTAGGCGCGGGCGCCGCCGTCGTGGTTGTCAGGCTCGGGCAGGGGAAACAGTGTGGTGATCGGACGGGATTGCACCACCCGGATCCCGCCGTCCGGCGCGATGGCCCACTCCAGATCCTGCGGCTCACCGTAAAGTTCTTCTGCAAGCGTCCCGATCCTGGCCAGGGAGCGGACCTGCTCATCCGTCAGGCACGCCCGCCGGCCGTCCTGCCGGCCACCGTCCTGCCGGTCACGGTCCTGCCGGCGCAACAGCCGTGTCCCGCCGCCGGGGGCCGGCCGGATTTCGGTGCGTTTGTCACCCAGGCTCCGCTGGAGAATCTCTCCGGTGGCCGCGTCAACCGTGAACTGGTCCGGGTTCACAGCCCCGCTGACCAGCGCCTCGCCGAGTCCGGGCGCTGCGTCGATGACGATTTCCCGCCTCCGGCCGGTCAGCGGGTTTGCCGTGAACATCACGCCGGCCACGTCGGCGTCGACCATTTCCTGAACAACGACGGCGATGCTGATCGAGTGCTGACCGATTCCGTGGTCTGCCCGGTAGGCCACTGCCCGGTCGGTCCATAGGGAGGCCCAGCAGCGGCGGATTGCATCCAGCAGCAGGTCGGGACCGACGACATTGAGGTATGTGTCAAGCTGGCCGGCGAAGCTGGCTTCGGGGAGATCCTCGGCGGTGGCAGAGGAGCGCACGGCCACCGGGGTGTCCTCGCCCAGGCCGGCGTAGGCCGTAAGGATCGCTTCGGTAATGTCCTCGGGCAGGGGAGCCGACGCCAGCCTGCCCCGGATCTGCTCCGCCGGCTCGGAAGGTTGCACTCCTGCCGCGGCCGCCACCCGCCCATAGGCCGCGGTGGTAACGCAGAAGCCGGGCGGGACCGGCATTCCGGCGCTCAGAAGGACACCGAGGTTGGCAGCCTTGCCGCCCACCTCAGGCACCATGTCCGCATCCACGCGGGCCAAACTGATGACAGTCCCCGCCGGGCGTGGCGCGCGCTGCTCTGCCTGTTCAGCCACCGGCCGCCGCTATCCCACTCCGCGCCGGACCAGCTTCCGGGACTTCCGGTGCGCCTTGCGGTACTTGGCTTCGGCCTTGGCGGCGCTCTTCTGCTCCCGCTTCAGGAGTGAGCCGTAGGCCGCCACCACGGGTTCCGGCAGGTCCGGGCCGCCGGCGAGCTTTCCCAGGAAGATCCGCGCCATGACACTGTCGTGGTGGTCGCCAAGGATCTTCTGCTGTTTGTGCGCGGCCTTAGCGAGCTTCGCCGCGCGCTTGCCGAAGACGGGATCAACGGTCTCGGCGGCATGCCGCAACCGCTTGGCGTCCTTCCGCACCTGATGCAGCGCGGTTTCGTGCCCGGTAGCGTCTTTGAGCTCCATCCCGGGCTTTTCGCCGGCGTCGTCTTTGACCCGCAGAGCCGCCTTGTGGGCGCGGCGCAGCCGTCTTGCCGATCTGCCCACCAGCCTGCGGGCGGCCTTGCGTGCTGGTGCCGCAGCGGCCGGGCGGGCGGGCGGGTGGTCACGGAAGTCTTCGAGGTCGTCGAGGAGGCGGAAGTAACGGTCGGTCAGGAGCACCTCGTGTGTCTTGCGGTAACCGGCCTCCAGCCTGATGACCAGTTCCCGCTCAATGCGCCGCTTCACGTCGTCGGCCGCTTCCCCCGGCGGGAGCTTCCCGGCACGGGCCCGCAGCCGGTCCAGCATGACTTCAGCGTCACGCGGCGTGCCAAGGATCCGGCCCAGCCACTTGAGCTCGTCGCGCAGCCTGCCCACCGCTCCCCCGCCGTAGAGCTTCCGGTAGACCGCGAGGGAAGACCGCACACGGCGCGTGGCCGAGCGCATCGCATGCACCGCGTCCGGCTCCTCCAGCCGCACCCGGGGGTCGTTGGCCAGGATTTCGTTGATCTGCCCGTCCAGGTACGCGGTGACGACGGCGGACGCCGGCCACTTCTTGCCCGGTTTCCTGCCGCCGGGCTGCTTTACGCCGCCTTCAGCCGACACCGTGCCGTCAGCTTGAGCAGTACCAGCAATTTCATGCACTTGAGCTTTCGGCGCCGCCTCGCCAAGTGCGCGCCTTAGCTTGGACTCGTGCGCTGACGGCCGGGCACCTGCCGCGGACAAGACCGCTGCGGCTGCCTTGAACACCTCCGGCTGGCCGTGGACCAGCTCGAGTTCCCATTCGCGCCACTGCTGCTCCCGGCCGGCGGACTCACCTGCCGGCTTCTGGTCCGCGCCCTGAAGAAGCTTGGCGTCCACGGTGTCGTCGGCGAAGTCGGCCAGGTGCACGCCGTCGTCCCCGTACAGGGCAAGTGTGGTGCGCCGTGTGCTAAGGCGGGCTACGGGCACGGGATCCGATCCGCGGAGGTAGGCGTGCAGGTGGGCAAGCAGTTTCCCCGGAACAACGTCGGCCTGGCCCAGCGGGGCGTGGATCTCCCGGCGGGCTTCCGGTTCCGCTTCCGGTGCCGGTCCGGTGCCAGGGGTCGGCCCTGGCGGCAGCTTTACATGCCAGCCGGCGTCGGCACCGCCGCTCCTGCGCCGCAGCGTGATGCGGCGGGAGGCGAGAAGCAGATCCTCCGTGTCGAAGTAGACGGCTTCCAGTTCAGCGTCGTGCGGCTCGCCCACGCGGCCCACACCGGGGATGGCGGCGAGGTCGGGCAGCTCGGTGCCGGCGTCGACGTCGTACTTCTTCTCCGTTTCAAGGCCTTCGGCGGTCATGGCCGGACGGCGTCCTTTCCCCTTGCCGGTCCCTGCGCGTTACGCGCCTGCTGGCCTGAGTCTATGCCGGGCCGGAACGGCCCGCGAGAGTTTCCCCACAAAACTCGAGACATCAAACGTCAAACGTCTAACGTTAAGGGATGGCGACCACTTCTTCAGCAGCCCCGACCACGGCCAAGTACTCAACCAAGCCGCGCACAGCTGTCGTCGCCGCCGTTGTTGCCCTGGTCCTCATCGGCCTGAACCTGAGGGCCGGAATCACTGGCGCCTCGGCGCTGCTGCACGATCTGCAGCAGGTGCTGGGCTACGGGCCGCTGGTCGCCTCGCTCATCCCCTCCATTCCCACGCTGTGCTTCGCAGTGGCCGGTGCCGCGACGTCGTGGCTGACCGGGAAACTCGGCGTCGAGAAAGCCATCCTGCTCTCGCTCGGCATGCTGGCAGGGGGGCTGCTGCTCCGGGGCATTCCCACCACCGGAATGCTGGTGGCAGGCACAGTGGTTGGGATGTCCGGACTTGCTGTCTGCAACGTGTCCATGCCGTCCTTCATCCGGGAGCACTTCGCCGCCCGCACCTCACTCATGACGGCCGTCTACACGGTGACCATGACCAGCGGCGCCACCGTCATGGCTGTAATCGTGGTCCCGCTCTCGCAGGCGCTGGGGTCGCCGTCGGCCGGGCTGGGCACCATCGGGGTCCTCGCCCTGTCGGCATTCCTCGGCTTCCTGCCCGTCACGCTGCACGCCCACCGCAACACTGCCCGGAAAACAGCCGGCCACATCTCCCCGTGGCCGCTGCTGCGCACCAAGACCGGGCAGCTGCTCACCGGTATCTTCACCTTGCAGGCGCTGCTGGCCTATGCGCTGCTCAGCTGGTTCCCGTACATGCTCACCACCATGGGCCTCAGCGCGGCGGACAGCGCCCTCATGTTCGGCGTCATGCAACTGGTCTCCGTACCTGCCGGAATGATGCTGATCGCCATCGGGTCCCGGCCGCGGATGCTGCGCCCCGCCGTCTACCTGGCCACCCTCACCATGACGGCCGGTATCGCCGCGCTCCTCTTCCTCCCCGTGTCGCTGGCCGTCATCCCGGCGGTGCTGCTGGGCTTCGGGCTGGGCATCTTCCCCCTGGTGATGGTGATCATCAGCCGCAGCGGCCGGAGCACCGCCGAGACCACGGCACTGTCCACGCTGGCCCAGTCCAGCGGCTATCTCCTGGCCACCGTCGGGCCGTTCGGCATGGGCCTGCTGCACAGCGCGACGGGCAGCTGGACGCTGCCGCTGGCGCTGCTCCTGGTCGTTGCCGTGGTGCAGATCGTCGTGGCCCACCTGCTCAGCAGCCGCCGCGCCGGCGGAGTAAGCGCCTCCGGCAGCGGCGCTGCGGGTGCGGGCCCTGCCGGGGCCAACCCTGCCGGAATGAAGGAATAGGACGCCATGACCCTGAGCACGTCGCACCGCCCGCCGCTGGCGGAGGAAGTCACCGCCAAACTCCGCGAAATGATCCAGACGGGTGAGTGGCCGCTGCAGCAGCGCATCCCGTCCGAAACCGAGCTCATGACCGGACTGGGCGTGTCGCGCGGGACGCTCCGGGAGGCGGTCAAGGCGCTGGCCCACAGCGGGATGCTCGAGGTCCGCCGCGGCGACGGGACGTACGTCCGTGCCACCAGCGAAATCTCGGGGGCCGCGCGCCGGCTGTACCAGGAACACACGGACGAGCACGTCCTCGAGGTCCGCGTGGGGCTGGACACGCAGGCGGCACGCCTCGCCGCCCGGCATGCAACGGCCGACGACGTCGCCGCCATGCGCGTGCTGCTCACTGAGGGTGAGGAGGCCTGGCGGGCCGAGGAGTTCGCGCGCTGGGCCCGCGCGGACTGGGGCTTCCACGAGCGGGTGGCACAGGCCTCCGGCAATCCCCTCCTGCATGAGCTCTATGTCAGCTTCGGCGACGTGTTCCACGCCGACCTGCTGAAGCAGCACCGGCGCCCCGGTTTCAACGGGCTGCCGCGGGCGGGCCACGGTGAGCTCGTGGATGCCATCGAAGCGCACGACTGTGAGGCGGCCGTGGCCAGCGTGCACCGGAACCTCAACTCCTGCGCGGAGTGGCTGCGGGAGTAACGGCCCTTCGCCTCAACAGCAAACATCAGTAGGCTTACTAATCAATCCAGTCGACTGATTGGCCTGATGAGTAGGAGTTCCGATGGCCCGAACAGCGCCACTGTCCGAGCAAGATCCACCCCAAGAGCTCGCGTCCGGTCCGCTCCTGCGGCATAAGGCACCCGGGCAGCCGGACGACAAACCGCCCGGCGGACTGTGGTCCGACAACCTCGGCAGGGTGGGGATCCGGTGCGCCCAGGTCCTGCTGGTCCTTGCCGTGGCAGCCGTCTCCGTGTACGCACTCCTGCAGGTCAGGCTGCTGGTCATTCCCGTGCTGATCGCACTGATCCTCGCCGCGGCCATCGGGCCGTTCGTCAACCTGCTCCGGCGCCGGGGACTGCCGGGCGGCGCCGCCACGGCCGTGGCATTCGCGGCCCTGCTGCTCCTGCTGGCCGGCGTCGGCACCGTGATCTACTTCTCCGTCCGCAGCCAGTGGGGTGAGCTGGTCCAGCAGGCTTCCGAGGGGCTCAACGAACTCGAAAGCTTCCTCCTCTCCGGCCCGGTCCCCGTTGACCGCGAGCAGCTGAACCAGGCCCGGGATGGCGCCGTCCAGTTCGCCACGAGCAGCCAGGTGCGGTCAGGTGCCATCACCGGCCTGTCGGTGGTGACGGAGTTCCTGGCCGGCGCGAGCCTCATGGTGGTGATCCTTTTCTTCTTCCTCAAAGACGGCGCGAAGATCTGGAACTTCCTCCTGCGCCCCTTCTCCGGGTACCGGGAAGCCAAGCTGCGCCGTGTGGGCAAGCGGACCCTCGAGGTTTTGGGCGGCTACGTCCGCGGCACGGCCATTGTGGCGCTGGTGGATACCGTGGCCATCGGCGCGGCGCTGCTCATCATGCAGGTGCCGCTGGCCATTCCCCTGGCCATCATCGTCTTCATCGGCGCCTTTGTTCCGCTCGTGGGAGCCACCGTGGCCGGCATCCTGGCAGCCCTGGTGGCCCTCGTCGCCAGCGGCCCGGTGGTGGCGCTGGTCGTCGTGGCAGTGGTCATCGCGGTCAACCAGCTAGAAGGCGACCTGCTGCAGCCGGTCGTCATGAGCAAGTCCCTGCAGCTCCACGCCCTGGTCATCCTCATGGCCCTGACGGCGGGCACCATCCTGGCGGGCATCATCGGCGCCGTCCTGTCCGTGCCGCCCGCGCCTGCCGTGCCCGCCCCCGCACTTGCCGGCTGACGCGCTGCCGCGCGCCGCGGGGTCCGCCCGCCGTCGACCTCCCCGAGGCCGTCAGGAAGGGGGTCCTCGAACATCCGGAACCATTTGGAACCGGGCTTGAACTCCGAGCCCTCGCTCATGATTCCGGTGAGCCGCAGGGTGCGGGACTCCGTCCGGGCGCGAGCGGTGGGCGGCGCCCAGTCCGACACGACCTCAGCCGCTTCGACGATGAACACGTTGCGCTGGTCCCGCCACCTGTCGACCTCGGATTCGAGGCGGTCAAAGTGTTCCCACCAGAACTGCTTGCGCTCCCGTCGGTGATAGCCGGTGGCCGCCGCGACCATGGCCACGGCCTGCTCGTCCGCCGTCAGCTCGCGGTGCTCCGGAATGGCGTCGAGGAAGGCGCGCAGGCTTGCTTCCTCCTGCGAAGGTTCAGCGTCCGGGACTGCATCCGACGGTGTTGCGGAGGGGGCAGCCGTCCCCGCGCCGGCGGTCGTGGTCCCCAGGCCGGCTGTCTCCAGGCCGGCCGCGCCCGTACCGGCCTCCATCAGAGCGTCGCCCTCGCCAGGCGCTACCCTGCCACGCAGTTGCAGCAGCCAGTCCCGGAGACGCAGCGTGGAAAGGCAGTCGTACTGGTTGTAGTCGGAAATGGACGCCAGAATGGCCGCCGCCGCGGCCTGCGTCTCAGGTCCGGCGTCGCGCGCTTCGCAGTAGGCGGCGTATGCCACCACCGAAGCGCCGGCGTCCTTGACGTCCCCGGAGCGCAGGTTGTCTCCCATGTATAGGGGCTCGAGCTTCTTGATGGAGTACGAGGCCTCGGAGATGCGGAGTGAGTGCCGGACGGTCGCATAGAGGTCCACGAGGAGCCCGTCGCGCAACCAGGAATCCACCACGTCCTCGCCGGCGACGTGGCTCAGCGAGAGGTGGCGCAGGGCCGTTTTTTCGTAGGGCGCGTAGTGGTAGACGTGCATGTCCGGAAACCGGGCCCGGCGTTCCTCCACGTAGGCGAGGAAGTCCAGGAACGCCTGCCGTTCCTCCGCGCGCGAGTGGGCCCAGAACGGCCGGAACACCGGTTCATGGCCCGGCGGATCATCAGTGGGCCGCGGAGCCTCGATCACGCCGAAGAGGTACTCCAGGCCCCATTGGCCCGCGGGATCCTGCCAGAGGGGGTCGCCCTCGAAGTCGAAGAAGATGTCGCCGTCGCTCGGGGCAGGAATCCCGGCCAGCGCGTTGTCCGGCAGCACCTTGTACGTAACGGTGTGCGGCTGGCCCTCCTTCACGAAGGTGCGTGAACCGTCCTCAACCTCACGGCCTGTCTGCATCCTTGCCTGGTCGCGCAGCCGCCGCCGCGACCCTGTGGCCAGGTGCAGAGGCAGTTCGGCGAGGGCGTCGATGGTGGTGATGCCGTCCGCAACCAGCTTCTTCCGCTGGACGGAGGTCATGCCGGCCACCATCAGCAGGTCCCGGTGCTGGGCCACCTGCTCGGCGCAGTAGTCGCACCTGCCGCAGTAGCTGACCCCTGGCTGCTGCCACGCCACGGGGGCCTCCGCGTTACGGTGCGCGGCGGTGAGCTCGCGGAACCGCGCCCGGCGCTCCCTGTACACGGGCAGCAGATCCGCCAGTGAGTGAAAGCTGCGCTCCATGTTGCCCAGTACCAGGGTGACGCGCCGGGCGGGCTCGAGTCCGAGCTTGATCAGCTGGTCGCCATACGCAGCAAGCTGCAGCAGGGCCCCCACCTTGGCGTGCCGTGCCAGCTTGGTGTCCCAGACCGCGTACCGCGGGGCACCGCCGTCGCCGCCAGACAGGCCGGAACTTGGCACGTCAGAACCAGGCGGGTCAGTTTCCTCCCGCACCAGGAAGTCAGCGTAGCCGAGGAATTCGCCGTCGAAGAAGGTGGCCTGGAAGACGACGTCGGCGCCGGTGCGGAGGGCGGCGGCGGTTTCCCGGGCTTTGTCTGCCAGGTCCGCCCGGTCCGTGGTTCCGCGGTCCACGCAGTGGACGCCGGTGCCGCGCGCCGGATCCCAGGGGCCGTGCTCGTCGATGAGGGAGGCGAGCACCTTGTGCTCGTGGAGCTCGCCGAGTTTGCCTGCACGGGCCTGCATCTCGTCGGCGGGGAAATCGGCCTTAGGGGAGCGGCCCAGCTTCTCGTCCAGGATCCGCAGCGTGCGGTACTCGCACTCACTGGCGGCCACGAGGTCGCTGGCCGAGAACACCAGATCAGCTGGCGCTCCCGGCGTGGTCGGGTGGAGCAGGAACATGGGGCCTCCCCATTGGCAGCCTCGCTCCGGGACGGTTCCCGGTGCGCTGATTCGAATCTAGCAAGAGGCTATGACAATCAAGCCGTACCGGGAGCTTTGCTGAGCGAGGAGCAGCGCCAATGGGGGGACCCCACATGCCTGCGCAGATTAGTGGGCGGCCTGCCGTCCATTGTGGGAGTAGGTGAGGCAGTCGGCGTTGTCCGGGCCCGGGCCGACGTGGACTTCCGGTGCCTTGCACATGAGGTGGTCGTTGTGGACGCATTCCGCCCGCTGGCATGCTCCGACGCCGGCCAGGACCTTCGGCAGGCCGCCGTGTATGCCGGTGTCGATGAACGTGGCACAGGAGGCATGGTCTGTGGTGCCGCCAACCGTGATGGCCTCGGCGTTGCATTCAGAATGGTCGTTGAAGGAGCAGTTGGTGACGCTGCAATCGGCTACATGCGTGCTCATAGGATTCCTCCAAGGGTCCGGCCGCCCCGGGCTGGGCGACTCGCTCTTCCCAAAGTAGGCCCGACGGGGTGGATCAAAAAAGACCCAATAGTGTTGCGTAATTGACGTTATTGCGGGGAGCTGCGCCGCGGGCCCCCAAACCCATGGACCCTTTGCGGGCACCGTTCTAGACTGGCAGGACCCTCCACCTGTAAGGCCCGACGGCGTCGTCCGGTCTTCCGGGGGAATGCCCTGGAGGGCGCATCACATCACTCAGGAATTCACCGCCGACCCTTCACGGGGAAGGGTCCGTGACGCCAGGAGGAAAGAGATGGAAGGGAACAAAGCCGTTGCCTACAAGGGACCCGGCAAGGTGGAAGTCATCGATATCGACTACCCCACTTTTGAACTCAAGGACGGGCCGGGTGTAAATCCGGCCAATGTCGGGCGCCAGGTTCCACACGGCGCGATTATCAAGACGGTGGCCACGAACATCTGCGGTTCGGACCAGCACATGGTCCGAGGGCGGACCACGGCGCCGTCGGACCTGGTGCTGGGCCACGAAATCACCGGCGAGGTGGTGGAGGTGGGGCCCGGCGTCGAGTTCATCAAGGTCGGGGACATCTGCTCGGTGCCGTTCAACATTTCGTGCGGCCGCTGCCGGAACTGCAAGGAGCGGAAGACCGGCATCTGCCTCAACGTAAACCCGGACCGCCCGGGCAGCGCCTACGGCTATGTGGACATGGGCGGCTGGGTGGGCGGCCAGGCCAACTATGTGCTCGTGCCGTACGCGGACTGGAACCTGCTCAAGTTCCCGGACAAGGACAAGGCCATGGAGAAGATCCTGGACCTGGCCATGCTCTCGGACATCTTCCCCACTGGCTACCACGGTGCCGTATCGGCGGGGGTCGGCGTCGGCTCCACCGTCTACGTCGCGGGGGCGGGTCCTGTTGGACTGGCAGCGGCGACGAGCGCGCACCTGCTGGGTGCCGCCGTCGTAATTGTGGGCGACATGAACAGTGACCGGCTGGCGCAGGCCCGCAGCTTCGGCTGCGAAACGGTGGACCTCACCAAGGGCGGGCCCGCGGAGCAGATCGAACAGATCCTCGGTGTTCCTGAGGTGGACTGCGGCGTGGACGCCGTGGGCTTCGAGGCGAAGGGCCACGGCCAGGGCGCCCAGGAGGCGCCGGCCACGGTGTTGAATTCGCTGATGGACGTCGCGGCGGCCGGCGGTGCGCTAGGCATTCCGGGCCTGTACGTGACGGGGGACCCGGGCGGCATCGACGAGTCTGCCAAGAAGGGCGCGCTGAGCCTGAGCCTCGGCACGGGCTGGGCGAAGTCGCTGAGCTTCACCACGGGCCAGTGTCCGGTGATGAAGTACAACCGGCAGTTGATGATGGCCATCCTCAACGACCGCGTGAGCATCGCCAAGAACGTCAACGCCAAGCCGATCCTGCTGGAGGACGCACCTAGGGGGTACGCCGAATTCGACGCCGGCGCCGCCACCAAGTACGTGCTGAACCCGAACGGATACCTCAGCTGACGTAGGAACAGCGACGGGGGACCGCGTGCGCCCCGGCCTTAGAGGTTGGGCCGCCACGCGGTCCCCATTGCCGTCGTGGGGGAGTAGGGCCAGACTCGTGGAAGGACGGGCCCAGCCACAGGAGGAGATCCATGAACAGCCAGCAGGACGAAACACCGCTCGAAGTGCCGGACGTCGATGCGTTTGAGCAGCGCCAATCGGCGGGCGGGGAGTCCGGGGACGAGGAACAGCGGCCGTTGCCGGAGGACGTTCCCGAGGCGGATGCCCTGGAGCAGCGGACCCCGCTGAGGTCCAACGGCCCGGGCGCCGCCCCCGATCTGTCTGCCGAGGAAGCGGCCGAGGCCGACGCCATTGAGCAGGCCGCGGGCACGCCCGGCAGCGACGAGGAGGACTACCCGTTCGCGGGCGAGGTGCCGGAGGAGGGCTAAGCGGCGGCCTGTCTGCCCGGGCTCCCGACGGTCTTGGGGCGGGTTACCTGCCGCCGGCCACCGTGCCGCCGCACTGGGCCAGGACGGAGGCCATTGCCGTGCGCTCGCCCTGGGTCACCCACAGCTTGTACTTCGCCTTGACCGAAATCTGCCGCGCGACGTACGGGCAGCGGTAGGCCTTGCTGCTCGGCAGCCAGGTTGCGGCGTCGCCGTCGGACTTTTGCTGGTTTGCGGGGCCGGACGCGGCCAGCAGGTTGAGGGGATCGTTGGCGAACGCGGTCCGCTCTGCCTTGCTGAGGCGCTGGGCGCCCTTCTGCCACGCGTCGCTGAGGGCAACGACGTGGTCGATCTGGACTGCGCTGCTGGTTTTGCTGCCGCGCGTGAAGGCGATGGTGGTGGCCGTGTACGGATCAGCCAGGGAACCGGTCAGCACGATGCAGTTCTTCGTTCCAGGCTTGAAGGTTGTGGCTTTGAGGTCCCGGGCGAGGATGTCGTTGCGGGTGTCACAGCCGTTGTGGTCCGTGTCCGACCATGCCGGCCCGAACTCTTCCCGGTCGTAGCCCGTTTTCGGTGCGCGTCCCTTGACCGGCAGCGTGGCGAGGAGGTCGGCTGCTTTGACAGCGTAGCCGGGCGCGTTGCCGGCTGACCCGCCGGGAACAGCGTCCGACGACGGCTGCCGGGTTGCGCTGATGACTCCGCCGCAGGCGGTGCTGGCCAGGATGGCGGCGGCAAGGGCGCCGGCTGCAAACCAGTTCCTTCTGCGGGTCGGTGCTTGGTGCAAGGCGGTGTACTCCCGGGGCGCTGGTTGTCGATTCAACGATCGATCGTACTGGCTGGCCGGGCGGAGCTGGCGGTGCCACGCGGATGACGTCCTGAAACGCAGAGAGCCCCGCACTGCCTGACGGCTTTGCGGGGCTTCTCCTAGCGGCAGGACCACCTCGGATGGGGGATACGGGGTGGGCCTGCTCCTAGGCTAGAGAAGTTTCCTGAAAATTAGCTAGGAATGTGCCAGATTTCTTCTGGGCGCCCTTGTGGCCCCGTATGGCCCGCGGGGGAAGCTACTCGTCCTTGACTTCACCGCCGGGCTAAACCAGTGTTGAAATCGCACTGACCAGCAGGGTTTTCCTTCAAAGGAGATGCGCCATGACTCTTCCCGCAGGCCTGACCCCCGGCATTTGGACACTTGATATGTCCCACAGTGAGATCGGCTTCAGCGTGCGGCACGCCGGGATCAGCAAGGTCCGCGGGCGGTTCCGGGAAGCAACCGGCGAGGCCCATGTGCGGGACACCCTGGCCGACTCGTCGCTGCATGCCACCGTCAGCACCGCCAGCTTCGATTCCGGCGATGCCAACCGCGACGCCCACGTGCAGGGGGCGGACTTCTTCGACGTCGCGGAATTTCCGGAGATGACCTTCAAGGGCACTCACATCGACGGCGACGGCGAGGATTACACCCTGACCGGCGACCTCACCATCAAGGGCATCACTAAGCCTGTCGAGCTCGAGGTTGAGTTCACAGGCGTCGCCGTCGACCCGTTCGGTGCCACCCGCGCGGGTTTCTCTGCAGAGGCCGACATAAGCCGCAAGGAGTTCGGCCTGACCTGGAACGCGGCTCTTGAAGCCGGCGGGCTCCTGGTCAGCGACAAGGTGAAGATCAACCTTGAGGCCGCGCTGGTGAAGCAGGGGTAGCCTCACGTCGGGTCTTCGCCTCTGTCACTCCGGCCCGTCTGGGCTGACATCCTCCGCGTACTCGGTCGCGTAGACGCCCGCTGAGCGGACGTGACGCTCCCTTAGACGTACGCTTCCGGATATCAGCCCCGACGGGGCCTCTGATCGAGCAAGTCCAGATCCAGGTTGAACCATCGCAGCCGCGGCGAGGCGTAAAGACTAGGAAAGACGGGCGATGCTGCGCCTTACGGGGCGGGATGCTGTGCCGTCCGAGAAGAGCTCGGGTGATGAGGCCTGGATGCGCTTGACGTCCTCGAAGACGCCGCGCAGGTGCACGCGCAGCGAGCTGTCTGCTTCGGCGCGGTTGTTGGCCTCGAGTGCGTCCACCACGGCGGTGTGCTGTTCGATCAGCGTGGACACGGGCCGGGTGTCGATCAGGCTAAGCCGGCGGGCACGGTCCAGGTGGGCCTTGGCCGAGTTGACCGCAGTCCAGGCCGACTCGTGGCCCGCCAGGCGAAGGAGCTCGCGGTGGAAGTCCTCGTCGAGCCGGAAGAACTCCTCTATGTCGCCGGCGGCCTCTGCGGTTCGCTGTGCGGCCAGGATCTCCCGCAGTCCGGCGAGCCCGGTGGCGTCCACAACCGCTTCCTTCAGGGAAGCGCATTCAATGGCTTCGCGGACGAACTGCGCCTCGGCTACACGGCCCAGGTCCACGAGCGAGACGAACGAACCGATCTGCGGGAAGACCTGCACCAGCCCCTCTTCGCGGAGCAGGATGAGGCTTTCGCGCACGGGCGTCCGGCTGACACCCAGCTCCTGGGCGAGCTCGTTTTCGGACAGCGGCTCGCCGGGAGGAAGCTGCAGGGAGATGATGCGACGCCGGAGCGTATCCAGTGTCTGGTCCCGCACGGAAAGCCGCGGAGACTGCCCTTTTTCGGGTTTGCCGGTTGCCATGCATCCAGTGTAGCCATCGTTGACAAACTAGAATGGTAGTGCTTGTATGGTAGTCAGCAAGCGGCCAAAGGACAGCTTTCCTGTCCACCGAACCGGCCACAATTCACAGGCATATCTCTCCACCCCTTCTTCATCGCCTGCAAAGGAGCAACAGATGACCGAGAGCATCGCACCGCCCACCGCCAAGACCGAAACAAGGACCACTCGCGACCTTGCGAAGGTTGCGGTCTCCGGCTGGCTCGGAACGGCCATGGAATTCATGGACTTCCAGCTCTACTCGCTGGCTGCAGCCATCGTCTTCAACAAGATCTTCTTCCCCGACGTAAGCCCGGTCGTCGGCCTTATCGCCGCGATGGCAACCTACGGCGTCGGCTATGTGGCCCGCCTGGTCGGTGCCGTGTACTTCGGCCGCATGGGTGACCGGATCGGCCGCAAGAAGGTCCTCTTCATCACCATCGCGCTGATGGGTGCGTCCACCACGCTCATCGGTGTCCTGCCCACCTACGGCATGGTGGGCATCTGGGCGCCCATCCTCCTCGTGGCCCTGCGCCTGATCCAGGGCTTCGGTGCTGGCGCGGAAATCGCCGGCGCCACCGTGATGCTCGCGGAGTACGCCCCGGCCCGCCGCCGCGGTCTCATTTCCTCCCTCGTCTGCCTCGGCACCAACTCCGGCACCCTCGCTGCGTCCGCGCTTTGGGCCATCCTGGTGGCGGTGCTCTCCGAGGACCAGCTGCTGACCTGGGGCTGGCGCCTGCCGTTCCTGGCCAGCTTCCTGCTGATGATCTTCGCCGTCTGGATCCGCCGCTCCCTCAAGGAGAGCCCGGTTTTCGAACAGCGTGAGGACGTCGTCGACGGCGTCGCACTCGCCAAGCGTGACCTCGCCGCCGAGGCGGGAACCGCAGCAAGCGAAGCAGACCAGCCCAAGCACAAGACGCAGTCCACCAGCACCATCGAAGCCGCGCTGCACCAGCGCAAGGGCAAGTCCTTCCTGATCGCCCTCGGCCTCCGCTTCGGGCAGGCCGGCAACTCCGGGCTCATCCAGACCTTCCTCATCGGCTACCTCGCCACGGTCCTGCTCATGAACAAGACCGTCGGCACCACGGCAATCATGATCGGCTCGATCATCGGCTTCGCCACCATCCCCCTGATCGGCCTCCTGGGCGACCGCTTCGGCCGGCGGCCCCTGTACATCATCCTGAGCTCCCTCACCGCCCTGTTCGCGATCCCCATGATGCTGATGGTCACCAGCGGCAACCCGACACTCGTCACCATCGCCATCGTCGCCGGCCTGAACCTCGGCGTGCTCAGCCTGTTCTCGATGGAAAGCGTCACCATGGCCGAATTCTTCGGAGCCCGCACCCGCTTCACGCAGCTGGCCCTGGCCAAGGAAATCGGCGGCATCCTCGCCACCGCCATCGGCCCCCTGCTCGCCGCCACGCTCACCGCCGTCACCGGGCACTGGTGGCCGCTGGCCGCCATGCTCATCGGCTACTCGCTGATCACCCTGGTGTCCGCCGTTGTGGGACCCGAGGTCCGCGGCCGCGACATGGTCCGCCTGGAAGACGCAGCGTGAAAGCAGTAGTCGTCCACGGCGCCAACGACCTCCGCATCGACGAACGCCCCGAGCCCGTCGCCGGGCCGGGGGAGGTTGTCCTCGACGTTGAATGGGGCGGGATCTGCGGATCCGATCTTTCCTACTGGCGCCACGGTGCTTCGGGAACCGCGCAGCTGAAGTCCCCGCTCGTCCTGGGCCACGAGGTGGCCGGCCGGATCGCCCAGCTGGGCGACGGCGTCGAAAACCTCGACGTCGGCCAGCCGGTCACCGTCCACCCCGCGGAACTCGTGGGGGACGGGATCATGCCGGAACGGCTCACAGGCCGGACCAACCTGTACCCGCAGATCCGGTACTTCGGATCCGCAGCCTTTGATCCGCACACCGACGGCGGCTTCAGCGAACGCAAGCTGGTCCGAGCGTCGCAGATCCGTCCGCTTCCCGACGGCGTGGACACCCTCCGCGGGGCACTTGCTGAACCGCTCGCCGTCGCCCTTCACGCGGTGGGCCGTGCGGGTTCGCTCGCTGGCCGCGACGTGCTGGTCAACGGTGCCGGGCCGATCGGATCCCTGGTGATCGCGGCCGCCAAGTACGCCGGCGCACGGACCGTCATCGCCACGGACATCAATGACGCCTCGCTCCGGATCGCAAAGGCCATGGGCGCGGACGAGGTCCGCAACCTCTCGGACGGCGGATCGTTGCCGGAAGACGTTGAGCTCGTGTTCGAGGCCACCGGGATCCCCGCCGTCCTGGGCGGCATACTCCGGGCCACCGCCCGCGGCGGCACCATCGTCCAGGTGGGCAACCTGCCCGGCGCCCCGGCCCCGGCCGCCCTTGGGGATCTCGTGACACGGGAAATCACCTGGATCGGTTCCTACCGGTTCGCGGACGAGATCACCGACGCGCTCAAGGCCATGTCCGACGGCCTGGACGTCTCACCCGTCATCACCCACAAGTTCGGCATCGACCAGGCCGCGGAAGCCATGCGGGTCTCCGCGGACCCGGCCGCCGGCAGCAGCAAGGTCATGCTCCGCCTCTCCTGACCCAACTAAGTAGCAGCAGATGGCGTTCTGAGGGCTCATAACGCCATCTGCTGCCACCTACTTGCAACACCCGACACACAAAAGGACCCACCAGTGAAGATCACCGACGCACGAGTAGTGGTTTCGTCGCCAGGACGGAATTACGTCACGCTCGTTATCGAAACCGAGGACGGGATTACCGGCATCGGCGACGCCACCCTCAACGGACGTGAACTGGCCGTGGCGTCCTACCTGTCCGAGCACCTCTGCCCGCTGCTCATCGGCCGCGACGCCCGCCGCATCGAGGACGCCTGGCAGTACTTCTATAAGGGTGCCTACTGGCGCCGCGGGCCGGTGACCATGACCGCGATCGCAGCTATCGACGTCGCACTCTGGGACATCAAGGGCAAGGCCGCCGGCATGCCGGTGTACGAGCTGCTCGGCGGCGCCGCCCGCGAGGGCGTCATGGTCTACGGCCACGCCAGCGGCTCCTCGCTGGAGGACCTCAGCGCCGACTTCCAGCACCACCTGGACCTCGGTTACAAGGCCATCCGGGCGCAGGCCGCCGTGCCGGGACTCGAGAAGACCTACGGGATCGCGCCGGTGGACGGCAAGACCTACGAGCCCGCCAGCGGCAACATCCCCCAGGAGGACCTGTGGGAGACCACCGCGTACCTGGACTTCGCGCCGAAGATGATGGCGCACGTGCGGGAGCAGTTCGGCTACGGCGTGCACGTCCTGCACGACGTCCACCACCGCCTGACGCCGATCGAGGCCGGCCGGCTCGGCGCCTCGCTGGAGCCGTTCCGCCCGTTCTGGATCGAGGATCCGACGCCGGCGGAGGACCAGTCGGCGTTCCGCCTGATCCGCCAGCACACCACCACGCCGATCGCCGTGGGCGAGGTGTTCAACTCGATCTGGGACTGCCAGCAGCTGATCACCGAACGCCTGATCGACTACATCCGCACGTCGGTCTCGCACGCCGGCGGCATTACGCACCTGCGACGGATCTTCTCGCTGGCAGACCTGTACGGCGTCCGTTCCGGCTCGCACGGTGCGGGCGACCTTTCGCCGGTGTCCTTCGCCGCGGCGCTGCACGTGGACATGAGCATCCCCAACTTCGGCGTCCAGGAGTACATGGGCCACCGCGATCCCGCGAACGAGGTGTTCAAGACCTCCTACACCTTCACCGACGGCTACATGCACCCGGGCGACGCTCCCGGCATCGGCGTGGAGTTCGATGAGGAAGCGGCCGCCAAGTTCCCGTTCGACGCGAAGTACCTGCCCATCAACCGCCGCCTCGACGGGTCGGTGCATGACTGGTGAGTAACCCGACTGAAGCACAGCCGTTCGACGTCGTCGCCATGGGGGAGATCCTCCTCGAGGTGGCCACCGACGTCCCGTTCGGGCACGGCGTTCCGGCCCAGCTCGGCATTTCCGGCGACGCGCTGAACGTCGCGGCGGCTGCCGCTGCGGCCGGTGCCCGCACCGCGCTGCTGGCAGTACTGCCCGACGACGACCTCGGCCAGGCGGTCGCCGCCAGGATCGCTGAGCTCGGCATTTCCACCGACCTGCTGAAGTTCCGTCCGGGCCAACAGGGCGTATACCTTGTGCACTGCGACCCCGACGGGCAGCGCGAGTTCTCCTACGCGCGCAGCGGCAGCGTCGGCTCCACGCTGGGGCCGGACGACGTCGACCCGGAAGTGTTTGCCGCAGCCGGTGCCGTGATTGCGGGCGGCATCGCCTGCGCCATCTCGGCCACGTCCCGCGCCGCCGTTTACAAGGCCGCCGAGGTGTCGCGCCGCTTTGTCTTTGACCCGAACTACCGGCCGCGGCTCACCTCCGTGGAGGATGCGACGGCGGCCGTGGTTGAGCTGGCGCCGAAGGCCTTCCTGGTCACGCCGTCCTTCCCGGGGGAGACGTCGGCGCTGCTGGGCACGTCCTCGCCTGCCGAGGCGGCCGGGAAGCTGCGCGCGCTGGGCACTGCCAATGTGGCAGTGACGTGCGGGGCCGAGGGAATCCAGCTGGAGAGCGGCACTGATTCGGCCTGGATCGAAGCCATCCCGGCACCGGCTGTGGTTGACCAGACCGGGGCAGGCGACGCCTTTGTGGGCACGCTGACCGCGCGGCTGGCGCTCGGCGACAGCCTTCCCGAGGCCGCCCGCTACGGCGCAGCCGCGGCATCGCTCGTGGTGGGCGGCAAGGGCGGCACGGGCTTCATTCCGAGCTTCGAGCAGACCCGCGCCCACGCCTTGGGAGCGGACGCCCTGGGGGCGGGGACCGTGGAGACACCCGAAGGAGAGCTGTCATCGCACGCCTGAACAGCTCGAATTTGAACAGTGCCAACCTGGGCAGCAACACGGGAATGGGCGCCGCGTTCCCGGGCGCCGCGCTCCGGGCCAACGGCCTGCAGCCCGGCATCGTGCACCTGGGCCTGGGTGCCTTCGCCCGCGCCCACACCGCGGTTTTCACCGAGAACGCCATGCTCGCTGCCGGCGAATCTAATTGGGGGATCACCGGCGTCACCCAACGCTCGGACACCGTGGCCCGGCAGCTCGCACCGCAGGACGGGCTGTTCACTGTGGCCGAACGCGGCGAGGGCGCGGCGCCGCTCCGCGTGGTGTCGAGCATTGTGGACGCCATCTCGGGGCGGGACAACCCGGCCGCCGTAGTGGACCGGATCGCCGCACCGGAGACCCTCGTGGTCACGCTGACCATCACGGAGAAGGGCTACCGGATCGACCCGCAGACCGGTTCCCTCAATCTGGAAGATGAGGAGGTTCGCGCGGACCTCGGCGGGCGTGCGCCGCTTACGGCCATCGGGCAGATCGCCCGCGGCCTGCAGCAGCGTTCCCGCACCGGCGCGGGGCCGCTCACCGTGGTCTCGTGCGACAACCTTCCCGGCAACGGCGAACTTACCGGCAAGCTGGTCCGTGCCTTCGCGGCAGCACTGCCGTCCGCCGAAGCCGAACCGCTCACCGCCTGGCTGGACGCGAACGTCACGTTCCCCAGCACCATGGTGGACCGGATGGTGCCGGCCACCACGGCGGGCGACCTGGACGCCGTCGAACGTGAACTTGGGCTGCGGGACGAGGCCGCCGTGGTGGCCGAGCCGTTCATGCAGTGGGTCATCGAGGACAACTTCGCCGCGGGCCGCCCCCGGTGGGAGGAGGCCGGGGCGCTGTTCAGCACCGACGTCGCCGCCTGGGAAGCGGCGAAGCTGCGGCTCCTGAACGCGAGCCACTCGCTGCTGGCGTACCTCGGCCTGGCCGCCGGCAAGGAGACCATCAGCGACGCGGTGGTCGAGGAAGCGTTCTTCACCGCTGCGCAGCGCATGATGGCAGAGGACGTCCTGCCCACCATCACACTTCCGAAAGGGCTCGACGCGGACGACTACTGTACCCAGGTGCTGACCCGCTTCGCCAACCCCGCCCTCGGCCACACCACGGCCAAAGTGGGAAGCGACGGGTCGCAGAAGATCGGCCTGCGCCTCCTCAGCACCGTGCGGGGAAACCTCGACGCCGGCCGGTCACCTAAGTGGGCGGCGCTCGCCGTCGCTGCGTGGATGCGGCACGTGGCCGCCACACCGGCCGAAAAGCTGGACGACCCGCTGGCCACCGAACTCCGAGCCGCGCTGCCGGTGTCGCGGTCCGCGGCCGATGTGGTCCCCGCTCTTCTTGTTTGCCGCAGCGTCTTCGCCCCTGAACTCGCGGCGCATCCCGGGTTCGCCGACCTCCTCATCCACTGGTACAGCATCATCGACACGCACGGGCTGGACGGCCTGAGAAAAGAGATCAACCATGGCTGACGCCACCAGCGTTCTGAACGTATCCCCGGTCATCCCCGTGGTGACCATCGACGATCCGCAGCATGCGGTTCCCGTTGCCCGGGCCCTGGCCGACGGCGGCGTCCGGATTATCGAGCTCACCCTCCGGACGGACACGGCGCTGACCTCGCTGAAGGCCATCGCCAACGAGGTGCCGGACATCCTGGTGGGAGCCGGGACCATCCTCACGCCCGCGCAGGCGGACGCTGCTGTGGCCGCGGGCGCGCAGTTCCTGGTGAGTCCCGGCGTGACGCCGTCGCTGCTGGACCACATGCTCTCCCTCGAGGTGCCGGTGCTTCCGGGCGTGGCCACGGTGGGCGAGGTGATGGCCGTGCTGGAGCGCGGGCTGGACACCATGAAATTCTTCCCGGCCGGCCCTGCCGGCGGGCCGTCGTACCTGGCGGCCATCGGGGCGCCCGTCCCGCAGGTGACGTTCTGCCCGACTGGCGGCATCAGCCTGGCCACCGCGCCGGACTACCTCAGGCTGCCCAACGTCAGCTGCGTCGGAGGCAGCTGGCTGACGCCGCGCGCCGCCGTCGAAAGCGGGGACTGGCAGCAGATCACTGAACTGGCGCGGGAAGCGGCAGCGCTCCCAGCCGAATATTCTCCCCGACCGGGGAACACCAACGCGGGGTCACTTACAGCCCAATAAACCGGCCGAATTGGGCTGTAAGTGACCCTCCCCACCCGCGCCCAAGCCTCGCAAGCTCGGCCAGGGAACCCTGCGGGCGTGGGCCCCGTTGCTTTTTGGGGCCTGATACTCCGCCGTAGCCATGCCTCCGGGACGCGCGTAAAGTCGGGAAAGACCGGTCCTAAACCGGTCGCAGCCTGAACAGACGCACAACCTAAGGAGTTCATCATGAACTTGGGCAACATGATCAGGAATGCCGCAGGACGTATTTCCGGACGGACCACCCAAGGAACCACCGGCGGATACACGAGGGGCTACACGCGGGGCACCAGGCCCTATACAACGGGACGGACCTCTTCCATGGGCCGCGGCCGCACCGCCGGGGGTATCGGAGACAAGATCCGCCACATGCTCCACAGGCACTGACGCTGAGACACACCAGTCCGGTCCCTCAGGTCCATGGCGACCCGGGACTGGCACAACAATTACAAGCAGCTTTTGGCCGCAGCCATCCAGTGGTGGCTGCGGCCACTGTTTCCGCAGGGGAGGTTGCCGTGGCGGGCCGCGGTGCCTCCCTTGCTGCTGACTTCGAAATTGGCTCGGTCTCCAAGGGGATCACGGGGCTGCTCTGTGCCGACGCCCTGAGGCGCGGCGAGCTGGGTCCCGGCACCACGCTGGGGGAGCGGCTGCCGCTGGGCGACTGCCCCGCGGCCGGCGTGACTCTGGTTTCACTAAGCCGGCATTCTTCGGGCCTGCCCCGGCTGCCCCGGCAGCCGGGAACCCTGCGGCGCAGCCTTGACCTGGTTCTGCACGGCACCAATCCCTACGGCGAAACCCTGGCGGAACTGCTGGACCAGGCCCGCGCCGCGCACCTGCCCGCCGGACACTCCACCCCGCGCCCGCGTTACTCCAACTTCGGCTTCGAGCTTTTAGGCCATGCCGTCGCCGCCGGTGCAGGCCTGAGTTTCCAGGAGCTGCTCCGCGAGCGGCTCGCAGTTCCGCTCGGGCTAAGTTCTGTTTACGCGCCAGCCACTGCCGCTGAGGTGCGTCCGACGGCGGTCACCGGCCGGAGCCGCTCGGGCCGGGTGATGCAGCCGTGGACCGGCGAGGCAGTTGCTCCGGCTGGCGGGGTCAGGGCCTCGATCGGCGACATGGCCCGGCTGGTGCAGGCGCTGCTGAACGGATCCGCCCCGGGCCTTGGCGCGCTGGATCCCGTGGCGAACTTCGCCGGACCTGCAGCCCGCATCGGTGCCGGCTGGATGACCCTGGAGGTGAAGGGCCGCGCAGTCACCTGGCACAACGGCGGCACCGGCGGTTTCCGCTCCTGGGTGGGGCTGGACCGGAAGGCGGGGACCGGCGTCGTACTTCTGACCGCGACAGCGGCGCCCGTGGACCGCCACGGCTTCAGGTTCCTCGCGGTAGTGGCGGGACGCCCGGGAACGTAACCCGAAACAGCAACGCGGGGTCACTTATCGCCCAATAAACCATCCTAATTGGGCTGTAAGTGACCCCGCGTTGGTCTTGGTGGGCTACTTTTCGCCGGCGCGCTCCAGGGCCTGGTCGTGCTCGGTGTGGGCCTGGCGGATCAGGTTCATGAACTCGGTCTCGTCCCGGATGAGGCGCTTGTACTTCTCCGGGAGCTTCTTGAGTTCCTGCTCCTCGCGGACCAGCTTGTCGAAGATCCGCTCGCGCTCGGCGATGTCCGTCTCGTAGTTGAGGTCCACGTACGTGGTGGCGTGCCGCCTGGCGCCGGAGACCATGGACTTGGCCTTGCCCTTGGGGCTGAGGAGGGAGCCGACGATGGTGACGGCGAGTACGCCCAGGATCACGCTGAGCGACAGGCCGGTGCTGATTTCGACGACGTTCACGTGTTCGCCGTCATTGATGAACGGCAGGTTGTTCTCGTGCAGGGCGTGCAGGATCAGCTTCACGCCGATGAAGCCGAGGATGGCGGCGAGGCCGTAGGAGAGGTAGATGAGCCGGTCGAGGAGCTCGTCAATCAGGAAGAACAGCTGCCGCAGGCCCATGAGCGAGAACGCGGTGGCCGTGAAGACGATGAACACGTTCTGCGTCAGGCCGAAGATGGCCGGGATGGAGTCCAGCGCGAAGAGAATGTCCGTGGCGCCGATGGCCACCATCACCAGGAGCATCGGCGTGAGGACCTTCTTGCCGTCAACCACGGTGAAGAGCTTGTCGCCGTCGAAATGATCGGAGGCCGGCAGGAACTTCTTGGCGAGCCGGACCACGAGGGTTTCGGTGTCGTCGTCGTGGTTGTCCGGCTTGAGCAGATTCCCGGCGGTGATGAGCAGGATCAGCCCGAAAATGTAGAACACCCAAGCGAAGCTGTTGATCAGTGCGGCGCCGAGGAAGATGAAGCCGGTCCGGGCGAGCAGCGAGAAAACGATGCCGAACAGGAGCACTTTCTGCTGGTCGGCGCGCGGCACCTTGAAGCTTGACATGATGATCAGGAAGACGAACAGGTTGTCCACGGACAGCGCCTTCTCGGTCACGTAGCCGGCGAAGTACTCGGTGCCCATCTTGGAGCCGCCAAAGAGCCAGACGCCAAGGCCGAACACGACTGCCATCCCCACGTAGATGGCCGACCACGTGGCGGATTCCTTCAGGGACGGGGTGTGGGCCTTGCGGACGTGGAAGAAGAAGTCGAAGGCCAGGAGCGCAACGATCCCGGCAATCGTGAGGGTCCAGACGATAGGGGGGACTTCCATGCTGCCTCTTTCCTGCGCGTTTCGGGCGGGGCGTGCAAGACAACCCTACCCAGTGCGCTCCGCCCGCCCGCAAGGCACCGTTCCCCTCAGCCGTACATCAGCGAGCCCGGCGTGGTGAGCTTTTCCCCGGTCTCGAGCCAGGTCTTCAGGCCGGAGAGGATCATCGGCCAGCCGCCGTAGAGCTGCTCGTTGGCGCCTTCGCGGAGCTGGTCGTGCGTGACGGTGAGGTGGCACGAGTCGTCGCCGACCGGCTCGATTTCCCAGGTGACGCGGGAGGTGCCCTCGGCCTTGACGTCCTCGCCCCAGAGCGCGCGCATGGTCTGCACCAGCCGGCGCGGGGGATCGACTTCCAGGTTCTCGCCCTCGCCGAGGAGCTCCCCGGCTTTGGGGTTGCCCATTTCGAAGCGGGAGCCCGGCGTCCAGTCCGACTTCAGCGTGTTCCCGAACTGGTACTTGCTGCGGATGTCGCTGTCCGTGATGGCTTCCCAGAGCCGTTCCGGAGTGGTCTTGATGTAGATTTCGAAGATCTTTTCCATGGGACTTTCCAATCGGGATTTGAGGTCGCTGAGAGCAGCGGCCCATGGTTCTGCGTATTTGCTCACCCACCGGTCGTGGACGAGCCTGATGGGCACCGGATTGAGGAAGTGCAGTTTCTCGCGGCCGCGGCGCCTGGTCACCACGAGGCCCGCCTCTTCCAGGATCTTCAGGTGCTTCATGACGCCGAATCGGGTGATCTCGAACCGCGACTCCAGCGCGCTAAGGGTCTGGCCGTCCTCGCTGAAGAGCGCGTCCAGCAGGTCCCTGCGGATGGGGTCGGCGAGGGCCTTGAATACGGCGTCCACACGGCCAGAATAGGTGACCATTTGGTCACATGTCAATGGTCCGGAGGGGTCCTTATCTCCCCAAGTAAGTAGCAAGTCAGGGCGTTCCCAGCGCTGGGAACGCCCTGAAGTGCTACTTACTTGGGTGGCTGGGAGGGCACGACGGCGTCAGTCCGCGAGTGTCAGGATCTTTCCCTCCGTCACGGCCTGGCGGGAGAGCGTCTTGTAGCCCTCCTGCTCGAAGAGCACGGTGATCACGTCCTCCTCGTGGCGCATGACGATGCCCGCGCCCCACTCCTTGTGCACCACTGATGACTGGAGCGGGAAGGCTTCACCGCCGGCGGCGGCCACGGCGCTGTCGTCGTAATCCTCCTCGTAAGCCGAACCGTCGGCGCAGTTGTCGCAGTTGCCGCACGGTTCGGGGAGGTCCTCGCCGAAGTAGCCCAGCAGGAACTGGCGCCGGCAGGCGTCCGTCTCCGCGTAGCCGCGCGCCATCTCGATGCGCGAGCGGTCCACGCGCTGGCGTGCTTCGGCGAGTTCGACGGCCTGTTCCACCACCTTGGGCAGCTTCGCGCCGGCCTCCAGGCGGATGCCCCGTTTGAGGGCCTTCACGGAGCGGGTCTCCTGCAGCTCGTTGAGCAGGCCGGTGAGCCGGCGGGTGGGGATGCCGGTCTGCTCGGCGAGCGCCTTCTGCGTGACCGGGCCGTCTGAGGCGCGCAGGGCGGTGAGGACACCGAGCAGCGCGTCCTCGTCCGGTTTGTGGGTGCTGAAGAACTTGCGCAGGCCCAGGTCCTCGGGCCGGTAGTGCAGGACGGCGGAGGCAGGGTCTCCGTCCCGGCCGGAGCGGCCGATCTCCTGATAGTAGGCGTCCAGTGACTCGGGGATGTCGGCGTGGATCACGAAGCGGACGTTGGGCTTGTCGATGCCCATGCCGAACGCGGTGGTGGCCACCACGACGTCTAGTTCGTCGTCGAGAAACTGCTCGTGGACCTGGTCGCGCTCGCTCTGCTTCCGGCCGGCGTGGTAGGCCTCGGCACGCAGCCCGCGTTCGGTGAGTTCCGCCGCGTAGGTTTCAGTGTCCTTGCGGGTGGCCGCGTACAGCAGGCCGGGCCCCTTGAGCTCCGCCACATGCTCGACGACGGCGCGCCGCTTGTCCCGGTCCTCAAGGTGCCGCACGACGTCGAGCCGGATGTTGGGCCGGTCGAAGCCGTGGACCAGCACCAGCGGGTCCTTCATGCGCAGGCGCTGCTGGATCTCGTCACGCACCGGGGGAGAGGCAGTAGCGGTGAGCGCCGCGACGGGCGGGTTGCCGAGTTGCGCGCGGACCTCGCCGAGGCGCAGGTAGTCGGGGCGGAAGTCGTGCCCCCAGGAGGAGACGCAGTGGGCCTCGTCCACCACGAACAGCGAGACGTTCATGGCGGCGAGCCGTTCGACGGTCTCGGTTTTGGCCAGCTGCTCGGGGGCCAGGAAGAGAAATGTTGCCTCGCCCCGCTCGGCGGCCTCCCACGCGTCCTGCACCTCCGAATCCTTCCGGCCGGAATTGATGGCGGCCGCGGACTCCCCGCCCAGGTCCTCCAGCAGGCCGTCCAGTTGGTCCTCCTGGAGGGCGATCAACGGGGAAACGACGACGGCGGGACCGCGTCTGGCGCTGTTGGCCCCGGTGGCGTCGAGGTGCTTGTCTTGGTGACCGCGGTGGATGAACAGGGCGGCAACCTGGTAGATGGCCGACTTGCCGTAACCGGTGGGCATGACGGCGAGGACGTCGCGGCCCTGGGCCAGGGCGCGCATGCCGGCGAGCTGGCCGTCCCGCAGGTGGGGGAGCCCGTAGGCGTCGGCGGCGAGCTGGCGGAGGCCGGCGTCGGGACCTGTGCTGTTGGGATCTGCGCTGTTGGGGCTTGCGGTTGTGTCGGGTGTGGCGGCGAGGGCTTCGGTCATGGTGGCAGCTCCGTAAGGGCGTTCCAAGGCCGGGTGTCTTCAGCCGTGGAATCCACCCTAGTGCTAGGTCCGCTCGGCGTCATGTCCTCCGCAGCGCAGGGGCATCCGCGGACCGGCCCGCCACGCCGTCGCCGGGCCCGTCCTTCCGCCACCCGTCAGAGCGAGCGGACCCTTCGGACCCCAGCACCTCGGTCCGCGGCCGGGAAGCGAGTATGGGAGTGGAATCTCACGGTCGCGTGGGCTGCCCTGGACTTCGGGATGATGAGCTCCCCATGCCCGCCGCGGCTCATGTCGCGGATGAGGCCGGTCCCGGCGACTTCCCTGGTCCAGGAAATCCCCGCCACGGCAGCCTCTTTGGTGGGGTACTTCACTGAGACGGCCACCAGGCCGCCCGTTCCGTCCAGAAGCCTGACGCGGAAGCCGCCGTCCGGAGCATCGATGATTTCAAAGTGGCCGGCCATGACAAAACCCTCCGATCGTGCACCTTGCTGGCATGTCCCCTAAACCTATTTTGGACCTTTCCTGCCCGGAGGGACCGCCGGATGAGCGCCGGAATCCGGAAAGCAATTAACCGTTGTTGTGCCGAGCGGCCGGTGGGAAGATCTAGCTGCCGAATACGGCCACATAAGCTCAAAGGAGACGGAGATGGCTGGCGGACAAGGATTGATCAGGCGGTTTTACAACGAGGTGCTGACCGGCGGAAATCTGGCGCTCATCGACGATTTGGTGGCGGACGACGTCGTCGATCACGAGGAGGGCTTTCCGGGGCAGCCGCCGGGCAAGGAGGGCGTGAAGTTCTACGTGAACGCCGTGCGGACCGCATTTCCGGATCTAGCGGTCAAGACCTCGGAGCCGGCGCTCGCCGACGGGGACCTCGAGGCGGTGCACGTGACCCTGACGGGAACGCACCAGGGCGACTTCGCGGGCGTGCCGGCCACCGGCAAATCGGTGGAATTCTCGGGCATCGACATTATCCGGGTGCAGGACGGCAAGGTGGCCGAACACTGGGGATCGACCGACACAATGAGCCTGATGCAGCAGATTGGAGCCGTGCCTAAGTAGGGCCGGACTCGCGACCCAAAACAAACAAGAAGTACGACGACGGCGGGCGACGCGCGCCGTCGTCGTGCGTCTTCACGGCGCGTCGTCCGGGACGCGCCGTGGCGTCCCCTCGCGCCAACCCGAAGCCCTGTATCATCCCTTCAGGGGGCGGTGACGCCGAAGCGTCAACCTGGGGGACAGCAGCAGATGTGCAAGCCATAAAGCCTTAACAAAACGGGCTTTTGAAGCCATGTGCCCGCCGTCCAGCCACGTGTTATTCACCACAGGTCTCGCTCGCGCGGTGTTCCTGTCACAGGTGGATTCCCGCTCGACCCACCCTACTGCACCGCCCCTTCCGCACTGCCCACCCTTCTTCCTCACTCCGCCACCTCGGTGACCCCTGCCGTCACCTGCCCTGAAAGGACTGCAATGAGCCACCCTGGCCCAACCCTTCCACCGCCGCCCTCCGACTACACCACCTACGGGGCGCCGCTGTATGCGAACGGGCAGTTGTTGGACGGGCAGAACGCGGGGCAGGCGTATCCGGGGCAGTACGGGTCCTTCCCGGGGCAGTACGGGGCGGAACCGCAGAAGTCCTTCCTGGTCACCTGGCTTTTCTCGCTGCTCCTGGGCGTACTGGGCGTGGACCGCTTCTATCTCGGCAAGACCGGCACGGGCATCGCCAAGCTGCTGACGCTGGGCGGACTGGGCTGGTGGGCGCTTGTGGACCTGGTCATCACGCTGGCCGGGAAGCAGACGGACGGGAACGGCCGGCCGCTGGCAGGGTATGCCCAGCACAAGAAGGTGGCTGTCATGGTCACGGTTGTCTTTTTGGTGGTCAGTCTGGTGATTGGCGTGTTCAGCGGGATTGCTGCCGCCGCTATTGTCCGGCAGGCCTCCACCCCGCCAATCGTCACCGCCGCTCCTGTGACGTCGGAGAGCGCCGCCTCGGATCCCTCGGCGGATCCGGCGGCCACGGGGGAAGCAGTTTCAGGTGAAGACCGTCCGCATCTGGCGGCGCAGACGCTGACGGGCACCGGCGACGCCGTCAAGACCGTGGACCTCAAGGGCGTCCCCGCCGTGGTGACGTTCACGTGCAAGGCCTGCAGCGGCAACACGGTCCTGGAAACCAACGGACATGAGATGGTCCTGGTCAAGGCCGTTGGCCCGTACGCAGGGTCGCACCTCGTGGACACCAGCACCGCGGCCACCACTGAGTTGGCCATCAGCGCCGACTCCGCGTGGACGCTGAAGATCGAGGACATCGACAGCGTTCCCACCTCGACCGACAAGGTGAGAGGCCACGGCGACATGGTTCTCTACTGGGATGCGTTCAGCGACAAGGCTGCGGTCACCAACAAGGGCGAAGGCAGCTTCGTGGTGTTGGGCTTCGGCAGCGAGGTTCCCGAGCTCGCCGTCAACAAGACCGGCGACTACAGCGGAACCGTGAAGCTCACCCCCGGCTTCGTCCAGGTCAACTCCGACGGCGACTGGACCATCGCGGCGAAGTAGCGTCCTCCTACCCAGCTGAAGGCCCCGCTGGATCCGGCACTTGTGCCTGGTCCCGCGGGGCCTTTTGCGTCCGTCGGTTGAGCGCGGCGAAGACAGGGACCCGCTGGTAGAGCCTGCCGAAACGGGGCACTTTGACCCGCGACACGCCGCCCGGCGTCGGGATTCACGGCGTCGCGACTGCCAAAGTGCCCCACGACGGCTGGGTGAACCGCCCTCCGGAGCCCGAGCCCCGGTGGTTGAGCCTGTCTGCTGGCCGGCGTGAGCTCGCACTCCCAAGGAACTCCCGGCCGGATAAGGGCATAGCCCGTCGACTGCTCCGTAACCGCCCTTATGGGAACGCAAAACGGCGGTTATGGAGCAGTCGATGGTAGATACGACGACGGCGCTTCCGCCGGTTGAGCTTGTTGAAACCTTGATTTCGACAAGCTCGATCAGCGGAAACCGGAGCCCGCGGCAAGGGCAACAATCTGCTGCTCGTCTCAACCTACGGCAAGGGCAAGGCGCATATCGTCGGTCTAAATCCGACCGCAGGGAACACAACTGTGGGGACCGTCGACATCGAGCCAAGGGGCAATGACACGCACCAGACCCACGCCGGTCCATCGCGCTGAACGGCAAGTGGGCATTCGTCGACGGCCCAAAGAAGGATGGCTGGCACACAATCCGCAAGTACAGCCTGTCCGAGCTCCGGAAGGCTATGACGGCGAAAGACGGATCCGTAAGGCCGGACGGCGGAGACCGCAAGGTTTACGGTGCGTCATTCATGACCGTCGACGGCGGACACCTGTACGCCGGCAAGTTCAGCAGCGAGCACCGTGACTGGATGTACAGCTACACCATCGCTGACAACGGATCCCTGACCCTGGACAGGAAAGCAGACGGGAACGGCTTGCGCTGGGAGGTGCCCCAGTGGACGCAGGGAGTGGCAGCCGCGGACGGGCGCTTCCTCTTCAGCACGTCACGGGCGGAAGCACCGCAGCAACTTGTACGTCACCAATAAGGGCGAAACCAATCTCGACAGGGCGTCCGTGCGTTGCTTCCGCGCCCCGAGCATGGCGGAAGGAATCATCGCCACACCGTATGGCGAGGCGTACCTGCTGTTCGAATCCGGTTCGTACAAGTACAACAGTGCCAGCGGGAACCCGGCCATCAACGTGATCAACGGTGTGCACCGGGCCAAACTCAGCACGCTGACATCCATTCCGGGTGGCAAGATCCGTCTCGGAACCCTCCATTGCGTTGAGCAGGAGGACCTCATCGGCGATGACGAGACCCGGATCAGGGTCGAGGACCAAAACCTGACGTCGAGGGCGACGACTACCTCGGCCAACAGGTCCTCGAACCCGGCAGCAAGGACGGGATCATGGAGTTCACGAAACGGCGCCAAGTACAGGTTGAGCTACAAGGTTTCCTGAGCCTTACACAACCCATCGGCGGCTCCGTAACTGCCCTTTTAGGGCCGCAAAACGGCAGTTACGGAGCAATCGATGGAAGATTGCAGGACGGCGCGGACGTTTGCTATATCGCGCGTCAGGCCAGCGGAAAGATACCGATGAACCAGAAGAGGACCACGGCAAAGACGGCGAAAAACGGTATCACGCAGCCCAGCAGAGCTCTCGTCTCCGGGGAGACGTGGAACGACTCGTTGGGGTTGGCCGGGTTGTAGGCGACCTCTAAAAGCGAACCCGGCACTGGCCGCCGGATAAATGAATATTCAGATTCCCCCGTGAAGGTTCTGCCGAGTGGATCACTGAACCGGTACGTGGGCCAGAAGCGGTGGCTAGGGGTCATGTTGCCCACGCCGCTGGTCCAGCCCGCCCGGCTCCCGGTCACGGTGGCTTGCAGCCGGGGCCAGTCGGCTATCCGGTGTTCGTGCTGCCTGTTCTTCCTGACCACGTGGATGATGGAGCAGGCGGCACCGGCAACGAACAGCGCCCAGATGATGTACAGCACGATTTTCAAGTGATCCCCCAAGGTCCACCAAGCAGTATGCCAGCTTGCCGCGGTCTCGGCACTGGCGGCGCGAGCCGAGTGCAAAAGGGGACCGTCCGGCCCCGGATTTTCCGCGTCCGAGCGCTTCTTTACCGCGGTATTTTCCTATTGACGCGGTCCATACCCCGGAGCACACTGACGGCGTGGGGGTCGTGGGAAAGGAGCCCCGCATGGCATGGCAAATCGAAGGCACGTACTTCGAAAACTGCAACTGCGATATGGTCTGCCCGTGTGCCACCTCCGGCCTTACATTGCCTGGGGATGAGGACCGCTGCAAGGTGGCGCTTGCCTTCCACGTCCACAAGGGTGACGTCAACGGCGTCGACGTCGGCGGCCTGAACGTCTGCGTGGTGACCGATGCGCCCGCACTGATGAGCGACGGCGGCTGGAAGGTAGGCGTCCTGATGGACGCAGCCGCCTCACCCGAGCAGGCCGAGGCGCTCGGGGCCGTGTTTGGCGGCCAGCTGGGCGGGCCGATGGAGGGCCTGGCCCCCCTGATCGGCGAGATGCTGGGCATGGAGTCCCGCGATTTCACCTATGCGGATGACGGGCGGGAGCACCGGGTCAGGATCGGCACGGCTGTCGACATGTCAGTGGAGGACTTCGTCTCGCCACTGGACCCGACCGGCGCCGGCGTCAAGGTCAGCGGCATCGGCTTCCCTGCCGACACGTTGTCCGCCGGACGTGCCACCACGTCCGCCGTGGATGTCTTCGGCCTGTCGTGGGACAACGCCGGAAAGAACTCCTTCTCGGCACCGTTCTCTTGGTCAGCCTGACTTGTCGGGGCAGGCATATGTGACAGTCCGCAACCACGGGGCACTGCTGGTGTTGCTTGGCTGCGCGGCTGTCGCTTGGTACTTCACGGTCCTGGGCTTCCGGGAGATGGCTCCCGGGCCCGGGACGATGGGGTTGGGACTTGCCGGCTTCCTGGCGGCGTGGACGCTGATGATGGCGGCAATGATGCTTCCGGCGTTATCGCCCCTCACCACGGTTTATCTGCGGTCCATCCGGTCGACCCGGAGTGCCGCCGTCCGGGCCGCCCGAACCGCCGCACTCGTTCTCGGGTACCTGGCCGCGTGGGCTGTCTTCGGCGCCGCCGCCTTCGCGGCCGCGCTGCTGGCGGGCCAGTTGGCAACGGCTGCGCCGGACGTCGCACCGTGGGTGGGAGCCGGGATGCTGGTGGCCGCGGGCATTTATCAACTGACGCCGCTCAAAGACTTCTGCCTCCGTCATTGCCGCTCACCGGTGGCGTTCCTGCTCCATGTCTCGAGCTACAAGGGCCGGCTCCGTGACCTGCGGGTCGGGCTTTACCACGGCGTGTACTGCATAGGATGCTGTTGGGGGCTGATGGTGGTCCTTATCGCCGTGGGCGTGATGAACCTTGCCTGGATGGCCGTCATCGCCGTAACCGTGCTGCTGGAGAAGTCGTGGAGCCACGGGCGTGCGCTGAGCAGGATTGTTGGAGGGGCGCTGATCGTCTTCGCCTTCTTTGCACTGGGAAATCCTGCCCTGCTGCCCGGCCTGTACATGTCATCAGGGATGTAGGCTTCGGCTTTTACCGATGGAAGAAACTACCCAGCCACTGCGTACGCCTTCGGCAGCTTCAGGCCGCGCTGGTCCATGAAGGTGCGCAGGCGGGTGGGGTAGTCGGTGATGATGCCGTCCACGCCGAGGTCCATCAGGCGGGCCATGTCTGCGGTGGTGTTCACGGTCCACGGGATGACGGGCAGGCCGTACTCGTGGGCCTCGGCAATCATCTGCGAGGTGACGGAACGGAACGTGGGGGAGATGACGTCGTAGCCCAGGGCCTTGGCGGCCTTGGCGAGGGAACCGTCGTAGTCGTCGATGTCGATACCGCCCAGCTCGGGCGCGGCGCCGGGCTTGCCCACCTGCAGCCATGCGTCGCCGCTGGAGAGCGCCACGACCCGCAGCTGCGGGGCGAACTTCTTGGTGTAGTTCAGCGTGGACCAGTCGAACGACTGCACCGTGGTGCGGCCGGACATGCCCGCCATGTAGATCTCGGTGACCACGGCCTTGGTGAGCGCCACCGAGCCCTCGCCGCCGGCCTGCCCGTCCTCCACCTTGGTCTCCACGTTGAAGCGGACCTTCTTGGCGCCCAAGTCGCGGACCAGCTGGAAGACGTCCCTGAGCTCGGCGATGCGGTTGCCCTCGATCACTTGCTGCTCCGGGTATCCGGCCAGCTGGGTGTAGCCGCAGTTGAGCGTCTTGATTTGGGCCAGCGACAGCTCCGCCACGCGGCGGCCCGCGTAGGGGAACTCGGGGTCGTTGGGCGTGGCCGGCGCCGTGTCCGCGCACTTGTTGGCCTGCATCGTGTCGTCGTGCCAGACGATCACCTTGCCGTCCTCGGTCAGGTGGGTGTCCAGTTCGAGCGTGCTCACGCCCAGCTTCAGCGAGTTCGCAAACGCGGTCAGCGATTCCTCGGTCCACTCGCCGCGGCCGCCGCGGTGCGACTGCAGGTCGAACGAGCCGTTGCGCTCGTTCGTCGTCATGGCTGTTGTTTTCCCCGTTGGCGAGGTACCGGCAGCGTTCGACGACGGCGTCCCGGCGTCCGCTGCCGGGGCAGCGATGGCGGGACTCGCCGTCGAGCCGATGGTGGCGGTGAAAAGCGCGACGGCGGCCGCTGCGGTCAGGAATTTGCGCATGGTTTTGGTTCCTCCAGGATGACGGTGGCCGGCGCTGAGCCGCCGACCCGTTTACCCTAGGGAAGCCAGGTGGCGCGCGGCCCGCGGGGAGTTGGCGGGCAGGTTAACAAGTTGGCTCACTGGTGCCCCGAAAGCCCGAACAGCAATTCCTGGTCAGATGCTGTCCAGCGCAAAGCCTTTCGGCGGGAAGTCGTGGCTCGGCCTTTGCACCTGCCGCGGCTGGCCTATCACCAGCTTCCAGCTCATGGGGGTCCCGTTCGCTGGGGGCATGATGCTCCCCTCGGTGATGAAGTGCGGGGTTGACTCGTCATTGAGGGGTGCCCACCAGCCGTTCGCAGGGCAGTGATCGCCGGTCCGCGGTCTGGGTGTCCGGCCGTTGCTGCTCGACCCGGTCTGCTGCAACTGGATGCGCTTCTTCATGATTCGTTCCTTGGGAGGCTTTCTGTTTGCGGATAAGGTGATGCCGGCGTGGCTTAGGCCGCGGCCAGGTTGTACCGGTCGATTGCCAGGGGCAGTTGTGGGGCTTCGGAGCCGGAGTGGTGCGCCGTGCGGCCTGCCTTCCTTGAGGCTTGCATCTAAGCGATGACTAATGAGCGGGGAATCACCTTTGAGACCCCAGTGAAGAACATTCAGGACATCCTTACATTCGGATTGTTGACAATGATACAGCCGCCTCCTAGATTTATGTAACCCGCATCACAGGATGATCAATTCCTGCTTAGGTGCCCGGCTGGTCCGGGCGGATGGAGTTCATATGACAGTCAACATTTCACGGCGAAACCTTCTGCGGGGCGCGGGGGTGGCGGCACTCGGTGCCACTGTTGCGGGCTGGGCCACGGGCTGCTCCAGTGTGCCCGTGGGCGGCCCGGCGACAGGCGCTTCGAGCAACCTGTTGGAGACGGCGAAGTCCCAGGGTTTCATCCGAGTGGGCATAGCGAACGAGCCGCCGTACACCCAGGTCAGCGCGGACGGAAAGGTAACCGGCTGCGAGCCGGACGTGCTGCGCGCCGTGTGCAAGCGCCTCGGCATCAATGATGTCCAAGGTGTCATTACGCCCTACGAATCCATGATTCCCGGCCTAAATGCCAACCGCTGGGACGTCATTGCGGCCGGCCTCTTCATGAAGGAGTCCCGGTGCGGACAGGTTCTCTACTCGGAGCCCGTCATCGTGTCCACCGAGTCCTTCGCTACGCCGAAGGGCAACCCGAAAGGGATCTTGACCGTGGCCGACATCCTGGCCGACAAATCGCTGAAAGTAGCTGTCCTGCCGGGCGGCTTTGAGGAAGGTGTACTCAAGACGGCCAACGTCCCTGCCTCCCAGCAGGTCAAAATCAATGATGGGCGCAGCGGGCTCGAAGCGCTTAAAGCAAACCGCGCCGATGCCTTCATGCTTCCCACGCTGTCTCTGACAGCCTTGGCCAAGGACGACGCGAGCTTCGACATCACCAAGCCGGTGCACGACGCGCCCCGGACAGGCTCCGGGGCTGCCTTCCGCAAGTCCGACGCCGCCTTTCATGAGGCTTACAACGAGGAACTCGCCGCCTTCAAGAAGACGCCTGAGTTTGCAGCGATCCTGACTAAATGGGGATTTGACGCGACGGTGGTGGAGGGCGTCACTGCCCAGGAGCTATGCCAGACCGCCGGCTGATGCGCCTCGCGCTGAAGAGGAGTCGCGTATGTCGGCTGTAATGGACTATGCACCGCTGCTGTGGCAGGGCCTCCTGACCACCATCCTGGTCACGGTGCTCAGCGGTGCTCTTTGTGTGGTGGTCGCGTTCGCGGCAGGGCTGGCACGCCTGTCCCGGCACCGGTTCCTGAGCTGGCCCGCCGGCATCTTCATCGAAGTGTTCCGGGGTACATCCCTTTTGGTGCAGATGTTTTGGCTCTTCTTTGCATTGCCGTTCTTCGGGATCCAGCTTCATCCGGTGACCGCCGCGGTCCTTGCTCTTGGGCTAAACGAGGGCGCCTATGCGGCCGAAGTGGTGCGAGGCGCCATTGCGAGCCGAGCCAAGGGCCAGACCGAGGCGTGCATCGCCCTCGGAATGGAGCCGGCGCTCAGGCTGCGCAGGATCATCATCCCGCAGTCAATTCCCGCCATGCTGCCCCCTTTTGGCAACGTCATGGTTGACCTGCTCAAGAACACCTCCCTGGTTTCGCTGGTCACCGTGGCAGATCTGACCTTCAGCGCCCAGATGATCCGCAGCACCACAGGGCAGACGACGGCGATATTCCTCACCATTTTGGTGGTGTACTTCGTACTGTCCTACCTGCTGACGCTCCTGACGGGATGGTTGGAACGGCGCTTCGCACTGGACCGCAAGGCCCTGGTCGCCCAGCGTAAGGAAAGCCGTCTCATGAAGGTAGGTGCAGCATGATCTGGGATAACAACTTTGCTATTTCAGTCTTTCCCCTGCTCCTGGAAGGACTTGGCGTCACCGTTCAAATCACGCTGCTGGGCACGTTGCTCGCCGCCGTCCTTGGGTTGGTCTTCGCCGTCCTTCGAAGGCTTGCCATTCCGGTCCTCTCGCCGGTGGTTTCCTTCCTTGTGGTTTTTGTACGCGGGACGCCGCTGCTGGTTCAGGCCTATTGCGCCTTTTTCGTACTGCCGGCCTACGGAGTCAGCTTCGACGCTTTGACCACCGGCGTGGTGGTCATCGGCATCAATTACAGCGCATACATGGCTGAGGTCTACCGCAGCGGAATCCAGGGTGTTCCCAAGGGCCAATGGGAGGCGGCAACGGCGCTCAGCCTTCCCGGTGCGCGTACTTGGGGGCGGATAATCCTTCCGCAGGCGATCCGCACCGTGGTGCCCATGCTCGGCAACTATCTCATCCAGATGTTCAAGGACTCGGCCGTCCTGTCCGCCATCACCGTCGTGGAGCTCATGGCTACGGCACAGGCCATCGGCAGCTCAAACTTCCGCTACCTGGAACCGCTCACCATGGCCGCCCTGCTGTTCCTTGCAGTCAGCTACCCGGCTTCCCGGCTCGTAAACAGATTGGAGAGGCGCTATGCGCCCCAGCACTGAACCCCAACCCCTGAGCGTGGGCACTGCCCTGGCTCCGGAAGCGATTATCCGCTTCGAGAGTGTCAGCAAGAACTGGGGATCAAACCACGTCCTCAAGTCGCTGAACTTCGAGGTTTCTCCTGGTGAGAAAGTCTCTATCATTGGCCCTTCCGGATCTGGCAAGACCACTATTTTGCGCATTCTCATGACGCTTGAGACCCCTACTGAAGGGCTGGTAAATGTCGACGGCGATGTGCTGTGGAATGTCACGGCAGGGCAGAAGGTCCGCGAAACCCGGCAGCTGCGCGAGACGCGGCGGAAGATTGGCATGGTTTTCCAGCAGTTCAATCTCTTCCCGCACATGACCGCGATGGAAAACATCATCGAGGCACCGATGCACGTTCTGGGAATGAACAAGGCCGAAGCGCGGGAGCGGGCCGCAGACCTGCTCAATCTCGTAGGGCTCGGGAAGCATATGAACCACACCCCGCCCCAGATGTCCGGGGGTCAGCAGCAGCGCGTGGCTATTGCCAGGGCACTGGCCATGCGGCCGAAGGTGCTGCTGTTCGACGAGCCCACCTCGGCCCTGGATCCGGAACTGATCGGTGAGGTGCTGAACGTGATCCGGAACCTGGCCCACACCACCGACATGACCATGCTGATGGTGACGCACGAAATGCGGTTCGCCGAGGAGATTTCAGACCGCGTGGTGATGTTCGATAACGGTGCCGCCGTGGAGAGCGGACCGCCTGCTCAGATCTTTAAGGACCCGCAGCAGGAGCGGACCCGGACCTTCCTCCGGGCTGTGCTGCAGCACTGATAGGGTCCTGACACTTTGCGGCGCTGGCCCGGGCTGCTCGGTGACGCCGATGCTGCCCGGGCCAGCGCTTGATTTTTATGCGCTGCGGATGGTGGCCAGTAGGGATATTTCAACCGGTGCGCCGTCGGGCAGGCTGGAAACCCCGACGGCGGCACGCACCGGCCGCCCCCGGTCACCAAAGTATGAAACCAGCACTTCGGACGCGCCGTCCATCACCCGCGGATGCTCCGTGAAGTCGCTGCCGGCGCAGACATAGCCGGTCATCGAGACAATCTCCTCGATGCGGTCCAAGCCGCCGGCCTGTGCAGCCAAGGACGCCAAGCAGTTCAGCACGGCCGTGGCCGCGGCCGATCGTCCTTCCTCCACTGTCAGGTCCTGGCCCACGCGGCCGCGGTGTTCCAGCATTCCCTGCACGGCCGACGTGTGCCCGGCTGTGTAGAGGACGCCGTGTGCTTCCCGGACGGGTACGTAGTTCCCGGCGGGCTGGGGGGTGGGGGGAAGCGCGCGGACCGAAGTTTTATTTTCATTCATAACGAGTCATTGTAGACAATCGAACAAATATGAGAAAGTGACGTATGACACTTATACCTAACCCCGCTCTGGCACCCGCGGCGGATCCGCAGGGTCCGCAACCCTGGCAGGATATCGGCGTCGTCTGCCCCTTCGATATGGCCCTTGACCACGAGTTGTGGCGCTGGATGCCCGACGGGGTGAACCTCGTTTTTACCCGGACTCCCTATTACGACCAGCCCGTAGGCCTGGACATGGCTGAGGAGATCAGCGACCACGGGGAAATCCAGGACGCCGTCCGCAGCCTCGTGGCCATCCGGCCGGCAGTGGTGACATATGCCTGCACGTCCGGCAGCTTCGTGCACGGCGTCGAGGGGGCCAGGAAACTTTCGGCGGCGATGGTCCAAGCGGGAGCGCCGGCAGCAGTGACTACCTCGGAGGGTCTGTTGATGGCTTTGGACGCCCTGGGTGTCAGCAGGGTTGCGGTCGCCACACCCTATCTCGCAGAGCTCACAAACCGGCTGGCGTCATTTTTGGAGCAGGGGGGGAAGTCAGTGGTCTCGCACGAGGGGCTAGGGCTGGACCGGGACATCTGGACGGTCCCGTACGCCACCACCTGCGAGCTGATCCGCCAGGCGGACCGCCCGGAGGCCGAGGCCGTCTTCGTAAGCTGCACCAATCTGCCCACCTATGACCTCATTGCCCACATGGAACGCGAATTGGGGAAGCCGGTGATCACGGCCAACCAGGTCACGGCATGGAGCGGGCTGCGGCTGATGGGCCGTGAGGCCGTAGGTCCGGACCAGCTCCTGCTCCAGGCCGGGGTCAACTAGCCAGCCAGTTCTCAAACGCAACCAGACAAAGAAAGACCTCCTGGCCCGTCGGATATTTGCCGGCCAGGAGGTCTTTTTAGTTCGCTGTGGTGGTCGGATTAGGCGGCGGTCTTCTGCAGAGGGCGGAACAGCGTGCCCAGCTGGTCGGAGTGCACAGTCCGGCCGGCGAGCTGCAGTCCATACCAGGCGGTCACCTGATTCGCCGTTAGCACTGTCTTTCCGAGTACTGATTCCAGTTCGTTGATCCAGCGGACCGTGTGCAGGGCGGTGTCCGGAATCAGGACGGCCTCAGCCTCGGGAGCGTTGGCGCTGAGTGCCAGCTCAATCACGCTGTCGTGGTCAAGTTCGCCGGCGTCCTCTCCGGAGGCGATGTCATGGGAAGCCATATCAAGGACTTCGATGCCCTGGTGGCCAAGCAGTTCCACAAAGTGGCGGGAGACATCGTCGGGGTAGGTTGCGGAGATGGAAACCTTTGTGATGCCCAGGTGGCGCAGTGCTGCGGCGAAGGCCAGTGAGGTGGAAGACGTAGGAACGTTGATTGCGTCCTGGATCTCCCGCGCCTGCTGGTGTGCGCCGTCCCAGCCGAATACAAAGCTGCCTGAGGTGCACGCCCACATGACGGCGTCCGCTTCATGCTCCCGGGCAATCTCGCTGGCGCCCGAGAGCAGCCGCTCGGGCTTGCCCAGATCCAGGAGTGCCTGCACCTCGTGCGTAGTAATCTCATCAGGACCGCCGACTGAGGTATGCACTACCGGGAGACGGATGTCATCTCCCAAGACTGACTCCAGGTAGGGGTATTCGTCCTCGGCGCTGTGGCCGGGATAAAGCATTCCGACAGTTGTCATTTCGCTCCTTTGCGACGGGCCGCGTGGTACGGCATGGGGCTGTTCAGTGTCATGGAAATAGCATACAGTTGGATTGTCGACAATCGAAGGGCCCTGAGGGGCGGAATGCTGGCGGTTCTTCTAAGTCATGTTCGAGGGTGCGGCCTAATGGAATGCGTGGCTTGGACGAAGAGCGTGTTTGTTGAAGAGTAAAATGCCTATTGTCAACCATGAGACATAGGCTGTCCGCAGGGCCGCCTTAAACTTGAACCAGTCGCCAGGAGTCGATTTCCTGGAAGCAAGAACGGAAACAGCATGAAAAGGGGAGCCTTAGACCCGGTTGTGCAGGAGTCCACTCCGGCCATCATCGCCAGGAAAATCCGCGATGCCATTGCCCGCGGTGACTTCGCCCCTGGCGTCCAGCTGGGTGAAGCGGAACTTGCAAAAGAGCTGGGCGTTAGCCGCGGACCCCTGCGGGAAGCCATGCAGAGGCTCACCCAGGAAGGCCTGCTGGTAAGTTACCGGAACCGCGGCCTCTTCGTGGTGTCGATGGATCAGGACGACTTCCGTGACATCTACCTGGCCCGATCGGCCGTTGAGGTTGCAGCCATCAATCGGGTGGCCGGCACGGACCCGGAGGGCGGTGCCGCCAAGCTTATGGAGGCCGTCCGCGCGATGGAGGCTGCCGCCGCAACGCCCGACGGCCAGGCAATCACCGAGGCTGACATGCGTTTTCATGCACTCCTGGTTGAGCTGGCAGGCAGTCCGCGGCTTAAGAAGATGCACGACACACTTCTGACGGAGACGCAGATGTGCCTTAATGCGCTCAAAAGCACCTACGACACGGCGGACAAGCGCATCTCCGAGCACAAGGGAATTGCAGAGGCGATCTCGCGCGGGGACTCGGATCTCGCGGAGAAGCTACTGGCTGAACACATGGATGACGCGCTGATGCGGCTTATCCCATAGGGTGCCCGTTTATCCATAGCTAGGTCCGTTGAGGGCCGTCAGACCCATGGTCTGGCGGCCTTTTCGCATTCCCCGCCCTTTGCCTGGCGCAAGCAGCAAATGCAATGGTTTTCTCCTATTGTCAACAATGGGACAGTCCGGTAGTGTGATGAGCGATACATTTCCCACCACTCGAGGATTGACATGTCAGAAACACAACCGCTTGGAGCTGGCTCCGGCGCAGGGTTCGTGACTCCGGAGGAAAACTCACCAGCAGGCAAGAAGGTTCTGCGCCGCGCCATCGCTGCCTCAGCAATGGGCAACGCCACTGAGTGGTTCGATTACGGCGTTTACGCCGTGGCCGCCACCTACATCGCAGCGAACTTCTTCCCGGGCCAAGGAGCAATGGGAACCGTCTGGACGCTGGCCACTTTTGCGCTGTCCTTCCTCGTGCGGCCTCTCGGCGGGCTGTTTTGGGGCCCTCTCGGTGACAGAGTTGGGCGCAAGAGGGTACTCGCACTGACCATCATTCTGATGGCGGCCTCCACCTTCGCCATCGGCCTGCTGCCGACCCAGTCTGTGGCTGGCTGGATAGCCCCGGCCCTGCTGATCCTGCTGCGCATGGTCCAGGGGTTCTCAACTGGAGGCGAGTACGGCGGCGCAGCGACCTTCATGGCCGAATACGCGCCGGATAAGAGGCGCGGCTTCTGTGGAAGTTTCCTGGAGTTCGGCACCCTGGGCGGGTTCGCGCTCGGTTCGCTCGTCGTTCTGCTCTGCAGCCTGCTGCTCGGCGACGGGGCCATGACCGAGTGGGGCTGGCGGTTGCCGTTCCTTATCGCCGGGCCTCTCGGTATTGTCGGCATGTACCTGCGTAACCGGCTGGAAGACACTCCGGTCTTCCGTGAGCTTGAGGCCAGCGGAGAGCTGGAACCGGCCACCAGCACTGCCCTCCGCGACCTTCTACGCCATTACTGGCGTCCCATGCTGGTGGTGGCCGGCCTGGTCATTCCGCTGAACGTCGTCAATTACACGCTGCTCAGTTACATGCCCACCTACCTGGAGGGGACCGTGGGCATGGGGGCCAACACGGTGCTCACGCTGATGTTTGTGGGCCAGCTTGTCATGATGCTGATGATTCCGTTGGCCGGAGCCCGCTCGGACAAGCTTGGACGAAAGCCGATGTGGTTCATCTCGCTTATTGGCCTTTTTGTCATGGCCGTCCCCATGTATATGGTCATGGCCAATGGCTTCTGGTTCGCGATGCTCGGATTCGCTGTCCTGGGCCTGCTGTACCTCCCGCAGCTGGCCACAATCTCCGCAACTTTCCCGGCCATGTTTCCCACGCAGGTGCGGTTCGCCGGCTTCGCAATCACCTACAACGTGAGCACCGCAATCTTCGGTGGGACCGCTCCTATGATGAACGAACTCCTCGTCAGTTCCACGGGTAACGTTCTGATGCCGGCTTTCTACATGATGGGCGCCTGCCTTGTGGGTCTGGTCGCCGTGTGGAAAATGCCGGAGACTGCAGGAGCCTCACTGCGGAACATGAAGATTCCGGGCATCAAGAAGCTCCCCATCCCGCGCGGGTTGGGACGATAAATCCAGCAAGACCGGTTTTAGCCCGCGGTGGGCGCCTGAAGCGACTGTTCAGGTGCCCGCCGCGGGCTTCTTGGCGTGCCCAGCATCGGCTCACGGGTGCTGGTGACCCGCTGTCGATCCGGGCATGCCCGGGATGGGAAGGGCCCGACGGCGACCGGCTACCCAGGCGGGTCAGCTCCCGGCGGTGGCCTGCAACCCAGACGGGTCGCTCCCGACGGCGGGTCAGCCCCGGATATGATGGACGGCGAGGGCGATGGGCCGGAGATCGGGAGAAGCGTGCCGGGTTGGACTTAAGAACCGTCAGACTAGGCCTTAAACGGAAAAAGCAGGGGCGCCATATGCAAAATGGCGCCTCTGCTTTCCTGTTTCCCCCTTCGTGAACTTCGCGGAGGGGCGTTGCGCGGCTACCTGTGGTGGGCGGCGAGGCGTGCAGGCCGTTCCGTACCCCAGGCTGCCGCCTTTTCGTACGTCTGTGCGGCCCGAAGCACCTTGCGGTCGGCGTGCCGAGGGCCGACGATCTGCAGGCCCGCCGGGAGGCCGGCCTCAGTGAAGCCGCAGGGAACGCTGATCGCCGGCTGCTGTGTCATGTTGAACGGGTAGGTGTACGGAGTCCAGCTGGTCCAGTTGGGGGAATGCCAGCCTTCCGGGGCGTCCCGGTCTCGCGGGAAGGCGGGGATGGGGAGGGTGGGCGTCAGGAGCAGGTCGTAGGTCTCATGGAACAGCCCCATCTTCACGCCAAGGTCCATGCGCACTGCAGTGGCACCCAGGAAGTCAGAGGCGCTGATCTCGCCCTGTTCCTGGATAGAACGGCGCAGCCCCGGATCCACCTTGTTGATGGCATCAGGGCCGTATGCCTCAAGCACCTTGGCGGCTCCAGCGAACCACAGAACGTGGAAAGCCTCCACAGGATCCTCGATGCCGGGATCCACTTCCTCGATGACGGCGCCGGCGTCCGCCAGCACATCCACTGCGGCCCGCGCCAGCCGCTCGATCTCCGGGTCGTTGATCCCGAAACCCAGCGTGGGGGAGAAGGCGACACGCATCCCCTTGACGCCGTCGTCCAGTCCGTCCAGGAAGGACCCTGCCGGCGTCGGGAGGGCGGACCAATCGCGCGAATCGAAGCCCGTGATCACATCCAGCAGCAGGGCGGTGTCTTCCACGGTCCGGGTCATGGGCCCGGCATGGGCAAGGGTTCCGAACGGGCTGGCAGGGAACATGGGAACCAGTCCGTAAGTGGGCTTGATGGCCACCGTTCCGGTGAATGCGGCCGGTATACGCACCGAGCCGCCGCCATCCGTGCCCACAGACCAGGGGCCCATCCCCAGCCCCACAGCTGTGGCGCTGCCGCCGCTTGACCCGCCCGATGTCAGACCCTGGGCCCGGGGATTGCCGGTGGAGCCGTGGCGAAGGGAGTCGGTCACCCCCTTCCAGGCGAATTCCGGCGTGGTGGTCTTTCCAATCAGTACGGCGCCTGTTTCCCGCAGCCTCGCCACGCAAGGCGCGTCCTGATCCCAAGGCGCATCGGCGTTGATCAGATGGGTGCCACGCAGCGTGGGCCGGCCCCGCGTGTAAAAGATGTCCTTGATGGAGGTGGGGACGCCATCGCCCGGGCCCAGGGGTTCGCCCTTTCGCCACCGGGCTTCGGATTCGCTGGCCTCCTCCAATGCACTCTCTGCCTCGACGGAGACGAAGGCGTTAACGTCGCCGTTTTCCGCCTCAATGGAGTCCAGGGCAGCCTGGGTCGCCTCCACGGGGGAGACCGTCCCGTTCCGGTATCCCGCCAACAGCTCCACTGCTGTCAGATCGGTAAGATCACTCATTCTTGTTCCTCCTGCTGGTTCCGCTGGGGTTCCAGAATTGCTGGTGGTTAAGTGCGCCGGGGGCTTGCATCATCGAGAAGGGCACACCTGCTCGTAGGATTGTTGACATTAACTATAGGGAGAAAACGACTCCGGGAACAGGCGCCGGCCTGTTCCCGGAGGAAGACGTCTTTGCTGTGCGGCGGTGCGCCCTAGAGGCGGGGGAGGGCCATGTACTTGATCTCCAGGAACTCATCCAGGCCAACGCGGCCTCCTTCACGGCCGAGACCGGAGGCCTTGATGCCGCCGAAGGGAGCGGCGGGGTTGGAGACAATGCCGGTGTTCAGGCCCACCATGCCGACCTCCAGTTCCTCGCCCACGCGGAAGGCGCGGTCCAGGTCCTGGGTGAACAGGTAGCTGGCCAGGCCCCAGGGGGTGTCGTTGGCCAGCCGGACCACTTCCTCTTCAGTGTCGAAAGGAATGACCGGGGCCACCGGGCCGAAGATCTCCTCGCTCATCAGTGCCGCGTCCGGGCTGACGTCCGAAAGAACCGTGGGGGAGTAGAAGTAGCCGCTGCCCTCGGGGCGGGAACCGCCGCAGACCACGGTGGCACCCTTGGCAACGGCGTCGTCCACCAGTTCCTGGACCTTGTTCAGCGCCTTCGCTTCCACCAAGGGCCCGACGTCGGTACCCTCCTCCGCGCCGTCGCCCACCTTGAGTGCCCCAAGACGCTTGGCGAGGCGTGCCGAGAAGTCGGCGGCCACCGAGCGCTGGACGAAGATACGGTTGGCGGCGGTGCAGGCCTCGCCCATGTTCCGCATCTTCGCTGCGAAGGCGCCTTGGACGGCGCGGTCGAGGTCGGCATCCTCAAACACGATCAGGGGCGCGTTTCCGCCGAGTTCCATCGAGGAACGCATGACGTTCTTTGCCGCCTGCTCCAGGAGCCGGACACCCACTCCGGTGGATCCGGTAAAGCTGACCTTGCGGGCGATGCCGCTCTCCATCCAGGGGGTGACCACTTCGGATGCCTTGGTGGTGGTGACCACGTTCAGCACACCCTTGGGCAGTCCGGCCTCGACCAGGATGTCCACCAGCGCCAGGGAGGACAGAGGCGTGAGGTTGGCGGGCTTGAAGACCATGGTGCAGCCGGCCGCGATGGCAGGGCCGATCTTGCGGGTGCCCATGGCGAGCGGGAAGTTCCACGGCGTCACAAGCACGCAGGGGCCCACCGGCTCCTTCGAGACGAGAATGCGGTTCTTGCCGTCACCGGTGGTGGTCAGGTCGCCGCCGATGCGCACGGCCTCCTCGGAGAACCAGCGGAAGAATTCTGCCGCATAGGCCACCTCGCCCTTGGCTTCGGCGAACGGCTTGCCCATTTCGGTGGTCATGATGAGCGCCAGCTCGTCCTGCCGGGCCATGATCAGGTCGAAGGCGCGCCGCAGAATTTCGCTGCGCTCGCGGGGCGGGGTCTTGGCCCACTGCTTCTGCACGCGGCCGGCGGTTTCGATCGCCCGCCGCGCGTCCTCGGGCCCGCCGTCGGCCACAGTGGCGATGACTTCCTCGGTGGCCGGGTTGATGACGTCGAACCGGGCCCCGGAAGTCGCCTCGGCCCATTCGCCGTCGATGAACAGGTTGGTGCTCACCTTGGCGACGGCGTCCAGAGCCTTCTGCGAGGTCCGGGAGTTGGTGGCTGCCTGAATGGTCATGAGTAATCCTTTTCTGGGGTGGAAGGGAGTGGCTGGCGGCTGCTTCCGCTGGGCGAGAGTGCCGCCTGTTCGCCGGGGTCGAGAAGTTGGGCCAGGTGGCGGCCGGGCCTGGAACTGTCGAGCTGTTGGACCTGCATGGCGCAGGAGAACCCGTCGGTGAGGACCACGGAGTCCGCCTTCGTCTGGCGCAGGGCAGGGGCCAGGGACTGCTCGGCCACCTGCATGCTGACGTCGAAGTGCTCCTTTTCGAAGCCGAAGTTTCCGGCAACGCCACAGCAGCCGGTGGCATCGACGACGTCGGTGACGCCCACTGCGCCGAGCGCCGAGCGCTGCACGCCGGCGCCGAAGACGGAGTATTCGTGGCAGTGCGTCTGTAGCACCACCTGATCCGGCAACGGCTGCACGGGAGCAGGTTTCCAGCCCGACTCGGTGAGCCTTTCGATATGCGACGCGAAGCTGCGAACCCTGGCTGCGACCCTTCGTGCCTGCTCGGTATGGACCAACTCGGGCAGGTCCTTGCGCAGCGCAGCCGCGCAACTGGGTTCGACCACCACGATTGGGCGGTCCGTTCCGTCGTCGAGCGCGACGGCCGCGTTGCCCAGCAGCTTCTTGGCCGTATCCAGCTGGCCGGTGGAAATCCAGGTCAGGCCGCAACAGGCGTCCGCCGAACATTCCGTGGTGTAACCGGTGCCGGCCAGGACGCGCGCCGCTGCTCCGGCGACCTCCGGCCGGAAGCCGCGGGTGAAGGTGTCCACGAACAGGACCACCCCGTCGCCGTCCGGCTCGCTGCCGCCGTCGGGGTGCTTGCGAACAGGCCCGACGCCGGCCGCAGCCACCTCGCGGCGCCACTCGCTGGCTCCAGCGAAGCGGGGCAGTGCCCGCTTGGTGGTGAGCCCGCCCAATGTGGACGCTGCTTTAGCCATAGGCGTGGACATTACAGCATTGACCAGGGGCGCCATCCGCCCGGTGACCTTGAGCCAGCGCGGCAGCCAGCCCAGGGAGTAGTGCGAGAGCGGGCGCCGCTTGCCGTCGTAGTAGTGGGAGAAGAACTCGGATTTGTAGGTGGCCATGTCGACGCCGGTTGGGCAGTCACTGGAACAGGCCTTGCAGGAGAGGCAGAGGTCAAGCGCCTCGCGGACCTCCTCCGACTTCCAGCCTTCCTCCACCGTGCGGGCCCCCCGGACCATGTCCTGCAGCACGCGCGAGCGGCCGCGGGTTGAGTCCTTTTCGTCCTTAGTGGCGCGGTAGCTCGGGCACATTACGCCGCCGGCATCCGTGCGGCAGCGGCCGACGCCGATGCAGCTCTGGACGGCATGGACCCAAAGGTCCGCGCCGCTGCCAGCAGAAGTATCTGGGGAGTCGGTCTCGGCCAGCGAGCCGCCGCTGGAGCCGAGCGGGCGGAGATCGAAGCTGGTCCGCCACTGCCGCTGCGGAACACCGTCGAGGGCAAGGTTGGCGTCCATCGCGTCCGCCTCGGTCAGCGATCCCGGATTCAGGATTCCTGCCGGGTCCCAGATGCGGCGGTAGTCGCCGAAAGCCCCCAGCATGCCCGGCGAGTACATCATCGGCAGGAGTTCCGAGCGGGCCCGGCCGTCGCCGTGCTCGCCGGAGAGCGAGCCGCCGTGCCGGACCACCAGTTCGGCGGCTTCGCGCGTGAACTTCCGGAAAACGTCCCGGCCTGCCTCGGTGCGCAGGTCGTACGTGATGCGGATGTGCATGCAGCCGGCACCGAAGTGGCCGTACATGACACCCTTGAGGTCGTGGCGTACGAGGAGTTCGCGGAAGTCGGAGAGGTAGTCGGCCAACCTTTCGGGTGCCACGGCGGAGTCCTCCCAGCCGGGCCAGGATTCACCTCCGGTGGAGAGCCGTGCAGAGAGCCCGGCGCCGTCCTCCCGCACACGCCACAGGGATGCGCGCTCGATGCTGTCCGGAACTGTGCGGCCGTCCACCAGCCGACCGTTTTCCTTCAGGCGGGCAAGCAGGCGGTCCGCTTCGGCCTGAACCTCGCCGGGGTTGTCGCCGTCGAGGTCGACATAGAGCCAGGCCTTGCCCTCGGGCAGGCCAAGCACGGAGCGGTCCCCGCGGCGGAAGCGCATGGTGTCCACGATCGCCTCGTCGATGCCTTCCACGGCAGCGGGGGAGAACTCCAGGATGGTCCCGATGTCTTTGGCTGCGTCCACCACATCCGCATAGCCCAGGCAGACCAGCAGGGCGCTGGCAGGTTTGGGGACCAGCTTCATCCGTGCGCCCACGATGACGGCGCAGGTCCCTTCAGAGCCGGCCAGGGCGCGGGCGACGTTGAAGCCCTTTTCCGGCAACAGGTTGGCCAGATGGTAGCCGGAGACCTGGCGCTGGATGCGTTCGAGCTCGGTGCGGAACCCGGCCAGGTTGTTGTGGGCCAGTTCCTTGAACTGCACCGTGAGGACGGCAGCGCGCTGTTCGGAGGCCGCGTCCGCGGGATCGGTTGCGCGCAGTCCGGTGGCCGTCGCCGTGAGCCGGGCCCCGTCGGAGGTGACGACGTCGATCTCTGCCACGTGATCAGAGGTCCGGCCGTAGCGGACGGAGTGATTGCCGCAGGCGTCATTCCCGAGTGACCCGCCGACGGTAGCACGGTTCTTGGAGGACGGGTCCGGGGCAAATGTATAGCGGTGGCCCGTTGCCTTCTCGACTTCACGGGAAAGGACGGCGAGGACGACTCCCGGGTCCACGGCCACCGTGCCGGCGGCCTCATCGATGCTGTGGATGCGGTTCATGTGCCGGGAAAAGTCCAGGACGACGCCCGGACCCATAGCATTCCCGGCCATGGAGGTTCCGCCACCGCGGCCGATGAGCGGCGTAGCCGTTTCGCGGCAGGCGGCAACAGTGGCGATGACGTCTTCGACGGTGTGCGGGAAGACCACGGCCAGCGGTGCCACCCGGTAGTTGGAGGCGTCGTAGGAGTACTCGGCGAGGCGGCGCGGCGAACTGTCCGCTGCCACGCCGGCCGACGCCAGGCGTGTCAGGACCGCAGGCTGCGCGGTGTCCCCGCCTTGCTTGCCGGCGTCCGTTGCCGGGGTCGCTGGGGGATGTGCGGCGTCAATCATGGAGTGCTCAGGCTCCTGTGGTGGCGGGGATGGCTCCGGTGACGGCGCCGACGGCGGTTTCGAAGCGTTCGAGGCCGAGGGTGATTTCCTCGGCGGTGACGAC
>NZ_JAAOXD010000007.1:395046-479981 GCF_014694315.1 Arthrobacter ipis | reverse complement strand
AGGCAACAACACCCCAGCCAACCGAGCCCCAACAACACCCACCAACTCAACCCGAACACCCGCAGCAAACCCACGCAACAACGACAAATCCATTCCTATCCCCTATAAATCGAAGTCACTGGTGAACGAGCGGCTGAGCTTGAGTGTTCTTGATCGGTAAACGCCCCAGTGTGTGGTCTTGGGGGTTTTGGACATGAGCCGTAGCTCGACGTTTTCCTTCATTAGGTCGTCAGCGTCCTTACTCAAGACGAGCTGGAGAGAAACCATCCGCTCCCTCTTGTCGAGGCTGGTCAGGTCGAAATCGTGAATGACTTCATTCGAGATGAGCCGGTCGCCGAAGTATAGGCCCACCTTCAGTTGCCGCGCCTGGACTTTGTCGCTGACGGCATCTTTTTGGAACAAACCGACCACGAACTGGTTGGTTGTAATCGAGTCCTTTTCCTGCATGATGTCGACGTCGACGAGTGACACGTCACCTGCCTTCTTCTTATTGACTCGCAAGACGGGCACAACAATTTCCTGCAGGGACGCGCCGCCATGGACAAAACGAGCGCCGGCTCCTTGACGTTTCAGTCTTTTGATCGACTTCGGGATTTGGATTTCAATGTCTCCCTCGAGACCAAGCTGCGCGGAAGTGAAGGTCCGGAGTCCATGCAGAGGCTTGAGGTTTCGGCCAAGCACGAACCGGCGGTTCTCGAAGAAAAATTCGTCTCCCTGAGGAGTCTCGGACAGGAAGTCACTGGTCTCAACGGGCTTGTCCTGATAAATGAACCCGTGGTCCGCGGTAATCAGCATATTGCTCACGTTCGCGCCGGCCGCCTTCTTGACCAGGGAAACCAGGTCAACCAATGCTTGCTCTGCTGCCTGGAACGCCGAGGTTTCAGTAGCGAGCTTGTCGCCGGTGTGGTCAATCGTGTCGTGGTAGATGTAAACGAGCTGGTTGTCCCTGAAGAGCTCCCTTTGCTGGTCCCGAGTAAGGTCGACGAACGAGGTTGCCTTGACGGCTTTGCCGGCCATGCTCGACAGGATTTGGGAACGATTTTCCGTGCCGCCGGATGGTGCGCCATTAAGGAGCACTAAAGCGTTCTTTCCGGCTTGCTGTTCAAGCTTCGTGTGCGGCAGCAATGACGCCATACCCAGCTGGGTGTAGCTCGGAAGCACGCCGAGTTGAGCTTCCAGGACGGCATCGTAACCGTTTTCTTGGCGGATACGGGAGCCGAGCTCTTCCGCGACTTCGTAGCGCATGGCGTCGGAAATGATGACGCAGACCTTGTTCTTCTTTGTCAGCTGCGGCCGGACATACTTTGTGAAGAAGTCTCGCTGCGATGGAACGACGGCAGATTGCCACTGTTCCAGCGCGTCAACACGCACCTGCCACGAGTCGTTCAGTGGAATCAGGAACTTGTTTGAGTAGTGGCTTTCGACGACGTCGCGAAGCTTCTCAAGAGGCTTGCTGAAATCGGTCTTACGCACACGGTAGATGAACCGCCTGTACAGGCTGTCGATCTGCCACCAGGTCTGCGAGTACTTTGTCAGTCCATCGTCGAAGGAGTTGATTTGCAGCTGGAGAGCGTCAACTTCCTCAAGGAGGGCGACGCCGATCTCGATAGCGAGGTAGACGTCCTGGTATTCCTGCCACCAGAGTGATCGCCGGCGGTGGCGCAGGACGTTAGCAAAATCCTTACTGTTGAGGCCCTTGTCAGCGGCCAAACGGGCAGTCTCCGAGAGGATCTTCTGGTCGGCCACTTCGAAAGCCAGATTTTCGAGCAACTCGTCGTAGGGGGTGCTCTCGATGGTCTTCTCGACCTGGAGAACGTTCGAGGCGTTGCTCGACAGCGCGGCAAAGGTTTGGGCGTGGCGTATATCGTGGCTCCAGGCGCTGAAGAACAACCGCGCATTTCGGGCCCGCTGCGCGTTCTCGGGCTCGAAGCCAGGAAGGGTGGATTTGAAGAGCCAGAGGGCGAAGTCCTCCAGACTTGGTTCAACCGACTCGTAACCGTAGATCGTCCGGAGCCCATCGAAGAGGAAGCCAGTCAGATTGCATTCCGCGATTGCCTTTATCCGGCCGTCCTTATTTTTAGCAGAGTCCTCCAGCAGGCTCCCAACAATCTCGTCCAACCGATGGTCAGAAGCGTTGCAGCAGACGGCCAGCATCTTTGCTCTAACATCAACAGTGGAATCCTTACCTCCGAGCAAGCCTTTCAGTGTCCGCCGTTTCGTATCATCGGCGAAGAAGGCAGAGTGCTCTGACACAAGGTACCTAAGCTCCGCCGGCAGGCCGCTGACATCCGCGGCGAGGTCGATCTTGTTGGCACTGAACTTTGCGTAGAAAAGTTCAACGTCGAACAGCCAGTTGTCTATCCCTTCTTTCACATCCCCGGTTCGATAAAGGACATAGCGTGGCACGGGGTTTCCACGGAGTGCCTCGAACTTCCGCGCGAACTCGTCGTTCTTGATCTCGCGCTTTTCAACCCCGTCCTCTTCGAACGCTGCGAAGTCCGTTTGGAACTCTCCGAGGGGATCGTTCCACACGACAATACGGGATTTTTTAAGTGCCGCGCTGAGGTGCTGGTGAATCTCACTCATTGGCTTCCAGTCCCACAATTTTCTTCAGTGCCGCTCCAAATTTGGGGTAGTTGACCTTCACCCCGTCGTCCAGATCTATCTCGATCTGTTCCGTTGCCAGCGGGTAGAGCACGTTCTGCTCCCACTCCTCCAGCTCCAGCAGCACCTTTCCGATCTGCTCGGATTCCTTTCGGGCAACCGTCTGCTCCTTCACCGACGACAGCGCGGACGACGCCACCTGGTCCACATGCAACCGGCGGGCCCGCAGCTTCGCCTGGAACTCATGCAGATAATCGTTCAACACCACACTTACCGTGTCCGGCCGGTACCGGTGCATATAGATCAGCGCATTGAAGGAACCCTTCGGCGAGGAAAACAGCCAGTAGATCGGACGCTTCTTGTACCGCCGTACATGGTCCTTATAGAAGTCCTGCACAAAATACTTCCGGATATCCTTCCCCAAGGACTCCTCGACAAAGCGAAGGTTCTCCTCAAAGTATTCCTCACCGAAGGACGCTTTCAGGAAGGCACGGAACCGCTCAACAATGTCATCCTCAAACCAGGCATCAGACAGCACCGGCAGCACGTTGTCTTTATCCGGCATGAACGACGGCGACGGCACCATCGCCAAATACTCCGCCAACGTGTCACCCTGGTTTGCCAAAACCAAGCCAGGAATGTCAAGACTGTATCTGCCGAACATGCAACCGACAGAGTATGAAACGAGATCCTGTATCGAGCGGCGCAGGACGAAGTCGTTTCGCTCAGTCTCGGTAGAATTCTTTCCCAAATTGAAAGCGGGGTTGCAAGACAAAGTTACTTCATGCCGCGCCACTTCGATATCGATTGAGCCGTCAAGTTGAAGCGCCTGCGCCACCGCGGCATTATTGCGTTGTTCCAGATCCAAGTATGTCGAAGTTAACTGATCAGAGAACTGAGCATATTCATCGACAGCGGAGCGCACGGATCGATTCCTATCCGGACTGATTAGGAGACCTGGGGAACGAAAGGAACGATCCACCTCATCTAGAGCTAGGTCATCACGACTCAACTGGACCAGATCACGAGCATATTTCTCATTTCCGCACGTAATATGAGGGAGCCTTAAAATGTCACCCGTCTGGAACTCAATCGTCGGATTAATTGCCTTTAGCAGATACGTAACCGGTTTCGATGCGAGGTAACCCAAGAGCCCAAAAATTTCGTCCTCGGAGGCGAAGCATGACGAGCCCTTAGCATCGAAGATGGCACCTTGTTCGGAATACCGGATACCAAAATAAGATGAGCTTGTTGCCGTGTACGTAAGAGAGGGCCTAAAATAAAACTTTCGACTGCGTGGATATGCCCTTCCGGTGTCCAAAATATCGGCACCCGAGTTCATCCAGTTGACGTAATATTCCCTATTTCCAAACCACTTACGGTATTCGCCGCCTTTATTGTAGGGAAACCATTTCTTTCCACTTAACAATGCCTGAGTTTCGTTGGTCGCATTTGTCAAAGAATCTCGCTCAGAAACCTCGAACCATCTACGAAGGAAACGGTCATTGTTACCGGTGGTCATCCCTCCCGTCACCACGATGTGATCTGACAGCGGAGGAAAGTCAACAAAGGCGCGCATCACGGCGGGTGGAAGCCAGTATGCAATGGGCTTCCCGGGAATTGCATCAAAATCACTAGAACGTTTCTGACTGGCCCTTTCGTTTGCGACCGGGAAGACCCGTGGCGCTCCTCCATCCAGATCGCGGAGAGTGACAAATTGAAAGTCTGCCAGCAATGAAGGGACAGCGGACTTGGTCCATACACTGGCAGCAGTCCCAAACGCTATCCCCATGACCATGTTGTCCATGTGAACAAGACACTGAAGTGTGGCGGCAAGGAGTAACTTCTCCCGGAGCTCTCGATAGGAGCTCAAGAACATCCAGGATTGCATGGTGACCATTGCCGAGTATGCCGATGTTTGAGCAAATTCAAGCCCCCTTTCGACGAACATGGCAAAGAGGTCGGACTTCGAATCGGGGTATTCACGTTTGGCAAACTCGGCGAGTTTGGGTCCCATGTTGCCGGAGCCCATGTAGGGGGGGTTGGCGACGACCACGTGATACCGGGTCGAGAGATACTCCGACTGCCGGATCACCTTCCCGGCACGTTCCAGGACATCCCCACCGAACAGCGTCTGCGCCTCCCCCAGCGACTCCACATGCGCCTTCAACGGTTCGATGAGGTCCTGGTTCGGGCGAATCAGGGACCCGAACGTATCCGCTTCCTCAAACGCCTGCCAAAACACTGTCTCCGCATGCTTATCCCCGCCCCGTGTCAGCAGGGTGTCCAGCTCGTCGGCGGTTAAATGAACCGGTTCCAGGACGCAGATGTTCGGCTCCGCACCCTTCCCCGGGTTCAGGAACGACTTTTGCCTGCCCCGAGCCTTCATCACCAGCGCGAACGCCGCCAAAGCACCCGCCCGCGGATCAATCTCCGCCCCAAACAGGTTGTGCTTCAAAATCAGCCCCGGAATATCCGACGGCGCGTACCCGGCCTCCTCATACATCAAAAACAACAGATCAAACGCATACGTGAGCATGTGCCCGGACCCGCACGCAGGATCCAGAACCTTCAACTCCTCCGGACCACTGATCCTCAAAAAGTCTGTCTCCGGCTCCACCGGAGCAATGTAATACTCCATCCGCGAAGCAAGCTCCGAGCCCGGGTTGTTCAAAAGCCACAACCGGCCTAGCGAGTTCTCCACCAGATACTTCACAATCCAGTGCGGCGTAAACAACTGAGTCGCCGCCGGGATCTCCAACGCCGTGGCCTTCTTGTTCTTCTTAAACCCCGCGAAAACCTCATCCTTCCGCGCAGCAATATAGAACTGGTACAACCAACCGATCACCTCAACATCGGCACACGCCTCCGGCGTCAGCGTCCGCACAACCCGGGCCACAATCGACCGCTCCGAGAGCAGATCGTCCGGCACCAGCAACTCCGTGAAATCCCCCGACCGCTCAAACATAAACGGCATCGGGCCCGCCCAACGATTGCAATACGCAGCCAAAAGAAGCTTGTAAGCCTCCCCCTGGCCATCACGGGACACCACCGACCCGGACAACAAACCGATCACACGGTCCCGGACCTTCTCCCCCACCACACCAGCATCAACATGACCGGCCTTCGCATCGGCCAGCACCTCAGGCTGCCCCGTCACAGCACCCCCGGCAGGAGACACCACACCCACACCCGTATAACCATTCACGTCCATAAACCGCAACGCCACCAAACGGTTGAACCACGTATACGCCACCTGATCCACCACAACATCACGGCCCAACCGCGCAATCACACCCTCAAGACGCCGCACCGCCTCAGGAAACTCCACACGCTCCACAGAACCAGGCAACAACACCCCAGCCAACCGAGCCCCAACAACACCCACCAACTCAACCCGAACACCCGCAGCAAACCCACGCAACAACGACAAATCCATTAGGGGGTCACCTTGGTTCCGTTAGTGATTTCTGCTGTCAGGGCACGGCGAATGGCATCTACGAAATCCTCGATGTCAGCCGCCGTTTCAATAAGCTGGATGTCGGAGTCTAGTTCCAGTGATCCGAAGGACACGATCTTCACTTCCGTCTGGGGATTGCCGCTTTCACCTGGTGTCCCCTCAGAGGGTTCCTGCACCGGTTTCTGGGCCAAGATCTGGAATAACGCTGGCTTGACGTCATCATGGAAAGCGCTCACTTTGCCTTTTAGAGTGACAATTTGCTTCTCCGTCGCAATCCCGTCTTTGAAGTTCTGGACACGACGGCGAACGGTAGCCTGAGCCTCCGCTGTTGCCTTTTCAAAGTGATCGCTGGCGGTGACCGCCGAGGCTGCCTTTTCGACAGCTTGCTGGGTAGCCAAACGCGCTGCGCTGACGGCCGCTTCCAGTGCCGAGCGCAGCTGCTGGACGTGGGTGTTTAGCGCGGGCATCTTTCCGCCGCGGAAGATCGTGGGATCATCCAGGAGGTTCTCAATGCGCCCGGGCAGCTCTGACTCAATCTGCGCCATGTTCGATTGCTCGCCCCTTAGCAAGGCTGCAGCGTCGTCGTATATTTTCTTCTGCTGTCCGTTAAGGAAGCTTTCGATGGGGTCGATCAGATCCGACTTAAAGTCTTGCAGCTCATCCATGTGGGCGCGGAATGAGGTGAGGTACCAATCGTCGGCTTGACCGCACACCTTGGCCAGCGCCTCTACAGCCGCCGAAAGAGAGTCCATGAACGGATATTGGAACAACGACTGGTCGGACTTGAGCTTGTCGTGTAGGGATTGCAAACGGGCTTTGGTGGCTGCGGCCAGTTCCAAGGCGTCAGCGGTCGGCTGGGGTTCAAGGAAAAAGTCTTTATAGAAGTCAGCCAACGCGCGGACGTCTGCCGACCGGTAAGCAACCGGAACGGTCAAAACGAGGACGGGGAAACGCGCGGTGTTTTTCAGATCTGACCCGGCCTCCGTGCGTGCTAGCTTCACGCCGTCACGGCTCACGGCAACTTTGCCTAGTCCTATCAACTTTGCAAGCTGCACCTGAATAGCAACGGTCGACCACCCGTACGGCTTCTGCATAAAGTGCTCATCGACCGACTTCACAGTGACCTTAGCCGCCTGGGAATTCTGCAGAGTGATCCAGTTCAGGATTTCCTGCTCACCTGCCGAGACCATTTGTGCGGCATCGCTTTCGAGCGCACCATCAAGAACTCTAAGGTTCTTCTGGATCTGGTCATCGGTGAATTTAGTGCTTCCAAGCATCGAGAGCATCGGATAGGTCCGGGCAATGAGATCCTGGAATGCAAGGTCAATTCTCGCTGCCGGGTCTTCTGACGCCACTCCAATTTCCGAAGCGTTGGCTACCAGCGTCGCCTTGGCAATCAGACTCCGAAGGCGCCCAACCACTTCCTTGCGCCGCTCCGCAAGCTGCCGCCCTTTGACTTCCAAAATGTGCCGCACGGCGTCGGATTGCTGGCTGGAGCTTTTCAGTCTGAGGTACTTCTCAGTCCTGAGGTACAGCCGCAAATCAGCCATAAGCCGACCGTCGTCGGCGATGACTACGCGGAGCTCGTCCTTGCCAGAGCTGTGAGCCTTCAGGGTCTCAAGCGAATCAGCGTACTCATATTCCGGGCTGATGAAATGGAGAGTCAGCTCCTTCTGCTGGCCATACGGGCCGTCATCGAGACGAACACCGAACGGGAAGTCTTGCCCGTTTGAGACGTAGCGAACCTTGGATGATTTCAGGATGTCTCCGGTCAGGAACCCTGCAAACTCCGACCCGAACTTGTTCGAGTCAAGCTCAACCGACTTGATCTCCTGCTCGATGTCCTTTTCGTCGCTCGTCAGGTACTCATAAGTCGAGCCATTGAGCTGGATATACGTTTGCTGCTCCAGCAGGTTTAGCGCGTCCTTCACCTTGTTCGCAAACTCGACCATGTTTAAGCCGAACTTGCTGTACATGAGGATGGTGAGATTCCGGGGCGTCGCCTTAAAGTCCGGCACATACTTCACCAGGAAGAGCGCCTTGAGCAACTGGACCGCAAACTGGTTCTGCTGGCTAAGGTGATCCTCAGCGGTGATGATGGCACCTTGAAGCTGCGACTTCAGGGAGTGCCGAATTCCCTCAAACATCCGGTCGAAGGTCGCAAGCTCGCCCACCGGAGTGTTTTTCAGTTGCTGGATGACATCCTGGAAGACACCGAGCATCGACCTGGCTCCGACAGCCAGGTTGTTTCCCTCGAACGCGTTGTGAGCAGAGAGCCCTTTGAGCGCGTCTTGGAACAGCGTGTACTGGTACGTGATGAACGGATAGCTGGACGTGAAATGTTCCTCGTCCTTGAAGATGCGGTATTTACGCGAACCGTCAGCGAAATCAAAGAGCGTCTTAAAGTTATTGGCTTCGGCCGCGTAAATGCCGCCGAGATGGACCGATCCGGTGGCGGTCTTCTCCAGCAGGCGCTTTTGAATGACTTCTTCCACATCTGCGCTGGTGAGCTTGACACGGTTCTTGAAACGTGCCTGGATCTTGGAAAAGTCGTTGCCCTGCTTGCTAGTCCGGTCGCCGATGACGGCGTCGACGTCCTCTTGGGAAGTAACCAACACCCAGGCGCGTCCATTGCACTTGGTAGCGAGGGTCTCAGCGACAGTCTGGAGATTGAGCATGAGCTTTGTATTGTCAGCGATGAACTGTCCGACCTCGTCAACAAAGAAGTTAAGGCGGTAGTCGCCCTCCTTGCTGTCCAGCCATTCCTTGACGTCATTTGCAAAGTCTTCAATAGAAACGCTGTAATCCGCCCGGTACTTCGAAAGAATCTGTGTAGGCGCTGTTTCGTCCTGGCCCGTCACCCGCGCGTAGGCCTTGGCGATATTGCCCTCTTGCAGGATGCCGAGGGTACGCCCCTCGTTCCATGTCCTGGAGGAGATCTCTTGGTAGGCGGACTTGAAGCTCTCAAAGAGCCCCTCTTTAACGAGGTCCCTCTCGAATTTCGCGACGTGGCCAAGCTGTCCGTAGAAACCGCAGGACTCGTTGAAAACTTTGACGAAGACGCTGAGCAACGCATCGGGCTGGTCTTTGCTCTGCAACGTCGCCTTTTGGTCGATGTTGAAAAGGATGCTCTTAGCCGGAATCTGCCGGGACTTCTCGATGGCAGCACGCAGAATCGCGTTGCCGTCAGTCTTCTGGATGAAACTTCCCACTACCTGATCCCGCGATACCTTCTGCCCATCGACGTCGCCGAGTAGGTGAGCCAACATCTTAAGCATGTGTGATTTTCCGGACCCGAAAAACCCAGAAACCCAGGCGCCGTTCGCACCCGCATAGTTGTTGTAGGCATCCAGGAGGGATTCCATGCGCTGACTGGCCTCGTTGGTGAGAACGTATTCACTTACTTCGGTGCCAATCTGGGACTCGTCGTCGGCTTTGACGACGCCCTCAATCGTTCGTGAAATATCCTTGGCAAAAATGTCATGAAGCTTCATTGTTCCCCCTAGTTAACGTGGTAGTCGAAGATGTTGAACGCGCGGTAGTACTGGTCATCTGTGAGCTGCCCAAAGAGCACCAACGAGGATCCCTGAGAAGCTGATTGACGATACTCGCCCGGGAAGAACATCAGCATCGGTTTGTCTTTCGAAATGCTCAGCAAATTGTTCAGCACGGTATGGGATCGTATGTAGGGAAAGACCTCACCGATCCCGGTAAGGAAAAAGATGTCGTGGGGCGACGTGAGCTTCTCCCTTACGCGCGGAGCGAGCTCATGCGCGGGATCGAAGACCTGCTGAAACAGCTCTCGAAACTCGTCCTTGGTGTGCTGCGGCTCAATTTCCAAGACGCTGTCCCACAAGTCTCGGTCCTGAAGAATCTCCACTGTGAGGTCGTAGAGATTGATCTCCAGAACTTCGATGCCCTCGACCTTGAGGCGGTTCTGAAGGCGTTTCTGAACTTCCTCCATGGCGAGAGCCTCAGCTGGAGCGAAAGGACAGATGAAGAAAGGGACTTCATTCCCGGGCACTTTGTTCTCAAGGAAGCGTCGGCTTGTGAGCGCCCTGAGCAGGTGTTCCTCCCGCTTCGCAAGCGGCATATCTGAGACCTTCTTATGCATGCATCAAACCTTCAATCTCGAAGTCCCTCATTGGGTAGACCAAGAACGATCCCTGGCCGCGTCGGCGTAATGCTGTCACGACCCTTCCTCCTATCACTTGAGGAAGGATAAGGCCTGCCTCTGACACTATCTGCGCTTCTCTGAGCATCCTGAACAGATTCTGGCGAAGCTTGTTCTTCGTAGAGGGTTTCAGCTCCTCGAGTTCACCATGCCAGAACGACTTTTTGACGAAGAAGGTGTCAAGGTCTTCAGGTCCAAGCTGACAGTTCATAGACAGGTACCGTTCCCTAACTACTTCTTCAGCGAACTCAGCCACGAAACTGTACTGGAGGCAGATCGCAAGCCAAACGAGCTGATGGCGCTCGGCCGCGTTGCCGCTGACTATGATTTCCAGTTCCGAGTCGCTCAGCATACTGACACGGTCCATCGCCTCTCGGCTGATTCGCAAGACCGCGGAAGCCGTGGGCTTTTGGATGAGGTTGTCTGCTCTCACGGCAGCTCTCGCCTTTTTCCAGTCGCGCAAACGCAGATATTCCGCAGCGATTACTCGGCACTCGTTGGCTAGGAGCCCCCCCGTTGTAAACGAGAGCTTATAGCGTTCCGTCTCTCTCAATCCGACAGTCCGCCTTCGGCCGCCCCGCCGGCAATGACCCAAGTATCTACATCACTGAGCTTGAACTTCCAGAGTCGGCCGACGCGGTGAGCCGGCATGTCCCGCTTCGCGAGCCAGGCGTAAACGGTGTCTTTGCTTACGCCGAGGTGTTCGGCCACGTCATCGACGGACGACCAGGGCTCAGCCATTGGAACGCGACTCGGTTGTTTGCGGCATAGGCCCGATCTTATAGGACGAAGTCTGATTGGCTGGTCGTTCCGCTCCCCACAGCTCTTGCACGCGAAGCCCAACGAATAACGAAGCCCCACGAATAACGCTGGAGAATCCCTTCGTTCCTTGAGAGCTCCGCGACTACCCGGGATAAGGACAGGTTGCAGATACAACCCTGCTTCGTCGACCGGGCTCACGTCCTTACTGCGCCACGGCCGCCGCACTAGCGAATACATCTCCGGGCATCGGGCGTTGCACTTTCCAAGTAATGGCAATCGGCTTCTCGCCGGAGTGCTGCACATAGTCCACCTGACCCAAGCACGTGTAGGGAACAGTCAATCCCGTCTCGTCCTCGGCGGTGTCACGGGTGAAGAGGAGGATGTGTGACTCGTGCTTCAGCCTGTCCAGGTACCGCTTGCCTGTAGGGCTGCTGGGCGAGGTCGCGTTCTGCGACTCCCAGTGGAACAGGTCGGGGCTGATGGCGTAGTCCTTGTACATCGTCGTGGCCGAGTGGTTCTTGTCGTCCTTGTTCAGGGTCACAAAAAACGCATCCGTGGCCGTTGCCGGGCGCCAGGCGACGCCTTCGCGATGCTGAACGTTCTTGCCAAGCGCCAGTGAACCGTATTGCAGGGCAGCGAGGATCTCTTCACGCCGATACGTGGCATGGGTGAGCAGCGGGATGTGCTGTAACCCCGCGCCCAGGCTCTTGGCGGTATGCTTGGATGCTGCCACTCCCAGCTTCACCAGCTGGCGGATTTCTCTACACACAAACTGGTAACCGCGCAGATGATTCAAGCCGGCATCGTACGTCTGAAAACCGCCGCCGTCATCCCACAGCGTGTAAAAAAGCATGCGGGCGAACGTTTGCTCTCGCGGGCCAAGCTGCGCATAACTGGGGGCATCTGGGCTAACAAGCATGGAATAAGCATCCGCACGCTCTGGGTCGTCCACATGAATCAGCCGGACCATGCGCGCGAGCAGCTTCTTCTCGGCGTCGTCCGACAGATCATGGATTATCCCGCTGAGGACTGTTTCGAGCGGGGAATAGCCCTCGATCAGCCCGGCCTGGCGGAGGTAACCGGTCCAGGAGTCCTTCGTGGAACGGTAGATGGACTTCAGCTCACTGCCAGATTTTTCCAGGTACGCTTCCAGCTCTGTTTCCGCGTACGAGGCAATGTCCCGTACCAGCTGAGCCCTGTTGAACCGCAGCTGCGCCTTGATGTTCTCGAGCACCACACCCTGCGCCACCCGGTCCAGCACGATCTGCGAGCCGGACGGAAGGAAGGGGAACTCGTCCTCCACAGCCTTCTCCAGCTCCTTGCGGCCGTAGCCAGTCAGGGCACGGTACCTCAGGTCGAAGCGGAACTCACGGCGCTGCTGTCCAATGAAGTCCAGCACCGTGAGCACGGACTTGTCGCCGGCGCGCCGAAGCCCGCGGCCAAGCTGCTGGAGGAAAATCGTCGCGCTTTGTGTGGGTCGTAGCAGCAGTATGGTGTCCACCTCGGGCAGATCCAGACCCTCGTTGAACAGGTCGACGGCGAAGATGCAGTTGATCTCGCGAGACCGCAGCCGTTGCAGCGCGAGGGCGCGTTCGGCGTCGTCCGTCTTGCCCGAAACCGCAACGGAGGCTATCCCCGCCCGGTTGAAGACCTCAGCCATGTAGACGGCGTGCTGCACGGAGACGCAAAAGCCAATGGCCCGCATCTCGGCCGTGCCGGTGACCTTGTCCCGCAGCTCCCTGATCACCTTGCCGGCGCGGGCCTCGTTGCCGGTGTAGAGGGCGTCGAGCTGACCGACGTCATAACTTCCGCGTTTCCACTCCAAGCGGCTGAGGTCGACATCGTCTGAAACCCCGAAGTAGTGAAAGGGCACGAGCAGATCTGCGTCGAGAGCGTCCCACAGCCGCAGCTCGCTGGCCCGCCGCCCATCAAAAAACTGCTTGGCAACGTCGACGCCGTCGCCGCGCTCAGGTGTAGCTGTCAGGCCGAGAAGTTCCTCTGGCTGGAGGTGGTCTATGAGGCTCCGGTAGGTGGGTGCCTGGGCGTGGTGGAACTCATCGATGACGACAACATCAAAGTCCTCAGGCTTGATCTTGTCGATGCCCATCGCGGCGAGGGACTGGACGCTGGCGAAAACGTGCTGCCAGTCCTTTGGTTTGTGCTCGCCGACGAACAATTCTCCAAAGGAACCCTTCTGCAGCACGTCGCGGTAGGTGCGCAGCGATTGTTTGAGGATCTCCTGCCGGTGTGCCACGAAGAGCAGGTTCAGCTCCCTGCCCGCCGCTTCGCACAGCCGTTTGTAGTCCAGGGCTGCGATGACCGTCTTGCCCGTGCCAGTGGCGGCAACGAGCAGATTCCGGTGGTGGCCCTTGTCCCGCTCCGCTTCGAGGTCTTCAAGCATCTCGACCTGGTGGAGGAAGGGCTCGACTTCAAGTCCGGTTGCGGCATCCGGCGCAGCTGTGAGTTTGCCGCCGTTGCGCGCAAGGGCGGCGTCCAGCCTGTCCGCGTCCCGGGCCGGGTCGTAGCTGTGGAAGGCACGCTGTTCCCAGTAGCTGTCGAAGGTTACCTCGAACTTCTTCAGCAGGTCCGGTGTGGCGACAGAGCTGAGACGGACGTTCCATTCCAGCCCGTCCAGAAGGGCGGCGCTGCTGAGATTGGAGCTGCCGACGTAGGCAGTGTGGAAGCCCGAGTTGCGGCGGAAAAGCCAGGCTTTGGCGTGCAGGCGGGTTGAGTGGGTTTCGTAGCTGATCTTCACCTCCGCGCCGTAGCGCTGGACCAGATGATCGATCGCCCGGCGCTCTGTGGCACCCATATAAGTGGTGGTGATCACGCGAAGCTTGACGCCGCGGTCCTTCAGCTGTTCCAGGGCTGGCTCAAGGAGCCTCAGCCCCGTCCAACGAATGAAAGCGCATAGCAGGTCGACGGTGTCTGCCGATTCGATCTCGGTACGTAGCTCTGCGGCGAGGTTCGGCTCGTCCTTGCTGTTCGTTAGCAGGGCGCTGTCTGAAAGCTTCGTAGAGGGACGGCGAAGCTGCCTGCGCTTTAGCGTGTCAGGGCGGTGGAGACCGTGGAGTTGGGTCGGACCTTCCCCGATACGGTCGTGGTGCTTTACCTCTTGGAGGAGCTTGTTTACGAGGGCTACGCGCTCACTGGGTTTGGCGGCTACGAGAGCCTGACGAACAGCGTCCGCGACGTGGCGGGAGAGGACGTCCGGGCTGTCATCCGAGCCGATATCCGCGAAAATTGGCTGCAATTGAGCCGCTCGGTTTAAACGTATGCCGAGCGACTCAGTGTTCAGCAGTTCGTACAGCCCCTCGGGCAGTTGGTCCGCCGCCCCTCCCCCAATGAAATTAGTCACTGCGCCAGGGTACGGCACAACGGTCCTGGCCCGGGACTTCGCGACGAGGGCCACGGAGAAAACTTTTAGGGGCGAACCGCAGTTGTTCGAGCGGCGAGAAATTCATGAAGAGCGGATTCCGCGACTCCCCTCTTTCCGGTCAATAGATCATTCACACTGACGCCGGCTATGACGTCGTGGATGGACAACCGCGCCAGGCGGTGGTGGCGGCTGTGTACCGCGAAGGCATCCTTGATGGCATCGTAGAGAGCCCGCTGTTTCCACCTTGGAGCGCCTCCGGAGGCGAGTTCTCCAGGAGAACCACCTGTCCCGAACATCTTGACGGTGGATGCAGACGACCACTTCCCGCCGAGTCGGCCCGCTTTCCTGCACATGCTCTCACCGTCGAGACAGTACCGATGGTAGTCCGTCGTCCACGGAAGTGCTGGGGACCACGGTACGTCCAGTGTCAAAGCTCGATAACGGTTAAAGTGCAGATCCTCATCTAGTTCAACGAGCAATCCATCAGCGAAGGCGTAATCCCAGTCACCGGGCGCCAAAACTGGAAAGTCGAGAACACCGCCAAGGTGTCGATAAAGCCGCAGAAGTTCACGCTGAACCGCTGCAGGGAGGTCCGTCAGTCTCGCGCGCGGGATTTTTGTTTGCTGTCCGTGCCTTCCCTGGAGGAGGGCAGATAGCGCGACTTCCCGTGCACCCATCAGCTGCCTACCTTGGCGAGCGTCGCCAGCATACTCACCGCCAGCGAATTCAGGTTTCTACCAAGGAGGTTGAAGTGCGCCATCAAAGACAGGGGAGGCCGGTCGTCCGAAAAGTGAAGAAAAGCGTCTCGGTCTAGGGCACACACTTGAGAACCGTTCTTGCTCAACACCCAAAATCCTGCAGCCGCCGGCCCGAAGTCGTGTCGCCCATGACGGGACTCATGCTTATCCAGGGCTGTTGGAAATTCATCCAAGAAATCAGTAGATGATACAGATTTCGATTCGGCATCGTACATTCCGCCGGAAACAGCCCACCATGTGTCCTTGGACCAGATGCTGTCTCCGATAATCTTGGCAATCAGTCTGTAAACGAGGGCTTCTTCAGTAGTTTCAAGTGCGTGGTGGGGAGAATAGCGGCCCATAGCCCCCTCGATCGCAGCCACCGCCTCCTTAGGAGTCAGCTCTAGAATCTGTTTCCATGCAAAGCCCCAAGCCGGCTTCGAGCCGCCATCCACTACCGCACGCTTAGGGTCCTCGTCGGAAAGAAACGCGAGCAACTTCTGCGATTCACGCTCGAAAATTCCGAGTGTTTCGTCTAGTCCCTGCGTAGAGATACAAGTGAGCAGTTCGAGCCCCTTGTGTCGGCGAACTATCTCCGAGGCCAACCACCATGAATGCGCCGTTCGGGTCTTCTTGTTTAGCGATGACTGCATAAGCAGTCCACCTTTCAGAATCGTCTCTTGGCCGGATCCAGGCTTTGTGAAAGCATAGATTGCGAATATGCGGTATGTCACATGTCTGCAATAGTAGATATACGTTCCCCGCTATGGGGAGAAAGCAACCGCGATAAACTTACCCTGTCTCCCGAAAACAAGCTGAATCGGTACTAGCCCGGGCAAAGCTACGCACTCCGCCGCCACAACCGCGACGGCCTCCCCCGCGTCCCGTCGGACATCTGCCCCGTTCCGGCCAGCTGCGGCTCCATGAACCGCCGAAAGGTGTCCCGCATCAGGGAGGCACCGGCCACCACCTCATGCAGGTCCCGCAGTTCCTTCAGCGTGAACGGCTCCTCCAGCAGCGTCCCAGGATCCGGGGCCTCCGCGTAAGCATCCCGAAGCCACTCCACCGCCTTCGCCACAATCTCGGCATGCCCGTACGGCAGCCCGGCGACCACCTTCGGTTCCCCCACCACGGAAGCCAGCCGGACGCCGTCGGACTCCAACGCGTCCTCCAACTCTGCCAGCGGCACCACATCCACGTGCGCGACCGACAGCACCCAGCCCCGATCGTCCCGTTCCGGGTCGTCGAAGACCTGCAGCTGCCGGGGCACCTGCCCCGAAATCCCCGCCTTCTCCCGCAGGGACCGCAGCACCGCGTCCGCCAGCTTCTCCCGCTCGCGCAGGAAGGTGCCCGGCAGCGCCCACTCGCCGTGATGATGCTCCTTGCCGCGTCGCACCAGCAGTACCTGGAGTCGGCCATCGGCGACGGTCAGCACCGCGGTGTCCACCGCCACCGACGGCCTTGGGTAGTCGAGCAGGGAGGTGGTGGGGGCATCCTTCGAGGTCTTCACAGAACTATTTATCTCAGTATTGCGCAAAAGATTCAAGCGGTGCATACTGATCTTAATTAGCTCAGATCCGAGCTAAAGATTCTGGAGTTCATCATGAAGGTTCAACAGCTCCACGTCGGGGTCGGCACGGCGCTGGGCCCGATCACCCTCTTTCCGGTGTGGACCGGCGGTGCGGGCGAGCTCGGTATCAGCACCGGCACCCACGCCGACGTCGCCGTCACCGAACTGGCCAGTGGCCCGCAGGTTCCCCGGCTCACCGTCACCAACAACGGGCCGCGCCCGGCCCTGCTGCTCGAAGGCGAGCTGCTCGAGGGCGGCCAGCAGCACCGGACCTGCGGCCGGGACGTCGTCCTCGGCCCCGGCGAGACCCGCGACATCGACACCTATTGTGTGGAGGCCGGCCGCTGGGAAGGCATCCACAGCCACCGCCGCCAGGCCCGCCGCGCCCCGCTGAACGTCCGGTCCGAGCTGGTCGCCACGCCGGCCGACCCGGGCGGCGCCGACCGCCAACACCGTATCTGGAACCGGGTCAGCCGCTTCGACGCCGCCCGGGGCCGGTCGGTGACCAGCTCGCTGCTCGAGCACATGGACCGGTTCACCGCCGAGCCGCGGGCGAAGAACCGCTTCGGATTCTCCGACGCCCCGGCACCGCTGGAAGGCCAACGCGGCGTGGTGATCGGGCTCGGCACGCGGCCGCTCCTGCTGGAGGTCTTCGGCACCCACACGCTTTTCCGCCGGAACTACCGCCAGCTGGTCGAATCCGCGCTGCTCGACCTGGAGCTCCTTCCCCCGCACGTGATGGCCTCCGGGCCGATGCCCGGCCAGCGCGCACGCGACTTCGCCGCCGCGGTCCAGGCTCTGGAGTTCGGACCGTTCGACGGCGGCCTGCCGGCGCTGGAGGTCCGGAACCACGGCGCGCTGCGCAGCCGGAACATCAACCGAACCGCAGGACATGTCGCGGCGGCCGGCATCGCCGTCGAACTCCCCCGCCGCGAACCCGAGCTGGCACACCTAACCGGCTGGAACACCAAACACCCCCTGATGGAGATCGCATGAAACTGAACTCAGTACAGAACGACCGCGCCGCCGGCGTCCTCGTCACCCTCGCCGCGGGAGACGCCCTCGGCGCCGGCTACGAATTCGGCGCCCCGCTGCCGGACGGAACCCCGGTGAGCATGAAGGGCGGCGGACCGTTCGGCTTCGCCCCCGCCGAATGGACCGATGACACGTCCATGGCCGTCGCGATCGCTGAGGCGTTCCTTGACTCCCTCGCGGCACCCGGCTCCCCTCCCCCGCTTGACGGGACAGTCCGGGCCTGGGCGGCGTGGGCGGCGGACGCCAAGGACGTGGGGGCGCAGACCAGCGCCGTCATCGCCGCGGCGCGCCGTGCAGCCACTGCGGCGGGCCGCAGCGACGTGAACGCCGCAGACTTCAGCTCCGCAGCCGCCTCGTTCCACGCCCGCACCGGCCGCAGCGCAGGCAACGGCTCGCTCATGCGCACCGCTCCCCTGGCCCTGGCCTACCTGGACCGGGACCCGGAGGAACTCATGGCCGGGGCCGCGGCGGTCAGCGCCCTGACCCACACCGATCCCGACGCGCAGGAGGCCTGCGGCCTGTGGTGCGTCGCCATCCGGCAGGCGGTGCTCACCGGCGAGCTGGACGTGCGGGCGGGGCTTGTTTTCCTGCCTGCGGGGCGTGCGGTCCTCTGGCTGGAGCGGATCGAGGCGGCCGAGCGGTCGCGGCCGCGGGACTTCGCCCGCAACGGCTGGGTTGTGGAGGCGTTCCAGGGAGCGTGGAGCGCCATCCACTTCACTTCCGGTTCGGCTGCTGGCCCCGCGCATCTCCGGGCTGCCCTGGAGGAAGCCGTCTGGGGCGGCCGCGATACAGATACGGTCGCTGCCATCGCCGGCGGACTGCTCGGCGCCGCTTACGGCTACTCGGCCGTGCCGTTCGAGTGGCGCCGGCACCTGCACGGCTGGCCGGGACTGCGCGCAAGGGACCTGATGATGCTGGGCATGGAGCTCGCCGCCGGTGGCGGCCGTCTCGTTGATTCTTGGCCGCGGGCGGTCACGCACGACTACAGCACGTTGGGACGAACTGATGCGCTGGTCCGGCACCCGCACGACGACGGCGTCTGGCTGGGCGGGGTGCGTTCCGTCGCCCGGGCGGCGGAGTTGGGGATCGACGCGGTGGTGTCCTTGTGCCGGCTGGGCAAGGAGGACGTTCCCGGCGTCGCCGCTGCGGACCATGCGACGTTCTGGGTGATCGATTCCTTTGATGCCGGGGCCAACGCCCATCCGGGCTTCGTGCTCCGCGAGGCGGCGGCCGCCGTCGAACGCTACCGGGCGGAAGGCAAGACGGTCCTGCTGCACTGTGTGCGGGCGGAGTCCCGGACGCCGACAGTAGCTGCCCTGTACGGGGCGAAGGTGGCGGGTCTGTCCCCGCTGCGAGCGCTGGAAGACGTGCGGCGGGTCCTGCCTGGAGCGCGACCGAACCCGTTGTTCATGCAGCTGCTGGGCCGTCCGTAAACCCCAGCCGGCGGCGCGGCAGCTAATCCTGCATCACAGTTGCGAAATTGTCCGACCCTACTGGTAAGAATGTGACCATGACAACAACTCCTGAACTCAGCCGGGAGCAGCGAGACGCCGCGATGGTGGAGCGCTATTCAAACGGTGAAACCCTCGACGCCATCGGGCAGAGCTTCGGCGTCACCCGCGAGCGCGTCCGTCAGATCACCGACGGGACATGGCTAGACGCTGTCCGTTCAGTTCAGAAGTAGAAAGGATGTCATGGAGGCAACTAATTCAGGCCCTGTCATGAGTGGCATTATTCCTCCACCCGGCTGGTTCGTTGATCCCGACGCGTTGAGGAAGGCTTATCGGAGCGGCGATCCGTTTCGAACACTCGCGGCAGCATTTGGCGGCAGCGTCAATGACATCTCCTACACGATTACCGACCAGTCAGATTCCGGAGACGACCTCGAGCGGGCAAGATCTATTCAACGGCGAAGCCTTGCCACCACCGGGGCGCTCGCTCGCCACGAAGATATGGTCGAAAGGCTGTATGCAGCTGACATTTCCAGGGAAGACATACCGAAAGTTCTGTCAGCCCTCGGCATCAATGTGGATAACGACATCGCCGTCGAACTGCTGCACATTCCGGGTGTCCCGGGAGGCCAACTTGAAGAACGCCTCCCCCCGCGACGGCTGGGCGACAAACTCAGTCTGCTCTACATCACGGGCAAGTATCACGGAATTGAACCGGACTACGAGCTCGCGCTGGGCAAGGTTTCACTGAACGCTGTAACCAAACTCAGGGAGCTTTTGCACCCGGCCCTCCCTTACCGGCGCCTCGCTGAGATCTTGGCAGTCATAGAAACAACGGCACTCGCGATCCGGGCCCGAACGATCACGACACTCGCCTACGCCGATTACGACGCGACAGTCGAAACGCACTCCCGGCGCCGGGTCACAGCCACAAACGACCCCGATGACCCATGGCCGGTTCCAGCATCCATCCTCCGACGACGGTACGGTCATGGATTCTGGGAGGTAGCACTGAGAACAGTGGGTCTGCACCTTGGCTCCGGCGAGGACCGTTTCAGCGAGCTCGATTATTTTGAGGCCCTCGACGGCTATACCGAAGAATGCATGGAATTCGAGTATCCGATGGACATCGAAATCTACGATCGTTGGGTCATTGCCGAAACGGCGATACGTCACGAATGCCCCTCAGCGGTGGAATTGATCCGCCGTTATGGGAGCTGGGCTGCAGCGCTGGAATCCGTCCTTCCGCCGGAGAGCCAGGAGGAAACGAAACCAGACGACGGGGAGCCTGAGTACGTTGACTACGATTCCGGCTGGGGAACGTTGGAGGAGCTGGAGGAATGGGAGCAGAACCTGGACAACGACTGGCGGGCCGCCGGGAAACTCATAGGCCAGCTCGTTGAAGCTATGCCCGCCGATTCTTTTCTGCATATACGGTACGCCACCCCCGCAGGTCGACAGCCCGCTCCTTACGCACGTGCAACGACTGGGTCCGAAGGGGTCTACTGCGAAATTGTCTCGGATGCCGGTCTGACCCCGCACCAATGGCGCCTAAGCACGCATCGCTTGTCCGATGACGGCTGGTCGGCTCCAAACGAAAATAACGCGAACTGGCACAAGGCGGGCGTGCCCCGTACTGAGGCCGCTGCCCAAATCCTCAATGGAATCCGATTCGGCCGCGTACCTGTGGAGGCAAGCGAGCTGGTGTGGAGCGTCGGGCACGTACCGGTTGGTTGCGCCCCCGCCGGCGGCGTGACGGTGGACGCTGCCCTTAGAGGAGTGGTTCAGACCGTGCGAAATGCCAGCTGAATAAACCGCGAAATTAGGACGATAGTTGTGGCCGGACTGAAGGCCTAGCTGAAAATCTTTCGTGACTGGGCGGAGCGCGATATGCGCCTGATTGACGTTGCATCCGCGAAAGACCGAAAGGACAATGCATGAGAATGGGGGCACAGTGAGGTGTATTCCGGAGAAACCGGAGTTCGGCGACGGACAAATGGCCGAGAAGGCCGTATGGGAAGCGCTGCGGAACAGCCTCCCGGACGACTGCGTGCTGGCCCATTCCGTGCAGGTACGGGACGGAATACGCGAGCATGAGATCGACCTGCTGGTGCTGTGGCCCGGCGTCGGGATGGCTGCCATAGAAGTCAAGGGCGGGCTTGTCTCGATCGACAACGGGCAGTGGTACCAGTCCGACCGAAGCGGGAAGCACCGTATCCTAAGTCCCGTCGCCCAGTCCCAGGGGTCGCTCCATGCCTTCAAGAACTGGATCGGCAGGCAGCTTGGTACACCCCTGACCAGCCGCTTCGCCTACATGGTTGCGTTGCCGTACACCCCGGTGCGCCAGGACTGGGACATGGCCGGCTGTCCGCGGACGCTGGTCCTTGGCCAGACTGACGTCGCATCGCCGGCGGAACTGGTCCGTGAGGCGATCAACCGCGAGGGCGGCGGAACCAACTCGCTGGCGCCGTCCTTCATGGATCGCATCCTCAAGCGCCTCAGCGGGGACCTGAACACTCGGTCCACTGATTCCACGGATCCGCAAGAAGCAGAAGACGTGCAGGATCACCTCACCGAGCGGCAGGCTGTGCTGCTTCAGGCCACCCGGTCGCTGAACCGCGTCCGCTTCACCGGCGGAGCAGGAAGCGGCAAGACGTGGCTCGCCGTCGAAAAGGCCCGCATGCTCAGCAGGCAGGGCAAACGCGTCGGTCTCTTCTGCTACAACAAGGGCCTCGGACAGTATCTGCAGGACCGCGTTTCCACTTGGCGCCAGGCCAAGCCCGTGTTCACCGGCGAGTTTCACGAATACGTGCGGAGGCTGGGCGTTCCCGACGGTTCCGGGCAGGACTACTTCGACGTGGAGATGCCCCGCCTGCTTGAGGAACTGGCGGCAACGATGGAGCCGTATGAGCGCCTGGATGCCGTGATCGTCGACGAAGCTCAGGATTTCGCGCCGCTGTGGTGGGATGCGCTGCTTGCCTGTACCAATGATTCCGACGGCGGTGAAGTGTATGCCTTCATGGACGACCGCCAGGACGTCTACCGCAGGTGGGGCGGGGCCACGGCGGACTTCACCTTTGGTCCCACTGCAAGCTTCGTGCCCATCCACATCGACGAAAACCTCCGCAACACGCGCAAGATCGCGGAAACGTTCAAGCCCCTTGCCGGAGAGCACTTCACCCCCCGCGGCAGCACGGGCCTGCCTGTCCGTTTTGTGGATTGCCCGACGGACGAGGCGCTCGACGTCGGCGGGGACTGCGTTGACGCGCTCATCGCTGAGGGCTGGGCTAACAACCACATTGCGCTTCTGACCACCAAGGAGCGGCATCCGGTTCATCTGGACTTCTTCGAGCGCGGCGCCACTGAAGAATACTGGCGCGAGTTCCATGCAGGCGAAGCAGAATTCTATGGCCATGTCTTGGGATTCAAGGGCCTGGAACGGTCCGTTGTGGTGCTGTGCGTCAATGGGTTCAAGGATATGGAGCGGGCAGCGGAGCAGCTCTATGTCGGCCTGTCCCGGGCGAGGAGCCTGCTGGTGGTAGTTGGTGACAGCGCCCTCTTGGAGGAAGCCGGCGGCCGGGAGCTGAAACTGGCACTGTCCAGGGCACAGGCGTGGTGGCCTCCTTCGGCGTGAGACCGCTGGTAACCGCCCTTTGGGCGAGCACGACGGCGGACGGTCCAGTTTTTGTCACACCCTGCCCATAGTCTTCACTGACTAAGTTCCCAACCATCCAATGGGGGATGAAATGCCAGAACTTGCCGACGACCCGTCGCTGCCGGTCACCACGCTGACCCGGGTACACGAAACGGCTGCTGCCGCGTCTGTTCCCGCCGAGTACGACTACGCCTTCCTTTACTCCTGGCAGCAGGAGGCGCTGAAGGCCTGGCACTCCAACGCACGCCGCGGCGTGATCGAAGCCGTCACCGGCGCGGGCAAGACGCGCGTCGGCATTGCTGCCGCGTTCGAAGCGGTCCGGCAGGGCATCAAGGTCCTCATTCTCGTGCCGACCGCCGAACTCCAAAGCCAGTGGCTCGCGTCCATGAAGCGAGACCTGCCCAAAGCCCGGCGCGGGGCGCTCGGCAACGGCCGCTCGGAGTCTCTGGATCAGGTGGACATCCTCGTGGCCATCGTGCATTCCGCTTCCAACCGGCAGACTCTGCGGAGCCACAAGGCCGGGCTGATCATCGCCGACGAATGCCACCGGTATGCAGCTCCGATGTTCACCGGTGCGCTGCAGGAGGGATACGCGTGGCGTCTTGGGCTGACAGCCACCTACGAGCGGTCCGACGGGGAGCACGAGAACCTCCTGACCCCCTACTTCGGCGGAGTCATCTACAACCTCTGGTACGACAGGGCGCTCAAGGATGAAGTGATCGCACCCTTCGATATTGCGCTGGTCGGCGTGGATCTCACTCCCGCTGAACAGGTGTCCTATGACGAGTTCACTGACACGATGACTGAGACGGCCCGCCACCTGGAATCCTATGCGGGGGTCCCCCGCCGGCCCTTCCACCAATTCATTGCTGCCGTTGGAACGCTGGCAGCCTCCGAGTCCCCGAGCCGGGAAGCGACACTGGCCCGCAGGTACATGCGGGCGATGTCCTCTCGACTCACGCTGCTGGCAGAGGCGCGGACTAAGTACCTTGCCTTGGCAGCCCTGAAGGAGACCGTGGATCAGTCGCACGGCACACTTGTCTTCACCCAGACCCAGGAGTCTGCCCGCCGGGCCCAAGATCTGTTCACATCAATGGGCACCACGGCCTCGGCATTGTTCAGCGGCATGGCCAAGGACGACCGGAAACAGGGCATGGAGGACTTCCGCAGCGGCGCCTCCCAGATCCTGGCCGCTCCACGGCTGCTCGACGAAGGCATCGACGTCCCGGAGGCCGATCTCGGCATTATCGTCGCGGCAAACCGGAGCCAGCGCCAGATGGTGCAGCGCCTTGGACGTGTGATCCGCAAGAAGGCGGACGGACGCGTGGGTCGCCTCGTAGTGCTGTATTCAAAGGGCACAGTCGAGGACCCGGACGTGCAGGGCGAGGAGTTCTTGGCCCGCGTGCTGCCTTTTGCCCGTGAGGTCGACTTCTTCGACCTGAAGACCGACCTCAACCGGCTGCAGGAGTTCCTCCGTCAGGAGGAGCCGGAGCAGCCACCGGCTCCAGAGTCGGCGCCTCCTCATGGGGGTGGGACCGAGGCCAAGTCCGGGGAAGAAGCAACAAAGTGCTCAGAGATTGAGCCCGACGAGGATTTCCTGCGTGTCCCCGAGCCGGAAGAGCTCAGCAGTGAGCCCCTCCCGGGCGAATCGGAAGAGGATGCGCCCACATCCTTTGATCTAGAAGACCAGGACTGGCCGGAGGAACTGGCCGGCATGGAGGGCTTCAGCGATGATGCAGTATCCGATTACCTCCGGCGGGCTGGCCGGGCTGTCCTACTGACTGCGGAGCAGGAAGTGGAGCTGGCGCAAGAAATTGAGGCCGGGCTATTCGCGACACACCTTTTGCAAGACGGGACTCCCCGGGGACGCAGGCAATCCCGCGAGCTTCGTTCGATCGCACTGCTCGGAGAGCGTGCCGCCGACGCCTTGCTAGAGGCGAACCTTCGGCTCGTTGTGTCGATCGCTAAGCGCTACATGGGCCACGGCCTGGACTTCCTGGACCTCATTCAAGAGGGGAATATCGGCCTTCACCGGGCGGTCTGCAAGTTCGACTTCACCCTGGGCTACAAGTTTTCGACCTATGCGACGTGGTGGATCCGCCAGGCCGTAACCCGGGGCCTGGCGGATCACGGGCGCCTGATCCGGCTTCCGGTCCACATGGTGGAGCAGATTCTCAAGGTTCAGGGTGCGCTGCGTAGCGCTGCGATGGAAGGTGCCAACTGCAGCAATCATGACGTCGGTCAACGTACGGGACACACTGCTGAGAAGGTCGCGTATCTCCTCAACCTGGACAAGCCGGTTCATTCCCTCGACTTTCTTGTCCCCGACGGCAAGGGAGGCGTGGAGCCGATGGCAGACCAGTTGGTCGATCCCTCCGACCTGGACATGACCGACCGCATTGCCGCCGAGCAACTCACAGCCAACATCCACGCCGTCCTCGACACGTTCACCGAGCGCGAGGCCGGCGTGATCGTCATGCGCTTCGGTCTCACTGATGGCGAGCATAAGACGCTGGACGAAATCGGCAAGATCTACGGCGTCACCCGCGAACGTATCCGCCAGATCGAGAAGAAGACGATGGACCTGCTCAAGGATCCGTCTGTTTCACATAAGCTGCGCGGCTTCCACTTTGACGGCGAAGCAGACCCAAGAGTGCAGACTTCAACGCTGGCTGACGACGCTCCGTGATCGCCCCGGTGTCGCATCCCGTGCTTTGAGTCGTCTTGCATGCCATGGAGCGGGACACATGGGTTACTGGCGACTGCACCCCGCCTAGAACCTCACTGGTGTACGCAGGTCAGCGGAGGTCGGGTCCTCCCGCCTCGGCGAGCTCATCGAGCACGCTGATCTCCTCGTCGTCGCCGTCCGGGGCGTCCTCGTCGGCAACAGTAATCGGTCCGGGTGCCTCCTCCGCCTCAGCGAGATGAGGGTACTTCTCCAGAAGGAAACGCTTCCGGTACTCAATGTTTGCGACGTCGACAATGGATTCGAGAGTAGCCCAGTTGAAAGCACCGCCCAGGACGATCCCGGCTGCGGGTACGACCTTACCGAGCCCCTGCTTGGTAAGACGAAAGGCGAACTTCTCCGCAAACTTCTTGGAGACCTGAGCGACAAGCGACCTGTCCAGAAGGACCGCCCAGCTCTTGCCGCGGACGAGTGCCTGCGTTAGCCGCGATATGTCCGCCATTGCGGCCGTCTTCGCGCTAGCTGACATTGCCGTCCCGGCGTTGACGACAGACATCACGAAGAGCTTCTCCGCTGGCTCTTCGGGATCGTAGCCGTAGAGCAGGGAGATGTGGCCGACGGAGCGGGATCCTAGACCGAGAACAAATGCAGCGTCTCCAACAAGAGCGCCGGCAATTGCTGCTCCCGAGGGCGCCGCAGCGGCCCCGCCGGTGACAGGGACGGCGAGCTCTCCTCCGGAGACGACGAGTCCTGCACCCGCTCCCGAGAGTGCTGCAGCAAGAGGGTAGCCCCAGCTCATGCCTCGCCCCCGGACAGCGTCGATCTGCTCGAGGTCGAGGTGCCGCAGGTCGAGGAGCCTTGTAACGTCGTGTCCGCTCTTCTTGTGTTTGGCAACCACCCGTTTGGGGGAAAGTCCCACGCGTGAGACCCGCCCCGCCGTTTGCCGCACGGACCCAAAGGCAGCGCCACCCCACTCGCTGATGCCGTCGGGGATTGTGTCCTTAGCTTTGCGCGCCCCGGTGCTGACTGCATGAGCGCCCTTAGCCATGATTTCTTGGCCACGAGAGACAGCAGATTGAGCTCCTGGATGGTTCTCCAGGTACTGTGTGGCACGCTTGCCGAGTTCTTCAACCCCGAGTGCCACTTGCTCGCCTGCGTTTCTCATCGCCTGTGAAAGTGGGCGACCCTTGTAGCGCTGGATGTTGTGCCACGCATCGAGCTCGTAGTCCGAGGGTTTAGTCATGCCGCAATTATGCCCCACGACTAGAGAGCGAACTGCTCCCCGAAGTTGGACGGAGAAATCGCCGGCGACTATCGGTGAGACACAGTTGTCAGTGCCTCCCGCTGGCGTGATAAAAACGACCACCAGTCAATGCATGGGGGATTAATGAAGATCGAGTTCGGGTGGCACCTGGACCGTGCGCCGTGGGCATACACCCAGCCAGGCCTCAACCGCATCCGCGTGGGACGCAAGAACTTTACGGCGCTGCTGCAGACACGGCTGGGCATCACTCGCCCAGATACTGGCCACGCTGAGCGCGTCAGCCAGTATCTGGAACGCCTTCGGAAGGTCGACTCCACCGATGCGTGGTTCCACAAGTCATTTGAGGTGGATCCCTGGTCGACAGCCCAGGAGCTGCTCGCCGCCCGCGACGACGCAGTCGCTAACGGCTGGGACGGCACGTTCACCGAGCGGCAGCCGGGCGTGCCAGAACCGTCGCCGCTGCTGCAGACGCTGGCGGCAGCGGAAAAGGCACCCGGGCGCTTGGCGCCGTCCTTGGCCGATGACATTGCCGAACTGGTGACGGCGCTCGACTCGCCCCTGCCGCTTGGCATCGACGAGCTGGTACTACAGCATCCCGAAGGCAGCTTCCCCCAGATCTGGAAGGTCATCATCGGAAAGCTCCGGGACCGCGGCGTCCAGGTCAGCGAAGCGGTGCCCACAGGCCGTGCACCACGCCTGACAGTTCTGACCACGGAAACAGAGTGGGAAGCCGCTGAAAACAGCGCCCGCTGGCTCGCTGCGGGAGACAATCGAAGCACCGCCGTGGTCGCCTCAGACAGCACGGCCCTCCTGGACCACTACCTGGCTGGACACGGCCTGCCAGCCATCGGCACCGGTACCCCGTCCATCTGGCGTCCCCAGGACCAGCTAATTCCGCTCTTCTTCGAGGTCATCTGGTCGCCGCCGAACGTACAGCTCCTCGCGGAACTCCTCACCCTGCCCGGCTCGCCCGTGCGGCGTGACGCGGCACGCCACCTCCTTAATGCGCTGAAGCAAGAGCCTGGCACCGGGGGCGATGCATGGACGGCGGCAATCTCCGCCATCGCCGCGGACCCCCAGCTCGGTTCCGAACTCGCCGCCACACTGAACAGGCTCTTTTGCACCGATGTGCTCGTCGAAGACGAGAACCTAAGCGGCACTCAGCTTGCTGAACGAGCAGAATGGCTCGCCGGGCGACTGCGTGCCCGCGCCTCAAAAGACGACGCCGCCAAGGCCACCGCGTCCCTGCTGCAGCGGATCTTGGCATTGGTGACGCCGCTTCCGCGCGTCTCACGCCGGGATCTTCGCCGCATCACCGCGGCGGTGATCACCCCATCGTCGGGCGCGCTCCTGACCGCAGAAGCCGGGCCCTGGCTGCGCCTCGGGCACTTGGCCGAGCTGGCCGACGATATTGACCAGGTGTTGTGGTGGGGTTTCCAGAGCAGCCGCACACCCTCCGTGCGCCGCTGGGACACCCACGACATCGAGGCCTTGTCCCAGGTGGGTGTTCACCTGCCAACGCCAGAAGAACTCAGCGCCCTCGAAGTCAGCCAGACTCTAGCTGCAGCCAGCCGGACCAGGAACCTGCTCCTCGTCCAGATCGAGCAGCGCGACGGTGAGCGGGTGGAAGGCAATCCGCTGCTGGAGGCCCTCACGGCTGCGCAACCGAGTTGCACGCATGAGTCGCTATCCGACCGTCTCTCTGGGCTCACGTGCAGCCCCAACGCGCTGGCTGACGCCACCGGCTACTGGTCCCTCGCAGGCCGCCAAATGCAGCTGGTTGCGGTCCCCCAACAGCGCCCGGTTGCTCCGCCCGCCGTCCATCAGGTGGGCCCGAACGCCGCTCTCGTCCCGGAACGTCTCTCCTTCACTCAGCTGTCCACGCTTCTCGGTTGCTCTCTGGCATGGGTGCTCAAGCACAAATCGCACCTCGCTGTTCCCGCTGCCGCCAGCGTCCCGTCGGACAACCAGATGCTCGGGCTCTTTGCCCACAAGGTGGTGGAAGTGCTGCAGGAGCAGCTTCGGGCGGAACACCGGGCGGTTCCCGAACAGGAAGAGGTAAGGGCCGGCGTCGAACGTCTGCTCCCTCAACTCGCCTCGGAGCTGCTCCTGCCCGGCCAGAAGAGCCGCCTTGCAGGCGTGCGCGCCACGATCGAAACAACCGTCATGACCTTCTTTGAGCAGCTGCAGCGCGGCGGCGTTGTGCTGCAGGAGATGGAGAAGGAGTTCGTGAAGGACCTGCACTTCACGGCCGGCGGAAACAGCTACGCGGTCGAAGTGAAGGGCCGCGCCGATGCTGTGGGCATCGACGCGGCCGGCCGTACCGCCGTCGTTGACCTCAAGTGGACCAACAGCGACAAGTACCGCCGCGAGGAAGTCGAACGTGGCGAGGCCCTGCAGCTCGCGCTGTACCAGTGGGCACTCAGCCCCAGTGAACTCCCGCCGGATGCTCCGACTGCCTATTACATGCTCAAGCAGGGCAGCTTCGCCTCAGCCCACCCGGAATTTGGTTCAGCAATCCAGACCAGCCAGGATCCGTCACAGCTGTGGCAGCAGGCCGTTCGGGCGGTTGAGTTCACCGTCGAGGAGGTGCTCGCCGGACGGATAACGGCGGCGGAGCCGGCAGCAAACGCCGTGGCCGAGGGCGAACCCGGCGCTGACGCAGTTGCGGAAGCCAGTGGCCGCCTGCACATGAAGCCGAACTGCAAGTACTGCGACTTCGGCACGCTCTGTGGACTCAAGGGGGACTACTCGTGAACCTGCTGGACAACGTCACCATGGTGTCGGCGAGCGCCGGCACCGGAAAGACTTTCACCCTTACGGGCAAGATTGTGGATCAGATTTCCGCCGGGCTGCCGGCCGGAGCCGTCATGGCCACCACCTTCACCAAGAAGGCCGCCGGCGAACTGCGCGAACGGATCGCAGCCCGTCTCCTTGAGCAGGCGGACCAGACCGACGACGCCGATTCCTCCGCCGCGCTGCGGCTCGCCTCGCAGCAGTTGCCCGCGAGCCTCATCGGAACGGTCAACAGTGTGTGCGGCCAGCTGCTGCAGGAGCACGCCATCGACGCGGGCCTCTCACCTGCGCTTGAGGTCATCGGCGAGGAACAGCTCGCCAGCATCTTCCACCTCGCCACGGATGAAGTGCTGGCCGAACACGCTCCCGGGATCCTTCCCGTCGCACGGCGCATGGGAACCGACGGAAACGGGGCCCGGGACGCGAAAACCTGGCAGGAAACTGTGCGAGCCATCGTGGACGCCGCCCGCACCAACCTGCTGGGAGCGGAGCAGCTGGCCGTCTGCGCCGACCGGTCCTGGTCCGGTTTGCGTGAGCTACTCGACGCGCCGGCGGCCGATGAACGGACCGAGTGGCTGCGGTGCCTCCGCACAACGGTGACCGATCTCGAGGCCATGGCTCGGGACGGCAAGACTCTGGCCGGAAAGAAGGTGACCACGACCACCGCCGCCTTTGCCGAACAGGTACCCAAGACCCTCCACAAGATTGGCACCATGGGCGCCGTGGAGGACATCCCATGGGAGACCTGGCGTGGTGTGGTGGGCTCCGCCGCACCGACCGCCGTCAAGACTCTCTTCGCTCCAGTCACGGGTGCCATCAGGGAAGGCCTCCTCTCCAATCCCGCCTTCCATGACGATCTCGAGCAGTACATCCGGCTCCTGTTCGCCTGCGCTCAGAAGTGCCTCAAGGCCTACTCCGATTTCAAGCGGCTGCACGCTCTCATGGACTTTGTGGACCAGGAGACCCTGGTCCTGGACCTCGCCCGGAATAACGAGGCCTTCCGCCGTTCCTTCCCGGGGCGGATCCGCTTTCTCGTCGTGGACGAGTTCCAGGACACCAGCCCTCTTCAGCTTGAACTCTTCCTGCAACTCAGCCGACTGGCGAAGGAGGCTGTGTGGGTGGGCGACCCCAAGCAGGCCATCTACGAGTTCCGGGGCACCGACCCCGAGCTCATGGAGGCTGTGGTGAACAAGGTGAGCCGCCGGGAGCAGCTCTCCCATACTTGGCGTTCACATCAGGCGGTCGTTGACCTGAGCAACGCCGTATTCGAGTCCGTCTTCGAGCAGCACGGGATGCCGGCCGATACCGTCCACCTCAAGCTTCCGGATGCGCATTCTGGTTGGTCCCCCGGCACGCTCGAAGCCTGGACCCGGCCGCAATCCAACGACGGAGAGCGGCTGAAGGCAACTGCGGCCGGTGTGGCCGCCCTGTTGGCCCGACGGCCAGAGCTCAATCCCGGCGACGTGGCGGTGCTGGCCCGGTCAAACGCCGACGTCGAATCGCTGTCCGCTGCCCTCCATACCCTGGGCATCCGTGCGAGCCGCAATCCACGCAAGCTCTCGGACGCCCGGGAGGTGCAACTGGCGCGCGCCGGAATGGCGTTCGTCGCGGATGGATACGACACTGTCGCACTAGCCGAGATCGTCGCCATGCACCCCGGCCACTCCTCTCACTCAACTTGGCAGCAGGAGCTGCTGTCAGCCGCCGACCCTGCCCCGGTACTCGAAAAGTGGAATTCGGACCCGATATTCAAAGCCCTAGATGCTCTTCGTGCCCGGACAGCGGCGGCTACGCCCACGGAGGTCTTCGAAGCCGTCGTCGGCGCGCTCGGGCTGCCCCGGCTGATTGCTGGCTGGTCCTCCCCCGCCACCCGGCTGAGGAACCTGGACGCCGTCCGCGGTGTCATCAAGACGTACTACGAGCGCTGCCTCGCGTTGCGTTCACCCGCAACCCTGCGCGGCTTCCTCACATTCTTCGGTTCGGAGGAGCAGCGATCCGCGGACAACGCCGGAACTGACGTAGTTAACGTCCTGACATACCACCAAGCAAAGGGACTCGAATGGCCGGCGGTGGTGCTGGAGGGGCTTGACAAGGACCTGCGCTTCGCTGCATTCGGCGCGGCAGTGGAACAGGACGGCCGCTTCGACCTGGCGCAACCCTTGGCGGGCCGCTGGATCCGTTTCTGGCCAAGTCCCTTCCCTTATGGCGGGTCCCAGCTGGATGTTCGGGGAACGACGAGCGACGTGGCACTCCGGGCCGAGGAACGCGAGCGCCGCAACATGGCCCGTCTCATGTACGTCGGCATGACCCGCGCCGTCGAAACAACCGTCCTGACAGGTAAGAAGCCTGCGCCGGAGCTTCTTAACAACCTTGGCATTCCCTTCCTGCTGGGATGGAAGCTGGGCGCCGACGACACCTCAGACGGTGCCATCCATGTTGCCGACGGACTGCAACTGCCAGCGCGAGTGGAAGAGTTGGAACCCGCAGACGCGGAACACGCGCCGGCGGACTGGACGCCCAGGTTCTCCGACGTGCCCTCCGCGCCGTCAGGCGGCGCGTTCGCTCCAGCACGGTTTGCTGCTTCGTCGCTAGAGTCTGCTGGACACGAAGCCGCTGTCGGGAAAGTGGCCGAGCTCGGTTCCCGGCTTGCAGAGCACGGATCCGACGATTGGGGTGCAGTCGGCAGTGCCGTGCACGCTTACCTCGGGACAGAGTTCTCGATGCTCGACGCCGCCCAACAGCGGGACCTCGCAGATCGGATAGTTGCACGATGGCAGGTGGAAGGCACGATCGACTCTTCCCTGCTCCTCGCCGCTGGGGAAAGATTCGAGTCCTATCTGGACGTGGAGTTCCCTGGCTGGGCGCGCCACCGGGAAGCAGCCATCGGCTGGCGACCGAACAACCAGGTCATGGAAGGCTGGATCGACCTATTGCTGGAGGGGCCCGACGGATTCGTACTTGTCGACCACAAGACCTACCCCGGCAATGATCCTGAAGGGCATCTGAAAGAGAAGTACCTGGGCCAGATGGCCGCGTACCGGAATGCTGTTCTCGCTGCTACCGGCAAGCCAGTGCTGCGGACGCTGATCCACTTCCCGGCGCTCGGACAGGTCTACGAGATTGAGCCTCTACCTGGAACGATGTCCTAGGGGCGAGGTCAGACTGCGTCATCACCTTTTGTCGGTCTTGCAGTCGTGGACCGGGGAAACAGCAGCGTGTCGCCAGGCTGTCCCCGGTCCACGAACGCCCCAGTGGCGATCCAGTCGAGGCTAGATGTGCAGGGCTTATCCTTCATCTCTTCGTGAAGCTTTCGCAAATCGCCCACGGTTACGTCACGGCTCCACATTCTCTCGCCGGCCTAGCCGTAAACGTGCAGGGCTGCACCATAGCCCAACGGCAGCCCGTGGCCGCTCAGCCAGGACACCATCACTTCCGAAGCTCCGGCCAGACTCAGATTCTGTGACGGGGCGACTCCCGCATGTGGCTCGTTCCCGTCTTCATCAGCGAGCGGTCCCAGTCCGATGCGCCAGTTGTTGGTGACTCCACCGCCGACCACCGCAACCTCTACGTGGTAACCGCTTCCCGTACTCATGGCCTGAGCGTACCTTCCGAAGTGCGTCACATCGAGGTGCCTGGTTTGCACAACCAGCGAGTCGCCGTCGTGGGAAACTCCTTGAATGAGGGCAACGAGATGGGACGCCGACTCCACGTCGTGCCAGCCGGTGTCCCACGTATCCACCTGAGCTTTCCACTCCAGAGCTTCGTCCGGCTGAAGATCGAGCATGAGCTCCAGTGCAGTCTCCGGATGGGCGATCGTATCCAACATGTCGGCTCCCTTTCGTCGCTGACCGATGCGCCCATTGTCAGCCGACCCACTGACATTATCTTCCGGCTGCGAGACATGCCGATAGGGTTGGCGCATGGCAGTACATGGGGGAATTCGTTGGTGCCGGGCTATCGCGCTGTTGCTGGTTTTGTCCAGTTCCGGAATCGCGCTAAGTGCCTGCGAGTACCAGGACGCCAGCCCGGCTCCGACTGACACGTCAACCGAGCTCTCCCCGCCAGCGCCAATCTCCCGGCCGGCGCCCCCGCCCGTGCCAAAGGCCGACCCCACACTTGCCCAAGTGCAGGTTAGAAACCAAACGCAACTCGACAGGCGACTGGGCCTCCCGCCTGATGGTCTTGTCTTGGGCGGATCAGGCGGACTGGGCAACGACGGATTCCGGTCGTCAGCCACTGGAATACCAAAGGGAAGCTACGCAGTTACCGCTGAATGCGTGGGAGTGCTCAAAGCATCGCTCACTGTCTTCCAGCCCGATCGACGGGGAGGAACGACGCACGAAGTGGCCCTCGACTGCGGAACCACAGCTCGCGCGAAACTGGATCTTGAAGTAGGACCGGTGTCCGTCCACATCACTCGTACGACCACCGAGCCCGGCCTCACTGGCGTCGCCGGATTCTGGATAGCCCCGGCGGCCTGATGGGAAACGCTCCGCCAGCGGTCACCACCAACGGTGCCGGCACTCCGAGTTCTGGCATGCCCACTTCGGTACCCCGGATTCAACCTTGCCCGTGGCGGGATAGATCCGTACTTCCTCGGTCAGGCAGCAGCCGGCAAACTCAGTTCTCGGGTGATCGGCCATGACCTCTGGCATCACCATACCGTAGGCGATCCGCCAGGCTTCATGGCCGCAAACGGGGCATCTGCGGACACTCTCACGTTTCTTTGCCGGCTTCACATCGTTGGCCATGGATGCAAATTTATCCCCAGCTAACGACAACTACGGCAGTTACAAAAACCTTAGCGGCTAAGCAATTTTTGTAACTGCTGCAGGCGGATGGGCCCTGGCGAATTTGGCGCCGCTTTGGACTTCAGCGCTTCAGCATCAGACTCGGCCGGCTCGGTCTCCAAGCTCTGAGATGATTGCTTTCTCGCGCGCGTTGACGGCACCATCCACAGTGGCCACGCAGTCTGCAACGTCGTGGATGTCGCTCAGATCCCCCGGCTCGGCATCCAGGCGTCGCCACACGTCCGCGGGGTCGATATCGACGAGGTGGGCGAGCTGCTCATCGACCACCTGATGCCTATCCCGGACCAGCCTCACCAAGTGACGCATCAACAGGGCCTCGTCGTCAGAGATCTTGCGGTCCGCCATGATGACGAGCCACGCGACCCACAGCATGAGCTGCGGGTGCTGACTCCGCTCGCTCAGTTTCTGGGTTATAGGACAAAACGTGTGTATGGGTGGGGCTTGCTTCCCAGTCGCGTCTGTTCACGCCCGCCAAGTACAACGGACTGCCCGGCCTGCCCTTCCCTGGCGACCGCCTCGCCTTCCCCACCAAGGACCAGCAGGCGGACTATCTGGAGGACTATGCCGCCCGGTTTCACCTGGCGGTCCGGCCCAGCACGGCCGTCACCCGGCTGACCCACGACGGGCAGCGGTTCCACGTCACGGCCGGTGCGCAGCGCTGGACGGCGGCGAACGTCGTCCTGGCCACCGGGGCCTGCCATCTGCCCAAGACGCCGGGCTTTGCGGCGGACCTGCCGTCCGACGTCGTCCAGCTCCACTCCCACACCTGCAGGAACCCGGCCCAGCTCAAGCCGGGTCCGGTCCTGCTGGTGGGGGCGGGCAACTCCGGGGCGGAGATCGCCCTGGAGACCAGCCGCTCGCATGACACCTGACTGGCCGGCAGGGCGACCGGCGAGATCCCGTTCCGGCACGGCCGGACCGCGGCCCGGTTCCTCATTCCGATGGTGCGCTTTGCCGGGATGCACCTGCTGAACACCAGCACGCCGGTAGGGCGCAAGGTGCTGCCCAAGCTGGCCGGCATGGGCAGGCCGCTGATCCGCACCAAGACCGCGGACCTCCGCGCGGCCGGCGTCCAGCTGGTGCCGCGGGTCGCCGGAGTGCGGCAGGGCGAAATAATGCTCGACGACGGCCGGAGCCTTCCGGTGGCAAACGTCATCTGGTGCACCGGCTTCGCCGAGGCCTACCCGTGGCTGGACATCCCGGCGCTGCCCCCGGACTGCCGGGGGCAGCAGCACCGCGGGATCGTGGATGCGCTGCCGGGCCTGTACCTGCTGGGCCAGGATCTCCTCTTCGCGGCAGCCTCCGAAACCCTCCCCGGCGTGTGCCGGGACGCCAAGTACCTGGCCAAGCGGCTGGCCGCCACGCGGGTTCCGCAGCCCGAATCGGAGGTCCAAAGCGGGCGCGTTGCCCGGCTGGGGAGTTAGCTGTTACGCGCGCTGGGAGAGGTTGAGAATGTTCCCTTCGCTGTCCAGGAACCAGGCGGCCTTTCCCCAGTCGCTGGTGGCAATGCCGTTCTCCGTCTTCAACCCGGGCTGGTCGTACTCTTCAAAGACGACGCCGCGGCCCCGCAGCTCCTCCACCTCGCGTTCCAGGTTGTCCGTGACCCACCCCATCTGGGTGTTCTTCGCGGTCCCCGCATTCTCTGTCTGGTAAATGAGGAAGCCCGTTCCGTGGCCGCCGCGGTACACCAGGCTGCCGTCCTCCGGGGACTCGGCAGGTTCCAGCCCCAGCTTGTCCCGGTAGAAGTCCTTCGCCCGGTTGATGTCCTTCGCGGGAAGAACACCCATGATGTCTGAATCGGTGAGCATGATGATTTCCTCCTGTGCTTTTGTTACCTGGTGAATGGCTCTCTCCCGCGCCCTACTGGCCGGGGGCGCGGTAGGACGGTGTCTTCTTGGCCGCCTCGTCGATGTCTTCCGGCGTCATGAGCGGCTTCAGGCGCAGATTCACGGCGCCCGTCGAATTGATCGTCAGCGAAAGTGCCGCGGCGTTGGCCTGATCCGGGATATCAAAGACGCCCAGGACGTCGGTGTCCCCGAAAGCGAAGTAGAAGCTCTCCAGCGATCCTCCAATGGATTTGAGGGCGTCCACCACCGTGTCACGCCGCTTGGAGCCGCCTTCCCGCATCAGCCCCTTGATTCCTTCACCGACATAATTGGCTTCAAACAGATACTTGGTCATGGTCTTTCCTGTTCCGTTATGGTCCAGGACGGGGGCACCCGAGGGCGTGCCTGACACCCGTGGCGGTGGGTCCTGGAGCGGTCCCCGGAGTGGGGCCGTGCGCACAGCGTAGGCCTACTTCCCCGCGCTAACAACGGCTCTCTGCTAACTCCGCGGACGGGAGTCCACCACAGCCGGAGGCACCGCCCGGGAGCTGTGTCCGACGTCGTTGCGACGTGCCTCGTCACATCACCGTCGGCTTGTTGGGACGGTCCCCATGCGCCGCCTGCGCGGCCTCGTAGCTGCTGTCGAACGGGAGCGTATCCATCTCCAGCAGCGGGTTCCGGTCCTGCGTCGCAACCAGCTCCTGGGCGGCTTCGTCCGAGTCCACGCTGGGCATGGAGCCCGGCAGGTGCCGCTTAGCAGATTCGGGCAGGAAGTAGATGGCAACCGCGGCGATTGCCGACGTCGCCATGAGGTAGAACGCCGGCATCAGGTCGTTGCCTGTTGCCTGGATGAGGGCTGCGATGATGAACGGGGCGGTGCCGCCGAAGATCGCCACGGCGAAGTTGTAGGCGATGCCCATGGCGGAGTAGCGGTGGGCCGTGGGGAACAGCGCCGGGAGCGCCGACGCGAGAATGGCCACGAAGAACGCCACCGGAAACGCGACCATGGCCAGGCCGGCGAGTGTAGCGGGGACGGTCCCGACCGAGATCAGCAGGAACGCGGGGAGAGCCAGAACCACCGTGCTGAGGGCCCCAATCCAGAGTACGGGGCGGCGGCCGATCCTGTCCGAGAGGCGGCCGGTCAAAGGGATGCACAGGGACATGACGACCAGCACCGGGACGGTCAGCAGCGTCCCGTGGATCTCGTCGTAGCCCTTGTTGGTGGTCAGGTAGGTGGGCATGTAGGAGGTGAGCGCGTAACCGACGGTGTTGCCGGCGGCCACGAGGATCATGGCCAGCACGATGTGGCGCCAGTGGTCCCTGAAGATCCCCACCGGGCCCACGGGTCGGAGCTCGTCCCCGGTCTCGTGGTGCTTCGCGGCCACGGCTTCTGCCTCCTGGGTGGCCTTGAAGGCGGGCGACTCCTCGATCTTCATCCGGAAGTAGATGGCGACGGCGCCGAGCGGACCAGCGACCAGGAACGGAATGCGCCAGCCCCAGGCCTCCATCTGGTCCTGGCCCAGGATCAGCTGGAGGGCGGACACCATCCCGGCCCCCAGCGCGAAGCCGAGGTAGCTGCCCATGTCCAGGAAACTGACAAAGAAGCCGCGCCGGTGGTCCGGCGCGTGCTCGCACACGAACGTGGTGGCGCCGGAGTACTCGCCGCCGGTGGAGAAGCCCTGGATCAGCTTGGTGACCACCAGCAGCACCGCGGCCCAGATGCCCAGCACCGCGTACCCGGGAAGGAGGCCGACGACGAAGGTGGCCCCGGCCATCAGCAGCAGGGTCATGGCCAGGACCTTCTGGCGGCCGATCTTGTCGCCGAGCCAGCCGAAGAAAATCCCGCCTAACGGCCGGGCGATGAACGTGGCGCCGAACGTTCCCAGCAGGAAGAGGTTCTGCACAGCCCGGTCCGCCTCGGGCAGGAACACCGGGCCCATGGTGGTGATCAGGTAGCCGAACACCCCGACGTCGTACCACTCCATGGTGTTGCCCACGATGGTGCCGCCCAGCGCTTTCCGCAGCGTCCGGTGGTCGACGACGTTGATGTCGGACAAACGCAGCCGCCGCTGCTGCAGATTGTGCTCTGTCATGGCTCGGTCACCGCCTGTTTCAGGTGGGCACGTGCCGCCAGTTCGTCGGCATCCCCGTACGGTGGAGGCCCAACTCTCCGATCATCTTCCCACCGGCGAACTGGTACAACAACGAAAACCGCAGCCTGCGCACACTGCCCGGGCTGCCGCCGTCGTCCGCTCACTGCGCCTGCGGACCTACATGTCACTGACCCGCGCCCGGTCCGACTGGGATAGGCTCGCATGCGGCCAAAACGGGGATCGGCACCAAGCGGAACGGCGGGGAATTCCTTGGATCTACTGGGCGGCATGAGCCGCGACGAACTCGGCATCTTTTCGAAAAATACCGTTCCACCGTTGACCAGCTCAAAGTTGAGCTTGAGCAGATCAAGCGGCAGATCTCGTCAGGGAACTCGGGCGGCATGGTCCTCCCGCCAGAGGACGAGACCGCTGATGTACAGCCCGGCCTGACGCCAAGACGATGATGCAGGTGGGGTTCCGGAGCTGCCGCTGATCCGCTGCAGCGGGCTAGCGGCAACTCCGGTCACACACACCCATAGCTACTTGGCAGGCACGGCACCGGCAGATGTCCCGGTGTCCGGCTGGGTCTGGCTGCCGGCTCCGCCCGCTCCGCTGGTGCCGTCCGATGTTCCGGTGGCGGGATCGAGCGTGCTTGACGGTGCCGGGGTGTCCGCACCGGCGGGCGGGGTCTGTTCCGCAGTCTGTACGGGGTCGCTGGTTTGGGTGGGTGTCGCCGTCGTCTGGTCCGCCGGGTCCGTGGCGCCGTCGGTGGCCGAATCCGTTGGCACGGCACTCGGCGCAACTGTAGGGGCGCTTGGCTGCGGGTTGGTGGCGGGACTGCCCTTGGTGTCCTTGGCGCTTGACACGACCTGCGTAATTCCTGACTGAAGGGCGCTGGTTCCACTCGACAGCGCGAGACCGGTGGCTGACTGGATGCCAAGAATCGACCCCACACCAATGAGGAAGATGATGGCCGTCCCGCCGATGGCCATCCCGGCCTTCCGTCCCCGGGGCAAGTTGCTGGGGGCGCGTGCATCCCCTTCCCTGTGCCTGGTCTGATCCAGCGGCAAGGCGGCAGCGGAAACTTTGCCGGACGTGGCCCGCGCGATGCTGGCGGTGTCCAGTCCAATCTGCGGGCGTGTTATCCGTGTCGCACCGGTGCCGCGTCTGGGCAAAACGCGCTTGATCTGCTCGTGGCTCTTTTCCAGGGAGGCCCGGAACAGCGGCAGGGCAACGGCCGAGATAACGCTGAGGATAAAGGCGCCGATCACGGTTCCTGCCAGCCCGAGGTGCCCGCCAATGACGGAAGCCACCGCGGCGGCGGCTCCGCCGGCGATAATCTGGATGGCGCTCAGGCCGAGGCCGGCCACGGCCGGAGCGGCCTTCTCGGCGGGAGCTTCAGTTTCGTTATTGCCAGTTTTGGTCATATTTCCAGCTCTGTCCGTGCAGCCAGGTCTGCGTCGAAGGTCATGTGATCCTCCGCATGGGTGTCCGACCCATCGGCGGTGCACCCTTAAGGGTGACACGGTTGCCCGGGAGTTTCCTGAACTTTGAAGGCAACGTAAGCAACGACACAGTGAAACGGCTCGCCTTAAGGGGTGCAGGGAAGGGAGCCTTACGGCAGCGGCGCCGCCGTCGTCATGTTGCGTCGGGAAGGGTCCAGTCGAAGTCGCGGGGGCGGAGGTGGCCTTTGTCTGGATCGAAGGGGAGAACTGTGAAGGCTCCCGCATCGGGGTCGACTATCCCGTCCTTTAACCGCATTCCGGACCATACCCCCATCCAGCAGCGTCCCGGATACTGTCGGGCATGGTCGACCTCATTCCGGGTCACGATGACGGACTCGCCCCTGCTCTGCGTACCCTTCGCCTCAAGATAGATCCGTTCCCCACCCCTGTCTGCTACGGCGTCGTAGGGACGATTGTGCCGGGCGTCTCTGACGGTCCAGCCGAGGTCTCGGTAGTAGTGCATCAGGCGGTCCTGTGCAGCGTCTTCAAGCGCTTTGCGCTTTTCGGAGTCCATCTGCAGTCCCTGCCCCTGCGCGTCGGGCTGATCCGGCGCTTTAGCTGAGTCCGCATCCACGATGCCGGCAGTCTCACGGTCCGAGCTGTACCAAATAGCGTTCCTGCTGCCGCGCGGGTATTCGACCCGCGTTCCGATCAGGGCCTCGTGGACGGGATGTCCGTCGGGCAGGACGTGGCCCCTGAGAGCCTTCTTTGTCCTCCCCGTACTGAGTGTCAGTACCTCGTGATTCGGATCGTGGAGTTCCGCGACCAGCACGACCTGGCCTTGATAGTTCAGTGCTGCCCAGCGGTGAAGGGCGATTCTCTCTGCGCTCAGGGAATAGTCGCCCCGGTTGTGTGCCCAGAGCTCCTCAGGCGTAGCATCCCGGTCGTAGCCGTACCAATCACGTCCAAGCGGATCATCGCTGTCCGCGATCGTTCGATTACTGAGCTTGATGTGGATAACCATGCTTGAGTATCGCCGAGTCATGCGACGCGCCGCGCACGGTAGCGGTTGTGTCGGCTTAGCTCACAGCAAACTCTGAGGTTTACCGGAGAGAGCGCTATGGGCGTCGGCCGACGTCGCCGGATTCCTAACATCGGCGGCGACACTCGGTTCTTGGTCCCCCTATGACGGCCGCTGCCCGCGGCTCCGTCAGGGAGCCGGGAGCCGTCGGTGCTGAACCGGTCCCCACGTGACCCAAGCGCGGGATAATGGAACCATGACCGACCGGGATCACGACGAGGACCTGTGGCAGGAGTTCGAACGGCTCCCCGCTGCCGGGCCCGACCGCGTCGAAGGACTGCCCGGCGGACAGCCTTGGGGCTTTGGCTTCCGCACCGGGGTGCGCAGCGCGAGGGTAGCCCTAGGGTTCGCCGTGTACGCGCTGGCTCTGGGAACCGTCCTGGTCCTTACCGGCGCCATCGTGTTCATCAGTCAGGGGAAGTGGCTGATGCTCGGGCTGATGGTGCTGATCGAGGTTGTCTTCGTCTTGGCGTTCAGCTGGCTGGTGCGGCTGGCCCGCATCCGGCGCGCCTCGCAGTAGACCGGCGACGTGCCCACGGGCGGCGATTGCCGCCGTCGTTAGCCTACGCTGGCTTCCGCTCCCGCCACAGCAGCGACACCACGAACGTCACCACGCAGAGGCCCAGCATCACCAGCACCATCCGGCCCCAGTTCTCCTGGGTGACGCCGGTGCCGTAGAAGATGCCGATCATCACCGTGGCGCTGATGGCGCCGACATACCGGCAGGTCTGGAAAATCCCGGCGGCCACCCCCCGCTCCTCTGGCGCGGCCGACAGGTACAGCCCCTGGTTGGAGGCGATGCTGACCGACCCGTACGGCACGCCCATCAGGGCGGTCAGCACCAGCACCAGCGGGACGAAGAACGACGCCGTCAGCAGCCACAGCGCCGCTGCCGCCACGGTCAGGAGGACGACGCCGGCAATCAGCACCCGCCGCACACCGAACCTGTCGATCGCGCGGACGGCGAGCGGCGTGACGACCACGGACATCGCCGCCAGCGGCAGCATCAGCACTCCCACCACGCCGGGATTGTAGCCGGCGGCTTCCTGCAGCAGCTGAGGCAGCCCGAAGAACGCGAAGTAGTAGACGCCGCTGAACACCGTGAAGCCCAGGTACACCAGCAGCAGCGGACGGTTCCTGCCGAGCAGCCGCAAGTCCAGAAACGGACGGTCGAAGCGCAGCTCGCGCCAGGCGAACAGCACCGCCAGCAGCATGGCTCCGCCCAGCAGCCACCAGCGGAAACCGGGCAGTGCATTCAGCAGGCCCATGAGCAGCAGCACCATGCCCCCCGTGAACGCGAGGATGCCGGGGATGTCGGAATCGCGCAGCAGGGTGGCGATTTTTCCCTGTTCCCTGCGCTCGTCCGGTGGTGCGGCCTTCCGCACGATGAGCAGCGCGGCCAGCGCCAGCGGCACGTTGATCAGGAACAGCGCCTGCCAGCCGACCAGGCTCACCAGCAGCCCGCCGACCACCGGTCCCACGGCAGCCCCGGAGGTGTTGGCCATCTGGATGCGCCCGAGGGGTCTGGTTGACGTCGTGTCGGCCATCCTGGCCAGGGTGCCGACCATGACGACGGCGCTCGGGTACGCCGTCGCCGTCCCCAGCGCCATGAGCGCGCGGGCGACGCAGACGAACACAAAGTTGGGCGAGAAGGGCGCCAGCGCGCAGGACACCGCCACCAGCGCCATGCCGAGCATGAAAAGTTTCCGTGGCCCGAAGCGGTCGGCAAGCCTGCCCATCAGCGGCTGCCCCGCAGCCGAGGTGATGTAGAAGGCCGTGATCACCCAGGTGACCGTGGCGACGTCGAGCCGGAAGTCCTCGCGCAGCACCACCAGGGCCACAGCGATCATCGACGAGTTCAGCGGGTTCAACGACGTGCCCAGGCTGAGGCCGGCCACGGCGAGACCGGTGCGCCGGCTGGTTTGCTGGCCGGTGCGGGGAGAGTTGCTCACGGCAACAGTCTTCCGCAAAAAGCGCCTCCCCAGCGACTCGACTCCGCATCAAACGCGGCCTCGACGAGGTGCACCTCTATCTAATCTCTACTTGACGGCCGCAATTTTCTCCACGTGAAAAGACGGGACTGTTGTTCGGCCACCAATCTGGGTGTCGTAACTTATCGACCCTAGAGATGTTGCAGTAATTTGAACTACATCACCATCTACAAATCCGCCGAGATCCGGGCAATCTGAAACTCCATCGCCGCCCGTGAACACGGAGTTGTCGTCGTAGTCCCATCTCTCCTTCTGTTTGGCGTGGGCGATGTCGGCTCGGAAGGTGCATGGTCCTGTAGCGGAATCGAATTGTGTAATTGTGGCGTACAAGACGATGATTTTTCCCTTGTAGCTATAGGGATTCTTGACAAGTAGGGCCAGTTCTCGCTGTGTCATTTCCTTAGCGGCCTCCACTTTCTCCTTCGAAGCAGGAGAACCGCCTGCCGAAGAAGGGCCCGAGGACGAAGTCGAATTGAAAACAAGCGCCGTACACCCTACGAAAAATACAATCACGAACACCAGCAGGACCAACCACACGGGGCGCATTCGCCTTCTTCGCAGAGCGGCAGGCGGCGCCCCGGCAAATTGCGTTACCGGAATCGGCCTGTGACCGGGGTTGTTATTTTCATATCGAGTCTCCTCGATCCAGAACTGCCACCCTTTTGGTGCTGGGCCCCACGAAGGGTCCGGCTGCCAACCGGCGGGCGGAGTCCAGCCCAGTGGCGGTACTGGCCAGTTAGGCGGAGGATTAAATCGCTTTGTCATTTTCGTGCTCCCGTTATCAGCTGATATTCCTCTGCACCTATCTTCACAAAAGCTGGGATTGCTAGGCGTCACGCACTCTAGTTTCTCCTTCACCTCCTCGCCGCCGTCCAGAGCTCGGAAACCGTATCAATAGGAACGGTCGCGCGAGGGAAGAGCAATTCTGAACTTCAATTAGCCCCACTAACCGGCAAACGCGTACGGCTCCACGACTTCCCTTCGCTGCCAGTGGTAGGTGGAGGCGGAGCCCCCGCGCAGTACCAAGGCGAGGGCCACCACCGAGGAGTTCGGCGAGATGTCCTACAGAGGCCTGACATGCGGCCGCTGTGTGTGCCGGGTCTATTTTTCGCTGCGGGGAAAGCTGCTCGCGGCAACGGTCTCCCGCGCGTACGCATGTGAAAAGACTGTGAGGAAGCAGCGGGGCTGCTGCAAGTAAGGGACCTAAAAGGCCTTACCTTCAGCCGCTGGCAAGCGAATGAGGACTGCCGCCATCCGGAAGGGTGACGGCAGTCCTCACAGTGGGTTCCTACTTGGCTGGGTAGCTCCACTCCCACCCCGCGGACATAAACCCCTGCTTATGAACGACGACCCCCGTGGTCGTCGGGACATCCAGCACAATCTTCCCGGTAGCCTTTTCAGCAGGACCCAGTGTCGATGGGAACCGCTCCGCGTCGTTCATGCACATGACTGCTTCAAACGTTCCCAGGTCTCCGTTGAACGTTGTTCCATTGGCCGCAATGGCTTTCCAGGCGTACGAGGAGGAGATGCCGAACTCCGGGTTGACTGACTTGGCCAGTGCGGGCGTCGTTTCCATTGCCACGTCCAAGACCAGAAAATGCCCATTCTTGGGTTTCATGGCCGAGGATGAGGTGCACTTTGGGTCAAGCTTTATCGACTTAACGACGAAACTAGCGACAGTCTCACCGTTGTCAGTCACGGAAGCTGCCTGCCCCGGCACCTTGATCAAATTGCCCCGCGGCGACTTGGCATCAGTCGGCGAGGGAGTTGCAGTCGGTGTGGCAGTGGCAGTTGCCGGCTCGACCGAAGGAGCGGTCGGCGAACTCTGCGGAGCCCCGGCGCAACCGCTAAGCAAGAGTGTCAGCAGCGCGGCAGCGCCGATGAGATTGGCTTTCAATGAATCCCCATTCGAATAAATCTTGAGTGATTTGAACAGGATATATGCATCCAAGAGGCAAGAATGCCGCGAAGCCTTCTGTCCCGCTCGCCCTCCTGAACCGGGCAAACTGCACGCTCAGTTTCGCCCCTCCAATCCACTGCCCAACGCGGCGCCCAGCGAACCTAGCGCAAAGCCAGAGAAGAAGCTGGCAAGAAGGAGTCGCCCTACCCCAGCCGCCGCTGCCGGAACATAGGAAGCCGCACCCGCGCCACCGTTGACATAGAAACCTCCACCGCCCGCACCCCGGGCTCCAACCCAAGGTCGGCCTCGACGTACCCCATCGGATCCACCAGCAGGCTCCGCCCCACCGAGACCGGCGGGGCCTGGCACGTACCGGCCACTTACACGCGGTTCTCGATCGCCAGCGCCGCGTTCAGCGCAAGCCACTGCTCCGTCTTGTGCGTACCCGGCACCCATGACGAGCAGACCAGCAGAACCTGCGCACCGGCGTCAGCCAGGACCGGGCCAGCTCCGGGAACCGCAGGTCGTAGCAGGTCATCAGCCCGAGCCGCGCTCCCCGGCCTCGAACACCACAGGCTCTGTGAACGGTCCCGGCTTGATGTACGTCGACTCCCCCGAACCCTGCGCGTTGAACGCGTTCGGCTGATGACCTCACAGCCATCGCCATCCGCAGAAGGCTTTAGTGAAGACGGACCTCGTGGGAAAGCTTAAGAGCGGTTCTATCGCCCTTCGCTCCACTGCACCGCGCCCGCATGAAAATCTGAACAAATCCTGCACAAAACTGGCCCGTTGCTTGACCGGTTCTTGAGCCCTGCCCGGCATAGTCGCTTATATCAAAGCTAAAGCTCAGGGCACGGGGAAGGACAGGGCCATGAATGCTAAGACGGTACTCACCAGTCAGCATACCGGCAGCCATTGGACTGCTGATGAGGTTAGGGACAACCTCGGGCGGGAGTTGGAATCCGATCCGGGCCTGGCCGAATTCCTTGCCGCAGCCCCCAACATGGCACGCGCCCTCAAAGCCGTCCTGAACCTGGACCTTGGCCAAATGGCCGAGCGGCTGGTCAGGGCAGAGATCAGCGCCATTCTGCATTAGTGAGTTTGCGTTAGTGAGGATGTGAGCGGCGGAGAAGCCTGCTTCAACCGGACATTCCCTACTCCGCAGGGCTCACCGACGATCGGTGCTGGTGCAGGGTCTCCTGATAGTACTCGTCAGACCTTTCGTCCCGGGGTTCATCGTAAGGATAGCCACCGGGAAGCGCCCCCTTGGCAAGACCGCGCAGGACCAAGTGATGCAGCGAGGTTTGACCATCAGCCACAACGGCGGACACGGTGGCCGATGTCGGACTATGAATTTTGGCGTTTGCCATCTGGTCAATGCCGGACGCGCTGGCCCCGCTCAGGAAAATGACTGCCAAAGCTGCTATTCCGGGCGCAACGGCCCTTCTCCAAAGCCCCATTGATTGATCGTTGCCCACGAACATGAAGGCAACGACAAAAAGCCCTTTGAAGAGGCTGTGCACGAGCCGGCGATCGTCAGCCGGCACCCAAGAGCCTCTTTTTCACCATTTGATGGGAAAATAGGGCAGGGACACCTGTCACGGCGCCGGACCCGGCACCGGCACGTCCCGCTCAGAAGACCAGGAGGGGATCCTGATGGACCCCACCACCACTATCGTTGTCATCGTCCTCGTCGTACTGCTGCTCATCGTTGCGAAAATGTCGATCCGCATCGTGCGCCAATATGAGAAGGGCGTGCTGTTCCGGCTCGGCAGGGTCATCGGAGTCAGGGACCCCGGCCTGCGGCTGATCATCCCGGTCGTCGACCGGCTGCCGCTGGTGAGCCTGCGGATCGTGACCATGCCCATCCAGTCCCAGGGCATCATCACCCAGGACAACGTGAGCGTCGACGTCTCAGCGGTCGCCTACTACCGGGTGGTCGACGCGGTGAAGTCCGTCGTCGCGATCGAAAACGTGGCCGCGGCCATCGACCAGATCGCCCAGACGACCCTGCGGAAAGTTGTCGGCCGGCACACCCTTGACCAGACCCTGTCCGAGACCGAACGGATCAACGTGGACATCCGCGAAATCCTCGACGTGCTCACCGTCGAATGGGGCGTCGAGGTCACCTTGGTGGAGCTCAAGGACATCCAACTGCCCGAAAGCATGAAGCGTGCCATGGCCCGCCAGGCTGAAGCCGAACGCGAAAAGAGGGCGAAGATCATCGCCGCCGAAGGCGAAGCCATCGCCGCAGCGGCCCTCGGAGACGCCTCCGACACCATGATGGCCCACCCGCTGGCCCTGCAGCTAAGGAACCTGCAGTCCCTGGTGGAAATCGGCGTCGACAAGAACACCACAGTCGTCTTCCCCGCCCCGCTGATGAGCACCATCGGTGAACTCTCGGCGTTCCTGGCCCGCGAAAACCAGGCCGCGGCATCATCCAGCGGCAAGACACCCGTGAAAGCGGCATAACTGCCGTCCGCGCTACCCCAGCCGCCGCTGCCGGAACATCGGGAACTGCTCCTTCACCCGCGCCACGGTAGACAGAGAAAGCTCCACCGCCCGGACGCCCGGTTCCAGACCAAGGTCCGCCTCGACGTACCCCATCGGATCCACCAGGATGCTGCGGCCAACAGACACCGGCGGGGCCTGGCAGACGCCTGCCACGTAGACGCTGTTCTCGATGGCCCGAGCCGCATTGAGCGCCAGCCATTGCTCCGTCTTGTGGCTCCCCGGCACCCAGGACGAGCAGACCAGCAGCACCTGCGCGCCGGCGTCGGCCAGCGACCTGGCCAGTTCCGGGAACCGTAGATCGTAACAGGTCATCAGGCCGAACGCCGCTCCCCCGGACTCGAACACCACAGGCTCCGTGGACGGGCCCGGCTTGATGTACGTCGATTCCCCGAAGCCCTGCGCGTCGAACAGGTGGATCTTCCGGTACACGGCCAGCCGTGCACCAGAAGGCCCGAACGCCACCAGGGTGTTGTATGCCCGGCCCTCCTCATCGGACGCTTCCACCACGCCCGCCACCAGCGTGATGCCGTGGCGGGCCGCGGTGGCCGCAAGTTCCCGGCAGACGGGGCCGTCCAGCGGCTCGGCCACCGCCGGGAACGAGGCGTCCACGATCTTCTTCTCGTACGTGGCGTACTCGGGGAAGGCCACCAGCGTGGCGCCGTCGGCCGCGGCCGCCGCGGCGAACCGGTCGATGGCGGCCAGGTTCGCCCCGATGTCCGTACCGGACTCCAGCTGCCCCAGGGCAATCCTCACGCCAGTTCCTTCCATCGCAGGAGCATCCAGTACAGAACCCGAAGCACCTCCGCCCTAGGCGGCGGCCTCCACGGTGGCCTTCTCCGTCGTCGTCATTTCCGGCGGTGCAGCCCGGAAGCCCCGGGTGATCAGCGCCAGGACCACGATGCCGAGCGCCAGCCACGACAGTCCCAGCGTAATGGCGTTGCTGTCCAGCTGGGAGAGCAGGTAGGCGCAAACGATGGCGCCCACCGCCGGAACCGCCACGTAGGAGACGGCATTTAGCTGCTCCCCCGCACGGCGCCGGCGCACATAGTGGAAAACCACGGACACGTTCACCAGGGTGAAGGCGGTGAAGGCACCGAAGTTGATGAACGACGTCGACGTCGCCACGTCCAGGAAGATCGCGATCAGCCCGACGATGCCGGTGATCACCAGGTTCACCACCGGCGTGTGGTACTTCGCGCTGAGCCGGCCGAAGATGGCCTTCGGCAGGACCGAGTCGCGGCCCATGGCGTAGATCAGGCGGGAGGCGCTGGCCTGCGCGGCGAGCCCGGAGGCGAACTGCGCCACCACCAACCCGGCGAGGAACACCGCTCCGAACACCTGCCCGCCGATCTGCAGCGCGATGGCGCTGGCCGCGGACGCGGAGTCCTCGAACACGCCGCCCGGGTGCACCAGCTGCGTGATGTAGGAGACGGCCACGAAGATGCCGCCGCCGATCAGCGCGATGAGCATGATGGCGCGCGGCACGTTCCGGCGCGGGTCCACGGTTTCCTCGGTGAGGGTGGTGACGGCGTCGAACCCCAGGAACGAGTATGCCGCGATGGCCGCGCCGGCGGAGATGGTGGCGAAGCTGGAGGTTCCGTTGAAGAACGGCTCCGTGCTGGCCAGGCCGCCGGGGCCGGAGGCGGACACCACGTTGCCGATGGCCAGCACCACGAAGAACACGATCACCAGCAGCTGGAACGCCATCAGCACGTAGTTGGCCTTGTCCGCCACCTTGATGCCCAGGATGTTCAGGACCGTGGTGATGAGGATGAACCCGACAATCCACAGCCACATGGGGACTCCCGGGAACTGCGCGCTCAGGTAGGAGGCGCCGATCAGCCAGATCACCATGGGCAGGAACAGGTAGTCCAGCAGGATGGCCCAGCCCACCAGGAAGCCCACGCGGGGATCGATGGACCGGCGCACGTACGTGTACGCGGAGCCGGCCACCGGGTAGGCCACCGCCATCCGGCCGTAGCTGTGGGCCGTGAACAGCATGGCCACCATCGCCACGAGGTACGCCGACGGCGCCGCCCCGCCCGTGGTCTCGGCGATCAGGCCGAAGATGGCCAGGACAATCAGCGGGGTCAGGTACGCCAGGCCGAACAGCACCAGCGACGGCAGCTTCAGCGTGCGGGTCAGGGTTGTTGTCACGTGCATTTCCTTAAGCATTGAAGGACGGAGGTGTCCAGGTCAGCGGATTGATCCGGCCCTGGTAAACGGGCAGTTCGACGGCGGCCTCGCCGTCCCGGAACTGGGACCAGGGCCGGTTGAGGTTCTCCGTCCCGTGGGTGCGGACGTGCCCGACGGCGGCCAGGTCCAGGTCCGCTGCCAGCAGCACCGGTGCCTCGTCCCCGGCTTCGGTGATGGTGTTGCCCTCGGGGTCGACGATGATGCTTTTTCCCTGGCCGGTGGGGCCGGCGCAGTTGACGCTAACCACGAACACCTGGTTCACGATGGCGTTTGCCTTGGCCAGCACCAGCTCCTGCCGCCGGTCCGGGGTGGTGGTCTTGACGACGTTGAGGATCACCTCGGCCCCCATCCACGCGAGCTGGCGGGAGACCTCCGGATACCAGGCGTCGTAGCAGATGTTCAGGCCCACCCTGCCGATCCCGGCCAGATCCACGGTGGTGAACCGGTCGCCGGGATCGTAGGGCTCGAACGGGCGCCACGGGAAGATCTTCCGGTAGTAGCCGGCCAGCTCCCCTTGCGGCGAAAGGACCAGCTGTGTGTTGAACAGCTGGCCTTCCGGGCCGCGCTCGCAGACGCTGCCCGGAACCAGCCAGATGCCTAGGTCCGCGGCGAGCTCTTTGAGCTCTTTGATTCTCGGCCCGTCGAGCGGTTCGGCGGACTCCTGCAGCGCTTCGGTGCGCTGCCGGTCCGGGGTGCCGTCGCCGAACAGGTGGAGTTCCGGGAAGACCACGACCGTGCTGTCCGGCTTGGTCCTGAGGGCAGCCGCGACCTCGTCCGCGAAGGCCGAGACGGGTTCACCGATGAGCCGTGGCCGGGCCTGGGCTGCGACGAGGGGAAGGATGCGTGGCATGAGATTGTCTCCGGGTTGGGGTGTGATCCGGATAATATTAGATCAGAATGATCCAATATTGGGAAGGGGCAGTCGATGGGCCGTAAAGTAGCCGATATGACCCGTCAGTTGGAGGACAGTGCCTCCCCCATCGGTTCCGGCAGCGCCTCGCCTCCGGGAGCCGCGCGCACTGATGCTTCCCGCATCGGCGCCGGGGCGCTTGCCGGCATCGACCGCCGGAGCGCCATCGACGCCGTGCGGCTGCGCATCGGCATGGCCATTTCCCTGGGGCTGCTGAAACCCGGCGAGCGCCTGCCGGATCAGGAGGACGTAGCGCTGGGCCTGTCGGTCAGCCCCATCACCGCCCGCCGCGCCCTCGCAAGCCTCGCGGACCAGGGCGTGGTGGTGCGCCGCCGCGGACGGGCCGGCGGAACCTTTGTGGCGGACGAGCCGCCCCGCGAGGTGCTCGCCGAACTGACGGCTTCACCGGCCGAGTCGCAGGCCGTGAACCGGCTGGTGGACCGGCGGCTGCTCTTTGAATGCGCGGTGACCCACTACGCGGCCGTCAACGCAACGGGCGAACAGCTCGACGAGCTGGAACAGCTCACACGGGAGATGGCCGAGTCCAGCGACTGGTCCGCCTACCACCAGGCGGACGAGCAGTTCCACCAGTTGGTGGGCACAGCGTCCTGCCTGGGGACCGCCGTCGGGGTTTATCACGAGACGCTGGCCGAGCTCTACGCCTACTTCATCCCCTACCCCATCGAACTGTTGCACAAGTCCAACGGCGACCACGTGGCGCTGGTGGCGGCGCTGCGCGCCGGAGACGGGGACACCGCCGTCGAGATCTCCCGGAAGCACGTGGACATCCTGCACCGGAGCATGTTCATGGGCTTGGCGGAGGACACCGCGTAACGGTCCTCGCCGGGCCCTACCCGGAATGCTCGGGCAAGCGCTTATCCCCTGCACGAACGCGGTTTTCAGGAGTAGGCTTTGGGCGTCGGCAGGAATCCTGCGACTCCTGCCGCGCGGCCGGTTCTCCATCTGAAGAGCCGGAAACCCGCGTGAAAGGGAGACTAATGACTACCGCTTCACACCCCGCACACCACCACGCGATGGGGTTGTCCCTTCACAACACCGCCATGGGTCTTGGTGCGGTTTTCCTGCTGGTCGGCGTCCTCGGGTTTATCCCCGGAATAACCACCAACTACGGCGCCATGACCTTTGCCGGACATGACTCCGGCGCCATGCTGCTGGGCGTGTTCCAAGTGTCCATTCTGCACAACATCGTCCATCTGCTGTTCGGCGCCGCCGGCATTGCTATGGCCCGGACAGACCGGATGGCGCGCTTGTTCCTGCTTGGCGGCGGCATTGTGTACATAGTTCTGTGGCTCTACGGCCTGGTCATCGACATGAACACGGGAGCCAACTTTGTCCCGTTCAACACTGCCGACAACTGGCTGCACCTGATCCTCGGCCTCGCCATGGTCGGTCTGGGCCTCTGGCTCGGCAGGGATGCGATGGACCGGACGAGGGGAAGCGCCACCCCATAGCGCGACCCACCGTACACGGAAAAACCAAGGACGGCGGCCGTCCCCCGGGCGGGAAATCTGCTCCGGGGACGGCCTCCGTCATGACTCCAGCAAATTGCGGGCGGGTCGGGCCCTACTGGCCGGGAGCCCGGTACGACGGCGTCTTCTTGGACGCTTCATCAAGCTCTTCCGGCGTCAGGAGTGGCTTCAGGCGCACGTTCACGTTGCCCGACGCATTGATCATCAGCGATAGGGCTGCGGCGCCGGCAGGGTCCGGGACGTCGAAGACACCCAGGACGTCGGTGTCCCCGAAGGCGTAGTAGAAACTCTCGAGCGATCCGTCCACGGACTTGAGCGCCTCCTCCAGCGCGGCACGCCGCTTGGTGCCGCCTTCGCGCATGAGCCCCTTGATTCCGTCGCCCACGTAATTGGCTTCAAACAAGTACTTGGTCATGGTCTTTCCTGTTCATTGCTATCCAGGACGCGGGCACCCGAGGCGTGCCTGACACCCATGGCGGAGGGTCCTGGAGCGGTCCCCCAAATGGGGCTGTGCGCACAGCGTAGGCCCTCCTCCCTGCACTGACAACGGCCCGCGCAAACCCGGGGAAGGAGTGTTGCCTGACCCTCACGGATGGCCGAGCCAGCGGTAGCCGAAAAGGCAAAGACGGGCTGCGGCTTTGGCGGCTGGAGCAGCAGCACCGCAGATGGTGGATGCACTGCCTGGCCTGTACCTGTAATGGCAGCGCGAGCGGACACTTGAGGCCCCTCGTCCTCATTGCGGACAGGTCTACCCAGCCGGTGCAGGCTGGCGCAAAATAACCCCATGAAAAAAATGATGATCGCCAGCATTACAGCGGCAGTTATGGGGCTCGGCGCCATCAGCGTGGCATCCACGGGCTACGCCGCGGCCCCCGAGCCGTCGCAATTCACGGGGCAAATCATCGTAAAGTTCCGCGACAACGGCGCGGCGGCCGGCCTGCTGCGCCAGCAGGGCCTCAGCGAGGGATCCGACGTCGGAAGCACGGGCGCTCACCTGATCAAGGTTCCTGCGGGCAAAGAATCCCAGCTCATTGAAGCCTTTAACCGGAACTTGGCGGTCGAGTACGCCGAGGCGGACGAGCTTGTTACTGCCACGACAGCCGACACGTATTTTCCGCGCCAGTACGCCCTGCAGAACACCGGCCAGTCGTTTACCAACACCGCCGGCACCATCTCTGTGCCCGCCGGCGAACCCGACGCCGACGTGGACGCGGTCGAAGCGTGGAAGGTCACCACCGGCAACGGCATCAAGGTAGCTGTCCTCGACTCGGGGGTCGCAACCGACAACACGGACATCAACCCGAAGGTCGTCCTGCGCGCCAACTTCAGCGGTGCCACAAGCAATGAAGACATTTATGGCCACGGGACCCACGTGGCGGGCATTGTCGCCGCCACCCACAACACCTCCGGTGTGGCCGGCGTGTGCCCGGGATGCACAATCCTGGCCGGCAAGGTCCTCAACGACAGCGGGGTTGGATCCAGCTCCGGCCTTGCGAACGGAATCAACTGGGCCGTCAGCAATGGCGCGAAGGTGATCAACATGAGCATCGGCGTGCGGGCATCACGGACCCTCGAGACCGCCGTCAACAACGCCTGGAGCAAGGGCGTGGTGCTTGTTGCCGCAGCAGGCAACGGCGGTAATCAGACCAGGATCTACCCGGGCGCATATCCCAACGTCATCGCCGTCGCCGCCACTGACAACAGGGACGCCAAAGCAGACTTCTCAACCTACGGGGCCAGCTGGGTGGACATCGCGGCACCCGGGGTCAACGTCTACTCGACGTTCCCGAACCACAAGTTTGTGATCGGGACACAGAACAACCGCTCCTTCGGTTACGACGTGGGCAACGGGACCTCGATGTCCTCACCCATCGTCGCCGCAACTGCCGCCCTCGCCTGGAGCTCACACCCGGGCGCCACGAATGCCTCAGTCCGCGCAAACGTGGAATCCAGCGCCGAAGATGTTGCTGGCACGGGCACCTACTGGGCGCATGGCCGGGTGGACACATTAGAGGCCGTCACCGCCCCGTAGCGCTCTCCGCCCCGGCGGGGCAGTTGTCCTGGGACGCTCTTCCCTGTGAGTCCCCGGGCGCGGCAGTACCATCCCCTCACCTGACGGCTTCCTGTCAGCTGAGGCTCCGTGGAGGTGGGCACCGGTGCTCGAGACTGCGCGCAACACCCGAACCGACAGCCGCCGCGACCTCGTCACCGAACTTCTCGGCCTGTGGCTGCTGCTGGCCGTCTTTCTGGATGGCTGGGCGCACATTAATCTGCCCAGCCTCGAGACGTTCTTCACGCCCTGGCACGCGGCCCTGTACTCGGGCATGCTGGCGACGGCGGCGTGGACCGCCGTCGTGATCTGGCGGAACCGGACGCCCGGGCAGCCTCTGCTGCAGGCCGCACCGCCCGGCTACCGCGGGACCGCGGTGGGCGTGGTCCTCTTCGGCCTTGCCGGCGGCCTGGACCTGCTGTGGCACGAGCTGCTGGGCATCGAGGTCTCGCTGGATGCCCTGGTCAGCCCCACCCACCTGCTGCTCGGCTTCAGCCTCTTCCTCATCCTGGGCACCGCCGTGCGGAGCGCCCGGGCGGACGGCCACAGCGCAGCAAGCCACCCCGGGGACCTGACGTGGACCCCGGCGGCGATGTTCGCCGTCGTCCTCATGACCGGGCTGGGAGCGTTCTTCCTCGTCTACGCTTCCATCTTCGTCCGGCCGGGGCCAACGGCCGTGTTCACCCCGCTGCCGGTGGGCACGCCCGGCCGCATCCAGGCGGAGATGCCGGTGATCATTACCCTGATGAGCTACCTGCTGACCACCGCGCTGATCATCGCGCCCTTCCTCTTCACGCTCTCCGCCAGCCGGCGCCCCGCCCGCGGAATCGTCACCCTGCTGGTGGCGGCCTGGCTGCCCGTGGTGATGATCGGCCTGCGCCCGTACTCGATCGCCGGAGCAGCCGGAGCCACGGTGGCCGCCGTCGTCGCTGACCTGCTGCTGACCCGTGTGCCGGACCTGTGGCTAGGCCGGCGCCTGCCGGCGGTCACGGCCGGAATCGCGGCGCTGCTGTGGACGGGCCAGCTCGTGGCGTTCGTGGTGACGGACGCGATCCGCTGGCCGGTCTCGCTCTGGCTGGGGGCGGTGGTGCTCAGCGCCGCGGTAGCCGCGGGCCTCGCCCTGCTCAGTTCGTGGGGACAAGGACGGCGGGCCGCTGACGCCACCGGTCCCGCCGTCGAAAGATCCTGACGGCGAGACATCCTGATGGCGAGACATCCGGCGGCGAGCGCCGCCCAGTCCGTCAGCTCAGTCCGTGAGTTTGGATGTCAGGTCCGCTTCGGGACCCGCTTCCCCGCCCATGGCTGCGACCAGCCGTTCCCTCGCCCGCCCCAGGTGTTCATCCAGGAGCTGCGCCGCGTCATCGCCCCTCCCGGCCTCAATCAGTTCGAGGAGCCTCTGGTGCTCGGCTTGGATGAGGTTTGTGTCCAGCAGGTGCAGCGACTGGACCCGGGACATGCAGAGGCGCACCTCCCCCACCAGCGACAGGTACATCTTGCTGATGCGCTCGTTGCCCAGGGCGTCCACCAGGCTCGTGTGGAACCGCATATCCGGCTCCACCACATCAAGGGGCGCGCCGGTCTTCAGGGCGGCGATGTCATTGTTGGCCCGCACCGCTTCCTCGGGCACGGCCTTGCCCGACGCCAGCCGCCGGAGCACCTCGCTCTCGAGATAGGCGCGCGCCTGGTAGATGTCGCGGACCGATTCCGGGCCAAGGTCGGCCACGCGGGCGGTCTTGTGGACGCCCCTGACCAGCAAACCCTCGGCCACTAGCTTCTCGATTGCTGCCTTGGCCGTGGGCCGGGCAACGTCATAGGAGGAAGCGACCTCGGTCTCGGTCAGCGCATGCAGCGCCGGGAGCTCACCCGAAAAGACCCGGGACCTGATGTCCGAGGCGATCGCTTCCACGATCGATACAGCTGAAACACGGCTCACGGCTCTCCGCTTCTACACGTCGCTCTACGGGTGGCTTCATCCATCTTGCCAGACAAGCAATGAAAGTAGTCTTGACCGACTTGTGTACTTGTTAGACAATCGAAGGGCGCCACGGAGTAGTGACGCCTCACACATTCTGGAGATCTCATGTTTCAGCAGATCCTCGACCCCCTTGGCGGGTCACTCTTGCTCTCGGCCCTTTGCGCCGCGCTTCCGCTCGTCCTGCTCTTTGTTCTTCTGGGCGTCTTCCGGGTCAAGGCACCCAAGGCGGCCATCGCCAGCCTGCTGGTGTCACTCCTTCTGGCGGTGATCGGCTGGCAGATGCCTCTCGGCCAGGCGTTGAGCGCCACTGCCGCCGGAATTTTCTACGGACTCTTCCCGATCCTCTGGATCCTGGCCAACGCCCTGTGGATCTACAAACTGACCGTCGCCACCCCGTGGTTTGAGGCCCTGGGCCGCACCATCCGCTCTATCTCCGACGACCTGCGGATCCTCTCGATCCTGATTGCGTTCTGCTTTGGCGCCCTGCTGGAATCCCTGGCGGGCTTCGGCGCTCCGGTGGCAATTTCCGCGGCCATGCTGATGGCCGCCGGCATGAAACCGCTGAAATCCGCGGTCGTGTCACTGCTGGCCAACACCGCGCCGGTCGCCTTCGGCGCCATGGCCGCCCCCATCATTGCCCTCAACGGTGTCACCGGCCTGCCGCTGCACGACCTCTCCTCCATGGCCGGGCGGCAGACGCCCTTCATCGCACTGATCGTTCCGCTCCTCCTCGTGTTCATCGTGGACGGACGCCGCGGCGTGAAGCAGGCGTGGCCCGTGGCCTTGGTGGCCGGCACCGCCTTCGCCGTGTCCCAGTTCGTCACCTCCAACTACCTCGCCGTCGAGCTCACCGCTGTGGTGGCCGCCGTCGTCACGGTGGCCGCGGTCCTGGTGATGCTGCGCTTCTGGAAGCCGAAGGAAACCATCGGCATGGCGGGCGGCGTGCAGTCCGGTTCCGAGGAAGCAGTTCCAGCGAATGTTCGCCAAGGCGCCGTAGCCGCCCGGAAAAGCACGACGGCGTTCTCCCGCACTTCCGGTCCTGCCGTCGCCTCCGGTCCCGCCGCCGTCGGCAACGCGAGTGACGGCAGCACCGCGCCGACCGACAACACCCGGCCGGAACCGCGCCACATCTGGATGGCCATTGCCCCGTACTTGATCATCATCACGGTGTTCTCCATCGCCCAGATCCCGGCGGTCAAGTCCTGGCTGAACCAGGTGGGCACCGTGACGTTCCACTGGCCGGGCCTCGACATCACCGATTCTGCCGGCAAGCCTGTGGCGGCCACCAAGTTCAAGCTCGACCACCTCAAGGCCACCGGCACATTGCTGCTGCTCTCCGGCCTGATCACCATGGTCCTCTACCGGATCAAGGCCGGCCAGGGCTGGCGGATCTACCGAGAGACGCTCGTCCAGCTCCGCTGGACCATCGTCACCGTGACCTCCGTGCTGGCGCTGTCCTTCGTGATGAACCTGTCCGGCCAGACCACCACCCTGGGATTTGCGCTGGCATCCGCCGGCGGCTTCTTCGCGTTGCTTTCCCCGCTGATCGGCTGGATCGGCGTGGCGCTGACGGGTTCCGACACATCCTCCAACTCCCTGTTCGGCCAGATGCAGGCCACCGCGGCCCAGCAGACCGGCCTCTCCCCTGTCCTGATGGCGGCCTCCAACTCCTCCGCCGGCGTCATGGGCAAGATGCTCTCGCTGCAGAACCTCGCGGTGGCCTCCGCCGCCGTCGGACTGGACGGCTCCGAAGGGACCCTGTTCCGTAAACTGGTCGGATGGAGCGTTGGTCTGCTGGCCCTCATCACCGTCCTGATCCTCCTGCAGTCCACCCCCGTACTCGGCTGGATGGTTCCCTGATGACAACACTGCAACTTGCCGGACTCCGCGACGCCGTGGCCGATCCCGCCCGGGTGAAAACCCGGCCGATCGACCTCCACGCCAATGCCCATGACGCCTCCCATTTCCTGCTCATTCCGCAGGCCGTGGTGACGGCGGGGAACGCGAACGAGGTGGGCCGCCTGCTCCAAGCCAGCGCCGCCCAGGGCGTTCCGCTGACGTTCCGCTCCGGCGGCACCAGCCTCAGCGGGCAGGCCGTGTCCGACGGCGTCCTGGTGGACGTGCGCCGCAACTTCCGGGACGTTGAGGTGCTCGACGGCGGCGCCCGGGTCCGCGTCCAGCCCGGCGTCACGGTACGCGCGCTAAACGCCCGGCTGGCACCCTACGGACGGAAGTTCGGACCTGACCCTGCCAGTGAATCCGCCTGCACAGTGGGCGGTGTGGTGGCCAACAACTCGTCCGGCATGAACTGCGGCACAGTGGACAATGCCTACCGTACGCTCGAGTCCCTCACCGTGGTGCTGCCCTCAGGCACCGTGATCGATACGGGTGCGCCGGATGCGGACCAGAAACTCCGCACCCTGGAACCGGAGCTGCACGCGGGCCTGGCGGACCTGGCCAAGCGGGTGCGCGGCAACAAAGAGTCGGTCAGGAGGATCCGGCAGCAGTTCTCGATGAAGAACACCATGGGTTACGGCCTGAACTCCCTGCTGGACTACGACTCCCTCGCGGAGATGATGGCCCACCTGATTGTCGGCAGCGAGGGCACGCTGGGCTTCGTGGCCGAGGCGGTGTTCCGGACCATCCCGCGCCTGACCCACGCGTCCACCGGACTCCTGGTGTTCCCGGACCTGAAGGCAGCCAACGAAGCCCTGCCCGCGCTGGTGGAATCCGGGGCTGCCACGGTGGAGCTCATGGATGCCCTCTCACTCAAGGTGGGCCAGACGCTCAAGGGGACTCCCGCCGTCGTACAGGACCTTGCGGTCCGGGACCACGCGGCTTTGCTGGTGGAATACTCGGCCGAACAGGCCGAGGAGCTGGCTGCGCTGCAGCAACGCGGCGAGCGCACGCTCACTGGCCTGGGCTTGGCCGTCCCCGCGCAGTTCACCGGCGACGCCTCCGCCCGCGCCCAGCTGTGGCACCTGCGCAAGGGCCTCTACGCCTCGGTGGCCGGAGCCCGCCCGCAGGGAACCACCGCCCTGCTGGAGGACATCGTGGTTCCGGTCCCCGTGTTGGGCCGTACCTGCCGCGAACTGGTGGGGCTGTTCGACAAGTACAGCTACTCGAACAGCGTCATTTTCGGCCACGCGAAGGACGGCAACGTCCACTTCATGCTCACGGACGGCTTCACCACGCAGCAGGAGCTGGACCGCTACAGCTCGTTCACCGAGGACATGGTGGACCTGGTCCTGGGTGAAGGCGGCTCGCTCAAGGCCGAACATGGCACGGGCCGGGTCATGGCTCCGTATGTACGGCGGCAGTACGGCGATGAACTGTATGGGGTGATGCGCCGGATCAAGCAGCTGTTCGACCCTTCGGGAATGCTCAATCCCGGCGTGCTGATGGACGACGACCCGCAAGCGCACCTCCGGCATATCAAGACGGCGCCGCCGGTGGCCGAGGAAGTGGACCGCTGCGTCTCCTGCGGCTACTGCGAACCGGTGTGCCCCAGCAAGGACCTGACCCTGACACCGCGCCAGCGCATTGTCACGCTGCGGGCCATCGAGTCGGCACGGCTGGCGGGAGACTCCTCGCTAGTGAGGCAGCTCGAGAAGGACTACGACTACGAATCGGTGCAGACCTGCGCGGTGGACGGCATGTGCCAGACAGCGTGTCCGGTGGGGATCAACACCGGCCTGCTGGTGAAGCGCATCCGGCGTTCGGAGGCCGGCCCCGTGGAAAACGGTGTGTGGAACGCCGCGGCGAAGCACTGGGGCGGAGTCACGCTCGGGGCATCCCTGGCGCTAACGGTGGTGAACAAGCTTCCGGCGGCGGCGGTTGTTCCGCCCAACAAGGCAGCCCGCGCGGTCCTCGGGACCGACACCGTTCCGCTGTACTCGGCTGAGCTGCCGGGCGGCGGTTCCACGCGGAAGCGGCCGACGCCGGACGGCGCACCGGACGCTGTCTACTTCCCGGCGTGCGTGGGGACGATGTTCGGGCCGGCCGGGCCTGATTCCTCCGGCGGCGGTGCCGGTGCCGGCGGCGCTGATGGCGGCGCGGACGCGGGTCGCGGCGTCCAGTACGGCTTCGAACAGCTCTGCGAGCGCGCAGGGGTGACGCTCCTGGTGCCGGACGGCATCGACGGGCTGTGCTGCGGCACTCCCTGGTCCTCCAAGGGCATGGTCTCCGGTCAGGCCACCATGCGGGAGAAAACCTTGGCGGCACTGCGGCAGGCCACCGGCGACGGCGAACTCCCGATCATCTGCGACGCTTCCTCGTGCACGGAAGGCCTGCGTCAGGCGGTGGAAACCGACACTCCCCGGCCCGGGCAGCGTGAGCTGCGGATCGTGGATGCCGTGGACTTCGCCGCCGAGCACATCCTTCCCAAGCTCCCGGACCACGTGAAGCTCGATTCCCTGGCGTTACACCCGACGTGTTCCTCCACCCGCATGGACATCAACAGTTCGCTGAACGCCGTTGCCCAGGCTGTGGCCGAGCGGGTGGAGGTTCCGGACAACTGGGGCTGCTGCGCTTTCGCCGGGGACCGCGGCATGCTGCATCCCGAGCTCACGGCCTCCGCCACCGCGAAGCAAGGCAGGGAAGTCGCGGAGATGGGGGCATCTGCGCACGCCTCGTGCAACCGAACCTGCGAGCTGGGCATGACGCGGGCCACCGGCAAGGACTACAGGCACGTCCTGGAACTGCTGGAGGAGGTGACCCGGAGCTGACGTCCCGTGCGGGGACTGGTGCCGGCTCCGTGCGGCGCCGTCCGTCAGGGGCAGGCCTTACATGGTCATGCCCGGCGCCGCGGGTGCCAGCATAATCCCCACCGCGATCAGCGCCAGCGCCGCCGACACCGACCGGTTGGCCAGCCGCTTCCACGGCAGCATCTTCTCCACAGCGATGAGGGCGCCCACCAGCGCCATCCACCCGACGCTCATCACGCCCAGCGCAAACAGCGCCACCATCAGCGCCCAGCAGCATCCGACGCACCAGGAGCCGTGCTCCATTCCCATGCGCAGTGCCCCGCCGAGCCCCGGCCGCATCCTGTGCAGTAAGAAGTCCAGCGGCGTTCGGCACTTGGTCAGGCAGACGTTCTTGGCCGGTGTCAGCTGGTACACCGCTGCCGCCAGGATCACGCCGGCCGCGGCGTACCGCCCGCCGGCCTCCGCTGCGAACGCCGCGGGGACGAGCTGCATGACACCTTGGTAGAGCGCGTACGCAACCAGTCCGAACAGCGTCCAGGAGATGAGGTACCCGGCCACGAACAGCGTGGTGGAACCGCGCGGTGCGTACCGCCCGGTTTCCCGGCGGCGGCGGCTGATCTTCGTGTACGCCGTCACCATGGGCGCCACGGAGGGAAACATCATGGCGGCCAGCATCACCACCCAGGTGCTGAGGAAGAAGTCCAGCGGTCCGGGGTCCGTCCAGCCTCCCATGTCCATCCCGCCCATCCGGCCGGCGGTGAACACCCAACCCGCCGCCGCCAGGATGAGCAGGACGGCAATCAGCCCGGCATCCCGCGCATCGATCCTGCGGAGTCCAAGTCCAGGCAGACCTGTCCCGGGACTCACGGCGCGGGCTCCAGCCTGCGCGCCCGGTCCCGGGATCAGGGGCCTCCGAGGTCTTTGCGGCCGGGGCTCAGGCGCGACCCTTGGGTCCACCTTCGGCCATCTCACTGGCGAAGGTGAAGTCCGCCGTCTCGCCGTATACCGCTTGATAATCGATGCCGAAGAGGTCTGAGCCGCCCGAGCCCTTGCCGATCCGGAACTCTGGTGCGAAGCCGAACATCGCGTTCTTCACGGTGGTGGCTCCCCCGCCTGGACCGGGAAGAGGCTCGAACCCCAGATTGATATGGCCCGCCACGGAGGCTGACGGCGTCTCCCCGTCAGAGAAGCTGATGCTCCCGCGTTCGACGCCGAGCCACTCGCCGTAGAGGGCGGCGAAGTCGGCGAACGGGCCGCCCTCGTCGCCGTGGAGGATGCGTTCCACGGCCTGGGCCTGGCCGTCTGAGACGCCCTCATCCAGAACGACGCCGACCTTCCAGTTTCCCGAGGTCAGGTTGGACGGAAAGAAGTTGCAGAAGGCGAAGTCGACGCCCGAAAGATCGGTGTCATCGAGCCGCCCGCTGGCAATATGGAAGACCGCCGAGCCGCGGCATTCCCCGTTCGGCCCCGTGGGCGTGCTGTCCACCGGGCAGGGACAAATCAGCTGGCAGTTGCAGTTTGCAACATATGTACCGGACATTTCCCACGACATTGAAGACTCTCCTTGGTGGCGCCAGTGCCAGGCAGAAGCCGCGAAGGCACGGCGCCGAAACTACTGGGGGATCAGGGCGAAAAGGTCCTGTTATCGCTGACACTACTCGGGGCCGGTGGCCTGTCAATAAGGAATCCCTACGCCTGAAGCCACTGGTCGTTTGGCGGTTCAGAATGCCGTGGTGGCGGCATCCTACGATGAGGCATGGACTTCTGGGACGTCTTGTGGACTGTGTTGGGAGCTGGGCTGATTCTGCTGATGCTCGTCGACGTCTTTTACACACTCCTTTACCCGCTCGGATCCGGTCCGGTGTGCAGGACAATCATGCGCGGTTGCTGGCAGCTCACCAGGCTGTCCAGGGGAGGGGCCTCTTCGATCGCGGCTCCTGTGGCAATGGCTGCGGTCATCTTCGCTTGGGCAGCCATGGCTGTCCTGGGATGGGCGCTGCTCTACCTGCCGCACCTGCCGGAGGGCTTCATTTACGGTGACGGGATCCCCCGACAGGCAGATTTCCTCGAGGCTGTCTACCTCTCCATGGTCACGCTGTCCACAGTCGGGTTCGGGGAAGTCGTGGCAGGCCATCCCCTGCTCCGGCTGGTGTCCGCCTCCGAGGCGGTAACAGGCTTCGGTCTGCTGACAGCCACGGTCTCCTGGATTCTTCAGATGTACCCTGCCCTGAACCGCCGTCGTGCCCTTGCCCACCAACTGAACTTGTTCAGGGAGGCGGCAAGTCCCGGCGACCATTTCTCCATGGGTCCCAGCCACGCCGCTGGCCTGCTCGAGGCGTTGGCCGGCAGCGTCGCCGCCGTCAGCATCGACTTGCTTGCCTTCCACGAAACGTACTATTTCCACGAAGTCGAACCGAGAGGCTCCCTGCCGGCAATTGTCACCTACGCGGAAGAACTTGCCTCCGAAGCCCAGGACAGCGGCCACCCCGATCTTCAGTTTGCCGGCCGGATGCTTGAGGCAGCACTGGACGATCTCGCCAAGGTTCTCCGCGGCAGGTTCGGGCATGCAGGGACGACGTCCTCGGAGGTGTTCGAACACTATTCCACGCACCACAGGCACCGCCGGTCCGGTGGAGCAACTACTGATTAGCGGACCTGGGGTCTTTAAAACGGGGAGCCCCTTACGACAACGTGGCCGAGCTCGACGACACGCTTGTCGCCTCCACCTTGCGCAACACGGTGGGGACCCTCCTCGCCTGACAACTGCGGCGCACCGCGGTCCGTTAGGGATTTCCGGTCAGGCTGGCCACGGCGGCAATGTCCTCCGGGGTGGTTCGGCAGCATCCGCCAACGAGCCGGGCGCCAAGTTCACGCCAGACGGCGGTTCCTTCCGCAAGACTTGCGGCCTGTTTACAGCCCAGTTCTGCAACGGCCGCGGCCGGTCCCCACGTTTTGGTGATGGCGTCATAGCTTTCGCCGGAATTTGGATACGCGATCAGGGGCGTGTCCGTGGCTTTGCCCAGAGCGCTCAGGCCCGGGGCGACCAGCTCCAGCGGCACACAGTTCACGCCAATGGCCACAACGAGCGGCTGCGCCCCGCTGAGCTTTGCCACCTGCTCCAGCGGCGTACCGTCGCTGATGTGCCGGCCGTCCCGCAGCGTGAAGGAGAGCCAGCCTTCGACGTCGAACTCTTCCATGAGCGCCACCAGCGCCTCGGCCTCCTGCAAGGACGGCAGCGTCTCACAGGCAAGCAGGTCCGCTCCGGCCTCCACCAGGGCTGCAATTCGCGGCCGGTGGAACTCCAAAAACTCGCTTCGGCTGAGGACGTAATCCCCCCGGTATTCCGATCCATCAGCCAGGTAGGCGCCGTAGGGGCCGACGGATCCCGCTATCAGCAGGGGGCCTGCACCCGGGTTTTCGGCCAGGTGCTCGCGGCGCGCCTCGTCGGCCAGGCGAACACTTAAGGCCACCCGCTCCAGGGCCTCTTCCTCACCGATGCCGCGCCGCGCAAAGCCAAGAGGTGTTGCCTGATAGCTGGCCGTGGTGGCGACCGCGGCTCCGGCGCGGAAGTAGTCGCGGTGGACGCGCTTGACGAGCTGCGGCTGCTCCAGGAGGACTTTCGCCGACCACAGGGGGTCGTCCAGGCTGCAGCCGTGCGCTTCAAGCTCGGTGGCAAGTGCGCCGTCCAGGGTCAGGTTTGCTCCGGCATCAAGCATGCGGGAGAGCGTGGTGTTACTGGGCATTCTTTGGGCTCCAAGCGGTTCGGTTCGTCGTTGCCGGCCGGGAAGACGAGGCGCCGGGACGCATCATCCACTGTTGCTATGTTCATAATAAGCATTTTTTGATGCTTGTAATGAACACCAGCCCGTGTCACCATGGCATTCAAATACCCGTTGTGATCAGGAGGCTCCCCTTGAAGATTGAAATGAAACCAGTACGCAAGCTGCGGGTGCACTGGCCCATAGCAACGCACACCTTCTCGCGGCTCGCCAACGGCAATGCAGAAGCCTTCAAGGAGGAGGCGGGCATCGTGGCCCTCCTCCAGGCCCTGGCGGAATCCCCGGACCTCGGGGACTTCGGCAACTACAGGCATGTCTTCGAATCCGGCCTAGGATTTGAAGGCTTCACCTGCACCGAAGGTGCCAAACCCACGTTGGGGCAGGTGGGCCAGCAGACGATTTCGCCCACCCTTGTCCTCACGACGTATTTCGATGCAGCGCTCGACGACGCTGCCGTGGAACGCTTCCTCCAGCACATCGTGGATATCCACCCTTGGGAGGTGCCCGTCATCGAACTGACAGGGCCTATCGGCGTCTCCAACACCGTCCTTCCGGCGCTCGCTGAAAGCCCCGAGGCATCATGACTGAAGTCACCGCAACCGCCACGCTGTGGGACGGCCTGCAGACGCTGCTTGCCGGCAGGTCATTCACTGACCTGACGCACGCCTTCCATCCCGGCCAGCCGCGCTTCCCGGCATTCCCCGACGAAGTCAGGGAGGCCGTATTTGATCTGGCGAAGGGTGACGGTTTCACCGCTCACCGCTACTCGATCATCGGACAATGGGGAACACACGTTGATCCTCCCTCGCATTTCACCCCCGGGGGACGGACCCTGGACCAGATTCCCGTGGAGGAGATGGTCCTTCCACTGGCTGTCCTCGACATCTCCGAACGCGTCATGGCAAATGCGGACGCCACTCCCACGATGGAGGACGTCCAAGCCTGGGAACACCGCAACGGGGCCATCCCAGCCGGGGCCTTCGTGGCATTGCGGACAGGGTGGAGCAGCCGCTGGCCCGACGCTGGCGCCATGGCAAACAGGGACGATGACGGCGTCAGCCACACACCCGGCTGGTCGCAGGAAGTCCTCTCCTTCCTGGTTGAGGAACGGTCGGTGACCGCTATCGGCCATGAGCAGACGGACACAGACCCCGGGTTGGCCACATCCCGCCAGGACTTCGCCCTGGAGTCCTACATCCTGGCGCAGAACCGGTGGCAGATCGAGCTGATGGCGAACCTGGACGGACTTCCAGAAGCGGGCGCAGCCCTCATCGCCAGCTGGCCCAAGCCACTGGGCGGCAGCGGTTTTCCTGCCCGGGTCTTCGCCATCCACTAGGACGCGTTCGTCCAGTGACTACAATCGGAGCCATGTCTAAGACATCCAGCATGGGCCGGGGAATCATGGCTGTCCTAGCGGTCGGCTCCCGCAACGCAGAAGGCCTGCCCGGCGGAACGGTCGCGGACATAGCAACCGATCTGGGCAAAGACCGCAGCCAGGTTGCGCGCAGCCTGCGGACGGGCCAGCAGGAGGGGTTTCTGGCGCGCAGGGACCAGCGGACCTACACCCTGGACTGGTCGCTCCTGACGGACGCCCAGGTGTTGACGGAACAACGGTTGCAGACTGACGGCGCGACTGCCTTGGAAGGCCTGGCCGGTGAAACAGATGAAGGATGCTTCCTCGGAGTTCTGAGCGGAGACAGCACGGTCACCGTCGGCGAGCGTGTTCCGGCAAGCAGCAACATGATCGGTTCCTGGCTGGGCCGGCCCTACCCGGCCTACTGCAGCGACGCCGGCCAGGCACTGCTGTGGGAAGCGTCGGACGACGAGGTCCGCACCCTTTTCTCCGGCGTCGCGTTCGTGCGCCATGGCCCCAACACACCCCACGACGTCGAGGACTTCCTGTCACGGCTACGCGCGGCCCGGGCACGGGGATACTCCGTCGTGGACGAGGAAGCCGAGCCGGGGCTGTATTCCCTGGCCGTTCCAGTTCGGGACTTCAAGGGTGAGGTAGTGGCAGCGCTGCAGGTGGTGGGCAACAAGACACGCCTGCAGCCGAAAATGGAGTCCTGCGCCACCGCTCTCGTGTCCTGGGGCAAGTGGCTTGAGTCCACGCTGGGTCAGGTCCTGCCGCAAAACGCGCCCTAGCTGGCAAGACCCTTCCGGCCGGCGTCGTGCCGTGCGCGGCCCTCACTGGAGCCCAGGCGTTCGGCCGCCGCCATGAGGGCCTTTGCAATGTCATCGGTGCTGGACATAATCTCGGCCCGACTCCCCAGGACGCTGAGCGCGGCAAGAACGGAGCCGTCAGCGCTCCGGACCGGAACGGCCAGCTCGTAGACACCATGCTCGAATTCTTCCTCCGCGACAACGAAGCCCCGCGCCCTGTCCCGGTCCATCAATTCGGCGACTTCCTGCGGTGAATGGGCCGCCCCCGGACCGCCGACACCAATGAAGTTGACGTCCTCAAGGAGGGCCGCAACGGCTGGCTGCGGCTCGTCCCACAGCAGGGCCCGGCCGGACCCGGTGCACCACACGGGTGTCACCATGCCGGGTTTGACGAAGCTGCCGGGAACCGCGTCCTGGCCGGAGGTGCGCAGGAGAATGACGCGGACGCCCTCGCGGACGGAAATCCGGGTTCTAAGCCCGAGCGAGACCACCAATGACTCAAGTTCAGTTTTTGATTGGCGGACCCAGCCGGTATTCAACGCTGCGGCCAGGCCGAAAAAACGTGGGCCCGTCCGGAAGGGCCCGCGTTCCACGCGTTCCAGCAGTCCCAGCTCACACAGCTCCTGCGTCAACCGGGAGACACGGCTTTGTTCCATCTCCAGCTCGGATGCGATCTGCGAAACGCCGAGCAGGCGTCTTCCCCGCTTCTCCCGATCGGCAACCAGCCGAACGATTCGAAGTCCTTGGGCCATGGATGACGCTTCCGAGGAGGAATCCACGATCCATGCTCCTTCCGCCCGATGACTACGCCTATTCTCACACGTGGAGCAGATCTCCGAGCTTGGTGGCGGGGGACGGAACTCCCCTGCCACCAAGCATCTGGAAGTTGGTGGATGACGGTGTCAGAACGGCTGGTCTGCCCGCGCCTTGCGTCCGTACTTGAAGTAGAAGAAGGCATAGCAGGCGCCAACAAAGGAGAATCCAAAATACAGGGCCGCAACCTGGTTCGGGTCAAAGGCGATGCCGATGAGCGAGATGAGGCAGAGCGAGAAGGCCAGGATCGGCACCAGTGGGAACAGCGGAGCCTTGTAGGGAAGGGCCGCAACATCGCCGCCGTTCTTGACGAAGGACCTCCTGTGGAAGAAATGCGAGGCGGTGATGGACATCCAGACTCCGACAACGGCGAACCCTGCCACCGAGACGAGGGCCAAGTAGACAGTTTCCGGGGCAACGACGCTGCTGATGAGTGATGCCAGGCCACCGAGCATGCTGACCGAAAGCGCAGTCATGGGGATGCCGCGGCGGGTCAGCTTCTTCAGCGCCCGGGGGGCATGCCCCTCGTCGGCCAAGGAGTAAAGCATCCGTGCGCAGGAGAAGAGTCCACTGTTTCCGGCCGAAAGGAGTGCGGTGATGATGACGAAGTTCATGATGTCGGCGGCATACGGAATGCCGATGGCTGAGAAGACCGTCACGAACGGGCTTTCATCCAGTCCGACCTGATCGAATGGAATGGTAGCGGCGATGACAGCGATTGCCCCGACGAAGAAGATCAGCAGACGGATGACGGTGCTGCGCATCGCTTTGGGGATGCTGGTGGCGGGGTCAGCGGTTTCGCCGGCTGCAACGCCAATGAGTTCGGAGCCGGAGAAGGCGTAGAACACAGCAAGTGCTGTGACGAGAACGCCGGTGAAGCCGTTAGGAAAGAGGCCGCCGGCGGTGCTGAAGTTCTCAAACATGGCAGGATGGTTGGCCCCCTCGCTGAGCGGGTGGAGGCCGAACAGGGCCGCGCCGCCGAGAACGATGAGGACCACGATGGCGCTGACCTTGACGATGGCAAACCAGAACTCGGATTCACCGAAGAACTTCGAAGAATCTGCGTTGAGGCCGAAGAGGACCGAGGCGAAGATGACGCACCAGACCCAGACGTCAACACCCGGGAACCAGCGCTGCATCAGGAGCCCTGAGGCGGTGAACTCCGATCCGATGGCCACTGCCCAGCAGAGCCAGTAGAGCCAGGCCGTGGTGAACCCGGTGGCCGGCCCTATGGACCTCGCCGCGTAGATATGGAAGGCGCCGGAGACCGGGTAAGCGATGGCGAGTTCGCCGAGGCAGGCCATCACCAGGTACACAACAAAGGCGCCGATGAGATAGGCGATGACAGCCCCGAGTGGCCCGGCCTGGGAAATGGTGTAGCCCGAGCTCAGGAAAAGCCCGGAGCCGATCACCCCACCCATGGCGATCATGACCAAATGCCGTGCCCCCATGGACCGCCGGAGACCGGAATCGGTCGACGGCGGAACTGTGGGCTGTGGTTCTAGCTGGACCGGTGATACGGGTTCCATGGTTTCTCCCAGGTGAGTGGCAGGTCTGATGCGAAGAGTGCGCACGTTGCCCGGGCTTATCGGTCAAGCCAACGCGGGCCGTGCAGTAGCGGTCGTGACGAAAGTAACACAAAAACGGCGTTTTGGTCATTAAGAACATTTCAACATGTCCATGTTGACCGAAAGTTACGGCGAGCCCCACTGCCGAATCGGCAGCCCGATGGTCAATTTGCCCTGCTTTTCGGTCACAATCACATGCACCGACAGACATGGAATGCGGTCAGCATTGGAGGACCCATGTAACTGATGAAGGAGCACCATGACCACCTATGACATTGCGCTGATCGGCTTCGGCGGCGTCAACAGGACGCTGGCCGAACTGATTGCAAAACGAGGAGAGGCCCTCCATTCAGAGCTCGGCTTCGGTCTCCGGGTCGTGGCCATCACCGACCTGCGCCTCGGATCCCTGGTCCAGCCCGAAGGAATCGACCTCTCCATCGCCCTTAACCTTGGTGCCGGCAGCGAAGCGTTCGCCGCGAACGGAGGGTCCGCGGACACAAACAACGAAGCAGTGATCCGCAACTGCAGCGCAGACATCATCTGCGAGGCCACCTTCACGAACCCGCAGGACGGCGAGCCGGCAGTTTCACACGTGCGCTGGGCACTTGAATCAGGCAAGAGCGTCTGCACAACGAACAAGGGACCCGTTGCCCTCCGCGGCGCCGGGCTGACTTCCTTGGCCGAACAGAACGGCGTGCACTTCGAATTCGAGGGCGCCGTCATGAGCGGCACTCCCGTCATCCGCCTGGCCAAGAGGATGTTCGCGGGGCTCGAGCTGAACGGCTTCGAAGGCATTCTCAACGGCACCAGCAACTACGTTCTGGGGCGGATGGAGGACGGCCTGGACTTCGAAACGGCCATCAGGGAGGCACAGGAACGCGGCTACGCCGAAGCAAACCCCGCAGCAGACATCGAGGGTTACGACGTTCAGCTCAAGGTCCTCATTCTGGCCAACGAGCTGCTCGATGCAGGCATCGAGCTCAAGGACATTCAGCGGCAGGGTATTTCGACCGTGACGCCGGAGAATATTCAAAAGGCAGCCCGCGAGGGACGCCGCTGGAAGCTCGTCGGTGCGGCACGGCGGAACCTGGACGGGACCGTGACTGCAGGTGTTTCCCCTGTAGCGCTCCCACTCGATCATGGTCTGGCCGGCGTTTCCGGTGCGACCAACGCCGTGTCCTTCGAGACCGATCTTCTGGGGGCAGTCACCGTCTCAGGGCCGGGGGCCGGCCGCGTGGAGACCGCCTATGCCCTGCTCTCTGACATCATCGCCATCCACGCAGCCAGGACGGAAGTATCTGCAAATGCCTGAATCCACACTGTGTTCGACGGAAACGGCGCTGCCGCAGTTCCGTGACGTGACGAGTCCGTACGACGGAAGGGTGGTCGGCACGGTTTCGCTGACCGGAGCCAGCGCCGGAAAAGCCGTGATCGAAACGGCCCGCATCGGCGCCCGGAAGGCAAAGGCACTGTCCCGGAACGCACGCGGGAAGATACTGGACGCCGCGGCAACGGAGATCGAGCAGCGCACCGAAGAGTTCGCGCAAACAATCGTGTCCGAAGCCGGGAAAACGATTCGCCAGGCCCGGAAGGAAGTACTGCGCGCGGTCAACACGCTCCGCCTCTCCGCTGCCGAAGCGCGCCGGAACGCAGGCGAAGTCATCCCCTTCGACTCCTATGAAGGCTCAGAGGACCGCACCGGCTGGTACTCGCGGGAGCCACTGGGCATCATTGCCGCGATCACCCCGTTCAATGACCCCCTCAATCTGGTGGCACACAAGATCGGCCCGGCACTCGCCGGAGGAAACGCCGTGATCCTCAAACCCTCCGCACTGACTCCGCTGTCAGCCCAGTTGCTCACGGACGTTCTCGTGAACTGCGGGCTCCCGCCGGAGGCACTCACCGTTGTTCATGGCGGCCGGGAGGTAGCCGAAACAATCGTTCGGTCCCGGGACGTACGAATGGTGTCCTTCACCGGAGGGTTCTCCACTGGTGAGAGTATCGCCCGCACCGCAGGCCTGAAGAAGCTATCCATGGATCTCGGCGGAAACGCACCCGTGATCGTCCTGGATGATGCCGACATCGAAAGCGCTGTGGATTCATGCGTCTCCGGAGCGTTTTGGGCCGCCGGCCAGAACTGCGTGGGCGTTCAGCGGATCCTCGTAGCCGCCCCGGTGTACGGCGAGTTCCGCCGTCGATTCCTGGAGGCAACGGCAAGGTTGGTTTCCGGAGATCCATCGGATGAACAGACGGATGTCGGGCCCATGGTCAGCGCCACGGCATTGAAGGCGCTACAAATCAAGCTGGACGGGGCCCTCGGCGCCGGCGCTGAACTCCTCACAGGCAATGTCAGTGACGGTAATGTGCTGCAGCCGACCGTCCTGGAAGCCGTCCCGGAGGACAGCAGCCTGTGGCGCGAGGAAGTTTTCGGGCCCGTAGTCATGCTTCGTAAGTTCAATACCTTCGAGGAGGCCATCGACGTTGCGAATGCCATCGAGTTCAGTCTCCATGCGGGCATATTCACCGACTCGCTAGCGAGGGCGATGGCGGCAGCCCAACAGCTCGAAGCTGGCGGCGTCATGATCAACGACTCCTCTGACTACCGCTTCGACGGCATGCCGTTCGGCGGGGCGAAGTACGGAAGCATGGGCAGGGAGGGCGTCCATTTCGCTTATGAGGAGATGACCCAGCCGAAGGTCATCTGCATCAAGAACTGATCCCGCTCCTGAAGAGCCGACATGCCCGGAGTCTGTCCCCTTCACTCGGCGGCGCGGGCACCTCCGGCACCCCGCCGGATGTAACTGGACAGCGTCATCGCCGTCACCGTGTCCGTGACGCCGGGAATGGCCGCGATCTGCTCCCAGATCTCCTGAACCCTCTCCAGCGAGCGGGCCTCGACCCTCACCAGCAGGTCAAAGTCACCGCTCACGACGTCACACAGGACAACTTCCGGAATCGACCGCAATACGTTGACGACGTCCGCACCACGCACCCGGTCCTTCCTGTAAACCATGAGGAAGGCGGACACCGGCCCCTGACCCGGCGGGCCGGCAACAATGGTGTACCCCTGGATATACCCTTGCCGTTCCATCCGTTCGACCCGCTGGCGCACAGCGTTCCTCGACAGGAGGACTTTGGTGGCCAGCTCTGCGTGGCTTATGCGGGCGTTCTTCGTGAGCTCCGCAAGAATCCTCTGATCTATCTGATCAAGACTCACTCGATCCATGCCTACCCTTCACCGCAACAATCTGCCGGACAACCGGAACCCACTCCAAGATTGAAAGCCTCGAAAATTGACACTTCTGCACCAAATCAGGCCCGCTCTTACTGGCATTAGCTGCATTCTGTTCGACATGGACGGAACCCTGCTGGATTCGGCCCCCGGCGTTACCGCAAGCGCCGCCCAGGCCCTGGCAGCTGTTGGCGCAACAGTGCCGTCGATGGACGAACTGCGCCGATTCGTGGGGCCGCCGATGATCGAGTCCTTCAGAACAGTCTCACAACTGGACGGAAAAACCGCCCAAAAAGCTCTCCAACACTACCGCAAAGAGTACGCGGAGCACGGCGCCGAACAGTGCCTCCCATACGACGGGATCGTAGAACTTCTTGACCACCTACGCTCAGCCGGTATCCCAATTGCTGTCGCCACTTCCAAGGTGGAGGATCAAGCGATAAGACTCGCCCGAAGGTTTGGAATTGACGGCTACTTCGTCAACATCTGCGGCGCGTCAGACCACGACGGAAGAGCGAGCAAGTCAGAGGTCATCGCCGAATTGCTGGTGCGGCTCCAATCCGAAGGCGTAGACATCTCCAGCCCCGCGATGGTGGGAGACCGAAGCTACGACATCGCCGGAGCCGCCCAACATGGAGTCCCGACAATATACGCACGCTGGGGCTACGGGGACGCCGGGGAAGCGTCGGAGGCGGCCGCCGTCGTCACCTCCCCCGCAGCCCTGCTGCCACTGATCCTGGCCAGCCGCCGCCCGTTGGATGACCAGCAACCGCTGATCGAGCCTGTCGAGATCAAGCCTCGGGCAGACACGCTCTAGGTGCTCCTCGCCTGACAGTTCCGGGATCCGGTCCTGCGATGCCATGTGAGCAGACCGATACAAGAACGAAACGTTGGGTCGACGCCATGAAACATGCCGTGGCTACGCTAATTCCTACCTGAAAGAGAGTCATCCGCAGGTCAATTGAAAGGAAATAGCCATGCTCTGGAATACCTTGAACCTGTTTTTCAATTCCTCGCGCAATGACGGGAACTCCGCATTCGGCGATGCCGGATCGAACACCGATTTCCCCCAGGGCCAGCTCACGTCCTCCGCCTGGGAAGGCTGGTGGGACAACCCCGCGCAGGCATGACGCGCATGGGGATCGCCGGCCGTTGAACCGGGAGTCCCCGCCGGGTCTGCCCCCGGAAAGCCGTTGGAAATCTGGCATGGCCATCACGGTAGGCTCGCCAATAGGGATCCACGACGGCGGGAGGCCAGGCATGACTGAACCTACAGGCAGTACCGAACTCGAGGACCAGGGGCTGCCGTTGACGGCCCTTGCGGTGGCGGCGGGGCGTGCCGTCGAGACGTCCCGGGCCGACCCCTTGGTGGCGGATCCGTTCGCCTCCGCCCTGGTGGTGGCCGCCCGTTCCCACCTGGACCTGCCGACGGTGTGGCCGGCGGAACCGACGGAGGCCCCTCCCCTGCAGCAGCCTCTTCTGCTGGCGTCCATCTACATCGGCATGCGGACCCGGTTCATCGACGATTTCCTGCAGTCCGATACACCCACCGCACAGACCGTGGTTCTCGGGGCGGGCCTCGACACCCGGGCGTTCCGGCTTGACTGGCCCGCTGGCGCCAGGGTCATCGAGGTCGACAGCGCCAACGTCCTGAAGTTCAAGGCCCACGTAATGAGCCGGCTTGCCGCGGAGCCCGGCTGCGAACTGATTTCCCTGCCCGCGGACCTGTCCATGCCGTGGCGGGAGCAACTCCTTGCCGCAGGCTTTGACCCTGCACAGCCCACCACCTGGGTCCTCGAAGGCCTCCTGCCGTACTTGGATGCCGCTTCCCAGCGTGCCGTGCTGGGGGAAGTGGCGGCGTTGTCGGCGCCGGGATCGCGGGCGGCGATTGAGCGGGCCGTGGCCCTGCCGAAGACGGACGACATCGAAGCCAAGCTGCGCGAGTTCAGTGAGCAGACGGGCCTTCCCATGAGCGAACTGCTGGCGCGGGCCGACCCGCCGGACCCGGTGGAGCTGCTCGAACCCGCAGGCTGGCGCTGCAGCACTCACACAGTTGAGGAGCTGTGCTCGATGTACGGCCGGGTGCTGTCGCTGGACGCTTCGGACGAACCGGCAGAACGCGGGTCCAGTCCGGGCGAAACAGCACCTGACCAGCCAAACCAGGACCAGTCCCGGGGCGGCTTCGTGACAGCTTGGCTCACGTGAAACAGCTTCATAGTGCTGGCTTCAGGACGCGGCTCTGCCCTGCAAGCACCTCCAGTCATGGAGGCCCGCGCAGGGCACAGCCGTTGCGTTTCTAGGCTCCTGTGGTGGCGGGGATGGCTCCGGTGACGGCGCCGACGGCGGTTTCGAAGCGTTCGAGGCCGAGGGTGATTTCCTCGGCGGTGACGACGAGGGCGGGGATGAGGCGCACGACGTTGCCGGCCGGGCCGCAGGTCAGGGTCAGCAGGCCCTGGTCGGTGGTGGCCTGCTGCACGGCGGCGGCGGTTGCCGCGTCGGGGGTGCCGTCCTCGGCGGTGAATTCGATGCCCTGCATCAGGCCGCGTCCGCGCACGTCGCCAATCACGGGGAAGCGGGCCTGGATTTCCTTCAGGCCGGCCTGCAGTTGCTCGCCGCGGATACGGGAGTTCTCCACCAGCCCTTCTTCCTTGACCACGTCCAGGGTCGCGACGCCGGCCGCGGCGGAGACGGCGTTCCCGCCGTAGGTTCCGCCCTGGGATCCGGGCCAGGCCTTGGACATGGTCTCGGTGGATGCTGCGATCGCCGAGATCGGGAAGCCTGAGGCGATGCCCTTGGCCGTGATGATGATGTCGGGGGTGGAGGTGGAGTACTGGTGGCCCCAGAACCTGCCGGTGCGCCCGACCCCGGCCTGGACCTCGTCGAAGATCAGCTGGATGCCGTACTTATCTGCACGTTCGCGCAGTCCTTCCATGAACGCCGGCGGGGTGGGCAGGTAGCCGCCGTCGCCCAGCGCCGGTTCGATCAGGAACGCGGCGGTGTCATTGGGGGCGGTGCGGGTCTGGAACAGGTAGTCCAGTTCCTGCAGCGCGAACGCCACCGCGGCCGCCTCGTCCCACCCGTAACGGTACGCGTAGGGGAACGCGGACATGTGCACCCCCGACATCAGCGGCGAGAACCCGGCCGAAAACTTCGTCCCCGCCGTCGTCAGCGACGCCGCGGCGACCGTGCGGCCGTGGAAACCGCCCTGGAACACCACAATGTTCGGCCGGCCCGTGGCCATCCGCGCCAGACGGATCGCAGCCTCCACCGCCTCAGAGCCGGAGTTGGCATAGAACACCGAATCCAGCCCGGCCGGAAGGACCTCGCCCAGCTTCCGGGTCAGCGCCAGCAGCGGCTGATGCATCACCGTGGTGTACTGCGCGTGGATGATCTTGCCCACCTGCTCCCGCGCCGCCTCCACCACCCTGGGATGGCAATGACCGGTGCTCGTCACACCAATACCGGTCGTGAAATCCAGATACTCCATCCCGTCGGTCCCGTAAATCCAGCTGCCAAGGGCATGATCCACGACAACAGGCGTTGCTTGCTTCAATGCAGGGCTAAGAGAAGTCATGCAGATAATTGTCCCTCAAATTGCCCGATTGTCAACAATAGTCATTTACTTCCTGTCCCGAAAAGTGCTTCCGATGACATCGAAGTGCGCGGGGGGAATGCCTCGAGCTGCCGCTGTTTGCCATGGGTAGGATTGTTGACAATCGTGATTCGAGCCACATAGCCTGAGAGCACGGAACAGCAACGCACTGTTATCAATATCCAGTTATCAACCCAGGAAGTAAGGCAAACATGGCGCGGTACATCAACATCACCCTCGAGAAGCGCGGGGTCACCTGCAAAGCACTCCTTCACGACGACGTGGCACCCCGCACAAGCAAGGCGGTCTGGGATGCCCTGCCGTTGAGCGGCCAGGTGTTCCACGGAAAGTACGCCCGCAATGAGATTTACAACCTCGTCCCGGCCTTCGCCCCGCAGGAACCAGGTGCGGAAAACACCACTGTCACTCCCATCCCGGGGGACGTCTGCTACTTCACGTTCACTTCCAACGACCTGAAGACGCCCTCTCACGGTTACGAGCAGGATTCCGACACCGACGCCGTCCAGACCATCGTGGACCTGGCCGTGTTCTACGGTCGCAACAACCTGCTGCTGAACGGTGACACGGGCTGGGTTCCCGGGAATGTCTTCGCCACCATCGTGGAGGGCCTCGACGAGATGGCGGCAGCCTGCCAGGACATATGGATGGGCGGCGCCCGCGACGAGACGCTGACGTATTCCCGCGCCGTAGACTCCACCCCGTAGGCACGCACCCACGATTACCAGCAGCCGGGCCACTTGCAGCGGCCCGGCTACTCTGTTTTCCGGCGGAAGCGCCAGCAAGCCAGCGGAAGCAGAAGTACGTCCGGCTGCACGAAAGGTGCAGCCGGACGTACTGGGTTGTCGTTCTTCGTTGTCAGGCTAGGGCCTACGGGCGCGGTTTGATGGAAGAAGCTGTCAGCTCCGGCCGTGCCGCAGGCACATCAGGGCGTAGGCGCGGGCTGCCGCAACCAGTTCTACGATGCTCAAGGATTCGTTCACCTGATGCGCCTGGTCGTTTAGGCCACCGGGGCCCACGACAATGGCCGGGACCCCGAGGTCGCGGGCTATGAAGCCGCCGTCGCAGGCTGCCGTCCAGCCGGTGATGGCGCTGTCCACGCCGGCGTCGGCTAGCGCGGACACGGAATTTGCCACCAGCGTATGGTCCACCGGAGTGCGGAATCCGGGCATTTCCATGGTGACCTCTGCCGCCACTGAGATGCCGTCCGAGTCGATGCCGGCTTCGCTGATCTGATCTCGGAGCCTGTCCAGGATCAGTTGCGCGTCGTCGTCGGGCATGAGCCGCCGGTCCAAGGACACGGTGCATTCGGCCGCCACCATGGAGGTGCCAGTGCCGCCGCTGATGAGCCCGATGTTCCAGCTCCCCGCGCCGAGCAGGGGGTCCTGCTCTGCCTGCAGCCGGGCGTGATCGTCGCGGACCAGGCTCAGGATCTTCGCCGCCGCATCAATCGCGTTCCGGCCGTCCGCCGGCCTGCCCGAGTGCGCCGCCTTGCCGGTGACATTCAGCTCGATATAGCTGTCCCCGCGGCAGCCGATCACCGTTTCAAGGTCGGTGGGCTCGGCCACAACGCACGCCGAGTACGAAAAGGTCGGATCCGCCAGCGCGGCAGCGGTGTATGCCTGGATGCCGATGCCGAGATCCTCCTCGTCCACCGTGCATGCCAGCGCAGCGTTGAAGGGCAGCTCCGCGCCAGCGTCCTTGAGTGCCTTCAGCGCGATGACGACGGCGGCCAGGCCGCCTTTCATGTCGGTGGACCCACGCCCAAAGAGCCGGCCGTCACGGACGTAGGGCTCAAACGGAGGCCGCTCCCAGCCGGTGCCGGCGGGAACGACGTCGGAGTGGCCCAGGAAGAGGATGCCGGGCCGGTCGCCGCCGGGCAGGACGGCCGTGAAGTTCGGCCGTCCCGGGGCGACGGTTTCCGTCGATACTTCCAGTCCCGCGGCGAGGCAGAAGCCCTGCAGGACTTCCACGGTGGCCGCTTCGGTGCCGCCGGGGTTTTCGCCCCCGGCGGCCACCAGGTCCTTGGTGAGCGCAACGAGTTCCGGCTCGCTGATCAGGCCGAGAACCTTTTGTTCCAGCAGTTCTTGATAGCCCAGCACCCGCGCGTGAGGGATGGAAGTCATACAGGTGCCCCGGCTTTCAGGGCCGCCAGCTCCCGGTCCATGGCGTTGCGGAGGCGGATGATGCCTTCCTCGGCCCGTTCGGGAGTGGTGGATGCGAAACAGAGCCGGAGGGCGTCGTCGAACTTTCCGCTGGGGGACAGTGCAGGTCCGGGAATGAAGGCGACGCCTTCTGCAAGGGCCGTCTCGAAGAGCTTCCGGGTGGAGATCCGGGCGTCCTCGCCCTGGAGCGTGAGCCACAGGAAGAAGCCGCCTTCAGGATCGGTGGTGGTGACCCGGCTGCCCAGGTTGCGGCGCAGGCTTTCCTGCATGGCGTCTTTGCGGCGTCTGTACTCGGTGCGCAGCCCTGCCAGGTGGTGGTCCAGCCCGCCCCGGCGAATGAACTCGGCAACGATGTGCTGCCCAGGAACGTTGGTGCACGTGTCCATCGCCTGCTTGGCGTTGATCACCAGCTGGCGCAGCGCCGGATCCGTGTCCACCCAGCCAACTCGCAGGCCCGGGGCCAGGATCTTGGAGAACGTGCGGACGGAGAAGAGCAGCGGGTCGCCCGGGCTGAGGGCCTGCAGGGAGGGCAAGTCCTCGCCCTGGAAGCGGAGCAGGCCGTAGGGGTCGTCATCGATGATTACGGAGTTCCACTCGTGGGCGAGTTCCAGCAGCTGGTGGCGGCGCGGCAGGGAGAGGGTGACGCCCGCCGGGTTCTGGAAGTTGGGAATGGTGTAGATGGCCTTGGGTGTGCGGCCGGCGGCAGCAACCAGCTCCGGGAGGGCCTCGACGATGAGCCCGTTCTGGTCCGTGGGTGCTTCGAGCAGTTCGGCGCCATAGCTGAGGGCGGTGGCGCTGCCGTTGGTATAAGTCGGGCTCTCTACGATCACCAGGTCGCCGGGGTTGATGAAGAGCTTGCAAGCGATATCCAGGCCCTGCATGCCGCCGGCGGTGATGGTGACGCGATCCGCCGACGTGGGGTCCGGGGTTTCCGCGAGGTAGTCGACCAGGGCCTTGAGGAGCACGGGTTCACCCTCCGTGGCGCCGTAGGTCATGGAGCTGTGGTCCAGGACCTGGCGGGCGATGTCGCGGAATTCCTCCAGCGGCACAGCCTCGTCCGCGGGCGAGCCCATGGCGAAGCGGACAATGTCGTGGGTCTGGGAGGCAAGCAGCGAAGTGCTGGAGTCGATGACGGAACCGACGAGGTCGGCGGCGCGGTCGGCCAGGGGCAACACTCCGCGGGAGCGGGTGGCGAAGTGGTCAACGGTCACGGACTAGCCGCCTTTCTGGATGAGTTCACGGGGGAAGCTGGTGAAGGTTTCCACGCCGTCGGCCGTGACGCGGATTGATTCGGAGAGTTCGTAGCCGTAGTTGTCCATCCACATGCCGCCGATGATGTGGAAGGTCATGTTCTCGGCGAGGACGGACTCATCCTCCGAGCGGATAGAGATGGTGCGCTCGCCCCAGTCGGGCGGATAACCGACGCCGATCGAGTAACCGATGCGGGACGGCTTTTCCAGGCCGTACTTGGCCAGCGTCCAGTTCCAGGCCCTTGCCAGTTCCCGGACGGGGACTCCGGGCTGCACTTCGGTCAGCACTGCGTTGAGTCCGTCGGCGACGGCGTCTGCCAGCTTGGCGAGGCGGTCCGGCTTTTTGCCCAGCGTCAGCGTTCGGGCCAGAGGCGTGTGGTACCGCTGGTGCGCGCCGGCGAGTTCGATGACCACGGCCTGTCCTGCCTCGAAGCAGTCCTCGCTCCAGGTGAGGTGCGGGGTGTCCGCAGCTTCACCGGTGGGCAGCATCGGGACGATCGCCGGATAGTCCCCGCCGATACCGCCGGCTCCCTTGATCTGCGCCTGGCTGATGGCGGCAGCGGCATCACACTGGCGGACGCCGACGTCGATGGTTTCTACTGCCGCTTCCATGGCCGCCATGCAGACCTGGGCCGCGCCGCGCATCAGCTGGATCTCGGCCGGGGACTTGATGGAGCGGACCCAGTTGACCAGTTCGAAGCTGTCCACGAGCGTCCATTCGGGAATGGCGTTGACAAGGGACCGGTAGGCCTTGGGGGAGAAGAAGTGCGAGTCCATTTCCAGGCCCACGCATCCCTTGGCGGCCGGGGCAATGAGGTAGCGCTCACGAAGGGCGAAGGCCACCCAGTCGAAGGGATGCACGTGCGGGCGGTGGACGTACTGTTCGGGGTAGCCCACGATGCAGTCCTCGGGCAGCCAGGTGGTGCGGGAGGCACCGCCGGCGTCCATGGCCCGGGTAAAGAGGAGCATGGGTCCGTCAGCGGGCACGAAAACCAACTGCGGAGTGTAGAAGGACCAGGCGTTGTAGCCGGTCAGGTAGTAAATATTGGCGGGGTCGGTGACCAGCAGGGCGGAGAGGCCCTGCTTGGCCATCCGCACGCGTACTCCGGCGAGCCGGGCGTCGTACTCCTCGTGGCTGAACAGCAAAAAAGACACCTCCAGATAGAAGTAGTAGATTGTTTACAATGTAGTCTTTGTGGGCCGTGTCACACAATCGCGGCACGATCAGCTCGTGCTGACGTAGCCGCGCTCCTTGTCCACCACGTTGGTGAGATCCTGGCCCGAGGACCAGCGCTCAAGGTTGGCCAGGAACTGGTCCGCCAGGGCGTCGCGCCAGCCGAGGACGTCGCCGCACATGTGGGCGGACATGTGGACGTTGTCCATTTTCCAGAAGGGATGCACGGCGGGAAGCGGCTCTTCCGTGAAGACGTCCAGGGAGGCTGCGGCAATCCGGTCCTCGCGGAGGACCTTGATCAGCGCTTCTTCGTCCACAAGTGCCCCGCGGCCCACGTTGACGACGTGCGCCGTCGGCTTCATGGCGGAAAGGACGTCCGCGTTCACCATCTTGCGCGTCTGGTCGGTGAGCGGCGCGATGAGCACCAGGTGGTCAGCCCAGGCTGCGTGCCTGGCCAGCTCCGCACTTGCGTGGATGATGCCGAAGTCGGGATCATCCTCGCGCGGGGTGCGTCCGATTCCCTGGACCTCCAGTCCCACTGCGCGGAGCAGTCGGGCGGTGGCCCGCCCGATTCCCCCGGTTCCAACGACGAGCACACGGGAACCCTCTGTTCGGGTCAGTTCACGGTGCTGCCAGAGGCCCTGCTGCTGCATGGACTTGCTGAGATGAAGCTGTTTGTCGTGGGCGAGGATGGAGGCCAGCACGAACTCGGCAATCGGCCTGTCAAAAGTGCCATGGGCGTTGGTTACCAGCACATCCGAGCTGCGTAGCTCGTCAAACATCATGGCATCCACCCCGGCAGCCGCCACATGGACCCATTGGAGGGAATTCGCGTGCGGCCAGGCGTCCTTCAATGCGGACGAGAAGAAATCCCAGAGGAACAGGACGTCCGCTCCCCGCGAGGCTTCCGGGAGGCCGGCTGCATCCGTCAGGACAACGTCGGCGCGGGATTCAATGTCGGCGAGGTTGTAGGGGCGGGCCTGGCCTTCCGCGACGAGGATGACCACGCGGGGGGTTGGCCGGGCGCCGGCAGGGCTCTGGTTGTTAGTGTTACTCACGCTACAACCCTACGGGATCGCAGGATTGTTGACAATAGGCGTATGTGACCTGCACCATGGGTGCATGACTTCTCTTAGCCCTGCATTGAAGCAAGCAACGCCTGTTGTCGTGGATCATGCCCTTGGCAGCTGGATTTACGGGACCGACGGGATGGACCGTGGAGAACAGCCCGCTGCGCAACGCACCGCACACCGCGGCCGCGGCCATCAGCTCCAACTGGGACCGCGCCTACCCCCGCGAGCAGGCCGCCTTCCCCGTTCACACGCTCAAGCAGGACAAGTACTTCCCGCCGGTAGGCCGCATCGACGGTGCCGCAGGCGACCGGAACCTGGTCTGCTCCTGCCCACCTCTCGAAGCCTTCGAGGACAACACAGCAGCTTTCGAGAACTAAGGATTCCGCAATGACCGAGAACTACACCGCGCTCTACGACCAGCACAAGAAGGCCGGCGCCTCGTTCACCGATTTCGGTGGCTGGCAGATGCCGCTCAAGTACACCTCCGAGCTTGCCGAGCACCACGCCGTTCGCAACGCAGCCGGCCTGTTCGACCTCTCCCATATGGGGGAAGTCTGGGTCACCGGCCCGGACGCCGGCGCCTTCCTGGACTACGCCCTGGCCGGCAAGCTGTCCGCTATCGCCGTCGGCAAGGCCAAGTACTCACTGATTTGCGACGCCGACGGCGGCATCATCGACGACCTGATCTCGTACCGGCGTGGCGAGGAAAAGTACCTGGTGGTCCCCAATGCCGGCAATGCAACGAAGGTGGCCGCCGCCCTCGTCGAGCGTGCCGCGAACTTCGACGTCGCCGTCGAGGACGTCTCGGCGGAGACCTCGCTGATCGCCGTGCAGGGGCCCAACGCGGAGGCCATCCTGCTCCAGCTCGTCCCGGCTGAACAGCACTCCCTGGTGACCGAGCTGAAGTACTACGCGGCTGTTGAGGTAGGGATTGCCGTCAACGGCAAGGTTCAGACCCTGCTGCTGGCGCGCACCGGCTACACGGGCGAGGACGGCTTCGAAATCTACGTGCCCAACGACGACGCTGCCCGGTTGTGGGAGGCGCTTCTGGACGCGGGCGCCGCGCACGGGCTCATCCCGGCGGGCCTGGCCTGCCGAGACTCGCTGCGCCTCGAAGCCGGCATGCCGCTCTACGGCAACGAGCTCTCACTCCGCGTCAATGCCTACGCCGCAGGACTGGGGCCGGTGGTGTCGCTGGCCAAGGAAAGCGACTTCGTGGGCAAGGAGGCGCTGGCCGCCATCAAGGCAGCCGGCGTCGGTTCGACCATGGGCCAGAAGCTGGTGGGCCTCAAGGGCATGGGCCGGCGCGCCGCCCGCGGCCACTATCCGGTCCTCAAGGACGGCACGCTGGTTGGCGAGGTCACCTCCGGCCAGCCCTCCCCCACCCTCGGCTACCCCGTGGCGATGGCGTATGTCGACGTTGAACATTCCGAAGTCGGCACGGTCCTGGACGTCGACCTGCGCGGCAAGGCCGAGCGGTTCGAAGTGGTGGCACTGCCGTTCTACAAGCGCTCCAAGTAACCAGCCCCTAGATCTCAAAGGACAATCACATGAGCAAAGTTGTTTCTGAACTGAAGTACTCCGCCGAACACGAATGGGTTGCCGCGGACGGGGGTGGGCCTGTGGGGATCGGGATTTCGGCTGTCGCGGCCGACGCCCTGGGCGACATCGTGTACGTTGACCTGCCCGAGGTCGGTTCCACTGTCACGGCCGGAGAAACCTGCGGCGAGGTGGAATCCACCAAGTCCGTCTCCGACCTGTACGCACCGGTGACCGGCGAAGTGACCGAGATCAACGACGGCGTGGTCGCTGACCCGGCACTGATCAACAGCGACCCCTACGGCGCCGGCTGGCTGTTCAAAGTGGCCGTCACCGAAGAGGGCCCGCTGATGTCTGCCGAAGAATACGCGGCGACAAACGGCGGCGAACTCTAGCTCCCCTCCGCACCGCAAACCCTCCCCAGCCCGAACCGACCACAACTATCCAGTTAGGAACCGACCATGGCTGTTGGCGTCTTTGACCTCTTCTCGATCGGCATTGGCCCTTCGTCGTCGCACACCGTTGGACCCATGCGGGCTGCGGCGGTGTTTGCGGAGGAGCTGACGTCCTCCGGCGTACTGGAGCAGGTGGCGTCACTTCGGGTGGACCTGTACGGCTCGCTCGCGGCAACCGGGCACGGGCACGGAACCATGACGGCGATCCTGCTGGGCCTGGAGGGGTACCACCCGGAGCTGATCCTTCCCGATGAGGTCGAGGAACGGCTGGCCTCGATCGCGGAGACCGGGACCCTGCAGTTGGCCGGGTCGGTTCCGCTGCCGTATGGGGTGGCGGACATGGTGCTGCGGCCGCTGACCGTGCTGCCCCGGCACACCAACGGCATGACCTTTACCGTCTCGGACGCCGCCGGCTCCGAGCTCCGGAAAGCGACGTTCTTCTCTGTGGGCGGCGGGTTCATTGTCCGCGAGGGCGAGGAGGACGCGGCGCAGCAGGAACTGGACGAGTCCAAGAAGGAACTGCCGCTGCCGTTCCGCACGGCGGCAGAGCTGCTCAAGCACTGCCAAAACACGTCGTTGAGCATCAGCGACGTGATGCGGGTCAATGAGGAAGACAGCCGCACCGAAGACGAAATCCGCGCCGGCCTGCTCCACATCTACTCGGTGATGGAGGGCTGCGTGGAGGTCAGCCTGAAGCGCGAGGGGCTGCTGCCCGGCGGGCTGAAGGTCCGCCGTCGTGCGCCCGACTGGCACGAACGCCTCCTCAAGGAGGACAAGGACCGGGACCCCAAGTATTGGCAGGAGTGGGTGAACCTGATTGCCCTGGCGGTGAACGAGGAGAACGCCTCCGGTGGGCGCGTGGTCACCGCCCCGACGAACGGCGCCGCCGGGATCATCCCGGCCGTTCTCTACTACGCGCTGCACTTCGCTCCCGGGATGGACCAGGCCACCCAGGAAGACCGCGACGACGTCGTGGTGAAGTTCCTGCTGACGGCCGGTGCCATCGGGGTGCTGTACAAGGAGCAGGCCTCGATTTCCGGCGCGGAAGTGGGGTGCCAGGGTGAGGTGGGGTCGGCGTCGTCGATGGCCGCCGCCGGGCTGGCCGAGGTCATGGGCGGCACGCCCGCGCAGGTGGAGAACGCGGCCGAAATCGCGATGGAGCACAACCTGGGGCTGACGTGCGATCCGATCGGCGGACTCGTCCAGGTGCCCTGCATCGAACGCAACGCCATCGCCGCAGCGAAGGCCATCAACGCGGCCAAGATGGCGTTGTGGGGTGACGGCTCGCACCGTGTCTCGCTGGACGAGGTCATCGTCACCATGCGCGAGACCGGCAAAGACATGAGCTCCAAATACAAGGAAACCGCGATGGGCGGCCTCGCCGTCAACGTCGTGGCCTGCTGATTTAGCACTCCTGCAGATTTAGTACTAGGGAAAGAGAACCATGACACTGGCACCAGAAGGCCGGAAAATGCTGCGGATCGAGCAGCGCAATGCGGCCACCCCGGTGGAACGCAAACCGGACTGGATCAAGGCCAAGGTCCAGATGGGCC
>NZ_JAAOXD010000007.1:394024-394946 GCF_014694315.1 Arthrobacter ipis | reverse complement strand
CGAGATGGAAGCCATCTCCTGGCCGGAGTTCGCCTCGATCCACCCGTTCGCCCCGGACTCCCAGACCGAAGGCTGGCGCGAACTGATCGATGGTTTGGAAGCCGACCTTGCCGAGATCACCGGCTACGACCAGGTGTCCATCCAGCCGAACGCCGGCTCGCAGGGCGAGCTCGCCGGGCTGCTGGCCATCCGCGGCTACCACCTGTCCCGCGGCGATGACCAGCGCAACATCTGCCTGATCCCGGCCTCGGCGCACGGCACCAACGCCGCCTCGGCTGTGCTGGCCGGCATGAAGGTCGTCGTCGTGGCCACCGCCGCCGACGGCACGATCGACCACACCGATCTGTACGCCAAGATCGAGGCCAACAAGGACGCCCTGTCCTGCATCATGATCACCTACCCGTCCACGCACGGGGTGTACGACGCCGACGTCCGCGAGGTCTGCGACGCCATCCACGCCGCGGGCGGCCAGGTCTACATCGACGGCGCCAACCTCAACGCGCTCGTTGGCCTGGCGCAGCCGGGCAAGTTCGGCGGCGACGTCTCGCACCTGAACCTGCACAAGACCTTCTGCATCCCGCACGGCGGCGGCGGTCCCGGCGTCGGCCCCGTGGCGGCGAAGGCGCACCTGGCCCCCTTCATGCCCGGCGATGCGGCCACCTGGACCGAAGGCAACGGCGTTCCGATCTCCGCCTCACGCTTCGGCTCCGCCGGCGTGCTGCCCATCTCCTGGGCGTACGTGAAGCTCATGGGCGGCAGCGGCCTGACCGAGGCCACCAAGTCCGCGCTGCTCGCCGCGAACTACGTTGCAGCCAGCCTCAACGACTTCTTCCCCGTGCTCTACACGGGCGAAGGCGGCCTGGTGGCACACGAGTGCATCCTCGACCTGCGCGAACTCACGGCCAAGACCGGTGTGACCGCC
>NZ_JAAOXD010000007.1:357944-394014 GCF_014694315.1 Arthrobacter ipis | reverse complement strand
GGTCCCATTCCGAACCCGGAAGCTAAGACCCACAGCGCCGATGGTACTGCACCCGGGAGGGTGTGGGAGAGTAGGTCACCGCCGGACACTCATTAAGGCTCAGGCCCCGACACTAACGTCGGGGCCTGACCCATTTAACCCCCAGAGCCACACCACCCCGGCCCCGCCAAACCCTTCCCTCAGATCCTGCAGCTCTTCCCCGGACGCGTCCTCACGTCCTGCGGCTTTTCCGCGGACGCGTCCTCACGTCCTCCGGCTTTTTCGCGGACGCTCGATCATCAATTCCTGACACGTTCTTGGTACTGCGTATCGCGTTGAACCGGCCCAGCGCAGGGATTGCTGCTGCGGCGGGTTCGGCGGTTGCCGCTATGGCATAGGCGGCCCTTATCGGCGTGGGACTGGCGGCGACACCATGGGTACCGCGATGATCTTGGGCTCAGTGGAAGCGGTCATCGCATTCGCCTACCTGGCTGTCGTCGCGGTCATCGCTTACAAAGCGATGAACTGGTTGCGGCGCCCAAAGGGTGAGCGCCGGCGTCGAACGCGTCAGCAGGGGCATCATCGCCACCATGGGCGCCGGCGTTATTGCCTCCGGTGCGAGCAGCTAGCCCCGCTACCTTAACGGGGTCCTCAAGCAGTTCGGGCGCGCGCGGCAGAACGGTCAGAGCGTTTGAGGCGACGGGATGTGAGGAAGCGTCCGGGCTGAGGCGACGGGATGTGAGGAAGGGTGCGGGTTGAGGCGACGGGATGTGAGGAAGGGCGTGGGTTGAGGCGAGCGGATGTGAGGAAGCGTAGAGTTGGGGACGGTAGAGTTGGTAGCCATGGAAAATCTCTTCAGCCACGCCGCCGGCAATGAAGCGCCTGAGCCCGTAGATAACCTGGACCCCGTCATCTGCAGTGCTGTTGTCCCCGGGCCCGTGTCCCGCGCATTCATAGGGTTCACCGACCACACTCATCTCTGGTGGCCCATGGAGACCAACAGTGTGTATGGTCCGGGCTCCTACGTGGAGTTCGAGGAGAACCTGATCCTGGAGACCGCGGACGACGGCCGGGGCGCCACCTGGGGAACCATTGACGACTGGCAACCTCCGCTCTCTTTCCACGCATCCTGGTATCCCGGCAGCACCGCGTTGTGGTCAACCGAGCTGCGCGTCGTGTTCCGCGGCGTGGTGGAAGGCACCGAGGTGCGGGTAGTCCATGACGGCTGGGAAGGGGCCGAGGATCCGGCCGGCACCCGTGCCGCCTGGGAAAAGGACTGGCCGGAAGTTCTGGGCCGGTACGCAAGGTTCATGGGCGGCGCTGCTGAGTAGCGGCAACCTAAGCCGGGGGTACCGCGGTGCTCCGCCGAACCACAAAACGTGTTGGGTATTCGGTGTTCGCAACGGCCCCGTCCGTTCCGCCGTCGAGCCCTTCGAGCAGCAGGCGTACAGCCAAGGCTCCCTGGCCGCGTGGATCCTGATCGATCGTGGTCAGGCCGAACAGTTCACCCAGTTCGTGCCCGTCCATGCCGATCACCGACAGGTCTTCCGGCACCCTAAACCCAAAGTCCCGTGCCGCCAGGATGGCTCCGACCGCCATCTCGTCCGAGGCGGCAAAGACGGCCGTTGGCCGTTCCGCGGTTCCACCCAGCAGGTCCCGTGCCACGGCGTAGGCACCCTCCGTGGTGAAGTCCGCTGTGACTACCCATGACCGCCGCACGGGTAGTCCTGCGGCCTTCATCGCCTGCTCATAGCCTGCACGCCGGGTACGTGGGATCTTGAAGTCCTGCTCATACACCGAGTCGCCCGTGAGGTGCGCGATCCGGCTGTGGCCGAGCCGGATCAGGTGGTTGACGGCCGTCTCCGCCAGTCCGTGGTCGTCAATTCGGATGGTGGAGGCTCCGGGCAACGGTCCGCCGATGCCCACCAGCGGCCGCTGGATAGCCAGCATCTGGCCGATCTCGTCCTCCGTCAGCGCCAGTGCCACCGCAATGACCGCGTCCACGCGTTTCCGCAGCAGGAAGTCCTGGAGAATGCTCCGGCGCCGGACCGCCCCCTCCGTGATGTTGTAGAGCGTCAGGTCATAGCCGGCGTCGAGGAGAGCTGCTGATACGCCCTCCACCACCGAGGCGAAGTACCAGCGGCGGACCGTGGGGACCACGAGGCCGATGTTGCGGGTACGGCCGGAGGCGAGGCTGGATGCCTGATAGGAGGGCACGAATCCAAGTTCGGCCGCGGCGGCCCGGGCACGCTCCCGGCTCCCCGGCGACACATGCCCCCTGCCGCTCAAGGCGCGCGAAACGGTGGCTATGGAAAGCCCGGCCCGTTCCGCAACGTCCTTGATGCCGGCCATGGCTCAGATCGCCGGTGCCTCTGCAGAGATCCGCAGCCAGACGGTTTCCCCCGGGCCCAAGCCGAACCGCTGGTCCTCCTCGCCAACGCCCAAGCGCGGCGAACTGCGGAGCACGACCTCGCCGGCGGGCAGTTCCAGAGGATCGCGACCCGTGTTCATGACCACCAGGATGTCCCCGTTGAGGAATGCCAGGGACGACGCGGTGCACCATTCCTCAGCCCAGGCGAGGGAACCGCGCCCAAGGTCCAGTTCCCCGCGGACAGTCAGCATGCGGCGGTACAGGTTCAAGTGCGACGACGGGTCCCCTGCTTGGGCATCCCGCGCCAGTTTCGCGAAGCTCTCCGGCTGCGGGAGCCAGGGCTGGTCGCCGTCGCCGAAGCCACTGTGGCGTTCGGATGCCTTCCACGGCAGCGGGACCCTGCATCCATCGCGTCCCAGCCGGGCGCCGCCGGTGCGCGCAAATGTCGGGTCCTGCCGCTGGTGGTCCGGGATATCGATGCCATCAGGCAGTCCAAGTTCTTCGCCCTGGTACAGGTAGGCGCCGCCGGGAAGCCCCAGCATGAACATAGACGCCGCGGCGGCCCGGGTCCTGCCCAGCTCCTCGTCCGGCTGGGGGTCCTGGGGGCCGATGCCGTCCCCGTCCCGTGGCCCCGACCAGTCGTACCCGAAGCGGGTGGCGTGCCGGACGACGTCGTGGTTGGACAGCACCCAGGTGCTGGGGGCACCCACGGCATCCAGGGACGTCAGGGACTCGGTGACGATGTGGCGCAGGCGGGGGAGGTCCAGGCCCGCGTGGAGGTAGGGAAAGTTGAAGGCCTGGTGCATTTCGTCGGGCCGGACCCAGTGGGCCAGCCGTGGGAGGGGGTCCACGTTGGCTTCCGCGCAGAGTATGCGGTCGGGGCCGTACTCCTCGAGAATTTCGCGCCAAGCGCGGTAGATGTCGTGCAGGGCCGGCTGGCCGAACATCGGTGCCTCGTGTCCGGGGAAGCCGTCGGAGCTGCTGCCATCCGCGCGCCCGCCCCAGGCGGGAAGGCCCGGGGCCTTGACCAGGGCGTGCGCAACGTCCACGCGGAAGCCGGAGACGCCCCGGTCCAGCCAGAAACGCAGGATGCGTTCGAACTCGTCATGCACGGCCTGGTTGTCCCAGTTGAAGTCCGGCTGCGATGAATCAAAGAGGTGCAGGAACCACTGGCCTGGAGCGCCATCGGGTTCGGTGACGCGGGTCCAGGCGGAACCGCCGAAGTGCGATTCCCAGTTGTTGGGCGGTTCGTTGCCCTCGGCGCCCTGGCCGTCCCGGAAGATGAACATCTCCCGTTCGGGGCTGCCCGCGCCGGCCGCCAGCGCGGCTTGGAAATCGCGGTGCTGGTCGGAGCAGTGATTAGGAACCAGGTCCACGATGACGCGCAGGCCCAGGCGGTTCGCCTCAGCCACCAGGCCGTCGAAGTCCCCGAGCGTGCCGAAGATCGGGTCGACGTCGCAGTAGTCGCTGACGTCGTATCCGGCGTCGCGCTGCGGTGAGCGGTAGAAGGGCGAAAGCCAGACAGCGTCCACGTTGAGCTCGGCAAGCTGCGGCATCTCGGCGGTGATCCCCGCGAGGTCACCGATGCCGTCACCGTTCATGTCCCGGAAGGAGCGCGGGTACACCTGGTAGATGACAGCTGACCGCCACCAGCCGTGCGCGTTGTCCGGGGCATGGATGGGCGTCCGGACACCGGCCAGCGGCGACGCCGAGTGCAGAAACGAGTCAACAGACATTGGCCAATCTTAGAGGCGGGAGGGCAACTAATGAAAGCGCTTACACCATTCAAATGATTGACAATTGTGGTCACGGCACGGAGCCATGCGGTCACGCCAAGAGACGAAATTGGAAACGCTTCCAGCATCGGGCCCAACAGCCCCTCCTGCGATCGAGCCAAAGGGGCCCGTGGTGTGGTCCACATGACATCTAGACTGAAGCAAAGAAATTGGACGGGAGACCCATGGGCAGCATCGCCGACGAACTGACATCAATCCTGGGGCCGCGGAAGGTTCTCCGGGACGAGGCCGCACTCGCTGTGTACGCGGTGGACCAGGCCCCGGTGGTGGACTACCGGCTGCCGGCCGCCGTGGTTCTGGCAGAGTCCGTCGACGACGTCCAGGCCACCGTCAAAGCCTGCGCCGCCCGGAACGTGCCGCTGGTGCCCCGCGGTGCCGGGACCGGAGTCTCGGGAGGCGCCCATGCCAGCGAAGGGTGCGTTGTCCTTGGCCTGGAACGGATGAACCGCATCCTGGAGCTGAACGCGGACGACGAGACCGCCGTCGTCGAGCCTGGCGTTATCAACGCCGACCTGAACGACGCCGCCGCGGCGCACGGGCTCATGTTCGCTCCGGATCCTGCAAGTTTCAGGATCTCCACCATCGGTGGCAACGTGGCCACCAACGCCGGCGGCCTGCGGTGTGCCAAGTACGGCGTGACACGGGATTCCGTGCTGGCCCTGGACGTGGTTCTCGCGGACGGCTCGCTCCTCCACACAGGGCACCAGACTTTCAAAGGCGTGGCGGGCTACGACCTGACCGGGCTGTTCGTGGGGTCGGAGGGCACGCTGGGCATCGTGGTCGGCGCAACGGTTCGGCTCAAGTACCTGCCCCGCGAGGTGCACACCATCGCCGCGTTCTACCCCGGCTTCCGGCAGGCGGCGGCCGGCGTGCTCGCCGTGGGCAAGGCCCGCGTGCAGCCGGCCATCATGGAACTGCTCGACGGCGGATCGCTGGCCCAGCTGGACGAGCTGCACGGCTCGGATCTTGCCTCGCGCGGAGCTTCGCTGCTCCTGGTCCAGACGGACGGCTTCGGGGCGGCGGCCGAGGCCGACGTCGTGCGTGAAGTGCTGGCGGCCGGCGGCGCGGTGGTCACCACCGAGGCCAGCGCCGAGGCTGAGCATCTGGTGGAACTGCGGCGCAACAGCAGGGGCGTCGAGGTGGATGACCAGTACCGCGTGGGCGAGGACGTTGCCGTGCCGCGTTCCAGTCTGGTGGACTACGTGGCGGCGCTCGAAGCGCTGTCCGGGGCCCACGATGTCAGGCTGAAGGTGGTGGCCCACGCAGGGGACGGGAACCTGCACCCCACGTTCTGGATTGACCGCGTGAACGATGAGGTGGACGCCGGTGCCATGCTTCGCCTGAACACGGCGCTCGATGCGTCCATCGTGGCAGCCCTGGAAATGGGCGGGACCATCACGGGCGAGCACGGCGTGGGGCAGTACAAGCTGCGCTGGCTGGGCCTCGAGCAGCCGGAGCCGCTCCGCGAGCTGCAGCGCCGGATCAAGAGCCTCTTCGATCCCGCCGGCATCCTGAACCCGGGCAAGGCGATCTAACGGAGGGTCTGACGGAGGGCGATCCAGCGGAAGGCAATCCAACGGAGGGCGGCGGAGCCCCCGGCAGCCCTAGACCAGTTCCAGGCCATCGGCGACAACCCTGCCCCGGTGGATCACGGTGCGGTCGGTGCCCCGGTCCATGACCGCGGAGGCCACCGTCTCGCCGTCGAGCAGCAGCAGCTCGGCGGGGTCGCCCGCGGCAAGGCCGGGGCGGTGCGCCGTGCTATTGAGCCGCGTCGCTGACGGGTCCAGGACGCTGGCGCCGCCGACCGTGGCGATGGCAAGGCAGTGCCCGATCAGTTCGTCCCTGCGGAAGCCGTGCGTGAAGGCCAGCTGCCAGGTGCGGTCCAGCATGTCCGTGTTTCCGTATGGGGACCAGTAGTCGCGCTGGCCGTCCTCGCCAAGGCCCACCCGGACACCTGCCTCGGCAAGCATCGGGAGGGGGAGCTGGCCGGCTGCTGGCGGTGCCACCGACGCCATGGAGATATCCAGGTCGGCGAACTCATCGATCAGCCGCCGCGTGGTGGCCTCGGAGACGCTGCCCAGCTGGTAGGCGTGGGACATGGTCACCTTGCCCTGCATGCCCAGGGCGCGGGTACGCTCAAGCACCAGATCTGTGCTGAAGACACCCAGTTCGCCGGGTTCGTGCAGGTGGATGTCGATGGGGACCTGGTACTTCTCAGCCAGCCCGAAAACGATGTCGAGGTGCCGGGCGGGGTCGCGGTCCAGACTGCACGGATCGATGCCGCCCATGACGTTTGCGCCAGCCTTCAGCGCCTCTTCCATCAGCGGGATGGTGCCCTGCTCCCGCAGGAGACCGGCCTGCGGGAAGGCGATGATCTCGACGTCGGCCCGGTCTTTGAAGTGATCCTTGGCTGCCGCGACGGCGTCGAAACGCTCCAGACGGCAATCCACATCGACCTGGGCGTAGGAACGGACCCGGGTGGTGCCCCGCGCGATCATTCGGCCGAGGGTGTTGTTGACGCGGTCCTGCAGCGGGACCTCGGCGTTGCGCCAGTTCAGCCGGTCGTTCATCATCATGGTCCACACGCCCGGCCCGCCCGTGTGCTCGCGAAAAGGCAGCCCGATGCGGGTGGAGTCCAGATGGACGTGGACGTCGGAGAAGGACGGCACCAGCAGCCGGCCGCGGCCTTCGACGACGGCTGCCGCAGCCGGTCTCGCCGGGCGGTGCGGTTCGACGGCGGTGATCTTGCCGTCCGTAATGAGGACGTCGCTCAGCGACTGTCCCCACGGCCGGACGGCGCGGATCAGGGTGGTCAAACGCAGTGCCTCAGTCGTCGGCGTCGGGATAGTCGTCCTCGGTCTCATCGGCGCCGTACCGGGATTCCTCGGTCTCCACGGCGAGGATCTTCAGCAGCTCCGTGTCCGGGTTCAGCATGATGGCGGCCTCGTCGCGGCGGTGGCGCAGGATGGAGTCGATGTAGGACTGGACGGCCTCGGCCAACGGGATGTGCCGTTCCTGCTTTTCGGACATGTACCAGCGGTGCTCCAGCACCTCGTGCACGGCTTCGGCGGGTTCGAGCTTTCCGGAGAGGTCGCGGGGGATGGACCTGACGATCGGCTCGAAGATCTGGCTGACCCACAGGTGTGCGCTGTATTCCTCGTCCATCTCCGGGTTGTTGTCGGCCCGGAAGGTGTCCATGTCGTTGAGCAGGCGGCGGGCCTGGTTCTCCTGGGCGTCGAGGCCGGTCAGGCGCAGCAGGCGGCGCATGTGGTGGCCGGCGTCGACGACCTTCGGCTGCAGCTGGATGGTAGAGCCGTTCTGGGTGGTCTTGATCGCGTACTCTTCGACGTCGAAGCCGAGCTCGTTGAGCCGGCGGATGCGGGCGCCGACGCGCCAGCGCTCGCCCAGTTCGAAGGATTCCTTGGCGGTCAGCTCGGTCCAGAGGCGACGGTAGCTTTCCATGATGAGTTCACTGGTGGCCACGGGGTCCACCTTCTCCTCGATCAGCCCGCCGTCGAGGAGGTCCATGAGTTCACCGGCGATGTTGACGCGGGCGATCTCCAGGTCGTACTCGCGCTGGCCCGTGGAAAGGTCCGGGTACAGTTCACCGGTTTCGGCGTCCACCAGGTAGGCGGCGAAGGCGCCGGCGTCCCGGCGGAACAGGGTGTTGGAGAGCGAGACGTCGCCCCAGTAGAAGCCGATGAGGTGCAGGCGGACCATCAGCAGCGCCTGGGCGTCGATGAGCCGGGTGAGCGTGTCCTTGCGCAGCATCTGCGAGAAGAGCGCGCGGTACGGCATGGAGAACTTCAGGTGGCGGGTCACGAGGACCGGGTTCAGGGGACGGCCGTCGGGGGTGGTGCGGCCGGTGATGACGGCGACGGGTTCCACGCAGGGCACATCCAGGCGCGCGAGCTTGCGGAGCATGTGGTATTCGTGGCGGGCCACGTGCTCGGACGTTTCCTTGATGGCGATGACTGAGCCGCCGAGGTGGGCGAACCGCACGATGTGCCGGGAGATACCGCGGGGGAGCGCGGCCAGGTTTTCCGCCGGCCAGTCCTCGAGCGCTATGTGCCAGGGCAGGTCGAGGAGCTCGGGGTCGGCGGCCGCGGCCGTGATGTTGAGGTTGCTGGCGACCGAGGCTGCCTTGTCGTCGTTGGCGCTGGCGGCTTCGAACCGCGGCAGTTTGCCGATCTGCCCGTAGTCGGTGGGTTCATCGTGCCACTGCGCGTTGTGTTCCTCGGTCATGACTCAATTCTTCCGTATTTTGCAGGGGGCACCTAAAGGGGACAGCGGTTAACGCCCGACGGCGGCCCCTCCGGTTTAGGGGAGGGCCGCCGTCGGGTTTTGGCTAGGGAGCCGGTGGGGACTAGTCGCCCAGGCGCTCGCCGGTCTTGGTGTCGAACAGGTGCACGTGGCCGGACTGCGGACGGACCCAGAGGGACTCGCCCTTCATCGGGGGGCGGCGGCCGTCGACGCGGGCCACGATGTCGTGGGTCTTGCCGTCCAGCGTGGTGTGGCCGTAGACGTAAGCGTCGGCACCGAGCTCTTCGACGACGTCGACCTCAACCTGGATGCCTTCGCCCTGGGGTGCGGTCTCGAGGTCTTCGGGGCGGCTGCCCAGGGTGACAGTGGCGCCGTGTGCCTCTTCGAGGATGTTGCGCGGTACCGGGTAAACGGTGCCGCCGAACTGGACGCCGCCGTCGACCACGGGAAGTTCGAGGAGGTTCATGGCGGGGGAGCCAATGAAGCCTGCAACGAAGACGTTCTTGGGGCGGTCGTACAGGTTGCGGGGGGTGTCCACCTGCATCAGCAGGCCGTCCTTGAGCACTGCAACGCGGTCGCCCATGGTCATGGCCTCGACCTGGTCGTGGGTCACGTAAACCGTGGTGACGCCCAGGCGGCGGGTGAGGGAAGCGATCTGGGTGCGGGTCTGGACGCGGAGCTTGGCGTCCAGGTTGGAGAGCGGCTCGTCCATGAGGAAGACCTGCGGGTTACGCACGATGGCGCGGCCCATGGCGACACGCTGGCGCTGGCCGCCGGAGAGTGCCTTGGGCTTGCGGTCCAGGTACTGCTCAAGGTCCAGGAGCTTTGCGGCTTCGCGGACCCGCTCGGCGCGCTCTTCCTTGCTCACGCCGGCGATCTTAAGGGCGAAGCCCATGTTGTCCGCCACGGTCATGTGCGGGTACAGGGCGTAGTTCTGGAAAACCATCGCGATGTCGCGGTCCTTCGGCGGAACGTCGGTGACGTCGCGATCGCCTATGAGGATCCGGCCGGCGTTGACGTCCTCGAGGCCTGCGAGCATGCGCAGGGAGGTGGACTTACCGCAACCGGAGGGTCCAACGAGGACCAGGAATTCGCCGTCGGCGATTTCGATGTTGAGCTTGTCAACAGCGGGCTTTTCAGTGCCCGGGTACAGACGCGTAGCGTTGTCAAAAGTAACTGTTGCCACAGTTATCAATCCCTTCACCGGCAGGTACGTGCCGGACGATCCGTAGTGAATGGTTCATGTAATTCAGTTATGCCCTACATGATGACTCCCCGGCCGGGGCCGAGGAGCATCGAGTGACGCCGCACGGTTCCTGTGCGCCACATCACAAAGAAGAGTATGTCAGATTTATCGCGAATCGGACAAAATGTTACGGACGTCACAAGTGAGATGCGCCGCAGGGCTGCCACCGCGCTATGCGGGAGTGACGGCCTTCCGGCGTTCCCGCAGCAGCGCCTCGAGGAGTTCGGCGATGTGGACCGGCGCCTCAACCCGGAACTGTGCCTGGGTGAAGTCGAGGCCCACTTTCACGCCGAGGTCGTCCTGCCCGAGGCGGGCCAGGGCGTCCTCGTCGGTGGTGTCGTCGCCAGCGAAAAGCACGCCCGTAGCGCCAGTGGCCTGCCGCAGGAAGTCAACGCCTTCACCCTTGGACGCATGCACCACGGATGTCTCAAGGACCCGTTTTCCGTTCTTGAGGTAAACACCCGGGCGGTCCTGGAGTGCGGCTCGGGCAGCGGCTACGGCGTCCTCTGCAACGTCGTCAGCCGCCAGCCGGGTGTGCAGCACAACGCCGGCGGGCTTTTCCTCCAGGACGGTCCCGGGGGCCAGTTCCACTATTTCCGTCAGGATGTCCCGCACCTCCTCGAGGAGCGACAGCTGCGCGGGGTCGAGCGTCAGCGGCGCAGAGCCCGGACCCAGCCACGCCTCGGCGCCGTGGCTGCCGATCAACAGGGTCTCCTCCGGCGGGGAGGCGACCGCCCGCAGACTGTCCAGTGCCCTCCCGGAGATGAGTGCCGTCGTCGTACGCGGTAGAGCGGTCAGTTCGGCGAAGGCAGCAGCCGAGCGGGGGAGCGGGCGTGCGTCCCCGGCGTGGTCCACGATGGGGGAGATGGTGCCGTCGAAGTCCATGGCCACCAGCAGGTGGTCCGTGCCGGCGATGCGGCGCACGGCGTCCAGCAGTTCGGGGGACAGCGTCAGCCGGGTGCTGCCGGCCTCTTCGGTGTGCTCTGCCTCAGGAGTCATCGCGGATTACCTTCTCGTTCAGGGCGTTCAGGAAGTCGGCGGACCAGTGGTCGACGTCGTGGTCCAGGATCTGCTTGCGCATGGAGCGCATGCGGCGGGCCGCTTCCTTGGGGGGCATGTTGACGGCCCGCATCACGGCATCCTTGAGTCCGTCGATGTCGTGCGGGTTCATCAGCAGCGCCTGCTTGAGCTGGTCCGCGGCCCCGGCGAATTCGCTGAGCACCAGGGCGCCGTCGTTGCCGGTGCGGGCCGTGACGTACTCCTTGGCGACGAGGTTCATGCCGTCGCGCAGCGCCGTGACCAGCATGACGTCGGCCGCCAGGTAGAGCGCCACCATCTCTTCCACCGGGTAGCTGTGGTGCAGGTAGCGAACGGCTGTGTTCTCGATGGTGTCGTAGGTGCCGTTGATGTGGCCCACGGTGCCCTCGACCTCTTCACGCAGGAGCCGGTACTGCTCCACGCGCTCGCGGCTGGGGCTGGCAACCTGGATCAGCGTCGCGTCGCCCACCTTGAGCTTGCCCTCGTTCAGGAGCTCCTCGTAGGCCTTGAGGCGGTGGCCGATGCCCTTCGTGTAGTCCAGCCTGTCCACGCCGAGCAGGATGGTCTTGGGGTTGCCGAGGTCCTGCCGGATCTGGCGGGCGCGTTCAATGATCTCAGGGTTCTTCGCCAGTTCGGTGATGTGCTGGACATCGATGGAAATGGGGAAGGCCTGGGCGCGGGCGATGTGGGTGAGATCGCCGTCGGCGTCCTTGACGTGGACCTGCTGCTGCTTGACGCTGGCGCCCAGGAATCGCCGGGCCGAACGCATGAAGTTGCCGGCGTCGCTGCTGCGCTGGAAGCCCACCAGGTCGGCCCCCAGCAGGCCGTCGATGATGGCCTGGCGCCAGGGGAGCTGCGCGAAAATCTCCGGCGGCGGGAACGGGATGTGGTTGAAGAACCCGATCCTCAGGTCCGGCCGGGCCTGGCGCAGCATCCGCGGCACCAGCTGGAGCTGGTAGTCCTGCACCCAGACGGTTGCGCCCTCATCGGCAGTACGGACGACGGCGTCGGCGAACCTTTTGTTCACCGTGCGGTAGGCGTCCCACCAGGTTCTGTGAAACTCCGGCGGGGCGATGACATCGTGGTAGAGGGGCCACAGCGTCGCGTTGGAAAAGCCTTCGTAATACAGCTCAACGTCGTCGCTGCTGAGCTGGACCGGGACAAGGTCCATGCCGCCGTGGCTGAATGGCTCCACTGTCTCGTCCGCGGCACCGTGCCAGCCCACCCAGGCGCCGTCTGTCCTGGTCATCATGGGAGCAAGGGCGGTGACCAGGCCGCCGGGGGAGCGCCGCCAGCCGGAGCCGTCGTCGCCCGGCTCGCCGGGGGCGCAGCGGTCCACCGGCAGGCGGTTGGAGACCACCATGAAGTCGTACTTGGTGGCATCCTTCGGACCGTCCTTGGTGGCGTCCGAGCTGCTGCCGGGCAGGGCCGCGCTTTCCGTTTTTGTGTCGGATTTGTCGCTTACAGCTCCGTGCATTGGGGCTCCCTGAGGTTGCTTGTGACTCCCATCAACCCTATCGGGCCGGAATCTTCGGGGCCATTCGTCCGTTGGTCAGGCTGAAGGAAATACTTGAAAGCGCAAGCTCCGGGTTCTCCCCTAAACTGGGGGAGTTGGCCCCGGGTGGTCCGCACCTGTCCGTACGACACGAGGAATTAATGAGCCCCGCAAACGAACCCCGCCAGTCCAAAGCAGAACGCACGGCCGACGCACGCGAGAAAGCCCGCGAAATCCGCGAGGCACAGCTTAAAAAGGACAAGCGGAACAAACTGCTCATTGGCTGGGGCATCGTGGTCGCCGTCGTGGCCATCCTTGCCGTCGTCGCGCTGGTGGTGACCAGCAGCCTTAAGAACAACGCCCCGGTGGCGGACCAGGGCCCCACCCCTTCCAACGGAAACGTCCACGGCGGCATCACGCTGCTCAAGGGCACGGAGGTGGCGAAGACCGATGCTGCGTCCGTGAACGTGGCAGACATTCCGTCACCGGCGGCCTCGGCACCTGCCACCGTTAAGGCCCCGGGCGCGGAAGCCGAGAAGGGCAAGCCGGTGAAGGTTGTCCTCTACATTGACTTCATCTGCCCCGTCTGCAAGAACTTCGAGGCGACGTACAACGAGACCCTGACGAAGCTGCGCGACGAAGGCAAGATCACCGTGGAGTACCGGGCTCTGGGCTTCCTGGACACCCGCTCCACCACCAACTACTCCTCCCGTGCGGCCAACGCCGCCGCCTGCGTGGTGAACGAATCCCCCGAGAAGTATTCGGCCTTTGTGGACACGCTGTTCGCCAACCAGCCGGCCGAAGGCGGCGCCGGGCTCTCCGACGACGAACTGAAGAAGTTGGCCACGGACGTCGGCGCCAAGAGCATCGACTCCTGCGTCGAGAACAAGACATACCGTCCCTGGGTCAAGTACGCCACCCAGGAAGCCGCGGCCATTGGCGTGAGCGGTACGCCGACGGTCCTCGTGGACGGCAAGCAGTGGGGCAAGGGCGACAGCGCCCAGACCGAATTCCCGGCCTTCGTCGAGGCGGCTATCAAGGCCAAGGCTTAGACGTTCTTTAGGGGCAGCGGCCCGGCGTCCGGCTTTCCGGGCGCCGGGCCACTGTTCTGTTCAACTGGTTGTGCGTTTGTTGCCGCGGCCCGTTTTTACGGGCGGGCGGTCCTTGGGCTAACCTTATCTAGCGCCGTCACGGCGCCTGCCCTGACGGGCGCGCCTCCTTAGCTCAGTTGGCCAGAGCACCGCTCTTGTAAAGCGGGGGTCGTCGGTTCGAATCCGACAGGGGGCTCTTATCTTGGCTTTGTTCTGCGGGTTTAGTCCCCGCTCTCATGGAGTTTTTGTCCACGTATCGTGACTTCCAGGCGCTTTAGAGGCCGTTATCTGCCAAAAACTCGGGAGAGAACCAACGGAAGTACGACGTCGGCCGGTCACCTTCGGAGGTGGCCGGCCGGCGTCGTTCTGGTGAGGTCAGCCGACATGCCCTGGTGGGGGCCGCCCGTCCGGTCCTCCGTAGCACTTTTGCGCGCCCGCATAAACCGTTGACAAGGCCGGAAGGGGGCTGTTTAGCTTGCCGCCTGAAGACACCGACGTCGAAGGAGTGATACGTGACCTCCGCTTTGCAGGCCGGGCGCGACATCCGCCCCCTTTCCGAGTCCGACGCCGAAGTCTATGTGGCCTCCGTGTGCTTTAAGACCGGACCGCCGGGTGCTGCCGGGGTGGAGGTCGAACGGCTGGTCCACGACGCTGCCGATCCACAGACCCCGGTTACGGTTGCGCGTGTGCGTGAGGCCATGGCGGCCTCGGCGGGGGCGCTGCCCGGCGGGGGAATGATCACGTTCGAACCCGGCGGCCAGCTGGAGGTGAGCTCCGCCTGCGCCCCCGATCTTCCGGCTCTCGTCGCCGCGACGCGGAAAGACCTCGCAGCCGTTGAGAACCGGCTTTCGGACGCCGGCCTGTTCTGCGGTCCGGTCGCTTTGGATGCTGGACGCCCGGCTGTGCGGTCACTGGAGCATCCGCGCTACGCCTCCATGGAGCGGCACTTCGACGGCTCCGGTCCCGCCGGACGGACCATGATGTGCTCCACCGCCTCACTTCAGATTTCCCTGGAAGCCGGATTCGACAGTCCCGCATCCACCGGCGCGGCGCAACGCTGGGCACGACTGCACAATCTCCTGCCGGTCCTCATCGCCATGTTTGCCAACTCGCCCTTCCTTCACGGCATCCCCAATGGCTGGCACAGCAACCGTCAGCGCACCTGGCTGGGCATTGACCCGACCCGGACCGCCGCCGTCCCCCGTTCGGAGGATCCCAGGTGGGGGTGGGCGAACTACGCGCTCGACGCGCTGGTCCTCTGCATCCCGTCAGAGGGGCTCCGTTGGGATCCGCCCAAGGGGCTGACAATGCGGGACTGGTTGCACGGGAAGGGGCCCAGGCCTGCAACACTGAGCGATCTGGACTACCACCTCACAACTCTTTTCCCGCCCGTCCGTCCACGCGGATTTCTGGAACTCCGGGTGATCGATGCACAGGCGGGCCATGACTGGGAGCCCGTCACGGCGATAGTCGCCGCGCTCATGGACGACGAACAGGCTGCCGACCTCGTCGCAGATGCCTGTGCACCCCTTGCGTCGCTGCCCGACCCGATGAGGACTGCCGCCCGTGAGGCGTTGACGAATTCGGCTCTCGCCGCGGCCGCCCGGCTCTGCGCCGAGGCGGCGCTCAACGCGCTGCCGCGCCTGGGGGCGGACGCCACCACCCGGAGGCTGGCCGAAGACTTCATCGGGCGCAATACGGCGAGGGGCCGGAGCCCGGCCCAGGAGCGGCTGGACCTGTGGCACAAAACCGGCAGCTGGTTTGCCGAACCGGAGCGGAGGGAGGCTTACGTTGATGCCAATTGACCTGCCCGGGGCCCCTGCCGACCCCGAAACGCTCAGGACCTTCATCGCCGAAGGGCTGGAACGTGCCCGGAACCGCACCCATGCACTGACCGACTGCGACGACGAAGATCTGCTTAGGCAGCACTCGCCGCTGATGTCACCGCTGGTGTGGGACCTCGCGCATGTAGGAAGCCAGGAGGAAATCTGGCTGGTACGCGATGTGGGCAAGATGGAACCGCTGCGGTGCGATATCGACGAGATGTACGACGCGTTCCAGCACTCCCGCAGCAGCAGGCCCTCGCTGCCACTGCTCTCACCCGCGGAGTCCCGCAGGTACATCGCCCAGGTCCGTGACAAGGCGCTCGACATCCTGGAACGGACGCCCTTGGAGGGTGCAGCGCTTGTGCACCGGGGCTTCGCGTTCGGAATGATCATCCAGCACGAGCAGCAGCACGACGAGACGATGCTCGCCACGCATCAGCTCCGGACCGGCGCCCCGGTCCTCCACGGCCGGCCCCTGGATGCCGGCATCCGCGCCTCGGACCTGCAGGCTTTGGCCAGGGAGGTGCTGGTCCCTGCGGGGGAGTTCACCATGGGGACATCGGTGGAACCATGGGCGCTGGACAATGAACGCCCGGCACATACCGTGAAGGTGCCCGCCTACTGGATTGACACCGTCCCGGTGACCAACGGCGCTTACCGGCACTTCATCGAAGACGGTGGTTACCGGAACCCCCGCTGGTGGAGCCAGGACGGCTGGAAGCACTGCATTGAAGCCGGTTTAGTGGCTCCCAAGTACTGGGAACGCGACGGCGACGGGTGGTGCAGAACCAGATTCGGCGTCGTGGAACGCGTTCCGGACGATGAGCCGGTGCAGCACGTGAACTGGTTCGAGGCCGACGCGTATGCGCGCTGGGCCGGGCGCCGGCTCCCGACCGAAGCAGAATGGGAAAAAGCAGCCCGCTACGATCCCCGGTCAGGGCGGTCCCGTCGCTACCCCTGGGGCGACGACGATCCTGCACCCCATCACGCCAACCTCGGCGGTGCAGCGCTCCGGCCGGCCCCGGCCGGTTCCTTTCCCGCGGGAGCCTCTCCGCTGGGGGTGCGGCAACTCATTGGCGACGTCTGGGAATGGGTTTCAAGCGACTTCCGCCCGTATCCGGGATTCACCGCCTTTCCATATCCGGAATACAGCGAGGTGTTCTTCGGGTCCGACTACAAGGTGCTCCGGGGCGGATCCTGGGCGGCGGATCCGGCCGCCTGCCGGGGCACGTTCCGGAACTGGGACTACCCCATCCGCCGGCAGATCTTTACCGGATTCCGCACGGCGCGTGACGCGTCACCGGCGGAGGGTTGCTAGCCCATGTGCCGTCATCTCGCCTACATCGGGACGCCGATGCCGCTGGCCGAGCTGCTGCTCGTCCCCGACCATGGGCTTTTGGCGCAGTCGTGGGCGCCGCGCCGCCAGCGGTACGGAACCGTCAACGCCGACGGTTTTGGCGTCGGATGGTACGCCCCGGGCGATCCCGTGCCCGCCCGCTACCGCCGTTCCGTCCCGATCTGGGCGGACAGGTCCTTTGCCGACGTCGCCCGGGTCACTTCCAGCCCCGCGGTACTGGCAGCGGTGAGGTCGGCAACGCCGGGGATGCCCCCGGATGAGTCAGCAGCTGCGCCGTATGCGTGCGGTCGCTGGCTTTTTAGCCACAACGGCCGTGTGGAGGGCTGGCCGCATGCGCTGGAGGAACTGGCTGCTTCCCTCCCGCCCGCACGGCTGCTGGCCCTTGAAGCGCAGGTCGATTCAGCGTTGCTCTGGGCCCTTGTGCAGGAGCGGCTTGCCGCGGGCCTCGCCGCCGGCGAGGCGCTGATCCAGGTGGTCAGCGCTGTCTCCTCAGTCGCTGGTGGCAGATTCAACTTTCTGCTCACCGACGGCACCGCCATCGCGGCTACAGCCGCCGGTGACAGCCTGTTTTGGCGGACCGGCCCCGGGGGCGTGGTCGTCGCCAGCGAGCCTTCCGATGAGGGCCCAGGGTGGCAGGAGGTCCCGGACAATTCCCTCCTGACCGCCACCCCCGGCCACGTCGAAGTTCGTCTCATTCCGACTCTCACGAAGGAAAACGCAGCCACATGAGCCTCTCCGCCGACCGCAGCGACATCGTTCACCACCTGCCCCCGGACCACCTGGAGCGAAGCCTGCGCGCCGATGTGCTCGCGGGGCTCAGCTCGTCACCCAAAACGCTGCCGCCGAAGTGGTTCTATGACAAACTCGGCAGCGCGTTGTTTGAGCGCATCACGGACCTGCCGGAGTACTACCCGACACGGGCCGAACGCGAAGTGCTGGAGCTCTTCGCCGCTGACATGGCTGCCGCGAGCCCGGCGGAGACGCTGATCGAACTTGGGTCCGGATCGTCCAGGAAAACCCCATTGCTGCTGGATGCCCTGCGGCAGGCGGGACCTCTTCGCCGCTACGTCGCGGTGGACGTCAGCGACAGCGCTCTGCTGGATGCACGCAACGAGCTGGCTCCGGCCTTCCCCGATCTTCAGCTGGATGCCGTGGCAGCGGACTTCGAATCCCAGCTGCACCTGCTCCCGCACAACGGACGCCGCATGGTGGCGTTTCTGGGCGGCACCATCGGCAACTTTGAGCCGGCGGCCAGGGCACGCTTTCTCGCGGGGATCCGCGAGCTGCTCGGCGGAGAGGGTGGTTCGCTGCTTCTTGGCACGGATCTGGTGAAGTCACCGCACATCCTTGTTCCGGCATACGCCGACGCCGAGGGGGTCACCGCCGAATTCAATCGGAACGTGCTCCGCGTCCTCAATGCCCAGCTGGGCGCAGATTTTGACGTGATGGCGTTTGATCATGTCGCTGTGTGGATGCCCGAGGAAGAGTGGATCGAAATGCGGCTGCGGGCAACGAAACCGATGCTCGTGCGCCTGCCGGCTGTGGGCCTGGACGTCAGGTTCGACGAAGGCGAGGAACTTCGCACCGAGATTTCCGCGAAGTTCCGGCTCGAGGGAGTGGCCAATGAGCTCGAATCGGCCGGTTTCTCCATCGCAGGGCAATGGACCGACAGCCAGAACCGCTACGCCATGACGCTTGCGGAAGCCGTCTAAGCCGTCCTGCTGAGTGCACACCATGGGTCGGAGCGCGCCCGCTCACCGACAGAGGAGGCCCACCAGCCGCAGGATCTCGTCCTCGGTGTTGTAGTAGTGCACTGAGGCGCGCACCACCATTTCCGCCGCATGTGAGCTTCCGGTGAGAATGGCTTGGACCTCATTTGAGGGCCTCGGAGCCACCGAGACATTGATCTGGTGGTCCGCCAACCGGGCCCTGATGTTCCCCGCCTCGCTTCCCTTCACGGAGAACGTCACGATGCCGCACCGGGTGATGCCGTGGTCGTGGACAGTAACCGCCGGAAGCGCCGCCAACTCCGTCCGGAGTTGCTCGGCAAGCGAGCCCACGCGCTCCTGCACACCGTCCAGACCCAGGGCCAGGGCATAATCGACGGCCCGGCCCAGACCCAGCCGCCCGGCGATGCTGGCCTCCCAGCTTTCAAAACGGCGCGCATCGCCGCGAACTTCAAAACCCTCGGCGCCGGAAGAAACGGTAGACATCCCGTCCAGGATGAGCGGGTCAAAACGCCCCAAAACCGAGGCGCGCACATACAGGAAGGCGGTGCCGCGCGGCCCCCGGAGAAATTTCCGCCCTGTTCCAGCCAAGACATCACAGCCCAGAGACTCCACGTCCAACGGCATCTGGCCCACAGACTGGCACGCGTCGAGCACAAACAACACCCCGGCAGCACGGCAGCACCTGCCCACCTCCGCTGCCGGATTGACCAGGCCGTCCGCCATGGGCACATGCGTCAGAGCGACCATGGCCACGCTTCCACGGTCGAGCTCCCTCTGAAGATGTTCCACATCGACCTGCCCGTAAGGATCGTCGTCGAGAACCACAATTTGCAGGTCATTCCGGCGCGCAAGTTGCCGCAACGCGATGACGTTGCCCGCATACTCCGTGCGGCCTATCAGCAGCCGCGTGCCGGGGACAAAGGGGAAGCTGTGCATCGCCACAGCCCACGCTCGGCTGCCGCTCTCCGCGAGGGCAATCTCGTTCGGCCGTGCCCCGATCAGGTGCGCGACGGAGCAATACACATTTTGCAGCCGGTCAGCTGCCTCCTCCGCCGCTTCATAACCGCCGATTTCCTCCTCCCGACGCAAATGTCCCACCACGGTCTCCGCCACCGGACGGGGGACGAGCGAGCTTCCAGCGTTGTTCAAATGGGCCACGTTCAGGACTCCGCGGGTCTGCTGGCGCACCGCGCGCACATCAATCGACATAAGTAACATCCTGCCCCAAAAGCCATGAGTCGGCTGCGGGCGTTTCGGGGGAGTTTCTGACCACGTATCGCGACTTCCGAGGGGGTTAGAGGCCATTATCTGGACAAAAACTCGGGGGAGTTAAGGAAAGTACGACGCCGGCCGGTCGCCTTGTCAGCTGGCCGGCGTCGTTGTGGTGAGACCGCCGTTCCTGTCGCGGTGGCGGGGATTCCGTCTGGTTCTCAGTAGTACTTCCGCACATCCGAAAAAAGCTATTGCATTAATCATACAATGATGTATCTTTACTTTGTGACTAGGGGCACACCCCGCTAGCAGGATGCTCTAGCCACCACATATCTTCCTCACCGGCGGATGCCTTCTTAGCCGGCAGCCCCGCACCCTGAATCCCTGAGTAAGAGAGTTCAAAATCATGAAAGATGTAGTCATCGTCGGCGCTGGACTCGCCGGACTGTCAGCAGCATGGCGGCTGCGGCACTGGGACACCGTAGTTCTCGAGTCGGAGCACCGCGTCGGTGGGCGGATCCGCTCGGAGCGCCGGGGTGCCTACTGGCTGAACTGGGGCGGGCACGTCTTCGCCGGCCCGGGGTCCTCCACCGATGCCCTGCTCAACGAGGTCGGCGTGACTTCTGTCAACATTCCGGGCTCGCTCCAGGCCCTGTCGATGAATGGAAAGTTCATCCGCAAGGGGCACATCGCCACGTACCCGTTCCGCATCCCGATGTCCCTGTTGTCCCGGATCGACACGCTGAAGGCCGGCATGAAGGTTGTCAGCGGTGTCGCCAAGTACACGGGCGTTGTCCGGAAGCGTGCGGGGGAGTCCGGTGCGATGCGGCAGCAGCGCATCTACGACTTCGAGAACAACAGTTCGTTCCAGGACTTCATGGGAGACCTTTCAGAGGATGCAGCCGCACTCTTCAAGACCACGGTCACACGCTCCGCCGGGGACATGAACGAGATCTCCGCCGGCGCCGGCATTGGCTACTTCAGCCTGGTGCTGGGTATCGGCCAGGGCCTGAGCCAGGGCATCGTCGGTGGCCCGTCCACCCTGACCGAATCGGTCGCAGCCTCACTGGGCGACCGCATCCAGCTCGGCGCCACCGTGCAGGAAGTCGTGCACAAGAAGGAATCCGTCGTCGTCCGTTACAGCCAGGGCGGCACCGACCACGAAGTGGAGACCCGCACCGTTGTCCTCGCGACCACCGCTGACGTGACACACAGGATCGGCGTAGACCTTCCGGAAAACCTGCGCGGTGCGCTCGGCCAGATCAAGTACGGCCCGCACGTCAGCACGGCCTTCCTGACCAATGAGACCTCGGCTCGGCCCTGGGACGACATCTATGCCATCGCGGCGCCGAAGCGCTCGTTCGCGATCGCACTGAACCAGGCGAGCATCGTCCGCGGCACCGAGTCCGTACGCAAACCCGGCGGCAGCCTCATGACCTTCTCACCGGCCAGCCTCGGGAAGGCCCTGCTGGAGAAGAGCGACGAGGAAGTCATCGAGACCCACCTCGCCGACCTCGACCAGGTCCTGGGCCACGGGTTCGCCGACAGCGTCGTCGAGGCCAAGACCGACCGCTGGAAGGTAGCTTCCCCCTACTGCTTCCCCGGCCGGGCCAAGCTCCAGTCCACTCTCATGCGCGGGACCGACCGCGTATTCCTGGCCGGCGACTACCTCGGAACCCTCTACACCGAAAGCTCCATCACCACCGGGTTCTCGGCAGCGCAGGAGGCCGCAAGCCTGCTGGCCACTCACCGCCAAGCCCCGCCGCAGTCCGGCCTCTCGATCGTCGCCTAACCACCCATCGTTCACCACACCTGTACATACTAAAGAAGAGGAATTACTCATGACCAACGACCTCCGCGGTGTCCTGACCGCACTGTCCACCCCCTTCAAACAAGATGGCGCCCTCGACGGCGACACCCTGCGGCTCATCGTTGACCGCTCGATCGACGCCGGCGTCGACGGCGTCGTCGCCGCCGGATCGACCGGCGAGGTCGGTGCCCTGTCCTCCGAGGAGCGGCTGCTCCTCATCAACACCGTCATTGAACAGGCGAACGGCCGCGTGCCCGTTATCGCCAACACCGGCGCCACCTCCACCGCCGAGGCCATCCGGCTGTCGCAGGCGGCCGAAAAGGCCGGCGCGGACGTGCTCATGCTGATCACGCCGTACTACGAGCCGCTGTCCCTGGAAGAGACGGTCACGTACATCAAGGACGTCGCCCGGTCCGTCAGCATTCCGGTCATGCTCTACAACATCCCGGCCGTCACCGGCGTCAACCTGGACCCGGCCACCGTCCGCGCGCTGGCCGAAGAAGTGGACAACATCAAGTACATCAAGGACTCCAGCGCCAACTGGGAACAGGCCCTTCAGCTAATCCACCACCACTCGGACGTCATCGGCACCTTCATCGGCTGGGACGTTTACCTCTACGGCGCACTGGCTGAAGGCGCAGCGGGCGTGATGGCCGGAACGGCCAACGTTGTCCCCAACGAAATCGTCGCTGTCAGCCGCCTCATCGCCGAAGGCGACCTCACCGGCGCCTTGGAACTGTGGAAGAAGGTGTACCCGGTCATCGACGCACTCCTCTCCGTGCCGTTCATCCCGGCCGTCAAGGCCGGCCTTACCCTGCAGGGCCTTCCGGCCGGCTCGCCCCGGCGCCCCACGGCCAATCTCAATGCCGAGGACCTCGCCCGCGTTGAGCAGGCCCTCTCCGCCCTCAACGTAAAGGTGGGGTAGCCATGGCAACGACAGAAACAGCACTGTTCACCGTCCGCCGGACGGGAGAGGCGCCCACGCCGTCCCTCCCTCCTTTCGGCCAGTTCATCGGCGGGAAGTTCGTCGCCCCGGTTTCGGATGCCACCGCCGATGTGGTGAATCCGGCCACCGAGGAGACCATCATGCAGGTCCCCTCCGGTTCGGTTGAGGACGTCGACGCCGCCATCGCGGCTGCGGTCGCGGCCAAGGCCGGCTGGGCAGCGAAGACCCCCAAGGACCGCTCCTCTGTCCTGCTGCGCATTGCGGACATCATTGAGGACAACCGCGAACTGCTCGAGACCCTCGAAGCTGTCAACACCGGCAAGCCCGCGGCCGTGGCCGAGGACGACATCTCAAGCGCGGTTGATACCTTCCGGTTCTCCGCCGGCGCTGCCCGTGCCTTCACCACGCTCGGCGCTGACGACTACGCAGAGAACCACACCTCGGTGGTCTTCCGCGAACCCGTGGGCGTCGTCGGCGTGATCACCCCGTGGAACTACCCGCTGCTGATGGCTGCCTGGAAGATCGCCCCGATCCTGGCCGCCGGCAACACCCTGGTGCTCAAGCCGTCGGAGCAGACTCCGCTGACTACGCTCAAGCTGGCCGAACTCATCGCCGCCGAGGTTCCCGCCGGCGTCCTGAACATCGTCACCGGCTCCGGCCGCGTTGTGGGCAACAGGATTTCGGAGCACCCGGACGTGGACCTCGTCGCCATCACGGGAAGCGTCGGCAGCGGCCAGAAGGTTGCCGAAAGCGCAGCCGCCACCGTCAAGCGCGTGCACCTGGAACTGGGCGGCAAGGCACCCGTCGTCGTCTTCGACGACGCCGACCTGGCGGCCGCGGCCAAGGGCGTACGCGAGGCCGGATTCTGGAACGGCGGGCAGGAATGCGGCGCGGCGTGCCGCGTGCTGGTCCATGAGTCGGTCGCGGAGAAGTTCACCGAGCTGCTGGTCCGCGAGGTGAGCGAGATCTCTGTCGGCGCCCCCGGTGCCGGTGACGACGTCGAAATCGGTTCCATGATCTCCAAGGCCCACTACGAGAGGGTCCTGGCCGCACTGGAGGAGATCCGCAAGGACGGGCTGACGATTGCGGTCGGCGGCAACGCCCTGGAGGGTCCGGGCTACTTCATCGAACCCACGGTCGTCACGGATGTGCCTGCGGGTGCCGCGATTGCGAGTAACGAGATCTTCGGCCCGGTCGTGTCGGTGGAGACCTTCAGCACCGACGAGGAGGCCATCACCAGGGCGAACGAAACCGTCTACGGGCTGGCAGCCTCGGTGTGGACCACGAACTCCGCCCGCTCGCTTTCCGCTCCCCGCCGGCTCGATTTCGGCACTGTCTGGGTCAACTCGCACCTGGTCATTGCCAACGAAATGCCATGGGGCGGCTTTAAGGGCTCCGGTTACGGCCGGGACCTTTCCATCTACGCCCTGGAGGACTTCTCCCGCACCAAACACGTCATGTACAACCGCGGCTGAGGCCAGCCCGGCCCTTTCGCCGGAGCCACTTCCCACACATCCACCTAGCCTTACGCACGCAGTGCGCCTCATTGACCGGGAGGTCAAATTGCGCGAATGCCAGCTTCTCAATGTCGCGAACACGGCAAAAGCCGCCTCGTCCATCCCAACCTGCCAGGAGTGACCATGTCATCCATGAAGAACCGAACCGCCCATCGGAGTACGGACCCGGCGGCGGGCAAACGACGTTTCCTGATCAGAATGGTCACGGTCCTGATCGGCGGGATGGTCCTGGACGGCTACGTCTTGGGCATCATAGGACCGGTGTCGGGGAGGATGGCCGAGGACCTGCAGCTCACCCCGTTCTGGCAGGGCCTGATCGCCGCAGCCGCCCTGATCGGTATCCTGATCGGTTCACCGATCGGTGGCTGGATCTCCGACAAGTGGGGCCGCAAGCCAATTTTCATGTTCGACATCGGCCTGTTCGCGATTGCGTCGGGAATGCAGTTTTTCATCGACTCACCGGTCTGGCTCATTGTTGTGCGGCTACTGATGGGCATCGCTATCGGCACCGAGTACGCGGTCGGCTGGCCCCTGATGGCCGAGTTCTCGCCAACGCACCTGCGGGGGCGGCTCATGGCCGCCATGGGTATCGCCTGGTACGGCGGCTTCATGATCGCGTTCCTGATCGGCCATCTGTTGAACGAATACACGGATCTCAGCTGGCACTTCATCCTGGGGACCAGCACGTTCATCGCGGTGGCCCTCTTCCTGGGCCGGCTCGGCATGCCGGAGTCACCACGGTGGCTGTGGAGCGTAGGCCGCAAGGATGAAGCGCGCGCCCTCGCCTACAAGTACATGCCGGACGACGCGCTTGACGACGTCCAGCACGAGGACGTCCGCAAGGGCAGCTTCGGGATGCTGTTCTCCAAGGAGTACTGGCGCTCCACGCTCTTCATCTCCGGGTTCTGGTTCTGCGCCGTGACGCCGTACTTCGCAATCGCCACGTTCGCCGACAGCGTCCTGGAACAGTACGGCCTCGCCGGGGGACTCGCCGGCGGAGTCGGGCTGTCCGCGGTCGCACTGGCCGGGGTCGTGGTCACGTTCCTGCTGATCGAAAAGGCCGGCCGCCGCACCCTGACCGTTCCGCCGCAGTGGCTGTGCGCCGTCGTCCTCGGGATCATCGGCCTGTGGGCCGGAGCGCCGGCACCCGTCGTGCTCGTCCTGTTCCTGGTCTTCTCGTTCTTCAACGCGGGGTACAACACATTGACGAACGTCTACCCGGGCGAAGTCCTCCCGACGGAGATCCGAGGGATCGGAACAGGCTTCGCAGCCGCCATCAGCCGGGTCGGGGCAGGCATCGGTACCTTCCTGTTGCCGATGTCCATGGAAGCCCTCGGGTCCGGCCCGACCATGCTGATTGCCGCCGGTGTCGCACTCGCCGGTGCCGCGCTGTCCCAGTGGCTGGCTCCGGAGACCAAGGGCAAGACGCTTACAGAAGCCGCCGCCGGGTACGCACACTAACGAGGGCGTTGCCCACCGCCGGTCAGATGGGCACCGCCGCAACAGTCGGGCACTACCACGCCAGTGAAGCCCTGGCCTGCTGAGCCGCAGCGCTGAAACCCCTCCCTTCCGGCGCTTCGCCGGAAGGGAGGGGTTCTTCGTTCGGCGGTGACAGCGCTAGTCCGCGTCAATCTCCTCCAGCAAGTCCTTTGCGGCCTTGCGGATGTCGTCGTGGTCGTACTGCGCCGCCCGGCTCTCCAGCGAAATAATGGCGCAGCGGTGGACCTTTTTAAGGTCCCCGAAAGGGAAGCTCACGCTGCCCTTGGTGCCCTCGGACTTCTCCTTATCAATGCCGAGATGCCAAATCGAAAACTCGTCGAAGCCGTGCTTGTCGATAAAGGAGTTCTCGTCGTCAGTTGACGGCGCGTGTTCACTCCAGTCATCGCGGACATCCCGCTCCACTTTCCCTTTCTTCACGAGGCTGCGTGCGTGCTCCAGTGCCTTGCGGTTCAGTTTCGTCGCCATGTGGTGCCTCCGCCTGCTGGGTGGTCAGATCCAGGAACAGGTCAAGGCTAAGACCGACGACGGCGCCCCGCCAGTCCGCTCTGCTGTGCGGCGTATCTGCCGGGAGACTTAACAGGCAGGAGACTGCGCGGAAACGTGCCCACAACACGGGCCGCATAGCTTGGCGCCATGACCATGACAGAGATGCTCACCCGGATGCGTGCGGCGCTCACGGAATCCCTGCTCTTTTCTCCGGTTCCTGCCACTTCCGAGCAGGCCAACGATGCCCTCCAGGAGGTCACGCGCTGGGCCTGGCTGCCTCCGCTCAGCGGGGTTGCCGTCGCGGCAGAGCACGCGCCCGGAACCCGCCCAAATGACGCCGGCAAGGCCGCGGAACAGGCCGAAAAGACGGATTGGTGTCGCGTTGGCCACACTATTCTTGACGTTGCCGATTTATGACCTAAACTGCTTCACTGAGGTGCCTGAATGGCGCTGTGCAGCAACGAAAGTGAACAACGCTATGGCTACCGATTACGACGCCCCACGCAAGACAGAAGAAGAGACTCCCTCCGAGTCTCTGGAGGCCCTCCAGGCGTCCCGCGGCGGCGGTGCCCAGACCGCCGTCATCGACCTCGACGAGAACGACACCGCCGAGGGCATCGACCTTCCGGGCGCCGATCTTTCCAACGAGGAACTGACGGTCATCGTCGTTCCCGAGCAGTCCGACGAGTTCACCTGCGGCTCCTGCTTCCTGGTCCGTCACCGGTCCCAGGTGGCCAAGGAAAAGAACGGCCTGAAGTACTGCCACGACTGCGAAGGCTAAATACCCTTCCGCGCATGTCCTCCTTTGCGGCAAGGCAGCCTTCATAGCCAGGCAGCATTCAGAGCAAAGCCACGCGAGGCGCCGGCTCCCGACGGGGAGGCCGGCGCCTCGCTTTTTCCCCACCAACGCCGTTATCCGCGGTAACGGAAACGTGGAGAATAGGCCACGAACGTCTCTCGATGCCCTTAAAAGGACGCCGGGAATTACGGCCCCGTGACCCGGTTTTTGCGATATTAACGGTTGCGCCCCGAACCGGCCACATGCCTCGTTTAGTGCTTTTGGCGCTCCTATTCTGGAGTTATCCAAACACTCACTCGAAAGGGGTGGCCAAATGAAAAAAATTCCCGCCTGGCTCACAGTCATCCTCCTGGCTGTTGGACTGGGCCTGCTGGCTCCGGGCTCCGCCTCGGCGGCCTCCTACTGCGGGCAGGTGTGGGGCTCGCTGGCGAAGGCAAACCAGACCATGAGCACCGCAGCTGTCACCAATGTCCGCACAGGGCAGCACTACTGCTTCGACCGCCTCGTGATCGATCTCAAGGGCAAAGCCAAGGGCTACAACGTCCGCTACGTATCCAAAGTGGCCCAGGAAGGCTCCGGCCAGCCGATCAAGCTCCGTGGCGGCGCATTCCTGCAGCTCACCATCAACTCACCGGCTTATGACAATGCCACCGGCAAGGCCACCTTCATTCCGGCTAACCGGTCCGAGGTGACCAACGTGTCCGGGTACCACACGTTCCGGCAGGTCGCGTGGGCAGGCAGCTTCGAGGGTTACACCACCCTTGGCCTCGGCGTCCGCGCCCGGCTGCCGTTCAAGGTGTACACGCTGGACGGTCCCGGCTCCGGCTCCCGGTTCGTCGTCGACGTCGCGCACTACTGGTAAGATGCCTGCAGTAGGGGAGCCCAGCGGCTAATGGGACAAGGGGGTCCCCATACGTTCAGCTTCCTGACTGCCAGTTACAAGGCAGCGATGCAGCTAAATGCAGCGATGCCCCGCCTCCCGGACCGGGAGGCGGGGCATCTCTGCGTTTGCAAGCGGAAACGTTATTCGGGAACCACCAGCGCGGGGGTGTCCTTACGGATGGTGTCGCCGCGGAAGTAGCCGGGCCGCAGCCGGGCCATCACCAGCATGACGACAATTCCGAGGGCCAGGATTCCCACGCCGAGCACGAACACGAGCCCCACGCCGAAGATCTCGGAACCGCTGCCGAACTCGGGCGCCCAGCTGTCCGCGGCCGTCTGGATGAAGACGACGGTGAGGACCAGTCCGCCCACCATGGGGAACAGCAGCCGCATGAAGAAGTTGCGGACGCTGGAGAGCAGGCTGTGCCGGAAGTACCACGTGCAGGCGAAGGCCGTGAGGCCGTAGTAGAAACAGATCATCAGGCCCAGCGCCAGGATGGTGTCGTTGAGGACGTTCTCGCTGACCACCTTCATGACGGCGTAGAAGCCGCCGGAGATCCCGCCCGCGATCAGCGTGGCGAAGCCGGGGGACCCGAAGCGCTTGCTGACCGACGCGAAACGCGGCGGCAGGGCGCCGTAGTGGCCCATGGCCAGCAGGCTGCGTGCCGGGGAGGCCATGGTGGACTGCAGGGACGAGGCGGTGCCGGCGAGCACTGCGAGCGACATCAGGATGGCCAGCGGACCCATGACCGGCGAAGCCAGCGCGGCGAAGACATTCGACTGGTTGTCCGGGTTGTTCAGGCCGATGCCGTCGGCGCCAGTGCCTGCCACCATCATGGTGGCCACGATTACGGCGAGGTAGAGGGCCAGGACGGCGATCGCCGTCGTGGTTCCTGCCTTGCCCGCGGTGCCCTTGCCGCCCTTGGTCTCCTCATTCACGGTCAGGCACACGTCCCAGCCCCAGTAGACGAAAACGGCGAGTGACATGCCGGCGGTGAACTGCTCGAAGCTCTCGATCCTGGCGGGGTTGAACCAGTCCCAACTGAAGGCGAGGGACGGGCCGGCGTCACCGGATGCTGCGTGCGTGAGCGCCATGACGATGAAGACGCCCAGGACCAGGACCTGGAAACCGACCAGGCTGTACTGCACGAGCTTGGTGGCGTGCAGGCCGCGGTAGCTGACCCAGACGGCGAGAGCCACGAACGTGAGGCAGGTGGCAACATTGAGTGCCGTGTTGGAGGTCAGGTCCGCGAGTTCGGGGTTATTGAACACCTGGGCCAGGAAGAGGTAGAAGAAGTCCACAGCGACGCCTGCCAGGTTGGACAAAACAATGATGTTGGCCGCGAGGAGGCCCCAGCCGCCCATCCAGCCGACGAACGGGCCGAACGCCTTTGTCGTCCAGGTGAACGTGGTGCCGCTGTCCGGGGAGTCGGCGTTGAGCTCCCGGTAGGCGAACGCCACCAGGATCATCGGGATGAACGCGACGATAAAGATAGCGGGCAGCTGCACGCCCACCGTCCCGACTGCGGGTCCCAGTGAACTGGTGAGGCTGTAGGCCGGAGCCACCGAGGAAATACCCAGGACGACGACGGCCAGGAGGCCCAGCTGCCCGCCTTTCAGGCCCTTTCCGGTGATGCCGTGCGTTGCTTCGCCGGCCGGGGAATTCCCGGCGGGCTGGATGCTCTCACGCGTGGTTTGGCTCATGTCTGGCCCTTTCTAGATGGCAGCGGGCTGCTGCTGGGTAATGCAGTGGATGCCCCCGCCGCGGGCGAAGAGTTCGCGGGCGTCGATGCCCACTACCTTGCGCCCGGGATAGGCATCCGCGAGGATGCGGAGTGCCTTCTCGTCGTTGGGGTCGGAGAATGTGCAGGCGATGACTCCGCCGTTGACCACCACATGGTTGATGTAGCTGTAGTCCACGAAGCCCTCTGGATCCGTCAGGGCAACGGGCGCCGGGACCTCGATGATCGACCATTCCCGGCCGGCTGCGTCCGTGGTGGAGGACAGGAAGCTGACGATTTCCCGGCTCACCTCGTAGTCCGGGTGGGCGGGGTTCTGCTGGGAATGGACCAGCAAAGTGCCCGGGGACGGGATGGCGGCAACGATGTCCACGTGCCCGCGCGTTCCGAACCGCTGCGAGTCACGGGTGAGCCCGCGAGGCAGCCAGATCACCTTTTTGGCGCCGATGGTCCTGGCCAGTTCGGCTTCGACGTCGGCCTTGCTGAGCCCGGGATTGCGGCCCGGATCCAGCTGCACCGTTTCGGTGACCAGCACCGTGCCCTCGCCGTCCACCTGGATTCCGCCGCCCTCGTTGACCAGCTCGGACACCAGGTGCCGGGCGCTGGACCGGCCGGCCACCTCGGCGGCGACCAGCGAGTCCTTGTCCCAGCTCGCCCAGTCCTGAGCGCCCCAGCCGTTGAAGACCCAGGCCACGGCGCCCAGGGCGCCATTTCCGTCCAGGACAAACGTCGGGCCGATGTCGCGCATCCAGGCGTCGTTGAGTTCCGCCGTCAGCACCTCGACGGCAGGTGACAGGTAGCGGGCGGCGGTCCCGACGTCGGACGGGTCCACCACCATGGTGACCGGTTCAAACTCGACGGCGGCGTTCGCGACGGCGGCCCAGACGGACCGGGCGGCGTGCGCCTCCTCCGCGGTGTCCCCGAGGGTGTAGCCGCCCGTGGGGAAGGCCATCCAAAGCCGCTCCTGGGGCGCCGTTTCGGCCGGCATGCGCCACATGCTCATGCGCTGACCCGCTCGGTGGTTGAGCCGATGTCCCCGCTGGTTGAGGTCGCGTCCCCGTCGGTTGAGCCTGCCGAAACCCCTGCGTCGCTGCCGAACGGCTCCTCCGGGCGGACCGGCTCGGTGAGCCGGGCGTAGGTGTCCGGGCGGCGCGTGGTCAGGAACGGGAACAGCGTCAGCCAGTCCTTGCGCTGGTCCAGGTCGAGGTCGGCCACAAGGACAGCCGACTCGTCGCGCGGTGCCTGGACCAGGATGCGGCCGTAGGGGTCGGAGATGAAGGAGGATCCGTAGAAGTCCAGGCTGCCCTCCTGGCCCCAGCGGTTCGGGACCACCATGAACAGGCCGTTGGCTATGCCGTTGCCCACGATGACCTGCTGCCAGAGGGGCTGCGTGTCAAAGTCCGGGAACAGCGGCTCGGAACCGATCGCCGTCGGGTACACCAGCAGTTCGGCGCCGCCGAGGGAGTACACGCGGGCCAGCTCTGGGAACCACTCGTCCCAGCAGGTGGGCATGCCCAGCCGGGCGCCGCCGAGTTCAGCCGCGGCGTGGACCTGGTAAGCGTCCTCCGCGGCAGGGCCCTGGCGGAAGAACTTGTCCTCGTAGTATCCGGCGGTCACCGGGATGTGCAGCTTGTGGGTGCGGGCCAGGAGCTCGCCGGACGGGGACACGAGGATGGACGTGTTCAGGCCCAGGCCGTCATCCGAGCCGTCCGGGTTGCCGGCTCGCTGGAAGAGCGAGGCGTGGACGGTGATGCCGTTCCGGCGGGCGGCCTCGGCTGCGAAGCGGAAGGTGGGACCGGTCAGCAGGTCCTCGGCGGCGTCGGAAGGGCGCGGCCGCTCCTGGCCCTGCCGCCCAAGGTCATTCTCCGGGACCTGGTCTGCGGGGTAGCGGGAAAGGGTGAGCTCGGGCAGGAACACCACGGTGGCGCCCAGCCGGGCGGCACGGTCGATGCCCTCGTTGAGTTCCGCGCGGAGTGCGGCGGCGCTGCTGTGCCAGCGGTGCTGCACCACGCCGACCCTCAAGGCTGGACGTCCGGACGGCTCTGTCCGGGCGAGGGAAGCAGGCGCGTTGAGGCAGGTTATTTCGATCATGATGGTGATTTCTCCAGTGAGACGACCGTCACTAAATGAATGACGTTCATTTAGTATGCACCCGCCGCGGGGGTGAGGCAAGGGCAATTTGAACGTCACTCATTTATGACCCTTCTCATTCGGGGTGCGCAAAGTAGTAAGTAAGCTGATCGTGAAATTCTGCTTCCGCCGCTCCCGGCGCCGGAGCGCCTGCGGTAGCGTCGGAACCACTGGACCATTCGAGGAGGATTCATGAAGGCTTCACCGACACTGACCAACAACATGCAGGCCGTCCTGGCGGACCTGATCGAGCTGCACATCCAGGGCAAGCAGGCGCACTGGAACATCGTGGGAACCAACTTCAGGGATCTGCATCTTCAGCTGGACGAGATCGTCGATGCCGCACGGGCCTTTGCCGACGACATGGCGGAGCGCATGCGTGCCCTGCATGCCCTGCCGGACGGCCGCAGCGCCACCGTGGCAAAGGGGACCCACCTTCCGCAGTTCCCCGACGGGCTCATCAACACCAAGGATGCGGTCGACCGCATAGTCGCTGCACTCGAAGCGGCCGTGGGCACCATGCGCAAGGTCCATGACGAGGTGGATGAGGAAGACCCCACCACCGCAGACCTGCTGCACACCTTCATCGAAAAGCTTGAGCAGTTCGCGTGGATGGTGGGCGCCGAGAACATGAAGGCGTCGGCCAGCGCCACGAAGCCTGACAGCAAGTAGCCAGCGGGCCACGCGCGGCCGGCTGCGAACGGGCAGCCTCGGAGGAATTTCTCCGGGGCTGCCCGTTTCTGTGTCGGCTGCCGTGCGTGCGGCACCAGCTGCTGCGTCGCGGCTACTTCGCGCGCGGGACGCGGCGAAGTACGACGGCGGCGAGCACCGAGGCTCCCGCCATCAGTACCAGCGCAATCGCCGCGGTGATGTGGACGCCCGAATCAAACGCTGCCCGGGCGGCCGCCGTGAGCCCCTCGGCCACCGGGGCCGGCAGAGACCCCGCCAGCTCCACGGCGCCGGCCAGCGTTTCCCTGGCCTGGTCCGCGGACGCCGCCGGAACCGTGCCGCCAACAGCCTCGGGCAGGGAGAGGTGCTGCTGGTAGGACGCGGTCAGGATCGATCCCAGGATGGCTGTCCCCAGGAGTGAACCCACTTCGTAGCCCGTCTCGGAGATTGCTGCGGCCGCTCCGGATTTTTCCGCGGGCACAGATCCCAGAATCAGGTCATTCGAGATGGTCTCCGCGGACCCCACACCCAGCGCCAGAATGAGGAGGGCGGCCAGCAGTGCCGTGGGTCCGGTGTCGTGATCCCCGAACGCCACGAGGGCGTAACCCGTGGCGCTCAGCGCCAGTCCCGCGGCCACCACGAAGCCCGGGCGGATCTTCCGTACCAGCGGAACCACCAGCAGTCCGGCCACCACCATGGCGGTCAGGGCGGGCAGCATCGCCGTGCCGGATTCCGACGGCGACATGCCTTCAAGCAGCTGGAGATGCTGGGCCAAAAACAGGATGAACCCGTTGTAGGAGAACAGCGCCAGGACGTTGGCCGTGATTGCCGTGCTGAACACGCGGTTCTTGAACAGCGACAAGTCCAGCAGCGGGGACGCGAGGGCCCGCTGCCGGCGGACGAACACGAGGCCCATGGCCAGGCCAAAGGCCAGAACGCCGAGGGATTGCACGCCGGGGCCGTGGGTGGCCAGTTCCTTGATGCCGTAGACCACCGGCACCATGGTCAGCATCGACAGTGCAATGCTGGCCCCGTCCACCCGTCCCGGGCTGGGGTCCTTGGACTCAGGAATGAGGAAACGGCCGAAGACCAGCGGCGGCAGCATGATCGGTACGGCAACCAGCAGGACGGCGCCCCACCAGAAGTGCTCCACCAGCCAGCCGCCAAAGATCGGCCCCAGCGCGGCGCCGCCGGAGAACCCGGCAGCCCAGATGGCCACCGCCAGCCTCCGCCTGCCGGACTCCCGGAAGATGTTGCGGATCAGGGACAGTGTGGACGGCATGAGCATTGCACCGAAGAATCCCATGGCCGCGCGGCCTGCGATGAGCCACTCTGCGGTCGGGGCGAAGGCCGACGCCGCTGAGACCGCCGCAAAACCCGAAATGCCGACGAGCAGCAACCGGCGACGCCCGATCCTGTCGCCAAGGCTGCCCATGGCCACCAGCAGTCCGGCGAGGACCAGGGCGTATGCATCCACTATCCACAACAGCTGCACGCCCGAGGGGTCCAGGCTGCGGGCGATTGCGGGAAGCGCAAACGTCAGGGCGGTGTTGTCCACGGCCACCAGTAGGACCGGGAACATGAGCAGGGCCAGGGCGAACCAGTCGCGCGCGCCGCCACCGCTGGAAGGCTGGCGGTGCAAAGCCTCGGCGGCAGAAGTGCGCTCCGGGTGAAGGGCTGAGTTCATGGTCATGAGGTAACTATACCGTCTGGACGGTACAGTTATAAACCTGCTACTGAAGCGGGCATGATGGAAGCCATGCCCAGAAAACCGGTCGCCCGCGGCGCAGTGCTCGATGCGTTTGAATCCCTGCTGATCGAGGTGGGGGAGCGTGCCGCCACCCTTGACGCCGTGGCTGCCCGCGCCGGGGTGTCCAAGGGCGGGCTGCTGTACCACTTCCCAAACAAGGAAGCGCTGATCGGCGTCCTGCTGGACCGGTTGGACGAGTTCGCGGAGGCGGACGCGCAGGCCATGGCCGCGGCTCCCGAGGGTGCAGCCGCCTACTTCATCAAGTCGTCCGTCTGGGCGGACACCCCGCTGGACCGCGCCATCGTGGCTGCCACGAGGCTCGCCGAGGTGGCGCACGAGGAGACCCGGCGCCGGTTCGCACACATCCAGCAGCGGTGGCTCGACGAGATCGCCCGCGACGTCGGGCCGGGCCTCGCGAAGGCCGTCCTGTACATGGGTGACGGGCTCTACTTCAACGCCATGCTGTCGATCGGCCCGGCCGCGACGCCGTCGGAGACCGCGGCCGACGTCGAGAGCCTTCTTGCGGCCCTCGACCGGCTGCGGGGGTAGGCAGGCTGCGGGGGTAGCTGCGCCCCGGGCGTGTGCCAGCCCACGCCGCCACAGTTTGCAGACGCGATCGCGGCGTAGGAGAATAGCCTCTGTGACAGCTGTCACCGCTCAACTGAATATGCCTTCGATCTGCGGCGGGAGAGTCCTGCAAGTAGGTACAAGCAGGCGCCGTAGGAGCAAAACCTCCCCAGGAATCTCTCAGGCCCATGTACCGCTGCGGCAAGGCAACTCTGGAAAGCAGCAGGCTGCCCGCATTGAATGTTCCGCCACCGCGCGGAGGGTTCAGGGCATGCTGTGCTCACCGACGGTGCAAGCGGAGCTGTGCGTAGGCGCAGCAACGCGGAAACTCTCAGGTCCAATACAGAGCGGGGAGGAACCCGAATCACTGCGGCGTACCCTGCGCCGCCTTAGTTATGGAGTTCCTTTTGACCGTAGATTCAGCCTCCGCCTCCTTCGTCGACCGGCATATTGGTGCCCGCCGGCAGGCCGATGTCGAAGCCATGCTCAAGGCCGTCGGCTACGAGACTGTCGATGCACTGGTTGACACGGCAGTGCCGAAAGACATCCGGCAGGACTCCCCGCTGGAGCTTTCCCCGGCCCTGAGCGAAGTCGAAGCCCTCGCCGAACTCCGGAAGCTCGCGGCCAAGAACAAGACCGCCGTGCAGATGATCGGCCAGGGCTACTACGACACCGTCACGCCGCCGGTGATCCGCCGCAACATCCTCGAAGCCCCCGCCTGGTACACCGCGTACACCCCGTACCAGCCGGAGATTTCCCAGGGCCGGCTCGAGGCGCTGCTGAACTTCCAGACCATGGTCCAGGACCTGGTCGGCCTGCCGATCGCCAACGCGTCGCTGCTGGATGAAGCAACGGCGGTGGCTGAGGCCGTGCTGCTGATGCGCAGGGCCAACAAGAACAAAGACGCCAAGGACGGCAAGACCGTCCTGGATGCGGACTCCCTGCCGCAGACCATTGCGATCGTTAAGGGCCGCGCCGAGGCGCTTGGCTTCGAGGTTGAGGTTGCCGACCTGTCCCAGGGACTGCCCGACGGCGACATCAACGGCGTCGTGCTCCAGCAGCCCGGTGTCTCCGGCCGCGTCTTCGACCACACCGGGGTCATCGCCGCCGCCAAGGAACGCGGCGCCCTGGTCACGGTGGCCGCTGACCTGCTGGCGCTGACGCTCATCACCCCTCCGGGCGAGCAGGGCGCCGATATCGCCGTCGGCTCCGCCCAGCGCCTGGGCGTCCCGCTGTTCTACGGCGGACCGCACGCGGCCTACATGGCCGTGCAGAAGGGCCTTGAACGCTCCCTTCCCGGCCGCCTCGTGGGCGTCTCCAAGGACAACGCCGGCACTCCCGCGTACCGCCTGGCGCTGCAGACCCGCGAGCAGCACATCCGCCGCGAGAAGGCCACGTCCAACATCTGCACCGCGCAGGCGCTGCTGGCCATCGTGTCCTCCTTCTACGCCGTCTATCACGGACCGGAAGGCCTGAAGGCGATCGCCGAAACTGTACACGGCCACGCCAAGACCCTGGCCGCCTCGCTCAAGGCCGCCGGGCTGGACGTCCTGCACACCAGCTTCTTCGACACCGTGACGGTTTCCGTCCCGGGCAAAGCCGTCGGCATCATCGCCGCCGCCGAAGAGAAGGGCATCAACCTCCGCAGCATCGACGCCGACTCCGTGGGCATCTCCACCGATGAAACCACGACGCCGGCCATCGTCGCTGACGTTCTTGCTGTCTTTGGTGCCAAGTCAGTGGGGTCCACGGGCAGTTTCGCCCTGGATGCCGCCGTCGAGCGTTCCTCCGCGTACTTGCAGCATCCGGTGTTCAACACGCACCGTTCCGAAACCCAGCTGTTGCGCTACATCCGCAAGCTCTCGGACCGG
>NZ_JAAOXD010000007.1:217856-357934 GCF_014694315.1 Arthrobacter ipis | reverse complement strand
GAGGACGTGGCCAAGCGCCTGATCGACTACGGCTTCCACGCCCCCACCCTGTCATTCCCGGTCGCCGGAACCCTGATGGTGGAGCCCACCGAGTCCGAGGACCTGGGCGAGATCGACCGGTTCATCAAGGCCATGATCGCCATCCGCGCCGAGATCGACCAGGTGGCCAACGGTGACTTCACCGTGGAGAACAGCCCGCTGCGCAACGCACCGCACACCGCGGCCGCGGCCATCAGCTCCAACTGGGACCGCGCCTACCCCCGCGAGCAGGCCGTCTTCCCCGTTCACACGCTCAAGCAGGACAAGTACTTCCCGCCGGTAGGCCGCATCGACGGTGCAGCAGGCGACCGGAACCTGGTCTGCTCCTGCCCACCGATCGAAGCCTTCGAGAACTGAGGATTCCGCTCAATGACTGAGAACTACACTGCCCTTTACGAGGAGCACAAGAAGCTGGGCGCCTCGTTCACCGATTTCGGCGGCTGGCAGATGCCGCTCAAGTACACCTCCGAGCTTGCCGAGCACCACGCTGTCCGCAACTCGGCCGGCATCTTCGACCTCTCCCACATGGGGGAAGTCTGGGTCACCGGCCCGGACGCCGCCGCGTTCCTCGACTACGCCCTGGCCGGCAAGATCTCCGCGATGGCCGTCGGCAAGGCCAAGTACTCCCTGATCTGCAACGAGGACGGCGGCATCATTGATGACCTCATCGTGTACCGCCGCCCCTCCGAGGGGACTGGCACCGACCGGTTCCTGGTGGTCCCGAACGCCGGCAACGCCAGGGTGGTGGCCGAGGCCCTGGTGCAGCGGGCAGCCAATTTCGATGTCGCCGTCCAGGACGCGTCCGCCGAGACGTCGCTAATCGCCGTGCAGGGTCCCAAGGCCGAGGGGATCCTCCTGCGCCTGGTCCCGGCAGCCCAGCACGAGCTGGTCACCGGGCTGAAGTACTACGCGGCCGTCGAGGTTTCCTTCCTGGTGGGCGGCGCCGAGCGCAGCCTGCTTCTGGCCCGCACCGGGTACACCGGTGAGGACGGTTTCGAGATTTTCGTAGAGAACGACGACGCCGCCGCCCTGTGGCAGTCCATCGTCGCCATTGCGGACGAAGGGGAGCTGACGCCGTCCGGCCTCGCCTCCCGCGATTCGCTCCGCCTCGAGGCCGGCATGCCGCTGTACGGCAACGAGCTCTCGCTCGACGGTGACGCGTTCGCCGCCGGCCTGGGCCCCGTCGTCGCGCTGTCCAAGGAAGGCGACTTCGTGGGCAAGGCCGCGCTGGCAGCCAAGAAGGAAGCCGGTGCCGGTTCCACCACGGGCCGCAAGCTCGTGGGCCTCAAGGGCCTGGGCCGCCGCGCCGGCCGCGGGCACTACCCGGTCCTCAAGGACGGCAACGTGGTCGGCGAAGTCACCTCCGGCCAGCCCAGCCCCACGCTCGGCTACCCGGTCGCGATGGCCTACGTCGACGTCGCCTACGCCGAACCCGGCACGGCACTGGACATCGACCTGCGGGGGAAAACGGAGCCGTTCAAAGTCGTCGCACTGCCTTTCTACAAGCGCACCAAGTAGCTCAACCGCTGGTTGAGCCTGTCCTGCCCCACCGCCTTCGTTCCCGGCTGCGCCCGTCGGGGCTGACATCCTCCGCGTGCAGGACAACCTCGCCGGGTGAGCGCCTTCTAAAGCCAAAGGTGCTGGGGGAGGGCCGCTGACCGCTGGTTGACTTGTCGAAACCCGACAGGCTCGATCGGAGGGGCACAGCAAGTTCAATCATTGGGGGTTGAGCTTGCCGAACCCCCGAGGGCCAGCATCGGTCAGGACATATTTGATCTTTAGAGTGCCAGTGTTCTTTTCAACTGAACACTGGCACGAAGCGGCAGGGCAGCGGATTCCGGAAGCGTGCGTCAAAGCGACGAAGGAGCAGCACGCGGAGGAATTCGGTTTCCGGCCGCTGTACGGAACCACAGCATTTCGAAAGTTAGGAAAAAACATGGCAAAAGTTGCCGCTGAACTGCAGTATTCCGACGAACACGAGTGGGTTCTCCGCGAAGACGGGAACCTGGTCTCGATCGGCATTTCCGCCGTGGCCACTGACGCCCTCGGCGACATAGTTTACGTGGACCTGCCCGAGGTGGGCTCGGCCGTGACCGCGGGGGAGACCTGCGGCGAGGTGGAGTCCACGAAGTCCGTCTCCGACCTGTACTCCCCGGTGACGGGTGAGGTCACGGAAATCAACCCGGTCGTCGTCGAGGACCCCGCCCTGATTAACAGCGATCCTTACGGTGCCGGCTGGCTGTTCAAGGTGGCCGCCGATTCTGAAGGCCCGCTGCTGTCGGCCGAGGAATACGCTTCCAAGAACGGTGGCGAGCTGTGAGCGCCGCACAGGCCGCAACGGCGGCTTTCGAGCAGGTAGTGTCCCCGAGCCTGAACGCGGACCTCGCGGACCTGGATGCGGAGATCGCCGCGAAGATCGACGACGAGCTCGGCCGCCAGCGCGAGGGCCTGGAGATGATCGCGTCGGAGAACCACACCGCCGCGGCCGTGATGCAGGCACAGGGTTCGGTGCTGACCAACAAGTACGCCGAGGGCTACCCGGGCAAGCGCTACTACGGCGGCTGCGAGCACGTTGACGTGATCGAGCAGCTGGCCATCGACCGGGTCAAGGCGCTGTTCGGGGCTGAGTACGCGAACGTTCAGCCGCACTCCGGCGCCCAGGCGAACGCCTCGGTGATGCACGCCCTGATTAAGCCAGGCGACACCATCATGGGCCTGAACCTGGCCCACGGCGGGCACCTGACCCACGGCATGCGGATCAACTTCTCCGGCCGCCTCTACAACGTGATCCCGTACCAGGTCCGCGAAGAGGACCACCGGATCGACATGGCCGAGGTGGAGCGCCTGGCCCAGGAGCATAAACCGCAGCTGATCGTGGCCGGCTGGTCCGCCTACGCGCGCCAGCTCGACTTCGCCGAGTTCCGCCGGATCGCCGATTCGGTGGGCGCCTACCTGATGGTGGACATGGCGCACTTCGCCGGCCTCGTGGCCGCGGGCCTGCACCCGTCCCCGGTCCCGCACGCGCACGTCACCACGTCCACGACGCACAAGACCCTCGCCGGTCCGCGCGGCGGCATCATCCTGAGCAACGACGCCGACGTCGCCAAGAAGATCAACTCCGCGGTGTTCCCTGGCCAGCAGGGCGGTCCGCTGGAGCACGTGATCGCGGGCAAGGCCGTGGCCTTCAAAATTGCCGCGTCCGAGGAGTTCAAGGAACGCCAGGAGCGCGTGCTCGCCGGTGCCCGGATCCTGGCCGAGCGCCTGGTCCAGCCCGACGTCACGGCCAAGGGCATCTCCGTGGTGTCCGGCGGCACCGACGTCCACCTGGTCCTGGTGGACCTGCGGAACTGCGAGCTCGACGGACAGCAGGCCGAAGACCGCCTCGCCGCGATCGACATCACGGTGAACCGCAACGCCGTGCCGTTCGATCCGCGTCCGCCTATGGTCACCTCCGGGCTGCGCATCGGCACCCCGGCGCTGGCCACCCGCGGCTTCGGCGAAGCAGCGTTCGCCGAGGTTGCGGACATCATCGCCGAGGCACTGACCGCCGACGCCGACGCGGACCTGTCCGGCCTGCGCACCCGCGTAGAAGCCCTGGCCGCGGCCCACCCGCTCTACCCGTCAGTAGCCCCGATCAGCTGACCCAGCCGCTTGCTGAGGCCCGTCGGGTGCGGACTCCTCTGCATGCTCGGTCGCGAAGACGCCCGCTGAGCGGACGTGTCGCTCCCTTAGACGCATGCTGCCGGAGTCCCCACCCGAAGGGGCCACATCCCCGGCCATCTCTTGCGGTCCATCCGTCAGCCACCAAGCCACCCCGACCACATGTCTAGTTAGGATTGATTATGGCCGTTGGAGTCTTTGACCTCTTCTCGATCGGCATTGGCCCTTCGTCGTCGCACACCGTTGGGCCGATGCGTGCCGCTGCCGTGTTTGCCGGGGAGCTCAAAGCCTCCGGGAAGCTGGAGCGCGTGGCGTCGCTGCGGGTGGACCTCTACGGTTCGCTCGCGGCAACGGGGCACGGGCACGGCACCATGACGGCGATCCTGCTGGGCCTGGAGGGGTACCACCCGGAGCTGATCCTTCCCGATGAGGTCGAGGAACGGCTGGCGTCCATCGCGGAGTCCGGAACCCTGCAGTTGGCCGGGGCCGTGCCGCTGCCTTACGGCGTGAAGGACATGGTTCTGCGGCCGCTGACGATCCTGCCGCGGCACACCAACGGCATGACCTTCACTGTCTCGGACGCCGAGGGTGGGATCCTGCACAGCGCAACGTTCTTCTCGGTCGGCGGCGGATTCATTGTCCGCGAGGGCGAGGAGGATGCGGCGCAGCAGGAACTCGAGGAATCGAAGAAGGAGCTTCCGCTGCCCTTCCGGACCGCCGCGGAACTGCTGGGCCGCTGCCACTCCAAGGGCCTGTCCATTGGGGACGTCATGCTGGTCAACGAACGCGCGTCCCGGTCCGAGGAGGACATTCGGGAAGGCCTGCTGCACATCTACTCCGTGATGGAGGGCTGCGTGGAGGTCAGCCTGAAGCGCGAGGGGCTGCTGCCCGGCGGACTGAAGGTCCGCCGTCGTGCTCCCGACTGGCACGAACGCCTCCTGAAGGAGGACAAGGACCGGGACCCCAAATACTGGCAGGAATGGGTGAACCTGATCGCCCTGGCGGTCAACGAGGAGAATGCCTCGGGCGGGCGCGTTGTGACCGCCCCGACGAACGGGGCCGCCGGTATCATTCCTGCAGTCCTCTACTACGCGCTGCACTTTGCTCCCGGGATGGATCAGGCGACCCAGGAAGACCGCGACGACGTCGTGGTTAAGTTCCTGCTGACCGCCGGTGCCGTCGGGGTGCTGTACAAAGAACAGGCGTCCATCTCCGGCGCGGAGGTGGGCTGCCAGGGTGAGGTGGGCTCGGCGTCGTCGATGGCGGCCGCTGGCCTTGCCGAGGTCATGGGAGGCACGCCCGCGCAGGTGGAGAACGCGGCCGAAATCGCGATGGAGCACAACCTGGGGCTGACGTGCGATCCGATCGGCGGGCTGGTCCAGGTGCCCTGCATCGAGCGGAACGCCATTGCCGCCGCCAAGGCCATCAACGCCGCAAAGATGGCGCTGTGGGGCGACGGTTCGCACCGGGTCTCGCTGGACGAGGTCATCGTCACCATGCGGGAAACGGGCAAGGACATGAGCTCCAAATACAAGGAAACCGCCATGGGTGGGCTGGCGGTCAACGTCGTCGAATGCTGACCTGGTGGTTGGCCAGTTGAACCCGGTGGTTGAGCTTGTCGAAACCGGGTTTGATCAGCCACCGGCCCGGAGCTAATTGTTGGCGGCCGCCCAGAGGTTCAGGCTCGATGCGAAGACTACCCATGACAGGTACGGCAGCATGAGCAGGCCGGCGGCGCGGCGGATCGGCCCGAACAGGAGCACGGTGCCGGCGACAGCCAGCGCCAGCGCAATGATGATGCCCAGCGCCAGCCAGAGTGCGGCCGAACCCCACGCCGGATACAGCCCGAAGAACACGGGCGTCCACGCCAGATTCAGGGCCAGCTGGACGCCGTAGACGGTGAGTGCCGCCCTGCGCTTCGGGCCGCGGCTCCGCCACACGAGCCAGGCTGCCACTGCCATGGCCACGTATAGCACCGTCCAGACCGGCCCGAACACCCAGTTGGGCGGGGACCACGGCGCCTTGTCCGCCGCCGCGTACCAGCCGGTGACGTTGCTGATGGTTGCCTGCGAACCCAGCCAGGCCACCAGGGCACTGGCCGCCAGGAAACCCAGGAGGGCGGCAAGTTCGACGGCGGTGCGGCGCGGCTTGTGCTGCGCGCCGTCACCGCTGGTGTCCCTGCTGCCGGCGTCTCTTCCGGCTCCCGCGGCCGGCACGCGGTCCGTGCTTTCCATTGCTCTACAGTTGCCAAGGGCGCGGCCGGAGTCAAGGCGGCCAAGTAACTGCGGGCGCCCGAGCTGATTGTCAGGCTGGCGTGCCACCATGGGAACCATGGGCGAAGGCTACGATCCTGGCTTCCTGCGCGAAGCCGTTGGACTGCCGCGGCCGGAGGCGCCCACGGTCCTCCTGAACTACACGCACTTCTCGGTTCGGCTGTTGCCGGCGCGCAGGCTCGCAGCCGTGACAGGCGTCAACATCGACGGAGAAGCACTGGTGCCGCTGGGGCGCGAGGGAACCTGGCACTACGACCCCCGGGTGCCGCAGGGACTCCAGACGGGCCCGGATGTGTACCAGCACAACGACCTGGACAGGGGCCATCTTGTCCGCCGCCTGGACCCGGTCTGGGGCGATGACAGCACCGCGCTGGCCGCAAACCAGGACACCTTCTCATACCCCAATGCGGCGCCGCAGGCAGCTGCCTTCAACCAGGGCAAGGAACTCTGGGCCGGCCTGGAAGACCACGTTCTCCACCACGCCAGCCAATTCGACGCCAGGATCAGCGTCTTTACCGGACCCGTCCTCGACGCCGACGACCTGCCGTACCGGGGCATCCAGATACCGCGGAAATTCTGGAAGATCGCGGCCTGGACCATGGATGGCCGGCTGGCCGCGGCCGGCTTCCTCCTGGACCAGTCCCCGCTGCTGGGCCCGGAGGAACTGGCGAGGATCATCAGGGAACGCCTGCTGGCAGACGAACCACCGCCGCTGGGACCGTACCGGACCTTCCAGGTCCCCATCCCGCAGATTGCCGGGCTGGCCCGGATCGCGCTGACACGCCTGGCCGGCGCCGACCGGTTCACCGCCGGCGTTCCGGAGGGCACGCCGGGAGGGGCGGTCCTGCCCCTCACGGACCTTGGGCAGGTGCGGCTCTGACCAGAAATCAGGTGCCGGTCCCGGATCACGTGCCGCGGCAAGCGGCGCGGGAGGCCGGACGGATAGACTTGAGGCTGCTTCTCCGGCACCTGCACGAAACGTAAGCGAAGATTGGACACGGCACACTTGCGAGAATTCACTGCCCGCTTTGCCACCTCCGAAGAGGTCGCAAACTGGGACTCCCACGTCACCGCGAATCCGAACGGCGGAAACCTGCTGCAGTCGGAAGCCTTCGCCGAGGTCAAGCAGCACTTCGGCTGGAAGACCCTGCACCTCGTCTACGAAACAGCCGACTACACGAGCTACAACCTGGTGCTGGAAAAGAGCTTCCCGCTGCTCGGCAAGCTCTGGTACCTCATCAAGGGGCCGGACGTGGCCGGCGTCGAGGACATCCCCGGCATTGCCGCGGCAAACGCAGAGTTCGTCAAGCGCGCACGGCTGGGCGTCTTCGCCATCAAGATCGAGCCGGACATCGTCCTCAGCGACGCCGCCCGCGGGGTCATCGAGGGGGCCGGGCTGGTCAAGACGCACAACCTGCAGCCCAACGACTCCACGGCCCTGCTGGACATTTCCCCCGAGGAGAACCAGCTGCTCCGCAACCTCCACTCGCGGGGGCGGAACGCCGTCCGCCGCGCCATCCGCGAGGGCGTCGAGGTGCACAACGTCGAGCCCAGCGAGGAAAACTTCAAGGCCATGTATGGCCTGATGACCGACACGGTCCAGGCGAAGTCGCAGGTCCGCGTTCGCGAATACGACTACTACCGCCAGTTCTGGACGAACTTCATCAAGCGCGGCCAGGGCAGGCTGATGTTCGTCTACGAAAACGGCGTTCCCTCGGTGGGCGCGTTCGTGATCAACTACGGCCGCAAGGGCACGTACAAGGACGGCGGATCCCTGCAGAAGCGCAACCAGTACGGCGATTCGCACCTGGTGCAGTGGACCGCGATCAACCAGCTCAAGGAGCTGGGCTGCACGGAATACGACTTCTGCGGAACCCCGCCCAGCGACAAGCTCAAGGACACGTCGAACCCCTTCCACGGGCTGGGGCTTTTCAAGACGAGCTTCAGCAAGACGGTCACGGACTTCGTGGGCTGCTATGACCAGGTCATCAGCCCGCTGAAGTACAGGGCGTGGATTGCTGCCGGCGAACGCTTCGCCCGGCAGCTGTACACGCGCCGCACCGGGCAGCAGTTCTACTGAACCATTGAGCTGAGCCAGTGATTGGCTAAGGCACTGAACTTCTAAGGCACTGACAGAAGGGGGAGCCCTGATGACCAAACAACCCCGCGGCGGCAACCGGCCGCCCACCGACGGGCTGCCCAAGACGGAGCCGCTCACCGCCTCGCAGCTGCACCAGAACGCGGCGGCCAAGCGCATGCTGCGACGCCTGGTGCAGGGGGAAAATCCGCCGACGGCGCCACTGAGCATCGTGGACAGGCTCGCCGGGAGCCCCTACGCCAACCCCATGATCCAGGTGGGCGGGATCGATGAGTCCGCACGCAAGACGATGGACTTTGCGCTGCATCTTGCCGAGTCCATGTTCCGGTACGGTGCCGGCGCCCTCGAGGTCGAAACAAGCATCATTGCCGTGACGGCTGCGCTGGGGCTGAAAAACATCGAGGTGGACATCACCAACCAGTCCGTGGGCATCAATTACGCAGCCAAGGACCAGACGCCCATCACCCTCCTGCGGGTGGTCCGTTCCTGGACGAACAACTATGCGGGGCTTGCCCAGGTCCACCAACTGGTCACCGATATCGTTGCCGGAGGCGTCTGCCGGGACGAGGCCGTCCGCCGGCTCGATGAGATCGTCCGGCGCCCCAAACCGTTCCCGCGCTGGATGGTGACGGTGGCGTTCGCGGTGTTCGCGGCCGTGTTCGTGGCCGTCATAGGCGGCGGACCCGGCGCCTCGGCCGTGGCGTTCGCCTCCAACCTGCTCATCAGCCTGGTGGCCAGGAAGCTGGGCCGCTGGCGGACACCTGACTTCTTCATCACGGCGGCCTGTTCCTTTGTGGTGACGGTCATCGCGCTGCTGCTGTGGAGGTTCGGCAGTCCGGTGGGGATCCGGCTGGCGCCCGCCATTGTGGTGGTGGGCGGAATCCTGCTGCTGCTTCCCACCGGGCGGCTCGTGTCCTCGGTCCAGGACGCCATCAACGGATTCCCCGTCACGGCGGCCGGGAGGTTCCTGTCCACTCTGCTGACGTTCGGCGCGGTGGTGGCCGGGATCGCCGTCGCGTTCGTGGTGGGGGACAGGATCGGCATGGAGCCGATCAGCGTCACGGAGACCTTTCCGCCCGCGTACCCGCTCTGGGTTCAGGTGATCCTGGTGGCCATCGCGGTCGTGGCGATCGGCGTCACGGAACAGACGGACTGGAAGCTGCTGCTTCCAACGGCAGCCGTCGGTGTGGTGGGGCACCTAGCCCTGATAGGCGGCGAGGCGCTGGGCATTGGCCCGCGGTTCTCGCCGGCGCTCGCCGCCGTGGTGATCGGCCTGCTGGCCCGCGTGGTGGCGCTGAAGATGGGCGCCCCGCAGCTGGTGGTCGCCGTGCCGGCCGGTTTGATTCTCCTGCCCGGCCTCACCATTTTCCGGTCGATGTACGTCCTGACCATCGAGGAATCCGAGATCCTGCTCGGGGCCGGCGGGATGCTCAGCGCCGGGGCGATTGTGTTCGGCGTGGCCGGCGGCATTGTGCTTGGTGACACGCTGGCCCGGCCGCTCACGCGCAGCCTGGCCAGCAACGAGCGGCGGCGGTCCCGCCGCCGCTAGGCCCTGCTGGATCTTGCCGGCGTTAGATCTCGCTGGCGTTAGATTTTCCGGCGTTAGATCTTACCGATCGGGAGCTTCTTCTCAGCCTGGAAGACGTCCTCGACGCGGCCCTTGGCCCAGTAGCCGGACAGTGAAACCTGGCTGCGATCGAGGCCGCGCTCGCGGAACAGTACCTCCCGCAGGCCCTTCATGTAGCCGCGCTCGCCGTGCGCAAAAACATCTACCCGGCCGTCGGGCCAGGCGGCATTGCGCACCGCCTCCACCAGCAGGTCACCCTCGCCGGCGGGAACGTCGCCGCGCTGCAGCCAGACCAGCTCGAGCCCGGCCGGGGCGTTGATCGGCTGGACGTCAGCGTCGGAGTCCACCTCGAGAAAGGCCAGGCCCCTGGCATGCGCGGGCAGGGACTCGATGACGGCGGCCACGGCCGGCAGTGCCGCCTCGTCAGCCGCCAGCAGGTACCAGTCCGCCGCCGGATCGGGGTTGTAGCCGCCTCCGGGGCCCGTGAAGATGAGGCTGTCGCCGGGTTCGGCAGCAGCTGCCCAGGGGCCCGCCAGGCCTTCGTCGCCGTGGACAACGAAATCTATGGCCAGTTCGCCGGCGGCCGTATCCACCCAGCGGACCGTGTAGGTCCGGGTGTGCGGCCACTGTTCCCGGGGCATCGTTTCCCGGATGGCCCAGAGGTCCAGGGGCTGCGGGTAGTCCACCGCGGGCTGCGGAAAGACTATCTTGACGTACCGGTCCACGAAGTCGTTGTTGACGTAGTCGGCGAACCCAGCGCCGCCCGCGACGATCCGCACCATGTGCGCGGAAAGCTGCTCTCGCCGGAGGACAGTCAGCGTGACCTGCGGGCGGGATTTTTTCGTGGCGCTGGTGGTGGCCGGAAGGGAAGTCATGCAGGTAAGCCTAGCCTAAGCTCCTTGGCCGGCGCGGAGGAGCGGGACGGCCGGGAGTTCCCAATCCACAGGCCTGCCGCCCTGCTCCGTCAGCAGGGCGTTGGTGCGGCTGAACGGCCGTGAGCCGAAGAACCCCCGCGAGGCGGACAGCGGGCTGGGGTGGGCGCTGGCCACCACGGGGGTGCTGCCCAGGAGGGGGCGGACACCCTCGGCGTCCTTGCCCCAAAGCACAGCCACTAGCGGCGCGGCGGTTCCCTCCGCTGTCCGGCGGCCGACGACGGCGGTCACTGCCGCCGTCGTGATCGTTTCCCAGCCCTTGTTGCGGTGTGACCCGGCGGCACCCTCACGCACGCTCAGCACCCGGTTCAGCAGCAGTACGCCCTGGTCCGCCCAGGCTCCGAGGTCACCGTGGACCCGCGGCGGCAGGTTCAGGTCAGATGCAAGCTCCTTGTAGATGTTGGCCAGGCTGCGCGGGATGGGCCGGGTGCCGGCGTCCACGGAAAAGGCGAGCCCCACAGCGTGTCCGGGGGTTGGGTAGGGATCCTGGCCCACAATCAGGACCCGCACTCCGTTCAACGGCTGCCGGAATGCCCGGAGGACGTTCGACGCTGAGGGCAGCACCCGCTGCCCGTCCGCCTCCTCGGCCGCGAGGAAAGTCAGCACGGACCTCAACTCGGCCTCCACCCCCGCCAGGGCATCGGCCCAGTCGGGTGCCATGAGCTCGCCGAAGGGCAGCCTGGCAAGCTCCGCAAAGTCCGGGCCGGCCGCCGGTGCAGGTTCGAGGTCGAAGAGCGGTTCAGGTTCTGTCACGGGGTCCATTCTCCTGCACCGCTGTCCGAGGCCCACCGCCCTGTCCGTGGAACGGGCCGCCGGTGCCGCCGCGGCGCAAATGACAATGCTGTTATTCCTCCGTAACATAGGGGAGGTACTTTGACCGGATTCAGCTAAGGAGAGCGCAGTGGCCGAGCCGTTGCAGGACCACCTCGCGGAGCGGGATCCAGGGCGGGATCCAGGGCGGAATCCGGAGCGGGATTCAGCGCTGGAGCACGGCCTTCGGGGCGGCTCGCTGCTGGACGACTTCAAGCTCAGGGACTCGCCGCTGAGCGAGCGGGAGCAGCAGATTCTCGCCCTGGAACGGCAGTGGTGGAAGTACGCCGGCGCCAAGGAACAGGCCATCCGGGAGCTCTTCGACCTGTCCGCGACGCACTACTATCAGATCCTCAACGCGCTGATCGATACAGAGCACGCGCTGGCCCACGACCCCATGCTCGTGAAGAGATTGCGTAGACTACGTACGTCACGTCAGCGGGCCCGCACTGCACGCCGCCTTGGATCTGACGCGTAACTGCTAGTGCCGGACTGCCGGCGAAAACCAACAAGGACGCCTCTTCACCATGACTAATTTTGCTCGGGACGAATTCGACAGGGTGCCTGAGGTCTCCTCCCGGCAGGGCGTACACCGCGCTGCCTCCGCGCCGTCGCGCCCGAAGTTGTGGCCCATCCTTTCCGTGGGATTCGCGGCGCTCGCCGTCGGCCTGGTCGCTTTCCTCCTGCTGCCGCAGCTGGGGTTCCAGCCCGCCCTCACGCCGCCCCCCGCCGCCGCGGCGGCCGACACGTCTGCTGCGTCGGCCGGCCCCACGGCGACGCCCCCCGCAAGTGCGACGCCCAGCGCCACCCCGTCGGCCTCGGCGTCCGCCTCCGAACCGGCTCCGCCCTCCGCGCTGGAGCCCGCCGCCTCGGAAACCATTGCCCCAGCAGCGGTGGACAAGTCGCAGCCTGTCGCCATTTTCAACGGAACGCTGACCTCCGGACTCGCCGGACGGGTAGGTGCCACGGTCAAGTCCGATGGCTGGGTGCTCGGTGAGGTGGCCAACTGGCAGGGCGCCCCGCAGCAGCAGTCGGTGATCTTCTACTCGGACGCTGCCCACCGTGCCAATGCCGAGGCGCTCAGCGCGTTGCTGAACATCCCCACGCTGGTGGAGAGTGCCGACTTCCCCACGCCCGTTGCCGTGGTGCTGGGCCCCGGCTACGAGTAGCCATCCCGGTTACGCCTGAATAACTATTGCCTCCGCGCGGGGCCGCTGGTCTGCGCCTCCACGGGCCTGACTCGATAGAGTGATGGCAGGCTTCAAGGCGTAATTCACAGCACACATCGACGTGGGCCTTACGGAAGCAACCTGAAAGTGTGGGGATCATGGCATTGGGAACCGTGAAGTGGTTCAACGCGGAAAAGGGCTACGGCTTCATCACCGTTGACGATTCAGGTGACGACGTTTTCGTGCACTGGTCCGCCATCCAGACCGACGGGTTCCGGGCGCTGGACGAGGGCCAGCGCGTGGAGCTGGAAGTGGGCGAAGGCGAAAAAGGTCCGCAGGCCGAAAAGGTCCGGCCCGTCTAGTGGTACGCGCAGGTCTCAGGGTTTCTGCCGTCTGGGGCGCCGCCGGCTGGTGTGCCGCCGCTGTGCTGGCACTTGCCGCCTGCTCCGGGTCCGGGGACAACGCCCGGACGGCCCCGGTTGAAGCCAGCGGCGACGGGACCCTGCGGATCGGGCTGATTCTCGACAACACCGGACCGCAGTCCTTCCTGAACGCCGCCCAGCTGGCCGCCGCCAAGCTCGCCGTCCAGGAGATCAACGCGGCGGGCGGGCACAAGGGCCGGCCCGTGGAGCTGCTGCCCGCAACCACCGGGGGCGACACCGCTGCACAGGCCCGGGAACTCGCCGATGCCAAAGCGGACGTCGTGATTGGTCCCACCGATTCCAGCCGGGCGCCCGCCGCCATCGACGTGCTGTCCAAAGCCAGGATCACGCTCATCTCTCCCGCCAACACGGCTCCGGAACTCAGCAGTTACAAGAGCGGGGGCTACTACTTCCGCACGGCGGCGGCTGACATCGCACAGGCTCCCGTCATGGTGAAACTAGCCAGGGATGCCGGAGCAAAAAGCCTCGCGGTGGTCTACGAGGACGGCACCTACGGCCAGGCGGTGTCTGCAGCAGTGTCCGCCTCCGCCCAGGCCAGCGGGCTGAACCCCGTCACCGTCTCCGGCTTCAAGCCGGGCGAGGCACAGCAGTCTGCTGCCGCCGCCCGCGACGCGGCACCGGACGCCGTCGTCGTTCTAGCCCGGGACGGTGCGCAGGACGCCATCGCCGAGCTCACCAACGCCGGGCTGCCGGGCACCAAACTCATCCTGGGCGACGCCGCCTTCAGGCAGTACGGGGCCGCTCTCGGATCGAAGTCGCTCGAGGGGGCTCGCGCCCTGGTGCCCGGAGTCTTCCCCTCGGCGCACTTCCAGGCTGAACTCGTGGCCATCGATGCGGGCCTCAAGGACACGACGTTCGCGGCCGAGACCTATGACGCCGTGAATCTGGCGGCCCTGGCCGCCGCTGCGGCGGAGGACGACGCCGGTGCCTCCATCGCCGGTACGCTCATCTCCGTCTCCGGCGGCACTTCGGGCAGCCGGGCGTCCGCCTCGCGGTCCGGCCAGCCGGCCGTCTGCTCGACATACAAGGACTGCCTCGCCGCCATCCGGGATGGGAAGCCCATTGACTACGACGGGGAGTCTGGCCCCGTCCGCTTCGACGCGAACGGAGACGTCACTGCCGCCCGGTACATGGTGTTCACGTACGGAGCCGACAACAAAGCCAAGCTCACGGGAAGCGAGGCCGCCGGCAGGTCTGCTGGCTGATTCGCTGGCAGCGAATACTCTCCCTGTTCGCGGGATTAACAACCACATCTGCTTGCACTCTCCCCGGGGGAGTGCTAATTATTGATTAGCACTCCAGCGTGCCGACTGCTAAAGGGTCGACCGGTTCAGGCCGGAACCGCCCCGGCAGCGGCGCAAGGAGCGAAAGAAACACCTGGTTGGGGTGAGATCCGGACCGCCGGCGTACAGAGGCCTGCGGAAAAGATCGTCCGTCGCGGGCACCGCAGCGAGGTTCCTTCTTAACGACTGTCCCGAAAGGACTACTGCCGTTATGGCCAAGATCATTGCATTTGATGAAGAGGCACGCCGCGGTCTTGAGCGGGGCCTTAACACCCTCGCCGACGCCGTCCGGGTCACCCTCGGCCCGCGTGGCCGCAACGTCGTCCTCGAAAAGAAGTGGGGCGCCCCCACGATCACCAACGATGGTGTTTCCATCGCCAAGGAGATCGAGCTGGACGATCCCTACGAGAAGATCGGTGCCGAGCTGGTCAAGGAAGTTGCCAAGAAGACGGATGACGTCGCTGGCGACGGCACCACCACAGCCACCGTTCTGGCCCAGGCACTGGTCAAGGAAGGCCTGCGCAACGTCGCAGCCGGCGCTGACCCGCTGTCCCTCAAGCGCGGCATCGAGAAGGCTGTTGAAGCCGTCACCGCCGAGCTGCTGAACTCCGCCAAGGAAATCGAAACCAAGGAAGAGATCGCCGCCACGGCTTCCATCTCCGCCGGTGACGACGAAATCGGCGCCCTGATCGCCGAAGCCCTGGACAAGGTGGGCAAGGAAGGCGTCATCACGGTCGAGGAGTCCAACACCTTCGGCCTCGAGCTGGAGCTCACCGAAGGCATGCGCTTCGACAAGGGCTACATCTCCGCGTACTTCGTCACGGACACCGAGCGCCAGGAAACGGTCCTCGAGGACCCGTACATCCTGATCGTCAACTCCAAGATCTCCAACGTCAAGGAACTGGTTGCTGTCCTCGAGAAGGTCATGCAGTCCAACAAGCCGCTGCTGATCATCGCCGAAGACATCGAGGGCGAGGCCCTGGCCACCCTGATCGTCAACAAGATCCGCGGCACCTTCAAGTCCGTCGCCGTCAAGGCTCCGGGCTTCGGTGACCGCCGCAAGGCGCAGTTGGCCGACATCGCCATCCTCACCGGCGGACAGGTCATCGCCGAGGAAGTCGGCCTCAAGCTTGAGACCGCCGGCCTCGAACTCCTGGGCAAGGCACGCAAGGTTGTCGTGACCAAGGACGAGACCACCATCGTCGAAGGTGCAGGCGACGCCGACCAGATCGCCGGCCGCGTTTCCCAGATCCGCGCCGAGATCGAAAACTCCGACTCCGACTACGACCGCGAGAAGCTGCAGGAGCGCCTGGCCAAGCTGGCCGGTGGCGTTGCAGTCATCAAGGCCGGTGCCGCCACGGAGGTTGAGCTCAAGGAGCGCAAGCACCGCATCGAGGACGCAGTACGCAACGCCAAGGCTGCTGTTGAAGAAGGCATCGTCGCCGGTGGTGGCGTGGCGCTGATCCAGGCAGGTCTCAAGGCATTCGCCAACCTGAACCTGACCGGCGACGAAGCAACCGGTGCGAACATCGTTCGCGTTGCCATCGACGCCCCGCTGAAGCAGATCGCCTTCAACGCAGGCCTCGAGCCCGGCGTTGTTGTCGACAAGGTCCGCGGCCTGCCCGCAGGCCACGGCCTGAACGCTGCAACCGGCGAGTACGTCGACCTGCTGGCTGCCGGCATCAACGACCCGGTCAAGGTAACCCGCTCTGCCCTGCAGAACGCGGCTTCCATTGCCGGCCTGTTCCTCACCACCGAGGCCGTCGTAGCCGACAAGCCGGAGAAGAACGCTCCCGCCATGGGCGGCGGCGACGAGATGGGCGGCATGGGCGGCTTCTAGCCTCCACTGCTCCCAGCTGGCTCACGAGTGCGGCCCCCTCCACGGAGGGGGCCGCACTTTTTTGTCTGCGCATTTTTGTCCGTGCATCTTTGTCCGTGCAGTCTGGCAGGATGGTTCGGTGACGATTACTGCAGCAGCCGACGGTTCGGCATTGGGAAACCCGGGTCCCGCAGGGTGGGCCTGGTACGTGAACGACGACTGCTGGCGGGCCGGCGGATGGCCGCACGGCACCAACAACCAGGGAGAGCTGATGGCCGTCCTGGACCTCTTCCGCTCCACGGCACACGTTCCTGACGAGGACCTGCACATACTGTGCGACAGCCAGTACGTGATCAATTCCGTGACAAAGTGGATGCCGGGATGGAAGCGCAAAGGGTGGCGCAAGGCGGACGGCAAACCCGTGCTGAACGTGGACATCCTCAAGGACATCGACCGGGAGCTCGCCGGGCGGAAGTACAGGTTCGAATGGGTCAAGGGCCACGCGGGGCACGAGCTGAACGAAGCCGCCGACGAGCGCGCCAGGGCTGTGGCAATCGCCTACCAGCAGGGTGTTGCCGCCCGCTCGGGTCCGGGATTCCCCGACGCCGAACCGGCAGCGGCCCGGCGGGCCGTCAAGGAGGGCCGCGGCGAGGGCGGTATCCCTTCACTGTTTGAATCCGAAACACCGGCCCGCCGTGCAGAAGCCGGCACTTCCGCCCGCGCAGAGGCCGGCACTCCCACCCGTGCAGAGGCCGGCACTCCCACCCGTGCAGAAGCCGGCACTCCCACCCGTGCAGAAGCCGGCAGCAGGGTTCGCCCCGATTCCGAAACCCCGGCGCTCTTCGGATCCGACGAGCCCGATCTCTTCAGCGAACTGGGCGCCGACGAACTGGGCGGCGATGCGTTCGCGGAGGCCCCGGAGGGCGCCGCGCCGGAAGAAACGGTCGAGGCCCTGGAACGCGAGCTCCTCCGCCCGGATGTCCGCAGCGACATTGGGCGGACGGGTCAGCTCCTGCACCCTGACTTCACGGAAATCGGGACGGCCGGACGCCTCTGGACGCGCGACGCCATGATGATGTCGCTCGAGGAAAGCCCGGCCGGTCCTGTCGACCTGGATGTGCTCAGCGCCGACCGGATCGGCACGGACACGGTCCTGCTGACGTACCGCAGCTACTCCCGCGCCGGCTCAGCCCTGCGGAGCTCCCTGTGGGTCCTTGACGGCGGACAATGGCGTCTGCGGTTCCACCAGGGCACGCCTGAAGCCTGAGCTGCCGCCGAAGCCTGAGCTGCCCCAAAGCCTGAGTTACCCGGAAGCCTGAGCTGCCCCGAAGCCTGAGCCCGGGCGTGGGTGACTGCGGCGCCGGCGTCAGCTGAAGCGCTGCGCGTTGCCCTGTTCCGCCTGCGCATAGGTGTCCGCAGCCGAGGACAGGGCCAGGTTGATGGAGGCGAGGGAGGCCTCGACCTTGCCCTGGGTCAGCGTCCACTCGGCAACGAGCGCCTGGAAGTTGGTTGCAGCCGAACCGCGCCACGTGGCCTGCAGTTCATCCAGCCCATGCTTCATCGCCTGGACGTCGGCGCTGATCCGGTCAACGGTGGCCTTGACGTTGGCTGATTTCACCTGCAGTAGGTCGGTATCGACGGAAATGATGCTCATGACGGGCCTCTCGACATCTTGGGGGACTGCCCGGGCAGGACAGTCGCAGTGGCTGGCGGACCGGCCATTCCGGTCCGATACATCGAGCCTAGGAACCCGCCGGCCGGCGGTGCCACTGCGGAACCGGCTATGTGGATAACCGGTTCCCGCCGCCGGCCCGGTTCCCGCCGGCAGCGCCATCCCCGGCAACACTGTCCGAGAACGTCCCGATGCTGTCCGCTTCGATGCTGTCCGCCTCAGGGGAGTCCTCGCGGAAGGGGAGGCTGACCACGAGCGTTGCGCCGCCGCCGTCGGTCCCTTCCACCCGGACGGAGCCGCCGTGCGAGCCGACTATGGCGGCCACGATGGCCAGGCCCAGCCCGCTGCCGCCCGTCTCCCGGGTGCGTGAGGTGTCGGCCCGGTAGAAGCGCTCAAAGACCTTTGGCGCCTCCGCGTCGGAGATACCGGGGCCGTGGTCCCGGACCTCCAGGACGGACTGAGCGGAACCGTCGTCGGCCCGCCGTACGCCCACGGCGAGTTCGATGGGTGTTCCCGCGGGCGTGTAGCGCAGCGCATTGCCCACCAGGTTGCCGATGACCTGGCGCAGCTTCGCCTCGTCGCCGAGCACCGGCGCCGGCTCGGCGCTGCCGTTGTGCAGGCCGGTCAGGGTGATGGTGCGCTTCCGTTCGCTGGCCTGGGTGTCCACCACGGCGTCGTGGGCCAGGAGCTGCAGGTCGATGGGCTTGCGCTGCAGCGGCCGCTGCTCGTCCAACCGTGCCAGCAGCAGCAGGTCCTCCACCATGGAGCCCATTCGTTTGGCTTCACTCTCGATCCGGCCCATGGCGCTGGCCACGTCCTGCGGGGACTGAAGGGCGCCGTGCCGGTAGAGCTCCGAGTAACCCCGGATCGTCACAAGGGGGGTGCGCAGCTCGTGGGAGGCGTCCGCGGCAAACCGGCGCATCCGGTCTTCGGAGGCCATCCGGGCTGCGAAGGCCGCCTCGATGTGGGCGAGCATGGCGTTCAGCGACCTGCCCAGGCGGCCCACTTCCGTGGACGGGTTCTCCACGTCGACGCGGCGCGACAGGTCCCCGGCTGCAATGGCGGCGGCGGTCTTCTCCACCCTGGCCAGTGGGCGGAAGGACCTGGTCACAGTCCAGTTGGCGATGAAGAAGGCGAGGATGAGCGTCAGCAGCCCAACACCCACCACCACCAGGGTGGCGTGGCGCAGTACCTCATCCACCGGGGACAGCGGCAGCCCGATGACCACCACTGCGCGCTGCTGTTCTGCGCCAACCACCACGGGAACAGCCACCACGCGCCAGTTCTTACCGTCGGTTCCCCGGACCTGATACGGCCGGACATCAGTCTCACGGGCCTCGTTGACGGAGACGGACGCGATGTCGGGGCGGTCGTCCTTGTCGTCAATGGGCGTTGGTCCGCCTCCCGGATAGTAGAGGGTCACCGTGTAATCCGTGGGCACTACAGGGTTGGCAATGGGGGAAATGGAGCGCTGCCGTTGGGCGGCGTCGACGGCGGCCTTCAGTTTGCCGTCCACCTGGCCCTCAAGGTAGCCGCGCAGCAGCGTCAGCGCGCCCGTCCCGGTCACGGCCAGGGCCACCAGCAGGAGGGCCATCATGATGGCCACCAGCTGGGACCGGAGGTTGGCGGACTTCCAGCGCTCCAGCGCAGACTTCCATCGCTCCAGCAAGGTCAGCGCTTTTCTGCTGTCCGCAGCACGTAGCCGACACCGCGCTTGGTCTGGATGAGGGCCGGGGCGTCCGGATCGATGTCCACCTTGCGCCGCAGGTAGGAAATGTAGGACTCGACGATGGAGGCGTCGCCGTTGAAGTCGTATTCCCAGACGTGGTCCAGGATCTGCGCCTTGGACAGGACGCGGTTCGGGTTGAGCATCAGGTACCGGAGCAGCTTGAATTCGGTGGGGGACAGCTCGATCACCTTGCCGCCGCGGCGCACTTCGTGGGCGTCGTCGTCGAGCTCCAGGTCATCGACCCGGATGACGGCCTCGTCATCTTCCAGCATCGGCTGCGTCCGGCGGAGCACGGCGCGGATGCGGGCCACCACCTCATCAAGGCTGAAGGGTTTGGTGACGTAGTCGTCCCCGCCCACCGTCAGCCCGGTGACCTTGTCCTCGGTGTCGTCCTTGGCGGTCAGGAAGAGGACAGGGAAATGCTTGCCTGCCGCACGCAGCCGGCGGGTGACGGTGAAGCCGTCCATGTCCGGAAGCATGACGTCCAGCACCGCGAGGTCGGGGGCGTGCGCCTCAACGGCAGCCAGCGCTTCCCGCCCGTTCCCCGCAGACACCACTTCAAAGCCGGCGAAGCGCAATGACGTGGAGAGCAGCTCGCGGATGTTCGGTTCGTCATCAACCACGAGGAGCTTCGCTTCGGCGCTGTTCTTTTTCATATTCCCATGATGCTCCCAGAATCTGGGAGTTTTCTGGATGAATGTTGTGTGTTGGTTGGGTTAGCAGGATTCGACGTCCTTGGCGTCCATGATGCGGTAGGCGTAGCCCTGCTCGGCCAGGAAACGCTGGCGCTTGGCCGCGAAATCCTGGTCCAGGGTGTCGCGGGCAACGAGGGAGTAGAACCGTGCCGCGCGCCCGTCCTGCTTGGGCCGCAGCAGCCGCCCGAGCCGCTGGGCCTCCTCCTGGCGCGAACCGAAGGAGCCGGAGACCTGGATGGCCACCGAGGCCTCGGGCAGGTCGATGGAAAAGTTGGCCACCTTGGACACCACAAGAGTCTGGACTTCCCCGGCGCGGAAGGCGTCAAAGAGCTTCTGGCGGGCCTTGACCGAGGTTTCGCCCTTGATGACCGGGGCATCCAGCCGCTCGCCGAGCTCGTCGAGCTGGTCGATGTACTGCCCGATCACCAGGACCTGCTCGCCGCGGTGGTGCGCCACCAGCTGCTCGGCCACGAGGGTCTTCGTCTCGGACGTGGCGCACAGCCGGTACTTGTCCGCATCCTCGGCCATGGCATACGCCACGCGCTCGTCCTTGGGAAGATCCACGCGGACCTCCACGCAGTCCGCGGGGGCGATGTAGCCCTGGGCCTCGATGTCCTTCCATGGCGCGTCGTAGCGCTTGGGGCCGATGAGGCTGAAAACCTCCCCCTCCCGGCCGTCTTCACGCACCAGCGTCGCCGTCAGGCCGAGCCGCCGCCGGGCCTGCAGGTCCGCCGTCATCCGGAAGATCGGGGCCGGCAGCAGGTGGACCTCGTCATAGATGATCAGGCCCCAGTCGTGGCCGTCGACGAGCTCAAGGTGCGGGTACAGGCCGCCGCGCTTGGTGGTCAGGACTTGGTACGTCGCGATGGTCACCGGGCGGACTTCCTTGACGGCGCCCGAATACTCGCCGATCTCATCCTCCGTCAGCGAGGTCCGCCTGAGCAGTTCGTCCTTCCACTGCCGTGCCGACACGGTGTTGGTGACGAGGATCAGCGTGGTGGTGGAGCTCGTGGCCATCGCCGCGGCACCCACAAGGGTCTTGCCCGCACCGCAGGGAAGCACGACGACGCCGCTGCCGCCGGCCCAGAAGTTCTCCGTGGCCAGCCGCTGGTACGGTCGCAGTTTCCAGTCCGACTCGTCGAGCATGATGGGGTGCGGCGTCCCGTCGACGTAGCCCGCCAGGTCCTCCGCGGGCCAGCCGATCTTCAGCAGCAGCTGCTTCAGCTGGCCGCGCTGGGAGGAGTGGACCACCACTGTCTCGGCGTCGATGCGCGGGCCCAGCAGCGGCTGGATCTTCTTGGCCCTGCTGACCTCCTCCAGGACGGGGTAGTCGCTGGTGCGCATGACCAGCCCGTGCTGGGGGTCCTTCTCCAGCCGCAACCGGCCGTACCGGGACATGGTTTCTTCGATGTCGATCAGCAGCGAGTGCGGCACGGGGAACCGGGAATAGGTGAGCAGCGTATCCAGCACCTTTTCGGCGTCGAGCCCTGCGGCCCGGGCGTTCCAGAGCCCCAGCGGCGTGAGCCGGTAGCTGTGCATGTGCTCGGGGGCGCGCTCCAGTTCAGCGAAGGCCGCGATGGCGTGCCGGGCCTCCGTCGCCTGTTCATGGTCCACTTCGAGGAGGATGGTTTTGTCGCTCTGGACAATCAGGGGGCCGTCATTCACGCAGGTAGAACCTTCACTGCTGCATTTCCTCTGCTGCCTCGATATCGATGATCCGGTGGATGGAGAGCACCCGCTCCGTGTCCTTGGCGGGGTCGAAGACGCGGACGCGTCCGCCTGCCACGGAGACCGGAACAACCGTTTCCAGTTTCGCATTCCCCAGGCTGTCGACGACGTTCATCACCACTTTTTGCCTGAGCCGGATGGCCTTGTGCAGGGTCTCCAGACCCAGCTGGGTCGCCTCCTCGGCGCCCGCGGCAGCCGGACGGGAGCCGTTGGGGCTGGCTCCGTGCTCCGCACGGCTGCGGAGAATGGCGAGCTGGGCGGTGACGTCGGCGTCGGGAAGGGCGGTGCGCGGCGCGCTGTAGACGGGGCGCCCGGTGCCAGGAAGAGGGGCGGTCCGGTTGAGGCGGACGACGGCGGATCCGGCCTCTTCGACGGCAGGTGACAGTCCCAGCCCGCGCAGCACGAGGGCCGTCTGGCGGGGTGAGGCCATGGAGACCAGGACGGTGGGGGCGATCCGGACCAGGCCCAGGGACGAGGCGGCAGCCTCCCGGCAGAGCTCAGTGAGCGCGGCTTCGTCATCGCTCTGGATGAAGCTCGCGGCCGCTCCGACCCGCAGCTTGCCGTGCCTGGCGGCTGTGTCCTCCACCAGGTACTGCAGCGGCTGCGGCACGGCGGTGGCGGAGTACCGGCGGAGGAAATCGAGGATGGCGGCAGCGTCCTGGCCCGAGTCCAGGGCGCGCCGGATGGACTCCGCGGAGAACCGGTACGTCGTGGCCGGGCCCTGCCCTTCGGCGTCGGCCATCCGCTGGAGCTGCTCGGCCAGGTCGGGGGCGAGGTAGCCGGGCGCCACCGCGGTCAGGTCGGCCTGCAGGAGCACATGGTTGAGGGCCGCAGGGAGGTGTTCGCCGAGGAGGTCCATGGCCTCGTCAGGCGCGTCGGCGGCGATGGCGGCACCCAGCTGGCTGAGCGCGCCGGACCCGATGAGCCCCAGCAGCTCCGCCTCGGCGAGCACGCCGCTGATCAAGGAACTGAACCGCCGCGCCATGCGGGGCTGCGACCACTCGGCGCGCAGCAGCACGGCCTCCGCATTGAGCACCGGCGCCGCCCCGTCCGGCACCTCCGCCTCGAGGGTCAGCTCCCGCAGTATCTCCAGGATCCTCTTGCGGATGACAGGCGCGTCGGACCGCTGCGCCTCCGCGGAGAGGGCGTTGACGGTGGCCGCGGGGGCGGGCCGGTGGTTGGGGGGCCCGGCGGGCTGGCCATTCATGGGCTGCCCCACGAGTGACGGGGCGCGCTCGCTGGCCAGCCAGGCGTTGACGAGCCACAGCCACTGTTCCTGCCGCGGCAGCCCGAGCCATTCCAGCTGGGGCGGCTGCACCCAGCACGAGCTGTCCACGTCCAGCCGGATCAGGCCCGCCAGGGCGCAAAGCTCCAGCAGTACCGCGGTGGTGTGGTGGTCCACGCGGAGCGTCTCGGCCAATCTGCGCATCTCGCGGATGCCCACGCCGCCGCTCCGCAGGGTGGCCAGGGGCTGGTCCCTGACCGCGTGCAGCAGTTCGCCGGTGAGGCGCAGGGTCTCGGCGATGGCCCCGAGCGCGGCGTTGCGGCGGAGTGCGGCGGTGGTGACGCCGAGCATCGGGGCAGGCGGAGTCAGGGAGAAGTTGTTGATGATGGCGCCGCCGCGCAGGGAAATGCCCACGCTGTGCGGCAGCTCCACATGTGCGGCGTCCAGCGGCACCAGCAGGCCCCGGGCCAGCAGCCAGTCGACGGGCCCGACGTCGTGACCTTCAGTGCTGACGGAAGCCTTCCGCTGGGCCTGGGGTACGGCACCCATCGCCCAGTTGCTGAACCGGGCCAGCAGCGCCGTGGTCCTCTCAGGGGCACCGGCGAGGAGCGCCTGCAGTCCCTCGGGGGAAGATGTCCAGTGCTGCAGCGCCAGCGCTGCGTCCATCGGCGTGGTGGCCGCCTGCACGGCGGCGCCGCTGCGGTGCAGCTCCGCCACAAGCTGGACCACGCGCTGGGCGAAGGCCGGCTGCAGCCTGACCAGTTCGGTGTAGCTGCGCCCCAGCCCTGCCGGGTAGATCCCGACGACGTCCTTCAGGCTGCTCACCGGAAGATAGAAGCGCTGCCTCTGGGCGCCGGGGCCCGCCCCGTGCGGCGGCTCCGCCCGCTGCACCAGGGCGAGATCATGCAGCGACTGCAGGAGCTGCTCGATGGCCGCCACAGTTGAGCCTGCGATGGCCTTCTTCAGCACGGCGGCCGATGCGCTGTGCCCGGTGTCCGTGTTGGTGCACAGGTGCAGGGTCTCCAGCACCTGCATTTGCGGACGGTTCAGGCGCTCCAGGGCCCGCTGCACGCTCACCCGCGCGCTGGCGCGGGCGGCCAGGGCGGGGAAGTCGGGAACGCCGGGGGAGATCAGGTCCGGCCGCGCAGCGAACAAAGCCCGCAGCGACTCATCGCTGCGTGCCTCCAGTTCCTTGCTGAGCGCTCGAATGAGGGACATCAGTCCAACGTTACCGCCCGGCGGGGCTTCCTGCCCGGCGGCGGGCGGCAACGCCGTCTGCCACCAGCACGAGCATCAGCAGGAAGGCCGCGGGAAGGCCATAGAGTGCCGTTGACGTGATCCACTGCGGCGCCGCCTGACCCGCAGCGGCCAGGGCCATGACCGCCCCGACCGCTGCGAGGGACAAAACTGCAAGGAGCACTGCGGCGGCCATCAGTGGCCGCCGGATACGCGCGGATGTCATGGACGTAACGCTAACAGCAGTGCCGCTGCCGCGCCTCAAAGCGGGAATAGCCTGCCAGTCAGGATAACCTTGAAGGAACAGACCAACATGGACCAGGCAGTCATACCCTGAACCCGCACATCAGTGCGGATGCGGTGACGGCCGGCCATGTCCCAGAACGTCAGAACGAAGAAGGTTGATTAGGTGCCTACCGGCAAGGTCAAGTGGTACGACAAGGATAAAGGTTTCGGATTCCTCGCGGGCGAGGACGGACAGGAAGTGTTCCTTCCCAAGTCGGCGCTGCCCGCCGGAGTTACGGAACTGAAGGCCGGCACCCGGGTTGAGTTCGGCGTTGCAGACGGACGCAAGGGCGCCCAGGCCCTCGGCCTGCGCGTCCTCGACAAGACACCGTCCATCGCAAAGGCCAAGCGTCCCAACGCGAGGGATCTTGCCCCGCTGGTGCAGGACCTGGTGACAGTCCTGGACAACCTGTCCGGCACGCTGTCGTCCGGCAAGTACCCGGACGGCAACAAGGGCAAGGCCATTGCCGCTGCCCTGCGTAAGGTTGCCGACGAGCTGGACGCCTAGGCCTCGCGATGAACCCGGAACCTGAACAGGCCGAATCCAAGGTGGAACCCAAAGCACCCCGGCGCCGCACCGGTGTCCCGGTGTGGCGGACGGGGAAGCCTGACGCCGTGCTGGCCGCTGCCGTGGACGCGGCCCGGACGGCCATCGAAGGCATCGCGAAGGCATCCGAAATCGGGGACCACCTGGCCGCCCGGACCGAGGGCGACCGCGTGGTGACGCACCTTTTCGAATCACGGCTGCCGGGGTACCTCGGCTGGCAGTGGTATGCCGTCCTGACCCGCAACTCCCGCTCCAAGGTGATCACCGTCAACGAGCTTGGCCTGCTCCCGTCCGAAGACTCGATCCTCGCCCCGGAGTGGGTGCCGTGGGCCGAGCGCGTACGCCCTGAGGACGCACAGGAGCAGGACGAGCAGGAAGCGCCGGGCGAGGCCCCCACTGGTTCTGAAACGGAGCCCGACGCCGAAACAGCGGCTGACGCTGAAGCAGGGCCTGACGCTGTAGCAGAGTCCGACGTCGACGAACGCGACTAATCACAACGATTAATGGTTCACAACACTGACGGCGCCGTCCGGACGCAAGCCCGGACGGCGCCGTCGAACTTTAAGTGAAGAGTTTTTGTCCAGATAATGGGGCTAAAAGGCCCTCGAAACCCGATTATCTGGACAAAAACTCCGATCCGGCCGGTTATTTCTTCAGCTCGCCCACCACGTAGTCGATGCACTCCAGCAGGGCGGAGACGTCGGAAGGCTCGATGGCCACGAAGGTCGCGATGCGAAGCTGGTTCCGTCCCAGCTTCCGGTAGGGCTCGGTGTCCACGATGCCGTTGGCGCGAAGCACCTTGGCAATGGCGGCGGCATCGACCGAGTCGTCGAAGTCGATGGTGGCGATGACGTTGGAGCGCTCGGCGGCGTTGGCAACGAACGGGGTGGCGAATTCGGAGGCTTCCGCCCACTTGTAGATGCGGCCGGCCGAGTCGGCTGTGCGGCCGGCGGCGAAGTCCAGGCCGCCGTTGGCGTTCAGCCACTGCACCTGGGCGTCCAGCGTGACGAGCGTGGACAGGGACGGGGTGTTGTACGTCTGGTTCAGCTTGGAGTTGTCGATGGCGGTCTTCAGGTCCAGGAAGTCCGGGATCCAGCGCCCGCTGGCCTTGACGCGCTCAGCCCGCTCCAGCGCTGCCGGAGAGAAGAGCCCCAGCCACAGCCCGCCGTCGGAGGCGAAGTTCTTCTGCGGCGCGAAGTAGTAGACGTCCGTCTGGGCCACGTCGACGTCGAGGCCGCCGGCGGCCGAGGTCGCGTCCACCAGCACCAGCGCGCCCTCGTCGGCGCCGTTCACCCGCTGGACGGGAGCAGCGACACCCGTTGAGGTCTCGTTCTGCGGCCACGCGTACACGTCAACGCCCGCCTCGGCCTTGGGGGCCGGGCAGGTGCCGGGCTCGGACTTGATGATGGAGGACTCTGCGAGGAACGGTGCCTTGTTCGTTGCCGCGGCAAACTTGGACCCGAACTCGCCGAAGGACAGGTGCTGTGCCTTCTCTTCCACGAGGCCGAAGCTGGCGACGTCCCAGAACGCGGTGGAACCACCGACGCCGAGAACAACCTCATAGCCTTCGGGGGCACGAAAGAAGGTGCTCAGGCCTTCGCGGACGGATCCCACGAGGTTCTTCACGGGGGCCTGGCGGTGCGACGTGCCCAGGAGCGTCGTGGCGGCCGCGGAGAGTGCCTCGATCTGCTCGGGCCTGACCTTGGAGGGACCGGCGCCGAACCGTCCGTCCTTGGGCAGGAGGTTTGCGGGAATAGTGATGCTGGTGTCGCTCACAGTGGCTCCAATTTTCGGCATGGAATAGCAGTTCGGCTGGGTCGGGGCGATGGCCGGCAGGCAACCATGACCGCCACGAAGACCCTCCTTATTCTGCCCGACGGCCGGATTCCGCGGGAACACGCATCCGTCATAGTCCAGTCACTGAGATGGCACCCGTCACAGGTCTGCGGATTATCCGGACTAATTCAAAATAGGCTAAGCTGGCACTGAACGTACGGGCAGACAGCCGGTGCTGCGCCGCCGTCGGATATGCGACCGCCGCTGCAGCTTGCCGGACCCCGGTGCGGCGGGCCCGCGGTACGGTGGGACGAACACAAATACTGGGCTCGAGGAGCTGAGCTGAATGACGGATCTGATCGACACCACGGAGATGTACCTTCGCACCATTCTGGAGCTGGAGGAAGAGAACATCGTGGCGCTTCGGGCACGCATCGCCGAACGCCTCCGCCACTCAGGGCCCACCGTTTCGCAGACCATCGGCAGGATGGAGCGTGACGGCCTCGTCGTCGTCTCCGGTGACCGCCACCTTGAACTCACTGAAGTGGGCCGGAAGCGCGCCACCGAGGTGATGCGCAAGCACCGGCTCGCCGAGCGCCTCCTCGCCGACGTCATCGGCCTCGACTGGGCCTACGTACATGACGAGGCCTGCCGGTGGGAGCACGTGATGAGCGAACGGGTGGAGCGCAGGATTTACGAAATGCTCGACCACCCCACCGAGTCGCCGTACGGCAACCCCATCCCCGGCCTGGCCGCGCTCGGCGGCGAGCCCGCCCGCCCGTTCTCGGACGGCGTGGTGAATCTCCTCGATGCCATGACCGGCTACGGTCAGGAGTCCAAGGTCACCGTCAGTCGCCTGGCAGAGCCCATCCAGGTGGAGCCGGAGTTGCTGGTCCAGTTGGATGAAGGCGGGATCCGCCCGGGCGCCGCCGTCTCGCTCGAACGTGTGGGGGAGTACATTTCTGTCCGCGTGCCCGGGTTCGAGGGCGCCCTTGAGCTGCCGCCGGAAGTCGCTGCGCACGTGTTCGTGCGCGTGGACTAGCTCCGAAAAGCGCCAGTCGGCCGGAGCGGCCTCCTGTCTGACATCTGCAGGCAGGATGACCTACCACTTTTGCACAGTGAATATAACGGAATTATTACCGCGCATCTTAATCACCTATAGTTAAACGGCAACGCCGATGCAAAAGCGTTACCTGATCTGGAGCCGAACCCTGCCACCAGATCAGTAGCACGAGTCACCCACTGGCAGGGGCGGGGGAACCACAACCGGCTGTTTCTACAGCCTTGGGGTGAAGTCCGCAGCAGCAAGTCTCTTCCGCAGAAGGAATCCTCCCGGGATACCCCTGCGCCGGAATGGCTTGTTATGGCGGGCCGGGTCCGAACTCTCTGACCCGAATCCGACAGCTAACTTCGCAGGCTATCCAGAGAGGAAGCAGTACTTGTCCATGCAGAATGCCCGGGGCCGCCGCCGCGCGTCCGGTCCCGCTCCTGAGCCGCGCCTCGCGGAGGCCATTGCCGCGGACCGTCCCCGGGACGCCCAGCGTGAAGCACGCCGCCGCCGTCGGGGTCCGTTCCGGCAGGTTACGGATTTCGCCTCGGCCAGTGGTGTTGGACAAAAGGCCGGAGTGGCCCTTGCTGCCACCGGCCTGCTGCTGACAGTTACTGTCCCCGCCACCAGCCCCGTGCTGGCTGCCGGCGAGCAGCAGGGAGGGGCGTCCGCGTCCGCCGCCTCACCGGCCCAGCCGAAGGTCTCGGCGGAACCGGCAGCAAAGATCGACTTCAGCCGCACGTCCGTCTCCACTACCGGTGACCCGGACGGAAAGCTCAAGCAGCTCCTGAGTGCCCAGTCGGCCGGCAGTATCAGCCGCGCGGCCTCTGTGGGCACCCTCGGTGGGCCGCTTACCACGCTGGTCAAGTCCTCGCCGTTCGGTTACCGTGTCAGCCCGATCACAGGCGGCGCCGGCGAGTTCCACCGCGGCCAGGACTTCGCCGCCCAGTGCGGCACGCAAGTGCTTGCAGCGGCCAGCGGCAAGGTCACGTTCTCGGGGTGGCATCCGTACGGTGGAGGCAACCGCGTGGTCATCGACCACGGCAACGGCTTGGAGACCACGTACAACCACCTGTCGTCCTCCAGTGTGGAGGTTGGCCAAAAGGTCACCCGCGGTGAAGCGATCGCCCTGAGCGGGACCACAGGCGCCTCCACCGGCTGCCACCTCCACTTCGAGGTGATGGTCAACGGGGAAGTCGTTGATCCCACCGGCTGGCTCTGAGCCAAGCCGAGTGAGCACTCTCATTCCTGTGACATGCCGTGACCTGAATGTGACATTCGCTCCGAACTGCTGTACCGTCTAAACCGCGTCAACTTTTCCGAAGTTGACGCTCTTGAGTGGATTGCCTAGCTCTGCCACCGCTCAAGGTCCGTTCGCATGACATCGTCTGGCAGGGGCGGGGGAACCAATTTTGGTCTTCGCAAGAAGGCCTTGGGGTTAAGTCGCAAAGCTTCCCAGGAAGCCGAGCGGCCGGGTGCACTCCCATCCGAATCCGACAGCTCACCTCGCAGGCATTGGGAGAGGCTACCTTCGTGTCTTCACGCCACAATGCCGCGCGCCACCGCGCGCAAACGGTTCGTATGAACCCATTGGACTCCGTGTCCAAGGCGGTTAGCGCCAATGCCGGCACAGTAGGTCGCCAGGCAGCTGTTATCGCGGCTGCCTCAGGTCTCATCCTGAGCGTTGGCATGCCTGCCAACGCAGCCGACGCCAACATTGGTGTTTCCGCCTCCTCGGAGACCGGATCCCAGGCCGCGCAGCTTGCTGTGACCGCCGCGCCCACCGCCACAGTCTCCTTCGAGCGTCCTGCCGTCACCACGGTGGCAGCCCCGGTCGCCGAAGTCATTGCTCCGCAGGCGAGCGATGAGGGCCAGGCGGGCGACGCCGGCCAGGCCAGCGACGAGAGCACCGGTGCGGCTCAGGCCGTCACCGCCAAGTCCCCCGATGGTGCGGCCTCCGCCGCAGCGTCCGGACTGGCTGCAATCGCGTACACCGGCATCGGCCACCCGTACGTCTGGGGCGGAACCACCCCCAGCGGCTGGGACTGCTCCGGCTTCACCCAGTGGGTTTACGCTCAGGCAGGCATCAGCATTCCCCGCGTCAACGCGTGGACTGCCATGAAGCCCACCTCCACGCCGGCCCCCGGCGACCTGGTCATGCAGAACGGCGGCGCCCACGTGGGCATCTACGTCGGCAACGGCATGATGATCAGCGCGCTGAACCCCTCGGACGGAACGCTCCTGCATGCGGTGTCCGCCACGGGCACGTCCTCCTTCTTCACCCTTCGCTAAAAATCCGATTCGAGACGGGCCGGCCTACCCCCAAGATGCCGGCGCGTCGATAACCCACGTCCTGCTACCGCGGTCCGTGGAACACGAAAGAGAGAAATCTTAATGACTACACGTGCGACCATTGCACGCCACCGCGCCGAGGTCACCAAGACCAACTCGCTGGCTGTCATTGCCAAGGCCGTCGGCGACAACGCCGGTGGTGTGGGCCGCCAGGCCGCAGTCATCGCTGCTGCTTCCGGTCTTGTCCTGACCAGCGGCATCGCCGCCAACGCAGCTGAGACCAACGTTCAGCGCGAATCCGTTCCGGCGTCCACGCTGGAAGTCCAGTCTGTTGCGCCGGCCACCATCTCCGCTGCATCCAGCATCGCGATCTCCTACGAGAAGCCTGCAGTCTCCACCGCCCCGGCTCCCGTCGTCGAGGCCCCCAAGCCTGTCGTCAAGGTCCAGGAAGCGGCCCCCGCCGTTGAGGCTGATCCGGTTGCTGAAGCCGCCCCCGCAGAAGCCGCCCCCGCAGTCGAGGCCACGGCCGCCGTCCAAACCGCTGCCCCGGCAGCGCCGAAGACCACTGCCGCCAGCGGCAAGGGCGCTGCAATCGCTGCTGCCGCCTACGCCCAGCTGGGCGTCTCCCAGGACTGCACCGCCCTGGCCACCAACGCACTCGCAGCTGTGGGCATCCACTACCACGGCTGGCCGGCAGGCTACCTGTCCCTCGGCCGCACCGTCAGCGCTGCTGAGGCTCAGCCGGGCGACCTCGCCTACTACCAGAACGGCGGCATGGGCCTGGCCCACATCGCTGTGTACGTCGGCAACGGCCAGGCCGTCCACGGCGGCTGGAACGGCGGAACCACCGCACTGTTCAGCGTGAACGTCGGCTCCGGCCCGGTCTTCATCCGCGTCGGCGGCTAAGACAGCCCAAGCGTTACCGAAGGACCCCCGCCAGCATGGCGGGGGTCCTTTTTGCCTTGCCCCGCATGAGTTTTTGACGACACGCCATGGTGATGCTTGTGTTCGATTCGCTCATCTGCCTAGTGAGTGTTTACTCTTATGGTGTCGATCCATAGCCCGGACATGCAGAGGGCAGCCGGCCCTCGCGCCTCTGCCGGGTGCGGCCGTGAAGAGGTATGTGCATGCGCACTCTCGTTCTGAATGCTGGATATGAACCGCTGGCGGTAGTGACCTTCCGCCGGGCGCTGGTCCTTGTGCTCACCGGAAAGGCAAGCGTGGTGGCCGAAGGCGACGATCCTGTCGTCGGGCCGCAGGACATCATGGGCCGTCCGTCCGTGATTCTCCTCAACCGCTACATCCGCCCCCGGTACAACATGATCACCGCGGTGAGCAGGCGCGGTGTGCTTCGCCGTGACGGCCACCGGTGCGCCTACTGCGGCAAGGCAGCCCACACCATAGACCATGTCCAGCCGAAATCGCGGGGCGGTGCGGACTCCTGGGAGAACCTCGTCGCAGCCTGCCTTCGCTGCAACAACGTCAAGGGTGACCACACGCCCAGCGAAATGGGCTGGAAGCTCCGGTTCGATCCGAAGCCACCGGTGGGCACCATGTGGCAGATCAAGGAACTGGAAAAGCCCACACCGGCGTGGGACCCGTTCCTGCTTCCGGAAAGAGCAGCCTGACGCCAGCCTGAGCCTTCGAGGCTTACGCTGGGTGGGTGGACTTTGACGCAATAATCCTGGCCGGCGGCCGCTCCTCGCGACTGGGCGGCTCACCCAAGTCTGACCTGATGTATGACGGCGCCACGCTCCTTGAGCGCTCCCTCGCCGCTGCCGCGGGTGCCCGGCACACTGTTGTGGTGGGACCTGAGGCGCCGGGCATTCCCGGTGAAGTTCTCACCTCGCGCGAGGACCCGCCTTTTGCAGGTCCTGCGGCGGCAATCGCCGCCGGCCTGGGCGCCCTGCAGGGTGCAGAGCCCGCGGGCATGGTCCTGGTTCTGGCGTGCGATATGCCCCGCGTGGGCGATGCTGTCCGCGCACTCCTGGACGCTCTCCCCGGCGCGGGCGCTGACGGCGTCATGGCGGCATCCGCCGACGGGCGGCTGCAGCCGCTGGCGGGTTTTTATGGCACAGCTGTGCTGGAACGCGCCGTGCAGGCTGCCGCGGCACGCAACGCCCTGGTGCACGGGTCAGTCTTCGCCCTCCTTGCTAGTCTTGACGTGCAGGCTGTGGTTGTCCCGGCCGGCTCCACCGACGACGTGGACACCTGGGACGATGCGGCCGCGTTGGGAGTAGCTGTCCGGGAGCGATGACCGCATTCCGGACGGCCGTAAGTTTGGAGGCAGGCATGGAAAGCCAGGACGAAACGCTTGAGGAGTGGTGCCGTCTGCTGCTGCGGGCCTTCGAGCTCGAGGATGTGGACGTGGACATCAACGAGGTGTTGTCCGTTGCGGGAGTTGCCGCGCACTCCGTGGTGCGTCCTGCCGCCCCGCTGACCACCTTCATAGCAGGGCTCGCCACCGGCCTCAAATGTGCTGCGGGCCAGGCCCCGGACGGCCACGCCATGCAGGGCGCCATGGACGTGGCCCGTGCCGTTGCCAAAGCCTACGCCGCCGATGAGGCGCAAGTTGCTGCGGGTACCCCGGCCGCAGGCACCGCCGGAACTTCGGCGCCCACCGGGACCCCGGGGGAATGACAGCCGCGCCCGAGCACCGCTCTACCGACCCATACCCCACCGGGGACGCAACCTACACCGGGGACGCACCCGCTGCCGCGCCCGACGTCGAACCCGGTGCCGACGTCGAACCCGGTGCCGACGTCGAGGGGGAACCAGACGCGACGGGGCAGATGGACGTGCCGGCGAAGCACCTGGCCCACACCTGGGCGGAGGCCCGGCAGGCCGCCTTCGACTGTGCTGCCCCGATACCCGCGGCACCCGTGCCCCTGCGCGACGTCGTGGGCCGGACTCTGGCCGCGGACATCACCGCCCACCAGGACATGCCGCACTATGCGTCGTCGGCCATGGACGGCTGGGCCGTTAACGGAACCGGTCCGTGGATCCTGGCCGAGCCGGGGCAGCGTCTCGCCCCGCACCAGGCGAGCGTCATTGTGACGGGCGGGCTGATTCCGGCGGGCGCCAAGGCGGTGCTGCGCACCGAGAGCGGTGCGATGTCCACGGACGACGACGGCCTGCCTGTCCTGACGCTGGGAGGCGCCGCCCGGCCCGGCGAACCGAAGAACGGCCAGCACATCCGGAAGGCCGCCGAGGAGGCAGCTGCCGGGGACGTGCTGGTCAGGGCCGGCGTCGTGCTGAATCCTGCCCACGTTGCCCTCGCCGCCCTGGCCGGGTACGACGAGGTGGAGGTGCTCGGCAAACCGGTGGTGAAGCTGGTGCTGACAGGCTCCGAAGTAGTGGAGCAGGGACTGCCCGAGCCCGGGCGGGTGCGCGACACATTCGGACCCCAGCTGGGCACGGTCGTGGAGATGCTGGGCGGCCTGTGCCGTGAACAGGTCCGCATCGGGGACAGCTACGCGGAATGGCTGGAGGGCCTCGAGGATTCAGGCCTCCCTGAGGCACTGAACCTGCCGGCCGACGTCGTCATCACCACCGGCGGCACCGGCCGTTCCGGCACAGACCACTTCAGGCGTGCCGTGGCTGAACTGGGCGGACGGCTGATCATTGACGGCGTGGCAATGCGGCCCGGACACCCCGCCGTCCTTGCAGAACTTCCGGACGGGCGCTTCGTGCTGGGGCTGCCGGGCAACCCGCTGGCGGCCATGATGGCATTGTCCACCGTGGGGGCGCCGCTCCTGGCTGCCCTCGGACACGGGCAGCTGCCACCGGTCCGGGAAGTCCCCTCCGGCACCTTGCTCGAGCCCGACCCAGGCCGCACGCGGCTGATGCCCTTCCGCCTCCTCTACGGCATGGCCTCGCCGGCGCAGCACACCGGCCCGGGCATGATGCGCGGACTGGCGTCGGCCGACGGCGTCCTGGTGGTGCCGCCGCACGGAGTGCAGCTCGGCGAGATGGTGCCGGCTTTCGCGCTGCCCTGGGGCCCGGCCATCTCGGAGCCCAAGACCGCCGAACCCAAACCCAAGAGCCCGGCGCGGAAGTCTGCGTCCCGGGCGTCCGCCAAGCAGGGAGCCCAGAGCGGGCCGGTGGACTGGAGTGCCCTGCTCGACTGAAGTGCCTGCTCGACTGAGGTGCAATGATGGAGGCATGAACAGCCACTCAGCGCGGAGTCTCGCATGGGCCGTGTAACGCAACGACGCAAGGTGTACCGCTACGTCCTGGACGGCTCGGCCGCGGCATTGGAGTTCCCGGTCCGGCACCGCGAGGACGTGCTCGCCGTGGAGGAACCGCTCGAGATCCGGCTGGGCAACCTGTCGTACTCCGTCACCATGCGGACGCCCGGGGACGACTTCGACCTGGTGGCAGGGTTCCTCGTCTCCGAGGGCGTCATCTGGGACGCCGATCAGCTGATCTCGCTCAGGTTCTGTGCCGGCGAGGACGAAAACGGGGTCCAGACGTTCAACGTGGTCGAAGCCCAGCTGCGGCCGGATGTGCCGTTGCCGGACACCGGCCGGCACGTCTACACGTCCAGCTCGTGCGGGATCTGCGGCACGGACTCCATCGAATCGGTGACGAAGTCCTCGCACTTCGACCCGGCCGCCGACCGGCTCACCGTTCCGGTCCAAACGCTTGCCTCCCTGCCGGACAAGCTGCGCGAGGCGCAGGCCGTCTTCGAAGTGACCGGGGGAGTGCACGCTGCCGGACTGTTCAGGATCGACGACGACGGCGGCGCGGAGCTGCTGTGCCTGCGCGAGGACGTGGGGCGGCACAACGCGGTGGACAAGGTGGTGGGCTGGGCCCTGCGCGAACGCCGGCTGCCGCTCACCAACACCGTGCTCCAGGTGTCGGGGCGCGCCTCTTTTGAGCTGGTCCAGAAGGCCGCACTGGCCGGCATCCCTGTGCTCGCCGCGGTCAGCGCTCCGTCCAGCCTCGCCGTGGAGCTGGCCGAGTCCACCGGCGTCACGCTGGCAGGGTTCAGCCGGGGAACCAGCCTGAACGTCTACGCAGGTGCCGGCCGCATCTCCACGCCTTCGCCGGTGCCGCAGTAGGGGCGTGGCCCCTTGGCGGCCGGACGCCCACGCAGTACATTTTATCCATCGAATGGAAACGTTGATCCGCTCATAAGGCAGCTGAACTGCCCGGACCCCAAGCTGACCGCGTCGCCCATGCCCCCACGAAAGCCAGCACAGCCCGCTTCAGCTTTCACGTACTAAAGAGGTACACATTGCACGACGACCGCCGGATCACGGAAGTCCGCCTGGACCGCTTTCTCCGCGAACGGATCACACCCGCCGCTTACGGGCGCAGCGTGCCCCTGGAGCTGACCAGCTGGGACGTCCCGGATGAACCCGTCCCCGTTCTGGAGGCCCTGCGCCAGGACTTCGTGCCGCAGGAACAAGGTGCCGCATGGGGGCGCCCGTGGAGCACCAAGTGGCTGCGCCTTCAGGGAGAGGTGCCGGATGCCTGGGGAACCACGCCGGACACCGAGGTGGAGATCGTCGTGGACCTCGGCTTCACCACGGAGATTCCCGGCTTCCAGTGCGAAGGAATCGCGTGGCGGCCGGACGGCAGCATCATCAAGGCCATCTCGCCCCGCAACCAGCACATCCCGCTGAAGCTCCTGGGCAGCGGGCTCGCCGTCGACTTCTATGTAGAGGCAGCAGCCAATCCCGATGTTGCCCAGGGCTGGAGCTTCGCGCCGACTCCGTACGGGGACAAGGCCACCGCTGGAAACGAACCGCAGTACCGCCTGGGCAGCATAGCCATCGCGGAGCTGAACCGGGCAGTGTGGGAGCTCCAGCAGGACGTGCTGACACTCAGCGGACTCATGCACGAGCTGCCCACCGAACTGCCCCGGCGGCACGAGATCCTCCGTGCCCTGGAACGCATGATGGACATCATGGACCCGGACGACGTCGCGGGCACAGCGCCCGCCGGGCGCGCGGCGCTGGCGGAGGTGCTGGCCAGGCCTGCCTACGCCTCGGCCCACCAGTTGCTGGCCACCGGGCATGCGCACATCGATTCGGCCTGGCTGTGGCCGGTGCGGGAGACCATGCGCAAGTGTGCCCGGACCTTTTCCAACGTGGTTGCCCTCATGGACGAGGACCCGGACTTCGTGTTCTCCTGCTCCTCCGCGCAGCAGCTCGCCTGGATCAAGGAATACTACCCGGAGCTCTTCGCCCGCATCCGGGAGAAGGTGAAGTCCGGCCAGTTCATTCCCGTGGGCGGCATGTGGGTGGAGTCCGACACCAACATGCCTGGCGGTGAGGCCATGGCCCGGCAGTTCGTCGAAGGCAAGAGCTTCTTCCTCAAGGAATTCGACGTCGAGTGCAGGGAAGCCTGGCTACCGGACTCCTTCGGGTACTCCGCAGCCCTGCCACAGATCGTCAAGGCCGCCGGCAGCCGCTGGTTCCTGACCCAGAAGATCTCCTGGAACCAGATCAACCGGATGCCGCACCACACCTTCAACTGGGAAGGCATTGACGGCACCCGCGTCTTCACGCACTTCCCGCCGGTGGACACGTACAACTCCGAACTCAGCGGCCGGGATCTGGCGCACGCCGAGCGCAACTACCGGGACCACGGACACGGCACCATCTCGCTCGTCCCCTTCGGCTATGGCGACGGCGGCGGCGGACCCACGCGGGAGATGGTCGCTGCCGCGCACCGCGCAGCCGACCTGGAAGGCTCGCCGAAAGTCCGGATCGGAACGCCGCGCAGCTTCTTTGAGCAGGCCGAGGCAGAGTACAAAGCGCTGCCGGTCTGGGTGGGAGAGATGTACCTGGAGCTGCACCGCGGCACCTACACCAGCCAGGCCAGGACCAAGCAGGGGAACCGCCGGTCCGAGCACCTCCTCCGCGAAGCGGAGCTGTGGTGCGCCACTGCCGCCGTCCGGTCCGGCGCGGAGTACACGTATCCCGCGGCCGAGCTGAAGCGGCTGTGGCAGCTGGTCCTGCTGCAGCAGTTCCACGACATCCTGCCCGGCAGCGCCATCGCCTGGGTGCACCAGGACGCCGAACGCAACTACGCGGCCGTCGCCAAGGGGCTGGAAGCCCTCATCAGCGAGGCGGCCGCGGCGCTCCTGGGCGAAGGCACACAGGAGTTCCTGCTCAACGCCAGCCCTCACGCCCGCCTGGGAGTCCCGGCGCTCGCGGCCGCTGTGTCTGCGGCAACCCAGGATGCAGCGGCAACCCAGGACGCTGCGCCGGCCATGGAGGCAGTCCAGGCCACGCCGCTGGACGGCGGCTTTGTCCTGGACAACGGAATCATCCGAGCCGTACTGGATGACAACGGGCTCCTGACCTCACTGCGCGACCACGGGACAGGCCGCGAAGCCATCGCACCCGGCCACTTCGGAAACCACCTGGAACTGCACCGCGACACCCCCAACGAATGGGACGCCTGGGACATCGACGAGTTCTACCGGCGAAACGTCACCAGCCTTACCGACGCCACAGAGGTGAGGCTGGAGCGGAACGGCGGGAACGCCGTCGTCGTGGTGGAACGGCTCACCGGTTCCTCCCGGATCACCCAGCGCATCAGCCTGGCGGCGGGCAGCCCGTCGCTGGGCATCTCCACCGAGGTTGACTGGCAGGAGCGCGAGAAGCTGCTCAAGCTGGGGTTCCCGCTGGACCTGAGGGCGGACCGGTCGGCGGCGGAAACCCAGTTCGGCCACGTCTTCCGGCCTACCCACGTGAACACCTCGTGGGAGGCTGCCAAGTTCGAGATCTGCGCGCACCGCTGGATCCACGTTTCGGAACCCGGGTACGGCGTGGCCATCGCCAACGCCTCCACGTACGGGCACGACGTCGCCCGGACTGTCCGGGACGACGGCGGGACCACCACCACCGTCCGGCTCTCGCTGCTGCGCGCTGCCAAGTTCCCGGACCCGCAGGCCGACCGCGGCAGGCACGTGCTTGATGTCTGGGTCCGTCCGGCAGCGGGAATCGCCGACGCCGTGGAAGAGGGCTACCGCGCCAACCTCGCGCCGAGGACGGTGCTGGGCGCGCACCCGGCCGAGGCGCTGGTTTCGGTGGACAACCCGGCCCTGGTGGTCGAAGCCGTGAAGCTGGCCGAAGACGGATCGGGAGACGTCATCGTCCGGCTGTACGAATCATTGGGCCAGCGCTCGGCCGGACGCCTGACTGCCAACTTCCCGGCCACGGGCTTCCAGGCGGTGGACCTGCTCGAGCGGCCGGTCGAGCCGACGGGTGTGGTGGGCGGGGCGGACTCCGCGGAGCTCACCCTGCGGCCGTTCCAGCTGGTGACGCTGAGGTTGGCCCGCCGCTGACGGGCTTCCGGGAGTACCCGCGCTTCGGCGTCCTCGATTTGCCAAAAAGGGCCGCTCAGCTTGCTGCTGGGCGGCCTTTTTTGGCAAAACGGGGGACGCCTGGGAACCCGCTACCGGGAGGCCGCCACGGTTAGAAGGCAGTCAGAACTCGTGCAACAGCCGCCGGACGAACTGCCGGGTTCGCTCCTGCCGCGGCGCCCGGAGGACCTCGGCGGCCGGTCCGCGCTCCACCACCAGGCCGCCGTCCATGAAGATGACCTCGTCCGCCACCTGGCGGGCGAAGGCAAGCTCGTGGGTGACGATAACCATGGTCCACCCCTCGTCGGCAAGTTCCTGGATGACGCCCAGGACGTCGCCCACGAGTTCCGGGTCCAGCGCCGAGGTGGGCTCATCGAACAGCAGCAGCTGGGGCTTCAGGGCCAGGGCACGCACAATCCCTACCCGCTGCTGCTGGCCGCCGGAGAGCTCGAACGGATAGGCGTCGCGCTTGTCCGCCAACCCCACCCTGGCGAGCAGCTTTTCGGCCTCGGCCACTGCCTCGGCCCGCTTGCGCTTCTGGACCTGGACCGGCCCCTCGACGACGTTCTGCAGGACGGTCATGTGCGGGAACAGGTTGTAGTGCTGGAACACCATGGCGCTGCGGTCCCGCAGGTCCGAAATCTCCTTCTTGGAGACTTTGGCGGAGAAATCCAGCGCGAGCTCGGGTCCCGCGGAGGTGCCGGGACCCGCAAAGGTGACTGTCCCGGCGTCGGGCGTTTCCAGCCCGTTCAGTGAGCGCAGCACGGTGGTTTTGCCCGAACCCGAGGGGCCGATCAGGGCCACGACGTTGCCACGGCGCACGTCGAGGTCGATGTCCCGCAGCACCACGTTGCTGCCGAAGGCCTTCGCCAGGTTGCGGACCGAGAGCACCGGCCGGGCCTGTGCTGCGGCGCCGTGGGGTGCCGCCTGTGCTGCTCCGTCAGTGGGCGACATATCGGTCCAATCTCTTTTCAAGTACGGACTGCCCGGAGGAGAGCGCCAGGCAAATGATCCAGTAGACCAGGGCCGCCTCGAGATACAGCACCATGAACTCCTGGCTGAACGCCGCGATCTGCTGGGCGTTGCGGAACAGCTCCGTGACCAGGATGAGCGAGGCCAGCGAGGTGTCCTTCACCAGCGAAATGAAGGTGTTGGACAGCGGCGGCACCGACACCCTCGCGGCCTGCGGCAGGATGATGCGGCGCAGCGACTGGCCCCGGGACATGCCGATGGTGTGGCCGGCTTCCCACTGGCCCTTGGGCACCGACAGGATGGCGGCCCTGATGACCTCCGCGGCATACCCGCCGATATTCAGCGAAAAGGCGATGATGGCGCTCGGCCACGGATCGAGCTTCACGCCCAGGCTGGGCAGGCCGTAGAAGATCACAAAAAGCTGCACCAGCAGCGGGGTGCCGCGGATCACCGAAACGTAGAACCGCGCAAGACCGGACACCACGGCGTTCCGGCTTAGCCGCATCAGCGCCACCAGCAGCGCCAGCGCGAGGCCGATGGCGAAGGAAGCGAGCGTCAGCGGGATGGTGCCGGTGACTGCGCCCGTGACAATAGGGCCGAAGGAGCTCCAGATGAGATCCCAGTTCAACGGCATCTACTTGGTGACGTCGGTGCCGAAGTACTTCTGCGAGATCTTGGCCAGCGTCCCGTCAGCGCGGAGGTCGTCCAGCGCCTTGTCCACCGCCTTCGTGAGTTCCGTGGAGCCCTTGCGGAACACGAAGGCGCTCTCGGACTTCTCCGTGGTTTCGGCGGCGATCTTCAGCCCGGCGTCCGGATTGGTTTTCGCGTAGTCGAGGTAGGTGAGCTTGTCATTGACGATCGCGTCCACGCGTCCCTGCCGGACCAGCGTCACGCCCTGGGCCCAGCCCTCCACGGACTGCACATTGGCGCCCGCGTCCACGGCCAGCTTGTAGAAGTTGCTGGTCAGCGACTGGGCTGTGGTCTTGCCCTTGAGGCTCTCAAAGCTGGTAATGCTGCCGTTGTCCGCCTTCGTGACGATCACGCCCGTGGAGACGGTGTACGGCTTGGAGAAGTCGTACTTGGCCTTGCGTTCCGCGTTGATGGAAATCTGGTTGGCGATGGTGTCGAACCGCTTGGCGTCGAGGCCGGCGAAGATCCCGTCGAACTGGGTCTCCTGGAAGTTGGCCTTCACGCCCAGCTTGTCGGCGACCGCGCGCGCGATCTCGACGTCGTAGCCGGTCAGGTCACCGGCTCCCTGCGCGTGGAAGCTGAACGGCTTGTAGGTGCCCTCGGTGGCGATGACGATCTCGCCCTTGGACTTCACATCGCTGAGCGAGGTGTCCGAGCCGCTGGCAGCCGGGGCCTGGGAACCTCCGCCGCCGCTGCCACCGCCGCAGGCCGTCAGAGCCAGTGCCAGTCCGGCGAGGGTGGCTGCAAGGGCGGAACGGCGGGAATGGACACGGTTCATGGCGGATACCTTCTTCTTCAGGCTGCGGCGGTAGGCATCGCGGCGGCCGGATCCGGCTACCGCGGTGCCAGTGCCTGCAACGCATTGGCAAAGACCTTTATTTCGCCATCATACGGGGGCTGTAACCTGCCTTTAAAAAGGCTGAGTGGGGGCGGTCCCCAACGGCCGCCACCACTCATCCCCCCAATGTGCGATCCGGCAGGCGCCACGGCTTGTGAGCCAGGCAGCAACTGCTTTCACACATTCATGATTCTCTCACGGTCTAATGATTTTGTGAATCCCGGGCCGCTACCTTCCGGTAGATGACGTCCCGTGACCCCCGCGGTTGGCGGCTTTGACGCGCGCCATCCAGACCAGAACCAGGCCGGAGGTGTAGAAAACCACCGCGCCGTTGTTCACCGCCGGCGCGACGACCAGGAGCTGGAGAGGAGCGAATTCAAGGCAGAGGCCGGCCACAGTGGCCACCGCTCCGGCCGCCATCAGGGCCGCCCCGGTCCTGACGAGCGGGGGCAGGCTTTCCCTGACGCTGCGGAGCAAGGCAGGCAGCAGTGCGAGGGAGACGTACGCCAGGTAGCCCCGCGCGGCAGCCCAGTAGTACGGCAGCAGGGCCTCATTCCGTGCGCTGACCGCGCCGGCCTCCCTGAAGCGCACTGACGAAGCAGCCGGTTCCATCAGGAGGAAGACCGTCACGAGGGCCGCTGTGAAAATCGCGAGCATGGCCAGCCCCGGACGCCCGGAGATCATGCGGTGGGCGTCAGGGGCGCCAAACCCCTTTGTGACGCGGACCGCGATGAGGTAGATCGTGGCGAAAACAATCAGGCGCAGCAGGACGTGGGCAATGTTGATGCCGCCAAGGGCGCCGTCGATGGCCATATAGAACTGTTCGATGCTCAGGATCCCGGCGGCCGTCGCCAGCAGGAAGATCAAGAACAGGGTGGGGTTCACGCCGCGCACTGCGCTGGGGAGCCGGGCCAGTGCGGCACTGGCGCAAACAACCAGTGTTATCCACGGGAGAATCTCGCTCATACCAGGTTTTCCCATATTCTTTCGGTCTGTTCCTGGTCCTGCTCCTGCCGCCGCAAGGCCTTGCCCAGCGCCTGGAGGCGTTCGCCGGCCAGGGCGGCCAGGTCGCCGTCGCTGAGCCGGTCCAGGGCCGCCTGCCGTGCGCCCGGCGGCCAGCCTGATTCCGCTTCGGTCACCAGCCCCGTAGCCACCAGTCCGCCGGCCAGTCCGACGCCGGCAGCCCGGGAGGTGGCGACGGCCAGTTCCGGGGCGAGCCGGTTGGCGGTCAGTTGGGCGGAGTAGTTCTGCGGGGCGACGCCGGTGGCGGCGGAGACGCGGTGGCGGAGTTCGCCGTCGTCGATCGCGTCCACCCAGTTTTTCACCGAGGTGGCATGCGGCGGCGGGCTGAGTTCCGGCGGGCCGGTACCCGTGGAGCCCGAGCCCGTGGAGCCCGAGCCCGTGGAGCCAGTGCCGGCGGAGCCCGTGGGTGCGGTGCGGACAATGACGGCCCGCAGCAGGTCGACGGTGGCGATTTGGCTTACCAGTTCCCTGTCGGAAGGAGGGAGGGAAGAACTGACGAGGTCGCTGTACGTGTCAAAGGTGGCCAGTGCGGCGACCGGATTGATGTCGTAGGCCCGGCTGATGCTCACGACCGTAGTCTCGGCAACCTTTCCCCGGACCAGCTGCTGGGCGAGGGTGGTGCGCTTGACCCCGGAGACCCTGCAGATGACGGCCGTGCTGGTATCCGGTGCCACGCCATTTAGCCAGCGCTGGAATGCTTTGGCGGGGAGGGGCATGAAACGCTCTCTGCTGACGAATGATTGGAACGATACTAGCGGCGTTTGGCGGCCAGCGGCCGGTGCTTCCGGCCGGCCCGGGCGCTCGCCACCCAGATGAGAGCCAGGCCGACGACGAAGCAGAGGATGGCTGTGTAGTTGACGGTGAAGCGCAGGAACCCCAGCCCGGGCGGGACGAGGGGGAACAGCAGCGAAAGGGGGATCGCGATGCTGCCGACGGCCAGAAGCGCCGCGCTCATCCGCAGCAGCGCGGGCAGCGGGTTCCTGATGGCCCGGAGCATCCCCGGCAGGATCGCGAGACACACGTACGCCGGATAGGCACGCCCGGCGGCGCCGTAGTACTCCACGAGGAGGGCGTTCTGCTGATTCTTGGCCGCAACGTCCACGAGCCCCGCCGACGATCCCGACGTGTCCATCAGAACAAAGCAGACCACCAGCACGGCAGAAATGATTCCCAGGGCAAGCATGCCGGTGCGGCCCCGTATCAGCTGGATTCCGCGGCTGTCCCCGAACCCGACAGCAATCCGAAGGGCAAGGAAAAAGATGGCCCCGAAGATGATGAAGCGCAGCAGCAGGTTGGCCACGTTGGCACCGCCGAGCAGGGCATCGACCGCCAGGTAGGGACCGTCGATGCTGAGCAGGATGGCCAGCGTCAGTAGCGCCAAGGCGTAGAAAATGGACCTGTTCTTCCGGCGGACCAGGTTCGGGATTCTGCTCAGCGTGGCCGCTCCCGACGCGATCAGGGTGGTCCACTGCAGAATTTCAATCATCCGAGGTTCTCCCAGATCGTTTCGGTTTGTCGTTGGTCGTGTTCCTGGCGCCGCAAGGCCTTGCCGAGCGCCTGGAGGCGTTCGCCAGCCAGAGCGGTCAGTTCGCCGTCGGTCATGCCATCCAGGGCAGCCTGCCGGGCATCGGGTGGCCACCCGGCTTCGGCTTCGGTCACCAGTCCGGCGGCCACCAGACCGCTGGCGAGTCCGACGCCGGCAGCCCGGGAGGTGGCGACGGCCAGTTCCGGGGCCAGCCGGTTGGCGGTCAGTTGCGCTGAATAGTTTTGGGGAGCGACGCCGGTGGCGGCGGAGACGCGGTGCCGGAGCTCGCCGTCGTCGATCGCGTCCACCCAGTTTTTCACCGAGGTGGCATGCGGCGGCGGGCCGAGTCCGGGCGGCGCAGTGCCTTTATCCGTGCCTGTGCCGTTACCTGTGCCTGCGTCCGGCTCGGTGCGCGCGATGATGGCGTGCAGCAGGTCTGCGGTGGCGATCTGGCTGACCAGTTCCTGCAGCGTGGGCGGGATCGGCGGTTTTCCCAGGTCCCAGTACGGCTCAAAGGAGCCCAGCGCAGCCACCGGGTTCATGTTGAAGGCCCGGCTGATCGCCACGACGGTTGCCTCGGCCACCTTGCCGCGGACCAGCTGCTGCGCCAGAGTGGTGCGCTTGACCCCTGACGCCCTGGCCACATCAGCAACGCTGGCGTCCGGCGCGACGCCGTGCAGCCAGCGCTGGAAGGCCTTGGCAGGTAGGGGCATGGAACGCTCTCTGGTGACGGACGGGGTGGTGCGAAGTGGCGGCCCGCCGGCCTGGATTTTACGTAGCGCGCCGCTTCAACTATGCTAAGTGGTCGAACCCGCTGGTCCGTACACCCCCCAAGTCCGGACCAGCGGGTTCTTTCATGCCCGCCTGATTTTCGGGTGAAAACGGGCAGCGGTGAGAGGATGGATTGATGACTGCAACCCTTGTTGCGAAGGACCTTTCGGGCGGTCATGACCACCGCACCCTCTTCTCCGGGCTGTCCCTCACAGTGGCTCCCGGGGACGTTGTTGGCGTGGTCGGCGCCAACGGTGCGGGCAAGTCCACACTGCTGCGGCTCCTTGCCGGGGTGGACCAGGCACAGGACGGCACAGTCAGCCTCGCACCGGCCGACGCCTTTGTGGGCTGGCTGCCGCAGGAACACGAGCGGCTCGCCGGTGAAACCGTCGCCGCCTACATTGCCCGCCGCACCGGCTGCGCGAAAGCCACCGCGGAGATGGAATCCACGGCCGAGGCCCTCGGCTCTGGAGCTCCCGGAGCGGACGATGCCTACTCGATGGCCTTTGACCGGTGGATGGCCTCCGGCGCCGCGGACCTGGACGAACGGATCGCACCCGTCCTGGCCGACCTGGGACTGGACGTCGGCCCCGACGCGGAAATGACCGGGCTGTCCGGTGGCCAGGCTGCGCGCGTGGCGCTCGCCGCCCTGCTGCTGAGCCGCTTCGACGTCGTGCTCCTGGACGAGCCCACCAACGATCTTGACCTGGACGGCCTGGCCAAGCTGGAGGCCTTCGTGCAGGGGCTTCGCGGCGGTGCGGTGCTGGTCTCCCACGACCGCGAGTTCCTGGCCCGCTGCGTGACCTCCATCGTGGAGCTGGACCTGGCCCAGAACTCGGTGGCCGTGTACGACGGCGGCTACGAGGCCTTCCTGGAGGAACGCGCCGTGGCCCGCCGGCACGCCCGCGAGCGGTTCGAGGAATTCGCCGCGACCAAGGCGGATCTCGTGTCCCGCGCGCGCACCCAGCGGGAATGGAGCTCCCAGGGCGTCCGGAACGCGATGAAGAAAAACCCGGACAATGACAAGATCCGTCGCGCCGCCAGCACCGAGTCCTCCGAAAAGCAGGCGCAGAAGGTCCGGCAGATGGAATCGCGCATCGCCCGCCTGGACGTGGTGGAGGAACCGCGCAAGGAGTGGCAGCTGCAGTTCAGCATCGGCCAGGCGCCCCGCTCCAGCTCTGTGGTGGCAACGCTGCGCGACGCCGTCGCCCGGCAGGGCAGCTTCACCCTGGGGCCGGTGAACCTGCAGCTCAACGCCGGCGAGCGGATCGGCATCACCGGGCCCAACGGCGCCGGCAAGTCGACGCTGCTCCGGCTGCTTCTGGGAACCCAGGAACCGGACTCGGGTGACGCTTCCCGCGGTGTGTCCGTGGCCGTCGGCGAGATCGACCAGGCCCGCGGGCTGCTGGCCGGACACCTCAAACTGGCTGACGCCGTCGAGGCCGTCCTGACCGACTACACTTCCGCCGAGGTCCGGACCCTGCTGGCGAAGTTCGGCCTCAAGGCGGACCACACCGCGCGCACCGTGGACTCGCTGTCGCCGGGGGAGCGGACCCGCGCCGCCCTGGCCCTGCTGCAGGCCCGCGGCGTGAACCTGCTGGTCCTGGACGAGCCCACCAACCACCTGGACCTCCCCGCGATCGAGCAGCTCGAAGAAGCACTGGAAAGTTACGACGGCGCCCTGCTGCTGGTCACCCACGACCGGCGGCTGCTGGAAAACGTCCGCCTGGACGTGCGCTGGAATGTGGACAACGGCGTCGTCACCGAACTGGCGGCAGGGAAGATGGAGCAAAACAAATGAGCATGGACGGCGTCGCCTGGCGCTCGCTATACAACATCACCCGGGCCAAGAGCGGCTCCCGGCCGTTCTCCAAGGAGACCCTGAAGCGCGTCATGGGCTTCGCCCGGCCGCACCGGGGACGATTGATCGCGTTCGTGGCCGTCTCCATTGCCATGGCCTTCCTGGCCGTGGCTACCCCGGTCCTCGCCGGCCAGGTGGTCAACACGATCGTTGCCCGCGCCGATGCCGGCGAGGTGATCCGGCTGGCGGCACTGATCGCCGGCGTGGCCGTAGCCGAGGCCGCTCTGGGCATGGTGAGCCGCTGGCTGTCCTCCACGATCGGCGAGGGCGTCATCGTGGACCTCCGCACCAAGGTGTTCGACCACGTTCAGAGAATGCCCATTGCGTTCTTCACCCGGACCCGCACCGGCGCGCTGGTCAGTCGCCTGAACAACGACGTCATCGGCGCGCAGTCCGCGTTCGCCGGAACCCTGTCCGGCGTGGTCAGCAACGTGGTGGCCCTCATCCTCACCCTCGTGGTGATGCTGAATACCTCCTGGCTGGTCACCGTGCTGGCCATGATCCTGCTGCCGATCTTCCTCATCCCTGCCCGGCGGATGGGTTCCCGGCTGGCGGACCTGCGGCGCGAGGCGGCCGAGCACAACGCCGCCATGGGCACCCAGATGACCGAGCGCTTCTCCGCCCCCGGCGCCACCCTGGTCAAGCTTTTCGGCCGGCCCGACGAGGAATCCCGCGAGTTCGCGCTCCGCGCCGGCCGGGTCCGCGACATCGGCGTGCGGACGGCCATGCTCCAGTTCACGTTCGTGACCGCGCTGACGCTCGTCTCCGCCCTGGCCCTCGCCCTGGTCTACGGCCTGGGCGGCTGGCTGGCGATCGGCGGACAGCTCGCCCCCGGCGACGTCGTGGTGCTGGCGCTGCTGCTCACCCGCCTCTACGCGCCGCTCACCGCGCTGTCCAACGCCCGCGTGGAGATCATGAGCGCCCTGGTCAGCTTTGAACGGGTCTTCGAAATCCTGGACCTCGAGCCCCTCATCCAGGAAAAGCCGGGTGCGCTGGCCGTCCCGCCCGGTCCCGTGGCCGTGGAGTTCGACGACGTGCGCTTCTCCTACCCCTCGGCGGACAAGGTCTCGCTGGCCTCGCTGGAGGAGGTCTCCACGCTGGACACCCGCGGCGGCGAGGAAGTGCTGCACGGCATCAGCTTCCGGGTGGAACCCGGGCAGACCGTTGCCCTCGTGGGGTCCTCCGGCGCCGGCAAGTCCACAGTGGCCCAGCTGCTGTCCCGGCTGTACGACGTCGACTCCGGCGCCGTGCGCCTTGGCGGCACCGCGCCGGCCTCCGGCCTGGACGTGCGCGACCTGACCTTCGATTCCATCCGTGCCACCCTGGGCATGGTCACCCAGGACGGGCACCTGTTCCACGAAACCATCGCCTCCAACCTCAGGCTGGCCCGCCCGGAGGCCACCGACGAGGACATGTGGGCGGTGCTGCGCCAGGCCCGGCTCGAAGCCATGATCCGTTCCCTTCCCGACGGCCTGGAAACCGTCGTGGGGGAGCGCGGCTACCGGCTCTCCGGCGGGGAACGCCAGCGGCTCACCATCGCCCGGCTGCTGATCGCCCAGCCCCGGGTGGTCATCCTCGACGAAGCCACCGCCGCGCTGGACTCCACGAACGAAGCCGCCGTGCAGGCGGCGCTGGGCGCTGCGCTGGAAGGCCGGACCGCCGTCGTCATTGCCCACCGGCTCTCCACGATCCGCGCGGCTGACGTCATCCTGGTGGTGGAGGACGGCCAGATTGTGGAACGCGGAACCCACACCGAACTGCTGGCCGCGGACGGCCGCTACGCCGAGTTGTACCGGACCCAGTTCGCCGAGGCCACGGCCGTGGCGGAGGAAGCGGTTCCCGAGTACTGAGTTCCTCGGGCCCCATCGAGGCGTGAGATTTCATCGTTTAGCTTGGCTCTAAGCGACGAGATCTCTCGGCGTCAGCGCACGCGTCAGCCGTCCGCGTCAGCGCCCGGTTTCCGCCAGCGCCGGCAGTATGTGGTCCGTGAGCAGCGGCGCGAGGTCGCCGGGCCACTCTGCCGCGAGGTCCAGCCACCGGATCTCGGCGATCTCAGCGGAGGGGTGGGCCACCCAGGTGCCCGGCGCGGTGAAGACGGTGGCTTCGATCTCCGTGGCTGCCTCGTTGGCGGCATCGGCCAGCCACACGCCCATCAGCGTCAGTTCGCGGGGATCGACAATGATGCCGACTTCCTCCTGCAGCTCCCGGGCGGCGGCCTGCACCGCGGTCTCGCCGGGCTCAGGCTTGCCGCCGGGATGCATGAACTTGTCCGTGCCGCGCTTGCGGACGGTCAGGAGCCGGCCAGTGGCGTCGTAGACACACACGGCGGAAACGATGATGCGTGGATTCACGGTTTCGAGCCTAGCCCGTCCGCAGCCGTCGCCGTTCCGGGTAGACGCTGCAGCACGGACTCCAGCAGCAGGTCCTTGCGCGGGCCAGTCACATCCCAGAAATAGCTGAACTCGTCCTCGCCATGACGGACGTAGGTGACGCGGTAGGTGTCCGGATCGCACCAGTGCCGGTCCTGGCTGGCCTCGGGGGAGAAACTCATCCGGTGGAACGGCCGGCCGTCGGGAAACAGCATGTCCAGAGCGTCCGGGGTGTCCGCGGCCCTGAGCACGTAATCGCGGGTGGCCGGCCCGGAGAAGGTGTCGCCGTTGACAGCAGGCCAGACCACGGTCCCCTCCTCGTGGAAGCGGAGTCCGCCGTCGCCGTCGGGGGAAAAGATCACGACGCCGGTAAAGGTGCCGCGGGTGCCCCCGGCCCGGTCCAGCATGGTCCGCTCCACGGCCCAGCGGCCTGCGGGCGCAGGTTCGGGGGATGAAGGGTCCGCCGGCGTTGTGCCCAGCAGATAGGCGCGGAGCCCGGGAGGGTGCTGCAGATTCAAGTGCCCTCGATTGGAATCGAACCAACGACACCGGCTTTAGGAGAGCCGTGCTCTATCCACTGAGCTACGAGGGCGGGCGCCCGCCGCAGCCGGGTTTTGGACCGGCCCGTTCGGGCACGCTTACAAGCATACAAGGTGAGCGCGCGTACTACGCTCTTGGCATGGCCGCCGCAGCTGAAGTCCCCACCGCCCGCGCAACGTTCCTGCCGGACACCGCCTCCACACGGCAGTACATCGGGGCGTGGGCGGTGCTCAGCGTCGTCCAGTATTTCATGGCGGAGGCCGCCGTCATCGGCGCCTGGGCCGGACCCGACCCCTACAGCCGGCGGACCGGCCTCATCAGCGACCTGGGTGCCGTCACCTGCGGGCTCTACGGCGGCCGCAGCATCTGTTCGCCGCTGCACGTGCTGATGAACGCCTCCTTCGTGGTTCAGGGGCTGGGCATGCTGTTGGGCGCGCTGCTGCTGAGCTCGGCGCTGCTGCGGGTGGCCGCCCGGGCCAGAGTGCGGGTCATGGCCAGCCATTCCGGGGAAGTGCCGTGGTACTCGGCCGTGGCGGCGCGGATCCTGACCGGGACCGCAGGCGCCGGGACGATCGTCGTGGGGCTGGTGCCTGAGGACGTGGAGTCCGGCTGGCATTACGCGGGCGCCGTCATGTACTTCGTCGCCGGCTCCCTGGCGCTGCTGCTGCTCGGCGCCTTGTGGCTCCGGCAAACGCCGCTGGGCTGGTTTATCCTGGCCGCCGGCGGAGTGTCCGTGGCCGCCCTCGTCACCGCGGCAGTCACCGGCCTGAACGTCCCCGAGCCCGGAACCCTGGAACGGCTGATGGGCTACCCCATCACGATCGGTCTCGCTGCCGCGGGCCTGGTCATCGCCCAGCGTGTCCGGCAGGAACGGCAGGTGCGCAGGGCCTCCGCCCGGGCCCAGGCCGCCCGGAGCGCCTAGGTGTATTGGCCTAGGCTTCCTGCTGCGGGGGCGCCGGGAGTGCCTAGACGGCCGGAGGCCCGGCCGATTCCTTCGAGGACTGGCGCCCCAGGAACACGGCGGCGCCGCCGGCGAGAAGGCTGGCCACGAACAGTACCCAGCCGGCCACGGTGAGGCCCGACGCCAGGGCGACCTGGCCGGCGTCGAGGTTTACCGCCCCGATCATGGAATCAATGGCGACGTTGCCCCACAGCCGGACCACCACGAACAGGAGCGGCAGCGCCCAGAGCGCCCAGCGCAGCGCCTTTTTTGCCGCGTTGGTGCCGATCAGCAGCAGCCAGGTGAAGGCGAAGATCAGCGGAAACAGCGTGCCCGCCGTCTTGTGGACGTAGTTGAGCTGGCCGCGGGCGTCGGCGTCCAAAGCGCGGCGCAGCTGCTCGGCGTAGCCGGTGTCAAAGCCGCCGACCAGGGAATCGGGCATGGCCAGCCCGCCGGACAGCTGGGTGAGCTGGTTCAGCGTGAGCAGGTGGACGTACCAGAACAGGAACAGGCTGGCCACCACGCCGGCGATGACAATCAGGTTGGCGTTGTTCTGCGCCTTCGCCGGAGAGCGGTCCGTGCCGGGGTTCATCACCGGCGGCAGGTGGTGCTGGGGTACTGCGGCCTTCGCGCCGTGCTTCTTGATCCGCTGTGCAGGTGTTTTGGCCATGCGTCCATTATCGCCCGCCGTCCCCGGGCTTTGCTGTCCTCCGCCGCTGCTGTGGCCCGCCCTTGCTGTTCACGGCATGCCCGGCGCCGATAGGGTGGGAACCGTGACGGAACTGGGCAGACACAAACTTGGCAAACACAGCGCCACCAACCTGAGCCCCGAGCTCGACGACTATGAGCTGGCGGCCGAGCTGGTCCGCGAGGCCGGGCAGCTGGCACTGCTGATGCGGCAGGGCGGCCTCGACGCCCAGCGCAAGACCTCCGTCTCCGACGTCGTCACAGCCGCAGACCACGCGGCCGAAGCCTATGTGATGGAGCAGCTTCAACGCTGCCGCCCGGACGACGGCGTCCTCGGCGAAGAAGGGGCCGCGGTGCACGGCAGCAGCGGGCGGACCTGGGTCATCGATCCGGTGGACGGCACCTACAACTTCCTGCAGGGCTCCACGTACTGGTGCTCAGCCATTGCCCTCAAGGACGAATCGGATGTGCTGCTCGGCGCCATTTTCCAGCCCGAGGAGGACAAGCTCTGGATCGGCGGCAAGCAACGAGCCACCGCCCTCAACGGCGAACCCGTCACCACCTTCAATGAAGACGGAGCCAACCGCAATGCCGTCGATCTCTCCCAACTCGGCGCCGCCACCTACATCCACCCGCGCTGGCTCGCCGACCCGATGTGCGCCATGCCGTGGCACGCTGCCGCGACTTCGGCCGCAACGCTGCGGATGCTCGGGTCCGGCTCGTGCGACTTGGGGCGCGTCGCCGACGGGCAGCTCGGCTGCTGGTTCCAGCACAGCTGCCCCGAATGGGACTGGCTGCCCGGAAAGGCGATCGTGACGGCCGCGGGCGGCGTCGCCGGCAGCGTGCATGTCAACGGCCTGGAATGGTTCATGGCGGGAGGAACGACGGCGGTGCACCAGCTGCGCGCCGCGCTTGAGTCAGGCTCTGTCGACTAGCTTTCCTGCCGGTTCGTCCCCGCCGCGGGGCCCGGCCCCGGGGCTATCTGCCTAGGTTATCCACAGGGCGGAATCCAGTGTCGGTCCCACCGCCTAGACTTGTAGTCACCATGGATATGTTGTTTGACCCCTACGCTGACGGTCCGTTCAAGGCTGGTTCCCACGCCGGTGCCATCACCAAGTCGCGCCCCGAAACAGGGCTGATGACGCCCGCGTTCGGCGGCGGCCCGGGCGAATCCGCCGGCCGCCCGGCAGCTGGCCCGGGAGCCGGTCAGGCAGATGGAGGCCCGGCGGAGGAGCACGCCCGGCATCATCTCCCGGACGCCGGCGCGCTGCTGGCGGGCCTGAATCCGCAGCAGGAGGAAGCGGTCAAGCACTCCGGCAGCGCACTGCTGATCGTGGCCGGAGCCGGCTCCGGAAAAACCCGCGTCCTCAGTAACCGGATCGCCTACCTGATCGCCACCAAGCGTGCCCACCACGGCGAGATTCTGGCCATCACGTTCACCAACAAGGCCGCCGCGGAAATGCGTGAACGCATCGAGGCCCTCGTGGGCAACAGGGCCAAGGCCATGTGGATCTCCACGTTCCACTCGTCCTGTGTCCGGATCCTGCGCCGCGAGGCCGCCAACGTCGGCCTGAACTCCAACTTCTCCATCTACGACTCCGCCGACTCCCTGCGGCTGATTACCCTGGTGGCCAAGAACCTGGACCTGGACCCCAAGAAGTTCGCGCCCAAGGCCATCCAGCACAAGATCTCCGCGCTCAAGAACGAACTGATTGACGACGATTCCTTCGCGTCCGCCGCGAACCACAGTGACCCGTTCGAGAGCGCCGTGGCAGACGTCTTCAGGGGCTACACCCAGCGGCTGCGCCAGGCCAACGCCATGGATTTCGACGACCTCATCGCACAGACGGTCTACATGTTCCGGGCCTTCCCGGCGCTTGCAGATTCCTACCGGCGGCGGTTCCGGCACGTCCTGGTGGACGAATACCAGGACACCAACCACGCGCAGTATGCGCTGGTTCGGGAAATCGTCGGCGAGGGCCCGGGCTCGGCCGAACTGACGGTCGTCGGCGACTCGGACCAGTCGATCTACGCGTTCCGGGGCGCGGACATCCGGAACATCGTGGAGTTCGAGAAGGACTACCCCGACGCCCGCACCATCAAGCTGGAGCAGAACTACCGCTCCACCCAGAACATCCTGAGCGCGGCCAACTCCGTTATCTCCCGGAACCCCAACCGCCCCGAGAAGAGGCTCTGGACCGCGGAGGGCGAGGGCCACAAGATCATCGGTTACGTGGGCGAGAACGAGCACGATGAAGCCCAGTTCATCGCCAAGGAGATCGACCGGCTCCAGGACGAGGACAACCTCCGCCCCGGCGACGTCGCCATCTTCTACCGCACCAACGCCCAGTCCCGTTCCATCGAGGACGTCCTGGTGCGCGTCGGCTTGCCGTACAAGGTGGTGGGTGGCACCAGGTTCTACGAGCGCAAGGAAATCAAGGACGCGCTGGCGTACCTCCGGGTGCTGGTCAATCCGGACGACGACGTCAACCTCCGCCGCGTCCTCAACGAGCCCAAGCGCGGGATCGGGGACCGGGCCGAGGGGGCCGTCGCGGCCCTCGCCGAGCGGGAACGCACGTCCTTCATCGCCGCCGCCCGCCGCGCCGACCAGGCGCCCGGCATGGCCACCCGCTCGGTCAACGCGGTGCTCGGCTTCGTGAAGCTCCTGGACGACCTCGCCGAGGTCGCCGCGGGCTCCGGCGCCGCGGCCGCACTCGAGGCCGTGCTGGAACAAACCGGCTACCTCGCCACGCTGCGCTCCAGCACGGATCCGCAGGACGAGTCCCGGGTGGAAAACCTCGCGGAGCTGGTCGCCGTCGTCCGTGAATACGAGCGCGACAATCCCGAAGGATCCCTGGGCGCCTTCCTGGAGCAGGTGTCGCTGGTGGCCGACGCCGACCAGATCCCGGACGCGCCCGGCGCGGACATTGACGCCGCGGTGGCGGAGGCGAAGCGGCTGGGTGTGGTCACGCTCATGACGCTGCACACGGCCAAGGGCCTGGAATTCCCCGTGGTGTTCCTGACCGGCATGGAGCACGGGCTCTTCCCGCACCAGCGTTCAGCCACTGATCCGAAGGAACTGGCGGAGGAACGCCGGCTCGCCTACGTGGGGCTGACGCGCGCCCGGAAGCGCCTCTACGTGACCCGTTCCGAGGTCCGAAGCATGTGGGGGCAGAGCCAGTACAACCCGGCCAGCCAGTTCCTGGAGGAAATCCCCTCCGAACTCGTCGAATGGAAGCGCGAGGGAACCAGCCGGCAGTCCGGCGGGTGGGGGAGCGGCGCCGACATCGGGTCGAGCCGGTACGGCGGGTCCTTCTGGGGTGCCGGAACGGCCCGCGGCACCCGTGCCGATTCCTCGGCGGGCTTCAACGCCGACGTCCCGGCCGCCGTCGCGAAAAACCGCGTGCAGCCGCAGAAGGAAGTCATCGCGGTCAGCGTGGGGGACAAGGTCAACCACACGAGCTTTGGCAACGGCACCGTGCTCGCCGTCGAAGGTGCCGGGGACAAGACCGTGGCGAAGGTGACGTTCGACATCGGCGAGAAGCGGCTGCTTCTGCGGTACGCGCCGCTGACCAAGATCGACGCCTGAGCGTGCCGGTGCGGCGCACGGATGGCGTGGCTGCAGGGCTGGCGCCAGTGTTCTGGGTGGCACTGTTCGCAATGACACTGGCGGGCTGTTCCGTAACCGTCGCGGATCCGGAGTACACGCCGCCGCCACCGCTGCCGGTCCTCGAACAGCTGAAACAGGCTCCGCTCAGTGATCCCGCGGAGTTTGCGGCAGGGGAGGACGCACTGGCGTTCGTCACTGCGGACAGGAATGTGGTGTGCGCCCTGACAGCAGCCCGCGGGCCACACCTGAACCTGCCGTACGAAACCAACAACTTCAGCGATCCCGACAATCAAAAACTGGCAACCGTGCCTGTGGCACACTGCGAGCTCGCGGCGTACCCCGCGCCGGCAGCACCGGACGTCGGGGACGACTGCGCAGGTACGGGACTCGGCTATCTGGGCGGCGCGGCGCTCCTGACGCCCAGCCGGGCCCGGTACGGCGAATGCCGGGCCGGGGTCACGCAGATGGAGGCCGAGTACGGGCCCAAGGGCACGGCCGACGGACCCGTCTCCAAGCTTCGCGTCCTGCCCGACGGCGGCAACCTTGAACGGAATGGTTTGCGGTGCTCCGCCTACCGGTCGGGGGTGGCCTGCGGAAACGTTTCTGGCGGCGTCGGTTTCTTTATCAGCCGGGATCATTACGAACTCATCTCCGCAGAGGGTAAGAACGTCCAGACGGCGCCCGCCCCGGCCCCAAAAACCGCGTAATCACGGGGTTTTTCTACGGTCCATAGAATAGTGTCCTTACTCACAGAACAGGTAGTCTGGAACGAGCCGGTGCCTCCAAAGGACTAGAGTTCAAAAAAGGATCATTGCGCCGCGTGGCTCGTTTCCGGACCTGCCGCAGGGCGCGCTAATTCCGCAGCCCGGTCCGCACCTTGGGTGCAGTCCGGCTGTACAGAAACTACTTCGACGTAGAAGGACACTAAACCGTGGACCTGTTTGAATATCAGGCGCGCGATATGTTCGAAGCGCACGGTGTACCCGTGCTCGCCGGCATCGTGGCGCACACTCCTGAAGAAGCAAAGGCAGCTGCCGAGAAGATCGGCGGCGTAACTGTCGTCAAGGCACAGGTTAAGGTTGGTGGCCGCGGCAAGGCTGGCGGCGTCAAGGTTGCCAAGTCCGCCGACGAGGCACTTGAGCACTCCACCAACATTCTGGGCATGGACATCAAGGGCCACACCGTCAACAAGGTGATGATCGCCCAGGGTGCGGACATCGCCGAGGAATACTACTTCTCCGTCCTGCTGGACCGGGCCAACCGCAACTACCTGGCCATGTGCTCGGTTGAAGGCGGCATGGAGATCGAGCAGCTCGCCGTTGAGCGGCCCGAGGCCCTGGCCAAGGTAGCCATCGATCCCGCCGTGGGCATCGACCAGGCCAAGGCCGACGAAATCGTCGCTGCCGCCGGCTTCGCTGAAGAACTGCGCGGCAAAGTCGCCGGCGTCATTCTGAAGCTCTGGGACGTTTTCAAGAAGGAAGACGCCACCCTCGTGGAGGTCAACCCACTGGTCAAGACCGGCGCGGGCGAGATTGTTGCCCTCGACGGCAAGGTCACGCTGGACGAGAACGCCGAATTCCGCCACCCCAAGCACGCCCAGCTTGAGGACAAGGAATCCGCCGATCCGCTCGAGGCCAAGGCCAAGGCGCAGGACCTGAACTACGTCAAGCTGGACGGCGAAGTCGGCATCATCGGTAACGGTGCAGGCCTCGTCATGTCCACCCTGGACGTCGTCGCGTACGCCGGGGAGAACCACGGCAACGTCAAGCCCGCCAACTTCCTGGACATCGGCGGCGGAGCCTCCGCCGAGGTCATGGCCGCAGGCCTCGACGTCATCCTGGGCGACGAGCAGGTCAAGTCCGTATTCGTCAACGTCTTCGGTGGCATCACCGCCTGTGACGCTGTCGCCAAGGGCATCGTTGGCGCACTGGCCGAGCTGGGCCACTCCGCCAACAAGCCGCTGGTCGTCCGCCTCGACGGCAACAACGTCGAAGAAGGCCGCCGCATCCTCGAAGAGGCCAACCACCCGCTGGTTACCCTCGCCGCCACCATGGACGAGGGCGCCGACAAGGCTGCCGAGCTCGCCAACGCCCGCTGATCGAGCCTGTCGAGATCTAGGAAAGAAAACATGTCTATTTATCTGAACAAGGACTCCAAGGTCATCGTCCAGGGCATCACGGGCGGCGAAGGCACCAAGCACACCGCCCTCATGCTCAAGGCCGGCACCAACATCGTTGGCGGCGTCAACGCCCGCAAGGCCGGTACCACCGTCCTGCACGGCGAAAACGAGATCAACGTTTTCGGCACCGTGAAGGAAGCCATCGCCGAGACCGGCGCCGACGTCTCCATCGTCTTCGTTCCGCCGGCATTCACCAAGAACGCCGTCGTCGAAGCCATCGAGGCCGGCATCGGCCTGGTCGTCGTCATCACCGAAGGCGTGCCGGTTCAGGACTCCGCCGAGTTCTGGGCACTGGCACAATCCAAGGTGGACGCCGACGGCAACCAGGTCACCCGCATCATCGGACCGAACTGCCCCGGCATCATCACCCCGGGCGAAGCCCTCGTGGGCATCACCCCGGCGAACATCACCGGCAAGGGCCCCATCGGCCTGGTTTCCAAGTCCGGCACGCTGACCTACCAGATGATGTACGAACTGCGCGACCTCGGCTTCTCAACGGCCATCGGCATCGGCGGTGACCCCGTCATCGGCACCACCCACATCGACGCCCTGGCCGCGTTCGAGGCTGACCCGGAGACCAAGGCCATCGTGATGATCGGCGAAATCGGTGGCGACGCCGAAGAGCGTGCGGCCGACTTCATCAAGGCCAACGTCACCAAGCCGGTCGTCGGCTACGTGGCCGGCTTCACCGCGCCCGAAGGCAAGACCATGGGCCACGCGGGCGCCATCGTCTCCGGTTCCGCCGGTACCGCCCAGGCCAAGAAGGAAGCCCTCGAGGCTGCAGGCGTGAAGGTCGGCAAGACGCCGTCCGAGACCGCCAAGCTGCTGCGCGAAGTCTTCGCAACGCTCTAAGGCCCACTTCAAGCAACGCGGGGTCACTCCCAGCCCAATCCACCCCCCGGATTGGGCGCGGAGTGACCCCGCGTTTCTTTGTTTAAGCGCGGGCGGACTGACCCTTGCTTCGGCGCCGCAGTGAGGTCTATGTTGGCGGTCTCGAAGCACTGCAGCAGTGACAAGGACCGATCATGAGCAATGCGCTGAAACTCAACATCCCCGATGGCGTCCCGTTCATCGACTTTGAGCGGGAGTTCGATTTTCCGGTCGCGGACGTGTTCCGCGCGCACAAGGAGCCTGAGCTGATCGCCCAGTGGTTGGGCCCGCGCGGCACCAACATCGATATCGACCACTACGACTTCCGTTCCGGGGGCACCTACCTGTACAGCCACACCGGCCCGGATGGGGTGACGTACGCCTTCAACGGCATCTTCCATACCGTCCGTGAAAACGACTTCGCCATCCAGACCTTCGAGTTCAGCGGTTACCCGGACATCGTCAGCATTGAATTCATGAGCTTCGAGGACCTGGGCGAAGGCAGGTGCCGGCTGCGGGCCCACTCTGTCTATCCCAGCCTGGAAGCCCGGGACGGGATGGCCCAATCAGGCATGGAAAGCGGCGTGTCCGACGGCTACGAGCGGCTCGAGGAGCTGCTCGGAAAATAGGGGCCGCACCACAACTGAATCGTCCGACGGCGGCCGGTGACCTGTACCTCGAAGGTCACCGGCCGCCGTCGTCGGTTTAAAGACCCAACTAGGTGGCAGCAGATGGCGTTCTGAGCGCTGAGAAGGCCCTGTGCTGCTACCTACTTGGGCCAGCCCGCGACAACCTCTTGCAGTAGCTATCGGATTTGATAGAATGTCAGGACAAACTATCAAAGGAGACAATATGCCGCTCGTACGAATCGATGTCCACTCAGGGCGCAGCCGGGATGAACTGGACCGCCTCAGCCGGGGCATCCATGACGCCATCCTGGCTGAATACGGGATCCCGGAACGCGACTACTTCCACATCGTCACGGAGCATGCCCCGGGACAGATCGTTGCGCAGGATGCGGGCCTCGGCTTCGAGCGCACCCGCGACGTCATTATGATCCAGATCTTCACCCAGGGCGGCCGTAGCCAGGAGGCGAAGCAGAACCTGTTTGCCGCAGTGGCAGACAAACTGGGGGCTTTAGGGGTCGCCGGGGAGGACGTATTCATTGGCTATGTCGAGAACACGGCGGGGGACTGGTCCTTCGGATTTGGCCGCGCGCAGTATGTCACCGGAGAGCTCGCCGTACCTAAGAAATAAAGGCGGAATTGATGGCCCCGCCAGTTGACCCCTGCAGCTCCGCGCCACCGCTTTTGGGCCGAATTCTGCTTGTTGTAAGTATGTCAGTACAAACCTTTGACAGGACATAAATTCTAGGGCACAGTAGTTCTTGTGGTCCCGCTCACGGGCCCGCGGAACGCCGGAGCCTTGGCCGTTCGGCTGCTTAGAGGTTGAGATCCAAAAGAAAGGTCCACGATTACCGTGACCCACGAACTGCTCACGATCGGGCGAATCAGCGTTGATATCTACCCGAACGACATCGGGGTGGGGCTGGAGGATGTGACGTCCTTCGGCAAGTACCTCGGCGGCTCCCCGTCCAACGTTGCTGTTGCCGCTGCCCGCCATGGCCGCCGGACCGGGGTCATCACCCGCACCGGCGACGACCCCTTCGGTACCTACCTGCACCGCGAACTGGAAAAGTTTGGCGTTGACGATTCGTTCGTCAGCCCGGTCCAGGGGCTCCAGACACCCGCCACGTTCTGCGCCATACAGCCGCCGCACGATTTCCCGCTGTACTTCTACGGCCGGTTCCCCACCGCACCTGATCTGCAGATCAAGGCCAACGAGCTCGACACGGACGCCATCCGCGATGCGCAGATCTTCTGGTCCACCGTGACGGGCCTCTGCCAGGAGCCGAGCCGCGAAGCGCACATCACGGCCCACGAAGCACGGCCCCGCACGGGCCTCAAGGACGGCCAGTACACCATCCTGGACCTTGACTACCGCCCCATGTTCTGGGCCACTGAAGAGGAAGCCCGGGAGCAGGTGGCCCGGATCCTGCCGCACGTCACCGTCGCGATCGGCAACGACCAGGAATGTTCCGTGGCCGTAGGCCCGGGCACCCCGGATGAGCAGGCCGACCGCCTGCTGGACGCCGGCGTCGAAATCGCCGTCGTGAAGCTGGGCCCGGAAGGCGTGATGGCCAAGACCCGCACCGAGCGCGTGGTCTCCGCCCCGGTTCCGGTGGAGACCGTCAACGGCCTGGGTGCCGGTGACTCGTTCGGCGGCGCCTTCGTGCACGGCCTGCTCTCCGGCTGGCCGCTGGCACAGGTCCTGGATTACGCGAACGCTGCCGGCGCCATTGTCGCTTCCCGCCTGTCCTGCGCGGATGCCATGCCCACCCCGGCCGAGGTCACCTCGCTGCTCGCCGAGCGCGGACGCCTTGTTCCCGATGCTGCTGTTCCTGACGCTGCTGTTCCCGGCCAGGACTCAGTTCCCGGCCAACTCACCCCTGAAGGAGCGGCCCTGTGAGCCTCAACCCTGGCACCGCGACCCTCGCGGTGGATGACAACCCCCGCCGCTACGAGCACCTCAGCACCATCCGCCTGGAAGACCCGGACGCCGTGGCCCGGGCCGCCAAGGCCCGCCGCCGCCACCCCGGCCTGAAGCACGGCCGGCAGAACTTCATTGTGGCCGCGGACCACCCGGCACGCGGCGCCCTCTCAGTCGGCAACGATCCGGTGGCGATGGCGGACCGCCGCCAGCTCTTGGACCGGCTGCAGATCGCGCTGGCCAACCCGGCAGTGGACGGCATCCTGGCTTCCCCGGACATCATGGATGATCTGCTGCTGCTGGGCGCCCTTGAAGGCAAGCTCGTCTTCGGTTCGATGAATCGCGGCGGCCTCGCCGGCCTCGTGAACGAATTCGATGACCGTTTCACCGGCCACACCGCCGCGGCGCTGGAGGCCCTGGGCGCGGACGGCGGCAAGATGCTGACCCGCATCTGCCTCGGTGACCCGGACACGGTGGCGCTGCTCGAGGCCACGGCGAGGGCCATTGATTCGCTCGCCGAGCGCAAGCTCATCGCCATGGTGGAGCCCTTCCTGTCTGTCCGGGAGAACGGCCGGGTCCGGAACGACCTGAGCACGGACGCCGTGATCAAGTCCATCGCCATCGCTGAGGGCCTGGGGTCCACGAGCGCCTACACGTGGATGAAGCTGCCGGTCGTTGCCGGGATGGAACGCGTCATGGCCGCCACCACCATGCCCACCGTGCTGCTGGGCGGGGACCCGGCAGGCACTCAGGATGAGGTGTTCGCCACCTGGGGAGCGGCCCTCGCCCTGCCCGGCGTGCAGGGACTCACCGTCGGCCGGACCCTGCTGTACCCGCAGGACGGCGATGTCGCCGGAGCCGTTGCCGCGGCCGCTTCACTCCTCCACCACACCACAGAAGAAGTAACGGAGTAAACGATGGGAACTGGAACCCGCCGGATGACCGTGGCGCAGGCCGTGGTCGAATACCTTTCCAAGCAGTACACCGTTGATTCCGTCGGTGGAGTCGATTTCCGCGAACGCCTGATTCCGGGCACGTTCGGCATCTTCGGGCACGGCAACGTAGCCGGTGTGGGCCAGGCCTTGAAGCAGTACCAGCAGCTCGATCCGAGGATCATGCCGTACTACCAGGGCCGCAACGAGCAGGCCCAGTCCCACCAGGCTGTGGGCTACGCCCGGCACACCCGCCGCCGCCAGACCTTCGCGATCAGCACCTCCATCGGCCCGGGCTCGTCCAACCTGCTTACCGGTGCGGCGCTGGCCACCACCAACCGGCTGCCGGTCTTGCTGCTGCCGTCCGACACGTTCGCCACGCGTGCCGCGGACCCGGTGCTGCAGCAGCTCGAACAGCCCTACGCCTACGACCTCACGGTCAACGACGCGTTCCGGCCGCTGTCGAAGTTCTTCGACCGGGTCACCCGCCCGGAGCAGCTGTTCTCCGCGTTCCACCACGGCCTGCGCGTCCTCACGGACCCCGCCGAGACCGGCGCGGTAACCATCTCGCTGCCCCAAGACGTCCAGGCCGAGGCGTTCGACGTGCCGGAGGAGTTCCTGGCCGAGCGGGAGTGGCGGATCCGCCGCCCGGAAGCTGACGATGACGACATCGCCCGCGCCGCCGCAGCGATCCGGGCCGCGAAGCGGCCGCTGATCATCGCCGGCGGAGGCGTCCTGTACGCCTACGCCAACGAGGAACTGGCGAAGTTCGCCGAACTGACCGGCATCCCGGTGGGCAACACGCAGGCCGGCGTCGGCGTCCTGCCCTGGGACCACAAGTACTCCCTTGGCGCGATCGGCTCCACGGGCACGACGGCGGCGAACGCCCTGGCCGCCGAAGCGGACCTGATCATCGGCATCGGCACCCGCTATGAGGACTTCACCACCGCGTCCCGGACCGCGTTCCAGAACCCGGACCTGAAGTTCATCAACATCAACGTCGCACCGATCGACGCGTACAAGCACGGCACCTCGCTGCCGATCGTCGCCGACGCCCGCAAGGCACTCGTCAAGCTGAACCAGGCCCTGGGCGGCTACCGGGTCGGTGCCGACCTCGATCAGCAGATCGCGGCCGAGAAGCAGCGCTGGAACACCACGGTGGATACGGCCTTCGACACCCGGTTCAGTCCTTTGCCGGCGCAGAACGAGATCATCGGCGCCACCAACAGGGCCATGGACCCCTCCGACGTGGTCATCTGCGCCGCCGGTTCCCTGCCGGGTGACCTGCACAAGATGTGGCGGGTCCGCGACCCGTTCGGCTACCACGTCGAATACGCGTACTCCTGCATGGGCTACGAGATCCCCGGCGGGCTGGGCGTCAAGCGCGCAGCGCTTGCCGAGGCCGCCAAGGGCGGTACCCAGCGCGACGTCGTCGTGATGGTGGGGGACGGCTCCTACCTGATGATGCACACCGAACTGGTCACCGCCGTCGCCGAACGGATCAAGCTGATCGTGGTCCTGATCCAGAACCACGGCTACGCCTCCATCGGCTCGCTCTCCGAATCACTCGGCTCGCAGCGCTTCGGCACCCAGTACCGCGTCCTGGACGAGGAACAGCACAGCTTCGACGAGGGCGAGACCCTCCCGGTGGACCTGGCCCTGAACGCCGAATCCCTCGGCGTGAAGGTCATCCGGATCGAGCCGGGCGAGAAGGCCATCGCCGAACTCGAACAGGCCATCCGCGACGCCAAGGCCGCCCCCGAGCGCGGCGGCCCGATCGTGATCCACGTCGAATCCGACCCGCTGCTGGACGCGCCGAGCTCCGAATCTTGGTGGGACGTTCCCGTCTCCGCAGTGTCGGAACTCGACTCCACCAAGCAGGCCTTCCAGACCTACATCGACCACAAATCCCGCCAGCGCAAGCTGCTCGGCTAACCTCCCCCCACGCTTCACGACAAGCCACAGACCAAGGAAGTCATCTCTATGTCAACGACGACCGTCACCACCACCATCAACCACTTTATCAACGGTGCCGAGACCGCCGGCGAAGGCGACCGCACCACGGCCGTCTACAACCCGGCCACCGGCCAGGTCACCGCCGAACTGCGCCTGGCCAACCGCGCCGACCTGGACAATACCGTCGCCGCCGCCCGCGCCGCTGCCGACTCCTGGGGCGACATCTCCCTGGCCAAGCGCACCGCCGTGTTGTTCAAGTTCCGCGAACTCGTCGCCGAGCACGTGCACGAACTCGCCGAGCTGATCACCGCCGAGCACGGCAAGGTCATCTCCGACGCCAAGGGCGAGATCGGCCGCGGACTGGAAGTCATCGAGTTCGCCTGCGGCATCCCGTCGCTGCTCAAGGGCGACTACTCGGACCAGGTCTCCACCGGCATCGACGTCTTCTCCTTCCGCGAGCCCCTCGGCGTTGTCGCCGGCATCACCCCGTTCAACTTCCCCGTCATGGTGCCCCTGTGGATGGCCCCGATGGCGATCGCCACCGGCAACGCCTTCATCCTCAAGCCCTCCGAACGCGACCCCTCGGCCTCGCTGCTGCTGGCCAAGCTCTGGAAGGACGCCGGCCTGCCCGACGGCGTGTTCCAGGTCCTGCACGGCGACAAGGAAACCGTCGACGGGCTGCTGACCCACCCGGACGTGGACGGCATCTCCTTCGTCGGCTCCACCCCGATCGCCAAGTATGTCCACGAGACCGCCACCGCCCACGGCAAGCGCGTCCAGGCCCTCGGCGGGGCGAAGAACCACGCCATCATCCTGCCCGACGCCGACCTGGACAACGCCGCCGACCACCTCGCCGCCGCCGCGTTCGGCTCCGCCGGGGAACGCTGCATGGCCATCTCCGTCGCCGTCGCCGTCGGGGACGCCGCAGACCTGCTGGTCAAGAAGGTCGAAGAACGCGCCCTCGACGTGAAGGTCAACAACGGCACCGTGCCCGGCGCCGAAATGGGCCCGGTCATCGCCCCCGCCTCCAAAGAACGCATCGTCAAGATCGTCACCGAAGCCGAAGCCGCCGGTGCCGCGATGGTCGTGGACGGCCGCGACCTCGTGATCCCCGGCCACGAAGACGGCTTCTGGGTCGGCCCCACGGTCCTCGACCACGTCAAGACCGAGATGACCGCCTACACGGAGGAGATCTTCGGACCCGTCCTCGTCGTCGTCCGTGTCGACACCCTGGAGGACGGCATCAAGCTGATCAACTCCAACCCCTACGGCAACGGCACCGCCATCTTCACCTCCTCCGGCGCCGCGGCCCGCAAGTTCCAGCGCTCCGTCACCGTCGGCATGATCGGCATCAACGTGCCCCTGCCCGTCCCGGTCGCCTACCACTCCTTCGGCGGCTGGAAAGCCTCGCTCTTCGGCGACAAGCACATCTACGGCCCCGAAGGCGTCTCCTTCTACACCCGCGGCAAGGTCGTCACCTCACGCTGGCCCGAACCCACCCACGCCTCCGGCGCCTCCTACAACTTCCCCTCCAACTAATCCCCACCGCCCCCAAAACCACATCGATTGCTCCGTAACTGCCGTTTTGAGCGTCCAATTGGGCACCTGCGGAGCAATCGATGAGAAGGAACAGTCATGACAGAGAACAAGCTGATCATCGGCACCGCGCCCGACTCCTGGGGCGTGTGGTTTGCGGATGACCCCAAACAGACCCCGTGGGAGCGCTTCCTGGACGAGGTGGCCGAGTCCGGCTACAAGTGGATCGAGCTGGGCCCGTACGGCTACCTGCCCAACGACCCCACCCGCCTCGCCGAAGAGCTCAAGCAGCGCGACCTGAAGGTCTGCGCCGGAACCGTCTTCACCGCGTTCCACCGCGGCCTGGACCAGTGGGAGTCGGCCTGGGAGCCGGCCCGTAAGGTCGCTGAACTCACCGCAGCCATGGGCGGCGAGCACATCGTGGTCATCCCCGCCATGTGGCGTGACGACGTCACCGGCGAAGCCGTGGAGAGCGGCACGCTCAGCGACAAGGCCTGGAGCGACCTGTTCGCCGGCCACAACCGGATGGGAAAGACGCTGCTCGAGGACTTCGGCCTCAAGCAGCAGTTCCACTCCCACGCCGACTCGCACGTCGGAGCCCAGGAGGACATCGAAACGCTGCTGGGTGCGACTGACCCGCAGTACCTCAACCTGTGCCTGGACACCGGCCACGCGGAATACTGCGGCGCCTCCAGCCTGGAGCTCATCAAGAACTACCCGGACCGGATCGGCTACCTGCACCTGAAGCAGATCAACCCGGACGTCCTCAAGAAGGTCAATGAGGAAAACATGACCTGGGCAGCGGCAAACCTGGCCGGCGTCATGACGGAACCGCCGAACGGCCTGCCTGACCTGCGCGCGGTCATCGAGGCCGTTGAAGCCCTGGACCGGCCGATCTTCGGCATCGTGGAGCAGGACATGTACCCGGTGGCCTTCGACGTTCCCATGCCCATCGCCAAGCGCACCCGCAACTACCTGCTGTCCTGCGGCTCCCGCACCGCGGTCAACTAGCCTCCGCCCCGGCATCCTAAACGTAAGGAAAGAACAATGACTGAAACCCTTCGCGTCGCCGTTATCGGCGCCGGCCGCATGGGCGCGGACCATATCCAGCGCCTCAGCAAGCGCATCCATGGCGCTGAAGTAGCCGCCGTCGTCGACGTTGACCTTGCCCGCGCCCAAGCTGCCATCGAAGGTATCCCCGGGGCCGTTGCCTTGGCCGACGCCGAAGAGGCGCTGAACAACGGCGACGTCAACGCCGTCCTCATCGCCACGCCCGGCTTCCTGCACGAGGAGATCCTGCTCAAGGCCATCGCCAAGGACATTCCCATCCTCTGCGAGAAGCCGCTGACGCCGGATGCCGAGTCGTCCTGGAAGATTGTCCAGGCTGAGGAGAAGCTGGGCCACAAGCGCATCCAAGTGGGTTTCATGCGCCGCTTCGACGCCGAATACGCAGCCCTCGGCTCGGTCATCCGCGACCGCGAACTGGGCGAACTGCTGATGCTGCACCACCAGCACCGCAACCCGACCACGCCCGCGGGCTTCACCAACGAGATGCTCATCAACGATTCCGTGGTCCACGAGTTCGACGCCATCCGCTTCTTCACGGGCGAAGAGATCACGTCCGTCCAGGTCCGGCTCGGCAAGGCCACGAAGAACGCCCCGGCCGGCCAGCACGACCCCCAGCACGTCCTGATCGAAACCGAGTCCGGCGTCCTGGCCGACGTCGAAATCTACGTGAACGCCAAGTTCGGCTACGAAGTGGCCACGCAGGCTTCCTTCGAGGACGGCATCGTCAGCATCGGCGGCGACAGCGGCCCGTACCTCCGCAGCAACGGCCGCTGGGGCGGCAAGGTCACGCCCGGCTTCGAAGAGCGCTTCGGTGCCGCGTACGACGTCGAAATCCAGGCCTGGGTTGACGCCGCGCTCCGCGGCGAAATCGGCGGACCCACCGCCTGGGACGGCTACGCCACCGCCGCCTGCTGCGAAGCCGGCGTTGAGGCCCAGAAGAACGGCGAGAAGGTCGCCGTGAAGCTGAACGCCAGGCCTGCCCTCTACAGCTAACGCCCTTGGAGTTTTTGTCCAGATAATGCGACTTAGAGGCCCCTCGAGGTTGCATTATCTGGACAAAAGCTCCTTTTGTTAACCAACTCTTTCCACAGACTCTTTCCACAATGGAGTGTTCCTCGTGAAAATTGCCCTTGACCCCACCCCCTTCCACCACAGCCACAGCCTGCTGGAGTTCCCCAAGGTGGTGGCCGACCTCGGCTACAAGTACATGCAGATGACGCCGCACCCGGATTTCATCCCCTTCTACAACCACCCGAAGGCCGACGACGAACTCGTGGGCCAGTTGAAGAAGGCGTGCACCGACGCCGGAATCGAAATCGCGTCCATCCTGCCTGTGCTGCGCTGGTCCGGCCCGGACGAGGACGCCCGCGAGGCGGCAGTGCGCTACTGGAAGCGCGCCATCCAGATCGCCGTGGACCTGGGCGTGAGCACCATGAACACCGAGTTCAGCGGCCGGCCGGAGCTGGCCGAGGAATCCGAGCGCGCGTTCTACCGCTCCATGGAGGAACTGCTCCCCATCATCGAGCGCGAAGGCATCGACCTGCTCATCGACCCGCACCCGGACGACTTCGTGGAGGAAGGCCTTGCCGCGATCCGCGTCATCCGTGGCCTGAACTCCAAGAACGTCGGCATGGTCTACGTGGCCTCCCACAGCTTCCACATGAAAAACTCGCCGCTGGACATCATGCGCGCAGCGGGGGACAAGCTGCGTCTGGTCCACGTCGCCGACACCATGGACCACCATGCGTCGCACGGGCTGCGCTACATCACCAACCCGCCGGGCAACGCCGTCCGGGTGCACCAGCACCTGAAGATCGGCGACGGCGACGTGAACTGGGACGAGTTCTTCGGCGGCCTGAAGGAAATCGGATTCCTGGACCGGGACGACACCGTGATGGTGTCCAGCGTCTTCGCCGAAGACGACAATGCCGAGGAGGTTTCCCGCTTCCAGCTGGACACCATGAAGCAGTACGTGCAGAAGGTCAGCGTATGACGGCCGCGCCTTCGGGCAAGGCTGACTTAAAACACCAGCGGGCCCTCCGCACGGTCACCATCATTTCCACCTTCGGCGGCCTGCTCTTCGGCTACGACACAGGCGTCATCAACGGTGCCCTGCCCTACATGCAGGAGGACCTGGGCCTGACCCCGCTGGCCGAGGGAATGGTGACGTCGTCGCTGCTGTTCGGCGCCGCCTTCGGTGCACTGTTCGGCGGCCGGCTGGCGGACCGGAACGGCCGCCGCAAGATGATCATGGTCCTTGCCGTCATCTTCCTGGTCGGCACGCTGTCCTGCACCCTGGCTCCGAGCACTGAGTTCATGGTGGCGGCCCGGTTCATCCTGGGCCTGGCCGTGGGCGGGGCGTCCGTGACCGTGCCGGTGTACCTCGCGGAGGTGTCGCCGTCGGCCCGGCGCGGGCGGATCGTGACGCAGAACGAACTCATGATTGTCACGGGCCAGCTGCTCGCCTTCATCTTCAACGCCTACCTCGGCAACACGTTCGGCGAGGCCGGGGGCATTTGGCGCTGGATGCTGGTCATCGCCACGCTGCCGGCCATCGCCCTGTGGATCGGCATGGCGTTCATGCCCGAAAGCCCCCGCTGGCTGGCCTCCATGGGCAGCTTCGGCGAGGCGCTCGGGGTGCTTCAGCGCATCCGCTCCAAGGCCGAGGCCACGGCGGAGTTCGACGAGGTCAAGGCCATGGCCGTGGAGGACTACAAGTCCAAGATGGGCTCCTGGAAGGACCTGCAGGTTCCCTGGCTGCGGCGGATCTTCTTCGTCGGCGTCGGCCTGGCCGTGATCCAGCAGATCACCGGCGTGAACTCCATCATGTACTACGGCACCCAGATCCTGGCGGATGCCGGCTTCGGCCGCGAAGCCGCACTGAGCGCCAACATTGCCAACGGTGTCATCTCCGTGCTGGCCACTTTCGTGGGCATCTGGCTGCTCGGCAAGGTGGGGCGCCGCCGGATGCTTATCACCGGCCAGATCGGAACCACCTCGGCGCTGCTGCTGATTGGCCTCTTCTCGCTGATCCTGCCCGAGGGCACCGGCCGCGGCTACGTGATCCTGGCGCTGACCGTCACGTTCCTCGCATTCCAGCAGGGGGCCATTTCACCGGTCACCTGGCTCATGCTGTCGGAGATCTTCCCGCTGAAGCTGCGCGGCCTCGGCATGGGCGCATCGGCCTTCGTGCTGTGGATCGTGAACTTCCTGATCGGCTTCGGCTTCCCGCAGCTGCTCGCCGCCGTCGGCATTTCCAACACGTTCTTCGTGTTCGCCGTCCTCGGCGTCGGGGCGATTCTGTTTGCTGCGAGGTACATTCCCGAGACCAAGGACAAGAGCCTCGAGGACGTGGAACACTTCTTCAAGCACCAGGCGGGCGTCGCTGCCGTAGTCGAGACCGACGCCAAGACCGACGTCGGAGCAGGAACCCCGGTCCACTAAGACCGCTCCCGCGCCGGAATTTTGTCCAGGTAATGCCCTCTCGAGGCCTTCGAGAGGGCATTATCTGCTCAAAAACTCAACCGCCGGAAGCAGTTTTGCACCTAAGCGTTCGACGGCGGTCGGCCAGTCTGAAGCGTTCGACGACGGCCGGAGGGCCGGGCGGGCAGCTCTAGACGCCGGCGCGGAGGCGGGGGAGCGCGTCCACCAGAGGTGCCAGCTCCGGCACCTGCTGCGCTTCGGCCAGGGTCCGCTCCAGTGTGGCGTCGTGGACCGGCCGCGCTTCTGCCAGCAGCTTGCTCCCACTGCCCGTGAGTTCGGTGTAGATGCCGCGGCGGTCGTCCGCGCACAGGATGCGGGTCAGCAGGCCGCGGTCCTCCAGCCGGTTCACCAGGCGGGTGGTCGCGCTGGCGCTGAGGGCGCTGGCCCGGGCCAGCTGCTGCATCCGCATGTGCCACCCGTCCTGCCGGCTGAGCGCGTCCAGCACCGTGTATTCGACGACGGAAAGCTGCGCCTGCCCCTGCAGCGACCGTTCCAGCTCCGCCTCGATCAGCCCGTGCAGGGCCGCCAGGGTGCGCCAACCCTGGGCGCGCACCTCCACGGCGTCGTCTTTGATGCCCATGGGCTCTCTCCTCCTTCGGTTCACTGGCTCCCCGGAAAGGGAGCACCGGCACAGATAGTTGCTTGCGCGGTATATTTGCTTGTGCAACAATTACTTGCGTAGCAATAAATAGCGCGCCTGCAACTATTAGCTTACGTCGCGCTCCTCATTCAGTACAGTTCCGAAGGAGCACATCCATGCCTGTTGGCCTGATAGCCCTAGCCCTCGGCGGGTTCGGCATCGGACTCACCGAATTCGTCATCATGGGCCTGCTCCCCGAAGTGGCCGCGGACTTCCAGGTGAGTGAAGCGTCCGCCGGCTGGTTCATCTCCGGCTATGCCCTCGCCGTCGTCGTGGGAGCACTGGGACTCACCGCAGCGGTGGCCCGCTTCCAGCGCAAGCCCGTGCTGGCTGTTCTGCTGGTGCTTTTCGTTGCCGGTAACCTGCTGTCCGCCATTGCGCCCGACTACTGGGCGATGATGGCGGGCCGGGTGGTTGCCGCCCTCGCGCACGGCGCCTTCTTCGGCATCGGGGCGGTGGTGGCGGCCAGCATGGTCGCCCCGACCAAGAAGGCCGCCGCCATCGCCATCATGTTCACTGGGCTCACGGCCGCCAATGTCCTGGGCGTTCCGCTGGGCACGCTGCTGGGCCAGGCCGCCGGGTGGCGTTCCACCTTCTGGGCCATCACCGGCATCGGCGTGGTGGCGCTCGTTGGCATCCTGGCCCTGGTGCCCAAGTCGGGGAACGGTGACACCGCAAACGGCGGACTGCGCAGCGAGCTCCGCGCCTTCCGCTCCGGCCAGGTGTGGCTGTCCATCCTGGTGACCATCCTCGGCTACGGCGGAATGTTCGGCGCCTTCACCTACATTGCCTTCACGCTCACGGAGGTTTCCGGATTCGCCGCCTCCACGGTGCCCTGGCTGCTGATTGTCTTCGGCGTGGGCCTGTTTATTGGCAACACCGTCGGGGGCAGGGCGGCCGACCGCGACGTCGACCGGACCCTGCTCGCCGTGCTCTCGGTCCTCGTCGTGGTGCTGGTGGTTTTCGCCCTGAGTGCGGGCAACCAGGTGCTTACCATCGCCTCGCTGCTGCTCCTGGGCGGCTTCGGGTTCGCCACCGTGCCTGGCCTGCAGATGCGCGTCATGAAGTACGCGGCCAAGGCGCCCACGCTGGCGTCCGGAGCCAACATCGGCGCGTTCAATGTGGGCAACGCCCTCGGCGCCTGGCTTGGCGGCGTGACCATCACTGCCGGCCTGGGCTACACCTCGCCCATCTGGGCCGGGGCCGTGATTACCCTGCTGGGCCTTCTGGTGATGGCCGGCGCTGCAGCCCGGGCAAAGGCGAGTGCGCACCAAGTTTCCGCTCCAGGGACTCCCGTTTCGGCCGAAGCAGCCGGGGCAACAGTTGCGTCCCAAGCAGGCGTGGAGACGGAAGCGGCCGGTTCAGTCCAGGCTGAACCGGCCGACGTCGGGCCCGTTTCCGTCCGTTAGCCCCGCGCTCCGCGTGGCGGCCGGCACGGCAGCCCCGCGGAAGTACGGCCTATGCCCCGAACGGCAGCCGGGGGTCCAGGTTCTGGCTGTCCCAGGTCTGGCGCACCCAGCCGTGGTGCGGGTCGTCGCTGATGAGCCAGTCGCGGACGCGGCCGGGCCCGGCCATGACGTTGAGGTAGTACATGTCGTAGCCGGGCGCGGCCATGGCCGGGCCGTGCCAGCCGTAGGGGACCAGCACCACGTCGCCGGTGCGCACCTCGGCCGAGACGTCGATGGGGCGGTCATCGGAGGCGTAGACCCGCTGGTATCCGATGGCGTCCGCATTCTCGCCCGGGCCGGCAGAACCTGAACCCGTGGAACCCTGGACGTCGGCCACCCGCGTCTCGAAGTAGTAGATCTCCTCGAGTTGGGTCTCGCCCTCCTTCTCCTCGTCATGCTTGTGGGGAGGGTAGGAGGACCAGTTGCCGGCCGGCGTGAGGACTTCGCACACGATGAAGCGGTCGGCTTCCAGCGCGGCGGGGGTGCCGAAGTTGTGGACCTGGCGCGAGCAGTTTCCGGCCCCGCGCAGTTCTACCGGCGTCTCCGCCGCGGTGATCAGGCGCGTCGGGTACTGGACCCCGGCGGGCGCCGTCGCCATGGCCACCCTGCCTCCGTCGGCCGATGTGACCGTGACGGCCTTGTCCGTCCCGGAGTACAGAACGTCGGTGGGGCCGCTGAAGACGCTGCCCCGCCCGGCAAGGGGGTAGTCCACCCCGTCGACGGTCGCCGTGAAGGCGCCGCTCAGCGGGATGACAATCCGTTCCTCCGCCGCGGGGGAAAGTTCGACGACGGCGCCGGGCGCCAGCGTGGCCACCTTCAGTCCCGTGTGTTCCCAGCCTTCCACGGCAAGGGTCGAGTCGGAAGTTCCCAGCGAAACGTCCCAGCAGCCTTCGGCCGCACTGCCCAGGGGGTATACCCATTCAGCCATAAGTTCGTGTCCCTTTCGGATGTGTGGTGGACGGTTCGGCGCACGTCGGCCCGGCGCAAGGGCAGGCATGTCGCCGCCCCGCGCTGAAGGAGCTCGGTTGTTCCTAGCGCTGAACCAGTGTCATTTCGAAGCTGTAGGAGTCACCGCGGTAGACGTGGTGTCCGGTTTCCACGTTCCGCCCCGTGTCATCGACGGCGGTGCGTTCCATGGTGACCAGGGCTGAGCCCGGTTCGGTCTCAAGCAGGGGAGCCTGGTAGTCATTGGCCACCACGGCACCAATGCGCTGCGTGGCCAGCCGGAAGTTAACGCCGCCGCTGCGCAGGATGCTGTACAGGCCCTGCGTCTTCAGCAGGTCCTCGTCGATGTGCGTGATATCGTCGCGCACCCAGTTCTCCATCAGGGCCAGCGGCTTGCCGCCCACTTTGCGGAGCCGGGTGAAGTGGTAGACCTTGGCCCCGGTGGCGAGGTGCAGGGCCTCCCGGGTAGGGGCATCGGCCTCGATATGCGCAAAGGTGAGCACTTCGGTGGTGGGCTTGCTGCCGTTGTTCGTCAGGTCGTCATACAGGCTGGACAGCTCAAGCGGGCGGCGGACCTGGCTGGACACCACCTGCGTGCCGACCCCCCGCTTGCGGACCAGTAGCCCGGAGCGGACCAGTTCGTCCATCGCCTTGCGCATGGTGGGGCGGGAGAGGTTCAACTGGGCGGCGAGGTCAATCTCGTTCTCCAGCCGGCTCCCGGGTTCCAGCAGGCCGGTATGGATGGCAGCTTCAATGCCCTGGACGACCTGATGGTACAGCGGCACCGGCGACGAGCGGTCGATGCTGAGGCGTAGTTGGTTCGCCATTGAGTGCTCCCTTTGTGCTGCAGGTTCCCGCGTCCAGAAGGCCTGTATGTCAGTGCATGTCCGTTTGTTAGGACATACTCTGATTTTGATCATAGCAGGGCGCCGCCGGCAGTCAAGGAGCCTGGTAGTCAAGGAGCCCGACAGTCAAGGGCGGCCGGCCGTCAGGGGGCCGCTGGCAGTCATGGAGTGCGGCAGGCCTCCACGAACACGCGGAATGGGGCAAGCCTCTGCTCTTCGGTCAGTTCCAGGGCCTCCGGATGCCACTGCACCGACGCCACCCACCGCTCGGGATCCTCCAGCGCCTCCACCGTGCCGTCATCCGCCACGGCGGTCACCAGCAGTCCCGGCGCCACCCGGTCCACAGCCTGATGGTGGCCGGAAGCGATCTTGACCTCCATTGCCCGTACGTCGCCCCCGGCTGTGTCGTCGGCGGCTGCGTCACCTGCGGCCGCGTCGGCGCCGGCAGAGGCCGTCCCGCCTGCTTCCGCATCATCGACGGCGGCGTACATCGACGCCACCTTGGATCCCGGGGTGATGGTCACCTCGTGCCAGACCCATGGCCTGTTGGCCGCTGCCGGGATCTGGCGGTGCGGCACGGTACCCGGTGTCATGTCCTGGACCAGCGTCCCGCCATAGAGGACATTGAGCAGCTGGTGCCCGCGGCAGATTCCCAGCACCGGCATGCCGGCATCGAGCGCGCGCCGTGCCACCGCGATGTCCAGCCGGTCCTGCTCGGCATTGACGTCATAGAGCGCGGGCCCCGGTGCCTCGCCGTAGAGGCGCGGGTCAACGTCGCCGCCGCCGGGAAGTACGACGCCGTCAAGCGCCTCGGGCGCGTCCGGCGCCTTATCGCCGTCGGAAGTTCCGCCGTCGGGCGTTCCACTGTTGGGGGCGCCGCTCAGTCCGCCCTCCAGAGACTCAGCGGTGAGCAGCACCGGCTCCCCGCCCACATCGCGGATGAGGCTGACGATGCAGCCGAAGAGGTTGTTGGCCTTTGCCACCCGAGGGTCCGGATCCGTCGAGCTGCTGAGCCGGACCGGGATGCCGATCCGCGGCCGGCGCGCACCGCGCGGCGCCGCGCTCTGTGTCTCGTCTGCATCCGGCGCTGTGTCCGGGTTCTGCGCTGCGTCTGGGGCGTGCACTGTTCCTGAATTCCGCGGTGAATTCTGCATCCTCAAATTCTGCCCCATATCCGGCCGGTTAGGCTGGCCGGATGAATAACCGCTATCTGGTGTCCCGGGACCGTTTCATCGCCGCGCCGCCGGACGTGGTCTTCGAGGTCCTGGCCACTCCCGCGCTGCACAGCGAAATCGACGGATCAGGCACCGTGAAGGGTGCCCAGCCGCGGGGTCCGTTGCGCCTTGGAGCGGGGGCCAAATTCGGCATGGAAATGAAGATCAGGGTTGATTACCGGATCCTCAACACCGTCACTGAGTTCGAGGAGGGCCGGCGGATCGGCTGGCGCCACTTCTATGGGCATGTGTGGCGTTACCTGCTGGAACCGGCCACGGACAGCAGTGGCGTTGCCGGAACGCTCGTTACAGAACAGTGGGATGCGCGCCATGTCCGCGGCAAGTTCCTGCTCCGCCTTGCCGGCTACCTGGGCCGCCACCCGGCGAATATCGACAGGACGCTTGCCAGGCTGGACTCATACGTTACGGGCGCGCAAGCGGCGGGCTGACGCACTTCGTGCCCTTTTTACTGGGACTGCGTGGGCTTCGGTAGTGTTGGGAGCAATAGGCAAGGCGAAAGTAGGGCAGTCGATGGGGCGCAGGACACTTGTTGACGACCTGGTTGACGGTCTGCTGGACGACATTCTTGACGGCAGGCTCAAGCCGCACGATGCGCTGCCGCCGGAAGCCGACATTGCCAAGGCCTACGACGTCAGCCGGCTGACCGCACGCGAAGCGCTGAAGGCACTCCGGGCGCAGAACATCCTTTACGTCAAGGCCGGCCGCGGAACGTTCGTGAACCCTGCGGACAGCTGGACCGGCCTCGACGCGATCATCAAGGCGGCGTCACACGGCAACGCGGACGATCAGGTCTCCCGCGGCCTGATCGAGGTGCGGCGCATGGTGGAGACCGGCGCCGCAGCGCTCGCCGCCAGGCGCCACACTCCGGAGCACGTCGAGGAGATGCGGGGGTCCATCGGGGACATGAAGCGCTTTCACCAGGCCGGCGACCTTGACGGGTTCGTGGCGGCGGACATTGCCTTCCACGACACCGTCCTGAAGGCCTCGGGCAACCCGTTTGTCCGCGCCCTCCTGGCGCAGCTGGGCCAGTCCCTCTACCGCGCCCGCCGCGAGACGTCGGCCATCGAGGAGATCCAGCGCCACGCCATCGCCTTCCATCAGCGCGTGCTGGAGAGCATCCTCACCGGCGACGCCGAGCTGGCGCGCAAGGCCATGGACGAGCACATGGACCAGACCTTCGAGGACTACGAACGCTACGTTCACGGCAACCGTTCCTAGGCTCCGTGTTCCTGGGCTCCGTGTTCCTGAGCCCTGACTTTCCTCCTCCTCTCCTGCTTTCCTCTGGGTCTGACGTCGCTCTGGGCCCACCTTTTTGCCCGGCAACTCTTCTCGTCTTGACGTAACGCTCGTCACCCTCCTATGCTTTTGGTCATGTTCTTCCGTCAGATGTCTGACATCAGATTTAACACAGACACTCCCCTCTGAAGCGGACAGAACCCCATCAGAAAAACCATCGGATTCCCCGGGCGAAGCCGCCAGACCGGAAACCGACAGACAGAAGGTCGATGATGACTTCATTCACCACAAAGTCCTCCGGACTTGGCGAGCTTGGAGACCGCACGCTCCTCAAGGTCCGCCGCCGCGTAATGCCGCTGATTGTGCTCCTCTACTTCATCGCGTACCTGGACCGGAACAACGTCGGCTTCGCGAAGCTGACCATGAGCGAGGACATCGGCCTGAGCGCCGCAGCCTACGGTCTGGGCGCCGGCATCTTCTTCCTCGGCTACGCCGTGCTCGAAATCCCCAGCAACGCCGGCATGTACAAGTTCGGCGCCCGCAAGTGGATCGCCCGCATCCTCATCACCTGGGGCATCTTCGCAGCGGCCATGGCCCTGGTGAACGGCGAATCCACCTACTACATCATCCGCTTCCTGCTGGGCGCGGCCGAGGCCGGATTCTTCCCCGCCATCCTCTTCTACCTCACCCTCTGGTTCCCGGCCGCACAGCGGGTTACCGTACTGGGCATTTTCATCCTGGCCCAGCCCGTCTCCAACGCACTGGGTGCCCCGGTGTCCGGCATGCTCCTCCAGATGGGCGGCATCATGGGCCTGCAGGGCTGGCAGTGGCTCTACATCATTGAAGGCATCCCCGCCATCCTGCTGGGCGTGCTGACCCCCTTCCTGATGACGGACCGCCCGCGGGACGCCAAGTGGCTCAACGCCGACGAGCGCGAATGGCTCGCCACCACCATGGACGCCGAACTTGCAGCCAAGTCCAAGGGCAGCAGCCACAACTTCCTGGCCGGTCTCAAGGACAAGCGCACCATCGTCTACTCGGCGCTGTACTTCGGCCTGGTCTGCGGCATCTACGGCCTCGGCCTCTGGATGCCCACCATCGTCGCAGCCCTGGGCAAGTTCTCCACCGCCGAGGTCGGATTCATCGTCCTGGTCCCGTACGCCATCGCCGCGGTCTTCGTCTACTTCTGGAGCAAGCGCGCTGACAAGACCGGCAAGCGTGCCTGGCACAGCGCCGTCAGCATGGTCCTCGCCGGCTTGGGCCTGCTCGCCGCCGGTTTCCTGCTTCCGGTCAACCCTGTCCTGGCACTTATCGCCCTGACCGCCTCGGCCATGGGCATCTACGGGGCCATTGCCCCGTTCCTGTCGATGCCGTCCGCAGCACTCACCGGCGCAGCCGCCGCCTCCGGCCTGGCCATGGTCAACTCGCTGGGCAACCTGGGCGGATTCGTCGCCCCCTACGCAGTGGGCATCCTGAAGGACGCCACCGGCAACAACCAGAGCGGCCTGCTCTTCCTCTCCTTCTGCCTGTGCGTCACGGCCGTGGCCACCTACCTCTATGCCCGCAAGCGCCCCGAAGGCGACGCGGCGCTGGATCCGGCAGTCAAGGCCGCCGCAGACGTTTCGGCCAGCCGCTAAAGACCCATCCGAGAAACCACCCGAAGGAATACCCGCAATGAGCTCAATGACCCCTTTCCCCGCAGAACGCACCGTTGTGCTGACCGGCGCGGCCTCTGCCCGCGGCATCGGCCGCGCAGCAGCTGACCGCATGGCCAGCGAAGGCTGGTCCATCGCGATCCTGGACATCAACGCCGAGGACGCGAAGGCCGCGGCCGCGGAGATCGGATCCAACCGTGCAGTGAAGGCGATCGGCGTCGGCGCGGACGTCTCCGACGAGGCGTCCGTGGACCGGGCCATCACGGAAATCGAAGAGTCGTTGCCGCCGATCGTGGCCCTGGCCAACCTGGCCGGCATCAGCTCGCCGACCCCCTTCATGGAAACCACGGTTGCCGAGTGGGACAAGGTCTTCGCGATCAACATGCGCGGCACCTTCGTGGTGTCACAGCGGGTCCTTAAGGGAATGATCGAACGCAAGCTCGGCCGCATCGTGAGCATCTCCTCCATCTCCGCCCAGCGGGGCGGGGGGACCTACTCCAAGGTTGCCTACAGCGCCTCCAAGGCCGGCATCATCGGCTTCACCCGTGCCTTGGCCCGCGAGGTCGGCGAGTTCGGCGTGACCGTGAACGCGATCGCCCCGGGCCCTATCGACACCGACATCATGGGCGGCACGCTGAGCGAGGAGCGCAAGGCACAGATGTCCGAGGGCATCATGATGGGCCGCGTGGGCACGCGTGAGGAAGTGGCTGCGCTGATCTCCTTCCTGCTGGGTGCGGACTCGGGCTACATCACGGCCGCGACCTACGACATCAATGGCGGTCTGCAGGTTTCCTGACCCGTTCGTCTTTGAACTGGGTAGTAGTTGCGGGCGTTCCCAGCGCTGGGAACGCCCGCACCTGCTACCTAGTTGGGTTCGTTCGGCTCCGGCGTCCTGCCAGAACACGGCACTAGGCTGGGCACCATGAACCCCTCCGGCAGCCTGAACCCCAGCCCGCGGACCCTTGAGGTGAACAGCGTCGCCAGCTTCGACCGGCTGGTGAATGCCGGGGCCCGGGCGATGCACGGCTGGCACGCCCAGTCGCTTGACCTCCGCGGACGGGGCACAGCCCTGGCAGCCCTGGACGCCGAGGGGGCGATTTTCCTGGGCTGTACCTTCGACCCGGGCGTGGAGGCTTCACTCCGCAGCCGGGGCGCACTGATTTTTCCGCGGCTTACCGGCGTTCCTTTCAATCCGTACCGGGCGGGGCTCTACACGCCGCAGGAGCTGTACGCAGGCATCGTCGATGAGCCGTACGAGAAAACCCCCGATGCTTTGGTCTACCAATGGAGCATGCGGCCGGGCCAGCGGAACCGCCTCGATTCCACCCTCGCCGCAGCCCTGCACGATCACGCCGTCGGTGATGCCCTGGAGGAGTTCGTCCGCAGCCTCAACAGTGGGGGCCGTTCCATCGTCGGGGTCATGGGCGGCCACGCCCTGCAGCGGGGGACCGGCGGCTTCGCCGCTGCTGCCACGCTGGGCCGGCTCCTGGCCCGCCGCGGTCACCTGGTGGCCACCGGCGGCGGGCCCGGGGCCATGGAGGCTGCGAACCTGGGTGCCTACCTCAGTGCGGCCGACGACGACGATTTCCACAGCGTTCTTCGAGAGTTGGCGGCCGTCCCCGGCTTCCGCCCCTCGGTGTCTGCCTGGGCACGTGCTGCGGCAGCCGCCGTCGAACGCTTTCCGGGCGGAACCTCGTCCCTCGGCATTCCTACCTGGTTTTACGGCCACGAGCCGCCCAACTATTTCGCCACCCATATAGCCAAATACTTTGCCAACGCCGTCCGCGAGGCCATTCTCCTGGAGGTCTGCAACGGAGGGATCGTGTTCCTGCCCGGTGCCGCGGGCACCGTGCAGGAGATCTTCCAGGATGCCTGCGAGAACTACTACGGCGCCCAGGAGACCATGACGCCCATGGTGCTGGTGGGCCGGGAACACTGGGAGGATCGTTTTCCGGCCTGGCCCATGCTGCAAAGCCTCGCCGCCGGCCGGGCCATGGAGCAACGCATCTTCCTGGTGGACAGCGTGGACGAGGCGCTCGCGGTCCTCGGCGGGTAAGGCGCCCCGCTGGCATAACGCCCGGCTGGAATAAGAGGGCGGCTTACAGGTCCTTGCGGCAGGGTGCCTTGCCCAGTTGGTGCAGGCCGTTCAGGTCGCCGGCCGCGAAGCCGTCGGGGGCGCCGATCTCCGGATACATGAGCTGCACGGGGTCGTCGACGTGCTCCAGCCCCATCACGTGGCCCAGTTCATGGAGGATGACGGCGGTGGCGTAGGCGGTGCCGTCGGGGCGTTCCAGTTCCGCAGCCATCTGCGGAGCATCCAGCTCGAGGCTGCCGGTGACGTAGCTCTTGGGCCCGTTTCCGTAGCTGTAGTGGGTGCTGCCGCCGGTGCCGATGACTTTGCCGGCCAGCTTGGGAGCCGCGTCCGGTGTGGTCCAGCTGATGAGCATGGGTGCCCAGCGGTCGCCATAGGCCCCCGGCTGGTAGGGGGCGCGCCGGTCCGTGGGCTTCTCGTCGGTGGCTCCGTCGTCGACAAACTGGATGCCGGTGGCGCGGGAGACTTCCTGGACCGCCAGCGAAACCAGGCCCGCTGCACCTTCGGGCGCGAGGCTGGCATTCACCACGTAATGCAGCGGACGGCAGGGTGAGTAGCCCACGGGGGAGCCGTCACTGTTCACGGCCAGAAACTTGTACGAGCTGCTGGGCTCCGGAGGTGGCGCCGGAGTGCCCAGGGGAGTAGCTGCTTCCTCGAGGCCCGACGGCGGTGCGCCCCCGGTACTGCCTGGGCCTCCGGGGGCGCCGGACTCCGCTCCGGCAGACCCGCCGCCGTGCCCGGGCTGCCCCGTTTGCCCGGTCCGATCCCGCCCGGCCCGATCCTGGCCGGCCGGATCCTGCCCGGAATCATCCTGCCGGGACGCGGGCTGGTCCCCGGAACCGATGCGGAAGTTCAGCACGCCCGCAAAGCGGGGGTCCCCGTACGCCATTCCGGCGGCGAGGAATGCTGCACAACCGAGGGCAGCGAGCACGATCAGATGGCGGATAAACCTCGCCGCCGCGGTGGCCGGACCCGAGTGCCGCGGCAGGTGCCGGTGCCGGCGTTGAATGCGACCGGGGTCGTGACCCTCCACTGCACCCCTTTCGCGACATTCCTCGGCGGCGTCGCCTCCACAAGGGAAACAAGCACACGCAAACAGGCCCACTTTACAGTTCCGCTCACACGGCCCGGAAACCAGCTGAGCGCGAACCGCTTGAACGGTCCGGGAAGATCAGGCAATCCCCCTCGATCAGGCGATGACGGCGCCAAACGCCATGCCCAGGAGGTAGGTGACGCCGGCCGCCCCCAGCCCGATGGCGAGCTGCCGCAGCCCGCGGGTGAGCGGCGAGGTGCCGGACAGCAGGCCGACGGTGCCGCCGGTGGCCAGCAGTGCGATGCCCACGAGGACTGCCGCCACGATCAGGGCGCCGATCCCGGTCATGCCAAAAAGGAAGGGAATGATGGGCACGATGGCACCCGAGGCGAAGAAGCAGAAGCTGGAGAGTGCAGCGCCCCAGGCAGTGCCCACGGCTTCGTGTTCGTCCTCGGTCTCGGGCAGTTCGGGATGGAGCGAGAGGCTCGGATCGCAGTCGCACGTGAAGAGGCCCATGCGCTCGGCCACGCGGTGTTCGGCGGCTTCGCGCGACATGCCGCGGGCAAGGTAGACCAGCAGGAGCTCGTTGTGTTCGATGTCCAGCTGGGGTGCCGCCACCAGCGTCACCTGGGTGGGCCGGGTGGCGGCCAGGAGCTCGCGCTGGGAACGGACGGACACAAATTCGCCGGCGCCCATGGAGAATGCTCCGGCCAGGAGTCCTGAGATGCCGCTGAGCAGGACCACGCCGCTGCCAACGCCCGTGGCGGCCATGCCCATGACCAGCGAGAGGTTGCTGACCAGGCCGTCGTTGGCGCCGAAGACGGCGGCGCGGAAGGTGCCGGCCAGCCGGTTGCGGCCGCGCGTGGCCAGGCCGCGGACCACTTCCTCGTGGATCTGTTCGTCGGCTGCCATGGCCGGGGTGGCGGACGGTTCCCTGGTGTAGGGGGAGCGGCCTTCGGCCCGCTGCGCCAGCGCGAGCACAAACACGGATCCGAAGTGCCGGGCGAGGAAGCCCAGGAGGCGGCTGCGGAAGGAGGCGTGGCGCGGCTTGCCCGCGTGCTCGCCCAGCAGCTTCAGCCAGTGCGCCTCGTGGCGGCCTTCGGCTTCGGCGAGGGCCAAAAGGATGGCGCGCTCTTCGCCGGAGCGGTTCTGCGCGAGGTCACGGTAGACGGAAGCCTCGGCCCGCTCGTCGGCGAGGTACTGGCGCCAGCGCTTGATGTCCGCAGCGGTGGGCTCTGGCCGGGGTGCGGCGGGGCGGGACGCCGCGCCGTTGCCTGAGGCGGGCGGGGCGGACGTGTTGCCGGTGGTGTGAGGGTCAGATTTTGCGTGCTGAGACACGGGAACTCCTGGGTAGATGGGACGTAATGCGGCCCCATTGCATCGCCCACTTTACCGCGTAATTCCGCGGTTTTTCGGCCGGTTACCCTCAGTTGAAAGTTTAGGGAACCCTCAATAACTCCGGCCGCAGGAGCTTAAGCCCCCGGCCCGCGCGAACGCCCTTGACCACCCACACCGGCGGTGATCTGATGAAAATGTGCCCCGCCGACGGCGGGTACGGAAGTCCAACCACACGGAGGTCTGCCTGATGAACACCAACGGATCGCGCCCCGAGCCGGACACCCGCCATACCATTGAGTCCGATCCCGCCTACGACTTTGCCGAGGACGCGCCGGTGGACGAAGACTGGGACACGGAAGACGAGTTCCTTGATTCCGAGGAGAGGGTTGTTCCCGCCAGCTCCGAGGCAGTGGACGACGACGAACGGGTAGTTCCGCGCGATGCGGACGACGAATTCCGCGCGGACGAAGGCTACGAAGCCTAAAAGTGTCCGTTGCAGCACTGGCGTCCGTTCCAATACCGACGTGCGTTTCGTCCCTGGACCAGTCCCTCCTGCTTTAGCCCAACTCGTTAAAGCCCGACGGCGGTGCCGCCCTACGCTGGGAGGCACCGCCGTCGTCGTGTGCTGTTGTTAAGGACTTTCGCGTTGCTGACCTGCCGGCAGCAGGTCACCGTGCAAGTTACCGGGCGCTGGCCGTGAGCGGCACTTCCTCGGTGTCCTTGCCGGCCACGCGGCGGTACCAGCGGCTCATGACCGCGGGATCCGTCGGCTTGGTCAGCAGCGACACTGCAATGTAGACCACCGCGGAGGCGAACAGGCCGTAGTAGATCGGCTCGTTGGCGAAGACGCCGTCCAGCGGTGCCTTGGCATTGATCTCCAGGACGATCATGGTCCCGAGCGTCACCACGGACCCGACCGCCATGGAGGCCGCGGCTGCGATCCCTGTGCCGCGCTTCCAGATGAGTCCGCCGAGGATGGCCACGAGAAGGCCGCCCACCAGGATGTCGTAGGCGATGGTTAGGGCCGCGACGACGTCCTTGGTGATGATGGCGATCAGGATGGCCACGATGCCGAGCCCGAGGACCCACATGCGGTTGGCCTTGACGTCGTGCTCGGGGTTGTCGGAGTCGTCAGTGTTGATGGTCTTGCCGAACCAGCCGGCGACGAACGGCAGCACGTCCGCACGGGCCACGGTGGCGGCCGCGATCAGGGCGCCGGACGCGGTGGACATCATGGCCGCGACGGCAGCGGCGAGTACCAGGCCGCCGATGCCGATGGGCAGCAGGTTCTGGGCCACCTCGGCGTAGACAACGTCCTTGCCTTCGGTGGCGACGTCGATGGCCGGCAGCGCCACGCGGGCGGCCAGGCCAATCATTGCGCCCGCTGCGCCGTACAGAATGCAGTAGATGCCGGCCGTGGCGCCTCCCCAACGGGCAACCCGGGGCGTCTTGGCGGTGAACACGCGCTGCCAGATGTCCTGGCCGATCAGCAGGCCCAGGGTGTAGACGACGAAGTAGGTGATGATCGTCTGGACGCCGATGCCGTCGATCTGGAAGAAGCTGGCCTCCACACGGCTGCGGATGCCGTCCAGGCCGCCGGCTGCGTTGAGTGTGAAGGGCAGCATCAGGAAGAAGATGCCCACGGTCTTGATGACGAACTGGACCTGGTCGGCCAGGGTGATGGACCACATGCCCCCGATGGTCGAGTACACCAGCACGATGGCGCCGCCGATGGCGATGGCGAGTGCCCGGTCCCAGCCGAACAGGACAACGAAGATGGTGGCGTAGGCGCTCGTGGAGGTGGCGCAGAGCATCAGGGTGTAGGCGAGCATGATGATGCCGGAGGTCCGGGTGGCCTGGCTGCCGTAGCGGAGGGACAGCATCTGGGAGACGGTGTAGATCTTCAGCTTCTGAATGGTGCCGGCGAAGAGGAGGCTCAGCAGCAGCACACCGGCACCGATCGCCACCACGAGCCACATGCCCGAGATGCCGAATTTGTAGCCCAGACCGACGCCGCCAACGGTGGAGGCGCCGCCCAGGACGACGGCGGCCATGGTTCCGGTGTAAAGGAACGGCCCCAGGCGGCGGCCGGCCACGAGGAAGTCACTGTTGTTCTTGGTGCGGGACTTGCCCCACCAGCCGAAGGCCAGCATGGCGGCCAGGTAAACCACCACGATGGCGATATTGACGAAACTTGCGTCCATGATTTGGGGATCCTTGGAGCTTTGGCAGCTTGCGGGCCTCGCCGGGGGCGGGCTGATCGGATGGCGCTGCACTGAACGGAAATCTGGGGGAACGCTGGGTTCCTTGCTGCGCGTCTCCTCGTGGGAGTTGTTTCACAAGCAACAGTTGTTGCGTTAGAGCGTAGGCTGTGATTCGAGTAACAGTCAAGACGCAAAGTCCCGAGACGCGGTTTGCCCCGCGTCTCGAAGTGGCCGGGCCGCTAATATGACTCCAATGATGGGGCCGTGCGGCCGGCCGTGAAAGGTTCGTAAATGAAGGCACTACCAGTTGAGCCGAGCAATGTTCCGGTCGCAATCGGTTCACGAATCCGCGCCGCGCGCCAGTCCCAGCGGCTCACCATTGAGCAGGTGGCTGACGCCACCGGATTGACCAAAGGTTTCCTGAGCCGCGTGGAGCGGGACCTGACCTCCCCGTCTGTGGCGTCCCTCGTTACTCTGTGCCAGGTGCTGTCGATCTCCATTGGCGACCTGTTCGCCGCGCCGGAAACCCACTTGACCAAGCGCGACGCCGGTCCCCGGATCTCCCTCGGCGGCGAGGGGATCGTCGAGCGGCTGCTGACCGCACGGTCCGAGCGGCGCGTGCAGATCATCCAGGCCGTCATCGATCCGCGCGGACGCGGCGAATCGGAGCTGTACGCCGTTGACTGTGACGTCGATGTCCTGCATGTAATCAAGGGGACCATCAAGCTCATTCTCACAAACGAGGAGTACGAGCTGACCACCGGCGATACGGTGACCTTTCCCGGCCGGGAGCCGCACACCTGGGTCAACCCCACCGATGAGGCCGTGGAAGTTCTTTGGGTGCTGGTACCGGCCGCGAGCCGATAGCACCTTTGTCTTTGGACCCGGGCTGCCTGTTTTGGGCGGCCCGGGTTTTTGCTGCCCTTGTTCCCGATTCAGGTAAACAGTCGGTGCGTAATGGACAACTCCGTGTGTATGATGGCTGTCACAACCCACCCTCCACCATTCATCCTCGAAGGAGAGGCGTTCCTTTGGAAGAGCTGCGCATCGAAGCCAACGGCAACCTTGGCCCCATCGATTCATCCCGTATTCCCCGCTACGCCGGGGCGGCAACCTACGCCCGCCTGCCGCGCCTTGACCAGGTGGCCAAGTCGGACATCACCGTGGTGGGCGTGCCCTTTGATTCCGGCGTCTCCTACCGGCCCGGTGCCCGCTTCGGCGCCAACCACGTCCGCGAGGCCAGCCGGCTGCTCCGCCCGTACAACCCCGCCTGGGACGTCAGCCCGTTCGAGAACTGCCAGGTGGCTGACGCCGGCGACATGGCAGTGAACCCGTTCAACATCAACGAGGCCATTGAGACCATCCAGCAGAACGCCCTCGACCTGACGGCGGCCGGGAGCAAGCTGCTCACCCTCGGCGGTGACCACACCATCGCGCTGCCGCTCCTGCGCGCCGCCGCTGAGCGCGCCGGCGGCCCCATCGCCATGCTGCACTTCGACGCCCACCTGGACACCTGGGACACCTACTTCGGCGCCGAGTACACCCACGGCACGCCGTTCCGCCGTGCCGTGGAGGAAGGCATCCTGGACACGGAGGCCATCAGCCACATCGGCACCCGCGGCCCGCTGTACGGGAAGAAGGATCTCGACGACGACCACCGGTTCGGGTTCGGAATCGTCACTTCCGCGGACGTTTACTACCAGGGCGTTCTCGAGACTGTGGCCAAGGTGCGGGACCGGATCGGAGACCGTCCGCTGTACATTTCCGTGGATATCGACGTTCTGGATCCCGCCCATGCGCCCGGAACCGGCACGCCGGAAGCCGGCGGCATCACCAGCCGCGAGCTGCTGGAGATCATCCGCGGCTTCCGCGGCATGAACCTCGTCGGAGCCGACGTCGTTGAAGTGGCCCCGGCCTACGACCACGCCGAGATCACCGGCGTGGCCGCAAGCCATGTTGCCTATGAACTCGTCACCCTCATGGCGGACAACACCGTCGCCGGAGATCGCTTTGGCGCCGAGACCGGGTACGCCGCCCAGGCCCTGGGCCAGGACGCCCGCCGTCCGGCAGGGTTCGCTGCAGCCTCGCCCGCGCCTGCAGACAATGGCGCCGTCCGTGCCGCTGTGGGGGAGTACTCCCAGTGACCGGTGTCCGCAACGGCGGGGACCTCGTGGTCGAAACCCTCGAGGCGCTGGGCGCAAAGACGGTGTTCGGCATCCCCGGCCAGCACGCGCTGGGCCTCTTCGACGCGATGGGCCGGGGCAACCTGAAGTTCGTGTCCTCCCGCGTGGAGAACAATTCTGCGTTTGCGGCGGACGGCTACTCACGTGCCACGGGGGAGGTGGGCGTGCTGTTCCTGTCCACCGGGCCGGGCGCTCTGACGTCGCTCGCCGGGCTGCAGGAAGCATACGCCACGGGTGTGCCCATGGTGGTGGTCGCCAGCCAGATCCCGCTCGAGGGCCTCGGCGCCCGGCGGAAAGGCATGCTGCACCAGCTGGATGACCAGAAGGCGTCGGCCGCGAACGTCACCAAGAGCCAGCGCCTGATCCAGCACGCGTCGGGCATTCCGTCCGCCATCCAGGATGCCTGGACCGAGGCGATCTCGTCGCCGCAGGGCCCGGTGTGGCTGGAAGTCCCGCAGAACGTGCTGCTGGACCCCATCATGGTGCCGCCCGTGGAGGATGCGCTGGCCGAAGCGGCGGACAACCCTCCGCGCGTCGAGCTTGTCCGGGAAGCCGTGAAATGGCTGTCGGCGGCGGAGCGTCCGGCCATCATTGCCGGCGGCGGAACCCGCCGGGGCCGGGCGGAAAAGTCGCTGCTCTCGATCGCGGAAAAGCTCCGGGCTCCCGTCATCTGCACGCCCGGCGGCAACGGCGCCTTCCCGTGGAACCATGAGCTGTCGCTGCAGTCGTGGATTGAGGACCGGCATATGACGGACGTTCTGGAGGACGCGGACGTCCTGGTGGTCATCGGCTCCTCGCTCGGCGAAGTCACGTCCAACTACTTCACCTTTGAACCGCGCGGCAGGATAATCCAGATCGACGCCGAACCGCGCGTCCTGGAATCCAACCGGCCCGGCCTGGGAATCCGCGCCGACGCCGGCCAGGCGCTCGCAGCCCTCGACGCTTCGCTGGTGGTGCCCGCCGATGCCCGCCCCGACTGGCATGGAACCTCACCCGAGGACCTTGTGCGGGAGTCGCTGCGCAAGGTGAAGGAGCGGCTGGAATCTCAGGACCTTGCCAAGGAACTGAAGTTCATGGCCGACGTCCGCGAGGCAGTTCCGGCGGACATGCAGACTTTCTGGGACATGACCATCTCGGCGTACTGGGGCTGGAGCTGCTGGGACGCGCGCGAAGGGCAGTTCCACTCGGCCCAGGGCGCCGGCGGCCTGGGCTACGGGTTTCCGGCGGCGATCGGCGGGGCCGTGGGCCTGGAAACCGTGGGCAAGTCCGCGGCTTCGGCACGAGTTCTGGCGGTTTCCGGCGACGGCTCGGCCATGTACTCCATCGCCGAACTCGCCACCGCCAAGCAGCACAACGTGCCCGTCACCTGGCTGATCGTGGACGACGGCGGCTACGGCATCCTCCGCGAATACATGGTGGGTGCCTTCGGCAAGGCCACGGCCACCGAACTCGCCAGGCCCGACTTCGTGAAGCTGGCGGAATCCTTCGGCGTGCCTGCCACCCGGGTCGCCCCGGAGGATGTGGGGGACGCGCTCAAGGCGGGCTTTGCCGCGGACGGCCCGAACGTCGTCGTCGTCGAAACACTGCTCAAGATGTTCGCCCCCACCCACCTGGGGGACTAACCCACCCCCAACAACAGCGCGAACTGGCAGCTAACGCCCTCAAAACTCGATTTTGAGGGCATCAGCTGCCAGTTCGCGCTTGGTGTTTAACGCACCTCACACATCGTTAGTTTCCTAAAGCAACCATTTTGTTGCTATAGTTGCCTAAGGCAAGCAATAAGGGGCATTCATCATGGCAGTTGAGCCAAACACGGCGGCCGAACTCGTACGGCAGATCTTCGACCTCCAGCGCGCCGTCCGGTGCGCGGCCGTATCGAACTCCCGCGGCCTCGAGGCGGGAGTCGCTCTGCAGGGCGTTCTCCGCTTCGTGGGGGAGAAGGAGTCCCGCGCAACGCACCTGGCCGCACGGCTGGGCGTCAGCGCTCCGGTCCTCAGCCGGCACATCGCAGAGCTGGAGGAACTCGGGCTGGTCCACCGCCGGCCCGACCCCGACGACGGCCGGGCGCAACTGGTCGCCCTCACCGACGCCGGCCGCGCCAAGCTCGTCGAGATCGAGGAGCACCGCGTGGCCACGCTCCAGGAGTACCTCCAGGACTGGAGCCAGCAGGACGCCGCGGAGACGGCGAAAGTACTCTCCAAACTTGCGGAATCCCTGCGGGAATCCGCCCGGGCAACGACGGCCGGCCCCATCACAACCACTACCAAACGCAAGGAGCAGTTCATTGGCTAGCCACGCTGCCGTCTCCGGGACGGCCACGTCACGCCCTTCGGCCCACCCGCCCCAGGCCCCCATGACGCACCGGCAGATCATGGAGGCCCTGACCGGCCTCCTGGCGGCCTTCTTCACCGCGATCCTCAGCAGCACCATCGTGGCAAACGCGCTGCCCACCATCATGTCCGAGCTCAAGGGCACGCAGACGGACTTCGCGTGGGTCATCACCGCTGCGCTGCTGGCCAACGCGGCCACCACCCCGGTGTGGGGCAAACTCGCCGACCTGTTCGACAAGAAGGTCCTGGTCCAGGTAAGCATTGTGATCTTCGTGGCGGGATCGGTGATGGCCGGCCTGTCCCAGACCATCCCGCTGCTGCTGACCGCCCGCGTTGTCCAGGGCATCGCCATGGGCGGCCTGACCGCCCTGGCCCAGGCAATCATCGGCTCCATGATCCCGCCCCGCGACCGCGGAAAGTACTCCGGCTACATGGGCGCGGTCATGGCCGTCGGCACGGCCGGCGGGCCGCTGCTCGGCGGCTTCATCGTTGACAGCCCGTTGGGCTGGCGCTGGACGTTCTTCGTCTGCGTGCCGCTCGCCGTCGTCGCCCTGATCCTGCTGCAGATCACCCTCAAGATCCAGCACGTCAAGCGGCCTGCCAAGATCGACTGGCTCGGTTCCATCCTCCTGACCAGCGGCGTCAGCCTGCTCCTCATCTGGGTGTCCTTCGCGGGCAACCCCGACTACTACGACTGGTGGTCCTGGCAGTCGGCGCTGATGGTGGGCGGCGGCGTCGTGCTGCTGGCCCTGCTCGTGCTGGTTGAATCCAAGGTTGAGCAGCCCATCATCCCGCTGAAGATCATCTCTGAGCGCACCACCGCCCTGGCGATCTGGGCCTCCGTGGCCGTTGGCGTGGCGATGTTCGGCTCCTCTACATTCCTGGGCCAGTACTTCCAGGTGGCACGCGGCGCAACACCCACCGAGGCCGGCCTCCTGACCCTGCCCATGATCGCCGGCAACCTGATCGGCTCCGTGGTTTCGGGGCAGATGATCAGCCGCACCGGCAAATGGAAGCGCTACCTGATCGCGGGTACGGTCCTGCTGATCGGCGGGCTGGGCCTCGCAGGCACCATGGACCACACCACGGAACTGTGGCAGGCCGGAGTGTTCACGGCGATCTTGGGCCTCGGGCTCGGCATGCTCCTGCAGAATCTCGTCCTGGCCGTACAGAACACGGTCAGCGCCAGCAATATCGGCACAGCCAGCGCTTCTGTGGCGTTCTTCCGCTCCGTGGGCGGTGCAATCGGCGTGTCCGTGCTGGGTGCGATCATGAGCAACAGGGTGAAGGAACTGGCCACCCAGGGCCTGGCCGACGCCGGCATCAAGGCGGGCTCCGGCTCGTCCGGCGCCAGCCTCGACCTGGCCGACATGCCTGCCCCGATCCGGGACATCATGCGGGCGGCCTACGGCGACGCCACGGCCGAGATTTTCCTCATCTCTGGCGTCATTGCGGTTGTTGCCCTCATTGCAGTGCTCCTGATCAAGGAACAGCCGCTGCGCCGGACCGTTGACATCCGCCCGGAGGCTGCTGCTGACGCTGCACCGGATGCCGACCTGGGTTCAGGGCGTACCGCCGCTGAGTATTCCGACGACGACCTCGAGCGTGAGTTCGCCGAAGTTCTGACCCGCCAGCTGGCCGACAACAAGGCGCCAAGCTACCAGCCCGGCCGGCAGCCGGCGGCAGAACCCGTTCTGCCGATCAACGAACCGCCGGTGCGTGCCCGGACCATGCTGGCTGAGATGCATAACAAGCCTGCGGACCTGCTGCCGCTCATCCAAGAGACGCAGGGGCTCCTCGCCGAGCAGCAGCTTCAGCTGGCCGCGGCCCTGAACGCCGTGGCCAGGCAGGCTGAGCAGCAGCGAATCATCGCGCAGGAGCAGGCCCGGGTCGGCGCCGAACTGAAGGCGCTGAGCCGCCGGCTGGCCAAGGAACGGAAGCTCCAGAGCGCCGCCGCGCACTACATCGCCTCGCACGGCAAGCACCGCGGCGAATAGCGCACGCTCCGACGGAGTTTTTGTCCAGATAATGGCCGCTAAACCCTTGCCGGGGGGCCAATATCTGGACAAAAACTCCAGTTAAGCGGGCAGGGCGTACGACGGCGGAGCTTGGCTTGGGGGCTTAAATGTCCGTTCGCGCTGGGGTGCGTGAGCCGGCGTCATCCGTTGGACTGCTGCGGTGCGTGAGCCGGCGTCGTCCGTTGGGATGATCTTCGCCCGCGACGTTTCGCACGGGCAGCAGATTTCGTAGAGTTGGAAGGCTTGGGCTGTCAGACCCGGCTGCTATTACTTCTCTTAACTCATTCGCGCTCTCCCGAAGGATCCGTGAGCATGCTCGTCACCCTCATACGGCGTTACTCCAGACCGTATTTGCCGTACATCCTGGCTGTCATTGCATTCCAGCTGGCATCCACTATTGCAGCGCTCTACCTGCCCAGCCTCAACGCCCAGATCATTGACGAGGGCGTCTCCCGCGGCGACACCGACTTCATCTGGCGCACCGGGGCCGTCATGCTCCTCGTGGCCTTCCTGCAGGTGGGCGCCGCCATTGCCGGCGTCTACTTCGGGTCGAAGACCGCCATGGCGATGGGCCGCGATCTTCGCCGCGGGGTTTTCCGCAAGGTGACCAGCTTCTCGGCCAAGGACGTGAACGCGTTTGGCGCGCCCACCCTGATCACCCGTGGCACCAACGACGTTCAGCAGGTCCAGATGCTGGTGCTGATGGGCCTGAACTTCATGGTGTCCACGCCGATCATGTGCGTCGGCGGCATCATCATGGCCCTGCGCGAGGACATCAACCTGTCCTGGCTGGTCTGGGTCTCGGTCCCCATCCTCATTGTGGTGGTCGGTTACATCGTGGTGCGCCTCATGCCTCTGTTTCGTTCCATGCAGACGAAGATCGACCGCATCAATGAGGTCCTGCGCGAACAGATCATCGGCATCCGCGTGGTCCGTGCCTTCGTCCGGGAACCGTATGAGACGGAGCGCTTCGGCCAGGCCAACAAGGAACTGACGGACGTGTCGCTCAAGATCGGTGCACTGTTCGTCCTGATGTTCCCTGCCATCGGCATGATCCTGCACCTGTCCACCGCTGCCGTGCTCTGGTTCGGCGGCCAGCGGGTGGACGCCGGCGACATGCAGGTCGGCTCCCTGACAGCGTTCCTGCAGTACCTGCTCCAGATCCTCATGGCGGTCATGATGGGCACCTTCATGGCCATGATGATTCCGCGCGCCTCCGTCTGCGCAGACCGCATCGGCGAGGTGCTCGACGTCGAACCTTCAATCCACGACCCCCAGCGGCCGGTCACGCCCCGGGATCTGGAGGGCGTGGTGGAGTACCGCAACGTCACGTTCGCCTATCCCGGAGCCGAGGCCCCGGTCCTGAGCAACATCAGCTTCACCGCCCGGCCCGGGGAGACGGTGGCCATCATCGGCTCCACCGGTGCCGGCAAGACCTCCCTGCTGTCGCTGCTGCCGCGCCTCTACGACGTGGCCGACGGCGAGGTGCTCCTCGACGGCGTCCCCGTCAGCCAGCTGGACCGGGCGGAAATCACCAAGCGTGTGGCCCTGGTTCCGCAGCGGCCCTACCTGTTCTCCGGAACCATCGAACACAACCTCCGCTTCGGCAAGCCGGAGGCTACCGACGACGAACTCTGGGACGCGCTGCATGTGGCCCAGGGCGACGGTTTCGTGAGGGAAAAGAAGAGCGGGCTTGCGTCCCGCATCGCCCAGGGCGGCACCAACGTTTCCGGCGGCCAGCGCCAGCGCCTCTGCATCGCCCGCGCCCTGGTCACCAGGCCCAAGGTGTACCTCTTCGACGACTCGTTCTCCGCGCTGGACGTCGCCACCGACGCCCGGCTGCGTGCCGCGCTCAAGCGCACCACCACCGACGCCACTGTCATCATCGTCGCCCAGCGCATCTCCACCATCACGGAAGCGGACCAGATCCTGGTGCTGGACAACGGCAGGATCGTGGACCGGGGGACGCACGAGGAACTCCTCGAAACGTCGCCCACCTACCAGGAAATTGTTGAGTCCCAGCTGAGCGTGGAGGAAGTGGCATGAGCGCCGACAAGAAGGGCACCAGCCAGGACGCCAGCACAAGCAAGGACGCTGCGAAGCTCCAGAGCCAGACTGCAACGGAAGCTGCGGTCCTCGAAGACGACGACTTCCTCGAGGAGGAGTACAAGCCGGGCGAGGCCGACGGCGGCATGTTTGGCGCGATGCCGGCCAAGAAAGCACAGCATTTCTGGCCGTCCGCCAAGCGCCTCATGGGCCTGCTGAAGCCGGAAGCCGCCGGCATCTACGTCGTGGTGGGCATGGTGATCATTTCGGTGATCCTCAATGTCATTGCGCCCAAGGTGCTGGGCCAGGCCATGGACGTGATCTTTGGCGGTGTGGTGGGCAAACAGCTGCCCGCCGGCGTCAGCAAGGACCAGTTCGTCGAGGGGCTGCGGTCACAGGGCCAGGACAACTTCGCGGACATGGTCTCCCGGATGGAGCTCGTGCCCGGTACCGGCATCGACTTCCAGAAGCTGACTGTCCTGATTTCAGCCGTGCTGCTGATGTACTTCGTGGCCAACATCTTCCTGTGGCTCCAGGGCTACGTCCTCAACAGGATCGTCATGAAGGTGATCCGGCAGCTGCGCGACGACACGGAAAAGAAGCTCAACCGGCTGCCGCTGAACTACTTCGACACCCGCCAGCGCGGTGACGTGCTCTCCCGGGTAACCAACGACGTCGACAACGTCCAGCAGGCGCTGCAGCAGGCGTTCGCCCAGCTGATCAGTTCAGTGCTGACGGTGGTCGGCATCGTCATCATGATGTTCATCGTCTCCTGGCAGCTGGCCCTGATCGCCCTGATTGCGCTGCCGCTGTCCGGTGCGGCGGCCGGCGTGATCGGCGCGCGCAGCCAGAAGCTGTTCGCAGCGCAGTGGAAGAACACCGGTGAGCTGAACGGCCAGATTGAGGAGTCCTTCTCCGGGCATGACCTGGTGCGCGTCTTTGGCCGCGACGCCGACATGCTGGAACGCTTCGAGGAGCGCAACGAGGCACTGTACAAGGCCAGCTTCGGCGCGCAGTTCGTGTCCGGCATCATCTTCCCCGTGATGCAGTGCGTCTCCTACCTCAGCTACGTCGGCATCGCCGTCGTGGGCGGCCTGCGGGTTGCCTCGGGCAGCATGAGTCTGGGCGACGCCACGGCCTTCATCCAGTACTCGCGCGAGTTCACCCAGCCGCTGGGGCAGATGGCCGGCATGGCCAACATGCTGCAGTCCGGTGTTGCATCCGCGGAGCGCGTGTTCGAGTTCCTGGACGCGGATGAGCAGGACGCCGAGACCGCCACGCGGCACCTGCCGGCCAAGACCGACGGCCACGTGGAGTTCCAGGACGTCACGTTCAGCTACACGCCGGACAAGCCGCTGATTGAGAACCTTTCCTTCACGGCGGAACCGGGGCACACCGTGGCCATCGTCGGACCCACCGGCGCGGGCAAGACCACCCTGGTGAATCTGGTCATGCGCTTCTACGAGCTCAACTCCGGTTCCATCACGCTCGACGGCGTGGACGTCACCCAGCTGAGCCGGGCCGAGCTGCGCTCCAAGGTGGGCATGGTGCTGCAGGACGCCTGGCTGTTCGGCGGATCCATCTACGACAACATCCGGTACGGCAAGCTGGACGCCACCGAGGACCAGGTCATGGCGGCGGCCAAGGCCACATTCGTGGACCGCTTCGTCCGGGCGCTGCCCGACGGTTACGACACCGTCATCGACGAGGAAGGCAACAACGTCAGCGCCGGTGAAAAGCAGCTCATCACCATCGCCCGAGCCTTCGTGGCCGACCCGTCGCTGCTCATCCTGGACGAGGCCACCAGCTCGGTGGACACCCGCACCGAACTGCTGGTGCAGAAGGCCATGGCAGCCCTGCGGACGGACCGGACCAGCTTCGTCATCGCGCACCGCCTGTCAACGATCCGCGACGCCGACACCATCCTGGTCATGGAGAACGGCAGGATCGTCGAACAGGGCAACCACCAGACCCTGCTCGCCGCCGAGGGCGCCTATTACCGGCTGTACATGTCGCAGTTCGCCGGCGCGGATGCCGAGGAGACGCCCGTGGACGATTCGACGGCGGTGCACAGCTGACCGCCGCGAACCCCGGAGGCGGCCACCCGGACCACCGGCGCATCGAGGTGCTCGTGCCCATGCGCTGGGGTGACATGGACGCCTACGGGCACATCAACAACGTGCAGATCGTCCGCATGCTTGAGGAGGCGCGCATCGCCGCCTTCGGTCCGCCTGCCGGTGCCGGGCTGCCCGGGATAGATCCTCACGTGTCGCTGTTCAACGAGGTTCCCAAGGGGACCATGGCGCTCGTGGTGGACCACCGGATCCGGTACGTGAAGACCCTTGAGTACCGGAACGTTCCTGCGGCGGTCCAGGTTTGGGTCGGCGCCGTCAAGGGTGCGAGTTTCGACATCCACTACCTTGTGCAGGACCCGGTTACTGGCGACGATTGTGTGAAGGCCTCAAGCCACCTGGCCTTTGTCGATGAAGCCACCGGAAGGGTACTGCGGCTGACTCCGGAGCAGAAGCAGCTGCTGGAGCCCTTCATTGAACGCAAGGAGCATTGACCGTGAAAACGAAGCGCGCCGGAACGTGGAATGTGGGAACCAAAAAAGCGGGAGGGAAGAAAAAGTCCTGGAAGGAACTTCCGCCTGTTGCGCGCATCGGCACCATCGGGATTGGAGCCGCGCAGCTCGCCTTCCTGGCCGCGGCCCAGCGGGACCTATCGCGCCGTCCCGCCGAGCAGATCCGCGGCTCCAAGATGTTCTGGCGGCTGGCCACCCTGGTCAACTTCATCGGCCCCGGCTGCTATTTCGCCTTCGGCCGGAAGCGGCTGCCGCCTGTTACCCAGTAGTAGCTTTTGGGTCGGCCATGGTGCTCGCGTTCAGGTTAACCCTGTAAATTTGAAGGCATGACCCCCGCCCCAAAGCCTGCCATGCACCGCGCCCTCGGTATCTCCAAAGAGATCGAAGAGGCCGCGTGGTTCGTGCTCGGCGCCGGGCTGCAGGGCAGGCCGTCGGCGCTGGACGGCCGTACGCAGACGTGGACGGCGGAGGCCGCAGCGGAACTGCTGGCACGGCTTGAGAGAGGAGTCGCGGACGCCAAGGCGCCCATGATGACCAACCTGCGGCATAACCTGGCGGACGCGTCCCCTTCGGCGAAGCAGCTGGCCGTGGAGCTCCTTTTCCTTCAGTCCCTGCCGCTGGCACACGAGGTCAAGTCGCTCAAGGTCAAGCGTGCCCGCGTCGCCGAGGCGGCGTCCTGGCTCGAGCCGCCGCTGGAGCTCCCGCAGGAGCTGTATAAGGGCATGACCGACCACGGCGTCATCCGCGACCGGACTGCCGAGTTCAACTGGACCATCTGGGACCACCTGAAATGGCTCTGCCGGTTCGTCCAGCACGTCGACCGGCAGTCCACCGCCGGCATCAACAAGGCGCTGAAGGATCCGCTGGCGTTCCACCTGCTGGCGGCCGGCACGCCCGAGGACCAGCCGGCCATTCGGCGCAGCATCGAATACCTCGCCTGGCCCAGCTACTTCGAGCCCGTGGTGGCCGACGTCGAACGCCAGGAGATCAGGGACGCCTTCGCCTCCCTCGTCGGCGGGGCCAAAGGGGACAGCGAGGAGGAGGTCACCGCCGACATCCGCCGCATCCGCCTGCACCTGGATGAGCAGGCCGGCCAGCGCATCGACTGGTACGCCCGGCAGCTGGTGAGCCAGTGGCGGAAGGTCGGGGATCCGGGCCGGCGCGCCTGGCTGCTGCGCACCCACCATGACAACGCCGAGCTCCTGGCTGCCTGGCAGGCAGAGGAGAAGGTGACGCTCGACGTCGAACACCTCCGCCTGCTCGACGCCGGCGTTACCGCCGGGCTGGTCCAGCACGCCGTGGACGAGGACTACAAGCATCTCGGCTACGTGGAGCGGGAGGACACCAAAACCGCCGTTTTCGCCTTCCTGACCGTGATGAAGCCGGGCGACTTCGCGCTGTACCAGAACGCAGGAGCCGTCCGGATCGGCGTCGTGCTCGGGGAGCCGGACCACAACGGGGACAACCGGCGGATGCGCCGCAAGGTGCGCTGGTTCGACGAGGCCCACGCCGTGAGCGACCTGCCGCGGCACATCCAGCGCCAGCTGGCCACGCCGGGCATCGTCGTCGACGTCACCCGGGTGGTGCAGGCACTGCAGGCGTTGCTGCCCGCCGAGGCGGAAACCGAGCCCGACGCCGATGACTCACCGGCCACCGTTGCCCTCCCCGTGCTGGGCGGCTTCCGTCCGGTGACACGGGAGTTCGCGGATACCCTCCACATGGAGGTCGAGCCGCTGCAGGAGATCGCCGACCTGCTGGAGGAGAACCGGCAGCTGGTGCTATACGGCCCGCCGGGAACCGGCAAGACCTACCTCGCCAAGCACCTCGCCGCCGAACTGGCGCAGGACAGCACCGACGAGCGGGTGAAGCTCGTCCAGTTCCACCCGTCCTACGCCTACGAGGACTTCTTCGAGGGGTACCGGCCGGACAAGACCGACGAGGGCCAGGTTTCCTTCAAGCTCGTCGCCGGGCCGCTGCGCCGGCTCGCGGAGGAGGCGGCCAAGCCCGGCAACGAGTCGAAGCCGTACTTCCTGATCATCGACGAGATGAACCGTGCCAACCTGGCAAAGGTGTTCGGCGAGCTGTACTTCCTGCTGGAATACCGGGATGACCGGATCTACCTGCAGTACAGCCCCAACGAGCCGTTCACGCTCCCGGACAACCTGTACATCATCGGCACCATGAACACCGCGGACCGCTCCATCGCGATGATGGACGCCGCGATCCGCCGCCGCTTCGCCTTCATCGAACTGCACCCGCAGACCGAGCCGGTGAAGGGGTCGCTGTTGAGGTTCCTGGAGGCCCGGCAGCTGGACACCACGCCGGCGCTGCTGCTCGAGGCGCTCAACCAGGCAATCGACGAATGGGACCGGGACCTCATGATCGGGCCGTCCTACTTCATGAAGAAGGCCGCGCAGACCCCCGCCGGTCTGCGCCGGATCTGGAAGTACGAGCTCATGCCGTTGCTGGAGGAGCACTACCACGGGCAGCTGAACCGGGCCCAGCTGGAGGAGCGCTTCGGGCTGGACCAGCTGCTGGAACGCCTTGCGGCTCGCTAGCCCGGCCGGTTTCGGCGTGACTGCGGGCTCCGCGACGGCGACTGCGGGCTCCGCGCGGCCCGGAACTCGCGGCAGCCGCGGTTCCGCCCAAACACTGCGGCACATCGTTCTGGACGAGCTCTCCGGCGGCACCGTGGAGAGGCTCGACGCCGAAAGCGCCGCCTTCCTGAACTCCAGCGGCCTGGCCAAGGCAACGCCGATGGGCATGGGGCTGTTCCGGATCGAGCCCGTCGGCATGGTGGGGTCCGTGCGCACTCCGCGGGTGCAGCTCGACGTGCGGCCGAAGGACCGGCTCGGGCTGAGCCGCCTGCTCTTTCTGCTGAGCTACGCCGGGGACCAGGGCTTCCGCGACGACACCGTGGCAGCTGACGAGGATGCCGAGCTGTGGAGCGCCCTGGCGGCCTCCCTGGTGCAGCTTGCCGAACGTGCGCTGCAGCGAGGCGTCCTGCAGGGGTACGTCACCGTCGACGAGTCGCTCCGCACCGTCAAGGGCCGCATCCGTATCTCGGACCAGATATCCCGCAGGCCCGGGATGCTTGTGCCGCTGGAAGTGTCCTACGACGAGTTCACCGAGGACATCCCGGAGAACCGCATCCTGCGTGCCGCGCTCGAGCGCATGTCGCGTGTCCCGGGCGTCCGCCCGGAGGTGCTGGGCCGCCTGCGGCAGCTGAAGGGAAAGCTCGACGGCGTCACCCGCCTCCACGCCGGCGCTCCGCTTCCGCCGTGGCGGGCCAGCCGGATGAACCTCCGCTATCACGCGGCACTGAGGCTCTCCGAGGTGATCCTGCGCAATGCTTCCGCGGAGGCGGGGGAGGGCAAGCAGCAGACGGCGTCCTTCGTCGTCGACATGGGCAAGGTCTTCGAGGATTTCGTCGGCGCGGCGCTGCGCCGGGCCATGGCGGCCTTTCCCGGCGAGATGAGGCTGCAGTACAACGCGCTGCTGAACGAGGCGGTCCGGGACTCGGACCGGCTGACAGTGCGCCCGGATGCCGTGCACCTGTTGGGCGGCCGGCCGGTGGTGGTGTACGACGCCCAGTACCGCGCGGGCACCGACCAGGGCGCCTCCCTGTCGGCGGACCATTTCCAGATGCTGGCCTACTGCACGGCACTGCGCGTGCCCACCGCCTGGCTGGTCTACGCGGGGGCGGGCGAGGTCAAGCTGAGGCGGATCCTCAACACCGACATCGACATCGTCGAGTTTCCGCTGGATCTTTCCCGGCCGCCGTCGGAGATCCTGGCAGCGGTCGCCGACCTTGCCGAGCAGTCGTGGGGAGAAGTCGTGCGTCAGGCGAGCCTCGGCCGCTAGTCCTGTGGCTCCCCGTCATCATGACCACTCGACATTCGACTGAATTTGCACTGATGTGTATGAACAATAATCAAGACAGACAGGTCTGTCTTGCAGGTGGGGATAGAATATTCCTAATGGCAGAGGTACCCAGCTCCGAGCCGTGGAGCGCCGGGAGAGATCATTCCGGAGGGCTTCAAACTGGACCGCAGCCGGCCGCCACGCCGGGTGTCCCGCTCACATCGGGAGGCCGGACGTATGGCGAGGAGATTGCGGCGTCCGGTGCTTCCAGAATGCATGAACGGATCGTCAGTGCGGCCTACGACCTCTTCGCCCGCCGTGGCGTCCGGGACGTCGGCATCAATGAACTCATCAGCAGCTCCGGCGTCGCAAAGGCCACCTTCTACCGCCACTTCGCTTCGAAGGACGAGCTCGTGCTGGCGTTCCTCGAGAAACGCGACCAAGTGTGGACCGTCAACGCCATCGTGGGGGAGGCCCGGCGCAGGGCGGAAACCCCCGAACAACAGCTGCTTGCCATTTTCGATGTCTTCTCCGACTGGTTCCACCGCACTGACTTTGAAGCCTGCTCCTTCATCAACGTGCTGCTGGAGATGGGCGCCTCGCATCCGCTGGGACGGGCCAGCATCGACTACCTCGCCAAGATCCGTGGTCACGTGAAGCAGCTCGCGGACGAGGCCGGGCTGCAGCGGACCGACGACTTCTCCCGGTCCTGGCATATCCTCATGAAGGGCTCGATCATCTCCGCCGCGGAGGGCGACCTCGACGCGGCCAGGCGCGCCCGCCGGCTGGCCGGCTGGCTCATCGAGGACCACAGGGCGTAGGCGGGCAGCTCAGTTCTGCACCGGCACCGCAAAGGTAAACGTGGTGCCTTTCCCCACTTCGCTGCGCAGCGAGACCCTGCCCCCGTGGGCTTCCACGATGGCCTTGCTGATGGACAGCCCCAGCCCGACGCCGGGAATCGCGGAATTGCGGACGGCTGCGGACCGAAAAAACTTGGCGAAGACCTCCTCTTGGTCCTGCTGGCTCATCCCTATGCCTGTGTCGCTCACACTGCACGTAATGTGGCCGTCCTCGGAGCGCAGCGACACCACGACGACGCCGCCGTCGGGAGAGTATTTGATGGCGTTCGATACAAGGTTGTCCAGCACCTGCGAGATGCGGGCGGCATCGATGTGGGCCTCCAGCCTCTCCGGGGCGTCGGCGCGCAGCTGGATGCCGGATTCCGCGGCGCGCGGCAGGGCGGCGGTGACGCTGGTGCGCACCAGCTCGGCCACATTCACGGCCTTCGGGGTGACGAGCAGTTGGCCGTTGCGGCTGGAGAGCAGGTCCGAGACCAGCGTGAGCAGCCGCTCCGAGTTCCGCCGGATGATTTCCAGGGGGCCGCGCTGGGAGTCGGTGAGGTCGCCGTCGTCGTCCAACAGAAGCTCGACGTAGCCAAGAATCGAGGTGAGCGGCGTCCGGAACTCGTGGGAGACGTTAGAGACGAAATCGTCCTTGGCAGCGAGGGCATTCACCAGTTCGGTGACGTCGCTGAACACAATGACGGAGCCGGCGAAGCTGCCGTCCTGGTCCTGCATGGGCCTCGCACTAGTGGATACGGCGCGCTGTTCGGCGCCCGCTCCGAGCCACACGAGGTAGTCGGTAAATTCCTCACCGAGAATCGCGCGCCGAACGGGGCGGCGGTCGACGGGGACCAGGGTGGTCCGGTCGGCGGAGAACACCAACAGTTGGGATTCATTGGGATCGTCGATGGTAGGCGGCGAAGCCAGCTGGTGATGCTTGCGCTGCTTGCGGTTCATTAGGATGTCATTGCCCTGCGCGTCGACGGCGAGGACGCCCAAATGCACCGTGTCCAGAACCGTATTTAGTAGCCGTTCCTGGCGCTTGCTTCCGGTCAGCACGCCGCGGAGCTGAGAGTCCTTTTCTTCCAGGCCGCGCTGCTGTTCCTCCAGGTCCTGCTGCTGCCGGACCATGCTGAGGGTCATGACGGACACGGTTACGCCGATGCCCAGCATCATCACCGGCAGCAGGAAGGAGCGCGCGAGGTCCTGGCCGGAGATGGCACCGTGGAGAAACTGCGGGACCCAAATGATGCCCAACGGACCGAAAAAGGATATTGCCACAGCGGCTTTGGGGAACAGCCCGGAGGCACACATCCAGATGACCGGAAAAACGGCCATGAGGCTGAGTCCAGTCAGGCTATCCTGGCCGCCTTCCCTGCCCAGGGAAATCGACACCAGGTCCAAGAGAGGTATCGCCAAGAAAGACGGATACGGCAGCCGGTGCCAAGGCACGGCGTAGCAGAGAATCAGTATTACTGCCTGTGACAGCAGAAAACTGATGAAAAGGGGATTGAGCAGCGTCTCAGGGAAGAACGCCAGAATAAGAAAAGCTGTGATTCCTGCCGTGACGGAAAGCGGCATCTGGCTCAGCAGCACCCTGCCCCGCAGGGAATACTCGTGGAAGGGCCGGCGGAAGAGCGAGATCCGGCTGGAGGGATCCTTCCAGGCGATACTGCTCATGGGCGCGGGTCCATCCGGACGGGGCGTGAGAAACGCATAGGAGCAGGATATCCGCCGGGAGCTATACTGCAGACGGGATGTAGCGGGCTGAGGGGGCTGCGATGGGTGATACACGCGTAGGACTGGTCATCGAGGATGACCATGACATTCGCGAATTGGTACGCGTTGTTCTGACGCAGGCCGGTTTTGACGTGCGCGCCGCAAGCAGCGGAGCCGAGGGCGTACTTGCCGCAAAGGAACTGGACCCGGCGGTCATCACGCTCGACCTCGGGCTGCCGGACATCGACGGCTTCGAAGTCGCCCGGCAGATCCGCCAGTTCTCCGACGCCTACATCGTCATGCTTACAGCCCGCGCAGAAGAGCTGGACACCCTGATCGGCCTTGAGTCGGGCGCGGACGACTACCTCACCAAGCCGTTCCGTCCGCGCGAGCTGCGTGCCCGCGTCGCGGCCATGATGCGGCGTCCGCGTTCGACGCCGGATCTCACCGAAGAGGCTGGCTCACCTTCCGCCGCAGCGAACGAGGGGCGGAAGTACGCCCACAACGGACTGGACCTGAGCTACGATTCCCGGACCGTTGCCGTCGACGGCCAGGAGTTGAGCCTGACCCGCACCGAGTTCGACCTGCTGCATGCCCTGCTCGAGGCGGGCCGCATGGTCCGGACCAAAGCGGACTTGGTGCGCCGCCTGCGGGACGAACCGTACGACGTCGGAAGCTACATCAGCGAGGCGGACGAGCGGTCCGTTGAGGTGCACATGGGCAACCTGCGGAAGAAGCTCGGCGATTCCGCACAGAATCCGCGCTGGCTGCAGACCGTCCGCGGCGTGGGCTACCGCCTGGCTCCGGCCGAGGATTGAACCTAGCCCGGCTCGAGTTCAGCCCGCAGTGAGGAACAGCTCCAGCTGTTTCTCGACGGCGGACATGTCCCTGAGTTCACACTCCCAGACCGTGAGTACCTGCCAGCCGTCGTTTTCGAGCTGATGGCGCTGGCTGGCGTCGCGCTCCCGCGTGCGCGTGCGTTTCGTCTCCCAGAACTCGGCGTTGGCCTTGGGGGCGTGCTGGCCCACCTTGCAGTCGTGGAAGTGCCAGAAGCAGCCGTTGACGAAGATGACCTTGCGCCGGCCGGCGAAGACGAGATCCGGGTTGCCGGGCAGCTTGATGCCGCGCGAGGCGCCGTGCAGGCGGTACCGGTAGCCCTTGGCGTGCAGGAGGCTGCGCACCAGCAGTTCGGGCTTGGTGTTCTTGCCCCGGATCCGGGACATGTTCCAGCTGCGCTGCTCAGGGGTCAGCCGGTCCGCCATATTTCCAGTCTAGGCCGGCAGCCCTGCTAGAAATCGCGCTCCGGCTGATCGCCAAACTTGAAATGTCGGCCGCTCACGGAACCGGGATCGATCTCGACGTAGAAGTCCTTCAACGTAGGTACCCAGGACGCGAGCCCCAACTCCTCAGCCTCGGCAATCTCGGCTGACTTGCTCAGGACACGGGCCGTACCGCGGAGCACCACGGACCACGCCTGGTCCGACATGATGCCGTCCGTCTCGAACAGGACCCTGTCATTGATGGTCACCTGCGCGAGCTTGTTGCCCGGCGCTGTCCGGAAGTACAGCTTCCTCCGGCTGGTCACGTAGTTGACGGGGAAGATATCCGGCTCACCCGCCACAGTGACCACCAGGCGACCGTGCCTGGTGCCCTCCAGAAGCTGCCAGCACTGCTCTTCGTCGAGGACCAGGATGGGATCGCCCTCGGTGTGGTTGAACATCATGAGCTCCATTCTTCTACGCCTTGTAGAAAAACGATAGGGGTATGGGCGGATTTTCCCAGTAATCGGGGTAGTGCGCCACGGCTGGTCTGGCCCGGTGGTTGTTCTCGAAGCCCCGCTTGTTGAGCTCGTGTCCCGCTGGTTGAGCTTGTCGAAACCCCTGTTCGTCGACCCCAGAACGGGGCCGAAGAACCTGTGGATAACTTTGAGCCGAAAAGTGTGACCTCAGTTACCCTTTAACCATTGTTCGGACACAGATGTCTTGAAACCTTCCGGGGGGATTAGCGCATGACTTCTCGTACCTGCAGTTTTGAACGCCTCCGTCTGCCTCTAATTTGCGCCCTAGCCGTGTCCGTCATTGCGCTTAGCGGCTGCAGCGGCGATGGGGAACCCCAGGCCGGTCCTACCGCTACGGCCGTGGCGTCGCCAGCCCAGTCTGCGTCCGGCGCGGCATCTGCCACGCCTAGTGCCATTCCGACGCCCAAACCCACGCCGGTGTACAAGCCTGCCGACGCCAAGGGGAGAGCGCAGAACGTCCCCGTGCCGGTCAAGCCAGCCTTGGCGGATAAGAACACGAAAGAAGGGCTGGAGGCGTTTACAAAGTACTGGTTTCAGGCCCTCTCCTACGCCTATGAGACTGGCAATACCAACTTGATGGAAGCTGGAAGCGGTTCCAACTGCCGGTTTTGCAATGGACTCCGGGACAACATCAAAAACGCCTGGCAAGGTAAACAGTGGATCGCCGGTGGGAAAATACAGACTCCGTCGGTGAGTGGCCTATACAAAAAAGGGGCAGCATCGCAGCAGGCGACAGTGCAAGTCATTCAACAGGAGATCACCATCTACAAAGCCGACGGGACGCCCTTCCCTGACGTGACCAAGCAAACGAATACCGGTTCGCAGGCCGTGGTTAGATTCGATTCGTCGGGTTGGGCCGTGATAGACCTCGGTCTAATTCGCTGATCATGGGGCGCGTGAGGCGGAACTGTCTGGCTATGTCGCTGTCACTCGTGGCTCTGACCATTCACGCGGGCGTAGCTTACGCTCACGGAACTCCGATTGTCGGTTTTGAAGACACTGGCATCGACGTAAACGCGACCGACTGGATCCGCGACGAGAATACGGGGGAGATAGTTCCCGCCCCGCCAGGCCACGTCAATGAAGACCCGAACCAATACAACGCCTTTCCGCAGTGCCAGGTGGATGACGGCAACCTAGCTATTGATTGCCTGGCAAACCAGCGCGTGTGTCCCCCGCGAGCCGATGGTAAACCTGGCGTTCCCGTGGTTTGGAAGGTGGCGCCTAGGTCGGTAGAGAATCCTACCTGGACGGACTGGCAAGGGAATGGCGGAGGCCCCACGTGCCTCTACGACAGAAGTCCCGAAGACCTTCTGCCTCGAATCGCGGCTCGCATTCAAAGAGAATTCGATAGGCTGCCCGTCATCCCGGGAACATTGACCGCGCAGCCCAACCCGCATACTCTCCGTGGCGCCGACACCAACTTCTACGCCAAAGCCACAGACCAACTATTCGACATCACCATCCTGGCCCAGAAGGTTCACATCACCGCCAAGCCTGTCCAGTACCGCTGGGACTACGGCGACGGGACATCGCTCGGCCCCACCACCACCACGGGCGGCCCGCTCCCGCAGGACCGCTGGGGTGAGAAGACCCGGACCAGCCACGCGTACGCAGCGACCGGCGACTTCAACGTCGTCCTCACTACGTACTTCCAGGGAACCTACTCCGTAAACGGCGGGCCGGCTCTTCCCATCCCCAACCAGGGCCAGTTCAGCTCTCCAGCACAGACGATCAGCGTTTGGCGCTCGATAACGCGAAATTATGCGGACGACTGTCTGACCAATCCTCGGGGTGAGGGCTGCCCGGGTTCGGCTGGATGAAGGGACGGTGACAGATTCAATTTCGCGTCCCCTCCTCAGAGCGGACGTTCTGGCGACCCGTACGACCGGCGGGCGTCACGCCTGCCGCGTCGACTGATTTCGAAAGCGTCAGTGCCAGAATTTGGTGAGCTGTTCGGCAAGGGCTCTGCCCTGATCGTAACCAGCTCGAGCAGCGGGCGGACGCAGCGACAGATTCATCGCATTAGCGCCGAACATGTGCTCGGAGTTGCTATCGGGGAAGATCGTTTCGACTCTGCTCCCGCGTGCCCGTAGCTCGTCGACCTGGGTCGCGAGATGCATTCCCCAGTCCACCGGCGTCCGTGATCTGCCAGCGAATGGCGAGAGCACCAGCACCCGCGAGTAACCGGCTGCCAGATCGGCATTGTCGGCGTTGGATCGGTAGCCGCCGTCGATGTAGCGGCTCTCGCCGATCCTGTAGGCGAAGCCACTGGCACAGCTGGCGGCTATGGCGTCTACCAGGTCGACCCCGCTATCGCGGTCGAACACCACAGGTTCACCGGTTAGGGCATCTACGGCCGTGATGAGCATCCGTCGTTGCGGCCAAAGCTGACTGGGAACCCGAGCGGCGACGGTAGCGCGCCACCGTGTTTGCCCGGAACCGTCCGACGCCGCATCCATTTCCAGTGCCGCCGCGCCCATTCTGCGGCGCATGTCGGCCGCATCCTCAGCGGCGGCTATGATCGCGCCCGTTCTCTCCATATGGTCGGTCACCGGCCTGACCGGAACGCGTCCACCGTCGGATCCGACCGGACGGGCCTGTTGCTGGGGTGCCGCGGCAAGGATCGCGGCAAGCAGCTCGATAGGGGTCGCGCCAGATATCTGGGCTGCGGCCGTCGATCCGGCCGAAGTCCCGATGACCAGATCAGCGTCGGTCACGTCCAGCTCCGCTTCGAATAGGCCGGCAATGACGCCAATTAACCACGCGTTGCCTGTCGATCCGCCGCCACCCAGGACCAAAGCTCGCTCGCCGGCGGCGTGCACCCGCTTTGTGGCGTCGACCTGCGGCTGATCCTGGTCGGACTTCGGCCGGGCGGAGGCCGTCGTCGAGGTTGTGTGCAGAGTAGTTGAAGAAGGTGTTGTGTTCATGGGAGTCGCCTTTCGCGAATTGCCTGATAAGGCGCTCCCGGTGGCGACTAGCTCAGCCGCGCGATCGTGGACTGCAGGGGAGCACCCGTTGCGGATACTGCGTTCATGGGTCTCACCTCCTGCCGATAGATCACGATCACGGGAATGATCGCACACCAGCGTCGTGGTGCGCAATGGGCATAAGCCAGCTGCCGTAACGCTGTCGAACGCGCCACCGCCCGCAGCCTGAACTGGTGAACTCCGCCACACCCGGAATAGTTGCACGCGCTAGGCAGTTACTGCTGGTGAACCTGATGCATTCTGAAAGGAACTCCGCATGCTGTTTTCCCCGCTGACTCTCGGCGAGCTCGAACTTCCCAACCGCCTCGTCATGGCACCGCTGACGCGTGTCCGTACCGGCCTGGAGGGTGTCCCCGGCCCGCTCGTGGTGGAGCACTACCGCCAGCGTGCATCGCTCGGCCTGATCGTCAGCGAGGGAATTTTCCCCAGCCCGGCTGGCCGCTCCTACCCTGGGCAGCCCGGGCTGGCGACCCCCGAGCAGATTGCAGGCTGGAAGAAGGTCACCGATGCGGTCCACGCCGAAGGCGGCCGGATTTTCGCCCAGATCATGCACGGCGGGCGCGTCTCGCACGAGGACATCAACGGTGGCCACCGCGTCGTGGCCCCCAGCGCCATCGCCGTCGAAGGTGAGACGCGGACCTACAACGGCAAGCAGTCGCACCCGGTGCCGCACGAGCTCTCCACCGACGAGCTGCCCATCGTCCGCGAGGAAATCGTCACCGCGTCGCGCAACGCGATTGAGGCAGGGTTCGACGGCGTTGAGCTGCACTCCGCCAACGGTTACCTTCTCCACGAGTTCCTGGCGCCGAACACCAACGTCCGCACCGACAGCTACGGCGGCTCGCCCGAGAACCGCGCCCGTTTCGTCATTGAGACTGTGAACGCTGTCGTGGAGGCGCTGGGTGCCAATCGCGTCGGCATCCGGATCTCGCCCGAACACAACGTCCAGGGCATCGAAGAGACCGATGCCGCCGACGTCCGGGCAACCTACGATGTGCTGGTCAACTCCATCGCCCCACTGGATCTGGCCTACCTGAGCATCCTGCACGCCGACCCGACCGGCGACCTGGTCCAGGACCTGCGGTCACGCTTCAACGGCACGTTCCTGGTCAACACCGGCTTTGGCGTCGTCACCACCCGCGAGGAAGCACTGTCTCTGGTTGCAGACGGGCACGCGGACGCCGTCGTGGTGGGCCGGCCCGCCATCGCCAACCCGGACCTCGCCCGCCGCTGGCGCGAGGGCCTGCCGCTGAACGAGCCGGACCCGTCCACGTTCTACGGCGAGGGCGCCAAGGGCTACACCGACTACCCGGTGTACCAGCCCGCCTAGCCCTGGCAAGCTCCGTCCTGAGCCTCGTTAGTAACCACTGGAACCGCCCGCTCGCCGGGCGGTTCCAGTGGTTTTAATTGCGCCGAAGGGTCATTTGCGGGACTAGCTTGCGGTCTTCCCTGAGGCGTCCCTATAGGATCTGAACATGCAAAAAGCGTCCAACGGCACCCGCGCCAGGAACCGGCCCGAGGATCAGCTCGGGCGCAAGGAGGGCCGGACCGTCAGCCGCCAGGTCCTGGCCGACCACGTGTACGAGGAGCTGCTGGCCTCGCTCATGGACGGCAGGCTGGAACCCGGTACCGCCGTCAGCATTGACGGAACTGCCCGCGAACTGGACGTTTCCCCGACCCCCGTCCGCGAGGCGCTGGCTCGCCTGGAACACACCGGAATGGTCCGCAGGGTGGCACTCAAGGGCTACCGTGTGGCCCCTGTGTTCACCCGCGAGGACTTCGCCGATCTCATGGAGGCCCGCCTCGCGATCGAGCCGGTCAACGCCCGCCTGGCCTGCACGCGCCTGAACCCGCACCGCCTCGCCGAGCTTGAACAGACAGTCGCCGATCTCAAGTCCGCGCCGCGCGGCCCGTCGTTTGCCGAGTACAAGGACTACCTCGAGGCCGACGAGCGCTTTCACCAGCTGATTGCCCAGCAGACGGACAACCAGTTCTTGGTTGGCGCGTACGCTGCACTCGGCGGACAGGTCCAGCGTTTCCGGCTTTTCGGGGGAGTGGGGATCACCGACGCCGAGAATGCGATCGCGGAGCACCAGTCCGTCCTGGATGCACTGTCCGGCGGCGATCCTGAGAAGGCCGGAGCCGCCATGGCCGCCCACATTCAGAAGGTCCGCGAACGCGCCATGGCGGACGCCCCGGAGGAGTAGCAGCGCGCCGCCGTGTGCGGAGTCGCCAACCCGTGCCTCAGCACCCCAACTAAGTAGCAGCAGAGGGCGTTCCCAGCGTTGGGAACGCCCTCTGCTGCTACTTAGTTGGGGGAGGCGTAGCGTGGAAGATGCACCGACCTGATGCCTCGGAGCGTGACGCCCTTCACACGTGGGACGCACCCCTATAGGATCTTCGATGGCCGGGAGTCGCGCCTCGCGCCCAGGAATGTGACCTTGACAACTCCATCCGAATAGTAGATCCTATAGGAAACAGGATTCCACAAGGGAGTGAACACTATGGCTTACACCGCCGACAACTGGCCCATCACCGCGGCCCTGCTGCAGTTTCCGGGCGTCGACGCCCAGGGCATCCACATCAACGACGCCGACGCCTCCGCTTGGGCCGAGGTGTTCACCGAGGTCAAGGAAGCAGGTTTTGCCAACGCCGACCTCACCGACAGCTGGGTCCGTCCCGGGGACTTGAGCAAGGAGCGCCTCGCCGAATTCAAGCAGACGGCTGACAGCGTCGGCATCGGGATTCCGGTCATCTCCGCCATTCGCCGGAGCATCATCGAGGAGGGCAAGTGGGAGGACAACCTGGCCTACAGCCACCGCACCATCGACGCCGCTGCTGAGCTCGGCTGCGAAGTGGTTTCCTTCGGCCTGCATCAGGCAATCACCCCGGAACAGCAGAAGCACCTCTGGTTCTGGACCGTCGAAGGCTACAAGGATCCGGCAGGGGACAAGGAAGCCTGGAACAACGCCGTGGCCCGTTTCCAGGAACTTGGCCGGCACGCCGCAGAAGTGGGCGTCCTGCTCTCCCTCGAGATGTACGAGGACACTTACATCGGCACCGCGGATTCCTCCGTGCAGTTCGTCCAGGACATCGGCCTGTCCAACGTCGGCCTCAACCCCGACCTCGGCAACCTGATCCGCCTGCACCGGCCCATCGAGGACTGGCGGGAAATGGTGGCCAAAACCCTGCCGTACTCCAACTACTGGCACATGAAGAACTACATCCGCGACGAGGACGTGGCCCGCGACATGTACGTCGCCATGCCTGCCCCGATGGAAAGCGGCCTCATTAACTACCGCGAGGCCTTCAAGGTCGCCCTCTCCGTGGGCTTCCAGGGCATCCTGTGCACCGAGCACTACGGCGGCGACGGCCTCTCCGTAACGGCCAGCAACCAGGACTACCTGCGCCGCCACGTGCTGCCCAAGAAGGAAGGCTACGCCCTCGGCCAGAGCCAGGTCGCGCAGGGGCGGCAGCAGCCCGCCGCCGTCGCACACTAGGGACGCCAGCCCCGAGTAACCCAGCAGAACTGTTCACCCAACCAGGATTCAATGAGGAACCATGACTCAGATCTTCGACAATCCCGCTGATTTCGCAGATGAGGCGCTGGACGGCTTCGTCGCCGCCAACCGCGGGTACGTTGCCCGCGTCGACGGCGGCGTGGTCCGCTCCACCGAGATCCCCGCAGGCCAAGTGTCGCTCGTGGTGGGCGGCGGCTCCGGCCACTACCCGGCCTTCGCCGGCCTGGTCGGACCGGGACTGGCCGCAGGGTCCGCATGCGGCAACATGTTCGCCTCGCCCGCCGCCGGGCAGGTCTACCGCGTGGCCAAGGCCGCGAACGCGGGCGGCGGCGTGCTGCTGAGCTACGGCAACTACGCCGGCGACGTGCTGCACTTCGGCCAGGCGCAGCTCCGGCTCAACGCCGAGGGCATCGAGACGCGCACCGTGCTGGTCACGGACGACATTGCCAGCGCCCCGCTGGACCAGATCGAGAAGCGCCGCGGCATCGCCGGCGACCTGACGGTCTTCAAGATCGCCGGCGCAGCGGCCGAAGCGGGCTTGAGCCTGGACGAGGTGGAGCGCCTCGCCATCAAAACAAACCACCGCACGCGCTCACTGGGCGTGGCGTTCGACGGCTGCACCCTGCCCGGCGCGTCCGAGCCGCTGTTCCACGTTCCGGCCGGGCAGATGTCGCTGGGCCTGGGCATCCACGGCGAACCGGGCATCTCCGAGCACCCCATGCCCACCGCGTCGGAACTCGCCGAGCTGCTGGTGTCGCGACTGCTTGAGGACAAGCCCGACGACGCCGGCAGCCGTGTGGTGGCCATCGTCAACGGCCTGGGAACGGTCAAGTACGACGAGCTGTTCCTCCTCTTCGGCAAGGTCGAAAAGCTCCTCAACGCCGCCAACCTGACCGTCGTGGAACCGGAATGCGGCGAACTGGTCACCAGCCTGGACATGTCCGGCCTCTCGCTCACGCTGCTGTGGCTCGACGACGAACTCGAGCAATTCTGGGCCGCGCCCGCGGACACGCCGGCCTACCGCAAGGGCAACACCGCGCCGCGCGCCCGCCGCGAACTCTCCGGCGCCGAAGATACGGCCGCCGAGGACACCGAAAACGCAACCGCTGCGTCCGCCAACCTGGGCCGGCTGGCAGCCGCCGTCCTCGCCCAGGTGCGGGACGTCGTCGTCGAACATGAAGCCGAACTTGGCGACCTGGACGCGATTGCCGGCGACGGCGACCACGGCATCGGCATGCGCCGCGGCGTGGATGCCGCTGCTGCGGCAGGCGAGCAGAACGCGGCAGCCGGCGCCTCGGCTGAACGCGTACTCACCGCCGCAGGCGAGGCCTGGAGCGAGCGCGCCGGCGGAACCTCGGGCGCGCTGTGGGGAACCGCAGTGATGGCCGCCGGACTCGCACTGGGCAACCGCGATTCGTACGCCGGCGGGGACGCAACCGCCGCCCTGTCCGCCTTCACGAACGCCATCACCGAACTCGGCAAGGCAGAGCCGGGGGACAAGACCATGGTGGACGCCCTCCTGCCGTTCCGGGACGCGTTCACAGAAGCGTTCGACGGCGGGGCCTCCCTGGGAGATGCCCTCACCACCGCCGCTTCCGCGGCGAACGAAGCAGCCCGGCAGACCGCGGACCTGCGCCCGCTCAAGGGCCGCGCCCGCCCGCTGGCGGAAAAGAGCCTCGGCCACCCGGATCCCGGCGCAGTCTCGTTCGGACTGATTGCCGAGCGCGTGGCCGCCTACCTCGCATCTGATGCAGTCGATTCCACACCGGCCGCGTCCCACATGGCCTCGACGGCCGGAAAAGGAGCAACGGAATGAGCAACACAGAAGGCTGGCGCATTGTCATCGGCAACGATGAGGCCGGCGTCGAATACAAGGAAGCACTGAAGGCCCTGCTGGAGGCGGACCCCCGCGTTGCCTCCGTCGAGGACATTGGCGTCGCGGCGAACGACTCCACCGCATATCCGCACCTGGCCGTCGCAGCCGCCCGCAAGGTGGCCGAAGGCGAAGCGGACCGCGCACTCCTGATCTGCGGCACCGGCCTCGGCGTGGCCATCGCCGCCAACAAGGTCCCCGGCATCCGCGCCGTCACCGCGCACGACAGCTACTCCGTGGAACGCTCCGTCCTCAGCAACAACGCCCAGGTCCTCACCATGGGCCAGCGCGTCATCGGACTGGAACTCGCCAAGAAGCTCGTGGGCGAATGGCTGGAGCACCGCTTCGACGAGAACTCCTCCTCCGCCGCCAAGGTGGACGCCATCTGCTCGTACGAACCCGACTACACGAAGGCCGACTGAACATGACCGAAACACCCACCAGCTCACGCAAGTTCGCCGTCGTCGGATCCGGCTACATGGGCGGCGGCATCGCCCAGGTCCTCGCCCTCGGCGGTGCCCGCGTTGCCCTCGCCGACGTGTCCGCCGAGGTGGCGCAGAAGAACTACGAGCGCCTGCTCACCGAGTCCGACCAGTTCGTGGCCGACGGTCTGTTCCCAGAAGGATCCACTGAGATCCTGAAGCAGAACCTCTGGGCCGCGAAGGACATCGAGGAAGCCGTGGCCGACGCCGACTTCATCGAGGAGGCCGTGCCCGAGATCATCGCCATCAAGCACGAGACCCTGGCCCGCATCAGCGCCGCGGCCCGGCCAGACGCCATCATCGGCTCCAACACCTCCACGATCTCGATCGCGGAGCTGTCGCAGCCCGTGGCCAACCCGGAGCGTTTCCTCGGCGTGCACTTCTCCAACCCGTCGCCGTTCATCCCCGGCGTCGAGATCATCCCGCACGAAGGCACGTCCACCGAGACGGTGTCCGCCGTCCGCGACCTGGTCCACTCCGCCAACAAGCAGACGGCCGTGGTCAAGGACGTCACCGGCTTTGTGCTGAACCGCCTGCAGTACGCGCTCTTCCACGAGGCAGCACAGCTGGTGGAGCAGGGCATCGCCACGGCGGAGGACGTGGACACGCTGGTCCGCACTACCTTCGGCTTCCGGCTGCCGTTCTTCGGCCCCTTCGCCATCGCCGACATGGCCGGCCTGGACGTCTACAACTTCTGCTACAAGTCGCTGCAGACTGATTTCCCTGAACGCTTCGCCACCCCGAAGATCCTCACGGACCTCGTGGAGGCGGGCAAGCTGGGCACCAAGACCGGTGCGGGCTTCCTGAACGTCCCGGCCGAGCGTACGCCCGAGCTGATCGCCTACCGCAACAAGGCCTACGTCGCCATGCAGAAGCTCATCGAGGAACTCGGCCCGGCGCCGATCAACTAAAGCCGCCGATCAACTAAGGGCGCCGGTCAACTAGCGCCATTCAACTAAGCACCACGGCAGGTGGGCGCTGTCTTCGGGCAGCTGCCCTCCTGTTGTGCTGCCCATTTCACCAACGACTTAGGAAGCACATCCATGAGCACTTTTCCGTCCGAGCGCACGGCCATCGTCACCGGTGCCGTCTCGGAACGCGGCATCGGCCGGGCCACCGCCAACTACCTTGCAGAGCAGGGCTGGAACATCGGCATCATCGATCTCGACGACGCCCGCTGCCAGGCCACGGCCAAGGAAATCGCCAGCCAGTACGGCGTGAAGGCCCACGGCGTGGGCGCGAACGTCGCGGACGAGGCATCGGTCCGGGCAGCCATTGATTCCATCGAGGCGGAGCTCCCGCAGATCGTGGCCCTGGCCAACGTTGCCGGCGTCAGCTCGCCGGTCCCATACCTGGAACTCGACGCCGCCGAATGGGACCGCGTGCTCAACATCAACCTCAACGGCGTCCACTATGCCACCCGCCGCGTCGCCGAATCCATGGCGAAGAACCGGATCGGCCGCATCGTAAACATCTCCTCCGTCTCCGCCCAGCGCGGCGGCGGGACCTTCTCCAAGACCCCGTACTCCGTGGCGAAGGCCGGTGTGATCGGGCTGACCCGCTCCACGGCCCGCGAACTGGGCGAGTACGACATCACGGTCAACGCCATCTCGCCCGGTCCCATCGACACCGACATCATGGGCGGCACCCTCAGCCAGGAACGCAAGGACGAACTCGTTCGGGACCTCGTGGTCAACCGGGTCGGTTCCACGCGGGACATCGCCGCAGCCATCGCCTTCCTCATCAGCGAGGACGCCGGATACATCTCCGGCCAGACGCTGAATGTGGATGGCGGCCTCTACATGCACTAGGAAGGACACCCATGCTTCGCACCTGGACCAGGGAACGCAAGATCTACCTCGCCATCGGCATCCTTGCCAGCCTTGCCGGCGTACTGCTCATCGCATTGTCGCTCTGAGAATTTCGCTCTAACAACCTGATTACCGGACCAGTTCATTCCAGAACCGGCCCGTTCGCTCTGCCCGGATTTGCTCACTTTTACTCAAAGAGGAGTTTGAATGACTGTCATCAAACCATCCACCACGAAGGAGCTGCTGGACTCGCCGGTCCTCAAATCGGCCATCTCCAAGGCATCCTTCCGGCTCATGCCAATGCTCGTCATCCTGTACGTCGTGGCGTTCCTGGACCGCACCAACGTGGGTTTCTCCGAAGCAGCCCTGGGAGTCGACAAGGGCATCAGCGCCGGTGCCTTCGCCCTCGGCGCCGGTATCTTCTTCATCGGCTACGCCCTGTTTGAAATCCCCAGCAACCTGCTCCTGACCAAGTTCGGCGCGAAGGTCTGGCTGGCCCGCATTGCCATCACGTGGGGCATCGTGTCCGCCTGCTTCGCCTTCGTTCAGGGCGAGACCTCGTTCATCATCCTGCGGTTCCTGCTGGGCGTGACCGAGGCGGGGCTCTTCCCGGGCGTCATCATGTTCCTCGCCGCCTGGTTCCCGAACAAGGTCCGCGTCAAGATGTTCGCCATCTTCTACCTGGCACAGCCGTTCTCCCAGATGATGGGCGCCCCGCTGTCCGGCTGGCTGATCAACATCGGCGACCAGGTTCCCGGTGTCCAGGGCTGGCAGGTCATGTTCTTCGTCGAGGGCATGCTCGCCGTGCTGGCCGGCGTCGCCGCCTTCTTCTTCCTGATCAACAGCCCGCAGGACGCCAAGTTCCTCAACAAGGACGAGAAGAAGGCGCTGCTGGACGTCATGGCCCTGGAAGACACCGTCAAGGAAGAGACCGGTCCGCGCGGTGTGCTCGCCGCCATGAAGAACGGCAAGGTCTGGTACTTCACGGTCATCTACTTCTGCCTCCAGATCGCCGTCTATGGCGTGACCTTCTACCTGCCGCAGCAGGTGGCGCAGCTGACCGGGCAGAAGGTAGGCCTCGCCGTCGGACTCATGGCCGCCATCCCGTGGTTCTTCGGCATCTTCGCCTGCTACTTCATCGGCAAGGCCGCCAACACCGTGGTCCGGCGCCGGGTCTGGGGCACCGGGCTGTTCATTTCCACCGGCCTGTGCATCTTCGGTTCCGCCTGGGCCGGTGCCAACCACCTCCCCGCGCTGGGAATCGTGTTCATCACCCTCGCGGTGTGCAGCTTCCTCTCCATCGGCCCCATCGCCTGGTCCTATCCGACGGCGTTCCTCACCGGAACTGCCGCGGCGGCTGGCATCGGTCTCATCAACTCGCTGGGCAACCTGGGCGGCTTCGTGGCCCCGATCCTGCGGACCACCGTCAACCAGGTGACCGCCTCGGACACCGGCACCATGGGCGTCTACGCACTGGGTGTGCTGCCGTTCCTCGCCGCGGTCATGATGATCGGTACCCGGAAGTTCAAGAACAAGGCCGACGACCTGCTCGAAACCAGCGCCAACGCAACGGCTGGCACTGCCAAAGATCAGGCACCGCTGGAAAAGTAGTCAGCAGCACGCACAGGCGCAGCACCCCCTAGTAACCCAGCAAAGGCAGGAAATCCCGTGACCCAGCTCAGCCAGGCCATCGAAGACCCCGCCACGATTTTCGTCGGCGTCAGCACCAAGATGTACCTGGGCTACCGGGACAGCCTGCGCTGGCTGGATGAACTGCGCCAACAGGCGGACGCCCGCCCGGCCCTCGTGGCCGGGCGGGTGGTCCCGTTCGTGATTCCGTCCTTTCCTATGCTGCCGGCGGCAGGGGAGATCATTGCCGGGTCGCCGCTGGTGTTGGGTGCCCAGAACTGCGGCTGGGCCGACGGCCCATGGACGGGTGAGGTCTCGCCGTCGCTGCTCGCCGAGCTGGGCGTCGGACTCGTGGAAATCGGGCACGCCGAGCGGCGCCGGCACTTCTGTGAGGACGACGCCATGATCGCGCTCAAGGTCAGGGCGGCCGACGACGCCAGCCTCACCCCGCTGCTGTGCGTGGGGGAGGAGTCGCGCGGCCCGGAAACCACCCCGAACAGCGGAGCAGCCGACACCGGCAGTACTGCCGGTGCGGAAGGCGCCGCCCGGTTCGTCTACGGACAGATCGAATCCGCGGTCGGCGGCGACTGGGACCTTGCCTCCCGGCTGGTCATCGCCTATGAACCCGTCTGGGCCATCGGCGCCGCCGAGCCTGCCAGCGCGGAGTACGTGTCCGCCGCCGTACGCATTTTGCGGGAGCTGCTCGGTGCCCACGGGCTGCAGCACCTTTCCGTCATCTATGGCGGCTCCGCGAAACCCGGCCTGCTGCCCACACTAAACGGGGTGTCCGGGCTGTTCCTCGGCCGGTTCGCGCACGACGCCGCTAACTTCGGCAAAGTGCTGGACGAAGCACTGTCACTGGCGGAGGCAGGCTAGAGGAACGCCTCGCGGCCCGTCCCTTCGCTGAGCACGAGTTCGCCGTCCTCAATGGACACCAGGAGGCTCCGAGGCCTGCCGTGGAGTTTCATTTCCGCGCTGAGATTGCGGCTGGTGACTTCGACCCCCACCGTTGCGCCTTTTGCGGGGAGTTCAACGGAGACTTCCTCGGCCATGCCCAACAGCTCCCGGGTGGTGACATCGCGGTCGTACCGGGCCTCCTTGCCGTTGACAGTGATGGCCACCTCATCCTCGTTGAAGCCGTCCTGAAGAATGATGAGCAATTCCTGCATGATGCGCCGCCTCAGTCGATGACCCCCAATGCATAAAGTCACTACATCACTTAAGGGCGGTTGTGGGTAGTGCGGTTTGCTCCGTCCGCCGGCCCGTGATCGCCCCGGATCCGGGCGCGTAGGGCAAAATGTTCTGGTGACCCAACAGCCGCAGCACCCCGCCACGCCCACGCCCGCCTCCGCCGCCGGGACAAAGCCGAAGGACACTCCTCCCGCGTCCGGGCCGGCCGGCGGCCCTGCCGCCAACGATGTTGCCGCCCGAATAGCGGAACAGATTGCCGCCGAGCTCGGCGTGAAAGCCTGGCAGGTGAAGGCAGCCGTGGACCTGCTCGACGGCGGGTCAACGGTTCCGTTCATCGCCCGCTACCGCAAGGAAGCTACCGGAACGCTCGACGACGGCCAGCTCCGCGAGCTCGACGAGCGCCTGCGCTACCTCCGCGAACTCGAGGACCGCCGTCGTGCTGTCCTGGAGGCGATCGCCGCACAGGGGAAGCTGACCCCGGAACTGCAGGCCGCCGTCGTGGCCGCCGATACGAAGTCCCGCCTCGAGGACATCTACCTGCCCTTTAAGTCCAAGCGGCGCACCAAGGCGCAGATCGCCCGCGAGGCCGGGTTGGAGCCGCTCGCGGACGCACTGCTCAAGCGCCCGGAACTTGACCCCGAACGCGAGGCCGCCAAGTACCTGAACGCGGAGCACGCCGTCGACGACGCCGCTGCGGCGCTCGCCGGCGCCCGCGCCATCCTCGTGGAGCGCGTCGCCCAGGACGCCGACCTGGCCGAGAACCTGCGGGAGCGGCTGTGGACGCAGGGCCGGATGGTGTCCCGAGTGAAGAAGGGCAAGGAATCCGAGGGGCAGAAGTTCGCGGATTACTTCGAGTTCTCGCAGGCGCCGTCGGGAATGCCGTCGCACCGCGTGCTGGCGCTGCTGCGCGGTGAGAAGGACGGGGTGCTCGAGCTGGATCTCGCCGAGGCGGAACCGTCCGACGACGACGCCCTCGCCGCTGCGCGCACCCGTTACGAATCCGCCGTGGCCCGGTTCCTCGGGGTCGCCGACCGTGGCCGCCCCGCCGATGCCTGGCTGCTCCAGACCGTGCAGGTGGCGTGGCGTTCCCGGGTTCTTGCGCGGCTGACGGCTGACCTGCGGGGACGGATGTTCGCCGCCGCGGAGGACGAGGCGGTGCGCGTTTTCGCCGCCAACCTGCGGGACGTGCTGCTGGCCGCGCCCGCCGGCAACCGCGCCACCCTTGGCCTGGACCCCGGGCTGCGGACGGGCGTGAAGGTGGCCGTGGTCGACGGAACCGGCAAGGTGGTGGCCACGGACACCGTGTACCCGCACGCTCCGGCCCGCAAGTGGAACGAGGCGCTGGCGACGCTGACCCGGCTGGCGCGGCAGCACGCCGTCGAACTCGTGGCCATTGGCAACGGAACGGCGTCCCGCGAAACGGACAAGCTCGCGGCCGAACTGATCAAGCAGCTCTCGGCGGCTGCCGGCTCCGGGACTGCTGCCGGGGCAGGTGCGGCGGCGGCCGCCGCGCCGCAGAAGCTGGTGGTCTCCGAGGCCGGCGCGTCGGTGTATTCGGCGTCCGCCCTGGCCGCCGCAGAACTTCCCGGCATGGATGTGTCGCTGCGCGGCGCGGTGTCCATTGCCCGCAGGCTGCAGGATCCGCTGGCCGAGCTGGTGAAGATCGATCCGAAATCGATCGGCGTAGGGCAGTATCAGCACGACGTCACGGCCGCGAAGCTGGACCGCAGCCTGGATGCCGTGGTGGAGGACTGCGTGAACGCCGTGGGTGTGGACGTGAACACGGCGTCGCCGGCGCTGCTGAGCCGGGTGGCCGGCGTCGGGCCGCTGCTGAGCGAGAACATCGTGGCGTACCGCAACGAGAATGGGCCGTTCGCCAAGCGCAGCGAGCTGAAGAAGGTGCCGCGGCTGGGCGCCAAGGCGTTCGAGCAGTGTGCCGGCTTCCTGCGGATCACCGGGGGAGCGGAGCCACTGGACGCGTCCAGCGTGCACCCCGAGGCGTATTCGGTGGCACGGAAAATCCTGACTGCGGCTGGTGCCGGCCGCGGGTCCGGCGCTTCCGGAGGGGCGGCCGGCCTTGCTCCGCTTGCTGATGCCGGGCGGCTGAATCCTGCTGACTTTGTGGACGGCTCGTTCGGGCTCCCCACGGTGCGCGACATCATCGCCGAACTCGAGAAGCCAGGACGCGACCCGCGCCCTGCGTTCAAGGCGGCAGCGTTCTCGGAGGGCATCGAGAAGATCTCGGACCTGTTGCCCGGCATGGTTCTGGAAGGGACTGTCACCAACGTGGCCGCGTTCGGCGCTTTCGTGGACGTGGGGGTTCACCAGGACGGGCTGGTTCACGTGTCCGCCCTCGCGAACCGCTTCGTCGCCGATCCGCGCGAGGTGGTCAAGTCCGGCCAGGTGGTGCGGGTGAAGGTGCTTGAGGCTGATCCGGAGCGGAAGCGCATTTCCCTCACGCTGAGGCTCGACGACGAACCGGCCGCCTCCGGCGAACGGTCCGCTGGGGGCCGGTCGGCTGGGGGACGTTCGGGTGGGGAACGCGCGACTGGTGAACGCGGCGGCCGGGACCGTGACAGCAGCAGGAACCGGTCGGCCACTCCCGGCCAAGCTGGCGGAAAGCCCGGGGCACGCCAGTGGAGTCCTACGCGCCAGGGTGCGGCAGGCCGCGACAGCGGAAAGGGGCAGCCACAGCAGTCCAACCAACGGCCGGCTGAGGCGGATACCGCCATGGCCGAAGCTCTGCGGCGGGCCGGCCTCGGCAAGTAGGCTCCCGCCGGGGGGAGCGTGTCGTGGGCGCCGTATCCCCGAAGCGCCGGAAACCGGTGACTACAGTAGCCCCTATGAGTTTTACGAGGCCGGAGACTTTTACCACCCGTCCTACGCTGCAGGGCACGTTCGGCATGTCCGCCACGACCCACTGGCTCGCCACCGGCACTGCGCAGGCAGTGCTGGAGCGGGGTGGCAACGCGTTCGACGCTGCCACCGCCGCTGCGTTCGTGCTGCATGTGGTGGAACCGCACCTCAACGGGCCCGGCGGTGACATGACCGGCGTCTTCAGTACCGCGGAGGAGCCCGGGAAACCAGTCGTCCTGATGGGCCAAGGCCCGGCTCCGGCGGGGGCGACGGTTCAGCACTTCCGTGCGGAAGGCCTGGAACTGGTGCCCGGTTCAGGTGCACTGGCCGCGGCGGTTCCCGGCGCCGTCGACGCCTGGCTGTTGCTGCTGAGGGACCACGGAACGTGGGAACTGGCGGAGGTCTTGGACTTCGCCATCCGGTACGCCCGCGACGGCCACCCGGTGCTGGCACGCGTCTGCAGTACGATCTCCGCAGTCGCGGGGCTATTCCGGGAGCACTGGCCCACCTCTGCCGACCTGTGGATGCCGGAGGGGCGCATCCCGGAGGAGGGCGAGCTGGTCCGGAATCCGGCGCTTGCCCGGACCCTTCGGAAATTGGTCCAGGCAGGTGCGGGTCTCGGTGAGGCATTCGCCGCAGCGCCGGCGCACACGCGGGAGGAGCGCATCGACGCCGCCCGCAGGGAATGGAGCGAGGGCTTCGTGGCCCGCGCTGTGGCCGAAAGCGTCCATACTCCACACCGTCACTCGTCCGGGACCGACCACCGCGGCGTCATGACGATGGCCGACATGGCCGGCTTCCGCGCGTCGTACGAGGACGCCGCCACGCTCGAGTTCCGCGGCCATACCATCGCCAAGACCGGCCCGTGGGGACAGGGGCCGGTCCTGCTGCAGACGCTCGCGATCCTGGCCGGCTTTGATGACGACCACCTCGACCCGTCCACCGAGCTCGGGGCGCACACCATCCTGGAGGCGCAGAAGCTCGCCCTGGCAGACCGCGAGTCGTACTACGGTGACGCTGATGTTCCACTCGACTATTTGCTGTCGGAGGAGTATGCGGCGTCGCGCCGGGCGCTCATCACGGAAGATGCGTCGCACGACTTCCGTCCGGGCTCCGTTCCCGGGCGCGAACCGTACATTCCCACGCTCCGGACCGAGTACGTCCCGCCTGCGCTGTCGGATGACGACGCCGGGTCGCCCGTCTTGGGAGGTCGTGCCGCACCAGGCCGCGCAGGTTCCGCGGCTGCCGCGGGCGTGGGCGAGCCGACGATCGGTGAACCGTCGCTTGGTGAACGTGGGATCGGCGAACCGGCCCTCTATGAACCTAGCGTGGCGTCCAACGGAGAAACCCGCGGCGACACGTGCCACATCGATGTTGTGGACCGCTGGGGCAACATGGTCTCGGCCACGCCATCCGGCGGCTGGCTACAGTCGTCACCGGCGATTCCTGAACTCGGATTTTGCCTGGGCACACGCTTGCAGATGACGTGGCTTGAGCCCGGAACGCCGTCGACCCTGACGCCAGGTATGCGGCCGCGGACCACACTGACGCCGACGCTGGTGCTGCGCGATGGAGTTGCTGTTTCCGCGGTCGGTTCGCCCGGCGGAGATCAACAGGACCAGTGGCAGTTGCTATACCTGCTGAGGACCATCGTCGGCGGCTACTCTCCGCAACAGGCAATCGACGCGCCGGCGTTCCACACGACGTCGATGCCCGGATCCTTCTGGCCGCGCACCTGGGAGCCGGGCGGCGCCGTCGTCGAGGATCGATTGGGAGATGATGTCATCGCCGGGCTTGAACGGCGGGGACACCGGATCACCAGGGCAGGCGACTGGACGCTGGGACGGCTGTCCGCCGTCGTACGTGATCCACGGACGGGCGTGCTGCAGGGCGCCGCGAACCCTCGGGGTGCGCAGGGATACGCCGCGGGACGGTAGGAGCGAAGCGTTCTTTCGCTAGCGTTCGCGTTGACGGGGCGGTGAACATTTCGTGTCCGCCGACGGCGGGGCGGGGTTTCTGGCGTGACCGTTATCTGGAAGGCTGGGGTCATGAATTACTTCCTGGAGTACACGATTCCCGCTGCCCCCGACGACGCCGAATTCGAGTTTCCGCACGACGAGATTCGACCGTGCACCACTATTCCCCTGTCGGAGACCAATGCCGAGGTAGTCCACACCCCCGAGCTTCCCGCGCGTACCGGAATCATCGGCGCCACCGTGCCCGAGGCGAAGCTCGAGGCCGAGCAGCTCATCACCCACAGCCGCGCGACGGAGGCGTCCCTGTACGAGGACCCCTCGAATTCGCTGCAGGCCGGCGTGGGAACTCTTGTAGCCACCTTCACGGAAGGTAGCGGCTGGCAGGACGCGTAGCGAACGTAGGTCTCGTTCCACCGGAAGCGCTTGGTCCCGAATTGAGGGGCTAGGCGCTTTCGTTTTTGGGTCCGAGGTTCGTGGACCGACTTCCCGGCTGGGCGCAGCGGCGCCCCCCACGGGTCCTGCCCGCCCGAGCCTGCCATCACCTCATGTTTTGTGGTGGTGGTTTTGACGGGGTTGTTGGCGTGGGTCGATGTGGGGTGGGGGGATGAACCAGGGGATGCCGTTTTTGACGTGAATATTCCACTGTTCTTTGTGGATCAGATGGTGGTGGTGGGTGCAGAGGAGGACGCCGTTGTCGGTGCTGGTTGGTCCGCCTCTGGACCAGTAGGTGATGTGGTGGGCTTCGCACCAGGATGCGGGGATGGTGCAGTTGGGGAAGGCGCAGCCTTGGTCGCGGGCGTTGAGGGCTTTGCGGATGTGGGGCGGGAAGATGCGGCTGGTGCGGCCGATGTCGAGGATGCGTCCTTCGGAGCCGAGGAGGACGGGGATGATGTCGGCGTCGCAGGCGATTTTGCGGATGGTGGAGGCGGTGACGGGGCCGGTGTAGGTGAAGGTTCCGCTGCCGGTGGGCCTGTCTGCGGGTGCCCCGAAGCGGGGTGTGGCGAAGATGTCAGTGCCGGACAAGTTGATGCCGGGGAGCGTGCTGACGGGCCGGTTGCCCGTCAGGGCGTCGGGTTCGCTGGTCTGCCGGGGGTCCGTGCCGGTGTCTTCCTGTCCGGGTTCGCTGGCATGCGGCGTCTGCGGGTCGGTTGGCCGGGGCCTGTCTGTTGGGCAGGGGCGGGGGCGGTTTCTGTTGTAGCGGGGGCCTTGGGCGGTTGCGGTTTCGATGCTGTTGAGGAGGTCCCGGTAGCCGACGGTGACCATGACTTGGGGGCGGAGTCCTCCGGTGGTGGGCAGGGTACCGGCGGCGAGGGCTGCCTTGGACGCACCGACGAGGCCGTCGAGGCGTTGTTGGGCGAGGGTGCGGCGGTCCAGGTCCGGTTCCGGGGCGGCGTTGAACACTTGGTCCAGGTCGACAGCGGCGGCGCTGGCACTGTCAGCGCGACCGTCGCCGCAGCCGCCGCCACAGTCGGGGCCGTTGCCTTCGGCGCCTGTGCCAGCCATGCCGTCACCGTCGCTGCCACTATCGCCATCGCTGCTGTCACTCCCGCAGTTGGTGGTGTTTGGTGTGGTGGTGCGGGGGTTGGTGGCGGTGTTCATGACGGTGGTGAGGACTTCGTATTGGTCGGTGGTGGCGCGGATTTCGAGGTGATGGAGGCCGCCTCGTTTGTGGTGGAGGAAGACGCCTTGGCGGTGGCGGAGGTTTTCTTCGGACGGTTCGGTGCCGTCCTGGTCGAGGGCGTCGATCCAGCGGTGGGCGATGCGGGTGAGGAAGTCGTGGTCGTTCTCGATCGCGGTCAGGGTGAGGTCGTGTTCCATTTCGGCGATCAAGCCGGGGTCGGGGATGTGGCGGACTTTGTCCAGGGCCGTGGTGATGATGGTTCCGGCACGGGAGGAGATGGTCCCGGCGGTGAGGGCTGCGGCCGTTTCTTCGCGTTCCGGTGGCATGGGCCGTCCGGCGAGTCCGGTGCGGGGGAGTGTGGCGTTAGCGAGGGCGAGGCGGCGTCGGGCTTCGGGGGTGCTTATCCGGAGCCGATTGCGGAGGAACTGGGCGGTGTTGTGGGCCCCGTCATCGGCCGGGGACCAGGCCACCGCACGGGCAGGGACCGCCGGTGTGGCGGTATCCTCGCTGGCATCACTGTCGCCGCCGGTAGTTGTGGCAATGGACAGAGCAGCGGTGCCTGCCGTGTCGGCTTCGTCCGTGGAGGAGCCTGCGCCGGTCGCTGCAGCGGGTTCGGGTTCGTTGCCCCAGCCTGTGGTCCAGCCGGCCGCGCGGCTGGCGGTTTGGGCGGCGTTTATTGCCTCGGTCCGCGTCCGGTCTACCGCGGCGGCAGCCTGCAGCTGGAGGTATTCGACGCGGCGGGAGAGTTTCTCGGTGAGCTCTGCGAAATCGGCCGCCTGGAGGAAGTTTGCTTCGGCCAACTCGTCCGGCGCCGCCGTGGTCGCGGTGTCCAGCAGCGCCAGGGCCGCCTTCAACTTAGGAGTCGCCGGCGCTGGGGACCCCAGTTCAGTAGCTGCCAGGTCAGTTGATACCGGGCCGGGCGTTTGCGAGCCAAGGGTTGCCGAGCCAAGCGTGGGGAAACCGGCGGCTGCGGGAGCGGTGACGGCGGACGCCAGCCCGGCCCCGAAGCGGTTGGTCGCGGCAAAGCTGGCGGCAGCAACGCCGTCGGACATGTCCTTAATGGGTGTGCCAGAACGGGAGCCGGCGGCGGGAACGCTGCGAAGCCCGCGGCCGCGGAGCAGAGCAGCGGCCCTCAAGCCGGAGACGTCAGTCCCGACCGCGGTATCCGCTCGATCTTCCCCAATCGCTTCCATAGGAAAACTCTCTCAGCGGGGTCTGACATTTTTAGGAGTGAGGAGCGTCACTTCGGACTAAAAGGGAAAAGTTTCTTGAAAAAGTTTTGGCAGCTGGGCCGCTTCCGCCGCATCTCACCCCGCCGCGCATTGAATCAGGGGTGGCGCACGCCCACCCCGGCCAGAATGTGACGGTAGCCCTCACGGAAGGTTGGGTACTTGAACGAAAATCCTGTTTCGCGAAGCAGCACGTTGCTGCACCGCTTGTTACCGCCGCGGGCATCGCCCATGGAGCCCGTCGATGGGACGTCCAACCCCAACTCGGCCGCCAGGAAACGGAGGACGTCGCCCAACTCGGCCGGATCGTTATCCACGCCCAGATAGGCCGGTGACGGCACAGCACTCATGGTGCACAAATGCACGATGGCGCCGGAGGCGTCGTCGCGATGGATGCGGTTCGTGTAGCGCGGCTGGTCCGGAATGACGGCGGCGCCGGTTCGAACCTGGTCGATGAGCCGAGTGCGGCCCGGACCGTAGATGCCGCCAAGCCTGAGCACGATAGGTGACGTCGCGGTCCCGTCGAGCCGCCTCAGCAGGAGCTCCTCGGCCTCTCGCAAAATGCGGCCAGAGAATCCCCCGGGTTCCGGCGTCGTGTTTTCATCGATCCATCCGCCTCCAGCGTCGCCATGCACGGCTGTGGACGAGACGAAAAGGACGCGTTGGGGAGTCACTCTGTCGCGCTCAAGAGCGTCGAGCACATGCGCCACGCCGTTCAGGTACGCGCTTCGGTATGCCTCTTCCGTAGGCGCATCCGCTGCCACAGCAATGACGACGGCGGCGGTGTCCGCCGGGACAGGCGGCAGTTCGGCAGTGCTTAGGTCGGCAGCGGCGCCCTCGATCTCAGCCGGCAGCTTGTCCGGAGAGCGGCGCCAGCCCACCACCCGGTGCCCAGCTGCGGCGAACCGCAGGCCCGCCTCGGTGCCGAGGTCGCCGCAGCCGGCGAGGAGGATAGTCATCCGCGGGCTCAGAGGGCCGGGACCGGGAAGAAGACTCGCGGGTCCTGCAGCAGCGCCGGGTAGTCGAACTCTGACCGGTCGATAATGTCGGTGAGCTGGAAATTGCGGCCGAAGCGCCCGTCGTCGAGTGTGATGGGACGGCCTACGACCATTCCGACGGCAAACCTACTGCCGCCGTCGAACGGCACGGCCACCGGCGATTTTCCGGGAAGCGTCGAGAAGGCTGCCTCCTGGCGCTGCCGCTTACGGGACGGCTTCTTCACCAGTGGCTTGGCCGGAGCCTTCTTGGCCGCCTTGGCTGGCCGGCGCGACGTTTCCTCCTTGTAGACGAATTGGTAGTCGTCGCCGGATTCCCCGGTAGCGCCCGAATCATCGCCGGAAGCACCGGTACCGTCGGCGGAAGCATCGGGACCGTCGCCGGAGGCCGAAGCGGCGCCAGCGGCGGAAGCCGCCCGCCCCACGGCAGGAAGCCCGACCTTGTCCAGCCGCTCGGGGTCGCCGTGGCCGACGTGCTCGCGAAGGATCCAGAGGACGTCGCCCTCGGGATCTTCCGGCAGGAACTCGTGCCTGGGTTCCGGCCAGACGTACTCCAGGCCGTGCTCGGTGCCGGGGAAGACCTCTTCATAGAACCGCGGGTCCTTGCGGATCAGGTTGGAACGGTGGCTCAGGTGCAACTCGGGGTCGCCGAGCCACGGCGGAAGCAGGATCTTGGCTGCGTAGTCAGGGTGCGCGGCCTGCGGGGCAAATTCGCGGATGTTGTCCCGGGTGTTGTCGGCGAAACCGCGTTTGGTCCATTCGTCAACCATCGCCAGGCCATACATGGTGAGCGCGGGAACGTGCCCCATCCACATCCGGATGGCGGGGTGTGACTGCCATCCGTATTCCGGGATGACCAGCGCGCGGAGTGTCTGCAACGCTTCTACGCGCTGTTTGCCCAGCCGGGGCGTGTCCAGCGCGGCCGCGCTTTGCTGGAAATCGGGATAGGGAAGGAAGGTTTGCATCCCTTCAGTCTGCCGTCCTTGGCGCCATGTGCCAATTGAAGTGCCGGGCAGCACAGTCAGCCGTCAAAATGGACTGCCGGGTGTTCACATTGTGGACCTATGCATACGGAAGGTTGATTAATCCACTAAGATATCCGAAACCTCACCAGCGTCTGGAAGCCAACTCATGACTCTTACGTCCCCCGCGCCCCTGTCCTCCGCCCCCGCGGAAGCGAATTCACACGCGTCACAGGAGCCTCAGCTGTTCGTTCCGAAGTACGGCCAGATGCTCGGTGCCGACGCGAACGGGATCCTCGTTCTGGACGAGTTTACGCTTGATCCGGCCGCTGCGCGCAAGGACCAGCACCGTTTCCGCACTGCGCTTGCCTCCGTTGCGCTGACCCTGCGCCGTCTGGTCGCCCTGCGTGTTTTCATCGCAGTGGTGGCTGTCGCCAACCTGCCGCTCTTCCTGATGTCCACCGGCTGGTGGATCTACGCCGTCTCGCTGGCTCTGGTGATCGGCGTCCACGCCGCCGTGAACTGGCTGAACAAGCACGAGCCGCGCGTCAAGCAGCGCCACGAGCTCGAACTGCACCTGCACCGCGAACGCAGCGACAACTACCGCAAGGTGCGCGACGCCGTGAAATTCGTCGTCGACAGCCCTGCCCGCGTCAACGAGCACCTCTACCTTGAGCTGCTGCACGCCAAGCGCGTTGCCCTGCACCTCGCATCGGGTACTGTCGCCCTCCTCGACACCAGCGACGACGCCGCCTGGAAGGTGCGCATCGTCCGGGAACTCCCCGCCGCGGCCTAAAGCCGAATACTGAGGCTTCCAGCCCTCTCACGCTGTAGGCAATTAATTACGACGCCGGGCGTCCCCACTCAGGGGGCGCCCGGCGTCGTCGTTGGTGGAGCCGTACAAAACGAAACCGGGCGGCCCCTCGAGAGGGACCGCCCGGCGTCGAGCTTTAATGCAGTCGCTCTAAGCGGACCGACCAGCCAGATTATTAGGCAGGCAGCTGCAGGACCTGGCCCACGTACACCAGGTCAGGGTCGCTAATGGTGTCGGTGTTGGCGTCAGCGAGCTGCTGCCAGCCGCCCTGGATGCCGAGCTTCTGAGCGATCTTGCTCAGGGTGTCGCCTTCCTGGACCGTGTAGGTCTGGCCGCTCACGGCGACTGCGGCAGCATGGCGGGCCTGGACCGGTGCCTGGACCGGAACTTCGGCGGCCACCGGGGCCTGTGCCACGGGAGCTGTCTGAGCCGGCGCTGTCTGAGCCGGCGCCGTCTGAACCGGTGCCGTCTGAACCGGAGCCTGGACGGGTGCAACATGGACCGGCGCGCTCTGGGGCAGGATCTGCGGTGCAGGAGCGCCACCGCCGCCGTTCAGGCCCAGCTTGGCGGAGCAGGCGGGCCATGCGCCCCAGCCCTGGCTGGCCTGGACCTTTTCGGCCACGGCGATCTGCTGCGCGCGGGAGGCGCCCTGGGGGGAGCCGGTTCCGCCGAAGGCAGCCCAGGTCTGCGGCGTGAACTGCAGGCCGCCGGAGAAGCCGTTGCCTGTGTTGGTGGACCAGTTGCCGCCACTCTCACACTGGGCGAGGGCGTCCCAGGTGGAGGCGCTGGCGGTAGGCGTGGCCGCGTTGGCGGCCGTGGCAGAGAGCGCCAGGGTTGCTGCGGAAACGGCGGCCAGGGTGACTCCACGGCGCGCGGCAGTACTGAATGTCGACTTTTTCATTATTGGGATGCTCCTGAGGCCACCCGCGCTCGGTCCGTCCCCGGACGTTGTCGCGCTACTGCCCGCCCCTGACGAACTAGAGGTCATTTCGGTATCCGCCGGCCGGGCAGTAACTGGTGGTGGCGGCACCGGGCATTCTTGGGCCCGCGTCGCGCGGGCATGTGTCCCACCCTAGAGGTGTCGGGCGCCGTTATCAAATCGAGATCTTTATTGACAGTCAAGCAGTTTTGGGGCACTCCAACCCGGCAGTTGGAGGGCCATCGGAACCGGGGACGGGGAAGCCGCCAGGCTGTTACCTCGCGGACGGGGAGTTCAGGGCGGAAGCCAGGTAGGGCGCCGTCCGGCTGTCCGGTGAACCGGCGACTGCGGCGGGCGTTCCCGAGGCAACGATCTCTCCACCGGCGTCCCCGCCGGCCGGCCCGAGATCGATCACCCAGTCAGCTTCCGCCACCACGTCCATTTCGTGCTCCACCACGACCACCGTGTTTCCCGCGTCCACGAGGCGCTGCAGCTGGCCCATGAGGAGCCGGACGTCCGCCGGATGCAGCCCGGTGGTGGGCTCATCCAGCAGGTACAGCGTGTGGCCGCGGCGTGCGCGCTGAAGCTCTGTGGCGAGTTTGATGCGCTGGGCCTCTCCGCCAGACAGCTCGGTGGCAGGCTGTCCCAGCCGCAGGTAGCCCAGTCCGACTTCCCGGAGCGTCTGCAGGCTGCGTGCAGCGGCTGGAACGTCGCGCAGGAACTCCGCGGCCGCGTCCACGGTCATGCCCAGGACGTCGGCCACCGTCTTGCCGCGGTAGGCGATTTCAAGGGTTTCGGGGTTGTAGCGTGAGCCGTCGCACTCCGGGCAGGGACCATAGCTGCCGGGCAGGAAGAGCAGTTCGACGGCGACGAATCCCTCGCCCTGGCAGGCCTCGCAGCGCCCGCCCGCCACGTTGAAGGAGAACCGTCCGGCACCGTATCTGCGCGCCCGGGCTTCATCCGTGGCGGCGAACTCCTTGCGCACGGCGTCGAAGAGCCCGGTGTAGGTGGCCAGGTTGGACCGGGGCGTTCGGCCGATCGGTTTCTGGTCCACAGTCACCAGCCGGTCCACGTGGTGCAGTCCGGTCACGGTACCTACGCTCAACGGGGCGCCGGGGTCGCCGTCCACCACCGGCTGGTCTTCGGTGCTTTCCCCCGTGCCGCCTGAGCCCGCATCACCGTGCAGTTCGGATCCGACCACTTCGGCCAAAACATGGCTGACCAGCGTCGACTTGCCCGAGCCGGACACTCCGGTGACCGCCGTCAGGACCTGCAACGGGAAAGCCGCGTCGAGGCCGCGAAGGTTGTGGCGGGAGATGTCCTTCAGTTCCAGCCAAGCACCAGGCTCCCGACGGCGGCCGGTACGGTCGCTGCTGTCAGGTTCAGTGCCGTCAGCACCGCGGCCGCCGGTGCGGTCACCGCCGCCGGTGTCACCGCCGTCGTCGGCACCGCCGGTGTCAGCACCGCCCCTGGAACCATCCGGCATGAGGAACGGGCGTGTAACGGAAGCCTCGACGGCCGCGAGGCCGGCCACCGGCCCGCTGTACAGAACCTCACCGCCGCCCTCTCCTGCCCTCGGGCCCACGTCCACGAGCCAGTCGGCGTGGCGCACAATATCCATGTTGTGCTCCACCACGAACACGGAGTTGCCCGAAGACTTCAGCTGCTCCAGCACGGCCAGGAGGGGCTCGGCGTCGGCCGGGTGCAGCCCGGCAGAGGGCTCGTCCAGCACATACACCACGCCGAACAGGCCCGAACGGAGCTGCGTGGCGATCCGGAGGCGCTGCATTTCGCCCGGGGAGAGGGTGGGCGTCGAGCGGCCCAGGGCAAGGTAGCCGAGCCCCAGATCCAGCAGGACCGTGATCCGCTGGAGGAGGTCACGTGTGATGGCCACGGCCACCTCGTTGCCTTCGCCTGAGGACAGCTTGCGGGAGGCAGTGCTGGCGTCGTTCAGCTCGGTCGTGGGGCGGATGATGTCAGCCAGTTCGGCCATCGGCACTGCGTTGAGTTCGGCGATGGTCCTGCCGGCGAACGTCACGGCCAGGGCCTCGGGCGTGAGTCCGCTGCCGCTGCACCGCCGGCAGGGGCCGGTTTCCATGAAGCGGAGTACCCGTTCGCGCATGGTGTTGCTCTTGGAGTCGGCCAGGGTGTGCAGGACGTGGCTTTTGGCGCTCCAGAACTTGCCCTTGTACGGCTTGGCCACCCGGTCGCGCTGCGGCGTGATTTCCACCACCGGCTGCTCGTCGGTGAAAAGGATCCAGTCGCGGTCCTTTTTAGGCAGCTCCCGCCAGGGGGTGTCGACGTCGTAGCCCAGGTGGGTGAGGATGTCGCGCAGGTTCTTGCCCTGCCATGCCGTCGGCCAGGCGGCGATCGCACCCTCCCGGATGCTCAGCGACGGGTCCGGGACCAGGGTGGCTTCGGTGACGGTGTGCGCGACACCGAGGCCGTGGCACTCGGGGCATGCCCCGGCGGCCGTGTTGGGCGAGAAGGCGTCGGAGTCCAGCGGGCTGGCGCCGGCGGGGTAACTGCCGGCACGCGAGAAAAGCATGCGGAGCGAGTTGGATAGCGTGGTCACCGTTCCCACGGTGGAACGGCTGCTGGGGGTGCCGCGGCGCTGTTGAAGCGCGACGGCGGGAGGCAGCCCCGTGATCGTCTCCACCTTGGGATTGTGGCCCTGCTGGATAAGGCGGCGGGCGTACGGCGCCACGGACTCGAAGTACCGGCGCTGGGCTTCGGCATAGATGGTGCCGAATGCCAGGGAGGACTTGCCCGACCCCGAGACGCCGGTGAAGGCGACGATCGCGTCGCGCGGGACGGCCACGTCAACGTTGCGAAGGTTGTTCTCGCGGGCTCCGCGCACCCGGACAAAGCCGTCAGCAGAATGGTGGGCACCGGTGCCGGCTTCCAGGCTCCAGTCCAGATCGGCCAAGGGGTCAGCATACTCTTCAGTCCGCATCTGTTCGACTCTACGGGCATTGCCGGTCCGGGGACTATTCTGTCGGGGTGAACACTAACGAGGTTGCCGCCGAACCGATCGATCCCACTGCTCTTTCCGGTCAAACTGCACATACAGAGCAAACGGGGCCTTCGGGTGAAACTGCGCTTGCAGATGAAGAGGAACTGGTGGCGGCCCCGGCGCCGATGCCTTTGGCGGAGCTCCACCTGCACATCGAGGGGACGCTGGAGCCGGAACTGATCTTTGCGCTTGCTGAGCGGAACGGGATCGAGCTGCCGTACGCGGACCTGGACGAGCTGCGAAGCCGGTATGAGTTCACGGACCTGCAGTCGTTCCTCGACCTGTACTACGCCAACATGGCCGTGCTGCGGACCGAGCAGGACTTCGCGGACATGACCCGGGCCTACCTGGAGCGCGCTGCGGCGGCCGGGGTGCGGCACGCGGAAATCATGATGGATCCGCAGGCGCACCTCTCGCGTGGCGTGTCCCTGGAGACGTGCGTGAACGGCGTGGCCTCCGTCCTTGCCACGTCTGAAGAGGAGTTTGGCATCTCAACGCTGCTGATCGCCGCCTTCCTGCGGGACCTGTCCGAAGACTCGGCCCTGGAAGTCCTGGAGGGGCTTCTGGCGATGAACGCGCCCATCGCCGGCATCGGCCTGGATTCCGCAGAGGTGGGCAACCCGCCGTCGAAATTCACGCGGCTGTTTGCCCGGGCCGGCGAAGCAGGCCTGCGGAAGATTGCGCACGCGGGGGAGGAGGGGCCGCCGTCGTACATCGTGGAAGCGCTGGACGTCCTGGGCGTGGAGCGGATCGACCACGGGATCCGGTGCATGGAGGACCCGGACCTCGTGGAACGGCTCGTCGATGAGCATGTGCCGCTGACGGTGTGCCCGCTGTCGAACGTCCGGCTTCGCGCCGTGGACATGCTGGCCGCGCACCCGCTGCCGGCGATGCTGGCCGCCGGGCTCAACGTCAGCGTGAATTCGGACGATCCGGCGTACTTCGGCGGCTACGTGGACAGCAACTTCGCCCAGCTCGAGTCAGTCCTGGGGCTGTCCGAGTTCGACCGGGTCAGGCTTGCTGCGAACTCGATCAGGTCGTCCTTCGCCAGTGAGGAGCGGAAACACGAGCTGCTGGCCGAGCTGTCGGGCTAAGGTCGGGGCGGGTTACGGCTCGGGCGGGGCGCTCGCCGTCTGGCCGTCGATTGCTGGGTCTCTGGCAGCCGCTGCCGGGGTGCCCGTCCGGATGATCCACCAGCCCAGCGCCGCCATGACCAGCCCAATGGGGATTCCGTGGGGCGGCAGTCCAGCGTTGTAGCCGAGGAAGCCGGCGACCACGAATGCGGTGCCGATCCACACGGGGAACATGCCTGAGCGCCAACCGGCGATGCCAAAAAACATCCAGCCCAGTGCGAAGAGTATGTAGCTGGACAGCGCGCCGACCGAGAGCATTCCGGACCCTCCGGCGAGGGTCGCGCCCGGGGCGACGTCGGTAATCCAAGGGCCGGCGAAGCCGTCAAACCACATGTTGCCGGCGTGTCCAGGGTTCCTGCAAGTGCGAAGCAGAAGCCGACGCCGCCCAGTCCGCCGGCCCGGTCGGCGAACCTGTTGTAGGCGCACAGCAGGGTGAGGGTGAGCCCGATGAAGACCACCCAGTACAGAGCGTTCGTTCCGGCAGGCTGGAGCCCGTTGCGCCGAACCTGCTCTCCGAGGTGGCCATCGTCTGCCGTATTGCGCAGGAGACTGTGCAGGGGAAGTCCAGCGCGGACTGGGCCGGGTTCGAGAAAAACAACGACCTCATCGGGGAGCACATTTCCCATGTGGTCCCCGGCTGCGATGACTACAACAGCAAGATCAGGCAGGAGGGCGGCTTCGTCCTGCCCAACGGCCCGAGGGATTCGCGCACCTTGACCACGCCCACCGGCAAGGGCATGCTGACGGTCAACCGCCTCGTGAGCATCGAGCAACACGCCGGCGTCCAAGGCTGTGCTCGTGCGGCTGGAGCCCGCGTAGCGCCCGCAGCTTCCCGGATTCTAGGTGTCTATCGAGTTCATGTGCGGATAGCGCGCCCCTGCGGCCGCGCCCGCGGGGGCGAGTTCGCCAAGGCGGGCAAGGTCGGCCGCTGAAAGCTCGACGGCGGCCGCGCCCAGGTTCTCGGCCAGGCGTTCGCGCTTCTTGGTGCCGGGAATGGGCACGATGTGCTCGCCCTGCGCGAGCAGCCAGGCCAGGGCGAGCTGCGCCGGACTGCACTGCTTCTCATCTGCGAGTTCCTTGACCCGGTCTACGAGCTCCAGGTTCCGGGTGAAGTTTTCACCCTGGAAGCGGGGAGAGTGCCGCCGGAAATCATCGGCAGCAAAGTCGTCGGGGCTGCGCAGTTGGCCGGTGAGGAAGCCGCGGCCCAGGGGGCTGTAGGGGACGAAACCGATCCCCAGTTCCGCCAGCACGGGGAAGACCTTCGTCTCCGGCTCCCGCTCCCAGAGTGAATACTCGGTCTGCAGCGCAGTTATCGGATGGACGGCGTGGGCCCTGCGAATGGTCTCAGCGCTCGCTTCGGATAGGCCCAGATGGCGGACTTTGCCGGCCTCGACGAGCTCCGCCATGGCTCCTACGGTGTCCTCGATCGGGACGGTCTTGTCCACCCGGTGCTGGTAGTAGAGGTCGATGTGGTCCACTCCGAGCCGCTGCAGGCTGGCGTCGCAGGCGGAGCGGACGTACTCGGGGCGGCCGTTGATGCCCACCCAGGAACCGTCCTCCCGCCGCTCGTTGCCGAACTTCGTGGCCAGGACCGCGTCGGAGCGCCGCCCCGCGATGGCCCTGCCGACCAGCTGCTCGTTGGTGAACGGGCCGTACATGTCTGCGGTGTCCAGCAGGGTTCCGCCGGCGTCCAGGAAGGCGTGGATGGTGGCGATGGACTCGCTGTCGTCGCCGGTTCCGTAGAACTCGCTCATGCCCATACAGCCCAGGCCGAGACTGGAGACGGAAAGTGAACCAAGTGTGCGGGATTCCATGGGGCTCTCCTCAGATAGGTTGCGGGAGTGGCTCAGGGAGGTGCGGTGTAGTCGCCACTATAAGTCTCCTTGCGGCTTTTTGCTCCACTTTCGTGGCGCCGAAACGCCGCCGGCCCCGGGTCTCCCGTATGTTGACGCGGTTTTCCTGGTGACCGGCGGCGGTGTTGCTTCCGAAAGTGGTGCAGAAATGCCCGGCGGCGGGATGTACGGCGCGCCGGCAACCAATAGCTACGGCGTGGGGCTGCCGCCGTTGACGTTCAGGGTCTCGCCGACCACAAAGCTCGACTCCGCCGAGGCCAGGAACACGTAGGCCGGGGCAAGTTCGGCAGGCTGTCCGGCCCGGCCCAGGGGAGTGTCCTTGCCGAACTCGGGCAGGGCTTCCTTGGGCTGGCCGCTGCTGACCTGCAGGGGTGTCCAGATCGGCCCGGGAGCCACCGCGTTCACCCGGATGCCCTTCGGCGCCAGCTGCTGCGCCAGTCCCTTGGTGAAGTTGTTGATGCTCGCCTTCGTGGTGGCGTAGTCAAGGAGCGTCGGCGACGGGTTGTAGGCCTGGATCGACGTGGTGTTGATGATCGTGGAACCGGCGGGAAGGTGGGGTACCGCGGCCTTGGTGAGCCAGAACATGGCGTACACGTTGGTCTTCTGGGTGTGGTCGAACTGTTCATCGGTGATGTCGCCGATGTCCTCCTGCGCCACCTGCTTGCCGGCGTTGTTCACGAGGAGGTCAAGTCCGCCCAGTTCCTGCAGCGCGGTGTCCACCAGCTTCTGGCAGGTAGCCGGGTCCTTGAGGTCGCCGGGGACTTTCACGGCCTTGCGGCCGGCCTTCTCGATCAGGTTCGCGATTTTCGTTGCGTCTTCCTCCTCCTCGGGGAGGTAAGAGAGCACGACGTCGGCCCCTTCCCGGGCGAAGGCGATCGCCGTGGCTGCGCCGATGCCGGAGTCCGCGCCCGTGACGATTGCTTTCCTGCCGTCAAGGCGGCCAGTGCCGCGGTAGGTGTCCTCGCCCAGGTCGGCCTTGGGTTCAAGCTTGGCGTCCAGGCCGGGTTCGGGCTGGTGCTGCTTGGGCGGCTCGATGTGCTCGTAAGCGGTGACAGGGTTCTGGAAGGTGTACTGGTCGGTCATGGTTCTCCTCCGGAGTGGTGTTGAACGCGGACAAGAACATCTTGGTCCGGGCGATGCTGGCATCGGGGGAATGCTAAGCATGCTTATCGTCCACCCTAACGAGACTGCGGCGGTGCCGCCAGTGGCAGTTGGGTGGACTGCTCAGGGCCGGCTACTCAGTGCCGGCTGCGGTGAACGGTTGAAGGCCCCCCCCTTCCGCGTACTGCATCGCCTGAATAGGCTGGCAGTCCCAGCCCGGCGCGCCGCGGTTGCTGGCAGCGCTTCCGCAAAGGCAATCCAGGGCGCGTAACGAAGGAGTGTAGGCGATGGACAACCAGGACATTCTGCAGCGCATCCAGGCGCTGGTTGACGAGGAGCATCAGCTCCGCGATCCTGCAGCGTCGGGCCCGGCCAGCGGCTCCGGCGGGGGTGGCTCCGGAGAAGATGCTTCCGACAAGGGTACGGCTGAGCGGGATGAGCGACGTGCCCGTCTGCGGCAGGTGGAAGAAGCGTTGGACCAGTGCTGGGATTTGCTGCGCCAGCGCCGGGCAAAGTGGAAGGCGGGCGAGGACCCCAATGAGGCGGATGCCCGTCCCGTTAATGAGGTGGAAGGCTACGTGCAATAAGTCTCCACCCGCGCGGAAGGGCGGCCGCCAATTAGCGGCCGCCCTTCCGCATTGCCCGAACGTTATGGCTGCGCGCTGTTACCGTCTGCAGCTAAGTGCCAGAAGCTACCGCCAGCAGTTACTGTTCCTGACCGCTGTGCAGTCCGTCGTCGCTGCTGTCTGCGGAAGCCGAGTCGCCGGTGTCGTCGGAGAGGTCCATGCTGCCGCGGGCTTCCTCCATGGTCGGGCCGCCGGACGGGACGCTGTAGCGCTCCGGGCGGATGCCGTGCAACTGCTCCTCGATGAGCGCCTGCTCTTCGCTGAAGCGGATGACGTTGGCGTCATCTCCGGCGTCGCCGGGAACGTCCTCGCGGAGTTTTGAAGGGTCCGGAACTATAAAGCCGTCTGCCTTGCTGTTGCGTTCACTCACTGAACTCATCCCTTCCGTTTGGTGCCTCGCTCTACATGGTAAGCCTACTTTCTATCGCCGCCGCGGGGAAATGACCCGGGAAGTGGGTCAGGGAAGGACCCCCACGGGCCGGAAAAAGCGAGATTTTGGACTCATTTCGGGTGTAATCCCCGTCATAGTCGGTCACGACACACAATGTTTACCGAGCAAAGTCGCCAGATCCGCCCTGCTCTTGGCAAACTACTGGGGGAACAATCGCTCTGTAAGGGGAACCATGCGCAAGACTGCCGCCGAAAACACCAACATCCGCCTCAAGGCCGTGCTGGACGTTCTGGCAGAGGGGGTGTTGTCCGGTGACTCGCAGAACGCCGGCGTCGTGCTGGCTGAAGCGCTCGTGCGGGTTCCGCTGAACGCCTACGAAGCTGAGCTTCTCAGCGGCGGCATCCCCCGGGGCCACAAGTCACTGACCACTGCCACGGCCAAGCTGGTCAAGGCTGGCTGGCTCGTCAAGGGACGCTCAGGGTGGACCATCACCGAGGACGGGCAGCGCGCGACCGTCGCCTTCCCGGACGCGGCCAGCTTCTCGGCAGCGCTCGACGCCGGCACTCCGGTCCCTGCTGACACGCCGCTTCCGGTGGCCGCACCTGCCAAGCCGGCAGCCACTGAGGCGGCCCCGGCAGAGGCCGAGAAGGCTCCGTCCAAGGCGGCGAAGGTCGTCGACAAGGCGGCCAAGCTGATCGAGGACGCAGTAGCTCCCGTCGCCAAGGCTGTGCGCAAGAAGGCAGAGGCCGACGCCGAGTCGCAGGCTCCCGCCGTCGAAAACTCCGCGGAAACCATCGATCAGCCCGCGGCCGTGGCCGTGGCGGGCGACTTCAACACCCTGCTGGGAGCCCCGGAGAACTGGGCGCCGCAGTACGACGAAGCGCAGATGAAGCTGGACGAGCTGGACCAGCTGTGGAAGCTCTCGGCTGAAATCCCGGCCGGCTACTACAACTTCAAGATCGCCCTGAACCGCTCCTGGGATGAGAACTACGGCGCGTTCGGCGCATTCGATGGTGCGAACCACGAACTGCACCACTCCGGCGGCCAGGTCACCATCCGCTACAACCACCGGACGCGGGACATCACCGTCAACTGATCCCGTTTGGCCGAAGCCCCGCTGCAGCGCATGCTGCAGCGCGGCTTTGTCGTTCCCGACCCGCCGGTCGAGCCGGTCGAGGCCCCGCTGACTCTTGTCCGCCGGTCGAGGCCCCAGCCGCCGGTCGAGCTTGTCGAGACCAAGGGGAGTCACTTCGTCCGCGGTGCCCTCGGCGCCGGTTCGTTATTGACGGCAACACTTTGGCCGCGGTCCCCGCCAACGTCTTCCCCAGTCGATGAACAGAAGCCCAAAATGGGGAGCACGTTCCCAACTCAAGGAGGAGCATTGCGCTGTTCAGGGACTTTGTCCAGGGCCGCAGTCTTGGCCGCCGTCGGCGCACTCGTCGGCTGCGGGGCGCCTGCCTCGCCCGGGGGAGGCGGGTCTGCGGCACCAACAACGTCGGCCTCTTCCTCTGCTGCGGCCTCCGCGACGGGAAGTGGAACGGCGACGGCAACCGACAGCCCTGCGTCTGCCACTGCCACGCCGTCCGCAACGCTGCCGGAGGACTGGAAGACGTTTACGACCTCGGACGGCAAGTTGGCCTTCGACCTTCCGTCAGTGTGGACCATCAAGGACCCTGCCGGACAGACGCCGCAGGGCGGCGGCGTGTTCGTCGAGGTCCGCAACCCTGCAGGCAAGGCCATGGCCACGCTTCGCACCAACATGGTGGTGGGCGCGGAATGCACAACGAAGCAGCCGTACGGCATGTACGACTCCGAACCACTCCCGGCACTGAAACAGTCCGGCAGTACGCCACGGTTCACGTTCGAGTCGCGGCAGGACGATACCGCCACCGACCCCGCGAAGATGACGATCCTGGCCTACGGCATCACCTCGGCGCCGGAACCGACCGGGCCCACGGCCTGCCCGATTGCCCATTTCTTCACCTGGCCGCCAAGCGGGGCGATGTTCGGCGGGGTCTACAACCCGTTCGACACCACCCCGGGAAACCCGCCGAACGTGGACTCACCTGAGGCGTACAAGGAGACCCCCGAATACAAGAACATCCGCGGCATGATCACCTCGCTCCGCCCGGCGGGGTAGCGCCGCTGATCGAGCCCCTTCTGGTCGAGCCCCTTTCTGGTCGAGCCTGTCGAGACCAAGGCACCGGCGCTACATTGGTTCCATGACTGACTCGAACGCAGCCGACCCGGACAGCGTCCGCCTCACCGCACGGGTCACAGGCATGGTCCAGGGCGTCGGCTTCCGGTACTGGACCGCGCGCAAGGCCGATGAGCTGGGGCTGACCGGTTCGGTCAGGAACGACGACGACGGGTCGGTCGCCGTCGTCGCCGAGGGCCCGCAGCCGGATATCGTCGAATTCAGGCGCTGGCTCGGATCTTCCCACGCACCGGGGAGGGTGGCGCACGTCGACGAGAAGGTCTCCCGGGCTGAGGGCGGATTCCGGAGCTTTCAGGTTGTCAGTTGAATCTCCCCGGGCTGAGACCCAGGAAGGCCCCGAGCTCCTCGAGCGCGAATGGTCGTGATGGCATGTAGTTCGTGAGCTCAGGGGAGCGGACCACCACCGCCCGCCATTGACCACGGGACACAGCCACGTTGATCCGGTTGCGGTTTAGCAGGAATTCGGCTCCGCGCGGTGCCTCGGCAATGGCCGAACACGCCATGGACACGAGCACCACGGGACCCTCCTGGCCCTGGAACTTGTCCACCGTGCCCACCCGCACCTCGGCCAGGCCCTCATGGTTCAGGGCGTGCCGGATCGCCTGCACCTGAGCGTTGTACGCAGCCACCACCAGAATGTCCTTGGCTTCCAGCCGCCGGATCGGCTCGTCCTTGCCCGGCGTCCACTTGAGCCCGATATGCTCGCGCGCCAGGCTTACGATCGCTGCCGCCTCTTCCGCTGAGCTTGTGGTGTTTCCGGCATGCGGCACCAGAACTGTTTCCACGCCGGGAGGTACCCCGTCGAGGTGGCGCAGGGATGCCGCCGGTGCGGATTCCAGTTTGCCGTCGTAGCTGAGCACCGACACCTTGCGGCAGAGTTCGGGATGCATCCGCCAGGAATCGGCGAGGAAGTAGCCCCGTTCGGCAGGCATCGTGGCGTGCCCGGCTGATAGCCACCCCAGCGCCGACTCATCGACCGGCTCAGGATGCGACCCCTGGGTGACCTGGGGAAGCTGCTGCGGATCGCCGAGCAGCAGGAGCCGCTTCGCGGATCGAGCCACGGCCAGGGTGTTGGCCAGCGAATACTGGCCGGCCTCGTCAATGACCAGCAGATCCAGGGACCCTGCCGGCACGCATTTGCCCGTCATGGTCCAGGCGGTTCCCCCAACCAAGCACCCGCCGTCCGCGTCCAACAGGCGCGCGATGTCCTCGTCGGCGACGCAGGTCCACGGAACGTCGTGCGGTTGGGACAGCTTCTTGGCCACCACGGCGGGATCCACCCCGGCCTTCGCAATGGCTGTGCAGAGCATGTTCTCGACGACGGCGTGCGACTGGGCGACCACGCCCACCTTCCAGCCGGCCTGCACAAGCCGGGCGATGACGTGGGAACCGACGAACGTCTTGCCCGTTCCCGGAGGACCCTGCACCGCGAGGTAGGACCGGTCAAGGTGTTCCAACGCCTGGGTTATGGCAGACACGTAGTCGGCGTTCCCGTCCGCCTCGTTGCCGACTGCAGGCAGATTCGGGATACCGGCCAGCCTGGGTGCTGTTCGGCGCAGGATATCCACGCCGGGATGCTTGGAAAGGTTCGGCAGCGAGGAGCCGACAAGCTGCGCGAGTTCCGCGAGCGCGGCCTCGATACTGGCGGTGGCAATGGGACGGTCGTCTGTCAGCGCCATGGGCAGCTGGAAATACGGCGGCACCTTGCCCGTGGATTTCTCCGTGATGGTGATGACGGTCCGGCCCGGCTGACCGGGATGGTCC
>NZ_JAAOXD010000007.1:217323-217846 GCF_014694315.1 Arthrobacter ipis | reverse complement strand
AACTCGGCTCCACTCAGCCCTGGGCTACAACACCCCGGTCGAGCACGAACTGCTGCTCTCGGCGTCACAACCTCAGCCGGCACAAGCCGCCTGATCAACTGTCCACGACTTGCGGGCAACCCCAGCTCAGGCGGGTTCATGTTTTGTGGTGGTGGTTTTGTCGGGGCCGTTGGCGTGGGTCGATGTGGGGTGGGGGTATGAACCAGGGGATGCCGTTTTTGACGTGAATTTTCCACTGTTCTTTGTGGATCAGATGGTGGTGGTGGGTGCAGAGGAGGACGCCGTTGTCGGTGCTGGTTGGTCCGCCTCTGGACCAGTAGGTGATGTGGTGGGCTTCGCACCAGGATGCGGGGATGGTGCAGTTGGGGAACGCGCAGCCTTGGTCGCGGGCGTTGAGGGCTTTGCGGATGTGGGGCGGGAAGATGCGGGTGGTGCGGCCGATGTCGAGGATGCGTCCTTCGGAGCCGAGGAGGACGGGGATGATGTCGGCGTCGCAGGCGATTTTGCGGATGGTGGAGGCGGT
>NZ_JAAOXD010000007.1:102824-217313 GCF_014694315.1 Arthrobacter ipis | reverse complement strand
TTGTCAGTGCCGGACAAGTTGATGCCGGGGAGCGTGGTGACGGGCCGGTTGCCCGTCTGCGTGTCGGGTTCGCTGGTCTGCCGGGGGTCCGTGCCGGTGTCTTCCTGTCCGGGTTCGCTGGCATGCGGCGTCTGCGGGTCGGTTGGCCGGGGGCTGTCTGTTGGGCGGGGGCCGGGGTGGTTTCTGTTGTAGCGGGGGCCTTGGGCGGCTGCGGTCTCGATGCTGTTGAGGAGGTCCCGGTAGCCGACGGTGACCATGACTTGGGGGCGGAGTCCTCCGGTGGTGGGGTGCCGGCGGCGAGGGCTGCCTTGGACGCGCCGACGAGGCCGTCGAGGCGTTGTTGGGCGAGGGTGCGGCGGTCCAGGTCCGGTTCCGGGGCGGCGTTGAACGCGGCGTCCAGGTCGACAGCGGCGCTGGCACTGTCAGCGCGACCGTCGCCGCAGCCGCCGCCACTGTCGGGGCCGCTGCCTTCGGCGCCTGTGCCAGCCATGCCGTCACCGTCGCTGCCACTGTCGCCATCGCTGCTGTCACTCCCGCAGTTGGTGGTGTCCGGGGTGGTGGTGCGGGGGTTGGTGGCGGTGTTCATGACGGTGGTGAGGACTTCGTATTGGTCGGTGGTGGCGCGGATTTCGAGGTGGTGGAGGCCGCCTCGTTTGTGGTGGAGGAAGACGCCTTGGCGGTGGCGGAGGTTTTCTTCGGACGGTTCGGTGTCGTCCTGGTCGAGGGCGTCGATCCAGCGGTGGGCGATGCGGGTGAGGAAGTCGTGGTCGTTCTCGATCGCGGTCAGGGTGAGGTTGTGTTCCATTTCGGCGATCAGGCCGGGGTCGGGGATGTGGCGGACTTTGTCCAGGGCCGTGGTGATGATGGTTCCGGCGCGGGAGGAGATGGTCCCGGCGGTGAGGGCTGCGGCGGTTTCTTCGCGTTCCGGTGGCATGGGCCGGCCGCCGAGTCCGGTGCGGGGGAGGGTGGCGTTAGCGAGGGCGAGGCGGCGTCGGGCTTCGGGGGTGCTGATCCGGAGCCGGTTGCGGAGGAACTCGGCGGTGTTGTGGGCCCCGTCATCGGCCGGGGACCAGGCCACCGCAGAGGCTGGGGTAGGGGCAGAGGCAGCAGGCACCGGGTTTGCAGCCGGGGCGTCGTCGGCGGCGGTTGTGGTGCTGTCGGAGGTGGCGGCAGCACCGGCAACGAAGAAGCCAGAGGCTCCAGCCGTGGCGGCAGCAGCCCCGGAGGGGTGGGCGTCAGGAGCCGAGACAGGTTCGGGTTCGGTGCCCCAGCCTGTGGTCCAGCCGGCCGCGCGGCTGGCGGCCTCAGCGGCGTTGATGGCCTCGGTTCGCGTCCGGTCCACCGCGTCTGCGGCCTGGAGCTGGAGGTATTCGACGCGGCGGGAGAGTTCCTCGGTCAGTTCGGCGAAATCGGCGGCCTCAAGGAAGCTGCCCGCCGCCAGCTCCTCCGGCGCCGAGCTGGTGGCGGAGTCCAGCAGCGCCAGCGCCGCCTTCAGATTGGATGTTGCCAGCGGTGGGGACGTCAGCTCAGTAGTTGCCGCGGCAACTGGCTCCGAACCGTTCGTCCCTGGGCCCGGAGTGGGAAAGCCGGAATCTGCGGCAGCACCGCCGTCGGACGCGTCCTTAAGAACGCCGGTTACAGGTGAGTCAGAACGGGAACCGGCAGCGGGAGCGCTGCGAAGCACCGGGCCGCGCATCAGAGCAGCGGCGTTGAAGCCGGAGACGTCAGTCCCGGCCGAGATGTCCGCTCGATTTTCCCCAATGGCTTCCATAGGAAAACTATCTCGCCGGGGTCTGACATTTTTGGATGTGACCGGGGACCTGCGCTACCGAGTGGGCGGCAGCACCGCCGTCGGACGATGATGTGTCCGCAACGGCGGTGCCGGACGCGGCAGAAGCCGGTCGCCCGGAAGCGGGGACGCTACGCAGCAGGGCAGCACGCAGGCCGGGCACTGCTGCCCGGCCTGGCATACCGTCCGCGCCTTCCCCAATGGCTTCCATAGGAAAACAGTGTCAGAGGGCTGTGACATTTTAAGTTCTTACCCACACCGCCCGGGATGCAGGCTCAAGCGGCCAACCCTGAAGCTACCGCTTGTTCGGATCTATGTTGAGTGCCGGATCGGATTCAACATCGGAGGTCCCAAGGTTTACCGTTTCCGGATGCGTGCTGTGGGCGGGCACGTGCCCGCTGTCCGACGATGTGCCCGTTGCAGACTCAGTGCCGGCAGAAGCGGTGCCGGCGTCACCCGACTTGGGTGCATCGCGGTGCATAGCCGAGCCCAGCACGGTTCCTGCCCGGCGCGCAGCTTCCGCTAGCTGGTCAGTGACCTCAGGGGCCTTTTCCTTGACGGCTTCGGTTGCTGCCGTGACCTTGTCCTGGACCGGCTTGCTGTCCCAGATGCCTGCAGCGCGTGCTTTGAGCTTGTCGTACGCTGCCCGGCCGGACCTGGATCCGAGCACATAACCTGCAGCGATTCCTGCGCCGAAGAGAAGTTTGGATTTCATGATGATCTCCTGCTCTTGAGGGGGATCTGTACGATTTGGTGCGGCCCGATAGGGCCTGGGGTAGGAAACCGGCCCCGGGAGGTTTCCCGGAGCCGGTTCCGGCACTGCCCGCTCTAGCGGGCCGAGCGCTTGGTAATCATGCCGTAAACCAGCAGCACGATAAGTGCGCCTCCGATCGCCAGCAGCCAGGTGGACAGCGAGAAGAACTCGTTGATACCGACCTTAAAGAGTGCGCTGCCGATGAAGCCGCCGAGAATTGCGCCCACCACACCAAGCAGAAGCGTGATGAAAATGCCGCCGCCCTGCCGCCCGGGGAGGATGGCCTTAGCAATGGCTCCAGCAATGAGGCCAAGAATCAGAAATGCGAAAAAACCCATCTTTTATCGTTCCTTCTTCATCTAGAGGAGTTACCCGGATTGCCGGGTACGCTTCGTCCTTCTGCTCAATACTAAACATGCTTACTATTTATTTGCCAGTCGATATCCGGTGGCGGGCTCCCGGCAGCGCACGCCGGGGGCTGGGTGCTAGTGGCCCTGGACGTCGGAATTTACCCCCGCCTCGGGGCCTTCATCGAGGGTGCTAATGGCAGTCAGGTCCTCCTCATCCAGGGCGAAGTCGAAGACGTCAATGTTCTCCTTCATCCGCTGGGGATCGGAGGACTTGGGGATGGCCACCAAGCCCTGCTGTACGTGCCAGCGCAACACCACCTGGCTCACCGTTTTGCCGTGTTTGCCGGCGATTCGTGTCAGGACTGGCGCGGACAGCAACCCCGACCCCGCACCGAGCGGGCTGTACGATTCTGTAACGATCCCGTGCCGCTCGTTGTAGGCGCAGTCCGCGGAGCGGTTCACCGAGGGGTTGAGCTGTATCTGGTTGACGGCCGGCACCACCTCGGTCTCCCACATGAGCTGTTCAAGGTGAGCCGGCTTGAAGTTCGATACTCCGATCGACCGGACTTTCCCCTCGCCCTGCAGCCGCTCAAAGGTCTTCCAAGTGGAGATGAATTCTCCGCGGCGGGGGAGCGGCCAATGGATCAGTAGCAGGTCCACATAGTCCAGGTTGAACCGCTTCAGCGAGCCCTCAAGGCCTGCGACAGCCAGATCCCCTCCCTGGAATTCGCCGTCCAGCTTGGTGGTGATGAAAAACTCCGTCCGGTCCAGACCGCTATCACGGATCCCGGATCCGACGCCGGCCTCGTTCCCGTAGCGGACGGCGGTATCGATATGCCGGTACCCGGCTTCCGCAGCCCGTACGACGGCGTCACTGACCTCCCGGTCGTTCAGCGGCCAGGTGCCGAGACCGATCTGCGGTATCCGGTTGCCGTCATTCAGCTCGATGACTGGTGCTTGTGCCATGCGGAAGAGTCTTTCCTATCGGGGGCAGTTTGCCCAGACCCCGTTTGCTGCCTTGAGTGTCCATTCTTGCTATCTTCCGAGGTCAGGCCGGGGCACTCTTGGACCTCCCGGTTGTTACGATGAGCGCAAGGGAGGCATATGCAGATCTTGCTCGCTAGGCGTGCCGTGGTGGACGTAGCCGTTGCCATGGCTGTTTTCCTTGTGTCCGGCAGCTGGATCCTCGCCGTCGCAGGTGCTCAAGCAACCTACTTCCTTGCCGCCATGGGCGCCGGACTGGCGGTGGTGGGAAATGCCGCGACCTCTGTCCTAAGCCGCAAGCCCCGGCTGACGACAGCCGCGGACCGCGTTACCCTGATTCGCGCTGTGTTGGTTTCGTGTTGCGCGGCGATGGCGGTTCCAGCGTCGTTTGGCGGAACCGGAACCGGGCCCGGCGTGCCGGTGGTGGTGCTGGGTGCGGCGGCCTTCCTTCTTGACGCGGTGGACGGGGCCGTTGCGCGGCGGTTTGCCTGCGAGAGCCCGGCGGGAGGCCGGCTGGATGTCCAGACCGATGCGGCGCTTGTCCTCGTACTGTCGTGCGCGGCTGTACCCATCGTCGGTCCCTGGGTCCTGGCCATCGGACTCATGTGGTACGCCTTCGTAGCAGCCGGATGGTTCCGGCCTGAACTGAAACGAACTTTGCCTGTTAAGCGGTTGCGCAAGGTTATTGGTGCGTACCAGCCCTGCGCCTTGCTGCTGGCGCTTACGCCGGGGGTGCCCGGTGGAATCAGCACCGTTGCCGTTGTCCTGGCGCTTGTTGCGCTACTGGCTTCGTTCGGCCGGGACGTCGTGGAACTGGAGCAAGGCCACCGGAATTGGACCGGCCGGCACTCGAGCACCGAACTGGTGAACTGATGGCCTCGGCTCAACTGGCTCTTCCGCCACTTCTCGCTGGCCTTGGTGCTCTGGACTAACCACGGCCCCGCTGGTAATCCTTGGAGTGGCCCGGCAAAAGAAAATCCTGGCCCTTCCAACAGCTAAGGATCCAGACCATGAGCGAAACGCCCGCCAACGCGGAGCGGAACCCGGCTGACCAGAACGAGGACCAAGACCAGCCCAGGGACGCTTCGCCCGAGGGCTTCCCCTTCGACCCCAGCCAGGACCCGCCCCAGGAAGAACCTGCAGTTCCTCACCAGGACAACCCCGGACCGCCGACCGGCCCGGACGGCGAACCTGATGAGCCGGCGCTGGAGGATCCCCAGCGGCCCCCGGCCCGATGAGAAACGCCCGGTAGAAACCGCACGGCAGGAAGCCCTCATGCTGCCGCCGGAATGGCTGCTCCAGGGTTGGCGATGCTAGAAGGGCCGCCGGACCCACTTGATGAGATTCTCGCTCATATCCATGAATCCGTGGTCAACCACCTGGAGCTTCGGCTGAGAGTCGTGCCATTGCACCACCTCGCGCGCACCGGAAGAAAACGGCACGGTTGCCGCAAAAGTGGGCACCAGTGTCTTGATCTTGGAATTGTCGAACAATACGGAGTGTGACCGGTCGCCGAGCAGCCAGGGGCCGCGGACGGGATCAAGGGCGGCGATGGTTTCCGAGGCAACGTGAACCAATTCCGGCTCGGCAACCCCTGCCGCCTGGGCGAATTGACGGTAAATCGCGTCCCATGTCAGGAACTCGTCCGAGGTGATGGTGTAGCTTTCACCCACTGCTTGGTAGCGGCCCAGTAACCCCACGAAAGCCTTGGCGAAGTCGCGGCTATGAGTGACAGTCCACAGCGACGCCCCGTCGCCGTGCACCACAACGGGCAAACCCGCCCGCATCCGGTGGATGTCCGTCCATCCTCCCAGCAGCGCGATCTTGGTCCGGTCGTACGTGTGTGATGGGCGCACCACCGTGACCGGGAAGCCCTCCTCCCGGTACGCGTGCAGCAGGAGATCCTCACACGCGATTTTGTCCCGTGAATACTGCCAGTGGGGATTCCGCAGCGGAGTTGATTCCAGGATGGGGAGCCGGGATGGCGGCTTTTGGTAGGCCGAGGCCGAGCTGACGAACACGAACTGTCCGGTGCGGCCGCGGAACTGCTCCACTGCGGCGTTGGCGTGCTCTGGAGTGAACGAGATGAAGTCTGCGACGGCGTCGAATTCACGTGTACCCAGAGTGCTGCGGACGGCTGCGGGATCGCGAATGTCCGCCTGTAGGAGCTCCGTGCCGGCGGGCGCCGGACGGTCGACCGATTGTCCCCTATTTAGGACGGTTACCCGGTGCCCAAGCTCCACCGCGTGCGCGACTGTCGCGGCGCTGATCACGCCGGTTCCGCCGATGAAAAGAAGGTCCAGCGCCGCAGCGCCCCGGGAGCGTTCCTGAGCCGACATGAGGTCTTCCGCGCCGGTCACCAGGCATAATCCTCGGGGGCGGTGCGGTGCCCTGGGAAGATGGCATCTAGCCGCTTGAGGGCATCCTCGTTCAGCGGCACGTCCACGGCCCGGATGGCGGCGTCGAGCTGTTCCTGGGTACGGGGGCCGACGATGGGGGCGGTCACGGCGGGCTGGTGAAGCAGCCACGCGAGAGCTACGTCTCCGGGCTCATGGCCCAGTTCCTCGGCGAAGTCCTCATACTCCCGGACCTGGCCGTGGTGTTTCTTCAGAGTTTCTGCCGCCCGCCCCTCAAGGCGCCGGACGCCGTCGCGCTCTTTTTTGAGCACCCCGCCAAGGAGCCCGCCGTGCAGCGGAGACCACGGGATGATCCCCAGCCCGTACTGCTGGGCGGCGGGAAGGACCTCCAGTTCCACGTTCCGGGTCAGCAGGTTGTAGATGGACTGCTCGCTTACCAGTCCGGTGTAGTTGCGGCGGGCGGCGGCTTCCTGTGCCTGCGCGATGTGCCAGCCGGCGAAGTTGCTGCTGCCCGAGTAGAGGATCTTGCCCTGCTGGACGGCCACTTCGATGGCCTGCCAGATTTCGTCCCACGGCGTGTTCCGGTCCACGTGGTGGAACTGGTAGAGGTCGATGTAGTCGGTTTGCAGCCGCTTGAGGCTCGCATCCAGGGCGCGCCGGATGTTCAGGGCCGAAAGCTTGGACTCGTTGGGGCGGTCCGTCATGGCGCCGTAAAGCTTGGTGGCCAGCACGGTGCGCTCTCGGCGCTCGCCTCCTTTGGCGAACCAGCGGCCGATGATCTCCTCGGTCCAGCCGCGGTGTTCGGTTCCGCCGTAGACATTCGCGGTGTCAAAGAAATTGATCCCGGCGCCGAGGGCGGAGTCCATGATCGTGTGAGCGGCGGATTCCTCGGTTTGCGGGCCGAAGTTCATGGTGCCGAGGCAAAGCCGGGAAACCTTCAGGCCCGAACGGCCCAGATGTGTGTACTGCATGGTTGGTTGTCCTTTGGCTTAGAGCTGGGAAAAGGCGGCGACGGCGGGATCTGCGCCGATGCGGGACCCGGCCTCCAGTGCGTTGATGGACTCCACTTCAGCGGCGTCAAGTTGGATCGCCGCAGCCGCGAGATTTTCCCGCATACGGGTGGAGTCCGCGGACTTGGGTATGACGATATTGCCGGAGGCCAGGTGCCAGGCCAGGACAATCTGCGCGGGTGTAACCCCGCGTTCCCTGGCAAGACTGGTGACGGCCGGTGCGTCCAGGTCCGCGCCCTGCCCCAGCGGGCTGTAGGCCTCTACTGCGATTCCGTGGGAGCGGCTTTTGGCGGCAAGGGGGGCCTGCTGGAATGTGGGGTGGAGTTCGAACTGGTTCACCGCCGGCACCACCTCTGCGTCCGCGAGAACGGTTTCCAGGTGCTGCTCCAAAAAGTTTGAGACTCCGACTGCACGGGCCTGGCCGGCCGCGTAGATTTTTTCCAGTTCCTTCCAGGCCTCACCATAGAGTCCCTGCGACGGCACCGGCCAGTGAATCAGGTAAAGGTCAACGAAATCCAGCCCCAGGGCATTGCGGCTGTTCTGGAATGCCTCGTGCGCGTTGCCCTGCTCACCGTTGCGGAGCTTCGTGGTGATGAAGAGTTCCTCGCGCGGGATGCCCGAGGCGGCGATGGCCGCGCCCACCCCGGCCTCGTTCCGGTAGGCCGCTGCGGTGTCAATGTGGCGGTATCCGGCTTCAAGGGCATCCTCGACGATCCGCTGCGTCTCCTCTGGCGGCACCTGGAACACGCCAAATCCCAATTGCGGGATGGAGACGCCGTTGTTGAGCGCGAGTAGCGGGATCTCCAAGTCCTGCGGCACGGAACGCTGCCGGGACGTTTGAGCGCTGGATTCCGGGGTCTGCGACATCTGATTCTCCTTGTTGCATTTGGGTGGCTGGTTACGAGCCTATGCATCCGGAGCCCCCGAGTCAGCAGCTGTGGCTGTCCCTGTTTTTCCTAGGTTTGCCAGTCCTACCATCGTTGTAGAAAACCAGGTCCCGAAGGCGTCAGAATGGAGTCCATGGGTCAGAGCGCCGAATTCGGCAAATTCCTCAAGGCAATGCGGTCGCGGCTGAAACCGGAAGTGGCCGGCATCACTGACGGCGCCGGGGCAAGGCGCGTCCCGGGGCTGCGGCGGGAGGAGATCGCCCGGCTGGCCGGTGTCAGCACGGACTACTACACCAGGCTGGAGCAGGGCCGGAACATCCACCCGTCGCGGGCTGTGCTGGATTCGGTGGGGCGGGCCCTCAGGCTCGACGCCGGAGAGCAGGCCCACATGATGGACCTCCTGGAACACTGCGCAGAATCGACGCGGTCGCCGCTGCCCGTCCAGGCGGTTCGGCCAGCGCTGCGCCAGCTGCTGGAAGCCGTGGGCGACGTGCCCGCGCTTGTCCTGGGGCGGCGCACGGACGTCCTGGCGGGTAACCGGATGGCCTTCCTGCTGTTTGCTGACTTTCCGGAGCTGCCGCAGGGGAAGCGGAACCTGACCCGCTGGCTCATCCTCGATCCGCGGGCCCGTGAGCTTTTCCGGGACTGGAAGTCAGTGGCGGCGGAGGCCGCGGGGGCGCTTCGGGTCGACGTGGGGCGCCATCCCAATGACGCTCAGGCAAACCAGCTGGTGGGAGAGCTGGCCGTGCACAGTGATCATTTCCGCCAATGGTGGGCGGGCCACCGCGTGGCCACCCGTTCGTCGGGCAGCGTGCGGCTCCATCATCCTGCGGTTGGCGATCTGGAACTGAACTTTGAAAATCTGGTCCTACCGGACGACGCCGACCAGATGCTTCGCATTTATTCGGCCAGGCCCGGCTCGCCGTCCGCGGACGCCCTGACCCTGCTGGGCAGTCTCGGCGCGGGCACCACGGCTAACAGCAGGGTTGGAAGCACGACGCCGGAGGAGGCTGCCGCTTTCGGCACGCCGGAGGCGGCGTCCAACGCTGACGTTAGGCCGAACCCCACCGGTCCCTGACCGGCTTCCCCGCCGGGCACGCTTCGCGGTCAGACCATCCGGGCCGGACGCCTGTGCTGATGCCCAGCTGGAGCTCAGGATTCTATCCATTCGCCCATTGGGCCGGTGTGGCGCGTTTCATAGCCTTGGGGGAGGAACTTCCACCAGCCCTCCGACCTAAGGATGACATTCAACGATGAAACGCATCGCACTGCTTCGGGAACGCCAGACACCCTCTGCTTCGACCGGAACCCACTGCCCGGCGTCGGGGATGTGGGCCCCTGCCGACTTGCCGGACGAGGCACACGCATTCTTTGAAGGACAGGTATTTCCCGCGTTCCAGGGGATTCCCACCGTGTGGCGCCGGAGAACTGTCGGCCAGGATTAAGCAAATAATGCGGCGCCGGCTGGACCCCAACCGGCGCCGCATTACTCGTTGCGCTAAGGCCCGGTCAGTCCGGGTATCGCTCGGTCAGTCCCGCTCCAGGCGGAACCCGAGCTTGAGGGTGACCTGCCAGTCCGCCACCTGGCCGTTCTCAAGGTGGCCGCGGACCTCCTTGACTTCGAACCAGTCCAGGTTGCGCAGCGTCTTCGCGGCGTCGGAAATGCCGTTGCGGACGGCCGCGTCGATGCCTTCGGTCGAGGTTCCGACAATTTCAGAAATGCTGTAGGTGTTATTAGACAACTTCGCTCCTCGTGATCGCCATCGATACCCGGCTGCGGGCCGTTCCTGCAGAGTATCGGACGCGGCGCCCGGGGACTAGGCTTCCAGCACGTAGCTTCTGAGGTCGCTAAGGGTCTGCTGCATGTGAGCGTCCATGGCACTGCGGGCCTGCTGGGGATCCCGGGCAGCCAGGGCCTCGTAGATGTTCTGGTGGTGCCCGATCGCATGCTCCTGGATATCCGGCACCTTCGAGGTTTCGGTCCGCCCCTTTTCGAGAACGCGGTGCAGCGGTTCAAAGAGGACGGCCACAAAGACGTTCTCAGACGCCTGCAGTATCTGGTCATGGAAAGCCAGATCGGCGGCAACAAAGCTCGCCACGTCATTGTTCTGGTGCGCCTTCCGCATGTCCGCCACGCAGTCCCGAAGGCCTTCAAGCTCGGCGTCGGTAATGCGCTGTGCCGCGAGCTCGCAGGCGCCCGTTTCCAGCATCCGGCGCAACTCGATCAGCTGGACCGCGGCGGCCGGGCCGTTCTGCCCCTCGGAGGTGGCCCGCAGTACTGCCTCGAGAGACGACCAGCGGTTCAAAGGGTTCACGAACGTGCCGCGGCCCCGTTCCACACTAAGGATGCGCTGCGCCTCGAGGGTCTTCATCGCCTCCCGGACTGTCATGCGGCTGACGTCGTGCCGTGCGCTGAGTTCCAGTTCTCCCGGCACGCTGCTGCCCGGCGGAAACTCGCCGGCGATGATGCGGTCAAGGAGTTCGTCGGCGACGACGCCCACCAATGATTTGCGTGCCATTTGTTCCGTTCAGCGTGTGGGGCCTCTACAGCCGGAGATGTCTGCACAAAGTGTACTTGCGCGCGTGCTGTGCGTTATGCCACACTAGCACCAAACAACAGATGTCTGACATCTGACAAGTTATCCGCAAGACAGTTTCGACACAACGGAGTGCACAGTGCCCCTCGAATCCGACGTTCTGGCCGCCTTTCCCGCCGAGCTCCAGATCCTTGCCCGGCAGGTGGCCGACGCTGTTGCGGCCACTGCTGCCACGTCCCCGCGCGTCCTTGTGGTGCTCGACGACGATCCCACCGGCACGCAGTCGGTGGCGGATCTCCCTGTGCTCACCCGCTGGGAAGTCGAGGACTTCCAGTGGGCCCTCCATCAGGGTAAGCCCGCCGTGTATGTGCTGACGAACACCCGCAGCCTCGACCCCGCAGAAGCGGCTGAACGCAATGAAGAGGTGGTGCGCAACGCCCTTGCCGCTGCCCGCGACGGCGAAGGAGAGGTAAAGCTCGGCTTCGTGAGCCGCAGCGACTCGACCCTCCGCGGACACTTCCCCTTGGAACCGGACGTCATTGCCGCGACGGTGGCGGCCGAAAGTGGCGAGTCAACGGACGGCGTCGTGATGGTTCCGGCATTTCCCGACGCCGGCCGCGTCACCATTGGCGGCGTGCACTATACGCGCGGCCCGGAGGCCGGCCAGCTGACGCCGGTTGCGGAGACTGAATTCGCCAAGGACGCCACCTTCGGCTTCGTTAATTCCGAGATGGCCAAGTACGTGGAGGAGAAGTCGCAGGGGCGGTTTGCCGCAGACTCCGTGATTGTGCTGGACCTGAACATCATCCGCGCCGGTTCCGCCACCGGCCAGGCTGAGGTGTCGGCCAAGGCAATCGCTGACGCGATCGAGCCGGCCGCGCAGTCCACGCCCATCGTGGTGGACATCGTCACGGAAAACGATATGCGCGCCCTGGCCCTGGGCCTGGAGGAGGCCGAGCGCCGCGGCAAGAAGCTGCTCTATCGTGTGGGCCCGCCGTTCATGCGCGCCCGGATCGGCCAGGACATCAGGCCTGAACTCAGCGGCGAGGAAGCGTACGCGGGGAACACGCCCTCCGAAGCCGGCGGCCTGATCGTCGTCGGCTCCCACGTGGGCGTTACCAGCCGGCAGCTCAAGGTGCTCACCGAGCGGCACAGCAGTGCGCGCATTGTGGAGATCGACGTCGAAAAGCTCCTGGGCGAGGGGGCAGACGCCTACCTGAACCAGACGGTGGAGTCCGTCGTGGAGTCGCTGCGCAGCGGCGACGTCATTGTCCACACGAGCCGCCTGCTCATCAAGACCGATGACCCGGCCGAAAGCCTGCGGATCGCGCGCACCGTGTCCGCCGCCGTCGTCGCCGTGGTGAACAGGACGCTGAAAACCTTTCCGCCGCGGTTCGTCATCGCCAAGGGCGGGATCACGTCCTCGGATGTGGCGGCGCACGGGCTGGAGATCCGGCATGCGATCGTCCGCGGGCCCATGCTGCCGGGCATCGTGAGCCTGTGGGAACCGGTCGACGGCCCGGCCAAGGGGATCCCGTACATCGTTTTTGCCGGCAACGTCGGCGATGACGAGTCGCTCGCCCAGGTCACCAGCAAGCTCAGCAACACCTTCTAGCAACCGCTGGTCGAGCTTGTAGAGACCGCGATTTCGACGAGCTCAATCACCGGTCCCCTATGCCACTCTCATTGGAGAACACACCATGACCTCGAATTACACAGTCACCGTCCTCGGACTCGGTGCCATGGGACTGCCCATGGCGACCCGCCTCGCCAGCCAGTTGACCGTCCACGGCTTCGACATTGCCGAACCGCGCCTGCGCCTCGCCGAGGAATCCGGTGTGAAGACCTTCGCTTCCGCCCGGGATGCCGCCCAGGACACTGACGCGCTGCTGCTCGCCGTGCGCAACAGCGAACAGCTCGACGACGTCCTGTTCGGCGGAAACGGCGTGGCCTCCGTGCTGAAGCCGGGCGCCGTCGTCATCCTGACCAGCACCGTGGGCACGGAGGCCATCCCGTCCACCGTCGCCCGCCTGGCCGAGTTCGGCGTCGGGCTCGTGGACGCCCCGCTGTCCGGCGGTCCGAAGCGTGCAGGCGAAGGTGACCTGCTGATCGTCGTCGGTGCCGAACCCGCAGCGCTGGAATCGGCGCGGCCGGTTCTGGAGCTGCTCGCATCCACCCTGACCGTCGTCGGCGACAAGCCCGGTGACGGGCAGGCGCTCAAGACCGTCAACCAGCTCCTGTGCGGCATCCACATCGCGGCGGCTGCCGAGGCAATGGCATTGGCCGATGCCCTGGGCCTGGACCAGGCTAAGACCCTGGCCGCCCTCGAGGCCGGCGCCGCGGGCTCCTTCATGCTGTCCAACCGAGGCCCGCGCATCCTGGAGGCCTACACCGAGGAAGGCGCCGAGGTGCTCAGCCGCCTGGACATCTTCGTTAAGGACATGGGCATCGTGGGCAAGGCCACGCGCAGTGCAGGCCTCGCCACCCCCGTTGCCGCCGCCGCCGAGCAGCTGTACCTGCTGGGACAGGCCCACGGGCTAGCCGGCGCCGACGACTCCGCCGTCATCAAGGTGGTTGCCCCCACCAAGCGCACCTTCGGGGAAGGCTGATGCGGGCGCAACTCGACGAGCTGGTGGTTTCAGCGCTTAAACAGGGGTCGGCTGTGCCGGCGTTCACCTGCTACGACTTCACCACGGCCCTGGCCGTGGTGAGCGCCGCGGAGGAAGCAAAGCGTGGCGTCATCCTGCTGGTGGCGCCGAAGACGGCCGGCACAGCCAACGGACTGAGGCTCATCTCTGCGCTCCGGGGCCTGGCGGACGCCGCGTCCGTGCCGGTTGCCGTGCAGCTCGACCACGCCTCAGACCTCGACGTCATCACTGCCGCCGTCGCGGCTGGGGCGGATTCCGTCCTGGCGGACGGTTCGGCGCTGCCGTACGAAGAGAACATCGCCTTGGTGAATGCAGTGCGGTTCGCGCTCGAGGCCCAAGGCCATGCCGGTGTGGTCCTGGAGGCCGAACTCGGCGGCCTGGCCGGCGACGAGGACAAGGCGTTCGGCACGGAGGGCGACGGGGCGGGCAACGAGGCTGCCGGGCTCACCGACTCCGCCCAGGTGGAGGACTTCGTGGCTCGGACAGGCGCGCAGCTGCTCGCCGTGGCCGTGGGCAACGTCCACGGAAAGTACAAGGGCGAGCCCCGGCTGCGCTGGGATGTCCTGCAGGACATTGCCGTGCGGACGCACATCCCGCTGGTGCTCCACGGCGCTTCCGGCATTCCGGCGGACGAACTGGCCAAGGCCCCTGCCATGAACGTGGGCAAGGTCAACTTCAACACCGAACTCCGCACCGGCGTCCTCGCCACGCTCGAGGAACAGGTTCCCGCGCACCGGGCCGACGGCGAGAACCTGCAGGGGCTGCTGGCCCGGTGGAACGCCGCCGCGAAAGACTTTGGCGCGAGCGCACTGGCGACCCTCAGCCGCTGACGGGATCTCGTCCACGTATCGCGACTTCGGGGGCCTTTAGCGGCCAATATGTGGACAAAAACTCCAGACCCCACATGAGGGGCAAGTTGGCGCACAATGGAAACTACAACGACGTAAGCGAGTTCCAGTGGTGGGGGCGCCATGAAGAATTCCACGGAGCCGGCGGCGGGGACGGACGTGGCCGGGCCCGCCCGGGACCTGGCCATCGATTTCGCGCGCTTAGTTTGCCTCGCCCTGGTGGTGGTGGGGCACTGCATGATGACCAGCCCGGTGCTGCACCCCGACGGCACTGTCACCACGGAAAACACCCTGGCCGAGCAGGACTGGTTCGAGCCGGTCATCTGGGTCTTCATGGTGATGCCGCTGTTCTTCGTGGCCGGAGGCATCACCGGGGCGCAGTCCTGGCTCCGCATGCAGGCGCGCGGCGGCAGCGGCTTTGAGTTCATCCAGTCCCGGCTGCTGCGCCTGGTCCGTCCGGCGGCAGCCCTGCTGGCGGTCATGTTCGTCGGCCTGTGGGGCGCGCTGCTGGCCGGTGTGGATCCGCAGGTGGTGCAGCTGCTGGCCAGCGGGGCCGGCATGCCGCTGTGGTTCCTCGCGGCCTATCTGGCGGCCCAGCTGAACATTCCGCTCCTGGTGGGGCTACACCGGCGTGCCCCCTGGCTGACTCTGCTGGGCCTGGTGGCGTGCGTGGTGACGGTTGACTGCTTCCGCGGGGCTTTCCCGGCGCTCGCTTACATCAACATGGTGTTCGTGTGGTGTGCCGCGCAGCAACTCGGGTTCTTTATGGCGGACGGCTGGCTGGACCGGTGGAGCGGGTCGCAGCTGGCAGGGCTGATCGCCGCGAGCAACCTGCTGATGCTCGTTCTGGTGGTGCTGGGCCTATACCGGGACAACATGCTGGTGAACCTGAATCCGCCCAACCTCAGCCTGTTCCTGCTGGGTATCTCGCAGGCGGCGGTGCTGCAGCTGTCCCGGCCGCTGCTGAATGCACTGGCCGAGGTGCGCTGGATCCGTGCGGTGATGGTCGTCGCCGGCCGGCATGCCATGACTGTCTACCTTTGGCACCTGCCGCTGCTGGCGGCCATGACCGGGCTGCTCCTGTTGACCGATTTCCCCAAACCCGCCTCGGGCAGCGCGGAATGGTGGTGGTCACGCCCGCTGGTTTTTGTAGGGGTGGTAATCCTCCTGCTGCCGGCGGTCCTCCTGTTCGGGCGGCTTGAGGAACGGCCGACGCCGGCCCTGCACTCACGCGGCCGGGCGCCGGGCGCTGTGGTGACCGCCGTCGTCGTCGTTTTTGTCCCGGTTGCTGACGCCGCCGTCAACGGCCTGACGCTGGGACTCCTGGGCGGCGGTGCCGCCTGCTTCGTCCTGGCCGTGCTGTTGCTGGGGCGCGTTCCCGCGCGCGGAATTCGACCATTGCCAGCACAGCCATTAAGTGCCAATGTCGAACCATGACCGAGAACACGACAGCCCCCGAGGACCAATTCACCCCGGACGTCACAACCTTCCGGAATGATGCCCTCCACCGCTACGAACTGCACGTGGGCGGGAAGCTGGCGGTGGAGGTCAGGTTCGAAGACAAGCCTGGGCATGTGGACTTCATCCACACCCAGACGTCCGAGCAGTTCCAGGGCCACGGTCTGGCCAAGGTGTTGATCCACTTTGCCCTCGACGACGTTGTGGCGGCGGGCAAGCGGATCATCCCGCACTGCCCGTTTACGGCCCGTTACCTGCGCAAACACGAGGTGTACACGCAGTGCATCGACTGGCCCGAGGCAGCCGCGCCCAAGCTTCTGGGCACCTGAAGAACCCACGCGGCAGGGTCACTACATGCTGTGAACAGCGGTACTTGTGACCGCGGGGACATTTCCGTACGATCGGGCGAGGGCTATGCAGTTGGCCTTCAGACTCTCTATTTTGGGGATCCCTTTGAACAACAACTGCGGGTGCCGGGATGGCTGACGCCCTGATGAACGAAGAAGCTATGCCTGAAGACGTAGCCGGCGGTCCCATGACGGACGAGGAACTGTGCCGTCTTCTGGACGGGTGCCTGAACGAGGCCGTGGACCCGGGTGCAGCCCTCGCATCGATGCCGGATGCCGCGTTGGCCCGGCTTGCGGACGGGCTGTACCGGCATTTGGACACGCCCAGCCCTGCTTTCGGTGCGCGCTTCTGGTACGTCCAGGTCACCGAGGAGCTCCGGCTGCGCCACCTTGGCTCGTACCAGCCGGCCGCCGTTGTTCCGGGCGCCGTCGCAGCGGCAGGCCCGGTGGCGAGCGAGGTCCCGGCCGGGTAGGTGCGGGTGCTCAACTGTCCGTTCGCGCTGGGTGGGGATTACGACGGCGGGGGCTGCTTTGCCCCGTTCCGTTGCCGATGCGTCCGTTGCCATTGCGCCGCGTGCCAGAAAAGCAGGCCAAGGGCTCCGACGAGCCCGGCGAAAAGGATCTGCGGCGCGAACGTGATCCACATGTAACTGACGGGCATGACCTGCGGCTCGGTACCTGAATTCAGTGATTCCTGCGCGAGCGTGAAGACTCCGAACGGCGACACCAGCAGGATCGCCACGAGAACCCACAAGGCGGCGATGAATGGGTTCACGGCGAGGCGGCTCCGCTGCCCGGAGTCCACCGCCTCGTAGGGTGCGAATCCTGGTTGCCCGGAAGCGGTTGGCTGCCCGGCGCCTTGGTATCCAGCGCCTGGTTGTCCCGGCCCAAAGCCCGGCTGCCCAAATTCCTGCCTGCCCTGGCCAGCTATTGAATGGCCGAGCCGGCCGTCAGCGGCGGGCCTCAAGCGCCCGTATCCGGTGGGATTCCCCTGCGGATCGACTTCGCGAAAATTTATCGGATCATGCTCACTGCCGGACATGTCCCCCTGCTTTCTGCTGCGGTCGACGCCTCGTGCCAGAAACTCTACTCCGCCTGTCCCGCACTGTCCCCGGTGGCACCGGCGCTGTCACGGGACGGGCATTATGTGCGGTTCGGCCTCGTCGGGAAAGTCAATGACCCCGGATATCCACGAAAGTCCCCGATCTGGGCAGGTCGCTTGAATTACATCACGGAAGTTTGACTAAAAGGCTCCTAAGTAAGGCTGTCCTTGCTTGGTCCCGTTGCTGGTGCCTGGTGCATATCCCGCCGAAAAAAGGATGAACTATGAAGCTGCTGCCCGACGTGGACGAGCCACGCGCGGACTTCGAGGCCGGTACCGGAATTGAGGCCCAAAACCCGTATGCCCGAGGCGCCGGCCTGGCTGCTTCCAGCCTCGACTTCGGGTCCGGCGTCGAACTCGCCCTCGCCGCCAGCAACCAGCTGTTCAATGCCCGGAATGCGCCGCGCTACGTGGCCCAGGTGCTGCAGGGCGTCAACGCTGTGGCCACCAAACTCGAGCGGACCTCGCAGCCGTTCACTGGCATCGGCCCGGCCGAGATGAAGCGCCGCGTGGACGCCGTGGACCTGGAGCGGCCGCTGCCGGATACCGCGGCTGCACTCGAGGAGCTGCAGCACACCTACCTGCGGGACGCCGTGTACTTCCATGATGCGAAGTACGCCGCGCACCTGAACTGCCCGGTGGTCATTCCCGCCCTCGTGGGCGAGGCGGTGCTCTCGGCCGTGAACTCGTCCATGGACACATGGGACCAGAGCGCGGGCGCCACCATGATCGAGCGCCGCCTCATCGACTGGACGGCAGAGCGGCTCGGTCTGGGGAATGAGGCCGACGGCGTGTTCACGTCCGGCGGCAGCCAGTCCAACCTGCAGGCACTGCTCATTGCCCGCAACCATGCGGTGGCCAGGCTGCGGCAGGATCCGGCGAACGAGGGGCTCCGTCTCCCGCTGCTGCTGGAGAAGCTGCGGATCTTCACGTCAGTGGACAGCCACTTCAGCATCCAGAAGTCCGCCTCCATGCTGGGACTGGGATTCGACGCCGTCGTATCCGTCGCCTGCGCGGCGGACCACCGGATGGATCCGGCCGCTTTGGCCAGCGCGCTGGCTACGGCCCACGACGACGGCCTGATTACCATGGCGGTTGTGGGTACGGCCGGGACCACTGACTTCGGCGCCGTGGATCCGCTGACCGACCTCGCCGCCCTGGCCGGAGCCTACGGCGCATGGTTCCACGTTGATGCTGCGTACGGCGGTGGGCTCATGGTCTCCAACCGCCACCGCCACCTCCTGGACGGCATCCGGCTGGCGGACTCCGTCACGGTGGATTTCCACAAGACCTTCTTCCAGCCGGTCAGTTCCAGCGCCCTGCTGGTCCGCGAGGGTGCAATGCTGCGCCACATCACCTACTACGCCGACTACCTCAACCCGGAAGCTGCCGCGCGCGCCGAGATCCCCAACCAGGTGGACAAAAGCATCCAGACCACGCGCCGGTTCGACGCCCTCAAGCTGTGGCTCACGCTCCGGATCATGGGCGCCGATGCCGTTGGCGCCCTGCTCGACGAGGCCATCGACCTGGCTGCCCGGGTGGGCTCGGTACTCGCTGACGACAATGACTTCGAGTTGGCGGCCGAACCCCAGCTGAGCACGCTGGTTTTCCGGTACCGTCCCGTCCTGGCAGACGGAACGCGGCTTTCGGAGGGCACGGCCGATGAGCTGAATCCGGCCATCCGCGCGGCCGTGTTCGCGTCCGGCCAGGCTGTCGTGGCGGGCACCACGGTTGCCGGACGGCACTACCTGAAATTCACGCTCCTCAACGCCGAGGCAGCGCTCGAGGACATCGGCGAGATCATCGGCCTGCTCCGAAGCACGGGCGAAAGCCTGCTGGACGCCGGAGTCTGGTCTGCCGGTCTTCCGGGTGCCGGCTCCGCCGCATGGACGGAGGCGCACGCATGAGCACGCCATCATTCAGCACCCCTGCATCGAGCACCTCAGGCAAAGGCCGCGTTTACGACTTCGCCGGGATCGGCGTCGGGCCTTTCAACCTGGGGCTCGCCGCGCTGAGCGAACCGATCGAAGGCCTGGACGGCGTGTTCCTCGAGCGCCGTGAATCCTTCGACTGGCATCCCGGCATGATGCTGGAGCCGGCCCATCTGCAGGTGCCGTTCATGGCGGATCTGGTGACTCTGGCGGATCCGACTTCACCGTACTCGTTCCTGAACTTCCTCAAGCAGACCGGGCGTCTCTACCGCTTCTACATCCGCGAAAACTTCTATCCCCTGCGGGCAGAGTACAACCAGTACTGCCAGTGGGTCGCGGGCCAGTTGGGGTCGGTCCGGTTTGGCGCGGACGTCACCGAGGTGACGTACGACGGCGGCGTGTACATACTTTCGGTGGACGGCCCGGCCGGTCCGGAGGTGCTTCGTGCGCGCCGACTGGTGCTCGGTACCGGAACATCGCCCTACATCCCGGACGCGTGCCGCGGGATCCTGCGGGCCGGGGGACCGGTCCTCCACAACGCGGACTACCTCGCGCGCAAGGGCGAACTCCAGCAGCAGCGCAGCATCACCATCGTCGGCAGCGGGCAGAGTGCGGCGGAGATCTACTACGAGCTGCTTCAGGACATCGATGCGCACGGGTACCAGCTCAACTGGGTCACCCGCTCGGGCAGGTTCTTCCCGCTGGAGTACACCAAACTCACCCTGGAGATGACCTCGCCGGAGTACGTCGACTATTTTCACGGACTCCCGCAGGACCGGCGCGACTTCCTGATCAGGAGCCAGAAGAACCTCTACAAGGGCATCAACTCCGAGCTCATCGATTCGATCTACGACCTCCTGTACACCAAGAGCCTCTCCGGCATGGTGGACACCCGGCTGCTCACGCATTCGACCGTGACGGGTGCCGGCTGGAACGCCTCCACCGGGTCCCACACCCTGGAGCTGTCCCACGGGGAGCAGGGCGCCGACTACTCGCTGGAGACGGAGGCGGTGGTCCTGGCCACTGGATACGCGTACTGCGAGCCGGCATTCCTGGCTGGCGTGCAGGATCGCATTGCCCGGGACGGCGACGGAAGGTTTGCCGTGCGGCGCAACTACGGCACCGGCGTCGAACCCGGCGAAATCTTCGTGCAGAACGCCGAACTTCACACCCACGGTTTCGTCACACCCGACCTCGGCATGGCCGCCTACCGGAACTCGTGCATCCTCCGGGAAATCGTGGGCCGCGAGGTCTATCCGGTGGAACGCAACATTGCCTTCCAGGAGTTCGGCGCGCCCTCGGAGGCGGACGAGGCGTCGCCAACCGGAGTAACTGCACAGGCGGAGGTGCCCGCATGAGCTTCACGTTCCGCTGCCTCGACGCGGCCGCCGACGCACCGCTCATCCACAGCTGGGTCACCCGCCCGTACGCCTCCTTCTGGGGGATGCTGAAGGCGACGGTCGAGGACGTCGTGGAGGAGTATTCCAAAATCCAATCCAGCGGACATCACCACGCGCTGCTGGGGATCGACGACGGCGTTCCCGCCTTCCTGATGGAGGAGTACCTGCCGGATTCATCGCCGCTCTCGGGCGTCTACGCCGTCCAGCCCGGCGACATCGGCATGCACCTGCTCGTGGCTCCGCCGCAGGGAACGCCGCGCAACGGGTTCACTGCCGGCGTCATGGAGTCCGTCCTGGACCGGCTCTTCCAACAGCCCGGCGTGGAGCGCGTGGTGGTGGAGCCCGACGCCCGCAACACCAAGATCCACGTCCTCAACGCGCGCCTGGGCTTTGAGCCCGCCGGCGAGGTGGCCCTTCCGGACAAGCAGGCCCTCCTGAGCTTCTGCACGCGCGAGTCGTTCCACTCCGCCCGTGCCGCCCGTTCTTCCACCCCGATCAACCAGGGAGCATCACTGTGACCACACTTGAACTTGAAACTGCCCTGGCGGCCGGAAATTCGGCAGCCCACCTCACACCCGAACGCTGGGCTGCTGCCAACAGGCACCTGGTCCGCAAGGCGCTCGCCGAGTTCTCGCACGAGCGGATCCTGGTTCCGGAGCCGGTCAGTGACAGTTCGGGGAACGGCGACGGCGGGTTCCGGGTCCGGAGCGATGATGGCACCGCTGAATACCGCTTCGCCGCCCGGATCCTGCACCTGGACCACTGGTCCGTCGACGCGGCTTCCATTACCTGCAGCCGCGACGGGCAGGACGCCCCACTGGATGCGCTGCGGTTCATCACCGAATTCTCCGGCACCCTCGGCATTCGCCAGGAGATGCTCCCGGTCTACCTTGAGGAGATCAGCAGCACGCTCTCCAGCCACGCGTTCAAGCTATGGGTGGGCCAGCCGTCGTCGGCCGAGCTGGCGGCCGGCGTGACCCGCGGAGCGGATGCAGCCATGGACTTCCAGACGATTGAACGCAGCATGACCGAGGGGCACCCGTGTTTTGTGGCCAACAACGGCCGGCTGGGCTTCGGAATCGGAGACTACCGTGCCTTCGCCCCGGAGGCAGGAGCCCCGGTGCAGCTGGAATGGCTCGCGGTGCACGGCAGCAAGGCTGACTTCACCTCCAGCGCAGGACTGGACTACGCCGCCCATCTTGAAGCCGAGTTGGGCACGGGCGCGCTGGCTTTCTTCGACGCCAAGCTCGGTGCCCTGGGCCTCGACCCGGCCGAGTACGTCCTGATGCCGGTGCATCCGTGGCAGTGGGAGAACAAGCTGACGGTCACGTTCGCGGCAGAGATCGCGCAACGGCACATCGTCCACCTCGGGATCGGGGCCGACAACTACCAGGCACAGCAGTCCATCCGCACGTTTTTCAATTCCACGGCGCCGGAGAAGACGTACGTGAAGACAGCCATGTCCGTCCTCAACATGGGGTTCATGCGCGGGCTGTCGCCGCAGTACATGAAGGCAACGCCCGCGATCAATGACTGGCTCCAAGACCTGATCGCCGGTGACGAGGCGCTCCAGGGCAGGGGGCTCGCCATGATCCGCGAAGTGGCGGCCATTGGCTATCACAACGGCTATTTCGAGGCAGCCGCTGCGAAGGAATCGCCTTACCGCAAGATGCTGTCCGCGCTGTGGCGGGAGAGCCCGCTGCCGCTGCTGAAGGACGGGCAGCAGCTGGCCACCATGGCCTCGCTCCTGCACGTGGACGCCGCGGGCAAACCCATGGTGTCCGCGCTGATCGAGCAGTCGGAGCTGGAGCCTGGCGCGTGGCTGCGGCAGTACTTCGAGGCGTACCTCGTGCCGCTGGTACATTGCCTGTACCGCTACGAGCTCGCGTTCATGCCCCACGGCGAGAACGTGATCCTGGTCCTCGAGAACGGCGTGCCAGTCCGCGCCGTCATGAAGGACATCGCCGAGGAGATTGTGGTGATGGGGGACAGGCTCGACCTGCCCGAAGCAGTGTCCCGGATCAAGGCGGACATTCCCGACGGCGACAAGGTTCTGTCCATCTTCACTGATGTGTTCGACTGCATCTTCCGTTTCCTTGCGGCCCTTCTGGAGCACGACGGCGTGCTCAGCGGCGAGGAGTTCTGGCGCACGGCGGCGGCCGCGGTTCGCGACTACCAGGGTGAACACCCGGAGCTGGCTGACCAGTTTGCCCGCCACGACCTGTTTGCCCCGGACTTCGAGCTGTCCTGCCTGAACCGGCTGCAGCTGCGCAACAACCAGCAGATGCTGGATCTGGCCGACCCGTCGGGGGGCCTGCAGAAGGCAGGCAGGCTCGCGAATCCGCTGGCCAAATTCGACTGAACTCCGCCGCCCGGCGGGGCTGATCTCAGCGGCGCGGCGGGGCTAGGCTGTTGGCATGACGCCCAACACCGCCAAACCCACAGCCCTCGTCACCGGCGCCACCGCGGGACTCGGCGCAGAATTCGCCCGCCAGCTTGCCGAGCAAGGGAACAACCTCGTTCTCGTGGCCCGCGACACGGCGCGGCTGCAGGCGACAGCGGACGAGCTGCAGCGGCGGTACGGAACCACGGCTGAGGTGCTGACCGCGGACCTGACCGACGACGGCGGCGTGGCCACCGTCGTCGGACGCCTTTCCGACCCCTCACGGCCGGTGGACATGCTGGTGAACAACGCCGGGATCGGGCTGCTGCACAACTTCGACGAGAACCCGATCGAGGATGAGAAGAAGCACCTGAGGCTGCATGTGCAAACTGCCATGGAGCTTAGCCATGCCGCCCTCCAGGGAATGCTGGCCCGCGGTTCCGGCCGGATCATCAACGTTGCCAGCGTGGCGGCCTTCCTGCCCCGCGGTTCCTACTCGGCGGCGAAGGCGTGGCTGCTCAGCTTCAGCCGCTGGGCGAACCTCGCCTACTCGCCCCGCGGCGTGAAGGTGACCGCAGTCTGCCCCGGCTTTGTGCACACCGAGTTCCATGACCGGATGGGGATGGACAAGTCCGTGGCACCGGGCTGGACCTGGCTGCGGCCGGGCCGCGTGGTCCGCGAAGCACTGTCAGACAATGAGCGCGGGAAGGCTGTTTCCATCCCGACCAAGCGCTACAAGGTGCTGGCCGTCGTCGCCCGCGTGATGCCGGACAGGTTTACGGCAGGGCCGCCGCGCCGGCCGCAGGAGCCGGGCGTCGGTTCCGCCGCGAGCGGATAAGCACCACCACGAGGATTCCGGTGCCGGCCCCGACCACGGTCTCGACGGCGCGTTCGATAATGAGCACCTGCGGGTCCGCCGGGGCCGCCAGTTGGGTCATCAGCAGGATGACCGGAGTGAACCAGACCATCGCCAGCCCGTAGTGCCGGGTCATGAACAGTTCGGTGCCGAACTGGAAGACGATCACCAGCAGCGCCAGCACCGCGGCCTCCGCTCCCGGGAAAAAATGCAGCGGAGCCCAAGGCCCCGGCAACAGTACGACGGCGACCAGCACCAGCCCGAGGAACGTCCCCATCATCCTGTGGATGCCGCGGTGGACGCTGCTGGGCAGGTCCGCGCCGGCGAGCGGAACCGCGGCGGCCGCCATCGCCCAGTGCGGGTGGCCGCTTCCGGTCAGGACGCCTATGGTGCCAGCGGCCCCGACAGCCAGCACATAGCGGGCAGCGTGTATTGCCGCGTGGCGCCGAAAAGTTCCATGGAGGCGGACTGCCGGACGCACCGCGCCGGGATGCCAGGCCCTGCCGCGGACCCAGCCGCCGAATCCCACCAGCAATGAGAACGCCGCGGCGCCGCCGGCGATGAGCAGCGCAACATACCAGGGCACGGCAGTGGGAACGGATGCGCAGGCGCCCAGGGCCAGGATCCCGAAGAAGGGGCCGTTGGGCCGCAGCCGCACCTTGTCAGAATAGACAGACCCCACGCCCGCCAGCAGGGCTTCGATGCCCACAAGCCACCAGGAGTGCAGGCCGTTGACCGACAGGACCACGCCTACGGTCACGCCGGACAGCAGAACCAGTGCCGCCTGGAGCTGGTGTGTGAGCCGGAGCTGGTGAGGTTCAGAGCGGCCGTACATGCCGGTGAGCGCGCCGAACACGGCGTAGATGGTGAGCTCCGGCCGGCCGAGAAGCAGCAGGACGAGGGAGGGGACGGCCACGCTGATGGCCACGCGCCATGCCGAAAGATGGTCATTGTTGGCAGGGCCAAAGCTGTGCAGCTGCCGCAGATGGTGAACTACAGACTGCACCGGCACGACCCCCTTCATCCTACGAAATTAGCATTACAGCAAAGATCTCACCGCGTGCTGCGTCACAAAGTGAGGCAGGCAACAGGGCTGCCTCGACTGGGCAACTCTGGCAGCGCGGGCGGCGTGGCAGCGCGAAGGCCCGCCGGGCGTGCCCCCGCGGAAAGGGGCATACCGGACGGGCCTTCAGTCGCGTCAGCCATCAGCCGCAGCGGGCTGTAGCAGCATCAGGTGCGGGCGGGCACCTTTTTCAGGTCGTCGTCGAGTTCCTTGTCCAGATCACTTTCCTTACCCAGACCGCTGTTCAGTTCATCGACGGCCTCAAACGGCAGTTCGTCGAGGTCGATCAGCGGGTTCTCGTCCTGGGTGGCCACGAGTTCACGGGCCTCGGCCGGAGTGTCCACGCTGGGCATGGAGCCGGGCAGCGGGCGCTGGGCGGATTCTTTGAGGAAGTAGATGGCCACGGCACCAACGGCCGAGGTGGCCATCAGGTAATAGGCAGGCATCATGTCGTTGCCGGTGGCGCTGATGAGGGCAGCCACGATGAACGGCGTGGTGCCGCCGAAGATTGCCACGGAGAAGTTGTAGGCAATGCCCATGGCGCCGTAGCGGCTGGCCGTGGGGAACTGCGCCGGCAGCGCGGAGGCGAGGTTCGCCACGTAGAAGGTCACGGGGAAGGCGATCAGCGACAGGCCGGCCAGGGTTGACCAGACGCTGCCGATGCCGATCAGCATGAACGCCGGGGCAGCCAGGACGACAGTGCTGACGGCGCCGATCCAGAGCACCGGGCGGCGGCCGATGCGGTCCGAGAGCTTGCCGGTCAGCGGAATGCAAAGGCTCATGACCACGAGTACCGGGATGGTGAGCAACGTGCCGTGGACGGGGTCGTAACCCTTGGACTCGGTAAGGTACGTGGGCATGTAGGAGGTCAGTGCGTAGCCGGCGGTGTTGGCCGCCGCCACGAGGATCATGGCCACGATGATGGAGCGCCAGTAGGCCTTGACGATGCCCACCGGACCCTTTACTGCAGCCTCATCACCGGCGGCAGCGTCCTTGGCGAGTTCCTCCTGGGCGTCCAGGGTGGCCTGGAACTGCGGGGACTCCTCAATCTTGCTTCGGAAGTACACGGCGATCAGGCCCAGCGGACCGGCGATCAGGAACGGCAGGCGCCAGCCCCAGTCCTCCATGGCGGCCTGGCCCAGCGTCAGCTGCAGCACGGATACCAGCGCGGCACCCAGGGCGAAGCCGAGGTAGCTGCCCATGTCCAGGAAGCTGGCGAAGAAGCCGCGGCGCTTGTCGGGCGAGTACTCGCTCACAAAGGTGGTGGCACCGGCGTATTCGCCGCCGGTGGAGAAGCCCTGCACGAGCTTGAGGACCACCAGGAGGGCCGCTGCCCACATGCCGATTTGCGCGTAGCCTGGCAGCAGGCCGACGGCGAAGGTGCTTGCCGCCATCAGCATTAGCGTGGCCGCAAGGACCTTCTGGCGGCCAACCTTGTCGCCGAGCCAGCCGAACACGACGCCGCCGAGCGGGCGGGCGATGAAGGTGGCAGCGAACGTGCCCAGCAGGAACAGCGTCTGCACGCTCTTGTCGGCCTCCGGCAGGAACACCGGACCCATGGTGGTGATGAGGTAGCCGAATACGCCGACGTCGTACCACTCCATGGTGTTGCCCACGATGGTGCCGCCCAGGGCCTTCTTGAGCATGGGCTGGTCTACGACGTTAACGTCGGATACCTTGAGCCGGCGCCGCGCGAGCAGCTTTGGTTTCTTCGCACTCTGGGGTGCGGCCTGGTCAGTTCCGCTGGCGTTCCTGGCGCCTGCTGAAGAGTCGGTCGTGCTTCGGTCTGTGGGCATTTGGGCAACTCCTGTGGAGGTCATTTGCTTGCGACTTATAGCTGCCCCGCTCCGGGCAGGCCTTCAATTTTACGTGATTTCCATGGATTTCGAGAGTTCGGTGCCGTATGATCACCCGGTTTAGGGCGCAAAAAGGCCGTGAAGCCAGATTTGTTTTGGCCGATCTGACCCCGCCATCCTGCGGATTTACCGCGGCAGGGGCGATCGTTATCAACCTTTTTCTGGAACAGGGCTCTTCGGGCCCGATTTCACGCCGAATCCGGCCCTCCGGGCGCCCCGAATCCGGCGCCGCCGGCGGTGTGTGCACGGCGGCCGAGGGGCTGTGATTGAACCGAACCGCGGCGGTACTCGTCTGATTGGTTAGGTCCAGGTTCAGGACCCGGGACGGTGGACCGGGAGGCCGGGACTGAGCGTTCATAACTTCCAGACGGTTTTTATTACTTCCAGACAGGGTGCTCGCCATGGACTACGAGATCAGCGGTTTGCCGATGCATGTGTTGCTCGTCCACGCCACGGTGGTCTTCGTTCCGTTGGCGGCCCTTTGCACGCTGCTCAGCCTTCTCTGGCCCGCCGCCCGACGGCGTTTGGGGATCGTCACACCGCTGGTGGCCCTTTTGGCTCTGATCCTGGTGCCGGTTACGGCAGCGGCCGGCGCGTGGCTCTTGGACCGTGTCGATGTCACACCGCGGATCAACACCCACATGCAGCTCGCCGGGATGCTCCTGCCGTGGGTGGTGGGCGTGTTCCTCGTGGCCCTGGCCCAGTGGCTGTGGTTCCGCTACGGCACCTCGCAGGAAGAGGGGATGAGGCGGCGAATGGGCACCGCCGGGTCCCGCATCGCGCGGATTGTGGCCGTCGTGGTCGCCCTGGTGCTCTGCGGTGGTGCCGTAGCCTCCGTGGCGATCATCGGGGAAGCGGGATCCCGGGCGGTGTGGGAAGGATCCTTCCGGACCGGGGCCGACGACTGAGAACTTAGTCTCTTCCCGGACGGCGTGATTCTGCCTAAGGTGGACCCATGGGAACACTGATCTTCGAGTAATGGACGCGCCATGACGGCCGCAGTTCGCGGTTGACCAGTTCGCTGTTGACCAGTTCGCTGGTGACCCGCTCGCGGCTAACCAGTCGACTGTTGGCCGCCGTGCCCGGCATTCACCGCCGCAACTAACTCCGCCTTTCAGGTTTCTGCCTTCGCAATGCTTCTTAACTGGAGCAGGGCTTCTTTGCTACCCGGTGACGGCGGACTTACGGATCTAAATATGGGGAACAACTTCATTTCATCGCGGAAAGGAAGAACAAATGGCCGACTCCTACAACGGAAGCAGCATCAAGCCGGACGTCGCTGCGCATCTGGCGGAATCGATGGATAGGCCGGCGCTGCCCACTCCCGAGACCCTGGCCGTGACCGCGGCCATGGGCGGGGCAAAGCAGTGGCCGGATGGCAACGGCAAACGGCGCCACCCCAAGGAACACGGCGCAAGCCCCGGACGCGGGGGACAGGGCGCTGCTGTGACGGCAATCCACCGGACCGGCCGCCCACAGATGCCGCACTCGTCCTGACCAGCTGAGAATACGAACAGCCTGGCTTCGCCCAATATCGGGTGTCGCCAGGCTGTTTGTCTTTGGCTGGCAGGGCTGGTTCTTCAGGACTGCGGGGATTCCAACACCACCTCCGCCGGTTCCTTGTCCAGCCGCCAGCCGCGCCATACCGGGTGGCGAAGCTTGCCGCTCCCGGTCCACTCACCGAAGGTCACCTCACCCACCAGGGCCGGGTTCACCCAGCGCGCGTCCGCCCCGTCCGCCGAGGGAACGTCACCGAACGGCGATGCCTTCTGCGCCAGACCCTCCATCTTTTTCCGCAGTTCCTCAAGTTCACGCATGCTGAAGCCGCTTCCCACGCGGCCCACATACCGCAGAGTCTTGCCGTCCGGAATGCCCACCAGCAGGGAGCCCACGGTGTTGGACCGGTCGCCTCTGCCCGGACGCCAGCCGCCCACCACCACTTCCTGGGTCTGTTCGATCTTGAGCTTGATCCATGTGTGGGTCCGTTGCCCGCTCACATAGCGGCTGTCCGCGCGCTTGGCCATCACGCCTTCCAAGCCCAACTCGCGGGCGCTTTCCAGGATGTGCTCCACCTTCTCGTCGAGGGTCTCCGACAGTTCCACCGGGCACCCGCCGGGCTCGAAGAAGTCGGCGAGACGATCCCGTCGCTTCCTCAGGGGCAGCTTGCGCAGGTCATCGCCGTCGTCAGCCAGCAGGTCAAAGAGCATCATCCGCACCGGGATGGTGGCGCGGGCGCGTTTCACGTCGCCCGGCCTGGTCAGCTTCATCCTTCCCTGCAGGAGCCCGAAGTCGGGCCGTCCGGAAGGCCCGACGGCGAAGATCTCGCCGTCCGCGATGAAGTCCTGCGGGGGCCAGCAGCTCCTGTCTGTGAATTCGGGATAGCTGGCCGACATGTCGTTGCCGTTCCGGCTCAGGAGCCTGATTCGATCGCCGTCCGCCACCACGAGCGCACGGATCCCGTCCCACTTCAGTTCAAAGAGCCATTCGCTGCCGTGCAGGTCCGCCGGGGTGCCCGCCGAGGCGAGCATGGGGGCCGGGTCCTCCTGGAGGGTGCCCTTTCGGGGTGCTGCCGGCCTCGAAGCGGCCGTGCGGGCCGGGCTCGCCGGGTCTTTGGCGCCGGCCGATTCCTTGGGGCTCGCCGCTTCCTTGGTGCTGCGCGGCTTTTTCCGTGTTCCCGGGACCCTGTCCATCAGATGGATGAGCCACTGTGACTCCTCGCCGTGGCCCTTCCCCGTATGGATCAGGGCGAACCTCCTGGTGCCGCCAAGCCCGCCGCCCTCACGGCCCGTCAGTGTGGCAATGACTTCCTTGCCGTTGACCCATTTTTCGAGCTCATAGACACCCTTGTCCCAGATGCTGACGCTGCCTGCTCCGTACTCGCCCTTGGGGATGTCGCCCTCAAAATCGGCATAGTCCATGGGGTGGTCTTCGGTCTGTACCGCCAGGTGGTTCTTGTCCCCTGCCTCCGGCACGCCCTTCGGCAGCGCCCAGGAGACAAGCACGCCCTCGTGCTGCAGCCGGAAGTCGAAGTGGAGCCGGCTGGCATGGTGCTCCTGGATGACGAAGATCTCCTTGCCCGCCTGCGGCGCAGTGCCGTTGGCCATTGCCGCGTGATGCTCTTCCGCGGTGAACGGCTCGGGCGTCTTGCCTTGGTCCCGCAGGGACCGGTACTTGTTCAGCCGGGGATCCGCGTGCCCGCCGCCGCGCGGTCCGGCGGCCTTTGGAGGCTCGGGCGTTGCGTGCCTGGTGTCCGCGTGCCCGGCACCGTCAGCCCGGCCGGCGCCGGTGTGGCCTGGGCCACGGTGTCCGGTGGCCGCACTAACCGGGGCGAAGGGATCCTTGCCGGCCGCCACCCGGCGCATGACCTCCTCATAGTCCAGGTGCTTCAGCGACGGCGAACCCAACTCCCGCCAGGTCCGCGGGGCCGCCACTGTGGGGTGCAGGCGCCCGCGGAGCGAATACGGAACGATGGTGGTCTTCGCGGCATTGTTCTGGCTCCAGTCCACCAGGACCTTCCCCGTCCTGAGGGTCTTCTTCATGTCGCTGACCGCCAGGTCCGGATGGTCGGCCTCCAAAGCCCGGGCCAGTTCACGGGCGAAGGCGGAAACCTCATCCGAGCTCTGTGTCCCGTCCAGGACGGCGTACAAGTGGATCCCCTTACTGCCGCTGGTGACCGGAATGGGATCAAGTCCCACGTCCTGCAGGATGGTCTGCGCGAGCTTGGCCACCTCCACGCATTCGGTCAGTCCTGCGCCCTCCCCGGGATCGAGGTCCAGGACCAGCCGGTCGGGAGGCAGGGCAGTGCCGTGGGAGTCCACCGTCCACTGCGGCACGTGGATCTCCAGCGAGGCGATCTGTGCCAGCCACGTGAGGGTGGCCGGATCATTGACCAGCGGGTAGTAGATGGTGTTGGTCTTGTGGGTGATGGCCGCGCGGGGCACCCAGCCCGGGGCAGACTCGTCCAGGTTCTTCTGGAAAAACATCTCACCCGGCTGGGCTTCTGTTCCTACCCCGTGCACCCACCTCTTGCGGGTTGCCGGGCGGTTCCTGGCAGCCGGGATCAGCACCGGGGCCACAGCGGCGTAATACGCGATGACGTCCGCCTTGGTGGTGCCGGTGGCGGGATACATCACCTTGTCGAGGTTGGTCAGGGTCAGTTCGCGGCCGCCCACCCGCACGCGTTCCTTACCGCCGGCCATGGGGCTTCACCTCCGGGCCTACGTGCTGTTGACTTGTCCCATGAGAGCGATCTGGAAAGGCGCCATCGCGTTCGGGCTGGTCAACGTCCCCGTGAAGGTCTACAGCGCCACCGAGGACCATGACATCAGCCTCCATCAGGTGCACAACGCCGACGGCGGCCGGATCCGCTACCAGCGCCGCTGTGAGGTCTGCAGCGAGGTCGTTGACTACTCCGACATCGAGAAGGCGTACGAGGACGACGGCCGGACAGTGATCCTCACCAAGGAGGAACTCAAGGCCATTCCCGCGGAGAACAGCCACGAGATCGAAGTGGTGCAGTTTGTGCCCTCGGACCAGCTTGACCCGATCATGTTCGAGAAGAGCTATTACCTGGAGCCGGACTCCAAGTCGCCCAAGGCCTACATGCTGCTGCGCAGGGCGCTGGAGGACACCGAGCGCGTGGCCGTGGTGCAGTTCGCACTGCGGGACAAGACCCGGCTGGGTGCCTTGCGGATTCGCGAGGACGTCCTGATGCTCCAGGCGCTGCTGTGGGCGGACGAAGTCCGCGAAGCAGCGTTTCCTGCCCTGGACACGTCCATCCGCATCTCCGCGCAGGAACGTGAGATGTCCGCCGCGCTGGTGGAGTCCATGGCCTCTGACTTCGAGCCCGAGCAGTTCACTGACGACTACCAGGCACAGCTTCGTCAGCTTATCGAGGCGAAGCTGGAAAAGGGCGACGCACTGGACACGGAGGAGACGTTTGGTGCCGAGGCCGAGGGTGGCAACGGCGAAGTAATCGACCTCATGGAGGCCCTGAAGCGCAGCCTCGACAAGAAGCGCGGGGGAGGGGCAGCCGCGCAGGAGTCGAGTCAGGACGAGTCGGCTGAAGACGAGCCGGCCGAACCCGCCAAGCGCAGCGGTCGCAGCACCAGCGGCAGGGCCGCCAGCAGCCGAAGCAGCGGGAGCCGGACCAGCACCGCCAAAAAGGCCGCCGCGGATTCCGACGCCGAAACTGCCAAGAGCGGTACCTCCGGGACCCGCAGCAGGTCCGCCGCTTCTAAGTCGGGCGCTGCCGCTAAACCCAGCGCGGCTTCGAAGACCGGCACCGCGTCGAAGGCCGGCACGGCTTCCAAAACAAGCACGGCTTCGAAAACCGGCGCTGCTGCCAAGTCCACCACGAAGACCGCGTCCACGGCGAAGACCGCTCGGAAAGGCGCCTGAAAGGGCGGGCGCCCCGCCGCGCGGCTGCACGTGCATCTGCCTAGGAATTCCTGAGCGCAGAGACGAGTTCGCTCTTTTTCTTGCCTGAATACCCCTTGAGGCCGATTTCTTTGGCTTTGGCCTTGAGCTGATCCACGGTCCAGTGCTCGTAGTCGCCGGACTTGCCGCCCTTCCGGCCCACTTCGGAGCGTCCCTTATTGGCTGCCGCGTTGGAGACGCGCGCCGCCTTCTGTTTCGATGCACCCTCGTCGCGGAGCTCTTCGTAGAGTTTGGGATCTTTCAGGCTGGGACTCTTCTTCTCTGGCATGGCTACCTCCGTGGGGGACCGATCGGTCGCAGGGAACGATCGCGGGATCTGGTCAGTGCGGGATCAGGTCAGTGGGCTCCCGGACTGTCCACTTCACCCCGGGCCACAGCGGCACGCCAGGCGCCCGTCTCGATCCCGCGGGTTTCGATGAACTCCTTGAACCGCTGCAGGTCGGAGGACACCTGCTGCTCATCAACGTGGGCGGCGGCCCCGGCCCTCTCCAGCAGGCTCTCCGGCTCCCATTCAAGTTCCACGTTCACTCGACAGAGGTCCTCGCCCAGGCTCTCGAAGGTGACTCGGCCGGCGTTGCGGGGCTTGTCCTTGCTGACCCAGGCGATGCACCGGTCCGGCGTCTGTTCCAGGATCTGCGCATCGTATTCGCGCTTGACGCCCGCCACGCTGGTGCGGAAATGGAGGGAGGTTTCGTCGATCTGCTCGACCGACTCGACCCCCTTCATGAAGCGGGGGAACGATTCGAACTGTGTCCACTGGTTGTAGGCGGTGCTGACTGGTACCTCGACGTCCACGCTTTCCTGCAAGGTTTCCACTCTGTCATCCTCCTTCAGCCCGGCAGTTCCGCCGGTCGTTCGATGGCTGGCCACAGTTCCAAGCTAGTAGGGCGAAGAATCAAAAACAAGAAACTACTAAGGTTGCTTACTTAGGCGGTATGGCCCGCTGATCAGGTGCGATGTCCCCCCTCGGTCACGCACCGGCAACAAAATCAATCAAGAAACGGCTACGGCCGGCCTCCGCCGGCGGTCCCCTGAGGGGACTGCGGCGGAAACCGGCCGTAAAGCGCGCGGTGCCTATTCGGCGTCGTGATCCGTTTCCAGGATCTGGACCAGGCGCTCGAGGGCTGCGTCGGCGCCGTCGCCCTCTGCCCGGAGCACCACAACGTCGCCGTGCGATGCGCCAAGGCTCATGAGGGAAAGGATGCTGGCGGCGTCCATTGCTTCGTCGGCAGGCTCCCCTTCGCGGGCGATGGTGATGTCGAGGTCAAACTCGCCTGCGGCCTCGGCGAAGATGGCGGCGGGGCGGGCGTGCAGGCCTACGCGGCTGGCGACGGTTGCGTTACGTTCGGACATTTCTGCTCCTTGCAATTGCAGTGTGGGTTGGAGTGCTGAAGGACAACGGGATCAGACAGTTACAGGGACGGTCTCCACCGTATCAACGGCCTTGCGGGCAGCCCAGCGTTTGAGGGCCACCACGATGAGGGCCGTGACCACGGTTCCGGCCAGGATGGACACGATGAACATCACCACGTTGCCGATGGCGAAGAACACGAAGATGCCGCCGTGGGGTGCCTGGGACGTGACGCCGAAGGCCATGGTGAGTGCGCCGGTGACAGCGCCGCCGATCATGCTGGCGGGGATGACGCGGAGCGGGTCAGCTGCCGCGAACGGAATGGCGCCCTCGGAGATGAAGGAGGCGCCCAGCAGCCACGCTGCCTTGCCGTTTTCGCGCTCGGCCAGGCTGAAGACCTTCTTGTCCAGGACGGTGGCCAGGGCCATTGCCAGCGGCGGCACCATGCCCGCGGCCATCACCGTGGCCATGATCTGCCAGGGAGCCTGGTTGGTGGCGCTGCCGGCGCCGAGGCCTGCGACGGCGAAGGCGTAGGCAACCTTGTTCACAGGGCCGCCGAGGTCGAAGCACATCATGAGGCCGAGGATGATACCCAGGACGATGGCCGAGGCACCGGACATGCCGGAGAGCCAGGTGTTCAGGCCGACGGTGATGGCGGCAATCGGTCCACCCAGGAACAGGAACATCAGGCCGGACGCAACGATAGAGGCCAGCAGCGGAATGATGACGACGGGCATCAGGCCACGGAGCCAGCGCGGCACTGACCATGTTCCGATCAGGTGGGCGATGTAGCCGGCGAGCAGGCCGCCGACGATGCCGCCGAGGAATCCGGCGCCCATGAAGCCGGAGACAGCACCCGCAACGAAGCCCGGTGCAATACCCGGGCGGTCGGCGATTGCGTAGGCAATGTAGCCGGCGAGGGCGGGAACCAGGAAGCCCATGGACAGGGCACCGATCTTGAAGAAAACTGTGCCGAGGTACAGGGCGAGGTTGCCGTCGGGAAGATTGACCAGGGAGTTGTTGGCCAGGATGTCGTTGGCCTTGGTGCCCAGTGCGATGTCGAAACCGGCGAGCAGGAAGCCCAGCGCGATCAGCAGGCCGCCGCCGGCGACGAACGGGATCATGTAGCTGACGCCGGTGAGCAGTGCCTTCTTCAACTTCTGGCCGATGTGCTCACCCTTTTCGGCGGCTTCCCGCTCAGCCTGCTCCTCAGCACCGAAGTGCGGGACGCGGTGGGCGCGCGGGTTGTCAGCCGCGTCCAGCGCTTCCTGGACCATCTTGGCGGGCTCGTCGATGCCGCGCTTGACCGGCGCGTTGATGACCGGCTTGCCGGCGAAGCGCTCCTTGCCGCGAACGTCCACGTCGACGGCGAAGATCACGGCGTCGGCAGCGGCGATGACTGCGGGGTCCAGCGGCTTGGCGCCGGAGGAGCCCTGGGTTTCGACCTGCAGGTCAACGCCCACTTCCTTGGCTGCAGCCACGAGGGAGTCTGCAGCCATATAGGTGTGCGCGATGCCAGTGGGGCAGGCGGTAACGGCGACGAGGCGCCGGGGTCCGCCGGAGGCGGCGCCGCCGGAAGCAACGCCGGCAGCACTGGCGGAAGCCGTGGCGGCAGCCGTTTCCGGTGCTGCAGCGGCAGCAGGCTTGTCCGCCAGCGCGTTGTCCACGAGCTCCACGATTTCTTCCCGGGAGGAGGCCGCGCGAAGCGAACCGGTGAAGTCCTTCTTGATCAGCGAGCGGGCGAGCTTGGACAGCAGCTTCAGGTGCTCCTGGTCGGCGCCGGCCGGTGCAGCGATGAAGAAAATGAGGTCGGCGGGGCCGTCCTTGGCGCCGAAGTCGACGGGCTGGGACAGGCGTGCCATGGCGAGGGTGGGTTCGGTCACTGCGGCTGAGCGGCAGTGCGGGATGGCGATGCCGCCGGGCACGCCGGTGGCCGTCTTCTGTTCGCGGGCGAAGGCATCCGTGAAGAGGCCTTCAACTTCGCTTGCACGTCCGTTGGCGGCAACACGGCCGGCCAGGTGCCGGATCACGTCCTCGGGCGAATTGCCCAGGTTCTGGTCAAGCTCGACCAGGTCCGCGGTGATGAGCTGAGTCACTGTCAATCCTTCCGGAGGGCCGTGATGGTTACGGCGTCGGGGGTTGTTTGGTGGACTGCCGGAACGGTGGAGCCCGGCAGGGAAGCGGCGGCGGCGCCATGCGCCACAGCCTGGCGGAGGCAGTCAGCCGGGGCGGCGCCCTGGCTGGCGGCCAGCAGGTAGCCAGCCAGCGACGAGTCACCCGCGCCGACCGTACTGACTGCGGTGACCGGCGGGTGCGTGGCCAGCCACGCGCCGTCGGCCGTAACGAGGACAGCGCCCTTTGAACCGAGCGTTGCCAACACGGCCCCCACACCGGAACGCACGACGGCGGCAGCTGCCGCGGCGGCAGCGTACGGATCCGCTTCGAGTTCCTCAGCCGTGCTTGCCGAGGAAAAACCTGCTGCTGCGGCCAGTTCCGCCAGCTCCTCGGCATTGGGTTTGAGCAGGTCCGGTTTTCCGGACGCAGCTTCTGTTGTGTCGCCGGCGACGGACGCTGCCAGGGGAGCGCCGGAGGAGTCGACGGCAATCTTAAGAACGCCCGCCCCGGCGTCGGCATTGCGCAGCCGCCGGGTGACTGTGGCGTAGAAATCAGCGGGAACACCGGGCGGAAGCGAACCCGCCAGGACCACCCAGCTGGCTCCGCGCGAGCGTTCCAGGAGCAGGCTAATCAGCGCCTCCTGGGCGTCCGCGGCGAGGACCGGGCCGGGCTCGTTGATCTTGGTGGTCACGCCGCCCGGCTCCGTCAGGGCGACGTTGGTGCGCAGCGCTTCGTGGATGGCGAGCGACGCGAAGGGCACGCCTTCTTCCCGCAGGCCAGCCAGCACTGGATCGGATTCCGCGCCGGGCAGCACCGCAAGTGTCTCGAGGCCGGAGGTCACGAGGGCGCGGGAAACATTGACTCCCTTGCCGCCGGACTCCTGGCGGACGGAAACTGCGCGCTGGACTTCGCCCCGCTCGAGCGGGCCGGGCAGCGCCACCGTCCGGTCCAGGCTGGGGTTCGCTGTGAGGGTGACAATCATGCGACTACCACCTCCACCCCGGCCTCAGCGAGGGCCGCAGCTAGTTCGGAGCCGGGTTTGCGGTCAGTGATCACGGTATCCAGATCTTTCAACGAGGCGAACTGGACGAGCGTTTCCGCTTCCAGCTTGGACGAATCGGCCAGGACCACAATGCGGCGTGCCGAATGGACGAAGGCAGCCTTGACTGCGGCTTCTTCAGAATCTGGAGTGCTGAGGCCAAAGCGGGCATGGATGCCGTTTGTCCCCACGAAAGCGATGTCCGGTCGCAGCTTGCCGGCCGCTTCCACCGTGCCTTGGCCTACCGCGGCCTGCGTGAGTCCGCGCACCCGGCCGCCCAGAAGCTGCAGGGCGATGCCGGGTGTGCTGGCAAGCTTGGCGGCGATGGGAACGGCGTGGGTGATGACAAGGAGCTCCTGGGCGGGATCGGCCGGCTTGGCAGGACTTGCCGCGCCGCGGCGGGCGAGGAGGTCAGCGAGGACTTCAGTGGTGGAACCGGCGTCCAGGAGGATGCTGCTGGAGGGCCCCTTGGGGAGGAAGCCGAGCGCGGCTTCGGCGATACGCAGCTTCTGCGCCTGCCGCTGGATGGTCCGCTCGAGGATGCTCTCCTCCGTGGTGCTGAAGCGGTCTGCGGAGACGGCGCCGCCGTGGACACGGCGCACCGTGCCGGCCGATTCCAGGGCAGCAAGGTCCCGGCGGACGGTTTCGGTGGTGATGCGGAAGCGCTCGGCGAGATCGGTCACGCTGGCGCGGCCGCTGGCTGCAACGAGCCCGGCGATCTGCTGCTGACGCTCCTCGGCAAACACATACCCTCCATTGCGTACTGACTGCCCTGCATTTCCCGCAGCGCGTCTTTCCTGCATCTGTTGATGGCTTGGATCTGTTCCACCGTGACCGCTGTCACAGATCTGCAAGTACTTGACTTTATCTTCGTTCATGTTGGTTTGTCAACGAAAAACCACAGAAAACCAAAAGCGCCGGACCTGACCCGAAGGTCCGGTCCGGCGCTGCCCGGTGCGTTCACTGCTGCCGTTCGTTCCTGCGCCGCGCTAAAGGCCGTTGTCGCGGCTTTCGTTCCTGGTGATTCTCTCGCCCGTGTTGGGATCCACGACTGAGCGTGTCTCGCTGACGCGGCGCCTCCTGCCCGGGGAAGCAATGACCAGCGAGGCGATGAGGCCAATGACGCCGACGGCCATCAGGATGTAGCCGATCAGTGTCAGATCCACGTTGGGGATAAGGCCCGGCGTGATGGCCCAGGCGAGGATGGCGCCGAGGGCAATAAGGAAGATGGAGGAACCGATTCTCATGACTTGCTCCTTGCGTTCGCTGACTTCTCGCAACCCTGGTTCGTGCCGTTGGCGGGCCCCATTTGCTAAGCATGCTGTCAAGCGTCAGGCTACATCCCGGTAACTCCGGTTTCAATCAAATCCGCAGGTCAGTGGCGGGCGAGCTTTCCGGGGACTCGCTAGGCTGATCGGATGGAGACGGTTGTATGGTCCAAGCCGGAGGGGGAGCGTGCCGGCACCCCGCTGCTGGTAATGATGCACGGCTACGGCACCGACGAATCCAGGATGGTCAATCTTTTCGATTATCTGCCCAAGGATTTCACCTGCGCCGCGCTGCGGGCACCCATGCCAATCGCGAACGGTTACGGCTGGTTCCTGCTGGACTATTTCCTGACCAACGATTTTGCCGACGTCATCACCGCCGCCAATTCCGTGTTCTCCTGGATCGACTCAGCCCGGCCGCTCCACACGAGCGTGAGCCTGCTGGGCTATTCCCAGGGGATGGCCATGGCGAGCACGCTCCTGCGCCTGCGTCCGCGGGACTTCCCGGCGGTGGTGGGGCTTTCCGGGTTCGTCCTAAACAACGACCTGCTGGCGCTCAGCGAGTCCTTTGACGAGCGCCCCCCGTTCTTCTGGGGGAGGGATAAGGCGGACCTCGTGATCAACGGTGACGCAACGGCCTATACGGAGGAATGGCTGAACACGCACACCCGGCTCACGGCGCGAACTTATCCAGGCATGGGCCACGCCATGTCCAAAGCCGAGATGGTGGACGTCAGTGCGTTCCTGCGGCATTACGTCCTGGGCTGAGTTCGGGCTCCGACCAAGGGGGCGCCTCAAGGAATCAGCAGCGGAAATAAAAACAGTTGCAGGTTAAATCTGTAAGCGCTTACACTCTTCTTCGGCCGGGATCCGGCCATCAGTCGTCCGCCGGCGGTGGGCGGCTGGCAGTGCACGACCCAAGAGCGTTCGAAAGGGCAGGACCGCGCCATGCATCCTTGCGCCACCCATCCCGCGGGGATGTTCCGCTGGCTTGCCCTGAACCGCCCGCGCCCTCATCATGGACGTAGGCAAAAAATCGTGCGCCCGCGCATCGAACCGTTCTGCCTGGCCCGCAACGCCGCGGTGCAAGTGGCGGAACCGCGCGAATTCACACGCCGGACATAACCCGGGCCGGCACCTAACCAGACCGGCCGCGCAAAGCAGCGGGCGTCGCCGTTAGCGGCCAGGGCAACGCAGCCCGGTCCGCGCGAAACGCCGGACTGTCCTTCAAACTGCAGAATCACCCAAACGGAACCTTCCGGCCGGCGGCGCCCTGAATAAAAGGTTCCGAGCGGCAGGTCCATGCAGGCATACCCCTTTTTGGTCACTGGCGACCACGTTCCTGGTAATCCCCAACATATTGCTGTCCAACCCCCGAAAGGACACGGAACTAAGCATGACCGAAACCCTGAATACGAGCGCTGGCAGCCGGCCGAACAGCTGGACCGGCGCCGCCGCCATCCTCTTCGACTTGGACGGCGTGCTCACGCCCACGGCCGTGGTCCACGAGCGCGCCTGGCAGGAGCTGTTCGACGGGTATCTCGAAACCGTCCCCGAAAAGGACGGGTACCGGGAGAGCGACTACTTCGACCACATCGACGGCAAGCCAAGGTTCGACGGTGTCCGGGACTTTCTTACGTCCCGCGGCATCACCCTTCCCGAGGGTCCCGCCGATGACGATCCGGACAACATCACGGTCCAGGGCCTCGGCAACCGGAAAAACAGGATCTTCAACGACATTGTCAGCGCCGGGGTGGAGCCCTATGCAGGATCGGTGCGTTTCCTGGAAGCCGCGCTGAACCGCGGACTGAAGGTCGCTGTCGTCTCCTCCTCAAGGAACGCCCCTTCGGTGCTGCGTTCGGCAGGGCTGGCGGACCGGTTCCCGGTGGTCGTGGACGGCGTCGTGGCGGCTGAGGCAGGGCTGCCCGGCAAACCGGACCCAGCGACGTACGAGTATGCCGCCCGGCTCCTGGAGCTGCCCAGCGAGCAGTGCGTCGTCGTCGAGGACGCCGTGTCCGGCGTGCAGGCGGGCAGCGCCGGCAGTTTCCATTCGGTCATCGGTGTGGACCGCGGTGCCGGGCGGCAGACGCTGCTCGACGCCGGCGCCACCCTTGTGGTCAGCGACCTCGAGGAACTTCTCTAGTCCCGCAGCCCCAGGGCCGCAACCGGGATACCGCCGGCCCCGATAGAACTTCCAGCACCATTTTCGACCGTCTAAGGAACGCCTCTCATGGCACTCATCAACGCTGACCGCGTCCGCTTCCCCAATGATCCCTGGAAGCTCGTGGAAACGAGCCACGCACCCGGCGACGCCGGGACGCTCGAAACGCTTTTTGCGCTCGGCAACGGCCACCTCGGTGTCCGGGGTGCCCACTGGGCCGCGGCCGATGCCGCGCTGCCCGGGAGCTTCATCAACGGGTTCCACGAGATCTGGGACATCAAGCACGCCGAGAATGCCTTTGGTTTCGCGCGCACGGGCCAGCGCATCCTTTACATCCCGGATGCCAACAACTTCGCCGTGGTCATCGACGGCGAAACGCTCAGCCTTTCCGAATCCACCGTCCTGGACTACCGCAGGTCCGTGGACTTTGCCACCGGCATCTACGAGTGCGCCATCGTGTGGCAGTGCCGTTCCGGCGCCACGGTGACCACAGTGGAGCGCCGGGCCGTGGGCTTCGAAGCGCGCGGCAGCCTGGGCATCTCCCTGGAGCTTTCGGCCGACCGGGCAGTCTCCGCGGACGTCACCTCGTCCGTCATCAACCGGCAGGACCAGCCGGTGGAGGACCACTCCACCCATGACCCGCGCCGCGCGGGCCGGCACGCAGGCCGGGTCCTGCTGCCCCTCAGGATGGAGGGCGGGGACGGTTCGCTGCGCCTGTCGTGGGAGGCCGCGGAGTCAAAGCAGCGCGTGGGGATCGCCGTCGACCACTGGACGTCCGCCGGCCACCAGCCGTTCGACACCCTCGTGGACCAGGACGACAGCAGCGTCCGTTATGTGTTGGCGATTGCCGCCGAGGAGCCGTTCCGGCTCGAAAAGAGCGTCAGCTACGCCGTGGCCAGAGGTACCAGGACAGGCCTGCCCGGCGCCGCCGACGCGGAAGCGGGAGAGGACCCGGCGGCCGCGGCTGAAGCCGGGCTGAAGCCGGTCGGCGACGTCTTCGCCGAAAGCGAGGCGCACTACCGTAGCTACTGGGCCAGCGCCGACATCCAGGTGGGCGGGCAGCCGGAACTCCAGCAGGCCATCCGCTGGAACCTCTTCCAGCTTGCGCAGGCCACCGCAAGGGCCGGCGTCGCCGGCATCCCGGCCAAGGGTGTCACCGGCTCCGGCTACGACGGGCACTACTTCTGGGACCAGGAAGTTTACCTCCTGCCGTACCTGACGTATTCAAACCCCGACGGCGCGCGCCAGGTTTTGGAGTTCCGTCACGAGATGCTCCCGGACGCCAAGATCCGCGCCAAGGAGCTGAGCGTGGACGGCGCGCTGTTCCCCTGGCGCACCATTAACGGCCTGGAAGCCAGCGCGTACTACGCTGCCGGCACTGCGCAGTTCCACATCGCCGCGGCCGTTGCTTTCGCCACCAACAGGTACGTCTGGGCCAGCGGTGATTCCGAGTTCCGCGCCGGGATGGGTGCCGACCTGCTGATCGAGACCGCCCGCATGTGGGTTTCGCTGGGCTTCTTCGGCAAGGACGGCGCGTTCCACATCCACGGCGTGACGGGGCCGGACGAGTACACCGCGGTGGTGAACGACAACCTCTACACGAACGTCATGGCCCGGTTTAACCTGCGGGCCGCCGCAGCGCTGGACCACCCGGCAGTGGACGACGCCGAACGGGAGCTGTGGGAGGCGGCTGCCGAGCGCATCCAGCTTCCGTTCGATGAGCGCTTCCAGGTGTACTCGCAGGACAACGACTTCATGACCCTTGAGCCGTGGGACTGGACGACGCCGCGCTCCAAATACCCGCTGCTGCTGAACTTCCATCCGCTGGTGATCTACCGCCACCAGGTGCTGAAGCAGGCGGACACGGTGCTTGCCATGTTCCTGCAGTGGCAGGAGTTCACCGCCGAGGAAAAGCGCCGTGCCTTCGATTTCTACGATCCCATCACCACGGGGGACTCCACGCTCTCGGCGTGCGTCCAGGGAATCATGGCCGCCGAAGTGGGTTACCGCAAGGCTGCCCTGGAACACTTCACCAACGCCGCGTTCATCGACCTGGACAATACCCACGGGAACACGATCGACGGCGTCCACATCGCCTCCACCGGCGGAGTGTGGAGCTCACTGGTGTGCGGCTTTGCAGGGCTCCGCGACCAGGGGCCCGTGCCGTTCTTTGATCCGCGGCTTCCCGAGGAATGGGACACCCTGCGCTTCCAGCTGAGGCTGCAGGGCCGCCCGCTCCTGGTGGAACTCGATCAGGACGCCATCACTCTGACGGTCCTCGAGGGCGAAGCGCTGGACGTCGACGTACGCGGGGTCCGGTTCGCGGTGGCTTCCCAGCCAGTGCGCGTTCCCCTGGATCCAGTGCACGTCCCCGAGCCCTCGGTATTCCCGAGCGGGCCGCCGACCGCGAGCCTCCCGGTGGTGCGCGCACGCGAGTGACGCGGGGCTAGGTGGTGGCCTCGGCTTCGGTGGGCAGGGGGACCAGACGGTCGAGCGGATGGGCGATTTCATCCGTTGACATCCGGGCCACCAGCAGGGCCACCACCGCCATGACCGGGCACACCCCGCCCGCCACCAGGAAGATGAGCCAGATCGGGAGCACGGAGGCGGCGGGACCGGCCAGCGCCATGGACACCGGCATCAGCGCCAGGGACACAAAGAAGTCCAGGCTGGAAACCCGCCCCAGCAGGTGCGGCGGCACGCGCCGCTGCAGCAGTGTTCCCCAGATGACCATGCCCACACTGCCGGTTGCGCCGAAAATGAAAAGCGCCAGCGCCAGCAGCCAGAAGCTATCCATGAGCCCCACCGCCGCCAGCGGCAAGGTGCCCGCCCCCCAGCACACCATCATGACGGTCAGGTAGCGGCGCGGGAGCCGGACCGACGCCGTGACCAGCGAGGCCACGGCGCTGCCCACTCCCATGACGGCCAACAGAAAACCGAACATGCGGCTGTCGCCGCCCAACTGGTCCCGGATCACGAAGGGCAGGAGCACTTCAATTGGCCCGATCAGGAACAGCACCGAAATGCAGGCCCAGAGCAGGGTCCAGAGGAGCCACGGCGTCCGGACCGTGTAGCTTACGCCCTCGCGGAGGTCGGAGAAGAAAGAGGCCTTGGCTGGTGCCTTGGCGGAGCCGTCCCCCGGGGCCCCCGCATGCGCATGCTCCGAACCGTTCCCGGGGGCCTGCAGGGCGTGCTGGCCGAGGAAGTTCAGGATGACGAACGCCAGCAGGTGGCACACCGCCACGCCGGTCACGGCGTGCGACGGCGACAGTGCGGCAACGACGACGCCTGCCACGGCAGGACCAGCCGCCTGCTGAAGCGTGGGACGCAGCGTCCCTTCCATGCCGTTGGCCGCCAGCAGGTCCTCCGGCGGCAGGATCCGCGGCAGAATCGCGGAGTAGGCCGGGAAGAAGAACGCGGCCCCCACACCAAGGATGAAGGCGCCGGCCACCAGGTGCCAGAGCTGAAGCCAGCCTGCCATCGCCAGCCCGCTGACGGTTGCGATCACGGCAAGATTGGTTCCCTCGACGGCGATGATCAGCAGCCGCTGAGGAACGCGGTCCGCTGCGATGCCGCCGGCAAGAACGAACGCCACGAGCCCCACGCTGCCTGCGGCGGCCACGAGGGACAGTTCAAGCGGACCGCCTCCGATGTGGATGACCTGATAGACCATGGCCACAGCCCACATGCCCGAGCCAAAGATGGACACGGCCAAGGCGCCGATCAGCACGCGGTATTCGCGGTGGGAAAAGGGTCGGAGCGCGCGGGGGAGAGGCACGCGGCAATCTTAGGCCGAGCCTCTGCCGGGTGGAACGTGCCCGGCGGGATAGGCTCGAGCCATGGGGAACACACCGGCCAGGCCGGGGCGGCGCAATGTGGCGCTGATCGGCGCAAACTTTGGCCTTGCCCTGCATCCGGTGGACCGGAAAGGCGTCCATATTGCAGGCGAACCTGCCAGCTGCTTTGCTTCGTTCTGGGTGGCTGACTGGTCCCGGTGGGGAACCGGGGCGGTCCTCATGGTGGCCACGCTCCAGGGCTGGCGCAGCTACGGCTCCAACGAATTCTTCGCCTCGTCCCTCGCCACCGAACTGACGCGCTTCTTTCCGGAAGCCGCGCGATTTCCGCTCGCCGAGGTCAGCCACACCCAGGACGAGTTCGACGTCGAACTGGACCTTGAACGCGGGTTCCGGGCGACCGGGCGGCGGGCCGCCCTCGAAATCTCCGGAGTGCTGGACCGGCGTCAGTTCTCCGCGCCTGACTTCCAGCTGGGGTCCTCCAGCGCCTCGATGAGCAACATCTACCATCCGTGCAGCACGGGAAAACTCTCCGAGTTCGGCGTCGAATGGCCCGGCGCCCCCACTGTCTACCCCGGCCCGCGCGGGCCCTCCTCCTCTGCGTACATGGCGGTGGCTGAGTCCTGGGCGATGTGACGGCCTGGTTCAGCGGCAGGGTGATCAGCATGCTTGGTATGTTGGTCAGTGGCCTAGTGTTAAGGCTAGACGGCGGCATCCGCTGCCGGTTGTTCCGAGGTAGAGGTGATGATGGCCACGCGACGTAACCCCGCGATGAGAATCGCGCAGGAAACAGCCCACAACGCCGTGTTCGACGCTCACGGCAATCCCAAGCCCGGCGTTCACAACGTGCTACTGCGGGCCGTGGAGATCCAGCGCCCGCTGGTGGTCGCGTACATCCGCCGGCTCCAGCGCCGCAACCCGCGGGCATCCGCCGCCCAGCTCGCGGACATCCTTGAGCGCGACTATCTCCGGGCAGTGACCGGCGGGGGAGCGCTGGTGGGGGCCACCGCCGTCGTTCCCGGAGTCGGCACTGTGGCGTCGCTGGGCCTCTCCGCCGCCGCAACGGTTGGCTTCCTCGAGGCGACAGCCCTCTACGCCACCTCGCTGGCCGAACTTCACGGGATCCGGATGACCGACCCGGAGAAGGCCAGTACCCTGGTGATGGCCGTGATGCTCGGCGAGGAGGGGACCGCGCTGCTTGGTTCGCTCAGCGGCCAGGCCATGGGCCGGGGCAAGGGTGCCAGCCAGGCCTGGGGAAACGTGCTGGCGGGCAGGATGTCGCAGTCCGGGGCCGGTTTCATCCGCGAGCGCATCCAGAAGGCCTTTCTGCGGAACCTGCTCAGGAGGCAGGGAACCGCCCTGTTCGGACGTGCGCTGCCGTTCGGCATCGGAGCGGTGGTGGGGGGCGCGGGAAACCTCATGATGGGCCGCACCGTCGTGGCGAACGCAAAAGAGGCCTTTGGGCCGATGCCGGACACTGTGCCGGGGGAGCTCAAGCCTGCGGAAGCGGCAGGCCCCTCGTTGGAATCCGGCAAAACGGAATCTGGCACGACGGAAGGTGGCACCGGTGGATTTGAACGCTGACCTCGGGGAGTCCTTCGGCTCCTGGACCATGGGTGATGACGCGGCCATGTTCGAGCTCATCACGAGTGCCAACGTGGCTTGCGGCTTCCATGCCGGGGACCCCGTGACGATGCTGGACAGCTGCCGCGCCGCCTATGAACTGGACGTCACGGTCGGCGCCCACGTCGGCTACCGTGACCTCGCCGGCTTTGGACGCCGCTCCCTGGACATGTCCTTCGACGAGCTGTTCGGTGACGTCCTGTACCAGCTCGGTGCACTGGACGGGGTTGCGCACGCGGTGGGCGCCACGGTGGACTACGTCAAGCCGCACGGCGCCCTTTACAACCGGGCATTCCACGACGCCGAGCAGGCCGCCGCGCTGGTGGCAGCCATCCAGGCCTACGATCCCGGCCTGCCGATACTGGGGCTTCCGGGGTCCGAGCTGCTGAAGCAGGCCCAGGACGCGGGGCATCCTGTTTTTCGGGAGGCGTTTGTGGACCGCGCTTACCTGCCGGACGGCACACTGGTGCCGCGCTCGCAGGAAGGTGCAGTGCTGCACGACGTCGGCCCGATCGTTGAGCGGGCAGTTCGCCTGGCGCTCAAGGGCGAGGTAGTGGCGGTGGACGGGACCGTGGTCCGGGTCGACCCTGATTCGCTGTGCATCCATGGCGACACCCCCGGCGCCGTGGAAATGGCTGCCGCCGTCCGGGCAGGTCTTGAGGAAAACGGGGTCGAACTGGCGCCGTTCGCCTAAGGGCGCGCCCGTGAATTACCGCTCTTCCCGGCGTGCTTCGATCCGCCGCTCGAGGAGCCGTGCTGTTACCGGCGGATCCAGGGCCGGTGGCACAACGCTGCGCAGAGCGGGCACCAGCCCGGCCGGCTTGGCGGGGGTGAAGAGCCAGGCGTTGAAGAAGCTCCCCAGGTCCTGGCCGGACAGCTCCTGTGCCAGGTCAATAAAGTCTGCGCTGGAGACATTGCCGCCGGCATGGGCATGCGTCCACTCGCGGAGGATGTTGAAAAACACGTCATCGCCCACGAGGACGCGCAGCGCCTGAAGGGTCATCGCGCCGCGGACGTACACCGGGGGGTCGAACAGTGCCGCCGTGCCGGGATCGCCGATCTTCACGGCCCAGAACGGTGCCGCGGCTGGGATCGCGGCCGCGTAGAAGGCAAACAGTTGCTGGGGGGTTTCCCGGCCCTCGTGTTCACTCCAGAGCCACTCGGTGTAGCTCGCAAATCCCTCATTCAGCCAGATGTCCTGCCAGCCTTTGACCGCCATGTCATCGCCCACCCACTGGTGCGCCAGTTCATGGACTACCACTGAGTCACCTCCCTGCCGGTCCTTGAAGAAGTTCTTGGCGTAGATGGGCCGGGTCTGGTTCTCCAACGCGAAGCCAAGGCCACTCAGGTCATCCACAACTCCGCCGGACGCGCTGAAGGGATACCGGCCGAAGTATACGGACAGGAAGTCGATGATCTCGGGCTGCCTCTTGAAGGACGCCTCGACACGCTCCCCCAGCGGCGGAGGACTGTCCGCGCCGGCTGTCCACCGGACGGTGTTGGGCGGGCTTCCCAGGGGCGGCGCCGCAGCAGCCCATCCATCCAATTTGTTCCCGTCATCCTCAAAGGATGTGGTGCCATCTCCCGTTGAGACTGTGATGTCGTCAACGAACACGCCGTCGAACGGCACGACGTTATCACTCATGTAGGTGATGGCTACGTCCACGCTCTTCCCGGCGAAGCGGCCCAGATCGAACGCCCACTGTTCCCAGCCGGAGCTTGGCCCGGTAGCGGCCCACCACTGCCCCGTACTGCCGGATGATGTGCACGTCCCGTCGCCCTTGTCGGTCAGATAGTGCTTCAGGAACGGGTGGAGCACCAGCCGGTCGGGACATGCAATTCCCGGGCTGTCCGTGGTGTGTCCGTTGCCGTCCCGCAGCGTGGTCCAGCTTGCGGCGCCAGTCAGCCGTGCTTCCACGAAGGCGAAGTCGAACTGCGGTTCTATATCCCGTTGGAGCCCGAACGAGAGTGTGGCGCCGGTCGTCGGGACACTGATGGTCCTCATCAGGCGCGTGTAGGAGTTCAGGCTGCTGTGGGACCAGGCGAAGTTTCGCCCCGTTTTGACCGTCACCACCGGCTTGAAGAGGTCGGGATCTATGGCATCAACGTACCTGATCCGGTCCTTCTTGTAGTGGTGCAGTTGGAACTCGCCGACGCTCGCGGTGGCCAGGTAGGTGGCCATGGGTTCTGCCGCCTGCCAGGTCCACGTCGCTTTGCCATCCTCGGACTCCTCGTCGCGCAGCACGCCGTTGGCTACCACCTCCAGGCCGTCCGGAACGGTGATTTTGAACGTGAAGGACGCCTTGTCCAACGGATGGTCATTGGCGGGGAACCAGGTGGCCGCCACGTGTGGCTGGCCGATCACCAGGGAGCCGTCGTCGGTCCGAAGGAATCCCGAAACTCCGAACTGGTCAATGGTCGGTTGCGGTACGCCGTCGTAGTGCACCACCGCCTCGAACTCCCGGCCGTCCCTGATTCCCCTCTGGGGAGTCACTGTGAGCTCCGCACCGCTGCGGCTGAAGGCGGCGCTCCTGTGGTTGACCTGGATTCCGCGGACAGTCAGCCCCTCCAGGTCCAGGTTGAACGACGAGAGGTTCTGGGTGGCACGGGCGCGTATGGTGGCGGAGCCTGCGAGGAGCCCGCTGGCCGGGTCGTAGCTGAGCTCCAGCAGGTAATGCTCGACGTCGTAGCCGCCGTTGCCGTCCCGCGGATAGTACGGATCACCCAACCCAGGCGCACCCGGTCCAAAGCCCGTGTCGCCGGTATCTGCAATGACCGACGTCATGCCGCCAGTTACCGCACCGGCAGGCGCAGGCAGGGCAAGTTGCGACGGGAGGAGGACGGTGAGGGCGAGGGCCCAAGGGAAAAGGGCGGAGCGGAAACGACGGGCAGTTAACAGGCTCATGGCGCCTCATCCGAATATCCCCAACAATCGCCGCGGTGCCGGATCCGTAGGCTCCATCAGGTGGGCCGAACGGACGGGACGGGCAGGAGACCCGGCGGCGCGATTGACACCTAAGGTGGCCCGGGGAGATCAGCCCTGTCAAGAGCCTTTTGGTGCACCCGGCGGATGGGTACTCGGGCGCAGCCCGTCAGCCGAACGTCAGGTGGGCCACCGTGAAGATGGCGAGCCCTGCGAGCGAGCCCACCACTGTGCCGTTAATCCGGATGAACTGCAGGTCCTTGCCCACCTGGAGTTCGATCTTCTGCGACGTTTCCTCGGCATCCCAGCGGGCTACGGTATCCGTGATCACCCCGGCAATGTCTGACCGATAGGTGCGGACCAAATAGCCGGCCGCATCGCCGATCCAGGCGTTGACCTTGCCTGCCAGCTCTTCATCGTTGACCAGACGGGTGCCGAAATCGCGGACGGCCGCCTTGAACTTCACTGTCAGCTCGCTGTCCGGATCGTCGACGGCGGAAAGCAGTGCGCCCTTGATGGTCGCCCAGGTCCGGGACGCCAGTTCCCGGACCTCCGGGTCGCCGAGCACCTGCGCCTTGATGCCCTCTGCCCGGGCGATCATTGCCGGATCGTGCTGCAGATCCTGGGCCAGGTCCGTCAGGTACTTGTCGATGGACAGCCGGACCTGGTGCTGCTGGTCATCCTGGACCGCCCGGGTGAATTTCAGCAGCTCGATGTAGACCTTGTCGCCCACAAGGCCGTCCACGAAGCTGGGCACCCACTGCGGGGAGCGCTCCGTGACGAGCCGGCTGACCATCTGGTGGTTGGCTGCCACCCAGTCCGCTGCCCGGTCCACGAGGAGGTCCACCAGCTTGTGGTGGTGCCCGTCGGCGAAAATCCGCTCCGCCATGCGTCCCACCGGCGGTCCCCAGGGCGGAGCCAGGAGGTGCTTGCGGACCATTCCCTCGATGACGGCCTGGACGTCGTCGTCGTTCAGCACTTTGAACGTTCCCCGGATGACCGCCGCGCCCTCCTTGGCCACCCGCTCGGCGCCGCCCGGCCCTGACAGCCAGCTGCCCACCTTGCCGGAGATGTTGATGCTGGCCAGCTTGTCCTGGACCACCTGTTCGGAGAGGAAGTTGGTCTCCACGAACTCGCCAAGGGACGCGCCGATCTGGTCCTTGCGGCGCGGAATGATGGCGGTATGCGGGATTTTCAGCCCCATGGGATAGCGGAACAGGGCCGTCACTGCGAACCAGTCGGCCAGGGCGCCCACCATGCCGCCTTCCGCCGCGGCCCGGACGTACTGCAACCACGGGTACTGCTTTTGCAGCGCGAACGCGGCGACGAACACCACAGCCATGGCAATGAGGAGGCACAACGCCACCAGTTTCATCTTCCGGAGTGCCGCCGCCTTTTCGGCGTCGCCCGCTGTGAGCTGCCGTACGACGGCGGAACGCGCCGGGGCGCGCCCGTCCTCTTCCGGACGATCACGGGTGGCCTCCCCCGGGGGAGACGCCAGCTGGGTGGTTGGCTCAGAGTTCACCTGCATGTGCCAAGCCTAGCCCCGCTTTGGCGGCCGCGGTCCGCTAACGTGTGACCATGACAGCCGACGAGTCAGCCCCAACCCGTCCCCTGGTCTACGCCCACCGGGGTTCCAGCGCGGATTTCGCCGAGCACACCAGGGCGGCGTATCTCCGGGCGCTCGCCGACGGCGCGGACGGTGTGGAGTGCGATGTGCACCTCACCCGCGATCAGCACGTTGTCCTGCTGCATGATTCCAACCTGGACCGGACCTCGGACGGCACCGGTCCTGTGGCTGAACGGACCGTGGACCAGCTGCGGCTGCTGGATTTTTCGGCCTGGAAGGGCGTGCGGATCCCTGAGGCTTACGGGCCCAGGTCGGAACAGTTCCTTACCCTGCTGGACCTGCTGGACCTGCTCCGGGCTGCCGAGCGGGACGTCGGGCTGGCCATCGAGCTGAAGCATCCCAGCCCCTACCAGCTGAAGCTGGAGGACAGGGTGCTGCAGCTGCTGAGGGCAGAGGGATGGGAGGCAGGGACATCCATGCTGGACAACATCCGCGTCACCTTCATGAGCTTCAGCCCCGACTCGGTCAGGCACCTGCGCAAGGCCGTGCCCGCGGAGTTCATCTGCCAGCTCGTGGACGACGTGAACGTCACCGGAATCCGCGAGGAACTTGGCCTCGGGCCTTTCACGGGCAGCGCAGTGGCCAACGTGATGAAGGCCGCACAGCTGGAGGGGGAGCGGATCCTCGACGGTGGCGAAGCGGGCATGGCCGGGCCGGGCATCGACTACGTGCGCCGGCATCCGGACACCGTGCGGCGCTGGCGGGATGCCGGCCGCCGCTTCCGGGTCTGGACGGTGGACGCCGAGGCTGACGTGGCGCTGTGCCGGGGGCTGGGCATCCAGGAGATCACCAGCAACCGGCCGGCGCAGGTGCTGGCCCAGCTCCAGCAGCCAGCCCTGGCAGCAAGCTCGGGCGCGACTCGAGCACAGCCACCGCTGTGATTGAGTGGTGGCATGCCCATCGCCTGGCCCCCGAAACTCCTGCGTTCTCCTGCGGTCCGTGTTGGCCTGTCCATCAGCATCGCCACTGGCCTGTACGGGGTGTCCTTTGGTGCGCTCTCCGTGACCTCGGGCCTGGACTTCTGGCAGACGATGGCACTGAGCTTCCTGCTTTTTAGCGGCGGCTCCCAGTTTGCGTTCATCGGGGTGGTCGCCGGCGGCGGCTCGGGGCTGGCGGCTATGGGAGCAGCCACCCTGCTGGGAATGCGCAACGGCATCTACGGCATGCAGCTCAACGTGTTGCTCCGGCCGCGGGGGTGGCGCCGGTACGCGGCCGCCCAGTTGACTATCGACGAGTCCACGGCCACAAGCACCGGGCAGACGGATCCTGCCGAGCAGCAAAGGGGCTTCTGGGCCGCGGGCATCGGGATCTTCGTACTTTGGAACCTCTTCACCGCGGTGGGTGCCCTGGCCGGAAGCGCGCTGGGAGATCCGAAGCAGTGGGGGCTTGACGGCGCAGCCGTCGCGGCGTTCCTCGGCCTGCTGTGGCCGCGGCTGAAGGGCAGGGAACCGGTGGCGATCGCCGTTGTCTGCGCACTGGCAACCGTGCTGGCTGTGCCGTTCGTCCCGGCGGGCGTCCCCATCCTGATTGCCGCGGTGGTGGCCGCCGTTATCGGCTGGCTCAGCCACGGCCGCAAGGACGAAGGGCTTGAACCGGACATCGACCCCTACACGGAGCGCCATCCCGGCCATCACCCTGGCAACGGCACCAGCGCCGGCAACGGCATCAATGGGACCAACGCCGGAGGTGCCAAATGAGTCTGTGGGTGTGGTTGCTGCTGGCCTGCCTCTTCGCCTACGCGTGGAAGCTGGTGGGTTACCTTGTGCCGGCCAGCCTGCTGCAGAACCCCAGGATGTCCCGGATCGCAGGAACCATGACCATCGGGTTGCTGGCGTCCCTGGCGATCGTCAACACCCTGGCTACCGGGCAGGCCCTGGTGCTCGATGCCCGCCTGGGCGCCCTGGCCGCCGCCGCTGCGGCCCTGTTCCTGCGGGCGCCCTTCCTGGTTGTTGTGCTGGCGGGGGCCGGAGCCGCTGCATTGCTCCGGCTGGCCGGCTGGAACTGAAACGCCGGGGACTCCCTGCAGGCAGCCACAACTGTTCTGAGTGATGCGCGTCACAGTCGTTGTATGCTCTAAAGGTAGAGGAGTTGTGAATATGAAGGCCGTCAGCAGACTGTCCCGCACCCGTGCCACGGACGCGCCGTTCGAAGTGAAAGCGCCGGTGGACGTCGTCCTCGAGCACCTGCGGCAGGTGGGGCCCGCAGTGGCCTGCCTGCGGAACGAATCCTCGCGGCTGGCCGGCTGGGGCGAGGAACTTGCCCGCCGCCTGGTTTCCGGGAACCGTCTGGTCACGGCCGGAAGTGCCGGTTCGGCGGCCGAGGTGCAGCAATTCACCGCGGAACTGCTGGGGCGCCATGCCAGTGAACGCCAGCCGTTTTCCGTGATCGCCCTGCGCCCGGGTGCGGCGGCAGCAGGGGCTGCATCCGTCAGTGCCGTCGAGATTGCACAAGGGCACGCGGAAGAGGTTGCCAGCCAGGTGCGGGCCCACATCCGTTCCGACGACGTTCTCCTGGCGGTCTCGGCCAGCGGGCACCGGCATGCACTGCTGGAGGCCACGGCGGCGGCGCGGGCCGCCGGAGCCACCGTCTGGGCTGTCACGGGCGCGGCCCCGAACCCGCTGGCCCAGGCCGCCGATGAAGCAATTTGCATCAACGCACCCAAGCCCCAGGTGCGGGAAGCGCAACTGATCGCCCTGCAGGCGATGAGCGAATGCCTGGCTGCCGCCCTGCACGCGCTGTCCGCCCGGCCTGAGCCGCGCCGCTGATCCCGAAGCCCGGGTGAGCGCCGGGACATAAGCGCCCGGTAGGGCCCCTTCAGCAGGGGTGGGCTCAGGTAACGGGTCTGGGCTTAGGCAACTCCGCGGGCGTCCGGGGAAGCAGGCACGGACCGCCTGGCGAGCTCTTCGGTGGCGAGATCATACCAGTCCTGTGCGCCGTAGACGGGAGTCGGCGTATCGAGGTTGCGGTAGAGCGCGTCCACGAGGATGCCGAGTTCGTCCGTGGTGGCAGCCATCAGAGTTGTTTCAGGATCCGTTGAGTGGTTCATGAAGTGTGCGAGCTGTGAGCGGTTCATGATGACACTGCAGGCCTGAGTTGACCACATGCAAGGAATGACATGGTGTGCTCCGTATATGAAGATGCCCGAGGCTGACTTCCTAACCCACCGGTGTGCATAGCTTACTGTGCTGGCCCGGTGTACGGAATATGACGGTTCTTCTTCCGGCCAGATCCTTCCGGTACTCCCCGCGTGCCCGAACCTGCCGGTTACTCGAACTGCGACGCCGGGAGCGGCACCTGCGGAGGCAGCGGCCTGGTGGGACGTTCCGCGCGGATGGCGTCCTCGACAAGGGCGGCCGGCCGGCGCCAGGCGTCGGATCCGGGTTCCATGGTGTCGACTACTCCGATCAGCATTGCCAGCAGCCGCACCATGTCTGTCAGTGAGATGTCCACCCTCAGGGTGCCCTGGTCCTGGCCGCGGCCAAGGAGCACGCCAACAGACTCAATCAGGCTTCCGGTAATGCCGGTGAGCAAATCCCGCCGCCCGGCGACGGCGCCGAGCAGGTTGGCGTTGTCACTGGCCGCGGTCATCACGGCGTCGATGACCCGGAACAGGCCCTCAGCCGCATCGGTGCCCGCAAGGGCGACGTCGATGACCGGGTCCACGTTGAGCCTCAGTTGGCGGTTGAGGGCAGCCAAAACCAACTGCTCCTTGTCTGAGAAATTCCGGAACAGCGTCGCCGGACCCACTCCCGCGGTGGCAGCAATGGTCTGCAGCGGAACATCGGGGCCGTACTGCCGGAAACACTCGCGGGCGGCATTAATGATCTTGTCCACATTGCGTGCAGCGTCAGCACGAAGGGGCTTGCGCTCTACTGCGAGGTTCATGAAATCAAGGTTAGCAACGCAGTGTCAGCCTGACTCCGTTACCCGTTGGTAGCTCCGAATATGACACAGCACACGCTCCGGACGGCAGATTCCGCCATGGCAGACTGGACGCATGTTGCTTGCATTTTCAGTCGCCCCTTCCGGAATTCCCGCTGACCCCGCCTACGCCGCGGCGGGTGCCGGGGACGCCTCCGTGCATGACGCCGTGGCTGCCGCCGTCAAGGTTGTCCGGGAATCGGGGCTGCCCAATAAGACGGACTCCATGTTCACCACTGTCGAGGGTGAATGGGACGAGGTGTTCGACGTAGTCAGGCGCGCCACCGAGGCCGTGGGGAAATTCGGCAGCAGGGTGTCCCTGGTGATCAAGGCCGACATCCGGCCCGGCTATTCCGGTGAGCTCACCGCGAAGGTGGAACGCCTGGAGGGTGCCCTGATCCAGGGCGACTGACGGCCATGACGATTGGCCGCGGCAGCCTAGCCCGGCCGGGCGCTTGCTGGAAGACTGTGCCCATGTTTGAGCACAAGCCGCGGCCCGAGTGGGCGGCCGTAGAAGAATACCTGTCAGACGTCGTCGTCCACCCCGACGATGCCGTCCAGCGCGCCGTCAGGTCTGCCGAAGAGGCCGGGATGCCGCCGATCGAAGTGACCCCGAATGCCGGAAAGCTTCTGAAGCTGCTGGTGGCGGCATCGGGTGCCCGCCGGGTGCTGGAAATCGGCACCCTGGCTGGCTATAGCACAATCTGGATGGCCCAGGGCATGCCCGACGACGGACGGCTGGTGACGTGCGAATACCTCCCCAAACATGCCGAAGTGGCCCGGGCCAACGTGGACGCGGCCGGCGTGGGCCACAAGGTGGAGATCCGGGTAGGCGCGGCGCTGGACACGCTCGCCGCCCTTGAAGTCGAAGGAGCCCAGCCGTTCGACTTCGTCTTCATCGATGCGGACAAGGAAAACAACCCGCAGTACCTGGACTGGGCCGTGCGGCTGGGCAGGGCCGGAACCAGCATCGTGATGGACAACGTCGTCTGGGAGGGTGTGGCGCTGGACCCGTCCCTGGACGAAGTCAATGCCCCCGGAATCATCGGCGCCCTGAAGATGATGGGGGAGGACAGCCGGCTGGACGCCACTGTCATCCAGACCGTGGGATCCAAGGGCTGGGACGGCTTCGGGCTGGCGCTTGTTCGTTAGTCTGCTTTCAGCAACAGCCACCGCAAGTCACCCACAGCGAAGCACCGCCCGCGTACTGGGTGTACGCGGGCGGTGCTCTCCTTGCTGGGCGTTTCAGCGTGCTGGGGAGCCAGCTACAGGATGGCGCTCATTGAATTCCAGCCGGTGCCGATCTGGGCGCTGCCCGCGAAGCGGCCGGTGCCGTTGCCGCGGTAGAGCCAGAGCCTGCCGGCGGAGTCCCGGGCTGCCAGGTCGGCCTTGCGGTCTCCGTCGAAGTCGCCGGGAGCGACGATGCCGTTGAGACCGTTCCAGCCGGTGCCGATCTGGGCGCTGCCCGCGAACCCGGCCGAGCCGTTGCCGCGGTAGAGCCAGAGCCTGCCAACGGAGTCCCGGGCCGCCAGGTCGGCCTTCCGGTCTCCGTTGAAGTCACCAATGCCTACGATGCTGTTCAAGCCGTTCCAGCCGCTGCCGATCTGGACCCTGCCCAGGAAGCTGGTGCCGCCGTTGCCCCGGTAGAGCCACAGCTTTCCGCTTGCATCGCGGGCGGTCAAGTCAGCCTTGCGGTCTCCGTTGAAGTCACCGACACCGACGATGCTGTTCAAACCGTTCCAACCCGAACCGATTTGGATCTTGGCAAGGAAGGTTCCGTTACCGGTGCCGCGGTAGAGCCACAGTCTGCCCGACGAATCCCTGGCCACGACGTCGGCCTTGAAGTCGCTGTTGAAGTCCCCAGCGCTGACAATCGCCGTCATGGCGTTCCAGCCGACTCCGACCTGGGTGCGGGGCAGCAACCGTCCGGTGCCGGTCCCGCGGTAGAGCCACAAAGTCCCGCTGCTGTCCCGGGACAGTGTGTCGGCCTTGCCATCAAGGTTGAAATCCTGAGCCTTGACGGTTGAGGCAGTTACGGTCGATCCAATTTGCACAGCCCGGCTGGCTACCGGGCTGACGTTGCCAGCGGCGTCAGTGGCACGCACGTGGAAAACGTGTGTGCCGCTTGCCTGTGCGTCCCACGTCTTCGGCGAGGCGCAAGTCGGATCCCACGCCATGTTTGCCGGCTGCAGCTGGCATTCGAACCGGGCGCCCGTGTCACTGCTCGTGAAGCTCAGGGCCGGGGTGGTGTCCAGGGTCGGCGAAGACGGGAACGGCGCCACTATCGAAACGGCAGGAGCGGCCGTGTCCACGGTGAAATTGAGGGTCCCGGAATTCAGTCCGCCGGCGGCGACCGCGCGGACGGAGTGGCGGCCCTGGGCCAGCGGCGCCAGCTTCAGAGAGTAGGTGGAGCCGGTGAGGGTGGTAGCCCTGGGAGCGCCATTGTCCACGATCAGCTGAACAGGGCCCGCGGTTCCAGCGGGCAGCGTGCCCGTGATGGTGGGCGCGGTCACGTTGGTGATGTTATCGGAGTTTGAGCGGCCGCTGTCGCTGGCTGTAGCCAGATCGGGGGTATTGGGACCTCCGACGGAGTCGGTTGCAATGAGGCCCTGGACGGTGAAGTTGCTCTGGGTGATGGTGTTGATGCCCGGCCCGCCCGCGTCAGGGCCGGAGACTGTCACGGAGTTGATGCCCGAGGGGGCGCCGGTGACAGGCCGCGCGGTGTTGATGTCGCCGAGTGTGCCGGCCGCGGCGCCAACCTGCGTGAGGAATGTTGCCGTGGTGCCCCTGCCAAAGTCACCCAGGAAGGCTGCGCCGACGCCCGCCCAGTCGCAAGCAACTGTGTCAGTGGGTGCGCAAGCGCCGGCGTCCGTCGTCTGGTTGATTCTTCCGCCCGCGTCAGCCGTGATCGTCTCAACGCCATAGGGGTGGGTGATCGTGTACTGCGCGTTGGGCCGCAGGCCATTAAAACGGAACCGCAGGCGGGCAAAGCCCATCTGCTCGCCAGGCACGACCGGACCATTGACGTGTGCCGCTTCCAAGGCCGCTTCATAGCTGCCGAGAGTTCCGACATCCGCAGACGCGGAAAACCAGAAAGCTTCCTCTGGGAAGTTGCCCGGGTACGAGGCCGGCTGGTCCGGGTTCGGGGGTTCAGAGAGGCAGCCCTTGCCGGCCTCGTAGCAGAGCTGCAGCCGGACGGTGCCGTCCGAATACCAGGTGGGGAACCCTGTGGAGTCAACCGGGCCCATCCCGGCGGTTTCCGCGTTTGCCGGCATAGCGCCGAGGGGTGACAGGGCGGCGGCGAGCAGGGCGCCGGCAACGGCCGGGGCGATGCGGCCGAGCGTGGTGGTGGACTTGGTGTGCGCTGACCCGGAGCGGTTGGCTCCGTCGGGCATCTTGGGCCGTACAGATTGCGAGAACATTGAGACTCCTTGTGGACACTCGATTTGTGGCCCCCAGTACCTTCAAGGCCAGGCCGGAAAGTCGATTCCCAACCACGACAACAGTGGATGCTGCACCTTGGATAAAAGTCGGATAAAGCCGGTGGGATACAGGGGCCTGCGCGAGCCAAAGCCCGCGTGCAGCCCCGGCTGTGGCGGGGATGGTGCGGACTTCCGGTGGAGCAACCGAATTAGACCATCGATTTGAGGGGGCCCAATTGGGGGTGCCCCTTAGAACCCCCACCCTTCCCAGCCCGGTCCGGCTTTTTCCAACCCCGCCGGGACATCCTCGGAGCATCCCAAACCGGTCTCGAACCCAATCGGAAGGAGGCCCGGTAATGACCGTGTCCAGACGAAATGTTTTGCTGCTGGGTGGCCTCGGCGCCGTCGGAGCGGGTGTGCTTTCACTCCCGCGGGGCGAGGTGGAGGCCAAGTCTGTTAGCCGGCTGAGCAGCGCAGAGATGCCCAAGCCGTTCCAGGCGGCGTTCGTGAAACCTCCGGAGCTGGCGCCGGACAGGACGGGGGTGGACCCCGCTGACGGCAAACCAGTCAACTACTACACCGTGACCGAGAAGGCCGAGATGGCGTCCATTCTGCCGCGGCTCAAGACGCCAATTCTGGGCTACAACGGGATTTTCCCCGGCCCCACGATCAGCCTCGACCAGGGCACCAAGGCAGTGGTCCGGGTCAGGAACAAGCTCCCGGCAACTCACCCGAACGATGGCCACGTGCTCGCCACGTCAACGCACCTGCACGGGTCAGCCTCGCTGCCGCAGTTCGACGGGTACGCCAGTGACGTCACGCATCCCGGATTCTTCAAGGACTACCACTACCCGAACTTCCAGCCCGCCCGCACGCTCTGGTACCACGATCACGGCGTACACTTCACGGCGCAGAACGCGTACTCCGGCCTGGCCGGCCAGTACCACATGCACGACCCGATGGAGCGGCAGCTGCTCCCGCAGGGCGACTTCGACGTGCCGCTCATCATCTCCGATGCGATGTTCGCGGCCAACGGCGCTTTGGGGTATGACGACAACACCCACTCAGGCCTATGGGGGGACGTCATCCTGGTCAACGGCAAGCCGTGGCCAGTCATGAAGGTCCAGAAGCGCATCTACCGCTTCCGCGTGCTGAACTGCAGCATTTCCCGCTCAGTACGGCTGACGCTGAGCACCGGCGATCCCCTAATAATCGTGGGCACCGACGGCGGCCTGGTCCCCACACCGCAGAGAGTGGCCAACTACCGCCACGCCGGGGCAGAGCGTTATGAGGTGCTCATTGATTTCCGCAAGTATAAGACCGGCCAGCGGATCGAGCTACGCAACCTGTCCAACCCGAACAACGTTGACTACGACTTCACGAACAAGGTGATGGCCTTCGACGTCACTGATGACGCGGTCAACACCAGCGACCCGACCTGGAACACGGTACCGGCACAGCTGGCACCCGCGAACGAGGTCATGGCGATGACCGAGAAGCAGGCTACCAAGGTCCGGAAGTTCCGGGTCAAGCGGAACGACGTCACCAACATGTGGACCATCGACGACGACAGCTGGCAGGACGTCATTGCCAGTGGCTACAAGAAGGTCGCCGCCGAGGTGGACCTGGACGCCGTCGAGGTGTGGGAAATCGAGAACAAGTCCGGCGGCTGGTTCCACCCGGTTCACATACACCTCGTGGATTTCAAAATCCTCAGCCGCAACGGGCGGGCGCCGCTTCCCCAGGAGCTCGGGCCCAAGGACGTCGTTTACGTGGGCGAGGGCGAGACGGTCCGGCTGCTCATGAAGTTCGGTCCGCACCGGGGCCGCTACATGGTGCACTGCCATAACCTGCCGCATGAGGACCACGACATGATGGTGCAGTTCCGGGTGGGGCTGAAGGAAGATGACAACGATCCCAACGATCCCATGACGGCGGCGCTGCCCCAATGGGACGGCTAGCGGCGCACAGGGCCGACCCGAAGTCCCGGGCGGCCCCCAAAAGCGTTGCCGCCATCGAGAGTCCTGCCGGATCCCCCCGGCAGGGCTTTCGGGGGAGGACAATCACGACGGCGGTGCTGCTCGCCGCTGTCCTTTTGGCCTCGCGCCTGTGGCTGGTGGAGCCCGTGACGGTCAGTTCGGAAAGCATGGAGCCGGCACTGCCTAAGGGCAGCACGGTGCTGATGTTCAAACCCGGGCCGGCGCTCGGTTCGCCCAAGGCCGGAGACCTGGTGGTGTTCACCAGTCCGGAGGACGGGAACCCTGCAGTCAAACGGGCCATTGCCTTCGGGGGCCAGACCGTTGCCATCGAAGATTCGGTGCTGGTGGTTGACGGGGTTCCGCAGGCCGAGCCGGGCATCGACCACAGCCGCATCGACGGCACCTACTTTGGTCCGGTCACGGTGCCGGCCGGGCACGTCTTCGTCATGGGTGACAACCGGGCGGGCTCCATCGATTCACGGGCCTACGGAAGCGTGCCGTTGGAAGCGCTGCAGGCAACAGTACTCTGGCCCTCCGGCCGGTAGGGCACATGCCCGTGTCACAAAGTCCCTTGCCCGAAAGATACGTATGCTGGGAATCATCCTGGCCGGCGGCCAAGCCGGCCAGGCCTGGACATGCATCGGTGACGGCAGCGGAGGAAGACATGAAAGCATCCGAGACTCTGGCCAGCAGTCTTCAGAAGGTCCTCACTGACCTGATCGAGCTGCACGTTCAGGGCAAGCAGACGCACTGGAACCTGGTGGGCACCAACTTCCGCGATCTGCATCTGCAGCTGGACGAAATCGTGGACAGCGCACGGCTGCTTGCCGACCAGACGGCCGAGCGCATGCGTTCGCTGCATGCACTTCCGGACGGCCGGGGCGCCACCGTCTCGTCGGGCACCCGGCTGGAGCAGTTCCCTGCCGGTCTGACCGTAACCAAAGACACCGTCAAGCTCGTCACCGCGAGGCTGGAACAAACGGTCAAGACCATCCGCGATGTCCACGATGACGTGGATGAAGAAGATCCCACAAGCGCGGACCTTCTGCACGAGGCCATCACCCGGCTGGAGCAGCTGGCTTGGATGGTGAATGCGGAAGTGATGCCGGCTTCTGCGTCGGTGACCGCTCCGGAACAGGGTTAGCAGCGCCATGACCCGGTGCCCCCGACCGTCAGCGGACGCTGCATGAACACTCCGTACCGCCAGTGGCAGCCTGTCCGCTTCAGCCCGGCGCCGCCCCGGGAGGACGCCGTCGGACCTGCACCCGAAGCCGAACCTGTACTGGACATTGAGCAACTGCTGGAGCGGGTGGCTTCCGCTGTGGGGGACGTCCCTGCCCTGCTGGCCATCGCCCAGCAGGCCGGCCGTTCTGCGCCGAAGCCCGGTGACGGGCGGACAGCCCGGCTCTGGGAACTGCTGGCCTCCGTAGCTGCCGTGGACGTGGCCGCAGCGCGGGTTCTGGAGCCGCACCTGGACGCCGGCGCCATCCTGTCCCAGGCGGGAACGCCGGGGTCCTTCACAGGATCGTGGGGTGTCTACGCAGCCGAGGGCCCGGGTACACGGCTGACCGCTGCGTCGGCTTCGGCCGCAGCTGACGGGCGGCCCGCCGCGGGGACAGAACCCGCGGGGACAGAACCCGGCAGGTCAGCATATGCCGAGCCAGAGCCCAGCGGGACATCCGGCAGTGTGCGGCTGACCGGCTCCAAGCCCTGGTGCTCGCTGGCCCAGTTCGTGGACCACGCGGTGGTGACCGCGCACACCGTCACGGGCGGCCGGGCGGCCTTTGCCGTTGATCTCAGGGCCTCCGGCGTCACCTGCGATGTGCCGGAATGGACAAGCCACGGACTGCGGGAGCTCCCCAGCGGAACTGTCCACTTTGACGGGGTGCCGGCCGTGCCGCTCGGCGGTGACGGCTGGTACTTCCAGCGCCCCGGTTTTGCGTGGGGCGGCATGGGCGTTGCCGCATGCTGGCTGGGCGGCGCCGTGGCGCTCGGCCGGCACTTCGAGGCCGCCCTCCAGCGGGGAGCGAGGTCCCAGCGCGAGCCCGACCAAGTGGCACTCGCGGCCCTGGGTGAAGTGGACCGGCTCCTGACCTCCACCGTCCAGTACCTCGCCCGGGCTGCTGAGGCCGTCGACGCCGCCGAGGCCGGCGACGCCCAAGCGCACCCGGAATCCGGCGCCGCCCGGACGGACCCGGATTCCGGCGCGGAAGCGGCCGACGGCGGCACTGTTGGCGGGCGGGGCGAGGCCCCAGCCGGCGCAGTTGGCGGGTGGAGCGAGGCGCTCCGTGTCCGGGGAACTGTTGCCGCCGCCGTCGAACGCGTCCAGCTCCTGGTGAGCCAGAACCTGGGGCCCGGGCCCCTTGCCTTCGACGAACGGTACGGCAAATGCATGGCGGACCTGTCCCTCTACGTGCGGCAGCATCACGCAACGCGTGACGACGCCCAGTTGGGCGCACTCACCCTCAAAGGGGAGCACGCATGGTGACGTTCTCGCATGCGGATGCCGGAACCAATGAACGCGGCTGGCGCCTGCGGCATCGCCTGGAGGAAAGGCACGGCAATATCTATGGCACTTCCGGGCGGATCGTCGCCGCGGCGCCGCACGGTTTTGGTGCCTACCTCTGTGCCCTGGGCGTGGAGGCGGCTGCCGCTCTCCGGAGCAGCTAAAAGCTGCGCTCGACCCCGGGCAGCAACCTGTGCCGGCAGCTGCCCGGAGTTCACCTCAGGCAGTTCAGTGGCTGCTGCCGTTGCCCCGGCTGGCGGTGGCTCCGCCGCTGCCGTTCCGGCGCTCACCGTCCTGGCCGCCGTGCTGGTCGTCCTTGCCGTTGCCTTCCTCGCTGTACTTCTCGCGCAGTTCGCGTCCCAGGCGGATGTCTTCTTCTTCCTTCTCCTGGAGCTTGTCGCTCTTCTTCGTATCGCGGGGCGGGAGCTGGAGCGTGTCCTCAGCTTCAATGCCGGCCTGCAGCTGCCGGCCACGCTCCATCTCGGCGTCGAACTCGGCGCCAAAAAGCAGGGACATGTTAAGGATCCAGAGCCACAGCAGCATGACGATCACTCCGCCGATGGCGCCGTACGTCTTGTTGTAGTTGCTGAAGTTACCCACGTAGAAGCCAAAACCAACCGAGGCCAGCACGAAGATAAACAGGGCGATGAGGGAACCGAGGCTCATCCAGCGGAACTTTGGCTGGCGGACGTTTGGAGTGAAGTAATAAAGGATGGCGATGACAACGATCACCAGCGCGACGATGACCGGCCACTTCGCGATGTTCCAGACGGTCAGGAACACTCCGCCCAGGCCCACGGCATTGCCGACGGCCTCAGCCACGGGGCCGCTGATAACCAGCATTGCGGCGAGCAGCGCGACGATGATCAGAGAGACCACAGTGACGCCGAGCATGGTGCCGCGAAGCTTTACGAATCCCCGGCCCTCATCTATTTCATAAATCCGGTTCATCGCCCGTCCGAACGCGGTCACATACCCTGACGCGGACCAGATGGCTGTCGCGAGACCGATGACCAGTGTGAAGCCGGCGGCCGGTGAGGTGGTCAGCTCCTGGATTGGCCCGCGAATCATCTCCACCGCCTGCCCGGGCGCGACGCCCTGGACGATTTCCAGGAGTGCCGACGTCGTCTTTTCCGCCTGTCCAAAGATGCCGAGCAGCGAAACAAGGGCGAGCAGGGCGGGGAAGAGCGAGAAGATCGCGTAGTAGGTAAGTCCCGCGGCGAGGTCGGGGCATTGGTCCGCAGTAAATTCACGCAGGGTCTTGCGGGCAATGTACTTCCACGATGGCTTGTCCACATCTGTGGGGCTGTCCGGCTTTCGCCTGTCATCCGGGGCAGGCGCGCTGCCCGCCTTTGCTGTGCTGGTCTCCGGGGCTTCTTTCGTAGCCATGGGGCATCCTTTCGTTCGCGGACGGGGCCATGTTCCGGAAGTGACGGAACATTCCCTGCCCGCTGTCAGGGGTTTGGGCTCGTGGGTTGTGCGACAGGTCGCATCGGCCGTCAGCCGCTACTGTCCGGGCGCTCTGGGTGGGTTGCGGCGGTCCAGGGTTAATGGGTCGGTGCCCAGCGGATCATCGGCCGGCTGCTTTCCGTCCAGCGGATCGTCCGCCATCCGGTTATCTGACTGCGGGGTCTCCGCCAGCTGGCTGGAAGCCAGCGGGTTGGGATCCTGGCCATGGCCGCTGCTGCGCGGGCGGCCGCCCGCCCGTTCGGGACCTGTGCTTTCCGCGTCATCGGGCTGGCCCGCCCCTGCGCCCTGCAGTCGTTGGTTCTCGGTCATGGTTGGTACCTCTCCAGCATCTCGGGTTGAGTACAACCGGCAATCACTCGCCATAAAATAGTAAGCATGATTACTATTAGATAGTAAGTACCCTGATGGCCGCTAGTTCAACCGGCCGCCCGCTCCGGCATTGGGCCGGACGCAGGTGACCGGGCCCTGACGGATAGTCACGTGCTCGAAAAGAGAGAGGTGGATCCACGGTGGACCCAAGTGCCTGGATTTGGATCGTCGTTGTAATCGTCGTCATCGCACTCGTTGTGGTGCTTCTGATGTCCAGCCGCAAGCGCAGGGAGGCGTTCCGGCAGAAGCGCGATGAGCAGAACCGCCAGCACGCAGCCGAGATCCGCAGGAAGGCGGAGAACGCTGACCTTGAGGCGCGCGAAAACGAGGCGCGGGCCATGCACGCCAAGGCTGACGCTGAGAAAGCGCAGGTAGAGGCTGCGCGGCTTCGCCAGGAGGCCGAGCAAAAGCAGTCGGCCGCCCAGGACCTCCGGACGGATGCCGAGAAGCACCAGTACAAGGCGAACGCCCTTGACCCGGACGTGGACGAGGACGGCAACCGGCGCGACGATGCCCGGGCGGATGCCGGAACTGGCGACGCGCGGATGAATGAAGGCGGCATGGACGCGCGGGACACCGCTAATCGGGACACTGGCAGTCGTGCCGATGACATGCGTGACGTTGACGCACGCAATGCAGATGCCCGCCCGGATGCTGACGCCACCACCGACGCTACCCGCCGGAACACCCCGCGCGAGTAACGCGCCGTCGGGTTTTCCCGGCGACCGGACCTTCAGTCCCGCCGCCGGGTTCTCCCGGGGAAAGGGACCTTCAGTCCCGCCACCGGGCGGCCGGGGAGCTAGCGCCGGCGCATGAGCGTCAAGAGGCTGCGCCGCGGCTTGAGCGGCGGAGAGGCCGGCACGCCGGCACCCTTGCCCATGCCGTCAATCACCTCTTGGATGGCGGTAAGTGACGGCGTGTGCGGCTCCCAGCCGAGCTCGTTCCGGATCCGCGCGGTGTCCATGATCGGTGCACCCGCAGCCATCTCCACCCACCCCGAGTCCGTCTGCTGCAGCCGCAGCCGCCAGGTGCCGCCGACAAAGGCGTGCAGCGCGCGGACCGGAATGGGAAGAATTCTCCGGGCCGAAAAAAGTCTGGCCAGGTTTTGCGGCGTGACCACCGGTTCTGCCGCCACATTGAAGGCCCCGCTGGCCCTGCGCTCAAGCACGCGCCAGTACGCGTCCGCGACGTCGTCGGCATGCACCGCCTGGAAGACCAGTTCGTCGGGAATTGGCAATACCGGCAATGCCGGCCGGCGCGGGACGAACCGCGGGTGGACCCACCCCAGGAAGTACCTGCCGATTTCGCTTCCGGCGTCTGCCTGGAAGATGAGCCCGGGGCGTAGCCTGGCCACGGCAACCGAGGGATTGGCCGCAGCGAACCCGTCCAGCAGCTTTTCCTGCTCCGCCTTGTGCCGGCTGTAATGTGAGCCCTCCATGCCTCCCGCCGGCCACGATTCATCCACGCGGCGGTCCTTGGACGACTTGCTGTAGGCGCCAACGGAGGAGGCGCACACCACATGATGCACGCCTGCGTCCCGGGCGGCCGCCAGCACGTTCGCCGTCCCGGCGACATTGGTGCGGTGCAGCAGTGGGAGGTCCCGGTTCGGTTGGATCTGCCAGGCAAGATGCACCACGGCGTCTGCGCCGGCAAAGGCCTTGGCCAGGTTCTGTACCGCACCGTCACCGCCCACGTCCAAGGCATGCCACTCCACGCCCGCGTAAGGCGGCCGTGAAGTGTCCGGAGTGCGGCGGCTGATGCCTACCAGTTCCAGCCCGCCGGGGTGTTCCTGCCGGGCGTTCTGAAGCCTGCGCAGGAGCGCTGTCCCTGCATTGCCGCTGGCACCCGTGATCGCGATACGCATGAAATCCGCTCCGTCCATTGCCGTGGAAAGTGACGGCCAGGCCGCCTGGTACCGGTGCCGTGGCCCTGGTGCTTCTTTTGAGCCTAGCGCCTCGGGCCATTGTGTAATAAGCACGCTTATGATTTCCTTCTTCTAAGTCTTGCCGCAGGCTTTCTCGAGCTCCCGATCGAAGGAACCCACGACAATGCCAGAAACTCCGCCCTCCTTGTCCGCTTCCTTCCCCGCCCGCACAGCACCCCGGCCAGCGACCCCGGTGGCGCCCCAGACCGGGCAGCTGCACGATGCTTTCCAGAACGAGCTGGTGCTCAATTACCTGGATCTGGCGGAGTCGCTCGCCTCGCGGTTTGCGGCCCGCGGGCGGGAGCGCTCAGACCTGGTCCAGGTGGCCTATCTGGGGCTCATCAAGGCCGCCCGCGGTTTCGATGAGGAGAAAGGCGAAAGCTTTCCTGCCTACGCGGCGCCCACCATCAGCGGCGAACTCAAGCGCTTCTTGCGGGACCGGTGCTGGACCGTCCGGCCGCCACGCCACATCCAGGACGTCCGGACGCAGCTCCTGCACACTGCCCCTGACCTGGCCCAGTCGCTGGGCCGTGTTCCCTCGGCGCAGGAATTGGCCAGTGAACTGGGCGTCACACCGGCTGACGTCCGCGAAGCTCAGGCAGCCGGCAGCAGCATGCATCCCGACTCGCTGGACAGCCCGGATCCCTGGGGTGGGCCGACCATGGGCGAGGGGCTGGTCTCTCCGGACCAGCCGATAGAGCACCTCGAAGAACTCGTGTGCCTCCACGAGGCAATCCAGGAGCTGGACCCTGACGATCGGGAGATGCTGTACCGGCGCTACTTCCGCGAGGAGACCCAGGTGGAACTCGGCAAACGGTTCGGCATCTCGCAGATGCAGGTGTCCCGGCGGCTGTCCCGGATCCTGGTCTGGCTGCAGCACCGGCTGCTCGATGAGGAGGACCGGGGCGGCGAGGGCCGGAGCGGGGACCGGGACGGAGGCAGCGCCCGCAGCGCCAGGGCAGGCAGCGACCGCGCCAGCACGGATTAGCTGAGCCGGAGCTGCCCTACAGCCGCCATGACGTCCTCCACTGAAACTGCCAGCAGCGCCGGATCAGGAGTGGCCGCGAAGGTGTCGCCGCGGCGCACCTGAGCGTCAGTCAGCACGATGTGCGGTCCCGGCGGCGGTCCCCAGACCTCGGCCGGGGCCGGACCGAAAAGAACCACCGAAGGCCGCGAATACGCTGAGGCGAGGTGCGCGGCTCCGGTGTCTGCGGACACCACAAGCCGGGACTCGGCGATGGCGGCCATGAATTCGGCCAGCCGCAGCCGCCCCGCGAGGACCTGGCCTTCGGGGAGCCCAGCGAGCCGTGCAACATCCAGCGCCCGCGGCCGTTCGGCCGAGCTGCCGGTGAACACCACCCGGTGCCCATCCGCTGAGAGGGTACGGGCCACTTTGGCAAAGCGGTCCTCGGGCCACAGCCGGCTGCCGTAGGCGGCCCCCACGTGCAGCACCGTGGCCCCGGGGCAGGGGCTGGGAACGGCCGGCGGGAGGAGTCGGAAATCATCCGGTTCTGCCTCGATGCCGTGCCACTGCAGAAGTCTGGTCCACCGCTCCCGCTCATGGATTTCCTCCAGCCAGGCAGGACCCGGCCGCTCCGGGGTCCAGTGGCCGACGACGGTCCTGGGCCGGACGGCGGCGAGCCGGGCCTCACTTTCCGGTCCGCTGCCGTGCAGGTTCACGGCGATGTCGACCTTGCCTGCCTCGATGGGAATCGGAACATCGAGGCCGTGGGTGGGAAGCAGGTCGTAGCCGCCAACCAGCTCCAGCGCATCTTCCAGCCAGTCTTGGGCCGCATACAGCAGGCGGTGTTCCGGATAGGCGCGCCGCAGGGCGCGCAGCGCCGGCACAGCAACCAGCAGGTCGCCGAGCTTCAGTGCCCGCAGGACCAGCAGGACCGGTTGTTCGTGCTTGCCGTTCGTTGCTTCCACTGCCGTCCTTTTCTTCCTCGGGTTGGCTCTGCGGGGCCGCCTGTCGAGGATTCTAGCCGAGAAGAAGTGGGCGGCCGGTTGTTTAGGTCTCTGCCGGTCGGGGAACGGAGGGGATATGGCAACTAACGCTTTGACGCTCAAGGCTGTGCTGTTCGACCGGGACGGGACGCTCGTGGTTGACGTGCCCTACAACGGTGATCCGCAGAGGGTCGAGCCGTTTCCCGGAGCGCGGAGCGTCCTCGACGGACTGCGCAGCCTCGGCGTGGCCACCGGCGTCCTGAGCAACCAGTCGGGCATTGCCCGCGGCCTCCTGACGGCGGCGGAGGTGGACAGTGTGAACGCGCGGGTGGAGGACCTGCTGGGCCCCTTTGATGTCTGGGAAGTCTGCCCGCACGAAGCCAGCGACGGCTGTCTGTGCCGGAAACCCGCGCCGGGAATGATCCACAGCGCCTGCCGGCGCCTTGGCATCGACCCGTCGGAGGCGGCCTTCATCGGCGACATCGGCAGCGACGTCGAGGCGGCCGCAGCCGCCGGCGCACGGGGTGTCCTGGTCCCCACTCGGCAGACCAGAACGGAAGAAGTCGAGGCCGCCGCCGAGGTAGCCGCGGACCTCGAACAGGCCGTTGCGCTGCTGTTCGGGGAGCTGCCGCTTCGGAGACCGGTGCTTCGAGGACCGGCATGAGCAGGGTCCTCGTGGCCCGGCTGGACAGCGTCGGGGACGTCCTCCTGGCAGGTCCGGCAGTCCGGGCGGTGGCGAACGGACGGCGGGCCGACGGCGGCAGCCCCAACGACGTCGTCGTGCTTTGCGGACCGCAGGGCCAGTCGGCGGCGTCGCTGCTGCCCCACGTTGCCGACGTTTATTCCTGGGATTCCCCGTGGATCAGCAACCCCGCTCCGGCGGTCACCGGACCGCATCTGGACTCGCTGGTGGGCTATGTCCGGAATTCCCGCATCACCGAGGCCGTCATCCTCACCTCCTTCCACCAGTCGCCGCTTCCGCTCGCACTCCTGCTGCGGCTGGCCGGCGTGGAGCGCATCACCGGGGCCTCCACTGACTACGCGGGCTCCCTCCTCGACGTCAGGCTGAAGCCCGGCGAGGACTTTCCCGAGGACCAGCCGGAATCGGTGCGGGCGCTCGGCATCGCCCGCGCGGCGGGCTTCCGGCTCAAAACGGGTGACGACGGAAAACTCATGGTCAAGAACCCTCCCGGCATCCGGCACCTGGTGGGGGAGGGCCCCTACGTGGTGGTCCACCCGGGGGCAACGGTTCCGGCCCGGGCCTGGCCGCCGCTGCACCATGCGGCGGCCGTGGAACTGCTGGAGGGCGCCGGCCACCGGGTGGTGGTGACCGGCGGCCCCGGGGAAACCGCCCTCACCGCCACCGTGGCCGGCCCCTCCGCCATTGACCTCGGCGGACGGACGGACCTTTCCACACTGTCCGGTGTCCTCGCCAGCGCGGACGTCGTGGTCACCGGAAACACGGGGCCAGCCCACCTGGCTGCCGCCGTCGGAACCCCCGTGGTGAGCCTGTTTTCCCCGGTTGTGCCGGCCGTGAGGTGGGCGCCGTACGGCGTCCCGCTGGAACTGCTGGGCGACCAGAACGCGCCGTGCCGGCTCAGCCGCGCGCGGGACTGTCCGGTACCGGGACATCCCTGCCTCAGCTCGGTTTCGCCGGAGCAGGTGGTGGACGCGGTGGAACGCCTGCTGAGCGGGGTCTCCTCGCTCAGCACACGGAGAAAGGTCCGGAAACAATGAAAATCCTGCTCTGGCACGTGCACGGGTCGTGGACGGACGCCTTTGTCCGCGGCCGGCACGAGTACCTGCTGCCGGTCCTGCCCGGCGGCGGTCCCTGGGGACTGGGCCGGGCAGACCGGCCCTGGCCTGCTTCCGTGCGGGAGGTCGCGCTAGCGGATCTGGATGCAGGCAGCGTTGACGCCGTCGTGCTGCAGCGTCCGGAGGAAGCCGCGGAGGTGACGCGCGTCCTGGGCCGCCGGGCCGGCGTCGACCTTCCCGCCGTGTACGTGGAACACAACACCCCCAAGGGCGATGTTCCCTTCACCGTCCATCCGCTGGGGGACCAGAACGGCATCCCGGTCGTCCATGTGACCCATTTCAACGAGCTGTTCTGGGACAGCGGCCGCGCACCCACCAAGGTCATCGAGCATGGCATCGCGGACCCCGGCTACCTTTACACGGGCCAGGTCCCGGAGCTGGGCGTGGTGGTCAACGAACCGGTGCGCCGCGGACGGGTGACGGGCACGGACTTGCTGCCCCGTTTCGCCACCGCAGCCCCGCTCCAGGTCTTCGGCATGGGCGGCGACGGGCTGGCGAAGGCTACGGGAATTCCGCCGGCGCACCTCACCGTCCGGGGCGACCTGAAAACCGCGGAGCTGCACCGTGAACTAGCGCGCTGCCGGGCATACCTGCACCCCCTGCGCTGGACCTCCCTTGGGCTGGCGCTGCTGGAGGCGATGCACCTCGGCATGCCGGTCCTGGCGCTGGCCACCACCGAGGCGGCACGGGCCGTCCCGCCGGAGGCGGGCTGTATCTCCACTGACGTGGAGGAGCTGCGCCGGTGTGCCCGGCAGCTGGTCAACGACCCGGAGGAGGCCCGACGGCGGGGCAAAGTTGCCCGGGAGGCGGCGCTGGAGCGCTATGGGCTGGAACGCTTCCTGGCCGACTGGGATGAGCTGCTGGCGGACCTGGTGCCAGCCGGAGACGGAGGGAAAGTACAGGGGGAGGGGCGGCAGCAGGGGTCTTTGGAGGGGGCGCCATCCGGCGATGCAGCTCTGAAGGGGTCCGGACCGGATGCCCTCACCGCGGCGCGAGAAGGGAATATCCATTGAAGATCTCAATGATTTCGGAACACGCCAGTCCTTTGGCAGCGCTTGGCGGAGTGGATGCCGGCGGCCAGAACGTCCACGTGGCGGCCCTTTCGTCGGCACTGGCCCGTCGGGGTCACCGGGTAACTGTCTACACGAGGCGTGACTCGCCGGATTTGCCCTCGAGGGTGCGGGTGCATCCCCGGCTCGAGGTGGTGCACGTGGATGCCGGGCCTGCCGAACATGTGCCCAAGGACGAGTTGCTGCCCTTCATGGGCGCCCTGGCGGACGGCGTGGTCCAGGACTGGGGCGACTCGCCGCCGCACGTGGTGCACGGTCACTTCTGGATGTCCGGCGTCGCCGCGCTGGACGCCGCACGCCGTGATCCGGGAGGCTTCCGGGTGCCCGTCGTGCAGACCTTCCACGCATTGGGTACGGTCAAGCGCCGCCACCAGGGCGCCGCCGACACGAGCCCGGCCGAGCGGCGTTTCCTCGAACCGTCCGTGGGCCGCTCGGCGGATCGCATCCTCGCCACGTGCTCGGACGAAGTGTTCGAGCTGAGGACGATGGGCATCGATACCCGCCGGGTTTCCATCGCCCCCTGCGGAGTGGATCTGGAACTCTTCTCCAGCGACGGTCCGGCCGACCTTCCCTCCCGCTCCCACCGCATCCTGTCCGTGGGCCGCCTTGTCCCGCGCAAGGGCATGGACCTGGTGATCCGCGCGCTGCCGTATCTGCTGCAGGCGGGGTTCGACGACGTCGAGCTGCTTATTGTGGGCGGTGACGCGGACGCGGGCGGGCAGGATCCGGAGGCGCGCAGGCTGCTGGACCTTGCCCGTGACCTCGGGGTGGCGGGCCATGTGGAGCTCCGGGGCCAGGTGCCCCGGGAGGCCATGCCCGGAGTCTTCCGAAGTGCGGACGCCGTGGTCTGCACGCCGTGGTACGAGCCCTTCGGGATTGTTCCCCTGGAGGCCATGGCCTGCGGCGTTCCGGTGGTCGCCGCTGCGGTGGGCGGCCTGACGGACAGCGTGGTGGACCGGGGGACCGGCCTGCACGTGCCGCCGAAGGACCCGGAAGCCATCGCCGAAGCCATTGGCACCCTGTTGGCCAGCCCGGACCTTCGCGCCAAACTCGGGCGTGCGGGCGAGCGGCGGGCCAAAGCCCGCTACTCCTGGAGCAGAGTCGCCTCCGAAACCGAAAAGGCTTACCAGTTGGCTATCGCAGGCTCTGCGGACGCCGGCAGCCTGGAACCGATGGAAGGAGCGGCACTGTGACTCCGGAATCCCTGCGGGAGGCTGAGCTTCCTGCCATGCACCGTGTTGGCACACCGGGTTTGCCCCCTCCGGACGCGGTCTCCTCCCCTGAGGAGGCTGGACACAAGGCTGGGCACGACGCCGGGCACGACGCCAATCCGGGCCCGCGCGAAGCAGTGCGGACCCACCTGGAAAACGTCCTGCCCGCCCTGCGGTCCCTGGAAAGCCAGGCAGACACGCTGGCCGCCTGGGGTGTGGAACTGGCCCAGCGCCTGCTGAGCGGGCAGAAACTGCTTGCCGCCGGGAACGGCGGGTCCGCCGCCGAGGCACAGCACCTCACTGCGGAACTTGTGGGCAGGTTCGACGGCGAGCGGATGCCCTTTTCCGCGATCTCCCTGCACGCGGAGAGTTCGGCCGTCACGGCGATTGCCAATGACTACGGCTACGAAGAGCTCTTCGCCCGGCAGGTCCGCGCCCACGGCCGGTCGGGGGACATCCTCGTGCTGCTGTCCACGAGCGGCCAGAGCCCCAACCTGCTCCGTGCAGCAGAGGCGGCCTCCAGGCTGAACGTGACCACGTGGGCCCTGACCGGGCCGGCGCCCAACCCGCTGGCATCCTGCTGTGATGATGCTGTGGCCATCGACGCCATATCGGCCAACGCCCAGGAGGGGCACCTTATTGCGCTGCACGCCATGTGCCGGGCCTTCGAAGCCGAGGTGGTCCGCAAGGGCCAAGGTGTTCCCGGGCCGGGGGCTGATCGCCGATGAGGATCTCCGTGGTTGGCGACGTTTTGCTGGACGTGGACCTTTCCGGTGAGGCAACACGGCTGTGTCCGGATGCGCCGGTGCCGGTGGTGGACGTCTCCGATGTCCGGCGGCGGGCCGGCGGCGCCGGACTCGTGGCCAGGATGCTGGCCCATGACGGCCACCGCGTCACTCTTGTGACAGTGCTTTCCGACGACGATGCCTCCCTTGAGCTGGAAGGCGCCCTCGCCGGGGTGCACGTTGTCTCCGGGCCCTCCGGTGCCAGGACCCCGGTAAAGACCCGCGTCCGGGCAGGCCGCCAGCCGGTGGTGCGGGTGGACGAGGGCTGCGGTCGGCCGGAGGTGCCGGCCGCGACGGCGGGTATGCTCAGGGCGCTCGAGGGCGCCGAAGCGATTGTGGTGGCCGACTATGGTCGGGGTGTTGCCGCGAACCGGGAGATCCGTGACCTCCTCGCCGCCCGCGCCGGCGACATTCCGATCGTGTGGGATCCGCACCCCTCCGGCGCCACACCCGTGCCCGGGGTGGCCGTGGTGACCCCAAACTTGTCCGAGGCTGCCAAAGCCGCGGACTGCGGTACCGCCACGCCTGCGGCGATTGCAGCAATCGGCACCCTGCTGCTGGACCGCTGGCAAAGCCAGGCGGTCCTCGTGACCATGGGGGAGCAGGGCGGCGTGTTATCTCGGCGCGACACTTCACCCCTGGCCATCCCTGCCCCGCCCACCGAAGTCACTGATCCCTGCGGCGCCGGCGATCGGCTCGCGGCCAGCCTGGCCGTGCACCTGGCAGCGGGCTGCAGCCTCAGTGATGCCGCGGAACGTGCGATCAACGAGGCTGCGGCCTTCCTCGGTGCCGGCGGGGTGGCTTCCCTGCCGGACCGCCACCGGCCGGTCTGGCACCACAGCCGCGAGGAAGACGCCCTCGGCCTTGCCCGGCGGGTACGCGCCAACGGGGGAACCGTCGTTGCCACGGGAGGCTGCTTCGACCTCCTGCACGCGGGCCATGCCCGCACGCTGGCGGCTGCCCGGGACCTGGGCGACTGCCTGATCGTGTGCCTGAACTCGGACGAGTCGGTCCGCCGGATCAAAGGTGAGCAGCGGCCCATTGTGAGCCAGCAGGACCGGGCAGAGCTCCTGCTGGCACTCGAGTGCGTGGACGCCGTCCTGGTCTTCGGGGAGGACACCCCGGAGGCCTGCCTGGGAACGCTGCGGCCGGACGTCTGGGTGAAGGGCGGCGACTACCGTGCGTCGGACCTTCCTGAGGCCGGCCTGGTCGAGAGCTGGGGAGGGCGCTGCGTGACGGTGCCGTTCCACCAGGCCCGGTCCACGTCCGTCCTCGCGGATGCCCTGGCGAAGGTCAGCTGACCTGCATACCAAATCTTGAACTAGTCCCAAGCGAAAGGAACACCATGACTGAATCGAGTTTCAAGCCCGGCCGGGTGCTGGTAACAGGCGGTGCCTCCGGACTGGGGGCCGCCGTCGTCGATGCCGTACTGAAAGCCGGCGGAACGCCGGTGGTGCTGGACCGGGACATCCGGAACGTGTCCGCGGTGAAGGCCTTCGAAGTGGACGTCTCGGACCGCATCGCTGTGACTGAGGCAGTCCGGCAGGCAGCCGAGACTCTGGACGGGCTGGACGCCGTGGTCACCGCGGCCGGCATTGACCGGTGCGGCAAGCTGGAGGACGTGGCCGCGGACGAATGGGAACGCGTCATCGGGGTCAACCTGATGGGCACGGTCTCCGTTGTCCGGGCGGCCCTTCCGTACCTCAAGGAGTCCCGCGGCAGGGTGGTCACTATCGCGTCCACGCTGGGCAAGCGGGCCCTGCCGGAGGCCACCGCCTACTGCGCCTCAAAATTCGGCGTGGTGGGGTTCAGCCATTCGCTGGCGGCCGAGACGGGCGGCGAGATCGGCGTGACCACCATGATTCCCGGCGGCATGAAGACGCGCTTCTTCGACGACCGGGCCGAGCAATACAAGCCGCAGGACGATTCACGCCTCAACGACCCCGGCAATGTGGCGCAGGCAATCCTGTTTGTCCTCTCCCAGCCCACCGGTTGCGAGGTCCGCGAAATGCTTATCTGCCATGAGGAAGAGGGCTCGTGGCCGTGAGTTGGAGTACGTCCTCGTAGACTTCCCCGGGTTCGACGGCCTTCACGGTGGATTCGTCATGAGGGCACCGTGGGGCCGTCCATCCGACCTGAGTAATATCCACGCCGCACACCTCACAGCGCGTGGCCCAGCCCAGGTGGATCCGGTGCAGGCTGCGGCCCAGAGGTGCGGCATTGATGGCGTTGCCCGTCCAGTAGATGCCTACCGTGGGTGTGCCCAGGGCCTGGGCGAGGTGGCGCGGTCCGCTGTCGTTCGCCACCACGACCGCGCTGCCCGCCAGCAGGGCGGCGAGCTCACCGAGGCTGAGGTTGCCGGCCAGTGACTCTATACAGGGGCGGGCGGCACCGGACCCGCCCGCAGGCGATTGTTCCGTGCTGGCCCGGCCTGTGCTGGACTGGCCTGTGCTGGGTTGGCCGGTGCTGGGTTGGCCGGTGCGGAATTGGCTTGTGCTGAAATGTTCGACGGCGAGTTCCACCACTGTCTCGGCCAGTTCCTTTTCGCTGCTGTCGCCCACCACGTAAACCCGGAAGCCGTCGTCGGCAGCCTTCCGTGCCACCGCGGCGAAGCGTTCGGCTGGCCAGCGCCGGCGCGGATCCGTCGCGCCCGGATGGATCACCAGCACGCGGCCCTGCCCGGGTCCGCGGTTGCCTTGCCCCGGATCGTCGTTGCCTTGCCCGGGCGCGGAGTTGCCCAAAGGCAGGTCCTGGGCGAGCTGCTGGCCAAACTCAGGCAGCGCCTCGAGCCTCGCTTCCAGCTCACGGGGAGGGGCCCCGGCGAATCCCGCCACCTCAAGGGCCCGGAGCGGCTCGTGCTGGTAGTACAGGTAGGGCACGGTCCGCTCCAGCGGAGCGGCGTCCGGGGTTCTGGTGCCCACGGTGTGCCGGGCGCCGAGGAGGAGCAGGAACGGATTCGAGTACCGGCCGCCGCCGTGCAACTGGACGGCCAGGTCAAAGTTCCTGGCGCGCATCGCTGCAAAGAACCGCTCCGTTTCGGCGTCGTCTTCCGGCCCCGGGCGGACGCCTTCCGCGAACGGCAGAATCACGGTTTCATCCACCGGTCCCGCCGTCTGCGCCAGCAGTTCAGCATGCACCGGCGTGCCCAGCAGGGTGATGCTGGCCCCAGGGTAAGCGGCCTTCAGGGCTGCTACCGCCGGGAGGGCGAACATCAGGTCGCCCAGCCCGCCGCCACGGAGAACGGCGATGCGGGAGACACGGCTGAAGGGTTCTAAAACGGGGCCGATTCCGTGCCCTGTGATGCGTGCTCCGCCGAAGTCGGCGTTGAAGAGTTCCATGGTGTCAGCCCTCTCGGCTCCGGATCGTTGCTCGGGATGCGTCCAGGTGGGGATCGGATCAGTGGGGCCCACCCTACGGTGCATTGGGCCTGTTTTGCCAGCTCAGAAAACCCGGCATGCCAGCTCAATAACACCCGCCCTGCAAGCTCAGGGAGAACCGGCCCGCCGGCCGGTAAGACCCGTCCTGCCAGCACTGAAAACTCCTGCCGGAGGCGCGTGTAAACCCTCCGGCACCGGGGTACGGATCACCGCAGAGAGGGGCGGGAACGGACGCCCGGCAACACTGAGCAGCATGCCTAAAGACCAGTGTCTTGAGACAAGTGCCTTGGAGAACGAGAATCGAAGGACCAGCGTCTGGAGACCCAGCGCCTGCAGCCCCGGCGGCACAGGCCAAGCCCCAGTGAGGAGCCACATGCAATCCACAATCACCAGCGAGCTGGCGAACGCGGAAGACACGCTCACCATCCTGAACCCGCGAACCGGGGAAGCTGTCGGCAGCCTTTCCATCGCCGGCGCAGATGATGTGGCAGGAGCCGTGGCGGCGGCCCGCGCTGCCCAACCCGGCTGGGCTGCCACCCCTCCCGGGGAGCGGGGCCAGCTGCTGCGCGAGGCCGCACGGGCGCTGGAGGCGGCCGCTGCCGGACTTGCGGATCTGAACGCACAGGAGACCGGCCGTCCGGTGGATGAGGCCCTTGCCGGTATTGCCGCCGGGGTTTCCACGCTGGAGCAGTATGCGGAGCTCGGTCCCGTACACCGCGGCCACAGCCTTCGCGGCAACGTGCTCGCAGCGGACTACACCGTTGCCGAGCCGCGCGGCGTGGCTGTCCTGCTGACGCCGTGGAACGATCCCGTCGCCGTGGCCTGCGGGCTCATAGGGGCCGCCCTGGTTACCGGGAACACGGCCATTCACAAACCAAGCGAGCGCTGCCCCCACGTGGGACAGCTGCTGGGGGAGGCGCTGGCGCCGGTATTTCCGACCGACGTGCTGGTCACGCTGACCGGAGGGGCCGACGTCGGGACCCTCCTCACGCAGCAATCCGACGTTGATATGTTCGCACACGTCGGTTCCAGCGCGACCGGTGACAGGATTGCGCGGGCGGCGGTGCTGACGGGCGCGTACGTCATCAGGGAGAACGGCGGCAACGATCCGCTGCTGGTGGATGCGGACGTGGATCCCGGCTGGGCCGCGGAGCAGGCGGCGATCGGGGCCTTCAGCAACAGCGGGCAGATCTGCACGTCGGTGGAGCGGATCTACGTCCACCGGTCCATTGCCGAACCGTTCTGCCAGGCGCTCGCTGGACAGGCCCGGGACCGGAACACCGAACGCCGGCTCGCCCCGCTCGTGGACACCCGGATGCGGGACACGGTCCACCGGCATGTGGCCGAGGCGCTGCAGCTGGGTGCGCGGGCCCTGGAGGGCGGCACGGTCCCGGACGGGCCGGGCGCCTTCTACCCGGCCACGGTCCTCGTTGACTGCACCGAGACAATGGACGCCATGGCCGAGGAAACGTTCGGCCCTGTCGCTCCGGTGCGTGTGGTGGACAGCTTCGAGGAAGGGCTCGCGCTCGCCGCGGCCGGCCGGTATGGACTTGCCGCCACCGTTCTGACCGGCACCATCGCGCACGCCCAGCAGGCCGTCGCCGCCTTGCCGGTGGGGACCGTCAAGGTCAACGAGGTTTTCGGGGGCGCACCCGGCGGGGCGGCCCAGCCCCGGGGCGAAAGCGGGCACGGGTTTGGCTACGGACCCGAACTCCTGGACGAATTCAGCCGCGTCAAGGTGGTGCACATCGCTGCGCCGCCTGCGCCGGCAGCTCGTGAAATCAATGGGGCAGCGTCATGACCGCCGAGCCGGTGCTTTCGGAGCAGCGCGGCCTTGCGGCGTGGCTTCCACGCAGGCTGGCCCAGGAACATCCTGCCGTCACCGTGGTGGGTGACTTCATGCTCGACGGCTGGTGGAGCGGCACGATCGACAGGATGTGCCGCGAGGCCCCGGCTCCCGTGGTGGACATCGCCCGGCGTGACTTTGCCCCCGGCGGTGCCGCCAACACCGCCATGAACCTGGCCGCACTCGGCGCCCGTGTCAGTGTGGCCGGAATCATCGGAGCGGACGACGCCGGGGCGGAACTTCGGCGCCAACTGGTCGCCGCGGGGGTGGACACCACGCTGCTCACCGAACACCCGGACATGGCCACCCCTACCAAGATCCGGATCAGCAGCGGCGGGCAGGTCCTCCTGCGCTTCGACGACACCGCGGCAACTGTCCCGGCCGACGCCCTGGCGACGTTCGAGGCGGCCGTTCCCGCCGCCGTCGGATGCCAGAACGCGGTGGTGATCTGCGACTACGGAACGGGCGTCCTCGCGGAACCGGTCCGCGGCCGGCTCATCGAATCCCTGGCCGGGCGCGGGCAGGACACGCTTGTGGTGGTGGACGCGCACGATCCGCGCCCGTGGGCCGGACTTGAGCCGGACCTGGTCACGCCCAACGCGCAGGAGGCCGCCCGGATGCTTGACCTCCGGCTGGGCAGCGGGCCCGAGCGTGCGGCCGTGGTGACCGAGCACGCCGGCGAGCTGCTGCGGGCGACGGGAGCACGCGCCGTCGTGGTCACGCTGGACCGGGACGGGACGGTCCTCATTCCAGCCGCCGGAAACCCGCACCGGACGTGGGCACGGCCTGCCACCGAGAAGCAGGCCTCCGGTGCAGGCGACACTTTCGTGGCCGCCCTGACCCTGGCGCGTGCGGCGTCTCTGCCGCTGACGGCCAGCCTGGACCTGGCGCAGGCCGCTGCGGACGTGGTGGTCCACCATCCCGGGACGTCGGTGTGCGGCACGGACGAGCTGGGCCGCTACCTGGAAAGCTTCGGGGACGCCGCCCTGGCGGCAGACGAACTGGAGCGGCACATCCGGGCCCACCGCAACGACGGCCAGCGCGTGGTTCTGACCAACGGCTGTTTCGACGTCCTGCACCGCGGGCACACCCGGTACCTCAACCAGGCCAAGCAGCTCGGCGACATCCTGGTGGTGGCGCTCAACAGTGACGACTCCGTCCGGAAGCTCAAGGGGCCGGGCCGTCCCATCAACAGCGTGGCGGACAGGGCCGCCGTGATCGCAGCCCTGTCCTGCGTGGACTACGTGACTGTCTTCGACACCCCGACTCCGATTCCCCTGATCGAACAGCTGCGTCCGGAAATCTACGCCAAGGGCGGGGACTACACGCCGGAGATGCTGGCCGAAACCGAGGCCGTGGAGGCGTACGGCGGCACGGTCACCATCCTCGACTACGTGGCCGAGCGTTCCACAACGGCAATGGTCCAGCGCATCCGTAACGGCGAGGGCGCCCCTGTCCCGGAGGGGTAAAACCGCTGGCTGGGCCCGCTTGCGGCCTGCCAGTGATCGAGCTCTGACCGGCGGGCCCCATCACCACGGTCAACTAGGCTTGAAGCATGACGGAAGCGGCGGAGAACTGATGGGACGGCACACCAAGTCAGGCGGGAAGCCGGGTTCCAACGCAAGCAGCAAAACAGGCGGCAGAAGAGGCACAGCAACAGCCTCCGGGGTGCTGGACGTTCCCAAGGGAGCGCGTGCAGACGGCCCCGTCGAGGGCGTCTACTACATCGACACTGGCGACTGCGAGCTTATCGCCGACCAGGACAACTCCATGGGCTGGCTCCTGCGCATCAACGGCGTGATGAGTTCCCACATAGACCTCGCCGATCCGCTGTTCCTCGACTTCGAGTACATGCGCTGGATGTCCGCCCTCATCGAATCCCGCTGGAAGCCTGAGACGAAGCCCAGGCTTCGGGGTCTGCACCTGGGCGGCGGAGCGTGCTCACTGGCCCGCTACTTCCACTCGGCCTACCCGGACGCCCGCCAGGTGGTGGTGGAACTGGACGGAAAGCTCGCCGAGTACGTCCGCGGCTGGTTCGACCTGCCCAAGGCCCCGCTGCTGCGCCTGCGCGTCGGCGAGGCCCGCGCCGTGACCGAGACCCTCACTTCGGACACCCGAGACTTCATCATCCGCGACGTCTTCGCCGGCGCGGTGACCCCGGTTGCGCTGACCACGGCCGAATTCAACGAACATGTCCGCCGGGTGCTCGCGCCCGGCGGCATTTACGCGGTCAATTCGGGCGACGGTCCGGACCTGAAGAATGCCCGGGAGGACGCAGCCACCATCGCAGCCGCCTTCGAACACACCATCATCATCGCGGACCCCGCCATGCTGAAGGGGCGCCGCTACGGCAACATGGTGATGGCCGGCAGCGACCAGCCGTTCGACGACGATCCGCAGCTCGCGCGGCGGCTCCTGGGCGGGGCGGTGCCCGCGCACATCTGGGACGACGCGAAGGTGCGGGCCTTCGCCGCCGGAGCCCAGGTGCGCCATGACCCTGCGCCGCCACCGGCTGCTGAGTAACAGCCCTTATGGCTGCCCAAAACGGCACCTACTCAGCAGCCGATGAGGCCCGTCCCTGCCCGAGCAGCCACTCCCGGTGCGCGGTAGTTTGTTCGCGCAGCGCAGTCACGACGGCGGCGACGGCCGGCCGGCGCATCGACTCCGGGCGCAGGACCATCCAGTAGGGCAGCCGTTCCGCGATATCCCCGGGCAGCAGGCGCACCAGGTCCTCGTGCCTGTCGGCCATGAAACAGGGGAGGAACCCCACCCCGGCTCCTGCCCGCGTGGCCTCGACGTGCACAAACACGTTGGTGGAGCTGACGCCGTCGCGCATTGCCGGCACCAGCCGCCGCGGTGCATCAAGATCGTCCACCTGCAGCATGGAGTCCACGAAGTACACGAGCGGATGGGCGGTCAGGGCCTCCACCGACTCCGGGGTTCCGTTGGCCTCGATGTATGAGCGGGACGCGTACATTCCGAGCTCGTACTCGCCGAGCCGGAACGCTTCGGCCCGGTGCACCTGCGGCTCGCCCACCACCACCTCGATGTCCAGCCCCGAGCGCTGCTGGAGCGCCCGGCGCGTGACGGTGACGATCTCGACGCTGAGCCCCGGGTGGTCCCTCCTCAGCCGGGCCACCGCCGGAGCGGCGATGTACGCGCTGAAGCCGTCGGTCGCCGTCATGCGTACGACGCCGGTAACCGGGTCAGGCGCGCGGCCTGACGGTCCCAGCGCACGCACCGCCGTTTCCACCTGCTCAGCCACCAGCACGGCTTGGGCGCCGAGTTCGGTCAGCTCCCAGCCACCGGAAGCCCGCGCGAGAACACGGCCGCCCAGGGCCTTCTCCAGTGCGGCGATCCGGCGTGAAACCGTGGTGTGGTTCAGGCCCAGGACCTGGGCCGCCGTCGTGAATTTCGCCGAGCGGGAGACGGCGAGCAGTACCAGCAGGTCGTCCGGGTTGGCATCCATATCTGCAATTTTGCACGAAACCAGTGCCTGATTAGTCATTGAACCGCGGTCCGTCTGCAGGAATACTCGGGTGAATCGGAAGTGCTGCACGTATTGGAAGTGAACGGCGTGCGGCACGTGTCAACGTGGACACTTGGAGGAGCAGACTGTGGACGCACAAGGTCCGGACGTGGAAAAAAACCTGAACGGCCGCAAGGCGCTGGTTACCGGCGGTGCCAGCGGCATCGGCGCGGCCTGCGTACGGGAACTGGCCGCCAGGGGGGCCAAAGTGGTGGTGGCCGACGTCGATGAAGCCGGCGCCGCGGCCCTCGCCGATGAGGTGGGCGGCACGTCCTGGGCTGTCGATCTCCTGGACGTTGAGGCGCTGGCCGCGCTGAGCCTGGACTGCGACATCCTGGTGAACAACGCCGGCATCCAGCGCATCAGCCCGATCGAGGACTTCGATCCCGTGGCATTCCGGCGGATCCTGGCACTCATGCTTGAGGCACCGTTCCTGCTGATCCGTGCCGCTTTGCCGCACATGTACGCCAACGGCTTTGGGCGCATCATCAACCTTTCGTCCGTGCACGGTCTCCGGGCTTCCCCGTTCAAGAGCGCCTACGTCTCGGCCAAGCACGGGCTTGAGGGGCTGAGCAAGGTGACGGCACTTGAAGGCGGTGAGCACGGGGTCACGTCCAACTGCATCAACCCCGGTTATGTACGGACCCCGCTGGTGGAGAAGCAGATCGCGGATCAGTCGCGTGTCCACGGGATTCCGGAGTCGGAGGTCCTGGCGAAGGTGATGCTTACCGATTCCGCTGTGAAGCGCCTGGTGGAACCCGAGGAGGTGGCATCCCTGGTTGCATGGCTGTCCTCCGACGCCGCCGGAATGGTCACCGGGGCCAGCTACACGATGGACGGCGGCTGGTCCGCCCGGTAGTCCCACCGTCGCGGGCGGCCCACGTTAGCTTTTGGAACCGGTCAGGACGAGGGTGCCGCCGAGCCCGATCATCATCACCCCGCCGGTTGTAGTGACAGCTGCCACCCGGCGGGGTGAGCGGGCGAACCACTGCCTCGCAGTTCCCGCGGCCAGCGCCCAGACGCTGTCCGAAACCAGCGCGATGGCCAGGAACGTGGCACCAAGCAGGGCGAGTTGGGCGGGAATGGCGCCGGCAGCATGGTCCACGAACTGGGGGAGGACCGCCACGAAGAACACGACGGACTTCGGATTCGTGGCCCCGACAATGAAGCCTTCACGCAGAATCCGCCGGGTGGTCGCCGGCCTGGACGGATCAGGGCCTGAAGGGCCGCCCCGGCGGTGGAGCACAGCCTGGATTCCCAGATAGATGAGGTAGGCCGCGCCGGCAAACTTCACCACGGTGAACAGCAGCAACGACTCAGCCAGCACCACGCCGAGCCCCAACGCTACGGCTGTGATCTGCAGCAGTTCTCCGGCCGCGTTGCCGATGACACTCAGCAGTCCGCCCCGCCGCCCCAAAGCCAGCGACCGTCCGATGACGAACAGGACGCTGGGACCCGGCACGGCGATGAGCAATGCGGAGACCAAGGCAAATGCCAACAGATTCTGCAGCGGGAGCATGCCTGATGGTAACGCTGGCGGCGTATACCCAGCCAGCCACACGTTGGGCCCGTCATCCGTTCCGGATGACGGGCCCAACGTGTGGCCTTGCCTTAGGCCCCTACTTCACAAACTCGTTGGTGTAGGTATCCTCCAGCTTGATGGCCTTGTCGCCGATTTCCGGGTTGGCCACGCGCTGGGTCTTCAGGACGGCTTTGACGCCGTCTTCGGTGAAGGCGCCGTCCTTGCTTAGCGTCTCTTTCAGCTCAGCAATAACCTTGGCATACAGCGCCTTGTCCCCGCCCGCGAACTTTTCGGGCATCTTCGCAGCGATCTCTTCACCGGAATGTCCATCGATGAACTCAAGCGTGCGCTTGATTGCCTTCGCGAGCTTGCCGGCCGTCTCTTTGTTCTGTTCCAACCACTCGGCCTTGGCATAGAGGCTGGAGGAAGGCCAGGCGTCAGTCTCGAAAACTTCCTTCAGTCCCTCGGCGGTACGGACGTCCTCGAGGACCGGCAGGTCGTGTCCGATCCGCTTGTTAAGCACGGAGATGTCCGGCTCGAGCATCACGGCCGCGTCAACCTGGCCCTGCTCCATTGCGGCCACGGCCGAGGAGCCGGCGCCGATGGCGGACACGGCGGCGTCCGTCTGCTGCAGGCCGTTCTTGGCGAGCAGGAACTTGATGAACATGTCTGTGGAGGACCCGGGGGACGTCACCCCCACATTCTTGCCCTTGAGATCGGCTATGGACTTGATCTTGCCTTCATTCTTCGGTGCCACGAGCAGTGCAAGGCCGGACGACCGGCCCATATCAACGAAGGCCTTGACGCTCTGGTTCTTAGCCTGCATCTGGATCGTGTGCTCGTAGTAACCGCTCGTCACGTTGGTGCTGCCGCCGATCATGGCAGTGAGTGCCTTCGAGCCACCCTGCAGGTCCTGCAGTTCGACGTTCACGCCTTCCTCCTGGTAGTAGCCCAGTTCCTGGGCGAGGGTGGTCGGGAGGTAAGTGAGGAGGGTCTGGCCGCCGATGCCGATGGTTACCTTGGCACCGCCGGCACCGCCGGCACCGCCGGCACCGCCGGAAGCGCCTGGGCTGCCGGTCTGTCCGGGAGGCGCCGCGGATGGCGCACCGCAGGCCGAGAGGGCCAAGGCTACGGAAGCGATGAGGGTGAGCGGCCTGACAAGCCGGCGGTGCCTGTGCTGGCCTTCGTTGTGTTTCATCGTGGTGTCCCTTCAGGCAGTGATGTTGGTTTAGGACGACTGGGCGGGGCGCCACCGAAGGAGGTGCCGCTCCAGGCGGTTAACAAGGAGGTCGATAATCAGGACCACGATCATCAGGATGAACATCCCGGCAAAGACGCCCTTCGTGTCGAAGACGCCTTGGGCCTGGGCGATCGCATAGCCGACGCCGGCGGACGCGCCGAGATACTCGCCCACCACGGCGCCGGTGATCGCGAAACCGACACTGATATGCAGGCTGGAAAAGATCCAGGTCAGTGCGCTGGGGATGAACACGTGGCGCAGTAGCTGCTTCTCGGATGCTCCGAGCATCCGGGCATTGTCGACCAGGACCCGGTCCACACTCTTGACACCCTCGAGGGTGTTGAAGAAGACAATGAAGAACACCAGGGTGAAGCCGAATGCGACCTTGGACCAGATGCCCAGCCCGAACCAGAGCAGGAAGATCGGCGCCAGGACAACGCGGGGGAGGGCGTTGAACATCTGCAGGAACGGATCCAGCAGCCGCTCAAGAAAACGCACGCGGGCCAGGACGAACCCCAGAAGGAGCCCGGCGGCAGCGCCCACCAGAAAGGCGAGGATGGCTTCCTGCATCGTGATCCACAAGTGCGGGAAGACAAACCCTGATGACACCCACAGCCAGACGGTCTGGAAGATGTCGGACGGAAGCGGAAAGAAGAACTCGTCAACCAGGCCGGTCCGCACGGATAGTTCCCAGGCGCCAAGGACTGCCGCAGTGAGGATCAGCTGAGCCGTCCGCATGGCAAGCGGCGATATGTCGCCCCTGCGCCTCCGGCGGCGCGTGCCTCTGCCGTCCAAGGCCGCAGACAGCCCGTTCTTCTTGGATCCCACGAGCGTCATGCGACTTCGCCTTCTTCCGCCATGGCCGTTTCATAGGTTTTGGAGACTTCGATCTTCAACCTGCCCCAGATTTCCCGGTGGAGGGCAACGAACTGCGGGTCATCCCGGATGTCGAGCAGGTCGCGCGGACGCGGGATGTCAATTTCGTAGCTGCCCACCACCGTGCTTCCCGGCCCCGCCCCAAGGATCACCACCTCGTCGGAGAGGGCGATGGCCTCATCCAGGTCGTGCGTGATGAAGACGACTGCCTTGCCCGATTCCTGCCAGAGCTGGAGCAGTTCGTTCTCCATGATCTGGCGGGTCTGCACGTCCAGGGCCGAGAACGGCTCGTCCATGAGGAGGATATCGGGATTGACGATCCAGGCCTGGGCGACGGCGGTGCGCTTGCGCATGCCGCCACTGAGCTGGTGCGGATAGCGGTCCGCGAAATTCTTCAGGCCCACCTTCTCGATCCAGCGCCGGGCCTCTGAATGTGCCTCCGCCTTCGATACGCCAGCCATGGTCAGGCCCAGGCTCACGTTGTCGATTACGGTCTTCCACGGCAGGAGGGGATCCTGTTGGAACATGTAGGAGGCCCGGCGGTTCACGCCGCTCACAGCTTCGCCGAAGCTCTTCACCTCACCCACGCTGGGGCTCAGGAGGCCCGCCGCCATGTTCAGGATGGTTGACTTCCCGGAGCCGGTGGGACCGACGATCGAGACGAAGCGGCCGGGTTCTACCTTGAGATTGATGTCGCGCACGGCAAAGTAAGTTTCACCCCCTGGCGTGGGGAACTGCTTAGTGCACCCGGTGAGTTCCACCGCGTACTTTTTCGGGTCTGCCTGTGCAGCTGGCATCATTGCACTCTTCCCGGCCGACGCTGGCCGATTCTGGTCGCTGCTGATTCTTACTCGCGGAACATTGGTGCGTCCCTCCGCTCGCCCAACCGGTTTGACGATTTGGGAGAGTGGCCACATCGTGGGTTCACCATCATGATGTGGACCTGATGCTAGCAGTAACCTCTGTCACACTCAATGCGCAATTGGCTGCGGGCGCCGGCGGGGCGGCCCCGCGCGCGCAGCAACCGGACACTCTTACACTTTGTCCATGAGTTCCAACGATTCCTCGGGGACGCCCCTGCTGGTCCTTCGAAAGATCACGGGCATCCTGGACGTCTTTTCGCTTGAGCGGCCGGAGCTGTCGCTTGCCGAGATCCGAGCGGCCACCTCAGTCCCGCATTCGACTGTCCAGCGACTCGTTGCAAACATGGTCCAAGAGGGCATCCTGGACCGACATGGGGACAAATTCAGGGTGGGTGTCCGGATGGCACACTGGGCCGCTCCTGCCACCCAGGGCCTTGACTTCCTTGAGCTGCTAAGTCCTGTCCTGCGCAGGCTGCGGGATGAGCTCGGTGAAACGGCCTGCATATTCCGGGAATCCCAGGGCAAGCGGGTATGCATCGCGCTTGCTGAAACACGGCGGATGCTCAGAAGGGTGGTGCAGGTGGGCGAAATCATGCCGCTGCACGTCGGCGCGGCCGGCCGGGTACTCCTGGCATGGAACCCGGACGTGGCAGAGCGGGTGTACCGGTCCGGGCTCCAAACAATGACGGAGCAGACCATCACAGATGCCTCCGACCTGGAAGCTTCCGTCATGAAGGCGAGGGCGGACGGGTTTGCCATAACCACCGGAGAACGCGTCTCGGGCGCTAGCGGTATCTCGGCGCCGATCTTTGGACCGCAGGCCGAACTGTACGGTGCACTCACTGTCATGGGGCCGGCGATGCGGATGCCGTACGACGTTTGCTCCTCGTGGGTGGAGACCGTTCTGGCTGCTGCAGAAGAATCGACCCGGGTCATCGGAGGAACAATCCCGCGGGAGGGTCTACCCATATCGTGGATTTAGGTCCACAATATGGATAACACAGGGGTTCCCGGTCAGCCGCTTTAGTAGGCTCCGCTGACCAGGCCCCCATTCTCGAACCGCGAACGCTGCCCCAGAGTTCCTGCGTGGCAGAACAGGAGCCCCAATGGCGAACGCATCCGAAACGACCACACAAGCGGCCGGTATGGCGGCGCAGTCAACTGGTCAGCAGGGGGCCGCCCCACTGGTGGGCGTCCGGGTCCTTGAACTTGGATCCCTGATTGCCGGGCCCTTCGCAGGCCGGCAGCTTGCCGATTTCGGTGCGGAAGTGATCAAGATTGAGTCCCCTGACAGGCCGGATCCGATGCGTGAATGGGGCCGCAGCCGGCTCAAGGACCATACGCTATGGTGGTCGGTGCAGTCCCGCGGCAAGAAGTGTGTGACGCTTGATCTCAAGGTGCCACGGGGGCGGGAACTGTTTCTTGAGTTGTGCCGTGAGGCGGATGTCATCCTCGAGAACTTCAGGCCGGGAACGCTTGAAAAACTTGGGCTGGCGCCGGAGGAGCTGTGGAAAGCGAATCCGGGCCTTATCATCGCCAGGGTCTCAGGCTATGGCCAGACCGGGCCCGATGCGCAGAAGCCCGGGTATGCCTCTGTGGCCGAAGCCCGTGGTGGCCTCAGGTACCTCAACGGTTATCCCGATCAGGCGCCTCCGCGAACCGGCATCTCCCTGGGCGACAGCCTGGCGTCACTGTACGCCCTGCAGGGCATCCTCATGGCCCTCTATTGGCGGGACGCCCGAGGCGGAACGGGCCAGGTGGTGGATGTGTCCCTCGTTGAAGCCTGCTTCTCCCTGCTGGAGAGTGCGGTGCCGGACTATGCCGCAAGCGGGGTGGTCCCCGGGCCCAGCGGCTCTGGCCTGAAGGGGATAGCTCCGTCCAACATATTCCGTTCCAGCGACGGCAAATGGGTGGTGATCGCTGCCAACCAGGATTCCGTGTTTGTGCGCCTGGCAGCGGCGATGGGAAGACCGGAACTCGTCAGCGATGCGCGGTACAGCAATCATGCGGCACGGGGCGCCCACCAGGAGGAGCTGGAATCGCTGATCGCCGAGTGGGCAGGAGGCTTCAGCCACGAGGAACTCACCGCGCTGCTGGACCGCCACTCCGTTCCCAACAGTCCGGTGAGCAGCATCGAGGACATCTTCGACGACCCCCAGCTGCGCGCCCGGGAGATGCTCGTGGACGTTCCCGATGACAGACTGGGCAGCGTTATCCAACCCGGCATCGTGCCAAAACTTACGCGAAGCGCCGGCGGGATCGGCTGGAGCGGTCCTCTGCAGCCCGGCTCGCACAACAGGGATGTGTACGAAGGGCTGCTAAAGCTTTCGGACGAGGAACTGCAGCACGCCAAAGAGCAGGGGGCCATCTGATGAATACCCAGCCGCAAAGGACCGTTTCCATCGTGGATGTGAGTCCCCGGGACGGGCTGCAAAATGAGAAGGTGCCCGTTAGTACCGAAAACAAGCTGCGGCTCATCGATGAACTCATCGCCCTGGGTGCCCGCCGCATTGAAGCGGTCAGCTTCGTGAATCCGCGAAAAGTCCCGCAGATGGCGGACGCGGATGCCGTCATGGCTGGCGTGTCCCGCGACGCCGGGGCGAGCTACATCGGGCTCGTCCTGAACACAAGGGGTGCCACGCGCGCTGTTGATGCCGGAGTTGACGAGATGAACTACGTGCTGCCGGTGACTGACGCCTTTGCCGCTGCCAACCAGAACACCACTGTGGCGGCGGCACTCGACGCCTTGGAAGAGGTGTCCTCGATCGCAGCCGCGGCGTCGATCCCGCTTACGGTGACCGCCGCCGTCGCCTTTGGCTGCCCCTACCAGGGTGATGTCCCCAAGGAGCAGACGCTCACCGTCATCCGCGGTGCCATGGAGCGCGGGAAGCTGGCGGAAGTGGCACTTGCGGACACGATCGGATGTGCGGTGCCATGGCAGGTCGGCGAGCTGTTTGCCGACCTGGGCCAGGAGACCGAAGTCCCACTTCGCGCGCACTTGCACGAGACACGGCACACGGCGCTCGCAAACACCTATGCCGCCATGGCGGCAGGCGTAAGAACCTTCGACAGCGCGGTGGGCGGCCTGGGCGGCTGCCCCTTCGCCCCCGGCGCCGCCGGCAACATCTCCACCGAGGACCTTGTGTGGATGCTGGGCCGCGGCGGGTTCGAGACGTCCATCGATCCGGCGCGTGCCATAGAGCTGGGCCGGTGGATCTGTTCGCTGGTGGAGGCGTCGCCGCGCTCCGGACTCGCCGGGGCCGGCGCATTCCCGGGTGCTGCCTGAGCTTTCAGCCAGCCGGGTTGCCTGAGGCCCGGATGTACTCCTCCACGGCGGACTCCGGCACGCGGTAGGACTTGCCGAACCGGTCCGCCGCAAGGGTTCCGGCCCGGACCATCCGGTAGACGGTCATTTTGGAAAGTCGCAGGGCCGCGGCCACCTCGGCAATGGTGAGATAGGCAGTTGGCAGGTTGGCGATGGACATGGAATCGGCTCCTGTTGGTCGTCGGCTGGACTGGCGGGATGACCCGCCTAGTCCGGCCGCCTCAGTTGCCGGTGGTCGTAGAAGTACACCCGGTCCGAGGACCGGATCCCGATCGACCGGCCGTTCTTGACCACCACAGTGCCTTCCCGCCTGCCGTTGAACGGATCGTCGCCCAGCAGAACGTCGCCGATCTTGTAGGGAACAGCGGCCGTGCGCGCCCGCTGCAGCGTCTGGGCCAGGAAGCCGGACAACCGCCCGGATTGAACATTTTGTGCCGGCGCCCCGGCCTGGATTTCCAACATGAGGACCACTCCTTCACAGTGTGACCAATCGTCGAATCACTGGCGGCGCGGGGCCGGTACGTCATCCGGGATATATAGCCCAGCCGGCTGGCACCGTGTAGTCCACTCTAGGGAGCAATCACATGCGTCACACGGGTAACATGTACCTCATTTATCACACCATGCACTCGCGTAACAGGCGTCGAGTACCTGTCTTTTCCTATTTTTACTACTTGTTTTCGCGAATTCCAGCCTGGAGCGGCATTTTCGCGGAAATCCTACTCAGTTTCGGCGACCACGGGCAGTGGTGAGGTCTCGTCCTTAAGGTGGGCCCGGCGTCGTCCGTTGCCCCTGACCCAAAGCCGGTAGGCGGCAACCAGCAGCCCCAGCCACACAGCCCCCACATAGAGGGCCACCCGGGTGTCCTCGAAGAAACCAAGCACCGCGATCACCAGTCCCATGAAGGCGATCGTGAGGACGGACGCCGCCGGCCACCAAGGGGAGGGGAATTCCGACGCCGGCAGGCCATTCCGGGCGATCTCGCGTTTCATCGCCACGTGCGAAGCGAGAATCATGACCCACACCCAGACCGTGGCGAAGGTGGCGATGGAGGCTATGAGCAGGAAGACATCTTCCGGGATGAGCGCATTCAGAACCACTCCCACCAGCAGGATTCCGGTCATCATCACCACAGTCATCCACGGCACGCCATGCCGCGACACCCGTCCGAAGCTCTGCGGGGCGTGGCCCTGCTTGGCCAGACCGAAGAGGATCCGCCCGGCGCCAAAGATGTCGCTGTTGATGGCGGACAGTGCGGCGGTTATCACTACGGCGTTGAGGATGTGGGGTGCAGCGGGAATGCCGAGGCCGCTGAAGATCTGGACGAACGGACTGCCGTTGCTGCCGATCTCATTCCACGGAAAGAGGCTCATCAGCACTCCGAGGGTCAGCACGTAGAACAGCAGGACCCGGACCGGCACGGTGTTGACGGCCTTCGGGATGACCTTCTTGGGGTCGGCTGCTTCCCCAGCCGTGATGCCGATGGTTTCAATCCCGCCGAAGGCGAACATGACGACGGCGAACGAGGCCAGGAGCCCCTCGAAGCCGTTCGGGAACAGGCCGCCGTGCTCCACGAGGTTGCCCAGGCCCGGGGCGGCTGAGGCGTCACCGTTCTGGAAGCCGAACGCGAGGATGGCCGCTCCGCCCGCGATCATGGCGATAATTGCTGCAACCTTGACCAGCGTGAACCAGAATTCGAGTTCGCCGAAGACCTTCACGCTCAGCAGATTCAGCGCCGCGAGAACGAAGATGATGGCCAGGATCCAGACCCACCGCTCCACGGACGGGAACCAGAAGCCCATGTAGATGCTGAACGCGGTGACGTCGGCGATGGCCACGATCGCCATCTCGAAGACGTAGGTCCAGCCGGTCACGAATCCGGCCAGCGGGCCAAGATAGCGGCTGGCGTACTGCCCGAAGGATCCCGAGACCGGATGCCGTACTGCCATCTCCCCAAGGGCGCGCATCACCATAAACACGGCGGCGCCGCCGATCATGTAGGCGAACAGCACGGCGGGGCCGGCTTTTTGGATGGCTGAGGCCGAACCGTAGAACAGGCCGGTGCCGATGGCGGAGCCCAGTGCCATGAAGCGGATGTGGCGGACGTTGAGTCCGCGGTTCAGAACGGTTTCGACGGCGGCTCCAACGGCGGTACGTGCCGTTCCGGTCCCGCTTAGGGGCGCCAATTCATCTCTTGTTTGGGCTTGTTGCATGCCAATACCTTCTCGTCATTGGGAGGGGGATCGCTATCCAGCAGACCACGTCTACCCGAGCTGTGATGAGGCTCACGGGGTCTTGGTGTCTTCGATTTCAGACTGTGCGGCTTCAGACCGGCGCTCGGAATTTTTGGCGCGACCTGGCGGGTAATGCCCTCAAATCCCGGTTTTGAGGGCGTTACCTGCCAGTTCGCACGCCTCTGAAAAGCGCCCCGCCCTGGCCTGCCTCAGCGATACCCGGTCGCGTCAGCCGGCAGCCCGGCCTCCTGGATCTCCTCCAGATAGCGCCAGCAGTCTGGCCGGGAGCCGTCCACGTCGGTAAAGCCGTATTCCTGCGCAAGCCCGCCGGAGGAGAAGGTGCCGCCGGTCCGGCGGTGCACGTCAGGGTCGGCGGCGAGGGCGGCGACCGCCCGGCCCACAAAGCGCGGGCTTTCGGAGATGGCGGCGAAGTGCGCATTCGTGGCGGCCGCCTCGCGCCAATTGGCTTCGGTCGCGCCGTAGTGTTCGAGCATCATTTCCGAGCGCATCCAGCCCGGCGTCAGTGCCACGGCCGTGCACCCGAAGGCCTTCAGCTCCTCGGCCTGGCTGAAGGCGAGCCGCAGGACGGCGGACTTGGCGAGATCGTAAAACGCGGAGAGCCGGTAATGCGCTGCGTTGTACTCTCGAGTTCCGTCCGTCATTTCCACCACCAGTCCTCCCGGCCGGCGGATGAGGAGCGGCAGCGCGAAGTGGCTGGTGATCAGGTGCGTGTCGACGGCACCGTGCAGCATCCGCAAACCGCCGTCAAGCTCGTGTTCCCACAGGGGCGTGTTCCACTGGATGAGGTTCTCGCCGCCCCAAATGTCGTTCACCAGGATGTCCAGCCGGCCGTGCTCGCCGTCTATACGACGGACCAGCGTTTCCACCTCCGCAGCGTTGAAATGGTCCACTGCCACTGCGATGCCGGTTCCGCCGGCCGCACTGACCATAGCGGCGGTTTCTTCAATGGTTTCGGGGCGACGATAGTCGGACGTCTGGCGCCTGGTGGTGCGCCCGGTGCAGTAGACCACCGCCCCGGCCTCACCAAGGGCCACGGCGGTACCGCGGCCTGCCCCTCGCGTGGCCCCGGCAACCAGAGCTACCTTGCCGTTGAGCGGAGATTCCATGGACAAACGCTACCTCCGTGCGCGGGAAAGGGGGATGATGGGCGGGCTGTGTGCGGGCGCGTCTGGAGATGTCCGGTATCCCAGACAGATGCGCTTCTGGAGGGGGTTTGTAGTCAGCGGGCTGGGCGCAAACTTTAAGTACGGGATACCGGACACCGTTCGGCGATACCTGAAGACAGATAGACCGCCTAACGGCGAGGCCCGGAGGACATATGGCAGGCACGATGGCCGCAACGGCGGCAAAGCGGCCGGAATCAGCAGTCAAGGCGAAAGTTCCAGCGGCCGAAAATACCTTGCGGATCCTCAAACTGTTGGGTTCCAAGCGCGGGCCGATGGCGGCGTCGAACATTGCCACGGCCTTGGGACTGCCCCGCTCAAGTGTGTACCACCTCCTTGGCGTCATGGAGGCGAACGGCTTTGTCCTGCATTTGCACGAGGAACAGCGGTACGGCCTCGGCATCAGCGCCTTCGAGCTCAGTTCCGCGTACTCGCGGCAGGAACCGCTGTCTCGGCTTGGGCGGCCCATGCTGGCATCACTCGTTGATGTCCTTGGCGAAAGTGCACACCTGGCGGTCCTGCACGGACGGGATGTGCTCTACATCGTGGAGGAGAGGGCCAAGAACCGGCCGTCCCTCGTGACCGACGTTGGCGTCCGGCTGCCGAGCCACCTCACCGCCAGCGGCCGTGCCATCCTTGCCGCGCTGCCGAAGTCCCAGGTCCGTGCGCTCTATCCGAACGCCGCCGCCTTCAGTGCCCGGCACGAGGTGGAGGGCGCCATCATGAAGTACTCCGCGCTGTCGTCGCACCTTGACCGGGTGCGGCAGCGTGGATACGCCACGGAACACGGTGAGGTGACACCCGGCTTTGGCTCCATAGCCGCCGCGGTCACCGATCATCTTGGATGGCCGACGGCGGCAGTCGCCGTCACGTTCCTCGAGGACAAGCTGCCGGAAGACCAGTGGCCGGTGCTCGCCGCCCGCGTGCAAAAGGTCGCCGATGAACTCTCGGTGCGCATCCACGGCCGCCCATCGAAGTAACAGCCCAAGCAGGTCGCAGCACAGGGCGTTCCCGGCGCCGGCACCGCCCTCACCTGCTACCCAGTGGGGTCTGGAATACCGGACAGCACCCGCCGGAAACCCCTGTCTGGCCCGCTCAGAAGGGGCTTTAGTTGATACAGAAGCACTTTCGCTCGATTCACGATTTCCCTAACAACACAGCATTCCGCAACACACTCAACAGCGATACAACACATTCCCGCGATACGAAGGAGCCACCATGGCACCCGCCGATTTCACCACCGGTGCCCGCCCGGTCAAAGCAGCCCGAGGCACCGAGCTCACCGCCAAGTCCTGGCAGACCGAGGCACCCCTGCGCATGCTCATGAACAACCTCGACCCCGAGGTCGCCGAACGCCCGGATGACCTGGTGGTCTACGGCGGAACCGGCCGGGCCGTGCGCTCCTGGGCCGCATTCGATGCCATCACCCGCACCCTGGAAACCATGGAAAAGGACGAGACCTTGCTGGTCCAGTCCGGCAAGCCGGTGGGCGTCTTCCGCACTAACGAATGGGCGCCTCGCGTGCTTCTGGCCAACTCCAACCTCGTTGGCGACTGGGCTACGTGGCCCGAATTCCGCCGGCTCGAGGCCGAGGGCCTGATGATGTACGGGCAGATGACGGCCGGCTCCTGGATCTATATCGGCACGCAGGGCATCCTGCAGGGCACGTTTGAAACTTTCGCAGCAATCGCCCGCAAGCTCACTGGGGACAGCAATGGCACGCTCGCCGGCATGCTGACACTGACCGGCGGCTGCGGCGGCATGGGCGGCGCCCAGCCCCTCGCCGTCACCCTGAACGAGGGCGCCTGCCTGATCGTCGACGTCGACGAGACCCGCCTCCGCCGCCGCGCCGGCAAGCGCTACCTGGACGAGGTGGAGACCGACCTCGACGCCGCAATCGCCAAGGTCCTGAAGGCCAAGGAGGAGCGCCGTGGCTGGTCCGTGGGCTATGTGGGCAACGCCGCCGAGGTCTTCCCAGAACTCCTTCGCCGGCACAAGGCCGGTGAGCTGACCATCGACATCGTCACCGACCAGACCTCCGCCCATGACCCCCTGAGCTACCTACCGGAAGGCATCACCGTGGACGAATGGCACCGCGAAGCCGAGGCTGACCCGGAGGGCTTCACCAAGAAGGCGCAGGCATCGATGGCCAAGCACGTCCAGGCCATGGTCGAATTCCAGGACGCCGGCGCCGAGGTGTTCGACTACGGAAACTCCATCCGCGACGAGGCCCGCAAGGGCGGCTACAGCCGGGCATTCGAATTCCCCGGCTTCGTCCCGGCCTACATCCGCCCGCTGTTCTGCGAGGGCCTGGGCCCGTTCCGCTGGGTCGCCCTCTCCGGGGATCCCGAGGACATCGCCGTCACCGACAAAGCCATCAAGGAGCTCTTCCCGGAGAACCAGCACTTGCACCGCTGGATCGACGCGGCCGCCGAGCGCGTCGAATTCGAAGGCCTGCCGGCTCGCATTTGCTGGCTGGGCTACGGCGAACGTGCCAAGGCCGGGCTGCTCTTCAACCAGCTGGTCAAGGAAGGCAAGGTCAAGGCTCCCATCGTGATCGGCCGCGACCACCTGGACTCCGGCTCCGTCGCCTCCCCGTACCGGGAAACGGAAGCCATGGCCGACGGCTCCGACGCGATCGCGGACTGGCCCATGCTCAACGCCCTCCTCAACACCGCCTCCGGCGCCACCTGGGTTTCCCTCCACCACGGCGGGGGAGTAGGCATCGGCCGCTCCATCCACGCCGGCCAGGTTTCCGTCGCCGACGGCACCGATCTCGCCGCGCAGAAGCTTGAGCGGCTCCTCACCAACGATCCCGGCATGGGCGTGATCCGGCATGTCGACGCCGGCTATGACCGCGCCGTCGACGTCGCCAAGGAACGCGGCGTCCGAATCCCCATGAACGAAGCGCGCTAACCAACGCCCCACCCCGCATCGACTGCTCCGTAACCGCCGTTTTGAGCTCCCAAAAGGGCGGTTACGGAGCAATCGATCAGAAACAAAGTAGGAATCATGACACTTACAACCCACGAACCGCTCACTGTTACCCTCGGTGCTAGCGGTGCCACGCCTGAGGACCTCGTCGCCGTCGCACGCCACGACGCCAAGGTGACCATCTCACAGGACGCCCTGGACACCGTCGCGAAGGTCCGCGCACACATCGACGAACTGGCCCACAGCGACGTGCCCGCGTACGGCATTTCCACGGGCTTCGGGGCGCTGGCCAACCGCCACATTCCCGGTGAGCTGCGCACCCAGCTGCAGAAGTCGCTGATCCGCAGCCACGCGGCCGGCATGGGCCCCGCGGTGGAACGCGAAGTGGTCCGCGGCATCATTTTCCTGCGCGCCAAGACCCTCGCCTCGGGCCGCACCGGCGTCCGGCCCGTGGTCCTGCAGACCATGGTGGACGTGCTCAACGCCGGCATCACCCCGGTGGTCCGGGAGTTCGGTTCGCTGGGCTGCTCCGGCGACCTCGCACCGCTGTCCCACTGCGCCCTGGTCCTCATGGGCGAAGGCGAAGCGACCGGACCCGACGGCGAACTGTACGGCGTCGCCGGCCGACCCACGGTTGCTGAGCTGCTCGCCGCGCACGGCATCGAACCGGTGACACTCGCCGAGAAGGAAGGGCTGGCGCTGGTCAACGGCACCGAGGGCATGCTGGGCATGCTCCTGATGGCGATTGCGGACCTGCGGCAACTGCTCACGACGGCGGACATCACCGCCGCGCTCAGCGTCGAGGCGCTGCTCGGCACCGACCAGGTGTTCCTGCCCGAGCTGCACGCCGCCCTCCGGCCGCACCCCGGCCAGGCGGCCAGTGCGGACAATATGCTCCGGGTCCTGTCCAACTCGGCCATCGTGGCCTCGCACCGCGTGGGCGATTCACGTGTTCAGGACGCATACTCACTGCGCTGCGCCCCCCAGGTCGCGGGCGCCGTCCGGGACACGGTGGACCACGCCGAGCTGGTGGCTTCCCGTGAACTCGCGGCCGCCATCGACAACCCCGTGGTCCTGCCTGACGGCCGGGTCAGCTCCAACGGCAACTTCCACGGCGCCCCGGTGGCGTACGTGCTCGACTACCTGGCCATCGCCGTCGCGGACCTTAGCTCCATCGCCGAACGGCGCACGGACCGCATGCTTGACCCGGCCCGTTCGCACGGCCTGCCGGCGTTCCTGGCAGCGGATCCGGGCGTGGACTCGGGACTCATGATCGCCCAGTACACCCAGGCCGGGCTCGTCTCGGACAACAAGCGGCTCGCGGTGCCCGCCTCAGTCGACTCCATCCCGAGCTCCGCCATGCAGGAGGACCACGTGTCCATGGGCTGGCACGCCGCCCGCAAGCTCCGGAAGGCCGTGGAGAACCTCCGCCGCGTTCTCGCGATCGAACTCGTGACTTCGGCACGGGCGATAGACATGCGCACGCAGCTATCCGATGGCCAGCTGACCCCGGGTCCTGCGGGGGCGGCCGTAATCGAAGCGCTGCGGACCGTCGTCGGCGGTCCGGGCACGGACAGGTTCCTCTCACCGGAGCTCGAGGCCGCCGATCGGCTTGTCGGCTCCGGTGCGGTGCGGGCGGCAGCCGAATCCGCCGTCGGAAACCTCGTCTGACGGTGAACAAAGTGCACCGCCGGCAACCATTTGCCGGCGGTGCCGAAATACTCTGCAACGCGCCACACGAAGGCCGAAGAGTGTAGTAGAACTGAAGGTGTAGTAAAAGTCACATCAAAGAGGCTGTGGCGGAAAAGAACATCCACAAAGGGGTAGAAGTTCAAATGAAAGCACGCGGGACAGTCCTGTCCAGACGCATCGCACACGCAGCTACGGTTTCCAACTGGGGATCGCTGCACGTGGGCGAGCGGGTCGAGATCATCAAGCATGCTCATGTCATTGCGGCAGGCGAGGTGGAGGAAGTCTCACGGAGCGGAAACGTGCTGTGGGTTATCTGCGGCGGAGTGGCGGAATCGCAGCTCTTCATGAAGTCCGACGGCGTGCAGGTGCGCCGGATGTAGTCCGGCTGAAGCCGCGCGCGGCAGGTCGCGCACCGGAAAACAAAAAGCCCCCGACCTTGGATCATTCGGCCGTTCGGCCAGAATGAGTCCAGGATCGGGGGCTTTTTCGCGTGCTAGGCCGCGATGTCCTCGTGTGTTTCACCGAAGGGAACAGACTCGTCGAGGGCCACCGTGTATCGGCCTGGCTCGAGGCGCGTGACCTTGATGCCGCAGGTGCCTTCCTGGGCAGCCGTTTCGATCAGCGTCTCCACCGCGCTTTCCAGGCCGTCGTGGACCTGGGCGGCACTCGTGAACGCCAGGTCGATGGACCGGGCATCCGCGGAGCGTGCGTCGCTCGTAGGAGCGGTTGGGCGCTCCATAGTTGCTGTGCTCATGTACTGACTTTCTGTGGTTCTGCCGGGGGCAGTAGCCCATTCTACCGGGAATCAGCACAAAGGTAAGATGACTGTCATTTGACAAGCATGTTGACGACAGTTGTCGCATCAACCATTCTTCCATGCCAGCGCATGCACACAGCCCTTTTGCGTCCGGCGGAAAGCCCCCGGCGGCGCTCCGAGCGCTAGTGTTGGTGAGGTCTGAGAGGCCGACGGCGCAGGAGGCGACCGTGTTTGAAGGTGCCAGCATCATGTTCGCCGCGGCGGGCGCAGCCGTCTTTGTTGCTGCCATCCTGCCAAAGGCGCTGCGCAATGCTCCGATCTCCATGCCCATGGTGTTCCTGGGCGCCGGCGCGGCCGCCTTCGGCCTGCTTCCCAACCTTCCGGATCCGAGCCCTCTTCAGCACCCCGAGTTGACGCTGCATCTGACCGAAATCTGCGTGATCATTTCACTGATGGGAGCCGGGCTGGCGCTCGACCGTTCGGTGGGGCGGCGGAACTGGGCGACCACCTGGCGGATGCTGGGCATTGCCATGCCCCTGTGCATGCTGGGCCTGACGCTCCTCGGACTCTGGCTGCTGGGCCTGGGACTCGCCACCGCGCTCCTCGTGGCCGCCGCACTGGCACCCACGGATCCGGTCCTGGCCTCCGAGGTGCAGGTGGGCGAGCCGGCCGACGAGGAGGAGGGCACCGACCAGGAGGACGAGGTCAGGTTCACGCTGACCTCGGAGGCGGGACTGAATGACGGGCTGGCCTTTCCCTTTGTGTACCTGGCCATTGCCATGAGCCTTGTGGGGACGGCGCCGTCGGCCTGGTTTCCGGAGTGGTTCGGCGTGGACGTCTTGTGGCGCATCGGAACGGGTTTGCTGCTCGGCTACGGCACGGGCAAGGCGCTGGCCCGGCTTTTCTTCTCCGCCAGGCACGATAGCATCCGGCTGTCCAACCACTCTGAGGGCTTCGTTGCGCTGGCCGCCACCTTCCTGGCCTACGGTGTCACCGAAATGATCGAGGGCTACGGCTTCATCGCGGTTTTCGTATGTGCTGTGACCATCAGGGCGGCGGAGCGCACCCATGGTTACCACCGCATTCTTCACTCCTACGTGGAACAGTTGGAGCGGCTGCTGACAGTGGTCATCCTGGTCCTCCTGGGCGGAGCGATCGCGCGGGGCCTGCTGGCCGACGTCGGCTGGGCAGAGGTGGGTGTTGCGCTGGCCTTCTTGGTCCTGGTCCGTCCGCTGTCCGGCTGGCTGGCACTGGCCCGCGGCAAGACCGGTCCCCGGGAACGGATCGCCATTTCCTTCTTCGGCATCCGGGGCATCGGGTCCCTGTATTACTTGGCCTACGCGCTGGGCCAGGGCGCCTTCGGGGACCGGGCGGAGTACCTGTGGAGCATCGTCGCACTCGTCGTGGCCATGTCCGTGGTGCTGCATGGCGCCACCACGGCGCCGGTCATGAAACGCCTGGACCGGCTGCGCGAACGCAGGGCCGCCGAGAAATTCGGCGACGAGGGAAAGGCCCCCCACACGCCGGTCTGATGCGGGGAAGGAAGCAGGGTCCCGGGCCGTGAATATTCTGTATTCACTCCGGTGGTGTGGTGAGCTTGGATCATGGCAGGCAAAAGGTTGATACCCCGTATGGCTCTCGGCGTGGCAAAGTTGCTGGGGTTCGTGCTTGTCAGCTGCGTCTGCGGGGTCCTCGCGGCCAGCTTCCTGGTGCCCGGGGCCGCCCTCGCCGGCACCTCGGTCAGCAGGTCCATTTCCTACTTCAACAGCCTCCCCACCGAGCTCGCGGTGCCCGCGCCGTCGCAGACCACCCGCATGCTGACGGCGGACGGCAAACTCATCGCCACGTTCTATTCCGAGAACCGCGTCCGCGTGCCCCTAAAGCAGATGTCCCCGTTCATCCGGAAGGCCGCCGTCGCCATCGAGGACAGCCGCTTTTATGAACACAGCGGCGTCGACACGCAGGGCATCCTGCGCGCGCTGACCAGCAATCTGACCCGCGGCGACCGGCAGGGCGCCTCCACCCTCACCCAGCAGTACGTCACCAACATTGTGAACGAGTCCCTGATTTCCGAGGGCCGTGAGGATCAGGTGGTCCTCAGCGGGCAGAAGACCATGGGGGACAAGCTGCGCGAGATGCGGCTCGCGATGGCATTGGAAAAGAAGTTCACCAAGGACCAGATCCTCGAGGGCTACCTGAATATCGTCTTCTTCAACCGCAGCGCGTACGGCATCGAGGCGGCGGCGCAGTACTTCTTCAGTGTTCCGGCCAGCAAGCTGAACCTGCCCCAGTCGGCACTGCTCGCGGGCCTGGTGAACAGCCCCAGCTTCTACGATCCCGTGGCCAACCCCAAGAACTCCCTGGCGCGCCGCAACCAGGTTCTCGGCGAAATGCTCAAGCAGAAGATGATCACCAAGAAGCAGTATGACGCCGCCGTGAAGTCCGCCGTGGGCGTGAAGGTCAAGCCCTCGCGGCAGGGATGCGCCGCCGCAACGATAGCGCCGTACTTCTGTGACTACGTGACCCACCTCTTCCTCAACAACCCGGCCTACGGCGCGGATACGGAAGCGCGCGAAAAGCGGCTCTTCCGCGGCGGCCTGACCATCACCACCACACTGGACAGCCGGCTGCAGGCCAGGGCGCAGGCGCAGGTGAACGCCACAGCCGGCGCCAATCCGGACAGGTGGGGCGCGTCGCTGGTCACGGTGCAGCCGGGGACCGGCAAAGTCCTGGCGATGGCCCAGAACACGGTGTACCTGCCACGGCCCGGGAAGTTTGATACCCAGCTGAATTTCAACGTGGACGCCAAGGACGCGAATGGCAACGACCTCAACGGCGCTGGCGGGTTCCAGCCGGGGTCCACCATGAAGCCCTTTACCTTCGCCGAGTGGCTGCACCAGGGCAAGACCATGACCACGGTGCTGGACGCCTCCAAGCGCGAGTACCCGCTGGGATTCCGCTGGCGGTCCTCCTGCGGCAAAGTGGCCGGCGGCTACAGCACCAAGCAGCGCAGGGCAGGACTCGAAACGGCTGATGACCTCCAGAACGCCTCGGAGGGCTACTACCGCAAGATGCCCGCGGACTACGGGCTGTTTAACTCCATCAACACGGCCACCTTTGCCGAAGCCGCCCAGCTGGACTTCTGCGGGATCCAGAACATGGTCAACGCCGTCGGGCTCCACAGCGGGCTGGACGGGACACCGATCAACATGCACCAGCTGGGCAACCTTCTGGGCGGCACCGGGGTTGCTCCGCTGACCATGGCCAACGCCTTTGCCACCTTCGCGGCCGACGGCCGGCATTGCGTGCCGGTGGCCCTGGCCGGGGTGACGGACATGGCCGGCAAGAGGCTTCCGGCGGACGCCCAGAAGTGCAGCGACAGCGTGGACAAGAGCGTGGTCCGCGGAGTGAACAAGGCCCTTCAGGACATGCTCAACAAGGGCTCGGGCATCTACATCAACCCGAAGGTGCAGAAAACCGTGCCCGTGGCGGCCAAAACGGGCACCAACAACAGCAACGGCGCCACCTGGGTGCTGGGCTACACCACAGGCCTGGCCACGGCCTCGTTCTTCGGGGACGCCCTGGAGGGCCAGCAGCGACCGGGCCGGAATCTCACTGTCAACGGCAAGCACTATGACCGCATTGACGGCTACATGATCGCGGGCCCGCAGTGGGCGAACTACATGCTCCAGGTGGCGCGGCTCTATCCGGCGGGCGCCTTCCCCAAGCCCCCGGCGTCGATCGTCAGCAAGCCTGCGGCCAAGCCCAAGGCGCCCGCCCGGCCAGCCCCGAAGCCGTCGCACAAGCCCAAGCCCAAGCCCAAGGATTAGCGGGCACAGATTGCCCGGCCCGCGAATTAGCTGGCCGGGCAAGCAGCTGCTTAGCCCAGCAGGATGCTGACCAGCCGCGCGGCAACCCGGGCCGTCCGATTGTCGATGTCGAAGGCCGGGTTCAGCTCGGCGACGTCCGCGTGCAGCAGCTTGCCGCTGGCCACCACCTGGCGGCAGACGGCACTGATCACCGGCAGTGGAACGCCATATGCGGCCGGGGCGCTGACTCCGGGAGCCACCGCCGCCGGCAGCACGTCAAGGTCGATGGTCAGGTACAGCACGTCGATCCCGCTGAGGAAATCCGCCACAAAAGCCTCCGCCGCCCCGGCAGTGCAGTCCTCATCCAGCAGGTACCGCACCCCCAGTTCCTCGGCGGTGCTGAACAGCGCCCGCGTGTTGTTGGGTTCGGAAATTCCGACGACGGCGTACTTCAGTTCGCGTCCTGCGGCCGCTTCTGCGCGGGCCATCTGGAGGAACGGAGTCCCCGAGCTGGGGGCGGCCTCATCCCTGAGGTCGAAGTGGGCATCGAGATTAAGTACGCCCAGCCGCTGGCCATCGCGGACCGCCCGGGACCCCGCCACGCCGAGGTAGCTCGCGTACGCGGTTTCGTGGCCGCCGCCCAGCAGCAAGGTGAGGTGGCCGCGGTCGAGCAGCGCGGAAACGGCGAGGCCTGCGCGGGCCTGGCCGGCCTCCAGCTCGCCGTCGCGGACCACCACGTCGCCGGCGTCCGCAGCGGGCCGGTCCGAGTGATAGGCCAAAGGGCCCAACGCACTGCGGACGGCCGCAGGGGCGGCCGCAGCTCCGGTCCTGCCCTTGTTCCGGCGCACGCCCTCATCGCTGCAGAAGCCGAGGATCACGGCGGGGCGCTGTGCAGGGGCCGGGGTGTTCGGGGCGGCAGTGTGCAGCGCAGCAGTGGTACCGGTGCCCGGGTTCACGGCCTGCCACCACCTGCGGTGCGCTGCACCGTCGCCGTCGAAACGGCCTGTCCAGGGGCGGGGTGCAGCGTCAACCGAGAGCGCGGGAAAGTCCATGCTTCAAGCTCACCGCAGGGACACAGCGAAAGCCAGCAGCGCCGCCGTCGTGATGTCTGGAATACCGGAACCCGCTTAAGCGCGAGATGGCACTCGGCGGCAGTGTCACTGGGGAACACTGCCGCCAAGTGCCATCTCAGCGGCGGGGAAGCGGAGGCTGCTACATGCCCAGCGCCTGTTCGATCGGGCCAATGGCGAAGAACAGGACGAAGGCTGCCGCGACGGCCCACATCAGCGGGTGCACTTCGCGGGTGCGGCCCTGGAAGGTCCGGATGAGGACGTAGGAGATGAAGCCGGCGCCCAGGCCGTTGGCGATCGAATAGGTGAACGGCATCAGCGTGAACGTGAGGAAGGCGGGCAAGGCGATGCCCCAGTCCTGCCAGTGGATCTTGCCGATCTGGGCCACCATCATGAAGCCGACCACCACCAGGGCCGGGGCCACAGCCTCGAAGGGCACCAGGTTGATCAGCGGGGTGAAGAACATGGCCACCAGGAACAGCAGGCCGGTCACGATCGAGGCCAGGCCGGTCCGCGCGCCCTCGCCGATGCCCGCGCCTGACTCGACGTAGATCTGGTTGGAGGACACGGAGGCGCCGCCGCCGACGATGGCGCCGAGGGCGTCCACCTGCAGCACGCGGTCAACATTGGGGATGTTGCCGTCCTTGTCCACAGTTCCGGCCTCGTTGGCCAGGCCCACCATGGTACCCATCGCGTCGAAGAAGATGCTGAGCAGGATCACGAAGGCGAGCAGCGCGGCAGCCACAACGCCCAGATGGCCGAAGGCGCCGATGGGGTTGGCCTTGCCGATCAGGGAGAGGTCGGGAGCCGCCCATTCGGTGAACTTGGGGGCAACCAGGGACCAGCCCTGCGGGTTGAAGTTCTTGCCGTCGAAGCTGGGGCCGATGTGCAGCGTGAACTCAAGGATGACGGCCAGGATGGTGGAGGCGACGATGCCGATCAGGATGGCACCCTTGACGTTGCGCACCAGCAGGGCGATGGTCAGGATCAGGCCGAAGACGAACACCAGGGTTGGCCACCCCAGGAGCTTGCCGTCAAAGCCCAGGCCCACCGGAACGGTGGTCCCGGCCGCGTCCGGGACGCGCCGGACAAAGCCGGCGTTGACCAGGCCAATGAGGGCGATGAACAGGCCGATGCCCACCACGATTGCGGTCTTGAGCCCGTCCGGAACGGCCCGGAACACGGCGGTCCGGAATCCGGTCAGGACCAGGATCATCATGGTGACGCCGGAGAGGACCACCAGCCCCATCATGTCCGGCCAGGTTAGCCCCGGGTTAGTGGCCACTGTCACGGCCACGAAGGCGTTGACGCCCAGGCCCGTGGCCATGGCAAACGGGTGCTTGGCCCACGCGCCCATGAGGATGGTCAGGATGCCGGCAACAAAGGCCGTGACCGCGGCGACGGCCTGGAAACCGAGTGTGGCCCCGGAGGAGTCCGCAACGGACAGGATCAGGGGGTTCAGCACCACGATGTAGCTCATGGCGAAGAAGGTGGCAAAACCGCCCCGGACCTCGCGGGAGAGGTTGGACCCCCGTTCGGATATCTTGAAGTACCGGTCCAGTGCAGAGCCCTGCTTGAGCATTAGTCCTCCGGTGAGAGTGTTGGGGGGTTACTTGAATCCTAGTAGGTTGCCGGGTGCCGTCCCAGCAAATTCGCCTAGTCTGTAAGGAAGTCAACACTAGGAGTAGTCCGCCCATGCGTTTCACCCGCCAGTTGCTGTCCGCCCTCCTTGGCGCGCTCGCGCTCGTCGCCCTGCTACTGACGGCAGGTCCCGCTTCCGCGCACGATGCCGCCGAATCCAGCAGCCCGGCCGACGGCGCCACCGTGGCGACGGCGCCCGCGAAGGTCTCGATAACCTTCAACAACACCCCGCTGGGGCTCGGTTCCCAGGTCAAGGTGACGGATGCCGCCGGAACCGACTGGGCCGACGGCAAGGTGGAGATCGTGGACAACGTCGCCACGCAGAACCTGCGGGAAGGCGCGCCTGCCGGGAAGTACTCGGTCGTGTGGCGGGTGGTGAGCTCGGACTCCCATCCGATAGAGGGCACGTTCTCCTTTACTGCCACGGCGGCTGCAGCGGGGGCAGCGGCGGCGCCGGTCCAAACCGTCGGTACGCCACAGCCGGGGGCAACCCAGGCCACGGGAACAGCGCCGGATTCCTCGGAACCCTTCCCGTGGAGCATCGTGATATTCGCAGCCGTGGCCCTCGGCCTGCTCATCACCCTGGGTGTGCTGGCCCGCCGGCGGCTCAGCGTCAGTGACGAGCCTGACGGCGACGGGAACTAGCGACCGCTTCGGACAGCCGCGGCGTTAGAGTGCCGCGGCTTCAGGGAGCCGTGGCTCCTGAGTATCGCGACCTCAGAGTGCGCCGGCGGGCAGCGCCGGGAAACTTCCGGTCAGTATTGAGGGCACGCTGTCCGGGTAGACCTTCGCCGAGATGGCCTGGCCCACCACCTTTGCCTGGCGCAGGACTTCCTTCGGCGTGGGCGTGATGAGCTCGCCAACGCCCACCAGGTAGATGCCGATGGCACGCATGGTTGCGACGAGGTTGGCCCCAATGGAGATGCCGAGGTCCGTGAGCATGCGCCGCAGCTGGCTGTGGGCGCAGCGGGTGAGCACGATGTGGTCGGCCAGCAGCACGCCGTCCGGGGTGTGTACGGCCCAGCGGTGGAGCGAGGCTTCCTGCCCTGTACCCATCTTGTCGAGCAACAGGGCAGACGTGTCGCTGCGGATATCCAGCTGGTGGCTCGACGCGTAGTTGCGCAGGTGCCGGAGGATTTCGTTCCGCTCCTGGAGCGAGGCTGCCTCGGCATCGTCGCACCGCTGCGGCGCGGATTTCTGGAATGACTGGCCGCCCCTCGGGGATTCGAGCCTGCTGACGATGATTGAATCAACGCCGCGTCGCCGGAGTTCCGTGGCGATTGCCAAGCCGGGAAGTCCGGTGCCTATGACCACAGTGGTGGTCCGTTCTGCGCCGCTGAGACCAGGCATGCGTGACACTACAACTTCCTCCTCGAGAATTTCGAAGCGCAGGGCATCATCGCCGTGCACAGTCCACTGCCCCAGCAAGCAGACACAAGCCATCCCCGGATGTGCGATGGGGCACAATCCGGATCGATAGTGCCTCGACATTACAGAATTTTTCGGTCGCTGGATACCCCATCCGAAGCATTGTGTTGCGGGGCTTTGCACGGCGCTACCGGCGCACCCGGAGCAGTGCGGAAAGGGCAACCGGAACGGTGCGGAAAGAGCACCCGGAGCGGTGCCGGAAGAGCACCCGGAACAGGCAGGAAAACTGCCTTCCGAAAGGCGCCAAAAAGCCGCGGATGACCCGCTTGCTAAGAGATCGCGGACCGAGAATAGTTGCTCTTAAGCGCAGGCTGTACGTAACCGGGAACCGGACGGCCTGCCGGTGCCGGCTAGACAGGCTGCTTCTGGCAGAATAGCCGCATCATCAGGCAGTATCGCGAGGAGGCGGACCACATGGACGCACACGAATTGCATCCCGACCCGGCACGGGATGGCGGTGCCCGGCACGCGAGACCCGAAGGAATCGTGGTCGGCGTCGATGGTTCGGACCACGGCCAGTGCGCCCTCGTGTGGGCCGCCCGCGAAGCCGAACGCCGCCGTAGTCCGCTCCATATCGTCACCGCCTACTCCGTGCCCATCTTTGCCGCCTCCGGACTCGACGGCGGCTATGCCACCGTGGACGACTCGGTGATCCGCGAGGGCGCGGAGGCCATCCTGCAGCACGCAGTGGACAAGGTGGCCGGCTACAACATCAGCGTCAGCGCCTCGGTCGAGAACGGGGACGCTTCGGGCGTACTGCTCGACCTGTCCGAAACCGCCGAACTGCTGGTCTTCGGCACACGCGGGCGGGGTGGCTTTGTTGGGCGGCTCCTCGGCTCCGTGAGCAGCGCGCTCCCCGCCCACGCCAAATGCCCCACGGTAACGGTTCCGCTGATCTGCTCCGACCGCTTGGGCGAGACCACCCAGGACAAGCACATCCGCGCGGAGCAGGCCAAGGCCGGCCACGGCCCCGTGGAAAAAGCTGTCGTGGTGGGAGTGGACGGGTCCGAGCAGGCCCGCGTCGCCGTCCTGGAAGCCGCGGAGCAGGCCGAACGCCTAAGTGCGCCGCTGCGCGTGATCTGCGCCGTGCCGCAGTACAGCGGCTCCCTTGCCTGGGTTCCGGCCCCGCTGGACCGGGAAGCGCTGTTCGCCGACATCCAGGTCCAGCTGAAGGCCGGGGTGGCCTGGCTGCAGAGCCATTTCCCGCGGCTGGCCATTGAGACCCGGCTGCTGGATGGGTCGCCCGTGGATGTGCTGGTGGAGGCCAGCCGGCATGTTGAGCTGATCGTCGTAGGCACCCGCGGCCGCGGCGGTTTCACCGGCATGCTTTTGGGGTCGACGTCGGACGGCGTCCTGCACCATGCCAAGAGCCCCGTAATGGTGGTGCCGGACAGGGACGACCCCCGGCTCGCCGACCGCGCCAGCTTCGGACCGATGCTCGGCGCCTCTTAGCGCATGGGCGGCCTGGTGCTCGGCCTCGGGGACCTCAGCGCCTCCATGCTGCCGGAGGTCGGCGGCAAGGCTGCCAACCTTGGCGAGCTGATCTCGGCTGGCCTCCCGGTCCCGGACGGGTTTTGCCTCACCACCGAGGCCTACGTCCAGGCCGTGGAGCCACTGGGCCTTGCAGACGTGCACCGCGTCCTTCAGGACACCCCGGCAGATGATCTCGAAGCCCTGGCCAGACTGGCCGCCAGGGCCCGCAGCCTGATCACCTCGGCAGAATTGCCGACGGCGATCGCCGGGGAGGTGCTTACGGCCTACCGGGCGCTGGACGGCGTCCCGGTCGCAGTGAGGTCCTCAGCCACCGCCGAGGACCTTACCTTCGCCAGCTTTGCCGGCCAGCAGGACACATACCTGAACGTCATAGACGCTGTGGCGCTGCTGGACGCCGTCCGGAAGTGTTGGGCCTCGCTGTGGACTGACCGGGCGGTGGCATACCGCGCCAGCCGGAACATTGATCCCGCAACGGTGGCACTCGCCGTCGTCGTTCAACGGATGGTGGACGCGGAGGCGGCGGGCGTGATGTTCACCGCGAACCCGGTCACCGGCAGGCGCCGGGAGGCTGTGATCGACGCCAGCCCAGGGCTTGGCGAGGCAGTGGTGTCGGGCGCCGTCAATCCGGACCATTTCCTGGTGGACACCGCATCCGGTTCCATCCTGCAGCGCCGGTTGGGGGACAAACGCACGGCTGTCCGGCCGCTGCCCGCGGGAGGCACCGAATCCGTCGAGCAGACGGCACCCGGCCCGGGCGCGCAAAACCAGCCGTGCCTGACCGACGCGCAGATCCGGGAACTCACGGCGCTGGGGAGCAAGGCCGAGGCCCACTACGGCGCCCCGCAGGACACCGAGTGGGCGCTCGACGTCGCCGGAAAGATTTGGCTGACCCAGTCGCGGCCCATCACCACGCTGTACCCGCTGCCGGAGAAGGCAACCCTCCCGGAGAAAGAGCAGGAACGGCCCGGCCCGGGGGAGGACCTGCGTGTCTACCTGTGCTTCAGCCTCGCCCAGGGCCTTACCCGGCCGCTGACTCCGATGGGACTTGCCGCCCTCCGGCGGATCGGCTCATCAGTTGCTGCCGCTGCGGGCTTCGACGTTCCGGACCCCCGCAGCGGGCCGCCGCCGTACGTCGAAGCCGGAGAGCGCATCTTCATTGACCTGACCGCAGCCGCCCGGAGCGCCGTGGGCCGCCGGATCATTCCCCGGGTCTTTGACGTCATGGAGGCGCGCTCCGCAAAAGTCCTGCGCAGCGTGTTCGACGACCCGCGCCTATCGATCACCCGCCGCACACCGTGGGACCTCCTCAAGCACGTGCTTCCCATAGCTGCCCGGGCCCGCGTGCCGGAAGCAGCGATCCGGGCGCTGGTCCGTCCTGAGGCGGCCCTCAAACGCCTCGACCGCTTCACCACGGAGTTCAACGCGGCGCTGGAACTGCCCCAGGGTGCTTCCCCGCGCGCGCGGCTTAACCATGCCGAGGGCATACTGTCGCGGCTCTTCCCCAACCTGCCGGCCGTGCTCCCGCTTGCCGGCCTGGGCTTCGCCATGCTCGGCCTCGCCGGGAAACTCCTGGGCGCCGGCCGACTCTTTGGTGCCGGCGAGGACGGCGGCCGCGAGGGTGGCACCGCAGGAAGCAGAAACACCGACCTGCAGCCTGTCCTCCGCGGCCTGCCCAACAACGTGACCACCGAGATGGACCTCGAGCTGTGGCGGGTCGCCACGGCGATCAAGTCCGACGCGGAATCGCTGGCCGTACTTACGGGGCATCCCCCCACGGTGCTGGCACAGCGCTTCGCCGCGGGCGACTTGCCGGCCGCAGCCCAGACCGGCGTGGCAGGATTCCTGGCGCGGTACGGGCACCGGGCTGTGGCCGAGATTGACGTCGGCATGCCCCGCTGGCGGGACGACCCCACCCATATTCTTGGCGTCCTGATGAACTACCTCCGGCTGGAGGACCCGGACCGGGCCCCTGACCGCCAGTTCAGCCAGGCAGCAGCCGAAGCAGATGCACAGATTGAGCGGCTGGTGGCCGAGGCCCGTTCGAGGGGACGCCTCCGCGCCGTGGCCGTCCGAGCGGCCCTGCGGCGGGCGCGGCTCTTCGCCGGGCTGCGTGAACTTCCCAAGTTCCAGATCGTCCTGGCACTGGCGGAGGTCCGGAAGCAGCTGGCCGAAGTCGGAGCCGTGCTGGCGGAACAGAAACGGCTCGCCCGGGCAGAGGACATCTTCTTCCTAAACCTTGCCGAAGCTCACCGGGCGCTGGATGGTGCGGACATGCAGGATCTCGTGGCACAGCGGCAGGGGGCCTATTACCTGGAACTGGAGCGGCGCCACATCCCGAGGATGCTGCTCTCGGACGGAACGGAACCGGAAACGTTGCTTACCGCCGTCGGAACCGCCGCCGGGGCACTGTCCGGGAGCCCGGCGTCGGCGGGGACGGTGACGGCGCCGGCACGTGTCATCCTCGAACCCGTGGGTGCCCACCTGGAACCGGGGGAAATCCTTGTGGCGCCGTCCACCGATCCGGGCTGGACCCCGCTGTTCCTCACGGCAGGCGGCCTGGTGATGGAGATGGGCGGCCCCAACTCCCACGGCGCCGTGGTGGCCCGGGAGTACGGCATCCCCGCCGTGGTGGGCGTCGCTGACGCCACCTCGCTGCTCCGGACTGGACAGGAAGTGACGGTCGACGGCGGCGCCGGCACCGTGGTGCCCGGCGCCTGAGGGCTGTGGCGGCTGGGGTTGGCGGCTGCCGGAGGTCGGGGCGGCTAGTGCGCTGCCTTGAAGCCGGGGGCTACTTCCGGTCCTGTGCCGGCTTCCCGCGCCGGATGTGCCGGACAAAGAGCCAGACCACAAAGAGGGCCAGGGCGGCGTAGACGGCGTAGTTGAGGTAGCGGGAGTATTGCTCCACCATTGCGTATTGCCGGCCCAGCAGTACGCCGAAGCCGATTAGCACGCCGTTCCAGATGCCGCTGCCGGCAATGGTGAAAATGCTGAAGGTGCCCAGGTGCATCCTCTCGGCGCCCGCAGGCAACGAAATGAGGCTCCGCACGCCGGGCAGCAGCCGGCCGAAGAAAATCGCCGACCTGCCGTGGCGGCGGAACCAGGCGTCCGCGTGCTCGAAGTCCTCCCGGTCCACCAGCGGTAGCTTCGACAGCCAGCGGATCGAACGCTCCAGCCCCACCTTCGCGCCCAGGAAATACAGCGCGAGAGCGCCCAGATACGCCCCCAGCGTGCTGGTCACGAAGACCAGGGCCAGGTTGAGGGATCCCTGCCGGGTCAGGAACCCGGCGAGCGGAAGAATCACTTCGCTGGGAATCGGCGGAAACACCGTCTCAAGGAAAGTAAAGAGTCCCACACCCCATTCCCCGAGCGCATCGATGGCTTGGGCGGCGAAGCCCACGATGCCTGTCAGTTCGTCGGCCGGACTGGATGTGGCACCGGGAATGCGCATTGGCGAAGGCTCCTGGAAGCTGGAAAACGGCGTCCCACCCAGTCTGGCCCACTGGGCGCGACAGGGAAAGCGGACAGCCCGGCCGGGGGCTGCCACATGGGAGGCCGAGGCGTACCCTGAGGGTATGAGCTGCGACGTCGGAGCGGAGTTGACATGACTGCGACCTGGCTGCGGTGGACACCCGCCGTGGCCGTACCTGCTGTGATAGCTGCGGGAGTCCTGGCGGGGTCCTTGCCCGCGAGCGCCCGGGATCCGTTGCCAGAGAAGACACCCGCCCAGGTGCTGGCGATGATCGGACACCACCAGACTAAGTCCTTCTCCGGCACGCTGGAGCAGTCCTCCGAACTCGGCCTGCCGGATGTCCCGCAGGTAGGGCCCACCTCGGGTGCGGGGACGGGTTCCCTCGCCGAGCTGCTGACCGGGCCGCACAGCGCCCGCGTCTACGTCGACGGACCAACCAAGGCCCGCATGCAGGTGATGGACCGGATGGCCGAGCGCGACGCCGTCCGGCAGGGCAATGAGCTGTGGCTGTACAACTCGAAGGACAACACGGCCACCCACGTCACGCTTCCGGCTGCGGCGTCGAAGGAGGCCCGCAGCCATGACATGCCGGCAGGTGTGGCAACGCCGGAGGAACTGGCTGCGAAGATGCTTGGCAAGCTGGACAACAGCACCGAAGTAGCGGTGGCCGAAGACACCGAGGTGGCAGGCAGGGCGGCATACAGCCTGGTTCTCACGCCGCGCTCGGACGTCACCCTGGTGGGCTCAGTGGCAGTGGCCGTGGACGGTGAGAACGGCATGCCGCTGAGCGTGGAGGTACGGGCCCGCGGGCAGCAGGAGCCTGCGTTCCGTACCGCTTTCTCCAGCCTGACACTTGGGGCTCCCGATCCGGCTTTGTTCAACTTCTCGCCGCCGCCGGGTGCCTCGGTGAAGGAACTTGCGGTGCCGGCAAAGCCCAACGGCACGAATGGCCAAGCCGACAAGAACCGGGCCCACAAGGATCTGGCTGACAAGAACCTGGCTGGCAGGAGCACGGACAATAAGGACCGGCGCGGGCACGCCCCCACCGTCACCGGCTCCGGGTGGGAACGGATCGTCGGCATTCCGGCCCCCTCCGCTTCTGCGCCGTCCGAGTCCCGCGAGTCTGGGAAGCAATCAGTCGACCGGCTGCTCAATGATCCCCTGCTTCGCCAGGCGACCGTGACCGTCCAGGGCGGGCGGGCTATCTCCACATCACTGGTTAATGTCCTGCTGACCGACGACGGCCGGACGTTCGTTGGTTCCGTGCCCCTGGAGCGGCTCCAGGCCGCCGCTGCCGCGAGGTGACAGCCGCTGGCCGCGCTCTTGCGCTCGAGACGAAAGGGCTGAGCAAGCGGTTCGGCCACCAGCTGGCGGTCAACAGCATCGATCTGGCCGTGCCGCGCGGCTCTGTTTTCGGCTTCCTCGGGCCCAACGGATCAGGCAAGACCACCACTATCCGCATGATGCTCGGCCTCGCCGCGCCGACCGCGGGCGAGGTCAGGGTCCTGGGGTTGGACATGCCGCGGCAGCTGGATGAGGTCCTGCCCAGGGTCGGTGCGCTGGTGGAGGGGCCTGCTTTCTATCCTTTCCTTTCGGGTGCGGCAAATCTGCACCGCTTTGATGCTGCGGACCGCCACGCCGCGCCGGCCACCCGCCGTGCCCGGGTGGCTGAAGCACTGGAACGCGTGGGTCTTTCCCATGCCGCCCGCAAGAAGGTGCGGGCTTACTCCCTCGGCATGAAGCAACGGCTGGGGATAGCCAACGCGCTGCTGGCAAGGCGCGAATTGCTGGTGCTGGACGAACCGACCAATGGGCTGGATCCGCAGGGCACGCGGGAGGTGCGGAACCTGGTCCGGTCCCTCGCCGCTGACGGCGCCACCGTGTTCGTCTCCAGCCACCTGCTGGCCGAAGTGGAGCAGATCTGCACCCATGCGGCCATCATGAGCGCCGGAAGGCTGGTGGCCCAGGGGCCCCTGGCCGGACTGCGCGAGTCGGGCACCACGCAGCTCCGCCTGGTGACGCCCGACGCCGGTTCGGCCTCGGGCGTTTTGGTGCGGTTCGGTCTGTCCCCGGTTGTGGGTCATCCAGACGGAGTGGATGCCGTCATTACCTCCAGCCTGCCTATTGGGGCAGGGTTTGAACGGACAGCAGGGCTCTCCGGTGGCGCCGGGTTTGATGGCATGGCTGGGCTCCCAGCCGCCAACGGAGGCGTGGCGCCGGAGGCGATAGTCGCTGCCCTCGTGGCGGACGGCGTACGCGTGCGCGGGTTCACCGTGGAGCGTGGCAGCCTGGAGGACCGCTTTGTGGCTTTGACGGGGGAGGGCTTCGATGTCGCACAGTGATCGGCCGGCGGCACAGGGGGCAGCAATGCCGGAACCGGAAGCTGCGGAGCCCGCAGCGCAGGAGCCCGCACCGCAGGAGCCCGCAGTGCAGCAACCGGATGGACACGGGCCGGCGGCGCTGGAACCGGCGGTGCAGCGGCTCACCGTGCGGGACGGCCCGGCGCCGGGTACCAGGCGCCGGCCGTCCAGCGGTTCGCTGCTCGCTTCGGAGCTGAAGCAGCTGTTCCGCCGTCGCAGGACCCAGGCCATGCTCCTGGCGCTGGCCGCCATCCCGGTGGTGATCGCCGTCGTCGTCCGCGTTTCCTCAGCCGTTCCCGCGGGGAGGGGGCCGGCGTTCCTTGACCGGATCAGCCAGAACGGCCTGTTCGTGGCCGTCACCGCGATGCTGGTTTCCGTTCCGCTGTTCCTCCCGCTGACCATTGGCGTGGTCGCGGGGGACACCATTGCCGGGGAAGCCGGACTGGGCACGCTGCGATACCTGCTGGTGGCGCCGGCCGGCAGGGTGCGCCTGCTGCTGGTGAAGTATGCCGGGGCTGCTGTGTTCTGTATTTCCGCTCCGCTCGCAGTGGCGCTCGCCGGCGCGGGCATTGGCTGGGTGCTCTTCCCAGTGGGTCCGGTGGCACTGCTCTCGGGCGACCTTGTGGAACCGGATGAGGCGCTGGTGAGGATGCTGCTGATCGCCGCTTATCAGGCTGTGTCGCTGCTCGGTTTGTCGGCCATCGGGCTGTTTCTGTCCACACTGACCGACGTGCCTGTCGGCGCCATGGCCGCCACGATTGTCCTGTCCGTCGTTTCCCAGGTGCTCGACCAGCTGCCCCAGCTGGAGTGGCTGCACCCGTGGCTGTTCACGCACCACTGGTTCGGCTTCGCAGACCTGCTTCGCCAACCCATCGGCTGGGATTCGTTCGGTGACAATGCGCTGTTGCAGGCGGGCTACATCGCAGCGTTCGGCGCGCTCGCGTACGGCAGGTTCGTTAGCAAGGATGTGCTGTCCTAGCGGTTTCCCCGAGCAGCGGTTTCCGGTCTCGGGGGTTAGTGGCGGGCCGAGCTAGTACCGCGCAGCGACCGGGTGGAGCTGCATGCCGGCCATCATGCTCAGCTCCGTCACGGTGATGCCCGCAGACGGGTTCAGCGCCTGAACTACCTTGCCGCCGCCGAGGTAGATCGCCACATGGTAGAAACCGGGCGCCGATCCCCAAACCAGCAGATCACCGGGCTGCGCCTGGGACAGCGGCACGTGGACGGGCGCCTGGGCGAACTGCTCCGCAGCCGTGCGCGGAAGTTGCTTCCCGATGGCCGCGAACGCGTTCTGGACCAGGCCCGAACAGTCGAAGCCGTACGCGCCCGTGCCGCCATATTGATAGAAGTACGGGGACCCCACCTTGCCCATCGCCACCGAAATGGCCGCCTGGTTTGAACCGCCGGGGGAGGGGGCAGGCTGAACCGGCGCCGGTTGAACGGGCGCTGGCGCCGGCGCGGGGGCGGGTGCCGGCCGTCCGGGCGCGGGCTGTGCTAACGCGGGAGCAGGGCGGGCC
>NZ_JAAOXD010000007.1:68431-102814 GCF_014694315.1 Arthrobacter ipis | reverse complement strand
AGCGACAAGCCGCACCATGAAGCGGCGTTTGAACTTGGAGCTGGTCTCGTTTGATATCGGGGTGTCGACGGAGGCCGTCGTCCTGGTCGGTTGGGTCATTGAGATTTGTTCCCTTCTGGCTTCAGCGCAAACCGCTGACGGCACCCGAGCGTCGTTTCCTAGACGCACGGACAGCCGCAGCCCAGCGACCGGTGGACGATGCCGACTGGCTCGATGCCAGTCGATATGGCCGTGCAGGACTCGGCGTCGTCATGTATCACCGCTCTTGGAGATGGATACGGCAAGGCCTTGGCTTCCGGCCCGGGCGCCGACCCATCGAGATCAAAACCTCGAGTCCGGGGTCGGGCCGTGTGATATATGAGTCATATATGAAGACTCTAAGGGTGGGATCCGCCCCCGGTCAAGAGCTTGACAAGTTAATTGGTTGCATCCGTCGACTCTCACCGGGGTCTGTCTGAACCGGCGCAGGGTCCCTGCCGCAGTCATACGAGGTGCGGGGGCGCGTAGTGGACCGCCTCGAATTCGGTCGGCGTGGCCACGTGGGATGGCTGCCGTGGAGCCTGCAGGGGCGACACCCGCAACACGCTGGCCAGGGCGGTGTTCTTTCGAGAAAGTGGACCCCAGTGCCGTTCCTGGTTGTGGTCATCGCCGCCCATACCCATATCAATTACCAGTTGCCTACCCTGTAGCCCGGCAGCAATGTCGTCTCCGTGTATCCGCTGGCGGCCAAAGCCCAGCTCGTAATGGTCCAGCCGTCTTTCTCGAAGCTGCGCACTGTTAAGGAGACTTCGTCCAGATTTCCCGGGAATTCCTCCCCCTTGGCCGAGCATCCTTTAGCCGCGTGCTGTATTAGTGCCGTCATGGTTGGGCATGGTGGCCTGTGGTCCCATTTCGTCAACGGGGTCCGGCCAGCCTGCCAGCCCGGTAATGCGCGTCCTGTCGCGTCCCACTCGGACCGATGAATTGTCCTGAGCCCGAAAGCAGGTACCGATAATCTGTACCAGGGTCGCTAACAGGGTGTTAACTATCAGTAGGGTGGAAATTGTTGAAGCCCGGCGGTGACACTGGTCGCCGGTGAGATGCTGGTTTCCGGGCGGGCTCGCCCGGTGCGAGTCGGGGCCGGCGGCCGCGTGTCTTGAGACTAGACGCACCCCCAGCTGGTCGTCGGCCCCCCAAACTGACGGTCAGGGACAAGGGCGTCCCCAAGTTTGGTGGATGCCGACGGACGATGGTCAGGAGAAGGTCCCGGCTTCCCCCGTTAGTGATCGATGGGTCAGCCCCTCCGGGCTCCTGACATTCGCATGCCTGTCGCCGGCGTATCAGCGACGAAAGCTGATGTCAGTGAATCGGTTGCTTTCCTTGCCAAATCCCCGTCCTCCCGCCCGTCGTCCCGTTCGACGACCTACCAACCGCGAGCCAAGTCCCCTGGGTGTGGTCTGCGAGGTGACGCGTGGAGCCTCGTCAGCTCGGAAACCACAGGGATGTGGTTAGGGCTGCGCGTGTGACTAGCTGGCCACGGCAAGTTTATCCCGACGTATCCCGTCCCGTGGTCGCCTGCGTTGGAGCCGAGGAACGAAACACTGGATGATGGCAGGATACGGGCCCACATGCGGCCGACTGTTCCGGGCCCTCGCGCACTGGCTTCGGTATCCTTGGGCATTTCCTACCGCATCCCTGGAGACGCCGGTCGTAGAATACCTCAAGAAATCCAAGAATCCGCGGAATTCTGAAACGACGTTGCCAACGGTCTTCGGGTCCTGTGGAGGCATGCCCGGGAGGATCTTTTGTTCGGCTGGAAATGTTTTTCGAATCTACGGCAACAGCCACGGTTGATGTTCTCAACCGTGGCTGTTGCTTGGCGTAATCGGAGTGGGCCGGCATGCATGACTGCAGCGCCTGAGGGTTGCGGTCAGATGAAATTACTTGGTGGGGGCGCCACCGGCGGATGTTCCGGCGCCTGGTTGGGCCTGGCTGTCGGCTCTGTCCGCACCGCTGCTTCCGTCCGATGTTCCAGTGGCGGGATCGGGCGTGCTCGACGGTACCGGATTGTCCGCATCGGCTGGCGCCGTGGGTTCGGCACTTGGTGCGGGCTCGCTTGTGAGGGTGGGTGTTACCGCCGGCTGTTCAGTCGGGTCCGTGGCCGGATCCGTGGCTTGATCTGTCGCCACGGTACTCGGCTCAACTGCCGGAGCGCTGGGTTTCGGATCCGTGGCGGGAGTGCCCGTGCTGTTCCTGGCAGTTGACACGACCTGGGAAATACCCGATTGGAGAGTGCTGGTTCCATTCGAAAGGGCCACACCGGTGGCTGACTGGATGCCAAGAACCGACCCCACTCCAACGACGAAAATGGTGGCTGTCCCACCGATAGCCATCCGGACCTTCCCACCCCTGGGTGACTTGTGGGGGGCATGCTGGGCAACGGCCAAGCCTTCCCAAGGCTGCTCCAGCGACAATGGCGCAGTGGAGACCTTACCGGAGGTGGCCCGGACGATGTTGGCGGTGTCCGCGGCCATCTGTGGGCGCGGAGTCTGGGCTGGGTCCGTGACGCGTCTGGGCACAACGCGCTTGAGTTGCTCGTGGCTCTTTTCCAGGGAGGCGTGAAACAGGGGCACTGCAATGGCCGAGACAACGCTGAGGATAAAGGCACCGACCACGGTTCCGGCCAGGCCGAGGTGCCCGCCAATGACGGAAGCCACTGCCGCCGCGCCCCCGCCGGCGATGAGTTGGATAAGGCTCAGACCGAGGCCCTTCTTGGGTTGGGCGGCCTTCTCGGCTGGTTCTTCAGTGTCCTTGTTGCCAGTTTTGGTCATTTATTTCCAGCTTTGTCCGTGCAGTCAGTTCTGCGTCGATGGTCAGGTGGTGCTCCAAATGGGTGTTCGACCCATTGGGGGTGCATCCTTTAGGTTTCCATGTCCACCCGCGAGTTTCCTCAACTTTGTCCGGAACGTAAGCAAGGACACAGTCGGGATGGCCGCCGGGGGCGTGCTGTCGTGAGTAGATGCATCCGGTGGGTGTTGGACAAGTTGGGCCGCTTGCCTTTCAACCACTCCTTGGCCTTTTCGACCGTTAGCCGGGGACGTTCCCGGGATCATTGCCGTAACTGTTCATCCAGGAGATCCGGCCGTCCTGGGTCTTGATGACGTGCTTCACGTTGTCCGCTTCAGCCGTGTTACGACCAACGGCGGCTGCTTCGTCCTTGGCGGGGTAACTCCTGTCATCCATCGGCGGCGCTAATCACCAACATCTTTCACGGTCCACGCGTTCTCAAATGATGGCCCTGCTGAGCTGAGAAAATGGCCCGAAAAGGCTGGCGGTGTTTGCCTGAGCCAACAGCCCGTCAGTGAGTGAGAACAACACAAGTCGGAAACGACCGTTTCTGGATGCACCTTTCTGGTACTGCGGGGGAGCGGTTGAAGCGGGCCCGATTTCCAGTTGTCCCACCGGCCGTCGCTGCGAATGGTGCCGGTGGTGGAGTCCAGAGACCGGACCGCCGCGGCGATCAGGATGGCGGTGACCACGACGTCGTAGGGCCGGTTCTCCGTCGTGCAGAACGTGCACATGTCCGGGTAGGGCGGCGCTTTGGTGCCGCGCAGGTGGAACGTCTCGTAGGCATCACCGGCGGCCTTAAATCCGTTCAGGAGGATTCCGTCCTCTTCGTTCAGGACTGGCGGTCCCTGGCCGGCCGGGCCACAGATGGTCACCGCGGAGGCTTCAATGATCTTCCTGGCATCGGCGATGACATCCGCCGTGGCCGCAAGACCTGGGAAGTAGTGGGTGTAACCCATGGGCATCTCCTGTCCGGTTCTGCCCCCAACCTATAGCGCCCCATAGATCACCTGGAACGTTGGAGCGCCACCCCACCTAACTGCCGGGTCTGGCACCAAAATTTGAAAATTTGCATGGGTATTATCCACACAAATTCCAATACCTCTGCAGTTCAGGGCTGTTCGGATACATATCTGTGATGGAGGTTAGGGGTCACCAATGTTCAATGTAGAGGTGGGCAGTGAGCAGGGCATCACAAAGCTCTTCCTCTGAGTTTCCGCTCGCCTGTGCGGGGTAGGGAAGCGCGCACATCGAGGCTGCCGGGCTCAGAGGCAGCACATGCTCCTTGGGATCCGGACAGTCAGGCGAGGATCGTGATCCAGTCCCCATCGATAGCGGCGGTCAGAGACGTGAGAGGACGGCGCGCCGGTCCGCTGACGACGCTTCCGTCCGATCCGTTGAACGTGGAGCCGTGACAGGGACATTCGAAGGTCGTCCCGACTGGTGCCACCGTGCAGCCGGCGTGCGTGCACGTTGCATCGTAGGCCACGACCTTGCGGTCTTCAGGTCTGAAGACAACGACGGTCCTTCCGTTGGCTTTCCCCGTGGCGGTGTCGCCGACGTTAATGTCGCTGAGCTTGCCGATCCGGAAGGGATGGCCCGGTGGCGCTGAAGCGTCGGGAGCCGCAGGGACGGTTGTGCTGCCTGTGGGTGCGACGGAGCAGGCGGACAGTGCACCGCCCGCTGTGGTGGCAGCCGTCCCCAGCAGCAGGAAACGTCTGGGCAGGGGTTTTCCGGAATTCATGGACCTATCATGTCAACTCCGCGTCCGGCTGCAGGTCGTGGGCGTTGAAGCGGGCGCTGACTTTGGCACGCAGCTGGCTGTATTCGCGAGTCCTGGTGCTCATGGCGTCAGTCCAAATCTTTCGCAGGCTCAGCGGGCGGGTGAATGTCGGCGCAAGCAGTCCAAGGACTTACGCCATAGCCCATGAAGCCCAAGGCGCTTCTCGCCACGGCGCTGCTGACGGTTGCCCTGGTCCTCGTAATCATCGCGGCCTGGATTATCTGGCGACCTGAAGTGATTGGCGCATAGGCAGCCTCAGCTTTCGTCCACTGCCAGTCTCGTGCCCGCCTTGAATACGAGGTTCCAGTGATGGTCGGAGGACGTCCACGCGTTGCCCCGCTCTTGGGCGGCTGCGTCTCCAGTGACAAGTGCATTCCGAGGGGCATCCCGCACCGGCACGTCTCCTGGTTGTAGAGGCGACCGTCGGCGTCGTTGACGGTGATGTCTTCGCCGTAGCCGCAGTGCATGTCCTCAGGGAGATCTTTTCCCTGACCTATCTGGAGGACCCGGATCGCTTCGACGCAATGACCCCTGTAGGACACCATCCCGACGAAGACCTCTGAGCTCTTCGTTGACCGGCCCTTTGCCTACAGCGGCGGTTCGATCGCGTGCAGGTGCAGGATCGTAACCTCAGCGTCGTCCATGGAAGGAAACCCCGCTTCGGCAAGGATTCTTTGGAAGCGGTCACTGCCGAAACGGGCTCTGAGAAGCTCCTCGGACTCCCAAACCCCGATGAGATACAGCGAGTCGTCACCGACCGCGCAATGATGACGCAGCTCTCCGGGCGGTCCGCCAGCCTCCATGATTACCTTGTGCGCCCGGTCGTAAGCGCGGGTCAATTCTTCGACGTCCCCGCGGAACCGGGCGATCAAAAGTGCGGGCATCTGCGCCTCCAGAGTCGGGCACCCATGTTCCCCGAGTGTAAGCAGAGCCATCGCCTCAAACCAGCGGTCGCTTTGAACCCCAAGGGTATTCCGGGACAGCGCAACATGTACGTTTCCACTGAATGCCGCGGGCCTGGCCGTCAGAAACTACAGATAACAGGCTCTGATCGGCGCCTCGCACCGGGAGGACCTTACTCGGCTACCGTGTCGGCATGCCGGTGAACAACTTTCCATTCGCCGTCTTCGCGTCGGTAGACCTGTGTGGCCCGCAGGACGAAGCTGCGGGGTTCCGCGTCCACCGAGGTGGAAATATGTTCCATGCCGACCGTATAAGCCATGTCGCCGACGACGCCATGAGACAGCAGCTCGAACTCGTACGACGTGCAGTTCGCGAACCGCCGCTCAAGGCTGGCGAACACGTCGTGCACCTCCCGCTGTCCGAAGCAGTTCTGCCAGGCGCCAAGAATGCTGACCGGCTCCTTGCGGGACCAGATTGCCCGCCGGGGTTCGGCGTCCCCGTTGTGAAGGGCCAGTTCCGCCTCGTATAACGAGGACCTCACCCAGGACAGGAAATCGTCGGTGTCAGCCATGCGCCCAGTATGCTCCCGGAGTGCAGCGACTGCGAGGGAACCAAACGGCGTCTAGCGGCAATTCCAGGTGGCAACGGCCGCGCTACCTTTTCCATGCTTCGAATGAGGCATCCACGGGACCACTGCGGAAGCACAACAGGTCGGCAGGACTTTCCTCAGGGACTGGGTAAAAGCAAAGCCAGTCACTGGTTTCGATGTATTGGTTATCCACGTTTCCGGTCTTCAGCACTCGGTCCCAGGCTGCAATCGCCTCATCGCAGCTGAGTCCGGCAAGCTTCTCGTAGCGGAACCTGGCGCCGAGGCACTCTGCCTGGGGGACCTCAGTCATATCGGGCGGCGTCTGTGGGACGGCAGGCGTATTGGGCTCCTCAGGCGGTGTGAGCCCTTGGAGGCGAAGCAGACCGTTTTGGACTTTGACTAGCTCGGCAGAACCGGCTGCGGCGTACTGGATGGACTGGGACAGGGCTCCCTGGTCGTTCTTTTCGAAAAACTTGGCACACTTGTCAGCGGCGATTTGAGTGCCGGTTCTGCCGTCTTCGAAGGCCTGCACAAGGTCACCTCCAACGGCTGGATCGGGGTCAGGAATATGCAGCAAGCTCTGCGGTGACCACATGGATGCGTAGTCCTGCAGCTGCGAACAGTTCACCTGCGCGTCTGCCAAATTGCCAGCCTGGGCGGTGGCCGCAAACCGATCCAGGACGCTGATTGTTGAGTTGATTTGGTTCCCGCCCCGGTCGAACCACCAGTCGTTGGATGCTTCCCGGGCGTTCATCGTGGGAGTAGGCGTAGGTGTTGGCGTCTTGGTGGGGGTTGTAGTCATGATCCGCCGCGTGGGTGTGACGGTTGGCTTGGCCTGCGCCACCGGCGGCGTCTTCGGAGCCGCGGTCACGGGTGCCGGGCAGTTGTCGGGAAAGCCGTTCGTGTCGGGCCGGGACGGTCCGGGAGGAGGTTGCCGATGATGCCGAGCCCGAGGACAGCGCCAGCAATGATGAGCCACGTCTTAAGGGTCAGTCGGCGCTTGGGCCTATGGGGAGGCCGCGGGGGCATCGGCGGCACGTGACTTTGTTGACGCCCATTCGCCTGACCCCAGCCGGAAGGACCTGGATTTTCGCCCATTTTCTCCCCCTCAGTACCGCAACTCGGTTACGGAGCGTTTCCGTTCCGTAGAGACCAAGGCCAGACTACAACCGGTGTCTGCTCATTTGGAGCCCAACGGACATCAGCCGGGTGCGGCCATGCACCTCGTGGCACCACACCCCGAGCGCGAGGATGACCCGCCAGTCATCGGGCGCATATATCGGCGCCACACCGGCCGGTGGTCGTTTCCGACGTCTGCTCGACGCCGTCACTTCCTGACGTTGAAGGCAGGCGTTCCCGCGAGCCTGCCGCCGTCGACGGTAGGAACGGTACCGGTGACAAACGAGGACTGGTCCGAGCAGAGCCAGAGTGCGGCGGCAGCAACATCGCCTGGCGTGCCGATCCGGCCAAGCGGAACGGTGGAGGCCACGTGCTCCTGGGCGGCTTGGCCCGCCGCAGCGAGCCGGTCGGTGAGTATCGGTCCGGGAGCGATCGCGTTGATCCGGATTCCCTGGCCGGCGTAATCGAGTGCGGCGACGCGGGTGAGGCCTGAGACACCGGAGCTACGCCGGTGATGGAGGGTGGGACGGCGGCGGGGATGAGGGCTTCGTAGTTCGTGTGTTGCATGTAGGAGAGCAGTTGGTTTGCGTGCGCCGTGCTGATCAGTTGCCCGGTGTACAGCAGGTACAGCAGCGTGGCGGTCTCAACGGGGGAAAGCTTGTTGAGTGGCCTGGCGTAGGGAATCCCTAGCGCGGCAGCATAATCATGGATTCGTTGGTTGCCGATGGCCTTCAGAATCAGTGCCCAGGAATCGTTGTTGCTCTGCTGGATCATCTGCCGGAGCTGAAAGGCTGCGGTATAGCGTCCCCTGGGTGCCGTGAGGGACAGCAGGCCGCGTTCGGCGTAGTGGTAGTACGCGACGGCTGCCAGGATCTTCCCCGTGCTGGCCGCCACAAACTTCCCCTGAGCGCCGTAGGTGTGGAGCATACCGTGGGACATGTCAATCACGGCAACGCCGAGATGGTACTGGGGATATTTGGCGATGATGGCGTCGAGCCGTTTCCGGAGAGCGGCGAAGTGAGGTGTAGCCGAAGTTTGTGCAGCCGGCGCGTATCCAGCAGGGACGAGCGCCGGTTTGGGAACGGCAGAGTGGGAACCGCCGTCGTTGCGGGTATGGCATTGGCCTGAAGGTGGAGGCCTGGCGCTCCTGACGGTGGGACTATGGCCATTGACGGCCTGCTCCCTGAAGCCTTCGCTAGGGAGACATCGATTGCCACGCGCGTCTGATGTAAGGGGTTTGGTGTCTGGGCACGTGCGGGGAGGGGCACTGTCTGGCCGACCTGGGCGGGCCGGCTAACGGGTGCCTGGTCCCCACCGTCGGCCACCGCGAGGCCGCTGAGGTTCAGTAACAGGGCCAGCGCCGCCGTGCATGCGATCAGGCCGCGGGCAGGACCCGTTGCTGGGTGGGTACTGGTTCGGCGGGTCATGCGATTCATGCCTTCCACTGGGGCGGGAACACCGCGAGGTGACTAGGAATCATTACGCTGGCGGCTTCGGCGCCGGGGTGGCGCCCGAGCGGTGGGCTCTGTCGGGTCCCGTTCGCCGGCTTATTGACTGGAGGAACGGACAATACTGTGCGGTCCTGGAACGCCATCGCAGTAAGCGTCCGCTCCAGGCCACGTCGGTCCTCGCTACACTGTGGCGTTCAACCGGGACGGCAGGCGGATTGTCTCCGGTGGCGCTGGCGGGACTGTACGCTCGTCGGATGCAGCCACGGCAGCGCTGGCGGGGGAGGGGGCACAGCACACCTGATAGGGCACCAGAGTGAATAGTGGCAGTGGGACGCGGCGCAGTGCAGCTTTCAGCCCGGACAGGCGTCGGCTCGTTTGCGCAAGCCAGATAGGGCCTTGAGATCATGGGCCGCCTCTTGATCTTGGTCGGCCCTACTCACGGAGACATAACCGGAGAACAATGGGCGAATGCGTGGCAGCCGAAGCAGATTGCGTCGAAATCTGTCCGGCTTGTCGGATTCGGTGGACCTCTCGGCACGATGCGGGTGACGTGCCGGTTGTGTATTTGATCCTTCCCGGTACTTCATTGCCTACGTGGAGTGAAAGGCGTCAACCGGTCGCATTATGCTGGGTCGGTGCGCTCCCGGCTTGCAACAGGGAACTGGAGAACGCTAAGTGGTGAGTTCGGATCCCGGTAATTGAGGCTTAAATCCTTGTCATCGCGGCGTAGTGCTGGGCGATGCGTCGTGATGGTAATTCTTTGCCGTAAATGGCTACTTTTCCTATGGCTCCCTTGAAGAAGGAATTGAAGTCGCGGGTACCAACTCGGAACGGGGCGTTCCCGTGATGCGGAGTGACAGGTGTCCCGCGGTAATCCAAGTTGTTCTGGTGGGCCAGCTTGCCGTTCCTGTAGATCTTGGTGTATCCGTTGGGGTATTTCGCGCTCGTCTCGTTGGCGTTGATGACAAGGACGTAGTGAATCCATTGCCCTGGTCGGACCTCCTGCTGGAAGTACGAGCCCGCGCCCTTGCCGCCGGAGGCGTTGAACAGATAACCGGAGATTCGATTGGCGCGATTCTCTGTGTTGCCGGATGAATACATCCGCGCGACGTACTCATGATTGTTTGGGGCGCCTTTGCCCATCCAGTGGACATATCCTGTCCCCTCCCCGTGGGGGAAGTGCAGGGTGTCGGGACGCATCCACGCCTCAAGGGTCAGTACACCGGTTGTTGCTGGGCTGAGGGCAGGGTGGTCGCCCACCTGCATGTACTGGGAACTCCCATTGAAGACCGTTGCCGTCTCCCCGTTAGGCAGTGTGGCAGACCTTGGACTCCCCAGGTACCTGCCCCGATGTCCGTGTCCTGAAATGTCGGTTTCTATGCCCAAAGTGGGATGGCCCATGGTCCAAAACGCTGACGGCCGGTCGTCCAGGACTGTGGCGTTGTATGAGGTCCGCCGAAACGTTGATTGGTCGTTGTCAACGGGCGGGGCGGCGTGGGCGGCGGCAGGTTCTACAAAGGGGCAATGCGAGTGCGGACAGCATTGCCGTCCTGCGCGAGAGGGTAGTGGACGACTGCAGGGGCGGTCGATTTTGATCTTGCACTTTGATCACTCCAATGGGGTGTTTATGACCGTGGTTATGTGAACGGTGCGGCGTACTTATTCTGCGATGAGTGCCCGGACAGAAAACGGTCCCACCCTAGGACACTCTTAGCGTGGCGATCGGTGCTGGGAGCACCTTTTCTGACGCCGCATTCCTAGTCTGCGTCTGCTTGGGGCCTGCGGCATCCGTGCCAGCACGGTAGAACGAGCCCCTGGGGAAGCGCACGGCCGTACTCGGGAGCTGGACTGGCTCTTTGTTTGGAGGTTCCGCGGCTTTTCGCGCACCCAGCGAGGGTGGACCGGTAATGCTCACCGCCAAATGTCCTGGGACTGACTACGGCCCCTGACGCCTTGAGTCAGCGGTAGATACAGGCGCCTTCAAGCCTTCTCTGAATAATTCGCCCCACGTGGACCTGCTGCAGCGGCATTCAGGGCGGTGTATGGCACGCGAACGGGGATGTACGAGCGAAGCTGAATGACTTGGCTAGAGCGCTCTTCATCGTGTGGCGTGCACATCGGACGGTACGTTGAGGCCGGGACAGATTTCCGTGTATTCGATGTCCGGTGCTACCCATTCACCCCATTTTTCCCGGCTGATGTTCGCGGTGAGCTTCGCGCACAGTTCACGCTCCCAAGCCGCCGGGACCGGGAATCGGTGGACGGTCTTGTCGACAGTAATGACGGTGATGAACAGGCCGTCGTTACTGAGCGAGACACTGCTTAGAAAACCCCCCTGTCCTCGGAGCGCGATTGGGAAGCCGGTGCCCTTGCCGGTGTTGGCGTCCCACCAACGCAGTGTGTCGTCGTAGCCGCCCGAAATGACTTGGTTACCATCGGGGCTGAACGAAACGCTCGTTACGGGTCCTTGGTGTCCGGTGGAAGGCTCACCGATTGGGACGCCGGTGGAGGCGTCAAAGAGTCGCACCGTGCCGTCTGCGCCGCCGCTCGCGAACTTCCGGCCATCCGGGCTGAACGCCACGTCTTTGACCTCGTCCTTGCCCGCGGTGATCGGTTTGTCTATGGCCTGACCCGAGCCCGCATCCCAGCGGCGTATAAGACCATCTTTAGTGCCAGCGATGATGACCCGGCCATCCGGACTAAGAGCCAGACACGCTAGCTGCTTTTCGTCGCCAAGGATTGACTCGCCAATCGGTTTACCGATTGGGTCACCGGTGCGTGCGTCCCACCGTAGGATCGTATTATATGAAAGTCCGGCAATGATGATGGTTCGATCGGCGTTTATCGCTGCGTCGACGATGTTGGCCGCCGAATCGGATATGTAAGGTAGCGGTAGCGACTTGCCCACTGGGGCGCCGGTGCCAGTGTCCCAGAGCCTCACACCGCCTATACCGATGGTGGCGAATCTCTTACCGTCCGGGCTGAACGTTACCTTGAACACCATGTCTTGCGCGGGGACCGGCTCGCCGATCCTGGCGCCGGTCTCTGCATTCCAACGGGTTATCGTAAATTCCTCTGCAGAAACGATGGTTCGGCCGTCGGGGCTGACGCCTGCACCTTGCACTGGATCAGTGAGATTGAACTTGGAGGTAGTGGGGGGCCGCCGTCTGCCAGATTTGAACAATCGAATCGTACCGTCACTACTGCCGACTAGGAGTCGTTGCCCGTCGGGGCTAAAGGTCAGGCTGGCCGCCGGACTAATTACTGGCCCTTTGCCTGCGATCACCGGTTCGCCAATAAGTCTTCCATCGCCAGCGTCCCATCTACGCACCGTTCCGTCCTCATCCCTGGAGGCGATCGTGCGTCCGTCCGGGCTGAATGCAAGATCGGCCACCGGACCGCGGTGACCAATCATCGGGCCACCAATTGGTTTGCCAGTTCTAACATCCCAGCGGCGCACATTGCCGGTGTGACCGCCAATGGCCATCATTCTTCGGTCGAGGCTAAAGGCCATCGGGCCCTGGTCTTCGGGTCGGATCCCTGAAGAGTCGATGGGATGTCCGACCGGCTTGCCAGTCCGAGCGTCCCATAGGCGGGGTGCCAAATTACTGGTGAGAATCGTTCGGCCGTCTGGGCTTAATGCCACGGGGTAAATCTCACCGTAGTCGGTTGTTGTGTTCGTGTCGCCGATCGGCTGGCCGGTCTTCGCGTTCCACCGGCGAAGTGCCCCGTTAATACCCGGGCCCGTGCCCCCGGAGACTATTGTCTTGCCGTCGGGACTGAACCCTACGACCCCCACTCCTTCCTTGTGTGCTGTAATTGCTTCGCCGATTGGCTCCCCGCTAAGACCGTCCCATCTGCGGATTTTGCCATCGATGCCGCCGGAGGCGAACATGCGTCCGTCAGGGCTGAAGGCCACCGCCTTGACTTCTCCTGGCCCTGGAGTGGCGGCACCGACACTGTCCATGTGCGCGCCCACTGCCTCAGCCCGTCGCTTTCCATCTGCCACATCCAGTAAGCCCACCGTGCCTGTGTCGCTGCCGTACGCCATTCGCGCCCCGTCCGGGCTGATCGCGAGGCAATTGATGACCACCTTCGTTTCGATGATCCGTTCCAGGTCTTCCTGAGCGAATAACGCGTTGAGCATGCTGTTTTCCCCCTCCGCCGTGGGCGCAATAGCATGGGCGGCGAGGATTTGTTTCAGCCCCTGCACGTCATCTCCTGGGTGATCCCCGGCTAACAACGCTTGTGCTTCCGCGACCAGCCGTCGGGCAATAGCCTCGCGCGTGCGTTCGGTGGCCGCCCGCTGTGCAGCAGAAGCCTGAAGGAAGGCGGCCGCTGCGACCAAGGCTGTGACAAGTGCGGCGGCTACCACAGCCTTGAGTACCCGGGAGCGTTTCCGCAGTACCAATGCATAGGCTTCTGCTGCTTCCCGCTGTTCCCGTGCGACTCGAAGTTCAGCCAGCTGCCGCTGCTTTTCCGCCTCAGCCCTGCTCTCCTCACGGTGCCTGGAGGCCTGCAGGAAATCACGGATCGGGTGGAGTCGTTGGCTGAACCCAGGTTTTGCGGCCAACCGCTCGGCTCCCGCCAGCCGCACGCCTTCGAGCAACCAGGCGTCGTTGTGACCACTGTGTCTCCAAGCCGTAGCCGCCCGTTCGAGGATATCGGCTGTCTTGAGGTCCTCCCGCTCGTCCGCCAACCAGTCGACTAAGTCCTCCCACTGACGAAGGAGACTCTCAAGCGAGACCTCGATCAGTATCTCCCCACCTCGCGTGTCGCGAACGAGCAAGCGCTTCTGAACCATCGCATTGATCAAATAGCCGGCTTCCTCTGGCAGGTCGGAGAGACGTGCGATGCGGCGCACGGGCTGGTCGTTGTCCACGTTGACCGTTGCGAGCCAGGGGATGAACACGGAACGAAGCAGTTGCAGCTGCTGTCGCCGCTGGTCCGGGGCGGAAGCCAATAGACTGTCAACCTCGTTCTGAACCACACGCATCATTCCGCCCATCCGGTCATAATCAGACAGCGTCAAATGCCCATCGGCGGCATAATCGCGGTAAAGGCGGCCCAACGTCAGTGCGAGTAATGGAAGTGTGTCCGCTCCCTTCCCGCTCTCGGCCAGGAGCTGGTCTACCAGAGCCGGCTCTATCTCTAAGGGCTTCCCCGCCGCGGTGGCACGAGCGGCGGGTCCGATAATGACCTCCCTAAACCGGGCGATAGGCATTGGCTTAAGTTCATCGAAAAGAATGCTTTTCACACTCGCCAACGCCGGGGCGGTCTGCAACGCCTCGTAGAGATCCGCGCGGATTGTCCCTGCCGCGATCAATGCCGGGACGGTCCCTGCCTTATGCTCCAGTAGCCGGCCGAATAGGGACAGGAACCGGGAGGCCTCTGGACCGGCGTCGGTGTTGAAGAGCTCTTCCGCTTGGTCCAACGGCAAAACCAGCGTCGGTGGGGGCGTGGCTGACGGCAGCCCCAGCAGTCGGCCTGCGGCAGTCTGCCGGGCTTCGGTCAGCCACCCAATCAGCCGTTCGATGTCCTCCTCGATACAAGCGCGTTTGATTTCGCCTAAGGCGGGGGTACGTAGACCCAGGCTGCTGCGCAAGGCATGTATCGAACAGGCTAGGCCTCTATCCCCGGTGAGCGGGTTTCGCTCGGGGCGGATGATGTCTAAGACAACGAACTGCCGGTCGTCCCGCCGTAACCGGGGCAGTAGGCCCGCTCGCAGGAAAGAGGATTTGCCAGCACCCGAGGGTCCAAGGATGACGAACATGGATTCGACACCTGCACCACGCATCGCGCGCAGCGTATCGAGACCTCGAACTATTTGCCCGTCCCGGCCAAAGAACACCGCTGCATCGGCCTCCTCCAAGGGTTCCCACCCCCTGTAAGGTGCACGCTGCGGGTCCTGTGGCGGTGGCCAGGGGAAAAACTCGGCACCGATCCCTGCCCGCAGCAGACCCTGCCGAAGTCGTTGCAGGCCCTCTGTGAGGAAGACCACCGGGCCGCCGTTGTCGTTGACGGTGACCCCAGTTGTGGCTCCGGGACCAAACAGGTCGCAGCGCTGCCACTCGTCTGTGATTTCTGTGTCCTGCAGTGGCTCCAGGCGGGCGCAGAGGATCAGCTTGCCGAGATTTTCTGCGGTCCGGTACTCGGCTACGCACTCGCGAGAATCCTCCCAAGCGGCCGAAAGCAGGCAGATCACGGCCTCGCATCGTTCGTTGGCCCGCAGCAACGCCTCCTTCCACCGTTCGCCAGGGGCTATACCGGTCACTGGATCGAGATCCAGAAAGATCTCTTGGGCCAAGGCCGGGTCTTGATCCGCCAGCCAGCGTTTCAAGGCGATCGCCTGACGGGTGTCCCTGCTCGAGTGACTCAGGAAAATACGAGACATGTTGGCTCCATGGGGTTACTACGGGGATCCACAGCTCTTCCAAATCAATAGTTAAAAAGACTTACACATAGCGGTCGAAATTCAATCGAGATACCGGCTGATCGCTTGCCTTCACTTTTGAAACCCTTTGGCCACCGTGGGAGGCGGGCCCACTGCGTTCGGATCCGAGTAATTCTTAGATGTACCTGTCCATCTCGACCGTAGCCTCAGCTGCTTTCGTTCCATCTACGATCTACGATTTGGCTCTCGTCCTCGTCACCGTTCCACCGTCCTTGGTGAAACGGCCCACCGATTCAGGGGCCAATATCAACGTACAGCTGCTGAAGCTGGCGCGGAACTAGTCGGTTGGTCTGCGCAAGGCGTCGTTTTGTGGTGGGACTACAAAGAGGTTCGGCGAAATAACGATCGAAGTGGGTGATCAATGCGAGCGGCGCCCATCATGATTTTCACCTCTGTGGGCACAAAGGCTGAACGAATGCCGGGCTTCCGATTCGTATCCAGGCGCCCGAGCGGCCGAGAAGCGGGCTTCCCAACGGACAGCGGCGACAGCAGTGGTGGCACGGAAGCGGACAGCGTACGCGCAGCCGCAGACTTGAAGGGCGGCTCCGAGAGAAGAAGCCCTGTGTATCGAACGCCCCGTAAGCGGAACCACCACTGCAATAAACGGCAGTGGGTACTGCACGGAGACAAGTTCGGCGCGGCTCTGCAAAACAACAAACCGTTCACGTCCCTGATGAGGAGCAACGCTGTGTTCATAACAACAGCAACCAAGTCCCACCGGTGCCTGCGGTCGAAGACCGCCCCGTCTCGCGAGGCTGATCCCATGGCGCCGTCTTTCCGCATAGAACCTCTGGTCCTGCCGTCCTCGACCGACTCGCCGGAGGCCAAAGATTTCCTGGAGTTCAGCGAACTCAGCGACGCCCTGATACTGGAAACGTGGGGGAACCTTGACCTGGCCAATCCCCGCGAAGCACGCCTTGAATCATGGCGGGACGACGACTACAAGCAGGCGCGGTTCTACTACGTCCGCCTCGATGGGCGCATGGTGGCCAGATCGAGTATCGGTCTGCCGCTGGCGGAGAACCTCCACGTTGCGATGGTCCGGGTTGACGTTCTGAATGAGTTCACGGGTAGGGGAATCGGGCAGATGCTCCTGCGGCATGCGGAGGAATTCGCCGCCGGCCACAGCCGTACTACACTGCAGAGTTCCACCGAACATGCCGCCAGCTTTGATCCCCACGGACCCGACATCCTGAAGCCGGCAACAGGCACCGGCGGTGTGCCCGCGGATTCCCGTGCGGTGAAGTTCGCACTGGCCGCCGGCTACACGCTGGAACAGGTCACCCAGTTCAGCGCCCTGGATTTTCCCGTGCCGGATGGAAAGCTGGATGCCTTGGAGCAGAAGGCAGGCCCGATCGCCGGGAACTGCTATGACCTCCTCAGCTGGACGGACCGCTGCCCCGACGAATACATCGATCAGATGGCCGTTCTCATGTCCCGGATGAGCACCGACACCCCGGCAGGGGATCTCCACTTCGACCCGCAGGTTTGGGACGCCAAGCGTGTCCGGCACGTCGAGAATGAGTGGGAGCAGTCCGGCATGGAGTCTCTGGTCTCCGTGGCGCGGCACAAGCCAAGTGGCGAGCTGGCCGCTTACTCGGTCCTGCAGTACTCCGCATCAAAACCCTGGTTAGCGGTGCAGGACGACACATTGGTTGCCAGGGCCCATCGCGGCAACCGGCTCGGCATGCTGGTCAAGATACTGAATCTGCGGCGGTTGGAGGCTGAACGTCCGTCGGTTGAACGGATCCTGACGTTCAACGCGGCGGAGAACGAACATATGCTGGCTATCAACGTGGCGCTGGGGTTCCGGCCCGCCGGGTACAGCGGCGAGTGGCAGCGGCGCGGGTGACAGGCCATACATAGCCGTGGAGGCAGGTGAAGTGCGAGTCGAACAGCTGTTCATCGGATGTCGAAGATGGCCGTACTGCCCCTGCAGCTCACGGATCGCGGTGATCGCCGGTGTCGTCCCTGGTCCAGACATCAATTGATGTCGGGTGGCGAGGGTGCCGGGTGGTCCGGGCCCAGCACTTGCAGCTGTGTGTCCAGCAGTTGGAGGAACCCGCGATCGGGCTGGCGTTATCCCCGCCCGGTCCGGTGCACTTCGCCATTCCCATCGATTCCTGGGGTTTTAGTGCTCGTAGGTGGTCAGCGAGCGTTTGCGGCGCATTTTGGTATGCCAGTCGTACCGGATCCCGGCAGCGAGTGTGAGGCGTCTGGAGCCGAAGCGGGCGTGGACGTCTCGACGGTGCGTCCTCCCTGATATTCGAGGTCGAGCTGACCTTTGAGGGTGTCGAAGACGGATCCGATCCAATGGCGGTCCCCCGAACCGGCCGAAGCAAGGTTTCTCGTCCTTGCGGTCGGGACGGACCAGCGTGGCGCCGAGGTCCTCTGTGATGAACCTTTGGAAGCGCGACGTAGCGACGGGCCGATCTCAGGATATTTTCTCGGAGCTTTCGGTGCTGGTGGTTGATGTTCTGGTGCGTCTAAATCGAAGTCCCGGAACCATCCGACTGGGCAAAGTTTTCAGCGAATGGAGGCGAGCCCTGTCCCGGTCATCGCACTCTGCGAGCGGCAGTTCTGCGAGGAGTTCTGCGTACGTGGGTTGTTCCTTCCCGGCAACCGCGACGACCACCCCACCTCAACAGGAGGGTGCTTAAGAGATACAAGCCGGATAGGTCCCCCCAGGCAATATACCCACTGGAACGCCGTGGGTAATGAAGAGCTCTACCACAAGGTCCGGTTCCGGCGCGTAAGTGCTCCAAGTAAGCGGAAGCGTGTCTAAAAGCTGGGCCAACAGGGCCTGTAGGGGCCCGCTCATCGTTTTGCCGACAGTAACTAGGCTCACCCCACTATCGAGGATGAGCTTAGGAGGCAGCGGCGGGGCCGACGCTTTCGCCCGGCTGAAGGTCCTGTCCACTGAGGACGTGAAAGCTACACTGTGAGCCTTAGCCAACCTCAACAGATTGTTGAGCTGGACGGTGCACCCGGGTTGTAGTCGGCGGTAACGACCCGCGCATGACCGTCTAGCCGAATGCCCCCGCCATAGGGCAAGATCCACTGAGGACGAGTGTGCCCGAAAGGGACCCCGAGGCAGACGACGGCATCATCGTTGTAGCGCGCAATCTCACTAATTACTGCCTCGTAATGACTCGTCCGGAGCTGTTCGCGATCGTGCGGAGACGGCACAACCCCATGGTTGCTCACTGGAGGTCGCGCGACCATGACTCCGTCAACAGCAGCGAGGACACCCCTTTCCCCGAGACCTCGTACCCACCTCCTGATCTGCACTGCCGGTGGAATCTCTTCGCTTGCTTCGAGAAGGAGGATTTTGCCCTGAAGGCGCTCGAGCGGAGGCAGTCGGTCCGCAAGCGCAAGCTGGTCTATGACCTCGAAGCACCCGCCCCAAGTGCCGCCTTCTGCTATACGCCTTGGTCCCGCCCACAGCCAAGGCTCACTGCGCTCACGGGAACCGAAATTCGTCAGAGCGCTGGGCGAACGCCAGTCCGCTCCAAAATCTTCTGACTCACCTGGATCGAAAATATTCAGACGGGTATCTTCGAAGAGGGCAGCGTGTAGTGAGGTCAGGTGAACCTCGTCGATATGGGGGCCCGGTCCGATGTGCACTTGAGTTGACCCGCCGTAATATCCTGGGATGCTTAGAGACCATAACCAGTTGAGAATATTGGTGTTGTCGCTATAGCCGAAGAATGGCTTCGGGTCCGAGCGTGCAAGTTCGCCATTGAGGTGAGTCACGACGGTAATCTGGTCGTCGCCGCCCACGGTTGTGAAGATGGCTCGGATGCTGGGGTCAGCGAACGCAGCGTTTACGTCGGCGGCGCGTTCCTGAGCCGACGCCCCCAGGGTGCGGGTCGTCGCATACTCCACGGGCACGAGCCCCGTCACGGAGAAGAGCCGCTGCATAGCGCGCTCATGAATAGCCGGCGCGAACCCGGGCGCTGCAAACGACGGGGACAGAACAGCCACTCGATCACCCGGTGCAAGCTTAGGAAGGGGCACGAAGGCCGCCGACTGTGGCACTCATCAATTCAACCACGTCCAGGCCCGCTGAGGCAGCTACGCCAGACGCCAAGCCCACGAAATGGTGCACATAGCCCGTGCCGGCACTCTGCGGGAACCTGAGCGTGCCTGGTCGCATCCATGCTTCGATGGTGAGTACCCCGGTGGTAGCCGGGCTTATGGCGCGGTGATCTTGACTTGTATGTGTTGGGAGTTGCCATTGAACGCGGTTGTCGTATCTCCATTCGGCAGCGTAGCGGCCCGCGGGTGTTGCCCTCGTGGCCATGGGCCGATGCGTCCATTTCGATCCCTGTCATTGGGTAGGCCCTATTCCAAACGGCAGAGAGCTAATTGTCCAGGACTGTGCCGTTGTATGAGGGCCTCGCCGACGGCGACCGCCGCCCTCTGGCTGCCTCACCGTTTTGGGCTGTAGCTGAGCCGCTGGAGTGCAAAGCGATTGCGGCACGGAAGGTTATCCTGCGGGAGAGTGTTGGGGGATTTCCTAGTCGCTAGATCCTGCTGCGACATTTACTCTAATTAGGTTTTGCGGCATTGGTTATGCGAAACGGCGCGGCAACGTTGGTTGTGATTGCGGGCTCATCGCATTTGAGGGTGTAGCCGGGGTCGGCGCGTCGGTTCCCGGGTAGGGTCGAGGTCTTCCGATGATGGAAGTTCCTACACTGCCCATCCGGAAGACCTCGACGTGTCCCACGCTACCTTCCTGCCTCCTGACCTGACTACGTTCTGCCGGCTCGATGAACTTGGGCTCGAAGCTGCCGGCCAGCTCCTCGCCCCTGGCCGGGCGGTATTGGAATGCCGTGCCGTTGATCCGGATGACTGGTGCCGTTCGTGTGGTGCGCAGGGCATCGCCCGCGGTACGGTCACACGGCCACTCGCGCACGAACCATTGGGCTGGCGACCGACGACGCTGCCGGTGCGGGTCCGGCGTTACAAGTGCACAGGGTGCGGTCGCGTGTGGCGGCAGGACATCGCCAAAGCCGCCCATCCGCGGGCGAAGATCTCCCGCGGCGGGCTGCGCTGGGCGCTGGAGGGCATTGTGTGCCAGCACCTCACTGTCGCCCGCGTGGCGGAGGGCTTGGGCGTGTCTTGGTATAACGCGAACAGCGCGATCCTTGCCGAGGGCAAGCGGGTGTTGATTGAGGATCCGGCCCGGTTCAACGGGGTCTCCGTGATCGGCGTTGATGAGCATGTCTGGCGGCACACCCGGCGCGGGGACAAGTACGTCACCGCTCGCCGAGCGGCCGAAGGCCTGGCGGGACGGAATTGAAGTCGTTGCGATGGACGGGTTCACCGGGTTCAAGACCGCAGCCGCGGAAGAGCTCCCCGACGCGGTCGAGGTCATGGACCCTTTCCACGTCGTCCGGCTTGCCGGCGTCCCTTGACCGGTGCCGCCAGCGCGTTCAGCAGCAGACCGTTGGGCACCGCGGAAGGTCCGGGGCCCCGCTCTACACCGCCCGCCGGACCCTGCACACCGGACACGATCTGCTCACCGACAAACAGAAGGACAGGCTGGAGACCCTGTTCACCGCGGACGACCATGCCGAAGTCGAAGCGACCTGGGGCATCTACCAGCGCGTCATCGCCGCCTATCGCGAACCCGACGGCCTCCGGAGGAAGCTCATGCAAGAGCTCATCGACGCGATCAGCGCCGGCGTTCCCGCCGCCCTGACCGAGGTCATCACGCTGGGCCGGACGCTGAAACGCCGGGCCGGGGACGTGCTCGCGTACTTCGACCGGCCCGGCACCAGCAACGGACCCCCAGAAGCACTCAACGGTCGGCTCGAACACCTCCGCGGCTCCGCCCTCGGCTTCCGCAACCTGGCCAACTACATCGCCCGGTCACTCCACGAGACCGGCGGATTCAGGCCTCGATTACACCCTCAAATGCGATGAGCCTGATTACTGACCGATTAGCGAGGTTTCGCTTCCTTTTGGACATCGCTATCGGCACGGGGCTTCATTGTCGAGGTGCGGCTTCGAGGCTGGACTTCTTTTTCTGGAGACCACACTAGTCATGACCCAAGGCCTGCGGCTTGAGTGCCAGCACCGCCACGTCGCTGATTCGGTATTACGTCGTTAAGAGCTCCCGGTCAGCACCACATTGATGTAGCTGTCGCTCGATCGACGATGTCCGCGGCCCAGTGACAACTGCTGGTAATCGAGTCGAATGCTAGAAGACGTGAGGCTCGTCGTCCCGCGCTTCGACTTGTTCAAGATCACTTCGCAAGGATGCAACTGGGAAAAGATGAACCTCGTAGCGGTTTTCGGTCTTGAGTAAAGGCTTGTCGGAATTGTCGTCGACATTTCTTGCCACGTGTCACATGGTTCGAAAAGTTAAACGGACCGGTGATAGGTTGATCCCGGTCCGGTGATATCGTCCGGCCCGGCCGTCGGGCCTGGGCGCGGTGCGGTACCACGCTCAGGTCCTCGAGGCCTAGACTTTACCGACGAGTCCAAACGGCGGCAGTTCAGCACGCCTGAGACCGGGTTCTAACAGTCCCTGTGCAGTTGGGTCCTATCGGGAGGCGGTTGTAGCACTGACTTGGTCCGAGGCGGGACCTCTGCCAAAATGGTTGTACGGCTCAACCATGAACGTGTAATAGCGGTTGGGCCTTAGGCCGTTCGCCGTCATGGTGTAGGTTTCCTTTGTGGTCTGCACCACCAGGGACCCCTTGTATTCCCAGGGCGAGTTGGCGCCGGCACGTTTGGCCCACAGGTAGTAGCCCCACTCCCATTTTGAACTCCGATCGAACTTGATGTTTACACTTGTGGAGCCGATGTTCGTGAGCCGCGAATTCGCTGGCTTGCTAGGGGCAGCGGGCGTGGCGCAATAAGTGCCGGTGACTGACTTTATTAAACGGAAGCCCTTCCATTGTAGGGTTCCTGCGCGGTAACAATAGATGGTGTTGCGTGAGACTGACTGATAGATCGAATATTGTAGGCCCATTGATTTCTTGGATTGGGTGGGTGCTTGCCACAAACCGTGCCAGTCTCCGTTTCGAACACGGTAGTCGACAAAAAAGTAGTTTTCGTTGGTCGATCCATCCACAAACGTTATGTTGATCCTGTTGCCTGTAATGTGAGAAGCTCGTAAACGATCCGGGGGATCGGACTGAATGTGGCCGACCTCAGGCCCAGTTGACGAACGTCCCGCGGGTGCGGCGTGAGCGGGCGGGGTAGCAGAGATGAGGCTCGCGGCAATAATCCCAGCAGTTACCAGGCGGCGCGATTTTTCATGCAGCATTTGTTTTTCCTTTGTTTAGGTTATGGCTGCTCTTTCAGCCGATGTATGTAAGTACGGTCTTTCGTGACGGGTCTGATTTGCAGTCACCGTTTGTCAAAACCGGTATCTCAATGTTGCTCTTGTCCGGAGTTTCGGGCTTCCGTGCTAGCACTGCTGTTGGGGCCGTCGTGGAACAACTATGGCCCTGTCGGAGAGTCGGTGCGGACCCTCCGAAGCCGCGATCTGCGAAACCTGCATGGCACAACTGAACACATCGGTGAGCACGGATGACTCGCCCGTCACCTCTGCTAAGGGCGGTCTGTCTGGCCTCACGACAACCAATCATCAAGTTGGCCTCATCTGCTACGGCTATGGGACTGCCCCCGGTTTTGTTGACTCCTTGACCCAGCGAGCTTGTGCTCGTGGAAGGATGTTGACCATGCCCACGCCGTATGGGGCGGAGTTCCGACAGGATGTCATTGATGTTGGCCCGCAAGGGCGAGGCGCCGCTGGCGCAAATTGAGAAGGATTTCGGGCTCTCGGTCACGACGCTGAAGCGTTGGATTGCCATCGCCGAACGTAAAGAATCCGGGGCCGGGCCGGCAGCGGTGGAGTTGGCCGAGGTGCGGGAGCTGAAGAAGCGGAACCGCTTGTTGGAGCGGGAGAACGAGATTCTGCGCCGGGCCGCTGCTTATTTGGCCAGGGACATCAACCCAAAATGACTCTTCTATGGGTTGTGTCAAGCCATGATGGTCTGGAGGTGGCGGAAGATGGCGCGGCAGACATAGCGTTTGAGGTTGCGGCGGATCTCGCGGTTTGATTTCCCTGTTGCCCGGGTGCGCGTCACGTACTCCTTTGTCGCGGTATCAAAGCTCATGCGGGTGCGGACGATGACGTCGAAGGCGCGGTTGAGCTGGCGGTCGCCGGTTCGGTTGAGCCGATGTCTGGTGGTGTTGCCGGAAGATGCAGGCGCGTGGTGCAACGCCACCGAGGGCGGCGAAGGCTGCCTCTGACCGGATCCGGCCGTGGTGGGAGTAGGCGCAGATGATGATGGCCGCTGTCACCGGGCCGACTCCGGGAGTGGTTTGCAGTCCGGGAGCCAGTTCTTCGGTGAGTTGGGCCAAGGCCTTGTGGTTTTCGGCGAGCTGGCCGGTGAAGTCTTTGACGGCCAGTGCCAGGCGCTTGGCCTCGGCGCGGGCGATACGCACCACAGGGTCGGCGCTGTTTGAGCTCCGCCAGGCTGGATCTGTGCATCCCGCAGGGATGCCCGGGTGTCGATCCCGAGATCGGTGCCGCGGAGCAGGGCTGTGAGGGCGTTGCGGTTCGCCGTGCGTTGGTGATCCAGCAGGGACCGGGAGGCAAGCAGAATCCTGATCGCGGCCCTTGTTCCTGCAGCGCGCGGCTCCATCACCTGATCGCGCTGGCGTCCGAGGACGGACCGGGCAGCGGCTTCGGCATCGATCGGATCAGATTTGCCGGTGAGTGACCGTGACGAGCGTGTCGGCGGTCTGACCTCGCCCACCTCTACGCCGGCGGTAAGCAAGACCTGGGTGAGCCGGGCACCGTAAGAGGACGTACCCTCGACGGCCGCGAAAACCCTTTCCTTGCCTGTACGTCGCCGGATCCAGGTGATCGCACGGTCCATCCCCGAGGAGGTGGCTGGGAATGCGGCGGTGTCGACCACGGCACCGGTTGAGGCGTGAACCGCGGTGAAGGTGTGTGGGTGCGGGCGTGGGTATCCACTCCGGCGACGAACTCGAATTCTTCGGCAATGATCGCCATGTGCGTTCTCCTTCTATTGATCTGAACAGGTCGCACGGCCTGTCTGGGGTCGCTCGGAGACGCATCTGTAACGGGTCACACCAAGGGCGGACAGTCTTCTGATCAGATCATCCGTGCGGGCAGACCAGTGCCCGGGGAACGGGCGCGGACGAGTCATTTTCAAGACACCGCACGAGCGGGTCGGATATACCCTGAGTCACACACTGTCCTCCGGGACCAGCCTGCCAGCCAGTCTCCGGCCGGCCACTGACCATTACAGATCTACCTGCTGGTCACGGATCTTGCCGCCGACGGTGTCCCCGTGGCGGTGACCTGCAGGGTGTTGAAATTCAGCAAGCAAGGCTATTACCGGTGGAGAGCAAGCCCGGTGACGAAACGGGGCTGGGCGGATGCGCACCTGATCAACGCCGCCCTGGATATCCACGACGACGGGGAAGGGTCGGCGCGTGCGCCGACAATGCAAGCAGGCAGGAACTGCGGCTCGCCATCACAACCTGGATCGAAAGGACCTACCACCGCCGGCGCCGGCAACGAGGGCTGGGAAAGCTCACGCCCATCGAATATGAAACAATCAACCGGACCGCGCTGACAGCGGCCTAAGACCCCGAGTCAACAAAAGCCGGGGCAGTCCCGTTCGTACGCTTACTCGGATGCGTCCGGTTGGGGGTCCGCCGGACGGCGTCGGGTGACTCGGCCCCAGGTGGACTTCACCGCCGGAGCCACGTCATCCTTGAACCAGCTCTCGACGGGCGGGCCGAATTTGCGGTAGCCCGCCCCGCCAGCCGCAACGGCAGTCAAAAGGGCAGCAGCGACCACCGTAGGATCTATTGTGGAATCATCCACCTCAACCCAGTCAGCATGCCCCCGGATGCCGGATTTCCCCTCGAAGAACAGATGCCCCTTCACGGCGTCGGCACTGCTTCCTGATGACCCGAGGCGCATGCCATCCGGGATGATTGGTTCCAAAGCCATGGCCCAACTTTGCTGGCGTCCCGGTCTAGCCGACTGCCGCGGCGCGTGCGCCACGCGAAGGGACCTTCTGCGCGTCCGTCGGCCTGCGTGCCTCCAGCGGCTGCATGTCCGTGTCGGTGAAGCAAAGAATCCACAGACCTGCGGAAACGGCGTAAACGATCAGCCACAGGGTCTCGGGGCGTGCTACGGCAATGGGAACAGCCACGGCGAGGATGAAAGCGATGGCTAGGTACGTGAAAGCCTTCAGCCATGGATACCGGGCGGGGTTTCCGACCCTCTGATCTATATTCTTTCGAGCCGGCAAGCCAATGGCCCTGCGCAGGAAGCTGGTGAGCTTGTGTGCCCCCTTGTCGATCTTCCTGCGGGGCGGTTTGCGACGGCGCTCCAGCATCCCGTGGAGGAATTCCCAGACAAGACCGTTAAGCAGCCTGATCAGCGCCCCGGCCAGTGCCAGCGACATGAGACCAAGCACCCACCAGTCCGGTGACGGCTGGAGTGTCCAGCTGTATCTGGCTCCTGAGCAAAGCCATGACGACGACCAGGGGTCCTGCCCGGCATTAGCTGGGCCGCACTGGACGGCGGCCCGTGCCCACTGGTTCGATCCCAGCCAGGACAGAACCGCGGGGGCGCAGAGGCCGCCGGATATGGCGGCCAACAGCCTCGTCACGCCGAGGCTTTTGACCATGACCCGGTGTGGCCGCAGGCGTTTGTCGTCCGGAGGGGGTCCGAATTGGACCTTGCCTTCTGGCGGGACCGGAAGCAGGATCAGCCGGGCGAGCGGATCGATCACTTCGACGCGGTTCTTCGAATAGACGGTGTGGTCCTTGATGAGCGCGGACCGGTTATAGACAGGGTGCTCCTCAGGGCCGAACCCTGGGTCGCCTGGGCTCTCGGGGTCGAAGATCTTCTTGAACACGGGATCATCACCCGTGGCCTTTGTGCCAATGGGGCCGGCAGGAACGAAATCGAATTTCCCCCACACGTCAATCCAGCGGGTCCGGGGTGCGTTGTCCAGCCAGTCCTGGACGGGGTCATCGGTGGAGCCGCCCCATTCGGCGTACCCCAGAATGCTGAGGCCACTGCCGACGCTCACGAAGTTTGTCGCGTGTGCCCGGTCTTTGTTCTGGAAGAGCAACTGACCCGCTACCGCGGCGCCTTGGCTGTGGGCGACAACGGTTACATCGACCCCGGATGCGTGGTCCCAACGGAGCAGGGTGTCGCTGACTCTCTGTCGCATGGCTGCCGCCTGCAGGGGCTTGCGTTTCCAGACTTGGGGGTCGCCGAGGAAGTCGGCGAACAAGGTCACGAGTTGTCCCAGCCAGATCCGTGGTGGGCCGGGGATTTGGGCCAGGATGACAAGCACCAGCAGTAAAGCCAGCGCTGCTGCAACGAGCATGAGCCCGCCGACGGCGGCCACCGTGTAGACGGTTATCTGCGTGCACCGTTTCAGGAACCACAAGAGGCCGATCCGGGAACCCGCATAGAGGTTCCACCAGAGGAGTTCCAGCGCCCTGTCGTATACGCGTCCGGCAGTGAGCAGCGCCCACCAATAGGTCGAGGTTGCCGTTGCCGGAGTGAAGTCGGAACCCCAGGAGGCCTCCGTCAGGAGGTATCGGACGTAGTCCGGCTTTCCATCGTGTCTGTATCCACGGAGTACGTTGACCCAGGCCTCCGGCGCTTCACCTACAGCGTGTGCTTTTTCGATGATGAGAGGTGGATCATCCTTGTCCCCAACTACATCAACCGAGAGGTCGAAGAGGCTCTGCATGAGCGGCTGCGACCACTCCTGCAGCGTGCCGCCCTTCAACGCTTTTCCCATGCCGTGAACGAAGACAACGACATGGTCAGGTGGCCGACCATCATCGGAGTCTGCTGGCCGTCTTTTCCCGTTTCGGTTGAATCGAAAGCGGCCTATCCCCAAAGCCATAGCTAATGATGGACCTTGGTTCCTGCCCTGAAAAGAGGCGGGCCGAGCCGACGGCCGCCGCAATGAGGTGCCGGAACGAGCCGTACGCGGACAGCCAGGCCCAGCCGATGGTTGCACTGAACAGCGGCAGCCACACGGGGGAGGGGGCCATGGTGCGGCGAAACAGCAGGTAGGCGTCGGAGGTGTCCAGCCTGTCCCGGCGGTAGATGTGCGCTGTGGTGATCGTTGACAGGTCGCGGACGGAGCCGACCAAGAGCGAGTCCGAGGGCGAACGTGACGTGGCCGGCGAATTCGCGCGGCAGGAGCATGACCAGCGTCCAGGAGACCGCCTCGCAGGCCAGGATGATAAGCAGCCCGGCGGCGTTGCGGATGAACAGCAGCGTGGCCAGCAGGATCAGGGCTCCCGCGGAGATCGGTCTGGCGACCAGCGCGTTCAGCGCAGCCATCGCCGAGCACGCACCCGCCCACCGAAAAAAGCTCGCCGAGGGGCTGGCCGGAGCCTCCGTGGCAGGCGACTTGGGGATCTGCGCCCTGATGACCGGGGCAGCTGTCCAATTCACCCCGGACGCGAACACCCTCATCTTCGGCATCCTGACAGCGGTCATGGTCCTGGGCATCCTATTGTGAGCTTCACTGCCGATACGGCTGTGCAGCGACCCGGGGCGCTACGCTCGCTCACTCCGCGCCTTGGTTTCCCGGCCCACATCCGGGGTGATTTCTTCGCAGGCGTCCCGGTGCAGATCGCAGGGTGGATGTTCCCGGCCCTCTTCCTCGGGCTCTCGCCGGCCGTGCTCCGCTCCACTTTGGTTTGGACGGTGGCCTGGTTGCGGGCTTCGTCTTCGCCCGGCACCCCGCACGGCGCAGCACCCTCATCGGGGCAAGCCTCATCCTACGGGAATGATCCTGGTCCTTTTCGGCGTCCCCGAAACCTGGCTGCCGGTAGTCTGGATCGGTGCGTCACTTGGCGGAATCGGCTTCGGCGGCACCTTCGGCGGAACCAGCGCGCCGGCGTCTTCTCCGGCATCTACCCCGCCGCCCTGGGCGCCATCATCCAGGCAGTCCTCCTACGGCGCGATGCAGCGGCACAGCCTGCCCCAACACGATCGGCTCCTCGACCAGCGGCCATCCCGGAGGCGGCTCTAAGTGACCGTCAGCAGAGCTGACGTGCAAATAACTACCAGCGCAGAATCCTGGCCTCCCGACTCCCGCTGTGGACCGCCGATGCTGGCGATTCCGTCAGGCTGTCCGGGCCCGGGCGTTCCCCCTTGTTTCCTAAACGGCGGTCGGAACCAGCGGCACGGGCTGGCCATGACCGGGGGCAATTAGGGGTTATCCACGGCTGGAGTTGGGAGCAGAGGGGAGCTCCCTGGGACAGCGCCGCGAATCTGGACCGGCTCGAACGCCCTTTCTGGAGTGTGAGTCTGAAAGGGCTGGCTGACTTCTCTGCCTCAGTCGTTCGGCTCGTCTGCGAGGGGCGTGTGGTCGGGTCGGTCGTGCTCTTCTGCAACCTGATCGTGGTGGATGCGCTTCGGGGCATCAACCAGATCGGCGGGTACAGGAGGATCCTTTTCATCATCAGATGTCATGGGGCTCATCCTAGGCGCAACGAACGGCTGGGGAAGTTCTGGCAGAATTCCTGGGGCTCGTCTCCCAGGCCATTTCGCAACGCCGATAATCGACGTTCCGTTAACCTACAATCGGACGTGGCCAAAAGGCTTCTCCCGGGGCCAGCGCTGTCGAGATGAACTCGCTGTGGAGTGCCGCGTCTCGTGGCTCTCCTTGAACTGGTCGCGAAATGGTTGCGCCGACTTGCTTTGCGCATGAAATGGAGAACGCCGAGATGGGTGTAGAAGACAATGCTGACAGATAGCCAAATTCGTGCCCTCACCTATATTCTCCCGCAGTTTAGGTGGAGTATGGTGACATGTTTTGGGACGCGCTGTGGGGACCATCTCCGCAACTTGCTCGCCTGAATGAGGCGATTGAAGATATGCGCTCAGAGTTGGCCGACACTGGCCATGACAAGGCGGCGGGGTGGTACGAAGCGGCGCAAGCGCATCTCGAAAGGGCCACTGCTCTGGTTCGAATGCGGCAGATAGACGCGGCCTGGGAGCATCTTTACCGGGCACGTGAGCGCGCCGTTATGGGGATGTCGCCAGAAGCCGTGGTGTTTGCGGCTAAAGAACTCAGCGCCGAGGTTGAGCACAGCGGCAAGTTCAGTGAGTGGCGCCGCAAGGCAATCCAGGATTTGCTGCAACAAGTTGTTCCGGGGGGACTAGCCCCTGAAGAGAAGACGCGGGTCACCATCAACCCATGGACGCCGTTGCGGAGGAGGTTGTCTGGCCCCTCGTCGCCGCTCGAAACGCAACGACTCGCTCTCCGTTACGCGACTCATTTGCGAAATGAAAGTTTTGCGACCGACTACAGATTACTGAGGTTCCGTCGCATTCACATGCGGCGACTCTTCGTGCTCGGTGCAATTTCGGCAGGGGCTGTTACAGCCCTGGTGGTGAGCCATGGCGCAAATCTTGCCCAAACATCGGCTGCCCAAGTATGGGTCCTTTTGGCCGCCTGCGGCATGGGAACTGCCGGCGCGGTAATTAGTGCTTCACAACGAGCCGTTTTAATGAATAGTTCTCGTATACCGCATCTTTTGGAATCTCACACGGCTTCACTTTCACGCGTTCCAGTCGGGGCAATCTCCGGTCTTCTGGTGTGGCTTGGGTCGCAAGTGATCGACGGCTCCAGCAGTACAAACGCCGCCTACCTACTAATTGCGGCATTTGCTGCCGGATTTGCGGAGCGACTCGTTACTACAAGGACCTAGATCGTGGCTAGGTGAATGGGACTGGCGTAAGGACGAACCTTTCAGCTTCCGGCGGGCAGCTCGCCCGAACCGCGCCGGAAGGAAGCTGGTAGATGTATATGCGAGCGCCATAGGGAGCTAACTGACATATCAATCGTCGGCTGCGCGTCTGCTATCGGTGCGGGAGGGCAGAGTCGGAGAGTAGGTGGGCGGCTCCGCCACTGTATTCCTCGGAGAGTGCGTATGGTTCTGGTGTCCGGGCGCGCAGTTCGACGTCCCGCGGTGAAGCAGTCCGATTCCCAGACGTGTAGCGGCAACGATTGCATCCGCGAGGTCACCATTACCCCATGAACCTACTGCTGCAATACACGCCCTTTTTTCGTCAGATAAGCTTTTGGTGCAACGCCGATAATTGGGATTTCGTCGTGCTGGATGGCCCTGGCTTGATGGATGTTCTGTGCTCTCTGGAGCGAAGTCTTGGTCATGCTCTCTTCTACTGTCTGCGCCCATGAGATGTTCAAAGGGAGGCCGCAACGCTATGAGGTTCAATGAAACTTAGTCCTCGGCTTGGTCCGCACATTACTGTTCGGTGCATTTCGTGAATCGGCTTCCGGCTGAGCCCGGGAACGTCGTCTCGCAGTTGGCCTGCGCGGCAGCTGGTGGTGGAGAGGGATTCCCAGCGCCGCAAAAGGACCGTCACACTCGTATGGGTTGCGGCTCAATGTGCTCACAAAAGAGGGTGTGGACAGTGTCCACACCCTGGGCTTCGGATTCGGTTGTACCGGCCTCGGACTGGGCCGGACTGGCCAGGTTTTCTGGGGAGTGGCGGATTTTTAGGGGGAGCGGCTGGTTCGAGTCCCATCTCGGGCACGTGTTTTCCCTGTTCAGGGGCTTTTTAGCCTCTGAATGTGGACAATTTGTGTTGTGAAGGGCCCCTTCGGGGGCCTTTTTCATTGGTGACCGGTGGTTTGGCCTGTTGGCTCCTTCCTTCCCTGGCCGGTGGTCTTGGTGCTTGTTACCTGTTCATGGGCGTGACTGGCTGGGGCAACATGACCTGGGATAATTTCTGATCGGGTTTCTTTTCTTGGCCGTTGGGTGTGCACAAGCTTCTCCTTCTGGGTTCGGTGGCTGTTCTGCTTTTTCATGGTGGGTCCGGGGGAGTGCGGCATGACTTGTGCCCAGCTGTTCGGGAATCGGTTCCGGCGGACTCCCGCAGATGCTCTGGGGCGCATTACCGTGGCCGACTGAGAGCCGGCATTGCCGTGCATTTGGCTCATGAAGCTCACGCCGCCTTTCATCCTTACATTGGTTTTCGCGTCGTTGCCTGTTCATGGTTACCTTCGGCGTCTACCGCATGATGCTGTTGATTTTTGTTGATGTCCCGAGGTGTGGGTTCTGCCTCGCTGGTCTTTCATGTCCATTCGTTGCCGGCCTTTCGGATGTCTGCATGACGGAATGGTGAGCGGCCGAAGGTCGGTGTTACCGGCACGATCCAGATGAGAGGAGCGTTCGTCTGCGGGCCGATGGCATAGCGGTTCACTTGGCGGTTCCACTCTTGGCGGCCTTGGCCGCCGCATCGCCGAGCTCGGCCGGTGCTCACTGTGGGAGGCCTACTACCTGGACTGATTCCGCTGGGTGGCCACCAGGTCAGCGGCCAGGGCTGCCATGCGAGTCCTGGGCGGACCTGGCTCCTCGGACTGTTCTCCGAACCATTTGTGCCAGACTGCGGCCACAACCTCCGGAGTGATGGGCTCGCCCTTGGCTATCAGACGCGTGAAGTCCTCGACTTCCAACTCGTACTCGTCGTCCGGCGCCCCGAGGTCCAGGACGCCGAGCAGGTCGTGGGCGTTCAGGCAAGCCGTGACTTCGGAGCGTAGCCGACTGTATTCGCGGGTCCTGGTGCTCCTTTCGCGAGTCTATGACCATTCGGCTTCGATCGTCGCCTGCGGGACCGATTGATTCTTGAAGGGGGCGACAGGCAGGGCGTTGGTATTGTGTTCTGGGGGATCATGCGCAGAAAGGACACCGGGAATGGGCTTTGGGAGTTTCTTTCAGCGCAAATCTCCGGCAGATGCTGTCAGGGGACAGACACTGGCGGTCGGACAATCCGGGACGCTGTCACCGGAGCAGGCGGCGCTGTCCGCTAAGCGGTCGGAGGAGCTGCGCGGGGCGTGGGCCGAGCTGAGCGAGGCGGCGAAGCAATCGGGGGTGCTCAACCTCCATGGCTGCACACGGTCAGGGCGGTCCTGGATGCAGAACCCGGTGGCCGTCCGGACTATTGCGGCCGCTTTGCGTGACCACCCGAAGGACCGCCAGCAAACTATGTGACCGGCGGGGCTGAGGGCGGCTGCGCTCAACGACCGGCACATACGGAAGTCGCCGCGATGCTGAACGACGGTGCTGCCGTAGCGTGCGAGGCATGGGCCGAGTCGGCAGCTCAGGAGAAGCTTGAGGCGAAGAACGTCGAAGCGACGATGAACCAGATCCCGACCAGGGCGAACATTGCGCCAAAGAACCGGACGAACTTGGGCGTGGCGAAGATCGACTTCGAGTAATCCACGCCCATGGGTTTGAAGTCTTTGAGCAGGGTCGCGTAGGCGCGCGCCGAGCCGCGGAGATCGGTGGCCAGCACTACGCCAAGAACGACGGCGCTGGCGCCTAAGGCAGCCACGATCCATAGAACCGCGTGGTTCATTTGGCCCCGCCCCGTGAGGGCGGTGATGGGGATCGCGACAAAGGCAACTGCAAAAACGATCAGGTATGCGAGGAGACAGCCTTTCACTGGCTGCGGCAGTGCCATCATCCCGCGTAAAAAGTTCATGGTCCGCATCCAAGATCCGGTGTGCAGCTCACCCTAAGCCGTTCCGGTTGGAGTTTCCCAACAAACACTGGAACTGCGCATTACGCCCGGCCAGAACGGCTCTCTTTCGCCGGCGCTTCGGAACTGAACCTGTCGCATCCTGGTTCCTTGCCGCCCTCTAAAGCTGCCTGCCTCGGCGGTCCCAGTCCGCCCGACGGGCTTCTTCCTCGTCCCAGAAATGACCGTCCCGGTGGCGCACATAAAGCAAATATGCGAAGGCGGCAGCGGAAACAACCAGCATTGCGACCATCAGGACGTAAAACCCGGTCCACGGCTCATCCGGGCGGGACGCCAGTTGCCATATCGGGTTCAGGGTGACAAAGGCCCACATGAACAACTGGAAGCGGAATCCGCCTCTCGTCATGCGCCGTACTGGGCGCTTCTGACCCTCTGGCATGCTCGGAGCCTACAACCGCGGACAACGTGTCACCAAGAAGGGGAGTACGGCCGCTGCCGACTTCCTCCGCCGAGCCCTGCCGTCCGTCCGTGAATCTCGCTCCGGCTGCTACAGTCACGGCATGGCCAGGTGGTTCAAAAGCAAGGCCCTCAGCATGAGCGACCTTAGCTACGCCCGCTCGTTGATGATCTTCTTCGCCATCATCAACCTCGGCAACGCGGCCCTGACCATCTCCGAGTATGAGGCCGAAAACCGCGTTCCGCTGAGCGCCTGGGGGTCCATGGCCATCTCCGTCTTCAGCATTCTGACCGCCGCCTACTACCAGAACCGTCTGGATCGGGCCCGGGGCATAGCTGGCATCATGCGTGACGCGAATTGAAGCGGTGAGACACCTGGGGCCTCCGGGCGCGGGAGTCGATTTATCCGGCCCCGTGGCACACTGGCCCCATGGCGGAGTTCATCATTCATCCTGAGCTGCCTGACCTTCCGGCCGAGAAGATCCGGCACCGATCGACTACGCGGACCGGATGGCCGCGTCAAGTGGACATGATTCGCCGCGTAGGCAGGGCATCCCCGGAAGCGACCTTGCGAGATCATTGCCGGCTGGAGATTGACCGCTCTGGCCATCAGGGAGAGCTACGACTGCCGCTTCTGATCGGCGTCAAAGAACCTCTGAGGAGTTCGGCAACACGCCGTCTTGGTCCCAATCCTGTCGGATCCCAGGAGGAGCATGGAGACATGACAGCTCCAACTGTTGAGGCGGCGATCCACGAACTGATGGGTCTCGCCTGGAATCTTGTCTACGGCCTGCTCGAGGAGCGGGGACTGCTCGGCGACGGGTTCAACGTCGAGGAGTTCACTGGGATCCATTCATGGGTGGAAGACCTCACCCGGTACACGGTGGTTCACTCCCGGACCGTGGCGGTCCTGTTCGTGGACACCCAGCCGGTGGATGGGAGCGTGTTCCATCGGGACCGGCTCGGCGCCGACGACCCGAAGACCTTATTCACAGTCCCCGAGTAGAACCTGGGATAGCTGTTCGGGTAGTGCTACCCTGCAACGGGCTCGTTCAGGGAATCTGCCCTCTCGCCTAGTATTGGCCCATGAGGAAGTGGGGCAGTGAACACCCCGTTTTAGTGATTGCGGTGGCTCTTGTCCTCTGTTGGGGCACGGGCTTCGCCATCAGCCTTGTCATCGGGGGCCGGCTGGATGATGCTCTCTTCAACGCCACGATGGGGTCGATCACGACT
>NZ_JAAOXD010000007.1:59656-68421 GCF_014694315.1 Arthrobacter ipis | reverse complement strand
GATGCTGGTGTGCATCTGGGACGATTCGACGTATTTGCGTGCGATCGCGAGTGCTTCCTCACGCCGTCCCTTCGAAATGAGCCAGCTCGGCGATTCGGGGAGGCCGATGCGGGCGAGGAACAGGACAAATGCGAGTATCGCGCAGGTGCCGAGTACGAGGCGCCATGGGGTGCCGGCCTCGTGCAGGAGCGTGCCGACGATGAATGCCATCATGAAACCGACGTACCAGGCGATCAGCGTCAGCCCGAGCAAACGCCCGCGGAGCTTTGGAGGGGAGAACTCTGATAGCAATGGCCCACCGATTGAGTACTCGCCGCCGATCGCGACGCCCATGAAGAACCGGATGATGGCCAGCTGGATCACGGCCCCGTCTCCGGAGGTTACGAAGAACTGGGCCGCTGAGACGACCAGGAACAAGCCCATGTCCACGAGGAACATGGGCTTGCGTCCGAACTTGTCAGTAGCCCAACCGGCAAGGGGGGAGCCGACGAAGATACCAGCCAGCGGGCCTGCAGCGATCATGCCCAGAGACAGTGCGTCGAGCTGGAGATCTGACCGCATGGATCCCGCGACGGGGCCGATGATTCCGAGGATGTAACCGTCGAGGAACATCCCGCCGATGAAGACGGCGACAAGCCGCACCATGAAGCGGCGTTTGAACTTGGAGCTGGTCTCGTTTGATATCGGGGTGTCGACGGAGGCCGTCGTGCTGGTCGGATTGATCATTGAGATTTGTTCCCTTCTGGTTTCAGCGCAAACCGCTGACGGCACCCGAGCGGCCGTTTTAGCGCAAACCGCTGACGGCACTAGAGTGCCTTCTTGAGCATCGGCTGGTTGACGACATTAATATCTGACACCTTGAGCCGGCGGCGTCCGTTGGGTTCGGGTCTCTCGCTAACGGTTATCGACATTGACATCACGTTTGCTTGTCATGAAAGGGTTTCCTTTGGTGAATACTGCGGATACCTCGGATAGGGCCATCGACGAGCAACCTTGGCGACAAGGGTTGCTCGTCGAGACAGGTGTTGCGCGTTCCGGAAGCGAGTTTCACGTTCCACAGAGCGGCCTTAGTGCAGCGCATCTCTTTCGTTCACAGAAGAGAACGCGAAACCGATAGGCACGACTCGATTTGTTCCGTATGAATCAATCGGCTTCGCGATAAGCAACAGATTGCTTCAGGGCCGCCGCTATTGTCAAGGATTTTTCCCCAGGCAAATCAAGCTTGATATTCGCGTCCGGACATGTTTGCCGACCTTGCTGGCCGGGACCACGCTCCGGAACGGCTACCGCCAACTCGTGAACTGCCGGATAATTCCTTGGTACCAACACCGCCATGGAAACGACGGCGGACACTCGCAAGAACGACACCGGGAACCCGCTCCACGCCCAGTGTGCAAGGGCGCGTTTTCCTCGCCGCCGACACTAAGCCATGACGACCGACTGGACCACAACCAAACCACGATTCGACCTCTAACCTAGTCAAAACTCCGACCGATAAGCTTCAGCGAACACGCGCTGCGCGACAACCTCAGAATGTTCGTCGCGGCTCCCTGCTTTCTGCGTTGCCCATGGCAAAGCTCTCCGGCGTAAGGACTGCGTATCGGCGGCCACCTCGTGCCGGTCTGAGGTACACCCCAACCTGACGTCGGGTAGGTAGCTGCCGGGCTGTCAGAGTGGGTTCGAGACTCTTATCCGCTCAGGGTGCCTCGGCGTCTCATCATTCCGTCATGCAGTCATCCAACAGGCCGGTAATGAACAGACATGAAAGACCAGCCAGGCAGCAGTACCTCGCTTCGGGAACGGCGGTAAAAATCCACAGAGTCATGTCGTTGACTCCGAGGGCAACCATGAACAGCTATCGACGGAAAAACCCTCGAGCCACGGAAGAAGGACAGTCAGCACCATGGGCTACAACGCAGGGCAATATTGCCGTCAGGCGCTATCGGACGGCCTGTGGGCGTCCGGCGACACCAATTCTCCGCGGTTGGGCGCAAGTCATGCCGCCCTCCCCCAAACACACCATGAAGAAGTGAACAGCCGACCAAAAGCCCGAACAGGAGGTACCGAGTGAACACCAAGGATGCAACAACCCGTCCACCCAGGAATGCAAGGAGGCAGCCGGCCACAGCACGGGCCACCAATGAAAAGGGCCCCCGAAGGGGCCCTTCACAACACAATTTGTCCACAGTCAGAGGCTAAAAAGCCCCTGAACAGGGAAAACACGTGCCCGAGGTGGGACTCGAACCGGGCTCTCCCCCTGAAAATCCGCCACTCTTTCGAAAACATCCCCAATCCGAGCCAGTCCGGCACCATTACAAGCGAATCCGAAGCCCAGGGTGTGGACACTGTCCACACCCTCTTTTGATGCATATTTATCCACCAGAAACTGCTGGCCTATGCCCGAATCCTGTCCATGGCTGTACCAGCGCCAGGGTGTGACAACGAGCGCGAATGTCCTGGCCCCCAGCTGGTGTTCTGCCGCGGCCGAGCATGTCGGCACCGTGAGGTGGCCTGCGACAACGAGCGTCATTCCGATGGACCTCCTTCAACATTTCATGACCGCAGGAATGGAAAGTGCATGACTGGCCCAGCCGATTGACGGGTCTGTTTTCAGAAACCCAGGCTGCACGTTCGCTGCGGTCCGGTTCCTCAAGTTGCTGGAGAAGTTACGGGCAGTAACTTGTCGGCAGCGTACCTTCATTCCCCCCAGATGGCGAGATATTGCCGCAAGGGAAGCCCCGTACCGCGTCGACACGGTGGGGGCTTCTCGTGTTTCCAAGCAGAGAGCTACCTGGTACGCCGGTCGTTGTCCCCGCTGAGGCCCCTGGGGCGCAGGGGAAAAGTGCCGGGCCCGCTTTACTTAGGGGGTGCATCGGGCCCGGTTTACTTAGGGGGGTGCATCGGGCCCGGCAGTTCTGAAGGTTCCGGGTTCGCGGCAACCGTTATCCTTCAGGACTCTCACAGTTTCAGGGTTTGCCACTTACAGCTGGATTGAGTTCCTGGTGGAGGACTGGAAACCGGGACTGCGCCAGGTGCTCGACTGGCGCAAGGCACTCATGGCGGAGTACCGGATTCCGCCCCTGTATGAGCTCCATGCCACCAAGTTTGCCAAGGGCCGGGGGAACCCGTCGCTGGGTCCGGACTGGAACCGGAAAATATCCAACCGCACCCTGGTCATTGATGACGTCGTTGGGTTCCTGGCCGGCTGCTTGGTTGAAGACCAGGAAGTAGACCAGCAGCGTGGCGCCGAGGAACACGGGAATCAGTTCGAGGAAACGCCTGAGAACATAGGTCGTCATCAGCGAAGCGCACCCCCTTGGGCAGGCATCCTGTCCCGGGATGCGGTCGAGTTGTCCATCAAAGATCCTTTTCCACTAGGGGTGCGGGACGACGTCGGTTCACTCACGGCGTGCGGCCTGCGAAAGTACACCCGGGGCCCGGGCCATGAGGAGAATGCGGAAGCAGGACGACGGTGGGGACCCCGATCTGCGCAGCCCCCGCCGTCGTCCTGTTGTTACTTGCCGGTGATGGCGTAGTACAGCGGATCGCCGTCCCAGCCGAAGTCGACGTTGGTTACCTTGTCGCTCCAGCCGCCCTTGACGACCGAGTACCACAGGGGGATGGCCGGAAGATCCTCAAGCAGGATCTCCTGTGCCTTGTTCATGGCCTTGCTGCCCTCACTGACGGAGGAGGCGGCCAGTCCATCGGAGATGGCGTTGTCGAACTCCGGGTTGGCGTAGCCGGTGACATTGGAGCCAGCGCCGGTCTTGTAGAGCGGTCCGAGGAAGTTATACAGCGACGGGTAATCCGCCTGCCAGCCGTCGCTGATGGCCCCGGTGAGGGTCTTGGCGGTCGCGTCGTCGAGGATGTCCTTGTAGGTCGCGTATGGCTTGCCTTCAACCTTGAAGCCGAGGGTGTTCTTGAGCTGGTTGACGACGGCTTCGACCCAGACCTTGTTGCCGCCCACGTCTGCGTTGTAGCCGATGGTGAACGTCCTGGCGGCGTCCCACGGCTGGATGGCATCGGCCTTGGCCCAGGCGTCCTTGGCCTTGGCCGCGTCGAACTTCAGGTTCTCCGAGCCCGGGATCGAGTCGCTGTAACCGTCAAGCACGGGAGCCGTGAAATCCTTCGCAGGGAGCGCGCCGCGGGAGATCACCTTGATGATCTCGTCGCGGTTAATTGCCATCGAGATGGCCTGGCGGCGGAGCTTGCCTGCCTCGCCGCTCCATTCCGGCAGGTATTCCGGGATGTCGAGGGTCGTGTTGCCGGCGTACGGCTTGTCGATGGTGCGGTCGCCAAGGTCGGACTTGAAGTTCTTCAGCGCGCTGAGGGGGATGCCCTGCAGGACGTCCAGGTTGTTGGACAGCAGGTCCTGGTAGGCGGCGTCGTCGTTCTGGAAGATCTTGACCGTCACACCGGCGTTCTTGGCCTTGCGGAAACCGGTGTAGTCCGGGTTCGGGACTAGCCGGATCTGCACGTTGTGCTGCCAGCCGCCGTCGGCCATCTTGTACGGGCCGTTGCCGACCGGCTTTTCGCCGAAGCCCTTCGGATCCGCGAGTGCGCCGGAGGGGACCGGGACAAAGGCGGTGTAGCCGAGGCGCAGCGGCCAGTCGGACTCGGGCTGGTTCAGTTCGACGGTGAAGGTCTGGTCATCAACAACTGTCAGGCCGGACATTGTCTCAACGGTCGAGCCGTCTGCGCTGGCCTGGTCGTAGCCCTTGATGCTTTCGAAGAAGCTGCCGCTGAGCTGTGCGTTTTTCGCGGCAGCACCGAAGTTCCAGGAGTCGACGAAGGTCTTGGCCGTAATCAGCTCACCGTTGGTGAACTTCTGGCCCTTCTTGACCTTGATGGTGAAGTGCTGGCCGTCCGTGCCCTCGATGGACTCGGCAAGTTCGTTGACCGGCTTGCCGCTGGGGTCGTAACTGACGAGGCCCGCGAACATCAGCTTAACGACCTTGATACCGCCGGACTCGCTGGCGTCGGCCGGCATCAGCGGACGCTGCGGCTCCGTACCGTCGACCAGGATCACCTTGCTGGTGTCGCCACCGGTACTGCCGCTGCCGCCAGTAGAGCCGCCGGCATCGCATCCGGTCAAGGCAAGAGCGGCGATGGCCACCATGCCGAGTGCTTTGGAAGTTCCCGAAAAACGCATTCCGCCTCCTATGTGAGTTAGGGAGTTCGTCAGGAAAAAAACTCAGGGTATGTGCAGGGCCGGGCAAAGGGATTTCCTGTGACGTGGCCTACATGTGGCTTTCCCGTCGATGAGTACTGGTCTTGGTGGTTTCCCGATGGTTTCCCGTTGTCCTCGCAGGAGGTTAGGGAGCGTGGCGAGGAGCGCTTTGCCGGTGACGGCCGGCTGACGTTTTTCATCTCATTGGCTTCTAGCCTTTGGCGGGCAGTTCAGTGCAGAGGTATTTTGGTGCATTGAACCAGAGGGGGAGGAAGTCAGTGCGCGCGGCGTCCGGGTGTATTTTCAGTCCGTAATTTACGAAGTCGGTTGAGGTTCCATCACTTTCGTTCAGGATGCAGGCGTAGAGTCCGAGGAAAGAAAGAACCTCGTATGAGAGTACTGAGTTGTTGCCTTGGTTGCCCAGTGGTCCGAGGTGCCCGGAGTTGACGTAATCGTCGATGTGGTCTCCCCATTTTTCGTATGCCGCGTTGAATTGGGGACTGCACGGTTCGTTGGCGATGGAACCTATCAGTTGGTCGCAGGTGTAGTCCTTGCCTTCGATGCGGACGGTCTTCGCGGAGCCACTCCCGCGTGCTGGTGCCGTCGTCGTGGTTGCTGGAGGTGTGAAGGTATCCGCCGGTGGCGTGTACGGGTTTTGCTGTGCTGGTGGTTGGGCAGCTTGTGGTTGTGTTGTGGCTTGTTGCGCTGTGCCTCCTCCGTTGCTGCTACAGGAGGTGAGTAGCGTAGCTGCGAGTGCGGCTGCTAGGAGGGTCTTGCCGGTCATTGTGGGTCGCACGGTTCTGTCCTCTGCCTGTTTCACTGTTGTCAGGGCGGGTTGATGTATTGCTGCTTAGACCGTGACGTGGGGTTTCATCAGGGTTGTCCCCGTAGCTGGAGCCTCATGGAACCACCCTGTCGCCATATTTGACAGCGCAGAGTCGCTGTTGGGCAACGTTGAACATGTCAGTGAGATTGCTTGCTGGTATTTCCGGGTAGTCGTTCTGCACGGGTTTTACGTAGGAGTCGATTCCTTGTCCCCGTTCTATGATTTCGCAGGCAAAGAACCCGAGCCTCGCTTTAGCTTGTTGTTCGATGTGGGCTAGGGAGCTGTAATCGTTGGACGCCATAATAAAGGACTGCATTTTGTCGCCCCATTTGTTGAAGTCGTACTGGTAGTTGCTATCGCAGGTTCCGCCGATGAGCTGGTCGCAGGTGTATTGCTGTCCGTAGACGGAGACGGTCTGCTTTGTGGTGGGCGTAGCAGTGGACGGGACTGTGCTGGTTGGCTCTTGAGCGGCTGGAGGTGCCGCTGGGGGAGCTGCTGATTGTCCCGTTCCTGTGGCGGTGTTATTACCGCAGGCGGATACCATGAGCAGACTGCTGAGCAGTGCAAGACGGAGTGTAGTTGCCTTACGTTTTGGAGCGCGATGAGACTGCGGCAGAATGGGGAATGGGGGTTCTGAGTGCTGAGTGTGGTTCATGATGTGGTCTCGGTCTAGAGCACTTCGGGCTGGTATTGGCAGCTTTTGGGCGTGTTGAAGTTGTTTCGTCGCCATTTTTACTCGACGTCCCTTTGTCGAGGTCGTCATACGCGTAACACCGATGTTGCCGTTAATGCATGACGATGTTGCTTAGTCTGGGTGCTGCGCGGAATGCGTAGCACCGTAGGTCCCCAGCCACCGGACTCCGAGCGCTTCGATCCAACACCCGGGCACATGCAGAAATTGTGTATTGTGCGGCAAAAGTTCCAGAAGGGAAAAGCTGACATAACCACGGAATGGGTGGCTGGGACGCGGTTACACGTCTCGTTCGTCGGCCAGATGCGTTGGAGCACATATCGACCGGTGGCTAGCTGCATAGCAGCAGTTGCGTTTTGCCCTGGTGGGCCATTTACGCTGACAATCAAACTGAAGCCGGGGCTAAACTTCAGCCGCCCGAGAAGCATTCTTAAACTCGGTGAAAGAGATAATACTCCCCAGATCCCCTGGCCGGAAGGGAGCCGACGATATTCTAAGTGTTTTTGGCTCGTATACGGACGTCACCTTGCCTAAGGGATTAGTCCTCATATCCCAATGTGAGGCGGCGAGCCCATTGACTGTAGCAGAACGTGCGCTAGCGGCGGCGGAGCCTGAGGCCTATTTGATGAAACCTCGATTATTGGCGCTGGAATGCTGGCGAAGAACGAGGTGATGGAGCTCTGGACACCATCGTTCGCTTGGGAGACGAGGCCGCAGCCGGGCGGCCACCATCCGTTCAGATCGCACTGAACCGCCATGACCGACTCGACCTAGAACCCGAGCGGGAACGCCGTCTGAGACCACAGGATGTACCCGTTGATGCCTCCCAAGATGGCAGCCACCGGGCCGGTCCAAAGGAGAATCATGCCGCCGCCTGACGCCAACCGCGATGATTGGCTCAGCTTGCCTGCCAGAAGCATCGCGGCTCCGATTATCGCCACGATGGCGATCACAATGAAGGCGCCGACGAGGATGCCCCCGCCGATCTGTTTGAGCGAATCGAGAAATGGGAAATCTGCGTTTGGGGTGATGCCAGGATCCATCGCTGCGAGAAACATCGGGCACTCCGTCTGTCGACTTCCATGGGAATGAGCAGATTGGCTCACGAGTTCATGGAGACGTTGGTGCTGGGCTACATGACTAGTCCGTAATTTCTGCAGACCAAGACCGGCAGCTTCTCCCTGCGCCGAGCTGCAAGCCCGCCGGGCCGCCAACCGAACGCCATTCGAATATATGTTCTAACATTGGCCTTGTGAACGGTCACCGGGGTTGAGGTGGATCCAGTTGTGTTAGCTCAGTAGGCGGGCTCCTGCTGAAGTCGTTGGCTCATACGCCACTTGTGGGTCCGCAGTCATTATTGTTCCTTTCAAACTGGCTCTCCGCACGTCGCTTAGCTTCAATAGGGACGCTTTCGCCCCTGGTTCCCGCTCGGCAGGGCGGTATTTCTTGGCCGGCGGAAAGAAACGAGCGGGGCGTGCACTGTGCACGCCCCGCTTACTTACTCAGTACTTGGGGTTAACCTCTGTTGGTGGACACCTGAAGTAGCGGGATCCTTGGATTCTGCGGGAAGGTGTTCTTGTGAGGACGACACGACGTAAATTCACTCCGGAGTACCGGCGGGAGGCCGTGCGCCTGGTGATTGATACAGACAGGCCGGTCGCACCGGTGGCTAGGGAGCTGGGTCTGGGTGAGCAGTTGCTGGGACGGTGGGTGGCCCAGGAACGGACGCGTCTGGCGGCCCCTGAAGAGTTCTCGGCGGCGGAGACAGAGAAGTCGGAGCTCGAGCGGTTGCGCCGGGAAAACGCGCAGCTGCGGATGGATAACGAGTTCCTGGGAAAAGCCGCAGCCTTCTTCGCTTCCAAGCAGCAGAATCGGAATGCTTCGAGCTGATGGAGGCCGAGAAGGCTAACTACCCGGTCCAGCGGATGGCCCGGCTTTTGCGGGTGTCACGGTCCGGGTTCTACGCCTGGCGGCGACGAAGCATTTCGGAGTCTTCGCCGCGGGCCGTAGTGCGGACCGAGCTGGATGGAAAGGTCCGGCGGGCTCATGCGGATTCGAACGGGGTTTACGGTGCGCCG
>NZ_JAAOXD010000007.1:59008-59646 GCF_014694315.1 Arthrobacter ipis | reverse complement strand
TGTCACGGTCCGGGTTCTACGCCTGGCGGCGACGAAGCATTCGGAGTCTTCGCCGCGGGCCGTAGTGCGGACCGAGCTGGATGGAAAGGTCCGGCGGGCTCATGCGGATTCGAACGGGGTTTACGGTGCGCCGCGGGTCCGGGCCGCGCTGCCCCGGAACGGGACCGGCGTTGACCGCAAGACGGTGGCCGCTTCGATGCGCCGGCAGGGCCTGGAAGGGATATCCCCGCGCCGGTTCCGGCCGGTGACCCCAATCGGTGAGGCGCCGGTCCATGCGATCCCGGACCTGGTGGCCAGGAAATGGGACACCGGGGCCCTGGATGCCGTCTGGATCTCGGACATCACCTACCTGCGCACCGGCGAAGGATGGGTCTACCTGTGTGCAGTCCGGGACGCCTGCTCGCGGCGGGTGATCGGATGGGCCATGGACTCGGCCCAGACCGCCGGCCTCGTCGAAAAGGCACTCCGGATGGCGTACATCCTGCGCGGTGGGGGCCCGGCCGGGGTGGTGTTCCACGCCGACCGGGGCACCCAGTACACCTATGCCCAACTCAACGACGTCTGCGCCGGGCTGGGCATCCGGCAGTCCGTCGGCAGGACCGGAGTTTGCTGGGACAACGCCATGCAGGAATCATTCT
>NZ_JAAOXD010000007.1:58855-58998 GCF_014694315.1 Arthrobacter ipis | reverse complement strand
CTGGCCAGGAAATGGGACACCGGGGCCCTGGATGCCGTCTGGATCTCGCACATCACCTACCTGCGCACCGGCGAAGGATGGGTCTACCTGTGTGCAGTCCGGGACGCCTGCTCGCGGCGGGTGATCGGATGGGCCATGGACTC
>NZ_JAAOXD010000007.1:50026-58845 GCF_014694315.1 Arthrobacter ipis | reverse complement strand
CGGGGGCCCGGCCGGGGTGGTGGTGTTCCACGCCGACCGGGGCACCCAGTACACCTCCGCCCAACTCAACGACGTCTGCGCCGGGCTGGGCATCCGGCAGTCCGTCGGCAGGACCGGAGTTTGCTGGGACAACGCCATGCAGGAATCATTCTGGTCCACGCTGAAGACAGAGTTTTACGACCGGCGACGCTGGGCAACCCGGCAAGACGCGATCAGGGCCACCGGCCGCTGGATCGAGGAGTTCTACAACCGCACTCGGCTCCACTCAGCCCTGGGCTACAACACCCCGGTCGAGCACGAACTGCTGCTCTCGGCGTCACAACCTCAGCCGGCACAAGCCGCCCGATCAACTGTCCACGACTTGCGTGCAACCCCACTCCGATCAAACTCGCACTTTGGGTGGCCAAGTTGGTGGCAGGACATTTTCAGGCTTGTGCTTCCGATGCCCGGGCGGCACGCCTTCATCCCAATCAAATTGAGGGGCGGGGCTCCATCTTTTTGGGCCTCGGAAGGACACGGTTCCTTTGACGAACTCGCAGCTGCGGAACGACGTTCGTTCCCCACCGAAAGACGAATAGTCGAACGAGGTGCGTTCCGCGCTGAATTTCGCCTTAGCGAAAGACAGATGCTTACCGCTCAGTTCAGCCCTCTCAAATGATGTTCGATCCCCGCTAAAGGTTGTTCCGTCGAATGAGGTCCGCTCCCCCCTAAACGTCGCCCTGTCAAAAGAGGTGTGCCCCCCGCTGAACGTTGCACCGTCAAAAGAGATGCTGTCCCCGCTAAAAGCCGTTCCAACGAACCAAGTACGGTCCGCCTTGAACGTCGCCCCGCTGAACTGAGCGCGGAACCCACCGAACGTCGCCCTGTCGAACCAAGCGCCCTCCGCGTCGAAGCTAGCCCCGTCAAACCAAGTGCGCTCCGCATTAAATACTGCTCCGCTGAAGTAGATCGGCCCACCACTGAACGTCGCCCAACGGAAGGCAGTACGGTACCCACTGAAGTTTGCCCCGCTGAAGTAGATCGGCCCACCACTGAACGTCGCCCTATCGAACGAGGTACGCACCGCGCTAAAGGTCGCCCCGCTGAAGTAGGTCTTCTTCGCCATGAACCTGGCACCACCAAAAGATGTATGCTCCCCGCCAAAGGTTGCCCTGTGAAACAGGGTGCGCCACCCCCTGAAGGTCACCCCATTGAAGTAGGTCCGCTCTCCGCTGAAGGTTGCATCGATAAAGGAAGTGCGGCCACCACTGAAAATTGCTCCACTAAAGTCAGCGTTTTCTAGCGCTGCCCCCTGAAATTCAAAACTGCACTCTGACCACGACTCCGCTGCATCCTCCTGCAGGTGCGCTGCGATGACCCGAACGATAGTCTGCCTGACCTCCTTGTCGTTCTGCCGGTATAGGAACCGGTGGGTCACCCCTTCTCCTTCACGGCCGGGAACCTGACGTTGGAGTTCGCTCTGGTGGTTGGAACCTAAAACTGGAGAATAAGGGAGCCGAAGGTAGCCGCAAAGAACATCAACACACTGTTGCCGCTCCGAAGAGGATGCTTCGTCCGCGACACCGGCCATGGCATAAACGCCGGCGAGGCGAACGGCCACATCCGAGTTACCGAGCTGGCTCGCCGCTGCACCGAACCGTTCCACGAAACGGCCTTGTTCGATGCCCTGCTGGCGGCGGTAGGCAACTACCAGTGCTACAACACCGCCGATCCCGGCGACGATCGCTAACGCGAATTGGGTGAGGTCCTTGGGTTGAATTGGATCATTACCGCTGGGAAGAAAATTGGCCAGAACCAGATAGGCGTTCACCGCAATTACTACCGCCCCTGCCACGGTAACTAGGACGGCGGTCCACAGTCGTGCGCGCCGGACGACCTGAGCAGTGCGGCGACGAAGTTGCGTGGACTGCCCTTTGGCCGCAGACGAACTTCGTCTCCTGCCCATGAGCAATAATCACATGCAAGTTCCACCTTGGAAAGGACTGCCCGCGAGGCCTGCCTTGTGTCGGGAGCGCCACAAAAGTTGACCGATCCCACACCGCATCCAATGCACTGCATCTGCCCCCTCATAAAACAGCAGCAGAAACCAGTACTGCCGAAACTGTCCGGGCAAGTGCTGATTCATCGTCTTGCTGCTATGCCCGACTCGATCAGTTTCACGAAGCCCAGCGTCACGAGCGGCTGCATGGCTTCAGCGCGTGGAAGTGGCCGGCACCACCACGTTCGCCAAGGACACGGTCGCTGCTCTGGCCGACCGGAACAGTCTCGGAGAGCGCGGTTACTACGTGGCCAGGCCCAGCTTCAGAGGGAGCCGGAGAATCCCATGGATCCACAGGCCGTGGCTGTGCTGGTGGATGGCGAGAGGGTCGGCTGCCTCCCCTCGCACGCTGCAAAACATGTTGCTTTGCCGGCCGGAGCAAGTCAGTCGGTGAGCTACCAGCTGCACGTCCTGCGGGAACAAAAACTGCTGGCCAAGGCCTACGTCTGGCTGGGCGACGGCGAACCGGAATGGACGCACACGCGGGAGTACCCGCCGGCCCTTACGTCGAGGGAACGCATCAACAGCTCCCATGTCGACAAGACCGAGATGGTCCAGGAGGCGCCACGCGGCGGCGGTCAGCGTGCGGCCCAGTTCAAGCGGGGCATGGTCGACGGAGTCCACTACCTCGAGCTCGTGGAGCCGATCAAACAGCTGAAGCGCGAAGGCCGGCTCGAGGAGGCCCTCGTGCTCTGCTACAAGGCCATCCAGGCGGCCTAAGGGAAACGCCGGCGGCCGGGAACCCGCAGCCTGGTACACGGAGCAGGCCGCCATCGTCCACCGGAAGCTCTCTCAGAAGGACGAGGAGATCGCGGTTCTGAAGCGGTGGCTTGCTGCCTGCCCGAAGGCCCACCGCGCCGGCAGCCGCATCACTGAACGTCTCGCTAAGCTGGAAGCCGCCTGATACCAAGGAGAACGCGAGATCTGCCGGGATGGTGTCAAAAGGCCGCCCCCGACCGAGAATGGTGAGGGCGGCCTTCGGTTGACGCTTAAATACGGTTGGACTTAATGCGGCCACCAGCCGACGCTTGCGTAGTTGGCCGAGCTTGAGGACGTGGTGGTGTCCTGGTCCGGTGCGGCGTTGGCCGGAGCAGCGAACCCTGCAACGGCGAGAACGCCGGTCATCAGAAGTGTGGCGGCAAGTTTTCTCATCGCAATTTCCCCCTCGTGGTGTTGCTGATGTTGCACGTGTACCACGTACGGCGTCAGTATATGCGTCCATCCTCAAGCCTCAAGTGATGATCGGACCGGCAGCCTGACTGGCCGATCACATAGACTCCACGAGGACTCCCGACCCCCGACCGCAAGGACAGCCATGCCCGCCCTTGACCCCGAGTATCTGAGCTTCCACTACAACTGCGAGTACCGCGGTCCCCGGACCGGACCACGACCGGGGCGACTTTCCCATCGACTAATCTGTATCGGCCACCGGGACCGACTGGTCCGTTGACGAGGATGGCGACGGTGAGGAGGTCCACGTCGGCGGGGCTTTGGTCAGGATCGTCCCCGATGCCGGCACCATCGACCTGCTCTACACCATGGATGCCGTCGACTCGGAGATGATGGGCGTGTGGCAGAGATGCTCGCCCACGAGCGGCCCAATCTGGTCTGTTCCGGCATGAAGCACGGCGGCGACCTTCTCGTCCTGTCATCCATGACCGTCGAGCCAAGGTTCCGTGGCAGCCGCACCGGCCATGCCATGCTCCGGGCGATCCTGGGCACCGTTGGCCACAACCCGCCCTGGTCGTCCTTGAGGCCGCTCCGCTGCTGGATGACGACGCCCCGTTGGAGGGATCCCCGGAGCATGAACTGGCCAAAAAGAAGCTGCGCCGGCACTGGATGGACTTCGGGTTCCGCGAGGCTTCTATCTCTATTTCGAAAAAGCCTGAGCCGCGGTTATCGACAGGAGAAGGCAGTCACGGGAAGCGAACAGGCCACTCGCGATTGTGGACGCCGGCGGCGGACTGGGTTAGGAAGCAAGGTCCCGGAGGGTGGAACCGTTGGCCCACCGCCGCCGACTGACTCCAGTGTCCGCCTGATTCCTTGGAACAAGCGTGGAGGTCCTTGGGAACAAGGACAGGGTTTTCCTGGTACCGGAGCACGCAGGCAGTCAGAGGACCGTAAGCACGGTTCACTGGTGCTGTCCGCGCCTCCATCATCCTGTGGGCCGCAGTGGTATTGTGCGCACATGGGCCGTGAGGCAGCCGCGTATCGCGGCATCAGACGGAACCAACTGCCCGACGCCCGTTCTTTCATCAGGGGGAATGAGCACATGAACGCAGGCCCGGACGAGCGGGACGGGGTTGGGCTCTCCGTCCTGGCCGTAGATGGTGCGACGGCTGAGTGGGTGGGTGATCGCATCCTGGCGGTCACCCTGCCCTCAAGACAGATCACCGCAGCCAGCGCGTCACATCTTAGGGAACAGTTGGCCGCGGTTATCGGCAGGGAGCCGCTGGCTGTCCTGCTGAACGTCACCGGGGTGACCATGATCGACCGGGAGGCGATGACCGGTCATTCCCACGCCGCGACCGTCACCGGCCTGGCCGTGGTCGGCCAATCCCCGGTTGACAAAATCGTCGCCCACAGGCTTTTCGGTCTCGTCTCGCCCCAATGCCCGCGCCGATACTTCATGGAGTTTCAGGGTGCGCTCGACTGGCTCCATGACACAGCGAAAGACCCCAGCAGGTAGCTCACGCTTGGGGATGCCGATAGTCTGCGGGGCATGGGGTTCATTGGGGGAAAACAAGTCAGCGGCCTGGCGCTCTTACTGGTCCTGGCCAGCTCCGCAGGGGCCATGAGCGCCTGTGCATACACAGACGACGAAACGGCCGCGCCACCTGCGACTTCCCGGCCGGCACCGCCTCCCCCACCGACGGCCGATCCCGCGTTAGCGGAGAAACAGGCAAGCAACCAAGTACAGCTGGACGGCATCCTCGGCCCCAGACCGTCGGACCTCGTTTTGGGCGGTTCGGGCGGACTTGGTAGCGACGGGCACCGTACCTCGCTGCCCGGTGTACCCCAAGGACGCTACAAGGTGACCTCTGCCTGTGTCGGCATCACCGATGCTGCCCTCCTCATTGCGCAGCCGGATCGTAGAGGAGGATCAACCCACGAACTCGCGCTCAAGTGTGGAACAGCCAGCACCATGACGGTGAACCTTAAGGCAGGTCAGGTCCTCACGCATCTCGTGCCCATGACCACCGAGCCGGACAGCGCAGCCGTTGCCGGCTTCTGGATGGTCCCAGCGGCGTAGACGGCGCCACATCGGGCAAGGACTGTCAGAAGGAGACCCGCACGAGCTTCAAACATCTTTTCACCGAGCCAAAGGCTCAGACGGCGCCGCAACCGAACGTTCCGGCGGGTGCAAGGCGAATGCCCCACCGGCGCAGAGCGAAGACCTGCAGGAGGCCTGGGCTGATCTGACTGAAGCCGCCCAAGGCTCCAAGGTGATGAGCTTCCACGCCTTCACCCGTTCAGGGGTAGGGCCAGGACCCGGCAGCTGTCCGTCTTCTGGCCGCCATACTGCGTGAACACCCGGTAGACGCTCCTAGGGACGCGGGGCGCTGAGCTGGACTTCGCGGTAGTGCGCCGGCAACCGCACGATCGAGAATTCCGCGATGTCCAGAAGGCGGCGGCTCCCTGTAACGGTGTCCAGGATCCAGAACAGTCCGTGCCTAGGGGCGATCTCCGTCACCGGCCCGCGGTAGAGCAGAGTGCCCTTGTAGAACGCCTCGATGGCGTCGCCTGGTTTGAGCTCATCGCAGGATCCGATAACACAGTGGTCGCTGCTGATCATGATCTGACCTTTCCGCTTCTCAAGAGACTCCCCTCCCAATTTCCTAGTGTGCCGGGGCAAGATTGCCTGCTGGTGTCTTCAGGATGATGTTCTGCTGACGTTATTGGCGCCTGTCAAGCCGCTGTCGTCCTGATCCTCAGGAGCGGCCGAACCTAGTCCTCAAGGTCGAAGTCCAGGTCGAGGTCTTCGACGTCGCCCAGCAGTCGCCAGGTGGTTCCGACCCGGGCGGTACCGACGGTCGCAGCGATAGGCATCGTCCACGGCGATCAGCTGGTCCAGGTCCAGACCGGTCAGCTCGGCGATGTCCCGGATCGGTGCCTGGAAGGTCCGGAAAAGAGGGCCCCGGCTAGAGGGCAACCGCTTCACAATGCTGGTGTAAAGCAGTACCATCCCCCAACCCTGCTGCCAAGTTTTTTCCAAGGTCCGCATTGCAAGGTTGTCGCCTTGGGGAATCACCGCGGTGCAAACCCACCGGACAGGGAGGTCCGCGTGCTTTGGAGCTGGTCTCGGAATCCGTATTGGGGTTGACAGGGGCAGCGGCTGGCATGTCTTGCGCCCTATGCCAGGGAGGCACTGACCATGACAGAAGAATCCGAAAACACTGGCGGCCTTGCCCGGCGTACTCTTTTGCGTTTGGGCGCGGCCGGAGGAGCAGCGGCCGCAGTGGCAGCCGCACAGACCTGGGCGTGGCCACTGCTGGCCCAAAGGGGGTTGGTCTCGCCGGACGGCGCCTTTGCCGCAGCGTCGACGGTCTTCAGCGACGCCCTGTACATTGAGGCCTTCCCCACAAGTCCTCTCATCCTGTCTCCGTTCAACGATCCGCTGCCCGTCCTGAAAGCACTGGCGCCGGTGCCGAAGACCGTGTTCAGCAAGTGGCCGCAGCCGCCGGGACCGGGTCCGGGGCAGCAGAACTCGCTGCGTAATGAGCGGCACCAGGTGTGGACGAGCCAGGTGGGCCTTCCGGACCCGATCGTCTATAAGATCAACCTGTTGGTCCGTACCCACTCGTTTACGACGTCCCAGGTGCTGCCTATCGACAAGGACGGCCGGCCGGCGGTTTCGTTCGACGCGAAACGCAAGACCTACGCCGCGGGAACGAAACGGTTCCTGCCGCCCAGCACCATTTACGGGTTCAACGGCGGCTTTCCGGGGGCGAGGATTAACGCCGAATACGGCAGGCCCGTGCTGGTCAGGTTCGAAAACCATCTGAATGAGAACCCGCTGAACCTGGACCGGCAAGACTTCGGCTCCCCGGACCTGTCCTTCCTGACCCACCTGCACAACTCCCACACCGCCCCGGAGAGCGACGGCAACCCCCACTATTCTATGGTGGCAGGGCCCCGGCACCGGGGCTACAGGCCCGGGATGTTCGTTGACAACCTCTACCTGAACCGGCCGGCCGGTAACGACGACGGGCAGAAGCAAAGCTTCTTCTGGTTCCACGACCACACAATGGACCACACCGGCGCGAACGTGTACAAGGGCATGGTGGGCCTATACCCGATCTATGACCCGAAAAACGGCATGGACATGGGCGACGAGACCCGGGGACTGCGGCTGCCGGGGGTCCGCACCAACAACCCCGACGGGTCGTTCGACGTCGCCTATGACATCCCGCTGGCCTTCACCGATTTCCGGTTCGACGACGGCGTGACCATCCACAAGGACTTCCACGACGGCCAGGGTGAGTTCCCGGCCGCCAAGAACCCGGCGACCCACCCCGAATGGTGGGGCAAGACTTTCTACAAGCACTTCCCCAACCACGGCTTCGTCGGCGACATCTGCACAATCAACGGGACAGCATTCCCGGTCCTGGAGGTGAAGCGGCGCAAATACCGCTTCAGGTTTCTTGACGCCTCCGTCGCCAGGATCTACGAATTCAAGCTCATGACCTCCACCAGAGGACCCAAATCGTCGGCTTCGCTGGGCTACAACGGCGAGGAACTCCAGGGCCAATACCGCATCGAGGACGGGCAGCAGTGCATGCAGTTCAACGAGATAGCGGTCGACGGCGGCCTGTTGCCGGTCCCGATCAAGCGCGATTCCTTTGAGCTGTGGCCGGCCAAGCGGCGTGAGGTGATCGTTGATTTCACCCGCTATCAGGACGGCACGCCCACCACGAAGGGCGATGTCATCTACCTCACCAATGTCATGAAAATGCCTAACGGGCGAAAGTGGGCCGCATCCACACGCTTCTCGCCCGACCCCAACTACAAAATCCCTCTCCTCAAGATCGTCATCGGCGACACGGTTCCGGACAACAGCCTGGTCCCCACTGCCCTTCGTGCGCGCCCGCCGCTGCCGAGTAACTGGCAGAGCCTGCTGGACAACCGGCTGATCTTCGAAGTGCAGCGCGGCAGCGCCGGAGGGGAACTAGAGTGGCTCATCAACGGCAAACCCTTCGACCCCTTCCACGCCCTACCGAGCCTGAAGAACCCCGCCGGCCGAACACCCCTGGCCCAGCAAAAGAAGGGAAGCTTCAACCTTTGGGAGCTCCGCAACGGCGGCGGCGGCTGGGTGCATCCGGTCCACCTCCATCAAGAGGAACACCAGGTGGTGATGCGCAACGGCAAGGACGTCACGCGCACACCGGACCCCGGTCATCCCGATGACATCTCCGGGGAAGACACCGCGGCCCTGGACCCCGGCGAATCAGTGATCCTCTACCGCGGATTCAGGGACTTCACAGGACCATACGTGGGCCACTGCCACAACCTGAGCCACGAAGACCACGCCATGATGTTCGCCTGGGAGATCACACCATGAAAGCACACTAAGCGCCTCCGGCCGTTGGTTCACACTGCCAAACCGGTCGCCTCCGGTGACAACCTGGTGACGACGGCCTATCTTGCTCTGGCGCACCCCTCAGGCAGGCCTGCGGCCCAGGCTATCTAGTCCTCCAGGTCGAAGTCCAGGTCAAGGTCTTCGACGTCGCCCAGCAGCCGCCACGTGGACGCGATCGGGGCAGCACCGAGCGTCGCGGCA
>NZ_JAAOXD010000007.1:38569-50016 GCF_014694315.1 Arthrobacter ipis | reverse complement strand
AGGTATGACGTCAAGATCTCGCCCGCGCGGCCCGCAACTTGCAGGCGTGCAGGAGCATTCAGAGGCCGAGTAATAGGGCCAGACAGGGATCCAGCTCCGCGGCCCGGTCGACACGATCCTGCATTCTGGCGCAGGGACTGTTCAACGCGGGAGGACAAAGGTTTGCCAGGCGTTGGGCGCCATTGTGGATATCCAACTCTAGGAGACTGCGCGAGGCCTCAGCCGGACGCACGTGTCCCACTTCCTCAGACGGCCGAGACTCACTACGGCAGGCTCTTCTCCCCCATCACGGCGAATCGCGCTGATGGTGGGCACAGTATGGCCCGGATAGGGATCCCTTGATGAGACACACCTGGGATCCGGCCGTTGTCATCGCTGAATGTGATCCTTGTTTGGCGATTCTCTGTGATCGATGGGCGGCATTCCTCTGTGACCGTTAGCCGAGAATGGCCGTTAAATCGCAGCTAGAAATGGCGGTTCTGCGGCTCAGCGCACGTCCTTGCGCCGCTAACGGCGTACCTATCCAGAAAATCGCGCGGCCACTCCGCAGGGACTTCCCGCCTTGAGCTGGACGGAAGCATCAACAACGGGGTAGCTCCGGGCACGGGCCGCTCCGAGACGATGCTGAGTAGAACGCCCCTACCGGGGCGTTCCACGCAGGGCTTTCGTCTTACGCGCAGAAACTTGCGCCGTTGGTGTGGTAGTTCAGGGTGTCGAAGTCGGAGGACACCGAGGCTGATACGCAGGCGGTGCTCCGGGAGTCTGCCAGGCGCAGATACGGAGTCCACGCGCTTGTTCCCCCGCTGGGAGTCGGCCGAGGTTGTCATTTGCTCCTGCGCCGCGTCCTTCGGCGTGGACTGATTGTTCTACTGCTACCGGACTGGAGTAGAGGCCGCCGGAAAGCAGCACCCGTGCCCAGTTGGCGTAGCACGAACTGGACCACCGAAGTTCGAGCCAGCCGATTACTTTGCCTTGTGTGGTGCCACGGGAGCCGTAGATTGGTACGGATTTTACGGTGTATGCGTTCGTGCAGGCGGCGGGGTCTCGTTCCCTCCCCAGTCGGCAGCTTGCGCTGGTGCTGCGGCGGCCAGTCCTCCGACGGCGAGGACTGCGGCTACACCGATACCGGTGACGGCCTTAGTGACGCGGTGCGCCTTCTTAGCGGTCGACACAGATGTCAGCGCGGTGGTAGATGCGTGCTGTTTCATGTCATCCTCCTGGTGGTTGTGGTTCGGTCTGGTCGGGCGGTGTTGTGGCAGGGAACACATTTTGTGATGTCAGGGTCCTACTCCTACTTGCTGCGGCCTCCGTTTCTTCCGTCGCAGCAGGCTCAGATGGAACACTATCCGCGGAGCAAGGTGAAAAGGCCGGCATTCGAGGAGGGCCGGATGTTTGTCACCCAAATTGGCTACGGCAACCTCTGAGCGACCCTGAAAAACAGCCGGCCCGCTTCAGCGGCCGGCCCTGGTCTTGGGGCATCGCAAGCACCGGAATTGCCCTGGCATGCATCGCAACGGATGCCTGGTTCTCGGCCCTGTGCGCAGCACTTTTCTCTTTGCTCGTCCTGATGGTGCCGCTCGCCACCGCCGGTAATATGCGCGGATGAAATCAGTCGTGGCAGGACGCCTTGCTGGCCGCGGCTACGGCGGTGGTGATCGACGACACCCGCGGCTAACCGCATGGCCGGCCGAACGAACTCAGGCCAGGGCGGGGGCGCGCCAAACCCCTCGCCCTGGCCTAAGGCTGCTGGTACCGGGTCAGGTTGCCTGACGACGGCCCTTCACCTGAACAAGCCCCAAGTGCCCCTCCCCCGCCAGGCCGCGCCAAAAGACTGCCCCAAGGCTCATCGGCAGAGATCCCCTCGCCGCATTCTTTGCCGACGCGCGTGTCCGCGCTTTCGCCGCAGGCAGGCGCGCATAGGGTCTGTAAATGGAAGGGAACCAAGTCGGCGAGCTGGAAGGTCAGACCTCGATCAACGAACTGCTCGATGAACCAGTCGGCACTAATCCCATCCAGATGGTGCTGCCGCTCCATATCCAGCTCTCCTCCGGGGAAATCCGACGTCTGTCATGACCTCGACGAATAGAAAGTCGAATATGCAGCCCCTCATCCTCGGGAGATGCAACGACTCGGCTGGTCGGTGCTCACGAAAATCGAGACCTCATCGGAGGAGATGGATGCCACTCGTTTGGGGGCCGCAGCGCCGTCCCATCATCGAAGAGAGAAGAACCACAATCATCTAACCGGGGTCCTTCTGCGGTGCCTGACCCGACCCGCAACCTGGCGGGTCGCGTTCACCCCCGGCGGCTTGATGGTCGTTGTTGTTTCTCGTCAAAAACGGTCGTTTTTGATCTTCCCTCTGTCGTCGGGTGAGTAGAGGTAACGGGATCGGGAGGCCGCCAACCAGATGCGCTTCCTCCCAGGGCCTGCCAGCACTTCACACGCTGGCCCCGAGCTAGGGGTGGACGGCGGCGGGGCTGGGGGTGCGCCACAGCTCAGAAGTCGACGATTGTGTGCATAAAGACCTCGAACTCCTCGCCCAAGCGTTCAGTTGTCGGCTCGAGCATCCACTGGGTCTGCAGTCCGTCCATGACGGCGATGACAACGCGGGCACTGCGCTCGGGATCGAGGCCCTTCTTCAGGTGTCCGCTATCGCGGCACGCCTCGAGGATCGCCCCGATCCGCGTACGGGCCTGGACGTAGCGCCGGCGGAACGACTCGTGCGCTGGGTGGTCAGCCATGATCGCCTCTCCGGCGATGGCGCAGTGCAGCGCTACAATCCCGGGGTGCGCTTGATTGTGCCGCATGAGCTTCACGAGGGCGCGCACGGACTCGATCGGTCGGGACGCATCCAGCGGGCCGATGTCGTCACCGCGCTGGTCCCGCAGCTCCAGCACTGCCGTGAGCAGCTCCGCCTTGTTCGGGAAGTAGCTGTAGATAAGTGGTTGGGTCACACCGATACGCTCGGTAATCGCCTTCATCGTCGCGCCCCGGAACCCATTCTCGGAAAACTCGCAGAAGGCGGCCTCCACGATCTCCTGCCGCCTATCGGCCGACTTTGTATAAGGCCCGCGCTTACGCGGCCGCGCCGTCCTCTCAGCGTCCTGCATCTAGGTCACAACCTTCCCGGTCACTTCTTCCGACTGCGCCGTACAGTGCGGGGCTCGAGTTCCGACCGGCGAACGCTTTGAAATTTTATACCTAAATAATTTTTTGTGATACCGTCTTCTACGTCGGCACCCTGGCCATCAGCCCAAGGCGCTCACCGCGGGCGCGCTCAAAACGCTGGGACCATGACCCGCGCACAGACACACACACACACACACACACCTTCCGCCCCGCTGCACGGCTTCGGCCCGCCCACCGCTTCTGCCACGGGCCTTCATATTCAACCGCGAGCAGAATCGGCGCTCGATACACCACAGCACCCTGAAGGGACATCAGCATGAACATCACCTTTGAGAACCAGGCCGCCCTCGTCACCGGGGCCGCCTCCGGCCTCGGCCTCGCCGCCGCACGGGCATTCGCCGAAGCGGGTGCGGCCGTAGCTCTCGTGGACTTTGATGGCGACGCCGTCCAGGCAGCCGCTGAAACGCTTGCGGCTGACGGGCACCAGGCGATCGCGATCCGCTGCGACGTCGCCGACGAAGCCCAGGTCGCCGCCGCGGTCGAGCAGACGGTCGCCGCCTTCGGCCGGCTGGACGCCGCCTTCAACAACGCCGGAATCCAGGCCCCAGTGAGCGAAACAGCCGACGCTGAGGGCGACGACTTCGACCGCGTCATCGCCGTCAACCTCCGCGGCGTGTGGAACAGCATGAAGCACGAACTGCGGCACATGCGCGGGCAGGGCTCCGGCGCGATCGTCAACTGCTCCTCCACCGGCGGCGTCGTCGGCACCGCCGGCCTGGGCGCATACAACGCCTCCAAACACGCCGTGATCGGCGTGACCCGCAGCGCCGCCCTCGAGTACGCACCATCGGGAATCCGGATCAACGCAATCTGCCCCGGCGTCATCGACACCCCCATGGTGCAGGCCGCCAAGGTGGACCATCCCGAGCACATGGCCGCGATTATCGACGCTATCCCTGCCAAGCGCTCAGGAACTGCCGAAGAGATCGCCTCAGCCGTGCTGTGGCTGTGCAGCTCCGGCGCTGCATTTACCATCGGCCAGGCACTTGTGGTCGACGGCGGCTTCACAGTCCTCTAACCCACCCACCCACACCAGCCGACCCACTGGAGCCGACGACCATCGAACGCCGCGACCGTGGCCCGCAGACGCACCCATCGAAATCGTCTACGCGCGGACGTACTCCGCGGTCACTTCGATGTAAAAAGCGGCCTCAGAAACGCGCGTTATCGACTCACCGCAAATCGCTCTCACCAGCGTTGGAAACATGAACAGATCGGATACTCCCCCGCTTACTGCCCACGAGCACCCTCAGAAACGGCGCCTCTCTGGTCAAGCAGTGGCGGGGTTAGGCTGGTTGTGGATGGGCCCCGTGAGCCGCCGGGACGCCGCAGCCGGGACACTCGCACCCGCCTACTGTGACGGGCTGGCCGCACGGCTGGACTGGCAACGGCCACCGCGGGCGGTGGCATGGCAGGACCGGCTCGCGGCACTCGCGCGGTACCGGGCGGCCGGGCACGACTGGCCCCGCCACAAGGCCGCTGTAACCGGTGAAGAACACGACCTCGGCGTCTGGCTGCACTCCCAGCGCCAAAAGGCACGCCGCGGCGAACTCGAGCCGGACAAGGCACGGGCGCTGAATGAGGTGCTGCCGGACTGGTGCACCGGGCGGCGGCGAGGCCGCAGACCCCGAACCGGCACCGTGTAAACCGCGACCTCTCCTCGAACGGCAAGCTGACCGCCAAGACCTATGTGAACGGGTTGTGCCCACTGGGGGCAGGTGGAGCCATACCGACCACCACATGGGAGTCCTTCTCTCCGCCGATGGTCCATTCAAGGGATGCAAACCGGTCGTCGGCGGCCACGCAACGATCAAGCTCAAGCCACTACCGGGCGACCCTCCCCCCGCGGGCCTTTTCTAATCCTCCATGGATTCCCAAGGCCAAAGGGCATTTGGGGCTAGGGCCGACGCTGGAGCGAGATCCTCCAGGGCGCCCCGGCTCCGCTGCGCGCTGCACTCGCCTAAGGAAATCGGCCGGAAGCTGTGGCGGGCCGGTTTGGCCCCGAAACGGGCTGGTGCCGGTCCTGCGGCTTAATCCCTGTACTGGCCGGCGCGCCGGGCCAGTGGTCCCCCCAAATGACTCTTTGCACGGTTTTCCCAAGCCGAGCAGGTGAGAATGGGCCTTGCCGGCTACCTGCCAGTAGAGGCTGGCAAGGCACCGGGAACGGCGTTCCCCCGGACCCGGTGCCTGCAAGAAGAAAGCAGCCCATGACCGGATGGCTGGATCCCAGTCGCGGCCCAGAACTGCCTCGGCCTGTTGACCGGCCGATGAAGGCCAGGCCTGAACATGGGACCGCCTTGGCCCCATCCGCGACGTGAGATACGGGCACATTTTGGGTCTTTTTGCTGGACTCTTCGCCCGGCCAGTCGCACACTGATGCTTGTCCCGGTACAGGTGAGAGGATGCCAACCGTGCGGGTCCTGCTTGTGGAAGATGAAGTCCTGCTCGCTGAGACGATTCGGCAGGGGCTGACGACCGCCGGTTTCGTCGTCGATGTTGCCCACGACGGGGTTGATGGGCTGTGGGCCGCCTCGGAGAACCTCTATGACGTCGTCGTGCTGGATGTGATGCTTCCGGGCATGCATGGGTACGAGGTTCTGAAGCAGATGCGGGAGCGGCGGAATTGGATGCCGGTGATCATGCTGACGGCAAAAGACGGTGAATACGACCAAACCGATGCGTTCGATCTGGGAGCAGACGACTACCTCACCAAACCGTTCAGCTTCCTGGTCCTGGTCGCACGGCTGCGGGCACTCATTCGCCGAGGAGCGCCCGAACGGCCGGTGACTTTGGAGGTCGGTTCCCTGAGGCTGGACCCGACAACGCGACACGTGACACGGGACGGCCAGGACATCTCCCTGACTGCCCGGGAGTTTGGTTTGCTGGAATACCTGGTGCGCAGGCCGGACGAGGTCTTGTCGAAGGCTCAGATCCTCGACAACGTCTGGGACCCGGAGTTCCGGGGCGGGGACAACGTCGTCGAGGTTTATATCGGGTATTTGCGCAGGAAAATCGATGAGCCGTTCGGCCTCAACACACTCAGGACGGTACGGGGCATGGGATACAGACTCAGCTCCGATTAGTTTGCGACCGGCACATCAGCATGGGGCATCGGGGCAAATGGGGCCATCGGCGGGAAACTGATCTCAAAACGACACCATCCCTGTGGCGACTCGGCTGCGATAAGGCGGCCAGCGTGGGCCTCCACTATGGCACGGGCGATCGCCAGTCCCAGGCCGCTGCCGCCGTGGTGGCGTGACCGGCTCTCATCCAGGCGGACGAATCGTCCGAAGATCCTTTCCCTGTCCGCCACCGGCACCGGGGGTCCGTCGTCGTCGATGGTCACAACCACTGCCTGAGCGGTAAGCGACAGCTTCACGGCGATGGTCCCTGCGGCATGGCGGTCGGCGTTGTCGAGCACGTTCCGAAAAGCCTGGCTTAGCCGGACCGGGTCTCCTGCAATCCTGGCCGGGACCAGATCAGCGACGAACCGGTGTTGGCTCGTGGCTGTCATTCGGCGCAATTCAGCGGCCAGAACATCGTCGAGGTCGACATCCTCACGGCGGAGGGCCAGTCCTTCGTCATTGGCCTTGGACAACGTCAGGAGGTCCTCCACGAGGCCCTGCAACCGTCGCGTCTCTTCGGTGAGGATTGGCTGCATGCCCCGCCATGTTTCTCCGGAGGAATCAGCAATAGAGATGTCCAGGCCTGTGCGGATGGTCGTGAGCGGGCCCCGTAATTCATGGCTGGCGTCCGAGACGAACTGCCGTTGCCGTTGGTCGGCTGTTTCGATCCGGTCCAGCATGGAATTCATCGTGACCGCCAAGGCCTGCAGCTCGTCCCCTGTCCCGGGGACGTCGACCCTCTGACTCAACCTCCCCGCGTCGATAAAGCCGACCTGTGTACGAATCGTGTCCACCTGCCGCAGTGAACGCCCGATCAGGTAATGCACGGACAGGCCCACCACACCCAGCAGCAAGGGCATGGCAACCAGCCAGAACCAGGTGACAATCCGGACCGTGTCTGACTGGGGCTGAATGGTCTGGCCGGCCAGGACCCAATACTTAGTGCCCTCATCATCGACGCCCAACACCACAAGGTAGCGCTCGTCGGCGTCTCCTAGGAGACCGGGCACCGATACGCTGTCGGTCGCGCTCTCATCAGGAGCCGGCCTGAGAAAAGTGAGGGGAGTTTTTAACAGCCTGGGCTCCGACGCGCCGATTACCTTCCCCTTCTTGTCGATGATTTGCACCAAGGGGTCTTTCTTTACGGTAGCGGCGACCGCCAGGCTGGCTTCTTCGGCATCTTGGTTATGTATCAGGGCCGCTACATCCTGCACCTTGGTCCGCAGCAGACTGTCAGTCCCCGACACGAGTGCCGACCCCAGTATCTGGAGCATCAGCAGCCCCCCGGTCAGCAGGGCGAGGGCGACGACGGCCAAGGCCGCCACGGTGGACTGCCATCGGAGTCCGCGCAGCAGAACCGCTCCACGCCCCCGCCGTATCGGCTCGGATACGCGCACCGGGAGCGCAGCGGAGGACGACGGATCCGGTTGAACCATGAAACCAAGGATTCAGGCTGAACCGTCCCGATGCAATGAGAGCCTGCCTGTCTCAGTTTCCTCTCAGGAACCCGGCCGCATCATGGATGCGGTACCGGATACCGAATGACAACCCAGGACGAAAGCATCATGCGATGAACCGGATAGGAAATTGGCCAGACCCCATGTGACAGACATAGGGCGACGAGGCAGCCATGCTGACCATCAAGGAGGAACGATGCTCAAGAGTGCTGACATCGATACGCTGGCCGACGCCGGCGCAGGTGTTCTGGCAGTTGATGGTAGAAGGATCGGACAGGTCGGAGAGGTATACGTCGTGGATGGCCTGCGTGTTCCGCTCTGGCTATCGGTGAAAACGGGGCTGTTCGGCGCGATCAACCGTTTCGTTCCTATGCAGGGCGCGCGCGTCGAAGGTGGTTACCTTGTCGTGCGATACAGCAAGGCCCGGGTGAAGGAAGCCCCGCCTGCGGTAGAGGACGGACACTTCGACCCTGACGAGGAAGACAACCTTTGCCGGCATTACGGAGTTGAAGTCCCCCGCGGGCCGCAGGCCGGTGGCCGGAAAATCAAGACAGCGGGCACCTGAAGCCGCACAGATGCTAAGCGACGCTGCCTGCTAAAAGGGGTCGCTGCTGATCATGATCTGACCTTTCCACTTCTCACGAGGCTCCCCTCCCAATTTTCGAACTGTGCCGGGGCCAAGATTGCCTGCCGGTGTCTTCAGGATGATCTTCCGCTGACGTTATTGGCGCCCGTCCGGCCACTGTCGTCCTGGTCCCCAGGAGCGGCTGAACCTAGTCCTCCAGGTCGAAGTCCAGGTCAAGGTCTTCGACGTCGCCCAGCAGCCGCCACGTGGACGCGATCGGGGCAGCACCGAGCGTCGCGGCAACGGGCATCCCGTCCACGGCGATCAGCTGATCAAGGTCCAGACCGGTCAGTTGGGCGATGTCCCGGATGGGTGCCTGGAACGTCCGGAACGGACCCAGCGGGGGGACGTCCTCAACAGCCGCGGGATGGGGCACGTCTGGCAGTTCGGCCAGCTGCGGGGTCTGGTCCACGACGTACCCCGTGGCGGCGAGCTCCCCTTCGTGGATGAAGGCGGCGACCTTGAAGAACCGCAGCGGAATGTCCACGCCCCGGTACACCGGATCAAGGTCGCTGAAGATCGGGCCTGTGAACACCACGAGCCGGCTCCGGTACTGGGCGGCGTGCTCCTGCAGGTAGTCCTCGATGCCCAGCCACAGCTCCATGCCCTGGTTGAATTTGGCCGCCTGCGGTGCGGCGTTCGTGTAGTGAAAGGTGTCCTCGTTCGCTTGCTCGGCCTCGGCGACGCTGTCGCCCCAGACCGCCGAAGACCGTCGCACCAGATGCCCGCGGTCGATGTCGTTCCGGGCGTAGACCCGCTCCCCCGTCTGCTGATCCACAGGCAGCCGGGGATCCAGCCGCCAGCTGATCCCGGCCCGATCCAGGTCCATCAGCTTCTCGCCGTCGATGCCCACGCCCGTGACGGCAGCAAGGCGCATGTCCAGGCGCATCAGCACCGAGAAGTGCGTGTACGGCAGCAGCACGGTTTCCACGCCAGCCAGGGTAGGCAGCGGCACGGGCTGGCCGAGGAAGTTCTCGTCGAAGCCGTGCCTGCCGGAAAGGTCCTCAATGGCCGCGGTCTGGGGTAGCAGCAGTTCGTCCATGACCGGACCCTACCAGCGCCAGGTTACGGCCACGAGAACGCAACCTGCCAGGATGGCGCATCCCCCAGGACAGGTCTCTATTCGGTCTGGATATGAACGCCCGGCCTTCCTACCTTTAACGCGTGGCCGCAATGCGCCAAGCGCGCCAAGCTAACAGACCGGCGCGGATGGCGTGGTCCGTAATGCCCGAGCAACGCACACAAGGAGAGCGCCATGACCACAGCACGCGAAATCATGACCGGCGGCGTTGAATGCATCGGTGAGAACGAAACCCTCGAAGCAGCAGGCCGCAAGATGAAAGAGCTCGATGTCGGCGCACTGCCGATCTGCGGCGAGGACAACCGGCTCAAGGGCATGATCACCGACCGCGACATTGTCATCAAGTGCTTCGCGGAGGGAGGGGACCCGCGCACGACAAAGGCCGGGGACTTTGGCCAGGGCAAACCGGTGACCATCGGCGCGGATGATTCGATTGGAGACGCCATCAAGACCATGCAGGACCACCAGGTCCGCCGCCTGCCGGTCATCGACGGCCATGACCTGGTCGGCATCCTCACGCAAGCAGACATCGCCCGGAACTACCCGGAGGACCGCGTCGGGGAGCTGGTAGAACTCATTTCCTTCTACTAGCGCCCCCCGCAGTCCGGCACGAACTCGTAGGGCGATCGTCCGACGCGATCAGAAGCGGCCGTCGTATCTGAGCATGCGATTCTTTCAGATGTCAGCAGGTGTCAGCGCCGGCGGCGAGCTCCCGTCGACGTCCACGACACCGAACTCTCTCGCGACAGCGGCAGCAACGAGTACCTGACCGGTCCGCGCCATGACGTTCGGATCGTGGAAGAGCGCGTTGACCACACGGCCGATGAACTCAGGGCTTTCACTGGTCGAGAGGTCGAACACACCGCTTTTCGCCGCTGCCAAGACCGATTCAGTTCGAACGAGTCCGGGGTAGAGCGAGAAGACCGGAATACCGAAGGGTTTCAGTTCCACGGCCATGTCGGACGTCATCTTGTCCGTCGCCGCCTTAGCAATGCCATAGATCGTGTTGCCGAGGTGGCGCTGCGCCGCCCAGAAGCTGATATTGACGATCACGCCGCGGCGCCGCGGGATCATCATGCGCGCCGCCCGGGCCGAACACATGAAGGCAGCCCGGACGCCGGCGTCCATCATCCCGGTCCAGCGGTGGGCTGGCTGCTCCCAGAACGGCACAGCCCACGTGAACGTCCCGTCTTCCACCATCTTCTCGTAGCCGCCCCAGGCGCAGTTGACGAGGAGGTCCAGGCCGCTGGTCTCCGACCTGATCACGTCAAACACACCTGCCGTTTCGGCGTCGTTGAGATGGTCGCAGCGCAGGCGCCGTATCTCCTGCGGCAAATCAGCCTGGTCGATCGTGCGGCCGGAACCGTAAACGTGAAACCCCGAGGCCAGCAAGCTAAGGGCGATGCCCCGGCCGACCCCCCGGCTCGCACCTGTCACCAGCGCCACGTTCCCCGTCGGCGCTTCGTTGTAGGGTGGATGGTTGGTCATGCCTGGTTGCCCCGCTTACCTCTCATTCGGCCGCTGCAGAACGGTCTCGCGGATTTTTTGGAGTGATTCCGGGCTGGCGGCAATTTCAACGGTGCGACCATCGGTTTGGTAGGTCATGACCATGAACGCGCGCGGCGTCACGTACTTGGTGTCCTGTCGGTTCAGCCGGCGTGGCACGGAGGCGGCTTCGAGCCCTTCCAGAACCGATGGCCTGCCCGAGGGTTCGAGTGTGTCGTAGACGGCAGGCTGAAAATCAACGCGTCCCGGGGACAGCGTGGCCACGCCCATGTTCCAGATGCCGCTGAGAGACTCCGGCCGGGCCTCCGGATACCGGAGGTAGACCAGGTGTTGCCCTTGCTTAGTGAGCCTGTCGGAAGTCTGCTTCAGTCGCTTCACGGTGAAGTACCAGATCAGAGCAGTCGTGATCGACCCCATCGTGGCGTTGAAGAGAGCATCATCCAGCCGGCCCCCGATGACAAGGC
>NZ_JAAOXD010000007.1:0-38559 GCF_014694315.1 Arthrobacter ipis | reverse complement strand
TTCAGCCGCATCGGAGCCGCACTCGGCACCTTCGCCCTGCCATGGGCGATCAGCAACATCGGCATGGGCGCAACCATGGTCGTAGCCGCCGCCGTCGCATTACTCGGCGCAGTCCTCTCGCAATGGCTCGCGCCTGAGACGAAGGGGCGCACCCTCGCCGAGATCTCAGCAGACTTCTCCCACTGACACCGGGACTGCACGGTGCAAAAATCGGGCGGAAATGCCGGCCACCGCCCCTGTCCTGATGTGGCTAAGAATGGGTCCGCCAGCTGAAGCATTGCTGTCTGATAACCGTCGATCTGTGAATTCCCGGGACGGATTTGCCGGGTGAGCGGAAACTGTGGCTCGGACGATTGCTGGGGAGTAGTTTCTCCTGAGTTGTTCGGCCCACAGTGCGCTGGCGCAGCGTGCGAAGCTGGGTTGAAACCATCGTGTTGGCGCGTGGAGAATTTCTTGTGGAGTGATGTTGGTCAGCGCTGCTGTGCGGACGATTTGTTCCCATGTCGGGTACATCTTTCCGCATGCTGCCGCGGCGGCGCTCGGGTCACCCGGCGCCGCCCGGCGGCCCAACGACGATTTGCCGCTTCTAGAAGCCCGACAAGTGGGAGCGGACGGCCCCGCCACGCCAGATGCCCTGCCACAATCACGCTGTGCCAGTGTCGAAGATACGTGCGTTTCTCGCACACGAAACGCCGATAATGAAGATTCCGTAAAGCTGATGCCAGCTCGTTTAGCCGGATCAGTCGGCCAAGCAGACTCTGCCGACAACAGGGCGCGCCCGTTCATGCAATTTTTCCGAGTGCCACCAACCCCAGCGCACAGGACGACGGGGACGACCCGCTCATCCAGATCTTGGAGAAAGCGACGGATGAATCAGGCGGCCAAATAGTCGAGAGGCTCTCGCCGCGTTACTCCATTTGAACAACTGAGTAGCCGTAGCAGAACAGAGCCGCGGCAGCTTTGTCTTTGCTTGTGCCCTCGGTCTGCATTTTCGTTAGTCTATCCGCGAGCTGTTCAGTGGCCGCACGGAACGCACATGCGTCGTTATAGGCCATCCCGACCGTGGCATCAACCACGAAGCTGTGGAACTGCTCTGTGCTGTTAATCTCTCCTGCTGCCCAGGCGCAGGCAATATCGACCCCCGCCGAGACGGCCTTGTTCTTCTTTGCGGCCTTGGCTATTTCCGCCATCCGGTCTGCACTCGCTTGAGCGATCAGCCAACCGCTGTAGTTGTCGGCTTGACCTGCCACGGCGGTGACCTCCTCAGCAGAGGTGTGAAACCGGCTGGCAAGGTCGGACGCATCGGAGGCCGCGACTTTGATTTCTCCAGTGTCACGGCCCACTGCGCTGGATACCTTCGACGTGGCACTCTTCGCGAGCTGAACAACCGCTTGCCGTTCTCCTCCGGTGCAGGCTGTCAAGCCCAAGACGACGGCCGCCACGGCCGTGAGCGCAGCGAACCCTTGCTCCTGGTTGTTTTCTCATCAGGGTCCTCTCGTCGCTTAGGACCCCCAGACCCTGTGGGCGGGAAGGATAGCGCCGCAGCGTTCCTGCCGGCGACCTTTGATGAGGGACCGTTTGAACTCAACAATCGAGAGGGCAGTATCCGCGTGGATTTCTTCCGGCAGGGGAGTAGCTGTGAGGTGTCGTCTTCGAGGACCGGCTTACGCGACTGAATGTGGCACGTTGAAATCGCAGACCTTAGCGTGAGTGCGTCAGATAACCAGGAAGGGGACCCTATTCTGACTTCTACGAGTGGTGTAGCTGATGTCAGATGGGGTGTAGTTATGGCCTGCAGACTTTCGTCTCGCTGAACGCGCGCTGCCCAGAAGAGCCGCCAGCCGCCTAATGTGCGGGTTGCGGTGTGGTTCCGGGCCATGGCGATGGTGAAGTCGAGGACGATCTGCCGCTTCGGAGCGTTCCCGCAATCTGGTGCCGACGGTTTTCACGCATGGATTCATGCCTGTCGACCTTGGCTGTGCGGTTGGACCAACGTGGGCTGGTGGTGCGCTCTAGGCATCGCGCACCCGGATCAAGCAGCTTTCCGTGTCGAGATGGGCGCGGTTAGGGGTGAGAAGGGTGTGCACGTGCAGCCTGAGCTGCAAATGTCGATTGGGCGAGAGTCCGGCCAGAGGTGCATTGATCCGTCGACTTGGAGTTGTCGGGTTAGAAGGCAGCTCCACCGGGGTCTTTACATAGACCGGGACCCGTCGAGGTGACGTTCTCTTCCACCTCTCAGCGATCATGCGTTGTGGGGTGCGTCCGGGTCCTCGGGTGCTTCCCTGCGGCGTTTCTGAATTAGTTCCTTTGTGCGGACGAGCCGGAGGAGGGTTACCAGGGATAAGCCGCCGAGTACGTTGAAAAGCAGGGTGTAGCCGAACCAGCCGAGCCACTGGCCGTAGGTGATGTCGGCGCCGGAGTGGATTGCCGCGAAGATCAGCAATGAGTCCAGGATTGAGTGGAAAAGTTGCAGCCCGGCCAGCAGGAACCCGCCGATGATGGTGGCAACGATACGGGCGACGTCGTTGCCGGTGCCTTGCTGCATCCGGCTCATGAGCGTGATGGTGCTGCCGCCGAGCACCGCCAGGGCGATTGTTTGGACGGAGAACGGGGCACCGATGTAGTGGTGTGCGCTTTCGCTGGCAGCTGTCGACCATTGGGGGAACGCCTGCATGATGATCCAGACGAAGATCCAGCCGCCGGCGAGGTTTGCCACGAGGGTGCCGCCCCAAAGTTTCGCCAACTGGGCGGCGCTGCCTTCCTTCGCTACCAAAGCGGCCACGGGCATGAGGAAGTTCTCGGTGAACAGTTCGCTGTGCGCGAGGAGGAGGGCTATGAGCCCGAAGCTGAACGCGAGCCCGGCCAGCAGATGATTGCCGGTCTCTGGCATGACGGCCAGGTATGCCATGATTCCCAGGCCAACTTCGAAGCCGCCGAAAACGCCGGTGACCAGGATATTCCTCCCGGTACGGTGGAGTCGTTCGGCGCCCTCGCCGATCGTCTTGTCGAAGGACTCTTTGAGCTGGTGCTCGACTGGGGCGTCAGACTCGCCCAGTTCCCGCCGTCGTTCTTCGCTCATATTCGCTTCCTCCTGCTTGGCCGACACGGTCTTGCCCCGCTGGCCTGTTTATGGGTGATAGCCCCCGGGAGCCAGTAGGCCTCCCCGGGGGCTGTGGCTCACCTCAACTGTGGTTAGCGGGTGGTGGTCCCGTGGGCGCGGTTGGGGTCGCGGGAGAGCAGGATGGGCAGGGCGATCATGGCGATGCCGAGGATGAGATGGAGCCAGTTGTCGGCGGTGTTGACGGGGACAAAGTTGGCGGCGGTGTCGTGGCCGATGATGAGTCCGTAGAGCCAGAGGACGAGGTAGATGACTCCACCATAGAGCAGGTAGTTCCGCGCCTGATCATTGGTGCGCGAGAGGAGGATCCCGGCGATGCCAAAGAGGAGGTGGACGATGTTGTGCAGTACCGAGACCTGGAAGATGCCTAGGAGGAGCGCTTCGGAGTCGTGTCCGGCAAAGGAGAGCGTGCTGTAGTTGCTGGTGATACCGGGGATGAAGCCGAGGATTCCGACGAGCAGGAAGACTGCGCCTACTGCCTGTGCTGCTTTTTGAAGTGTTGTTTTACGCCTGGTCGTCCGGTTTGTTGTAGCCATTGGTGTGCTCCTGGTTCAGTGGGGTGTGTGCTTGTGATGCGCCGCTGAACTCCGGGGAGCCGGGTGGCGCCCACGGGTTTCACGCCGGGGAGGGAAGGGTGCTCGGTGTTCCTGAGCCGGGTGATGTGGTGTTCGAGTTGGCAATACTTGAAACAATAGTAAGTAGGCTTACCGTGCCACCCTAGCGACCCCATCCGCCCCTGTACATCCTCAACCGGAAACCTTCGCCACCGGGTAAGCCTGCGACCAGCGTTCAGTCCCGCACTGCCGACTTCCCGGCCGGGTAGTGGCTGGTCTGGAGCAGGCGTGCCAAATGGACGGCATTGCGCGCAAGACCGGTGCTCGATGAAGCGGCGGGCACGGAACGGGTCGAGCTGCTACTGGCGATCCACATCCAGCTTCCAACCGGGCAGATCCGTCGCCTCACCGCCCCTAAGACCACCGCCATGGAATAGTCCCGGGACTAATTCACCAAAGCCCCTACTTGGACCGAATGAGGCTAAGCAGAGAGGGAAACCTTGTGACGCCGTCTTCTGTCATGAAGTGCCCCGCTCCCGGGTGAACCTGCAGCCGTGCGTCCAGGCGCCTGGCGAGGTCATCGGATGCTGCTGGCGGCACGAAAGGGTCCGTATCAGAGCGGATTACTGTACGTTCCCCAGTGCTCGCTGCTACCCGTTCAACCCCTACGTCAGTTGCGAGATAGCCGTCGAGTTCCGGCAGTGCTTCCAGTGGTTCAGTGAAGCCGGCCACCAACACGAGACCGCCCAACTCCCACGGCTCAGGCAGCGCCGCGAGTACACGTAGGGCAGTGACCACACCGAGGGAATGTGCCACCACTATCGTTGTCGCATCTGGCACTCCCAGTGCCGCGCTGACAGCGGCCTCCCACGCTGCCGCGTCAGGAGAGTCTGGTGCGGGGAGGGGAACGACTGCGACGGCTATGCCTTCAGCTTCGAGGGCGCTCTGAAGCCAAGGGAACCAGTTTGCATCCGGTGAGGATTCGTATCCGTGGACGATGACGACACGCTGCACGGGCGGAACCGGGACGTTGCTGGCTTTTACGGTCATAGGCAAAGACTCTAAATGGTCAGCTCCCAGGCAGCGACCGGCGGACTACCAGCGGCATATCATGCATCAGCCAGAACCTGCCAGCGCCCGTTGGCTACCAACGAGAACGGGCGTGTTTGGCGTCCGTCACAGGCGGCAGGTCTACCGTCAGGGCGCAGAGTCTCGGTCGTCGCTGTTGATGAAAACCTGCACCGCCACGACATGCGCTTTCGTCAGGCCATCGTCAGGATCCGGCTTTTCCAGCAGGACGGGTTGGTGGTTCGGCTGGGCCCAGTCGTGCACGTCAGTCTCTAATACGTCGTCAATCCACACAATCGCGTCCATCCCAGTCCGCGTTGCGCTCGGCCTCCATTTTGCTCAACCACCTGGTTACGATCCCAGCTTGGGCGTCTGCTGGTCCTCAGGAGGATAATCGGCTTCATGACCGTGACCCTAGTCCGGCTCCAAGCCGAACGGTAGCCTCCGGGTCCTACTTTCCCTGTTGATTTGGCCCCGCCCGTGCCGGTCGGTACCTCGTTTCCCTTCCTGAGCTGACGATCGTCAACCACGCTACCGAGACGCGAATGAGAGCTCCGGCCGGCATCACCCATTCTGATTGACGCGGGGGAGGGGCCGCTCCGAATACATAGCAAGGGGCAGGAGTACTGGACCGGTTGCGTCCCCGAGTCTGCTGACCCAAGTCATGGAACGGAAGTCTTCGCGGCTACTTGTGCTCCCGGACTTTAGGATCCGATATTGAGGATACGTCAGGAATTTAAGTCGCCCCTTGTGGGGGTCCTGCGGACGCGCGAGGTCGGTCGGCTCCGACGTCGGGCGTGGGCCGTTGCGTAAAGACTTGTCCCGGATTGCGAGCCGGCTTGAAGCCGCTGGCCTGAGACCCGAGTAGGATTCGGAAATGGCTAAAAAATCGAAATCTGCGCTGCTACCCTTGCTCGCTTTCGCCGTGCTGGCAGTCCTTGGCGGCCTGGTGGTCCAGAAGGTCAAGACAGGTCGGGCCGCCGTGTCGGGCAACGTCGCCTCGCCGCTGGATGACAAGGCCAAGGAATGGATCGAAGAGGTCGTCACGACGCCCCGCCCGCCTGCAACTGAGTTGCCATAGCACCCTTCTTTCGGGCCTCTCCCCTGCCATTAATAACGCCGATACTTGATCTTCTGTCACTCTGAGCCCCGGATAAACACCGAGGGGGCGGTAAATGGACTCGGAGTACCCTTACCCTTGCCTACCGGCGCGTATCGGCCGTTACCGGCGCGTATCGGCCGTTACCGGCGGTAACAGCCGTGTGGCGAAAGGGCCACAAACGCCTCCCGGACTCACGGTCCCGTGATTGGATTCCCGGCCGATTAACGGTTGCACGAAGAACCGGAAACATCCCTCGTTTCGGGCTTTGGCGCTCCTACGCTGGAGTCATCCCATGACCCACATCCGAAAGGGGAACCTACATGAAAAAACTAAGCGCCTAGCTGACTGCCATCATCATTGCACTCGGGCTGGGCCTACTGGCTCCGGGGCCCGCCTCCGCAACTACTTCCTACTGCGGGCTGGTCTGGAGCTCGCTGGGCAAGTCCAACCAAACCATGAGCGCCGCCTCCATTGCGAACATACGCACGGGACAGCACACCTGCTTCGACCGCCTGGTGATCAACATCAAGGGAAAGGCAGCCGGCTACAACGTCCGCTACGTCTCAAAGGTTGTACAGGACGGGTCCGGACAGCCGATCAAGCTCAGAGGCGGTGCATTCCTGCAGGTCACCGCCCACTCGCCCAGCTATGACAGCGCCACGGGCAAGGTGACCTTCGTGCCGGCCAACCGCTCCGAGGTGACCGACGTTTCGAAGTACCAGGCGTTCCGGCAGGTCGCGTGGGCTGGCAGCTTCGAGGGCCGCACAACCTCGGGCCTCGGCGTCCGCGCCCGGCTGCCCTTCAAGGTCTCCACCCTTGCTGGTCCCGGCACCGGATCCACGCTCGTGGTCGACGTCGCCCACCATTGGTGACACCAGATGTGACGGCCGACAGAACCGGGTAATAGAGCCAGGTACAGTGAGACCCCGCTCCCAGGGGGGCGGGGCACCGCTGTGCCCACCCCCGCGGTCACCTGGCGCTGGTATTCTCCGGCCATGGACGAACTGCTGCTCCCCGAGACCGCGGTCATCGACGGCCTTTCCAGCCGCGAAGGCACCCGCGGTCCCGACCTAACAGTCGAGGCCGGGATATTGTGTGCAAAGTTTGTTCGCGCAGCTAGGGGGATGTCCAGATGCAGTTCAAGCGTTCAGCCGGGGTCTTCGTAGCCGGCGTTACGTTGATGTTGGTAGGCCCGCTCTTGAGCCTGATCGGAACAACCTTCGGCACGTGGTCTATTGCTTCGCTGAGGGACGGCAATATGAGTGGCGCGTTCATCGGTTTGGCAGCTCTCGGCGGACTGGTTTCCTTCATCGGGTTCATCTTGCTTGTCGTAGCTGCTCACCGGGCCCTGGTGAAGATCGACGCGCTACCCGTGGGGCCCCGTCTTCCCGGCAGGACTGGGCTCATCACGATTAAGGCGCCACGTTCTCCTCGCGCACAGCTCAGGCACCGGGCGGTTTCGACGGACTTTCGGGCAGAACTCAGGGCGCCACACTTCCCGTAGCAACGGCAGGAGCGGCCCTGTCTTAATCCAGACTTCATTCCCGTGGTTTGAACGGCGATCACGACGTTTCGTCGATTAGGGGCGGGCGTTCAGGATGATGGTGCGACGTCGATGAGCACCTTGCCGATGGTGCCCTGCTCCACGGCGTCATGTGCTTCGGCGGTCGCTTCGAGTGGGAAGCGGGTCAGCGGCAGGCCATGTTCTTCACCCACGCGCAGCGCGCCGGCCTTTAGCGCCTCGGAGGCGGCGGCCAAGGCGTGCTGTTTCTGCTCGTCCGTGACGGTGTAAGTGAGGATGAACTGGTACCGGATGTTCTTCGTCATGCTTTCACGGATGGGAACCGTCAGTGGTTCCCCGGGATTCGCCGCGTAGATGGCTATGGTTCCGCTTGGCTTGAGCACCTGCACGTCGGAGTCGATGTTCGCCGGGGCGTTAACGTCGACGATGGTGTCGAGTCCGCCGGGGGCGGCGTGGCGGACGGCAGTGACGACGTCGTCGGTGCGGTAGTTGATGACTGTATGGGCTCCGGCGAGGCGCGCGAGTTCAGCTTTCCGGTCTCCGCTGACGGTGGTGATGACGGTTGCTCCGGCCCATGCTGCGAGCTGAATGGCAGCATGTCCCACTGCGCCTGCGCCGCCGGTGACCAGTACGGTTCGTCCCGCCAGGGCTCCGGGGGAGAGCCTGGCGGGGCCGTCCTCGGCCGAGGTCAGCGCCCGGTGTGCTGTCAGGGCGGGGATACCGATGGATGCGCCCGTGTCGAAGGATTCAGTACCAGGAAGCCTGACTGCTTTGGCCGCCGGCGCAACCGCATACTCCTGCGCGGTGCCCTCATTGCCGCCCCAGGCAACGTCCCAGAGCCAGACCCGGTCACCGATGCTGAGTCCTGTCACTCCGGATCCGATCGCGTCGATCACGCCGGCGCCGTCCTGGTTAGGAACCTTCGGTGCTTCCAACTTGGTGCTTGTGCCTCCGCCGGACCGGGACTTCCAGTCAGTTGGGTTCACCCCGGAGACGACGACGCGGACGCGGACCTCACCCGCGCCGGGATCAGTCAGCGGCTTGTCCTGAAGCTTCAGCACTGAGGACGAACCTGTCTCTTCGTACACAATCGCTTTCACGTCTTCTCCATTAAGTCGGTTTGCTGGTGGCCGGCCTTACCGAACCAACCTACCGAAGGACTGCTGCCAGTTCCTGCATTTTTGTCACCTGCTCATGGCGCCGTACCGAGGTACTACAGCAGGTGCCAAGTCCAAGAGCTCGTTGAGACTGCCGTCCGCACCGAAGTGTCCCTCGACAAGCCTGCTCACCGGCGTCTGCGAAGCGTGTCCAAGCCCGTTTTGGTGGCTTAGGCAACATTCCGCCTTGCAACGGGCCTTTCCCGGCGAGTTCCGGGCCGGAGGTTGAACACCTCGGCGTCGAAAGTGTTCCCTTGGCGCGGCCGAGACGCAGCAATGACATAGCCCGCCGCCGAAAGCCCTGGGAGCGTAGACGCGGTGGCCGCTGTTGTGCAGCCGCGGGTATGATTCACGCCGTCCGTTTATCGATGCGTACTTCGTGCTCCGGGCGACCTTAGAGGTCGGCTACCTCGACGTTCGTGTGTTGCCCCCTTGTACAGGGCCACAACGAGGGCTTCCTGGCTCTTGCTGAGTTTGGGCTGCTCACAAAAGAGACGAGGCAACTTTGGGACTAGGAAGTAACGAACGCCCCTGCATACTATTCGGAGTCGCCCCCACACCCTGGGCGCTGGATTTCCGGGAGAATGACAGGCGATGCGGGGTGATCGGGCATGGCATCCAGACTGCGGACGCCTGTTTAGGAAGACTTTGCCGTGGGTACTCCCATAACCTCAGCTGAACCGCTCAAGCCGCGCGGCGGACCCGCCCCTGCGTGCTTTCACACAAGTTAGGTTTTCCGCGTGACGGATCCGTCCAACCCCCAGAACATCAGCAAGCAGGCACCGCGCAGCTTCAAGTACATCCTCATGCTTGGCGCCCTGGCCGCGCTTCCGGCCCTCACCACGGACATGTACCTGCCCTCCTTGCCCGCGGTGGAGGCTGATCTCCAGACCACCCAGACCGCCGTCCAGCTGACGTTGTCCGGGACCCTCGTCGGTGCGGGCATCGGCCAGTTGGTGATCGGCCCGTTTTCGGACCGGTTTGGACGACGGCTGCCGCTGGTCATTGGCATTTCGCTGCACGTGGTCTTTTCGTTGTTGTGCTCCTTGACGCCGAACATCGAAACGCTGACAGGGCTGCGCGTGGTGCAAGGTTTCTTCAACGCAGCCGCTGCCGTGGTGGCCCTCGCTGTCATCCGTGACCGCTTCGTTGGCTCCGCTGCCGCCCAGCTGCTGTCTCGGCTGATGCTGGTGATCGGTGTCGCGCCGCTCCTGGCCCCCACCGTGGGCCAGGCCATCGCGGGACTCTGGGACTGGCGTGCAGTCTTTTATGCACTGGCGGTCATTGGCGTGGTCCTGGTGGCAATCGTCTGGAGGTTCATGCCGGAGACGCTACCGGAGGACCGGCGCAGCCCGGGCCACCCCAGCCATGTGGCCCGGGCCTACTGGTCCCTGCTGTGGGACAAGCACTTCATGGCGCTGGCCGTCATCCCGGGGCTTGGGCTGGCCCTGATCATGAGCTATGTGGTGGGTTCCCCCTTCGTCTTCCAGAACGAATATGGCCTCACCGCCCAGCAATTCGCCCTCGTCTTCGCCCTCAACGGCGCCGCGCTTGTCCTATCGGCGCAGCTCAATGCCGCCCTTGTTCGAAAATTCCGGCCGGTCCGCCTCCTGCGCGCCGCCCTTCTGGTGCAGTTGGGCCTCGCCCTGCTGCTGCTCGTGGTGGTAGCGACTGGTGCCGGCGGCCCGTTTGGCCTGATGGCCGGCCTGTGGCTGGTCCTGTCGGCCCAGGGCATGATTCCGGCAAACGCGTCGGTACTGGCTTTGCACAACTATGGCCACATGGCGGGAACGGCGGCAGCGGTTATCGGAGCCCTTCAGTCTGGCGTCGCCGGGCTCGTCAGTCCCCTGGTGGGGTTCCTGGGCGGAAATGCGCTGTCGATGGTCAGCGTCATGATCGGCAGTTGTGCCCTGGCAGTGATCGTGCTTGCCGCGGGAACTCCTGCCTACCGGAAGGGCGGCTGGCCGGAGCACGCCGAACGCGATGATGACCAGCGGGTCAGTGCTGACAGTGCTGACGATTAGGCGACTTTGTGACCCCGGCTATGCAGGAGCTGAAGTAGCCCGCAGCCCCCGTTTCCTGATGGGCGCTGCGTGCTCCACTCCGGGTAGGGCGGGATTGAGGGTCTGATAGATGACGACTGAGCCGCGGGCGGCGTGCGTGCAAAAGTGGGCATTGCTGGCGTTTCCTTCGGCGACCCTCGAGACTCTCGGGTCAGGACGACTGTTCCTTATTCATAGAACTCGATCCGCGGCTCGCCCTGCATGCCGGCTTGCTGCATGGCATCTTTCAGTTCGGGATTGCTCAGGTAGGCGCGGGCTGTTTCGAGTGAATCGAAGTAGTGGAGCACCATTATGTTGTTGGGGGCGTCGGCCATGCGGTGCACTGAATGATCAGTGACGCCGCCGGACTGTCGCAGCCCGTCCGCCGAGTCGTAGACCCTCCGGAAGGTGTCGTAGTCGGCGAAGCGGTGGAGGAGGGTGACCAGTGCCATGGGAAACTCCTTCAAGTCGTTCCGAGATCTTCTTGGTGAGCAACGTAAAGCTAGACCCGGGAGGAAGAGTGGTCAAGGTATGCGCGGTTGGTCAGTGGGACCAGTGTCGCGCGGTGCCGGCAGAGCAGGACGCCCGGGTCGGTGCAGAAAGGAGCAGGGTCGTTGCCAAGCTTCGGGCACCATCATGCAGACCGACCGACTGACCGAGTGCGATGTGTCGGCGGCGGGGTCGGGCATCGGCTTCCTTCTGGGGGCGAGGATTGGGGCGCGGGCCTGACGTTCCGGCGCTTCGCAAAGAGATCAGTCGGAAAATTGTGAAGCTTGGTCCGGCAGGTTTAGCGGCCGCGGGGGAAGCATCCGGGAGCGCATCGGCAGGCTAGTGCGGGGCTGGGCGCTGCGTGGGCCAGGATGGCGGAATCCATCCCGGTTTCCAGGCCTGCCAGTCCGACCAGTTGCTCGGCGCCGTTGTAGTCGTGGCCGAGCATGTGTGCGGAAGGGCTCCCTGGTCTCACCGGCGCGGAGCAGTACTACGTTGGGAGCACGCCAGATACCTCTCTGGGGCGACGCAGTAACCACGCGTGGCGCGTAGCGTGACTGGCATGACAACCATCACGAATTCTGCTCCCGGGTTCGCCTCGAACCGCAGGCGGCGCACAATAGCGGCGCTGATGGTCGTCGAGGCGCTCTCCTTGGCGGTATTCTCGGCGCTGCACCTCTCCGGCGTGATCCCCGGCGGCACGCGACCCTACAACCCTGAAGCTGCCGGAATCGCCGAAGCGGTCATCGGCGTCGTTCTTACCGCAGGCGTCGTCGCTGCCGTGAGCAGCCGCAAGTACGGACGTACTGCTGCCCAGGCTGCGATTGGGTTCGCCATCGCCGGCTTCGTAGTCGGACTGACTTTCACCATCATCGGCGGCCAACCCGTCGACGTCGTCTATCACGCGACGGTGCTTCCCTTACTGATCCTCACACTGGTTCTGTCGGTGCCCAAACCAAAGGACTTGGGCGTTGGAAGAGACCGGGGTCCTGGGGCTACGCCCCCAGTGAGGGTCTATGTGGCGGGCCGCGTTCGGTCTTCGGCCTCGGCCGCTCGTGGCCAGATTCTGGTCATGCACCCTTCGATTCTTGGAGGCGGCAAGGGGCGAATTTCCGCCCTCGGAGCGGCTGCAGCATTTCGATGGGTCACGCACAAAGTGGCAACAAAGAGGGTAATGATCGTTGAACCGGAATATGCCCTGCTCTTCATCCAAAGATGTGGTCCTCACGTCCACGGCAAACCTGCACTGGCGGCGGCCCTCAGTTAGCAGAAACACCGAGACGAGAGGTATGGGAGCATCAGGAGAAGCCCTTTTCTCAGCTTCTGCGTTAAGATCAACCGGGCAGAAGTGCGCAGCGGTCTGCTCGTGAATCACGACCGACTCGCCCCGGATGAGTACCCGTCATCAGCCTGCCAAGCGCGGCCATTGAGTTGCTCGGCATTCAGTCCGCTTAGGTCCAATTGGAGCTTCACCTTATGAGATCTGCCAGTTTACGTGCCGCATCCCTTACGTCGTACGGGATGGTCCTGTTAGCGAAGGTGTCGGCGCTCGGATCATAGAACCGGTAGATTCAAATCGTGTTGGGCGGAAATTCAGATGAATTACGGAGCGTCTCCTCCTGGCTGGCTCTTATTTTCAGTTCGTAGCCGTGATCCCTTAGCAGCCCGAGCAGTGGTCCCTCGAACTGGTAGAAGGCGACTTTCCCGTCAAGACCGGTTCGCACGTGCGTCGAGCCCTTGTTGAACCCATAGAAGGGATCGTCGGCAGCATCGTTTAATAGTCGAAGCTTTCGCGGGGGCTAGCCAAAGTTTCCAACATCCTCTGCAGGAACTGTTACCCAGCAACGCTTCCGGTTGGACACTCCCGACGCCACACCCCGGGCGCCGCCAATCTGGACTTCACACCCCAGCTTTAGTGGCCGTTGGGCCTCTTAGGTGAACAGACGAAGAATTGCGGCTGCTCCACTTGTGCGAGCGGCACGATGAGCCATCGGCCACCGTAGAACTCGACGTACAAGTCTGGGGTGCAACCTCGCGAAGGCTTCTTCGCGTGTCATTGTCTGTCCTCTCCTAGTTCTGACTAGGGCAAACCGGGTTCGCCGGGGTCTAAGGCGTCCCAGTGCTGATGAGTTCCGTGGAAACACGACGTACTTTATGATTCCGGGAGCGGAAGTGCGCTCCTCTGGGAACGCCTATATCGTTCGCGAGTATTTCGGGGCGGAGAATACAGAACACCAGGCTCCTTACCAGTTCTTGAAACCACCCGCTTCATGTTGCATCCGATCAGCATGCGACTGCTTCCGTGCTGGCACTGTAAAAGGGCCTGCATTGACCACAGGCCCCGATATTGCCGAAATGGCGTAACAGCCATACGTGGTGACACCAGACCCTCATAGCTGTGGTTAACCTGCGGGAGTTCCGTTTCGCCAGCGTCACGGGGTGGAGTCCGGACCATAATGCCCGAGGAAAGCATGATCCAGTAGTAGGTGTTCCGCGTCCCAGGGAGCCGTTGATAAGAGTGGGCCCGCCACTGGTACGACGGGGCGGAATCTTCGATTTAGCTGGAAAATGAACCACGACGGCGGGTGGTCGGCATCGCCTGCCGGCCGCCCGCCGTCGTGGGTTCCCTGCAAAACGACAGGCCCGTGGAAATCAGTGTTAGCACGGATGTGCGCAACCGGTGCGCGGATCAACCATAGATACATCGGAACGCACGGAAAAACTTCGGCGGATCCGGAGCCCGCAGCCGGGCAGACCACCTCCCCAAACCGCACCTTTCATTTAGGAGTACACCCTTGTTCAATGGATCCCCTTCCAAGAAGTCACGCCCCTCGGCCCGCAAGCTGGCCACGATCGCCGCGCTCGCGTTGGGCATGGTCGCGGCACCATTCGCCCTGGCCGCTCCAGCGCAGGCGGCCGGCACCAATTACGGCTGCTCGGTCAGCCCGCTGAAGCCGGTTTTCGCCGGGTTTAGTTCCTCGGGCGTGAAACTGGTGGACTACCAATTGAGGGTCTACTGCAACACGGACCGCTACATCTACATCGCTCAGCAGCGCTGGGAGGAAGATGACTGGCCCGACAGTGACGACTACCTTGGAACGTCCTACTTCACTCGGCACCTGAACCAGTACAGCGGCACCGTGACCATCCACAACGTCCGCACCCTGGTGGACGGCGAGATCGGCAACGAGGAGGTGTACCAGCGGGTTTCCTACCAGGAAGGCAGCAACGGAGTGTGGTCCCAGTACACCGGCTGGTACTACAGCGCCGTCACCCCAATGTCGAACTGAGGTCCATCCAGTCGAGCCGCTGCCACGGCTCCTCCAAAGGCCCAAGGTCCGGAAGTTTCATCCGGACCTTGGGTCTCTTTAACGTTGGGGGCGAAACTTGGCTTTACAGAATTATCCCGTCGGCAGGCTCAACCATTCGACGTCGTAGACACCGCCCAGGAGATCACCCCCGGGCATCAAACTGCTCCTGATCATGGACGGGGTAGATCCCTCCCGTGCCCCAAGCGCCTCCAACTCGCGATGGTCGCGGGACCGTACGAGTACGAAACGGAGCGGCGCCGGCTTATCCTGGGGCACCGGGTCGCAGACGAACGTCGTAGAGGACTTATCGTCATTCATCACGAGCCATATCAAGGCGGGTACGCCCTGCCCAACGGAAGTTCGTCGAGAGTGCCAAATCGGTGGCTTCCGGACACAATTGCCGGCCTGGTATGACTATGTCAATTGTTCGTCACACCTCGCGACGGGACGTTGCCAACCTTAACTCCTTTGCGCACGTCGGCCCGCCAGGGAGTCAAAGGCCCCACGGAGTTTTCTTGTGAGTCAATGCATCCTCTCTGGCATCACTTGATACGGGGGCGTAGCCTCAGTTGAACAATGAAGGCCGGAACTGGCCGCTGCGCGACTGGCCGCTTCATGACGGAGTACTCGCGCAACTGAAGAAATCCCAAAAAGGAGCCGGGATGGCTGGATGGAATGCTGACACGGCGGCCGGGCCTCTGGGCGCCGGTACCCTCACCTTGGTGGAAGGCTCATCCTTTTGTATTTCCGCGGCAAACGGCGATCTTCAGCCGGAGCAACCGCACGGGGTTTTCTTCGAAGACACCCGCGTCCTGTCGCGGTGGGTCCTAACCGTTAATGGTGAGCCTTTGGAACCGCTGGCTGCCAAGACGAAGGAGCCACACCGTGCCCTTATTGTCGGGCGCGTTCGCGGCTCCGGCGGCTTAACCGACAGCCCGTTGATCGTCGAACGAATCCGCGAGATAGGGGCGGGCATTTCCGAGCAGATCACCGTCCGAAACTACTCAGCTGCTCCTGTCGACTGCATGGTTACCCTCCAAGTCGAGGTCGACTTCGCGGACATTTTTGAGGTGAAGGAGGCTCGCATCCAGCGGTGTTGGGAGAAGCTCTTGGAGGCAGCCGGCGAGTCCCTGACCATCCGAGCGTTCTGTCAGGACGTGCAAAAGGCCATTGAGGTCCGGGCACCCGGGGCAGACATCACACCGGAAGCCGTTAGCTACCGAGTGCAAGTACCCCCCCACGGATATTGGACCACGGTCCTGACCGTGACACCGATAACGGAGCCTGCTGGCTCCCCAATTGTGTTTGCCCATCCTAATGGGGACGGCGTGTCCCCCCAGGACCGGCGTCGGCAGGAATGGGTCTCCAAGATTCCCATCCTGCACATGGGTAACCACTCAATCGCACGGACCCTCCGGCGCAGCTACGACGATTTGGGGGCACTTCGGATTGAGGATCCCGCCCATCCGGAGCGGAATGTCGTAGCTGCTGGCGCGCCATGGTTCATGGCGCTATTCGGCCGGGATTCCCTGTGGGCCTCCATCATGGCACTGCCGGTAGACCCGTCTTTGGCCATCGGGACAATCCAGACGCTTGCCGACCGTCAAGGCAGCGCAGTGAATGCGAGGACCGAGGAGGAGCCAGGAAAGATCTTGCACGAGGTCAGACTCGATGTCTCCAGCGACTTGGACTTGGGTGGAAAATCGGCCTACTACGGAAGCGTAGACGCCACGCCGCTGTTCGTTGCCCTACTCGGCGAAGTCAGCCGCTGGGGCTTCGCCGCAGAAACCATCGCTGCCTTGATGCCCCACGTGGATAGGGCACTGGAATGGATCCGTAATTTTGGCGACAAAGACGGGGACGGTTTCGTTGAGTACAGCCGGCTCAACGACCAGGGACTGATCAACCAGGGTTGGAAGGATTCGTGGGACGGGATCAATTTCGCGGACGGCACCTTGGCCGAGCCACCGATCGCCCTCTGTGAGGTCCAAGCCTACGTTTATAGTGCCTACCTTGCGCGATCATGGCTGGCTTGCGACGCCGGCGACATGGATTTGGCCGTCGAGTACCGGGACCGTGCATCACGGCTTAAGAGGCAGTTTAACGAACAATTCTGGCTGCCCGACCGTGGTTATTACGCCATCGCCTTGGATGCGAAGAAGAGACCCGTCGACGCCTGCGCTTCCAATATGGGCCACTGCCTGTTGTTCGGACTTATCGACGAAGACAAGGCGCCGCTAGTGGTTGGACGGCTGATGTCCCGTGAGATGTTTAGCGGGTGGGGAGTGCGGACTTTGGCAAGCAACATGGGCGCGTACAACCCCGTGAGCTACCACAATGGATCGGTCTGGCCACATGACAATGCGATCATCGTGGCCGGGCTGCTGCGTTACGGCTTCAACACGGAAGCGCAACGGATTGCGTCGGCCCTGTTGGAAGCTGCCGAGTACTCCGAGGGACGGTTGCCCGAATTATTCTGCGGATTCAGCCGCGAGCAGTTCGACGAGCCCGTGCCTTATCCGACGGCGTGCTCGCCGCAGGCCTGGGCCGCCACCTCGCCCATCATGCTCGTCAAGAGTTTGATGGGCTACTACGCCGATGTTGGGCTTGGCGGACTTTGGATGAATCCTCTCCTCCCGGAATCCTTCGGGGACGTGCACATTTCCAATGCTCCTATGGCCAACGGTCGGATCACCATCGACGTTTCCGGCTCCACCGCTACAGTCCGGGGATTGCCGGAGGGCATGGTGTTACGGCACGGTTACCGACCGTGGGCCGCTGACCTTGTGGAAGATGCCAGAAAGCGTGAAAGGGCCTAGGCGGATCGACGCCGGGACTCACCCACGCGCAATGTGTCCCTGCTCCAGTGACTCAAGAATACGAGACATGTCGGTGCATCCCTTTACTGAAAGCATCAGCCCTTCCGTATTAGCAACAGGCATCTTTGGTGCTCGGGAGAATTAGTAGTCACGTCTCTTCCCGCGGACACCAAGGAAGATCGCGACAGAAAGTCCGCGTGAGTGTCATGCGAGAACATGGACCGGGCGGTCGACTCAATCTTCAAGCGTCGCATGAACGGATAAGCGCTCGCTCGACGGTGACGCTGGGCCGGCAAGACAAGAAGGATGCTGGAATCCCAGCAGGCGTATTTCGGGCGTCGGATAGGACGTCCGCTCCAGGCCAAGCAAGGGAAGGGGAGCTAAATGGCATACCAGATCCTGAGCAGGGACGATCATTTCCTTTATGAGGGGAGACCGAAGCGCATTCTTGCACTTGATGGTGGAGGCTTGCGTGGCATTTTGAGCCTTGGGATCTTGGAAAAAATTGAGGACTTGCTGCGAGAACGCCACGCTTGCGACGAGGGTTTCCGTCTTTGCCACTACTTTGACCTGATTGCAGGAACGTCAACTGGGGCGATCATCGCTGGGGCTCTTGCCCAAGGCCGAAGCGTGGGCGAGGTCAGGGAAAAGTATTTCAGTCTTGGGCGTCAGGTCTTTAAACGTAGCCCCCTACGGCAGGTTTCTTTACGAGCCAGATACGACGAGGAGGCTCTGGTTTCCGAACTCAAGGATCTCTTCGGTGAGGACACCACGCTGGGCGGCCAAGAGTTACTCACTGGGTTGCTGGTCGTCATCAAGCGTCTGGATAGCGGTAGCCCCTGGCCGGTGAGCAACAACCCGCGGGGCCGGTATTTCCCTGCCGGGGCCAACGGCAGAATGGGCAACGGAGATTATCCGCTGTGGCAGGTTGTGCGGGCCTCAACGGCGGCGCCGTTCTATTTCGCGCCAGAGTCCATCAGCATCAGCGGCGGTCCTAGCGGGCCCGTGGCAACGGGCAGTTTCGTTGATGGCGGCGTGAGCCCGTTTAATAACCCGGCACTGCAGGCTTTGATGTATGCCACTCTGGAAGGCTACCGCGTGGGTTGGGCGACCGGCGCAGAGAAACTGCTGCTCGTGTCTGTTGGTACGGGAGCGGCTGATCCCGCTGTCGGTAAAGCAAGACTGGCCGCCAGCCACGCTGTACGGGCGCTGGTGTCAGTGTTGCAGGACTGTGCGGTGATGCAGGAAATAATGCTGCAGTGGATGTCAGCGAGCCCGACTGCGAGAACAATTGACCGGGAACTGGGGGACTTAGCCGGTGATTTTCTTAGCGGTGTCCCGCTGTTGAGTTACCTGCGTTATAACGTGGACTTGCGCCCGGAGGGCGTCCACGACCTGGACAGAACCCTCAAAGCAATGGATGCGACGTCTTCGCTCAGTGCCATGGATGCCCCGGGGAACATGGAAGTACTCTATCGGCTGGGTGGGCTGGCCGCATCACGGGATCTGCGGGCCACCGATTTTGGCACAGTGTTTGACTTGCCCCCTGTGGACGGTTCGCAAGAGGCGCGGTGAACAGCAGTGCAGACCTTGCAGGAGGATACGCTGTTAGCCAGGCCACGCCGCGGCAACCGTCTCAGCGCGCGGGTAGCGGGCTTGTAATGGCAGTGGATACACCGTCTGCACTCAGACACGTTGTCGATGAAACAGAGTGCTGGCAGAAACGGGTGCAATGCCCGACGCTTCTGACTCTCTCGACGCAGTTTCAGTGGGAGGCTTCCTGGTCGGGATGCGTTAGTGAGCGTCGATTTTTCGAGAGGGTTCTAGAGCGGTATTAGAGCGGTATTAGGCGGACCAATGGCGATCAGTTTTGAGGTGCGTCGCGCTGTGGCTTCGGATGCACCCGGCGTGGCGAGACTTCATGTGGACACCTGGCGTGAAACCTACCGAGGGTTGATGAGCGACGGCGTGTTGGATGATCCAGGGCTCTTGGATTCGCGCGAAAAATTCTGGAATGCAGTGCTGACCGATTCTCAGTTTGAACAGAACAGGGTCGCGGTCGCTTCGCACGGAGGCACGTTGATAGGCGTAGCCATGGCGGGTCCTTGTCTTGATGACGCGGCGGGGCCGCAGCAGCTGTATGTTCTCTACGTATATGCGGCGTTTCATGGGGCGGGGGTCGGCGCTGCGCTCCTCAATGCAGTCATCGCCCCTGGCGCACCTGCAGCGCTGTGGGTCGCCGATCCTAATCCGCGAGCACAAGCCTTCTACCGAAAGAATGGCTTTGTCGCCGATGGGGCTGTCAAGATCGAGGACGACGTGCGGGAAGTCCGAATGGTCCGCAGCACTCACGCGGCGACCTCCGGCCAAGCGGTCGGGGTTTCCGCGGACTTATGAGCCAGCCGCGTCGAGCAGGACACTCAAGGCAAAACCAGCCCTGAAGGAAACGACGGCTCAGACTCGGCCGTCGCACGTTGCGCACGCCGGAGGCGCGGGTCAGCACTCAACTCATCAATACCGGCCCAATGAACGCAACGCCGTCAGCTGGCCTTCACCATATTCCAAGCCGGCAGCACATGGAACGGGCTGGAGGAGTTTGTGTTTGTGTCTGACTCTGAACCAAACCGAAGGCTTCGCCGAGCAGTGGAATCCTGACGGAGGACACACATTTCCAGTCAGCGCCCGCCTTGGTCCGCTGCATTGCCAGCACCTATCAGGGTGCGACGGTTCCGGAAGACCAGGGTCTGCTGAGAATTCCCGTCCGCGATCTGGATTCCGGTGCGCGTAGTACATTCATAAACACCGCCGACCCGTGAATAGGTGTATTGCAGAGCCTGGCACCCGATGGTACAACTGAGTCACCGCCGACTAGGTTGGCCATGTTATGTCTCTGCAACCGGGCTCAGGAAAAGTGCCTGCGAAAAATACGGAGTTGGCCTGCTCCCTCCGTTATCTCAACTAGCAATAAGTCTTCTCTTAGCGGTCCTCTTTGAGGGGAATCTCAGCAGGGAGATTGGCTGAGGCCATGGATCTGGTCTTCACCATAATGCATCCGCCCCCAGGCCAGGTTCGAGGGGAAGTGCAATGACTCCACGCCAGCTCATTTGTGTGTTGGGGGTAACCGCAGGTGTCCTGGTCCTTGTCTTGGCTTCTGTTGACTGGTCCCCCACGGCACTTCAAGATCCCGCACGAACCATAGGCCTGAATGCTCAAGGCGTGGTCCGATGGGGGGAGCACCCGAACCGGGCACCGTTCTCAGCTCTTGAGTTGGCGTTGTTTATAGGCGTGGGACTTGCTTTCGTGGTGGCCGGAATCACCGCCTGGCGGAGCCGGCCGACGCGGAACCCTGGCATGCTGTTGTGCGCTGCGGGCTGGCTGTGGCTGGCCGCGGGTATACGTCGCTCCAGTGACCCTTTGGCTTTCACGCTCGGGGTGACACTCACGCTCATGTATCAGCCGCCTTTGCTGCATCTGGCTCTCAGCTTTCCCTTGGGTGTCCTGCGTACCAGGGCCGAGAAGGCTGCGGTCGGTTTTTTCTTCGGTTCCTGGCTGGTGGCCTCCGTTCTGGGCTGGGCGTTCTTTGACCCGCGATTGCACGTTGCGGTGGGACAATCCACCTCCCGGAACCTGCTGCTTCTATGGGACAGCGCGGAGATCATGACCACACTTGGTAATGCGATCCGCACGTTCCAGATTGCGGTGGGAGTTGCGATCGTAGTGGTTCTCGTCGGTCGGTGGCGTGCAGGCACGAAAGCATACAGGTCGTCATTCTTGCCGCTTTGGCTTGCGGTCATCGTAAAGACGGCGGCCACCGTATGGGTGTCGCTGGCAGTGATCCAGCTGTCAGGGTCTTTGTCCATCGAGGCGCTGCTCTGGCAATATCCGGCCACGGCAATTGTGCCGCTCTCAGTTCTGCTCGGGCTCTGGCGCTATAGGTTTGCGCGGGGCACGCTGGGCGATCTGATGGTCGAAGTCGGCTCGGCTCCGATGAGTGACAGGCTGGTGGCGGCGCTTCGCCGATCCGTTCATGATCCCACCCTCATACTGCTCCGCTGGATACCTGACCAGGCGTCTTTTGTAGACACAGCGGGAGTCCCACAGCCGTTGCCGGACGGTTCAAACGGGCGCGCCTCCATGGTGTTGGAGCGTCACGGAACGCCGGTAGGGGCCTTGGTTTTTGACGGCGCCCTCCAAGACCAGCCGCAACTGCTTGCCGCTGTACGTAGCGCAACTTCCCTGGCATTGGAAAACCAGCAGATGGAACAACAGCTCAGGGAGCAGCTCGTTGAGGTCCGCCGGTCCCGGGAGCGGATCGTCACGGCAGGAGACTCCCGGCGTCGTCAGCTCGAACGGGATCTTCATGACGGCGCCCAGCAACGACTGGTGGCGGTGTCCATGGAGCTTGCGCGAGCCAAACGCGCGACAGATCCTCAGGAATTACGAAGCCTGGTCGAGCAGGCAAGGGCCGAGCTTTCGGATGCTCTTAATGAACTGCGCGAATTGGCCAGGGGTGTGTATCCCCCTTCGTTACGGGAAAGGGGTTTGGCGGGCTCCATTACGGCGCTGGCCGAGCGGTCAACATTGCCGGTGGAGCTGGACCTCCGTTCATGCAGCGGGCTGCCGGCTCACGTGGAGTTGGCCGCCTACTTCATCTGCGTCGAAGCCGTCACCAATGCCACTAAATACGCGGAGGCGTCCTCGGTGCGAATCTGCATCGACGCAAATGAAAGTGAGATGCGAATGGAGATAGCGGACGATGGCATTGGTGGTGCGCAGCCCAGCCCCGACGGCGGACTGCTGGGGGTTGCCGATCGTGCCGCGGCGCTCGGCGGAACCTTGTCAATCGACAGTCCTACTGGCAAAGGTACGACGCTACGCGCCGTCCTCCCTTTCTCCACAGACCCCGAAAGTGACCTGCCATGACACTGCGTGTTGCCATCGCTGATGACTCGGCGTTGCTGCGCCGCGGACTGTCCGCCTTGTTGCAGTCGGAGGGACTGGAAGTCGTGGGCGAGGCTTCCGATGGAGCGAAATTGCTGGACGTGATTGACACACACGGGGCCGATGTCGCCGTCGTGGACATCCGCATGCCTCCCACGTACACGGTTGAGGGCATCCAGACCGCTGAAACCATAAAAAGCAGGTACCCCGAGACAGGTGTTCTCCTGCTGTCCCAGTACGTGGAGACGGAAAACGCGATGTCACTCCTGAAGAACGGAGCCAAGGGCCTGGGCTACCTGCTCAAGGAACGCGTGTCTGATGTTGACGAATTCGTCGACGCACTCCAGCGTGTTTCTGCTGGAGGCACGGCCATCGACCCTGATCTTGTCACACGGCTCGTGGCCCGCCCACATGCAGGTTACGCTCCAGGAGATGACCTCACGAGCCGGGAGCGGAGCGTCCTTGAGCTGATGGCCGAAGGGCGCACCAATCAGGCAATAGGAAAGTCACTTTTCCTAGGGGAGCGGACCGTGGAGGCCCATATCCGAAGTATCTTCCTCAAACTCGACCTGAGGCCTGAACCCGACGACCACAGGCGCGTGCTTGCCGTCCTCACGTACCTTCGGGGCGGCGGTCTGCGCCGGGGTGACGAATAGTCCGCCGGGGCTGTGGGTTCGGCGTGGGAAATGCCCTATCAGGCAGCGATTTCCGCTTCCGCTGAAACGTCGTCGGTGGCGTCTCTGACCATCTCGGCCGCTTTGAGCGGGGCCAGGAGGAGGGACCGCTGCGTTGCGGACAGTGCATGAGGCAGCGCCAGTGCCAGATATGCCAGGTGCAGCGCGGCCACGATGTAATGCGTGCCCGCAGCGCCTCCGAGCGATCGCACCACGCTGGCCCTGATCCGTTCGAGGCTCGAGGAATTCCCGTGGTTGGCCAAGGCCATCCGGGCGAGCATGTGCTGCGGGTGCCTCTGGACGCGCTTGTCCATCTCGGCCAGAGCCTGCAGCTGTCCCGCGGTCCAGTCACCGTACAGGGGTAAAGCGGAATCCTCTGCAGCCGTGCAAAGCGCCAGGTGGATCGCACTGACCGGTGCAGGTGTTGTGGACAACATTGACTACTCCTTCGTACTGCTGAGGTCTGGCCAAGGAACCTGTCGGTAAATCCTTGCCGTTCGATATGTCGATAGTGCCTTGGGACGCGCCGGGTCAGCATCCGTGCCAGTACGCATTTTTGGCCGAAAAGACAATGCGGCTCTTACTGTCAATCGCACTGGCAGTGGTAGCGCGGCAGCGAGGAGAGAGTGCACTGACGCATTCTGGTGGTGCTGGTTCCAGAGAAGAACGGTTCCCGGTATTGAAACCCACCAAGTACGGCAAACAACTCATAAGGAACGAAGTGCTGTCGCACCCAGGTGTGGTAAGCCGCTGCAGCAACAACCATTTACATCCTTTTCAGGAGCGCCTGCGATTATCAAAAAATCAACAAAGAGTACTTAGGCTCCGGGGTCGAAGATCGCGTAGGTCTCTGCCCTATCAGCGAGCGTCACCTCATTGAGCGTCGCCGCGGGGTCGCTGGCGCGGACGAAATGTGGGCCCCGTGACTGGCAGTTTCATCGATGGCGGGGTCAGTCCTTGCGGCCGATCCCACCGTCAATAAGGCCAAACTGACGGCAAGCGACCCTGCGGGCGCTGAAATCTGTGCTTTGCATGACTGCGCGGTGCTGCGGGAAACAATGCTCCAGTGGATGTCCGCCAGCCCAACCGCGAGGAACATCGATCGCGAACTGGGCGGGCTGCAGTGCGATCTACTGAATGGTGCGCCAGTGATGAGTTATCTGCGTTATAACGTGGACCTGCGGCCGCAGAGTTTCCGGAGACTGGACGGAACCCTTGCCGCAATGGACACCACCGCGCTTAGCGCCATGGATGCCCGGGTCAATATGAGGGGTCTTGCACCGGCTGGGCAGGCTGGCCGCCGCACAGGATGTGCGGGACACTGATTTTGGTACGGTTTTTGACGTGCCACCGGCGTAAACGGAAGGGACGACTCATGAGCGAGCTCCGCCGCTACAGACGTCTACCGGACCAGTACGTCGTCGCAATTCCTTTGCGCCTGGACACAGTTGGGTTCAGCTACCGCAAGTGGGGCGGAGAGCAGCAGTGCAAGCCTGGTGACTGGCTGGTGGACGACGACGGCGACATCCACACCGTCGACGCGGACGTCTTCGCTGCCACCTATCGCCAGATCCGCCGAGGTGCCTACGTTAAATCCACCCCCGTTTGGGCTGAATTTGCCCATGAAGCGGGCAGCGTGGCCACCAAGGAGGGTCGCACCAGCTACAACAAGGGCGACGTCGTCGTGTTTAACAACGAAGACCGGACCGACGGTTACGCCATGACCGCGGAAAGATTCAATTCACGCTACGAACCGGACCAATGAGGTTTCACGGCTGGTTAGTCGATCAGCAGAACAAGAAAAGAAAAGCGTCGGGCGGGTCAGCTGCAACTTATTTCCATGCATTCCGGGTTGCTGAGCGTTGCAGTGCCCAGGCCGCCAATGCGAGGAATGCCAAGGCCTGGAGGCTCAGAAAGGCAATGTCGATGAGCCACTGCTGGGCCGTTGGCTCGGACAGCTGGTCTGCTACGGCTACAGGCGGCTTCTGGAGGCCTGTGGTCGCGGCTGTGGCGGCGTACCCAAAGCGCGCAGGCAGCAGCCACGACACTTGTTCCAAGCCGACGGGTCCGGATAGTGCAAACAGCCCACCACACAGAACGAGCTGAGCCGTGACCATGGCCAGGAGTGCTGGTATGGTTTGCAGCGTCGATGTGGCAGCGGCTGAGACGACAAGGCCGGCTACTGTCATGGTGATGCCAACAGCCGCCACCGCCGCCGCAATTTCGATGTGTCCGTTACCCAAGACGAGGGCGTCGTCCGGACCTGGGTGTCCAAGAAGCGCCAGCATGGTGAAGACCGCGCACTGGCAGGCGACCAGCACTCCGAGAACCAAGACTTTGCTGAGCAGATATGCGGCAGGGGAAAGTCCGACGGCCCGCTCCCGCCGGTAGATGGGCCGTTCTACAACCAACTCCCGTATTGCGAGCGCCGCACCCATGAGAGCGGCCCCGACGACGAGTACGATCAGCCGCTGTTGAATCTGTTTAAGATCGCCCATGGCCTCGTTGACGGAGAGTCCTGCCTGGCCCGGAATAGCAAGTGCCATCAGGCCCAGCACCACCGGCATGCCGATGAGAAGAACGACGGTTAGCCGGTCAGCCGCAACGACCGCCGCGTTGCGGCGGACCAGTGTCCATAGCTGGCGTCCAGGAGCGGCGCGTGGCGGCGGGGGCGAGTCGCCCGCAGGAAGCGCAACCGCTGCGGACGTGGTACCCGCCAGGTGGGCGTCCCGGGCAGGTGCCAGCGCATAACGGCCTGGCCACGTCTGGTCCTCCAACGCCGCCAAGGCTTCGGCGTAGTTGTCCACGCCGAAGAACGGGAGCACTTCAGCGGGTGGCCCGAAAAATGCTACTCGTCCGCCCCGGGCCAGGACCAGGACACGGTCGCACACGTCCAAGACTGGGACGCTGTGGGTCACCACCAGCACGACTCGGCTGGCGTCAGCGAGTGTGCGGAGGCTGCCGATGACTTGCTTGTCCAGTCCGGGATCTAGTCCGGAGGTGGGTTCGTCCAGGAACAGGAGTTGGGGGGCGGTGAGCATCTCCAAAGCGATCGCCGTCCGCTTGCGCTGACCGTAGGATAGGGAGTCGATCCGCTGATTCATGTGCTGGGTTAGGTCCAGCTCTGTAAGGACGTGGCCAACCCGCTCCTCCAACTCTGTGGTGCTCGTGTCGGGCGGTAGGCGCAGTTCAGCCGCGAAATGCAGGGCGCGCCCAACCGAGAGCTGACGGTGAAGGATGTCCTCCTGCGGCACCAGTCCCACGAGAAAGCGCATTTGTGCGTACTCCGCGTAGAGATCTCGACCGTTCCATGTCACATGTCCGCGGGATGCTTGTTGCAGTCCTGTCACGGCGCCCAGAAGTGCTGATTTTGCTGGGGCGGAGGGGCCGATAACGGCGACAAGTGTGCCCGCGGCCACGCTCATTGACACGTCGTCGAGTAGAGGGTCACCTGCTCTGGTGGTGACTTCCAGATGGCGGGCACTGAAGATTGGACGGTGAGGCGAAGGGCTCGCAATCTGCACGCCATTCCAAACCAGTGTGCTGGAACCCACGCTGATTTGGTCGCCAACCCGGAGTGTCGCTTCGCCGTCCACACGGTCCCCGTTTAGGAAAGTCCCGTTGAAGCTGCCTTCATCGCGTAGAACTGCTTGTTCGCTGATCGCTATCGTGGCATGTCGTCGAGACACCAGCGGGTCGCGTACGACGATGTCACAAGATCGCGAACGCCCGACGCTGAGGACACGCTGCGTTCCTTGCTCGTGCAGCGGTTCTGCAGTGAGAAGCAGTTCAGGTCCGTCCAAGGCGCCAAGGCGCAATCGTAGGCCCTCGGGCTGAAGCGGTACGGGCCGGTCGAGGGCCTGCTCCGCACCCACAATCCAGGTACCGTTTCGGCTGGTCTGGTCGGCCACCCACCAACCGTCTGTGTTGTGCCATATGCGAACATGCCCGTGGCTGACGCGTTCGTCATTGAGGCGCACATCGGCGTGCTGGCCCCTACCTATCTCAATTTCCTGTGAAGGCGGAAAGCTCCAATCGTGCCCGTCCATGCGGATGTGGAGCAAGGGTTCGCTCCTGTATGGAGTCGGGCGCTCTGTCATGGCTTCGCCTCATTTTGTCCGACGCAGGGAACCAGCGACCTTATCGAAAATCCCTGTGTTCTTCTCGAAGAGCGAAGACGGCGCGAAGAACACGAGGAGTTGGCTGCTATCCGTCTCCAAGACGCAGACACGGACTTGCAGGATCGCTGACGACGACAGGGGAAGCGTCCCTTCCATGACCTGGCCCTTGACCTCCCCGATGGTTGCGGTCCCACGATCAACCAACCGGGCGTCCGTGCCGGGAAGAAGTGCTTCGGCGGCACTGACCCGGGCGGACGGAGACTGCGCGCTTAGCACTGAGGCCTGGTGGTAGATGGTAAGCCCCACGACACTGGCCGGGTCCTGGGTTACGGTTCGGGCAACGGTTGCAGGCCCGTCTGGCTCGTCAGCGAATAGCGCCGTGACGTCTGCAGGAGACAGCACGCTGACCGCACTGTCACCCTCCGCTCCGCTGCGCGATGTCCAGCTTTTGGGGACTTGGAGCGTGTAAGGGACTCCCTGGGTGCTGAAGGTCACTCGCTCGTCCGCGGAGGGCCACTGCGGGAGAATCAGCACGGCTGCCAAGATCAGGACGAGCGCGGCCACCAACGAGCCAAGTATCCAGGGGCGCACCCGCCTTGCGGACCGGACGAGTAGCCGCCTCTGGACCGGCCCTCGATGGCGTGCGGATGGTGCTTTAGTGGGCCGTGCCGTGGCGGCGGGCTGTACTTCCGGGGAACTGGCGGGGACGCTGTTCGCGGCGACGGGCTCCCATGCTGGCAGACTTCGAAGGGTATCCATAGCGTCGATGAGGGCGCCGCACGAGGCGGGCCGTTCTTCCCGGTCTTTTGCCATGCCGGCCTGAATAGCGAGTCCGATCACTGTGGGGACCTCCGGCCGCTCCGCGCAGAGTAGCGGTGGCTCCTCCGTCATGTGGGCCCACAGCTGGGCGGAGTCGTCATCGTAATCAAACGGAGGGTGGCCAGCCAGCAACGCGTATCCAACGCAGGCCAGCGCGTAAACGTCCGCTCTACCGTCAACGTCGTCACCCCGGATCTGTTCGGGAGCGACGTAGTCCAACGTACCAAGGAAGTGGCCTGCAGTGGTTACACCGGTGGCGGACGACGTGCGCTTCGTTAGGCCAAAATCGGTTAGGTAGACGTGCCGGTGGCCATACACCTGATCGTCGGAAAGCAGTATGTTTCCTGGCTTGATGTCCCGGTGTACGAGGCCCGCATCGTGTGCGGCGTCCAAGGCGGAGGCGGTGTCTGCAAGGACGCGCATCACTTCGGCCAGTGGAAGTGCGCCGCGGGTGTCCAGTTCCTCCTTTAGATCCGTACCGTGGACGTAGCGCATGGCAATGTACAACAACCCGGATGATTCCCCCGCCCCGTATATAGGAAGAATGTTCGGGTGGTCGACGGACGCTGCTAGCCGGGATTCGCGGACGAAGCGTTGCCTGAACTTGTCGTTCGCCGCAAGTTCTGGTGCCAGCAGCTTAAGGGCAACGCGGCGGTTGAGTTGGACATCGAACGCTCTGTACACAACACCCATGCCGCCACGGGCGATCATCGACTCAATCCTGTAGCCGGCCAGTTCCATTCCGGGATCGAGGTAGTTGGGCTTCAAACCCATGATTCATCCGATCCGTTGACCACAACCGACGCAGAATTGCCATTCCGGCTGAAGCTGCCGGCCGCACCTGAAGCAGAACGCCGATACCTCGCTCACGGCACGGGGTGCAAGCGGGCCTGCATAACGCGTTCCGCCCGCGCCCGGACGTGCGCCGTCGTTGGCGTTATGACCCGAGCCCGAGGCTGGAGGTGTTGCGAAATGCATGGCCGCCGGCGACTGCGGTGGCCTGAAATGCTCTCCCGCGTCAGTTCGACCCGAGTGGTATTTACCCGGCCCGGCCCGCTCATCGGTGTCCCCGACTTTGGTAAGCTCGGTCCGCTCGACGCTCGCTCGGGAATGGCTCGGCGCCAGCGGCCCAGCCCTCAACGGCTTCGGGGCTGGAGCGCCCGAGCCCGAGGCCACGGGAGGGCTACCACCGGCGCCGGGGGCAGTGGCGAAAGCAGCCCTCCGCCGCATTAGGACCACGCTTACCCCGATGACTGCCAGAATCACGGCGCCCGCGAGGACGGCTAGAAGTGGCCCGGGCAACGATGCCGCCGATGCGGCGTCCTCTGCCGTCTGCGCCTGGCTCGCCGGAGCGCGCGTGGCACCTTGCGCACGGGCCTCGGCGAGGCGGTTCCTTGCCAAGGCGGAGTCGAAATACGTCAAGGACTCCTGAAGCGCACTTTCCGCTGACCCGCCCTGGTTGCCTGCCGCGAGATGGTCGATGCCCCGACGGAAAACGGCGTCAAACCGCGAAGGCGACACCTGGATTCCCGCCTTCGCTAACGCGGCCTTGATGGCCGCGGCCGGCACCAGCGTGGCCTTTCCATCAGGTTGGCGCGAACCCGCCAGACCGAGAACCTGTCCTGTCGCCCGATCGACTACCGGACCGCCGGCCACGCCGTCCCGCAGTGACCCGGCGAGATCCGTCGCGAACCGAATGCGGTTGCCGGCCGTGTCAACCGTAGCTGGAAACTCAGCCGGAGAAACCGCCGCTAAGGGACGCTTTGTGAAGCCCAGCAGGACGCCGCCGATGTTGGCCGCGGCGGTTGTAGCCAGCGCGGCGGTTGGTGCCGCACCACCTCCGCTTATTCGAATAAGCGCGACGTCGTCTGGCTTGGACGGCTTGTTAAGCAACTCGGCAATGACGTCTCCTGGCTTGGACGTGTATGTGTGCACGTGGTACTGGGGCACCCGGAAGAGGATGCAGTGACTCACCTTCTTGTAGCAGTGTTGAAGGTGCGGCCCCCAGTGGGGGTCAGGCGTGGAGCCCCGAATCGCCGGGTTCCCATTGTTGCCGACAATGGGTACGTGAATCACGTTGGCAAACAACTCGTTCGCGGAGTAGACAGCGACAGCGTCCTCGTCGACCGTGAGGCTCTCCCAAGTGGTGGCCACGACCCCGTCAGCAGACAGCAGTATCCCCGTGGCGGACTTCAGCGGCACGACGGACCGCCCCTGGGAAATCATCGCTACTCCAGTGGAAGCGTCGATGTGCGCGATCTCCGCCACTGCCACTAGTTCTATTCGTACGAGGGCTGCCTTTGATCCCTCCATGCCGCTTTGGAGGGTGGCGGTTGGCGAAGGGGCGGGGCTACTGGCCCCCGTCACGCCGGCCGCGACGACGAAAGCAAGCAGGACCTTGAGCAGCGAGACCAAGGAATGCACAATGCCGAGTCTCACAACGGTTGTTCTGTTGAAGTTCACAGTTCCCATTGCCGCTAGCCCCCTTCCATTGCCGGTCAGGGGTTATCCAGACCGTATGGTGAGACCGTATGCATGAAACTATATGGGTGAGGCTAACACGCACCGCGATACATCGGAAGACACCGATTGGCTCGTAAGCGGGTGCCGCCCATCATTGCAGTGGAATGCTCCCCGGGTGCACCATTGACGCCATGCGAAGGCCTGCGCTCTACTGCCTGTGGAGGATCGAGCCTGTGCCTCCCCCGGTCGGAGGAGGCGCGCGACGCACTGGCCCGCACCTGCGGCCCTGGATGCCGTGCTCTGAACTATTACTGTCCGTGGGTGAAACGCAGCGGCCGTCGGATTTACAGGCAAGGTTGAAGCCTGGCTTCCCCTTGTTCACGAAAGTTGCTGCTGCGCGGATACAAGTGCTGTAGTGGGGCGATCGCATGTCACGCATCTTCCTGAGCCATTCGAGCCGGGACACGGATCAGGCCATCGCGCTGAAGCGGTGGCTGGTCGAGCAGGACGCTGGCCTAACGGACGAGATATTTCTCGATCTGGATCCGGTAACCGGTATCCAGCCCGGCGAGCGTTGGAAGGAAGCGCTCCGACGCTCCAATGCGCGGTGCGAGGCCGTGATTTGCCTGCTGTCCCGGCACTGGGAGGCATCAGCCGAATGTAGGACCGAGTTCAGGACGGCGGAGTCGCTGAACAAACTGATCCTGTGCGCCCGGCTCGAGCCTTCGACGGAACCGGGCGTTACTGGAGAATGGCAGCATTGCGATCTTTTCGGAGACGGTCCCACCACACAGATTCCGGTGGACGGCGCCGACCGATTTGTCACATTCGAGACGGAGGGTTTGCAGCGGCTGCGCCGAGGCCTTCAGAAGGCGGGCATCGGAGCGGAACACTTTGTGTGGCCACCAACAAATGATCTCAACCGCGCGCCTTACCGGGGCTGGCAGCCGCTGGAGGAAACGGACGCTGCAGTGTTCTTTGGCCGCGACGGGCAGATTATCCGCGCTTTAGATGAGCTGCGGGGGATGCGCAGTTCCGGTATCGAGTCGCTGTTCATGATTCTGGGTCCTTCGGGCGCCGGTAAGTCGTCGTTCCTGCGGGCCGGTTTGCTGCCTCGCCTAAAACGGGACGACCGACACTTTGTGGTGTCGGAGATCATGCGCCCCGAGCGTAACGCGCTGACGGGGGAGCAGGGTTTCGCCCACTCGATTCATGCATTGCGACGCGGTGTGGGATTGAATCGACCTTCACTGGCCGAAATCAAGGACGCGTGCCTTGCAAAAGACCCAGATCGGCTCCGGGAGTGGCTGGCGGAGGCGAGAGAGGCAGCAGCCTCCCACCTGCCCACGGAGACAGGCGAAACACCCCAGCCCACCCTGGTGTTGCCCTTGGATCAGGCCGAGGAGCTTTTCAACGTGGACGCCGGACCCCAGGCCCCTCAGTTTCTAGAACTCCTGGGGCTGTTACTCAGCGGTGACGACGGCCCCGGGCCCGCATTGTTTGTTGCGGCCACTATCCGGGCGGATCGGTACGAGATGATGCAAACTGCGCCGGCACTGGCGGATGTCGGCGCCCGAGTTTTCCATGAACTCAGGCCGATGCCCGTGGCCCAGTTCAAGGAAGTCATCCTGGGACCAGCCGCACGGACTACGGCGGCCGGCCGGCCCCTGAGGGTGCAGCCCGATTTGGTCGACCGGCTTCTTGCTGAGTCAGCGGAGGGTGCGGACACTCTGCCATTACTCTCACTAACCCTTGCCCGACTGTATGCCGACTTCGAAGGGTCCGGGGAACTGACCTTGAACGGATACGAGGCCATTGGCGGCATGAACAGTGTTGTGCAGACAGAAATAGACACGGTGATCGCTCGGGATCCCATCGAGCGTCAGGCCCAGCTCGAGCAACTGCACACGGCATTTATTCCTTGGCTGGCGACCATCAACCCGGACAATGATCAGCCCATGCGCCGCGTGGCGCGCCTGACGGACCTTCCGCCGCAGGCCCGGTGGCTGATTGATCTCTTGGTGGCCAGGCGCCTGCTGGTTAAAGACATTCGTGGTGGCGAGGCCGTCGTTGAGGTGGCTCTCGAAAGTTTGCTGCGCCAGTGGAAGGAACTGGCTGGCTGGCTGGCCAACGAACGACAGGACCTCAAGGAAGCGGACAATATTGAACGCGCCGCTGCGGCATGGGAAAACAGCCACCGCGGAAACGCCTGGTTGCTGGAGGGTGTCAGGCTGACTGGTGCAGAGGTGCTGGCCTCGAAGCCTGGGTTCCGCAACCGCCTGAAGGCTGCCCGGGATTTCCTTATAGCCTCTAGAAGGCGGGAGAACGAACGTATTGTCGCGGCCAAACGAGCCGAGCTTCAGGCCGCTAGAGAGAAGCAGGAAGCCGCAGAGATGCAGGCAACGGTACTGCGGAAAAGCGCCCGCGTGCTGAAAGCGGTCCTCATTGCTGTGATTCTGATAGCGGCAGTTGCCGTAACCGGCTTCGTCCGTGCCACTATCGCAGCAGGAGAGGCCTCGGCGCGCACCTGCGGGGCAAGCGCGCTACGGCTGCCATCTGAGACGCGCAGGATGCAACAGATCCTGGCCCCGCAAGCTTTGACGGAACACGTGGTTAAGCAGGTGCCGGGGTATCAGGGTTTACTGAACAGCGCCGCCTTCCACCTGGACGCCCGGCGGCTCGTCTCCAATGGCGCCGAACGAACGGTCTGGTTTCGGGATGTGGGACCCAGGGTCCCTCGGGAAACCAGCGACTAGGACGGAAGATCCGAAGGCCCCGCGCTCGCATGTGATTCCCCGGCCCCTTTCGCATCGGCCCACACGGTGGCACCGTTCAGAGCGTCGGCAGCCCTGATCAGGGTTAGGTGCGAGAATGCCTGCGGATAATTTCCTGCCATTCGGCTGCCGGTCGTGTCGTATTCCTCACTCAGCAGCCCCAGGTCACTGCTGCAAGCGATGAGCCTGTCCATAAGCGTCTTTGCCTCCGGCACCCGGCCCGACCGGGCGTACTGCTCAACGAGCCAGAAGGAGCAGGCAAGGAACGGGTATTCCCCTGGCGCAAGCCCATCGGGGCAGGCTTCAGTTCGATAGCGAACCAGCAGGCCGCTCCCGTCCAGCAGGTCGTGTTCCAGACGGGACACCGTGGCGAGCATTCTTTCGTCGTCGTAGGCCAGAAATCCTACCTGCGGCAGAACCAAGAGGGACGCGTCCACTTCGGTGTCCCCATAGGTCTGCGTGAAGGAGTTTATTTCGGTGTTGAAACCTTGCTCCATGATCTCCGCGCGGAGCTGCTCCCGGATTTCCGACCACCGCGTGACCGGGCCTTCAAGCCCGTGCTCCTCTACAGCCTTGACCCCACAATCCATTGCGGCCCACATCATGACACGGGAATGAGTGAAGAACCGCTGCTCGCCGCGCATTTCCCAGATGCCGTGGTCCATACGGTTGATGTTTTTTTCGACGAACCAAAGCATGTTTCTCTGGAGCGGCCAGGAGAAGTGGTCCTCATGCACGCCACGCTCGCGGAGTTTCGCCAGGGCCACCATGACTTCACCAACAACGTCGCCTTGGTATTGGTAGACCGCCCGATTGCCAATTCGCACTGGGCCGGATCCCTCGTAACCTGGCAGGTGACCCAGGACCCGCTCCGGCAGCTCCCGCTCGCCGCCTATGCCATACATGATTTGCAGATCGCGCGGGTCCCCGGCCACTGCTCGCAGCAGCCAGTTCCTCCAGTACAGTGCCTCCTGTTGGAAGCCATGGGTCATCATGGCTTCCAAGGTCAACGCGGCATCACGTAGCCAGCAATATCGGTAGTCCCAGTTGCGCTGGCCGCCGAACTGTTCAGGCAGCGATGTCGTGGGGGCAGCCACAATGCCCCCGGTCATCTCGTGCGTCAGCGCGCGCAAGACGAGCAGCGAGCGTTGTACTTCCTCGTCGTAGTTACCTTGTGAAACGTAGTTGCTGGACCATCTACTCCAGTAGGTGCCGGTCGTCTGCAGCGCCAGGTCTACGTCGACAACCGCCGGCGGAACCTCGTGGGAGGCGAAAGCATGCAGCTGCAGATCAATGGTCTGACCAGCTTCCACAGGGAACGTCCCAATATGCGAATAATCGGAGGCGGCGCGGGGGAGAACTTCCGCCCTCAGCATGACAGCCTGGGGCCCGGCGACGGCCAGCAACGCCTCTCCGTCGTCGTCGTATATTCGATGGACCCAGGGCAGAATCTTTCCGTACCCGAACCGCAGCTGCAGTTCCTGGCGCATCAGAACGCGACCTTCTAGCCCTTGAATTCTGCGAACCAAGGTAGAGCCGCTTCCACCGATCGGCATGAATTCTGTGACCAAAACTTCACCGCTGCCGGTTCTCCAGCGAGTTTCTAAAATAAATGTGAAGGGCCTGTATCGGCGCGCCACGTTCGCTGGCCCTTCATTCCGCTCCTCGCCGCCAGAGGGTGCGAGGAGCCAACGACCATGGCTTTCGGTTCCGACCAAGGCACCGAAAACCGATTCAGAATCGAACCTCGGCAAACAGAGCCAGTCAACGCTGCCCGTTCGGGAAATTAGCGCCCCGGTGCGAAGATCGGATATGAAGCCGTATTCCTCGATCGGTCGGGTCATGCCCCTAACTCAACCACAACGGACGGTACAACGCAGCTAAATTCCCGGCCGCAATCTAGCGGCGACAGCGGAAATCTCGGCTGCCCGCGGTCGGTTAGCCCCCCGGCGCCCAGGTCGCTCGATTTCTTCGTCGGCGAACGGCCGCCTTAGGCGTTGTGGCAACACCTTCGCTTCCGCCTACGGTGTCTCACCGGATCATTACGTTGTAGTACGCGGCCTATAGAACTTTTTGGAAAAGGGAATTGAAGTCGCCCGTGCCGACGGGGAATGGCGCGCTGCCGCGATCCGGCACAATGCAGGTGCCGCGATAATTCAGATCGTTTTGGTTCGCAGGAATGCCATTCCGATACATCTTGGTGTAGCCGTTCACATAAATCCCACTCGTGGCATTGGCATTGGCATTGGACCGGCATTTCATGACAAGGACATAATGGATCCATTGCCCTAGGCGGACTTCCTCTGGGAAGTAAAAAGAACCGCGCCCTTGCCGCCGGAGGCGTTCATCAGACGGAGATGCGGTTGGCACGATTCTCTGAGTTGCCGGAGGAATCTGCCAATGGAGGCTGTTGCCGAGTCACCGTTGGGTAATCTGGCCTGTCTTTGGATCTCCGAAAAATTTCCTTCATGGCCACGCCCGGATGCGTCGTTTTCGTTGCCTGTGCCTGGATGGCCCATCGTCCCGTAGGCCGCGGGTTTATCGTCCTGAATGAACGCGGTTGTATGAGGCCCTTGGGTCCACTGCTGGGACGGGCCCGGCGGACGTGCTGCCCTGCGCCGCGGCAGCACTGACCGGTATTGGTGTTCATCAGTGCCGAGCATCCGCGGTGCAGGGCATCGACATGGGGCAGGGTCAGAGCCGCGGAATCCGATGGACCAGCCACCAGGAGACACCGAACAAGGGGGCAGCCTCCGCCGCGGCCCGTCCTGAACCAATTGCGGCAGCCAGCAGCGCGGCGCGGAGCCGCTGTGTGGACCATGCGTGGTGCGGGACCTGGGCGGTCTCCTCAGTGAAGGTCCTGCGCGGATACAGGTACTCGTAAGGCCAACAGTCGATGACCCCCCGCCTCAACAGGCTCATCGCATTTGAGGGTGTAGCCAGGATGGGCGCGTCGGTTCCCGGGTAGGGGTCGAGGTCTTCCGATGATGGAAGTTCCTACACTGCCCATCCGGAAGACCTCGACGTGTCCCACGCTACCTTCCTGCCTCCTGACCTGACTACGTTCTGCCGCCTCGATGAGCTTGGGCTCGAAGCTGCCGGCCAGCTTCTCGCCCCTGGCCGGGCGGTGCTGGAATGCCGTGCCGTTGATCCTGACGACTGGTGCCGTTCGTGCGGTGCGCAGGGCATCGCCCGCGGCACGGTCACACGGCCTCTCGCGCACGAACCACTGGGCTGGCGGCCCACGACTCTGCTGGTGCGGGTCCGGCGTTACAAGTGCACCGGGTGCGGCCGCGTATGGCGGCAGAACATCTCCAAAGCCGCCCAGCCCCGGGCGAAGATCTCCCGCCGCGGGCTGCGCTGGGCACTGGAGGGCATCGTGTGCCAGCACCTGACCGTCGCCCGCGTTGCCGAGGGCTTGGGCGTGTCCTGGCATACCGCGAACAGCGCGATCCTTGCCGAGGGCAAGCGGGTGTTGATCGAGGATCCGACCCGGTTCAACGGGGTCGCCGTGATTGGCGTCGATGAGCATGTCTGGCGGCACACCCGGCGCGGGGACAAATATGTCACCGTGATCATCGACCTCACCCCGGTCCGTGACAGGACCGGCCCGGCACGGTTGCTGGACATGGTCGAGGGCCGTACGAAACAGGTCTTCAAAACCTGGCTTGCCGGGCGGCCGAAGGCCTGGCGGGACGGGATCGAGGTCGTTGCGATGGACGGGTTCACCGGGTTCAAGACCGCAGCAGCCGAGGAGCTCCCGGACGCGGTCGAGGTCATGGACCCGTTTCACGTCGTCCGGCTTGCCGGCAACGCCCTGGACAGGTGCCGCCAGCGCGTTCAGCAGCAAACCACTGGACACCGCGGACGGTCCGTGGACCCGCTCTACGCCGCCCGCCGGACCCTGCACGCCGGGCACGATCTGCTCACCGACAAGCAGAAGGACAGGCTGGAGGCCCTGTTCGTTGCCGACGACCATGCCGAAGTCGAAGCGACCTGGGGCATCTATCAGCGCGTCATCGCCGCCTACCGTGAACCTGACGGCACCCGCGGGAAACAGCTCATGCAAGCACTGATCGACGCGGTCAGCACCGGCGTTCCCGCTGCGCTGACCGAAGTCATTACGCTCGGCCGAACGCTGAAACGCCGTGCAGGGGACGTGCTCGCATACTTTGACCGGCCCGGCACCAGTAATGGGCCCACCGAAGCGCTCAATGGCCGGCTCGAACACCTCCGGGGCTCCGCCCTCGGCTTCCGGAACCTTGCCAACTACATTGCCCGGTCGCTCCTCGAGACCGGCGGATTCAGACGCCGGCTACACCCTCAAATGCGATGAGCCCCTCAACAGGGGGTGCCTAAGAGATCCAAGTCCTCAAACCGTGCCAGCACGGAAGCGTGCACCACAACAAGACCACACCATTGATTTACCGGATCAAAAGACAGATCCGGCACCAAAGGCCCACAAGAAAGATCGCCACAAGATGATGGACGCCGGGTCTGACAAAGTCGAATATCACCTTTCAAGATTGGAAATTCAAATGTTTCAGAATCACACTCCTGCAACAGCAACACCTTCCCCTGCCAAACCTCGCCGACTGATTACCAAAATGGCTGCAGGTGCCTCTCACTAGGTGTCGGAGCGCTTTCCGCCTGGCGGCAGCCCCCGCCGCTCAAGCGGCGACGTCGGCCACCAACGGCCATTGCGGTGGCCGCAGTGTTCCGTATTTGCCGCTGTGCGCGGCTCTTCTTGAAAAGTGATCGGGTCCGGACGCAGATGTCCTCCCACCCTTTACACACAACCACCCTTTACACACAAGCTGGCAGGAACATCCCCAACCCTGGCCAGGCTCATGGCAGGGGAACGAGGAAGAACATGCCGATTATCAAGGATCCGCACCTGTTCAACGAGCAGAGCCTGTTCGTCGACCTGGAAGGGGTGCTGGACTGCCGCCTCTATCTGAAGATCGAGGGGTTTAATTTCGCTGGCTCAATCAAGCTCAAGCCCGCGCGGGAGATGGTTGAGCGCGCCGAGCGGGGTGGGCTGATCGGCCCCGGCTCCATCCTCGTGGAGTCCTCCTCGGGCAACCTCGGCGTCGCGCTCAGCATGATCGCGGCCAGCAAGGGATACCGGTTCGTGTGCGTGATTGATCCACGCTGCAACCCGGCAACTCGGCAGCTCATGGAGTCGCTCGGGGCGCAGGTGGACCTGGTCACCGAACCGGATCCCGTCGACGGCTTCCTCGGGGCCCGGCTTAACCACGTGCAGGACCTGTGCGCGTCCGACGGGCGGTACATCTGGCTCAACCAGTACACCAATCCCGGCAACTGGGGAGCGCACTACCGCTGGACTGCCCCCGGGATCTCTAATCAGTTTCCCGAACTGGATGTGCTGTTTGTGGGAGCCGGGACAACGGGGACGCTGATGGGTTGCGCACGGTACTTCCGTGAGCACCGGCCCGATGTCCGGATTGTCGCGGTCGACGCCGCAGGATCGGTCTCGTTCGGCGGCCAGCCGGCCGTCCGCCTGATCCCGGGACTGGGCATGAGCGTGCGGCCGCCGCAGCTCGACGAGTCCTTGATCGATG
>NZ_JAAOXD010000006.1:3261-7716 GCF_014694315.1 Arthrobacter ipis | reverse complement strand
TCGGATCACCGGCGTTCGAGATCCCCCGCTCGGTCCTGCGGGACGCCCTTCCGGAAGAACACACGCACCGTGCGCACTTCCGGCGGGACCTGGCAGCCAAGAACAGGCACAACCGGCACACCATGGCCCTCCTGATGCTGGCGCGGTGGTTCAACATGTCCCTGGCCACGTTGGCTATGTTCGCCGCCCTGGAGCTGTCCGACCAGTTCGGTTTCCTTGCCTTGAGCGCGTCGTTTGTCGTGATGCTCGTGGTCGGCTTGCTGGTCCCCATCGGCATCGAGCGCCTCGTGACGGGGTTTCGGCCGCTCCAGCCCAGGCTTTGTTCCATCTACAACCCCCACTTCTGGTCGCACGAGCGGTACTGGAAGCTGATGGCCGAGAGCCGATACACGGCCATCCTCAACGGGACGCCGTTCAAGCCACTGTTACAACGGCACTACGATCCAGTCCCATTCCCAGGAGGACGGAATGTTCAAGTCCGACCACATCGTCATCGGTGACGACGTCACGCTCGGCGTCGGTGCTTTTGTCCACTACGGAATGACCATCGAAGACCGCGTCGTCGTCGCCGCCGACTCCTTCGTGATGAAGGGGACGACTCTCGCCAGCGGTTCCCTGTGGGCTGGCAACCCGGCCGAAGAGGCCCGGGCCGCCGCCACCTCGTCCCCCCTTGTGCTGGAAAGGCCCGCATCATGACCGCCACCTCTGCGCTGACCTGCCGCACCGCCGCCGACCACCCGCCTGGCCCGGGCAAGGACCGGAGCGCCCCCGCGGGTGCCGCGCGCACGGTGATTCCCAGGTGGGCGCGGGAGCGCCGGCCGGGTCAGGGGCGGATCGAAGTTGCTGTGCCCCAGGACCTGCGCCAGGGCGTGCGGACACTGTCCCGCATGTTGGACGCGACCCCTGAATCGATCTGGATGGCAGCTCATGCGAGGGTGCTCCAGGCGCTGTCCGGCGAAACAGAGGTCACGACCGGCTGCAAGGACGCGTCGGGGACCTGGCCCTGCGAACTCGATCTGGAACTGGGCTCATGGCATGCGCTGGTCTCCTCGGCGCGCATCCGGCAGGCCCAGGCCCACGCCGAGCGGGCCGGAGGGCCGCAGGCGGGGCGGCCGCCGGTTTCCGGGACGTACGAGGTGGTATTCAGCGCCGGCGGTGACGGGGGTTCCGGGCTCGCTGAAGGCCTCGTCCTGGGAGTGTCACTCCGCGGCGGTGATGGTGGCGAAGGGTTGAGCCTGCGCTACCGCCGCGACGTCCTGGACGAGGACGCGGCCCTCCGGATCGCCGGCTATCACCTGAGCGCGGTCCGCCATCTGGTCGCGGACCCTGGCTCGGACCCCGCTGAGGCCGACCTTGTCGGTCCCGGGGAGCGGCGCTTCCAGCTTGAGCAGCTGGCCGGGCCCGGGCGGTCCCGGCCGCAGCGGCGTTTCCATGAGCTGTTCGAGGAGCGTGTCCGGCAGCATCCCGAGCGGATCGCGGCGGTCCAGGACGCGCGGGAGTGGACGTACGCGGAGCTGAACGCCCGCGCCAACCGGATCGCCCGCGCCCTGGACGTGCGGGGTTTGCGGGCGGAGGACATCGTGGCGGTCGTCGCCGAACGGGACCTGGAGTGGATGGCCGCCGTGATCGGCATCCTCAAGGCCGGAGGCGCGTACCTGCCGATCGAACCGCATTTCCCGGCCGACCGAATCGGCAGAACGCTCACGCGGGCCGGGGCCCGGGTGGTGCTGACCGAAGGCGGCAGCACCGCCACGCTCGATGAGGCGCTGGAAGGAATGCCTGCGGTGACGAGGCTCCTCTTGGAGGATATCGAGGCCGAGGGGCATGCCGCTGACGATCCCGGCCTGGAGGTGCGTCCCGATCAGCTCGCCTACGTCTACTTCACTTCGGGTTCTACGGGCGAGCCGAAGGGCGCAATGTGCGAACACGACGGGATGGTGAACCACCTGTACGCCAAGGTCGAGGACCTGGGGATTCGCCCTGGGGACGTCGTCGCCCAGAGCGCCCCCCAATGCTTCGACATCTCGCTGTGGCAACTGCTCTCGGCCCTGCTCGTCGGCGGCCGCACACTCATCGTCGGTCAGGACCGCATCCTCGACGTCGAACGGTTCATCGACACGGTGGAACGGGGCGCGGTCGCGGTCTTCCAGGTCGTCCCGTCGTATCTGGACGCGGTGGTGGCGTACCTGGGCGGCAAACCCCGCGCCCTGCCGCACCTGCGCTGCGTCTCGGCGACCGGGGAGGCCCTGAAAGGTGAGCTGGTCCGCCGCTGGTTCGACGTGATGCCGAACGTCAAGCTGGTCAACGCCTACGGGCTGACGGAGACCTCGGACGACACGAACCACGAGGTGATGAGCGCAGCGCCCGCGGGAGGTTCCGTGCCACTGGGCCCGCCGATCCCGAACGTCCGGATCCATATCCTCGATGAGCGGGGCCGGCTCGTGCCGCTCGGAGCCCCCGGCGAGATCGCGTTCTCCGGCGTGTGCGTGGGCCGCGGCTACATCAACGACCCGGAACGCACCGCACAGGCCTACACCACCGACCCCTACGTGGACGGCGCGCGGCTCTACCGGGCCGGCGACTACGGCCGATGGTCCCCGGACGGCAAGCTGGAGTACCTGGGCCGGCGGGACAACCAAGTCAAGATCTCCGGGTTCCGCATCGAGATCGGCGACATCGAGAACGCCCTGTTGCGGGTCCCCGGAGTCCGCGACGGCGCCGTCGTCCTCGGCGAGGGCACTGTCGTCGGTGAGGGCTCAGGGCAGTCCAGGTTCCTGGTCGCGTTCTACTCCGGTCACCGGCCGCTCGAGGCCGATCACATCCGCAGCGCGATGGCTACCCGGGTACCGGGCTACATGGTTCCCTCCACGTACAGGTGGCAGGAGAACCTGCCCCTGACCGGCAACGGAAAGATCGACCGGAAGGCCCTGACCCGCATGGCGCGGGAGGTCCTGCCCGAGGCCGGCACCGCTACCGAAACCCTCTCGGCCCCCGAACAGCGCCTCGCCCAGGCATGGGCGAGCGTGCTCGGCCTGCCGGCGGCCCGGATCGGCAGGCAGGACTCGTTCTTCGCACTGGGCGGGACCTCGCTGTCCGCGGTGAAGCTCGCCGTCCTGCTCAAACGCGCAGTGACGATCAAGGACATCATGCAGACACCCGTCCTGGCGGACCTGGCGGCCCTGCTCCAAGCCCCGTCCCTGGCGGACGCTGCCGTGGCGGCCGCCCCGCGGCCCGCGGGAGCCCTCCCGGAGCCCGGCTCCATCGCCCCGGCGGGAGGACCGGCCGGCCGCTCCCACCCGCTACCCCTGAAAGGAAAGGACCTCTGATGTCGACTCCTACACCCGGGACCCAGTTCGACGTGGAACGCCAAACCGGCCAGGCGCCGCTGCTCACCGCCGAGAACGGCCACGGCCCCGTGCGGTGGGCCGAAGAGAACCGTGAGGCGCTGCGGGCGGCCGTGGATGAACACGGCGCCGTCCTCGTCCGCGGCCTGGGCCTGCGCGATCCGGCCGAAGTGGCCGATACCTTCCAACGGCTCGTTTCCGGTGGCCTCATGCCGGACCGGGAAGCGTTCGCCGCCAGGCAGCCCTACCTGGACGGCGTGTACTCATCCCTCACCTGGCCCGCGAACCAGCCCATGTGCATGCACCACGAACTCAGCTACGCACTCGAGTTCCCCGGCCTGATGCTCTTCGCCTGTCTCCAGGCACCCGGCGCCGGCGGGGTGACCGGTGTGGCAGACGCCCGCGCCGTGCTCGATGCCATACCCCCGGACATCGCCCGGCGCTTCGAAAACGAAGGGTGGCTGCTCGCCCGCAGCTACAACCAGGACATCGGTGCCACCTACGAGGAAGCGTTCGGCGTCTCCAACCGCGCCGACGTCGAGGAATACTGCCGCGCACACAAAATCGAGTTCCAGTGGCAGCCCGACGGGGAGCTGCGGACCCGGCAACGGCGCCCCGCCGTGGTCCGGCACCCGGTAACCGGCCAGCGCTGCTGGTTCAACCAGGTCGCGTTCCTAAGCGAATGGACCATCGCGCCCGAGGTGCGGGAGTACCTGGTAGACGTCTACGGCCCCGACGGGCTGCCCTTCAACACCCGCTTCGGCAACGGCGAACCGATCGGGGAGGACATCATCGCCCTCCTGAACGAGACCTACGAAACCCACACCCTCCGCACCCCCTGGGAAACCGGAGACCTCATGCTCGTCGACAACATCCGCATGGCCCACAGCCGGGAGGCCTACGAAGGACCCCGCGAAATCCTCGTCGGCATGGCCGAGCCGCGCAACATCTTCGATCTCGAACCCCACGCCCAGGACGGTGCACAATGACAGAATTTGCCACTTCCCCAGCCACAACGGCCCTGGAGCCGAAAACGGTTCCGCCTTTCGCGGTCATTCCCGGGGCCCAGGTACAGCAGGTGCTCGAGGGACGGGAAAAAAAGGTCATCGAC
>NZ_JAAOXD010000006.1:0-3251 GCF_014694315.1 Arthrobacter ipis | reverse complement strand
GGCCCTGGCGCCGGGGATGGTTCGCCCTCACCCAGCTCTTCGGCGCGCTCGGAATGGGTCGCACCATGGTGGGCCTGGTCATCACGCTGGCCGTGCTGGCGATTCCGAGCGTTGCGGCGTTGCTGGACGCGCATCCGCTCGCCTTTGCCGAGTGGACCTTCTACGCCCAAGCCATTGCTCTGGCCGGCCTGGGCGTCTTCGGGGGGACGGTCCTCACATTGGTGGTCGTCACGACCCTGCCCCGGCTGCTCAACCTCGCTCTGAAGCCCGATACTGTGTATCCGCTGTTCGGCGTGCGGGACGCTGCCGCGCGCGCGGTGGCGAGGTTGACCAACAGTCACATGCTCCAACAGTTGTTCGGGGACAGCTCGTACATCGTGAACTACGTGCAGGCCATCGGCTACAAGTTGGGAAAGGTCCAGCAGACCGGTTCGAACATGGGCACGGTGTTCAAGCACGACAACCCGTTCCTTTCATCGATCGGCACCGGCACGATGATCGCCGACGCGGTGTCCTTCATGAACACCGATTTCTCGGCGACGTCGTTCAAGGTCAGTCGCGCGGAGATCGGCGCGCACAACTTCCTTGGCAACGCGGTTCTCTTTCCGGCCGGGGCAAGGACCGGGGACAACTGCCTGCTCGCGACCAAGGTGATGGTTCCCACCAACGGACCGGTGCGCCATGACGTGGGCCTGCTCGGATCACCGGCGTTCGAGATCCCCCGCTCGGTCCTGCGGGACGCCCTTCCGGAAGAACACACGCACCGTGCGCACTTCCGGCGGGACCTGGCGGCCAAGAACAGGCACAACCGGCGCACCATGGCCCTCCTGATGCTGGCGCGGTGGTTCAACATGTCCCTGGCCACGTTGGCTATGTTCGCTGCCCTGGAGCTGTCCGACCAGTTCGGTTTCCTTGCCTTGAGCGCGTCGTTTGTCGTGATGCTCGTGGTTGGTTTGCTGGTCCCCATCGGCATCGAGCGCCTCGTGACGGGGTTCCGGCCGCTTCAGCCCAGGCTTTGTTCCATCTACCACCCCCACTTCTGGTCGCACGAGCGGTACTGGAAGCTGATGGCCGAGAGCCGATACACGGCCATCCTCAACGGGACGCCGTTCAAGCCACTGTTCTGGCGTCTGCTGGGCATGCGGATCGGGTCCCGGGTCTTCGACGACGGCTGCGGGGTCAGCGAGCGGACCCTGGTGACGATCGGCTCCAACTGCACGCTGAACAACGGCACTACGATCCAGTCCCATTCCCAGGAGGACGGAATGTTCAAGTCCGACCACATCGTCATCGGTGACGACGTCACGCTCGGCGTCGGCGCTTTTGTCCACTACGGAATGACCATCGAAGACCGCGTCGTCGTCGCCGCCGACTCCTTCGTGATGAAGGGGACGACCCTCGCCGCCGGCTCCCTGTGGGCTGGCAACCCGGCCGAAGAGGCCCGGGCCGCCGCCACGTCCCCCGCCGCGCTGGAAAGGCTCGCATCATGACGACCACCTCTGCGCTGACCTGCCGTACCGCCGCCGACCACCCGCCTGGCCCGGGCAACGATCGGACGGCCCCCGCGGGGGCCGCGCGGACAGCGATTCCCCGGTGGACGCGGGAGCGCCGGCCGGGTCAGGGGCGGATCGAAGTTGCTGTGCCCCAGGACCTGCGCCAGGGCGTGCGGACACTGTCCCGCATGTTGGACGCGTCCCCTGAATCGATCTGGATGGCAGCTCATGCAAGGGTGCTCCAGGCGCTGTCCGGCGAAACGGAGGTCACGACCGGCTGCAGGGACGCGTCGGGGACCTGGCCCTGCGAACTCGATCTGGAACTGGGCTCATGGCATGCGCTGGTCTCCTCGGCGCGCATCCGGCAGGGCCAGGCCCACGCCGGGCGGGCCGGAGGGCCGCAGGCTTCCGGGACGTACGAGGTGGTGTTCAGCGCCGGCGATGACGGGGGTTCCGGGCTCGCGGAAGGCCTCGTCCTGGGAGTGTCCCTCCGCGGCGGTGATGGTGGCGAAGCGTTGAGCGTGCGCTACCGCCGCGACGTACTGGACGAGGACGCGGCACTGCGGATCGCCGGCTATCACCTGAGCGCAGCCCGCCATCTGGTCGCGGACCCCGGCTCGGACCCCGCCGGGGCCGACCTCGTCGGTCCCGGGGAGCGGCGCTTCCAGCTTGAGCAGCTGGCCGGGCCCGGGCGGTCCCGGCCCCGGCGGCGCTTCCACGAGCTGTTCGAGGAGCGTGTCCGGCAGCATCCCGAGCGGATCGCGGCGGTCCAGGACGCGCGGGAGTGGACGTACGCGGAGCTGAACGCCCGCGCCAACCGGATCGCCCGCGCCCTGTCCGCGCGCGGCCTGCGCGCGGAGGACATCGTGGCGGTCGTCGCCGAACGGGACCTGGAGTGGATGGCCGCCGTGATCGGCATCCTCAAGGCCGGGGGCGCGTACCTGCCGATCGAACCGCATTTCCCGGCCGACCGGATCGGCAGGACGCTCACGCGGGCCGGGGCCCGGGTGGTGCTCACCGAAGGCGGCAGCACCGCCACCCTGGATGAGGCACTGGAAGGAATGCCTGCGGTGACGAGGCTCCTGTTCGAGGACATCGAGGCCGAGGGGCACCCCGCTGACGATCCCGGCCTGGAGGTGCGCCCGGACCAGCTCGCCTACGTCTACTTCACGTCCGGTTCCACGGGCGAGCCGAAGGGCGCAATGTGCGAACACGACGGGATGGTGAACCACCTGTACGCCAAGATCGAGGACCTGGGGATCGGCCCCGGGGACGTCGTCGCCCAGAGCGCCCCCCAATGCTTCGACATCTCGCTGTGGCAACTGCTCTCGGCCCTGGTCGTCGGCGGCCGCACACTCATCGTCGGTCAGGACCGCATCCTCGACGTCGAACGGTTCATCGACACGGTGGAACGGGGCGCGGTCGCGGTTTTCCAGGTCGTCCCGTCGTATCTGGACGCGGTGGTGGCGTACCTGGGCGGCAAACCCCGCGCCCTGCCGCACCTGCGCTGCGTCTCGGCGACCGGGGAGGCCCTGAAAGGTGAGCTGGTCCGCCGCTGGTTCGACGTGATGCCGGACGTCAAGCTGGTCAACGCCTACGGGCTGACGGAGACCTCGGACGACACGAACCACGAGGTGATGAGCGCAGCGCCCGCGGGAGGCTCGGTGCCACTGGGCCCGCCGATCCCGAACGTCCGGATCCATATCCTCGATGAGCGGGGCCGGCTCGTGCCGCTCGGAGCCCCCGGCGAGATCGCGT
>NZ_JAAOXD010000005.1 GCF_014694315.1 Arthrobacter ipis | reverse complement strand
GGCCGCGGCGAAGCCCGTGCCGATGCCGCGCAGGTGGCCGGGGAATACCTCGGCCGGATAGACCTGGGTCATCGTGGTGTAGCCGGCATTGAAGTAGGAGAAGGCGAGAAACAGGACGAGCACGAGGATCGCTGGTGCGTTCCCCCAGAGCCCGATGATCAGCAGGATGCCTGCGCAGAGCCACTGCCCGGGCACGGTGAGGATCCGCCGGCCGAGCTTGTCAATCAGAAGCACGCTGGTGACAACGCCCGCGACCGCAAGTGCGGACAGGCCGACTCCACCGGCCCAGCCGCCGCCGAAGCCGAATTGGTTGAGCACCGCGTCGGCGAAGGTCGCGATCGCGAAGTACGGAGTAACCGCGCAGAACCAAAAACCTGCGGTAAAGAGGGTGGTGCGCCAGTACTGCCTCGAGAACAGCATCCCGAAGGAGGCGCCCTTGATTTTGGTCCCACTCTGCGCGGCCTGAGCCTCCTGGATCATCCTCAGATCGATCTCTTCGGTGGCCGCGGCGAAGCCCGTGCCGATGCCGCGCAGGTGGCCGGGGAATACCTCGGCCGGATAGACCTGGGTCATCGTGGTGTAGCCGGCATTGAAGAAGGAGAAGGCGAGAAACAGGACGAGCACGAGGACCGCTGGTGCGTTCCCCCAGAGCCCGATGATCAGCAGGATGCCTGCGCAGAGCCACTGCCCGGGCACGGTGAGGATCCGCCGGCCCAGCTTGTCAATCAGAAGCACGCTGGTGACAACGCCCGCGACCGCAAGTGCGGACAGGCCGACTCCACCGGCCCAGCCGCCGCCGAAGCCGAATTGGTTGAGCACCGCGTCGGCGAAGGTCGCGATAGCGAAGTACGGAGTAACCGCGCAGAACCAAAAACCTGCGGTAAAGAGGGTGGTGCGCCAGTACTGCTTCGAGAACAGCATCCCGAAGGAGGCGCCCTTGATTTTGGTCCCACTCTGCGCGGCCTGAGCCTCCTGGATCATCCTCAGATCGATCTCTTCGGT
>NZ_JAAOXD010000004.1:645454-668980 GCF_014694315.1 Arthrobacter ipis | reverse complement strand
GGTTTTTCAACGAGGCAACGATCACGACCAACCGGAGGTTTTCAAATGAGGCAACGTATTTACCTTCCCGGAGGTATTGCTATGAGGCAACAGGGAGTGGCCGATAGCCACAACCACCCGGGATAATTACTTGAGCGGCCCCGGTTCATGAAAATCAGCGCTGCTATGCCGATGTGAGACGATCACATCATGACCTCGCGGAGCACGGCTGCATCTTCCAGAACAGCGAAGGGGCCCGCAACAGGCGTCCGACTGGCCGGCATCGACGCGGCCCGCGGCCTGGCCCTCCTGGGCATGATGGCCACCCACCTGCTCCCAACCTTCGAGCCAAACGCCGCACTGACCCCTACCTGGGTGGGCCTGACATTCTCCGGCCGTGCCGCCGCACTGTTTGCCGTTCTCGCGGGAATCGGCCTCGCCCTGTCCACCGGCAAGCAGCAGCCTCTCGACGGACCGGCACTGACAGCGGCCCGGCGCGGCATCGCGATGCGCGCCTTGGTGATTGCCGTCGTCGGGCTCGCGCTCGGCGGACTTGACGTCAATGTGGCGGTAATCCTGGTGCATTACGCCGTGCTGTTCCTGTGCGTCCTGCCGTTCATCGGGCTGCGGCTGAAGGCCCTGTGCGCCTGGGCTGCCGGCTGGCTCCTGCTGTCCCCGGTGACTGCCTTCCTGCTGCGGCCGTGGTTGATGGCCGCAGATCCGCCGCTGCAGCTCGCCCACAACCCGGGGTGGGAGGATCTCACCAACCCGGCCCAGCTGCTTGGCGACCTGTTCCTGACGGGGTACTACCCGGTGTTCCAGTGGATTTCATATCTTTTGGTGGGTCTGATCATTGGCAGGCTCGCGCTGACCACGGCGATAGTTCCCGTGTTGCTGCTGCTCGGCGGCACTGCGGTGGCGGCATTCTCCAAGGTCCTGGGGACGGCCGCTATGGGGCCTTGGGGTGGCCGCGCCGCCCTGCAGGATATCCTCGCCGACCCCAACTATCCGCTGGACAGCCTCCTGCAGGTCAATCTGGCCGGTGTCCGCCAGGAGGGTTCCTGGTGGTGGCTGGCCAGCAGTGCGCCCCATTCCGGAACCACGCTGGACCTGCTGCATACCAGCGGCGTGGCGGCCGCCGTCGTCGGCCTTTGCCTTCTGGTGGGCAGGCTCGGCCAGTGGCTGGCCCTCGACCTGCTGCTTCCGCTCCGCGGACCCGGCGCCATGACTCTGACGCTGTACACGGCCCATGTGTGCGTGGTGGCGTCGTTCCACCTCAAGCCGTTGCCTGTGGGGTGGACCGAGGACGGGATGTATTTCGCCCACGCGGCGCTGGCCGTGGTGATCGGGATGGTCTTCGCCATTCTGAAATGGCGCGGTCCGCTGGAATGGCTCGGACACGCCGCCAACCAGGTGGGCCGCCACCAGCCGGCGAGGATCCGCTAACCCGGCTCTCCGGCTGGGCCGGCCGCCCGGCTAGCGCGCCACAGCGTCGCCGGAGGCGCGGAACAGCCGCACGGCGTCGCGCATGGAAGAACGTGCCCGCTTCCGGTCACCCGACGCGTCATAAGCGCAGCTGAGCCTGAACCAGGAACGCCAGTCGTCCGGGGCCGCTTCGGTTTCCGTGCGGTATTTCTCGAACTCCTGGTCCGCCGCAGCCCGGATAATCCGGCCGGCCGGCGTGCGGGGCAGGTTGTCCTCCGGCAGGCCGCCTTCGGCCTCAAGCACCCGTGCCATCTGTTCCGTCCGGGCGCCGAAGAGGAGTTCACGGATCAGGGCCCATGCGCCGATGACCGGCAGCACGAGGTACGCCGCGCCGATGGCCTTGGCCACCGGCTCGGGATCGCTCAGCAGCAGGACCGAGCGCTGGAGGGACACCACCAGATAGAAGACCAGCAGGAGCGTCACCGCGCCCACCCAGATCTTGGTGCGGTTGGTCTTCAGCCAGCCAAGAAACGGTTTCACTGGGTTACAGCCCCAGATCCAGGTAGCCGTCAAGGCCGACGGTAAGTCCCGGGTGGGCGGCAACGTTGCGGACACCCAGGAGGACGCCGGGCATGAACGAGGCACGGTCGAAGGAATCATGGCGGAGCGTCAGCTGCTCCCCCGGCCCGCCGAGGAGGACCTCCTGGTGGGCCACGAGCCCCCGGAGCCGGACGCTGTGCACGCGCACGCCGTCCACCTCGCAGCCGCGGGCTCCGGCCAGTTCAGTTGTGGTTGCGTCCGGGCTGGGGCCGACGCCGGCCGCCTCGCGTTCCGCTGCCACCAGCTGGGCGGTACGCACCGCGGTTCCCGAGGGCGCGTCCACCTTGTCCGGGTGGTGGAGTTCGATGATCTCCACGGATTCGAAGTACTTGGACGCCTTGGCGGCAAACGCCGACGTCAGCACGGAGCCGAGGGCGAAGTTGGGTGCAATCAGCACACCGACTTCCGGGTGGCCGGCCAGCAGGGTTTCCAGCGACTCCAGCCTGCCCAGGTCCCAGCCCGTGGTGCCCACCACGGCGTGCATGCCGTTTTCGACGGCGAAGCGGACGTTCTCCTCGGTGCTTTCCGGAACGGTGAGGTCCACGACGTACCGGGCACCGGCGTCGAGCAGGGAATCGAGGGAGTCACCGCGTCCCAGCGCGGCGACAAGCACCATGTCCGGAGCGGCCTCCACAGCCTTCACGGCCTCGGCGCCCATGCGCCCGTTTGCGCCCAGAACGGCGACAGGAAGTTGTTGGGTCATGGATTCAACACTACCGTTCGGGCAGCCGCTGAACGGAACCGGAGCCCATGCGTTACCTCATTCGCGGACGGCGTGTTCCCCGGCGCTGCCGGCCCTACTCCCCGGCCCTGCCGGCCCTCATTCCCCGGCGCTGCCGGCCCCACTCCCCGGCGCTGCTGGCCCCACTCCCCGGCGCTGCCGGCCCTTATTCCCCGGCCCCGACCCATTCGACGGTGCCGTCGCTGAAGAACTGTTCCTTCCAGATCGGCACCTGCGCCTTGACCCGGTCCACCAGCTCGGAGCACACGGCGAAGGCCTGCCCGCGATGGGCGGCCGCCACGGCGCAGACGAGGGCAGGGTCGCCAATTTCCAGCGGGCCCACCCGGTGGGCGACCCAGATCCGGACCGGCGGAGCCGCACCGGCGCCATCCGGGCCGGCACCCGCCGTTCCAGCCGCTGCGGCCTGTTCGGCCACCAGCTGCGCCACGACGTCGTCCAGCACCTTTCGGGCTGTCGGGTGGGCGCTGTAGCTGAGCCGGTCGACCGGCTTCCCGCCGTCGTGGTTCCGGACCACGCCGCTGAAGCTGACTACAGCTCCGGCGGTCTCCGACTCCACGGCGGCGATGGCCTGGTCCACGGAGATGGGTTCGGCGCTGAGCACCGCGGTTACTACTTCGAACGAAGCCTCAGTGGCCATGTCCGCCCTCCAATTGGTCGCACAAGTGCCCGATCACCGGGTCCAGGACGGTCAGGCCGTCCATGACCCCCTTGGGTGATCCGGGCAGGTTGATGATAAAAGTCCGCCCGGCCGCACCGGCATGTCCACGGCTGAGCATGGCGTGCGGCGTCTTGGCGGTTCCCGCCTGACGGATGCCCTCCATGATGCCGGGGATTTCGCGGTCCAGCAGCGGCAGCGTCATTTCCGGCGTGCGGTCGTCCGGGCTCAGGCCGGTGCCGCCGCTGGTGATGACGACGGCGGGTTCCTGGGTCAGGAGGGCGCGGATCGCGGCGCCAACCGGTTCGCCGTCGGGCACCACCATGACCGGATACGGCACGAACCCGTGTTCCGTGAGCCAGTCGGTGATGACCGGCCCGGTCTCGTCCTGGTAGACGCCGGAGGCTGCGCGCGTTGAGGCAATCACGACGCCGGCCTTGCGGCCCTGCACCTCACCGTGGACGTGAGGTGCCGCGGTTTTGGAGTCGGGGGTGCTCACAGGGCCCAGTCCCCGCTCTTGCCGCCGCTCTTGGCCAGGACCTTGATGTCCGTGAGAACAGCGTGCTTGTCCACGGCCTTGATCATGTCGTAGACGCTAAGCGCCGCCACGGAGGCCGCCGTCAGGGCCTCCATTTCGACGCCGGTCACACCCCGGGTCTTGACCGTGGCCAGGATGTCCACGGTCTCGGGTCCGAGTTCGAAGTCGACGGTCACCTTTGAAATCGGAAGCGGATGGCACAGCGGGATCAGCTCAGGGGTTTTCTTGGCCGCCATGATCCCGGCAACCCGGGCCACGGCCAGCGCATCGCCTTTGGGCAGGCCGCCGGTGCCCAGCAGCGCGAGGACCTCGGCGGTGCTGCGGACCGTAGCCGTGGCCGTGGCCTCGCGCGTGGTTTCCGGTTTTTCTGAGACGTCCACCATCTGGGCCGTGCCGTCACGGCGCAGGTGGGTCAGGGCGCCGTGGTCATTTTCTGCAGTCACAACATCCATACTTCCACTTCGGCGCCCTCGTCGAGAGCGGCAGTGCCGGCTGGCACGTGGACCAGGGCGTTGGAGTGGGCCAGCGCCTGCACCAGATGTGAGCTTTCGCCGCCCTGCAGCCGGACTGTGCCGTCAGCCAGCAGGGACCCCCGCCGGACCTGGTGCTTGCCGGCCGGGGAGGACAGCGACTGGGCCAGCCGCGCCCGGACGGCGGGCCTGGGTGCGGGCGCGCCAAATAGTTCGCCCAGCACCGGCCGGAGAAACATCTCAAAGGAGACGAGGCAGCTGACGGGGTTTCCCGGAAACGCAAGGAGGGGGACGCCGTCGAACGTTCCCAATCCCTGGGGGCCGCCAGGCTGCATCGCCACGTGCTGGAATGCGACGTCCTGGCCTTCCATGGCCTGCCGCACCACCTCGTACGCGCCCTTGCTGACTCCCCCGGTGGTGACAATCAGGTCCACTTGGGACGTGTGCGTGCGCAGTAGCGTCCGCAGGCCTTCCGGGCTGTCGGCGGAAATACCCGCCCTGGTCACGGCAAGTCCCGCCTGCCGCAGGGAGGACTCCAGGAGGGTGCCGTTGGCGTCGTAGATCTTGCCGTCGCCCAGCGGTTTCCCGGGTTCCACCACTTCATCGCCGGTGGTGACCAGCAGGACCGAAAGCTGTTTGTGAACCAGGACCTCGGGCATCCCCAGGGCGGCGAGCAGGCCCAGCTGCGCCGGGCCCAGGCAGGTGCCCGCGTCGAGGGCCCGCTGGCCGGCCTCGATGTCGCTTCCAGCGGCCCGGATGAACGTCCCGGCAGCCGTGGCCGGCAGCCTCACCTCAGTATCTTCGCCCGCGCCCGGAAAGACGGACGGGACCGCCTGTTCAATAGGTACGACGGCGTCTGCCCCTTCGGGCACCATGGCACCGGTCATGATCGGGGCAGCGGTGCCCGGCTGCAGGGCTGCGGGATTTGCGCCGGCCGGGACCGGTGCCGCTACGCGCAGGTCCGCCCCGCCGTCGGGCACGTCGCAGGAGCGGATGGCAAAGCCGTCCATCTGGGAGTTCGGGAACGGGGGCAGGCTCAGCGGCGCTGTGACGTCTTCCGCCAGCCCGCGGCCCAGGGCCTGGACCAGCGGAAGCCTTTCGGTCCGCTCCGGGGACAGCAGCGGCCCGAGGAGCTCCCTGACCGCCTGCCGGTGATCCGCCACGCTCCGGTGCGCGCCGTGATCGTGTTTGCCGTGATGGTGATTGCCGTCGTGCGTGTGCTGTTCATGCGGGCTGTGCGCGCGGACGCTGGCGTCCGTGGCGGCGGCAGCGCCGGCGTCAGCAGTGCCGGGGTCAGGTGCGGCGGATCGTACGGCGGCATTGCCGTGCGGCTGCGAGGGGCTGTGCATGGTCCGGCCTTTGGTGGGCTACGTTTTCACGTCCACTCTAATGGTGTGGAAGCCCGTGGCGCCGTCGGGTGCCACCGAACGGTGTTCCTCAGCCTGTTCCGTGCCCTTGAGGTCCGTGGCCCGGACCTGAATCTCGTGTTGCCCGGGCTGCAGGTCAAGGCCGAGCTCCCACTGGTACCAGGTGTCCACCGAGATGCCCCGAGCGAGCTTGGCCGGTTGCCAACTCCCCCGGTCCACGCGCAGCTCGACCTTGCCTATTCCGGTGTGCTGCGCCCAGGCCACACCGCCGAACACCACGTTTCCGGCCGGTACGGAAGCTCCGTTCCGGGGCACGTCGACCCGGGACGAGATCTTGATGGGGCCGCGCTCTGACCAGCCGCGCGGCGTCCAGTAGGCCACGTCGTCGGCAAACCTGGTGACCTTCAGTTGGGTGAGCCACTTGGTCGCGGACACGTATCCGTACAGCCCGGGGACGATCATGCGCACGGGGAAGCCGTGTTCAAGCGGGAGCGGCTCGCCGTTCATGCCCACGGCCAGCAGCGCATCACGCCGGTCGGTGAGCACCTCCAGGGGGGTGCTGGCCGTAAAGCCGTCGGCACTTCGGGATAGAACCATGTCCGCGTCCGGCTTAGGGCCGGCCATCGCCAGCAGCTCCCGCACCGGCCAGCCCAGCCAGCGTGCGTTGCCGATCAGGTCGCCGCCCACCTCGTTGGACACGCAGGCGATGGTCACGAACCGCTCGATCATCGGCTTCGACATCAGGTCCTCAAAGGTGAGCTCAACCTCCCGTTCCACCAGCCCGGTGACCTTGAGCCTCCACTCGCGGGAATCGAGAACGGGAACGGACAGCGCAGTGTCAATCCGGTAGAAGTCAGGATTGGGTGTAACCAGCGGGCCGACTCCCGCCAGTCCCACGTCAGCGCCGGCCGGAATCGGCGGCGCCGGGGACTGCGGCACGGGCAACCGCAGGGTCCGTCGGGCCTCGTTGACGCCGGCCGCCCCGCCGCGCCAGACAGTGACGACGGCGCCGCCCACCAGGACGCCGGCGACGGTGCCTCCCAGCAACTGGAAGAAACCCCGACGGGCCGGTCCCTGGCCGCCCTCCCCGCTACGCGCTGCAGCCAGGCGCCTGACCAGCTTCAGCAGCACCGCGATCCCGATCCCGGCCGCAAGCAGCGGAAGGACGACGGCGGTGGCGGTCACCTGGGCGCGAGTCAGGACCGCGGCCAGTCCCACGACGCCGAAGACTGCAAAGACAGCCACACCCGCGAAGCGCCGGCGCAGCTCGAGGACACCTGCCGCGGCAGCGAAAACGGCGATACCCAGCGCCATGCCGGCCAGCAACGCCAGCTTGTCCGCTGTGCCGAACAGGGAGACGGCCCAGTCCTTAACCCCCGGCGGGGCAGTGTCGATGACGGCGCCGCCCAGGGCGGTCATCGTGGAGAGGGAAGGACTGACGAAGCCGGCGATGAGTTCGCTGGCGACAAGTCCGGTGCCGGCTGCCACCACGCCTGCGGCCGCAGCCCACCGGCGCTGGTTGCGGCCTGGCTCATGGGACCCGTTCACCCTTCCAGCATAGGTTCACCAGAGCTTTCCGGCACCGCCGTCATCCCCGGTGGCCGCTCTGCCTCCGGGCCCGCAGCTGCAGCCGCCGGTCACGGGACGGGCCGGGTGTGATCCGCGCCCCATCGTGGCGTAGCCTGAAGTCATGAGTGTTCAGCTTGGCATACCGCAGCTCCGTGAAGGAGGCGCACCCGATTCCGGTTCGCAGCCCCCCGCTGCGCGCCCGGCCGGGATCCCCGCCCGCCGCCCGGCTGACGCTCCCGCCGGCCTCGCGGACCGCTACGGCCGCAGCGCGACGGATATGCGACTTTCGCTGACGGACAAGTGCAACCTGCGCTGTACCTACTGCATGCCGGCCGAGGGGCTGGAGTGGCTCTCGAAGCAGGCGGTCATGACCGGCGAGGAAATCGTCCGGATCGTCGGCATCGGCGTGAAGCTGCTTGGCGTGCGCGAGCTGCGCCTGACCGGCGGCGAGCCTCTGGTCCGGGCCGACCTCGTCAACATCATTGGTGCCCTGCGCCAGGCACACCCCGAGCTTCCCATTTCCATGACGACGAACGGCGTGGGCCTGGACCGGAAGGCTGCAGCCCTCAAGGCCGCCGGGCTGACGCGCATCAACGTCTCCCTGGACTCCCTGCACGAGGAAACCTTCACCAAACTCACACGGCGGCCGTTCCTGGACCGGGTGCTCGCCGGGGTGGACGCCGCCTGGGCTGCGGGCCTGGGACCGGTGAAGCTCAACGCCGTGCTGATGCGGGGCATCAACGACACCGAATCGCCGTCCCTCCTCGCCTGGGCGCTGGAGCGCGGCTACGAACTGCGGTTCATTGAGCAGATGCCGCTGGACGCCGACCACGGCTGGACCCGCCGGAACATGATCACCGCTGCCGAGATCCGCGAACTCCTCTCCGGGGAGTTCGTGCTGAGCCCGGATCCGCGTGCCCGGGACGGCGCACCGGCGGAACGCTTTGAAGTACGACGCCGGGCGGCCGGTTCCGCTGAATCAGGCGGTTCCGCTGACTCACACGGCCCGGCGCTGGGAACCGTGGGGATCATCGCCTCGGTCACCGAGCCGTTCTGCTCCGACTGCCGGCGGACCCGGATCACCGCCGAAGGCAAGATCATGAGCTGCCTCTTCTCCCGCGAGGAATTCGACCTGCTCGGCCTGCTGAGGCAAGGGGCCAGCGACGAGCAGCTCGCCGAACGCTGGCAGGATGCCATGTGGCTGAAGCCCAAAGCCCACGGCATGGACCACGTGGGACTCGACGCTCCGGACTTCGTCCAGCCGGACCGCAGCATGAGCGCCATCGGAGGCTAATCCTTGAACGTACGATACTTCGCTGCCGCACGCGCCGCGGCAGGCGTGGAGGAAGAGCGCTTCGAACTTCCCGCCGGATCCACGGTGGAGTCCCTCTTGGCCGCCGTGCTCGACGTTGAACGACCGGCACCTCCGGCCGGGACACCGCCGCTGGACAGGATCCTGGCCCGCAGCAGCTTCCTACTGAACGAGGTCGCCGTCCGGGACCGGACCACCGTCCTGGCAACTGGCGACGTGGTGGACGTCCTCCCGCCTTTCGCCGGCGGCTAACCCAACTGTGTAGCAGCAAAGGGCGTTCCCAGCCGTGGGAACGCCCTTTGCTGCTACCTGCTTGGGTGGTGCAGGGCTTGCTTTACGCGCGGTGGCAGATCGAGGTCATGAACGGCTGGAAATCCTGGGTCTCCCCCAGCCGCAGTTCGGCCGTGTGGGTCAGCACGCCCTGGTCCACCCGGAAGGTGTGCCGGGCGGTGCCGCGGTCGCTGTGCCGTTCCACCGTGAGCGTCGAGTCGTGCCAGACGCCACGGGCCGGGGCTGACGGGGGCCGGCCCATGCTGTCGACGTAATACCAGAGCGTTTCGTCGTGGTCGGGATCCACCGTGAAGACCCCGTGCCCCTCAAAGTGCGTGCCGTCGCCTTCGGTATGGCGGTAGGACTGGACGACGGCGAACCCTCCGGCGGCGCGGGTGAATGTCACCTCCGCGGTGGCGGTGCGTGCCGGACCCCACGGCGAGGCAGCCAGCTCGGTGGTTCCCAGCCAGCGCCCGACGAAGATCTCGAGCGCCTCGTGCGCTGTGCCCGGTAGCGGCTGGTCCATCATTCCTCCTACGCCGGAACTTCCGTGGATCAGAGCCCGAAGGTTTCCGATTCGTCGAAGGGGCCGACCACCGTCACGGTCCGCGGGGCCGCAGCCAGCTGACTGGCCAGCTCCTGGACCTGTTCCGCTGTCACGGCCTTGATAAGCCGCAGGGTCTCGTCTATGTCCTGGTATTCACCGGAGACCAGCTCGGCACGCCCCAGCCGCGACATACGGGAGCCGGTGTCCTCCAGCGCGAGGACGATCCCGCCGCAGAGCTGCCCGACCGCTTTGCGAAGCTCTTCCTCGGAGATGCCGCCGGCCGCGAGGCTGTCGAGTTCGGCGCCGAGGAGTTCCAGGACCTGGCGGACCTTGGTGGGCGTGCAGCCGGCGTACATGCCGAAGTAGCCGGCGTCGGCGTAGGACGAGGCGAAGGAGTACGTGGAGTACACGAGCCCGCGCTTCTCGCGGATCTCCTGGAACAGCCGTGAGGACATACCGCCGCCGAGCACCGCGTTCAGGACGCTCATGACGTAGCGGCGTTCATCGGTGGCCACAATGGTGGGACAGCCCATGATGATGTTGGCCTGTTCCACCGGGCGGGTGACCACGTGCAGCCCGGCGGTGCCGGTGATCTCTGCGCGCTCTGTGGAGCGGCGCTCCACGGGAGCCGCCCCGGACTCAAGTGACCACCCTGCTGAGTGGAGGGCATCCACCACAAGCCGGCAGACGACGTCGTGCTCCAGGCCGCCGGCGGCAGTGATCACCAGCTCGTCCGGGCGGTAGTAGCGGCGGTAGTGGTCCCAGACGGAGTCACGCGCCACGGCGCGGATGGCGTCCGGAGTGCCGCCAATGGGCCGCCCGAGCGGGTGGGTACCGAGCACGGCGGCGACGAAGTGTTCATGGGCGACGTCCGTGGGGTCATCGCTGTCCATGGCGATCTCTTCGAGGATGACGTCCCGCTCCTGCTCCATTTCCGCAGGGTCGAGCACGGCGCCGGTGATCATGTCGGCGATGACGTCGATGGCCATGGGAAGGTCCGTATCCAGGACGCGGGCGAAGTAGCAGGTACTCTCCTTCGCCGTGGCGGCGTTGGATTCGCCGCCCACCTCGTCAAAGGCGGAAGCGATCTCCAGGGCGGTGCGCCTCTTGGTGCCCTTGAACAGCAGGTGTTCCAGGAAGTGCGTCGAGCCGTGCTGCCCGGGAGCCTCGTCCCGGGACCCCACGCCCACCCAGAACCCGATGGTGGCCGAACGCTGCCCCGGCATCGCCTCAGTCAGGACACGAACCCCGCCGGGGAGGACCGAACGGCGGACTTCCGAACCGCCGTCGGCTCCATGGATCAGGGTGTCGCCGGGGTGGTTCTGCTCCAGCGGCAGGGGTACGACAGTCATCAAGGCCTTTCGGGAAGCGGAGCCAAATCTGCCTGCAATCGTACCAGCGGGCCACGCCGTCGGCGTGGCTCTGACGTGGGCTTATTTGCCGCCGCACAGCGGTGTTGAGAGGGGTGGGTTAAATGAGGCGGGGCCGGTGGTACAACCAACGGCCCCGCCTTAATCGGTTCCGGCAGCACGCAGCTGCCGGAGCCTGGAACTACTCGGAAGCGTCCGAGCCTTCTGCCGGAACGGAAGCGTGAACGCGGTCGGCGTCGCCGGCGCCTTCCTCTTCAGCCACTACCGGAGACAGGGACAGCTTTCCGCGGTCATCGATCTTGGTGATCTCGACCTGGATCTTCTGGCCCACGGAGACGACGTCGTCGACGTTGTCCACGCGCTTGCCGCCGGCGATCTTGCGCAGCTCGGAGATGTGCAGCAGACCGTCCTTGCCCGGGGTCAGGGACACGAAGGCGCCGAAGGTGGTGGTCTTGACGACCGTGCCCAGGTAGCGCTCGCCGATTTCCGGAACCTGCGGGTTGGCGATGGCGTTGATCGCGGAGCGCGCGGCATCTGCCGACGGGCCGTTGGTGGCGCCGATGTAGACGGTGCCGTCGTCCTCAATGGAGATGTCCGCGCCGGTGTCCTCCTGGATCTGGTTGATCATCTTGCCCTTGGGGCCGATGACCTCGCCGATCTTGTCCACGGGGATCTTGACGGCGATGACCCGCGGAGCGAACTCGGAGAGCTCGTCCGGGGTGTCGATCGCGGCGTTGATGACCTCGAGGATGTGGAGGCGGGCCTCGCGTGCCTGCTTCAGTGCTGCTGCCAGCACGGATGCCGGGATGCCGTCGAGCTTGGTGTCCAGCTGGATGGCCGTGACGAACTCGGAGGTACCGGCAACCTTGAAGTCCATGTCACCGAAGGCATCTTCGGCGCCAAGGATGTCGGTCAGCGCGGCGTAGCGGGTCTGGCCGTCAACCTGGTCGGAGACCAGGCCCATGGCGATGCCGGCTACGGCTGCCTTCAGCGGCACACCGGCGTTGAGCATGGACAGCGTTGAGGCGCAGACCGAGCCCATCGAGGTGGAGCCGTTGGAGCTGAGGGCCTCGGACACCTGGCGGATGGCGTACGGGAACTCCTCGCGGGACGGGAGCACCGGCACGAGCGCACGCTCGGCCAGGGCACCGTGGCCGATTTCGCGGCGCTTCGGGGAACCGACGCGGCCGGTCTCACCGGTGGAGTACGGCGGGAAGTTGTAGTTGTGCATGTAGCGCTTGCGCGTTACCGGCGACAGCGAGTCGATCTGCTGTTCCATCTTGAGCATGTTCAGCGTGGTGACGCCCATGATCTGGGTTTCACCGCGTTCGAAGATGGCAGAACCGTGAACGCGGGGCAGGACTTCAACCTCGGCGGTGAGCTGGCGGATGTCCGTCAGGCCGCGGCCGTCGATGCGGATCTGGTCCTTGAGGATGCGCTGGCGCACAACGTGCTTGGTCACAGAGCGGAAAGCTGCGGACAGCTCCTTCTCGCGGCCTTCGAACTGGCCGGCCAGGGAGGCGACAACCTCGTCCTTCAGCTCGTCCGCTGCGTTGTCGCGGTCCTGCTTGTCAGCGATCTGGAAGACAGCGGTGAGCTTCTCCGCGGCAGCAGCCTCGACGGCGGCGTACACGTCGTCCTGGTAGTCCAGGAAGACGGGGAACTCGACGGTGGGCTTGGCGGCGCGGGCGGCCAGGTCCTGCTGCGCTTCGCAGAGTGCCTTGATGAACGGCTTGGCAGCCTCCAGGCCCTCGGAAACAATCTCTTCGGTGGGGGCGGTGGCGCCCTGTTCCTTGATGAGGCTCCAGGAGTTGTCCGTGGCTTCGGCTTCGACCATCATGATGGCGACGTCGTCACCGGCAACGCGGCCGGCAACGACCATGTTGAACACGGAGTTCTCGAGCTGGGAGTGCTTCGGGAAGGCAACCCACTGCGAACCCTGCTCGTCGGCGACGAGGGCAACGCGGACGCCGCCGATCGGGCCGGAGAACGGCAGGCCGGAGAGCTGGGTGGACATCGAGGAGGCGTTGATGGCCACGACGTCGTAGAGCTCGTCCGGGTTGATCGCCAGGACGGTGACGACGATCTGGACCTCGTTGCGGAGGCCCTTGACGAACGCGGGGCGCAGCGGGCGGTCCATCAGGCGGCAGGCCAGGATGGCTTCCGTGGACGGGCGGCCTTCGCGGCGGAAGAACGAGCCCGGGATGCGGCCGGCGGCGTACATGCGCTCTTCGACGTCCACCGTCAGGGGGAAGAAGTCAAAGCCTTCACGCGGGTGCTTGCCGGCGGTGGTGGCGGAGAGCAGCGCGGTGTCCTCGTCGATGTACACCATGGCTGCCCCGGCTGCCTGCTTGGCAAGGCGGCCGGTTTCGAAGCGGATTACACGCTTGCCAAAGCGGCCATTGTCAATGACTGCTTCTGAGAACTGGATTTCGGGACCCTCCAAGAGAGTCACCTCCGTTTCTTGTTTAACGGAAGTCCAGCCGCATCAACCCAGCCAGCATCTGTCTACTGGCCCTGCACCCGGTCATCGATCGAGACCCACGGGCCGGCTTCAATCAGCGAAGCTTCCCGGGGATCACTACCGAGGACCGCGAATGCGTGATGCGGTTGATCCTCCTGTTTAGTTTTTATGTACTGACGAGGCGGCCCGTTCCGGCAGGAAGGGCCGCCTCCAAACCAGACTAGCGGCGCAGGCCGAGACGCTCGATGAGCGAACGGTAGCGGGCGATGTCGGTGTTCTTCAGGTAGGTCAGCATGCGCTTGCGGCGACCAACCATGGCCAGCAGACCGCGCTGGGTGTGGAAGTCGTGCTTGTGCTCCTTCATGTGCTCAGTCAGATCCTTGATCCGCTGAGTCAGGACCGCAATCTGGACCTCCGGCGAACCGGTGTCGCCCTCGGACGTTGCGAAATCCTTGATGATGGACTGCTTTACGGCGGCGTCAAGTGCCACAATAACTCCTAGAGATGTGCCGTGAGGCCCGAGTCAGTAATTCACTGCCGGGGGTGCCGGTGCCGACTTCCGAAGAAGTTTCCGCACACAGCAGGATCCAGCAACCACGGACTGCAGCCGGATCCACCGCTTAGTTTACCGGCCGTGTTGCAATCTTGTCGAAACGGCAGCAGTGCTGTTCGGGTTGCGGTTCAGGCCTCCGGAGGAGGTCCCGGATGGCTGCCATGCCGCGGTGGAGTTCGGCGAAGCCGGTGCTCAGCGGTGAAAGTCCAATCCTGATGCCCTGGGGCGCCCGGAAGTCTGGGATGACATCCTTCTCCCACAGCGCCGCTGTCACCTCGCGGAAGGCGGGATGGTCAACGGTGATGTGGCCTCCGCGGCGGTCGGCGTCCCGCGGCGTGGCAAGCCTCACGCCAGCCGGCGCGAGCCACGCATCGTGCAGTTCCAAGGCGTAGGCGGTGAGCTGCCGCGACTTTTCGCGGATGGCGGCCATGCCGGCCTCGTCAATCAGGTCCAGGGTGCCGCGCATGGCGATCATTCCGGAGATGGCCGGCGTGCCGCTGAGGAAACCGCGGATGCCGGCGGCCGGTTCGTAGCCGGGCCCCATCTCGAACGCGTCCTTCCGGCCCATCCATCCCCAGATGGGCTGCGCGAGTCCTGGCAGGTGCCGGTCGTTGACGTAGGCGAACGCGGGCGAGCCCGGCCCGCCGTTCAGGTACTTATAGGTGCAGCCGGCGGCAAAGTCCACGTTCCAGGCGTCCAACTGAAGCTCCACTGACCCGGCGGAATGGCACAGGTCCCAGACCACCAGCCCGCCGGCGTCGTGCACTGCCGCCGTTATGGCCGGCAGGTCCGCCAGGTAACCGGAACGGTAGGCCACGTGGCTGAGGAGGACGACGGCGGTGGCTGGCCCCACAGCCTCCCTCACCTGATCGAGGTGGACACCGGAGGCGGGATCCGCCTCGATCCAGCGCAGCGTCAGCCCCTCCTCCTTGGCGATGCCTTCGACGAGGTAGCGGTCGGTGGGAAAGTTGTCCGTGTCCACCACGATCTCTGTGCGCGCCGGATCCTCGACGGCGGCCAGGGCTGCCCGGATCAGCTTGTACAGGACCACGGTGGTGGAGTCGGCGATGATGGTCTGGCCCACGGCGGCGCCCAGCACCGCCCGCCCCAACTGGTCGCCGATGGCCTGGGGCATGTCCAGCCATTCCTCGTCCCAGCCCCGGATCAGGCGCCCGCCCCAGCCCTTCTCGATGAAGCTGGAAATGTCGCCGGCGGTCCGCTTGAGCGGGCGTCCCAGGGAGTTGCCGTCGAGGTAGGACAGCTCGGTGTCCGCGCCGACGAACAGGTCCCGGTACCGGGCCAGGCAGTCTTCGGCGTCGAGACGCGTGGCCTTCTGAAGCAGGGCGTCGCTTGCTGGCAGGGCCTCGCGCGCGTGGGCGGTCAGGTCACCCGAGCCGTCCACGGCGGTCACTGTCCGATCTCCGTACGCACGGCGAACAGCTCCGGGAAGAACGTCAGCTCAAGGGCCTTTTGCAGGAACGCCGCCCCGGTGGAGCCGCCGGTACCAGTCTTCATACCGATGGTGCGCTGTACGGTGCGCAGGTGCCGGAACCTCCACAGCTGGAAGTTATCCTCCAGGTCGACGAGTTCCTCGCACGCCTCGTACGCTCCCCAGTTCTGCGCGGCGTTTTCGTAGATGTGCTTGAAGAGGGGCACCAGACCCGGCTCAAACTCATGCGCCCGGGTCACATCCCTGTTGAGCACTTCCTCGGGAACATCGAAGCCCTGGCGGTGCAGGTAGGCGAGGAATTCGTCGTAGATGCTTGGCGCGTGCAGGACTTCGGTCAGCAGGGCGTGGGCTTCCGGATCAGATTCGAAGACGGGAAGCATCTTCCTGTTCTTGTTGCCCAGCACGAACTCCACGGCACGGTACTGGCTGGACTGGAAGCCGGATGAATTGCCCAGGAACCCGCGGAATTCCGCATACTCGGTCGGCGTCAGCGTGGCCAGGACGGACCACTGTTCAGTGAGGGTCTTCTGGATGTGCTTGACCCGGGCGATGCCCTTCAGAGCCGAACCGAGGTCATCGGAACGCAGCCACTGGGCGGCACTGCGGAGCTCGTGGAGAACCAGCTTCAGCCACAGCTCCGTGGTCTGGTGCTGGATGATGAAGAGCAATTCGTCATGGTGTTCCGGGACGCTGACGGGCTGCTGGGCGCTGAGCAGTGTGGGCAGCTGGAGGTAGGACGCGTAACTCATGCGGGAACTGAAATCACGAACAATGCCCTTGTCCAGTTTCCTGGTGTTTTTCTCTACGGTCACAGCGTCGCCTTCCTTGCCAATACTGTGTGATGCGGGACTGTGTGTTGCAGGCCCGGGGGTGCAGGCGGGTCAGCGCTTGAGCAGGATGTCGTGCGTCTGCAGGACGTCCTGGCGCATCTGCTCCACGAGGGCTTCAGGCCCACGGTATGCCACCATGCCGCGGAGCCTGGACACGAACTCCACGACTACTGTCTGGCCGTACAGATCGAAGTCCTCGATGCGCTCTTCGGGCCTGTCGATGACGTGCGCCTCCACCTGGCGGCTCACGCCGTCGAATGTGGGGTTGGAGCCAACGGAGATGGCGGCAGGCCAGCGCGTCCCTGCCTCGTCCACGAGCCAGCCTGCGTAGATGCCGTCCGCCGGAATGAGGCCGCTCGCGTCGCTGGAAAGGTTGGCAGTGGGGAAACCGAGGTCGCGGCCACGCGCGGCTCCGTGGACCACCTCGCCCCGCATCCGGTGCGCGCGGCCCAGGACCGCGGCGGCGGTGCCGACGTCTCCTTCCCGGAGCGCTTCGCGCACCCAGGTGGAGGAACAGCGGCGGTCCGTTCCGCCGTCGTCGTGCAGCGGGAAGCCCTCCGAGCCGAACTCGCTGATCACCAGCACCTCGAAGCCGAACTTCTCCCCCAGGTCCTGCATGGTGTTCAGGTCTCCGGAGTTGCCCTTGCCGAAGCGGGTGTCATGGCCGATGACAACGTAGCTGGCGTGGAGGCTGTCCACCAGGACCGAGCCGACGAACTCTTCCGGGGTAAGGCTGGCGAGCTCCAGGGAGTATTTCATGACCAGAACGGCGTCCAGTCCGAGCTCGCCGAGGGCCTGGAGTTTGTCCTGAAGGCCCATGATCAGCTCGGGCGCGCTTTCCGGCCGATGGACCAGTGCCGGGTGCGGGTCGAACGTGACCGCAACCGACTTGGCGTTGTTCAGCCGCGCGGTCCTGATGAGCTGTGACAGCACCTGCTGGTGGCCGCGATGGACGCCGTCGAAATTTCCGATAGTGACAACGGAAGGACCAAAGTCTTCGGGGACCTCGGTCGGATCATTCCAGATGTGGACCATCAACCTCGCCTTTTACTGCCTGCCAGAACGTGCTTCCGGCGTGCCAGGGCCGGAACTCTCTAAGGTTACCCGCAATCCCTGCCGGTCACGGACGCCCATGGGTGCGGCGGGCAGGTGGCCCCGTGAACCGCGCTGGGGGCAGCCCGGTGGCCTACCGTCTGCAGGTACGCCCCGCTAGGATGCAAAGGCAGCGGACCAGGCAGCGCTGCCCTGAGCCTTCGAGTTTTCATTAGCGTTTCAACCGCACGGATCGCCCGCGAGATGAGCAGGCGGGAAGGAGCCACGCCATGAATGATATCCAGGAGCTCGTGGGACAGATCCCTGTCCAGCAGATCGCTTCCTTGCTGGGGACTGATACTGCGTCCGCGCAGGCCGCAGTGGAAGCCGTCGTGCCGACGCCGCTTGCCGGGATGCAGAACAACGTCCAGGCGCCGGATGGCGCTGCTGCGCTGGAATCCGAGCTGGCCAGGCACCGGAATGAACTGGCCGACGGCGGCGTGGACCCGTCGCAGGTGGACACCCGGGACGGCGAGAAGATCGTTAGCCACGTCTTCGGCGGCCAGCAGGACCAGGTGGCCAATCAGTTGGCGGGGACCGCGAACCTCAGCGGAGTCGGCGGGGACCTCGTCCGCAAGCTGCTGCCGATCGTCGCCCCGATCGTCATGTCTTATCTGGCCAAAAAGGTCCTCGGCGGCGGGCAGGGTTCGGGTGCACAATCATCCCCTGCAGGTGGCGGCATCGACCTGGGAAGCATCCTTGGGGGAATCCTGGGCGGCATTCCGGGCCGCGGCTCGCAGCCGCAGCAAGCCCCCCTGACGGAGCAGGACGAGGAACCATCAACGCAATCCGGTTCGGCACCGAATACGAACAGCTCCGGCCAGACGAACGATGCGGCGCCACCCTCGCACCGGACGCTGACGCCCGGCGAGCTGATCGAGGTGGACCTGCCGGACCAGAACCGTTAGATCCTGGAGACCACGCTAGGCGGCAGGGGCTGCGGGCCGCCGTCGGTAAAGCCAGATGAGGCCCAGAATGGGCAGGATGAAGGGAACGAAGGCGTAGCCGCGGCCAAACGCGGACCACACGGTTTCGTGCGGGAACTGCACAGGGTCAAATAGGCTCAGGGCCCCCACGACAATCACGCCGACCAGTTCCACCAGGACGGCGACCAGGGAGACCTTGAACCACGTCCGGCCGGCCTTTGCCAGCGACACCGTGGCCACCACGTAGACGACGGCGGCGAAGGCGGAGAGCAGGTAGGCCAGCGGGGCTTCGGAGAACTTGGTGAGGATCTGGTAGCCGGCCCGGGCGGTAGCCGAAATGGCAAAGATGGCGTAGACGGCGATGAGCAGCCGGCCGGGACCAGTGTTCCTCGTGTCGGCGGGGCGCTTGCCGGTGTGTTCGGACGTATCAGCCACGTTGCGTGCTTCTTCCACTTCAGTACCAGATCTGATTCATGCGGGCGGCCATGACGAGTGCGGTAACGCCGACGGCGGCCAGGACAAAGTTGCTCCAGCGGGTCCGTTCCAGGATGGACCAGTACACCGCGGCTACCGGCAGCAGGAGCGCGGTTGCGAGGTAGCCCCAGAACTCCCAGGCTTCTCCCGCGATGTGCTCCCCCGCGATGACCCGCACTATCGAGCCAACAAGGTAGACCAGCAGTGCCAGTTCGACGGCGGCCACCGAAAGGATGGTGATGTCGTTCGGGGCCTTCTTCATGATGCCCGCCGCCACGCAGATCAGCGTGGACAGCAGGCCGACGCCCAGGATGATGTAGAAATACGCGTCCAACGCTAAACCTGCCCGCCGCCGTCGGCACCCGAACCGCCAGGAACACCGGCGCCTGTGCCGGAGTTGGAACCACCTGTGCCAGAACTGTTGGAACCGCCGGGTCCCGTTCCCGGGGCGAAGACCAGCACGGGTTTGGCGAAGCTTCCGCTGTCCGCGAGCAGGGCCACAAGCGATCCGTCAGGCGCGAACGCGGCTGCGGGCTTTTCGGCTGTCGCGGCGGCCGGTGTGCCCGCGGCGACACCGGCCGCGATGCGCCGGCCGAAGGAAATCTCTGTGGTTTCGTCTGCGCTCAGCTCCCGGTTGGGCATGAGCGCCCTGGCCGCCTGGGACATTTCGAGGACCTCGAGGTCTTCCGCGAGCTGCTCGAGGGTCCGTGCCTGGTCCAGCGAGTACGGTCCCACATTGGTCCGACGCAATGCGGTCAGGTGCCCGCCGACGCCGAGGGAGTTACCAAGGTCACGGGCGAGGGCACGGATGTAGGTGCCCGAGGAACATTCCACCGTCACGTCGACGTCCACCACATCGGTGTCGTGTCCGGCGGCCTGGTCCCGGCGGATTTCGTGGACGTCGAAGCGGTGGATGGTGACCGGCCGGGCAGCGAGCTGGACATCTTGCCCGGAACGGACGCGCGCATAGGAGCGTTCACCGTTGACCTTGATGGCGCTGACGCTGCTGGGCACCTGCTGGATCTCGCCTGTCAGGGACTCAACGCCGGAGCGGATGGCCTCCTCGGTCACGGAAGCGGCGCTCGCCCGGCTGACAACTTCGCCTTCGGCGTCGTCGGTGATGGTGGATTCCCCCAGCCGGATGGTGGCCGTGTAGGTCTTTGACGTGCCCACGATGTACGTAAGGAGCCGCGTCGCCTTGTTAATGCCGAGCACCAGCACGCCGGTGGCCATGGGATCCAGCGTTCCCGCGTGGCCCACTTTCCGGGTACCGGCGATCCGCCGCATCCGTCCAACCACATCGTGGCTGGTCCATCCCTGCGGCTTGTCCACTATTACCAGTCCAGAAAGCACGCCTATCAGTATATGGGGCATGCGGCCCGCTCACCGGTGACGCAGCAGGTCCGGCGCTAGGATGGCAGTCATGCCCGAGCTTTCCGCGCACATACGCGACGTCCCCGTCAACCAAATCCGCGAGATCACCGAGGCGGCGTGGCGCACCCCCGGAGCGCTGATCCTGAGCATCGGGGAGCCCGGGTTCCCGCTCCCCCGCCATGTCCTGGATGCCGGAATAGCTTGCCTGGACCGTGACGAAACCAACTACACGCCGAACGCTGGCATCCCGCCTCTCCGGGCGGCTTTCGCAGCCAAGTTCCGCGAGCAGTCCGGCGTCGATATCGGGGCAGACCGCGTATATGTGGTCGATGGCGCCCAGCAGGGCCTGCACTTCGCCATGAGCCTGCTGCTCGCCCCCGGCGACGAGATCCTGATTCCCAATCCGGGCTATCCCACGTTTGCCATGACCAGCCGGCTGCTGCATGCCGTCCCCGTGGAGTATCCCCTGTATCCCGCCAATGATTTCCAGCCCCGGATCGCGGACATCGAGGCGCTCATTACGGACCGGACGCGGGTGCTGATGCTCAACTCGCCGTCGAACCCCCTGGGCGCCGTCCTGCGGGAAGACCTGACGCAGGAACTGGTTGAACTGGCCCGCCGCAATGACCTTTGGATCATCTCGGATGAATGCTACGAGGCCTTCACCTACGACGTCCCGCACGTGAGTCCTGCCCGGTTCGACAGCACCGACCCCGGCGAGGCGCGGGTGTTCACGTCGCTGACGCTGTCCAAGACGTATGGGCTCACCGGCCTGCGCATTGGGGCACTGATCTGCCCGCCCGGGCTGGAGCAGCGGATGAACAACGTCATGGAGGCCATCGTCTCCTGTGTGGCGTCGCCGTCCCAGTACGCGGCGCTCGCCGCGTTGACCGGTCCGCAGGACTATGTATCGCAGGCCCACACGCATTACCGGGCCAACCGCGATGCGGCGTCGGCTGTGCTGGTAGAAAAGGGCATTCCCTACCTGAGCGCGCAGGGGGCGTTCTACCTGTGGGCGGACGTCTCGCACGTCAGCGGCGGAAATGTCCGGGCCTGGGTCAAGCAGTTCCTCGCCGAGGCCGGAGTCTCCTTTGCACCCGGGACTGCATTTGGCTCGATCGGCGAAGGGTGGATCCGGATCGCCCTGTGCGGCGATCAAAGCGAATTGGTCGAGGGCGTGGGCCGGCTCCCCCGCAGGCTCGCCGGGTAGCTGGAATCAGTAGTCGGTGCGTGCGGCGTGGTTGCGCCACGCATCGAACGGGGCGCCCGACGTCGGAACCGGGGTGTGGCTGACCGGCAACAGTTCGGCCCGTGTGCCGCCGAAGTACTCGTAGAACACGGCATCGTCGAATCCCGCTGCGGCTGCGCCGTGCCTGTCCGCGGCGAAGTACACGCGGTTGATCCGTGCCCAGAGCGCCGCCGCGAGGCACAGCGGGCAGGGCTCGCAGCTGGCGTACAGGACAGCGCCGCTGAGGTCGAAGTTCCGGGTCTCCTTGGCGGCGGTCCGGATGGCCACCACCTCAGCATGGGCGGTGGGATCGTTGTCACGGGTGACCCGGTTGACCCCTTCGTGGACGGTGCCGTCAGCTGTCACCACCAGCGCGCCAAAGGGCCCGCCGCCGGCCGCGACATTCCGTTCGGCCAGTGCCACCGCCTCGGTAAGGTATCCGGTCACGTCTGCAGCAGATGGGTGGGGGCGCATGGTCTGATCATAGCCAGCAGAACGGTGCTGCGGGACAGTCGCGTTCCAGTTCATTCGTGTTGGGGTCGTGAGTGGAAGTAGTTGTTGCGTCGGGGTTTTCGGTGGGGGTCGAGTTCTGGTGGGGGTTTGAACCAGGGCACCTCGTTGGTGACTTCGATGTGCCAGTGTTCTTTGTGGATGAGGTGGTGGTGGTGGCTGCAGAGTAGGACGCCGTTGCCGGTTCCAGTGGTTCCGCCGCGGGACCAGTAGGTGATGTGGTGGGCTTCGCACCATGATCCTGGGATGGTGCAGCCGGGGAACGCGCAGCCTTGGTCCCGGGCCATGATGGCTTTGCGGATGTGGGGTGGGAAGACGCGTGAGGCGCGGCCGATGTCCAGGATCCGGCCCTGGCTGCCGAGGACCACGGGGATGATGTCGGCGTCGCAGGCGATTTTGCGGATCGTGGCAGGGTTCACCGGACCGGAAAAGGCGAACAGTGCGGTCCCGCCGGTGTAGGCATGGTGCGGGCCCTGGGTGCCTTGGTCTTTCTGCAGATCTTGGGCACCTTGGGCACAACGTGCGTCTGGAGCCGACTGGGCGTTTTGGGCCCATTGTGCGTCCTGGCGGTGTTGGAGATCGCCGAGGAGGTCGCGGTAGTTGATGGTGACCAGGATCTGGGGCCGATGTCCGCCGTTGGCGGGCAGGGTGTCGCTGGTGAGGGCGGTCTGGACGGCGCCGACGAGCCCGTCGAGCCGCTTCTGACCCTGTGAGCGGTGATCCAGGGAGACTTCCGGGATGCCCTCCGTGTCCCAGCCGGCAAGGCTGGCCGGTTCAGCGTTCCCTGCACCGTCACCACCCGTTCCGCCGGCACCCGTTCCGTCGGCGCCGTTCCCGTTACTGCCGGTCCCGTCGGCACCCTTGCCGTCGACCCGTGTCGGGGTGCGGGGGTTGGTGGCGGTGTTCATGGCGGTGGTGAGGGTTTCGAACTGTTCGGTGGTGGCGAAGATTTCCAGGTGCTGCAGGCCGTGTTGCGGGCGGCGGACGAAGGCACCCTGGATTTGCCGGAGTGCCGCTTCGGAGGGTTCGGTCCCGTCCTGGTCGATGGCTTCGGCCCAGTGTTTGGCGACGCGGGTGAGGAAAATCGGCGTCGTTCTCGAGGGCGGCTTGGGTCAGGTCGTGTTCCATCGCGGCGGTGTGGTCCGGGGTGGTGAAATGCCGTGCCCGGTCCAGGGCCAGGGTGATGGTGGTCGCGGCGCGGGAGCTGATCTGGGCGGTATCGACCGCGGCGGCGAGCTCTTCATACCTCGGGGGGAGCTGTTGCCCGCCGAACCCTGCCCGGGGCAGGACCGCGTCGGCCAGCCCGATCCGGCGGCGGGCTTCGGCGGAGCTGATCCGCAGCCTTCCCTGGAGGAACTCGACACTGTTCCGGGAGCCGTCCTCCCCCGGACCCGGGCTCGCATCAGCGGCCGTGACGGGGACGAGGGGTGATGCTGCGGCGGTGAGGGCGGCAGTACGGGACCAGTCCACCGCGCCCGCGGCGAGCACCTGCAGGCGCTCCACCCGGCGGGAGAGCTGCTCGACCCGGCCGGCGAAATCCGCGGCCTGCCCGAAACCCCACAACGCAGCGTCTTCGGCGGTGATCGCGTCCGGTTCCAGCACGGCCAAGGCCTGATCAACAACGTCCCCCTCGAGCACGAGGGCATCCACGGCAGCAGGAACGCTCTGAAGGGCGTTAGCACCAACCGAAACCGGCTCAGAAGCCAACCCACCGGCACCGGTCCGTAAGACCCGGTCTGCGTTGAATCCCCGAACGGCTTCCATAGGTCTAGTTTGATTGG
>NZ_JAAOXD010000004.1:485376-645444 GCF_014694315.1 Arthrobacter ipis | reverse complement strand
CGGCCGTCCGGCCTGGTCTGCGGTGAATCCCCCAATGGCTTCCATGGATCCAGTTTGATGAGGGGGTCTGACATTATTTGCCCCGTCCACAGTCCGACGCGACATTCCAAAGTCAGCACCGCCCCATCGACATGCCGCGAAGGCCGGACTTAGAATACGCGCGTCGGGGGACCCGATTTTCGGACCAGATATCGGTCTCAGTGTTCTGGATGCGCAGCATTGACATTGGAGACGGTATGGAAAAGCCACGAGCACTCTTGGCGGCTGTCGCGGCTGCCTCATTCCTCTTGTCGGCGTCCCCGGCGGGCCACGCAGCCCCGGCAGGCAAGGCAGCAGAAAGCCAGCCCGCACCGACCGTGCTCGCCAAAGGCCTGCTGAGCCCGCTCCACCTCAGCGACGGACCGGACGGTTCCGTTCTGGTTAGTGAGGAATTCGCGGGGAAGCTGACGAAAGTTGCCCGGGACGGCAGCAAGTCGATGGTTTACCGGAACGCAGCCTGGGACGTAGCCGGCACCGATCGGGGCGGCCGCACCATCTACCTGGCCGAGAGCCAGGGCGCCGGCCCGATGGATCCGAGGCCGCTGGCGGGACACATCAGAAGCATCGGCGCCGACGGCAAGCACCGCACCTTCGGCGACCTCGCTGCCCTTGAGGTGAAACACAATGCGGACGGCCGCACGAGCTACGGCTTCAAGGACCTTCCCGCTGCCTGCGCTGCCAAGCTACCGAAGGATGTGGAGGTCTCCTACAAGGGACACATCGATTCGCATCCCTATGGAATCAAGGTTTACGGGAACACCATCTACGTCGCCGACGCCGGGGCCAATAGCATCGTGTCGGTCGACGTGAAGTCAGGCAAGGCTGAAACCGTAGCCGTGCTGCCGCCCCGACCGCACAAATTCACCGCAAAAGAAACTGCGGCACTGAAGCTCCCGGGTTGCGTCTCAGGCCATACCTACCGGTTCGAGCCCGTGCCTACCGACGTCGAGCGCGGACCGGACGGCTGGCTGTATGTATCCGTGCTGCCCGGCGGACCGGAGGACCCGGCACTGGGTGCCCGCGGAGCGGTATACAAGGTCAACCCCCACAATGGCCGCGTCAAGCTGTTCGCCGATGACGTGATGTCGCCCACGGGCCTGGACATGGACGACGACGGGAACGTGTACGTCGCGTCCCTCTTCGGCAAGGGTGTGCTGAGGCTGTCCGCACATTCAAGCAAGCAGACAGTAGTGCTTCCGGGCGCGCTCACGGCCGACGTCGACATCAGGGGCGAGACCATCTACGCGACGGTCAACTCGCTGCCGGCACCGAACGCGGCACCGGACGGCCGTGTCGTGAAGGCCCCACTCGACGACTAGCAAATCAGGGCAGTACCAAAGATTAGCGGCAGCAACAAAGAAAGGGTGCGGCCGGATTGATTAGATCCGGCCGCACCCTTTCAGTGCATGTTGGCATGGGCTCTGCGGTGCAGAACCGGGAACGCTAGCGGTTCCGGTCCTCATCGATGGCGTGATCATCCGCCAGGTCGAGGTCCTCTTCGTCGAAGTCGTCTTCGTCGATATCCACGTCCGGTTGGACGTCACTCTTGTATGGGTCAGCCTCGCCAGCGGGCTTGGCGTTTCTGGCCAGTTCAGCCACCTCGGCATCGCGCTGCTTCGCGGTGCGGAGCAGTTCTTCGAGGTTGGACGCGTTGACGGGGATCTGGTCGGCGACGAACTCAAGCGTCGGAGTCAGCCGCGCGGTGATGTTCCGGCCCACTTCCTGCCGGAGCACGCCCTTGGCCTTCTCCAGCCCCTTGGCAGCATCAGCCTGCAAGGCCTGGTCGCCAAACACGGTGTAGTAGACGGTGGCATGCTGCAGGTCATTGGTCACACGGGCATCGGTGACAGTAATACCCTCAAGCCGAGGATCCTTCACCTTCCGGCCCAAAGCCTCAGCAACAACAACCTTAATCCGCTGCGCCATCTTGGCAGCGCGTGCCGGATCAGCCATTTTTACTCCTAGAAATTTCAGGGCACGACGGCGGCCGGATAGGCTGCGTCGCACTGTTCAGTTATCTGCCACGCGCCTAAGGCGAGTCTACGACTCACCCGTTGGATTTTTTCCGGCGGCCTGGGAGTGGCATCGGGCCTGCCGAAGCTGGGCGGCCGACGTCGTAAGACGTTGGCCACCCAGCGAAGGGGCGGGGCCGCCGGAAAAATTCCAACGGCCCCGCAAGTGAAGCAAGAGACTTAGACGCGCGGCTTCTCGCGCATCTCGAAGGTCTCGATGATGTCGCCTTCGGTGATGTCGTTGTACGAGCCAAGTCCGATACCACACTCGAAGTCCGTGCGGACCTCGGTGGCGTCGTCCTTGAAGCGCTTGAGCGTCTCCACCGTGAGGTTGTCGCCGATGAGCTTGCCGCCGCGGGTGATGCGGGCCTTCGAGTTGCGTCGGATAGTGCCCGAGCGAACGATAGAGCCTGCGATGTTGCCGAACTTGGAGGAACGGAACACTTCGCGGACCTCGGCGGTGCCCAGCTGGACCTCTTCGTACTCCGGCTTGAGCATGCCCTTGAGGGCCAGCTCGATGTCATCGATTGCTGCGTAGATGACGGAGTAGAAGCGCATGTCCACGCCTTCGCGGTCTGCCAGTTCGGCAACCCGCTCGGCGGGCTTGACGTTGAAGCCGATGATGACGGCGCTGTCGACCGTTGCCAGGTTGACGTCGTTCTGCGTGATCGCACCCACACCGCGGTGGATGACGCGGAGCTGCACGCCTTCGCCGACGTCGATCTTGAGCAGCGCGTCCTCGAGGGCTTCGACGGCACCGGACACGTCACCCTTGAGGATGAGGTTGAGGGTGTCGATCTTGCCTTCGGCGACGGCCTGGTCGAAGTCTTCCAGGCTGATGCGCTTGCGGCGCTTGGCGAGCTGGGCGTTGCGGTCGGCAGCTTCACGCTTTTCGGCGATCTGGCGGGCCGTGCGCTCGTCGGAGGTCACCAGGAAGGTGTCACCGGCACGCGGCACGTTGGACAGGCCGAGGACCTGGACCGGACGGGACGGAAGTGCGACGTCGAGTGCCTCGCCGTCCTCGTCGAACATGGCGCGGACGCGGCCGTGGGCCGTGCCGGCCACGATCGTGTCGCCGACGGCCAGGGTACCGGACTGCACCAGGACGGTGGCCACGGAACCGCGGCCCTTGTCCAGGTTTGCTTCGATGGCGATGCCTCGGGCGGCCTTGTCCGGGTTGGCCCGGAGGTCCAGCGCGGCGTCGGCGGTCAGGAGCACAGCGTCGATCAGTTCGTTGATGTTCAGGTTCTGGCGGGCAGAGACCTCAACGAACATGGTGTCGCCACCGTATTCTTCGGGAACCAGACCGTACTCAGTGAGCTGGCCCTTGACCTTGTCCGGGTTCGCGCCTTCCTTGTCGATCTTGTTCACGGCCACGACGATCGGCACGTTGGCCGCCTGGGCGTGGTTGAGGGCTTCAACGGTCTGCGGCATTACGCCGTCGTCCGCTGCCACAACCAGGATGGCGATGTCCGTGACCTTCGCACCACGGGCACGCATGGCGGTGAACGCCTCGTGGCCCGGGGTATCGATGAAGGTGATGTCGCGCACCGCACCCTCGTGCTCGTGGCTGATCTGGTAGGCACCGATGTGCTGGGTGATGCCACCGTGTTCGCCGGCAACGACGTCAGAGTTACGGATGGCGTCCAGCAAGCGGGTCTTACCGTGGTCAACGTGACCCATGACGGTGACTACCGGAGGACGAGCCTCGAGGTCTTCATCGCCTTCGGCTTCGAGCTCAGCTTCGAAGTCGATGTCGAAGGTGGAGAGCAGCTCGCGCTCCTCGTCCTCCGGCGAAACGACCTGCAGCTTGTAGCCGAGTTCCTCGCCGAGGAGAGCAAAAGTGTCCTCGTCCAGCGACTGGGTTGCCGTTGCCATTTCACCGAGGTGGAAGAGCACGGTAACCAGCGCGGCGGGGTTCGCCTCGATCTTGTCAGCGAAGTCCGTGATGGACGAGCCGCGGCGAAGCCGGATAACGGTGTTGCCGTCGCCGCGGGGTACGCTCACGCCACCCAGCGACGGTGCACTCATCTGCTCAAGTTCCTGGCGCTTTGCGCGCTTCGACTTGCGCTGCTTGCCACGGCCAGCGCCGCCCTTACCGAACGCACCCTGGGTGCCACCGCGACCGCGGCCACCCTTGCCGAAGCCACCGCCGGCCGGAGCACCGCCGCCGCCACCGGGACCGCCGGTTCCGGGAGCACCGGGACGGCCGGGACCGCCGGGACCGCGGCCGCCTTTCTCCTGTCTCGGTCCGCACCGAGCCAGGCACGAACCGTCTACTTCTTACTGCGGGCCCCCGCTGCGGTTACAGCTGAAAGGCCCATTGCAGAGCGCAACAAAGTTGTCATCGTTACGCGCTCATCGCTGGGAACTCATCGGGTTTCCATCAGATTTCTGACCCGCTTTCAGGTTGGACGGTTGGTACTGCAGACGCCGGGACATCCGCAGCGTGCGCTCCTGCCGTTATCCGGCGTTCGACGGCGGCGGTTCCGGTTGACCCGTTGAGGGCCCTACCGAAAGCTCGCCGCTTGACCGCCAGGGCCAGGCACGCTTCGCTGGGGTGCAGCCATGCACCCCGGCCAGCCATCCGGCGTCGTTCATCCACCACGACGGCGGACGAACCGCCGGTGTCGGAGACGAGCCGGAGCAACTCTGACCGCGGCCCCTTTTTCCGGCATCCAATGCAGGTACGCTGCGGCTGATTCCCGAGTTGTTGCACGTGTGCCACTGCCGAGTATCTTCCTGCCTGTACCTATCTGCCTGCCCGGCCACCCGCCACTGCCTTTCGGCAGGTCCTGCTTGCGGCAGGAACCCGGGCGCACGAACACGCTGATGCCGGCCGCTAGGCGCGGCCAAGTTCTATTCTAGCCCCTCACGGGCCCCATACCCGAAACCGGAAACCGAAACTGCCCGCCGCGGGGGCGGGCAGATCGGTCGAGGTCAGGGCCTCTGCCGGACAGTCTGACCCCCGCCCGGCGCAGCGCTAAGCGCGGGGAGCGGCGGCGTCGGAGACGATATCGATGCGCCACCCCGTCAGCTTGGCGGCGAGGCGGGCGTTCTGGCCCTCCTTGCCGATGGCAAGGGAGAGCTGGTAGTCCGGCACCACGACGCGGGCCGAGCGGGTGGCCTCGTCGGTGATGGTGACTGAATTCACACGTGACGGCGACAGTGCGCTGGCGATAAAGGTGGCCGGATCCTCGCTGAAGTCAACGATGTCGATCTTTTCGTCGTTCAGTTCGGTCATGACCGCCCGCACACGCGAGCCCATTTCGCCGATGCAGGCACCCTTGGCGTTGATGCCCTGTGTGTTTGCCTTGACCGCGATCTTGGTGCGGTGCCCGGCTTCGCGGGCCAGGGCGACGATCTCCACCGAGCGGTCGGCGATCTCGGGGACCTCCAGTTCGAAAAGCTTCCGAACCAGGCCTGGGTGCGAACGCGACAGGGTGATGGACGGACCCTTGGTGCCGCGGTGCACGTCGATGACGTACGCGCGCAGCCGGTTGCCGTGGATGTACTTCTCGCCCGGCACCTGCTCGGGCGGCGGAAGCAGGGCTTCCACAGAGCCGAGGTTGACCTGGATCATGTGGGGGTTGTTGCCCTGCTGGATCAGCCCGGCAACGAGTTCACCCTCGCGGCCCTTGAATTCACCCAGGACGTTGTCGTCCTCAACGTCGCGCAGACGCTGCAGGATGATCTGCCGGGCGGTGCTGGCGGCGATGCGGCCGAATCCGGCCGGCGTGTGCTCGAACTCGCCGATGGGTGCGCCGTCGTCGTCGATTTCGGTGGCCCAGATGGTCACGTGGCCACTCTTGCGGTCCAGCTCCGCGCGGGCCTTCTCGAAGGCGCCCGGCGACTTGTGGTAGGCGACGAGCAGTGCCTGCTCGATCGTGGGGATGAGGAGATCCAGCGGGATTTCGCGCTCACGCTCCAGGAGTCTCAGCGCGCTCATGTCAATATCCATCAGGCCTCCTCAGAAGGTCCATTGTGCTCAGTTTCCAGACCGGCCTCGTCGAGGCGGCTGAACTCAATTTCGACTTTTCCGCTGCGGATCTTGTCGAAAGGAAGCTTTACGGGGTCGCCCTGCCTGGGCTTCATGCCCTTTTTCACGGCGATTTCGGGGACGAGGGTCACGCCGGCGTCGTCAACAGAGCTGATCCTGCCCGTAACGTTCTCGCCCTGGATCACGTTGACTGCGACCATGCGGCCGCGGGCGCGGTGCCAGTGCCGGGGCTCGGTCAGCGGCCGCCCCACGCCGGGCGATGAAACCTCAAGGTCGTACGGACGGCTGTCCGTGCTGGGGTCGCTGTCCAGGATGTCGGAGAGTTCCTTGGAGATGTCAGCGATGACGTCAAGGCTCACCCCGCCCGTTTCTTCCTGCGGCAGATCCACCACGACGTGGACCACGCGGTTGGAACCTGCGATGTGGATGGCAACATCCTCGAGGTAAAGCCGGTGCGACTGGACTGCGGGCTCCAGCAGCGCCCGGAGGCGCTCAGCCTCGGGATTGTGGACAGCCGCGGGTTCAGCCTTTCCCGCGTCGGTCCGGTCTGATGAAGTCGTGGCTTCTGCATTGCTCACGATGCCGGCCGCCTCCCGTTAGATGATGTTGTGTGTACTAGCCTAGCGATTTTCCGGGCGGCTTGGTGCACGGACTTCCCCGCGGCCGTGACAACATGGTCTGTTGTGAATGACGACAGCGGGCGAAAAAGAACGCCGGCCAGCTATCTCCGGTATGGCCTGCTGGCACTCGCCGCATTCCTGGTGCTGAGCCTCGGTTTTGCGCTTATTCCGCGGGAATCCCCTGCACCGGCAGCTCCTCCATTCTCCGAGCAGGCTCGCGCCGCCGCCCTCGCTCAAACCCTGGATCTGAGGGCTGCCAGCCAGCAGCTCGCGGAGGGGTCGTCCGGCGCGCGGCGGCAGCTGTTTTCGCACACTGTGACTTTGCTGACTACCCAGGCACGGGCGCTCCTTCTTCCGGGCGGCGCCACCGCCACTTCAGCGCCCGGCGCAGCATCATCGGGGACAGCACTGCCGCGCCCGGCCACGCTGCCGGCGCTGGTCGCTGCATTGTCCACGAGCGGCAAGGAACTCCTCGCCCATGCCGAGAAGGCCGACGGCGGGATGGCCCGCCTGCTCGCCGCGGTAGGAACCGCCCAGTTGCTTCAGGCGACGACGCTGGCACAGGTTGCCGGGACGCCGCCGCCTGCCGTCTCGGCGCCGGTGACAACGCAGCGAAACGCGGCCACGGCGTGCTCCGTCACCAGCCCCTCAAGCAACAGCGCCCAATCAGGCAACAGCGCCGCGACGGGCGGTGACGCCCCGCCAAACAACAGTAATGAGTCGACCAAAACAGCGGACCCGTCTGACAGCGCCACGCTCGCCGCCGCTCTGAACCGGGTGGTCCGGACAGAAGTTGAGACGGTGTACGGCTATCAGGTAGCTCTGACGCGCCTGGCCGCGCCGGCCGCGGACCAGGCGAGGGCCCTGCTGTCCACGCATGAAACCCTCGTTGGCCAGGCCGAGGCCTACACCCGCGCTCATTGCGTGTCAGTTCCTCCCCGTGAACCGGGCTACACCCTGGGCACCTCGTTCCTGCAGAAGCCGGCTGCGGGACTGGCCAGCCTTGAAGCCGGCACGCTCCCGGTCTACGGCGACCTTGTGGCGCTGAGCGAGGGTGAGACCCGGCGGTGGGCCGTCACCTCGCTGGTCGCGGCTGCCCAGCGGACCATGCGCTGGGGGTCCGATCCCGGCCCCGTCCCCGGCATTGTGCTGGACACCGCGCTCCTGCCGGAGCTTCCGGAACCGGCTGAGACCTCACCGCGACAGACCGACGGCGGCGCAGCGGCAACACCCGCCGCACAGTGAGCGCGGGCCGCCCGGGTGACAGCCACTGGCAGCCTGCTGCTTCAAAGTGGTTTGCTGGAGCCATGGATTCAGCGGACAGATCTGCGTTGCCCCCTGAGGGGTTGCACGCCAATGAGCCCCATGGCAACGACCTCGTGCACCGCCTGAACTGGCTGCGTGCCGGTGTCCTCGGAGCCAACGACGGGATTGTGTCAGTCGCTGCGATTGTGGTGGGCGTAGCCGGTGCCACCAGCGACAACGGCCCCATCCTCGCGGCCGGTGCTGCCGGGCTCGTGGGCGGTGCTGTATCCATGGCCCTGGGTGAGTACGTCTCCGTCAGCAGCCAGAGCGACAGCCAAAAAGCGCTGATCGAGAAGGAACGGCGCGAACTTGCCGAGGAACCGGAAGAGGAACTGCTGGAGCTCACCGCGATCTACCGGAGCAAGGGCCTTAGCGAGGAAACAGCCCGGAATGTGGCGCGGGAACTGACAGAGCACGACGCCCTGGCCGCACACCTGTCCGCAGAGCTCAATATCGACGAACAGGACATCGTTAGCCCCTGGCATGCCGCCTTTGCGTCCGCCATCGCCTTCACGCTGGGTGCCATCCTGCCGATGCTGGCCATCCTGCTCCCTCCCGAAAATATTCGGGTTGCGGTGACTTTCGGAGCTGTCCTGCTGGCCCTGGCCGTAACGGGAGCCGTGGGCGCGTGGATTGGGGGCGGTTCGAAGACCCGGGCGGGGGCACGCGTGGTGGTGGGTGGCGGCGTTGCCCTGGCCGCGACGTTCACTATCGGAAACCTGCTGGGCGCCAGCGGCATCGTGTAGGTGCCACCCAAGCCATCGGCTGGGAGTTTTTGTCCATTTGTCGCGACTTCAAGGCCTCCAGCGGCCATTATCTGGACAAAAACTCCAAGCCAAAAGTGAGGAATGACTGCGGAACCTCCGTGCAGGGCGTGGGCAGATTCGTCAAGGCAGGAGCCCTCCGGCGTCCCCAATCCGCAAGGCCAGCTCCACTACGCTGGAGCTGTGCACCGGCCATCAGACGTTCCCATCCCACTGGACCTGACGCGCCGCTACTCCCGCAGCAGCGCCGGCAGGGCCTGGCTGGCGTCCCTTCCGGACATGATCCGCGGCCGGATCGACCAGTGGCAGCTTGAGCTGGACCTGGAACCGGGAGGTTTTCCGTGGAGCGGACACGGCGCAGTTGTGGTTCCGGTCCGCGCAGCGGGATCGCCAGCAGCATTGAAGGTGGCCTTTCCGCATGACGAAGCCCTGGTGGAACGCCATGCGCTGGCACTGTGGAACGGCCACGGCGCGGTGAAGCTGCTGGCCTCCGACGCCGGAACGTGTTCAATGCTCCTCGAGCGACTGGATGCGGGCAGGTCGCTCCGGACAGCGCCGATGGACACCGCCCTTGAGGTGTGGGGCGGGCTGATGCGGGAGCTGAGCCTCGTGCCCGACGCCCGGCCGCAGTGGCAGGAATTCGTGCACGTGGCCGCCCGTGCGGAACAGTGGAGCGACGACCTGCCCGCCGACTGGGAACAGCTGGGCCGTCCGTTTCCCCGGTGGCTGCTGGAGGCGGCACTCGAGGTTTGCCAGACCAGAGGCGCCGTTGGCCGCCGCTCCTCGGAGGACGTCCTGGTCAACACGGACTTCCACTACCTCAACATTCTGGCCAGGCCTGACTCCCCGGCGAACAATGCGGCAGGGAACCATTCGGTCGGGAATACCGTTGCCGAGGGCTTTGCGGCCATCGATCCCCAGCCGATGGTGGGCGAGGCGGAATTCGCCATGGCTCCCGTGCTCTGGAACCGAATCCCGGACTTGCCGGCATCGGATCCCGCCGCCGGCCTGCTGGCACGGTGCCATGACTTCAGCCTCGCGGCGGGGCTGGACCCGGAAGTGGCCCGGCAGTGGAGCCTTGCCCGGGAGGTGGACAATGCACTGCACTACGCCTCGAGGCCGGGCCACGGCGGTGACATGGCCCGGTCCCTGTGGGTGGCCAGCACACTCGCCGGCCGGACGCTGGACGGGCTTCCGGCTGCCCACGATTTGCCCGAACCCGGCGAGGATGCCATGAATACATCGCCGTCGTAGGGCCCCGGGAGCACAGACCCCAGCGACCACAGGGCCGTCAGGTCCCGCCCGACCGGACGGCTTCGACGGCTGTCCGCACCGCCTCCACCGCGGTGGTGACGTCATCGGCGTCGGTGGTCCAGTTGCTGACAGATATTCGCACCACGTCCCTGCCGTGCCAACGGGAACCGGACATCCACACCTTTCCGTCGGCGATGAGCCGCTCCGCCACACGCCGGGTTGTGGCGTCGTCGCCGAAGGCCACGGAGATTTGGGTGTAGCCGACGTCGTTCAGGACTTCCACCCCGTCAATGGCCGTGAGCAGTTCCCCGAGCTGGGCAGCGGACGTGGCAAGGCGGCGGATCTGTCCAGCCACACCGTCCCTGCCCAGGGACTTCAGCGCTGCCCACACGGGCACTCCCCTGGCCCTGCGGGAAAGCTCCGGAACGCGCTGGCTGGGGTCACCCGAGCCGTCGGCGTCCTGGAGGAGGTAGCTGGCGTGCAGCCCCATGGCGCTGCGCAACGCCTGCGCATCCCGGACAACCACGACGCCGCAGTCGTACGGGACGTTGAGGCTCTTGTGGGCGTCCGTGGCCCAGGAGTCGGCCCGTTCCACCCCAGCGGTCAGCCCTGCGAGTTCCGGGACGGCCGCCGCCCAGAGTCCGAAGGCCCCGTCCACGTGCACCCAGGCGCCGTGTGCCTTGGACACCGCGATGGCTGCGGTGAAGGGGTCGAAGCCTCCCGAGTGGAGGTTTCCGGCCTGCAGGCACACCAGCACCGGGGCCGGCCCCGAACCCTGGGATCCACCAGACTGGGCGCCTGAACTGTCCGCTGCTGCATGCTCCAGCGCGATCCGGTCCAGGGCACAGTCCAGCTCCGCGGCGTCGATGCGACCCTGGCTGTCGGCCGGAACCACGGTGGGGCTGCCCATTCCCAGGTAGCGCAGCGCGAGGTCTACCGTCTCGTGCCGTTCCTCCCCCACAAGGCAGTGGATCCGCGGAGCGCCGAAGAGCCCGTCACGTTCCAGGTCCCAGCCGGCGTCCTTGAGAAGGCGCCACCTTGCGGCCGCCAGCCCGGTGAAATTGGCCATGGTGGTTCCGGTGACGAAGCCGACGTCGGATTCCTCCGGCATGCCCAGCAGCTGCAGCAGCCAGTGGCCCGCGGCGTCTTCAATGGCGGCGATGGCTGGCGTGGCGTAGCGGAGCCCCGAGTTCTGGTCCCAGGAACTGACCAGCCAGTCGGCCGCCATGGCGGCCGGGAGGGTACCGCCGATGACCCAGCCGAAAAAGCGTCCGGATGGCATGGCCATGAGGCCCGGTTCGGCGTGGCTGGCCAGGTAGTCCACGACGTCGGCCGGGGCCATGCCGGACTGTGGCAGCGCCCCGTCGAACGCCGCGACGAGTTCCCGGGCTGCCTGCTGCGGACCTACCCGACGGCTGGGCTGGCTTTCCAGCCACCGCGTCGCATGCCGGACGGCTGCAGCCAAGGCATCCCTGTACGGTTCCGCACCGGCTGACATAGAGGCATGCTACGCCGTCCCGGTACCACCCGCGAGAACGCAGCTGCCCCGGAAGCCCGGCTCAGCCTGAAAGCCAGCCCAGCCGGGAACCCAGCTCAGGCGAAGTTCTCCTGCCACACGTCGAAGGCGAGCTTGACGATCAGGGCGAAAACCACCACGAGGAACACCACACGGACAAACTTGCTCCCCTGCTTTACGGCGGTGCGGGCGCCGAGGTAGCCCCCGGCCATGTTCGCCGCGCCCAGCAGCAGGCCGACTCCCCAAAGCAGGGAGCCATGCGGGAGGAAAAATATGAGTGCCCCGGCGTTCGTTGCCATGTTGACGATTTTCGCCTTGGCGCTGGCCTCCAGGAAGGCGTACCCCATCGCCGAAACCAGCGCGATCACCAGGAAGGATCCGGTTCCGGGGCCGATCAGACCGTCGTAGAACCCGATCACGGCGCCGATGGCGCAGGCCACCACGTAGTGTGTGCGGCCGCCGTGCCGGAGTTCGGTGAGGTGCCCGGCGTCGGGCCTAAGTGCCGTGAACAGCGCGACGGCCACCAGAGCCACCACGATGATCGGCTTGAATACCTCCGCTGGCAGCCGGGTGGCCAGCAGCGCACCGCCGAAGCTGCCCGCCAGCGCGATCGCGGCCATCGGCACGGCCGTCCGCAGATCAGGCCGGACGCGGCCGTAGTAGGTCACGGCGCTGGTGCTGGTGCCGAAGATGGAGCCCATCTTGTTGGTGGCCAGTGCCTGCACCGGGGTGATCCCCGGCACGAGCAACAGCGCCGGCAGCTGCAGCAGGCCGCCGCCGCCCACGACGGCGTCCACCCAGCCCGCGGAGAAGCCAGCCACCACTATCAGGACGATAGTGGCGAGCTGGATCGACTCAAACCCCGAAACCACCGGGAGGGCGCGCGGTCAGTTGCTGCGGACGGCGTTGACCACGTAGTCAACTGCCTTGTCCACGGCCACGTTTTCAGCCTCGCCGCTCCGGCGGTCCTTGATTTCGACGACGCCGTCCACCAGTCCGCGGCCGACGGCAAGGATGGTGGGCACGCCCACAAGCTCGGCATCGCCGAACTTCACGCCCGGGGAAACCTTCGGCCGGTCATCGTAGATGACTTCCAGGCCGGCGCCCTCAAGCTCAAGGGCGAGCTGCTCGGCGGCGGCGAAGATCTCCTCGCCGCGCCCGACGGCCACGACATGCACGTCGGCCGGAGCCACGGAGCGGGGCCAGACGAGGCCCTTGGCGTCGTGGTTGGATTCCGCCAGTGCGGCGACGGCCCGGGTGACGCCCACGCCGTAGGACCCCATGGTGACCACCACCTGCTTGCCGTTCTGGTCCAGGACCTTCAGTTCGAGCGCTTCGGCGTACTTGCGGCCCAGCGCGAAGATGTGTCCCATCTCGATGCCGCGGGCCGTTTCGAGCGGTCCGGAGCCGTCCGGGGCCTCGTCACCGGCGCGCACTTCCGTGCACTCGATGACGCCATCCCATGTGAAGTCCCGTCCCGCCACGAGCCCGAAGACGTGCTTGCCCGCCATGTTGGCACCGGTCACCCAGGCCGTGCCGCTGACGACGCGCGGATCAACCAGGTACAGGAGCTTGGCGGCGCCTTCGAGGCCAAGGAGCGGCGCGCCCAGCGACATGCCCGGGCCGAGGTAACCGCGCACGATGAGCGGGTTGCGGGCCAGGTCCTCCTCGCCGGCGGCTTCCACTGCGATTTCGCCGGCGACCGGAAGGTAGGCACCGATGTTGGCCTCGACGCGCTTGAGGTCGACACCCCGGTCGCCGGGGACACCGAGCACCACGATCTGGCGCTCCCCGGTGGGCAGGGTGACGGCGAGTACCACGTTCTTGAGCGTGTCAGCGGCAGTCCAGGGACCGCCGTCGGCCTCGCTGCGCGGCACGAGCTCGTTGGAGGCAGCCACGAGCGTGTCGATCGTGGGTGTATTCGGGGTATCGCGGATCTCAGCGGCCGGGGCGTTGGTGAAGTCGATGTCCGCGGGAACCACCGTGGTGACGGCTTCGACGTTGGCCGTGTAGCCGCCGGCCGAGCGTACGAAGGTGTCCTCGCCGATGTCCGTGGGGTGCAGGAATTCCTCGCTCCTGGACCCGCCCATGGCACCTGCGGTGGCCGTGACGGGAATGACTTCAAGGCCGAGCCGCTCGAAGATCTTCAGGTACGCTGCCCGGTGGGCTGCGTAGCTGGCGTCCAGCCCGGCGTCGTCGACGTCGAACGAGTAGGAGTCCTTCATGATGAACTCACGGCCGCGGAGAAGGCCGGCGCGCGGACGTGCCTCGTCGCGGTACTTGTTCTGGATCTGGTAGATGCTCAGCGGCAGGTCCTTGTACGAGGAGTAAAGGTCCTTGACCAGCAGGGTGAACATCTCCTCGTGCGTGGGGGCCAGCAGGTAGTCCCCGCCTTTGCGGTCCTTCAGCCGGAACAGCCCTTCGCCGTATTCGGTCCAGCGGTTGGTCGCCTCGTAGGGCTCCTTGGGGAGCAGTGCGGGGAAGTGAACTTCCTGGGCGCCGATGGCGGCCATCTCTTCCCGGATGATCTGCTCCACCTTGCGCAGCACGCTCAGTCCCAGCGGCAGCCAGGTGTAGATGCCCGGAGCCGCGCGGCGGATGTATCCCGCGCGCACGAGCAGCCGGTGGCTGGCCACCTCGGCGTCAGCGGGGTCTTCACGCAGGGTGCGCAGGAAAAGCTTGGAGAGTCGAAGAACCACGGGTAGGTGTCCGTTTCTGGGGGAAGTGCTGATTGTCTGGGTACTAATGTACCGGCTGGGCAGCAGCACAGGTTGCGGGCCCTGTGGGAGCTGAACAGGAAAGCCACGCCCCGCAGGAGAAGCCCCTGGCCGTTTACGGCTGGTCATCCCTGTGGCGGCGTGGCTCCGCGGCCGGTCATGCCGCTAATTCTCGAGAGACCACCCGGGTCCGAAAACCCGGTAAGAACGAACCTATGTGATAGCCGTCACCGATTTCAAATCCAGTGCGGCCGGTGCGGCTTTGGCCGCCGGCTAGAAGAGAACTGTAGCGAAGGTCCCCACCTGCCGGAAACCCACGCGTTCGTAGGTGGCCCTCGCCCGGGAGTTGTAGTCGTTGACATACAGGCTGGTGACGGGCGCCATTTTCTGGGCCAGCAGCACCACGGCCGCCATGTAGCCGGCGCTCAGCCCGAGTCCCCGGTGGCTGGGGTTCATCCATACGCCCTGCACCTGGGTGACCTCGGCGGTGACAGCACCCAGCTCGGCCTTGAACACGACTTCGCCGTCCTTCAGGTGGACCAGGGAGTGTCCCTGCCGGATCAGGCCTGCCACCCGGCGGCTGTAGAAGTCGCGGCCGCCGAGGTAGGGCGAGTAGCCAACCTCTTCCTCGAACATCGCTGCACAGGCAGGGAGGATGGCGTCAAAATCTGCGTACTGCCCGTACCCCAGCTCCCAGTTCGGCTCAACGGCCGGAGGGCCGGAAATGGTCATGAGCGGCTGATCGGGCCGTACCTCGTGGGCCACGTGGCCCAGCTCCTCCAGCCGACTGTGCAGCGCAAGGACCGTTCCCGCCGGTCCGAAGATCGACGCGAACCGGCGACCGGAGCGGTGGGCCGCAGCCGCCACCGGTCCGGCCAGCTCGGGATCCAGTTGGACGGGGACCAGGTTGGCGCCTGCCCAGCAGGCGCCAACCAGCACGTCGTCGTCGAAAACGCCCAAGACGTTGGCTCCGCCCGGGGTGGGCGCGGCAGAGTCTGTCGACTCCAGGTGCGCCAGGATGAATACGTTGGCGACGGGATCGATTTCTGCCAGTTCGCGCAGTCGACGGGTGTCCGCAACACCCAGCACCCGGACGGTGGCACCGTCCGGCGCGGCGCCGTCCTTATGAGACGCTAACCACGGGGCTACCCTTGACAGCATCTTCGCCATCGGCCTCCCCCATCTCTTCCGCGATACGCATGGCCTCTTCGATCAGTGTCTCAACAATCTGGCTCTCGGGGACAGTCTTGATGACCTCGCCCTTCACAAATATCTGGCCCTTGCCGTTGCCGGAGGCGACGCCGAGGTCAGCTTCCCGAGCTTCGCCCGGGCCGTTGACGACGCAGCCCATGACGGCGACGCGCAGCGGGATCTCCATCCCCTCGAGGCCGGCGGTGACCTGCTCGGCGAGGGTGTAGACGTCAACCTGCGCGCGCCCGCAGGACGGGCACGAGACGATTTCCAGCTTGCGGGGGCGCAGGTTCAGCGACTGCAGGATCTGGTTGCCCACCTTGATCTCCTCAACGGGAGGGGCAGACAGGGACACGCGGATGGTGTCGCCGATGCCACGCGAGAGGAGGGCGCCAAAGGCTGTGGCCGACTTGATGGTTCCCTGGAACGCGGGACCGGCCTCAGTGACGCCCAGGTGCAGCGGCCAGTCGCCCTTTTCGGCGAGCATCTCGTAGGCCGCCACCATGACCACCGGGTCATTGTGCTTCACGGAGATCTTGAAGTCGTGGAAGCCGTGCTCCTCGAAGAGCGAGGCTTCCCAGACTGCGGATTCGACCAAAGCCTCCGGAGTGGCCTTGCCGTACTTCTTCAGGATGCCCGGTTCCAGCGATCCTGCATTCACGCCGATGCGGATGGACGTGCCGTGATCCTTGGCCGCCTTGGCGATCTCCTTGACCTGGTCGTCGAACTTGCGGATGTTGCCCGGGTTCACGCGCACGGCAGCACAGCCGGCCTCGATGGCCGCGAAGACGTACTTCGGCTGGAAGTGGATGTCGGCGATGACCGGGATCTGCGATTTCCGGGCGATGATCGGAAGCGCCTCCGCGTCATCGGCGGACGGGCACGCCACGCGGACGATGTCGCAGCCGGAGGCTGTCAGCTCGGCAATCTGCTGCAGCGTGGCGTTGATGTCCGTGGTGGGCGTGGTGGTCATCGACTGCACGCTGATGGGGAAATCGGAACCGACCCCGACGGAGCCCACCTTGATCTGGCGCGTCTTGCGTCGCGGGGCAAGGACGGGCGGCGGTGCTGATGGCATTCCCAGGCTGACCGAGGTCACGTGGACTCCTTGAATTCGAAAATCGGTGGTGCGGGGCGGCTAGGCTGCGTGCTCAGCCAAGAGACCGGTCACGGGTGCCCATTCGGTGGTTCGCGTGCCGGAAATGACGCCCGCGGCCGCGAAGGGATCCTGCCGGAGGATCTCGTTGAGTGCGGCTTCGTCGGCCGCCTTGAAAATGAGCAGGGCGCCTGCGCCGTCGCCGTAGGGTCCGCTGGCCAGAAGCCTGCCGTCCTGCGCGAGTCCTGCGGTCCATTCGCGGTGGGCGGGGCGGGTGGCCGCTCGCGTTTCGGAGGACTCGGCGTCGTATACGTACTCAACAGCAAAAACAGTCATAGAGATACCCTATCCCGCGGCCGGGCTAGCCGAGGAGCACGACCTTCGTGAAGGCGGCAACTCCCGCAGCCCACAGCATGGAGGCCAGGGTGCCGATGATGAACCGCTCCGCGGCCACCGGCGTTTCCTTGAGTTCCGCGAACCGGCCCAGGCCTTTGATGGCCACCACGTAGGCGATTGCCACGGGCTGCCCGGCCAGGATGGCGAGGCAGACTGCCAGCCGCTCGAGCACTCCGATGATGGCCCCGCCCCGGAGGATCCGTTTGGCCGATGCCTCGCCTCCGGGCTCCGGCGCGGCCGCACCACCAGCGTCCACGGTGATGTCGCCGTTCACTGAATTCACCCTGTCCCCTACGGCCGGCCTGTCCCCTACGGCCGGCCTGTCCACCGTCACGTCCGCGGAGGGGTCGTCGGCGCCGTCCCTGCCGGCATTGGCGGCGGCGTCGGCTTTGTCGTCGATGGTGCGGGCCAGCCGGAAAACCAGGGCCGTGACAGGCCAGCCCACGAATCCGGCTGTCAGCAGGGCGGCTGCGATCCAGACTGCGTTCACGCTTCTCCTCGGTTGTCGTCGCCGTCTTGAGTCCCGGGGATGGCGTTCTCCAGGATGAGGCGGTGGGCGGTTGCCAGCAGCATTTCCACCGCCGGCCTCGCGGCCCATTCTTCCTGCCAGCCCGACCGGAGGACGGCCCGGCTCACCGACTGTTCGGTGATTCCCAGTTCCCGCGCCACCTGTTTCTGGTGTCCGTGGCGTCCGGGGCCCTGTTCGGTTGCTGCACCGCTCTTCGCACGGAGGGCGTCCACCACGCGCCACTGGGCCTCGGTCCGTGCCTGCACCAGGCCGCCGACCAACCGCAGCACCGCTTCCGCGTTGGCGCACGCCACGGCGGCCTCGTGCTCCCGGCTCCCCGCGACCACGGCGGCGGGGACATGGCTCGCTGCTGACTTGGCACGTTCCACCGCCCGGCGGGCAGCGACAAAGGCGGGGCCGGACCCTTCGCGCGGGCTCGCGTCCGGCGGCAGGGATCCCGGGCCGACGCCGATCCCGACGTACCAGTGCCCGCTTCGCAGGGCGTGCAGGGCCACGTCCACCACCAGGGCAGGGTCCTGCAGGACGCCCTGCACTTCGTCGCCGACGGAGCGTTCAAAGCGGACACCAGAATGGCTGCCGATGTCTTCGAGGAGCTCGGGCACGCGATCCACGTCGCCGGTGCTGCCACGCTGGTCGATGGTCAGAACGTACATGGGTAAAACCGTATCCGGCTTATATTCGCAAATCAATCATTTAGAGCTGATTTTCGGTAATCAGCCAATCAAGGCTGATCGTGAGGGAACTTAGCCGAAGAGATTCACCGGCTTCACGATGTCCGCATAGATCAGCAGCGCACCCATCCCCATGAGCAGCGCCGCCACCACGTAGGTCACCGGCAGCAGTTTCGCGATGTCAAAGGCGCCGGGGTCGGGTCTGCCGAGCAGCTTTGCCGCCCGCCGCCGCACTGCCTCGTAGAGTGCGCCGGCCACGTGGCCGCCGTCGAGCGGCAGCAGCGGGATCAGGTTGAAGACGGCCAGGGCAAAGTTCAGCCCGGCGAGGAGTCCCACCAAGGCGGCCAGCCGCGCCTGGGCAGGGACTTCTTCCATGGCCGCCACCTCGCCCGCCACGCGGCCCACGCCCACCACACTGATGGGGCCATTGGGGTCCCGGGGTTCTTCGCTGAACGCCGCCTTGGCCACACCGGCCACCCGGGCCGGCAGATTGAGGACCACCCCCGCAACCTGTTTGATGTTCTCCCCCGCCATGGGCAGGACGGACGACGCCGGCTGGGGAACCAGGGCGGTCTGCGCACCAATGCCCAGGAAGCCGACGTCCTGGTACAGAAGGGTCCCGGCGTCGTCCTTCGCCTGGCGCCCGTCCGGACCGACGACCGGGCGTGCCGACAGAACAGGGGTGACGGTGCTGGTCACCGGCGAGCCGTCGCGCTCCACGGTGATGGACACTTCCTTGCCCGCGGAAGCGCGGATCCAGCCCGTGAGCTGGTCCCAGCTGGTCACGGTTTTTCCGTCGAAGGCCGTGATGACGTCGTTTGGCTTGAGCTGGGCCGCAGCGGCCGGAGTCGGCTTGCAGTCGGCGGAGTTCGGATCGACTGTTTCCCCCGCCTTGACCTGGCACTTGGAGACGTCGGCGATGGTGGTGGTGGGCTCGGAGATGCCGAACCCCATGAGCAGCACGGCCGTGAGCACGAGGCCGATCAGCAGGTTCATTGCCGGGCCGCCCAGCATGATGATGATCTTCTTCCAGACCGGGAGCCGGTAGAACACGCGGTTCTCGTCCCCGGGCCCCACATCTTCATGGGCCATGGAGCGGGCCTCACTGGCCAGCGTCTGGAACATGCCGGTGCTGGACGGACGCACCGAGCCGTCCTCCTTGTTGGGCGGGTACATGCCGATCATCGAGACATAGCCGCCCAGCGGCAGCGCCTTGAAGCCGTACTCGGTTTCGCCCTTTTTGGTCGACCAGAGGGTGGGGCCGAAGCCGATCATGTACTTGGTGACGCGCACCTTGAACAGCTTGGCGGGTACCAGGTGGCCCACCTCATGCAGCGCAATGGATACCGCGATGCCGACCGCCACAAAGACGACACCAAGGATAAAGAGGATAACGGGACTCATGCTTCAGATCTGCTGCTTCCTAGAGACTGCTCACTGCTAAACGTTCGTGGGTGCGCGCACGTGCCCAGTTCTCAGCATCGAGCACGGATCCGACCGTTAGCCGGGAAGAACCCGAATGTTCACCGAGGACGGCCTCGATGGTGTCCACGATGTCCGTGAACCGGATCCTGCCCGCGTGGAAAGCCGTGACGGCTTCCTCATTGGCGGCGTTGAATACAGCGGGGTAGGTGCTTCCCTGCCTTGCCGCGTCCTTGGCCAGCCGGACGGCGGGGAATGCGGAGGAGTCCAGCGGCTCGAACGTCCAGCTGGTGGCCCGGGTCCAGTCGCAGGGCGTGGCCGCGTTGGGCACCCGGTCCGGCCAGCCCAGGCCAAGGGCAATCGGCAGGCGCATGTCCGGTGGCGATGCCTGGGCGATGGTGGACCCGTCCACGAACTGCACCATGGAGTGGATCACGGACTGCGGATGGACCACCACGTCGATCCGGTCCAGGGGGATGTCGAACAGCAGGTGCGCCTCGATGACTTCAAGGCCCTTGTTCACCAGGCTGGCTGAGTTGGTGGTGACCATCAGGCCCATGTCCCAGGTGGGGTGGGCCAGCGCCTCCTCCGGTGTGACGGCGACGAGCTGTTCGCGGGTCCGGCCGCGGAAGGGTCCGCCGGAGGCGGTCAGGATGAGCCTGTCCACCTCCGCGGCGGTCCCCGAGCGCAGGCACTGGGCGATGGCGGAGTGCTCGGAGTCAACCGGCACGATCTGTCCCTCCGCGGCGGCGGCCTTGACCAGCGAGCCGCCAACGATCAGAGATTCCTTGTTGGCGAGGGCCAGGGTGGCGCCGGATTCCAGCGCAGCGAGCGTGGGCGCCAGTCCGATCGAGCCCGTGATGCCGTTGAGCACCACGTCCGCCTTCACGGCAGCGATCCGGGTGGAGGCGTCGGGGCCGGCGATGATCTCGGGCCGGTACTGCCCCAGCCCGGCCGCCCGGGCGGCGTCGTTGATCAGGTCCCGGAGGCGCCGGGGATCACCTTCGGCGATGCCGACGGCGCCGGCCCGGGTGTGCACGGCCTGCCGGGCGAGGAGTTCGAGGTTGCCGCCCCCGGCGCTCAGCGCCACAACCTCAAAAAGGTGGCGGGCGCCGTCGACGACGTCAATCGCCTGGGTGCCGATGGAACCGGTGGATCCGAGGATGACGATGGTGCGCGGCTGGCTGTCGGGACGGCTGGAGCCGGAAGTCTGCATGGCTTAAGTATCCCGCACCGCGGTGGCCGGCCGGCGCGGCGCATAGTCGGCAGGGGTCAGCCCAGGGTCAATTCCAGCATTCCCTTGGACACGGTGGAAATGGCTCCCGCATAGGCGATCAGCACCACGATCCTGCGGACGGAGCCTGGCGGCACCCGGCCGGACAGCAGGTCGCCGGCCACGATTCCCAAAAGCATGGACCCAAAGATCCCCAGCCACTGCCAGCCCTGAAGTGCCGGCAGATGGCCCCCGGAAAACAGGTATTTGGACAGCAGCGAGGACAGCCCGGTAGTGGCGAAGTAGGGCTGCAGGGTTGCACCGAAGCTTTTTTGCTCCCAGCGGGTGACGATGGCGTAGGCGGTGATTGCCGGGCCCCCGACGCCCGCCGCGGCGTTCATCAGTCCGCTCGAGACCCCCAGCGTCACCATCGGAACCGGGCCGCCCGCGCGCCAGGAGCTGCGGTCCAGCCGTTGGGACGCCAGAAGCCCCAGCACCAGGAGCACCCCGATACAGATTTCCAACGGCGCCTCGGGCACATGGCTGGCAAGCCATGCGCCCGGCACCACACCCGCCAGCGCCGAGGCGGCGAGACCAAAGTAGCGCCGCCAGGAGACGTGGCGCCACACCCTGGAAAGGATCAGCAGCGATGAGGCCGCGCCGCAAAGGTTGATGATCATCACGCCGTCGAATGGTCCCAGGAGCACCACCAGGACCGGCGAGACGAGTAGGCCGAAGCCCAATCCGGCAAGCCGTTGGGCCAGTGCTCCCGCGACGACAGCGAGGAGCACCAGTGCAAACATGGTTCGATCCTAGTGCCGGCCGCGCCGCCTTGACGCGCTTCCGGGCCGGGGTAACGTGGTGCCCGTGGACTGGGCCCCATGGTTCGATGCGCCGGACTACGAATTCGCCCGGCAGGTGCTGCAGCGCGGGGTCGCCGCACTCTATTTCGTTGCGTTCCTCTCCTCCCTCAACCAGTTTCCCGCGCTCCTCGGCGAGCGCGGCCTCCTTCCCGTTCCGGACTACCTGAAGGCTTTCAGCCGGATGCGCAGGCCCACGCTGTTCCGCTGGCGATACTCGGACCGGCTGTTGCGGGCCGTCTGTACAGTGGGGCTGGCCATCTCCGGCGTCCTGGTCCTCGGCCTCCCCCAGCTGGGCCCGCCCTGGCTGCCGCTGATCGCATTCCTGGCCTTGTGGCTGCTGTACATGTCGGTGGTCAACGTGGGCCAGACGTTCTACGGGTTCGGCTGGGAGATGCTGCTCCTGGAGGCCGGCTTCACGGTGGCGTTCCTGGGCTCGGACCAGACCGATCCGCCCAGGACCATCCTCATCCTCGTGGCCTGGCTGGTGTTCCGGCTGGAATTCGGTGCCGGCATGATCAAGATCCGCGGCGGCCGGGAGTGGCGCGACCTCACCGCCCTGTACTACCACCACGAGACGCAGCCGATGCCCGGCCCCCTCAGCCGGCAGGCGCATCTGCTGCCGAAGCCCTTCCACCGGCTGGAGGTGGTGGGGAACCACTTCGCCCAACTGGTGGTGCCGTTCTTCCTCTTCGCGCCGCAGCCGCTGGGCAGCGTGGCGGCGGGCATCATCATCTTCACCCAGCTGTGGCTGGTGGCCAGCGGCAATTTCGCCTGGCTGAACTGGATTGCGATCGTGCTGGCCTTCGCCGGGGTCAGCGATCCCGTGGCGCATGCGGTGCTGCCGGGCCTTCCGCTGGAATGGCACACTACCGGGGAGACGCCGCTGTGGTGGCTTCTCCTCACGCTGGCCGCGTCCCTGCTCCTGGTGGTCCTCAGCTACTGGCCCATACGCAATCTGTTCTCGCAGTACCAGCTGATGAACGCCAGCTTCAACCGCTGGCAGCTGGTGAACACCTACGGCGCGTTCGGCACAGTCACCAAGCAGCGCATCGAAGTGGCGGTGGAGGGCACCCTTGACGTGGAGCCGGACGAGGCGGCCGACTGGCGCGAATACGGCTTCAAGGGAAAACCGGGCGAGGTGCACCGGCTGCCCCGCCAGTGGGCGCCCTACCATCTGCGGCTGGACTGGCTTATGTGGTTCCTGCCCCTGCGCACGGTCCACGAGGAATGGTTCTACGCCTTCCTTGGCAAGCTGCTCGAAGCTGACGCGGCCATGCTGGGTCTGCTGCGCCATGACCCGTTTGACGGCGAACGCCCCCGCTGGGTGCGCGCCCGCACCTACCTGTACCGTTTCGCCACCCGGGCGGAGTTCAGGGAGACCGGGCAGCGCTGGATCCGGACACCGCTGTACGAGGCGATCCCGCCCATCTCCCTGCGGGCAGGGAGATGATGGCGTCCGGAACATAGCGGGGACGACGGCGGGCTACCGGGCTCTGTGGAACCTAGCGTGCTCTGCGGAACCTAGCGTGCTCTGCGGAACCTACCGGGCCTGTGGAACCTACCGGGCTCTGCGGAGCACCGACTCCGCGTGCCGGAGGATGGGGCCGTCGATCATCCGGCCCTGGTACTGGAACACTCCGGCACCGGCTTCCTTTGCGGCCTCCAGCAGGTGCGTGGCAGCGGCCACGTCCTCGCCCGAGGGTGCGTAGGCGGCCCGGACGGCGGCCACCTGGCTGGGGTGGATGCAGGCCTTGGAGCCGAATCCGGAGGCAGCGGCATCCCGGGCCTCCGCGGCCAGCCCGTCAAGGTCGGGGATGCTCACGTAGACCGCGTCAACGGCCTGCTTGCCGGCTGCGCCCGCTGCCAGGAGCACAGCGGAACGGGCGTGCAGGGCAACGGCGCGGTAGCCGCCGTCGTCGTTCCTGCTGGAGGTGCCGCCGAGGGAGGCGAGCAGGTCCTCCGCGCCCCACATCATGGCCACCACGTTGGGTTCGGCCGCGATAGCGGGTGCGTGGACCACGCCCGCGGCCGTTTCGCACAGGGCAATCACGTGGAAGTCCGGCAGGGCCCGGAGCTGGCTCGCGCTCTCTGCCTTGGCGAGCATGACGGTGCGGTAAGGCGTGTGCGCCAGGCAGTGGAGGTCCTTCTCGAAGTCCTCGGTGCCGGCCGGGTTGATCCTGATGATGGTCCGGCTGGGGTCGAGCTCCGGCCCGTCGCCGGAGCCCCCGAGCTGGGCGAGGATGGCGCCCCGTGCCCGCTGCTTGTCCGGCGCCGCCACGGCATCCTCAAGATCCAGGATGACGGCGTCGGAGCGCTCGGCGGCCTTTTGGAAGCGTTCGGGGCGGTCGGCAGGGCAGAAGAGCAGGGCAGGACCCATCACAAAAGTCATACTGTCATTGTCCGATTATTTGCCCCGCTGCGCCTCTATATGCGCCTCGCGCGTCCACATCAGGCAGCTGCGCGTGGCAGATGCCACCACCGTCCCGTCCTGGTTGCGGCCGGTGTGCTGCATGGTGACGACGCCCTGCCCCGGCCGTGACCCGGACAGCCGTTTGTTGGTGATGACGGTCTCGGTGTACAGCGTGTCACCGTGGTAGAGCGGGTGCGGGAAGGAGACGTCCGTCAGCCCGAGCTGCGCAATGATGGTGCCCTGGGTCAGCTGGCCTACGGACTGCCCCACCACCGTGGCCAGCGTGAACATGGAGTTCACCAGCCGCTGGCCGAAGGGCTGGCCCGCGCTCCAGGCCGCGTCCAGGTGCAGCCCCTGCGTGTTCATGGTCATGGTGGTGAACAGCACGTTGTCCGCCTCCGTGACGGTCCGGCCGGGGCGGTGAGCGTAAACGACGCCCTCCTCGAGTTCCTCGAAGTAGAGTCCGCGCTGCTCGACGACCCGGGCACCGCCGGTGGTGGAACCTGCCGAAGCCGCGCTCATACGGTGAGTTCCTGGTCTTCCTCGAACAGCTCCGCACCGGTGGCCGCGGCAACATCTTCCTCGGACACGTTGGGGGCGAGTTCGCGCAGGACCAGGCCGTCCGGAGTCACGTCGAGGACGCAAAGATCCGTGATGATGCGGTCCACGCAGGCCTTGCCCGTCAAAGGCAGCGAGCAGCGGTCCACGATCTTCGGTTTCCCGCTGCGGTCCACGTGCTCCATCATCACGATCACTTTCTTGGCTCCGAAGACCAGGTCCATGGCGCCGCCCATCCCCTTGACCATTTTTCCGGGGATCATCCAGTTGGCGAGGTCCCCGTTGGCGGCCACCTCCATGGCACCGAGCACGGCCACATCCACATGCCCGCCGCGGATCATGCCGAAGGACTGCGCGGAGTCGAAGAACGCGGCGCCCTTGTTGACGGTGACGGTTTCCTTGCCGGCATTGATGAGGTCCGGATCCACCTCGTCCTCGCCGGGGTAGGGGCCGACGCCGAGGATGCCGTTCTCGGAGTGCAGGACCACTTCAACGCCGGCCGGGATGTAGTTGGGGATCAGGGTGGGCATGCCGATGCCGAGGTTCACGTACTGGCCGTTGCTCAGCTCCTGGGCCACGCGGGCGGCGAGCTCATTGCGGGTCCAGCCCTTGCCCTCGGGGTGCGAGGAGGCGGCCCGGCGGTACTCGTGACGGACGGCCTCGGGACGGGGCGGCATTCCCATCGCGGTGTTCGGGTCCATGGCTACGCTCCTGCCTGTTCGGGGGTGCCGGCGGTTCCTGCCGCGGCGGTGCTTCCTGCCGTTCCGGTGCTCCCGGACTGGGTTGCAGACGCCGCGGACAGTGCGACCGTCCGCTTCTCAATGCGCTTCTCGGATTCCGGCACCACCACCACCCGCTGGACGAAGATGCCCGGCAGGTGGACGTGTTCGGGATCCAGCTCGCCCGGCTCCACGAGCTCCTCCACCTCCGCGATGGTGATCCGTCCCGCCATGGCGCAAAGGGGGTTGAAGTTCATGGCCGTGGCGTGGAAGACCAGATTCCCGTGGCGGTCGCCCTTCCAGGCATGGACCAGGCCGTAGTCGGGGGTGAGCGACTCCTCCAGGACGTAGTCGACGCCGTCGAAGCTGCGCACTTCCTTCGCCGGGGACGCGACGGCGATGCCGCCGTCGGCGTCGTATTTCTGCGGCAGGCCGCCGTCGGACACCTGGGTCCCCACGCCCGCCTTGGTGTAAAAAGCGGGGATGCCGGCACCGCCGGCGCGCAGCTTCTCGGCCAGGGTGCCCTGCGGGGTCAGGACCACCTCCAGTTCGCCGGCGAGGTACTGCCGGGCGAACTCCTTGTTCTCCCCCACGTACGAGCTGACAGTCCGGCGGATTCTGCCGTCCCGGAGAAGGATTCCCAGGCCCCAGTCGTCCACGCCGCAGTTGTTGCTGACTGTCTCCAGGTTCGTGGTGCCGCGGCGGTGGAGGGCGTCTATCAGCGCCACCGGGATTCCGCACAGGCCAAAACCCCCGACGGCGAGCGATGCGCCGTCGGCTATGTCGGCGACCGCTTCGTCAGCGCTGGCAACAACCTTGTCAATCATCGTTGATCCTCTCGGCGTCTCCACGGACTTTCGACAGACACGGCCCCCGGGCCTGTTACAGCCCCAGTTCCCGGGCGATCAGCATCAGCTGGACCTCCGTGGTGCCCTCCCCGACCTCCAGGATCTTGGAGTCCCGGTAGTGGCGCGCCACGGTGAACTCGTTGATGAAGCCATAGCCGCCGAATACCTGGGTGGCATCCCGCGCATTGTCCATGGCCGCCTCGCCTGCGACCATCTTAGCTATGGCCGCCTGGGTCTTGAACGGCTTGCCGGCGAGCATCCGGGCGGCCGCATCGTAGTACGCAAGACGGGCCGTATGGGCGCGCGCCTGCATGCGGGCGATCTTGAACGCAATGGCCTGGTGCTTGCCGATATTGGTCCCGAAGGCGCTGCGGTCCTTGGCGTAGCGGACCGAAAGATCCACGCATCCCTGCGCAGCGCCGGTGGCCAGTGCGGCGATGGCGATCCTGCCCTCATCCAGGATTGACAGGAAGTTGGCGTAGCCCCGCCCCCGCTCCCCCAGCAGGTTCGCCTCGGGAACAGTAACGTCCCGCAGCGTCAGGGGGTGCGTGTCCGAGGCGTTCCAGCCCACCTTGTTGTACGCCTTCTCGGCCTTGAAGCCGGGCGTGTCGGTGGGCACCAGGATGGTGGAGATCTCCTTCCTGATGCTGCCGTCCTTGCGCTCCTGCTGCCCCGTGACGGCGGTGACGGTCACCAGCTTGCTGATGTCAGTTCCCGAGTTGGTGATGAATTCCTTGTTGCCGTTGATGACCCAGTTCTTGGCGTCTCCGCCGCCTTCCAGCCGGGCCGTGGTCTTCGTGCCGCCGGCGTCGGAGCCGGCCTCCGGCTCGGTCAGGCCGAAGCCGGCGAGTGCCTTTCCGGACGCGAGCAGCGGCAGCCATTCTTGCTTCTGGGCCTCGGTGCCGAAGCGGTAGACGGGCATGGCGCCAAGGGAAACCCCTGCCTCCAGCGTGATGGCCACGGACTGGTCCACGCGCCCCAGCTGTTCCAGCGCGAGGGCCAGCGCGAAGTAGTCACCGCCCATGCCGCCATATCCCTCCGGGAACGGCAGGCCGAACAGCCCCATGTCCGCCATCTGCGAGACCACTTGGTAGGGGAAGCTGTGTTCCTCGTCGTGCTTGGCGGAGACGGGGGCAACCACTTCGTCGGCGAATTCGCGGACGGTCTTGCTGAGGTCCTGGTATTCCTCGCTGAGGTCAAAATCGGCCATGGCTAGGCCTCCTTACGTTCATCTGTTGGATCCTGGGGTGCGGTGCCGGCCGCGTCGGGGTCTTGCCCCGCGGGCTGTTCCGCGTGAATGGTGGCTACGACCTGGTCAGCCTTAACCAGGTCGCCCGTGCTCACACTGATGTGGACCGTGCCGGAGACTTCGGCCACGAGCTGGTGCTCCATCTTCATGGCCTCTACGGACAGCAGCACCTGTCCTGCCGTCACTTGCTCGCCGTCCCTCACCGGCACTGCGACGACGGTCCCGGGCATGGGTGACCGGACCTCCGGATCCGCGGCGCCCTCTTCGCGTTCGACGGCGGCCAGCACCCGCTCCAGGCGGGACTCGCGGGTGAGCACCTCGAGGCGGCAGGACCAGCCCTCCTTGCCGAGGAAGAGCTCCGACAGGACGCGGGGGTCGGTCTCGATCCAGCTTTGGGCGGGAGGACCCGTGTGGACGGCTGCAAGTCCATAGCTGCTGGCTTCGCCATTAAGGGTGAGCACCGGACGTTGGCGACCCGTGTACTCCAGGAGGGCCGGGAGCTGCGGCCCTCCGTTCACGCTAACGGCGACACCGTCCCCCGTGACGGGGCCCCACACGTCCACGGTGGCGACTGCGCCGTCGGAGGTTCCCAGGCTGATCCGGCGCGGCGCCGCGGCACCGAGTCGCCAGCCGTCGCGGCGCTGCCACGGGCCGGCCGCCGGCTCATGCTGGTGCTGTTCCTCCGTCTTGGCCAGGGCGTACAAGGCGGCGGTGACAAGTTCGGCATCGCCCGGCCGGCGAAACGTGAACTGCGGCATCTTGCGCTCGATCAGGCCGGTGTCGAGGCGGCCGGCGCGGACGTCGGCGTCGTTGATCAGTAACCGCAGGTATTCGACGTTGGTGCCGATGCCCAGCACGGTGTACCCGGCGAGCGCCTTGTCCAGGGTGTCAAAGGCTGCGGCGCGGTCCTCACCCCACGCGATGACCTTCGAGATCATCGGGTCATAGCTGGAGGAGATCTCCAGGCCGTCCAGCAACGCCGAGTCCACCCGGACGCGCCCCCGGGATGTTTCGGCTTCGACGCGGACAGGAGCGCCGGGGCGCTGGGCGGGGCCGGGGATCTCGTCCAGCAGGAGCACTGTTCCGGTCGAGGGCAGGAAGTTCTTCTCCGGGACCTCGGCGTAGACACGCGCTTCCACGGAGTGGCCGGTCAGCACGACGTCGTCCTGCTGCACCGTCAGTTCCTCACCGGCGGCGATGCGCACCTGCCATTCGACAAGGTCGGTGCCCGTGACCATTTCCGTCACCGGATGTTCCACCTGGAGCCGGGTGTTCATCTCCATGAAGAAGAACTCGTCCGGGGAGTCGTCCGAAACGAGGAACTCCACGGTGCCGGCGCCGGCATAGTGGACACTGCGGGCGGCCTGGCACGCAGCCTCGCCAATCTTCGCGCGGACTGCCTCGCCGTCGGACAGAGATTCCAGCAGTGGTGACGGCGCTTCCTCGATGACCTTCTGGTGCCGCCGCTGCAGGGAGCATTCGCGCTCCCCCAGGTGGATGACGTTGCCGTGGGTATCGGCCAGGACCTGCACCTCGATGTGCCGCGGTGAGGTCACCAGGCGTTCCAGGAACAGGGTGTCGTCTCCAAACGCGCTGGCAGCCACACGCCGTGCTGTGGCCAGGGCGGCCGGCAGGTCCTCCCGGCGCTCCACCGCATGCATTCCCTTGCCGCCGCCGCCCGCCGAGGGCTTGATCAGGAGTGGGAAGCCCACGGCCGGGGCGGCGGTGATGAGTTCCGCATCCGTCATGCCGGGCTCGGCGATGCCCGGGACCACCGGAACGCCATATCCGGACACGTGGTTCTTCGAGCGGATCTTGTCGCCCATGACCTCCAGTGCCTCGGCCCCGGGTCCAATGAAGGCGATGCCGGCCGCATTCAGCGCCCTGGCAAAGTCTGCGTTCTCACTCAGGAATCCATAGCCTGGGTGCACCGCCTGGGCACCGGTCTCCTGACAGGCTCTGATGATCGCGTCGATGCTGAGGTAGCTTTGGGCGGCCGCGGCGGGGCCGATCCGGACGGCGGCGTCGGCATCGCGCACGTGGCGGGCACCGGCGTCGGCATCGCTGTAGACCGCAACGGAACGGATGCCCATGGCACGCAGTGTCCTGATCACCCGGCAGGCAATCTCGCCGCGGTTGGCCACCAGGACGGTGCGGAACATGGTTTCGGTAGTCATTACTGGCTCACATTCGGAAGAGGCCAAAGGAGGTCTCCGGCAGCGGGACGCGCGAGACGACGTCGAGGGCGAGGCCCAGCACGGTGCGGGTGTCCGCGGGGTCGATCACGCCGTCGTCCCACAGGCGCGCCGTGGAGTAGTAGGGGCTGCCCTGGTCCTCGTATTGCTGCCGGATGGGGGCTTTGAACGCCTCTTCATCCGCTGCGGACCACTCTTGCCCTGCTGCCTCGTACTGGTCACGCTTGACGGTGGCCAGGACGCTGGAGGCTTGGTTGCCGCCCATGACGGAGATGCGGCTGGCGGGCCACATCCACAGGAAGCGGGGGGAATAGGCCCGGCCGCACATCGAGTAGTTGCCGGCGCCGAAGGACCCGCCGATCACCACTGTCAGCTTGGGCACGCGCGTGGTGGCCACGGCGGTGACCATTTTGGCGCCGTTCTTGGCAATGCCGCCCTGCTCGTAGTCCTTGCCCACCATGAAGCCGGAGATGTTCTGCAGGAAGAGCAGCGGAATGCCGCGCTGGTCGCACAGCTCGATGAAGTGGGCGCCCTTGAGTGCCGACTCGCTGAACAGCACGCCGTTGTTGGCAACGATGCCCACAGGGTGTCCGTGGACCCTGGCGAATCCCGTCACCAGGGTGGGGCCGTAGTTCTTCTTGAACTCATGGAAGCGGCTGCCGTCCACCAGCCGGGCGATGACCTCGCGGACGTCGTACTGCGCGTTGACGTCCGTGGGGACGGCGCCGTAGAGCTGGCCGGACCCGGCCGCGGGTTCGACGGCGGGTTCCACGTCCCAGGCCGGCGCGGTGGGCCGGGGCAGCGTGGCGACGATGTCGCGGACGATCTGCAGGGCGTGCTCGTCGTTTTCGGCGAGGTGGTCCGTGACGCCGGAGATCCGGGAGTGCACGTCGCCGCCGCCAAGCTCCTCCGCGCTGACGATTTCGCCGATGGCTGCCTTCACGAGGGGTGGGCCGCCGAGGAAGATGGTGCCCTGGTTGCGGACGATGACCGTTTCATCGCTCATCGCGGGAACGTAGGCGCCGCCTGCGGTGCAGGAGCCCATGACGGAGGCGATCTGGGGAATCCCGGCAGCGGACATTCGGGCCTGGTTGTAGAAGATCCGGCCGAAATGGTCCCGGTCCGGAAAGACCTCGTCCTGCTTGGGGAGGAAGGCTCCGCCCGAATCCACGAGGTAGATGCACGGGAGCCGGTTCTCGAGCGCGATCTCCTGGGCCCTGAGGTGCTTCTTCACCGTCATGGGATAGTAGGTGCCGCCCTTGACGGTGGCATCGTTGGAGATCACCAGCACGTGGCGGCCGTGCACCAGGCCGATGCCTGCGATGATGCCGGCGCCGGGCGAATCGTCGTTGTACATGCCGTTCGCCGCCAGCGGGGCGATCTCGAGGAAGGGACTGCCGTCGTCGAGAAGCCTGTCGATCCGTTCCCGGGGAAGCAGCTTGCCCCGCGCCATGTGCCGTTCACGCGACTTCTCCGGCCCGCCCAGCGCCGCCGTGGCAAGACGTTTCCGCAGCTCATCGGCGAGCGCGCGCTGCGCAAGGCTGTTGGCCTCGAATGCGCTGCCGGCGGCATCCAGCCGGCTGGCGAGTGTCTCCATTGACCGCTTCCATTCCCGGGCACGTCCGGCGGCAGTCCTGCCGCATTTCGGTTAGTGCCTCGTAACTGAGATCAGGTTAGTCTCAAGTAACTGTGATGTCCAACACAGGTTGTTGGTAGAGTTCTTTGGGTTCCGAGGAGGAAATGTGCCCACCACAGATCGAGAGCTCACCGCTCCCGGCCAGGCCGCAGCCGGCCGCGAGACAACCGGTCCGACGCAGCGCAGCCGGGCGAAGGAATCCCGCCGGCAGGCGCTCCTGTCCGCCGCGGCCACGCTCTTCGCCGTCAACGGGTTCAACCGGGTCTCCCTCGAGGACCTCGGCGCCGCGGCAGGCGTGAGCGGACCCGCCGTGTACCGCCACTTCCCCGGAAAGCAGGCAGTGCTGGGTGCGCTGCTGCTCACCGTCAGCCAGGACCTGCTCGACGGCGGCCGCCACGTAGTTGCCGACGCCGCCGAGCCCTCCGCCGCCCTCAACCGGCTGGTGCAGTTCCACGTGGACTTTGCCCTCAGCAACCCCGACGTGATCCGGGTGCAGGACCGGGATTTCAGCAACCTGACCAGCGAGGACCAGGCACAGGTACGTGCCCTGCAGCGCAGCTACGTGGAAGTGTGGGTGGACGTGCTCGCCGGCATCCATGGCGCAACAGACACGGCCGACCTCCGTATGCGCGCCCACGCGACATTCGGCCTGATCAACTCCACCCCGCACTCCGTCCGCAACCACGGCAGCCGGATGGCCCTCAAGTCGGCGCGTCCGCTTCTGGAGAGCATGGCGCTGGCGGCCCTGCTGGTGACGGACAACCCGCTCTCCGACTGACTGCGCTGCACAGCTGACTGCTTCACGGCTGACTGCGCTCCCCGGCTGACCGCTCCACGACTGACCCCCGCTGCCGGGCCACACCGCGCCAGGTCCCGCGCCAAAACCGGGGCACTTCGACACGGACACGCCGGGCCTTGGGCGCTGAAACGGCAATTGCGGCCTCAAAGTGCCCCCGTTTGGTTGCAGGCTGCTTGGTTCCCGGCTGTTTGGTTCCCGGCTGTTTGGTTCCCGGTTGCCTGCCGCTCGAGCGCGAGCGGCAGGCAACCTGGAATCGCGGGCTAGGCCATCGCGAAGGCCATGCCGGGATCCGCGAGGAGGGCGCCCACGTCGGCCAGGAACCTGGATCCCTGCTCGCCATCCACCAGCCGGTGGTCGAAGGAGAGGCTCAGCGTCATGACCTGCCTCAACGCGACCTGGTCCTGGTACTCCCACGGGGTTTTCCGGACGGCGCCCATGGCGAGGATCGCAGCCTCCCCCGGGTTGAGGATGGGCGTGCCGGCGTCGATGCCGAAGACACCGATGTTGGTGATGGAGATGGTGCCGCCCGAGAGGTCCGCCGGGCTGGTCTTGCCGGCCCTGGCCGTGTCCGTCAGTCCTGCGAGCGCGGTGGACAAGTCGACCAGCGCCAGCCGGTCCGCATCCTTGATGTTGGGAACGGTGAGACCGCGCGGGGTTGCGGCCGCGATGCCCAGGTTCACGTAATTGAACTGCACGATCTCCTGGTTGGCCTCATCCCATCTGGCGTTCAGGCCAGGATTGCGCCGCAGGGCAATCAGGACAGCCTTGGCCGCGAGGGTCAGCGGTGTGAGCTTGTGACCGGCAAAGGCCTTGCTTTCCTTAAGCCTGGCCAGCAGCTCCATGGAAGGAGTGACGTCGACAGTGAGAAACTCCGTCACATGGGGTGCGGTAAACGCGCTGCTGACCATGGCGGCTGCCGTGAACTTGCGGACACCCTTGATCGGCGTGCGCACCTCACGCTCGCCCTGTGCCGGCGCGGGCTGCAGGTCCTGTGCTGCCAGCTCGTGGGCGGCCGCGGGAAGATCCCCGCCGCCCACGAAATTGCGCACATCGTCACGGGTAATGAGACCGCTGGGGCCGGTCCCCGTGACGCTCTCCAGATCGACTCCGAGGTCCTTGGCCAGCTTCCGGACGGGCGGCGTGGAACGGGGCCGCTCGGCGGGAGCGGTGTCGGCAGGAGGCTTGGTTTCGACAGGCTCAACGAGCGGGGCGGGCTTGGTTTCGACAGGCTCAGCCGGCCGGGCGGGCTCGACCAGCCTTCGCTGCCGCCGGACGGGACGGCCGGTGCTTTCGACGACGGCGCCGTACCCGACGAGGTTGGGTTCCCTCTTGGGGAGCGCTGCCTCAGCCGGAGCGGCAGCGGCGGTCTGGTTACCGGCGTCGTCCTTTACCTCGAACGAAACAATCGGTTTGCCCACCTCCACCACGGTTCCCGGCTGTTCATGCAGGGCCGTAATTACGCCCGCGAACGGTGAGGGCAGCTCCACCACTGCTTTGGCAGTCTCCACCTCGGCAATAATCTGGTTGAGGCTGACGGTGTCCCCGACCCCGACTTTCCAGCTGACGATTTCGGATTCGGTCAGCCCTTCGCCGAGATCGGGCAGCCGGAATTCCTTGATCATGGTGGCGGTCATCCTTCCAGCCCGCTCAGCGAATTCGGCCGGCCCAGCGCCCGGTCCACGCCGTCGAGGATCCGGTCCAGATTCGGAAGATGGTGCATCTCCACCTTCGAATAGGGGTACGGCACGTCGAACCCGGTGACGCGGACGGGTGCCGCCTCCAGGTGGTAGAAGCAGCGCTCGGTAATGCTGGCCGCAACCTCTGCGCCGAGCCCGCCCGACTGCCCGGCCTCGTGGGTGATCACCAGCCGTCCCGTCTTGCGGACCGAGGCCTCCACCGTGGCGAAATCCACCGGAGCCAGCGACCGCAGGTCGATGACCTCAACCGAGACGCCTTCGTCCGCGGCCGCTGTCGCAGCATCACGGGCCGTCTTCACCAGCGGCCCGTAGGCCACGAGTGTGACGTCGCTCCCGTCCGTGACAACCCGGGCCTGCCCCATCGGCGGGGCTGATCTGGGATCGAGCGACTCGTCCACTTCGCCTTTGTCGTGGTAACGGCGCTTGGGCTCGAAGAACACCACGGGGTCATCGCTGGAAATGGCCTGCTGGATCATGGTGTGGGCGTCCTGCGGACTGGCCGGGGTGACCACCCGCAGGCCCGCCGTGTGGGCGAAGTAGGCCTCCGGCGACTCGGAGTGGTGCTCCGGCGACCCGATGCCGCCGCCGAACGGGATGCGGATGGTGATGGGCATTTTCACGGCGCCGCGGCTGCGGTAATGCATCTTGGCCACCTGCGACACGATCTGGTCGAAGGCGGGGTAGACAAAACCGTCGAACTGGATCTCCACCACCGGCCGGTATCCGCGGTAGGCCAGGCCAACAGCGGTGCCCACAATGCCGGACTCCGCCAGGGGCGTGTCCACCACGCGGTGCTTGCCGAAGTCCTTCTGCAATCCGTCCGTCACACGGAAGACGCCGCCCAGGGTGCCGATGTCCTCGCCCATGAGGAGCACCTTGGGATCGTTGTCGAGGGATCTGCGGAGGCCTGAGTTTATTGCCCGCGCAAAGGTCATCTGCGTCATCAGCGTGCACCTTCTTCTTGTGTTGCCCCTTCGGGATCGCCGAAGGAGGCAAGGTAACGGGAGTAGTGGTCCTGCTGGCGGTCCAGCCAGGAGTTGGGGGTGCTGTACACGTGCTTGAAGACGTCCAGGGGTTCGGGATCCGGCATGCCGACGCACCCGGCACGCAGCTCGCGGGCGACGGTGTCTGCCTTGGTCCGCACGCCGGCTTCGAACTCCTCGGTGAACAGGCCCTTCCGGTCAAGCAGTGCATGGACCCGTCCGATCGGATCCTTGGCCGCCCAGTCCTCGAGTTCGTTGGGGTCACGGTACCGGGTGGGGTCATCCGCCGTCGTATGCGGGCCCATCCTGTAGGTGACGGCCTCGATGAAGGTGGGTCCGCCGCCCCGGCGGGCCCGGTCGAGGGCGACCCGGGTGGCAGCCATGACCGCCAGGACATCGTTGCCGTCGACCCGCATGCTGGGGATGCCGAATCCGGCCCCGCGGTCCACCAGCTGCGTGTGGGATTGGAGGCGCACCGGTTCCGAAATGGCCCAGTGATTGTTTTGGCAGAAGAACACCAGGGGCACCTGGAAGCTGGCGGCAAAGACCATGGCCTCGTTCACGTCGCCCTCACTGGTGGCGCCGTCGCCGAAGTACACAATCGCCGCGGAGTCGGCACCGTCGTTCTGGATCCCCATGGCGTACCCGGTGGCATGCAGCGTCTGTGCGCCGATCACGATCTGCGGGATGGCCATGTTGACCGTGTACGGATCCCAGCCGCCGGAGGCAGCGCCGCGCCAGACGCGAAGGATGTCCGCGAGGTCCACGCCGCGGCAGTAGGCCACGCCGTTCTCGCGGTAGCTGGGGAAAATAAAGTCGTCATCCCGCAGGGACCGCACCGATCCCACCTGCGAGGCCTCCTGGCCCAGCAGCGGCGGCCAGAGGCCCAGTTCGCCCTGGCGCTGCAGCGCTGTTGCCTCTTTGTCGATCCGCCGGATCACCACCAGGTCCTCGTAAAGCGAGCACAGCTGCTCGTCTGATACGTCCTTCACCCAGGGGTCATACTCCGGATGGCTGACACGCTCCCCCGCGGGGGTGATCAGCTGGACCATGTTGTGGCCTGCGCCACCCTGGTGCCCTGCATTGTTGTCCTGGCCGGCGGCTGTTCCGCCCTGGGCCGCATCGTCTGTCACCACTGTTGCCGCAACCTTCTGACGTCGTTAACCATCCCGCGGCAGGACTCGTGATACCGCCGCATTCCGGCCTCCCGGGCGCCTTTGCCCCGGTTAATTGTGACCATACTCACAATGCTCAAGTGGTACAACCACCATGCCTAAAACTGAGCACAATGCACTGTTTGGCGGCCTCAGACCGTGCTAGCCTTGCGCATTATGCAAGCTTTGGATGGCACAGACACACGGTTGCTCTCCGCCTTGGCACAGGACCCCCGCCGCACTGTGGTGGCCCTGGCCCAGAAGCTCGGCCTCTCCCGCAACACCGTCCAGGCGCGGATGGCCCAACTCGAGAAGAAGCACGCTTTCCTGTCGTTCGAGCGGCGCATCAATCCGGTGTCCCTGGGGTATCCGCTGATGGCCTTCATCTCGGTCCATGTCCAGCAGCAAAAGCTCGGCTCGCTCGCCGAGGAGCTGGCCGCCGTGCCGGAGATCCTCGAGGGCTACGGACTGACGGGTTCGGCCGACCTGCTGCTGCGAGTGGTGGCACTGGACGCCGAAGACCTCTTCCGGATCAACGGGAAGATCCTGGCTTGCGACGGCGTCGAAAGGACCGACACCGCCCTGGCGATGGGCGAACTGATACCTTTCCGGATCCAGCCATTGCTTGAGCGCAACTCATCTGAAGACTAGGTGCACCTGGCCGTCTGTAACGACGCAAAATCATCACGGTTCCTGGCGTTTCGATGCAAAAGCGCGGGCGCTATAGGCTATTCCACAAGAGTGACCGGGCGCCGGCTGTGCCCCGTTAGTTGGAGCGCCGCTGGTGCGGTGCCGGAAAGGCCCACCGTTGAGCAATCCCCCGCTCCCCCCGCAGCAGCCTGGCCCCTACCAGCCCGGCCGACAGCAACCCGGCGCGCAGCAGCCCGGCCCCTACCAACCCGGTCCGCAGCAGCCCGGCCCCTACCAACCCGGTCCGCAGCAGCCCGGCCCCTACCAACCCGGCCGACAGCAACCCGGCGCGCAGCAGCCCGGCCCCTACCAACCAGGCCGACAGCAACGACAGGGCCGGCGGGCCCTTCCGCCTTCCCCGTTCGGCTTGCCGGGCCTGCCCCCGGCCAAAAGCCGCAAGGGCCTCTGGATCGTGGTGGGCATCGTGGCAGGCGTGCTCCTGCTGGTGATCGTCGGGGTCCTGCTCCTGGTGAACCTGGTGGGCGGGTCCACGCGGCAGGCCGGGGACCTGGCGGACAACTTCACCAAGCTGGTTATCGCCGGCGACACGGACAAGGCCTACAACGACTACATGGACCCGAGCCTCAAGGAGCAGCTGAGCCGCGAGGAGTTTGCGTCAGGCGTCAAGAGCCTCCAGCTGGACCCGTCCTGCACCGCGGCCTACGACGACCTCAAAGTCAGCACGCAGAACGACAACAACATTGCGGATGTCGCGGGGCTCATCAAATGCCAGGGCAAGGACATCGAAATGGCGTACCGGTTCGCCGGCAAGGACGAACTGAAGCTGGTCACCATCAAGCTCCGGCCAAAGGCCTGACCCTCATCTGACCGCGCACCCATCCAAGCGCGTACCTGACCCGAATTGCTTCCGAGAGTCCCAGCCGGGGCTCCGCAAATCTGGCCAGGGCAACTGCCCCGGCCAGCAACCGGAAGGAATTTGGGCCATGCGCAACTCACCTAACCGTCTTATCGCCACTGTCTTCGGAGCCGTCTACCTGCTGGTGGGACTCGTCGGCTTCGCCGTGACGTCTGGAGTCGGCTTCTTCTCCACTGAGGGCTCCACCCTGGTCATCTTCGAGGTCAACCCCCTGCACAACGTGATCCACCTCGCGATCGGCGCCGCTCTCCTCTACGCCGGAGTCAAGGATGTCCAGATGGCGCGCACCATCAACACGGCGGTGGGTGCGGTGTACCTGCTCGTGGGCATCCTCGGCCTGTTCCTGCTCAGCTCGCCCCTGAACATCATTGCCCTCAACGGCGCGGACAATGTTCTCCACCTGGCGAGCGCGGTCCTGCTGCTCGGCGTCGGCCTGTCTCTGGACAAGGTCCCCGCCACGGCCCGCGCCTAGACGACCCCGCGCCAAAAAATGATGACCAGCCAGGCTATCGCGGCTGTTCCGGCAACGCAGGGAATGTCCCGTTCCGATGCTGTCAGGCTCTTCGTCGGCTTTGCCGGCCTCGGCGCCGCAGCGGTCAACCTCGCCGTCGCCTCCAGCCTGTTTGCTGCCGCCGGCACTGACTTTCCCGGCACTGACTTTCCCGGCAGGGCGGCCGGCGCGGCGGCCGCCCTGCTCTGGGGTGCAGCGCTGCTGGGATGGACGGTCGCCGGGCTGAGCAGGAACCGTTTCCCGATGCCGCGGGTCTCCGCTCTCCTGCTGCCCGCCGCAGCCGCCGCGCACGTGGCGGCCATTGTCCTGGCCGCAGGGAGCGGCATGGCCGGCCTGGGCATCAGCCACCTCGCCGGCCTGCTGCTGACCCTCATGATCCTCGCGGCCACGTCATGGCTCGGCCGCAGGTCCCCCAATCTTTCCGGCGGACCGGGCCAGAACACATCGGGCCGCCTGGGCGCGGGAACGCTCCTCGCCGCCGCGTTCGCCGGTGCAGTGCTGGTTGCCGCCATCACGACGCCGGGACTCGCCGCATCGACGGCGGGCCAGTTCGCTGTGCCGCACGGTGAACACACCGGGAGCCACCACTCGCCCTGAGTTGCAGGCCTATTACCCCCGACAGTGCCCAGCCCGAGGGCGGCAGGCACGACGGCGGCAGGCACGACGGCGGCAGGCACGACGGCGGCAGGCAAGACGGCGGCAGGCAAGACGGCGGCAGGCCAGGCAGGAGCCCCCGCGCGTACGCGGGGGCTCCTGCCTGTTGTCAGGCTTCACCGGGGCTCAGGTTTTACCCGGGGACGGAGTCTGAGCGAACGGGAAGCGGCTAGTGCTCCACGGCCCTCTCGGCGCCGACACCGGTCAGCGACCGGACTTCCATCTCCGCCTGCTTGCTACGGTCCTCCCGCCTCTTGTCCACGACCGTGCCGAGCCAGCCCAGCAGGAAGGCGAGCGGGATGGACACGATACCCGGGTTGCTCAGCGGAAAGACGGCGAAGTTGGCGCCCTTGATCATGGAGGTCGCGCCACCGGACACTACCGGTGACAGCGCGATCAGGATGATGGCCGATGCGAGCCCGCCGTACATGCTCCAGACCGCACCTTGTGTGGTGAACCGGCGCCAGAACAGGGAGTAGATGATGGTGGGCAGGTTGGCGGAGGCGGCCACGGCGAACGCCAGCGCCACCAGGAAGGCCACGTTCTGGCCGTTGGCAAAGATCCCGCCCAGGATCGCGAGGATGCCAATGACGATCACAGTGCGGCGCGCCACCTTAACTTCAGTGTCGGCGTCGGCCTTTCCCTTCGCGATGACGTTGGCATAAATGTCATGGGCGAACGAGGCGGCGGCAGTGATCGTGAGGCCGGCAACCACGGCGAGGATCGTGGCGAAGGCCACGGCCGAGATGAAGCCCAGCAGCAACGGGCCGCCCAGGTGGAAAGCCAACAGCGGCGCTGCCGAGTTGACGCCGCCGGGGGCGCCCTTGATGGTGTCCGCCCCCACCAGGGCAGCGGCGCCATAGCCGAGGACCAGCGTGAAGATATAGAACAGCCCGATCAGCCAAATGGACCATACGACCGACTTGCGGGCTTCCTTGGCCGTGGGCACGGTATAGAAGCGCATCAGCACGTGCGGCAGGGCGGCCGTACCCAGCACCAGGGCCAGGGCCAGGGACATGAAGTCCAGCTTGGACGTTTCTGTCTTGCCGTACTGCAGGCCGGGGTTGAGCACGGCAGGGTTGTTTGCCGCCTCGGCCGCGCCGCCCAGCAGGCTGGAGAGGTTGAACCCGTAGATGGCCAGGACCCAGAGTGTCATGACGGCGGCACCGGCGATGAGCAGGCAGGCCTTGATGATCTGGACCCAGGTGGTGCCCTTCATGCCGCCGATCAGGACATACATGATCATCAGGGCGCCGACGACGATGATCACCAGGGCCTGTCCGCCCCAGTCGCTGATGCCGAGCAGGAGAGAGATCAGGCTTCCGGCGCCCGCCATCTGGGCCAGGAGGTAAAAGAAGCAGACGGCCAGGGTGGAGATGGCGGCCGCGATGCGCACCGGGCGCTGCCGAAGGCGGAACGACAGGACGTCGGCCATGGTGTACTTGCCCGTGTTCCGGAGCAGCTCCGCCACCAGCAGGAGCGCCACCAGCCAGGCGACCAAGAAGCCGATGGAGTACATGAAGCCGTCGTAGCCGTTGATGGCGATGGCGCCGGTGATGCCCAGGAAGGAGGCCGCCGACAGGTAGTCACCGGCGATGGCGGTGCCGTTCTGCGAGCCGGTGAACGAACGCCCGGCGGCGTAGTAGTCGGCGGCTGTCTTGTTGTTCCGGCTGGCCCGGAGAACGATGACCATGGTGACGGCGACGAACAGGGCGAAGATGCCCATGTTCAGCAGCGTGGTGTCCTTGAGTGCGGCGACGTCAACCGCTGCGGGTATGGTGATCATTTTGCTTCACCGCTTATTGAGCTGCCCGGCGCGCTGATGCCGGACTTGTCATACTCGTGGCCCTCAATGCCGTGCCGGATGTCCGCGGCGATCGGGTCCAGGCGCCTGTTCGAGTAGCTGACGTACCAGCCGGTGATGGCGAAGGTGGTCACGAACTGCAGCAGTCCCATGATGATGCCGACGTTGATGTTGCCCCACACCTTGGTGGACATGAAGTCCACGGCGTAGGCGGCAAGGATGACGTACGCGAAATACCAGAGCAGAAACGCGATGGCCATGGGAAACACAAAGCTGCGGTGACGCTTGCGCAGTTCTTGGAACTGCTGCGTGGCCTGGACTTCCTCGAAGTCCGCGGACGCCGCCGCGGCCGGGGTTGGGGCATCATTACCCATCATTCCTCCTCGTTGAGACTGACTCCCACACGGCCGCACTGCACCAGCCAATGTGACTGTCATCACTGTGCGCCGCGGCGGGGCCGGTATTCCAGTGGTTGCGCTTTTCCGGTCGGCCAACGGCGTCGCTGTTGCGCCAAACGGCACGCGCTACGCTGGCAGCATGCCGGACTCCCCTCTCTATTCCGTGGCCGCCGTGGCCGTCATCGCGCTCGCGGTGGCCGTCGTCGTCGCCGTGGGACTCAAGGTGCTGCGCTCCTTCCGCGAGCTGGGCACCGACGCCGAGCGGGCCACCTACAACACCCTCCACGCCGCGTCGAAAGCCGGACGGCACCTGCGGACTGGTTTGAACCCGGCGGGTGCGGCCAAGGCAAGCCGCCAGCTGCGGGGCCTGCTTGGCTGTGACGCGCTGGCCATTCTGGATGTCTCCGGCGTACTGGCCTGGGACGGGACCGCCGAGGAGCTGCGTCCCGGTCTGATGGCGCTCGCCGCGGACGTGCTCTCGAGCGGCAGGACCCAGGTGTTCAACGCCGCCGACCTGCAGCTCCACTTCCCCAAGTCCGGATCCGTCGCCGCCGCCGTCGTGGCCCCTGTCCGGTCGGGCGCGCGCGTGGTGGGAGCCGTGGCGGCCTTCGCACCCCAGGCGGGCGCAGGGCTGGTGCGTGCCACCACCGAAGTGGCCGACTGGGTGGCCGCACAGGTGGAGCTGGCCGAGCTGGACGCCTCCAGGACGCTCCTGATGGAGGCGGAGGTGCGGGCCCTCCGCGCCCAGATCAGCCCGCACTTCATCTACAACTCGCTGAACGCCATCGCCTCCTTCATCAACACCGATCCGGCCCGCGCGCGCGAACTGGTGGTGGAGTTCGCGGATTTCACCCGGTACTCGTTCCGGCGGCACGGGGACTTCACCACGCTGGCCGAGGAGCTGCGGTGCATCGACAGGTACCTGCTGCTGGAGCGGGCACGGTTCGGCGAGCGGGTGCAGGTCAGCCTGCGGATCGCCCCGGAGGTGCTGAGCACAGTGATCCCGTTTTTGAGCCTGCAGCCGCTCGTGGAGAATGCGGTCCGGCACGGCCTGGAGGCGAAGGAGGGTCCGGGGCACATCACCATCTCCGCGAACGACTCGGGTGCGTTCGCGGAGGTCACCATCGAGGACGACGGCGTGGGCATGGATCCGGTGCAGCTGCAGTCAATGCTGGCCGGCCACGTGGACGGTGAGCACGTGGGCCTGCGGAACGTCGATGCCCGGCTCCGGCAGGTGTACGGCGACGACCACGGACTGGTGATCGAGACGGCCCCCGGCGAGGGCACGCTCATCACCATGCGGGTCCCCAAGTCCCAGCCGGACCATGATGCGTGAAATTGTTCGCGCCGGAGGTTTCCTAAGCCCGGAGCAGCGGGCCCGACAGATAATCTAGGACCATGATTAACGTTCTCGTCGCCGACGACGAACTGCCCGCAGTTGAGGAGCTTGCCTTCCTCCTGGGCCGTGACGACAGGATCGGCACCATCCTGCGCGCCTCCTCCGGCGCCGAGGCGCTGCGGGTCCTCGAAGCCGAGGCGGTGGACGCCGTCTTCCTGGACATCCACATGCCGGCGGTGTCAGGCCTGGACATCGCGCGCGCCATTTCCCGCAGCAGCCGCCCGCCCGCCGTCGTTTTCGTGACAGCCGACGAGGATTGCGCGCTGGAGGCATTCGAACTTGCGGCCGTGGACTATCTGCTGAAACCCGTCCGGGCCGAGCGGCTGGCCCGCTCCGTGGGCCGGATCAGTGAACTGATCCGCGACGGCGGTGCCACGCCGGAAATGATTACAGTGGACCAGGGCGGCACCACCAGGATGATCCGGCGCGACGACGTCACGTACGTCCAGGCGCAGGGTGACTACGCCCGGCTCCACACCGCCGATGCCAGCTACCTGATCCGGGTTCCCCTCGCTGACCTGGAACAGCAGTGGTCGGACGCGGGCTTCATCCGCACCCACCGCTCTTATCTGGTAGCCCTCGCCCACGTCTCCCACCTCAAGCTCGCCGCGGTCCGCCCCAGCGTCTCCGTCGAGGACGCCGAACTGCCGATCAGCCGGCGGCACCTGCCGGCCGTCCGCGAGAAGCTTGAGGCAACCAGGATCCGGCCGCAGGCATGACGCGCGTCAGGGTCACGGCGCCCCGTTCGGCGTCCCGCTTTTCGGCCGACTCCTCGGCCGAGCCGCGCGAGTCCGCCGAGGAGTCGGCCGTCGGCCAGGTGTTCGTCCGCTCGCTGATCCGCTCCCAGCTTCGGCTTGCCCTGGTAGTGGCTGGCGGCTTCCTGCTGATCCTCGGCGCCTTTCCGCTGCTGCTTGCCGCCATACCGGGCCTGGCCCAGACACGGATTGCCGGGATCCCGTTCGACTGGCTCCTGCTGGGCGCCGGGATCTACCCCGTGACCGGGATCAGCGCCTGGCTGTACATCCGCAGTGCGGCGCGGAACGAAGCCCGTTACCGCGACCTCGCAGGGGGAAAGTAATGCTCCGGAAGGTGATGCTCCGGTGAGTCCGGCAGTGGGCATCGCGGCGGTGGCCGCCGTTTCCGTGGCGACGGCGGTGATCGGCTTCTACGGACTGCGGATCTCCCGCACCACCGGGGACTTCTATGTCGCCTCCCGCACCGTGCCGCCCTGGTGGAACGCGTCGGCGATTGGCGGAGAGTATCTTTCCGCCGCGAGTTTCCTGGGCGTGGCCGGCCTGATCCTGCTGTCCGGCACGGATGCCCTGTGGTACCCCGTGGGCTACACCGCCGGTTACCTGATGCTTCTGCTGTTCGTGGCCGCGCCGCTCCGGCGTTCCGGTGCCTACACCATCCCCGATTTCACCGAGGCCAGGCTCGATTCGCGGGCCGTGCGCCGCGTCACCAGCCTTGCTGTGGTCGTGGTGGGCTGGCTCTACATCGTCCCGCAGCTGCACGGCGCTGCCCTGACCATCCGGACCACCACTGGCCTGCCGTCCTGGGCCGGTTCAACCGCCGTCGTGGTGGTGGTGTGCCTCACCGTGGTGGCCGGCGGCATGCGCTCCATCACCTTCGTCCAGGCCTTCCAGTTCTGGCTGAAGCTTACGGCACTGGCCGTGCCCCTCATCTTCATTTTGCTGGTGCTGGCGGAGGATGGCGCTCCCGCACTGCCGGCAGTGGCCACGAACCCGGGCGGGGCGAATCCGGCCAGCCCCTACCAGAGCATCTCACTGCTCGTCGCCCTGCTGTTCGGAACGCTGGGACTGCCGCACGTCCTGGTCCGCTTCTACACCAATCCCGACGGCCAATCGGCGCGCCGGACCACGCTGATCGTGCTGGGCCTGCTGTCTGTGTTCTATCTGTTTCCGACGGCGTACGGACTGGCCGGGCGTCTGTTCGCCCCGGACCTGGCACGAGCGGGGCAGGCAGATGCCCTGGTGCTGCTGCTTCCGGGCCGTCTCGTCGGGGGCCCGGCCGGCGAGCTGCTGTCCGCGCTCGTCGTCGCGGGGGCCTTCGCCGCGTTCCTGTCCACAACGTCGGGGCTGGTCGTCTCGCTGGCCGGCGTGATCAGCCAGGACGTGCTGGGCGGCAGTGTGCGCGGCTTCCGGGTAGCGGCCCTGGTCTCGATCACCGTTCCGCTGGGCCTGGCGCTTATGACGGACTCGCTGGCCCTCGCCGGGAGCGTGGGCCTGGTCTTCGCCTTTACGGCGTCCACCATCTGCCCGGTCCTGTTGCTCGGCATCTGGTGGCGCGGCCTGACCGACGCCGGTGCCATCGCCGGGATGGTGACCGGCGGCCTGCTGTGCGGCGGCGCCATGGTGGCGGGGACAGTGCTCGGCGTAGCGGGAACGCCGCCGTGGCTGGCGCAGCCCGCTGCATGGACCGTGCCGGCAGCCTTCACCGTGATGGTCCTGACGTCGCGTGCCACCAGTTCCCGGATGCCGCGGACCATCACCAGGGTAATGACCAGGCTGCACACGCCAGAGCGGCCGCTGGTTACGGAACGCTGAGCGGCCAGCCGACACTGATGGGCCGGGCCGTCAGTCGATGGCGGCCATCAACTCGACCACACGGTCAAGGAAGGCGTCCACCTGGGTCTCCTCGTAGCCGTCCTTGCCGGCGGCAGGCCGGAAAACGGCCCGGCGCACGTTGTCGACGCTGAGGGGCTTGTCCTGTTCCAGGTAGCCGATCAGATCCTGGCACAGGGCGTCCACGTCTTTGGTGTTGTAGCTGCGTGCGTTTTTCTTGACCGGGCGGCGGAACCTCTCGCCGTCGGGCCGGTGAAGGCGGCCGCGGAGCGTCCCGGAAAGCTGCCCGATCTGCCGGAGCCAGGCGTCCTCGCCTCGTTCGGCGATGAGGTCGTCCCGCTCCCGGCGGGCGAAGGCGTCTTCGAGACGGTCCAGGGCGGCGTCAACGGCGGTGGCGGAATATCCGCCCTTGATGGGGTCGAAGGACACGGACCGGACGTCGGCGCTCTTGAGGGGGTGGGCGGCCGCTTCGGGCGTCTCCAGTGATACGCGGGCCTGCTGCAGGAACTGGTCCACCTGCTTGGCGTTGTAACCGTACTCCGTCCGCGCCACGCGTTCGAACGACGCCGGAATCTGCCGCTTGCTGTCCACTCTCACCATGTTTCCTTCGATACTTCTTCGGCGGGTCGTAACCGCATTATTCTAGGGCGTTGCGGAGGGCCGGGCGCCGGAGGCACCTGCCGGGACGCCCTGCTGGGAAAAGCAGGTCCGGGGAAAACTCAGGCCCCGGAGAACAGGACGAACAGCATGAAGGCCACCGGCGAGGCGAACACGATCGAGTCGAGCCGGTCCATCACCCCGCCGTGTCCTGGCAGAATGCTGCTCATGTCCTTGACGCCGAGCTCGCGTTTGACCATCGATTCGGCGAGGTCGCCGGCGGTGGCGGCCGCAACCATGCCGATGGCCAGCACAACCCCCACCCACCAGGGCTTGTTCAGCAGGAAGATGCTGGCCAGGATCCCGACGAGCATGGCGCCCGCGATGGATCCGGCAAAACCCTCCCAGGACTTTTTCGGGCTGATCTTTGGCGCCATCGGGTGTTTGCCCAGCCGAGCGCCTACGAGGTACCCGAACGTGTCGTTGGAAACCACCAGGAGCAGCAGGATGACGATCTGCCAGGCGCCCTCCGGCACTGTTCCGCCGGGCCATGGGCCCACCGGGGAGGCGCCGCCTTCGACGTGCAGCGGCAGCGCGGCGAAACTGATCAGGAAGGGCACCCAGGCGAGGGTGAACACTCCGGCGTAAATGCTGCGGGCCGAACCGGTTGCGCTTTCCACGGACCGCCAGAGCAGCGCTGCCACACTGCTGGCGAGCATCGCGAACAGCAGGCTTTCCAGCCCGCCGAAGTAGGCCGAGAACGGCATGGCCACCGTGCCCACCATGACGGGCACGATGGGCAGGCGTGTGCCGTTGGCTTCGAGCGCGCGGAAGACCTCCCACACGCCGAAGGCGGCGAAGGCGGTAACCACGGCGACAAAGCCGAGCGGCAGGAAGAGCAGCCCGCCGAGCACCGCCAGGAGCATGGCCAGGCCCACGGCGATGGCCGCCGGAAGGTTTCGCCCTGCCCCGGGGGTGGGGTTGGGCCTAGGCTGGCGGGTCCGGGTTCGGGCCCGCGCACCGGGGGCCTGCTGTGCCTGGCCCATCAGACCTCGAGCAGCTCAGCTTCCTTGCGCTTGAGGAGCTCGTCGATTCCCTCGACGTGCTGCTTGGTGATCACGTCGAGTTCCTTTTCGCCGCGGGTGCCCTCGTCCTCGCCGGCTTCCCCATCCTTGACAAGGCGGTCCAGGGTTTCCTTGGCCTTGCGGCGGATGTTGCGGATGGACACCTTGGCGTCCTCACCCTTGGACTTGACGATCTTGACGTATTCCTTGCGGCGTTCCTTCGTCAGCTCCGGGATGGTGATGCGGATGACGTTGCCGTCGTTGGACGGGTTGGCGCCGACCTCGGAGTCGCTCAGTGCCCGTTCGATGTCGCGCAGTGCGGTCTTGTCGTAGGGGGTGATGAGGATGGTGCGGGCATCGGGAACCGCGAAGGATGCCAGCTGCTGCAGCGGCGTGGGGGTGCCGTAGTAATCCACCATGACCTTGTTGTACAGGCCGGGGGTGGCGCGGCCGGTGCGGATCGAGGCGAAGTCTTCCTTGGCTACCTCAACAGCCTTGTCCATCTTGTCCCCGGCTTCGAGCAAGGTTTCTTCGATCACGGTCTCTCCTCAGAAATCGGTTCCCGGCAAACCGGGCATTTCACAATCCTGGTCCCGCCCCGTGGGCGGAACCGTCCTAGAAATATCCTAGCTGTAACTAGGGCGTGACCAGCGTTCCCAGCTTCTCACCGCGGATGGCGCGAGTGACGTTGCCTTCGCCTTCCATGCCGAACACCACCATGGAGAGCTTGTTGTCCTTGCACATGGTCATGGCGGTCTGATCCATGACGCGGATGTCGCGACGGAGTGCGTCGTCGTAGCTCAGCTTTTCCAGCTTCTCAGCGCTCGGGTCCTTCTTCGGGTCGGCGGTATACACGCCGTCCACGCCGCTCTTGGCCATGAGCACCACGTCCGCGTGCACCTCGAGTGCACGCTGGGCGGCCACGGTGTCCGTGGAGAAGTACGGCAGGCCTGCGCCCGCACCAAAGATGACCACGCGGTTCTTCTCCATGTGGCGGATGGCGCGGCGCGGAATGTAGGCCTCGGCCACCTGTCCCATGGTGATGGCGCTCTGGACCCGGGTTTCAACACCGGCCTGCTCCAGGAAGTCCTGCAGGGCGAGGCAGTTCATGACGGTTCCCAGCATGCCCATGTAGTCGGCACGCGAACGGTCCATCCCGCTCTGGGACAGCTCGGCACCGCGGAAGAAGTTGCCGCCGCCAACCACGATCGCCACCTCGACGTCGGGAACGGCGGCAGCGATCTGCTTGGCCACTGCGCGAACGGTGTCCGGGTCGACGCCCAGCTTGCCGCCGCCGAAGACTTCACCGGACAGCTTCAGGAGAACCCGGCGCCTGCTCTTCTCTGACTGGACGGGAGTATTGACGGCTTCCATGGTGCCTTCCGGTTGGTGAACTCTGAGCTAGGTTATCGCGCATCCGGCCAGCGCTCATATTTCTTATGTGGCCGGTGCATGCAAAAGGGGCGGCCACCGAAGTGGCCACCCCCTTGCTTGTCAGACTAGGAGCCGACGCGGAAACGCGTGAACGCGGTTCCCTTGACGCCGGCCTCTTCGAGGACCTGCGCCACAGACTTCTTGGCGTCCTTGGCGAAGGCCTGGTCAACCAGGACCTCACCCTTGTAGAAGCCGGTAACGCGGCCTTCGACGATCTTGGTCATCGCAGCTTCGGGCTTGCCCTCGGCCTTTGCGGTTTCCTCGGCGATGCGGCGCTCGGACTCGACGAGCTCGGCCGGAACGTCCTCACGGGAGAGGTAGTTCGGAGCCATGGCTGCAACGTGAACGGCAACATCGTGTGCGGCGGTGGCAGCTGCTTCGCCTTCGCCGTCAACAGCGAACAGGACGCCGACCTGGGCCGGGAGGTCCTTGGACGTCTTGTGCAGGTAAGCGTCGACCGTAGCGCCCTCGATGCGGGAGATGCGGCGGACAACGACCTTTTCGCCGAGGATAGCGCCCTCTTCGACGACAACCTCGGACAGCGGCTTGCCGTCAACATCGGTGGCGAGGAGGGTCTCGAGGTCGGCAGCGCCGGACTCGACGGCGATGGCCAGCACCTTGTCAGCCAGCTGGATGAACTTGTCAGCCTTGGCAACGAAGTCGGTCTCGCAGTTGACCTCGATCATTACGCCGACGCCGCCCTCGACCTTGGCAGCAACCAGGCCCTCGGCCGTGGAGCGGCCTTCGCGCTTGGTGGCACCCTTGAGGCCCTTGATGCGGATGATCTCGATCGCCTTCTCGGCGTCGCCGTTGGCTTCGTCGAGAGCCTTCTTGACATCCATCATGCCGGCGCCGGTGCGCTCGCGCAGAGCCTTGATATCAGCGGCAGTGTAGTTCGCCATGTGAACCCCTCTGTCTAGAAAATTTTCGTGTGTACGGACCGACAGGACGGCAGCTCACCTGGTGAGCGGCCATCCTGTCAGTTGCCCGGACGCTGCTGACAGCGCCCGGAAATCCCGATGAAGTTATTACTTCGCGGTGTCGGTGCCCTCGGCAGCAGCCGGGGCTTCCTCTGCGGCCGGAGCATCTTCTGCGGCGGGAGCAGCCTCGGCAGCCGGAGCTTCCTCGGTCTTGCTGCCTTCGAGGAGCTCGCGCTCCCACTCAGCCAGCGGCTCTTCCGGGGTCTCGGTGGTGCCGGTTGCGCGCTGGTTGCGGGCGATGAGGCCCTCAGCAACGGCGTCAGCAACAACGCGGGTCAGGAGGTTCACCGAGCGGATGGCGTCGTCGTTACCCGGGATCGGGAAGTCGACTTCGTCCGGATCGCAGTTGGTGTCCAGGATGGCAACAACCGGGATGTTGAGCTTCTTGGCCTCGTCAACAGCCAGGTGCTCCTTCTTGGTGTCGACAACCCACAGCACGGACGGTGCCTTGGTCAGGTTGCGGATACCGCCGAGGTTGGACTCAAGCTTGGTGAGCTCGCGGCGGAGAAGCAGCAGTTCCTTCTTGGTGTACGCGGAGCCGGCGACGTCGTCGAAGTCGATCTCTTCGAGTTCCTTCATGCGCTGGATACGCTTGGCAACAGTCTGGAAGTTGGTGAGCATACCGCCGAGCCAACGCTGGTTGACGTACGGCTGGCCAACGCGGGTGGCCTGCTCGGCGATGGCTTCCTGAGCCTGCTTCTTGGTGCCGACGAACAGCACGGTGCCGCCGTGGGCAACGGTGGCCTTGACGAACTCGTAGGCGCGGTCGATGTAGGACAGCGACTGCTGGAGGTCAATGATGTAGATGCCGTTGCGCTCGGTGAAGATGAAGCGCTTCATCTTCGGGTTCCAACGGCGGGTCTGGTGTCCAAAGTGGACGCCGCTGTCAAGCAGCTGGCGCATGGTTACGACGGGCATGCCGACGCTCCTTCCGGCAGGTCATTCATGAGAGCGGCCGCGGCCGCTCTTACCCTGCCAATAGTTGACGGTTATTTAGCCTTACCCGGGCGGGCACAGGCTCCTGGCATCCATTGCGCCCCTCATCAGGACCGTTGCCGGGCCTGACCGCAAGAGGCACAATCCTCCGCAGCAGCAAGCAACTGCTTACCGGTGGTGGAGGGCTGGATACGCGTAGTCAGCTGCTGCTCCCCCGCACTCCTGAATGGGGCGTGCTGACGCTAGCCACGAAATGGAATGCGTTGAGGGCACAGCAAACTGCTCCACCAAGTGTACTACAGCGGACTGCAGCAAATGCACCGGTCCTGCCGCGCCGGGCGGCGTTTTCCACATAGGCCGGAGGCCCCGTTCCGGCCAGCGGATCGGGCGCCCATGCTGGGGACATGAGAGCCCACGCAATGGCAGCGCTGCTCCTGCTCACGACGGCGGCCGCCCCACCTTCCGTCGCACCCGCGCCTTCTGCTTTACCACCGGTTTCACCCGCTCGGGCCACTGCGCCGGCCCCGGCGGGCTGGAGTTGGCCACTTGCACCACGGCCGGCGGTCCTGCGCCCGTTCGACCCTCCGGACAAGCCGTGGCTGAGCGGGCACCGGGGTGTTGACCTTGGATCAGCATCCGACGGCGGTCCGGTCACCGCCCCGGAGTCCGGCACCGTCAGCTTTGTGGGCGTGGTGGTGGACCGGCCCGTCCTCACCATTGATCACGGCAATGGCCTGCGCAGCAGCTTCGAACCGGTGCGGAGCACGCTCAAAAAGGGCGCTTCCGTGGCCAAGGGCGCCGTGGTGGGCACCCTGCTGGCCGGCCACTGCGGCTCTTCACCTTGCGTGCACTGGGGCGTCCGCCGCGGAGAAGAGTACCTCAATCCGCTGTCCTTCATTCTGGACCTGCGGCCCTCGGTGCTGCTGCCGCTGAACTGACCTGCCAGTCGGTCGCGGACTAGACGATCGCGGAGACGCCGGTGATGGCCCGGCCAGCCACCAGCGTGTTGACTTCGTGGGTGCCCTCGTAGGAGTAGATCGCCTCGGCGTCCGCGAAGATCTTTGCCATCTCGAAGTCCGTCACAATGCCGTTTCCGCCGAGCAGGCTGCGGCCGATTGCCACGCTTTCCCGCATCCGTGCGGTGGTGAAGGCCTTGGCGAGGGCTGACTGCTCATCCTTGGCCTGGCCGGCATCCTCGAGCTGGGCCAGCCGCACCATCATGCCCATGGAGCTGACCGTGTTCCCCAGGATCTGGACCAGCTGGCTCTGCACCAGCTGGAAGGAAGCCAGCGGGCGCCCGAATTGGTGCCGCTCCACGGCGTAGCGCCGGGCCACGTCGAAGGCGGCCAGCTGCTGGCCCACCGCCTGCCAGGCCACAGCGAGGCGGGTGACCTTCAGGACCTTGTTGGTATCGCGGAAGCTGTTGGCGTTGGCCAGCTTGAAGAAGTCCGGCACCACCACGTTGTCGAGGGTGATGTCCGCGTTCTGCACGGTCCGCAGCGAGATCTTGTTCTCAATCTTCGTTGCAGTGAACCCCGGAAGCGCCGTGTCCACAAGGAAAGCCTTGACCTGGTTGTCGGCCACGTCGCGCGCGTAGACCACCACCCAGTCGGAAAATGTTGCGTTGCCGATCCAGCGCTTGGCGCCGTTGAGGATCCAGTGGTCGCCGTCCCGCCTTGCGGTGGTGCGGGTGCCACCGGCGACGTCGGAACCACCTAGGGGCTCCGTCAGCCCGAAGGCCCCGATCTTGCGTAGCGAGTAGATGTCCGGCAGCCAGGCATCCTGCTGCTCCCGGGAAGCCAGGGCTTCGATGGAGCCGGTGAAAAGCCCGTCGTGCACCCCCATGAAGGTGGCGATGGACGTGTCCGCGCGGGTAACCTCCGCATGCACAATGCCGGCAAACAGATTGGAATAGCCCTGGCGCCGCACGGGGCTGACGAGGTCGAGCTCGGCCAGCCTGGGAATCAGGTCCATGGGAAATTCGCCGCGGTTCCAGCAGTCCACAGCTATCGGCTTCACTTCCCGGGCCAGGAAAGAGCGGACCTCAGCCAGCCTGTCCCGCTCCTTGGAAGTCAGCAGCTGCTCGAAGGAGAAGAAGTCGCCATCGGCATAGGGCAGGTTGTTGATGTCTGATTCAGTGGCGGACATGGCACTCCTTCGGCGTGACCGGCGGCCGCGGCGTAGGAAGGCCGTTGCCAGCAGGGCTTGTTACTGATGAGTAACATATCGCACCAGAGCCCGGAAGGGAAAGCGCCCCGGACCAACCGGGAAAAGAAGAAGAGCCCCGATCCGCGATGACGCAGATCAGGGCTCTAAAGGTAGGGCTACTCGGACTTGAACCGAGGACCTTAGGATTATGAGTCCCGCGCTCTAACCAGCTGAGCTATAGCCCCGTGCACCCGTCCCGTTTTACCGGGTGGTGCGCCCGGCCAGCGCCAGCCCGGGAAGGGTCCGTCGTCGGCGGGGCAGATTCACTCTAGCAAACCGGAGAAGCGCCTCCGACCACTTCAGACACTCCCGCCCCGGACGAACAAGACCTAAACGACCTTGTCCTCGTAGTTCGCCCCGTAGTACAGATCCTCAAACGTCTGCAGCGTCCCCTCGATGCTGTGCGGTTCCACCATGCAGCGGCTGGCGTCGCCCATGGCTTTCCGCTCCTCGGCCGGCAGGCGGAGAATCCGGGTGATTTTCGCTGCGAGGTCCGCGCTGTCATTCGGCGTGAACAGGTAACCGTTTTCGCCGTCGCGCACCAGGTGCGGAAGTGCCATGGCGTCCGCCAGCAGGACGGGCGTTGATGCCGACATGGCCTCCAGCGTGACCAGCGACTGCAGTTCCGCGGTACCGGGCATGCAGAACAAGTCGGCCCGGATGTAGGCCTCACGGAGTTCGTCATCGCTGGCCAGGCCCAGGAACTTCACCCGGTTCTGCAGTCCGAGCTGTTCCACCAGGGCCTCAAGCGAGGGGCGCACCTCGCCGCCGCCGACGATTTCAAGATGGACATTCAGGTCCGCTGGGGTGGCGGCGACCGCCTTGATCAGCACGTCAACGTGCTTCTCCTCCGCCAGGCGGCCCGCGAACAGCACCGTCGGGTGTTCGTGCGGCTCAATGACTTCGTCAGGCTTGGGCTCATACGCCGCGGAGTCGATGCCGTTGGACAGCGGCAGCACTTTGCGCAGGAAGGCATGCTGGTGCATCGCCTTCGCGGCGAGCGGCGTGGGCGTCGTTACGACGTCCGCCTTGCCCATGACCTTCCCCATGTCCTTCCAGGAGATCTTCCCGATGATGTCCTTGAACCACTGCGGGAACGGCAGGAACGGGTTGAGGTTCTCCGGCATGAAGTGGTTGGTGGCGACGATGCGGATGCCGCGCTTCACTGCCTCATACAGGACATGCTCGCCGATCATGTAGTGGCTTTGGATGTGCACTACGTCCGGCTGGACCTTGTCGAACAGGAGGCTGATTTCCTTCTTGATCTCCCACGGGAAACAGACCCTGAAGTATTCGTGCGTGAAGACGCTGTGCGAGCGGAGGCGGTGGACAGTGGCCTCGGCGCGGAACTCCGTAAAGCTCTTGCCCTTGTCCTGGCGGCAGGCCAACACGTGGACATCGTGTCCGCGAGCCGTCATGCCTTTGGCCAGCCGGTAGCCGAACTGGGCGGCTCCGTTAACGTGTGGCGGGTACGTGTCGGCCGCGATAAGGATGGTCAGTGGACGCTGGGCGTCGGGCATGGTCACGTAGAAAGCTCCTGGTGGTCATGGTGGTCGGCTGCGGCTGACCACACCGGCCGGTGCCGGCACGTGATGCACCGGCACATTCTTGCCTGGTCCGCAGTGAAAACCGGCTAGTGGGACGCCCTGCCCGTGGCCTTCCGAACGTCCTTCTTCCGTTTGGTGACCTCGGGATGGTGTCTTGAAAGGGCAATTACTCCCACGATAGCAAGGGTTGCGGCCGTACCCATGGCAATAGCCAAGACGGCGTGGACATCGGGGCGCAGTTCGCCAAGGATCGTGATGCCGATCGCGATGCCCACAATGGGGTCGATGACGGTGAGTCCGGCTATCACCAGATCCGGCGGACCGGTGGAGTACGCGCTCTGGACGAACCAGGACCCGAGTCCCCCGGCCGCTGCGATGGCAACTACCGAATACCACGGCACGTTCAGCAGGAACTGGCCGTTCGGGTCCAGCAGGTGTTTGCCTATGATCCGGGTCAGCACGGCCACGAAACCGAACAGGATGCCGGCGCCCAGGATGTAAATGAACGCGCTCATGCGGTGCTTGAACATTGCGGCGAGGCTCCCGAAGATGCCCACCGCCAGGGAAAGCAGCAGTACGATCGTCAGTTCGTCCTCGGGCGTGACGTGGTGGCTTTCCTGCGTGACGTTGACGGCCAGCAGGACGAACAGCGCCGATCCCGTCACGCACGCGGTGATTGCTACTACCGTGGCGCGGTTGATGCTCAGCCCCTGGTCCTTGGCGTTGACCACAGTGGTGACCACCAGGGCGATGGCGCCGATGGGCTGCACCACGGTGAGGGGTGCTGTGACCAAGGCTACGGAGTTCATGGCCATGCCCATGCAGAGCAGGAGGAGGCCGAAGACCCACCGGGGGTTCCGCAGGAGGCGGAGGAAACCGTTGGAGCTCAGCGCAAGACCGCCGGTGTCCGCCTTCACAGCACTGCCCTGGCGCTGGGCACCAAAGGCGAGGCAAAAGGCGCCCAAGACCGCGAGCAAAACCGCAACCCAGACCATCAGCCGTTCCCGCCGTCGTCGGCCGTCTGCATTTTCCCTTTGCGCCGGATCGCCCAGAAATAGTTGTAGGCGGCAATCCAGTGGCCGACGAGCCCCAGCGCCAGAACGACCCATGCCGCCACGAACCATGCTCCGGCATACGGAATGGACAGTTTGGACAGCACCAGGAGCGGGGTTCCCAGCAGCAGCAGGCCGGTGCGGGCCTTGCCCACCAGGCTGACCGGCAGGTCCGGGTGCCCGCGGAAGTAGAACAGTGACAAGCCCAGCAGGACAGCATCGGGTACCACCAGCGCCGCAAGGTACCACCACTGCACGACGCCGGCGATCACCAGGGTGACCGCAACGGCTATCAGGGCGAGCCGGTCGGCGATGGGGTCCAGGACGCGCCCGAGTTTGGAGGTCTGGTTGAACCGCCGGGCGATGTAGCCATCCACCCAGTCGGTGCTGCCCATGATGGCCAGCACCAGCACGGCAAGTCCGTATTCCTTCTGGGCCAGCACAAGCCAGACGAAGATCGGCACGCCCATGAAGCGCAGTACCGTAACGAGGTTGGGGACGGTATAGATCAGATCGCGATCGACATGCGGCCGGCCGGGACGGGAACCAGCACCGATGAATCTCATCAGGCCTCCCTCTCCACGGCCGGCGGGCCTATCACAGTCTTCGTTCAGGGCAAGGCTCAGCTCTTGAAGAGTTTCCGCAGCAGGGCGAGCAGGACCGCGGTGGAGGCTGCGAGGGCAAGCAGCGGCTTCCAGCGTGCCTCCAGCTGGCCGGGCAGCGAGGCCTCCGAAGCGCCGGAGCGGGCCGACGTCGACAGGGCGGCGAAGCGTTCGGCGGCACGTCCACGGATCTCCTGGAACTTCTCGTTGCCCTCCGCGGCGCGGTGCTTCGCGACGCCGAGCAGTGCCTGGGCCTGGGGTTTCACATCCAGTTCCTCGCCAAGCTCGTCCCGCACACCTGTCAGGTGTTCACGGCGCTGCTTCAGCCGGCGGCGGAGTTCAGGCTCGGTGGCCACGGGAACATCCACGGCCTCGGCGGACTTCTTGGCTTCCTTGTCAGCCTTGGCCCTGGCCTTGTCCGCGGCCTTGGCTTCCGCCGCGGCCTTCGCCTGGGGCGAGTTGGGATCAAGCACAGCGGCGTCGAAGTCCGAGCCCTCTTTGGCGATGCCCAGGTCGTGCTTGAGGCCGCGGACGGTGTCCTCCGGAATCAGCGGCATGGCCTGCTTGAACTTCCGGAGGCCGATGAGCCCGCCAATCAGCGCAATAAGCAGGAAGACCGCGCTGACGAGCAGGGCCGCAAGCCAGGCCGGCATGATGGTGGCCAGGCCCATGATGGCTGCCACGATCAGACCGGTTACCAGCAGGGCCAGGAAGACGGCGGCCACGCCGAAGAACGCACCGGCGACGCCAAGCTGCTTGCCTTTGCGCTTCGCTTCGATCTTGGCAAGCGCGATCTCATCATTGAGCTGGCGCGGCGCAAGCTTGAGGGCCAGTTTCACTGTCTTTGGCAGCGCAGTGATACGCAGTCCTTGGTTGGTCCGCCCGATGTGACGCCCGCTCATAGGTTCCGCCTTACTGGTCCGTCGTCGATTTTTCGCTGTTTCGGGGGGTTTCCGGTGCGTCCGCGCTCCCCCGCTGACAAAACTATCATTCAGGGTCAGCCTGAACTTCTGGAATTAGCCCCGGCGAGCCCTCCAACGCTGTAAAAGTCTGATCTGTCAGCCCTAGGATGGTTCTCTGTGACCACCACCAACCCGGGCGATGCGCTCAGCCGCCGGCAGAAATTCCTGTACATCCTTCTACTCGGCGCGCTCACCGCCCTGGGGCCGTTCACCGTGGACCTCTACCTGCCCGCCTTCCCCGCCCTGGAAGCGAGCCTCAACGTCTCGGAAGCAGCCGTCCAGCTGACCTTGACCGGCACCACTGTCGGCTTTGCCCTGGGGCAGCTGGTGGTGGGACCTTTCAGCGACAAGTTCGGGCGCAGACTCCCGCTGATCCTGGCCACGGCCCTGCACATCGCTGCCTCACTCGGCGCGGCGCTCTCCACCGACATCGCGACCCTTGGCGTGTTCCGCGTCCTCATGGGCATCGGCGCCGCCGGCGGCGGCGTGGTGGCGATGGCCATGGTCCGCGACCTGTTCAGCGGCTACGCCATGGTCCGGATGTTCTCCCGGATGGCGCTGGTCAACGGGCTCGCCCCCATCCTGGCGCCCGTCATTGGATCCCAGCTGCTCCTCGTCATGCCGTGGCCGGGCATCTTCGTGTTCCTGGCCTGCTACGGCACCGCGGTGATCCTTGCCGCCATCGTGCTTGTCCGGGAGACACTGCCGCGGGAGAAACGGGGTCTATCCGGCCTGACGGCCCGGCAGCGGTACGGTGTCCTCTTCTCCGACCGGATCTTCGTGGGGCTGCTGATGCTGGGCGGGATGAACTTCGGTGGACTGTTCACCTACCTCTCGGCCTCCCCTTTCCTGTTCCAGGACGTCTTCGGGTTCTCCCCCCAGCAGTACGGCCTCCTCTTCGGCGTCAACTCGCTGGGCATCGTCGCCGGGGTGCAGACAAGTTCCCGGTTGATAAAGCGGGTCCCGCCGCAGTGGATCCTGGCCTGCTCCACGGCCTGGATGTTCCTGATGGCCGTGCTGATCGTCGTGTTCGACCAGCTGGGGTTCGGGCTCTGGGGCGTCATGGTTCCGCTGTGGTTCTACATCCTGGGCACCGGGTTCACCTTCCCCTGCGTGCAGGTCCTGGCACTGGCCAGCCACGGCGCGCAGGCCGGCACGGCCGCGTCCCTGCTCGGGGCGTCCACCTTCATGATGGCCGGCATCATCTCCCCCGTCGTCGGATGGCTGGGCGGTAATTCCGCCACGCCCATGGGCGCCGTCCAGGCCTGTTGCATCTTCCTCGCAGCAGCCGCCCTGTGGCTTGTGGTCCGGCCCCGGACGGTGCCTTCCATCCACTAAGTTCCCCTGATGCACGCCGGGTAGGCTGGCACCATGACCCGCAAACCCCACCGCAACGGCCGAGGGCTGTTCCTCGGCGCCATCCTCGGCGCCGTGGCCGGCTTCTTCGCGGGCAGGATGATGGGCAACGCGGCGCTGGGCATCCTGGTGGGCGCCGTCGTCGGTTCTGCCCTGCTGTACCGCGTCAATCCAGGACCGTGGAACCGGCCCTGACCCGCCCCTTCCCCAAAGCCGCGCCGTACGTCCGGACCGGGGGCGATCGACGTCAGACCATCTGTTCGCTGGGGTAGCTGCGCGATAAAGTTGTTACGTGCCCCACTGGCAGGATCATCCCCCGCTTCCGGCCACGTGGCAGCGGTGCGACTCCGGCATTCTGCCGTTGTGGTGGGACCGGCTGTGCACCCAGACCAGTGCGCAGTCGGCAGCGCTCTATGCGGCGGGACTTTTCACCGAGGACCGGCGCCGGCCCATAGCCCAGTGGTTCAATCCGGCTTTCAATGCCGCCCTGCTGGTGGCACCCGAAACGTCTCCCGAATGGCCGGTCCAGCGGTTCGGCATCTTCTATGCCCCGCCCGACGGCGGCTTCACGCGCGTGCACTCCTCGCCCCACGAGTGGCACCCCCGGGAGCCGCGGAAGTCCCCCACAGAGCGGGAAGCGTTTGAAGCCGCCATAGCCGAGGCAGAGCGCTTCCTCCAGGTGGAGATGGATTTCGTCTGACGCCGCACTGACGACACAAAAAAGTCCCGCGGCCGGCTCTGGGCCAACCGCGGGACTGTGCGCTCCTCCTGCTGGACTTGAACCAGCAACCCTTCGATTAACAGTCGAATGCTCTGCCAATTGAGCTAAGGAGGAATGAAGCAGGTATGACATTAGCAAACGTTCTGCCGCAATGTGAAATCGGCGCCAACACTGGGCACTAATACCCCTCCCGGGTATAAAAAAGTCCCCGTTCCGGAACCCGGAACGGGGACTGCGCGCTCCTCCTGCTGGACTTGAACCAGCAACCCTTCGATTAACAGTCGAATGCTCTGCCAATTGAGCTAAGGAGGAATGAAGCGGGTACTAGCCTAGCAAACACCCTGCCCGGAAACGAAATCGGCGTCTTTTGCTCTCCACCTAGGCATCGGAGCGGAGCGACCGGCGCTCCATTTCGAGCATCATGAGTTCGCGGTTCAGCTGCTGGAACTCCTCGGGGTGGGCAGTGGAATCGAGCCGCTGCAACTGCCCCAGCTTGTCCGCCTTAACGCGGGTGATCTGCAGCTCGGACAGCCTGGCGAGGATGTCCCGGCAGTACTTCTGCACCGCTTCGGCTGTATTAGCCGGCAGCGGCACCACGGCGAGCTCAGAAACCAGCGGCTGCAGCGGCTCGGGAACCTCCTGGCGCAACGCTTCCACCCACTGCACGGCGTCGCCGGAGAAGCCCGGAGCCGTGGCTCGGATGGCGTCGTGGATGGCCTGGTAGGCGGGCGTGGCGAACCTGGCGCTCGCGAACCGCTCCCAGGCCGCACCACCCAGCATCGCCGGTTCCTGCAGTGCCACCTCAAGGGCCTGCCGCTCCATGGACGCCACCGGGTCCCGGGGGTCGGGACGGTGGAAGGATGGAAGGACGCCCGACGGCGGAAGCGCCGCTACGCCGGGAGCTTCCGGATCGCTGCCCCGTTTCGCGGCGGCACCCACAGCCCTGGAGACGTCCTCAATGGGCATTCCCAGCCACCCGGCCAGTTCCCGGGCATAGCCAGGCCGGAGCCCGGCGTCGCGGATCTGCGCCACCACGGGGGCGGACTCACGCAGCGCGGCGACCCGCCCCTCCACGGTGTCCAGGTTGTGCTTCCGCAGGGTGGCGCGGATGGCGAATTCGAAAAGCGGCCGCCGGGACGCGATCAGGTCGCGGACGGCGGCGTCACCCCTCGTCTGGCGCAGGTCGCAGGGGTCGGCCCCGGTGGGTTCGACGGCCACATAGGTCTGGGCGACGAAGCGCTGGTCCTCTTCAAAGGCCCGGAGGGCCGCCTTCTGGCCGGCCGCGTCGCCGTCGAAGGTGAAGATGACCTCTCCCCCGGTGCCGTCGTCGGACAGCAGGCGGCGGGCAACCTTGATGTGGTCGGCGGCGAACGCCGTACCGCAGGTGGCCACCGCCGTCGGGATTCCCGCCAGGTGGCAGGCCATGACGTCGGTGTAGCCCTCCACCACCACCAGCTGCCGGTCCTTGGCGATGTTCCGCTTGGCAAGGTCGATCCCGTACAGCACCTGGGACTTCTTGTAGAGCGTGGTTTCCGGGGTGTTGAGGTACTTGGGGCCCTGGTCGTCCTCGTAGAGCTTGCGGGCGCCGAAACCGATGGTGTCGCCGGCGATGTCCCGGATGGGCCAGATCAGGCGGCCCCGGAAGCGGTCGTAGATGCCCCTGTTGCCTTCGGAGAACATCCCGGTGAGCTTCAGCTCCGGATCGGTGAAGCCCCGGCCGCGCAGGTGCTTGAGCAGCGCGTCCCATCCCTGGGGTGCGTAGCCGACGCCGAAGTGGTCGGCTGCGGCCCGGTCGAAGCCGCGCTGCTGCAGGAACTTCCGGCCCTCGGCGGCACCGGCTGTCAGCAGCTGGGCGCGGAAGAACTCGTCGGCGATCTTGTGGGCGTCGAGGAGCCGCTGGCGCTTGCCGACTTCCTCGCGGCTGGGACCGGTGCCGCCGTCCTCGTAGCGGAGCTCGTACCCGATCCGCGCGGCCAGCTTCTCCACGGCCTCGTGGAAGGAGGTGTGGTCCAGCTTCTGCACGAAGGAGATGACGTCGCCGTCCTCGCCGCAGCCGAAGCAGTGGTAGCGGCCCACCTGCGGGCGGACGGTGAACGACGGCGAGCGCTCGTCGTGGAAAGGGCACAGGCCCTTGTAGGAGCCGAGGCCGGCGCCCTTGAGTGTGACGTAGCCGTCGACGACTTCCTTGATGTCCGTGCGCTGGCGGACTTCATCGATGTCTTCCCGTTTAATCAGCCCAGCCACGAAGCAATCCTAGTCTCTGGGGCACTGCCACGGGCAGCGCTCATGGAGCGTATGTGGACTGGTGCGTCCAATCTCACCACAGGGACGGCAGGCTGCCGACGAGCCGTTCGTACATGGCCAGCGCCGAGCCGTCCGTCAGGGATGCGACCTGGTCGATGACCACCCGGAGCCGGGCGCCGTCGTCGGCAGCTTCGCGCCAGTCGGCGGCGAACATGGGCTCAAGGTGCCGGTCACCGGAGGCGTTCAGCGCCGTCACCAGGGCGTGGAGCACCTCGCGCTGGCGCTCGTAGATGGGCTGCCGGTGGTCCGTGGTCATCACGAACGTGGTGGCCAGGCCCTTCATCACCGCGATCTCCAGGACGGTCTCGTCCGGAACCATGAGTTCGGCGTTATAGCGGGTCAGGTTCGCCGGGCCGTAGACGGCGCGGGTGGTTTCCAGCGCGCTCTGGCAGAACCGGCCGATGAGCTGGCTGGTCATGTCCTTCAGCGCCGCCATGGACTTGCGGCTGCCGTCCGCCTCGCGCACCCAGACGTCGGTGGCTTCCAGCCGTGCCAGGGCGGCGTCGATGGCGGCGGGGTCGTTGTGCGGCAGGTACCACTGCTTGGCGTACCCCACCACGCGCGCCCGGTGGTCCGGGTTGTCCATCCACCGCAGCTGGAAGTGCCCGGCCACGATCGCGTCCTCAACGTCGTGCACGGAGTACGAGATGTCGTCCGCGAGGTCCATGACCTGCGCTTCGAGGCAGGACCGCCGTTCGGGGGCGCCTTCCCGGATCCAGTTGAAGATGGGCAGGTCGTCCTCATACGCGCCGAACTTGCTGGTGCGCTGGCCGTGGATCACGGGGGCGTCCAGGGCGGACCACGGGTACTTCGCGGCCGCGTCAAGGCTGGCCCGTGTGAGGTTCAGGCCGGCCGGCCTGCCCTCCGGGTCGAGGACCTTCGGCTCCAGCCGGGTGAGCAGCCGCAGGGTCTGGGCGTTGCCCTCAAACCCGCCGATCGCGTGGGCCATCTCATTGAGGGCCGATTCACCGTTGTGCCCGAAGGGGGGATGGCCGAGGTCATGGCTGAGGCAGGCGGTGTCCACCACATCGGGATCGCAGCCGAGGGCGCGGCCCAGTTCCCGGCCCACCTGCGCCACCTCGAGGCTGTGCGTCAGCCGGGTGCGGACAAAGTCGTCGGTGTCCGGGGCCACCACCTGCGTCTTGGCGCCGAGCCTGCGCAGCGCCGAGGAGTGCAGCACTCGGGCACGGTCGCGCTCGAAGTCGGAGCGGTACGTGCTTTTGGGCGGTTCCTCCACCCAGCGGGCGGTGTCGCGGGCTTCGTAGCCCGGCAGCGCCTGCGGGGTGGTGCGGGCTTCCGCCAGCCGGCTTTCAGCCACCGGACACATCCAGTTCTGCCGCGGCGATGTCACGCGACTGGTCCTCGTTCAGCTGGCGGCTCAGCAGCCAGTCCTTGGGCAGGGCCGGTTTTTTGGGTGAACCGGCGCGCCCGCGGGGCCCCTCCGAGTCGACGCCGGGATACGGCAGGTCCATGTCCAGCTGGTCGAGCAGTTCGCGGAGCACTTCGAGGGTGGGCACGGTGGCCAGTTTCGTCCTCAGGTCGCTGCCCACCACGTAGCCCTTGAAGTACCAGGCCATGTGCTTGCGGATCTCCCGCAGCGCCTTGTATTCGTCATTTCCGAAGGTTTCGACCATGAGCTCGGCGTGCCGGTATACGCCCTCGGCCACCTCGCGCAGGCCGGGACGGTGCCGCTGGTCGCTGCCTTCGAACGCCGCCTGCAGGTCGCCGAACAGCCAGGGCCGGCCCTGGCAGCCGCGGCCGATGACGACGCCGTCGACTCCGGTTTCGCGGACCATCCGGACGGCGTCCTCGGCGGACCAGATGTCGCCGTTGCCCAGCACCGGAATATCCGGAAGGGCCTCGCGCAGGCGGGCGATGGCGGACCAGTCAGCCTGGCCCGAGTAGAACTGAGCCGCCGTGCGGCCGTGCAGGGCGACGGCGGCAACACCGGAATCGCGCGCGATCCGGCCGGCGTCGAGGTACGTCAGGTGGTCATCGTCGATGCCCTTGCGCATCTTGATGGTCAGCGGGATGCCGCCCTTGGAGGCTTCCCGGACGGCGGTCTGCACGATGGAGGTGAAGAGGTCGATCTTCCACGGCAGGGCCGATCCGCCGCCGCGCCGGGTGACCTTGGGCACGGGGCAGCCGAAGTTGAGGTCGATGTGGTCCGCCCGGTCCTCCTCCACCAGCATGCGGACGGCCGCACCCACGGTGACGGGGTCCACGCCGTAGAGCTGGACGGACCGGACTTTCTCGTCGTCGTCGTGCGAGATGATGCGCAGCGATTCCGGCGTCCGCTCCACAAGGGCTCGGGAGGTGACCATCTCGGCCACGTACAGCCCGCCGCCGTATTCACGGCAGAGCCTGCGGAAGGCGGTGTTGGTGATTCCGGCCATGGGGGCGAGCACCACCGGGGTGTCCACGGTGATGGGGCCGAGTTTCAGCGGCGGAAGTTCCAGCCGGGGGGCGGGAGGCGTTGCTACAACAGTCACCCGTCCATTGTCTCAAAGGCGGGCAAATCGGGCAGAAGTCCGGGCGGGACGGCGACGGCGGCGTTCAGTCCCGCTGCACTGAATCATGCCGGGCAGCACGCCGTCCCCGCCGGGTCGCCGGCGCGTCAGCTTCGGCACGTTCCCGGCCAGCCACCGCCGCGGCGGCCGCGAGCGCGCCGGTGTCGTCGACGTCGTCGGCCGTTATGGCGGCATGGCCGCCCGGGTGGGGATCAGCATCCGACGTGCGGGGCAATACAGCCGACCGGACGCCCGTGGCCTTGACCACCAGCACGGCGATCAGCGTGGTGACCGGAATCGCCAGGACCAGGCCGATGGAGCCGACCAGCGTGCGGATGACCTCCTCGGACAGCTCGGCGCTGGTCAGCGCCTCCCCCAGCGGACGGTTGTAGAGCATCACGATGATGAGGATGGGCAGGGCGGCACCCGCATAGGCGAACGCAATGGTGTACACCGTGGAGGCGATGTGGTCGCGGCCGATCCGCATGGCCGAGGAGAACAGCTTCCGCGCACTCGTGTTGGGCGCGAGTTCGTACAGCTCCCACACCGCGGAGGACTGGGTGATGGTGACGTCGTTCAGCACGCCGAGCCCGGATATGATGAGGCCGCACAGGATGATGCCGGAGATTGAAATGCTGTCCGAGATGTTCACGAGCGTGGCGGCGTCGTGGCTTCCCACGCCGGCGAGGTTGGCCGCGTCGGTGGCCCAGGCCGCGAGCAGGGCGGTGATGCCGAGCCCGAAAATGGTGCCCAGCAGCGCCGTCGAAGTCCGCGCCGAGAATCCGTGCGCGAAGTACAGCACCCCGATCATGATTACCGTCGAGCCCACCAGGGCCAGCAGGAGCGGAGGCTTGCCCTCCACGAGGCCGGGGAGCATGAAGCTGCCCAGCACAAAGTAGGCGCCGATGAGGCCGATCAGGGCGCGCAGCCCCCGCCAGCGCGCCACGGCTACCACCACGACGGCGTAGAGGATGGCCAGCAGGATGATCGGCATGGTGCGGACGAAGTCCACAAAGATGTACGACGGCGACCCCTGGGCCGCCGGGGCATCGGTGCCGGTGGCTGCCGCCTGGGCGTGGGACAGGTTGAGGTAGCGGATGTTGTCGCCCACCTTGACGCCGTGCGACTTGGCGATGTCCGGGTTGATCACCACTTTGACAGGGTTGCCGCCCTTGTCCGGCTCTGTGAATGCGAAGGTGCATTGCGAACCGCCGCCTGTGCTGCCCTGCGCTGGGCCGTCCTGGGCTGCCGTGCCTCCGGCCGCGCTGTCTCCGGCTGACGCCTGCGTGCAGCTCTCGGTGACCACGCGCTGGATCCGCCCGGTGTCGAATGTGACGCCCGGGGCTGCGGCATACGGGTTGGCCAGGGTCAGGCCTTCCTTGCTGCCCGAGGGCCAGAGCGCGGCCATGGCCGCAAGGGTCAGCAGGGTCAGCGGGATCAGCACCGCAGCCAGAATCCTGTTTGCTTTCCTGCGGGCGGCCATCGCTTCAGCGGTTGGCTCCGAATGCCCTGTATGACCGTGGGAGTGACCTGAACCCATCAGCAGCTAAACCTCATGCTTGAACTCTACGGCGGCCGCCATAGGGTTGATAAATGAACGACGAAACGTCGGAGGATGCAGCAGTGAGCCAACACCGAACTGGCAACGAAGCGGTGCTGACGGTTCTGGCCCCGTCCGGTCCCACCCGCGGCGTGGCCCTGGTGCTGCACGGCGGCAAGTCGCGCAGCTTCGAGCCCGTCCAGGCCAGGCACCTGAGCCCGGCGCGGATGGTGCCGTTCGCCCGCCACCTGCACGGTGCCGGCAAAAAGCACGGCCTGGAGGTCTGGATCCTGCGGAACAGCGTGCGCGGCTGGAACGGCGAGGACATGACCCCGCTGAAGGATGCGCGCTGGGCGCTGGCCAAAATCCGCGAGACGCACCCCGGAGCGCCCGTCTACCTGCTGGGGCATTCGATGGGCGGCCTCACCGCCATCTGTGCGGCGGATGAACCGGGCGTGGACGCCGTGGTGGCGCTGGCTCCGTGGCTCGATGACGCCACTCCCGCCTCCGCGGTCGCCGGACGGAAGGTCCTGATCGTTCACGGGAACGAGGACCGGTGGACGAGCCCGGCGGCATCACTGCGGTTCGCGCGGCGGGCGGCTTCGGGAGCGGCGGAGATGAGGTACGTCTCGCTCCGCGGGGCCGGGCACTTCATGTTCCGGAGGGTAGGGCTGTGGCACAGGCTGGCCACCGGGTTCCTGATGAAGGCCTTCCTGGAACGGACTGGGGTTCCCGGGGCAGGGCCCTCTGCGTCTACGGCAGCCCTGGACAGGGTGCTGCCCCCGTCCGGCGAGGCACTGCCGCTAGTTCTGTGAAACATCTTTCATGAGCCCGTTTGCGCTGGAGGCGTTCGTGGCCAGCCTGCCGTGGGCAGCGCTGGGCGTGGTGCTGGTGCTTGCCGTGACGTACGCCGTTGCCATCGGGGCCGGGGCGGCCAGTACCGTGGCCGGCAGTATCGTGGCCGGCGGCCAAGCGCGGCATTCGGTGATGGACGTGGCGTGGGGCCCGGGCTTTGTCGTCATCGCGTTGATCTCCTATGTCCTCTCGGCCGCGGAGGGCGACAGCGGCAGGCGGGTACTCCTGCTGGTTCTGACAGCCATCTGGGGAATCCGGCTCGGCACTCACATCGGCCGCCGGGCGCGCGGCGGCCATGAGGACCCCCGCTACGTGGCGTTGCTCAAAGGAGCACGCGGGTCGCGGAACGCCTACGCCCTCCGCCGCGTCTACCTGCCACAGGGCCTCGTGATGTTCTTCGTCTCGCTGACCATCCAGGTGGGCATGTTCGCCGCCGGTCCGCTCGGGCCTCTCGCCGTGGCTGGTTCGGCAGTATGGCTGACCGGATTCATCTTCGAGTCGGTGGGCGACCGGCAGCTGGAGCAGTTCAAGAAGGATCCTGCCCGCAGGGGAACCGTCCTGAACACCGGGCTGTGGCGCTACACAAGGCACCCCAACTACTTTGGCGACGCCGCCGTCTGGGCCGGCCTGTTCCTCATCGCGGCTGAGTCCTGGCCCGGCGTCCTGACCGTTCTCTCCCCTGCACTGATGATCTGGACGCTGACCGCCAAGACCGGGAAGCCGCTCACGGAGCAGGCCATGTCCGGCCGCCCCGGCTACCGTGCCTACGTGCAGTCCACCAGCGGCTTCATCCCGTGGCCGCCGCGGCGGCACTGAGATCCGGCAGCATCGTATGCCCTGGACCCCGGCCGCCAGCAACCGCTTCTACCGCCTCCTCGTGCGGGCAGGGCTCTTCCTGCGGTGGCTGTTCCGGATCCGCCTGATGGTGACGGGACAGGAAAACCTGCCGGACGGGAAAGCCGGTGCCGTCGTCGCCATCACCCACTTCGGCTACCTGGACTTCGCCGCTGCCGAGCTGGTGTTGTGGCGGCACAACCGCGGGCAACTGCGGTTCATGATCCACCAGGGAGCGGCGGACCACTGGCTCGCGGGTCCATTTATCAGCGCAGCGGGCCAGGTGGTGGTGCCCCGCGGTTCGGGAACTGCGGCGTACGACGACGCCGTGGCCAGGCTCCGTGCCGGCGACTACCTGGCGGTCATGCCGGAGGCCGGCGTCAGCCGCAGCTTCAAGGTCCGCGAGTGCAAGACGGGCGCCGTGCGGATGGCGGCCGAGGCAGGCGTGCCGCTCATTCCGGTCTCCGTCTGGGGTGCCCACCGGATCCTGACCCGCGGCAACGGCCTTCCGCTGCACCGCGTCCGGCGTGCTCCGGTACGGGTGCATATCGGCGAGCCGGTGCGTTTGACTGCGGGCATCGACGCGGAGGCTGAAACGGCGCGGCTCCGCAGGACGCTGCAGGCTGGAGTCGACGCCGCCATCGCCAGCTTTCCCGTGGCGGCGCGGCGCGGCGACTGGTGGATGCCGGCGGACCTCGGCGGCGGTGCCATCTCAGAGGCGGAACGGCGAAGGCTCGATGCCGCCGACCTGGCGAGGGACCGCCGTCGTACTTCCCGAACCACATCGGCCCCGGTACACCCACGTGAGTAGCAGCCCAAGTAGGTATCAGTACAGGGCGTTCCCAGCCCTGAGAACGCCCTGAACTGCTACACAGTTGCGTCAGTCGGAGACGACGAACGTCTCGGAGCCCTGGCGGCGGGCCTTGCCCGCTTCCATCAGCGGCTCGACGACGGTGCGAAGCGCTGTCATCGAATCGTCCACTTCCATGAGCACCGGGTACTGGTATGCGATGAGTGCCAGCAAGTCGCGGACCGCGGCCTGGGCCTCGTCGGCATCCAGCTCCGGCTCATGGCCGAGGAACACATCCGAGGGGTGATCAGAGTTGCCCTGCGCATAGCTGATCGCGAAGGCCTGGATCTTGCCCTTGCGGGTTGCCGGCACGCCTGACCCGAAGGCGCTGGCTTTCGGGGCGCGCAGAACGATCGCGCCATGCGCACCGCTGAGCTCGTCCAGGAACAGCCGCTGCACCGTACCGATGCCCAGTTCACCCGGGCTGTCCCAGCCGTGGACGGACGAGTAGTACCGTCCGACGACGTCGGACAGCTCCACCGAACCGGTGGCCAGGTCCTGGATGCGCTCCGACGCCGCTTCCTCGGAACCGTCGCCGAAGACCGGAAGCTTCAGGGCCGCCGGCTCCACCACGACGAGCCGGGTGTGCTGGATCGGGGTAAGCCCCGCAGCTTCTGCGAAGGCGGCACCGGTGGTGCCCGGCTCCACCTTGCAGCGCAGCCGGGTAACGCCCGACGGCGACCCTTCCGCCTCGCGGCGCAGCATCATGAGCAGCGTGGAACCAATGCCCGATCGGCGGTGGTCCCGGGCCACTTCGACGTACACCCACAGCCGCTCCGGGTGAAGGCTGGCCTCGTGGACCACGCCGGCGGCGACTGGGATGGCCACGCCGTCGACGACGTCCTCGGCCACGATGCAGCGCCGCCACGGCGCGTTGCCCGAGGGCGCGAGGGTGGCGCGGAACTGGCCCGCCTGATCGGTTTCCGGGTCGCCCCAGACCTCAAGCAGCGCGAGGTCGTCGCCCTCGTGCCATTCACGGTATTGGATCGCCACGGCTAGGCGCCGATCAGCCGTGCGGCCAGGTAGCCCTCCACCTTGTCCAGGGACACGCGTTCCTGGCTCATGGTGTCGCGTTCACGGATGGTGACCGCCTGGTCCTCGAGCGTGTCGAAGTCCACGGTGATGCAGAACGGGGTGCCGATCTCATCCTGGCGGCGGTAGCGGCGGCCGATGGCGCCGGCGTCGTCGAAGTCGATGTTCCAGTTCTTGCGCAGCTGGGTGCCCAGGTCCTTGGCCTTCGGGGACAGGTCCTCGTTACGGCTGAGCGGCAGCACAGCAGCCTTGACCGGGGCGAGCCGCGGGTCGAGCTTGAGCACGGTGCGGACGTCCACGCCGCCCTTGGCGTTGGGGGCCTCGTCCTCCGTGTAGGCGTCGATGAGGAACGCCATGAAGGACCGGGTCAGGCCGGCGGCGGGCTCAATAACGTACGGGGTGAAGCGCTCGTTGGTGGCCTGGTTGAAGTAGCTGAGGTCCGTCCCGGAGGCCTTGGCGTGGGTGGAGAGGTCGAAGTCGGTGCGGTTGGCGATGCCTTCCAGCTCGCCCCACTCTGAGCCCTGGAAGCCGAAGCGGTACTCGATGTCGGTGGTGCCCTTGGAGTAGTGGCTCAGCTTTTCCAGCGGGTGTTCAAAGTAGCGCAGGTTTTCCTCGCGGATGCCCAGGCCGGTGTACCAGGACATGCGCTCCTTCATCCAGTACTGGTGCCACTCTTCGTCCGTGCCCGGCTCCACGAAGAATTCCATTTCCATCTGCTCGAACTCACGGGTGCGGAAGATGAAGTTTCCGGGCGTGATTTCGTTGCGGAAGGACTTGCCGATTTGGCCGATGCCGAACGGCGGCTTCTTTCGGGAGGTGGTGAGCACGTTGTTGAAGTTCACGAAGATGCCCTGCGCGGTTTCGGGGCGCAGGTAGTGCAGGCCTTCCTCGCTGGCTACCGGGCCCAGGAAGGTCTTCAGGAGGCCGGAGAACTCCTGCGGCTCCGTCCATTCGCCGCGGGTTCCGCAGTTGGCGCAGGCGATGTCCTTGAGGCCGTTCTCGGCCGGGCGGCCCTTCTTCTCCTCGTATTCCTCTTCGAGGTGGTCGGCGCGGTAGCGCTTGTGGCACGAGAGGCACTCGACGAGCGGGTCGGAGAAAACGTCCACGTGGCCCGAGGCTTCCCACACCTGGCGGGGCAGGATCACGGAGGAGTCCAGGCCCACCACGTCCTCGCGGCCGCGCACCACGGACTGCCACCACTGGCGCTTGATGTTTTCCTTCAGCTCGGCACCGAGGGGTCCGTAGTCCCAAGCGGAACGCGAGCCTCCGTAGATCTCGCCGGCCTGGAAAACGAAGCCTCTCCGCTTGGAAAGGGAAATGACCTGGTCGAGGACGGATTTTGCTGCCATGGGAACTCCAATTTCTACAGGGCCGCTGGGTGCGGTCCGCGGTGTCTGTGGCCCTGGACCGCGGCTGGATGCCGGGCGGGGGCGTGGGAAAGGGAAAACAGTGCAGGAAGCTGCGAGACCTAGCCTACCGGGAGCTGCCTCCGGAAGGCGCCCTCATCTGCGGAAGCCGCGCCGTCACCTCCGAAAGGCACCCCGTCACCTTCGGAACGCGCCCCGGGGCCAGGGCAGGGTGGCCACCACGATGGAAGCGAGGGTCAGCAGGGTTCCCAGGACCGTGGCAGCCTCCACCACGGTGCCCGGCGTCGGCGCCAGCAGGTCCAGGCCGAGCGAGCCCAGCAGCTGGCCGGCGATCATGCCGAGGCCCGTCACCAGCACCCCTAGGCTGCGGACAAGAAGCGCGCCGAGGCCGATGAACACGCAGCCCATGGGCCCGCCGAGGTAGTACCACCATTCCGCCGGCAGCGGGTTGGCCGGCCCGGCGACGGCCACCTTGATGGACCAGGCCACCCACAGCACGCAGGTGCCGGCGATGAAGTTCACCAGAGTGGCAGCGATCGGGGTGCCGTAGTGCACGGTGGCAGTGCCGTTCATGGCCTGCTGGAAGCTCATGAGGAAGCCGGCGAGAACCGGCAGGATGACCGGCAGCAGGAGCGATGCGGGGTCGGCAACCCCGCCGGCCGCCGCGCTTCCTGCCGCGCTCGCCGCGCCGCCGGCGAACCGGGGTGACACCGCCCAGGCGACGGCTGCGATGGTGAGGATGCAGCCGATGACCCGGATGCCGGTCACCGACTTCTTGCCTGCCGGACCGATGCCCAGGCGGTCCACAAGGAGGCCGCTGAGTGTCTGTCCGGTGACGGTTGCCACGGTGAAGAGGGCGATGCCCAGCAGCCCCACGGTGAAGGATTGCGCGAAGACGAAGAACGCACCAATGCCGCCCGCGAGCGCGTAGTACGGCGGGAAGCGGCGTTCACGCAGCGCGGGCAGGATCCGGGCGAGGCCGGCCCGCCCGCGGGGGGCCAGCAGGGACACGACGACCATCACGATCAGCCCGGTGCTGAAACTGACGACGGCGGCGGCGATGCCGTCACCGAGGCGTGCACCCAGGGCCCCGTTAATCCGCCCCTGGACGGGAATGGCAAGGCCGGAGGCCACGGCCATCGGGAGGCCCACGGCAAGGGGCAGCCGGGGTGCATGGGTCATTGGTTTCACCTTACGTCAGGCATCATTACTGGTATGAGCAACCCGGAAATCGAAGAGATCACCATCCGCGACACCATGATCCGCCTGGGCCAGCTCCTGAAGCTTGCCAACCTCGTGGAGGACGGCGTGGAGGCAACGGAGCTGATCAAGAACGGCCTGGTCAAGGTCAACGGTGAGATCGACGACCGTCGTGGCCGGCAGCTTCACAACGGGGACACCGTGACGGTGAACGGCCAGACCGTCCGGGTCAGCGCTCCCCAGGCGTAAAAGCTTGCTTCGCTAAAAGGGGCTTACTTTTTCAACACCTCGTGGGTGAGGAACTCGGACACGTGCCCGATCTCCTGGGCGTTGATGCCGTGCCACATGCCGGTGTAGAGGACCTTGGTCAGCTTCACGTGCTTGCGCACCCAGCCCATCGTGTACTCGATCTTGTCCGGCGTGATGACCGGATCCTGCTGATCCCGGCCCCAGAACAGCGGCACTGTTCCGTCCAGCTCGGCGTCGCGGAACTCGCCGTCGGACTCCGCGTTAACCACAAAGCCTGAAAGTCCGACGACGGCGGCAAAGTCAGTGGGCCGCTGACGCAGCAGCGTGGTGGCCATGGCCATACCCATCGAGAACCCGAGCAGCGTGACGGACGGGTGGCTGGCCTTGACCGTGTCCAGCCAGTCCAGCACGTACGCCGACGCGTCCTTGACGGCGTCTACGGAATATTCGATCGACCCCGTCAGCGGGAACCAGGAAAAGCCCGGCCCCATGGCGATGGGGGCCCGGACCGATGCCACCGTGAACTCGTCCGGGAGCATGTCAGCCAGGCTGAGGAGGTCCTGCTCGTTCGCGCCGTAGCCGTGCAGCAGGACGAGCAGTGGCTTGCCGGCCCTGGCTTCCTCAGGCTTGGACCACAGAACAACGGGGGCAGGAAAGGAGTCGGCTAAAGTCATGGCTCCATTCTTACAGTTACCCGCGGGTTGCAACCTACGGTGGCGTAGTCAGGCGGCGGCGGTACAGGATGGGCTGACTGGACTGGCAAAGGCGAGGAGCAGCGTCGGGCATGGAACCCCATGAGGTGCTGCGGACGCGGCTGGCCGGCCAGCAGCTGAGGGAGCCGCGGGCGGCCACCGCCGAGGAAGCCGTGAAGAACCTGCTGGCCGTACAGGCGCAGGAGTTCCCCTATGCGCGCTGGTCCTTGGCCCAGCGGACCGGCGGCGCGACGGCCGCCGATGTGGAGCAGGCACTCGCCGACGGCCGCATTCTCCGGACCCACATCCTCCGGCCCACGTGGCATTTTGTGCACCGCGATGACCTGCCGTGGCTGCGGGCCCTGGGTGCTGGTGAGCGGCGCGCCCGTGAGAAGTCCCGGCGGCGCACTGCGGCAGACGTATGCGGCGTTCGATGAGCGCGTCGCCGGGGCCGCCCCGGCTGCCGCGCCCTCCCGGGAAGAGTCTTTGGCGGCCCTGACGCTGAGGTACTTCGGAAGCCGGGGGCCTGCCACCGTCCGGGACTGCGCGGACTGGTCGGGACTCACGATGACTGATGTGCGCAAGGGGTTGGCGCTGGCGGACGAGACCGCTCCGGGCGCCATCGTTGCGGCCAGCTTCGACGGCTCTGACTTCTATCTTCGGCCGCCGGAATCCGGAAGGGAGACACTGGGGCACGGCGGCGGGTTGGGGCGGGGCTTGGAACCGGAGCGGGCCGGGGATGGACGGCCGCAGATCGATCTGGTCCAGTGCTACGACGAATACATCATGGGCTATTCGGTCTCTCGGCATTACTTCGGTGGAACCGCGCCCGCCTATCCCTTTGGCGACAACCCCATGCATGTGGTCCTGGCCGACGGAGTGCAGGCCGGCTCCTGGCGGCACTCGCTGGTCCGGCGCGGGTCCGCCGCGCAGCGCTGCGAACTCGACATCCGTCTTTCCCGGCCGCTCGGCCCTGCCGCTGAGCAGGCACTGGCGGTGGCAGTGGCTGACTACGGGGACTTTCTCGAAATGCCGACAGTTCGGATTCCGGCTGGTTCCTGACTTCCACCGCAGCCTTCCGGTGCAGCCGTGCGCTTTCGGCATAAGGACGCCGGGCCCGTTTCCTGACAGGACTAAGCTGGAATGGACACTCACCGGGAGGCTTCACCGTGTTCGACTTATTTTTCTGGATCATCATTCTGGCCGTCCTGATTCCCATGGGCATGCGGATGTACCGGAGGTCAGTCCAACAGCGCAACCAAGGGCCCGGCCTGCCCGGACAGTACCCGGGCCAGTTTCCCAATCAGGGACCCGACCAGTTCGGCAACCAGCCGGGCAGCCCGTTCGGAGGCCCGTTCCAGGGCCGTCCGGACAACCGGCCTCGGGACGGCTACACGCAGCAGGACTACTTCAGCGGCGGGTTGGGATTCCCCCAGCGGGGTGGCCGGGAAGAGCTTCCGCCCCTGAATCAGCCCGGTCCCGGCGGTGCCGGTGCGCCGTCGTGGCAGCAGGGGCAGGTTCCCTATGAGGACAGCCCGGAATACCGCGCCAACCCGCCACAGCAGAATCCGGCCCCTTCCACTGGACCGGCACCTTCGACTCCCCCGCCGCCGTCGGCTCCGCAGGGGTTCCGTGCACGGAAACTGGCTGAACTGGACCAGCAGTACAGCGAAGGCCAGCTCTCCATGGAGGAGTACATGGCCCGGCGCAACGACATCATGAACGGCTAGGCCGAGGTACAGCTCCCGCTGAGCTGGAGTTTTTGGGCCATTATCTGGACAAAAACTCCATTTAGGGCAGGGCGTACGACGGCGGCGCTCGGTTTGGGGCCGCAGGTGGCCGTTCGCACGGGAAGCCGTTCGCACGGGAAAAGGAACAGCCCGCGTGCCGCTGCTTGTGGCTGCGGGACGCGGGCTGAGGCCCGGGACGGTCTTGACCGGCCCAAATCAAGGTTTGATGTAAACCGAGAGTCGAGTTTAGTCGATCTGCGGGAAGCCGAGGTCAATGATCGAGGTGGACGGGTCCGGCCAGCGCGTGGTGACCACCTTGCCCCGGGTGTAGAACCGGATGCTGTCCGGGCCGTACATGTGGGTGTCGCCGAACAGGGAGTTCTTCCAGCCGCCGAATGAGAAGGTGCCCACCGGGACCGGAATCGGCACATTGACGCCCACCATGCCGGCATCGACGTCGAACTCGAACTGCCGTGCGGCGCCGCCGTCGCGCGTGAAGATGGCCGTGCCGTTGCCGAACTCGTTCTCGTTGACCAGCCGGACGGCGTCGCTGTAGGTGTCGACGCGGACGACTGACAGGACCGGGCCGAAGATCTCGTCGTCGTACACCTTCATGCCCGGCTTCACGTGGTCCACCAGGCTGACCCCGATAAAGAAGCCGTCCGAATCGAACTGCTGCGAACGCCCGTCGACGACGACGGTGGCACCTTCGTTTTCCGCTCCCGCCACGTAGGAGGCCACGCGGTCCCGGTGCTCCGCGGTAATCAGCGGACCCATCTGGGAGGCCGGGTCGGTTCCCGGGCCGATCTGGAGGCCAGCCATCCGGCTGGAGATCGCCTGCACCAGGTCGTCGGCGATGTTGCCCACCGCCACCAGGACGCTGACGGCCATGCAGCGTTCGCCCGCCGAACCGTAGGCCGCGGAAACCGCAGCGTCGGCCGCCATGTCCAGGTCGGCGTCGGGCAGCACCACCATGTGGTTCTTCGCGCCGCCCAGGGCCTGGACCCGCTTGCCGTGGTCGGCCGCCCGCTTGTAGATCGACTGCGCGATGGGCGTGGAGCCGACGAAGCTCACGGCTTTCACGTCGGGGTGCTCGAGCAGGACGTCAACGGCTTCCTTGTCCCCCTGGACCACGTTCAGCACGCCGGCGGGCAGCCCCGCTTCGGCAAAAGCCTCGGCGATGAAGATGGCGGCCGACGGATCCTTCTCGCTGGGCTTCAGCAGCACGGTGTTGCCGCAGGCCAGAGCGCTGCCGATCATCCACAGCGGGACCATGGCCGGGAAGTTGAACGGGGTAATGCAGGCCACGACGCCCACCGGCTGGCGCACGGAGTGGACGTCGATGCCGCTGGAAACCTGCTCGGAGCGCTCACCCTTGAGCATGTGGGACAGGCCGGTGGCGAACTCGATGTTTTCCAGGCCGCGGGAAATTTCACCCGCAGCGTCGGAGAGGACCTTGCCGTGCTCGCTCGTGAGAATCGCCGCGAGCTCGGGCTTGCGCTGGTTCAGGATCTCACGCACGCGGAAGAAGATGTTGGTGCGCTTGGCCAGGCTGGTGGCCCGCCACGCGGGCAGCGCGGCCCGGGCGGCCGCGATGGCCTCCTCGGTCCGCGACGCCGAGGCCAGCGCCACCTGCTTCTCCTGCTCGCCGGTGGCGGGGTTGAAGACGGGGCCGAAGCGTTCGGCGTCGCTGACACGGCTGCCGTTGATGAAATGCGGAATCGTTTCCAAGGAACGTCTCTTTTCGTGTTTCAGAGTTGGGGGAAGATGTGGGGACAGGGCTATTTGGCGGAGTTCAGCGAGCCGTCGGCGAGCTTGATGATCATGGAGCAGTCCTTGCCCGCTTCGCCAGCGTCGATGAGCTGCTGGAACAACTGCTGGACGTGCTTGCCGATCTCGAGCGGCGTGCCGGTGTCCTCGGCGGCGCTGATGGCAAGGCCGATGTCCTTGTTGGCCAGTTCGGTGGTGAAGGTGGGCGCAAAGTCGTTGTTGGAGGCGGCGGTAGGGACCACGCCGGGCACCGGGTACCAGGTCCGCAGTGCCCAGGAGTCGCCCGAGGAAACGGACGCGATGTCCCAGAAGACTTGCTTGTCCAGGCCCAGCCGGTCGGCCAGGACGGCGCCCTCGGCGGTGGACGCCAGGTTGATGAAGAGCATCAGGTTGTTGCAGATTTTGGCTGCCTGCCCGGTGGTGGCGCCGCCGGTGGGGATGATGTTGGCTGCCATCGGGCCGATGTAGCCGGTGGCGTCTGCGACGGCGCCCTCCTCGCCGCCCACCATGAAGGTCAGCGTCCCGGCCTTGGCCCCGCTCATGCCCCCGGACACCGGGGCGTCCACAAAGCGGAAGCCGGCGGCAGCGGCGGCGTCGTGCAGGTCCTGGGCGGAGGCAATGTCGATGGTGGAGGAGTCCACCAGCAGCGTGCGGGTGTCGGCATGGGCGAGGACGCCGTCTTCGCCAAGGTAGACCGCGCGGGCGTGCTCACCCTTGGGCAGCATGGTGAACACCACGTCAGCGCCGGCGACGGCCTCGGCAATGCTGCCGGCAGGCTTGACGCCGGCCTGCTCGGCGGCCGCGAGCGCCGCCGTGTTGAGGTCGAAGCCGCGGACATCGTGCCCGGCCTTCGCAAGGTTAGCGGACATAAAACCGCCCATGTTGCCGAGGCCGATCCAGCCGATTACTGCCATGTCGCAAGCTCCTTTGCTTCGGATCCGGCCTCGGAGGCCGGAAGGTCTGTGTCCACCATCACACCCTGCTAGAGTGCAATCAAGGGGAAAAATTACAGACGGTATGTGCACTGATGCACACGGATGAAAGGCTTGCCGTGGACCAGAGGCGGCTTCCGAGCCCGGACGACCTGCTGATCCTGCTGACGGTGGCGCGCCTGGGCAGGTTCAACGCGGTGGCGGAAACGCTGGGCACCACCCACACCACCATCTCCCGCCGGATCCTCGCCCTGGACAGGCAGCTTGGCGGGCGCACTCTCGAACGCAGCCCGCACGGCTGGGAACTGACCCAGCTCGGCGCGGCCGCCGTGGAGGCGGCGGAGGCCATCGAGAACACCCTCGGATCGCTCTCCGGCCTGATCAGCCAGGATCAGAGCGCCCTGTCCGGGCTGGTGCGCGTGGCGACGACGGACGGTGTCGGAGCCGTGTTCGTCACGCCCGCGCTGGTCCGCCTGCAGCAGCAGAACCCGCAGCTGAACATCGAGATGCTGAGCGCCACGCGGAAGGTCAGCCAGAACAGATCCGGCGTGGACCTGGAGATCGTGGTTGGCCGGACCGACGTCAGCAACGCCCAGACCATCTTCCTGAGCAACTACTACCTGCGCCTCTACGCCAGCCCCGGCTACGCCGCGGAGCACGGTCTGCCGGAAACGCTCGACGACGTCGGGCAGCACGGCTTTGTCTCTTACGTTGAGTCTGCGCTCCAGGTGGCGGAGCTGGGTCACCGCTGGTCCTCGCAGCTGCCCATGCCCTCCTCCAGCTTCCAGGCCACGAGTGTGTTCGCTCAGGTGGAGGCGGTGCGGCAAGGCGCAGGCATCGGGCTGCTGCCGAACTTCATGGTGGCCGGGCAGCCGGACTTCGTTCCCGTGCTCGCCGACGACTTCGAGCGCCAGCTCCCCATCTGGGCGGTGGCACGCCCGGAATCCCTCCGCTCGGCCGCGGTGCAGGCCGTCGTCGCGTCACTCAAGGACGAAGTGAAGGCCCGGGCAGAGGTGCTGGCGGGCTGATGCGGCGCAGACCCGCACGCTGCCGTCAGGCCTGGAACAGGCGCCGTACCACCTGCCCCGACGCCAGTGCATCAAGCCCCTCGTTGATCTCGGTGAGCGGCCTGGTGTCGGTGTGCAGCAGCTCCACCGGCAACCTGCCCTCGCGCCAGTAACCCAGGTAGAGCGGGATATCGCGTCCGGGAACGGCGTCGCCCATGTAGGAGCCGAGGAGACGTTTGCCGGCTCCGGCAAACTGCAGGGCGGGCACCGTCAGCTCGGCCGACGGATGGGGCAGGCCTACAGAAACCACTGCGCCGCCCCGCGTCACGTGCCCGAGGCACGCGGCGATCACGCCGGCCGAGCCAACGGCTTCGATGGCGACGTCGACGCCGTCGCCGGCGGCGTCCGTGATGAGACTGGCCGCGTCGTCAGGCGTGCCTACGGCTGTGGCACCGCAATCGAGGGCTAGCTGGTGCTTGCCGGGATTTGGATCGATGGCGATCACACTGCCGGCCCCCGCGAGGGAGGCGGCCATGACAGCGGAAAGGCCCACCGCACCGAGCCCGAAGACGGCCACCGACTGGCCGGCCGTCACAGCGGCCGTATTCAGCACCGATCCCATTCCGGTGAGCACAGCGCAACCAAACATCGCCGCCACGGTGTCCGGGACGTCGTCGTCAATCACCACCACCGATTCCCGGGCCACCACGGCGTAGTCGGCGAAGGCCGAGACGCCCAGGTGGTGGTTGATCCGCTCCCCCGACGGCGTCCGCAGCAGGGCCTCGCCGTGCAGCAGGTCGCCGGAGCCGTTGACCTCCGCCGCCCGGTGGCAGAGCGCAGGACGGCCGGCGCGGCACGCGCGGCAGTCCCCGCAGCTCGGGACGAAAACCAGCACCACGTGGTCATCCACCGACACGTCGGAGACGCCGGCGCCGACGGACACGACGCGGCCCACCGCCTCATGGCCCAGCGCCATGGGAAGGGGCCGGACCCGTGAACCGTCCACCACGGAAAGATCGGAATGGCACAGGCTGGAGTAGGTGATGGCAACGCCCAGCTCACCGGCGCGCGGTTCCGGCCGCTCCAGCTCCTGCACCACCAGGGGCCGTGCGTCCTTGTAGCTGGGCTTCTGCGGCGCGGTATCGGTCTTGGCGACGGTCGAGTAGAGGACTGCAGCTTTCATGGAAATCCTTGGTGTCGGTGAAACGGGCATCTGCCCGGACCGCGTGCATGCGGTCCGGGCAGATGCTGAATGCTCGTAGTTTGAGGCTGCGGGCCTGTTTACTTCTTGCCTGCCGCGAGCAGGTCGGCCGTGCCCTGGGCGTCGGCCGCGTCCACGTCGTGGAGCGAGACGCCGCGGGTCTCCTTCAGGAAGAACACGGCGACGGCGGTGATGGCGCAGGCGATGAGCAGGTAGATGGCTACCGGAACGGAGGACTTGTAGGTGGAAAGGAGCGAGGCGGCGATGATCGGGGCCAGCGAACCGGCCACGATGGAGGTCACCTGGTAGCCCAGGGAGACGCCTGAGTAGCGCATCCGGGTGGGGAACATTTCCGCCATGATCGCGGGCTGGCCGGCGTACATGAGCGCGTGGAACAGCAGGCCGATCATGATGGAAGCCAGGATGATCACGTCGTTCTTGGTGTCCATCATCGGGAAGGCGAAGAAGCCCCAGGTGGCGCCCAGGATTGCGCCTGCCATGTAGACGGGCTTGCGGCCGAAGCGGTCCGAAAGCTTGCCGACGAGCGGAACGGCGACGAAGTGCACGGCGTGGGCGAACAGCAGGAGCAGCAGGATCCGCGTGGTGTCGGCCTGGACCACGGTCTTGAGGTACGTAATGGAGAAAGTCACCACGAGGTAGTAGAGGATGTTCTCGGCGAAGCGCAGGCCCATGGCGGTGAAGACGCCGCGCGGGTAACGCTTGAAGACCTCGGCAACGCCGTAGCCCTTGTGCCCGGCCTCGACCTCTTTGCGGGCTTCGAGGAAGATCGGGGCGTCGTTGACCTTGGTGCGGATGTAGTAGCCGATCACAACGATCACCGCGGAGAGCCAGAACGCCACGCGCCAGCCCCAGCCGAGGAAGGCGTCCTGGGTCAGCGTCGAGGACAGGATGAACAGCACGGCCGTGGCGAGCAGGTTGCCCATGGGCACGGCCGACTGCGGCCAGCTGGCCCAGAACCCGCGGGACTTGCTCGGGCTGTGCTCTGCGACGAGGAGAACCGCACCGCCCCATTCACCGCCGACGGCGAAGCCCTGCGCGAACCGCAGGAACACCAGGAGCGCTGGCGCCCAGTAACCGATCTGCTGGAACGTCGGCAGGCAGCCCATCAGGAAGGTGGAGACACCCACCAGGATGATGCTCAGCTGCAGCAGCTGCTTGCGGCCGAACTTATCGCCGAAGTGGCCGAAGACGATGCCGCCGATCGGGCGGGCAATAAAGCCTACGGCGTAGGTGAGGAAGGCGGCGATGATGCCGTCCAGCTCGGTGCCGGCGTTGGGGAAGAAGGCCTTGCCGAAGACCAGGGTGGCTGCCGAGGCGTAGAGGAAGAACTCATACCACTCCACGACGGTGCCGGCCATGGACGCCGTGACAACTTTCTTGAGGCCTGAGGCCTTGACGTCGGTTTCCTCTACACGCCTTGCGGCGGAGCTTTCCGTACTCATTGCAAACTCCTTCGGCGTCTTCCTCGACGCCACGGGGACCGGTCGATGGCGAAGGGGGTGTGATGCGCACCACGAACGCCGGATTCAACGAGTATGGTCTGCCAATGAAGCAAGCTCAACGTCAAATAGTGCAGGGCGCATCTGCATTAATGCACATTTATGGCATTAACGTTGGCACGATACGACTGGCTCCGGCCGCATGGACCGGGCCTGGGGTCAGCTGGGGTCAGTCGAGGAGGTGTGCCCTCAGCTGCGCGTTCAACTGGCCGATCTCCGTGAGGAAGCCGTCGTGGCCGATCGGCGAATCGATCATGTGGACATCCACGTTTCCGGGCAGGGACTCCGCAAGTTCCAGCGACTGGGCGGGAAAGTACAGCCGGTCCGACTCCACGGCGGCAACAAAGAAGTCGGCGGTGGTCCGGGCGAGGGCCTCCCTGAGCGTTCCCCGCCCGCGGGTGACGTCGTGGCTCATGAGCGCTTCTGTTAGGGCGATGTAGCTGTTGGCGTCGAAGCGCCGGACCAGCTTGTTGCCCTGGTGGTCGAGGTAGCTCTCCACCTGGTAACGGCCGCGCCCCGCCAGGGCGTCGGCCTGCAGCGGCTCTTCAGCGGCCTGGGCGTTCCTGCCGAACCGGAAATCGAGTTCGTAGGCAGACCGGTAGGTGATGTGTGCAATCCGCCGTGCGAGAGCCAGGCCGTCCGCCGGTTCCGGTCCGCCGTAGTAGTCACCGCCGTTGAAATGGCGGTCCTGCCGGATGGCAAGCGTTTGAGCCTGCGCGAACGCGATCTGTTCCGCCGTGCTCCGGGCGCCGACGGCGATGACACCGCAGCGGCGCACCCGCTCCGGGAAAGTCACTGCCCACTCGAGGGCGCGTGCCCCGCCCATGGAGCCGCCCACCACGGCATGCCAGCTGCGGATGCCGAGCCGGTCAGCCAGCCGCGCCTCGGCCACGGTGGAGTCCCTCAGCGTCACCAGCGGAAAGCGTGAACCCCAGGGCTTGCCGTCCGGAGCGGTCGACGACGGCCCGGTTGACCCGTAACAGCCGCCCAGGATGTTGATGGAAATGACGAAGAACCTGTCGGTATCCGCCGGCGCACCGGGCCCGGCGAGCTGTTCCCACCAGCCCTCTTCAGTCCCCGCGCCGCCCCGGGTCACGTGCGTGTCCCCGGTGAGGGCGTGCTGAACGAGGATGGCGTTGGAGCCGTCCTCGTTCAGCGTTCCCCAGGTTTCATAGGCCAAGGTCACGTCCGGCAGGAATCCCCCGGCTTCGAGTTCCAGGCTGCCGATGTTGAGGTGCTGGACAGTGCCTTCGGAAAAGCGGCCGTCTGGGACAGTGCCGCTCCCGGCCGCACCACTCAGGGCCGAGCCATGCGGAGCCTTGCCGGCGGGTACGTCGGTGCTGACAGAAATCGTCACAGGTAAACCTCTTCTACGCGCTTGCCCGCCGGCAGCTGTCCGGCAGGCCAGGTCTTCACCCGGGGCACCCCACCGCGGAAGGAGGGTTGCCGGCCAGCAAGCCGGGGCTGTCGCTGGCACTCATGACCTGTTGCCCAGTTTACGAAACAGGCGGACATCTGCGCTAAGAATGTGACGGCTGTGTGACCCCCGGCCCCTCACGCGCCGATTTCAGTGCATTTCCACGAAGCGCTTTGCCGCCGCGCCTGGAGGTTTCCCGGCCAGCGCTTCGTGGCTTGCTTCGCTGGCACGCATGACCTGCTATCCGTGTGGGAACGGGACTATTACGCGCACATCTTTGTGAAGAACTTCGTCAAAGTATGGACTTTTCGCAGGGTTAGGCGACCCTTAGCTGAGAGCCCCGTCACAAAGTGCCAAGATGAGGGCATGCGCATGGATCACGTCTCTTACGCCTGTGAACACGATGGCCTGGCGGCCACCACCGAACGTATCTCCTCTGCCCTCGGCGTCGAAGCCGTAAAGGGTGGGGTGCACCCCCGGTTTGGGACCCGGAACATGATTATCCCCCTGGCCGGACACAAGTACCTTGAGGTCGTTGAGGTCCTTGACCACCCGGCGTCGGACAAGGCACCGTTCGGCCAGGCCGTCCGGGCCCGGTCCGCGGCGGGCGGCGGCTGGATGGGCTGGTGCGTCGAAGTTGACGACCTGGCCCCCTTCGAGGAACGCCTGGGCCGCTCCGCGGTCAACGGCAACCGCAAGTTCCCCGACGGCCGGGAGCTTGTCTGGAAGCAGATCGGCATCCTGGGCCTGATCGCGGACCCGCAGGTCCCCTACATGCTGAAGTGGGAGGGTGATGCGGAACTGCACCCATCCAACGCCTATGACAGCAATGTGAAGATGTCCAGCCTCACGATCGCGGGCTCTGCCGAGCGCGTGACCGAGTGGCTCGGCGAGCCCGTCGAAAGGCCGCTGGAGGACGTCGCCGTGAACTGGGTCGCCCCGCACGGAACGCCGGGCATCCTCTCGGTCACGTTCGAAACCGCAGCGGGCGCCGTCACCATCTGACGCACTTTCCGCCCTTCACTCCGGCCGCCATCAGCGGGTGCCAATGACGTCACCCGCCGATGGCGGCCGAATCACTTTTAAGGGGTGTCGCTGGCCCCGCACATCGGCCGTGCCGGATGGATGATCCCAGCCCGGGTGACCTAGCCCAGGCCGACCGCTTTGCCGAAGAGGCTGAACCCGACGAACGCGACGGTGTCCAGCAGGGCGTGCGCGATAACGAGCGGCATCACCCGGCGGGTCCCGGTGTAGATCCAGGCGAAGACCACGCCCATGATGGCGTTTCCTATGAAGGGCCCGAACCCCTGGTACAGGTGGTAGCTGCCGCGAAGCATTGAGGACACGAAGATCGCCAGGGGCATGGACCAGCCGAACTTGCCGAACCGGTCCAGGAGATAGCCCACCACAATGACTTCCTCCACGACCGCATGGCGCAGGGCAGACAGGATCAGCACGGGCACGGTCCACCAGTAGGCGTCCAGGCCGCTCGGGATGATCGCCGTCGTAATGCCCAGGGCACGTCCGGCGGCATATAGGCCCAGCGACGGGACGCCGATCAGGGCGGCCAGCCCGAGCCCCTGCAGCAGGTCCTTGCCCGGCCGGGCAAAGTTGAATCCCAGCTTCCGGAACGCGGAGCCGGCGTCGTGCCCGGCCCCGGGCTTCGCCTGGCGCTGGTCTGTCAGAAAGTAGATCACCAGCAGGACCGGCACCAGGGCGAAGATGATGTCCAGCAACTGGTAGGTGAGGTCGAAGTACTCGCGCGTGCTTTGCGACCTGTTCAGCGTGGACGTCCCCTGTGCCAGCGGTGCCCGGGTCATTTTGTCCAGCAGCTGCACCACGGAGTAGACGGCGGACTGGCCGAGCGACAGCCCGAGGACAATCCAGACTTCGAACCGCAGCCGACGGCGGGAAGGAACCAACATGTTCCTATCTTGCCTGCACCGGCTGGTACTTTCCTGTCAGCCAGTCCGTTCCTGTCCGGCCGCGGGCTGACCCTATGCTGGGGAACTATGAGCGCTCCCGGGAAAATCATCATGATCCGGCACGGCCAGTCGGCGGCCAACGCGGATACCTCCATCTACAACAGGGTGCCCGACTACCGGATTCCGCTGACGGAGCTCGGACTGGAACAGGCAAAGGCCGCCGGGGAACGCATCCGGCGCGAGCTGGACGGCCGGCAGGTGAGCGTCTACGTCTCACCGTACCTGCGCGCCCACCAAACCCTCGAGGCACTGAACCTGGGCCCGCTGACCGAGCGGGTGATCGAGGAACCGCGGCTGCGCGAACAGGACTGGGCCAACTTCCAGATTTCCGGCGACATCGAGGACCAGAAGGAACTCCGCAACGCCTACGGCCACTTCTTTTACCGCTTCCGTGAGGGCGAGTCCGGCTCCGACGTGTACGACCGGATCTCCTCGTTCATGGAAACCCTGTACCGGCACTGGTCCAAGCCGGACTACTCCCCCAACGCCCTGCTGGTCACGCACGGGCTGACCATGCGCCTGTTCTGCATGCGCTGGTTCCACTGGTCCGTGGAGTATTTCGAGTCGCTGAACAACCCCGAAAACGCCGAGGTCCGCATGCTGGTCCGCAACCGTCTGGGCAAGTACGACCTCGACACACCGTTCACGCAGTGGGTGGACCGGAGGGTGGACGAAACCGTGCTGGACGCCCCGCCGGTGATCTTCTGAGCCGTCTTCTTTTCTAGGCGCCGGCCACGAGCACTTCGGTGCCGCGGGCTTCGAACGCGGCCTTGTCTGCCGCGGAAATGCCCGAGTCTGTGATGAGCCGGGTGAAGTTGTAGCCGTCCATGGTGGCGAACGCCCGGCGGCCCACCTTCGACGAGTCTGCGATGACGTAGGACTCGCTGGCGCGGCTGGCCAGCAGGGCGTTGACCGTTGCCTCGGCCTCGCCGGTGTTGGTGGGCCCTACCTCGGGGTCGACGCCGTTGACCCCGATGAAGGCGATGTCCAGCACCACCTTCTGCATGATGATGTCCGTGTACGGGCCCACGAGCTCATAGGACCGCGTGTTGAGGATGCCGCCGGTCACCATCACCTTGATGTTGGGCCGGACGGCCAGCTGCGAGGCGATGTTGATGGCGTTGGTGACCACGGTCAGGGTGGGCTGGTTCGACGGCGAGTTGAGGTCCTCGCGGGTGGCCAGGATCTGTGCGAGGGCGGTGCTCGTGGTGCCGCCGCACAGGCCGATGACCATGCCCGGGGTGATGAGCGCCGAGGCGGCCAGGGCGATCTCCTGCTTGGCCACGGCATGGTCGTCCCGGTTGTACCTGCCGGGAAGGTCGTAGGCCAGAGCGCCGGTGGTGGCGCCGCCGCGGGTCCGGGTCAGCAGCCGCCGCTTGGCCAGGCTGTCAAGGTCCCGCCGGGCGGTGGCCGGTGACACGCCGAGCCGGGTGACGATTTCCTCGACTTCTACCTGGCCGGCCTCGGCAAGGAGATCAAGGATGGCCGTCAGTCGGTCGGTGCGTGTCATGCAGGGCCTTTCAAGATCCAAAAACGTCACAAAGAAATGACGCTTTGTGATTGTATCAGACCCCGAACGAGCATCTTGCGTCACCGCCGGCGGGTAATGGCACCGCCCGACACTATCTTGCCCGCACCCCTGCACGCCAAACCGCGTGGGTCAGCGGCATGCCGGGGCGGTAGGCGAGGTGGGTGGCGGACGGGGCGTTGAGGACGTGCAGGTCCGCCCGGTGTCCGACGGCGAGGGAACCCACGGCGCGTTCGCCGTCGACGTCGTTACCGGACTGGCGCTGCAGCGCCAGGGCGCCGCCGTAGGTCGCCGCCCGGACGGCCTCATGGACACTCAGTCCCATCTGGAGAACGGCGGTGGTGACGCAGAACGCCATGGAGCTCGTGTAGGACGTGCCGGGGTTGCAGTTGGACGCGAGCGCCACAGGCACGCCGGCGTCCAGGAGCTGCCGGCTGGGGGCCAGCGGCTGGCGGGTGGAGAGGTCGCAGGCCGGCAGGCAGGTGGCCACCGTTCCCCGCCCGCCCGTTCCCGCGGCGGCATCCCAGCCGGACCAGCTGGCGGCGAGGTCTGCGATGTCCTGCTCCGAAAGATAGTTGACGTGGTCCACGCTCGCCGCGCCGAACTCCACCGCGAGGCGGACGCCGGGGCCGTGCCCCAGCTGGTTGCCGTGCACCCGCAGTCCCAGCCCGGCGTCGCGGCACGCCTGCAGCACGGCACGGGACTGCTCCGCCGAAAAGGCGCCCCGTTCGCAGAACACGTCGGCCCATGTCACGTAGGGGCGGACCGCGTCCAGCATCGGGCCGCAGACAAGTTTGGTGTACTCATCCGCATCAACCCCGGCCGGCACCAGGTGGGCGCCCAGGTAGGTGACCTCGTCCGCCACCGTCGAGGCGATCCGTGCACACCTGGCCTCCTGCTCGACGTCCAGGCCGTAGCCGGTTTTCGTCTCCAGGTACGTCGTGCCCTGCGACACGGCTTCGGCGATGCGGCCCTGGGCCAGCCGCGTGAGGTCGTAGTCGCCGGTGTTCCGGGTGGCGTCAGTGGTGACGGCGATGCCGCCGGCGCTGTATTCCTCCCCTGCCATCCGGGCCTCGAACTCCGCTGTCCTGTCGCCCGAGAAAATGAGGTGCGTGTGGGAGTCCACCCAGCCGGGCAGCACGGCCCGGCCGCCCGCGTCCACGGCGTCGTCGGCCGCCGGGGCGGCGGATGCCTGGCCGATCCACGAGATCCGTTCGCCCTCGATCACCACTGCCGCGTCCTTGAGGACGCGGTGCTCCGCGTCCTGGGTCATCAGTTCGGCAATGTTGGTGATCAGGCTACTCATGGATCCATTCTTCAGCGCCGGATGGACCAGCGCGTCGCAGGCAGCGCATCCGCCGTCCGGGATACCGGACCGGCGCCGACATCCTGCCCGGCACCCTGCCCCGCCAGAATCTGTGCCGCGGCCAGTTCCGCGATGCCGGACGACGTCTGGAAACCATAGCCGCCCTGGCCGGCGAGCCAGAAGAAGCCGCGGGCCTCGGCGTCGAACCCCACCACCGGTACGCCGTCGGCCGCTTCGGTGCGCAGGCCGGTCCAGGCCGTCCGGACGGGGCCGATTCCCAGCGTCGTCAGCGTGTTGAGCCGGGAGATGAGCCGCTCAACGTCCCCGGGACGGGGACGGGCGTCCTCCGCCGGGCTGGCCACATGTTCCGACGGCGAGATCAGCACGTCGCTGCCTTCCCTGCGGAAGTAGAAGGAGTCGTCGGCGGCGGCCACCATGGGGCTGCCTTCGGGCAGGGGATGATCGACGCCGACAATCGCCGCCGTGCGGCGGTACGGCTGCAGACCGATCTTTTCGACGCCGCTCAGCACCGCCAGCTCGTCCGCCCAGGCGCCGGCCGCGTTGACCAGAACGCCGGCGGAGAAGCCTTCCTGCCCGGCGCCGACCTCCCAGCCGGATCCCAGCCGCTGCGCTGAGTGGACCCGGGCGCCGGTGATGATGTCCACGCCGGCTGCCTCGGCGCGCGCCCGGTGCCTCTCCAGGAGCACCGGAGCGTCGCAGCCGAAGGACCCGGTGTCCAGGCCGGCGGCGGAGAAGGACTCAGGCTTCAGTGCCGGGCACAGCCCCAGCGCTTCCCCGTGGCTGACCCGCCGCATTTGACCGCTGGCCTCGGCCCGCACCGTCTCTTCGTCCCCGATCAGCAGGAAGCTCCGCGGGGAGAGCACGGGCTCAGGACGCTGGGCATCCTCCGCCGCAATCAGTTCGAGCGTGCGGACGGTGAGTTCCTGCACCACCGGCGGACCGTAGCTGGGGATGAGCTGCCGGGCCGAGCGCGACGAGGTGTGGTACGCCAGCTGCTGCTCCGCCTCCACGAGGGCCACGGTGCATTTGCCGGCCAGCGCGGAGGCCAGGGACAGCCCGGCAATCCCGCCGCCCACAATGACTACGTCATACGTTGATGCCATGGGCTCCATCTTTACAGATGGCCGGACTTTACAGGTGACCGGAGCCTACGCAGCCACGGCGTCCCTGCTCTTGACGAACGCCTGGACGCAGGTTTCGACGTCGTCAGCGCTGTGCGCGGCGGACAGCTGGACGCGGATCCGTGCGGCGCCGCGTGGCACCACGGGGAAGCTGAAGGCGGTGACGTAGACGCCGTGCTGGAGCATCTGGTCGGCCACCTTCGTTGCCAGGACGGCGTCGCCGAACATGACCGGCACGATGGCGTGCTCGCCGTCGAGCAGTTCGAAGTCTTCCTCCGTCATCCGGCGGCGGAACAGCTCCGCGTTGCGGAACAGCCTGGCCCGCAGCTCGCCGGAGGTCTGCACGAGCTCCAGGGCCTTGATAGTGGCTGCCACGATGGCGGGCGCGAGGGAGTTTGAGAAGAGGTAGGGGCGGGCCTTCTGCCGGAGCATGGCCACCACTTCGCCGCGGCCGGACACGTAGCCGCCCGAGGCGCCGCCCAGCGCCTTCCCGAAGGTGCCCGTGAAGATGTCCACCCGGTGGGAGACACCGGCGTGCTCCGGGGTCCCGGCTCCGGTGGCTCCCATGAACCCGACGGCGTGGGAGTCGTCCACCATCACCAGGGCGTCGTGCTTCTCGGCGAGGTCGCAGATGGCCTCCAGCGGGGCAAGGTAGCCGTCCATGGAGAAGACGCCGTCGGTGACGATGATCTTCCGCCGGGCGTCCTTCGCTTCCACCAGCTTCGCCTCCAGGTCAGCCATGTCCTGGTTGGCGTAACGGAACCGCTGCGCCTTGCAGAGCCGGATGCCGTCGATGATCGAGGCGTGATTCAGGGCGTCGGAGATGATGGCGTCCTCCGGGCCGAAGAGCGACTCGAAAACGCCGCCGTTCGCGTCGAAGCAGCTGGAGAACAGGATGGTGTCCTCCGTGCCCAGGAACTTTGAGACCCTGGCTTCGAGTTCGAGGTGGAGGTCCTGGGTGCCGCAGATAAACCGGACGCTGGCCATGCCGAAGCCGCGCTCGTCCATGGCGGACTTGGCCGCCGCGATGATCTCGGGGTGGTCGGCCAGGCCCAGGTAGTTGTTGGCGCAGAAGTTCAGGACGGGCGAGCCTGATTCACCGATCTGTCCGGCGGTGATGTGGCTGGCCTGGGCGGAGTCGATGTGGCGCTCGGTCTTGTAGAGGCCTGCGGTACGGATGTCGTCGAGCTCGGCACGGAGCTGGTTCTTGATGGCTGAGTACATGGCGGGTTCTCCTCGGCTGGGAAACTGTCAGAAAGGTGTGGAAGGGCAGGGGGCCGGATTTTCGGGCCAGGTTGCGGGTCAGATTTCCGACCAGTCGAGCACCACTTTGCCGCCGACGCCAGCCTTCGCGATTTCGAAGCCCTTCTCCCACTGGCTGGCCGGCAGCACGTCAGTGACCACGGCGGAGATGCTGGCGTGCACCGCGGGGCTGGAGGACAGCATGGCGCTCATGGCGTACCAGGTCTCGAACATCTCGCGGCCGTAGATGCCCTTCAAGGTCAGCATGTGCGTGACCACCTTGCCCCAGTCGATGTCGATGGACTGGCTGGGAAGGCCCAGCATGGCGATGCGGCCGCCGTGGTTCATGTTGTCGATCATCTCCGGCAGTGCCGTGGGGTGGCCGGACATCTCCAGTCCGATGTCGAAGCCCTCGCGCATGCCCAGCTCCCGCTGCGCTTCCCGGACCCGCGTCTTGGAGACGTCAATGGCCAGGTCCACGCCGAGCTGCCGGGCCAGCTCCAGCCGCGGGGCCGAGACGTCGGTGATGGCGATCTTGCGGGCGCCGGCGTGGCGGGCCACGGCGATGGCCATGAGGCCGATCGGCCCGGCACCGGTGATTAGCACGTCCTCCCCCACCAGCGGGAAACTCAGGGCGGTGTGCACCGCGTTGCCGAAGGGGTCGAAGATGGCGCCAAGCTCGGGCGTGACGGACGGGTCCTGGTGCACCCAGACATTCGTCTCCGGAATGACTACGTATTCGGCAAACGCCCCGTCCCGCTGCACGCCCACGCTGACCGTGTGAATGCACATCTGCCGGCGGCCCGCGCGGCAGTTGCGGCAGATCCCGCAGACGATGTGGCCTTCGCCGGAAACCCGGTCGCCCACCTTGACGTAGCGCACGTCCTCGCCGGTAGCCACCACCTCGCCGTAGAACTCGTGGCCGGCGATCAGCGGGGCCTCGATGATGCCCTGCGCCCAGGCGTCCCAGGACTGGATGTGCAGGTCCGTGCCGCAGATGCCGGTGGTGAACACGCGGATCTTGACCTCGCCGGGTCCGGCCTCGGGTTCCGGGCGGTCTGTCAGTTCAAACCCGGCGCGGGCGCCGGCTTTGTAGAGGGCCTTCATTGGCTTCCTAACGTTCGGCATGCGGTGGCATGCGGGAATTCTCCCTTCATTAGAGCCACCTTCGACCCATTAGCACAAGGGGAATTTTCTCAATCGACGATTAAGGAATTGCTAAGGAATAGGATGGGCGCATGGAGATCCACCAGCTCGAAATGCTGCGCGAGCTTGGCGCGCTCGGAAGCGTCAAGGCCGTCGCCGACACCCTGCTCGTCACGCCCTCCGCCGTGTCCCAGCAGCTTGCCCAGCTGCAGAAAAGCGTTGAGGTTCCGCTGACCCGCAAGGAGGGCCGGAACCTGGTCCTTACAGAGGCCGGCCAGGTGCTCGCGGATGCCGGTGCCGCCGTCGTCAGCGCCATGGCCGACGCGCGGATGGCGATCGGCGCGTACCACGGCTCCACGGTGGCGCCGGTGACGGTGAGCGGGTTCCACAGCGCGGGGCAGGCGCTGTTTGCGCCGCTCGCCCGGCTCCTGGACGGCCCCGACAAGCCAAAGGTGTTGCTCTCTGACGAGGACGTGGCGCAGCAGGATTTTCCCGCGCTGACGGCGCGGTACGACCTTGTGCTGGCGCACCGGATGGACCACAGCCCCAAGTGGCCGGAGGAAAGGGTGGCGGTGATACCGCTGGCCCATGAGCCGCTGGACGTGGCGCTGCCGGCCGGCCACCGCCTGGCCGGTCAGGCGGCGCTGACGGCGTCCGACGTCGTCGGCGAACCTTGGGTGACCAGCCGCACCGGCTACTCCCCCGCGGACGTGCTGTCCGCCGTCGCCGCGGTCTCCAGCCGGGAGTTGAACATCGTGCACCGGATCAACGACTACTCCACGGTGGCGGCGCTGGTCGCATCAGGAAGCGTGATCGGCCTGCTGCCGCGCCACACTGCGCGGCCGGTGCTGAATCCGGACATTGTGCTGCGGCCGCTGCACGGGATCAGCACCCGGCGCCGGATCGATATCCTGGCGCGCCCGGAAAACCTCAAGCGCGCCTCGGTCCGGGTGGTGTGCGAGGCGCTGCAGGACATCATGGCCCGGCTCAGCCACGGTTAAACCCAACTGGTTAAACCAAACTGGGTCGCAGTTGTTGTCGTTATGAGCACTCAAAACGACGTTAAACTGCGACCCAGTTGGATGGAGTACTCAGGCGGTCACGCCGAGCTTCTCCAGGATCAGCTCGCGCACGCGTCCGGCGTCTGCCTGGCCGCGGGTGGCCTTCATGACGCCGCCCACGATGGCGCCGATGGCCTGCACCTTGCCGCCGCGGATCTTCTCCGCGACGTCGGGCTGAGCGGCCAGGGCTGCATCGATGGCTTCCAGGAGCGGGCCGTCGTCGGACACCACGGCGAGGCCGCGCTTCTCGACTACCTCAGCCGGGGTGCCTTCGCCGGCGAGGACGCCGTCCAGCACCGCGGAGGCCATCTTGTTGTTGATCTTGCCCGCTTCCACCATCTTGCTGAGTTCCACGATGGTGGCCGGCGTGACGCCCAGCTGGCCGGGGTCGACGTCGGCGTTCTTGGCGCGGCCCACGATCTCGCCCATCCACCACTTGCGGGCCACGGAAGCCGTCGCGCCGGCGGTGATGGTTTCCTCGATCTCGTCCAGCACGCCGGCGTTGACGACGTCGCGGAACTCCAGGTCCGAGTAGCCCCAGTCCTGCTTCAGCCGCTTGCGGCGCTCAGCTGGCGGCTCGGGCAGCGTCTGGCGGATCTCCTCCACCCATTCCCGGGAGGGAACCACGGGAACCAGGTCCGGCTCCGGGAAGTAGCGGTAGTCGTCGGCGTCGGACTTTGCCCGGCCCGACGTCGTCGTGCGCGTGTCCTCGTGCCAGTGGCGCGTTTCCTGGATAACCGGCTCGCCGGAGTCCAGGACGGCGGCGTGGCGCTGGATCTCGTAGCGGACGGCGTGTTCGACGGCGCGCAGCGAGTTCACGTTCTTCGTCTCGGAGCGGATGCCGAAGCGTTCGCGGCCGTGCGGACGCAGCGAGACGTTGGCGTCGCAGCGGACGTTGCCGCGCTCCATCTTGGCGTCCGAGACGCCGAGGTTCTTGACGATTTCACGCACGGCGGCCACATAGGCCTTGGCGAGCTCGGGGGCGCGGGAACCGGCTCCCTCGATCGGCTTGGTGACGATCTCGACGAGCGGAACGCCTGCACGGTTGTAGTCAACCAGCGAGTATTCGGCGCCCTGGATGCGTCCGGCCGAGCCGCCGAGGTGGGTCAGCTTGCCGGCGTCCTCCTCCATGTGCGCGCGTTCGATCTCGACGCGGAACACGGTGCCGTCCTCGAGCTCGATGTCCAGGTATCCGTCGTACGCGATCGGCTCGTCGTACTGGGACGTCTGGAAGTTCTTGGGGGTGTCCGGGTAAAAGTAGTTCTTTCGGGCGAAGCGGCAGGACTCGGCGATCTTGCAGTTCAGCGCCAGGCCGATCTTGATGGAGGACTCCACCGCGGTCTTGTTCACCACCGGCAGGACGCCGGGCATGCCCAGGTCCACCTCGTTGACGTTGGTGTTGGGCTCGTCGCCGAACACGTTGGGCGCGGAGGAGAACATTTTGGTCTTCGTGTTGAGTTCAACGTGGACCTCGAACCCCAGGACGGGGTCGTACTTCTCCATGGCTTCTTCGAAGCTCAGGGTTGCATCGGTGCTCATTATTTTGCCTCCTGGGTTTCGAAGGTTTCGACGTGCTCAACCACCGGGCTAGCCAGTTCGGGGGCCTTGTCCAGCAGCGGGCCGCCCCATTTCGCTTCCAGCAGGGATTCCAGGACAGCGCCCACCCGGTAGAGGCGGGCGTCCTCGCGAGCCGGTGCCAGCAACTGGATGCCGACAGGCAGTCCGTCCTCGTCGGCCAGGCCGCCGGGCAGGGACAGGCCGGGGACGCCGGCCATGTTGGCGGGGATGGTGGCGACGTCGTTGAGGTACATGGCCAGCGGGTCGTCCAGCTTCTCGCCCAGCTTGAACGCCGTGGTGGGCGCCGTAGGGGAAATCAGGACGTCGGCCTTTTCGAAGGCAGCGTCGAAGTCGTGCTGGATGAGCGTGCGCACCTTCTGGGCGGAGCCGTAGTAGGCGTCGTAGTAGCCGGCGGACAGCGCGTACGTGCCAAGGATGATGCGGCGCTTGACCTCATCGCCGAATCCGGCGGCGCGGGTGGCGCCCATGACACGCTCGATGGTCAGCGGCGGCTCCTCGGGGAGCACCCGCAGGCCGTAGCGCACGCCGTCGAACTTGGCCAGGTTGGAGGAGGCCTCGGACGGCATGATCAGGTAGTAGGCGCCCAGCGCGTACTGGAAGTTGGGGCAGGACACCTCAACGATCTCCGCGCCCGCCTCCTTCAGCAGCTCGAGGGATTCGTTAAAGCGGTTCTCGACGCCGGCCTGGTAGCCCTCGCCATGGAGCTCCTTGATGATGCCGATCTTCATGCCGTCCACGTTGCCGAGGCGCGCCGCGGCCACAAGGTCGCCCAGCGGGTCGGGCAGGGAGGTGGAGTCGTGCGGGTCGTGGCCGCCGATGACCTGCTGCAGCAAAGCCGAGTCCAGGACGGTGCGGGAGACGGGGCCGATCTGGTCCAGGGAGGACGCCATGGCGATGGCGCCGTAGCGGGACACGCCGCCGTAGGTGGGCTTGACGCCCACGGTGCCGGTGACGGCGCCGGGCTGGCGGATGGATCCGCCGGTGTCCGTGCCGAGGGCCAGCGGCGCTTCGAAGGCTGCGACGGCGGCTGCCGACCCGCCACCCGAACCGCCTGGGATGCGGTCCAGGTCCCACGGGTTGCGGGTGGGGCCGAAGGCCGAGTGCTCGGTGGAGGAGCCCATGGCGAACTCGTCCAGGTTGGTCTTGCCCAGGATCGGCATCTTCGCGGCGCGCAGCTTCTTGACGACGGTGGCGTCGTACGGGCTGTGCCAGCCTTCGAGGATCTTGGAGCCGGCCGTGGTGGGCTGGCCGATGGTGACGATGAGGTCCTTGACGGCGATCGGTACGCCGGCGAGCTCGTGCAGCTCCTCGGCGGCCTGTCCGCCAGCTGCGCGGATGGCGTCCACCTCGGCGGCGACGGCGAGTGCTTCCTCCGTGTTGACGTGCAGAAACGCGTTGACGCCGCGTTCTCCGCCGTCGACGGCGGCGATGCGGTCCAGGTGCGCCTGGGTGACCTCGACGGCGGTTACCTCGCGGGCGGCAAGCTTCGCGGCCAGCTGGGCTGCGGACAGACGGATGAGTTCCGTGCTGTTGGTTTCAGTCATGTTCTAGTCCTCATCCAGGATTGCCGGGACCTTGAAGCGGTCTGCGTCCGAGTCCGGAGCGCCGGAGAGTGCCTGCTCGGCGGTGAAAGTGTGGCCCACCACATCCTCGCGGAACACGTTGCTCAGCGGAATCGGGTGCGAAGTTGCGGGAACACCGTCACCTGCGGCCTCACTCACGGATTTCACCGCGTCTACGATGACGGCAAGTTCGCCGGCCATCCTGTCCAGCTCTTCAGCACTCATCTCAATGTGCGCAAGCCGCGCTAGGTGCGCGACGTCGTCACGGTTGATCGCAGCCATGGATCTCCCTGCAAGTTCGGAATGGGTTTCCGGACTAGTCTACTGTCACGTTGCCCTGCCACTCCGCACTCGCTCGGCGGTAGTGGTCGCCTTCCGGCCTCAGGCCGGACGATCCTCCGCGTGCTGCTCGTTCCTCGCTTTGACGCACGCTTCCGGATGTCCGTCCCGATACCGATGTGCCTCTCTTGGCAGGGCGTTTACCCGGCAACAAGACAAAGAAGAGCAGAGCGCGGAAATCTCTTCCGCACTCTGCTTCCTATTATTTTGGTACCGGTGGTGTTTCTCGGCCTTCTAGTGGATGCCGATGGCTCCGGTCAGGACTGCTACTGCCAGCATGACGAGGGCTACTACTGCGCTCCTCCAGAGGACCTTCTTGTGGTGGTCGCCCAGGTCCACCTTGGCCAGGGAGACCAGGAGCAGGATGGCGGGAACCAGCGGGCTCTGCATGTGGAACGGCTGGCCGGTGATGGAGGCACGGGCCATCTCTGCCCCGCTGATGCCGTAGTGGGCGGCGGTCTCGCTCAGGACGGGCAGCACGCCGAAGTAGAAGGCGTCGTTGCTCATGAAGAACGTCATAGGGATGCTGAGCACGCCGGTGATGACGGCCATGAACGGACCCATGCTGGACGGGATGATCTGCACCAGCCACGCGGACATGGCCTCAACCATGCCGGTGCCGGTCAGGACGCCGGTGAGGACTGCGGCGGCCATGACCATGCTGACGACGGCGACGATCGAAGGTGCGTGGGCCACGAGCTGGGCGCCCTGGTCCTTGACGTGCGGGAAATTCACCAGCAGGGCGATGGCCGAGCCAACCATGAAGACGTACGGCAGCGGCACGAGGTCCGCGATGAGCATGCCCATGACGGCGACGGTGAGGGCCAGGTTGAACCACTGCAGCTTGGGGCGCAGGGTCTTGCGGTTGGGGTCCAATGCGGTGTCCGCCATGGCGGTGTCGCTGTCAACAACCAGGGTCTCGGTGCGTTCCAGGACTGCAACCGACGAACCGTCGGAGGAACCGCCGACGGCGGGGCCGCCGGTTGCGGGAACAGGTGCGGTAGCGCGGCCCGAACCACCGCGGCCGAAACCGGTGCGGCCGCCGCCGGCGGGAGCTCCGCCGTCGAACCCTTCAGCAGTGTTGGGCACGCCCCAGATTTCCGGCTGCGTGGTGCGGAGGCGGTTGCGTTCCTGCAGGCCCAGCACCCAGGCGAAGACCAGGACGACGGCGAGGCCGGCGATCAGCGACGGAATCATGGGGACGAAGACCTCGTTGACGTCGATCTTCAGGGCGCTGGCGGCGCGGGCGGTGGGGCCGCCCCAAGGCACGATGTTCATGGTGCCGTTGGCCAGGCCGGCCACACAGGTGAGGACCACAGGGCTCATCTTCAGGCGGAGGTAGATCGGAAGCATGGCGGCCGTGGTGAGGATGAAGGTGGTGGAGCCGTCGCCGTCGAGCGACACGGCAGCGGCCAGGAGCGCGGTGCCCAGGACCACCTTGGCCGGGTCATTGCCGAGCTTGCGCAGAATGAACCGGACCAGCGGATCGAACAGTCCGACGTCGATCATCAGGCCGAAGTAGATGATGGCGAACATCAGCAGTGCGGCGGTGGAGGTCATGGACTTCATTGAGTCCATGACCATGTCACCGATGCCGAGGCCGGCGCCTGCGAACAGACCGAAAATGGTGGGGACGATGATCAGCGCCAGCACTGGCGTCAACTTCTTCGTCATGATCAGCACCATGAAAACCGCGATCATGGCGAATCCAAGTAATACCAGCACAGCCGGCTCCTTCTAAGTGAACAGCACCACCCCGGTGTGATGCGTACTACAGACGTTAGAGTGGCCCCGGTCACGGCAGTGCCTTTGGCTCAATTGATTGGCATACTGCTTATTGGGAGCATTTTGCTCATTCTGCTCACACGCCCCGCTGCCGGCCCAAAACCGCCCCGCAGCTCCCCCAACCCACGAAGGAGTGCCATCATGAGCCCCGCCGGCAGGCTTCCGCTCAGGTTCTCCACCCAGACGTTGCTCCTGCAGCTGGGCGTGGTGCTCCTCGTTGTGCTCCTGAGCGGCGCGGTGCATGCGTGGCTGACGTTCGAACGGCTGGGCCGCGAGGCTGAAAACCAGGCGCTGACCCTGGCCCGGACCGTGGCCTCGGACCCGTCGGTCCGCGCCAACGTGCAGGCCATCAGCCGGCAGCCCGGCACTCCCCCGCCCGCACAACTGAAGGCCGGGCCGCTCATGGCGGTGGCCGAGGGCGCCCGGGCCAGAACCGGGGCCCTGTTCGTCGTGATCACCGACGAAACGGGGCTGCGGCTGGCCCACCCCGACGCCGACCGGCTGGGCGAGCGCGTAAGTACGGACCCGTCCGAAGCGCTTGCCGGCCGCGAGGTGACCACCCGCAACACCGGCACGCTGGGCCCGTCGGCCGGGGCGAAGGTACCTGTTTTTGCGCCGGGTTCCGGGTCGGGTTCCGGGTCGGGTGCTGTGGTGGGCGAGGTCAGCGTCGGCTATTCAACCGAGTCCATTGGCCAGAGCCTGGCCCGGGACATCGTGCCGATCGTACTGACCGCGGCCGGCTCGCTGGCCGCCGGTGTCCTGGCGTCGTTCCTTCTCCGCCGCCGGCTGCAGCGGCTCACGCTCGGCCTGGAACCGGAGGAAATCGGCGCGCTGGTGCACGACCAGGTGGCGGTCCTGGAAGGGGTCGACGAGGGGGTTGTGGGCATCTCCGCTGACGGCCGGATCAGCGTGTTCAACGCCGCGGCCCAGCGCCTCCTTGGCCAGCCCGACCTTTCCGGCCAGCTCTGGCAGGACGCCCCGGTACCGGCCCGACTCAGGGCCCTCACTCTGCCCGACGCCCGTGAGGGCGAGGCCGCGGAACTGGTTGCGGGCGAGCAGGTCCTCGTGGCCAGCGCGCGGAAGGCGCTGCACCGCCGCGAAGACCTGGGCTGGGTGGTCATGCTCCGTGACCGCACCGAGCTCCAGCACCTGACCCGCCAGCTCGACGCCGTGGGCACCATGTCCACCGCGCTGCGTGCGCAGCGGCACGAGTTCGCCAACCAGCTGCACACGATCGCCGGGTTCATGAGCATCGGCCAGCACCAGCAGGCGCGCAATTACCTTGAGCGGCTCGCCGCCACAGGCCCGCTGAAGTTCCCCGTAGACCAGGCCGAACTGTTGCAGGACCCGTATCTCCAGGCCTTCATCGGCGCCAAGGGCGTGGAGGCCGACGAGCGGGGCGTATCGTTGCGGATCGGGCCGGAAACGCTGGTGCGGGGCCAGGTGACGGAGCCGCAGGACGTTACCACGGTGCTCGGAAACCTGATCGATAACGCGGTCAACGCGGCGGTGGCCGGCACAGCCGCCGAGCGGTGGGTGGAGCTTGAGCTGCTGGACAACGAGGGCGACGGCGGCGGCACCCTGCACGTCGTCGTCGCGGATTCCGGCGACGGGCTGCCCGACGGCGGCAACCCCGAGGCGGTGTTCGCCGAGGGGTTCACGACGGCGGCCGGCAGCGCTCTCCAGGGACAGGGCCGCGCCGGTGGCCAGGGCTTGGGCCTGGCGTTGGCGCGGCAGCTGGCGCGGCGGCGCGGGGGCGACGTCACGGTGCTCGAACCCGGCAACGCCGGCGGACCCGGTGCGGTGTTCATGGCCACGCTGCCGGGCACCACCACGGCGCGCAAAGACTGACGGGCGTGCAAAGACGATGAATACCGGACGGAAGGACGAGGATGTCTGAGGATTTCAGGGTGCTGATCGTGGATGACGACTTCCACGTCGCCAAGCTCCACGCCGCCTATGTGGATTCCGTGGCCGGGTTCCTGGCGCTGCCCCCGGCGGGTTCGGCGTCATTGGCGCTTCAGTCCATCCACAGCCTGCGCCCGGACCTGGTGCTGCTGGACGTCTACCTGCCGGACGCCTCGGGCCTTGACCTCCTGCATCAACTGGACGTGGACACGATGATTCTCAGTGCGGCGTCGGACGCCGCGTCGCTGCGGACGGCGTTCCGGCGCGGCGCCCTCGGATACCTGCTCAAGCCCTTCACGGCCGAATCCCTGTCGCAGCAACTGCGCTCCTATGCCCGGTACCGGCGGATCCTCGGCCAGCCCGGTTCCCTGGACCAGGACACCGTGGAGCGGGCGAAGCGGGCGCTCATTCCGGGTGACGTCTCGCCGTCGGCCAAGCCGAGATCCGCGACGGAGGCTGCGGTGCTGGAATCGCTGGTGCCCGGCGAGCAGTACTCGGCGGCCGACGTCGCCCGGCGGGTGGGCGTGTCCCGGGCCACCGCGCAGCGGTACCTCTCCTCGCTCGCGGACGACGGCGCCGTCGAGATCCAGCTCCGCTATGGCACCACCGGCCGGCCCGAACACCGCTACGGTCTCCCGGCGTCCTAGAGCGCGAACTGGCAGGTAAAGCCCTCAGAACCGGGATTTGAGGGCATCTGCTGCCAGTTCGCGCTTGAGGTGGGGAAGTTCTAGCTGGCGCTCTTCTGCGCGACGAGTTCGATCTCCACGAGCATTTCCGGGTCCAGGAACGGCAGCACATGGATCAGGGACAGCGTGGGGCGGATCTCGCCGAAGACCTCGCCGTGCGCACGGCCGGCGTCCTCCCACTTGCTTATGTCCGTCAGGTACAGCTTCGACTGCACGACGTCGGCGAGCGCGAATCCGGCGTCAGCCAGGACCGTCTCCAGCTTCTGCAGAATGAACTGGGTCTGCTCGTAGAAGTCGTTGCCGACGATGCCGTTCTCGCCGCTGGCAGAGGTGGCCGAAATGTAGAGCGTGTTGTCCACCTGGACAGCGCGGGAGTACCCGAGCTTCTGTTCCCAGACCGAGCCGGTGCCGAACGTCTTGCGCATGCTGCTGCGCCTTTCACTAGGGGTTTTAAGTCGGCTCCAGCCTAGGCGGCGTGGACGTCGAGCCTGAAAACCAGCAGCTTTATGTCGGTGCCGGGCACGAACCAGTCGCGCTCGGGCACCCGTCGGAAGCCGGTCTTCCGGTACAGCCCGTGGGCGCTCTCCCAGTCTCCGCCGGTGGTCAGTGCCACGGCACCGATCCCGTCCAGTGATCTGGCGTGCGCAATGATCGCTTCGACCATGGCCAGGCCGGCGCCGCTGCGCTGCACGGCCGGATCCACCACCAGCATGCGGAACTCAAGCTCGTCGTCAAGCGCGATATCGGCATACTTCTCGCCGGCCAGCGCCAAGGTCACCGAACCGACGATTTGGCCGACCCGCTCCGCCACCCAGATGGTTGACCGGCCTGCGCGGGTGGCGACGTCCTGGATCTGCTTCATGTACGGGTGGTCCGCGGTCTCGAAATAGCCCGCCGCCAGATAGGCGTCCCGGGTGATGCGGGCGATGGCCGCAAAGTCGGCGGGGACTGCGGGACGGACGGTGATCTGCGGCTGCACCCGTCAATGGTAGTGCCGGCAGACCTATGCGCCCCGCGAAACAGCTGTATCCGTGACTGATCTATCAGTGCCGGCCTGACGGATGCGGGATGCCCCTGCTTTGTTTTGGGTGTAGACCCGAACGGTTGGCGGGACGATAATTCCTGCACCGCACACCATCCAATGAAGGGAAGAGCCCATGAACGAGGAAGGGGCTCCGCGGCTGACCGTCGTGCAGCCCGGACAGGGCAGGGAAGCGCAACTCGGCGGGATCGGCGTCGTGTTCAAGCTCCTTGGCGAGGACACCAACCAGCAACTGTCCATCGTGGAGCACCCGTTCCCGGTTGGCGCGCTGGTACCGCCGCATATCCACACCCGCGAAGACGAGTACTCGATCGTCCTTGAGGGCGAAATAGGGTTCCGCTCCGGTGACCGCGAGGCGGTCCTGGGTGCGGGCGGGTACATCACCAAGCCACGGAATGAACTTCACACCATGTGGAACGCGGGTAAGGTGCCCGCCCGCATGATTGAGGTGATCAGCCCCGCCGGATTCGAGCACTTCTTCTGGGGCCTTGCCAACCACATCGAAGCCGGACTGCCGGACCCCGAGACCGTCGAGAAACTCGCGGCCCACTTCGGTCTGCGCTTCGCCGAAGCGCCCTGGCTGCCGGACATCATTGCGCGCTACAACCTGACGCCGCCGCAAATGTGAACCACCCGGGCCGCGTTCGGCCCGGGCAGCGGCTCCGAACCGTCCATGTGAAGCACCCTGCTACAGCGGGAACTTGCCGGACATCTCGAGCGTTCCCGCGCATGTCCAGGCGGACAGCCGTTCCTCAGCGGAGGGCCCTCCTTCAAGCGGGCTGGTGAGCCGGGGGCGCCGCACCCAGCAGCCGGCCTCCTCGGCCACCAGCGCGCCCGCGGCGAAGTCGTGCTCGTTCAGGCCCCGCTCGCCGAAGGCATCGACTGTTCCGTCCGCAACCATGCACAGGTCCAGGGCGGCCGAGCCGAGCCGGCGCACGTCGGCGAAGCCGTCCACGAAGCCGCCCAGCGCCGCGAACTGCTCCGCGCGCACCTCCGGGTCATAGCTGAAGCCGGTGGACAGGATCTGGCCGCCGCGGCCGGGAACAGGACCAGTGAGCTGCACCCGCTTCCCGTCCTGTTCCAGCCACGCGCCCTGGCCCCTCGAGGCGTAATACACACGCCCCAGCGCGGGCGCGTGCACGACGCCGGCCAGCCAGACGCCGTCGGAATCGGCAACAGCCACCGACGTGGCGTAATAGACGATGTTGCGGATGAAGTTGGTGGTGCCGTCGAGCGGGTCAATGGACCACCGCAGCCCGGTCGGTTTCTCGGGACGTGTTGTCCCGTGCTCCTCGCCGGTGATCACGTCGTCCGGCCGCGCACTGCGGATGGCGGTGCGCACGGCTTCCTCGGCGGCCACATCGAAGGCGGTAACCCAGTCACCGGCTTCGCCCTTGTTGGTCACGGTCCCGGAGTCCAGGGCGCCGTTGCTGCGTTCGCCAAGGACACCGGCACCGGCAGCCGCGGCCGCCTTGGCCACGGCGAGGAGCCCGGTCACCTCTGAGGTGTTTGCAATATCCGGTGTCACTCGGAATCTTCCCCGTCGGCCGGGTGCGGCGTTGCCTCAGGAGCCTCAGCCGGGGCTTCAGCTTCCCAAGTGCCAGCTCCGTCAGCAGCACCATCTGCGTCCGCGATGCCGGGCCCGTTGGCCAGCAGCTCCCGGAAACCGTCCTCGTCCAGGATGGGCACACCCAACTGCTCGGCCTTGTCCCGCTTGGTGCCGGCGTTGTCACCGGCCACCAGATAGCTGGTCTTCTTCGACACCGACCCTGCCGCCTTGCCGCCGCGGACCAGGATGGCCTCCTTGGCCTCGTCGCGGCTGAAGCCTTCCAGGGTCCCGGTGACCACTACGCTCAGCCCCTCGAGGGTGCGCGGTGTGGACTCGTCCCGCTCGTCCTTCATCCGGACTCCGGCGGCTGCCCAGCGGTCGATGATTTCGACGTGCCAGTCCTCGGCGAACCATTCCTTGAGTGCGGCTGCGATCGTGGGGCCGACGCCGTCCACCCCCGCGAGCTCCTCCTCGGAGGCCTGCCGGATGGCGTCCATGGTGCCGAAGTGGTTAGCCAGGGCTCGCGATGCGCGGGGGCCGACGTGCCGGATGGAGAGCGCCACCAGGACGCGCCACAGCGGCTGGGTCTTGGCCTTTTCGAGTTCGTTGAAGAGCTTCCCGGTGGTGGCTGTGGGCTTGGACGGCGTCTTGGCCGTGCCCTTGCTGTAGAAGTAGGGCACCAGCTCGAACTCGCCGGTGGGAACACCCTTGGACCGCTTCTCGCGCCGGATCTTCACCGGTTCCAGGTCCTCGGGCGTCAGGTCGAAAAGGGCCGCTTCGCTGACCAGCGGCGGGACCTCAGGCTCCGTCGGCTGGGTCAGCGCGACTGCAGCCTCCCAGCCCAGGGCTTCGATGTCGAATGCTCCCCGGCTGGCAACGTGGAACACGCGCTCACGCAGCTGCGACGGGCAGGACTTGGCGTTGGGGCAGCGGATGTCCACGTCGCCTTCCTTCCCGGGTGCCAGCGGCGTGCCGCAGGACGGGCATTCCGTGGGCATCACAAAATCCCGCACGGGCGGGTCCTGCTGGTCCCGGAGCGCCAGCACCGGGCCGACGATCTCCGGAATGACGTCACCGGCCTTGCGCAGGACCACGATGTCGCCGATCTTGACGCCTTTGGCCTTGACCACGTCCTGGTTATGCAGCGTCGCCATTCCCACCGTGGAGCCCGCCACTTTGACCGGTTCCATGATCCCGAACGGCGTGACGCGGCCGGTACGCCCGACGTTTACGGCGATGTCCAAGAGCTTGGTGTGCACTTCCTCGGGCGGGTACTTGTAGGCGACAGCCCAGCGCGGAACCCGCGTGGTGTAGCCCAGAGCACGCTGGGTGGCGAAGTCGTCGATCTTCACCACGATGCCGTCGATCTCGTGGAGCAGGCTGTGCCGTTTGTCCCCGTATTTTGCGATGAAGTCCAGCACCTCGGCAGGGCTGCCGAGCACCTCGAAGTACGGGCTGACCGGCAGTCCCCACTCCGCCAACAGCCGGTAGGTTTCCGACTGGCTGGCGGCCTCCAGGCCCTCGCGGGCGCCGATCCCGTGGACGAACATCTGCAGGGGGCGCTTGGCGGTTTCGGCCGGGTCCTTCTGGCGCAGCGAGCCGGCCGCGGCATTCCGCGGGTTGGCCAGCGGCGCCTTGCCCGACTCAATCAGCGCCTCGTTGAATTCGGCGAACGCCTTGGACGGAATGAACACCTCGCCGCGGATTTCCACTTCGGCGGGGAAGCCGCTGCCGCTGAGCTGCTGCGGGATCTCCTTGATGGTGAGCACATTGTGCGTGATGTCCTCGCCGGTGGTGCCGTCGCCGCGGGTGGCTGCCCGGACCAGCTTGCCGTCCCGGTACAGCAGGTTCACGGCGAGGCCATCGATTTTCAGCTCAGTCAGCCATGCAGCCTGCGGATTCCCTGACTTGGCGACCCCGGCCTCCGCCTTCGCGATCCAGGCCTGGAGTTCCTCGAGGGAGAACACGTCTTCCAGGCTGTACATCCGCTGGAGGTGTTCGACGGCGGCAAACGCCGCCGACACTTCCCCGCCAACCTCCTGGGTGGGCGAATCATTGGAAACGAGTTCCGGATGCAGCGCCTCGAGTTCCTCCAGCCGGCGAAAGAGAGCATCGAACTCGGCATCGGAAACGAGCGGCTCGTCCTCCTGGTAGTACGCGAACCGGTACTTCCGGACGAGGTCCGCCAGGTTCTCGTACTCATCCCGTACCGGGTCAGAGGGAATGGCTTCCGGCTCAAGCTGGTCAGTTGCGGTGGCTGCGCTGTCTGTGCTGGATATCTGCTCTGTGCTGGATACCTGCTTTGTGGGGCCTGATGGTGTGCTCACAGACCTATCTTGCCTTACAGCCCGGACATTTTGCCGAGGCTGCAGGCCGCCCGTGCCGGGGATGCCTTGGATTCCGGGTGCCCGGTCAGAACCGCCGCCGGCGAAAGCCTTTACCAGTGACCGGGACGGTTCCGGCTCCGCAGGGCGAAGACCAGTCCGCCCAGACCCACCAGGAGGACTCCGCCCATGACGGCGAACAGGCCGAAAATGCCCAGGCCGGACCCCTTGTCCGCGACCACGACGGCGGCGGCCTGGCTGGCGGCGGGGGTGGCGATCGGTTTGGTCCAGCTGGACTCGGCAGAAAACGCGGACGACGACGGGTCCGGACTGGCGGAGGCGGTGGTCACCGGCCGAGTTGCCGCGGGGACCGCGACCACAATCCCGGCGTTCGCTGCCGGGACGACGGCGGGAGCGGGGGCCGGTGCGACGGGTGCGGGAGCCATGCGCGTCGCGGGCGCCACGGGCCGAACCGGCGCCGCTGGGGCCGCCGGTTGCACCGGCTGTGCGGGCGCCTGAGCCGGCGAAGGTGCCGGCGAAGGAGCCGGCGCTTTCGGGGCCGGTGCCGGCGCGGGGGCAGAAGGCGCGACGGGAGCCGCCGTCGTCGTCGGGGCCGGAGCCGGGGAACCGGACGACGGCGGAGCGACAGGCGCAGGCGACTCCGGGCACGGTCCCTCCGGCACACAGGCTGCCTGGGCAGCTCCGGCGGCGCCCGTCACAACCGTGAAGGCCAGCATGGCAGCGGCAATTCCGGGCACTAGCGCCCCGCGCAGAAGAGGAAGACGGATCATGGAGTACCTTTGCAGCCGCGGGACCCTCCCGCGCCGAGTGTTGTCCCGGGTATCTTCCTACAGTCCCGCGCGGCGCACCAAATTAACTAATACTCAACTACTGCCGGTTTTCCGGCGGGAGCGCGATCTGGAGCTTGCGCACCTTGCCCCTCCCGACGATGTAGCCGCGGCCCGGGATGAAGCCGGCGCCGACCCGTCCGAGTGACGTATTGAGAAGGCTGTCGCCGTCGATGTCGCCCGGGTTGATCAGCAGTCCCCTCCTGCCCGACTTGAACGGCTGCGCGAGCGACCAGGCCGATGACCAGGTGGACGTTTCGGATTCCCCCACCACCCACTGGTCGGCCTTGATGGACGCCGCCACGAGCCTTCCTATGCCGGACTCGGCGAGGGTGTCGGTGAACTCCGTGAGTCCCTCGATGAAGATGGCCACCTTGCCCGGATTGGCCGAGGCGTGGTCCGTGAGCGCTTCCACCGCCTCCCCGACGTCGTCGGCCCCCACCAGCGAGCGGTCCCAGACCGGCAGGGACGCCACAGCGGACTTCCTGGCGGCAAGGTAAACCAGCTCGGTGCCGGGGTTGGACCGGCGCAGCGCGTAGGCCATGGTCACCAGGGCCACGGTCCGGCCGGCGCCCGGGGGGCCGGCGAGCAGCAGCGGGCCCTTGGCCATAAGTGTGGCGGGCTGCAGCGTTTCGTCGTCCACGCCGACCACCGGAAGGTCCGGCAGCCCGGCAGGCAGGATGTCCAGGTCGATCTGCTCGGGCAGCCGCTCGATCCCCGGAGCCCGTTCCACACCCTGGCGGAGCATGGCCTCGCTGAGCTTGTGGACTTCGCGCGCCTGCAGCGCCAGGTTCGAGTTGCCGCCCAGGACGGCGAGCTGAACCTCGTGGCCGCCCAGCAGCCCCCGTCCCGGAGGCGAAACCTGGCCCAGAACGTCCTTTGGCACGTCCATGGACAGGTAGTCGTCCTCGGCGTTCAGCCGGAGTACCAGCCTGCGCTGGATGGAGGCAAGCAACGACGCCGGGACGGAGTTGGGGCGGTCACCGGTAACAACGAGGTGGATACCCAGGGGACGGCCGTCGGTCGCCAGCTGCAGGAAGAGGTCCCAGAGGCCGGAGAGCTTGCTGTACTCATAGGCCTCGCGGAAGGCCGACATGCCGTCGACCAGCACGAAGATGCGCTTTTCATCCGGCACGCCGGCGAGCTTGCGGTATTCCCCGATGGTGGAGGCGCGGACCTCCGCGAAACGGGCTGCCCGGTCCTCGGCGAGGTCGCTGAGCCAGCGCAGCAGCCTGCCCACGCGTTCCACGTCGTCGCCGTTGATGATCCCTCCCACGTGCGGCAATTCTTCGAGCATTTTGAGCCCGGCGGAGCCGCAATCGATTCCGTAGACGTGGACGGGGCCGCCGCGGGGGGTGACGGCAGCCGCGATGGCGATGCCCCGCAGGGCCGCGGACTTGCCTGAGCCGCCCGTGCCGTAGATGGCCATGTTGCCGTCTTTGTCCGGTTCGTAGAAGACGGTGGGCTGGTCCTGGCGGGCGGGGTCGTCCGCAACGCCCAGCAGGAGCCGTGCGTCGGTGCGTGGGTTCGGCAGCAGCGAGAAGTCGTAAGTAGTGGCCAGTTCGTTGAGCCAGGGCTTCCGCGGCGGTTCGATGGCCAGCAGGTCCGCCGCGGCGATGACGTTGGCTGTCATCCTTGCGATGTCGTTGGGCCCGGCCGGTTCGTCCTGCACTGCAGTGTCGGGGGCCGGTGCTTCCCAGGCAGGACCGGACCCGAAGGCCATTTCCACGATGTCGATCTGCGGACGCTGCGGGCGTTCGGTGGTCCAGCCGCCGGCGTAACCGGTCTGGAAACCCTGGATGCGGCCAGGACCTGTCTTCGCTGCGCCGCGGCCCGGGATGGAGGGGTCGAAGTACGCCGCGTCCGGCACGCCCAGGATGTCTGTGGCGTCGTCCTCGTCGGCCATCCGCAGCGCCACCCGAAGGTTCGTGTTGGCGCGGAGGCTTTCCTTGATGACGCCGGCGGGGCGCTGGGTGGCGAGGATCAGGTGCAGCCCGAGGGACCGGCCGCGGGCGGCGACGTCGACGACGCCGTCCACGAACTCGGGCACCTCGGTGGCCAGGGCAGCGAATTCGTCCACCACGATCACGAGGTAGGGCGGGGCCTCGGGATCCGCCTCGCGCTGGAGCGAGAGCAGGTCCTTGGCCTTTTTCCTGTTGAGCAGGTGTTCCCGGTAGTGGAGCTCAGCCCGCAGCGAGGTCAGGGCGCGGCGCACGAGGTGCGGCGAGAGGTCGGTGACCAGGCCCACGGTGTGCGGCAGGTGGACGCAGTCAGCAAAAGCGGCGCCGCCCTTGTAGTCCACAAACAGGAAGCTGACCCGGTCCGGGCTGTACGCGGTAGCCATGCCCATCACCCACGACTGCAGGAACTCGGACTTGCCGGCGCCGGTGGTGCCGCCCACCAGCGCGTGTGGCCCCTCGTTCTTGAGGTCCAGGTGGAGTGGCTCCACACCCTTGGAACCCACCAGGGCACGCAGCGAACCGTTGTCCTTGCGGTTGGCGACGGCGGTGGAGCGGACGGAGTTGTTCTCCTGCCAGCGTTCCGCCACGGCCTGCGGATTTTCCAGGAAGTCCTTGCCGATTAGCGTCGCGTAAGAGACGGCGCGGGGCAGGTTCGAGTCGTCCTCCAAGGGTTTACCGGCGTCGACCACTGGCGAGAGCATGCGGGCCAGCTGGCCCGCCAGTTCGGCGTCGAGGCTTTCACAGCTCACGGGGTAGGTGTGGCGTCCCAGCCGGACCTGGCCGATGGTGTTGCCGTGCTCGCCGTCCACTACCAGGAAGTCACGGCAGGCGGCCGGAAGGGATTCGACGCCGGCAGCCACCCACAGGACGTGGACACCGGTATCGGGTCCGCGCTCCACGAGCCGGGTCAGCCGGCCGCGGTCCACCGGCGCGTCGTCCTCGACGATTACCAGCACCGACGGAAGCACCGGCGCCGCAACATCCGCGGATTCCTCGGGGATGCCCGGCCGGTGCGCGGGACCCTGCGCTGGGCCGTGCGAACGCATCGCAGTTTCGCGGAGTTCCACGAGGTCCTCGAGCCGGGACAGCAGGCTGGTGCCGCCTGCCGAGCCGGCAGCAAGGTGGTCGCCGCTGACCGGGCTGTGGCTCGAGCCGACGTGCGGCAGCCACTGCAGCCAGTTCCAGCGTTCCCGGGACCGGGCCGAGGTGATGGCGGCAACGGCTACTTCCGCCGGGGAATGCAGGCCCACGAGCTGGAGCACCACTCCCCGCGCCACGTCATCGACGAGTCCGCGCGGCCCGGCGAGGCCGAACGAGCCGGCGGTCCGCAGCTGTGAAACCACTGGCACGCCCTCGATCTGCCGGAACTGGTCCAGGCAGCCCTCAATCTCGCGCCGGAACTCTGTCCCGGTTTCCGAGGAATTCGGCTCCTCGAACGGAATCCTGGACGGCACTGTGCCGAGCCCGAACCGGAGCGCCAGGAACCCGGAGTGCTCCGGCCTGTGGGTCCAGAGCAGCGGACCCAGTTTGTAAATGGAGTCGACGGTGTCACTGACGGACGGCGCCTCCTGGAGCCGAACGGCCCGCTCCACGCGCTGCAGCTCGGTGGTGTCCTGCCGGAAGGCGGCCATGGCCGCCCGGAACTGCTTCACCTGTTCCTTGCGCTCGCGCTGGCTTTGCAGCTTCTGGTCCACGAAGTGGCCCACAATGAACAGCGGCATCATCAGCATGAACAGTACTGACATCATGTTCTGGGTCACCGCGAACAGCACCGCGCCCATCATCAGCGGGGCGATCAGCATGATGTAGGGGAACGGGTGGTGCTCCTGCCGCTTGGGTCCGGCCGGGGGCACACGCTTGGCCGGGGCGAACCGGGGGATCACCCGCGGGGAGCGGTTGAAGTCGACCAGGGGCGACGTCGGAGCTGCCGCGCCGCTGCGCGCCAGCGGCACCACGGTGAGCTCGGTGTCTCCCAGCGTGACCGTGTCCGAGGAGTTCAACGTGGCACGGGTGACCGGCAGACCGTCCATCTGGAGGCCGTTGGCGGAGTTCGTGTCGACGATCTCGATGCTCTCCCCCACGGTGATGCGTGCGTGCCGCTTCGACGTCAGGGGGTCGGTGAGCCGGACGTCCACGTCCCGGTCCCGTCCGACGTAGCTGGTGCCGGAGGGCAGGGAAAACTCCCGTCCGACGTCGGGCCCGGAGACTATGCGCAGCGTCGCCGCGACGGGGCCGCGGTCTGCGGCCTGGCCGGCGTCGTTCGGGTTCCCGAACTGGTCGCTGACCTGGGTGAGCGAAACGACCGACCCGGGCCGCAGTCCCGACTCGAGGAGGTTGTCCGCCCGGTCCAGGACGATGCCGCGCATGCCGCCGGCCACGAATGCCTCGTCGATGCGGAGCGAAAGGTTCCGCGGAGCGGGCTGCTGCCGCCGGGCTGGGTCGGCCGTCCACAGCTCGGTGGCGATGTCCGCGACGGTGGCTCGGCCGTCAACAGTGACTGCCAGGTCCTTGGCCTCGGCGGGGTCCCGGCGCAGGGTCAGTCGGATCCTCATGCTTTGCTGTCCCCGCGCATCTTTTCAAGGAGGTCAAGGTCGCCCGCGGTGACCAGGTGAGAGGTGACAGCGTGCTCGACGAGGCGTGCCCGCCGGTTGGTGGCCAGCTTCCCGCCGCCTCCCCGGAGGCCCGCTACCCCGGCACGGTCCAGTTTGTCGCACACATTGTCCAGCTTCCGGTTGAACCGTGTGAGGGCCCAGCCCAAGGTCCGGGCCGCCTCCGCCGAGGAGGGAATGGCGCTGAACCCGGTGCCTTCGCGCCGTAACATCGGTTCGGCCAGGGCCACGATAAGGGCCTTCTGGGAATCCGTGAAGACCACGGGGCCGATGGTGGTGTCGCCGCCGCTGGTTTCGCTGCTGGTCTCCTGCCGGAACGACGGCGTCTTCAGGTGAACGGCGAATTCATAGGTGGTGGGACCTGCGGTGAAAATGATGCTGGTGTGGCTGAAGACGAGCGGCAGCCGGGCGCCGGGCGAGAGCCACGCCTGCATGCCGCCGGATCCGTCGGCCACCGTGGCGGACAGCCGGCTGCCCACATTGGTGAGCCACCAGATGCCGTCATACCTGGCGATCTGCAGGAAGCGCCGGTGCAGGTACGGGTTGTCGTCCACTTCCAGGTCGCCCTCACGCCCGATGCTGAAGATGTCCTCGCCGGTGGGCTCGTACCATTCACCACAGAAATCTATTGCTAGATCCCCCATGTTCTGTGCCTCCTCAGTGGGCAGTGTCCTTGTTTCATGAGCCGGCTACTCCTCCAGGCAGGCGATGGAATCCGGGCCGCCCGGCGAGGCGCTCCCGTCGGCCCTGACTGTGATCACTTGGAGGCAAATGGGCGGCTCATTCAGACCGGAAACGGCAGTGGTGCGGGCCCGTGTAGTTTCATAGGGACCGTCCTCCTTGGCCGACTTGGTGCGGTACTTGTAGGTGTCATCCTCCCTGGGCTGCGAATTCGTCCAGGAGAAGATGATGATGTTGCGGTCCTCGGGTTTCCGCTCTGCGTGAAGGCCTTCAACGTCCGGCACCGTCCCGTTATCCAGCGCATCCGCGGGCGGCTTGCTCACCTCCTGGGTTTCGACTGCGCTCGGCTTCTGGGGGGCGGCGTTGGCCACCACCAGTCCCACGACGGCGGCCAGTGCCAGCAGGGTGCCACCGGAGATGCCGAGCCAGAGGTTTCGCTTGGAGTGGTCCTGCGCGGGGACGCCCGCAGGTTCGCCCGCTGCCTCCGGCGGCCGGGCCGCGCGCTGGACGGTCGCGTCGGCGGCACCGGTGTAGCCGGCGTCGGCCGCGTAGAAGGAGGGTCCTGAGTGGCCGGCGCTGCTGCGCGCAGGACGGCGCAGAACCGTCGCCTGCCCCCGTTCCTGCGGCCCGCCGTCGTTCGTTGCCCCTGCATCGGCGCCAGCAGGGGTGCCAACGCCGGCAGGGGTCAGCGGCTTGGTGCGGGCCGGGAAGGTGGGAGCGCTTCCCGTCCTGTCGGGGTCGATGGAGGCGACGTTGCGGACGCGTGTCTCTTCCACGCCGTCGTCCGGGTGCACGTCTTCCTGGCGTTCCTCGAGCACCTCGAACGGCGTGACGGACAGGTTGAGCTCAGCCTGGATCCGCTGCAGCGCCAGGGCGAAGGCGTGGGCCGACGAATAGCGCGAGGCCGGCGACTTGGCCATCGCCGTAGCCAGTGCCAGTTCGAGGGACTCCGGCACGTCGGCGCGGCCCAGCCGCGGGACGGGCATGCTGGTGATGCGCGAAATGAGCTCGCGCTGGGAGTTGTCGGCCCCCGGCAGCACGAAGGGCGACCGTCCGGCGAGCAGGGTGTAAAGCGTAGCGCCGAGTGCCCACACGTCCACCATCACGCCGTCGACGTTGCCATCGCGGAACTGTTCCGGCGGGGACCACGGGATGGACATCCCCGCGTCCTCATCAACGTCGCCGGCCAGCGTGCCGGAGATGCCGAAATCTGTGAGTGCCGGCCGGTTGTAGTCCGTGACCAGGATGTTGGCGGGTTTGATGTCACGGTGGGCAATGCCGGCCCGGTGCGCCGTCTCGACGGCGGACGCCACCTGGATGCCGACGGCCAGGACCTCGTCGACGCTGAAGCGCTGCCGGCGGTACCGGACATCCAGGCTGGGCCGCGAGCAGTACTCCATGGCGAGGTACGAATGCCCGTCCTGGGTCACCTCGGCCTCGAAGATGGTGACGATGAAGGGGTGCGAGGACAGTTGGGCCATCAGGTTGGCCTCGGACTCAAAGCGCCGGCGGGCGCCCTCTGTCTTGAGGTCGGACAGCAGTACCTTCACGGCCACCTTGCGCCGCGGCCGGTCCTGCTCGTACAGGTAGACGTCAGAGAAGCCGCCCGAGCCGAGCAGGCTCACATAGTTGAAACCGGGGATGCGGGGCGGGGGTGCCGCGGGCCGCTTGGAACTCACAGAATCTCCTCAAAGCGCAAGGAAACGTCATCGCCGAGTTCTGCGATGTCGCCATCCAAGACAATAGCCATTTCATTCTGGGCAAGACGCCGCGGCGGCTGGCCCTCGCGGACCAGCACGGTGCCGTTGGTGGCTTTCAGGTCGCACAGCATCACGTGCCAGCCCTCCAGCCGGACCTCCACGTGCGACCTCGAAATGTCGCCACCGGGGCTGGCCACCTGGACCAGCCGGGGCATGGTGCCACCCTGAACCCGCGATACGGACGGCTGCCGCCCGATCACAATCGACTCGTCCAGGTCTATCAGCTCTCCCGTGGACAGCCGCAGCCGGCCCAGCCGGGGGCGCGGCACCTGGACGGCCACGTCCGGCAGCTGTGCCCCGCAGGTAAAGCACTGGCTGCTGGTGGGAGGGTTGGCATGGCCGCCGGGGCACACTCGGGCCAGCACCAGCGGGCCGTTGCCTGCCACAGCGCCCTGGCCGGGTTCTCCGCCGCCCTGACGGCCTTCCGCTTCTTGTCCTGCCTGCCGCGCTCCGGAGGTGGGGAGCTCACTCTTGAGGATGGTCTGACCGTCGTGGTCCCCCTCCGCCGCCCCACGGGAGGGGGGTGTGGAGATGAACGACGGCGGGACCTGGGAGCCGGCGAACGACGCAGGGACGTCGGGCGCTGAGAATGAGGGCGGCACCTGCGGCCCGGCGAACGACGGCGGGACCTCCGGTGCTGAGAACGACGCCGGGACCTCCGGTGCCGGGGTACGATCGCCTCCGGTCGCCCACGGCACCGAGTCGATCAGTCCTGCCTGTGAAGGGGCTCGCGGGGGCGCCGGGGCTGGCGGGGGCGCCGGGGCTGGCGCCTCCTGCTCCCCTGTTTCCTCGTCTGCTGTTTCCTGACCCGCAGTCCCCGCAACTGCCATGTCCGGAACAGCGGTCGCCCCGGCAGGAGTGCCGCCGTCGTCCTCCTCGCCGGTCCGCACGGCGGCGTCCTCGATGCTGCGCACCACGGTCTTGTCCCAAAGATGGTCGTACGAGCTGGTGAATTCGGTGGCTGAAGCGGTGAGTTCGGCGGCGGGCTCGATCGCAGGCACGGCAACCTCCGCTTGCCTTGGTTCCTCCGGTTCTTCTGCCTCGACGGAAGCGTCCTCGGTGAGTCCCACCATGGTCTCAGCCGAGACTTCAGAGTAAGCGGCCTCAGTCTCGGGAGGCGATGCACCCATTGATCCGGCAACACTGACCCGCAGTGACTGAAGGAGGACGGCCCCCTCAACCACAGGCAGCTCTGACTGCCGGGGGGCCGCCCCGGCAGGCGCCGAAACGCTGAACCACTCGGGGGCGCCCAGCCAGCGCTCGGTCCAGGTGGTGACGTTCCTGCCGTCGAGTGTCACAGGACCCGACGGAAGCTGGACAGTCAGATCGATGTCGCCGCGCAGGAATACCCGCAGCGAGTCACTGAACGCGATGATCCCGAACCACGGGCTGGCGGACAGCGGTGCACCGAACCCTCCCGTCACGGCGTGGAGGACCTCGGCTGCGTCCGGGCTTTTCTCCAGCAAATCCCACACCGTACTGACCAGCGCCGCCGGAGTGGCAGGGTCGAGGATCACGGCAGTTCCCGAGCGGATGAGGCCTAGCCATCCGCCGGGGAGATAGCTAGCTGCGGCCATTGACAGCATCCTCGCTTCCGGCACGCGGCAGCGTGTCCTCCTCTTCCGCGTCGGCGGCAGTCCGGGGCGTGGTCGTAGCCACGCCGGCATCATTGAGCACGTTCCTGGCATCGACGACGATCACCGTGATGTTGTCCCGGCCTCCGCGCCGCAATGCTGCCTGGATCAGGGCGTCCACCGCCTCCTGCGGGTCCTCGACAGTGCTGAGGACGTCCAGAATCTGTCCGTCAGTCAGTTCCCCGTTGAGCCCGTCCGAGCACACCATCACCCGGTCGCCTTCCTCTATGGGCAGGAGCCAGTAGTCGGCCTCGGTCTCGTCGCCCGCGCCCAGCGCGCGGGTCACGACGTGCCGGCGGGGATGCACCGCAGCCTCTTCGGCCGTGATCTCGCCGCTCTCGACGAGCTCCTGGACCTCGGAGTGGTCCACGCTGACTTGGCTGAGCCGGCCCTGGCTCAGCCGGTACGTCCGGGAATCCCCGATGTTCATGACCAGCCAGTAGGGAACACCCATCTGTTCCACCACCACCACGCCGCTGAGCGTGGTTCCTGCGCGCGAGCCCGTGGCGGAACGGATCGACTCATCGGCGCTGGCAAGGTACTGCTGCACCACTCCCGCGGTGGCTGTCCGCTCCCCCGTGGCCACCTGTGGCAGCTGTGCCAGTGCCCGCACGCACATGCCGCTGGCCACCTCGCCGGCTTCATGGCCGCCCATGCCGTCCGCGACGGCGAACACAGGATCCGAGGCAATGTAGGAGTCTTCATTGAGCTCGCGGCGAAGGCCACGGTCCGTACCGAAGCCATAGCTCAGCTTAAGGCCGGGCTCGCTGCCGGTCCCTGGGGTTCCGGGCGCCTGCTGTGAATTCATGCCTGTCCTACGTTAAAGGTGCGGTCCCCGAAATGAACTGTGGTTCCGGGGCTGATAAATGCGGGTACGCCCGGCTGCAGCGCCGTGCGCATGCCGTCGGGTGTGGTGACGGCACTGCCGTTGGTCGAGTGGCGGTCCGTTACCCAGACCCCGGTGCCGTCCGTGAGCAAGTGGAGGTGGGTCTTGGAAATGGTCCTGCCGGGGTCCGGAACCGGCAGCAGCTGGGCCTGCGATTCTCCGGCAGCGGGGGCAGGGTTCCGGCCGATCAGGACGCTCCGCTCCAGGCGGAAGTCGCGGCCGTCGTCGAGCCTTATCCTCAGCACCGCCTCGGGGGCCTCCTGGCGCGCCCCGGCACGCACCTGGGTGCGGTCCATGGCGTCATCCGGGTGAACAGTGTCGACCCAATGGTCGGTGGCGCCCGGGGCTGCAGGCGGTGCCGACTCAGCGGTGGTATTGGAAGCAACGGACGTATTGGAAGCAACCGGTGTATTGGAAGCAACCGGGGTGCGGGAGGCAACCGGGGAGGCCACCTGCTGCACCGGGGGCAGGTCAAGGGGTGCGAAACTGTACGGGCGTTCAGTGCCGCCGGTGGCCACGGGGTTGCGGCCACGAACGACGTCGAACACGAGGGTTTTGGCGGCGCGGTCATGCCATCCGCGGAGCCTGCCGTTCCGGTCCCAGGCGCTGGAGAGCACCACCACCACAGCCCAGGCAGTCCCAAGGAGCAGCAACGGGCCCAGGACGATCAGGGCGGCGTCGAACAACCTGAAAACAACCAGCAATACTGCGGCAAGGACGGCCAGCAGCATGCCGGCTCCGGTGACGATGCCCCGCAGGAACACAGCACCGAAGCCAGGCGCGTACCCGTCCTTGTCAGCACTTCGGATGCCCATGAGCTGGTTGCCGATGGTGTTGCCGGAGCGGCCCTCGACACTTGCGACGGCAAACGCATAGGCCAGCACCAGTCCGGCGCCGATGCCCGACAGGATGGCCAGCAGGCTTGTGTCGTAAATGATGAGCCCGGCGCTCCGCGTGCTGGTGACGCCGGCGAACCCGAAGGACATCAGAACGGTGAGGATGGCCACCGGGGCCAGCCAATCGAGGACGGCAGCGCCGAGACGCTTGCCCGGCGCCGCTGGAACCAGCGTGAGCGTGCCTGACATATCCGTTCCTTCCCCCGGCCCTACCGGGATGCTACCGGGAATCGGGGCCGCTTGCCTCCCGCCCAGGCCGGGGGGAAGTCCCGGATTGCGCGTGGCTCCCCGGTCGAGCCCGGGTCCCCGGTTAGGCAGTGGCGTCCCGCACGCGCCACAAAAGCTTGCCCCGGCGCGGAAAGGCTGCCCGCAGCGCGGGCACGGCCCGGTGAGACTGGCAGCAGCCGATCCTCCGGCAGCTGCAGGTCTCCCGCCGGTTGCTGGTGAAGCGTTCACCGGCGGAACCCCCGCGCGGCCAGGGCGGTCCGGGCCTCCGCCAGCAGCGACCGGGGCGAGAACTTCGCACGCTGGCGCCGCCAGAAGCCGACCGTCCCGGTCATCTCCTTGAGCGAGCCATCCACCACGTCCCAGTACTCCCGGACCTCATCCTCACTCGGCTGGCCCGCCCCGAAGATGGAGGCGTCAGCCCGGTGCGCCAGCACGGTGGTGGTGGCGCCGGTGGCGGGGAACGCCTCGGCAACTACCACCGCGGTTTCCCGCCTGGTTGCGCGGCTGTCCACGGCGGCGCCCATGTCCGTCGCCAGGCTGAGGACCTCGTTCCAGCCGCCGCCGACGCGCTGGGCAGGGTCGCCGCCGGTGAAGCGGGCCTTCCGGCGCCGGGACTTCAGCAGGGCGATGAGCAGCAGTGGCAGGGCGAGGATGCCTACGGGAATCATGCCGATGCCGATGGCCGTCAGGACGGGACCCCACAGCAGCCAGGGATTGTTCTTCTTCTCGTCCGCGTCGAGCGCGTCGGGAGAGGAGTCCGGCGGCAGGTCGGCGGGTTCCTGCGGCGGAGGCGGCGGCTGCAGGACCTGGGGCTTCGGCTTCGACTTGCTTTCCGGGTCGGGCGGGATGGGAACGTTGTCCTTGGGCGGTGTGGGGTCGAAGGCCACCCAGCCCACCCGGTCAAAGGCCACCTCCACCCAGGCGTGGACGTCCTTGCCCATGATCGTGATTTCGCCGGCTCCGTTCTCCGGGCTCTTCGGATCGGGGTAGAAGCCCATGACCACGCGCGAGGGAATGCCCAGGTGCCGCAGCATCAGGGACATCGCCACGGCATACTGCTCATCGTCGCCCAGCATCTGCTTGGCGGTCAGCAGGTCACGGATGCGCCCCGCACCGTGCCCGGAGACGCTGGGAAGCTGCCCGTCGGCAATGAGCCCGTTGCTGAAAGCCCCCTTCTTCTGGAAATGGGCCTCGATCTGCCGGACCTGGTCCACAGCGGTCGGGGCGTCCGCTGCCAGATCGTTGGCCTGGGCGCCCACCACCGGCGGCACGTCGCTGGTGTCCGGCAGGCTGATCCTGGCGAAACCGTATTGTGTCAGCTGCCCGTGCTCCAGCTTCACCGGGTCCGAGACCTGGACAGTGTAGGAGTCACCCCTGGACAGGCCCCGGGTGGTCACCGCGGTGTCGGTTCCGGAGTTGAAGTACAGCCCTGAAGCAGCGCCGGACGAGCCCTGGCCGAAGCTGAGTCCGGTGGTCTTCCGCCCGCCAGGAACGAAGTAGCCCTGATAGTCATCAATGCTGATGTCCAGGCTGTAGTCATTCGTCGGGACCGTGTCCGTGGCGTCGGCGAGAGTGTTGATCGATTTCGCGTCACCGACCTTGCTGAAGCTGCCGGAACCGTTCGGATCCATCGCGTAGTTGGTGCCGTTGAAGGAATCGAGCGCCCCGAGCCGGACCCGGGCGTCCTTGGGCAGTCCCTTGACCGTGAACAGGGCGTCATCCTTCTTGTCCTTGACGAAGTTCCGGAAGCTCGCCAGCGGCGTGACGTAGTCCTTGGGATCAAACGGCGGAACGACGACGTTGCGGAGGACGCGCCGCTCGTCACCGGCGGCGAGAAGCGGCGAGACTGCCGCGGTAATTCCCACCGTTGCCGCCAGGACCGCGGCTCCGGCCGCGAGGCGGCGCATGCGTGCCTTCCCGGCGGTGCCGGCGTCGTACTGGGGACGGTTCACCGAAACCTTGCCGGTGTCGCGCCGGCGCAGGGCGTCCCGCCGGAAGGTGGCCCAGGCGATGCACACCACCGTCAGCGCGATGCCCCTTTCCACGGTCAGGAACCCGGCGTTGGTGCTGAAGGCTATGCCGGTGACAAACAGGACGAGGACCGGCAGCAGCGGCCAGTAGGGGCTGCGGATCCGCCAGGTCAGGACACCGGCGGCCACGGCCGTGATGAGGGAGCTCAGGAACGGGACGATCAGCACCCCGCCCGCGGTGCCCACGGGCACTCCGACGGTCAGCATGTCCTTCCACGAGAAGACGACGCCGAGCAACAGCGTCCGCAGGGATTCCAGGCTGGGGAGGAATCCGGCCACCGCGGCATCGGGAACGGCGAGGACTGTCCCCAGCACCAGGTAGGCGCCAAAGGCGGCGGCCGTGGTGAACACCAGCCCCAGCCGGAAATGGGCGTTGCAGGCAGCGATGGCCAGGCCCAGGATGATCCCGCCAAAACCGGCAATCAGGTAATACGGGTCGCCGCCGAAGCTGAGGCTGAACCCGAGGACACCCAGCCCGAGCAGAACGGTGAGGGCACCGCCGTCGAGCACAAAATGCCACAGCGGCCGGCCACCGGCGAAGGCGGACTGGGCGGCCGGCGTGACCAGGCGGCCTGGCCGGGTTGAACGGCGGGGGCGGAGACCTGGGGCCTCACTCATGCTGCAGCCTTTCGCAGGACGGAGGGAAGGTCAGAGAGGTCACCCACGGTGAGGACTGTGAGGTCGCCGATGTTGGCGCGGGCCGGGACGGCGCCCAGGTCGATGAGCACAGCGAGGCTTCGGACGCCGGGCGGCACCGAGGCCGCGGCGGAGCGCAGCTGGGTGGGCGTTACGTGGCTGCCCACCACGAAGAAGACCACTGAGGCGTTGGGCACCGTGTCCGCAAGTGTTCGGGCGAGGTCGACGGCGGTCTTCCGCAGCGGGGTGCCGACCACCCGGGTCATGTCGTCCAGCATGTTGCGGCCGGTCTCGCAGCGCAGCGGACCCGCCTGGGTCAGGACGTCCAACTCGCGCTGCTCGCGGATGGCCTGGCGTCCGATCGACGCGGCTGCCGAGATGGCCAGTTCGAACTCCTCTTCCGAGGCGTATTCGTCGGTGTTGATGGACAGCGAAATGGCCAGGTGGGCACGGCGGGTTTCCTCGAACTGGCGGACCATGAGCTTGTTGGTCCGGGCCGTGGTTTTCCAGTGGATGTGCCGCCGGTCGTCCCCGGGGACGTAGTCGCGCAGCGCGTGGAACGAAACATCCGCGCTGGACAGCTCCGTGGTGGGCATGCCTTCCAGGTCGCGGATGAACCCAGCGGCGGAGCCGGCCAGCGCCACGGTCCGGGGATGCACGTACAGGTCCTGCGGTTCCGTCCAGAGCACCTGCCGGCGGAGCAAGTGCAGCGGATCAGCACGGACGGAACGGACAGGACCCACCATGATGACGGCCCTGCGCGCCGTTGGGATGGTGAACAGATCCTCGTGCACCTGCTGCGGCTTCATCCGCGGGAGGTGGAAGACGGCCGTGGCTCCCCCGACAGGCAGTTCGAGGTCAGCCGGCAGGAGCGGCCGGGCAGACGTGTTGGACACCGCAATGCTTCCCACGGCGCTGTCCCCCACCGCCACCCGGGTCCGCGCGAGGTCAAGCAGGACCCCATAGGAGGACCTGCCCAGGATGAAGCCGCCGGCGATGACAAAGAGCACCAAGGCCGCAATGGCGGCGGCCTTGGCTTCCTGCCAGCCGTAGGCGTTTCCGGCCGCCCACAGGAGAAGTGCAGCGGCCAGCACGAACCAGCCCAAGGCACTGACCACGGACAGGACAGGCTGGACGCGGCGGGCCCACACGCCGTCGGACATCCGCCAGGCGGGCCCGAGCGCGAGCCGCGCCAGGCTGCTGGCCTCGGACCACACCTTGGACGGGCGAATTTGGGGCTGCACCTTGGGCAGCTGCAGCCCGGGCCGCCGCACGCTAGAGCGCCGCATCTGAGGCAGCCGCACCTTAAACCGCTGCACGCTAGACTGCGGCGCGCTGCTGCGGCGCTGCGACATCGGCCAGGACGCGTCCCAGAACGGCTTCAGCCGTTGCGCCGGAGAACTCGGCTTCGGGGTCCATCACGAAACGGTGGGTCCAGACAACGGGGGCGAGGTCCTTGATGTCGTCGGGCAGGACGAAGTTGCGCCCCTGGCCCGCGGCCCAGACCTTGGCCCCCCGGACCATGGCCAGGGCGCCGCGGACGGACACACCCAGGCGGGTCTCGGGAGCATTGCGGGTTTCCTCGCAGAGCCGGGAGATGTACTCCAGCACGGCGGTATCGACGTGCGCGGTGGCGGCGAGGTCCGCCATGTCGGCCACGGCCTGCGTGGTGATGACGGGCTGCAGGTCCCGGGACCGGTCCTTGAGGTTGGACCCGCCCAGGAGCTGGACGGTGGAGGCGTGGTCCGGATAGCCGATGGAGGTCTTGAGCAGGAAGCGGTCCAGCTGGGCCTCGGGGAGCCGGTAGGTGCCCGCCTGCTCGATCGGGTTCTGGGTGGCCAGCACCATGAACGGCCGCCCGGCTTGGTAGGTGGTGCCGTCCACAGTGACGCGGGACTCCTCCATGACTTCCAGCAGAGCCGACTGCGTCTTGGGCGAGGCGCGGTTGATTTCGTCGGCGAGCACGATGTTGCTGAAGATCGGTCCCTTGTGGAATTCGAACTTCTGGGTCTTCTGGTCGTAAATGGTCACGCCAGTGACGTCGGAGGGCAGCAGGTCCGGGGTGAACTGGATGCGGCTGTTGGACCCCCGGACGGTGGCGGCGAGGGCCCGGGCAAGCGAGGTCTTGCCGGTACCGGGTGCATCTTCGAAGAGGACGTGGCCTTCGGCGAGCATCGCGGTGAAGGTCAGGCGGATGACATGCTCCTTGCCCAGAATAGCCTGGCCCACATTGGCGACGAGCTTATCGAACGTCCCTGCAAACCAGTCGGCCTGCTCACTTGTCATCGTCATGGTTGGTTCCTCTTCTGTTTCGTGCAGTCGTAGTTGTGCGTGTAGCGGTTAATGCGCAAGGTCTACCGTTGCGGCATACCTGAGGGCGGGTTTCCGCCGAGCGAGGTAGTGTTCCCACGTGCGAAGTTGCCGGCGGCTGGTCCGGAAGTCAGGTGGTACCAAACGCCGGAGGGGTTCCGGGACGTCTTGCTCCACACCACGTAGTAGTCCGCCCTGGCCGTGATGCCGGTGTCGAACCACCTGCCCGGGCTGATGCATTGGTCAGGGTTGGCATCGCGGTAGCTGTCGGTAAAGCGGCTGGGCTCTGTACAGGTACGGACAGGCGTCGCCTGAATGTTCCAGGACGTCGGCGGTGGCGGAGTCGGATCAGCCCCCGAGGTGGCTACTGCAGAACCCGCCAGTCCGCAGTCCTTGTCCCCGTCAGTGCCGTTGCAAGCACGGACCTGGAGCTTATGACTCTGGTTCCAGCCTCCGGCGTTGCGGCTGTACTGCCGGTCCAGACCCACCGACTTGAAGCCGGTGCCGTCGTAGTCGACCTCGTACCGGTTGATGACTCGGCCGTTGTTGTTGGGCTGGTTCCAGGTCCAGTGAACCTGCAGGTCGCCCGTGCCTGATTTGCCACCGGTAACCACCGGAGTAGCGGGCCGACCGTAGGGCACACCTGAGCCGATTACCTTGCCATCACCTGAAATGTTGTTCTTGGTGGAGTAGGCAATGATGTTTACCGTGACCTTCTCCCCGTTCGGCTGCCCGTAGATGGTACCGCCGGGGGCATTGATGGGACCGGACCCGTACGCCGTGGACCAGCGGTAGCCAATCTCTGATGCCTGGGACCCGTTTCGTTGGGCCTGGGTCAGCGGAGTGAAGGCGACCTTCAGCTGGCCGGTGCTTCCAGTCGGCCAGACGCTCCCGCCATTTACCGTACCGGGCTTTCCCGCAGCCCGGATGGGAGCGGACTGCGCACTGGTTCCGGATGTTCCTGCCTTGTTGGTGGCCGAGACGGTGAACGCGTAGTCGGCCTCGGAGTTGGGCACCGTCACGTTAAGGGATGTCCCTGACGCCACCCGCTGGCTCTTGAGCACTGTTCCGGCGCGCAGGGTGGTGAGTGTGTACGCGGAAACGGCGTCTCCGTTGTTGTTCGGCGCCGTCCAGCTGACCTGCAACTGGCTTTGATCGCCCACCGGTTGGGCACCCGTAACGCTTGGGGCAGCCGGGGTTACGGGAACGCCTGCCGGGACCTCGGCCGCCGAGTACGGGCTCCATTCCGACGGGTCTTTGGCATCGTTGCGGGCCAGGACGCGCACCTTGTAGGCCACGCCGTTGGTGAGGCCCTTCCAGAGGTAATTGGTGGAGGTCAGGGTCTGGATTTGCGGGTTCTGGCCGCTGGGGGCGGGCGAGATTTCAAGGTCGTAGGACGTGATCGGAGAGCCCTTGCTGGCGGGCGCTTTCCAGGCAATCGAGAGTTGCTTGTCGCCAAACTTCAGTGCGGGAGCCAGCGGCATATCCGGCTTGACGTCGGGCCGGACCTCGGCCGACACCGGTGACCGGTCGGATTCGCCGAAGTCATTCGTCGCCGTCACCTGGAAGTGGTACTTCGTGTTGTTCACGAGGTTGCTCAGCGTGCAGGAGTTCGCCGGGCAGTCCTGTTTGTAGCCGCCTTCGCCGTACACCGTGTAGTTGGTGATCGGTGAACCCCGGTCCGCCGGCGCTGTCCAGTTCAGCAGGGCCGAGCGGTCGCCGACGCTTTGCGCCTGGGGCGTCGTGGGCGCGAGCGGCTTGTCCTTCACCGTGAGCCTGATCCGTGCTGTGGCCTGACGGGACGGCTCCCCGGTCTTGTCCACGACCGTATACGCCACAACCATGGTGCCCGAGTATCCCGGTGCGGGAGTGACAACGACGTGCCCGCCTTCGACGGCGACGTCTCCCGTTCCGGTCTCCGCGGTCGCCGCCACAATCTTCAGCGGCGTCTCAGGAAACGGGTTGGCGTCGTTGGACAAAACGTCCATACTGACCGGTTTACCTGCGGCGGCGTTTTCTTCCACGTCGTCATTGGCCACCGGCTTGGCCCGGTTGGTCGCCGTAACGGCGAGCCGGAACGTGGCGGTGGAGTCAAGGCCGCGCGGGTCCTTTGCCTTCACCTGTACGGCTCCCCCGTCGCCGGGCCGCAAGCCGTCCTTCGCCGAAACGTTCAGGGACGCGCCGTCGATGGCCACGTTGAAGCCTTGGGGAACTGCGCCGGCGATCTCGTACTTCATGTTGGCGGCGTCGTCGCCATCCGGATCGGTGGTCAGTTTGGCCAGGTCCGCGGCGGCGGGGTCACCCAACGGAACATCCACCGCGCCGCCGAGCAGTACCGGCGGGTTGTTCCGGTTCGGGTCGGGAAGCACCTTGGTGCGGATGCTCAGCGTGGACTTGAGCCCCGCGGGGTCATCAGGTCCGGTGCCATCGGTCACCTCAAAGGTGATGGACCCGGGGCCCGCGTAGTCCCTGTCCGCCGTGTACCTGACAGCGGTGCCGTTGCCGGCCACGGGGTTGCTGCCGTCCGCACCGATGAGCTTGATCCGGTCGGCCTGGGTCAGCCGGGGCGAGCGGCCGTCCCGCACCTTGACCCACTCGCCGAGGTCTGCGGTTACGGACTGGCCCGCCACGACTTCAAGGACCTCGTCCTTGGCCAGGGTGGGTACCTGCTGGCCGAGGCCAGGCACCCAGATGATAGCGGTGGACTTCTGGCCATCCACGTCCTCAACCGTGTAGGGCACGAGCTGTGCCTGCCCGGTCAGTTCCACGATCACGTTTCCGTCGGTGCCTGGACGCGCGGTCTCGGCGGTACTGCCGATCTTGAGGTTTTCGCCCACCCCGTCCGGGTCCTCGTCGTTCTTGAGGACGGGGACATCGACGGCGGTCTTGCCGAGCGTCTGCGCGGAGGTCACCCGGTCGTCCCGGGCGATCGGTGCCTGGAGCGGAACGTTGCTGTCCACCACCATCCGGATGGCTGCCTGCGCCGAAGCTCCACGTTCGTCGGCCACCGTGTAGCGGACGTTGACGGTGCCTTCGATGGCCGGAGCCTGCAACAGGATGCGGCCGCTTTGCTTGCTGACAGTGGCCTTCAACGCGGCATCGGCTTCGATGCCGCCGCTGACAATTCTTACCAGGTCCCCGTCCGGATCGGTGTCGTTGCCGGCCGCGTCGACGGCGATCTGCCGCCCGGGCCGGACCTTGACCTGATCGTCCACCGGCGTGGGCTTTTGGTTGGTGTCGCTGCGCGGTGCGATGCCGACGGTGACGGTGCCGGTGTTCACGGCGCCCTGCCGGTCGACGGCCTTGTAACGGAACGTATCGGTCCCGGCACCGTTGCCGGCCGCGACGAAGTCGATGAAGCTGCTGCCCGCCGTCGCGGTGCCCATGCCGGGCGTGCTGTCGATGCCCGTCAGTTGGACGGAGTCGCCGTCGGGGTCAATGCCGTCCAGCGGCACCGGGATGCGCACCGTACCGCCAGCCACCACCCGGGCGGTCAGGTTCCTGGGCTGCGGCCGGGAGTTTTCGGCACCCTCCAGCGGCAGGATGTGGATGGTGACGGCGGCGGCGCTCTTCTGGCCCTGCGAATCCACGGCGTTGTAAATGGCGCGCACGGTCCTGGGCTGGCTGCCGGCGATAAAACGGAGTGTGTTCTCGGAGACGAAGCTCTTGCCGTCCTCCGCCGGGACGGCCTGCGGCAGGACGGGGTCAACTGTCAGCTTTTCGCCCTGCGGGTGCGTGTCGTTGTCCAGGACGGGGATGGTCACGACGTCGTTGACGCGGACGTTGACTTCATCGGGCTTGGGCTGCGGCGCCTCCACCACAGCCGGGGCGGGAACAGGCACCACCGAGACGCTTCCCGTGGCTGAGGATTTGCCGTTGGACATCGTGTAGCGGAACAGGAAGGGATCCTTGGTGCCGGCGATGTCGGTGATCCGCAGAACACTGTGGTCGATCACGCTTACCGACGCCGTGGCGTTCTCCGGCACCGCAACGGACTGCAGCACCAGGACGCCCCCGGAGGGGTCCGAGTCGTTGGCCAGCGGGTCCAGCAGGACGCTGCCGCCAACCGGAAGGAGCGCCACGTCGTGGACGGCGACGGGATTTCCTGAGTCCTTGCCGGATTCCACATCAACCCGGATGAGGCCCTGGCTGCTTTGCGGTCCGTTGCTGGCCAGGTATGTCAGGTACACCGGTCCCGGCGTGCGGCTGCGGAAGGTGAAGGTGCCGCCGTCGGTGACCGGGCCCAGTTCTGCGCCTCCGCCGGCTTCCACCTGGGCGAGGCGCAGCGCGCCGCCGTTGGGGTCGACGTCGTTCTTTAGCGGCGCGATGACCAGGTCCTGGCCCACCACCGCGGTGACGTGGTCGGCGTTGACCACGGGAGCGAGTGCGCCCGGCGGCTGGACGTTGACCACCACCTTGCCGGTGGTGGTGGCACGGCCGTCCCAGACGGACACGGTGACGATTTTCTTGCCGGCCGAGGCGCCGGAGTCCTGGAAGGTGAGCAGGCCGTCACGGCGGACCTTGACCTGGTCCTGCTCATTGTCGGCCGTGGCTGACATCAGGACGAGGTCGTCGCCGTCGGGATCGACCCAGTCGGTCAGGATGTTCTGGCTGACGGTCTTGCCCTGCTCCACGAGGAGTGTGGTGGGGTCCCCGCGTTTGAAGGCCGGGGGCCGGTTCTCGTCCGGGCCCACGACGCTCAGGTTGACCTTGCCGCCGGCCGAGAGCCCGCGGCCGTCCGCCGCGGTGTAGTCGAAAGTTTCGGTTCCGGGCGCAGCGTCGGCCGGAACCGTGATCTGGAAGGCGGACCCGCCGTAGATGCTTTCGATGGTGCCGGCGCGCGGCCCTTCTGCGCCGAGCGAGGCGGTCAGGACGTCGCCGTCGGGGTCGGAGTCGTTGTCGAGGACGCTGAGGACAGTGGTGCGGCCGGGCCGGACGCCGACGACGTCGGGTTTCGTTTCGGGGGGACGGTTCGGCTTGGTGCGGTCGGGCAGGACGTTGATGGTGTTGTCGTCTGCCGACTCCGCGTCCGGGTCGTCAGCCTGGTTCTTGGGCGGGACAACGTCGTCCCAGTTGTTGACCAGCTGCATGTTCTGGTTGACCAGCCACACGTTTCCCGAGTTCACGTCGTTAAGGACCACCAGGTCCCGGTTGACCCGGAAAACGTAACTGGGCGAGGCGCTGGCTTTGGGCACGGGCACGTTCTTGTTGTCCGCGTTATTCGCACAGTCCCGGACGTACTTGTTGGCACCGGACCATGCCGCGTGGACGCAGCCGCCCCGCTGCACCGGCGCCGCCGGCACCCCCTGGCCGCCGAACGTCACGGCCTTCGCGGCGGCACCGTTCAGCGGCTGCCTGAGGAGTGCCTTGCCGGTGGCCACGGCCACGGTGTCGGACGCCGGGCCCGGCTGCTGGAGCTTCGCCTCCCGCGCGTCCGCCAGCGGCACCTCGCGTCCGCCGGGCAGGAACAGTTTTCCGGCGGCTGCATCCAGGACCACAGCCTGGTCCCCCACGACCGAGATCTGGAGGTTCCCGGCGCCCTTCAGCCCGTCCCACGTGCTGGACTCGGTGTCTGTGGCTGCCCCCGCGGCGTCCACCGTGGTCACGGTCACCTGCCCCGTCTTCGGATCCGCGGAATAGATCCGGTCATCGGAGCCGACGGCGGACACCAGCCCTTCGGAACCCGCCACAGCGGGCTCACTGGACTCCTCATCGAAGGCGTTGACCGTCGACGGGGACATCGCCCACACCTTCCCGGCGGCAGGGTCGGTGACCGAGATGGTGTCGGCGCCGAAGCTCACCTGCGCCGAGCCGGGAAGCTGTTTATCTCCGCCGAGCCTCATATTGGCAGCGGACACCTGGTTCAGGGTGGAGCCGGATTCGTCGTCGACGAATACCTTCCCGGCGTTCTGCAGGACATCGAACGTGGTGCTGGCCGGGGTCACCGCGCCGTCAAGGACCCGCGAGGGGTAGTTGAGGCGGCCGACGGCGTTCCGGGCCTTGCTGACCACCCAGACGCCGCCGTCGTTAAGGTCAACCTCGGTTGTCTTGAACCCCGGGTAGATCACGGCACCGGCCACCAGCGCTGCAGCAGCAGCGGAAAAGACGGTTCCGGTGACGATCTTGTTGCGGCGGTTCCTCAGCCCCAGCTTGCCGAACAAAGTTGACACAGCGTTATTATTCCCCTGAAAATCACAGCCGCCTGAGCGCGACCTGCTAGCCCCTGATGTTCATCAGCGGCCGGTGAGATTCCGCCACTCCCCCGTAGAGACGCCGGAACAATTCTGAGCCTCGACTATTACATGGGCGCTGGCGGCTTGTCCAAGAACAGCCGCCGAGGCCGTCCGTTACCCGCAAGCCTACCCGCGCCGTCCTGTACCCGCGATGGGGAGGACTGCCCACGCTGCCTCAGTCCAGGACCGGGCCCTTGGCCAGGGATCCTAGTCCAGGACCAGGCCCTTGCCCCGTCCCCGCGCCAGGGTGACCGGCTGGATCTCCCCGAATCCCCGGACGTTCTCCACGTCCTGGGGAATGAGCACGAACCGCTCGTCCTGGTCCAGCGCCGCCGCCGTCATCGAGTCAACCAGCACGGTCCCCGGATCGGCCAGCGTGGTGAGGCGGGCGGCAAGGTTGACCGTGGGCCCGTAAATATCGCCCAGGCGGGAAAGGATCCGCCCCCAGACCATGGCGACCCGCGCCTCGGGCAGGATCTCATCCCGGGTGAATGCTTCGGCCAGGGCAAGCGATATTTCGGCGCCCGCAGCCGGTGTCTCAGCGATGTAGAGGACTTCGTCGCCCACGGTCTTTACCAACCGGCCACCGCCCACAGAGATGATCTCCGCGCATTTGTTCTCGAAACGCTGTACCAGCTTGGCGAGCGTCTTCTCGTTCATGCGCCTTGACAGGCTCGTGTAGGACACCAGGTCGGCGAAGCCAACGGCACGCGCCAACGGAAGCGGCGCATCGTCCTCGTCGCCTTCGCGGCCCTCCTCGCTGGCCTGCAGGCCGGCTTCGGCCCGGACAGCCAGCCGCTGCACACCGGCATTGAGCTGACGCCGCCAAGAGTAGACAAGCATCTCCTCGAGGGGATCCACCAAGGCAGGCAGTTCATGGACCAGCCGCTTGCGGGCCTGGGCGTCGGTAAGCCCCTGTTCGTGGACCATGTCCTCAACCAGGGCCTCGATCTGCCACACCACCATGCGGTCCGTCATCTGCCCGATGGCACGGGTGACCGAGATGGCAGCCTCCTCGGTGAGCTTTCCGTTCCGGACCATGCCCACCGCCGTGGACAGGGCTGCCTGGTCCCGCTCCGTGAATGCGACGTCGTCGTCACCGAAGTTGGGGAAGCCGAGTGCCCGCCACAGTTTGCGCGCCGAGAGCAGCGACAGGCCCACACCGCCCGCCACCTCGCGGCGGCGCAGCTTGCGTTCCCCGCCCAGAAGCCTCGTTTCGAGACTCTTTGCCGCTACGCGCTCCGCGGACACGGTACCGGTGGCCGGATTTTCGACGACGGCGTCCGTCACCTCCCGGTGACCGCTGTCCTGCGCGCCAGACTCGTCTGCGCCAAACCCGTCTGCGCCAGCCTGGTGGGTGCCAAACCCGTCTGTGCCGGCCTCGTGGGTGCCTGTCTGCTGGGCGCCGCGCTGATCCTCATCGTTCATCTCTTCCACCTTCTCTCACATCCCGCGGAAACCGGGCGCCGGGCTCATCCGGCGCCTGACCCAATCCAAATGGTTCGTCGTCCGGAAGCTCATCAAGGGCGTCCAGCAAGAACCTGTGGAAGGTGGCAACTTCCGGCACATCCTTCAGCACGTTGCCGAAATGGTGCCCGGCATCCAAGGATATATTCCCCGAACGCAACATCCGCTGGAGCATCGACTGGCTGATTGTGACATTACGCACCGAGGCCAGGAAAACCTGCCGGTCCCGGCGCCGGAGCATGCCGTAGCGCGCCAGGACCCGCTGGCTGGTCAGGACATACCTGGTCGTCTGCCACCGCAGCAGCCTGGGCAGGCAATACCCCAGAAGGATCCACAGGCCGGCCAGCACACAGCCGGCCACCGCCCAGAACGTCCCTTCCCTGGTGATGGCCGGGGCAAGCGCGGACAGGCCGCCGCGGACGATCCACGCGCTTGCGAATGCGGCAAGGGCGGGCACCACAATGAAAACCACCGCCGGGACGAACAGCACCCTGGGCTGCGGGCGGGTCACCACGATGACCTGCTCACCCGGGAGGAGTTCTTTACGCATAACCGCTTTCGCCGGACCCCTGCTGGTCAGAACTGTGCTCCGCGGAGCTGTGCATGTCAGAGCTGTGCAAGTCAGAGCTGTGCTTCCCCGCGCCGTGCTTGGCAGCCCCATGCTTCTCCGAGCCCTGCGGGGACCACGGCCGCAGGTGGACCACATCCCCGGCAGTCACCACGTGCTCGTGGGAAGAGGCATCCACCACCAGCAGGGAGCCAGAGTCATCAAGCCGGGATGCGTGGCCGATGATTTCGTGGTCGCCGGGAAGTTGGGCGCGGACCTGCTGGCCGAGGGTGACCATCGCCGTTTCAACGCGCTTGTGCAGCGACGGCCCGCCGGCCAGGCCGGCCGTGGCATCGCCGTCGGCATTGCAGAAGCTGTGGTAGAGCGTGCAAAAACGGGAGAGATAGCTCTTGAGGAGCGCCGTGCGGTCCACTGTTCCGGCACCCTGCAGCTGGACAGACGTGGCAGTGGGCACCGGCAGCTCATCCTCGGTGAGCGTGACGTTCAGCCCGGTGCCCAGAATGACAGGCGGCACCGATCCGTCGCCGAGGGGGCCGAGCTGCGCGAGGATGCCGGCGACTTTTCCGCCGCGCACCAGGACATCATTCGGCCATTTCAGCTCAGCCGGGATTCCCGCCGTCTCATCCAGCGCATCGCGCAGAGCGACGGCGGCCAGGAGGGACAGCCACGAGTAAGTCTGGGTGGGCAGGGGGCGGCCGTCAGCATTGACGGGCCGCAGCACCAGTGAGACCAGGACGGAGCTTCGGGCGGGCGCTTCCCACGCCCGGTCCAGCCGGCCACGGGCCGCAGTTTGATGCTCCGCCGTCAGGACTGCCAGATCGGGGCAGGCCTGGGGATCGACGGTCACGGCCCGCAAAAGGTCGGCGTTGGTGGACCCGGTTGTCTCCACAACCGTCAGTTGTGCGATGCCGGTGGAGGCGAGGAAGTTGGCGTCGGACAGGGCTTCCCGGTCCAGGGCCGGCCGCTCGGGCAGGACCCCCGCTCCGGTCAGGTTTTCCTGCTGTCCACGGTTATCGTCAGGGCGTGCGGCATCCATAGTTGAATCCTAGCGACTCGCCGGGCCGCGCGGCCGGGAAGGCCCGTGGTGAGAAGCCGGCTCACAGGAAGATGCCAGTTAACAGCGCGACGTCAGCTCACAGGAAGATGTCGGGGACCAGGTCCGCCTCGGCAGCCCCCAGGCTGTAGGGCGTGAAATCCGTGACGCCGGCGGCGGCCAGGACCTGCTCGTCCGTGTAGAAGTTGCCGCTGTTGATGGTGCCGGCAGTGGCGTTGCCGGTACGCTCAGCAGTTCCGGTGAGCACGGCATGGGCTGCGTCGGCCATGATTTCAGGGCCGCGGGCAGCGCGGACCATTGACTCACCGCCGGCCATGTTCCGGATGGCGGCCGTATCGATCAGGGTCCGCGGCCACAGCGAGTTGACGCAGATGCCGTCGTTCCTGAGCTCCTCGGCAAGACCCAGGGTGGTCAGGCTCATGCCGTATTTGGCAATGGTGTACGCCAGGTGCCGGCCCGCCCACTTCGGGTCGAGGTTCAAGGGCGGCGAGAGCGTGAGGATGTGACCGCCGGAGGATTTGCGCAGTGCGGGAAGCGCCAGCTTGGAGAGCAGGAAAGTGCCGCGGACGTTGATGTCCTGCATGAGGTCGTAGCGCTTCATGTCCACCGTGTCCGTACGCGAAAGGTCGATCGCGGAGGCGTTGTTGATGACGACGTCGATTCCCCCGAATCGGCCGACGGCTGCGTCCACGGCGCGCGCGACGTCGTCGTCCCTCCTGACGTCCCCCACCAGCGGGAGGGCACTGCCGCCGGCGGCCTCCAGTTCTTCTGCGGCGCTGTAGACAGTGCCCTCGAGCTTTGCGTGCGGCTCTCCGGTCTTGGCGAGCAGCACAACGTTGGCGCCGTCGCGCGCCGCCCGCCGGGCGATGGCCAGGCCGATGCCGCGGCTTCCTCCGGACATCAGGATGGTCCGGCCCTGAAGGCTGCCGGTGGCCCGGTAAGGCGTGGCCGGAACAGGGTAGGCGTCGCTGCTCGAAGTCATAGGGACACTCTAGCCGCACTTTGCTACCCGAGAGTAACATCGGAACTTCCGTCGGCGCCACGGACTAAAATTGTAGGAACCCTACAGCGGTCCCGGCAATTTGCGTCACTAGACTAGCCATCAGGGCCTTGGACTTGTACGGATGCTACTTAAACCGGCAGCCAGGGCCCGCGTCACGCTGCCGCAGCAGAACAGCCACAGCACAACAGCTACAGAGCCGGAGACACTTCATGAGCCACGATCTGACCACGACGGCGGGAAAGATTGCCGATTTCCGCGACCGCCAGGCCCGTGCTGAGCAGCCGTCCGGCCCTGAAGCCATCGAGAAGCAGCATGCGCGCGGCAAGAACACTGCCCGCGAGCGCATCGACCTGCTCGTGGACGAAGGCTCCTTCGTGGAGTTCGACGCCCTGGCGGTCCACCGCTCCACCGCCTTCGGCATGGAGAAGAAGAAGCCGCTCGGCGACGGCGTCGTGTCCGGTTACGGAACTGTGGACGGCCGGCTGGTTGCCCTCTACAGCCAGGACTTCAGCGTCTACGGCGGCTCCCTGAGCCAGGTCAACGGCGAAAAGATCGTGAAGGTCCAGGAGTTTGCGCTGCGCAACGGCTGCCCGGTGGTGGGCATCAACGACGGCGGCGGAGCCCGGATCCAGGAGGGTGTTGCCTCGCTGGCCATGTTTGCGGACATTTTCCGCAACAACGTCCACGCTTCCGGCGTGGTGCCCCAGATCTCCCTCATCATGGGCCCGTGCGCCGGCGGCGCAGCCTACTCCCCCGCCCTGACCGACTACGTGGTCATGGTGGACAAGACCTCCCACATGTTCATTACCGGCCCTGATGTCATCAAGACCGTCACCGGCGAGGACGTGGACATGGAGACCCTCGGCGGCGCCCGGCAGCACAACGCCACCACCGGCACCTCCACCTACCTGGCCTCCGACGAGTCCGACGCCATTGAGTTCGTCCGGGAACTGCTGGACTTCCTGCCCTCCAACAACCTTTCCGAGGCGCCGGCGCAGGAGCACCAGCAGGAGCTGGAGCTCGACGACGACGACCTCACCCTGGACACGCTGATCCCGGACTCTGCGAACCAGCCCTATGACATCCGCAAGGTCATCGAACAAATCGTCGATGACGCCCACTTCCTGGAAATGCAGTCGCTCTACGCTCCGAACGTGATCATCGGCTACGGCCGAGTCGAGGGCCATACGGTGGGGATCGTGGCCAACCAGCCGCTGCAGTTCGCCGGCACCCTGGACATCTCGGCCTCCGAAAAGGCGGCCCGCTTCGTCCGCCACTGCGACGCGTTCAACATTCCGATCATCACCCTCGTCGATGTCCCGGGCTTCCTGCCCGGCAAGGACCAGGAGTTCCAGGGCATCATCCGCCGCGGCGCAAAGCTGCTCTACGCTTACGCCGAAGCCACCGTGCCCAAGCTGACTGTGATCACCCGGAAGGCCTACGGCGGCGCGTACATCGTGATGGGCTCCAAGAAGCTCGGCGCTGACCTGAATCTTGCGTGGCCCACCGCCCAGATCGGCGTGATGGGCGCGCAGGGCGCCGTCAATATCCTCTACCGGCGCGATCTCGCCGCCGTTGCCGAGGCCGGGGGCGATGTAGAGGCCAAGCGCGCCGACGTCATCCGGCAGTACGAGGAAGAGCTGCTCAACCCGTACCAGGCCGCAGAGCTGGGCTACGTTGACGCCGTCATCGCGCCCTCGGACACGCGGCTGCAGATCATCAAGGGGCTGCGGGCGCTGCGCGACAAGCGTGCGAGCCTGCCCACGAAGAAGCACGGAAACATCCCGCTGTGAGCGCCCAGAATCCGGCTGTTGACCCGGCCGAAACGGTCGGGCCGGCCGCGGCCCTGTTCTCCGTCACCAAGGGCGAACCGACAGCCGAGGAGCTGGCGGCGCTTACCGCCGTCGTGCTTTCCCTGGGTTCCGCTGCAGCGGCCGGCCCGTCGAAGCCCACCACACGCCACTGGGTGCGGCGGCAGCAACTGCGGCTGGAGCCGACGCCGGGTCCGGGCGCCTGGAAGCGAAGCCGGGGCTAACACCCCACCGCCCTCTAATAAAAGTTCAGTAAGTCTTTCATAACCGGAACCCCGCGGTTAGTCTCGTGGGGTGACTACAGAATCTGCCGCCCCGGCGCGCCCCCAGACCGCCATCGACGCCGTCGCCGACGCTTACACCGACACACTCGTCGCCCTGGATCCGAGCCTGGCCACCACGCTCGGCATCCCGGGGCACGACACCGAGTTCCAGGACTTCTCCCCTACCGGACTCGGAAGGTTCGCCGCAGCGGAGCGAAAGACCCTGGAGGCCCTCGAGGGGCTGGAACCCGTTGACGACGTCGACGCCGTCACCCTCGATGCCCTGCGCGAACGCCTCGGCCTCCAGCTGGAGATCCACGACTCGGGCTGGGACCTCGCCGAACTGAACAACATCGACTCCGCGGCGCAGAACATCCGGTCGATCTTCGACCTCATGCCCACGGACACCGAGGAGCAGTGGGCGAACATCGCCGGCCGCACGCACAGCGTGCCGGCGGCCATCAGCGGCTACATCGAGTCCTTGCGAACTGCGAAGGACAGCGGCAAAGTCTCGGCACGGCGCCAGGTGTCGATCGTGATCGAGCAGACCACCAAATACGCCGCCGAGGACGGCTTTTTCGCGAAGCTCGCCGCCGATGCCAAAACACCGGGCGGCCCCCTGCCGGCGGAACTGCAGGAGAAGCTCGACGCCGGTGCTGCCGCAGCCCGGGCGGCGTACGCCGGACTGGCCGCCTTCCTCAAGGAGGAGCTGCTGCCCGTGGCGCCGGAGAAGGACGCCGTGGGCCGGGAACGCTACGCCCTGGCCTCGCGGGTGTTCCTCGGTGCCGCCGTCGACCTCGAAGAAACCTACGCCTGGGGTGTTGAGGAGCTCGACCGGATTATTGCCGCCCAGGAACAGGTAGCCGGGCAAATCAAGCCGGGCGCCTCCATTGCGGAGGCCAAGGAGATCCTCAACAGCGACTCCGCCCGCCGGCTCAAGGGAACGGATGCCCTGACGGCGTGGATGCAGGAGCTGTCCGACCGTGCCGTCTCCGACCTTGCAGGCATCCACTTCGAGATTCCCGATGTCATGAAGACCCTTGAATGCCGGATCGCCCCCACTGACGAGGGCGGCATCTACTACACAGGACCGTCGGACGACTTCAGCCGGCCGGGGCGCATGTGGTGGTCAGTGCCCGCGGGTGAGGACACGTTCACCACCTGGGCCGAGACCACCACCGTGTTCCACGAGGGTGTGCCCGGACACCACCTGCAAATCGCCACCGCCGTTCACCGGCGCGAACTGCTCAACAGCTGGCGGCGCAACGTCTGCTGGACCTCGGGCCACGGCGAGGGGTGGGCCCTCTATGCCGAGAAGCTGATGGAGGAACTCGGCTACCTCAAGGATCCGGGCGACCACATGGGCATGCTGGACATGCAGCGGATGAGGGCTGCCCGGGTGGTGTTCGACATCGGCGTCCACCTGGAACTCGATGTTCCCGCACGCTGGGGAACGGGCACCTGGACACCGGAGAAGGGCTTCGACTTCCTCAAGGCCAACCTGGACATCAGTGAGGGCAACCTGCAGTTCGAGTTCGCACGCTACCTCGGCTGGCCGGGCCAGGCCCCGTCCTACAAGGTGGGCCAGCGCCTCTGGGAGCAGATCCGAGCGGAGCTCGAAGCCCGGCCGGATTTCGACCTCAAGGCCTTCCACACCAAGGCCCTCAACATCGGCTCCGTTGGCCTCGACACCCTCAAGCGCGCCATGCTCGACGGGCAAGAGCACCGCTGATGAGCCCGTCGAAAGCCCCTGAGGGGGCCGGTGCGGGCGAGATGTTTGCCACATCGTCCGACGGAATAACTTCATAAAAGTCCCGCATGGCGCCGTTTTTACGGGCACCATGCGGCGGGCGGCCAGCCAAGGCGCGTAACATTTCTCAATATCGAGTGGAAGCTGTATTTTATACGCCCTAATTTGTTTCGGGTGAGCAATCAAACCACTTCATCCACGGCCGGGCGTTCCGGCTTCCAGCTGCCGCGGTGGGCAGGCTCCTTCGGGTTCCAGATCATCGCCGCCCTGATCGTCGGGCTGGGCCTCGGCCTGCTGGCCAAGTACACCGGCAGCACCAAGACCAACCCCAACGGGCTGGGCGCCACGCTGCAGACGATCGGCTCCAGCTATGTGTCGCTGCTGCAGACCGCCGTCGTGCCGCTGATCTTCACCGCCGTGGTGAGCTCCATTTCCAACCTGCGTGAGGTCTCCAACGCGGCGCGGCTCGCCTGGAACACGCTGCTGTGGTTCGCGATCACGTCCCTGGTCGCCGTGCTGATCGGCATCGGCCTGGGCGTGCTCCTGCAGCCGGGCGCAAACACGGGCATCGCCGGCGACGCGGAGTACGACGGCAAGCAGGGCGACTGGTGGGCATTCCTCATCGGCCTGTTCCCCAAGAACTTCCTGGGCCTTGGCGCCAGCTCCACTGTCACCGACTCCGGCGCCGTGACCACGTCCGTCAGCTTCAACGTCCTGCAGATCCTGGTGATCGCCATCGCCGTCGGTGTTGCCGCCCTGAAGGTGGGCAAGCAGGCCGAGCCGTTCCTGGCCCTGAACGCCTCTGCGCTGGCCGTCATCCAGAAGGTGCTGTGGTGGATCATCCGCATCGCGCCGCTGGGCACCGTGGGCCTGATCGGCAACGCGGTGGCCGTCTACGGCTGGGACACTATCGGCTCGCTGGGCAAGTTCACCGTTGCCATCTACATCGGCCTCGCCTTGGTGCTGTTCGGCGTCTACCCGGCCCTGGTCCGCTCCCACGGCCTGTCGGTCCGGCAGTACTTCTCCGGCGCATGGCCGGCCATCCAGCTCGCCTTCGTTTCCCGTTCCTCCATCGGTACGCTGCCGCTGACCCAGCGCGTCACCGAGCGCAACCTCGGCGTTCCCCGGGGCTACGCCTCCTTCGCCGTTCCGCTGGGCGCCACCACCAAGATGGACGGCTGCGCGGCAATCTACCCGGCCGTCGCCGCGATCTTCGTGGCCCAGTTCTTCGGAATCCAGCTCGACTTCAGCCAGTACCTGCTGATCGCGCTGGTCTCCGTCCTGGGGTCCGCTGCGACGGCGGGAACCACCGGCGCCGTCGTCATGCTGACGCTGACCCTCTCCACGCTGGGACTGCCGCTGGCCGGCGTCGGACTCCTGCTGGCCATCGACCCCATCCTGGATATGGGCCGCACGGCGGTCAACGTGGCCGGCCAGGCACTCGTGCCCACCATCGTGGCCAAACGCCAGGGCATCCTCGATGAAACCCTCTACAATGCACCTCACACCGGTGAGGCCTTCCGCGAGGAAGAGGCACCCGCCGCCGTCGAGCGTGAGCTGGCTGTGTCCAAGGCCTGACCTTGGCAAGAAGGCGTGTGCCCCGGGGTTCATCCCCGGGGCACACCCATTTAAGACCGGCCGCCCAAATGGGTCCCCGGCGGCAGGCAGCAAGGGTAGGGTACCGGCATGGACATCATTCTGGTTCCCGGTTTCTGGCTCGATGGTTCATCCTGGTCCGGGGTCACTCCCCCGCTGGTGCAGGCGGGCCACCAGATCCATGCTCTGACCCTCCCGGGGCTCGAGGCGAAGGACGCCAACCGGACCGGCATCGGGCTCCGTGACCACATCAACGCCGTGGTGGAGGCCATTGACGGCATTGAGGGCCCGCTGGTCCTCGTCGGCCACTCCGGCGGAGGCGCCATCATCCACGGCGCCGTGGACGAACGGCCGGACCGCGTGGTGCGGGCTGTCTACGTGGACAGCGGACCGCTCGGGGAAGGCGGGGTCATCAACGATGAGCTGCCGGCTGAGGGTGATGAGATCCCGCTGCCCTCCTGGGACGTGTTCGACGACGCCGACCTCACCGATCTCGACGACGGGCTGCGGGAAGCATTCCGCGCGCGGTCCATCCCGCAGCCCAAGGCCGTGGCCTGCGACAAACAGCACCTCCACGACGTACGCCGCTACGAGGTCCCGGCCACGGTGATTGCCTGCGAGTTCCCCACATCCCTGCTGACGGAGTGGATGGACGCCGGGCACCCCTACGTTGAGGAACTGGCCCGCATCCGCGATGTTGAACTCGTGGACCTTCCCACCGGACACTGGCCGCAGTTCACCAAGCCGGCGGAGCTCGGAGCGGCGATCCTCGCCGCCGTCGAGCGGACAAACTGACGGACCATCCCCACCGGCGTGACCGGGCCGCAGCGGCCTCCGGGCCTGCCGATTAGGCCTAGCGGCCGCCGATCACACCCTTCCCGACCGCTTTGGTGACGGCGTCGGCTTCGGCCTGCGTAAGTGTGCCGTCCTTCACCGCCTGATCCAGCCGGCCTTTCAGGGCAGCCGCCCGGTCCGTCTGCGCCTGGATGCGGAGTTCCTCCAGTGCGGCCTTGACATTGGCCTCATCCATCCCCAGCGACTTGGCCAGCGAGGCTGCCAGTGCCGCTTCCTTAGCTGCCTTGTCCGGCTTGGTGCCGTCGGCGCGGCGGCCGGGCGGGTGGTTGGCCTGGCGGTAGGCCCGCAGGGCGTCCGCCAGCTTGGCCTGGTCCACGCCGAGCTTGGCCGCGAGCGCCGCGGCATCCCCCTTGAGGACCCCGTGACCACGTCCATGGCCATGCCCATGCCCGTGCCAGCCGTCGTCGAAACGCAGTTCGTCAGTGGGACCGCTGGATGGGCTGCTGGGCGTGGGGGTAGGCGTGGGAGTGGCTGTTGTGGTGGCTGCCATTCCGGTGACACCGAATCCGGCGCCAAGTGCCAGGGCAGTCGCGCCCAGTCCGAGGGCCACTTTCTTCGAACGCTCCATGGTCTGCTCCTCGATCCACCGGCCTTGAGGCATCATTGCCGCCGTGCCGGCCACGACAACAGGATGCACCCTCCTCCTCAAGAACTGCTTTCGTCCGACTGTGAAGACGCTGTGAATATTGGTGGCTAAGCTGTGAGGCTTCCAAGCACTTGCGCACAGTGCAAAATTGCACGTAGTGTAACCGAGTGCCCACTTCCAGTTCTTCCTCTACGGCGTCGACTTCGTCGTTTGCTCCCGTGCCGACCGACGCCGGCGGACCCGTTTCCCGGCGCGAGCTGAACAAGGCTGCCACCCGGCAGGCCATCACCGGCTCCACGCTTGCCCTCCTGCGGCAGCACGGCCCCGGCAACTTCACGGTCGAGGACATTGCAGAAGCGGCTGGCATCTCACGCCGGACCTTCTTCAATTACTTCAGCAGCACGGAAGCCGCCATCGCGTCGGTGACCCACGGCTTCCTGGACAGCGCCCTTGAGCAGTTCCGCCGGCGTCCCGCTGACGAACCAATCCTCGAATCCGCCCGCGCCGCGTTGGTGGCACTGGCCGATCCCATGACGGTGGCGCCGCTGGCCGAGCTGTTCGGCCTGACCCAGGGCAATCCGCTCATGGCCCGCTCCGAGCTTGAGGCCTGGGACCACTGCACCGAGCAGATTGTTGCTGCCGCCCGGGAGCGTTCCCCGCAGGGCCCCAGGACTGAACAGGGTACCGGGAGTGAACAGGGCACCGGCGCCGACCAGGGCGAGCTCTACGTCCGGGCCCTCGCAGGTTCGGTGGTCTCCTGCGGCAAGGCGGCCATGGACGTGTGGTTCCGCCGCTGCGGCCCGGACCTCTCCCCCGAGTCGCTGGCGATCCTCCGGCAGCTGCTCATCGATTCGATGGGGCTCCTCGGATCGGGTTTCGCCGGGCCGGCATCGGATCCCCCGTCGGATGAATCTTCCGCCAAACCGTCCACCCGCAACGCAGAACGGTCCTGACATGGCACTTCTCCTGTACCGCCTCGGCAAGTTTTCCTACCGTCACCGGTGGCTCGTCGTCTCGCTCTGGCTGGCGGTCCTGCTGGCAGTCGGCGGCGCAGGGGCAGCCTTTTCCGGCGCGCTGTCCAACAACTTCCAGATTCCGGGCACGGAAACCCAGCAGATGGCCGACAAGCTCCAAAAGGAGCTGCCGGCGTCATCCGGCGGCTCGGCCGGGGTTGTCTTCCAGGCAAATGACGCCACGTTCAGCCAGGCGGGCAAGGACGCGGTGTCCGCTGCCCTGACCAAGCTCAAGGCCCTCCCGGACGTCCGGGGAACCGTCGACCCGTTCGCCACGCAGGCCCAGCTGGACAAGGCCGCCGGGGATCTGTCCGCCGGCGAGGCCAAGGCAACCGCGGGCAAGGCCGCACTGGAGAAGGCCGCAGGCGATCTGGCCGCCGGCAAGGAACAGCTGGCCGCGGCCGAGGCGCAGATGACCGCTGCCGGACTGCCGCCGTCGGCCATCGAGGCCCAGCTGGGGCAGCAGAAGGCCGCCCTGGCCGCCGGCCAGGAAAAGCTCGACGCCGGCACCAGGGAAGCGGAGGCCGGCGCGGCCAGGCTGGAGCTGGCCAAGCGCCAGGTCGAGGCTTCGCAGGGTTTGCGTTTCGTCTCTGAGGACGGCAAGGCGGCCATTGCGCAGGTCCAGTTCAAGACCTCCATCAACGGGCTGGATCCCAAAGTGCGCCAGGAAGTCCAGGACATCGTGCAGGAGGTCTCCTCGGCCGGCGTTACCGCGCTGCCCAGCAAGGAAATCAGCGAGGACGTCTCCGAGATCTTTGGCGTGGCTGAGATCATCGGCATCGGCGTGGCGGCACTGGTCCTGATCATGATGCTCGGGACGCTGGTGGCCGCCGGGCTGCCGCTGCTGATGGCAGTGATCGGCGTGGCGGTGGGTGTTGGCGCCACCATGGCACTGAGCGGCCTCATTGACATGAGTTCCATTTCCCCGATGCTAGCGCTCATGCTGGGCCTCGCCGTCGGCATCGACTACTCGCTGTTCATCGTCAACCGCCACCGCGGGCAGCTGCTGGCAGGCATGGACGCGGAGGAGTCGGTGGCCCGTGCCACCGGAACCTCCGGCAATGCCGTGCTCTTTGCCGGCCTGACGGTCATCATCGCCCTCGCGGCCCTGGTGGTCCCGGGGCTTCCGTTCCTGGGGGTCATGGGCGTGTCCGCGGCCGGCACCGTCGCGGTTGCCGTCCTCGTCGCCCTGACGCTGACGCCGGCGATCCTCTCCTTCATGGGCAGGAGACTGATCTCCAGGCGGGCCTGGGCCAAGGCCGAGAAGCACAACGCCGATCCCAACCGTGAGGCTGAGGACCGCGCCAAGGACGAACACCGCAGCAGCCACGGCTGGGGCGGACTGGTCACCAGGCACCCGGTTCTGGCCCTGCTGGCCGGGGTCCTGGCGCTGGGCATTGTGGCGCTGCCCGCTGCCCAGCTGCGGCTCGCCCTGCCCGACGGCGGCTCGGAACCTGCCGATTCCCAGGCCTTCAAGGCGTATGACGCCACCAAGCGCAGCTTCGGCGAAGGCATGACGGGACCGATCATCGTGGTGGGTGATTTCCCGGACGGCCTGAGCGAAAGTGAAGCAACGGCCAAGCAGCTGGACGTTGCGGACATCCTGCGCAAGACGGAAAACGTGACCGCAGTCATTCCGGTGGCACTGAGTGCGGACCGCGGGACGGCGGTGTTCCAGGTCATCCCGAAGGAAGGACCGGCGAGCGCCAGCACCGTCAACGTGGTCTCCGGCATCCGCGCCGAGAAGGCCAACATTGAGGACTCCACCGGAGTCAGCATCGGACTCACGGGCCAGACGGCAGGCAACATTGACGTTTCCACGAAGCTGGGCGACGCCCTGCCGTCGTACCTGGCCATCGTGGTGGGGCTCTCGCTGATCCTGCTGCTGCTGGTGTTCCGCTCGATCGTGGTGCCGTTGCTGGCGACCGGCGGCTTCCTGCTTTCCCTTGCGGCCGCCTTCGGTGCCGTGGTGGCGGTGTACCAGTGGGGCTGGCTGGGTGCGGTGTTCGGCGTCGACAACCCCGGCGCCGTGCTGAGCTTCCTGCCGATCATCCTGATCGGCGTCCTGTTCGGGCTGGCCATGGACTACCAGGTGTTCATCGCCTCGGGCATGCGTGAGTCCTTCATGCACGGCGAGTCCGCGAAGCACGCCGTGCGCTCCGGCTTCAGCCACGCTTCCGCGGTGGTTACCGCCGCCGCCATCATCATGGTCAGCGTCTTCGCGGGCTTCATCTTCTCGCATCTGAACATGGTCCGGCCGCTCGGCTTCGCGATGGCATTCGGCGTGCTGGTTGACGCTTTCGTGGTGCGGATGACGATCGTTCCGGCCGTCATGTACCTCCTCGGCGAGAAGGCGTGGTGGCTGCCGCGCTGGCTGGACCGCATCCTGCCGGACGTCGACGTGGAAGGTGCGAAGCTCGGCAGCCACGCACCAGCCGCCGGGGCGGCCGAGCCCGCGGAGGTCGGCGCGCGCTAGGAGGTTCCCGCCCGCAAAAAAAGGGATGAATTAGGCTGGAGCCGTGACCCGCCTCATCCTTGCCTCCCAGTCCCCCGCCCGCACCAAGCTCCTGACTGAGGCCGGCATCGAACACGAGGTCCTCGTGTCCGACGTCGACGAGGATGCCGTGCAGGCGCGCTACGGCGTCACCGATCCGCACGACACCGCCCTGCTCCTGGCCCGGGCCAAGGCCGAGGCCGTTGCGTCGCTGCCGGAAGCCGAGGGGGCCCTGGTGCTGGGCTGCGATTCCGTCTTCGAGTTCGCCGGTGAGTCGCACGGCAAGCCGTACACCGTGGACGTTGCCCGGCAGCGGATGCTGCGGATGAGCGGCAGCAGCGGGGTCCTGCACACCGGCCACTGGCTGGTGGACTGCCGCGACACGGACGACGACGGCGGCTCCGGCGCCACGCTGGGCAGCGTCGCTTCCGCTGAGGTCCATTTCATGGAGATGGAGATCGCGGAGATCGATGCCTACATCGCCACCGGCGAGCCACTGCACTGCGCCGGCTCCTTCACCATCGACGGCCTGGGCGGCGCCTTCATCCGGAAAGTCGACGGCGACCCGCACGCCGTCGTCGGACTGTCGGTATCCACACTCCGTTCCCTGCTGGCCCAGGCGAACGTGAGCATCACCGAGTTCTGGCAGGACCTGCCGGACTCGGCAATTCCCGGGGAGTTGTAGCTTTCCTACAAAGGCCGGGTCTCTAACCCGCGGATTCCGCCAGTAATATCGGCGGAATCCTCAAAATCAGGCTAGGCTCCCTGAAGGAAAGAAGGAGACGCCTTGTCAGTAAAGCCGGAGCAGTCCGCAGGTCCAGTGCATTCAAAAATCACCAAGGTTCTGATCGCGAACCGCGGTGAAATCGCCGTCCGCGTCATCCGCGCAGCCCGGGACGAGGGCATCGCCTCCGTCGCCGTCTACGCCGATCCTGACCGGAACGCCCTCCACGTCCGGCTCGCCGACGAAGCGTATGCCCTGGGCGGGAACACTGCGGCCGAGTCCTACCTCGTGATGGACAAGCTGATCGAGGTGGCCCGCCAGTCCGGCGCCGACGCCATCCACCCCGGCTACGGCTTCCTGTCCGAGAACGCCCAGTTCGCTGCCAAGGTCATCGACGCCGGCATCACCTGGATCGGCCCCTCGCCGGAATCCATCTCCGCCCTGGGCGACAAGGTCCAGGCCCGCCACATCGCCGAGAAGGTGGGCGCCCCGCAGGTCCCCGGCACCGCGGACCCCGTTGAGTCCGCCGAGGAAATCCTGGAATTCGTGGACAAGTTCGGCCTGCCCGTGGCCATCAAGGCCGCCTTCGGCGGCGGCGGGCGCGGCATCAAGGTGGCCCGCACCCGCGAGGAAATCCCCGAGCTGTTCGATTCCGCCGTCCGCGAGGCCACGGCCGCCTTCGGCCGCGGTGAGTGCTTCATTGAGAGGTTCCTCGACGCCCCCCGCCACGTTGAAACCCAGTGCCTCGCCGACGCCCATGGCAACGTGGTGGTGGTCTCCACCCGCGACTGCTCACTCCAGCGCCGCAACCAGAAGCTCGTGGAGGAGGCCCCGGCCCCCTTCCTGACGGCGGAGCAGAACCTGCGCCTCTACGAATCGTCCAAGGCCATCCTGAAGGAAGCCGGCTACCTCGGCGCCGGAACCTGCGAGTTCCTCGTCGGCCAGGACGGCACCATCTCCTTCCTCGAGGTCAACACCCGCCTGCAGGTGGAGCACTGCGTCTCCGAGGAGGTCACCGGCATCGACCTGGTCCGGGAGCAGTTCCGCCTGGCCTGCGGTGAAGAACTGGGCTACGGCGACCCCGAGGTCCGAGGCCATTCCTTCGAGTTCCGCATCACCGGCGAGGATCCGGGCCGCAACTTCATGCCCGCACCGGGCACCGTGAGCACCCTGAAGAACCCCACCGGCCCCGGCATCCGCATTGACTCGGGCATCGAAGAGGGCGACGTTATCAGCGGCAACTTCGACTCGATGCTGTCGAAGCTGATTGTCACCGGAGCGAACCGTCCGCAGGCCCTGCAGCGCGCCCGCCGAGCCCTTGAGGAAATGGTGGTGGAAGGTATTCCCACCGTCATCCCCTTCGACCTGGCCGTGGTCAGCAACCCGGCGTTCGCGCCGGCCGAGGGTCCGTTCAGCGTCCACACCCGCTGGATTGAAACCGAATTCGTCAATGACCTTCCCGCCTGGACGCCCAACGGCGCCGCACCGGAGGGTGAGGACGCCGCTGAGCGCCGCACCGTGGTGGTGGAAGTGGGCGGCAAGCGCCTCGAGGTGGCACTGCCCGCCGGCCTCGGCTTCGGCGGGGCCGCAGCGGCCGGCGCGAAGCCGGCCAAGTCCAAGAAGCGCAGCCGCACCGGCGGCGCCGCCGCCGCGGCGGGCGGCAACGCCCTGACGTCCCCCATGCAGGGAACGATCGTAAAGGTGGCCGTGGCCGACGGCGACGTCGTCGCCGAAGGTGATCTCGTCGTCGTACTGGAGGCGATGAAGATGGAGCAGCCGCTCACGGCACACCGCGCCGGCACCATCACCGGCCTGTCCGCCGCGGCGGGCCAGACGGTGGCAGCAGGCGCCGTGATCGCGACGATCGAAGACTAAAGCTCTTCAGCACATGAAAATGCCCGGTGTGATCCACCGGGCATTTTCATTGATGCATCTAAAGCTGAAAATCAGGCCACGTTGTTCTCGTAGTCCGTGTTCTTGGTTTCGCGGGTGATCCACAGCGCGATGAACGTCAGCACGGCGGCGGCTGCCATGTAGACGCCGACGAGCCAGGTGCTGCCGCCGGTCGCCTGCCACAGGGCAATGGCAATGAATGACGCCGGAGCGGCGCCGATGACGCTGGAGAGGTTGTACGCGACGGCCGAGCCGGTGTACCGCACGTTGGACGGGAACAGTTCCGGCAGGATCGCCGCCATCGGGCCGAAGGTGAGGCCCATCAGCGTGAAGCCGACGATGAGGCCGACGATTGCCGCTCCTGGGCCGGGGCCGAACATGGTGAACCAGAGCGCGCCGAACACAAAGATGCCTGCGGTGACGCCCATGAGGAACTTGCGGCGGCCCCACTTCTCGGCCAGCGGGCCGGACACGAGGGTAAAGATTCCGAAGAAGACGACGCCGAGGATGAGCATCCAGAGGAAGTCACCGCGGGAAACACCCAGGCCGGGAACGAAGCTGGCAATTTCGGCGGCGGACATCGGCTTGCCGGCCTTCTCCGCGGCGGCCTGGGCGGCCTCAACGGAGGCGGGCTTGGTGCCGTAGGTCAGCGTGAAGGAGGTCATGATGTAGAACAGCACGTAGGTGGCCAGCATGATGAAGGTTCCGGCCAGCACCGGGCGCCAGTGGTTCTTGAAGGTTGCCGCGAACGGAACCTTTGCCACTTTGTCTTCCTTCAGGACCTTCTGGAACGAGACACTTTCCACGAGCTTGAGGCGCACATACAGGCCCACGATCACCAGGACGGCGCTGAGCAGGAACGGAACCCGCCAGCCCCAGGCCGCAAATTCCTCCGGGCTGAGAGCAGCGTTGAACCAGATGAAGAGCAGGTTGGCCAGGATGAAGCCAATGGGGGCACCGAGCTGCGGGAACGTGCCGTAGATGGCGCGCTTGCCTTCGGGGGCGTTCTCCGTGGCCAGCAGTGCCGCGCCTGACCATTCACCGCCGAGCGCAAGCCCCTGGGCAAAGCGCAGCAGCACCAGCATCAGCGGCGCGAGGACGGTCCAGCCCGCCACGGAGGCGGTCGGCAGCAGCCCGATGAAGAACGTGGCCAGGCCCATGGTGAGGAGGGAGGCAACCAGGGTGCCCTTGCGGCCGAACTTGTCGCCGAAGTGTCCGAACAGGACCGAGCCGATGGGCCGGGCGACGAACGCGACGCCGAAAATAGCGAAGGAGCTCAGGAGGGCGTTGACCTCCGTGGCCTGGGGGAAGAACAGCTTGGGGAAGACCAGCACCGACGCGGTTGCGTAGATGTAGAAGTCATAGAACTCGATCGTCGTTCCGATGAGGCTGGCAAAGATCACTTTGCCCTTGGAGTTCACCGGTTTGGCGGTGCCATGTTCCGTTGACGTTGCAGGCGATGACATGTGGGGACGCTTTCATGAGAGCTGGACGGACCTCGCTCGGAAGCCCCTCCAAACATGGGGATAAAACAGAGTTCAATCTTAGTTCCCGCCGTCCACGCAACGGACAAGCGGTCCAGTATTCGGACTTCCAAAGTTGTCTCAGCATGAGGTCGTCCTGCAAGCCTAACGCCGCCCGAAGCGGGCTGATAGGCAAATGTCACAGCACGTTAACAAACGGCGACCGTCTGCGAAACGCGCCATCCCTACCTTGGAAGGACACCATTCCCCAAGGAGGTATACCGTGACTGCTGACCGCACCGCAGACGCCGGAACCCACAATTCCCTCGATCTTGCTGCCGCCACCACCACCGAGGCACCCGCCCTTGAAGAGCGTCCCGGACGCTGGATTGCCAATTGGGACGCCGAGAACAAGCAGCAGTGGGAATCCCAGGGCCGCTCGATCGCGCGCCGCAACCTCAACTGGTCCATCTTCGCCGAGTTCCTGGGCTTCGTCGTCTGGCAGCTGTGGTCCATCGTGGTGGTCCAGCTCCCCGCCGCAGGATTTACGTTCAGCACGTCCGAGATCTTCTGGCTGATCTCCATGCCGAGCCTCGTCGGCGCCACGCTCCGGATCCCCTACACATTCATGGTTCCGCGCTTCGGTGGCCGGAACTGGACCATCGTCTCGGCCCTGCTGCTGCTGATCCCCTCCACCGGGCTCGCACTGTGCGTCTCCAATCCGGAGACACCGTTCGGCGTCATGCTGTTCGTGGCGGCCCTTGCAGGCTTCGGCGGCGGCAACTTCGCCAGCTCCATGGCCAACATCACCTTCTTCTACCCGGCCCGTGAAAAGGGCTGGGCGCTGGGCCTGAACGCCGCCGGCGGCAACCTCGGCGCAGCCGTGGCACAGCTCGCTGTCCCGATCGCCATCACTCTGCTGGCTGCCGGTACCGTCAGCCTTCCCGTCGCCGGCCTCATGTGGGTTCCGCTCATCCTCCTGGCGGCCTTCGGCGCCTACAAGTACATGAACAACCTCACGAGCGCCAAGGGCGACGTGGCCGGATCCCTGGCAGCGATCAAGGAACCCCACCTGTGGGTCATGGCGCTGCTCTACATCGGAACGTTCGGCTCCTTTATCGGCTTCGCCGGTGTCTTCCCCAAGCTCATCAAGGACTACTTCCCGGCCTTCTCCTCCATCTCGGTCGGCGCAGTGGCCCTTTCCCTGGCCTTCCTCGGCCCGCTGGTCGGCTCGCTGGCCCGCCCGTACGGCGGCCGCATGGCTGACCGCATGGGCGGGGCCCGGATGACAGTGTCAGCCTTCGCCGCGATGGCCGTCATCACGCTGACGATGATCTGGACGCTGCCGCTGAAGAACTTCTGGCTCTTCCTGGTGCTGTTCCTGATGCTGTTCACCGCCAGCGGCTTCGGAAACGGCGCCACGTACCGCATGATCCCGGTGATCTTTGCGACGTCCAGCCGTGCGGCCCGCTCCGGAGCCAGCTCGGTGCAGACCCAGCGCCTGGCGTCCTCCGCGCTCGGTCTGATCTCCGCCATCGGGGCCTACGGCGGCTTCGTCATCCCGCAGGTGCTGAACGCCTCCAACACGGCCAGCGGCTCCTACACCCCGGCCTTCTACGGCTTCGTCGGAGCGTACGTCCTGATGCTGGCCGTCTGCTGGTTCTGCTACATCCGCAACGCCAACCGAAACGCGATGGGACACGTCTAACATGACCAAAAGCGCCGACACGCACTGCCCTTACTGCGCCTTGCAGTGCGCCATGACGCTCAAGTCCCCGGCGGCTCCGGCCGCTGCGGGCCTGACCCCGGCTTTGCAGCCGGGGTCAGGCCCCGTGCCGGCTGTGCCGGCCCTTGAAGTGAGCGGCCGCGACTTCCCCACCAACCGCGGCGGTCTCTGCCGCAAGGGGTGGACGTCCGCGTCGCTCCTGCAGCACCCCGGTCGCGTCACCGAGCCCATGTTCAAGGGGCCCGACGGCGTCTTCCGCCCCATCTCCTGGGACGAGGCCCTGGGCCGCGTCACGGCCGCCGTCAAGGACGCCCGCGCCAGGTACGGTGCGGACTCCGTCGGCGTCTTCGGCGGCGGCGGCCTCACCAACGAAAAGGCGTACCAGTTGGGCAAGTTCGCCCGCCTCGCGCTGGGCACCTCCCGGATCGACTACAACGGCCGGTTCTGCATGTCGTCAGCGGCCGCCGCGGGCATGCGGGCCTTCGGCCTGGACCGCGGACTGCCCTTCCCGCTTGAGGCGCTGGACACCGCCAGCACCATCCTGATGCTCGGCTCCAACGTCGCCGAGACCATGCCGCCGTTCGTCCAGCACCTGCAGGGCGTCCGCGACGCCGGCGGTTTCATTGTGGTGGACCCGCGGCGTTCCGCCACGGCCAGATTCACCTCCGACGGCGGCGGCATCCACCTGCAGCCCCTGCCGGGCACCGACCTCACCCTGCTGCTGGGCATCTCCCACGTGGTGATCCACGAAGGCCTCCTCGACGCCGACTACATCCAGGCCCGCACCACCGGCTTCGACGCCGTGGTCCGGTCCGTCAACGCCTACTGGCCCGAGCGGGTCCAGACCATCACCGGCGTACCCGCCGACCTCATCCGCGAGACGGCCCGGCGGCTGGCCGCCGGCGCCCGCCTGGGCGGCAGCTACATCCTGACCGGACGCGGCGTGGAGCAGCACGTCGACGGCACCGACACCGCCACGGCGGCCATCAACCTCAGCCTCCTGCTGGGCCTGCCCGGCAGCGCCCGCAGCGGCTACGGCACCCTCACCGGCCAGGGCAACGGCCAGGGCGGCCGCGAGCACGGCCAGAAGGCCGACCAGCTGCCCGGCTACCGCAAGATCACCGACCCCGCCGCCCGGGCCCACATGGCTTCGGTCTGGGGGGTGGATGAGTCCCTCATCCCCGGCCCCGGCCTGCCGGCCGTACAGCTGCTCAAGTCACTGGGACAGCCCGACGGCGTCCGCTGCCTTTTCGTGCACGCATCCAACATCGCCGTCGCCTCGCCGGACGCCAACGCCGTCATCCGCGGGCTCCGCAGCCTGGATTTCCTGGTGGTCTGCGACTTCTTCATGTCCGAGACCGCAGCCGAGGCGGACCTCGTCCTGCCGGTGCTGCAGTGGGCCGAGGAGGAAGGCACCCTGACCAACCTCGAAGGCCGCGTCCTCCGCCGCCGCCAGGCGATCCAGCCACCCGCCGGTGCCCGCAGCGAGCTATGGATCATGGCCCGGCTGGCCGAGGCACTCGACGCACCGTCCACCTACAGCGACGATCCGGAGACCGTCTTCGAAGAGCTGCGCCTGGCCTCCGCCGGCGGGGCGGCCGACTACTCCGGCATCGACTACGCCATGCTGGACGGCGGCGCGGCCGCATACTGGCCCTACCCCGCCGGCAGCACCGGAACGCCCCGCATGTTCCTGGACGCGTTTGCCCATCCCGACGGAAAGGCGGTCATGACCGCGGTAGCCCCCCGCCGCCGTCGTACTTCCATGGCGCATCCTGACCCGGCCGCCAAGCCGATGACCCTCATCACCGGCCGGCTGCTGGAGCACTACCAGTCGGGCGCCCAGACGCGGCGGGTGGCCGAGCTCCTGGCCGCCCAGCCTGAGGCCAGGATGCAGATCCACCCGGCCGCCGCGGCGGCCATGGGCATCACGGACGGCGCAGAGGTCTCGGTGGCTAACGAGCGCGGCGAGGTGGTCTGCCGGGCCGAGCTCAGCACCGCCATCCGCCCCGAAACCGTCTTCCTGCCGTTCCACTTTCCCGAACTGGAAAGCGCGAACCGGCTGACGGAAGCGGCCACGGATCCCATCTCCGGGATGCCCGAATTCAAGTTCAACAAAGTGTGGGTCCGGCTGGCAGTTGCCGCCCCGAACACCAGTCTTCTTCAGACAGCGGAGGCCTCATGAGCGAGCAGATTGTAATTGTCGGATTCGGTCCGGTGGCCGCACGGCTGGTCGACGAACTGCTGCCGGCACTGCGTGCCGGGCAGGTGGGGCTGACGGTCATCGGCCAGGAAACCCAGGCAGCCTACAACCGGGTGCTGGTGGCCGACCTCGGGGTTGGCCGCACCACCCCCGAGGCGCTGGCCCTCGCCGACGCAGCAGCGCTGGTGGCCGACGGCGTGGACGTCCGGCTGGGCGTGAAGGTCCGGCGCGTGGACCGCGCGCGGCAGTCCGTCATCCTCTCCGACGGCACTTCGGCCCACTACGACCGGCTGGTCTTCGCCACCGGCTCCCGACCAGTGATCCCCAACCTCACGGGACTGAACCCGGACCCTGCCGCGCCCGTGCTTCCGCCGGGTGTGACTGCGCTCCGCGACCTCCGTGACGCCGAGGTACTGCGCCAGGCGGTGGCCGGCCGCAAGCGCGTGGTGGTGCTGGGCGGCGGCGTGCTGGGGCTTGAGACGGCCCTCGCGGCTGCAGAGGAAGGCGCCACGGTCACGGTGGTGCACAACGGCCCCCATCCGCTGGGCCGGAACATCGACCGCGGCGGCGGCGCCGTGCTGGCCGCGGGCCTGCGCAGCTGCGGCGTCCGGGTGGCCGGCAACGCCCGTTCCACGGGCATTGAGCACAACGCGCCCGACGGCGGGTTCTCGGCTCTGCTGCTCGACGACGGGTCGGCGATTGACGGCGACCTGCTGGTCCTGTCCTGCGGCGTCCGCCCGCGCATTGAGCTCGCCGAGGGCTGCGGGCTCTCCACCGGGACGGGCATCCTGGTGGACCACCGGCTGCGCGCCCACCACGAGCCGCACATCTTCGCCATCGGCGACTGCGCCGAGGTCCGCTGCCCTGATCCTGCCTGCACCGAGTGCCGCACAGCGCGCGGACCGTCCGGCCTGGTAGGACCCGGCTGGCGGCAGGCCGAATGGCTCGCCGAATACCTCCTGCTCCTGTCCGAGGGTGCCGCGGAGGACGCCGATTCACTGCCCCCGCTCCCCCAGGAAAAACCCGGTGTGATCGTGCTGAAGGCCCGTGGCATGAACATGGCCGTGGCCGGGGACAACTCGGCCGATCCCTGGGATGAGGAAGTCCTGACGGCCGGCGCCGTCAACGGCAGGCCGCGGCTGCAGATCGCCCAGTGGGCCGACCCCGAGCACGGTCGCTACGTCAAGATGACCACCCGCGGCGGTGTGCTGGAGGGCGTGGTCAGCGTGGGCATGCCGCGCACCGCGGGAGAGCTGGTGCAGCTCTTCGAACGCGGCGCCGAACTGCCCGCGGACAGGTCACTGCTCCTGCGCCTGGACGGGCCCGACCAGCTCGCGTCCGCGGGCGCCTCCAACGACCCCGAGAGCACGGTGTGCCGGTGCGCCGGCGTCAGCGGAGGCAAGATCGCCGACGCCGTGTCCGGCGGCTGCTCCACGGTGGCCGAAGTCTCCGCTTCCACCCGTGCGGGCACCGGCTGCGGCGGCTGCCACGAGGACATCAAGGGGCTGATCGAGAAGCACTTTCAGGGGGCTGCCGCCTAAGGCCGCTGGCGGGTAACCGGGCCCTGATCATGGCCATGGACTCTTGAGGGGACGCGTCACACAAATCGGGCATGCAGCTGCTGGCCGGTACCATCGGGAGCATGAATGCCGACGAAGACGACGACATCACCGAAGAACTGCTGGCCGACTCCGAGAAGCTCACCGGACTGAGCCTCGAACTCCTGGGGCTGGACCCGCATCCCGACGACATGACAGCCGAGCAGCGGCTCCAGTTCGATCCCGAGGACCTGGCGGAGATGGCCTCCGCCGGCTCCGGCGACCGGGAGCGGTCTGCCCGCCAGACGCGGCTGCTGGCGGGCCTGCTATGGAATTCGTCCAGCATCCTCATCGACCAGCTGTTCCGTGACCTCGGCACGCTGCATGGGCTGGAGACGGTCACGCCCGAGGCCATCGCGGGAACGTCCGTGCTGTCCTCGCTGCCCCCGCAGTTCGCTTCCAACTATGACGCGAAGTTCACGCAGCGGTTCATCGTGGTGGCAGCAGACGTCACTGCGTCCTTTGCCCGCGGCTGGGCTGCTCCCGGCTGCCTCGCAGGCGAGCTCGCTGTCCATTGCCTGCTCGACCAGGCAAGGATCACCGAGGACATTTACGAACTGGACCTCCCCGAGGAGTGGCGGGCCCTCGTTGAGGAGGTCCTGCTGGAGGACGCCGACTCAGCAATACTGTACGCGGACGCCGCACTCCACGATGGCGCCAGCGAACAGGATACTGGCAAGCTGGATATTCGGCACTGGTTCGAGCCCTTCACGCCCGGCGACGCTGTTCCTCCCTACGCCTGTTCCTGAGTCGCCGCCAATTACCTGAGTCCGTGCCCGGCTTGGGTGGCCGTGATGTTGAAGGAACCGTCCAGCTTCACCGTCGCCCGCGAGCCGTCAGCCTTCGTGATGTGTGCTTCGTAGACTGCGCCCTCGGCGTCGGTCTCAACCCGGTGGACCGTCGCGCCGGGGTTGGCCGCGAGCACCGCATTCTTCACACGGGTGGCGGTGGTCCCCGTCAGCATCTGCTCGGTAATCCCGTTGGCCTGGTGGCCACCTTTGGCGGAGTCCGTACTGGACTGGCTTCCGGTGCTGCTTGTGGCCGAAGAAAGAACGGGATAGCCCATGGCGAGGTAGGCACCGCCGCCCACGAGGGCCGCGACGAGGGCGGTGTTGATTGCGGCTTTTTGAACAGTGATCATGGCATGCTCCTGGCTTCCGCGGTCCGACCGTCCGGAAGTACTCTCCGCTTGGCTGACCGCTCGTGATCGGTCTGTCGTGGCCCGGTGCCGCCACCCCGGGGATCGACAGTCTGAATTTTACTCAGCTCTGCCGGTGGCGACTAGGAGCAAGCCGCCATTCACAGGATGTGCGGCGCCGCTTAGATGTGCACGTGCAGCCGGCGTGCAGCCTCGGAGATGGAGCCGCTCAGCGACGGGTACACCGTGAAGGTGCTGGCGACGTCGTCGACGTGCAGTTTCTGCTTCACCGCGATGGAGATGGCGAAGATCAGCTCGGACGCGTTGGCGCCGACTACCACGCCGCCGATCACTGTCCCGGACCCCTTGCGTGCGAAGATCTTGACGAAGCCGTCCTTGACGTTGCGCATCTTGGCGCGGGCGTTGCTCTTCAGGGACAGCTTGATGATGTCGCCCTGGTACTTGCCGGACTCGATCTCTGCCTCGGACACACCCACCGACGCGATCTCGGGCGAGGTGAAGATGTTGGACGCCACCTGGTGCAGCTTGATGGGGGTCACCTGGTCGCCCAGGAAGTGCGCGATCGCGATCCGGCCCTGCATGGCCGCGACGGAGGCGAGGGCCAGGACGCCGGTGCAGTCGCCCGCGGCGTAGATGTTCGGGGCGGTGGTGCGGGAGACGCCGTCGACCTTGATGTGGCCGCTTTCGGTCAGTGCGACGCCGGCTTCCTCCAGGCCGATGCCGGCCGTGTTGGGAATGGAGCCCACGCAGACCAGGCAGTGGCTGCCCGTGACCTTGGAGCCGTCCCCGAGGGTGACCACCACGCCGTCGTCGGTCCGTTCCACCGTCTCGGCCCGCGAACGGGACAGCACCTTCACGCCGCGGCGTTCGAAAACCTCTTCCAACACCTCGGCGGCGTCCGTGTCGGAACCCGGAAGCACGCGGTCGCGGCTGGAGATCAGGGTGACCTTCGAGCCCAGGCCATTGTAGGCGGAGGCGAACTCGGCGCCGGTCACGCCGGAACCAACCACGATCAGTTCCTCCGGCAGCTCGTCCAGGTTGTAGATCTGGGCCCAGTTCAGGATCCGTTCGCCGTCCGGCCGTGCCGTGGGCAGTTCCCGCGGGTGCGCCCCGACGGTCAGCAGGATGGCGTCCGCCTCAACGGTTTCGGTTCCGTGGACCGTCAGGACCTCGATGGTGTGGCTGTCCACCAGCTTGCCGGAGCCGTTCAGGATGCGGACGTTCTGGTGCTCCAGGCCGGTCTGGATGTCCACGGACTGCTGGCGGGCGAGGCCGAGCAGGCGGTCGTTAATGTGCTTGAGATCCGCGCGCATGACCGGAACGAAGTCCCCGCCGTCGACGTCAAACTTGACTCCCAGTTCCCCGGCACCGCCGACGCGGGTCATCAGGTCCGCCGTCGCGATCAGCGTCTTGGACGGCACGACGTCGGTCAGCACCGCGGAGCCTCCGAGGCCTGCCCGCTCGATGATGGTGACTTGGGCTCCCAGCGAGGCGGCCACCATGGCGGCTTCGTAGCCGCCCGGACCTCCGCCGAGGATTGCGATTCGGGGGGCGCTGAAATCAGGATGCATAGTCACAAGAAGTCATTCTCCTGCATCCGGCGCCGGACCACCAATCTTCCGGGGCTTGCCGGGCAGCCCGCAAGGGAGGCGTTTCTGCTGCCCGCACCAGCTCCGGCACGGTAGCTTGGACCGGGTGAGCACAACAGAATTCCCGGACACTGATCCCTTCGAGGCAGCGCGGACGGCGGCGGACTACATCGCGTCGGAGACCGGCGTCGCAACGCACGACATCGCCTTGGTCCTGGGCTCGGGCTGGGCCGAGGCCGCCGACCTCATTGGCGAAACCACCGCGACGCTGGCGGCTTCGGAGGTCCCAGGCTTTTCGGCTCCCGCCGTGGAGGGACACGTGGGCACCATTCGGTCGGTGCTGACGCGTGAAGGCAAGCGCGCACTGGTCCTGGGCGCCCGCACCCACTTCTACGAGGGCAAGGGCGTCCGCGCTGTTGCCCACGGCGTCCGCACCGCAGCCGCCGCCGGCTGCCGGACCCTGGTGATCACCAACGGCTGCGGCGGGCTGAACGAAGACTGGGCACCCGGCACCCCCGTGCTCATCAAAGATCACATCAACCTCACCGCGGCCTCCCCGCTCGAGGGCGCCACCTTCGTGGACCTGACCGATCTCTACTCCTCGCGGATCCGGGATTTGGCCCGCGAGGTGGACCCGTCCCTGAACGAAGGTGTCTACGCCCAGTTCACCGGCCCGCACTACGAGACGCCTGCCGAGGTGCAGTACGCCAAGCGGATCGGAGCCGAGCTGGTGGGCATGTCGACGGCGCTGGAGGCTATCGCTGCCCGGCACGCCGGAATGGAGGTCTTCGGCATCTCGCTGGTCACCAACCTCGCGGCCGGCATCAGCCCGACGCCGCTGAGCCATGAGGAAGTGCTTGAAGCCGGACACGCTGCGGGGCCGCGCATCTCCAAGCTCCTGGCGGAGATTATCGGCCGGCTCTAACCGTTGCGCGGGGGGCCCGCGCCCGCCGGGTTCCCTGGCCGTGGAGCCGCCCGGGCGAGGGCACCAGCCCGAGCTTGCGAGGGTAGGGAGCCGGTGCGGACTTGCGAGGGAAAGGGGGCGGGTGGGGACACCTAGCGCCCGTTGCGGCCTTCGGAAGGGGCGCTAAGTGACCCCGCGTCGTTGTTGCCGAGGAGTTGGGCGAGCGAACTGGCCCGAGCCTCGGGGAACCGACGTTCGAGGGACTGTGCCATGCCTGCCACGGTCTGCCGCGCGAGTTCGGTCCGCCAGGCCAGCTCGGCCTGCCGCATGGACTGCGAAATGATGCAGCTGCGGAAGTAGTCCTCGTCATCGTCATCGCCTGGGCAGTGGGCCAGGATGCCGTCGCAGCGGAACGCCAGGTCCCGCCCTTCGATGGCCAGCACTACGTCCAGCACCGAGATCCGGTCAGGCCGCCGTGCCAGCTGGAACCCTCCCCTGGGACCGGACACGGACTGCAGGACGCCCGCCCGCACCAGGCACTGAAGCTGCTTGTTCAGGTACGCCGGCGGCAGCTTATACAGCTCGGCCAGTCGGCCGCTGCTGATCGGTTCCCCGGCTGGCGCCCAAGCCATGTTGACGCAGCAGTGGAGGGCCCACTCCACCCCCTGGTTCAACTTCACAACCAAGACAGTACGTGTCCAGAATCTCCTGTCAAGAATCGCTCCGGCCGCCACGGACCGGCGAAATTGTGACCGGCCAGCAGCCCCGTCCGGCACCGCTCCGCCGCACTTTGACGATAGTTTGGATGCCATGACGCCTTCCGAAGCCGATCTGCAGCTGCTCAACGACGCCCGTGCCTGGGCCGCCCAGGATCCGGATCCCCGTACCGCGGCAACGCTGACCGAGCTCGTGAAGCTCACCGAGGCCGGCACGCCCGCCGCCCGGCAGGACCTTGAAGACAGCTTCCGGGGAACGCTGCAGTTCGGAACGGCCGGCCTGCGTGCCGCCCTGGGCCCGGGACCCAACCGAATGAACCGAGTCGTGGTCCGCCGCGCAGCGGCGGGCTTCGCCAATTTCCTGGTCCGGACGGTGGCGGAGGCTGCGCCCGGAGCACGTCCACGCGCCGTCGTCGGCTACGACGCCCGCTACAACTCCGACATTTTCGCGACCGAGACGGCGGCCGTGTTCACTGCGGCGGGCATCGAGACGTTCCTGATGCCGGCTCCCCTGCCCACGCCGGTGCTGGCGTATGCGGTCCGGGCGCTGGAGTGCGACGGCGGCGTGATGGTCACAGCCAGCCACAACCCTCCGCAGGACAACGGCTACAAGGTGTACCTCGGCCGGCATGCGGTGGAGGAAAGCGGCCGGGGCGCACAGATCGTGGCGCCGTACGACGCCCTGATCGCCATCGAAATCAGCAAGGTTGGCGATCTCGCCTCCATCCCCCTGGCCCGGGACGGCTGGACGGTCCTGGACGACGGGATCGTCCAGTACTACGGGGCCGCCACGGCAGGGCTGGCCGACCGCAGGCTCTTCCCGGCCCGGGACCTGAAAATCGTCCTGACACCGTTGCACGGCGTTGGTGGAGCGACGGCTGTCTCCGTCCTCCGGGCAGCTGGATTCACCGACGTAACGCTGGTCAGCGAACAGGCGGAGCCGGACCCGGACTTCCCCACCGTCAGTTTTCCCAACCCTGAGGAACCGGGCGCCCTGGATCTGGCCCTGGGTGAGGCGATGCAGGCGGACGCGGACATCGTTCTGGCCAACGACCCGGACGCAGACCGTGCCGCCGTGGCCGCGAAGGACCCGGACACGGGTGCGTGGCGGATGCTGCGGGGCGATGAGGTGGGCGCCCTGCTGGGAGCGCACGTCGTGGCGCGCCTGGCCGCCTCCAGAGCGGACGCAACCGGAGCGGACGCTGCCGGCGCGGAGGCGGGCGGCGGCGTGTTCGCCAATTCGGTTGTTTCCTCGCGGCTGCTTTCACGCATCGCCGCCGCAGCCGGGTATGCCCATGAGGAAACGCTGACCGGGTTCAAGTGGATTTCCCGGGTGCCGGGCCTCGTCTACGGCTATGAGGAGGCGCTGGGTTACTGTGTAGCGCCGGACCTGGTCCGGGACAAGGACGGACTGTCCGCCGCGGTGCTGATCGCGGAATTGGCGGCCGCAGCCAAGGCTGAGGGCAAGACGATCTTCGACACCTTGGACGAGCTGTACCTGGTGCACGGGCTCCACGCGAGTGACCAGCTGAGCATCCGCGTGGGTGACCTCGGCCTGCTGGATGCAATGATGAACCGGCTCCGCGTCAACCCGCCCGAATCGTTTGGCGGGTCGGCCGTGGAGTCATTCGTGGATCTGGCCGAAGGCAGCGAACAGCTGCCTCCGACCGACGGGCTGCTCTATGTAACCCGCGACCTCAGCCGCGTGATCATCCGGCCGAGCGGCACGGAGCCGAAACTCAAGTGCTACCTGGAGGTCATCCAAAGCGTCGGCTCAGCCGCTGAACTGCCCGAGGCCCGGCTGGCGGCAAGGGCCGCGCTGGACCACGTGCTCACTGACGTGCGCGAGGCCCTGGGTCTATAACTTGCCTTGTGCCCTTCAAATGGCGGGCCGCTGGAGGTTGAGCCTTAGAGCTCAACCTCGATGAAGCCGTCCACGATGCGCGTGCCGAAGGTCGCCAGGCGCAGGTCCCCGTTGCCGAAGCACTCGCCCGTCTCGAGGTCGTAGACCTCCTTGTGCAGCGGCGAGGCGATGGTGGGGCGCATGCCGCGCGATCCGAGGATGCCGCGCGCCATAACGAAGGCGCCGGTGGCCGGGTCCTCCTGCGCAACGGCGAAAACCTCACCGGGGCCCGTGCGGAACAGGGCCACCTGCCGGCCGTCCACGAGTGCCGCTTCGCCCCAGGCCAATTCCAGGTCCTCCACCGCGCAGACGCGGTGCCAGCCTGTTGCATACCCGGTGGCGAGATCCTCAAGTTCCAGTGTTGCCGTCATGTCCGGCTCCTCTCCCTTTGCGTGCTTTCCGGCGGCGGGCCGGTCCTGCGAGGCGTGTGTTTGCGCCTGCTGTTGCCGCCGCTGCGGCCGTATACCAAAGCTAGGGTGACGGTGTTTCGACGGGGTGCAGTCAATGTGTCAAGAACGTAAAAGACACCTCACATGGCTCGAAACAATCCCGTGATGCAGAAGTTAAGTTCACGAAACAATTGGGAAACTGAAGCGAAACTGCGCCTCCCTAGGCTGGATGCACAAGCTGCAGAGCACCGTCTGCGGCCCAGCGAAAGGCCCACAGTGACCGAACAGACCTCAACCTCATCGACTCCGCGCCGCATTGTGGTCGCCGGCGGCGGCCCTGCAGCCCACCGTTTTGCCGATGCCATGCATGCCCGTGGCCTCGAAGGCTGGCATGTCACTGTCCTCACTGAGGAAGCCCACCTCCCCTATGACCGGGTGGCGCTCTCCAAGGCCCTCACCGATATGGACTACGACCTCACCATGGGTGAGGCAGCCATGTGGGACCACGCTTCCATGGACCTGAAGACCGGCGAGCGCGTGGTCAAGATCAACGCCGAGGCCAAGACGGTGGAAACCGCAGCCGGCAACACGTTCGCATACGACGAACTGGTGGTGGCCACCGGTTCGAATGCCGCGCGCCTGCCGATCCCGGGCGCCGAGCTCACCCACGTGTACCGCACGCTGGAAGACGTCTGGGCCATTAACAAGGCCATCACCGAACTGACGGAAAAGCTCGGCCGCAAGGTCAAAGCGGTCACCATCGGTGGCGGTCTCCTCGGCCTCGAGTCGGCCGCCGGCACGGAGCAGCTGGGCGCCACGCCGATCGTCATCGACGGTTCGCAGTGGCTAATGGCCACGCAGCTCGATGAAGGAGCCGGCCAGGCAATGGGCCGCCTCATCAAGGCCAAGGGCTTTGAAGTCCACGGCGGCGTCTTCCCGTCGGAAGTCCTTTCCGACGGCGAAGGCCAGGTCACCGGTGTGCTCATGGCCGACGGCCGCACCATTGATGCAGACATGGTGATCGTCGCCATCGGCGTCCGGCCCCGCGACGAACTCTTCCGTGCCGCCGAGGGCGAGGAACAGGTGTTCAGCCTGGGCCAGCGCGGCGGTGTGGTCATCAACGACTACTGCGCCACTGAGGTACCGGGCATCTGGGCCATTGGTGAAGTAGCCAACTTCGGCGGCATGTGCCTGGGCCTCGTTGCCCCGGCCAACACCATGGCCGAGATCGTGGCGGACCGCCTGCACGGCGGGGATGCAACCTTCCCCGGCTTCGACACCGCCACCAAGCTGAAGCTCTCCGGCGTGGATGTGGCCAGCTTCGGCGACGCCTTCGCCAAGACCGAGCACGCCCTCGAGATCGTCTACGCCGACCCCGCCCGCGGCGTCTACCAGAAGATTGTCACCACGGATGACGCCAAGACCCTGTTGGGCGGCATCTTCGTGGGTGACGCCTCACCGTACATGAGCCTGCGTCCGCTCCTGGGCCGCGAACTTCCCGCCGAGCCCGGAGCGTTCCTCAGCGCTGCCGGCGGCGGCGACGCCCCCGAAACCGAACTGCCGGACGACGCCACCCTGTGCTCCTGCAACAACGTGACCGCCGGAACCATCCGCGACGCCATCAACGGCTGCGGCGCCTGCGACGGCAACGCCCCGGTCCAGGAACTCGGCGAGCTCAAGGGCTGCACCCGCGCCGGCACCCAGTGCGGTTCCTGCGTGCCCATGCTGAAGAAGCTGCTGGAAACCGAGCTGACCAAGTCCGGCGTCGAGGTCTCCAAGGCCCTCTGCGAGCACATCGAACTGTCCCGCCAGGAACTGTTTGACGCCATCCGCGTCCTGGAACTGACCTCCTTCGAGGAGATCATGGCCAAGTACGGCACCGGTGCAGGCTGCGACATCTGCAAGCCGACCATCGGCAACATCCTCGCCAGCCAGAACAGCGCGTACGTGCTGGACGCCGGCCGCGGCACCCTGCAGGACACCAACGACCGCGCCCTGGCCAACATGCAGAAGGACGGCACTTACTCGGTGGTCCCCCGCATCGCCGGCGGCGAGATCACTCCGAAGAAGCTCGGCGTCATCGCCGCCGTCGCCGAAAAGTACAACCTGTACACCAAGATTACCGGCGGCCAGCGCATCGACATGTTCGGCGCCCGGCTGGAGGAGCTCCCGGAAATCTGGAAGGAACTGGTTGACGCCGGCTTCGAATCCGGCCAGGCCTACGGCAAGAGCCTGCGCACGGTGAAGTCCTGCGTCGGATCCACCTGGTGCCGCTTCGGCGTCCAGGACTCGGTGGCCATGGCCATCCAGCTCGAGCTCCGCTACCGCGGACTCCGCAGCCCGCACAAGCTCAAGATGGGCGTCTCCGGCTGCGCCCGCGAATGCGCCGAGGCCCGCGGCAAGGACGTCGGCGTGATCGCCACCGCGGACGGCTGGAACCTGTACGTCGGCGGCAACGGCGGTGCCACCCCGGCCCACGCCCAGCTGCTGGCCAAGGACCTCGACGACGAAACCCTGATCAAGTACATCGACCGCTACTTCATGTACTACATCCGCACCGCCGACCGCCTGCAGCGCACCGCACGCTGGCAGGAAGAGCTCGACGGCGGCATCAAGCACGTCGAGGACGTGGTGGTCAAGGACACCCTGGGCATCGCCGAGGACCTCGAGGCAGCCATGGCCAAGCACGTCGACACCTACATCGACGAGTGGGCAGACACCCTGAAGGACCCCGAGCGCCTCCGCCGGTTCCGCTCCTTCGTCAACGCCCCTGACCAGAAGGACGATTCCATCACCTTCGTCCCGGACGAGCGCGGCCAGATGCGCCCGGCAACGGCCGAGGAAAAAGGGAAGGTCCTGATCGGCGCTTCCATTCCCATGCGACCCCGCGATGAAAACGAGGTATAGGCATGCAGCTCAGCATTGATCTCACCGGGCGCGATGTCCTGGTCACCGGCTCGGATTTCGCAGCCCGCCAGGCTGTCCGCCGCTATGAGGCAGCCGGCGCGGTCGTCTCCCGCCTCAGCACCCCGCAGGGTGCCGGGCACGACGGTCCCCTGCCCGAGCGCCCGTTCCTCGTCGCGGCGGTCGACGACGGCCAGACCGGCTGGGAGCCGCTGCTGGACCGCTGCCGCGCCGCCGGCATTCCGGTGGCGGCCGAGCCGGCCGCCGGCCAGGCCGGCCACGTCACGCTGGTCGGCGGC
>NZ_JAAOXD010000004.1:415696-485276 GCF_014694315.1 Arthrobacter ipis | reverse complement strand
CGCCGCCGGCATTCCGGTGGCGGCCGAGCCGGCCGCCGGCCAGGCCGGCCACGTCACGCTGGTCGGCGGCGGCCCGGGCACCGGCGAACTGCTGACCGTTGCGGCCGTCAAGGCCCTGCGCGATGCCGACGTCGTGTTCTACGACCGGCTGGCCCCGTACCAGGAGCTGGCGTCCCTCACCTCCGCCGAGCTCGTCGACGTCGGAAAGCGCCCGGGACACCACAAGGTGAGCCAGGGCGACATCGAGAAGCTCATGGTCGCTTCCGCCTTGGAAGGCAACAACGTGGTGCGCCTCAAGGGCGGCGACCCGTACGTGTTCGGCCGCGGCGGTGAGGAAGTTGCCTCCTGCGTCGCCGCCGGCGTCCCCGTCCGGGTGATTTCCGGCGTCACCAGCGCCGTCTCCGTGCCGGCTGCCGCCGGCATCCCCGTGACGCACCGTGAAGTCAGCCACATGTTCACCGTCGTGTCCGGCCACGCACCGCTCACGGAGAAGGAACTCACGCACCTGGCCGGCCTGGGCGGAACGATCGTGGTCCTGATGGGCATCGGCACGCTGCACCACCTCGCCGCCGGCCTGCGCCGCGCCGGGATGCGCAGCGACATGCCTATGGCCGTGGTGGAGCGCGGCTACCGGCCGGGCCAGAAGACCACGATCGCGGAACTGGGCAATATCGCAACTGCCGCCGCCGGCTGCAGCAACCCCGCCGTCCTGGTGATCGGCGAGGTGGTGCGGGTGGCTGAGGCCAACCGCGGGCATGCCGAGGCCGAGGCGGAACTCGACCGCCTGGCGGCCTCGCTGCTGGGTTCGTGATAGGCATGAACGCAATGAATGTACTAGCCCCCACCGAAACATCACCCGCCGAGACAGCTCCCACCGGATCCGCTCTCACGGAAACCGCTCCGGAGGCGGCGGCCGAGGCCCCGCTGGAGGGTTTCCGGATCGGCGTGACGTCCCACCGCCGTTCGCGGGACCTCATCGAGGCCCTGGAGCGCCGCGGCGCCGAGGTCCTGCACGCCCCGGCACTGAAAATCGCCCCCGTGAACGAGGACATCAGCCTCATCGAGGACACCAAGGCGATCATCGCGGCCAAGCCCGACCTCTGCATCGCCACCACCGCCTACGGCATGCGCCGCTGGTGCGAGGCGGCGGACGCTTCGGGGATCGGTGAGGAGCTTCTGGAAACCCTGGGCGCCTGCCGGATGTTCGTCCGCGGACCCAAAGCCCGCGGCGCTGTCCGCGCGGCCGGCCTGGCCGACGTCGGAATCAGCAGCGACGAAACCACCGCAACGCTGGTGGACATGCTGCTGGCCGAAGGCGTGCGCGGCAAGACCGTGGCGGTGCAGTTGCACGGCTACACGGATGTCCGCCAGCTGGAACGGCTGCGGATGTCCGGTGCCACCGTCCTGACCGTGACCCCGTACCGCTGGGTGAAGCCCGACGGCGCCGACCGGCTCCCCCGCCTGATCGAGGCCGCCTGCAGCGGCAACCTGGACGTCCTCACTTTCACGAGTGCCCCCGCCGTGGACGCCATGTGGAGCACGGCCCACGAGATGGGGCTGTATAAGCAGCTCGTGGAGAGCCTCAAGACCACGGTGACAACCGCCGTCGTTGGTCCGGTGACGGCGCAGCCGCTGCTGGACGCCGGCATCACTCCCCTGGTGCCGGAACGGTTCCGGATGGGGGCGCTGATCAGGCTGGTGTGCGAGCACCTCGCGCTGAACCATGTGCGACGCCTCGACACGCGGTCCGGAAACGTGGAACTGCGCGGCCGCTCGCTGCGTATTGACGGCGAGCCGGTGGAGATCGCCCCGGCACCGCTGCTGCTGCTCCGCGCTCTTTTGGGCGCCGGCGGTGCGGTCCTGTCCCGGGAGTCCCTCTCCGAACTCCTGGAACTGCGCGGCTCAGTGCACGCGCTGGACATGACGGTCAGCCGGCTCCGCTCCTCCCTGCCCGACGGCAAGCTCGTCGAAACAGTGGTGAAGCGCGGTTACCGCATCCGCGTCTAACGCAACGCGGGGTCACTCAGCGCCCAATGAGGCCCTCCGATTGGGCCGTAAGTGACCCCGCGTTGCCTTGAACCGTGGAGGCGCCGCGGTGTGACCCACGTCATTACGGGTCCGTGAATACTGGCGAACGGGCCGAGAAAAACAGGCAACACCCGGGAAACACCCGCGAAAAACGTTCGCCCTAGGCTGGGTCCCATCAGCACAACAGGGCCCCCGATCGGCCCGCCTGGTGCAGCATTCGAAAGGGCCCGCACATGTCCGCTCCGGCACAGTTTCCGTCCACCGCCACCTCTTCTGCCAAGATTGTCATCGCCGGGGCAGGCCCGGCCGCCCAGGCCCTCGTGGCCCAGCTGGCCGCCGCACAGTTCTCCGGAACGGCAACGGTGCTAAGCAGCCGCGACGACGCCCCCGACGAATTGATGGAACTGGCCGCCCTGCCGTTCGTCTCCGTGCGCTTCGGCCAGCCCGCCAGCCACATCGATGCCGCCGCCAGGGTGGTCACCACCGCCGACGGCATGGAATTCGGCTACGACCAGCTCGTGATAGCCACCGGCTCGGCACCGGTGGACTCCCCCGTCGACGGCGCCGGAGGCTGCCTCAGCTACTCCACCATCGATGACGCCGCGAAGATCGGCCACGCCGTCAAGGAAGTCACCCGGGTCCTCGGCCGCCGGCCGCTGGGCATTCTGGTGGGCACGGGTCCCGCCGCCGGACAGGCCGAAGCAGTGCTTCGCGCCCGCGGCGTCCGGCCGGTCCGCGCCACTGCCCGGCCCGCCGCCGTCGTGCCGACGCTTGTAGGCTCCGTGCTGCCGGCTGCCGGCGTCGTGTTCGAGGACGGCAGCCGCATGAGCGGCGACCTGGTCGTCCTCGCCGAGGACCGGACGCCCCGGGACGGCCTGGCCGCCCCCGCCGGCGTGCAGACGGCGGCGTCCGGAGGGATCGTCGTCGGCCGCGACTTCCGCTCCTCCGTGCCGGGCATCTGGGCCATCGGGGATGCGGCAGCGTTCGACGGCGTGCGGCTGGGTCTGCTGGTGGCGTCCGGGTCCGCTGCCGGCATCTGCGCCGCGGAGCTGATGGCGGCACTTTCCGTGGGGCAACTGGCCACCGCTGCCTAGCTTTCCTGCTGTGGCAGGATGGTTCGCAAGGGCGCCGCGACACCCGGGGCGCCTTCGGCCAAAGGCCCATGGAAAGGACCAGCATGAGCAACGAAGCCAGCCCCGGAACGGGCACGGCGACCAGCCCCGCAGGATCTGCCGGGGAGGGCGGCGGGGCGCAGGGCATCGCTTCCTTCATCGACCACACGCTGCTGAAGCCAGAGGCGAGCGAGGCGGAAATCCTCAAGGTGTGTGCCGAGGCCGCCGAGTACAAGTTCAAGTCGGTGTGCGTGAACCCGGTGTGGGTCAAGACGGTGAAGACAGCGCTCAAGGGCACGGGCGTGCTCACCTGTTCCGTGGTGGGTTTCCCGCTGGGCGCCACGCCCCCCGACGTCAAGGCGTTCGAGGCCCGCGGGGCCGTGCTGGATGGCGCCGACGAAGTGGACATGGTCATCGACATCGCTGCGGCCAGGGCCTCGGACAAGGGCGCCCTGGTGGACGACATCAAGGCTGTCGCCGAAGCCGTCCACCAAGGCGAGGCGATCCTGAAGGTCATCATCGAGACGGCCCTGCTCAGCGACGACCAGAAGGTTTTGGCCTGCGAAGCGGCCGTGGAGGCCGGCGCCGACTTCGTCAAGACCTCAACGGGCTTCAACGGCAGCGGCGCCACAGTCGAAGATGTGGCCCTCATGCGACGCACCGTGGGCCCGGACCTGGGCGTCAAGGCCTCCGGCGGCGTGCGTTCCCTCGAGGACGCACAGGCTATGATTGCTGCAGGTGCAACACGTATTGGTGCCAGCTCCGGTATTGCAATCGTCAAAGGCGAACAGGGTTCGTCTGGGTACTGACCGGCGGCAGCCACAGTTTGAGCCCCGCGGGGCCGAGGAGGAATGAATGTCCAGCAAGATTGACCAGCAGGTAAAGACGCCCCAGAACGAGAACCCGCTGGCCGGCAGCATCGTTCTCTTTGTGGTCATCATGGCCCTGTTCCTGGGTGCCATCTACTCGCTGTCCTTCCTGTCCCTGGAGAACCCGTGGCCGATGGCCGTGTGCCTTGGCCTGTTCGCCCTGGCGTTCTGGATCCCGCAGACCATCACCGGCCGCTCGGATTCGGCGGGCGAATACTAAACGCCACGCAGACTTTGAAGCTGAAGCCCCGGACTGTTCCGGGGCTTCAGCTTTTTAACTGTGCATCACCGCAGTCCTGTCCTTCGGGCAGCCCGCGGTCGGGCCACCCCGAGGTCATGAAAGTCCGGGTCTCAGGTCAGGCCGAGCAGGCTGCTGGCCAGCCGGCCGGCCAGGGCCAGCGCCGCAGGGAAATGCGTGCCGGCCAGCGACCAGGCCGCCAGGCACATTCCCACCATGGCGTAGCCGCTCACCGGAATCAGCACCAGCCACTCCCGCCGCGAGCCGGCCCTGCCCAGCAGCGGGATGGAGAAGGCGCCGTTGGGCCGCCAAAAGTTCCTCAACACCCACAACCGGCGCAGGAACCGTGGCGGCTTGATCACCAGCGGCCAGAGCAGCGGAACACCCCCGGTGGTCACCATGTCCCCCACAATGTGGACCACGACGCCGATCAGCATGGACATGGGCAGCCACGTCCACTGGTGCGGTGCAAACCAGGTCACCAGGCCGGCCATGGCCAGGGCGAAGACCCAGTTGCTGATCCACCCGGACTTCGGAAACAGCTTCAGCGCTTTGGCCGCGATGTTGATCATGAACATGCACAGCAGCCCGGCACCGACGGACAGCACGCCCCACGGCGTGTCCACCTGGATCTGCGCCGCCACCGCGGCGAGCAGCACGAACATGGCCGCCCCCAGCACCGAATGCGTGCCCTGCCGGTGGCCGCCGCTGGCGTTCTCGATGCCCACCGCGATCATGTTGGACAGCGGCGGCAGCGAGTGTGCCACGGTGCTGGAGCGGTGGTCCCAGTCGCACACGAGGGCGGTGCCCGCCGTCGCCATGCCGCCGATCAGCACGCCGGTGGCATCCAGCGGATACCAGCCCAGGGTGTACGGCCCCGTCGAGGCAATAGCTACCCACGCCGCGGCTCCTGACGCGGCGTGGTGTCCTCCCATCACGGCTAGCCCTTCGTGGCTTCGAGCGGGACCGGAGCGTCGGAGAAAATGTTGCGGATGACGCCGTCGGCCCATGCCAGGATTTCGGCGTCCTGCAGGTCGCGGCCGCCGATCCTTGCCGTTTTCGGTTTGGGGATGAGGACGGCGTCGAGGGCGGGCTTGGACTGCGCGCCCGGGTACATGCGGTTGAGCCGCATGGTCTTCGATTCGGGCAGCTGCGCCGGGGAGAATTTGATGAAGTTCCCCTGCAGGGCGACGTCGGAGAGCCCGGCTTCGCGGGCGCCCACCCGGAAGCGCGCGACGGCGACGAGGTTCTGAGCGGGCAGCGGCGGCTCGCCGTACCGGTCCACGAGCTCGGCGAGGACTTCCTCGATGGCTTCGTTGGTGAGTGCCGACGCCAGCTTCCGGTAGGCCTCCAGCCGCAGCCGCTCCCCCGGCACGTAGTCGTGCGGCAGGTGCGCGTTGACGGGCAGCTCGATCTTCATCTCGGCGGCCTTCTCCTCGGCTTCGCCGCGGTACTCGGCCACGGCCTCGCCCACCAGCCTGATGTAGAGGTCGAAGCCGACGCCCTGGATGTGGCCGGACTGTTCACCGCCCAGAAGGTTGCCGGCGCCGCGGATCTCCAGGTCCTTCATGGCCAGCTGCATGCCCGCGCCGAGTTCGTTGTGGGTGGCCACGGCCTTCAGCCGTTCCAGCGCCACCTCGCCCAGGGGTTTCTCGGACGGGTAGAGGAAGTAGGCGTAGGCGCGTTCGCGTCCGCGCCCGACGCGTCCGCGCAGCTGGTGGAGCTGCGACAGGCCGTACTTGTCCGCGCCGTCCACAATCAGGGTATTGGCGTTGGAGATGTCCAGGCCGGTTTCGATGATGGTGGTGCACACGAGGACGTCGAAGCGCTTCTCCCAGAAGTCCACGATCATCTGCTCCAGGCGGCTCTCGGACATCTTGCCGTGTGCCACCTCGACCCTGGCTTCGGGGACAAGTTCGCGGATTTTGGCTGCCGTCTTTTCAATCGTGGACACGCGGTTGTGGACGAGGAACACCTGGCCCTCGCGCATCAGTTCGCGGCGGATGGCGGCGGAGGTCTGCTTGTCCGTGTACGGGCCCACATAGGTGAGCACGGGGTGGCGCTCCTCCGGCGGGGTGGCCAGCGTGGACGTTTCGCGGATGCCGGTCAGGGACATCTCCAGCGTGCGCGGAATCGGGGTGGCGCTCATGGCCAGGACGTCGACGTTGGTGCGCATCTTCTTCAGCGCTTCCTTGTGCTCGACGCCGAAGCGCTGCTCCTCGTCCACGATCACCAGGCCGAGGTCCTTGAACTCAAAGTCCTTGGACAGCAGCCGGTGCGTGCCGATCACCACGTCCACGGATCCGTTCTTCACGCCCTCGGCCGTTTCCTTGGCTTCCTTCGACGCCTGGAACCGGGACAGCGGCTTGACGCGCAGCGGGAAGCCGCTGAACCGCTCGGTGAACGTCTCATAGTGCTGCTGCGCGAGCAGGGTGGTGGGCACCAGCACCGCCACCTGCTTGCCGTCCTGCACCGCCTTGAAAGCCGCACGGACGGCGATCTCGGTCTTCCCGTAACCGACGTCGCCGGAGACCAGCCGGTCCATGGGGATCTCCCGCTCCATGTCGGCCTTGACCTCGTTAATGGTGGTGAGCTGGTCCGGGGTCTCCACGTACGGGAAGGCCTCCTCCAGCTCGCGCTGCCACGGCGTGTCCGGCGCGAAGGCATGGCCGCGCGACGCCATCCGGGCCGAGTAGAGCCGGATAAGCTCGCCGGCGATCTCCTTGACCGCCCGGCGCGCCTTGGACTTGGTGCTGGCCCAGTCCGCGCCGCCCATCTTGCTGAGCGCGGGCGTGTCGCCGCCGACGTAGCGGGTCACCTGGTCCAGCTGGTCGGTGGGCACGAACAGCCTGTCCCCCGGCGCCCCGCGCTTCGATGCCGCGTACTCCAGCACGAGGTACTCGCGCACGCCGTCGCCGCCGCCTGCCACCTTGCGCTGGATCAGTTCCACGAACCGGCCGATGCCGTGCTGTTCGTGCACCACATGGTCGCCGGCCACCAGCTGCAGCGGATCCACGGCGTTACGCCGCTTCGACGGCATGCGGCGCATGTCCTTGGTGGAGCCTGCGGAGGTGCGGCCCAGCAAATCAGCCTCGGTCAGGAGACCGAGTTTCAGTCCGTCCAGGACAAAACCGCGTCCGACGGCGGCAGTGGTCACCTCGATGATCCCCGCCTGGGGTTCGTGGTCCAGTGTGTCCACCCGGGCACAGGGGATGTCCGCGTCGTGGAACAGTTCGGCCAGGCGCTGCGCGGGGCCCGGGCCCTCGGTGGCCACCACGATCCGCCACTGGTCCCGCACGTGCGAGCCGATGAAGTCCATCATTTCCGCCACGTCACCCTGGTAGCCGCGCGGTTCGCGGGCGTGAAGGTTGAGCACGTCAATGTCCGGTGTCAGTTCCTCGTCCGTGGCCAGCGACGTGATGGACCACCAGGACACCTCGTGCCCCAGCGCCGCTGAGCGGGTCTCGGTCAAGGAACGGAAGCTGGCGGAATGCAGGGCTTCCGAGGCCTGCGCACTGAGATCCAGCGGCGCGGTTCCGCCGTCCGAGGCCGTGGACCACGCCGCCTCCAGGAACTCCTCGTTCGTGGCCGCGAGGTCGTGGGCGCGGGTGCGGACCTTCTCCGGTTCGATGACCACGGAGATGGACCCCGCGGGCAGCTGTTCCATGAACGGGACCATGGCGTCCACGAGGACGGGCGCGAGGGATTCCATGCCTTCCACGGCGATGCCGCCTGCGATCTTCTCCAGCATGTCGGCAGCAGCGGGCAGCTGGGGCTTCAACGTGGCAGCCCGGGACATAACCGATGGCGTGATCAGGATTTCCCGGCAGGGCGGGGCGTGGAGTTCGGTGGGGTGATGCACGCCGGGGGCGGACAGCGAGCGCTGGTCGGCGACGGCGAACCAGCGCATCTGGTCCACCTCGTCGCCGAAGAACTCCACCCGGATGGGGTGGTCCTCGGTGGGCGGGAACACGTCCAGGATGCCGCCGCGGACGGCGAATTCGCCGCGGTGCGTCACCATGTCCACCCGGGAGTAGGCGGCGGCCGCAAGGTTCCGGATCACGTCATTGAACGGAACCTCCTGACCGACCTTCAGCGTCACCGGAACGAGTTCCCCCAGGCCGGCCACGATCGGCTGGACCACCGCCCGGACCGGGGCCACCACGACGCGGAGGGGGCCCCCCGCGTTTTCCGGGTGGGCTGCGCTATCAGGGTTCGTTGCGCTGTCACGGCGGGATTCGTCTTCAGGATGCGCCAAGCGCCGCAGGACCGACAGGCGGCGGCCCACCGTGTCCGAACGCGGGGAGAGCCGCTCGTGCGGGAGGGTTTCCCAGCTGGGGAACTCGGCCACGGCGTTGGCCGGCAGGTAGGCGCGGAGCGCGGCGGCAAGATCCTCGGCCTCACGTCCCGTGGCGGTGACGGCGAGGACCACCCCCGGCGCGGTGTGATCCGCGGCTGCGCCGTCGTTTTCTGCTGTCTTCAGCAGGCCGTCCGCCATCTCCGCCAAGAGCACGGGCCGCAAACCTGCGGGCGCACTGATCTGGTAGTCCTCGCTGCGGCCGCTGAAGCTCCGCGCCGCTTCGGCCTGCACCCGGGTGAACGTCCTGTCCGCCTGAAGGGCACGGCGCAGGCCGTCGAGGGGCAGGCCGTTGGAGGGCTGGCCGGTGGGGCTCTGGCCTTTGGAGCTCATGGGCAGGATCTCCTGGAATCTCATTCGAACGCAGGCAACACGAAAAGCCGAGATTCTTGCGAATGCCGGGGCTTCCAGCCTACCCCCGCGGGCAGTCGCGGGGCATCCGGGCCCCGGTGCCGCATTGCTAAGCTTGCTGAGCAGGTGAAGTTCAGCACATCCTGACGTCCAGCACAGGCATGCCGCCGCCCCCAAGGAGACTCCCGTGAGCGACCAGACCGGAAATGACAGCAGCGGAAACAGCCCCGACTCCCGGGCCGAGGCCCGGACAGTGCTTGTCACCGGCGCCACTGGATACATCGGCGGACGGCTGGTCCCCCGGCTGCTGGACGCCGGCCACCGCGTCAGGGTGCTGGTCCGGTCCCCGGAGAAAATCGCCGGCGTGCCGTGGTTCGACGACGTCGAGGTGGTCCGCAGCAGCCTCGACGACTCCGCGGCGCTGGAGGAAGCCCTGCAGGGCGTGGACGTGCTGTATTACCTGGTCCATTCCATGGCGGCGGGCTCCGGTTTCGAGGCCAAGGAAAAGGCTATGGCCGAGATTGTGGCGGGTGCCGCAGCAAGCGCCTCCGTCCGGCGGATTGTCTACCTGGGCGGCCTCCACCCGCGCAACATAGCACTGTCAACGCACATGCGCTCCCGCGAGGCGGTGGGCGAGGTATTTCTCTCCGGTCCGGTGGACGCCATCGTGTTCCAGGCGGGGGTGGTCATCGGCTCCGGCTCGGCGTCGTTCGAAATGATCCGCCACCTCGCCGAAACCCTGCCCCTCATGCCGGCGCCGAGTTGGGTCCGCAACCGGATCGAAGCCATAGCCGTGCGAGACGTGCTCTACTACCTCGTTGGAGCTGGCGCTCTGGCGGAACCCCTCAACCGCACCTTCGACATCGGCTGCCGGGATGTCCTGACGTATGCCGGCATGATGAAGGAATACGCGGCCGAGGCAGGCCTGCCGCCGCGGCCGGTCCTGGCACTTCCAGTGCCGGCACCCAGGCTGGCCGGACTGTGGGTTGCCCTGGTAACCCCGATTCCGCTGTCCATGTCCGTGCCGCTGGTCCAGTCGCTGCAGCACGATGCCGTCTCGGCCGAACATGACATCGACACCTACATCAAACAGCCCGACGGCGGCCTCACCGGCTACCGCAGGGCCGTGGCCCTGGCGCTCGGCAAGGAACGCGACGGCCAGGTGGAAACCACCTGGGCCAACGCCGGAGCGGATGCCGACCCGCTGCCGAGCGACCCGGGCTGGGCCGGGCACCGGGTGTATGTCGACGAGCGGACCTTTGCCAGCGATGTGGACGGCGGGCACGTGTGGACGATCATTGAGGGGATCGGCGGCCGCAACGGCTGGTACTCGCTCCCGCTGGCGTGGAGCGTCCGGGGCTGGCTGGACAAGCTCTCGGGCGGAGCGGGCCTGCTCCGCGGCCGGCGGCATCCGCACCATCTGGTGGCCGGTGAGGTGGTGGACTGGTGGCGCGTGGAACGGATCGAGCGCGGCCGCCTGCTCCGCCTGCGGGCAGAAATGCGCGCGCCCGGACGCGCCTGGCTGGAGCTCTGCGTGGAGCCCGACGGCACGGGAAGCCTCTACCGCCAGCGGGCGATTTTCTTCCCCAGGGGACTCAGCGGGCGGCTCTACTGGCTGGCCGTTCTTCCGTTCCACAGCATCATCTTCCCGGCCATGTCCCGCAACATTACCGCGGCGGCCCGGAGGCTGTCCGCCGAGGAGAAAACCGGCGTCGCAGAGCCCGATGCCCGACGTACCGGTGCCGGGGAAGCGCGGCCAACCCCGTAGGATGTGGTGAGCTAAAAGCGTTCTGACCCCACAACGACGGAGGATCAATGGCACTGAGTGCATCCACCACCCTTCCCCACGGCGTCGACAGCGTCACCGCAGTCTTCGCGAACGAGGACTTCCAGCGCCACACCAGCGAATACGTCGGCGGCACCCTTGAGTCCTTCACCGTGGCGGGCGACATCGCCGGGGAATTCAGCACCACGTCGGTGCGCACCCTCCCCACGACGCGCCTGCCCGAAATCGCCCGCAAGTTCGTCGGCGAAAGCCTGAAGGTGACCCAGGTGGAAAATTGGGACGCCCCGGCAGCCGACGGTTCGCGCCAGAGCACCATCTCCCTGAAAATCGCCGGCGCGCCGATCGACGTGGCCGCAGTGCAGCGTCTCGTGGCGGACGGCGGCAGCACGCGGGTTGAGCTTGTTGGCAACGTCACGTCTTCCGTGCCGTTTCTGGGCGGCAAGATTGCCGACGCGGCCGAGCCCATGGTGGGCAAGGCACTGAACATCCAGTCGCAGCAGGCCCAGGCCTGGCTCGAGAGCCACTAGTTTCGTGGACGTCCCCGCCTTCCTTGCCCTGGTCCTGATCGTTTCGGGCGTGTGGTCCCTGCTGGTGTGGCCGCAGTTCCTGCGCCGCGTCATGAAGGACCCCCGGGCCCGGGACGCCGCTGGCAAGGCCACGAAGTTCCTCACCGTTCATGTGGTCCTGGTGACGGTGTCCATGGTGCTGGGTGCCGCGACGGCCGCCATCGGAATCGCGGCGCTCGTCAGCTGACGGCGCGGGCTTTTGGGCACGGGATGGGCCCGCTGGTTGAGCTTGTCGTAACCGGGTTTCGACAAGCCCAACCAGCGGACACACGGACAGCCGGGTCCGATCAGAACTCCTAAAGAGTCGCTGTCAGGCTGCCTGGTTCAGGGCATCCTCGGCCGCAACCCAGGAGATCATGGCGCATTTCACCCTCGCGGCGTAGCGGGCCACGCCTTCAAAGGCTGCTGCGTCGCCCAGGATTTCCGGGTCGGCCGGGATCTTGCCCCGGGACCGCAGGACGTCCCGGAAGTTACCGATCACCGAGCGGAGTTCGTCTACGGTCATGCCCTCGGCCATCTCGCTCAGCACGGAGGCGGACGCCATGGAGATCGAGCAGCCCGCCCCGTCCCACGCCAGCTGAGTCACCGTGCCGTGGTCCACGGCCACGCGCAGGGTGACCTCGTCGCCGCACACGGGATTGAGTTGGTGTGACTGGCCGGTGGACGCGCCGTCCGGCGCAGCCGTGGCGGCCAATCCGCTGCCGTGCCGGGCCTTGGAGTGGTCCAGGATGATCTGCTGGTAAAGCTGGTCGAGGCTCATGCTCAGGTACCTGTCGTCGGGGATCGGGGCTAGTCTTTTGGGGCTAGGCCCGGAAGTAGGCGCGGACTCCGGACACTGCGTCCAGGAATTCGTCCACGTCGTCGGTGGTGTTGTACAAGTAGGCGCTGGCCCGGGTGGTGGCCGTCAGGCCCAGCCGCCGGTGCAGCGGCTGCGCGCAATGGTGGCCCACGCGGACCGCGATGCCCCGCGCGTCAAGGAACTGGCCGACGTCGTGCGCGTGGACACCGGCAACGTCAAAGGCCGCCAGGCCGATACGGTCCTGGCCGGCGGCCGGACCCAGCACGCGGACGCCGTCGATGGCTTCCAGGCCTGCCACCATCCGTTGGCCGAGCTCGGACTCCCAGCGGTGCACCCGGTCGATGCCGGTTTCGGTCAGATAGTTGACCGCGGCGGCAAGGGCCACCGCCTGCGAAATTTTCTGGGTGCCGGCTTCGAACCGCTGCGGCGCGGGGAGGTACTCGGCGCGTTCCATGGTCACGGTGGTGATCATGGAACCACCGGTCAGGACCGGCGGCAGCACGTCCAGGAGCTCCTGCTTGCCGTACAGCACGCCGACGCCGGTTGGCCCCAGCATCTTGTGGCCGGAAAAAACGGCGAAGTCGACGTCCAGCTGCTTGACGTCCAGGGCAAGGTGCGGTGCCGACTGGCACGCATCCAGCACCACCAGGGCGCCTGCCCGCCGGGCAAGGGCCACCAGGTCGCTGACCGGGTTGATGGTGCCCAGCACGTTCGAGGCGTGGGTGAACGCCAGCAGTTTGGTTCGCTCGCCCACGATTTCCGCGGCCTCATCCATCCGCAGCACCCCGGCGTCGTCCAGCGGGATGTGGCGCAGCGTGGCACCCGTCCGGTAAGCCAGTTCCTGCCAGGGAATCAGGTTTGCGTGGTGCTCCATTTCGGTGACCACGATTTCATCGCCGGGCCCCAGTGCCAGATCCCGCAGCCGGGAGTCGCCGCGTCCCTGGGCTACCCACAGCGAGGCGTTGGACAGCGCATAGCTGATGACGTTCAGGCCCTCGGTGGCGTTGGAGGTCCAGACGATCTCCTCATAGGCCGCACCAACAAAGTCGGCCACGGTCTGCCGGGCGTCCTCGAACACCTCCGTGGCCTCCACGGCAAGGTGGTGGGCACCGCGGTGCACGGCAGCGTTCCGCTGCTCGTAGAATTCCTGCTCGGCCTCGATCACGCTCAGCGGATTCTGCGAGGTGGCGCCGGAGTCCAGGTAGATGAGCGGGCGGCCGTTGACCGTCTGGTTCAGCACCGGAAAGTCGTTGCGGATCCGCAGGACCTCGGCATTGTCCATCGCAGAAAGGGCACGCGTCAGCGTGGTTGGCGTTGATACTACGGCCAATGGGACTCCTTGGGTGCCTTGAGGTACCTCTCAATTGTCCCACAGCACCATTGGCAGCAGCATGGGCCGCAGCATGGGCTCCAGCATCCGCAGCAGCATGGCAGGAGCGGCCTGCCGGACCCGGCACAGGCTAAGGGCGGCCCCCGTCGCTGCGGGCCGCCCTTTTCATGCCGTCGGATATTGCTTGTTCTGGACTTACTACTTGAAAGGGCCGGCGACGGCTGGGGGGAGAGCCTCGGTCTCAGAAGGCTCTGACGTCGCCGGCCCCGCCTTACCCGGACCCTGGGGCCGGAAATCTGGTGCGAGACCTGGAGAATCTGGTGGCAGCTTCGGAGGGGAGATCAGCCCGGCTTCCGCTGCCACTATTAGTTAATCGCGTACTGGCGCCCGCGGCACCAGTATCAGGTACTCGTTTTTCTGAGTACTTAACTACTGGTTCCCGCAGGTAGCGATGTCCGGCGCGCAAGCGCGCGGAATTTGCCCTCAGGGGGCCAGAAAAAAATCAGCCTGGGGAGCGCTACTTCTTCGGCAGGGCGAGCGCGAGCTCGTCGCGCCGGCGGACTCCGAGTTTGACGTAGCTGCGGTACAGGTGCCCCTCGACGGTCCGAACGGACACCATCAGGTGCTGGGCGATCTCGCGGTCGGAGAGGCCCTGAACCGCCAGCTCCACGATGTCCCGCTCGCGGCGGGTCAGGTGGACGCTGGGGACGGAGGCGACAAACGGGCTTTCCCGGAACCGCTCGCCGAGCTCCTGGTCGCATTTTTCCCGGTGCGCGATTGCCTGGCGGGCGCGGCGCCGCTCCCCCGCGGCATCCAGCAGCGCGCCGGCCCGGGCGTATGCCTCGCGCGCCAGGTTCAGCAGGCCCGCTTCCTCCAGGGCGGCGGCTGTGTCCGTGAGGACGTCGGCGTCCTCCGAGGCCCAGGCCTGGGCCAGCTGCCGCCAGCCGGCTGCCCACCGGCCCTCGACGGTGGCGGCCAGCGCGGCAAGCTCCTCCGTCAGCGACCGCTCGCCAAGATCCGAGCAAAGGATGAGGCACTCCATCCTGGTCCCGGGATGGTCCGTAACGGACTCGGACGCCGCGAGCTCACGGAGCCGGTCCAGGCCGCTGCCCTTCCGGTCGAGGTGTTCAGCCGCGGCGGCCGCGTAGGCCTCCGCGACGGCGTCGCAGCCGGGTCCGCTGGCATGCCTGGCCGAGATGAAGTCCTGTTCGAGCCGCTTCGCCTGGGCGGCATCGCCCAGCCGTGCTGCGGCGTAGAAGGCAAGCGACGAGCCGAATCTGAACTCCTGCAGCGGGTCGTTGACCCGAAGCGCCTCAACCGCAGGAAGGAGGACCTGGTAGGCGCGTTCCAGCTGCCCCTGCCGCAGCAGACCCAGGCCGCGCAGTGCCTGGATCCCGCCGCCGAAGGTCGACGCACCCTCCGTCCGCTCCGCCGGATACCCGGACAGCTCATGTTCAGCCGACTCCCAGTTGCCGGCAGCAAGGGTGCTGATTGCCAGCCGGGTCAGGACAAACTCGTTGAAGAAATACAGGCCGCCGCTGAGCGCGGGCAGGAAAGGGCCGGCGGCCGCCGCGGCGGCGTGGGCCTGGTGTGACTTGCCGGCGGCGACCAGCGTCTGTGCAAAAAGGGCCTGCGCCACGGCGTGCTGCGTCGCCTCGACGCCGGACGCCGTGTCCGGATCCGTGGTCCCCAGAGCCGTGATGACAGCGCTAATGCCTTCGTGATCCCCGGCGGCCGCCATCTCCAGCAGTCCGTGGATCCTGTCCTGCCAGGCATCGTCCGGGGCTATCCCGGCCGCCTCCAGTTGGTGGCGTGATTCAGCCCTGAGCGACGGCACGGACTTGCCCAGCGCCATGTGGGATGACGCCCTGAGCATGAGGACCTGCGGAGCTTCCGGGTCCCCCGCCAGATCGAGCCAGCAGCCGTCAAGGAGTTCGGCAGCCTCGCGGTACTTGCCTTCGTTGAAGTTGGCCCGGGCGGTGATTGAGAGCGCACGGGCCTGCAGCTCCGGTGCCTGCACATGACCGGCCATGAGCCGGGCGCCGGCATTGTTGAACGTCGTCGCAGCCAGCAGCCCGGCGTCCAGCAGGTCCCGGTCGGGCACCTCCATGCCGCATTCCAGCGACCATTCGACCAGCCGCAGCCTGCCTTCCGCACTGGCGGCGGCGGGATCCAGATAGGCATCAAGCTTCTGCCGCAGCTGCAGGCTCCGCGAGACGGACACCTGGCGCCGCGTTGATTCCCCCAGGATGGCATGGGTGAGCCGCAGCTCGGTATGCATCGCGGCCGATTCGCTCACCACCTGGTTGTCCAGCAGGGCACGCACGACGCCGGCACCGCAGACGTCCTCTACCAGGCCCCTGGGTACCGGCTCGGCCAAGGCGATTACCTTGAGCGCATCCTGCTCTTCCGGCGTTCTGCGGAGGAGATCCTTCACCACGAGATCCGAAAGCCTGGGTCCGTCGGCGGGCAACGGTCCGAGCAGCACCCAGATTCCGTTCCGCTGGACCAGGGTTCCGGCGGCTGTTGCGTCACTCAGCAGGCAGCCGAGGAGCTGCGGGTTGCCGCCCGAAGCAGACCACAGCGACTGGACGGTGCTGACGGGAACAGTCCCCTGGAGGGTGTGTTCCACTACCTCCCTGACCTGCTCGCCGTTGAGCGGCCTGAGATCGATGCGTTCGGCGAGGCCGTCGTACCAGAGCTGGTTCAGGGCCTGGGGCAGCCCCGGCCGCGGCCGCCCGGCTGCCAGCACGGTCGCCCAGCCGGCCGAGGTCATGTCCACCACCATGCTGGCAGTGGCGTCATCGAGGTGGTGGGCGTCGTCCACCACCAGGAGTACCGGGGCGTCGGTGCCGCCGTTGGGGTCGCTGATTCCCTTCAGCTCCTGGAAGTGGGCCCAGACGGCCCGTAGCACCGCTACCGGGGAGTCGGCTTCCTCGGGGGCGAGGCCGGAGGTGTACGGTGCCAGCACACCGTAAGGGACCTTGGCCAGCGAGGAGCTGCCGTGGATGCGGAGCACGGTCATCTCTGCGGCCAATTTCTCCCGCACGGCGTCAGTCACGGACGTCTTTCCGACGCCGGGGCCCGCCATCAGGTAGACCGCCTGGCTGGCCCGGCTGCGGATGACGGTGCAGACATGCTCTATCGCCTCACGGCGGCCGGTCAGCTGCCGGAGTTCGGATTCCGGTTTGGCGCCGCGGCCATTGGACGCGACGCCGTGGGACGAAGAGTTGGACGAAGCGCTGTGTGCTGAAGAGCTGCTAAACGAGGCCAGGCAGATCACCCCTGGATGTCACGCCGAGCTTGGTGAAGACCTGGTAGAGGTGGCCCTCCACCGTTCGGACTGATACGCCCATCTCCAGGGCGATGTCCCGGTTGGAGACGCCCCTTCCGGCCAGCCGGGAGATCTGGCGTTCGCGCGCGGTAAGGAGCGGGCTTCCGCTGCTGGGAACGATCGGGAGGCTGGGCACCGTGGCGGTGAGGGTGTCCAGACGGGCCTGGGCAACACGGGCGGAGGCGGAATCGCCGGAGTGGCGGGCAAAGTCGACGGCCAGCGCAACGCACCGGGCCTCGACGGCGTCGAGTTCCAGTTCCGCGCACAGGTGGGCGCCTTCCAACAGGACCTTGGCGTCCTTGGTGCGGGTGCCCACGGCGATGAGGCGTGAGATCTCGGCGAGGGTCCCTTGGCGGTGGCCCGCCACCTCCTCCATCAGGCGGAAGTCCTCATCGGTCCCGTTCACGGTCGCGCCGAGCAGGCTGATGCCCGCCAGCGTGTACCGGCCGGCATCAATATCGCGGTGTGCTGCCTCGAGCAGGCGCTTCACGGCCTCGTTGTCCCCCAGCCAACGTCCGGCCATGTCCGCGCAGAACTCGGTGATGAACACGGTGCCGAAGTTGCAGTGCCCGCGCACTCCGCGGAGCTTGTCGAGGTACTTGTGCGCCTGCCCGGCGTTGCCGATCTGGGCGTAGGCGAAGGCCGTGGCGGCGTAGGCGGCCTGCAGCATGTTCAACACGGGGCGGAGCTCAAGCTGGGCGACGGCGGACAGCAGCGAATCCAGGGCCACCGCACCGCGGCCGGAGAAAACGTAGGCGATGCCGGCGGCCAGTTCCGTGGCAGACGTCCGGTAGGCCAGCCGGCGCTCCTCCTGTCCCTTGGGCGGGCCAACGAGTTCCAGGCACCGCTTCCACTGGCCGGCCTGCAGCAGCACGTTGAACGCCGTCATCGCGAACCGCTCCCGCAGTCCAGTCAGCGGCTCCGCGTCCGAGAGCTGTCCTCCCACGCGACGCATCAGTTGGAGGGCGTCCATTTCCCGGCCCACCGCCGACAAGGCTTGCATCAGGATCAGCGCCGCTTGGATCCTCAGGCCCGGATCCTTGTTGACCGCGGAGTCGGCAGCCTCCTCCAGCTCCCCAACCATGGAGGCGTAGTCGCCAATGAACGATTTGTATTCGAATTCGGCGAGGGTTATGACGTTGGCTGCCGTGCCAAGCGGATCGGGCCAGCTCGACGCCACACCAGTGGCAACGTTCAGCCGCTTGCGGGCAGCTGCCAGCTCATCCGGCACCTTGTCACACAGCTCCGGCAGCCAGACCATGACCCGGATCTTGGCTGCCACCACGCGGGCAAAGGCCTGCTCGTCGAGCGCGTCCAGCTGTACCCGGGAAATGTCCTCCAGCGCGGCCATGGCCTGCAGCGGCAGGTCAAGCAGCAGGTAGGCGGTTGCCTTGTACAGCTGTGCTTCCACCCAGACAGAGTCGGTCTTCTTGATGCCTTCAACGCAGGAGATCGCGAACCGGGGGTCAAACAGCTGCACCGCCGCCTCCGCCGCCGCCACCGCCATGGCAGGGCTGAGTTCGGCCTGGCATTCCCTGGTCCAGGCGGCGAACTCTATCCGCTCCTCCATGCTGAGCGCGGACACCTCGGGCTCGTGGCTGCCCAGCAACAGGGTCCGGAGTTCACGGCGGCGGGAGATGCTCAGCCAGGAGCGCACCACGTCCCCAAGGTACTGCTCCCGCAGGGAGACCCAGCGGTCCCCAGTAACGCCGACCGTGAGCAGCCCTGCGTCCTCCATGTCGGCCACGGTGGCGGTGCCGTAAACTTCGGTCAGCCTTGCCAGAGGGACACGCCGCGCACAGGCAAGCATCTCGATGACCTCGCGGGTTTCCGGCTCTTCCCGGGACCAGCGGGACCGGACGATGTCATCCAGCCCGGTGGCGCCGTCGAGCACCACCTTGTCCCGCAGGGTCCAGACGGAATCCGACAGGACGAGGTTTCCCGACTGCCGCTGCTCGGTGACGAGCGCCTTGAGCAGGAGCGGATTGCCGCCCACGATGGCGTGGTAGGTGCTCACGAGCGAGGCCGAGACCCGGTGGCCCAGCAGCGTCAGCAGCACCTGCCGGGTCTGCAGTTCATTGAGGTTGTCCAGCCGCACTTCGGTCAGCCGCCGGTCGGTGAGCAGCCAGTGGAAGTCCGCCGGAAGGTCGCTGGTGCTGGGGGCGATGGCAATGACGCGGGCAGTGTGCGTCAGCATGATGTTCAGGATGACGCCGGCGCTCATGTCATCGATCGGGCCGGTTGTGTCCAGGGTGATGACGCAATCCCGGCCGGCGGCGTCGGACCGGATCAGGGAGGTGATGCCCTGGAGGATGGCGGTAGGGGAAGCCAGCGCCGACTGCGGAAGCCTGGCCAGGAGGAAGGCGAGGCAGCCGTACGAGGTTTGTGAGCCGGTCAGGGGGCTGCGCAGCTGAAGCGCCCAGGCGTCGGGACCAAGCTCGGCCACGGCGGTGCGCGCGAGCGAGGACTTCCCCACACCGCGGGCACCGGTGATAACAACGCCCAGGGACTCGGGATCTGTCAGGGCAGTGCGGATGGCTTCAAGGTCTGCGCTGCGCGCCGGAACCGACCATCGTTGGAGGTCCGTTCCGCCCGCGACGCCCGCCGGTCCGGCAAGCACGCCCGCCGAAGACCCACGTCCCCAGCTCAGTGGCTCAATTGACATGAACTTTTCCTTACACCCGCCCGGCAGGATAAAGGCCCCATCGCCTCCCCCGCTTAGAAAGTAGACTACCCCGTTACTTTGCGGGGATACAGGGCACTGCGTGCACATTTCGCAGACCTTGATGCGACCTTGAGGGTTTGTGCGGTGCGGAGGAAAAACCGATGCGGAGGCCGCTAGACCTTGGCGGTGTGGAACTGCTGCTGCGCGGCCGTCAGGCCCTCCCTGATCAGGAGCTCGACGGCGTCGGCGGCGTCATCGAGCAGGAAGGGCAGTTCCTTCCTTTCCGCAGTGCCGAAATCCCGGAGCACGTAGTCGGCGGTGTCCATCCGGCCCGGCGGCCGGCCGACTCCCACCCGGACGCGGAGGTAGTCCTTGGTGGCGAGGGCCTTGGAGATGTCGCGGAGACCGTTGTGCCCTCCCTCGCCGCCGCCGATCTTCAGCTTCACAGTATTGAAGGGGATGTCGATCTCGTCATGGACGGCCACCACCCGGGACGGCTCGACGTCGTAAAACCTGGCAAGCGCTGACACCGGGCCGCCGGAGACGTTCATGTACGTGCCAGGCTTCGCCAGCACCACCCGGGGACCGCCGATACCCAGCCGGCCTTCCAGGACGAGGGCCCTGGCCTTGTGCGCCTTGAACTTCCCGCCAATGCGCCCGGCCAGCCCGTCCAGCACCATCTGGCCGACGTTGTGCCGGTTGCCGCTGTACTCGGGTCCGGGGTTGCCGAGGCCTACGATCAGCCAGGTGTCAGTCATGAATCAATCCTAAGGCGGGGGTTTCGCGCACAAGCGGCGCAGGGACGGCAGTGGCCGGGCCCGAAAAGGACCCGGCCACCGGTCCGCGCCCTGTGTGGCGCGGGAAGGTTGTGCTCGAATTACTCGGCGGCAGCGGCTTCGGCCGGAGCCGCTTCTGCGGCGGCTTCCTCGGCTTCGCCCTCTTCAGCCGTTGCAGCGGCCTCGGAGATGTTGACCACCAGGGCCTCGGCATCGGTCAGCAGGACGGCACCCTTGGGGAGCACGAGGTCGGAGGCGTGGATGTGCTCGCCGGCGGCGCGGCCTTCGATGTTGACCTCGACGGACTCGGGCAGGTGGGTTGCCTCGGCCTCGAGGGAAACGACGGTGAGTTCCAGGTTGTGCACGGTGCCCGGAGCGGTTTCGCCCACAGCGTGCACGGCGACGTCAACGGTGACCTTCTCGCCCTGCCGGACGGTCAGGAGGTCGATGTGCTCGATGATCTGCTTGATGGGGTCGCGCTGGATGTCCTTGACCAGGGCCAGGTGACCTTCGCCGTTGAGGTCGAGGGACAGCAGGGCGTTCGCGGTGCGCACAGCCAGGGTGGTGGCCTTGGCGGGGAGTGTGATGTGGATGGGCTCTGCGCCGTGGCCGTAGATCACGGCGGGGATCTGACCGGCCATGCGGGCGCGGCGGGCGAAGCCCTTGCCGAATTCGGTGCGGGCTTCTGCTGCGAGCTTCTGCTCAGACATATGAATCTCCTGGTAGGAATTATTGTTTCAGCAAGGGCGGAGGTCTGGAGTGACCTTCAACGCCGGGCGGCCCGAAGGCGGCCCTACCAGAAGGGTGATTCAGACCCAGTCGATAACGGAGACCAGCAGACCGGTGCTCCGCGCATGCGGATTTCCGGTGCTCTCCCTCGCCAAGGTATCGGGAAAATCTTACCAGTGCCCGGCCCGTTTACTGAAAACGCGCCGGGCACCGCTGGTTGAGCTTGTCGAAACCACCGGCAAGCTCAAGCAATAAACTGCTTAGGCGTTGCCGTCGAACAGGCTGGTGACCGAACCGTCGTCGAACACTTCCCGGATGGCCCGGGCGATGAGCGGCGCGATGGACAGGACGGTGAGCTCCGGGAAGCGCTTGTCGGAGGGGATGGGCAGCGTGTTCGTGACCACCACTTCGCGGGCACCGGACTCGGAGAGGCGCCGGGCGGCGGGGTCGGAGAACACCGCGTGCGTGGCCGCGATGATAACGTCCTTGGCCCCGGCGTTCTTGAGCACCTGCACGGCGCCGGAGATGGTTCCGCCGGTGTCGATCATGTCGTCGATCAGCACGCAGGTGCGGCCCTCGATCTGGCCCACCACGGTCTTGGACACGGCCTGGTTGGGCACGGTCAGGTCGCGGCTCTTGTGGACGAACGCCAGCGGAGCGCCGCCGAGGCGCTCCGCCCACTGCTCGGCCACGCGCACGCGCCCGGTGTCCGGCGAGACCACGGTGATGTTGTCGGCGCTGACGCGCGTGCGGATGTAGTCCGCCAGCAGCGGGATGGCCATGAGGTGGTCCACCGGGCCGTCGAAGAAGCCTTGGATCTGCGAGGTGTGCAGGTCCACGCTCATGATCCGGTCGGCGCCGGCCGTCTTGTACATGTCGGCCACGAGGCGGGCGGAGATCGGCTCGCGGCCACGGCCCTTCTTGTCCTGGCGTGAGTACGGGTAGAACGGCGAAACGACAGTAATCCGCTTGGCGGAGGCACGCTTCAGCGAATCAATCATGATCAGCTGTTCCATGAGCCAGTTGTTCAGCGGCGCAGGGTGCGCCTGGATGACGAAGGCATCGGTTCCGCGGACGCTCTCCCCGGCGCGGACGTAGATCTCGCCGTTGGCGAAGTCGTAGGCGTCCACAGGCAGCAGTTCCGTGCCCAGCTCCTTGGCGATCTCCCGGGCAAGCTCCGGGTGTGCACGCCCTGCGGCGAGCACCAGTTTCTTCTCGCCGTGAGCCGTAATTTCGGTCATGGTTGCTAGCCCTCTTCTGTAGATGCGGGGGAATTTGAGGTCTCATTGCGGCCCTCGCGGGCGGCGGCGGCTTCTGCCAGTTCCGCGGAGAGCGAGCCGGGACGGTTGGCCGCGACCCAGCCCTCGGCGTTGCGCTGTGCTGCCATGGACAGCGCCAGGGCACCGGCGGGCACGTCCTTGCGGATCACGGCTCCGGCGCCGCTGTAGGCACCGTCCCCCACCGTGACCGGAGCGACGAATACTGTGTTGGAGCCGGTGCGCACGCCCGAGCCGATCACCGTGCGGTGCTTCTTCTCGCCGTCGTAGTTCGCGGTGATGTTGCCGCAGCCGATGTTGGTGTCCTCGCCGATCTCGGCGTCACCGGCGTAGCCCAGGTGGGACAGTTTGGAGCCGCGGCCGATCCTGACGTTCTTGGTTTCGTAGAAGGCGCCGATCTTGCCTGTCTCGCCCAGGACCGTTCCGGGGCGCAGGTAAGTGAAGGGGCCAACGCTTGCACCCGGGCCGATCTCCGCGCCTGATCCGTGGGTCCGGGTCACCTTGGCGCCCTCGCCTATGCTGACATCCGTCAGCGTGGAGTCGGGGCCGACGACGGCGTCCCGCGCCACCGTGGTGGCGCCGTGCAGCTGGGTGTTGGGCAGGATCCGGACGTCCTCCGCCAGGGTAACCGTGGAGTCGATCCAGGTGGTGGCGGGGTCAACGACAGTGACACCGGCGCGCATCCAGGCTTCCACGATCCGGCGGTTGTGCTCCGCGCCGAGGGCAGCGAGCTGGACGCGGTCATTGGCGCCTTCCACCTGCCAGCGGTCGGCGGTGACGACGGCGGCCACGCGGCCGCCCGCCTCGCGGGCCAGCCCGAGGACATCGGTCAGGTACTTTTCGCCCTGAGAGTTGTCGGTGGTGACGTGGCCGAGGGCGTCCCGGAGGACAGCGGCGTCAAAGGCGTAGATGCCGGAGTTGATCTCGCGGATCGCACGCTCGGCGTCGGTGGCGTCCTTGTGCTCGCGGATGCCGGTTACCGTGCCGTCTTCGCCGCGGAGAATGCGGCCGTAGCCGGTGGCGTCGTCCAGGATCGCGGTGAGAACGGTGACCGCGTTGCCCTCGCGCTGGTGGGTGGACACGAGTTCGGCAAGCATTTCACCGGTGAGCAGCGGGACATCGCCGTAGGTGACCACGACGGTCCCCGCCACCGGCTCCTTGGCGTCCAGGGCTTCGAGGGCTACTTCGACGGCGCGTCCGGTGCCGGGAACCTCGTCCTGATCCACGATCAGGGCGTCAGGATCGAGTTCGGTGAGGTGGGCGGCGACGCGGTCGCGCTCGTGCCGGACCACGAGGGCCAGGCGTTCGGGGCTGATGCTGCGGGCGGCGAGCAGGGCGTGGCCCACCATGGAGCGGCCGCCGATTTCGTGGAGGATCTTGGGGGTACGGGATTTCATCCGGGTACCGGCACCTGCAGCTAGGACGATAACGGCGGCTGGGCCGGACTTGTCGGGGCTCACGTACGGGCTCTCCTTGCTCGGTTGCGCTGTACTGCATCCGCGGCTGCCTGCGCGGCGGTGTCCGGGCCTGTGCCCGGAACCGGCAACAGGGTTCATCCTACTGGACACCTCTGATGCAGCTGTTCCGCCCATAGGATTCGAACCTATACTCCACGGCTCCAAAGGCCGGGGTGCTGCCATTACACCAGAGCGGACCGTGCCCGGCGCTAGCCTGGGCACGAGAACCAATTCTGCCACGAACGTTGACGCTCGTGCGACTCGGCGCTTCGGGTGCGCCGGCGCCGGCGCGGGCACCGCGCCGGGACCCGCCGCCACCCCTGCCCGCCGCTTGACGTAAGGCATGATTGGACGGTGAGCAACAGCACAGGGACAACTGACGGTCCGGGGAACCTGCCAGCAAGGCCCGACGCAGCCGCGGGGCGCATCCCCCGGTCGCGGATGACAGGACCCCAGCGGCGGTCCCAGCTCATCGAAGTAGGGCGGGCCCTTTTCGCGGTGCGGGGGCTGGACGGCACCACCATCGAGGAGATTGCGGCTGCCGCCGGCGTTTCCAAGCCCGTGATTTACGAGCACTTCGGCTCGAAGGAAGGCCTGTACACGCAGGTCGTCGAGTACGAGTTCCGGATCCTGCTCGCCGCCATCAATGACGCCCTCACCCAGGAAGCCAAGCCGAGGGTCCTCGTGGAGCGCGCCGCCCTGGCCCTCCTCACCTACATCGAGGAACGCACCGACGGCTTCCGCATCCTCATGCGGGACGCTCCCCCGTCCCAGCCCGAAGGCGCCTTCTCCACGCTGCTCTCCCACGTGACCGCGCGTGTTGAACACATCCTGTCAGACGAATTCGCCCGCCGCGGGTTCAGCGCAGCCGACGGCGCCATGTACGCGCAGATGCTCGTGGGCATGGTGGCGATGACGGGCCAGTGGTGGCAGGACGCCCGCCAGCCCGACAAACGGGACGTCGCCGCGCACCTCGTCAACCTCGCCTGGAACGGGCTGACCGGACTCAAGAAGGACCCGGAACTCCGCAGCGAGGCTTAGTCCGGCTCTCCTCCGCGGTGTAGTTCTTGTCCAGATAATGGGACTTCCGAGGCCTTTAGCGCCCGATATCTGCACAAAAACCCGGAACCGGTTATTCGCCGAGGACTTCCAGGGCCTCGAGCCACTCGAGTTCCAGGGCTTCGCGTTCTTCGGCCAGGGTCTTCAGCTTCTTGTTCTGCTCGGCCATGGCGTCGAAGTCGTTGTCGGCCGTGCTCTTGACCATCTGGGCGTGGATCTTCTCTTCCTGCTGCGTCAGCTTGCCCAGCTGGCGGTCGATTCGGTTTTTGGCCTTGCGGGCGTCGCGCTTCTCGGCTTCCGAAGGGCCAGACGGGCCTGCGACGGCCGGTGCCGAGCTGCCGCTGGCGCCCATGACGGGGTTGCCGCCGCCGGTGATGGTGGAGCCAGCCATTGCACCTTCGCGCAGTTCGAGGTACTGGTCCACGCCGCGGGGCAGGGCGCGGATCTTGCCGTCGCCCAGCAATGCCATCTGGTGGTCGGTGACGCGCTCCAGCAGGTAGCGGTCGTGGCTGACTACAACGAGCGTGCCCGGCCAGCCGTCCAGGACGTCTTCGACGGCGGCCAGGGTGTCCGTGTCGAGGTCGTTGGTGGGTTCGTCGAGCATGAGCACGTTGGGCTCGCCCACCAGGAGGCGCAGCAGCTGGAGCCGGCGGCGTTCGCCACCAGAGAGGTCCCTGACCGGGGTCCACTGCTTCTCGTTGGTGAAGCCAAGCTGTTCCACGAGCTGACCGGCGCTGAATTCCTTGCCGCCAACGTTGAAGGACCGCTTTTCGCGCTCGATCACTTCGATGACGCGCAGGTCCTTGACGTCGTCGAGCTCCTTGACCTCCTGGGTCAGTACGGCGGTGACCACCGTCTTGCCGCGCTTGACCTTGCCGGAGGTGGGCTGGATTTCGCCGTTGAGGAGCTTCAGGAGCGTGGTCTTGCCGGCACCGTTGACGCCGACCAGCCCCAGCCGCTCGCCCGGTGCGAGGCGAAGGGTGATGTTGTCGAAGAGCTTCTGTGCTCGGTCCTGCCTATCGGCACTACCCAGGAGGTCCAGGGAAACGTGCTCGAGGTCGAGCACGTCCTTGCCCTGGCGCGCCGTGGCCATCTTGCTCAGCGCCATCGAGTCGCGCGGCGCCGGAACGTCGGCGATCAGGGCATTGGCTGCCTCGATGCGGAACTTGGGCTTTGCAGTGCGGGCGGGGGCGCCGCGTCGCAGCCAGGCGAGTTCCTTCTTGACGAGCTGCTGGCGCTTGCCTTCCACCACAGACGCGGCGCGGTCACGTTCGGCACGGGCCAGGACGTAGGCGGCGTAGCCGCCTTCGAAGGGGTCCATGATCCCGTCGTGGATTTCCCAGGTTTTGTTGCAGACTTCGTCGAGGAACCAGCGGTCGTGGGTAACCACCAGGAACGCGCCCTGGTTGGCCCGCCAGCGGGTCTTCAGGTGGCGGGACAGCCAGGCAACGCCTTCGACGTCGAGGTGGTTGGTGGGCTCGTCGAGCATGATCACGTCGTGGTCTTCGATCAGCAGCTTTGCCAGGGCCACGCGCCGTTTCTGGCCGCCGGAGAGTGCGTGCACATTGGCGTGCCAGTCGACGTCGGACACCAGTCCGCCCATGATCTCGCGGATCTGCGGATTGCGGGCCCATTCGTAGTCCGCCTGGTCGCCGACGATCGCGGCGCCCACCGTCAGGTCGGCGTCGAGGACGTCGCTTTGGTCCAGGTAGCCGATGTTGACGTCCCCGCGCTTGGTGACCCGGCCGGAATCGGGGGTGGACCGCAGCGCCAGCAGCCGCATCAGCGTTGACTTGCCGTCGCCGTTCCTGCCCACCATGCCGATCCGGTCACCCTCTTCGAGTCCAAGGGTGATGCCGTCAAGAACGGTGCGGGTTGCGTACGAGACTGTGAGGTTCTCGCCGCCGAGCAGGTGTGCCACGGGGAACTGCTTTCTGAGGTGTTGGTTGGAAGGTATTAAAGGAGCGTATCGGAGATGATGCGCGCGCCGGGCACGGGGCCGTGGACGGCCAGTGCGTTGAGCCCTTTGTGCTGCAGCTCCCCGGCCAGGTTCTCCGCCGCTTCGGGATTGTGCGCCAGCAGGGCCACGGTGGGCCCGGAGCCGGAAACGATCCCGGCAATGGCCCCGCAGGACTCGCCCAGTCCCAGTGTGTCCCGGAGCCCGGGGGCGAGTTCGATGGACGCGCGCTGGAGGTCGTTGACCAGCACCCGGCTCAGGGCATCGGCGTCGCCGCTGCGCAGGGCCTGCAGGATTTTGGGGTCCACAGCCGTGGGCTCGTCGCCGTCCACGCCCTCGGCCTCGCGGAGCCGGTCCAGCGTCCGGAATACTTCCGGAGTGGACAGCCCGAACTCCGCGGTGACAAGGACCCAGTCCATCTGGGCCTTTGCCAGGGCGGGAGACAGCTCATCGCCCACGCCCAGCCCTACGGCGGTGCCGCCCAGCAGGGCGAAGGGAACATCGGCCCCGAGCTCGGCGGCGAGGTGGGCGAGTTCGTCCCGGGACAGGCCGCTGTTCCACAGCGCGTCACAGGCCAGGAGCGTGGCGGCAGCATCCGCGGAGCCGCCGCCCATGCCGCCGGCCACGGGCACCCGCTTGGTGATTTCAAGATGCACCCCGGTGGAGTGTTCCGACACATCGGCCATGATGGCGGCTGCCTTGTAGGCGAGGTTCCGCTCGTCGAGCGGAATGTCCACCCCGTCGAGGTCCAGCGTGCTGTCCGGGCTGATGCTGACGGTAATGCCATCGGATGTTGTGCTGGTGGCCGCAACTTCCTCGTACAGCGACACAGCAAGGTAGACGCTGGCCACGGAGTGGTAGCCATCCGGCCGCAGCGGCCCGACGTCCAGCGAGACGTTTACTTTGCCCGGAGCCTTGACCCGGACGGTCCTTGCCGCAAAGCGCCCCCGCACGCCCTGGACGGCCATCAGGCGTCCGCGGCCGCGCGGGCTTCGGCGATCCTCGCGAACGCGGCGATGTCGATCACTTCGCCCCGTGCGGTGGGGTCGACCCCGGCCGCAACCAGGCAGCGTTCCGCTTCGGTGGCACTGCCGGCCCACCCGGCCAGGGCTGCACGGAGTGTCTTGCGGCGCTGCGCGAACGCAGCATCAATGACGGCGAAGACCTCCTTGCGGCTGGCGGTGGTGGCCGGGGGCTCGCGCCGGGTGAAGGCCACGAGCCCGGACTGGATCTTGGGGGCGGGCCAGAACACGTTCATGCCGATGACGCCGGCCTTGCGCATGCTGCTGTACCAGGCCGCCTTGACCGAGGGCACGCCGTAGATCTTGGATCCGGGTTCAGCAGCCAGCCGGTCAGCCACTTCGTCCTGGACCATGACGAGTCCGTGGCGGATTGACGGGAAGTGCTGCAGCAGGTGGAGCACCACCGGCACTGCGACGTTGTACGGCAGGTTGGCGACGAGCGCTGCGGGCTCGGCCGGCAGTTCGGTCACCTTCATGGCATCGGCGAGGACCAGGTGGAAGTCACCGGTTGAGTCGGGCCGCCATTGCCGGATGGTCTCCGGCAGCTTCGCGGCCAGGACTGGGTCAATTTCGACGGCGACCACCGCCTTGGCGGCGTCGAGGAGCCCCAGCGTCAGCGACCCCAGCCCGGGTCCGATTTCGAGGACCGTCTCGTCGGGTCCGATGCCGGCGGCGGCCACGATCCTGCGGATGGTGTTGCCGTCGATGACGAAGTTCTGGCCAAGTGTTTTGGTGGGGCGGACGCCGATCTCCCCGGCCAGCCTGCGGATATCGGAGGCACCGAACAGAGGAGCGGGCGCAGTGCCGGAGGCGGAGGGGATCGGGTCAGTCACCTAGGTATCCTATCCCGCAGTTCAGTATTGGGCGGGGCTCGCTGCTGGCCGGGGACGTCATTGCTATGAGGGGACGGCGAAGGCCGGGCCCGGAGGTTCCGGACCCGGCCTTGGCGGGCGCCGCGGCTGTGGTCAGCTGCCGCGGCGGCGAGGGTTTACCTGCGCCAGTGGCTGTTGCCGCCGGCGCTAGCTGCTGGCTGCCCAGCCGCAGCCCCACGGCTGAAGGCCGCGTTCGGCATAGACATGGTTGGCGATGTCAATCTGCTCTGCCTTTGTAGCCTGGCTGGCGTTCGGGGCGTAGGCGCCTCCGCCGGAGCCGATCCAGGTCTGGACGTCGAACTGCAGGCCGCCGTAGTAGCCGTTGCCGCTGTTGGTGGACCAGTTGCCGCCCGATTCACACTGGGCGATCTTGTCCCACATGGCCACGTTCATCATGGCCGGGGCCGCTGCCCCGGTGTTCCCGCTTTCGGCCTCGGTCTCGGCCTCGGCGGCGGCGGGAGCGGGCTTGGGCTCTTCCTTGGTGCCGACCGTGATCTTTTCGGTCACCGGCTCGCGGGTGGTGGTCTTGGAAACCAGCGTCCTGGAAGCCTCACGGCCGTCGACCAGGACGAGCTTATAGGTGAGGGTGGTCTCACCCGGCACACCGGCCTGGGTGACCTTCTCCTTACCCTTGGGGAGGGTGTCGCTGTCCGCGGTGAGCGTCTGGAACGCGACCTTTTCGGTGACGGTGGTGGTCTTGCCAACAACGCGGGACACCTTGATCACCATGTTGTTGACCACCGGGGCGTGTGCCGGCTGAGACGTCCGGTCCGCGGCGGCGAGCCGGATTCCGGCATCCTTGAGGACCTCACCGACGCTGGCGGCTGTGGTGGTGGTTTTCTTGGCCTTGCCGTCGGCGATGATGCTGACGGTCTTCGGCGTCGAGATGGCCACGAACGAACCGTCCACGGCCAGCTGCGCGTTCTTCGGCACGGAGAGCTCCGAGGCGCTGGCAACACCGAGCTGGGTCACAAGTCCCGCCACGTCCTGAGCCGTGGTGCTCACGGTCTTCTCTGCACCGTCCAGGCTGACCTTCACGGCCTTCGCCATGTTCACGTTGATGACGGAGCCGTTCGCAACACGGGAGTCCAACGCCGGAGACACGCGGTCGGCCGGGTGCAGCTCCACATTCGCGCTCTTCACCACCTGCTCGACGGTGCCGCCGAATGTCTGGACGGAGCTGACCTTCCCGTCGACGTTCAGGGTGACTGTCTTATTGCTGCCCACAAAGGCAACGAGCCCCAGCACGAGGGCCGAGAGCACCACCAGTTGCGTGCCGACCTTGATGAAACTGAACTTGCCGTCTGACGTGAAGAAGTTGACCACGATTGCCCGTAACTTTTGAGCCATCCGGGCACGGGGAAAAACGCACAGGGGGACCTGCGGCCGTCACCGGGATGGTGGGCTCCGGACAGGCCGGAGCACGCCGCAGGCATGTGCGTCGCCACACTCACATGGCAGGGCATCCGGAGACGCCCTGCCTGTCACGAAAGTGAGTTGCATCATCCGGAGGCCTTCCCCGACCCCGGCTAATAGTTTTTCACTGTAACCGAAGCGTTATAAACCTCCAAAATACATGCCTACCAGGTATGTATTTTACGGATCTGTAGCGCCATGAATCAGTCCCAGGATCCGTACGCCCGCACAGTGTTTGCGCTCACCTGGCCGCACAGCTCGGCCAGGTCCGTTTCTGTCAATTCCGCCATCGCCCGCACCGTGTACGGCACCATGTAACTCGCGTTGGGACGGCCGCGGTGCGGGTGCGGGGTGAGGAACGGCGAGTCGGTTTCAACCAGCACCAGCTCGGGGTCCGCCACGGCGAGCGCTTCACGGAGGTTGGTGGCGTTCTTGAAGGTCAGTGTCCCTGCGAAGGACATGAACCACCCTTCGTCGTTGCAGATCCGGGCGAGCTCCCCGTCCCCGGAAAAGCAGTGGAAAACCACCCTCTCCGGTGTGCCTTCCTCACGCAGGACCTGGACCACGTCCTGGTGCGCGTCGCGGTCATGGATCTGCAGGGTCCGGTCCAGCCGCTTCGCGATGTCGATGTGCCGGCGGAAGGAGTAACGCTGATGCGCCAGCCCCTCCCCTTCCGTGCGGAAGAAATCCAGGCCGGTTTCGCCAATGGCGCGTACCCGGGGGTGGGCCGCGAGCTCCTCAATCTCCGCCAGGGCGTCCTCAAGTTCACCGCGGACCGCATACCCCGGCGCGTCATTCGGGTGGAGGGCCACGGCCCCCAAAAGGCGCGGATCCAGGTCGACGGCCCGCACGGTGAACCTCGAGGATTCGAGGTCGCAGCCCACCTGCACGGCGCCACAGACACCTACCGCTTCGGCTGCATCGAGGGCAGCCGCGATGTCCACCCGGACATCGCCTGTCGGGAAGTCCAGGTGGGTGTGGTTGTCCATCACGGGAACAGGCAACGGTTCGGGTGCCGGCGGGAACCCGCGCTTGCCGGAACCGTCGCTGCCGGGCGCCTGGTAGGGCCGGGGAGTCAGGGAATGCCGCATTCCTCCAGCCTATCCGCCGCCGAGTTGTGCCTGTTCCCGCGTAGCCCCACCCCGGAACTACGCTTGGCATTCCCGGGAGATTTACGGGGAACTCTCTGTTAGCCACGGCAGTTGTGTTAGTACGCTGGTATTGACGGATGTGAGCGCCCAACGCGGGCAACGGCAGGCCTCCGCCGCTTCGTTCCGCTTCACTCAGGGCTGAAAGGTTGCCGATGGAACCGCACCGACGCATCACAATCGACGAAGCGCTTCCGGGCGGACAGGGCTTCACGGGAAGTACTGCGCGCGGCGTCAATTCCTACAACGGCCACAAGTCTGTCCCCTTGGAAGCTCCCGCTTTCCGCGCAGCGAGCGAACGCATCCTCTCGGCCATCAATACGGTCATCGACGGCAAGGCCGAGGCCGCAAAGCTGGCGCTGACGGTCCTGCTCGCACAGGGCCACCTGCTCCTGGAGGATGTCCCGGGGGTGGGCAAGACGCTGCTGGCCAAGACCCTGGCCCGCACCATCGACTGTTCCGTCAGCCGGATCCAGTTCACCCCCGACCTTCTCCCCTCGGATGTCACCGGCGTCTCCATCTACAACCAGTCCTCGCGCCAGTTCGAGTTCCGCCCGGGTGCCGTGTTCGCGAACATCGTCATCGGCGACGAGATCAACCGGGCCTCCGCCAAGACGCAGTCTGCCCTGCTCGAATGCATGGAGGAGCACCAGGTCACGGTGGACGGACACTCCTACAAGCTCGGCGAGCCGTTCATGGTGGTGGCCACCCAGAACCCCATCGAGATGGAGGGGACGTATCCGCTCCCCGAGGCCCAGCGGGACCGGTTCATGGCCCGGATCTCCATGGGATACCCGGACAAGGACTCCGAGATCGAAATGCTCGAGACCCACCAGGCCACGTCGCCGCTTGCCCGGGTCAAGGCGGTGGTCACGGCAGCGGATGTGGCTGCCATGATCGCCACCGTCCAACAGGTGTTCGTCTCCGAAGCCGTCAAGGAGTACACCGTGGCCGTCGGCAGGGCCACAAGGGACAGCGCCATGCTGCGCCTGGGCGCAAGCCCGCGCTCCCTGCTGCAGCTGCTCCGGGCCGCGAAGGCGACGGCGGCGCTGGACGGCCGGGATTTCGTCCTGCCGGATGACGTCGTGGCCGTAGCCGAGGCGGTGCTGGCCCACCGGATCATCCTGGACCGCAAGGCCGCAAGCTCGGGCGAGTCCCCGCAGGGCGTCATCCGCGGCGTCCTTGCCCGGATCCCCGTGAGCCGGGAGATGACGGAAAAGGCAAACTCCGGGCGGACCGCGCCCGAACTCCGCCCCAGCCGCTAGTCAGGACCATCACCGTGGCACTACTGGACAGCCTCCCCCGACATCTCTTCAGCTCCCGGGGCTGGGGACTCCTGGCGGCCGGCGTCGTCTCGCTGCTCTGTGCCCAGGTCATGGGCCGCCGCGACCTTCTGGCCCTCGGCGTCCTCCTGCTTGTCCTGCCGCTCGTTTCACTGGCCGGCATCAGGGTGGTCAAACCGCGCTTCCGGGTCTACCGGGAGTTCAGCCCTTCCACGGTGGAGACAGACTCCGTCACCACGGTCCGGCTTGCCGTCGCCCGGACCGGGCTGGGCACAGGCCGGGTGATCATGGAGGAGCGGCTGCCACCGCGGTTCGGTGAATCCCCGGCGTTCCGCTTCCCTGCCAGGTCCGCCTCGGGCGGCACCAGCCGCTACGAGTACCACCTGCGGTCCGGAAAGCGGGGACAGTTCACCATCGGCCCCGTCACCGCCGAGTTTACGGATCCGTTCGGGCTCTCACTGCACCGGCATTCGATCGACGACGGCGACACCCTCACCGTGACGCCGGCGGCCGTCGAGCTCCCGTCCAGCGGCCTTGCCGGCGCGCGCGGCAACGACGGCATCACGGCCACCCGGACAAGGGCCAATCCCAGCGATGACGACGTCATGACGCGCGAGTACCGGCACGGCGATCCGATGCGCCGGGTGCACTGGCCGGCCACCGCCCGGCACGGGGCCCTGATGGTCAGGCAGGAGGAATCGGTCACCACCCCCGAGGCCACGGTCATCCTGGACCACCGGTTCGTGGCCCATTCCTCGGGCTACGGCTCGGTGTTCGGCAGCCCGGCCGACGACGGAAGCGACCTCGTCACCAGCGACACCTTTGAGTGGGCCGTTACGGCGGCCATGTCCGTGGGCGCCCACCTGGCCGAACTCAATTACTCCCTGCGGTTCCTGGACGCGGCGGGTGAGCCTGCCTTCCGGCGTTCGTCGTCGGCCCCCGAGCCTGACAACGACCTGTATAGCGGCGCCGCCGGCATGCAGTCCATTGCCGAAAGCCTGGCCGCCATCCAGCTAACCGGACCGCACCACGCGCGCAGGGAACACGACACAGGGCGCCGCGAGCATGCGGGCAGCGCCGATCCTGCCCAGTCCGTCTTTGACGACCGGCTCATGGACAAGCTCGCGGCCCACCGGATGCGCGGCCCGGTCCTGGCGCTGCTCGGGAAGATTGCGCTCGCGGAGGCCCGGGCCCTCGCCCCCGCAGCCGGCTACGCCGCCAACGCGTTTGCGGTGCTGATCACGGACAAACCCGCGGAGTGCCACGAATTGCTCGAGGCCCTGCGTTTGGGCGGCTGGCGCGCTGTTGCCGTCGAGGCGTCCACGTCGCTGCCGGCCGCCTGGACCTATTTCGACGAGGGCGACGCCGCCATGTGGACGGCTGCAGCGGACGTCCGCCGCGGCGCGGAGGTGGGGCGATGACACTGACATCACAACCGCAGGCGGGAACCGGAGTACAGCCGCAGCCCGTTCCGGGCTCCCCCGGCAGCGGAAGGTTCGGGGCCGGCGCTTTTCCTTGGGTCATGGCCGGCGCAGTGGCGGTGTCCGTATGCGGCGCGTCACTGTCCCTCAACGGGGTCCTGAGGGGCTGGGCATGGTTCCTGCCCGTCCTGACCACAGTGGTGGTGGTCTCGCTGACCATGGCCCTGCTCCGCACGTTCCGCGCCCAGCCCTTGCTGGTTGCCACAGGAGGCCTTGCATCCCTGGCCCTCATCCTGACGTTCACCTTCTTCCGGCGCGACAGCATTGCTGGTTTCCTGCCGTCACAGGCAACCTTCGATGCGCTGGGCAGGCACCTTCGCCGGGCGAGCGAAACGGTGCTGGCCGAGAGTTCGCCGGTAGCACCCAATGCCGGCATCGTCCTGGTGGCATGCGCCGCGCTCGGACTCGTTGTCATCCTCGTGGATGCGCTGGCCCTCCCTTTGGGCATGCCGGCTACGAGCGGACTTGGCCTGCTGGCGGTGCTGGTTGTTCCGGCCATGATCAAACCGCAGAGCGTCGGATGGCTGGGATTCGTGACGACGGCGGCCGGCTACCTGGTGATCCTCGCGTGCAGCCAGTGGTTTGCCCCCGATGCCCGGACGCAGGCGGACACGGCCCGCAACCCGGGCCAGGTCAGGCGCGCCGCCCTGACCGGAAGCGTGGCGCTGGTGGTCACGCTGCTGCTGCAGCTTGTGGTTCCCGGCTTCGACCAGGGCACGTTCCCCCAAGGCTCCCGGCTGAACCCCTGGGGTACGGCCACCGGACTGAACCCCATGATCAGCCTCGGCAACAGCCTGCGCACCCCGACGGGCGAGGGCAGGATCACCTACGCCACCAACTCCACGACGCCGCTTTACCTGCGCTCCGTCACGGTGGACCGTTTCGACGGCGAGTCCTGGTCCCCCGACGACCGCAACGCGAACCGCCGGGCAGGCACCGGACGGATGGACGCGGGACACGAGATCCAGGCACCCGAACAGACCCGGCAGGTGACGGTGGTCAACACCGGCGATTTCACCAGCCCTTACCTTCCCGTCCCGTACGCCCCCGAATCCGTGAACGGGCTCACGGGGCGGTGGAGCTGGGATCCTGCCACCCTGAGCATCAAAGGCACCGACACCAACTCCCGGGACCAGCAGTATCTGGTGCAGTCCACGGTGCCAAAGCTGACTACGGAGCTGCTGGATGCGTCCTCCGCTCCCGTCCAGGGCGTGCCGGAGGAGTTCATCCGCCCGCCGTCGAATGTTCCGGACATCGTCCGGACCACCGCCGAGTCCGTTACCGCGGACAGCCGGACCGCCTATGCCAAGGCGATGGCGATCCAGAGATTCCTGCGCGGCCCGGGCTTCACCTATTCCCTGGAGTCGCCCGTCCAGAACGGGTATGACGGCAACGGGCTGTCGGTCCTGGCGGATTTCCTGACCCAGAAGAGCGGCTACTGCATCCACTTCGCCTCCGCCATGGCGGTAATGGCCCGGCTTGAAGGCATCCCGAGCAGGATCGCCGTCGGCTACGCGCCGGGCAGGCAGACCGGCGCCACCGTGTCCGTCGCCGGCCAGGGAGCACTCCCGGAGTACGAAGTCGACGCCCGCGACGCCCATGCCTGGCCCGAGCTGTACTTCCAGGGCCTCGGCTGGGTTCCGTTTGAGCCCACTCCCTCACGGGGCGTGGTGCCGGCCTACGCGCAGGACTCCTCGGCATCCGGCGGAACCAGCACCAACGAACAAAACAATGACGGCCTGGTGCCGAGCAACGGCGCCACAGCACCGTCGTCGGCGCCGGCACCTGCCCCCCTCCCCCTTCCGGGGAGCGGAACCGCCGGTGCCGGGAACCAGCTGGCGCCCGCTCTCTACACCTCCGCCGCGGTTCTGCTGCTGGTCCTCCTGGCCGCCTCACCCCACCTGGTGCGCAGAGGCATCCGGGCACGGCGCCTGAGGGGAACGGGTACCGGCAGGAACGGGCTGGCCGAGCCGCCGCTCGTCTGGTCGGAACTCCAGGACCTGGCCACTGACTACGGCGTCCGTCCTGAGCCCAGCGAGACTCCGAGGACATTCTCGGCCAGGCTGCGCGGCTCCCTGGCCATGCGGCTGGCGGCCGAATCAGACCCCGGCGCCGTACCAGACACCGGCGGCGGACAAGACACCGGCAACGGACCCGGGCACAACACCGGGACATTTCATGCCCAGGCTGTCCACGCCGTTACGGTCCTGACGAAGGCCTACGAACGGCATCAGTACGGCCGGCCCGCGGGCCAGGACGCCACGCGCCACGGGCTTCCGGAGGAAGCCGCCGTCGAACACATCGGCAAAGTGCGGCAGGCGCTGCGCCGTAATGCCGGCATAGTCGGCCGGCTCCACGCCGACTGGCTGCCGCCGTCGGTCCTCTCGCGCTGGGGATCCGTGGCCCGGTGGCCTTTCAGTGTCCTCGGCCGGGCGGCGTCCCGGGTGGGACACGCCGCCTCGGCGCTGTGGCGCAGGACGCGCAGCGGCCTCCGCCGCCTGCGCGGAGGCTAGCCGCCCGCTGAAAGGCTCAACGCCTGCGGGAACGCCAGTGGCGTACGGGCCGCACCCGCAGACGCACCGCCTGCCCGGCCGTTCCCCGCGAACGCGCCGGCCGCCGGCCGTTCCCCGCTCTTCTATGCAAGCTTCGCCCTCCAGGGCACCCAGGCCGGACAGATCATCGCCGCCGCCGTCTTCCTTCCGCTCTCGGCCGTGCTGTCCGCAGAAGACTTCCACGCCTGGGGCTGGCGCATCCCGTTCCTCCTCAGCACGCTGGTGGTGTTCGCCGGCTACATCATCCGCCGCCGGGTCGAGGAGACGCCCGTCTTTGTGGAGGAGAAGGCGCACCGCGACGTTCCCAAAATGCCGGTGGTCCAGGTGCTGCGGGAAAGCGGGCTGAACGTCGTGTGGGCGGTCTGCGTGACGCTGGCCAACGTTGTGGGCGTCACCGTGGCGGTCTTCGGTGCGGCCTACGCCACAGCCGGGTTACGGCATCGGCATGGGCATGGGCACCACGGTCTACCTCTGGAATATCGGACTCCTGATCACATCCTTCCTGCCGAGCCTCTTCGCGGTGGTCGCTCCCCCGGGTTCGGCCAACGTTCCGCTCGCTGTCGGGTCCATCTGCTTCGGCATCACGGTCATCGGAGCCCTTGCGGCCTGGTCCGCCAAGGAGACGCACCGGATTCCGCTCAACGAGCTGGGATCACCCGACGCCACCCCGGTCTCCCGCGAGGAGTACGCGAGCGTCCGGGCCGCAGCCCGCTAAGATCTTCGGCAACTACGCGTCGCAAAAAAACGCACTGGCCCGCAGGATTCCTGCGGGCCAGTGCGTTGTGTCGTTGCGCTCGGTTCATCCGGTGTGGGTCCGGCGCCTGGCTTGTTAGCTGGCGTAGGGGTCGGCGATGCCGATGTACTGGGTGTAGAGGTATTCCTCGATGCCCTCGAGGCCGCCCTCACGGCCCAGGCCGGACTGCTTGACGCCGCCGAAGGGTGCCGCGGCGTTGGAGACGACGCCGGCGTTCAGGCCCAGCATGCCGGTCTCGAGCCGCTCGCCCATCCGAATGCCGCGGTTGAGGTCCTTCGTGAAGACGTAGGCCACCAGCCCGTATTCGGTGTTGTTGGCCAGGCGCACGGCCTCGTCCTCGGAGGAGAACGTGATGATCGGGGCGACCGGGCCAAAGATCTCCTCGGACAGGATCCGGGTTCCCTCGGTGACGCCCTTGAGGATGGTGGGCTGGTAGAAGTAGCCCGGCCCGTCCACGGGGGCGCCCCCCACCACGGTCGTGGCACCGGCGGAGACGGCGTCGGTGACCAGTTCGTGGACCTTGTCCCGGCTCTTCGCGTCGATCAGCGGGCCCACCTTGGACTCGGGCTCGGTGCCGCGGGCGGTGGTCATGTCCTTCATCTTCGCGGCAAATTTCTCCGCGAATTCGTCGGCGACAGATTCGTGCACGATGAAGCGGTTCGCGGCAGTGCAGGCCTCGCCCATGTTCCGCAGCTTCGCCAGCATGGCACCGGCGACGGCGGCATCGACGTCGGCGTCCTCGAACACCACGAACGGGGCGTTGCCGCCCAGCTCCATCGAGGTCCGCAGGACCGTCTCCGAAGCGTCCGACAGCAGGCGGCGGCCCACCTCGGTGGAACCGGTGAAGGAGAGCTTCCGCAGCCGGGAGTCCTTGATCAGCGGACCAGTGGTGGCTCCGGCCGTGGAAGTGGGGATGACGTTCAGGACGCCGGCGGGCAGGCCGGCCTCCTGCATGACGGCGGCGAACAGCTGTGAGGTCAGCGGAGTGAGGTTTGCGGACTTCAGCACCATCGTGCAGCCGGCGGCGACGGCGGGGGCGATCTTGCGGGTGGCCATGGCCAGCGGGAAGTTCCACGGCGTGATCAGCAGGCAGGGGCCCACCGGCTTCTTGGTCACCAGCAGGCGGGACTTGCCGTCGGGGGAGACGGAGTAGCGGCCGAAGGCGCGGACGGCTTCCTCGGAGAACCAGCGGAGGAACTCGGCGCCGTAGGTGACTTCGCCGCGGGCTTCGGCCAGCGGCTTGCCCATTTCCAGGGTCATCAGTAGGGCGAAGTCCTCGGCCCGTTCGGTGACCAGGTCAAAGGCGCGGCGCAGGATCTCTCCGCGCTCCCGCGCCGGGACTTTCGCCCAGGAGTCCTGGGCGGCGGCGGCCGCGTCCAGGGCCGCGGCACCATCTTCGGGGCCGGCGTCGGCGATGCTCAGCAGCACCTTCCCTGTGGCGGGATCCTCGACGTCGAAGGTCTTGCCCGACGCCGCGGGCCGCCACTCGCCGTTGATGAGCAGGCCGGTGGGAACAGACGCGAGCAATTCGCTTTCGCGTTCTGCGGTGGCAGTGGACTGTGTGGTAACAGACACGGTGACTCCCTCGTCAGCAATCGGATTGCCGGTTATGTGCAGCTCCTGCACACGGCTTGGCGCCGCCTGCCGCCCGCTGCATGCTTGGCTGGATTAAAGCCACGGTACTGCTGGCGTCTCCGCAGTGTCTACGCATCGGCGCACTGCCCGTAACGCCATTTGTTGTGCAGCTGCACAGCTGCTCGGACGGAGCTGCCGGGCGGGCGGGAGCGCGTGCAACCGGCTTATAAGCGCCGCTCCGGCGGGCTCACCAGAGCGGGGATGTCACCGCGCCGCGAGGACGGCGGAGTACAGTTCCCGCTTGCTCACGCGGGTTTCTTCGGCGACCGCTGCGACGGCTTCCTTGAGCCGGACACCCTTGGCCACGAGTTCATTGACGGCGGCGACGCCGTCCTCCGGCGAGCCGGGCGAACGCTCCGGCGCACCTGCCACCACCACGGCGATCTCGCCGCGCACCTCGTTGGCCTCCGCCCACTGCAGCATCTCCCGGAGCGAGCCGCGGAGGACCTCCTCGTAGGTCTTGGTGAGTTCGCGGCACACCGCCGCGCGCCGGTCCGGGCCGAAGCGCTCGTGCAGCGCCCGCAGCATGGCCTCAAGCCGGTGCGGCGCCTCGAAGAAAACCATGGTGCGGCGTTCGGCGTCGAGATCCGCCAGCCGGGCGGAGCGTTCGCCGGCCTTCCTCGGCAGGAAACCTTCGAAACAGAACCTGTCGGTGGGCAGGCCTGACAGGGCCAGGGCGGTGAGGACGGCCGATGGCCCGGGGATGGCCGTGACGGTGAGGCCGGCGGCCACCGCGCCTTCGACCAGCCGGAAGCCGGGGTCGGAGACTGCGGGCATGCCGGCGTCGGTGACCATAATGAGGGTTTTTCCGGCGCGGACCTGCTCCAGGAGTTCCGCGGTCTTCGTCGCCTCGTTGTGCTCGTGGTAGCTGATGATCCGCCCGCTCACGGCAACGTCCAGGCTCTGCACCAGGCGGTGCAGCCGCCGGGTGTCCTCGGCAGCCACGATGTCCGCCGTCGCCAGCAGTTCCACGAGCCGGGCGGAAGCGTCGCCCACGTTGCCGATGGGTGTTGCCGCCAGGACGATCCGTCCCGGACCGCCGCTGCGGAGATCCGGCTCCCTTCTGCCCGCGGTCCCGGCATCCGGTTCCGAACTGCCGTCCGCCTCTGAATTGCTGGCGGGGTCGGAACTGCTGTCAGGGGCGGTGCTCGCTTCGTGGTCCACGGATCCAGCCTACTGCCGTCCGGCGTTCTTCAAGCCGCAAACGGTAGCATGGGCTCGTGACGCAGACCTCCGTGCGGCCTGACGGGGCCGAACCACCGATTACCCCGGCTTCCGCACCCGCCACCGAAGACCGTGGCCCGCTCGGGAAGCGCTGGATCAGCCGCCCCTCGGAGGCATTCACGGCAGACGCACTCACCCGGCGCCTGATTGGCGGCATCCGCACCTGGCGGGACTACCCGCCGTCGCTGCGGCTTTGGTTCTGGCTGGTTCCGGCCCTGACCGCCGCCGTGGGCGGCGTCCTGAGGTTCGTCCGGCTCGATAGCCCCCGCAGCCTCGTGTTTGACGAGACGTACTACGTCAAGGACGGCTACTCGCTGCTGGTGAGCGGCTACGAGCGGAGCTGGCCGGACAAGGCCAACGACGCGTTCGTGGCCGGCAACCCCAACGTGCTGCTGAACACGCCCGAATACGTGGTGCACCCGCCCGTGGGCAAGTGGATGATCGCGGCAGGCATGTGGCTCTTCGGGGCCGACAACCCCTTCGGCTGGCGGTTCGCTGCGGCGCTGACCGGCACCCTGTCCGTGGCCCTCCTTGCGCTGATAGCCCAGAAGCTTTACGGCTCCCTGGTTCTTGGCGGCGCAGCCGGGCTGCTGCTCGCCGTCGACGGGCACCACCTGGTCATGTCACGCACGTCGTTGCTGGACATCTTCCTGATGTTCTGGGTCCTGGCGGCGTTCGGTGCGCTGTTGCTGGACCGCGACGACGGCCGGCGGCGGCTGGCGGCACGGCTCGCCAGGCAGGCGGCAGCCTCCCCCACCGGCAGGCCATCCACGCTCCAGCTGCTGTCCGGCCCCTGGCTGGGCGTCCGCTGGTGGCGGATCGCGGCCGGCATCTGCCTGGGCCTGGCAGTAGGCACCAAGTGGTCGGCGCTGTTCTTCGTGGCCGGTTTCGGGCTCCTGACGGTGTTCTGGGACCTGAGCGCCCGACGGACCGCCGGCGTCCGCGGCTGGATCAGCGCCGGAATCATCAGGGACGGGCTCCTGGCCTTCGTCAGCATCGTGCCCGTAGCCGCCGTGACGTACGCCGCCAGCTGGACCGGATGGTTCAGGTCCACGGATGCCTACTACCGGCGGTGGGCGGAGACGAACCCCAGCGCGGAATGGGGCTGGCTGCCGGACTCCCTGCGGTCCCTGGCGCACTACCACCTCGAGGCCTACAAGTTCCACCAGGGGCTCAGCTCGGAGCACCCCTATGAGGCGAGCGCCTGGAGCTGGCTGGTGATGGGCAGGCCCACCTCGTTCTTCTACGAGTCCCCCAAGCAGGGCACCCCCGGCTGCGATTTCGCCAACTGCACTTCGGCCATCCTGTCCGTCGGCAACCCGCTGATCTGGTGGAGCGCCGCCATAGCACTCGTCATCCTGCTGTTCTGGTGGGCGGGCAGGCGCGACTGGCGGGCCGGTGCCGTGCTGGCCGCCGTCGGCTCCGGCTACCTGCCGTGGTTCATGTACCCGGAACGCACCATGTTCTTCTTCTACGCGGTGTCCTTCGAGCCGTTCCTGGTCCTGGCGCTCGTGTACTGCCTGGGCCTGGTACTGGGGAAAACCACCGATCCGCCGTGGCGACGGCGTTCGGGGCTGTACGGCGTCGCTCTTTTCCTTGTGGCCGCGGTCCTGATCTCCTCCTTCTTCTACCCCGTCTGGACCGCCGAAATGATCACGTACCAGGACTGGCGGCTCAGAATGTGGATGCCTTCCTGGATCTAAGGCACGATTGCTGGTAGAGCCCGGACGTGATCATTTGCGGAATGGAGACCCGTCTGTGAGGGAAGCAAGCACGGAACTGATGGTTGCACTGGAGGACAGCAGCAACGTCACCGACCTGCTCCTGGACTGCTACCGGCACAACCCTTCGCACGCTGCCTACGCCCGCCGTGACGCCAGCGGCTGGCAGAACATCACCGCCGGGCGCTTTCTTGACCAGGTCACAGCCCTGGCAAAAGGCCTCATTGCCGGCGGCCTGGCCCCCGGGGACACCGTCGCAGTCCTTTCTGCCACCCGCTACGAGTGGACGCTGGTGGATTTCGCCATCTGGTTTGCCGGCGGCGTGACCGTGCCCATCTACGAAACCTCCTCGGCGAGCCAGGTGGAGTGGATCCTGTCCGACTCCGGCGCGGGGCGGGTCTTCGTCGAAGACCGCCAGAAGGCGGCGCTGCTGGACCAGGTCCTGTCCGCCTCCAGCGTCCTGGCCGGGCGGCTGGTGCCCATAGTCCGGATGGATAACGACGGCGAAGCCCCCAACCTTGCCAGCCTCGCCGCCGCAGGGGCCGGGGTGACGGACGCCGAACTGGAGCGGCACCGGTCGGCGGCCGCACTGCGGGACGTGGCGTCCCTCGTCTATACCTCCGGCACCACCGGCAGGCCCAAGGGCTGCGGGATCACGCACGGTAACTTCGCCCTTGTCGCAAGGAACATCGTGGCCCTCCTCCCGGAACTGCTGCAGCGGGAGGATGCCAGGACACTGATGTTCCTGCCGTTGGCCCACGTGCTGGCCCGGGCCGTCCAGGTGGTGTGCCTCACCGCCGGAGTGACTCTCGGCCACGCCTCCGGAGCCGCCCAGCTGCTGGAGGACCTGGAAACCTTCAAACCGACCTTCCTGCTGGCTGTCCCCCGAGTCTTCGAGAAGGTCCACGCCGAAGCAGAGCAAAAGGCGAGGGATGCCGGGAAGTCACGGCTCTTCAGTGCCGCCGCAGGGGTGGCGGTCCGCTACTCGGAGGCACTGGATGCCGCCCGGCGCGGGAAGGGCAGCGGGCCGGGCGCCATGCTGCGGGCGCAGCACGCACTGTTCGACCGCCTCGTGTATGCGCGGCTGCGCCAGGTCTTCGGCGGGAACATGGAGTACGCCGTTTCCGGCGCGAGCCCGCTGAACGCCCGCGATACGCACTTCTTCAGGGGCGCGGGGATAGCCGTGCTTGAAGGCTACGGCCTGACGGAAACCACCGCACCGTGCACCCTGAATACTGCCGGCCTCACCCGGGTGGGCACGGTAGGAATCCCGGCGCCCGGCACCACCATCCGAATCGCCGAGGACGGTGAGGTTTTGGTCAGGGGCATCGGCGTGTTCAAGGGCTACCACGCCAACGAGGCGGCCAACGCCGAGGCCTTCACGGACGGTTTCTTCCGCACCGGGGACGTGGGCTCCCTGGACGCCGACGGGTTCCTCACCATCACGGGCCGCAAAAAGGACCTGCTGGTCACGGCCGCCGGCAAGAACGTGGCGCCGGGGCCGCTCGAGGAGAAGATCCGCGAACACCAGCTCGTGGGCCACGCCGTGGTTGTGGGTGACGGGAAGCCGTTCATTTCTGCCCTGGTCAGCTTCGACCCCGAGGGCCTCGAGCACTGGTGCACGGCGCGCGGCCGTCCGCTGCTCAGCCCCGCGGAAGCCTGCACGGACGCTGCGGTGCGCAGTGCCATCCAGGAAGCAGTGGACCAGGCCAACAGCCTCGTGTCCAAGGCCGAATCCATCCGTAAGTTCCGTGTCCTGGACGCAGCCTTCACTGTGGAGTCCGGGCACCTGACACCGTCCCTCAAACTCAAGAGGGCCGCCGTCGTCAAAGACTATGAAGCGGAAATCGAAGAGCTGTACGGCTGAGCGGTCGTCCCTGCCGAAAGGCCGCTACAGGTTCACGGGACGGACGTTGCCTGTGCGTGGAGCCTCATCGGTGCCGGCGTCGTCCTTCACGTCGCTGCCCTCTGCATCGCCGTCAACGTCCTTGCCCTTGCGGCCTTTCCTGGCCGGGGCCAGCCCGCGACGCCTGCGGGTGGGCCAGGTCAGGATCAGCGTCACCACCGCTGTGATGAGGACAAGCGCGGCGATGACCAGGCCCGCGTCGATCCAGAACTGCCCGGGGAAGAGCCGGATCAGCGTGTCCTCAAGCGCAAACGTCCAGGAGCCGGCGGCGAAGAAGATGCGGTGGAACTCGGTGAAGAACTGCTGCCAGCCGAGGGCGGCGAGGGTGCCCAGGCCAATGATGAGCACCAGCGTCACAATGGAGCCGGCGAACAGCCCCCGGCGCACTCCGCCGGGCGTGCGCCGCCGCAGGTAGATGATGGCGATGATGCTGATCAGGATCAGCAGCGCCCCGGCTCCGAACGCGGACAGGAAGACGAGCTTTACGTCGGCCATGTGGCTGACCTCGCCGTCCTTGAACAGCTTTTCGCCGCTGCGGTTAACCAGCTCGCCCAGGTAGCGCGGACCGGACCAGTTGCTCAGGTAGTCCACGGCGTAGGAGCCGTAGGTCATGCGGTCGTCCGCGTTGAAGCCGTAGCCGTCCCCGGGGAAACCGGGCCGGTGGTATTCCACCCAGAGGAATAGCGGGCTGGTCACGGCCCGCACGGCCAGGACCAGGAGGATAACGGGATAGAAAATGGCCAGCAAGACCTGGAGGAACCGCGGCAGGACCGGTTTGGCCCTGGCTGCCTGCTCTCGCTCGGCATTGCGGCGCTCCACTTCCTCCTGCGGAGGGCGTACCTGCAGTGCGGATGTGGGGAGCGGTTCGCTGTAGTGCGTGCCCATGGAGGAGGAACCGGCCGGAGACGGCTGGCGGAACTCCGTCTTCCGGTCTGTCGCAGCGTCCTGGCCTGCCGCAGCGTCCCCGCCCGCCTCCGTCCGGTTTGACCCGGCACCCTCGGCGGCGGCCGCCTCCGCCGCCTTGCGGTCGGCACGGCTTTCCGGCTGGGCCGCGGCAGGACCGGCGGCGCCCTCCTCCTCGGCGGCGCGTGCTGCAGGCGCGGGCTTCATCCAGTCAAACGCCGGCTCGTCGGTGTCCTCCGCGGGATCCAGCGCGGGGCTCGCCGCCGGATTTTGCCGCGGATCAAGGCGTCCGGACGGGGTCGGAGTATTGTCTTTCACTGCAGCTTCACTTCCGTAGGCGTCCACGCTCCGAGGCCACCGGGAATGCCGGGGCCGGGCAGCGCTTTGTATCTCCCCAAGAGCCTACCGTCAGCCGCTCTGGCACCGCGATGTGCCACCCCGCCACGGCAGGAATAATCAGCCGGCGGTAGTAATCAGGCTGCAAGTTCTGTGTAGCCGGCGTCCTGGCTGCCCAGGTCGCCGCGCGCCCCGGCGCGGTAGGCCCGTCCCCCGCAGACCAGCACATACCACCAGTATGCCGCCAGCACCGCCGCGCCGATACTGATCTTTGCCCACACCGGCAAAGTGCTGGGCGTAACGAAACCCTCCACAAGGCCTGAGACAAACAGCACCAGAACCAGGCCAAGCGCCACCGTGATCATGGACCGGCCCTCCGCTGCGACGGCGCGGGACCGGGTCCGGGTGCCCGGCGACACCATCGCCCAAAAGATTCTCAGCCCTGCCGCGCAGGCCACGAACACTGCCGTCAGTTCCATGAGCCCGTGCGGCAGGATGTAACTGAAGAACACGTCCGTTTTTCCCACCGCGGCGAACATCCCGGCGGCCATCCCCACCCCCTGGGCGTTGGCGAACAGGATCATGGGCACCCAGAAACCGGTGATGCCCAGGGCCACGGCTTGGGCGCTGATCCACGCGTTGTTGGTCCAGACGGCTCCGGCAAAGGACGCCGCCGGATTCTCCGAGTAGTAGTCAATAAAGTCCTGCTCCACGTACCGCTGGACCTCCCTTTCCGTGGCAACGGCACGCAGGGCCTCGGGCGAAGTGCCAATCCACAGAGCGAAGGCGCAGCCAACCAGGCAGAATGCGGCGCCACAGGCCACGGTCAGCCAGCGAATTCGGTACAGCGCGGCCGGGAGGGCCAGCACGAAGAACTGCGCCAGATCCTCCATGAAGTTCGACCGTGCCCCGGTGAAACGGGTGCGCGCCTGCGCCAAAGAGGCAGAGAGGGAGGCGGACAGGCCGCTTTCCGGCCCGGTGGAACGCAGCAGGGAAAGATGGGCGGAGGACACCTGGTACAGGCGCAGCAGTTCATCGGCGTCGGCACCGCTCAGGCGCCGCTGGTGCGCAAGGTGATGCAGCCGCGACCACGTGTCAGAGTTGACGGCGGAGAAGGCATCCATGTCCACGCTCCTACCCTAGTCTGTGGCGAACTAGACTTTGAGCGACCGGTGGCCGGAACGACGTAGGGGGCAGGAATTGAGTCCACTCATCACAGGCGAGGCAGTCGTCCTTGAACTCCGTCCGGCGTCCTTCGCTGCCCGCGCCCTCGGCCTGTTGCTTGACGTCGTGGTGCATTCCGCCCTGCTGATAGCAATACTCATGGCAATGGGCGCCGCCCGCGATGAACTGGACGAGGCGGCGGCCGGGGCATTCACCCTGGTCAGTGTGGTGCTGTGCTTCGTCATTCTCCCCGCAACGGTGGAGACCCTGACCCGGGGCCTGTCGCTCGGGAAACTGGCGGCCGGGCTGAGGATAGTGCGTGACGACGGCGGGGCCATCCGTTTCCGCCACGCGGTCATCAGGGCGCTGATCGGCTTCCTGGAGATCTACCTGACCTTCGGCGGTGTTGCCATCGCAGTCGCCCTCTTCGACGGCAGGTCCCGCCGGCTGGGCGACATTGTGGCGGGCACCTACTCGCTGCGGCGCCGGGTACCGGTGGAACCCTCAATCGTCCCCGTCACTCCGCGGCACCTGGCCGCCTGGGCTGAAGCCGCGGACATCGGCCGGATTCCGGACGCCTTGGGACGGCGTGCCGCGCAATTCATGCGCCAGGCTCCGCGGATGTCGCCGCTGTCGCGCAGCGGCATGGCCGCAGCCCTCGCCACCGAAATGTCCGGGTATGTGGCACCGTCACCGCCGCCGGGGACCACTCCCGACGACTACCTGGCGGCGGTCCTGGCCGAACGACGCATCCGCGAACTCCGCCGTTTGGGCGCGGCACGCACGGAAAGCAACAGGATCGGGGAACGGCTGCACCGGCTGCCGTTCACGGCGTCACGGGACAGCTAGCGTTTGGCGTACCGGGGCCTAGCGTTTGGCGTACTGGGCCCAGGGAATGTTCCAGTCGCCGTAGCCCTCGAGCGGCTCCACCGGCGCGGCGCCAGTGTTCAGGACCTGGACGACGTCGCCGGACTTCATGTTGTTGAAGAACCAGGCAGCGTCCACGGGCAGCAGCCCGACACAGCCGTGGGAAACGTTGGATACGCCCACGTAGCCCCATGCCGATTCGAGCGCCTGATGGACATAGACGCCGGAGGACGTGAGCCTGTTGGCGTACTCCACGGTCAGCGGCGGGTAGTACCCCTTGTCGCCGGGCTTCAGGCCGATGCTCCCGGCGTTGAACTTGGAATTCCGTTCCTGCTCCATGATCACGGCGTAGCCGGACGGAGAAAGCCAGTCGGAACCGCCCAGGGTGACGGGTGCGGTCCTGACCAGCTTGCCGTCGAAGTAGACCTTCATGGTTTTGGTGTTGTCGTCCACCACTGCCAGGCGCTGCTGGCCCACCTTGAACTGCACCTTGGCGTCGAAGTTGCCGATCATGCCGTTGCCGAACTCCACGCCGAACAGGTTCATGTCCACGGTGACCTGGCTGTTGGATGCCCAGAACTTCTCTGGGCGGATGCGCACCTTCTGATCCGAGTACCAGTGCCAGGCGACGGGCTGCTTGGATGAGACGGTGATCTTGACGGCCTTTTCAACCGCCGCCTTGTTGGTGACGGGTTCGCTGAACACGATGTCGATGGGCTGCCCTGCGCCGACCGTGGAGCCGTTCTCCGGGTATACGGCGGCGTCCGCCTCATTGGCGGGCTCCACGGTGGTGAAGGTCTGGGCCTTCTTGGTTTCCCGGCCCGCCTCATCCACGATCGTGTAGCTGTAGTTATAGGGCGTGTTGAAGAGCAGCGGGTCCACGGCTGTCCATGTGCTGCCGTCGGCGCTGACGGTGCCCTTGACGGACTCTCCCCCGGCGGTGGGCACCAGCACAACGTCCTGGACGCGGCCGTTGACCGCCTTGACGGAGGGCGCCACCGCGGGATTTACGCCTTTGGCGCCATCGAGCGGTGTCACACCCAGTTCCACGGCCTTGACCACGGGGGTGGCCAGGCCCGGCTCGTTGCGCACGGGGTTGGAGGCCTCGGATTGGGGCGCGGGGTTGGCCCAGCCAGGAGCGGTGGCGACGCCGATTCCGCCGGCGGCAACCGCAGCGCAAATAGCGACGACGGCGATGATCTTGCCGGTTTTGCGGTTGTTCTTTTCCGTCATGACTGGTTTCTCCGTGTCCCACCGGGCTGCCGATCGGCATCCGTCCGTGTGCCCAGCGGCAACGCTGACCAGTCGATTTTATCGCACGGCGGCGCTGCCCCTGGCGCGGAGGCCCACGGCGCGCCGGGTAGCCATGACGCGCAGCGGCGGCCACGGCGCACTCGGTGCGCCGTGGCGGGCCACTTTTAGTAGCGGTAGTGCTCCGGCTTGAATGGGCCGGCCACGTCCACGTCGAGGTACTCGGCCTGGTCCTTGGACAGTTCGGTGAGCTCAACACCCAGGGCACCGAGGTGCAGCCGCGCCACCTTCTCGTCCAGGATCTTGGGCAGCACGTAGACCTGGTTTTCGTATTCCCGCTCGCCTTCGGGCTGGTCCTTCTTGGTGAACAGCTCGATCTGGGCGATGGTCTGGTTGGCGAAGGAGTTACTCATGACGAACGACGGGTGGCCGGTGGCGTTGCCCAGGTTCAGCAGGCGCCCTTCGGACAGGACGATGATGGACCGGGTGGCGTCCGCCGCGTCGCCGCCGAACACCCATTCGTGGACCTGGGGCTTGATCTCGATTTTCCGGATGCCGGGGATACGGGCGAGGCCCGCCATGTCGATTTCGTTGTCGAAGTGCCCGATGTTGCCCACGATGGCCTTGTTCTTCATGCCGGCCATGTGCTCGGCCATGATGACGTCCTTGTTGCCTGTGGTGGTGATGAAGATGTCGCCCTGGTCCAGCACGCTCTCCAGCTTGGCCACCTGATAGCCGTCCATGGCGGCCTGCAGTGCGCAGATGGGATCGATTTCGGTAACGATCACGCGCGCGCCCTGACCGCGGAGCGCCTCGGCGGCACCCTTGCCGACGTCGCCGTAACCACAGACGACGGCGACCTTGCCGCCCATGAGGACATCGGTGGCCCGGTTGAGGCCGTCCGGCAGGGAGTGGCGGATGCCGTACTTGTTGTCGAACTTGCTCTTCGTCACGGAGTCGTTGACGTTGATGGCCGGGAAGAGCAGCTTGCCCTGTTCGGCCAGCTGGTAGAGGCGGTGCACGCCCGTGGTGGTTTCCTCGCTGACGCCGTGGATGCCGGCGGCGAGCCGGGTCCACTTCTTCGGGTCCTCAGCCAGCGTCCGGCGCAGGACGTCAAGGACGATCCCGTATTCTTCGGGGTCGTTGGCGGCGGCGGCCGGAACGGCGCCGGCCGCCTCAAACTCCACGCCGCGGTGCAGCAGCAGCGTGGCGTCGCCGCCGTCGTCGAGAATCATGTTCGGGCCCAGCTCAGGGTTCGTGTCAGCACCGGGCCAGGTGAGGATCTGCTCCGCGGTCCACCAGTATTCCTCCAGCGTTTCGCCCTTCCAGGCAAACACGGGAACGCCCTGCGGGTCCTCCACGGTGCCGGTACCCACGACGACGGCGGCCGCGGCCTCATCCTGGGTGGAAAAGATGTTGCAGGAGGCCCAGCGGACCTCGGCGCCGAGTGCCGTGAGGGTCTCGATGAGCACTGCGGTCTGCACGGTCATGTGCAGCGACCCTGCGATCCGGGCGCCCTTGAGGGGCTGGGTGGGTCCGAATTCCCGGCGCAGCGACATGAGCCCCGGCATCTCGTGCTCGGCGAGGCGGATCTGGTGGCGCCCGGCCTCGGCCAGGGAGATGTCGGCAACCTTGTAATCGAACGTCATGGGAATCCTTTGCTGTATCCGGCGTCTAGCCTTCTGCGGTGCTGGCTGGGTGTTAGGCGGTGGGGGCGGCCGCTGCCGGGCCGGCGTCGTGCTGGTCTGACCGGGCGGCCGTGGCTGCGGCGCGGAGCTCCGGGGGAAGCAGCAGCGGAATGCCGTCTTCGATGGCGTACCGCAGCCGTTCGCCGCTCTCCGCCGCCGCCGTTGAGACGAGTTCCTCGCCCTCCTGGGTCAGAGCCGATCCGGTGACCGGGCAACGCAGAACGGACAACAGTTCAGGACTGATCTTTGGCATGGTGGATGCTCCCTGCTGGGCACAAGCGCTGTGGCTGACGGATTTCAGCTTCCAGCCTACCGCCAGTTCGGTATGAGGACGGTCGGTGCAGCCTAGGACGGTTCGCGCAGGACGCGCAGGTGGCCGCGGCGAGTGCCTTCGGTTGCGGCGGGCGCTTCCAGCGCCGAGTGGGCGGCGCGCTGCCCCGGGGCCGGGGACGCAGGGCGGGACGCAGCCTCACGGACGGCGTCCGCCAGGGCGAGGAGGTCGTCCGGACCGGGCTGCGGCGGCTGCGAGGGCATGGCGAGGCGGAGTACTTCCCAGCCGCGCGGGACGGTGAGCGAATTGGCGTGCTGCTCGCAAAGGTCGTAGCAGTGCGGCTCCGCATAGGTTGCCAGCGGGCCGAGGACGGCCGTGGAGTCCGCGTAGACGTACGTCAAAGTTGCCACCGCAGACTGGCGGCAGGCTGACCTGGAACACTGACGTATTGCACCCACGAAAACACAGAATACTCCGCCTCAGGGAGATTTCCCGACATTGACGAACGGCCCGTGCCACGGCAGCGCCGCTCCGGTCCGGTTATGTCGCACAAATCATTCGGCGGGTCTAAAGTCTGTATATGCAGTCATCGCACCATTCTTCGGGTTTCACGGTCCGGTTGGCTGACCCGGAAACGCCCCGGGACGCCGACGGGGCTCCCGCTGGCCGGAGCTTCACCCAACGCCGGCGCAACCGGCACGGCCGCGGCCTCCGGGGCGAACTGCTGCTGCCCACGCTCCCCGGCTACCGGAGCCGCTCGGACCGGTTTGATGAACTCGTCATGGACTCCGCCCAGCGGCTTCATGACATCTGGGGCAAGCCGCTCGACGGCGTCCGGTTCGCCGTCGAGGAGATCCCGCCCAACCTGGAACAGCTGCTGGCCGACGGCTCGCCCGCTCCCCTGGGCTGCTATACCCCCGCCACCGAGGATGAGGGCCCCACCATCACGCTGTACCGCCGCGTGGTTGAGCAGGCCTGTCCCGTCAAGGAGGAACTCCAGGACCTGGTGCATGATGTGGTGGTGGAGCACACCGCCGAAATGCTGGGCGTCGCCCCGGAAACATTGGATCCGGTCTACCGCCGCCGCTACTAGGCCTGGCACCATCAGTTCCCACCCACGGCCGGCTCCAGCCCCCGGCGGCGAAATCCGCGGCTAGTAGCCCAGCGTCACCGGCACTTTTTCCTGTCCTTCTGCACCGGGGGCGATGGCCACGGTGGAGACATCGTTCCGGCCTTCCCGTTCCAGCAGCACCGTGCCGTAGGCGGCTCCGCCCGAGGCGGACACCAGATAGCCGACGACGGCGGAGTCCCCGATCCGGTCGGCTGCCTTAAGGGTGGTGGTGGTCCCGGCGGCGATGTCCGCGGTAGCTGCCGTACGGAATTTCCCGTCGGCTGTAATCGGGGTATAGGAAATGGTGGCCCTGCCATCCAGGGCTCCGAAGACCAGCAGCCGCTCCCCGCCCTGGGGAAGAGGGACCACGTGCTGGCTGCCCAGCTGGGCCGTGGCGGGCGACCACGCGAAGTCCAGGCTTTGGCTGGCCTTGAGCCCCCGGCTCACCCGGGCGGCGGCCACTATGCTGACGTCCGACGCTGCCGCAACGGTGTACTGGCCGGCCGGAACGCCGGACAGGGGAACCTCGGTAACGGTGCCTGCCTTGGCCGTGACAACGCCTCCTCCCGGAAGGGCCTGCTGGCCGGCGCGGCCAAAAAGCTTCACCTCCACCACGGCGTCCGACGGGCCGGGAACAGTGATCTGCAGCGACGGGCCGGCGTCGTCAAAACCGGATCCGCCGGTCAGTGACTTCACGTCCCCGGCGTCCTGGATGTCGATGCCCGTCATCACCTGGGACGGACCCGCGGAGGTCCCCGGTGCGATGAAATCCACGCCGCCGGAGGTCAGCCCGCGCAGCACGCTCTGCTGGATGAAGGCGCTGACCGGCCCGCCCGTACTCCGGACGTGCACACTCAGCCGTTCTTCCCCGGGGGCGAGACCAGCCAGGATGATGGAGCGCGTCGACTTCGGCCCCACCAGCAGGCCGCGGCTGCCGGAGGCCTTGATCTGGCCGGTCTTCCCGTAAAGCTCGAGGTTCACCGTTGCAGGGGTGGTGGAGGCATTGGTGAGGTTGAGGACGCTGCTGCGGCCCACCGCGGTGTTGGCGCCGCCGAGCCAGAGGTCGTTCGAGGGCGTCTGGCAGGCGGCTGCCGCCGAGCCCTGCAGGTCACCGTCGGTTGCCGTGTAGGCCATGAGCGCTCCCGCCGCCGGCTGCCGGTTGGCCAGGGCGTCCGCGGACAGCACGCTGACGTCGTCCACGGTTTCCCCTTCGACAACCCCGGCGAGTACTCCGGAGGAGCCTGGTGGTGCCGTCGCCGAGCCGGGCGCCTTGGCGATCCGCCTCAGCTCGGACCCCTTCAGGGCGGAGAGCGCGCTGCCGGGAAGGCTGCCGCCCGCCGCGCTGACCACCGCTGCGGATACGGTGCTCTTGGCTGTGGCGGATACGGGGCTGAACTGGGGGTCGGTCCCGACCGGCGTTCCTTCGAGGAGCCGCGCCGGAGCCGGGCAGACGTCCTGCACGCTTCCGGCCGGCACCGCCGCTTCCGCAGCCTCCAGCGGCCTGGCGGCCGACGGCTGCGGCGCCAGGGCTGTTGCCGCAACAAGGCCTCCGCCGGCGGCGAGGATGGCCACACCGGAGAGCACTCCGGCCACGATGCCGCGGCGGCCGGCGATGCGGCTGGCCCCGCTGGACCGGGTTCCTGCAGCGCGGGTTCCCGAAGCGCTGGTTCCGGAAGCGTTACGTCCCGGAGCGCGGGTCCCCGGAGCGGTGCCTCCAGTAGCCCGGGCTACCGGCCCGCTGCCCGGCTTCGCCGGCGTCCCGCCGTCGTTCTCTTCCTCATGCATTCTGGTATTCCTTACGCAGGGAGCCTTCGTCCCTGGACAGGCCGGTGTTGGGGCGCCGTGCCGGCATCGGGAGCGCCAGCAGGACCGTCAGGCCGATGACGGCGGCCTGGAGGATGCCGGACCAGAGCGCCCAGGGGCTTTCATACCGGACTGTCACCTGGCCGGCCTGCGGCGGAAGCGTGAAGGCCTGGGACCAGCCGGAGGTGGTGGAGGTCAGTTTCCGGCCGTCAAGCCAGGCGGTCCAGCCGGGATCTGCCCGCTCGGCGAGGACCAGCAGCCGGCCCTCAGGGCCCTTGGGCACCGAGGCCTGGGCTTCGGTCAGGTCCGAGCGGACCAGCCCGATCGTGGCGCCCTTGCCGTCCACAATGCGCACACGGTGGGCGACGTCGGCGGGCTGCAGGACGGCGTCGTTCAGCGGTGTCACGCGCCAGAGCCAGCCCGAGTCCGTGGGACCCACGGCTGTCAGTCCGGGAACCGCGTCCATTCGGCTGGCGGTCAACTGTGCCGCCGTGTCAGCGGCGCCAAGGACGACGAATCCGACGCCGAGACGCTCCAGTTCGGGCCGCGGGTCGACACCGCGGGCAGCCACCAGGGTGGCCACGCTGGCGCGCAGGGCCGCGGTAACCTCGTCGTCGTCGCGGACCGACTCCTGCCCGGGGTTGCCCAGGATGTCCCGGGCGGCCGCGATGGTTGAGAGGCTGTCCAGCGTGGTGCCGCCTCCGTGCATAAGGGAGGCGCTGTACGTTCCGTCCTCGCCGGTGCTGATCAGCAGCGTCCGGGTCTGCTCCGGTCCCTCGCCGCGGTCCACAGCGGTGGCGGGCAGCATCCGCGGGTCCGTGGGACCCACGAGCCTGGGCGCCCCGAGGTCCGCAGTGTCAGCGTGCACCGCGGCGCCGGCCGGCTGCACAACATTCTGCACCGCCCAGGCCGCCAGCCCGGCCAGCGGTCCGGCGAGCAGGAGCACCAGCGCCAGCACTCGGCTGGAAAACCCCCGCACAAGCCCTCCAGCAAATTCTGGAAGAATCAGCAGCATAGGACGCGTGTTGCAACGACCACTGGAATCCGCCGGGGAAAAGGCGACGGGATCTGAGGAAGCGTTGGTGAGTTAATCGCGAGCGGGGCTGCGGGCCTTCGGGTAGGAGCGCATCGCGGCCGATCGCGGCATGGAGGTCGCTCAGCGACCGTAATGGCGCCTATCGGCTGTGTCTAAGCGACGGGGAAGGGCCGCCGCCCCGCGGACCCAACCACCGACGACGGTGAAGGGGCCGCCGCCCCGCGGACGGAACCACGGAGAGGGCGGGAGCTTAGCGCTCGCGCTGGGGTTCGCCCGCTACTGTCTTTGCTGCCTCTACTTCGAGCATGAGTGTCCCGTTTTCGTCGACCAGCTTGGGCTGGTAGACGTGCGGGGTGCGCTTGTAGCTGAGGTAGGCGATGCAGCCGTTGGCTTTGGCCATCTTCTCCAGCATGATCTCGGAGCCGGGAACCATGAGCTGGCCGAGGGTGAGGCCAACGGTGTTCTCCTGGCCCACCTCATCACCCAGCACTGTCGTATCGCGCTCCGCGATCGCCTTGGTGGCGCACACCCACCGGCCCCAGACGCCCTTGCTCTCCAGGATGGAGGGCTGCTGGTTCATCGGGACGGTGGCGGCGAAGTACCGGGTGTTGAAGCGCCGGTGCGCGAAGTCCGGGCTCAGCCAGTTCACGAGCGGCTTGAGCAGGTCGGTGCGCAGGGACAGGCCCCGCTTGGCCAGCTCCGCGGTGAACGATTTTTCCTGCGACGCAACCGCTTCGCGGGCCTTCATCCACTCCACCGTGGACGTTGCCTCCACGGTGGAGGACAGGTCCGGGCCTGCCAGCAGCACGCCGGTCTCCTCGAACAGTTCGCGGACTGCACCCACCACGTGGCGGCGGGCCAGTCCGACGTCGTCCGTTCCCATCTGCTCGGCCCAATGCTGGGGCGAGGGCCCCAGCCAGCCGACGGCGTCGTCGTCGGAGGCGTCCAAGGAGCCGCCCGGGAAGGCGACGACGCCCAGCGGGGACGAGCCGGGACGGTAACCCAGCCAGGTTTCCAGGCCGGTGGGCGAATCCCGGAGGAGTACCACGGAGGACGCGAAACGGGGTTTGCGCGGAGTCCGTTCGCCGTGTTCGAGCCAGCTTTGTGCCGCCCCTTCAAGATCGGGAGGAAGAACAAAGAGCCGGCGTGCTAAGTGGGGCAAAGGAACCTACTGCTCCTTAGCTGAATTCGGCGATCAGTTCGACTTCCACGGGAGAGTCGAGCGGCAGGACTGATACGCCGACGGCGGAACGGGCGTGCTGGCCCGCGTCACCGAAGACCCGGCCCAGGAGTTCGGAGGCGCCGTTGATTACGCCGGGCTGGCCGGTGAAGGACGGGTCGGAGGAGACGAAGCCCACAACCTTGACGATGCGCGTGATGCGGTCGAGGTCGCCGATGACGCTCTTCACGGCGGCCAGGGCGTTCACGGCACAGACGGCGGCGTATGCCTTGGCGTCTTCCGGAGACACAGTAGGTTCGTCCGAGGCGCCCTCGGTGCCGGCGGACACCTTGCCCGTAGCTTCGAGTTTGCCGTTAATAAACGGCAACTGTCCCGAGGTGTAAACGTGGCTACCAGAGACGACCGCCGGCACGTAGGCGGCGACGGGGGCGGCAACTTCCGGGAGGGTCAGTCCGAGCTCGGAAAGACGCTGTTCGACGGCGGACGACGGCGTCAGATCAGCGCTGGAAGCGGTTTCCTGGGGGGTGGTCATGCTACTGCTTCTCCCTCTTGAGGTAGGCGACAAGTCCGTTGCCGTCGGGTCCGGGGACTACCTGGACAAGCTCCCAGCCGTCGTCTCCCCACTGGTCCAGAATCTGCTTCGTGGCGTGGATGATGAGCGGAATCGTGGCGTACTCCCATTTGGTCATGAAATAAAGCCTAATCGTTGCCGGTAAACTGGAGAACATGGCGACTCGTAAGAACCCCATATTCGACACGGCCACCACCCTCGGAAAGATTTTTGGCTTCCTTGGCGTGAGCGCTATTTGTGGCGTCCTCGTGGCCGGCCTGCTGGTTCCCGCAGCCGCCGTCTCAGGCAGCACGGCCAGCGGCTCGATCGAATTCTTTGACACCCTGCCCGCTGAGCTCCAGGTGGACCCGCCGAGCCAGTCCACCAAGGTCCTGGCCGCGGACGGGAGCGTGATCGCCAACCTGTACGCGGAAAACCGAACCCGTGTTCCGCTGGACCAGATCTCCCCGTACATGAAGGACGCGGTGATCTCCATTGAGGACAGCCGGTTCTACGAGCACGGCGGGGTGGACACCACCGGCATCCTCCGCGCCCTGGTCAGCACGGCGCGGGGCAACAAACAGGGTGCCTCCACCATCACGCAGCAGTACGTCAACAACGTCCTCAACGCCAACCTTGAAGCCGAAGGCAACTCCGACGAGATCAAGCTCAATGGCGTTAACAAGGGCGTCGGCGACAAGCTCCGCGAAATGAAGCTCGCGATCGCCCTGGAGAAGAAATTCACCAAGGAGCAGATCCTTGAGGGCTACCTGAACATCGTCTTCTTCAACCGTGACGCGTACGGTATTGAGGCCGCCTCCAAGTTCTTCTTCAGCACCACCGCAAAGAACCTCACGCTCCCCCAGGCCGCACTGCTTGCCGGCCTGGTGAACAGCCCTTCCGCCTTTGACCCGATCACCAATCCGGCCAACGCGAAGAAGCGCAGGGACCTGGTGCTGAGTGCAATGCTCACGCACAACAAGATCACAAAGGCCCAGTACACCGCCGCTGTTGCCACCCCTGTCGCGCCTAAGGTGACCCCGGCACGTCAGGGCTGCGCCTACTCGCCCACTGCCCCGTACTTCTGCGACTACGTCCTGCACCTCCTGCTGAACAACCCGGCCTATGGAGCGGACGCCACCGAACGCGAGAAGAAGGTGTTCCGCGGCGGACTGACCATCAAGACCACACTGGACCTGAAGGCGCAGAAGGCCGCGCAGGACCAGGTCAACGCTGCTGCCGGCTCGAACCCGGACAAATGGGGCGCCGCGCTGGTTTCCCTTGAGCCGGGAACGGGCAAGATCGTCAACATGGCCCAAAACACCTCGTGGTTTGCGGGCAAGGGCAAGTTCGACTCCCAGATCAACTTCAGCGTCGACCAGTACGACGAGCAGGGCAACGACCTGAACGGCCTGGGCGGTGCACAGCCCGGCTCCACCATGAAGCCGTTCACGTTTGCCGAGTGGCTGAACGAGGGCAAGTCAATGAACACCATTGTCAACGCCTCCCAGCGCCGCTACCCGCAGGATTTCCCGTGGACGAATACCTGCGACACCCCTACCGTGGGCTGGTACGACAGCACCAACGGCACGGAGGACCTCCAGAACGCCGAAGATGGCTACTACCGGCCCATGAGTGTGCTGGACGGCCTGAAGAACTCCATCAACACGGCGACGTTCGCCTCGGCCTCGCAGGTTGACCTGTGCGGCATCCAGAAGGTTGTGGACGCTGTCGGACTGCACGAAGGCCTGCCGACCCGGGACAAGGAAACCAACGCGGTGGTGGATCCGAACCCGAAGATCACCATGACCACCATCGGCAACCTGCTGGGCTCCCGGCAGACGGCCCCGCTGACCATGGCCGCGGCCTTTGCCACGTTCGCCAACGACGGCAAGTACTGCGCGCCGATCGCCATCACGTCGGTGACCGACCAGACCGGCGCACAGCTGCCCGCCCAGGCCCCTGCCTGCCGGGACGCCCTCAAGCCCGAGGTGGCGCGCGGCGTGAACTATGCCCTGCAGCAGGTCCTGAACGAGGGATCCGGCTCGCTGATCGAGCCCCGGATCTCCACGCGGACCAGCTTCCCGATCGCCGCCAAGACGGGTACGTCCAACAACAACGGCTCCACCTGGGTTGTCGGCCACACCATGGGCCTCGCGACGGCGGCGTGGTTCGGAGATCCACTCGGTAGCCAGCAGCGCGCCGGCCAGAACGTGACCATCAACGGCAAGTTCTACACCGGCATCGACGGCTACATGATCGCCGGCCCGATGTTCTCGAACTACATGTCCCAAATTGCTCCGGGCTACGGCACGGAGCCCTTCCCGGAACCGCCGTCGAACCTGCTCTACGGCACGCCGCAGTTCGAGCCCACGGTCCCCAACTTTCCGAACATCCCGCCCCAGGGCGGAAACACGGGCGGAAACACGGACACCGGCAACAGCGGTGGAAACACCGGGGGCACGGGCAACAACGACAACAAGAGCAATGGAAACGGCAACAGCACCAAGGGGAACGGCTGACCGTGACTGACCTTTCACAGGTGGCGAGCCGCGTCCGCAGCATCGGGCGCGGCTTTGCCGTCACCGCAGGCGCCGGAACCGCGGCCGCCCTGGCCGCCACAGCATACGGGCTCTGGGAAAAGAACCAGTTCGTCCTCCGCGAGGAGACCGTCCCGATCCTTCCGGCGGGCAGAGAACCCTTCCGGATCCTGCACCTGAGCGACATCCACTTCGTTCCGGGCCAGAAGGCCAAGGCGGAGTGGCTGCAGTCGCTGGCGGCGCTCAGGCCGGACCTGGTGGTCAACACGGGTGACAATCTCAGCCACCCCAAGGCCGTGGATCCGCTGCTCAACGCGCTGGCACCGCTCATGGACTTCCCGGGCGTTTTTGTTCCAGGCTCCAATGACTATTACGCGCCGAAGCTGAAAAACCCGGCCCGCTACCTGTTGGGCCCCTCCAAGGCAGCACCCGACCGGGAGGAACTTGACTGGCCCCGTCTGCGGTCCGGCTTCGGAATGGGCGGCTGGATCGACCTGACCAACCGGCAACAGTCCATCGTCCTCAACGGCATGCGGTTCGATTTCTCGGGCGTGGATGATCCGCACCTCAACCGTGAACGGTACGCCGGCTGGCCCCGCGGCACCCGGGGCCAGAACGCCAAGGACCACCTTCGCGTCGCCGTCATCCATGCCCCCTACCAGCGGGTCCTGGACCACTTCACCGAGGACGGCGCGGACCTTCTCCTGGCCGGCCACACGCATGGCGGCCAGCTGTGCATCCCGGGGTACGGCGCCGTCGTCGCGAACTGCGACATCCCCACCTGGCGGGCCAAGGGCCTCAACGACTGGAGCAGCAACGGGCGTACGACGCCGGTCAACGTCTCGGGCGGAATCGGCACCTCGCGCTTTGCGCCGGTCCGCATCGCCTGCAAGCCCGAGGCCGTCCTGCTGACGCTCACCCCCCGCGCCTGACGGGCTACCTGTGAAGGGTGCCACCCATGGCATAGGGTAGTTGCTACGGGAAACTACACCAGAGCCTTCACACAGTTGAGTTCAAGAAGCGGGCATGGCCAAGCAGAGTTCATTTTTTCGATCCGTCAGCCGTCTCTATCCGCACGTGAAGCCGGTCCTGCCGCGCCTGTTCCTGGGCCTGCTCTCGGCGCTCCTGGCCAGTGTGGTTGCCCTTGCCATCCCGCAGGTGCTGCGCGGGCTCATCAACGATTCACTCGGGCCCGGTGCCACCGTGGAAGCGGTGTGGGGCTCGGCTGGCCTCATTTTGGCCCTGGGCGTTGCCGAAGCCGTGCTGGTTGCCCTCCGCCGCACGTTCGTGATCAACCCGGCCACCACCGTGGAGACCAGGATGAGGGTCTCGCTCTACGGCCACCTGCAGGACCTTCCCGTCTCCTTCCATGACCGCTGGGGTTCGGGCCAGCTGCTTTCCCGCGCCATGACGGACCTCAACTTCATCCGGCGCTGGATGGCATTCGGGGCCATCATGCTGGTGGTTACCACCCTGACGGTGGTGATCGGCGTCATCGTCATGTTCACCATGAGCTGGCAGCTTGCCCTGATCTTCCTGGCCGCAGCAGGACCCGTGATGGTCTACGGTTTCCGGTTCCGGACCCGCTTCAGCAAGGTTGCCCGGCGCAGCCAGGACCAGGCCGGCGATCTCGCCACCACGGTTGAAGAGTCCGTCCACGGCATCCGCGTCCTGAAGGCCTTCGGCCGCAGCCGCGAAGCGCTGGAAACCTTCAACGGCCAGGCCGAGGAACTGCGCCAGACGGAGATTGCCAAAGCCCGGCACCAGGCCGTCTTCAGCATGGTGGTGACGCTCCTGCCCGAGTTGGCGCTGGGCGCGGGCCTGGTCACCGGAATCATGCTCGCAGCCAGCGGCCAGCTCAGCATCGGCTCCCTCGTGGCCTTCTTCGCCACCGCCGCCGTTATCGCCGCGCCCGTCGAGTTCTCCGGCATGCTGCTGGCCATGGCCCTGACGGCGAAAACCGCGCTGGACCGGCACTTCGAGGTCATGGATTCCCAAAACACCATCACCGGCCCGGCCGACCCCCGCCGCCCGGCCGACGTCAAAGGCGCGCTGAGCTTCAACAACGTAACGTTCGCCTTCGACGACGCCCCGGACAAACCGGTGCTGGAGGACGTCCGGCTGGACATCTGTCCCGGCGAAACGATGGCGTTGGTGGGCATCACCGGCAGCGGCAAGAGTGCCCTGTTGCAGCTGGTGCCACGGCTCTACGACGTCACGGCGGGTTCCATAGAGCTCGACGGCGTGGACCTGCGGGAGTTCAGCGTCGAGGAACTCCGCACCCTGGTGGCTGTGGCCTTCGAGGACACCACCCTGTTCTCCAGCTCGGTGCGCGACAACGTGCTGCTCGGCGTCGTGTCCGAAGACACCGACACCCGAGAAAAAATCCTTGCCGAGGCCCTGGACACGGCACAGGCACACTTCGCTTACTCGCTGCCCGAGGGACTGGACACCCTCATCGGCGAGGAGGGCCTCAGCCTGTCCGGCGGCCAGCGCCAGCGCCTCGCCCTGGCCCGGGCCATCGCAGCCGCGCCCGCCGTCCTGGTCCTGGACGATCCCCTCTCCGCCCTGGACGTGAACACGGAGGAGCTCGTGGAAAACCGGCTGCGGGAGGTGCTGGCCGGCACCACGACACTGATCGTCGCCCACCGACCGTCCACCGTGGCGCTCGCCGACCGGGTGGCGCTGCTGGAGGACGGCCACATCGCCGCCGTCGGAACACATGCCGAACTGCTGGCCGGCAACGGCCACTACCGTCACGTGATCGCGAGCCTGGAAACGGAGCCCCGCGACCTGGACTCCGAGCTGTCGGCCCTCGACGACGCCGAGGAAGTCAGCCGGTGAGCAACACAGCCTTCGGTACCGCCAATGAGGACAACGCCAACCTGAGCAAGAGCGACAGCAAGGCAGTGCGACGCCGGTCGCTCGCCCTGCTGGGGTCGCTCATCCGGCCCGTGCGGCTGCGGTTCTGGCTCACCATCGCCACGGTGGTCCTGTCACAGGCGGCCAGGGTGGCCGGACCGGCGCTGATCGCCTTCGGCATCGACCACGCGTTGCCCGCCCTCCGCGCGGGCAACAGCCTTCCGCTGGTGCTGGCCGGCGTCGCCTACCTCATCGCGGCGCTGGCGGCGGCCGGGCTCACCGCCCTGTACGTAACGTCGACGGCGGCACTCAGCCAAGCCATGCTGCTGGACCTGCGGCTGTGGGTGTTCCGCCATACCCAGCGGCTCAGCCTTGAATTCCACGAGAAGTACACCTCGGGACGGATCATCGCCCGGCAGACCTCGGACCTGGAGGCGCTGCGCGAACTTCTGGACTCGGGAGTCAGCTCGCTCGCCTCGGGACTGCTGTTCATGCTGTTCACCGCCGTGACTGTCTTTGCCCTCGACTGGCGCAGCGGACTGGTGGTGCTGGCCGCGGCCGTCCCCATGTTCTTTCTGGCGCGCTGGTACCAGAAGCACTCACAGATGGCGTTCCGGCAGTCCCGGGTGGTCTCGGCCCGGCTCATCGTGCACTTCATCGAGACCATGACCGGCATCCGCGCGGTTAAGGCCTTCCGCAAGGAACGCGAAAACGCCGGCCGCTACGGCGAACTTGCCGAGGACTACCGGCGGGCGACCGTCCGCTCCATCAACCTGAACGGCGTCTTCCAGCCCGGACTGGTGCTGATCGGCAACGTCTGTGTTGCCGCAGTGCTGCTGTTCGGCGGCTTCCGGGTGCTGACCGGTGACCTGGCCGTGGGCGTACTGCTGGCCCTGATGCTCTCGACAAAGCGCTTCTTCCAGCCCGTGGACCAGATGGCCATGTTCTACAACTCGTTCCAAAGCGCTCAGGCCGCGCTGGAGAAGGTCTCGGGCCTGCTCGAGGAGGTGCCCACGGTGCGCCCGCCGCGGAACGCGGTGGAACTCCGCGACGCCCGCGGCGCCGTCGAATTCCGGAACGTTGAGTTCCGCTACGGCACCGGGCCACTCATCATCCCCACACTGAACCTCGCCATTCCGGCCGGCCAGACCGTGGCGCTGGTGGGGCAGACCGGGGCGGGCAAGTCCACACTGGCCAAGCTGATTGCCCGCTTTTATGACGTGTCCGCCGGTTCCGTGATGCTCGACGGCGTGGACGTCCGGCAACTGGCCACCGCGGACCTGCGGCGGAACATTGTGATGGTGACGCAAGAGGCCTTCCTGTTCAGCGGCTCGGTGGCGGACAACATCGCCCTGGGCCGGCCGGAGGCACCGCGCGAGGAGATCGAGGCGGCCGCGAAGGCCGTGGGTGCGCACGAGTTCATCATGGAGCTCCCCGAGGGATACGACACCGACGTCAACAAGCGCGGCGGCCGGGTCTCCGCGGGCCAGCGCCAATTGATCAGCTTCGCGCGCGCGTTCCTTGCCCGGCCGGCGGTCCTGATCCTGGACGAGGCGACATCCTCGCTGGACATCCCGTCCGAGCGGCTCGTGCAGAGCGGCCTGGCCGGGCTCCTGCGCGGAACGGACGGCACCGGCCCGGCAGCCGACAGTCCGGCCGCCGACGGAACGTCCCGCCGAACCGCCCGCACGGCGCTGATCATCGCGCATCGGCTGTCGACCGTGGAGACGGCGGACAGGGTGCTCGTGGTCCATGACGGACAGGTGGTGGAAGACGGAACCCCGGACGAACTGATCGGTGGCAACGGCCGCTTCGCCCGCCTGCACAGCGCCTGGAAGGACTCGCTGGTCTGAGCCACCGCGGTCCGTCCGGACCCCGATTTCGCATGTTGGCCCAGTATCGGATATTCTTGTTCAGTTGCTTTCACAGCAACGGATCGGGATGTAGCGCAGCTTGGTAGCGCGCTTCGTTCGGGACGAAGAGGTCGCAGGTTCAAATCCTGTCATCCCGACCACAAGGCAAGAGGGTCTCCCCCAGGGGAGGCCCTCTTTCTGTTTCTTCACGCACGGCTCACGCGGACCCAACTGGGTAGCAGCAGAGGGGGTTCCCAGCGCTGGGAACGCCCACAACTGCTACTTAGTTGGGTCCGTGCGGGCTTAGTTTCCGCCCAGGTTCTGGTTGTGGATGTTCTGCGTCGCCTGCCCGTCGCCCAGCAGGGGGATCCTCGGCCGGCGGGACCCGTCGTCCGCCAGGTAGTCGCCCCGGGTGTCGTAGCTTTGGACCCGGTTCAGGTAGCGGTGGCGCAGACGCAGGCCGACGGCGAAAAGCACCAATGACTCCAGCAGCGCCGCAATGCCGATCATCCCCCAAACGAAAGTCCCGGCATCGGCCGTTCCCCTGAACACCTCCACCACGGCTGCTCCGGCAGCGGCTGCCACAATCAGTGACGTGCCGGCGATGGTCCAGAGGAAGAAGGCCCGCTGCAGGCCCCCGGCTACTTTCCGTGTCATGGTCCCCACTACTTAAAGACGGCTGCTGTTCCTGGCAAGAAAAACATTTTGAAAGAAAACGGCCCCGGAACATGATGTGCGCATGTTCCGGGACCGTTTCCCTCATGGAAGCTGTTTACATGGGATCGGGCCAGTTGCCAATGGTGGTCTTCGACACCATGGGATCAGGCCAATTGCCGATAGTGGTCGTGTTCACGTCCTTGACGCGCATCGGATCCGGCCAGTTGCCAATGGCAACCGAGGTGCCCGCGTTGTCCGCGATCGAGCCTGCAGACAGAACGGCGGGAGCCGCAGCAGAAAATGCGAGGGCCCCCGCCAAAACGGCGGCGGCTGCTATCTTCTTCAACATGTGAGAGTTCCTCAATACGAGTCGGATTCGTTACCAAGTCAGCACAGTCCTTGTTGACATACATTGTAAAATGTTGTCCACAGAGGGTGTCAAGCATTCTGTACAAAGGCTGTCCGGAATAGGAGGAACCCCAGTGGGTAACGGATTCGGGGAGAAGCTCCGCGCTGAGCGGCTGGAGCGCGGACTGACCCAGGCCGAGCTGGGCAGGGATCTGTACTCCCCCAGCTACATTTCCCTGCTGGAAACCGGCCGGCGGGAACCCACAGCCGACGTCATCGAAGAGCTCGCCCGCAGGCTGGAGCTCGCGCCCAAGGCGCTCGAAGCGTGGAGCCAGCCCATCTCAGTCAGCGATGCCGAATACGTGCTGGCCGGCCTCTATGCCCGGCAGGCCTGGGACCTGCGCGACTACGGCCTCGCGGCCGAACACGCCGCCAACGCCGCCCGGATCGCCCTCGACGGCAAGAACACCAGCGCCTGGTGGAACATGACCTACATGCAGGCTGAGTGCCTCATGAAGCAGGGCCAGCTCAAGGAATGCCAGAAGATCATGGAGCACCTGTCCGAGCATCCCATGGCCACCGAGTCGGCCGGCCTGGGTGTCCGGGCGCGCCAGATGCTTGCCGCCCTGTGCCACGGGCAGGGCCAGCTGGGCGCCGCCGTCGAACACGCCGAGAAGGCGGTGGAGCTGTGCGCGCAGCTGCCCAAGGGCTCAACACTGATCATCGGGGCGCTCCGCGCGCTGATCGGGGCACTGGCCGAGAGTGGCCGGCTCGACGAGGCGTGGAAGTACTGCGAGGACATGAATGAGCAGATGGACGAGCATTCAATGTCCCAGCTCGCGGGCGAGGTGGCATGGGTGATCGGCAATGTCGCGTTCATGCGGCACGACTACCCGGAGGGCATCAAGCACCACGAGCGGGCGGCGAAGCTGCTCTCCCCCGCCAACGACATTGAGCTGTGGGCCCGCTTCAACAAGGCGTCAGCTGCCGTCCGCCTCTCCTCCGGAATCGTTGAGCCAGAGACCCTGTCCGCCATTGAACGCGCCGAACTCGCGCTGTCCATCGTCGGCGGGAACAAGACGGACCAGCTGGAAGTCGCGTTCATCCGCGCCCGCTGGCTGTACCTCACCGGCGATATCGTGGCCGCCGTCCAGAAACTCCGCGACATCCACGCCGAACGCAAGGACCTGGCCAAGCATACGGCTGGCGAGGTTTCGCTGCTTCTCGGCAAATCGCTGAAGGCTGCGGGCGAAGGAGATGAGGCGCTGGTGCACCTGGAGGAGGCGCAGAAGGAATTCAGTGCCGCCGGCGCGCAGGACCGGGTCCAGCAGGCCCTCGATGCCGTGCTGGAGATCAGGCTCGCCCAGCGCCGTGCAGCGGCGGCCGAAGCCAGCTAGCTGTATTGACCACGGACGTTAGTGACGCTCGGCGTGGTTCGGTGACATGAAGAAGACCTCCGGGTGGAGTGGGGCTTGTCTAGAGTCCAATTCCACGTACGGAGGTCTTCATGTCCCACCCTAACGCTCTTCTGACGCCTCGTGGCCGGCTGCAGCTCGCGCAGTGTGTCGTTGACCAGTGTTGGAGTCTGCGCCGGGCCGCCGAACGGTTCCAGGTTTCGGTTCCGACCGCTGCGCGCTGGGCCAAGCGCTACCGCGAGCATGGGCCGGAAGCAATGGAGGACCGCTCCAGCCGCCCGCACTCTTCGCCCCGGCGGACTGCAACGCGTACCGAGCGGCGGATCAACGCCCTGCGTGTGAACCGCCGGTGGGGCCCTGCCAGGATCGGTTATCTGCTGGGCATCCACCCCTCCACCGTCCACCGTGTGCTGTCCCGCTACCGGCTGGCGAAACTGACCTGGCTCGATCGCGGCACCGGAAGAGTGATCCGCCGCTACGAACACGACAAGCCCGGGGACCTGATCCACGTCGACATCAAAAAGCTCGGCCGTATCCCCAACGGCGGCGGGCACCGGGTCCTGGGCAGGACCGCTGGATGGAAGAACAAGACCGGCACCACGGCCAATCGGCGCCCTGGATACCACTACGTCCACAACGCCGTCGATGACCACTCACGCCTTGCTTACACCGAGATCCTTACCGACGAGACAAAGGAAACAGCGGCGGGCTTCTGGAAGCGGGCCAATGCCTGGTTCAACGCCCACGGAATCACCGTCCAGCGCGTCCTGACCGATAACGGAAACTGCTACCGGTCCCACGCTTTCGCCGAAGCCCTGGGCCCGGACATCAAGCACAAACGCACCCGCCCCTACCGGCCACAAACCAACGGCAAGGTCGAACGGTTTAACCGCACCATGCTCGAAGAATGGGCCTACAGTCGTCCCTACCGCTCAGAGGCCGAGCGTGTTGCCGCTTTCCCCGACTGGCTCCACACCTATAATCACCATCGAGCCCACACTGCCCTCAAAGGTCAGACACCGGCCAGCCGCGTCACCAACCTCTCAGGTCAATACAGCTAGCAGGCACAGCGCAAAAGCATCAGGCGCCCCTGGAACAGTCCCGGGGCGCCTGACGCTTCTTGAAAGCGCTAGCTGAACGTGCGGCCGGTCAGCTTCTCGTAGGCCTCGATGTAGCGGGCCCGGGTGCGGTCCACGATGTCCGCGGGCAGCGCCGGCGGCGGCGTGTCGGAGGCCTTGTCCCAGCCGGATTCGGCGGATGTCAGCCAGTCCCGGACGAACTGCTTGTCGAAGGAGGGCTGCGCCTTGCCGGGCTCGTACGTGGCGGCGTCCCAGAACCGGGACGAGTCCGGCGTCAGGACCTCGTCGCCCAGAGTGATGGCCCCGTTCACGACGTCGTAGCCGAACTCCACCTTGGTGTCGGCCAGGATGATGCCCCGCTCACGGGCGATCCCCTCTGCCTTGGTGTAGATGCTCAGCGTCAGTTCGCTCAGGCGTGCGGCAATGTCGTCGCCCACGATGGACGCGACGGCGTCGTAGGAGATGTTTTCGTCGTGCTCCCCCACCTCGGCCTTGGCCGACGGGGTAAAGATGGCGTGCTCCAGCCGGGAGCCGTCCACCAGGCCTTCCGGCAGCGGGATCTCGCAGACGGTGCCGGACTGCCGGTACTCCACGAGGCCGGAGCCGGTGAGGTAGCCGCGGGCGATGCATTCCACCGGGAACATTTCCAGCTTCTTGCAGATCATGGCGCGGCCCTCGACCGCTGCGGGCACGCCGTCCTCCACCGTGGACGCCAGGACGTGGTGTTCCACATCCAACTGGTCGAACCACCAGAGGCTCAGCTGGGTCAGGATGCGTCCCTTGTCCGGGATTTCGCTGCTGAGCACGTGGTCATAGGCGCTGATGCGGTCAGTGGCGACCACCAGCACGCATTCCTGCCCGAACTGCTCGTTGATGGAGTCACTGGCGGGGACGTACAGGTCGCGGACCTTGCCCGAGTAGACGTGCTTCCAGCCGGGCAGCTCCGCGTGGGCGGTGTCCAGGCCGCGGGTGTTGTCCTGTTCAGCCACCGGTTACACCTTATCTTCCGAAGCGGAGCCGGCCTGGGCAGCCGACGGGGCGGCGACGGCGGACGACACCTTGATTTCGCCGCGTGCGGCCTTGCCTGCGATGTCCGTGCGGAACTGGGCACCTTCCAGCTGAACCAGCTCCACGCCGTCGTACGCCCTTTCCCGTGCCTCCACGAGGTCGGATCCGAGCGCCACCACGGCCAGCACGCGGCCGCCGGCGGAGATCACCTTGCCCTCGTCGTCGAGCTTGGTTCCGGCGTGGATCACGTGGACACCGTCCAGCTCATCAACCTTCTTAAGGCCGCGGATGCGGTCACCCGTCCGCGGCGTATCGGGGTAGTTTTCAGAGGCGACGACGACGGCGACTGCCGTGTCCTTGGACCAGCGCAGCTCTTCTGCCTGGTCCAGTTCGCCCTTGGCGGCTGACAGGAGCAGGGAACCGAGGGGCGTCTTGAGCCGTGCGAGCACGGCCTGGGTTTCGGGGTCGCCGAAGCGGACGTTGAATTCGATGACGCGCGTGCCGCGCTTTGTCAGCGCCAGGCCGACGAACAGCACGCCCACGAACGGGGTGCCGCGCCGGGCCATCTCGTCCACTGTGGGCTGGGCGATGCGGTCGATGACCTCCTGGACAAGGCCGTCAGGAGCCCAGTCGAGCGGGGTGTACGCGCCCATACCGCCGGTGTTGGGGCCTTCATCGTTGTCGTAGATGCGCTTGAAGTCCTGCGCCGGCGACAGCGCGACGGTGTTGCGGCCATCGCACAGGACGAACACGGAGACCTCGGGGCCGTCCAGGAACTCCTCGATGACCACGGTTCCGCCGGCGTCGAAGCAGCTCTGGGCGTGGGCCAGGGCGTCGTCCCGGTCGTTGGTGACCACCACGCCCTTGCCTGCGGCGAGACCGTCGTCCTTGACGACGTAGGGTGCGCCGAAGGTGTCCAGCGCCGCGGCTGCCTCGTCAGCGTTGGCAGCCACGAGCGCCATAGCCGTCGGAACGCCGGCTTCGGCCATGACCTGCTTCGCGTAGGCCTTGGAGGCCTCGAGTTGGGCGGCGTCCTTGCTGGGCCCGAACACCGGGATTCCGGCGTCGCGCACGGCGTCTGACACACCGGCCGCAAGGGGAGCTTCGGGGCCAACGACCACAAGGTCGACGTCGAGCCGGGTGGCCAGCGCCGCCACCGCGTCCGGATCGTTCCCGTTGATGGCGTGCGTGGGGACGAGCTTGCTGATGCCGGCGTTGCCGGGAGCCGCGTGGACTTCGGAAACGTTGGGGTCGGCAAGGAGGGAGCGGACAATGGCGTGTTCGCGGCCGCCGGGGCCGATGACGAGTACCTTCACAGTCTCCAAGGGTACTTTGTGCACCGTGCTGGCTCCTAAGCTGTGACTGGCACCCAGTTGAGGCCGGCGGACAATCCGGGCAGCCCGCCGCTACGAACCAATGTCATGAAGAAGCTCATGAGGTGGTTCAGTGGACCGGCCGCGTTGGCGGCCCTGGCAGGGGTGGCTGCCGCCGCCGTCGTACTTTCCGTTGCGGAACTGGCGGGGGCGTTCTTTACCGCCCGCGCCACTCCCCTGTTTGCCCTGGGTTCGACGTTCATCGACTTCACGCCGCCATGGCTGAAGGACTTCGCGATTGCGACGTTCGGCACCAACGACAAGGCCGCGCTCTTCGCCGGGATGGCCCTGACAATTTTCGTGCTGGCGTGCGTGCTGGGCGTGGTGGCCTACCGGAGATGGGCGCTGGGCGCGGCCGGCGTGCTGTTGATGGGCGCGGTGATCGTGGCCAGCGTGGTGACCCGCGCGGGCGTCAGGCCGTTGGACGCCGTGCCCTCGCTCCTTGGAACCGCGGCCGGGCTGATCGTGCTGCGGCAGCTGGTGTCGCGGCTGTGGCGGCTGCAGGCATTTCCGGTTTCTCCAGCCGATGTGGCAGCCAAGGAGCCGGAGCGCCCGGCCACCTCCCGGCGGGCCTTCTTCGC
>NZ_JAAOXD010000004.1:396877-415686 GCF_014694315.1 Arthrobacter ipis | reverse complement strand
GTCCGGCGAGCAGGAGCACCAGCGCCAGCGCCGCGGCGCCGCGGGCCACGGCGGCGGACCGCGCTCCCCCGCCGCCGCGGGACGCGTCGCCTGATCCGGAACCGGCAAGCGCCAGGAGGCCGTCGCCGCCGATGATGGCCGCTCCAAGCAGCCCGAACACGGCCGCGGAGACTGCCGGACCGGGGAAAGGCGCCACGAGGGCCTGCGGGCCGGCGCCCGTGGCGACATGGCCTGCCAGCCATCCGCCGGCCAGCACCGCCAGCGCCGCCACCCAGAGAGCCCTGGCCACACGGCCGCGGCGGTCCTGGTGGATCCGGAGCGGAACAAAGAGCGCGGCAACAGCCAGCGCCAGGAGCGGGGCTCCGATCAGGAGGGCCAGCAGCAGAGCCCAGGGGACGGAGCCGCCGGAAAAAAGCGCCAGCCCGGAAAGACCGCCGGCCGGGTCAAAGCCGAGCGGCTGGCCCAGGATCTGCTGCCATACCGCAGCGGCCTCGAAGGGCAGCGGCAGTCCGGGGTCCGCCAGGAGGGCCCGGGGCCGGTCGAGGGTGGACAGCGCATACGGCACATACAGCGCTGCGCTCGGCAGCAGTGCCCACCAGAGCGTGCGTCCGCGCTTGCCCAGCAGCAGGCTCAGGACAATGATCACGACGGCGGCCGGCAGCAGGAGCGACGGGGCTGCGGAGGTGATAACCGCCAGCGCCAGCCCGGCAGCTGCGGCTGCCGTCCACGACGGCGCGCCATTGACTCCGGGCTTGACCGGCGGCTGGTCCGCGAGGCTGCCGGCAGGAATGGGGGCGAACCGGCCGCGTCCGAGAGCCGAACCGGTGGCCCGCAGCAGCGCCAGGACCAGCAGCGGCATCATGACGTGTGCCAGCAGGGCTCCGACGCGCCCCTGGTTGACAGCGACCTGCAGGGCAGGCGCTGCTGCCCAGACCAGCGCAGCTGCCAGCCGGAAGCGACGGTAGGAAGTCAGGGCGCCGGAAGCGAACCATGCAGCCAGGCCGGAGAGCGGCATGGCCAGCAGCAGCAGCCAGATAACGGCGCCATTCGCGTTGCCTCCGCCCAGCAGGCCGAGGATCCAGAGGACATAGCCGAAGGGGTCGCCGTGCCCCGGAAGTCCGGCGCCCAGTCCGATCCACCAGGTGGAGGCGTGGTGCCAGATGTCCTCAAGCCGGGCTGAGACGGGCAGGAGGGCGCCTCCGGCGGCAGCGTCGGCCTGGAAAAGCGCGGCAAGGCCGGCGAAGGACGCCACGGTGGCGAGAATCACCGCGGCGACGGCACCGTTGCCCGCCCAGCCCCGCTCGTTGGTTGACAGGGCCGCGAAGTCGTCCGTCGAGTCGCCGCTGGGCTGTTCCTCCAGCGGATGATTGCGGTCCTCGGAGGCCCGGGCGTCGTCTGCACCGAAGGCCTCCATTAGGGAGCGCCGGTGGCCCCACACTTCGCGCCGTTCGGTCTGCAGCGCTTTGACCACTGAGCGGCGGACTCGGCGGGTGCGGGCAGCGTTGCGCCGCCCCCGGGCGAGGGCGGCAGGCCGGGCGAGGGCAGCGGCTGTTGCCAGGAGCTGCGAGAAACCGTATCCGGGGTCCTTCACAGCGATGCTGAAGATCAGGCGGAGGAGGCTCCCTAAGAGGGCGCCGACAGCGTGCAGCGGCAGCGCCCACAGCGGTGCGTGCTTGAGCCGCAAATGCACCTGCGCCCGGCGCGCGGCAGAGGCCGTGCCCAGGGCATGCGGCCGGTGGGACACGTGGAACATCCTCGCGCTGGGAACCACCACCACCCGGTGTCCGGCCAGCCGGTTCCGCCAGCAGAAGTCGACGTCGTCACCCGTGCCGGGGAGAGCCGGGTCAAACCCTTTGAGGTGCTCCCAGATGTCGCGCCTGACCAGCATGCCGGCCGAATTGACCGCGAAGGTGTCGGAACGGCCGTCGTATTGGCCCTGGTCGAGTTCGTCCGCCTCGATCAGCGTGAGTCGCTCCGCCCAGCGGCTGGTGGAAAGCCCGACGTCGATCAGGCGCCGCCTGGCGTTCCAGTCCAGCTGCTTGCAGCCCGCGACAGTAACGGACGGGGCCCGCTCCACTGCATGCAGCAGTTCGGCCAGCGCTTCGGGTGCAGGTGCCGCGTCGTCGTGCAGCAGCCAGATCCATTCGGACCGCTCCCGCATGCCCTGCCGGCTCCATGGAGCCAAGGCGGCGAGTCCGGCCCGCACTGCAGCACCCATCCCTGCCTTGCCGCCATTGACAGTGATGACATTGGCATCGCCGACTGCGCGCTGCAGGAGGGCAGCCGAATTGTCCTGTGAGCCGGTATCCACCCCGATCACGGAGTCCGCAGGCCGGGTCTGTGCGGCCAGCGCTGAAAGTGTCCTGGGCAGATAATCACTGCCATTGTGGGCGACCACAACGGCAGTGACGTGTACTTCCTGAAGAATTAGACTGCTCGCTTCCTCAGCCGTCGGCGCTCACGCTCGGAGAGGCCACCCCAAATCCCAAACCGTTCATCATTGGCCAGAGCGTACTCCAAGCACTGCGACCGCACGCTGCACGCTCCGCAGACTTTCTTGGCGTCCCGTGTGGAACCGCCCTTTTCCGGGAAGAAAGCCTCCGGATCGGTCTGGGCGCAGAGTGCATCAGTCTGCCACCCGAGCTCGCCTTCGTCGTCGAAATCCTGCTGCAGCGGCAAGCCGATCCACACCGGCTGGGCCAGCGTGGAGGTTCCCGGGTTCCGGATCTCCATGGGGGGATCGAGATCGTCCTCCTGCTCCGGCTGTCCGGCCAGCAGGGATTCATTCTGGAGGGCGTCATGCTGGGCCAGGAAGGCTGTGGCCTGGTCCTGCAACGAGGCAGACGTGTCCAGGTTGTACCGCTCTGCGGCGTCCGGATCAGCCGGATCTACGTACCAGTCACTGGGTACCCCCCGAGACCTGTACTTTGCTGTGGCCTGGCCGGCCACAAGAGCATCATCATGCCTACGCTCCGCTTGCCCCATGGCGTCCCCTCCTGAGTAGTGCGGCCCCCGGGCCCGACGTTCAGGGACACTACGTGGTGTCCCTTAGAGTCCGCCGCGGCTTTTCGATATCTAATTACACGCGTGTAAGTAGGGGGAGTCAAGCCGCGACGGAATAATAATCAATGCCGGGGCCAATCAGCATGCGCGCCACGCCCGGGAATTTTTTGCTTGCGCGCCCGACGCCTATGCGAAATTTGACAGCAACCTTACTATCTTGCGTTGCGCGCGCACAATTCCGGCAATTCTGCCGTCAGCCGGAGCTTTAAGGCAAACGATGTTACAAACTGTTGTGCCGGAGATCACGCAAGAAGGCGTGGCAAGATGAAGCCATGAACTTCCCGGCCACTGATCTGATGGCGGCCCTGCGCTCGGGCCACTCCACTTCCCCGCGCCTGACCTGGTACGGGCCCGATGCCGAGCGCGTGGAACTCTCCGGGCGCGTGCTGGACAACTGGGTCGCAAAGACCAGCAACCTGCTCCAGGACGAACTCGACGCCGAGCCCGGAATGCGGCTGCGGCTGGACCTTCCCGCGCACTGGAAATCCATCATCTGGGCCCTCGCCGCCTGGCAGCTGGGCATGGAGGTGGTGCTCGGACCCGGTGATGCGGACCTGCTCGCCACGTCCGAACCGGACGCCGCAGAGGACGGATTCGACGCCGTCGTCGCCGTTCCGCTGCCGGCCCTGGCGATGCGGTGGCCCGGCGACTTGCCTGCCGGAGTTCTCGACTACGCCGCCGAGGTCCGGTCCCATGGTGACGTGTTCATGGCCCACAACGACCCCGATCCGGGAGCTCCCGCGGTCCGGAACTCGGACGGTGCAGCCGTCCGGCACGAAGCCCTGCTGGCTGAGTTTGCCGAGGGACACGAGCCGAGCGCGCGGCTTCTGGTACGCGCCGCCGACGGCCTCGAGGCGGCGCTGGCCAACGCGCTGGGCGCGTGGAAGAGCGACGGCTCAGTGGTCCTGGTCCATGGCGACGTCGAGCTGACGGACAAGCTTCTCGCTGCCGAGCGGATCCACGGCGACTGAGCGGTCCGGACTCGGCCGGCTCGGACAGGACAGGCTCGGACAGTGCCGAACCGCTTGAACTAGCTCGGCCGGACGGGCCGCTCGGGTTCGTCCACGTCCGGTTCCAGGACGCGCTCAGCCGGCTGGGCGGAGTGGTGGCGGACCTCGATGATCTCGTGGTCGTGCGAGAACTCGGGCTCCTGGTCCAGTTCCTGGTTGAACACGAGGAACCGGTAGGCAAAGAAGCGGACCACCGTGGCGACCAGAATGCCCACCACGCCCGCAGCGAAGAGCATGTTCTTGTCCGTGACTCCCAGCGAATACTTCGCCAGGGCCGTAAACCCGGTGGAGATCCCGATGCCGATGCCGTTGATGAGGATAAACATCAGGAATTCACGCACGACGTTGGCCTGACGGCGGTGCCGGAACGTCCAGAGACGGTTGGCGATCCAGGAAAACACGGTGGCCACGGTGGCACCCACAAAGCGGGCCTTGGCCTCACTGTCCGTCATGGGCCCGTGCATGAGGTAGTAAGTCAGCCCGTTGTCAATGACAAACGCCACACCGCCCACGGCACCGAACTTCGCCACCTCGCGCCAGAAAAGCGAGGCGAGTCCCCGGATGCGCTCTGCAAGTGTGTTAATCATGACCCTCCGTGGCCGTCTGAATAGTGGGGGCCGATGGGCCAAGCTCCCATTTTAGCGCCGTTTGCCGGGAGTAACCTCAAAGCGCCCCGCGCCGGACGGTCCTATCAGCAGCCGTGCCACCAAAATTAGGCGACTTTGGGACCTTCACAGCCATGAAAGACGGCAACGGCGCTCCTTTTCTGTAGGCTGGAAGATGTGACTTTTCCAGTAATCGGCGTGGTTGGCGGCGGCCAGCTTGCGCGCATGATGGCCCCTGCCGCCACTGCCCTGGGCTTTGAACTCCGTGTCTTGGCCGAGGGCGAAGACGTATCCGCGGTCTCCGCTGTCCCCAATGCCCCCGTGGGCGACTACAAGGATCTCGCGGCCCTGATGGAATTCTCCAAGGGCCTGGACGTGATGACCTTTGACCACGAGCACGTCCCCGGCGATCACCTCTATGCCCTGATCGAAGCCGGAGTGAACGTCCAGCCCGGCCCGGACGCGCTGATCAACGCGCAGGACAAGCTGGTCATGCGGGCGGCCATCGACCGCCTCGAACTGCCCAACCCCGAGTGGGCCGCAGTGGACGACGTCGCCGGCCTGGTCGGCTTCGGGGACCGGATCGGCTGGCCCGTGGTGCTCAAGACTCCACGGGGCGGTTACGACGGAAAGGGCGTGCGCATCGTCGGCTCCCCGGAGGAAGCCGCGGAAACCGCTGACTGGTTCGAGGCCATGAGCCCGCTCCTCGCCGAGGCCAAGGTGGAGTTCAGCCGCGAGCTCTCTGCTCTCGTGGCCCGCACACCGGACGGGGCGTCCCGTGCATGGCCCGTGGTCCACACCATCCAGGTGGACGGCGTCTGCGATGAAGTAATCGCACCGGCACAGAACATTTCCGTTGAGGTGGCGGCAGCCGCCGAAGAGGCTGCCCTCCGGATCGCCAATGAACTCGGCGTCACCGGCGTCATGGCCGTGGAGATGTTCGAGACGCCCGGCACCGGCGCCGGATTCCTGATCAACGAACTGGCGATGCGCCCCCACAACACCGGACACTGGACACAGGACGGCTCCGTCACCAGCCAGTTCGAACAGCACCTGCGTGCTGTCCTGAACCTGCCGCTCGGCGCGACCGACGTCCTGGGCCAGGTTGCCGTGATGAAGAACTTCCTGGGCGGTGACAACCAGGACCTCTTCTCCGCGTTCCCCACCGCACTGGCGGCGGAACCGGCCGCCAAGGTCCACTGCTACGGCAAGTCCGTGCGGCCGGGCCGGAAAGTCGGCCACGTGAACCTGGTGGGTGCGTCTGCCGCGGACGTCGACTCCCTCCGGCAGCGCGCCACCACCGTGGCAAGCATCATCCGTGACGGCAGACTGCCGGCTGCGGCAACAGGCACCACCGAGGAGACCCCATGAGCCCCGTGTCCGATGCAGCACCGGAAGCCGGCGCCCACTCTCCCCTCGTAGGCCTCGTCATGGGCTCGGATTCAGACTGGCCCGTCATGGAGGCGGCGGCTGACGCCCTGGCCGAGTTCGGCATTCCGTTCGAGGCTGATGTTGTCTCCGCCCACCGCATGCCCACGGAGATGATCCGCTACGGGCAGACGGCGCACGAGCGCGGCCTCCGCGTGATCATTGCCGGCGCCGGCGGTGCCGCGCACCTTCCGGGCATGCTCGCTTCCGTCACTCCCCTGCCCGTGATCGGTGTTCCGGTCCCGCTGAAGACGCTGGACGGCATGGATTCCCTGCTCTCCATCGTGCAGATGCCGGCCGGGGTTCCGGTGGCCACGGTCTCCATTGCCGGAGCCCGGAACGCGGGCCTGCTCGCCGTCCGCATGCTGGCGTCCGGCACCGATGACCTCTCCGCCCGACTCCGCACGGAGCTCCTGGACTTCGCCCAGGAACTCAACGACGTGGCCAGCCGAAAAGGCGCCAACCTCCGCCAGAAAGTCAATGAAGTCTTTTCCGACGCAAATGTGGCTCTCCGGAGCAGCCGGTAGGGATCTGCCATGTCCAATAACGAACTGCCGTCCCAGGGCCTCCTGACGGATCCCGTCCGTAACCCGTCGAGTGCCGCCGAACCTGTGCGGACCAAGCGCGCGTTCCTGCTGATCCTGCTCACGCTGCTGGTGCCCGGCAGCGCGCAGATCGTTGCCGGGGACCGCAAGATCGGCCGGGTCGCCCTGCGCGTGACGCTGGGCGCCTGGCTGCTCGCGGTCATCGCCCTGGTACTGCTGTTCACCAACCGGACCCTGCTGATCAACATCATCACCAATCCGGTGGCCTCGCTGATCATCGTCCTGGTCCTCGCGGCGCTGGCGGTGGGCTGGCTGGTGCTCTTCGTGAATACCCTGCGCCTCATTCGGCCGGTGCTGCTGCCCGCCCGGATGAGGCCCGCCGTCGTGATTGCGCTTGTTCTGGCCATGGTGGCGAGCAGTGGATCGCTGGGCTACGCAGCCTACCTGCTCAATGTCAGCCGGAATGCGATCGGCAGCATCTTCAACGCCGGACCGGCCATTGATCCCGTCGACGGCCGCTACAACTTCCTGATGATGGGCGGCGACGCGGGTGCAGACCGCACCGGACGCCGCCCGGACAGCCTGTCCGTGCTCAGCGTCGATGCCAAGTCCGGCCAGACCGCCATCATCTCGGTGCCGCGAAACCTGCAGAACGCCCAGTTCAGCGAGGGTTCGCCCATGCGCCAGGTCTATCCCGAGGGCTACAACTGCGGCGACGAATGCCTGATCAACGCCATCAACACCGAGGTCACGAACGAGCACAAGGACCTCTACCCCGGCGTCGCCGACCCCGGAGCGCAGGCAACGCTGGAAGCGGTGTCCGGCACCCTCGGCATCACGGTGCAGGCCTACGTGCTGGTGGACATGGACGGCTTCGCGAAGCTAATCGACGCGATGGGCGGCATCCGGATCAAAGCCGGCGGCTGGGTACCCATCAGCGGCGACATGATTGACGAGGCCAACGGCATCCACGGCATGCCTTCGGGCTGGATCCCGGCCGGCGACCAGAAGCTGGACGGATATCACGCCCTCTGGTACGGCCGGTCCCGCGAGTTCGTGGACGATTACGCCCGGATCGCGCGGCAGCAGTGCGTTCAGCAGGCCATGCTGAAACAGCTGGACCCCGCAACCCTGCTGGCAAAGTTCGAGGATATCGCCAACGCCGGCACCAAGGTGGTTGATTCCAACATCTCCTCCAGCCAGCTCGGCAGTTTCGTGGATTTGGCCATGAAGGCCAAGGGCACGGAAGTCAAGAGACTGACCATCGGGCCGCCGGACTTCGACGCGTCCTTCTCCACGGTGCCCGACTTCGACCAGATCCATGACCGGGTCAAGAAGCTGCTCGCTTCCGCCAGCTCCGAATCGTCGCCGGCCGCCGCGGCGGACTCCGGGCTCCAGGACGCTGTGCTGCAGCCCAGTTCCGTGCCGGGCAGCGGGCTCTCCGCGGCGGGTCCCGCAGCAAGTCCCCTGGCGGGCCTTCCGGCCACCACCCCCTCACCGTCACCATCGTCGTCGTCGGACTTCACCCCGGTGACCACCACCCCTGAGGGGGAACCGATCACGGAGGAGATGCTGAACCAGTTCAAGCGCGAGGGCAACGAGCAGGCCATCCGCGACCTCGTGGCCACCAACGGCCAGTGCGCCGCCCTTTAAGCCTTTAGCCCCACCTGCTGCAAGAGAGAAGGACACCTGGCCTTGTACGAAATCGACAACGTCCTCCGGCCATATGCCTGGGGATCGACGACGGCGATCGCCGGCCTGCTCGGCCGGGCGGCGTCGGGCGGACCGGAAGCTGAGCTGTGGATCGGCGCGCACCCTGACTCGCCGTCGGTGGCCAGCCGGCCGGACGGCACGACGGCACCGCTGGACGCGCTCATCGGCGAGGACCCGGAACATTTTCTGGGATCTGAGTCGGTGGCCGAATTCGGACCGCGCCTGCCGTTCCTGGCCAAGATCCTCGCCGCGGCCAAGCCGCTGTCGCTTCAGGTGCACCCGAGCCTTGACCAGGCTAAAGCCGGCTTCGCCCGCGAGAACGCCGACGGCGTGCCGGCCGGCGCCGCGCACCGCAATTACCGGGACGACAACCACAAGCCGGAGATGATCTTCGCGCTGACCCCGTTCGATGCGCTGTGCGGTTTCCGTGCACCGGAGAAGTCCCGCGACATCTTCCTCCACCTGGCAGGCTGCCTGGAGCTCCCGGGCAACGGTGTGCCGCAGCTCTTGAAGGAAGTCATCGAGGACCTCTCGCATTCCGAGGAGGCCACGGCGCTGAGGTCGGCGTTCGAACGGCTGATCGCCGGGGGCGAGGCAGTCCAGGAAGCCACGTCCCGGGTGGTTGACGTGCTGTCCTCGGGCGCGCCCATGGCGCCCTACCAGCAGGAGCTTTCCACGGTGCTGACCCTTCACGGCGAGTACCCCAACGACCCCGGCGTCCTGATCTCCCTGCTGCTGAACCGGCTGTCGCTGGAGCCGGGCCAAGCGGTGTATCTGCCCGCCGGAAACGTGCACGCCTACCTGCACGGCCTCGGCGTCGAGGTGATGGCGTCCTCGGACAACGTGCTCCGCGGCGGACTGACCCCCAAGTTCATCGACATTCCCGAACTGCTGAACACCATTGCCTTCGAGTCGGTGGGCGTCCCCATGCTGCGGCCGGAGACCTCCGAGCTCGGACAGGAACTGTACTGCCCGCCGTTCCGCGAGTTCCAGCTCCAGCGGGTCGAACTGCTGCCGGACGGCGAGCCCGTTCCGCTGGCACAGTCCGGCGCCGCGGTGGTTATCGTCGTGGCCGGGTCTGTGATCCTTGACTCGCCGAAGGGCGACCTGCAGCTGGGCCGCGGCGCGAGTGCCTTCCTGCCGGCCGCCGACGCGCCCGTCAACGTCCATCCCGTGTCCGGGGCCCTGGAGAACGCCGTGGCCTTCGCCGTGACCACCTCGATGAAGGCCTGAACGCCGTGGAGTACTTCCTGCAAACGAAGGCCTGGGAGGATTTCCAGAAGTCGCTGGGACGCCGCGTGCACCGGCAATCCGGTCCCGGCTGGAGCTTCCTGGCCATCGAGGAAAAGAATCCCGCAGGCAAGGTCCTGTATGCGCCCTACGGCCCGGTGGCCGAGTCAGTCGAGGCGTTCGACGCCGCGCTGGCGGCGCTCCGGGAGTTGGCGACGTCCTGCGGCGCCGTTTTCATCCGGATCGAGCCGGTCACTGCCGGCCTGGATCGTGATTCGGCGCCGGACGCGCTGCGGAGCCGTGGCCTGCAGCCTGCCCCGGTCAACCAGCAGCCCGAACTCAGCTGGATCGTGGACCTGGACCGGGACTTCAAGGAGGTCCTGGCGGAGATGAAGCCGGTCAACCGCAACCTGTACCGGAACATCCACAAGAAGGGCGTGACGTTCCGCTCCACGCAGGACCCCGACGACATCCGCGTGCTCCTGAACTTCCTCCACATGACGGCGCGGCGGAACGGCTTCAAACCGCAAAGCGACGAGTACCTGACGCAGGTGGCCGAGTCCCTCATGCCCGCGGGCGCGGCGACGCTGTTCATCGCCGACCTGCACGGGGGCCCGGTGGCGGCAGCGCTGGCCTACGATTCGGCGGACACGCGGACGTACGCCCACGCGGCCATGGATGACACCCACCGCAAGCTCAGCGCGGGCATCCCCCTCCTGGTGACGCTCATGGCCGATGCACAGGAGAAGGGCCTGAAGCACGTGGACCTGTGGGGCGTGGCCCCGGCCGGGGAGTCCGACCACAAGTGGGCAGGGTTCACTGCGTTCAAGAAGTCGTTCGGCGGGCGCGAGATCGCCTACCCCGGCACCTGGGACCTGCCCGTCAACCGGCCGCGCTACGCGGCTTACCAGGTGGCGCGCAAACTCCGCGACGGCATCAAAACCCTTATCAAGCGCCCCACCCGCTGAGCGCGAACTGGCAGGTAATGACCCCAAACGCGCAGTTTGCGGTCATTAGCTGCCGGTTCGTTCGTCGACGGCCGCCGCGTAAGGGCTCCGCAGAACGGCCCTGACCTTTTCCACGATGAACGGGCGGTCCCCCTCGAGGTCGCTGCTCTGCACCCTAAGCTCCCGCCAGCCAAGACTTTCAGTGAGGCCCTGGCGTTTGATGTCCCGGCGATACTGCTCGGGGCCGCCGTGGTGCGCGCCGTCGTACTGCAAGGCGATCCTCAGCTCGGGGTAGGCTGCGTCCGGCCAGACCACCGGCTGCCCCATCCCGTTGCGCAGGACAACGTTGAGGGTGGGCTCACGGAGCCCGGCCCGCACCAGCGCCAACCGCATCATTGTTTCCGGCGCCGAATCCGCACCCACGCGGATCATGTCCAGGGCGAGCCTCGCCTTCCGGATCCCGCGCATGCCCGGATGCCGGCCAACGATGCCCTTCAGGTCGCCAATGGCTGCCAGCGGTTGCCGCGGTACGGGGAAGCCCTCCCCGTGTTCGACGACGATCGAGTCACCGGCGGCCACGAGCTCATCGACGCTCAAAAGAGAGGCAAGGTCGAGCCATGTTCGTGCCGGAGAAGTGAGTCGAACGCCGTCGAACATCACCACTTCACCGGGTTTAAACGTCAACTGGTGGCCTACAACATTGCGCCGGCGGGGCTTGCAGCCGTCCGCAGGACGGGCAATGTGGATGCGCCAGTCCTGGTCCAGCCAGCCCGGGAGGCAAATGCAGCAGATCCTGGCGCTGGTCGAATGCGTGAGCACGCAAGTCGGATCAAGCCGCGAGTAAGCGCGCACGTTGTCCGCCACGCTGCCGGTGCTGTGCAGCGGAAGCCTGATGCCCCGGGACGGCGTGAAAATCCCGTCCCGGCTGAGCTGCCTAACGCTCAGGCCCAGGCGGTCTGCGTCGTCGACAAGAAATGATCCATGCGGTAACTGTGGAGGCATCGGGATCCGGGACATGCTTTATTGTGGTCCCTACCCGACACCCCGAAGCAGTTATCCACAGCTCCACCTATCCTCTTAAGCGCGAACTGGCAGCTAACGCCCGCAAAATCGAGATTTGGGGTCATTAGCTGCCAGTTCGCGCTGGAAGCCGGGGGGCTAGTTCTTGCGGGCGTAGCCTTCCCACTTGCTGGCCTGGTGCTCGCCGTCCACGAAGCGGATGGTGCCGGACTTGGAGCGCATGACGATCGACTGCGTCAGGACCTTGTCCTTGGAGTAGCGCACGCCCTTGAGGAGGTCGCCGTCGGTGATGCCGGTGGCGGCGAAGTAGCAGTTGTCGCTGGTGACGAGATCGTTGGTGGACAGGACCCGCTCGAGGTCGTGACCGGCGTCGATCGCCTTCTGCTTCTCGTCGTCGCTCGTGGGCCACAGCCGGCCCTGGATCACGCCGCCCAGGGACTTGATGGCGCAGGCCGCCACGATGCCTTCCGGGGTTCCGCCGATACCCATGAGGGCGTCCACGCCGGTGCCGGAGCGGGCTGCCGCGATGGCGCCTGCAACGTCGCCGTCCATGATGAACTTGGTGCGCGCGCCGGCATCGCGGATCTCCTCGACCAGCGGGCGGTGGCGGTCACGGTCCAGGATCATGACGTTGAGCTGGTTGACCTTCACGCCCTTGGCCTTGGCGATCAGGTGCAGGTTCTGCTTGACGGGTAAACGCAGGTCGACCATGTCGGCGGCTTCGGGTCCGGTGACCAGCTTCTCCATGTAGAACACGGCGGAGGGGTCAAACATGGAGCCGCGCTCGGCGACGGCCAGGACGGCCAGGGCGTTGTTGATGCCCAGTGCGGTCAGGCGGGTACCGTCGATGGGGTCGACGGCGACGTCGCACTCAGGACCGGTGCCGTCACCAACCTGTTCGCCGTTGAACAGCATGGGAGCTTCGTCCTTTTCGCCTTCACCGATGACCACAACGCCGTTGAAGTGGACAGTCTGGAGGAAGGAGCGCATGGCGTCGACGGCTGCACCGTCGGCCTTGTTCTTGTCGCCGAAGCCAACCCAGTGGCCGCCGGCGATAGCCGCGGCCTCGGTGACGCGGACAAGCTCAAGGGCGAGGTTGCGGTCCGGCTCGTCGATCCCGACCGCGAGCGACGGGGAGAGCGTTGAATACTTCTGGGTCATGGACGCTGGTGACACGTGAACCTCTTCTTCGAGTGGCGATCATTGGACCCGCCAGGCCTGGGTGGACCATCGCGGTGATTCCTCTGTAACTGATCATAGTCGCCACCGCGCGACCCGGGCGTGGGATGACCACGCCTCGTAACGGAGTGCGGGTTTCACCGCCGTCGGCATCGAATGGGAGTTCGGACCCCGCATGGGCGACTATAGAAGGGTGAGTGATATGCAGGACCAGTCCACCCCCCCGAGCCGCGTGCAGGCTCCCGCCCCCTCCCCCTCGCCCGCCGGCCAGCCCGTCAGGCCCGTAATTCCCGCGGCGGCCGCGAAACGGGCCAACGCCTCGGTGATCGGAATGATCATCGCCCTGCTGGTGAGCGTGGCTGCGTTCCTGCCCATCGTCCTGATGAATCCGTCTCCGAAGTCGGAGGGTTTCCGGCCCAATATCGATGTCAGCGCCGTAGCCTCAAACGCCGCGGGTGTGGCGGGATTCACACCGGTGGCCCCCGCGGCGGGCGACACATTCCACCCGAATTACGCCCGCTGGGCGGCGGCCAGCGGCACCGGCGTCGCGGCCTGGGAGGTGGGCTACGTCACCCCGAAGGAAAAATTCATCGGCCTGACCCAGACCAGCAAGGCCAACCCCACCTGGCTCGTGCAGCAGACCAAGAACGCCCCCGTCACCGGCACCCGCAACGCCGGCGGCAAGGAGTGGGAACTCCATGACACGGGCAAGGGCGAAAAGAGCATGGTGCTCGCCTACCGCGGCACCACTGTCGTCCTGGCCGGCGACGCCCAACTGGAGGAGTTCGCGGTCCTGGCTGCCGCCGTCGTCAAGTCCCTGGAAAGTAACCCCGCTGTCACCGTTTCCCCCTCGGCGAGCCCCGCACCGTAAGGTGGGGCCGTGACCACTTACCTGACCCCTGCCCTGGCCTGGCGCCGTCTGCGCGAAGGCAACGAACGCTTCGTTAACAGTGAATCCTCGCACCCGAACCAGGACGCCTCCCGGCGCTCATCCCTGGTGGAAACCCAGCATCCCTTCGCGGTGATCTTCGGCTGCTCGGACTCGCGGCTCGCCGCCGAGATCATTTTCGACGTCGGACTCGGCGACGTCTTCGTCGTCCGGACCGCGGGCCAGGTCATTGACGACGCCGTCCTCGGCTCGCTCGAGTACAGCATCGGCGTGCTGGGCGTGCCGCTGATCGTGGTGCTCGGCCATGACAGCTGCGGAGCGGTCACGGCTACGAAATCCGCCGTCGAAACCGGACAGATGCCGGCGGGCTTCATCCGGGACCTCGTCGAGCGCATCACGCCGTCGGTCCTGACCTCCCTGCGCAACGAGCAGACGGAGGTCAACGACATGGTGGTGGAGCACGTCAAGCAGACCTCGCACCGCCTCGTGGACAGCTCACGTGTGATTTCGGACGCAATCGAGACGGGCCGGGCCGCGGTTATCGGGCTCTCCTACAGCCTCGCGGACGGCCATGCGGAGCTTGTTTCCGGAATCGGCGACCTCTAGAAGCCTCTTGAAAACGCCCGGGCGGGCCGCCTGTAGCAAGCCGTTCACGGTTTTCGGTGCGGCGCCCGGGCGTCCTAAGCTAGCCCCATGACTTCCACTGAAGAGTTCCGCATTGAACATGACACGATGGGCGAAGTCCGCGTCCCCGTGAACGCCCTGTACCGCGCGCAGACGCAACGTGCAGTCGAGAACTTCCCGATCTCCGGAAAAACCCTGGAACGCGCCCACATTGAGGCGCTGGCCCGGGTCAAGAAGGCCGCTGCCCAGGCCAACGCTGAACTGGGTGTGCTCGACGGCGAGCTGGCCAAGGCGATCGCGGAAGCTGCCGACGAGGTGGCTACGGGCAAGTACGACGGCGACTTCCCCATCGACGTTTTCCAGACCGGTTCCGGCACGTCCTCGAACATGAACACCAACGAGGTCCTCGCCGAACTGGCTACGCGCGCCCTGAAGGCTGCCGGCAGCGACAAGGTGGTCCACCCCAACGACCACGTCAACGCCTCACAGTCCTCGAATGACGTGTTCCCCACCTCCGTCCACGTTGCAGCCACTTCGGCCCTGATCAACGACCTCATCCCGGCCCTCGGCTACCTCGCCGAATCTCTGGAGCGCAAGGCCGTTGAGTTCAAGGACGTCGTCAAGTCCGGCCGCACCCACCTCATGGACGCCACCCCCGTCACCCTGGGCCAGGAATTCGGCGGCTACGCCGCGCAGGTCCGCTACGGCATCGAGCGCATCAACGCCGCACTCCCCCGCGTGGCCGAAGTTCCCCTCGGCGGCACCGCCGTGGGCACGGGCATCAACACCCCGGCCGGCTTCCCGGAGCGCGTCATCGAGCTGCTCGCCACGGACACCGGCCTGCCGCTGACCGAGGCCCGCGACCACTTCGAGGCCCAGGCCAACCGCGACGGCCTCATCGAAGCCTCCAGCCAGCTGCGCAACATTGCCATCTCCTTCATGAAGATCAACAATGACCTGCGCTGGATGGGCTCCGGCCCCAACACCGGCCTCGGCGAAATCGCCATCCCGGACCTGCAGCCGGGCTCGTCCATCATGCCGGGCAAGGTCAACCCGGTCATCTGCGAAGCCTCCATCATGGTCTGCGCGCAGGTCATCGGCAACGACACCGCCATCGCCTGGTCCGGCACCAACGGCGCCTTCGAACTGAACGTCGGCATCCCGGTCATGGCCGCGAACCTGCTCGAGTCCGTCCGCCTGCTGGCCAACACCAGCCGCGTCATGGCGGACAAGATGATCGACGGCATCACCGCCAACGTCGAGCGTGCCCGCTTCCTCGCCGAGGCTTCGCCGTCGATCGTTACCCCGCTGAACAAGTACATCGGCTACGAAAACGCCGCCAAGATCGCCAAGACCGCCGTCAAGGAGGGCCTGACCGTCCGCCAGGCCACCGAGAAGCTCGGCTTCGTCGGTGAAGGCGAGGGCAAGGTGTCCGAGGCTGACCTGGACAAGGCACTGGACGTCACCACCATGACGGCTCCCGCCCACAAGGCATAGGTCCCCACCGCTTTCCAAAAGTACGACGGCGGCCGCCCACCTTCCCAGCGAAGGCGGGCGGCCGTCGTCGTTCGGCTTTAACTTCCCCCTGGCCCACCTTGGAGTTTTGTCCAGATACCGCGACTTCGAGGGCCTCTAAGTCGCGGTATCTGGACAAAAACTCGGCAGCCCTCCACCGGTCCCCGCAGCAGACCTGCTCCCGCTCCCGCCGATCGTCGGTGCAAAGTTGCACTAAATTTGGTTTAGTGCAAAACTTTACTTTGTGAACGAAAGTGCAATTGTTGGCGGCGGTCTCCGCGAGCGCAAGCGGGCCGCGACGCGGGCGGCAATTACCGCCGTCGCCCGTTCCCTGACGTCCGAGCGCGGCCTCAGCGGCTACACCGTGGAGGACGTCTGCGAACAGGCGGGCATCTCCCGGCGGACCTTCTTCAACTACTTCCCCACCAAGGAAGACGCCATCCTGGGGCACGTGGACGACGAGCTGCCCGAGGACGTTTTCGACGAGTTCCTCCGCGGCGGGCGCGGCTCCCCGAAGGGCGAGCTCTCGCCCAGCCTGCTTCAGGATCTCCTGCAGCTCTCGCTCAGCCTGTCCGAGCGGATGAGCAGCTCCGAGGAGGAGACCCGCGAACTGATCGGCGTCATCAAGAAGGAACCTCAGCTGATGCTCAAGATCATCGGCGCCACGGAGGAGCGGGAAGCCCACTTTGCCCGGCTCCTCGCCGAGCGCGAAGGCGTTCCGGCCAGCCACCCCGTGGTGCGCATGGCAGTGGTGGTCATGGGCAACATTGCCCGGCACACCAGCCTCGCCTACTTCTCCGAAGGCAACACCCGCACGTACCGCGACCTGCTGCTCGAAAACTTCGAGGCCGCCAGGTTGCTGCTCTCCCAACCGTATTCCCGCCCGACCGGCAACCCCGAATCCCCCTCCGCAGAAGGACAGCCATGAGCGCCGCCGTCAGTTCCAAACCCGCAGCCGGACCGCTGCTGCTGACCCAGAAACGCATCTGGATCATCTTCTCCGCACTCATCGCCGGCATGCTGCTCTCCAGCCTCGACCAGACCATCGTCTCGACGGCCATGCCCACCATCGTCGGCAAGCTCGGCGGCGTCGAGCACCAGGCCTGGATCACCACCGCATACCTCCTCGCCACCACCATCGTCATGCCGGTCTACGGCAAGTTCGGCGACATCCTCGGCCGCAGGAACCTCTTCCTCGTAGCCATCGCACTGTTCACGCTGGCCTCGGTGGGCTGCGCCTTCGCCACGGACTTCTGGGGCTTCGTCATCTTCCGCGCCATCCAGGGCCTGGGCGGCGGCGGCCTGATGATCCTCTCGCAGGCCATCATCGCGGACATCGTCCCCGCCAAGGAGCGCGGCAAGTACATGGGTCCCCTCGGCGCCATCTTTGGCCTCTCGGCCGTTGCCGGACCGCTGCTGGGCGGCTTCTTCGTTGACCACCTCACCTGGGAGTGGGCCTTCTACATCAACATTCCCATCGGCATCGCCGCCTTCACCATCGCCTGGTTTACCCTGACGCTTCCCAACAAGAAGGCCGAAAAGCGGATCGACTTCCTGGGTGTCCTGTTGCTCTCCGTCGCCACCACCTGCCTGATCTTCTTCACGGACTTCGGGGGCAAGAAGGACGAGGGCTGGGATTCACCCCTGACCTGGGCCTTCGGCGCCGGCCTGGTCCTCGCCGCAGCGGCCTTCGTCGCCGTCGAACGCCGCGCGGAAGACCCGATCATCCCGCTGAGCCTGTTCCGGAACCGGATCTTCGTGAACTCCACCGCCATCGGCTTCACCCTGGGCCTGGGCATGTTCGCCGCCATTGCCTTCGTGCCCACGTTCCTGCAGATGTCCTCAGGCACCTCCGCCGCCGAGTCGGGGCTCCTCATGCTCCCGATGATGGCCGGACTGATGGGAACGTCCATTTACTCCGGTATCCGCATTTCCAAGACCGGCAAGTACAAGATGTTCCCGATTCTCGGCGCCAGCCTGACCATCGCCGCCATGCTGTGGTTCACCACGCTGTCTGCCGAGACGCCCATCTGGATCATCTGCGTCCAGCTGTTCCTGTTCGGGGCCGGCCTGGGCCTGATCATGCAGGTTATCGTCCTCGTGGTGCAGAACTCCGTTCCGGCGGACCAGATCGGCACGGCTACCAGCACCAACAACTACTTCCGCGAAGTGGGGGCTGCCCTGGGCGTGGCCGTGTTCGGCTCGATCTTCACCAACCGGCTGGCGGAGTCCCTGACGAACGCCTTCACCGGCGCCGGAGCGTCGGCCAGCCAGGCATCCCAGTCAACCAGGACGCTGGATCCGCAGACCCTGGGCCAGCTTCCCGGGCAGCTCCGCGACGCTATCGTCAACGCCTACGCCGATTCCCTGGCGCCGGTGTTCTGGTACCTCGTCCCGTTTATCGCCGTTGCACTGCTCCTGGCCATCACGCTGAAGCAGATCCCGCTCTCGGACACTGCCGGCATGGTGGCCCGCGGCGAGGCGGTGGGCGGTGAGGAGGCCGAGCTTCTCGAAGCGGAGCGGCAAGCCGCCAGCGTCTAAAAGAGCGGCCGGGGAACTCAGGACTCGTAGTGGACTGAGTCCCCCGGCAGCAGTGCGCGGCGGATGCATTCCCGGTCTCCGGGCTGCAGATCCGGCAACCCGTCCAACGCAAACCAGCCCACGGCCACGGACTCGTCGTCGTTCACCCGCGCCTCACCGGAGACGTGGCGGCAGCGGAACACAATGTCCAGGAAATCGCAGACGTCGCCGTTGGGGAACGTCACCGGCCCTACTACGCCGACCGACACCATCCGCTCCGTTTCGGCCACGACGGCGGTCTCTTCGAAGATCTCCCGCAGCAGTCCCGGCGCGGGATGCTCACCGGGCTCCAGCATCCCCGTAATCAGGGTCCACCTGCCATTGTCGGACCTCTGGCCCAGCAGGATGTGGCCGTCGTCGTTGAACACCACACCCCGCACAGCAGGAACCCACAGCGGGTCGTGGCCGATTTTTTCGCGGAGCTTCAGGACAAATTCAGGTGCCGGCATGCGATCAGCCTA
>NZ_JAAOXD010000004.1:293975-396867 GCF_014694315.1 Arthrobacter ipis | reverse complement strand
GACTGGCTCCACACCTATAATCACCATCGAGCCCACACTGCCCTCAAAGGTCAGACACCGGCCAGCCGCGTCACCAACCTCTCAGGTCAATACACCTAGCCGGACCGGTGCCCGGGCCGCACCGGGTCCAATGCCCCTGTGAGCAGTTAACCCGCGGGCAGCAGGACCATCGCCGCGGCGGCCCCCGCCAGCATGAACGGCCCGAATGGTATGGCGGATTTGAGCGTCCCGCGCCGGAGTGCCAGCAGGCCGATGCTCCAAAACCCGCCGAGCAGGAATGCGGCGAACGTCCCGACGAAGACATGCGGCCAGCCGAGGTAGCCCAGGTACAGCCCCAGAACGCCGGCGAGTTTCACGTCCCCAAATCCCATGCCGGGCGGATACACCAGCCGCAGCACGAAATAGAAGAGCCACAGCACCGCACCCCCGGCCGCAATCCTCAGCGCGGGCACCCCGAAAAGGCGGGCCGCGCCGTCGGGCAGTCCGGACGGTTCCACCGCCGCAAGGGTGAGCACCGCCCCCAGCAGCAGCACACCGGCGAAGCCATAGGAGGGAAAGACAATCCGGTTCGGCAGGAGGTGGTGCCGGACGTCGATGACCGTGAGCCGCACCGCCATCACGGCGAAGTAGGCGCACGCGGCCAGCAGCAGCCAGAACGCGAGTGGTGCCGCTTCCCATAGTCCGCCAAGTCGTTGGATCACTCTCGGATGCTACTGGATCGGCCCGCCCGCCGCTCGGGGCCGCGCGTAAACTGTGGATATGGGGACCTGGGACGCCAAACACCGGCAGGAGCACGGCGGCGGTGCCACGCCCACGTCTGCCGTCTCCTTCCGCAACCTTTGCCGCTCGTCCCCGTGGAAATGGCAGTCCCTGCGCTTCGAATACGCCGAAACTCCCGGCCCCGGCACCGTCCGAGCCTGGCTGCGCCGCCCCGGCGCGCTGCGCCTGGAGTCCGACGACGGCACGCTGCTGGGCAGCACCACGGGCATCAATGATTCCCGTGACGGCCTGTACATCAGCGCCACGCGGAAGTCGTGGCTTCTTCCCGCGCATCTGGTGACGCCGGTGTACGACGACGGCGGGCTGGTGCGGCGCCGCCCGGAGGCCGCGTACGGCGAACCCTCGTTCGGAAACGGCCGGTTCGCTGCTGCACTGGATCCGGTGGAGCTGGCGGGAAATGCCCCGGTGCCGCTGGAGTTCCCCAACGCCAACGCCGTCGAACTGCTGGAGCCGGTTCAGCAGTTGACGCACGAAGGCCGCGCGGCGCTGGAAGCCGTGGTCTCACCGAATGCCGGGTACCGTCCTCTGGATCCGGCAGCACCCTTGTGCGGACCGGGCCGGACCAGAATCCGCATTGATGCCGGGACCGGAGTGTGTGTCTCCGCCGAACCGCTCGACGGCGGGGGGCAGCTTCCCGGGCACCGCATCCGGATCCTTGGCGTGGATGAATACATGCTGGACGATCTTTTCGTGGCGGAACCGATGAACCTCACTGATGTGCGCGAGCACATCCAGTGGCCGCTGCGTCCCAACCCTGCCTAACGAACCCCGCCTGAGGAACCCCGCCTGACGGGCCACCCGGCCTAACGAACCCCGCTGACGGGCCACCCGGAATGCGGGGTGCCGCGCAGGTTTTTTCCAACCTGCCGGCCGCAAACTCGTGCCATGTCAACCATGGCTCCAGACGTATCGACACCTGACACAGCCGCCACCGGCAGGACGGTCACCCGGCGCGGTCGGAAGCTGCTGCTGATCCCGCTCACCCTGCTTTGCGCCCTGGGGCTCGTGCTGGGATATCTCTTCCTTACGGCCAAGCCGGAAGACAGCACCCCGCTGGGCGCGAGCGCGGTGATCCCCGGCGGAACGGCGCGGGTCAACGGCATCATCCCGCTGGAAAAGGACGGCTGGCTTCCGCCGGAACGCGTCCAGGTTTTGGACGAGGGCCCGTCCGCGGGGACCCACCGGGTCAGGATTCTGGTGCAGTTCACCGCTCTCGAAGGCGAAGGCATCACGCTGGACACGTCGCAGTTCTCGGTGGTGGGCCTGGGCGCCAACAGCATTCATCCGCTGTGGACGTCACCGGCGAAGGCCCAGCTCCGGCAGGGGGATACAGCGGACGCCACCATGGTCTTTGAGCTGCCCAACCAGGCGATCGCCCTGATGCTGGAAGGGCCCGGCAACACCCGGCTGTCCCTCGGCCTGTCGCACCACACCAGCTGACGGCGGCGCCGCAGCGACATAGGCGGGGACCACATCGGCTAGGCTTTCCGGCATGACCGAGCTGATCTCCGTGTGGCCTCCGTTCGCGCTCACCTTGGCCACTCCCCGGCTCACGCTGCGGCCTCTGCGCGACGACCACATCCCCGCCGCGGTTGAAGCGGCGGCCAGTGGCATCCACGAAGAGGGCCGCAACCCGTTCAGCACACCCTGGACCGCTGTCCCAGCCGGTGACCTTGGAGCCAACATGGCCCGCTGGTACTGGCAGTGCCGCGCCGCCTCCACCCCCGAATCCTGGACGCTGACGCTGGGCATCTGGCACGAGGGCACCTTCCTCGGCTGCCAGGACATGGTGGCGAGGGACTTTACGGTCCTCCGCACAGTCGCCACCGGTTCGTGGCTGCGGAAGAGCGCGCAGGGCCGCGGCTTCGGCAAGGAGATGCGGGCCGCTGTCGCGCTTTACGCCTTTGACTGGCTTGGCGCCGACGTCTGCGAATCTGAGGCTGCCGACTGGAATACTGCCTCCTTGGGCGTCTCCCGATCGCTCGGCTACGAACTGAACGGCGTCACACGCATGTCCTGGGGCGGCAGGCAGGAGACAGTCCAACGGGTCCGCCTCACCCCGGAAGGCTTCCGCCGGCCGGACTGGCGATTGAGGGTAGAGGGCCACGAACCCACAGCGAAGTTCCTGCTGGGGGTCGCCGCGGGTTGAGCCGGTTTGGCTCGCCACCCACGCGTTACGAAAAGTGGCCGCTGGAACCCCGCACTATGCGGCCACATTTGGCAAAACGACATTGAGTGGGCGGGCTCACGGGTTTCGACAGGCTCAACCAACGGCAGCGGCCTTAACCATCCGCACTTGTGCAGCGGTGGGCGGCCATTTTTGGCAAATGTCGGCCCGCTCCCCGCGCGTTACCAAAAGCGGCCGCTGGAATCCCGCACTAGGCGGCCACATTTGGCAAAACGACGCGGAGCGGGCGGCCGCACTGGTTTCGGCAAGCCCAACCGGCAACGGGGAAGGGCCGTGGCCCGGCGAACCCGGCCACGACCCTTCCCCGCCTGGAGTTACGCCCCTTCGAGGAGGTCCGTGACGAGTGCCGCGATGGGCGAGCGTTCGGAGCGGGTGAGGGTGATGTGGCCGAAGAGCGGGTGGCCCTTCAGGGTTTCGACGACGGCTGCGATGCCGTCGTGCCGTCCGACCCGGAGGTTGTCGCGCTGGGCAACGTCGTGGGTGAGGACGATCTTCGAGTTCTGCCCGATCCGGCTCATGACGGTCAGCAGGACGTTCTTTTCGAGCGACTGGGCCTCGTCCACGATCACGAAGGCGTCGTGCAGGGAGCGTCCGCGGATGTGCGTCAGCGGCATGACCTCCAGCATGCCGCGGTCCATGACTTCCTCCACCACTTCCTGGCTCACCAGCGCGCCCAGGGTGTCGAAGACCGCCTGCGCCCAGGGGTTCATCTTTTCCTGCTCCGAGCCCGGCAGGTAGCCGAGTTCCTGGCCGCCGACGGCGAACAGCGGGCGGAACACGATCACCTTGCGGTGCTCGCGGCGTTCCAATACCGCTTCCAGACCGGCACACAGGGCAAGGGCTGACTTGCCGGTGCCCGCGCGGCCGCCCATGGACACGATGCCCACCGACGGGTCCATCAGCAGGTCGATCGCGAGCCGCTGCTCGGCGGAGCGCCCGTGGAGGCCGAAAACGTCGCGGTCCCCCTTGACCAGCCGGACCTGCTTGTCGGCCCCGACGCGGCCCAGGGCCGAACCCCGGCTGCTGAGCACCACAAGGCCGGTGTTGACCGGCATCTCGGCAGCCGCCGGGATGAAGACCGGTTCGTGGCCGTACAGCGTGGAGATCTCCTCGTCGCTGGCATCGATCTCGGCGACGCCGGTCCACCCTGAATCCTTGACGAGCTCGTTGCGGTATTCGTCGGCCAGCAGGCCCATGGCCGAGGCCTTGACCCGCATGGGGAGATCCTTGGACACCACGGTGACGTTGCGCCCCTCGTTGGAGAGGTTCTTGGCGACGGCGAGGATGCGGCTGTCGTTGTCCCCGCCGCGGAACCCTGCCGGCAGGACTTCGGCCGAGATGTGGTTCATCTCGATCATGAGCGTACCGCCGGCGTCGCCCAGCGGGATGGGCCGGTTCAGCCCGCCGTGCTGGATGCGAAGGTCATCAAGGAGCCGGAGCGCCTTCCGTGCGAAGTAGCCGAGTTCGGGGTCATGCCGCTTCCCTTCAAGTTCGGTGATCACCACGATCGGCACAATGACTTCATGCTCCGCGAAACGCAGCAGGGCGCGGGGGTCGGAGAGCAGTACCGACGTGTCGATGACGAAAGTGGAGACTGATGGCTGGGATTCAGTCTGTGGGCCGGAAACAGCAAGACCGGCTGCGGCGTCTTTCGTGTCCGCACCGGTCTTTGAATTGGCTCGCTTGGCGCGAGAGGTAGCCTTCTCACCCTTGTCCGTGATGACGTCGGGCAGTTGTTCAGAAATAGCCACATCGACTCCAGCCCCGGGGCGCTGCCCGGAATTGTTATTGGTGAGGCGGCTCGGCCACAAGGCCGGATCCGGCCTCCCATACAACCGGTGCGAAAAATCGCTCCATGTACTGGCCTCCCCGATCAGCCGGCGGTTTGCCTGCTGATGGATTCAACGTAATTCGCCCCGAACTAATTTCCAACGTCTTCTTCCGGCGATTCCTGTTGCCGGCGTGTGAATTTGGCGTGAACGGCGGCGGCCCAAGCGTGCACGACGGCGGCCCAAAGGGGCGGCCCATAGGGCCGCCAACGGACGCCGGCAAGGGTTAGGAACCGAAGCGCCGTTGCCTGCCGGCGTAGTCGCGCAGGGCGCGAAGGAAATCCACCTTCCGGAAGGCCGGCCACAGGGCCTCGCAGAAGTAGAACTCGCTGTAGGCGCTCTGCCACATCAGAAAGCCTGAGAGCCGCTGCTCACCGGAAGTCCGGATGACCAGGTCCGGATCAGGCTGGCCGCGGGTATAGAGGAAGCGCGAGATGTCCTCCACGCTCAGGGAGTCGGCCAGTTCACTGATGTCCGCCTTGTGCGCCACGGCGTCGTGCAGCAGCTCGCGCACCGCGTCCACGATCTCGCGCCGGCCGCCGTAGCCGACAGCCACATTCACGTGCAGCTTCTCCCGCACCGGCGTCCGGGCCGTGAGAGTGGTCAGGCGCTCCGCCAAGTAGTCGGGGAGCAGCTCCGGGGCGCCCATGGCGTGGACCGAAATGTCGGCGTCTTCGTCGAGGCGGTCCAGCGTGTTGGCGATGATGCCCATGAGCAGGTCAAGCTCTTCGCCGGACCGGTTCATGTTGTCCGTGGAGAGCATATACAGGGTGACCACCCTGACGCCCAGCTCCTGGCACCAGCCGAGGAACTCATGGATCTTGTCCGCGCCGGCCTGGTGGCCCTGGCTGGTGGGGGCATTGAACTGCCGGGCCCAGCGCCGGTTGCCGTCCACCATGACGCCGATGTGCCGTGGGATCCGCTCCGGCTCCAGGGAGCGGAGAAGCTTGCGCTCGTAGAAGCCATAGAGGAACCCGGGCCATTCCATCCGGAGACTCACCTGACTTCCTCTGTACGACTTTTGTGCAAGTCCTAGGCTACCGCCCGGAGGCTGCGGCCGCGCGCAGGTGGCCGTCCGAAGCCACACCGAATGAGCCGCAAGGACCCGCCACACAGGATGCTACCGGCAGGTAACTTACTGAACCGTAGTTTATTCTGGATGACATGAAAAGCAACGCCCCGGACGGCGGACCTGAGCCTTCGAAGGCAGAACCCACCGCCATGGACGACGCCGCGGCACGCATCGCGGAACTGCTGACGATCAAGCCCAAGTGGCGGGGATGGATCCACACGGTCACTGCGCCATTCGCCCTGGCTGCCGGGATCTTCCTGGTTGCGGTGGCGCCAACCGCGGACCGCAAGATCACGTCCGCCATCTACGCCCTCACCGGAGTCCTGCTGTTCGGCATCAGCGCTGTATACCACCGCGGCAACTGGTCCCCCGGCGTCAAACGCGTCCTCAAACGGCTGGACCACACCAACATCATGCTGGTGATCGCCGGCAGCTACACGCCGCTCGCGTGGAGCCTCCTGGACAGGCCGACGGCAGAGTTCCTGCTCTGGCTGATCTGGTCCGCCGCAATCCTGGGCGTACTGTTCCGGCTGCTCTGGACAGACGCACCCCGCTGGCTGTACGTGCCCATCTACATCGGCCTCGGCTGCGGGTCCCTCGTCTACCTGCCTGCGTTTTTCGCTGCGAGCGTCCCGGCGGCACTGCTCATCTGCGTCGGCGGGGCCCTGTACATCGCCGGGGCCGTGTTCTACGCCCTCAAGAAGCCCAACTTCAGCTACCGGCACTTCGGCTTCCACGAGCTGTTCCATGCCTTCACGGTGCTGGCCTTCGCCGCGCACTTCGCGGCCATCCTCATCGCAGTGCTGAGCTGACCCGTTCCAGCGCCGCCTCAACTGTCGCCACGGGCCGGTCGCAGACCATGCCGCGGCAGACGTAGACGAGCGGCCCGCCGCCGGGCCCGGCCGGCCTCTGCCGCAGCAGCGGCACCCCGGCCGGCCTCCCGCCGTCGTCCGCCTCAGCCTCGCCAACCGCCACCAGCAGCCCCGGACTCGGGGACAGCAGCAGCGCGCGGTGGAGGGCGTCGCGTTCGGGACTGGCAGGTCCGACGACGGCGGGTGGAGGGCGTCGCGTTCGGGACTGGCAGGTCCGACGACGGCGGCCTCCAGCGGCCCCGACAGCGCGGCCTGCGCTGTGGCCAGCAGCCAGCCCGCGACGCGCGGCGCCCGCGTGGCGAGCGGGGGCAGGAGCGAGAGGATATTCCCGGCCATGATCCGGTGTTCCGCGGACCCGGACAGGGCAGCATAGCTAAGCAGGGCCCCGGCAAAGGCCGCAGCCCCGCTGGGCGTGGCGTCGTCAAAGAAGTCGAGGCCGGGCTTCCCGCCCTGGGCGCTGACCACCTGCGCCGATTCCCCGGCCGAGTCGGCGAGTCGCCCGTCATCCACGAACCGGGTGCACGCCGCCTGGATCACCGCCTCGGCCAGCGTGTACCAGCGCGCCGAGCCGGTGGCCGAGTACAAGGCAAGGAAGCCGTCCGCGCAGAACGCATAGTCCACGAGCAGGCCGCCGATCCCCCGGGCCGCGCCGCCATGCGAAACACGGACCAACTCCCCCGGCGCCGACTGCACGGCGTCTGGCCGCCAGTGGACCCGTTCCAGATATCCGGCGATCCGGCCGGCTGCCGCCACGAAGTCCGGCCGGTCCAGGACTGCCCCGGCCTCTGCGAGCGCAGCCACCGCCAGTCCGTTCCAGCCCGCCACCACCTTCTCGTCCCGCGCGGGCTGCGGCCGGCGTGCCCGGGCTTCCCGGAGCCTGGGCATCACGTGTAGCCAGAGCCGCGCCTCGTCACCGTCCAGCGCCCGGCCCGGGTGCAGCGGCGAGCCGAGTTCCGAGACGGTGCCGCGCGGGCCGACGTTCATCATCCGGGCGACGGCCGCGGCATCCTCCGCGCCAAGCACCTGCTCCAGCTCACCGGGGGTCCACAGGTAGCTGGCCCCTTCGTGGTGCTCGCCGTCCACCACGGTATCCGCATCCAGCGAGGACGCGAGTCCGCCGTCGGGCAGCCCCAGGGCCGTGAGCATCCAGTGGGCGGTGCGCGCCGCAACGTCGGCGGCCTCGGTGGCCGGGAACCCGGCCGTTCCGCCGAGCCTGATCCAATGCACGTAGACGCGCAGCAGCTGGGCGTTGTCGTACAGCATCTTCTCGAAGTGCGGAACGGACCAGTCCCGTGTCACCGAATAGCGCGCGAAGCCGCCGTCGAGCTGGTCGAAGAGCGCCGAGCGGGCCATGGCCGCGAGGGTGCGCCCGGCCATCTCCCCGGCCTCTTCGGCGGTGTCCGAGGGCACCGCCGCGTGCCGGACCAGGAACTCCAGAACGGCCGACGGCGGGAACTTGGGGGCGGTGCCGAACCCGCCGTCGTCGGGGTCTTCAGACCCCGCCAGGGAGCGCACGGCGGCGGGCAGCAGTCCGGCGTCGAGCGGTTCCGGCGGCCGGGTGACGTCAACGGCCGCCGCGAGCTGCACCTGGCCCATGTTCTGTGCGAGGGAGCGGGCGTTCTCCTCCACGGCGCCGCGGCGGTCCGTCCACGCCTCGTGCACGGCCTCGAGGACCTGGCGGAAGGAGGGCCGCCCGGGCATGGGCCGCGGCGGGAAGTACGTGCCGGCATGGAACGCCTGACCCTCCGGGGTCAGGAAGACGGACATGGGCCAGCCGCCCTCGCCGCTAATGGCCTGCGTGGCGGCCATGTAGACGGCATCGACGTCCGGACGCTCCTCACGGTCCACCTTCACCGCCACGAAATGGCCGTTCAGGTAGTCAGCAGTGGCCTGGTCCTCGAAGGATTCCCGGGCCATGACGTGGCACCAGTGGCAGGCGGCGTAGCCGATGGACAGGAACACGGGGACGTCCCGGGACGCGGCACTCGCAAAGGCGGCGTCCCCGAAGGGCTGCCAGTGGACCGGGTTGCCGGCATGCTGGCGCAGGTAGGCAGAGGGTTCCGCGCCGAGGGCGTTGCGCTCCCCCGGCCTGGGCTCCCGTGATCCGGGCTGCCCTGATCGTGGATCAGGTGTCGGCGCGGCCTGCATTGCCGTTGGCGGCATCGTCGCGGGAGATGTCCGCGGCCTCGGCGGCGGCCATCCGTTCTTCCTCCACCTGGGCGCGGTACCGCACCCGGCGGATGCGGCGCACCATGTCCACGATCAGCAGCGCGGAAAGCACCACAATGAAGGCGGTCAGCAGGAATCCCAGCAGGCCGGGCGTGACCTGGTCCTGGGACAGGCCGGGGCGCAGCCCCGGCGAGGGTGCCGGGGACGATGCCAGGGCGATGAGCAAATGGTGCACTGTTCAAACCTTCTCAAGGCTGGGGCCGATGTCCGCCGCGCGGGCTAACGCCCGGCCCGTTGGTACGCGCGCAGCCGCGGCCGGCTTGGCCGCCACACGGTCTTCTGCGCGGGTTCTTCTACGCGGTTTTCTACGTGGGATAGAAAATGTCTCTTGTCTCTATCTTAGCCCCGCGAAGAGGTCCTTCTCCGGCAGCTCCGTAGCCACCTTCGATTGAATCAGCGTGTAGTCCTCCCAGGGCCAGGTACGCGCCTGCATCTCCGCTGACACGGCGAAGAAGAAGCCCAGCGGGTCCACCTGGGTCCGGTGGGCCCGGAGGGCGTCGTCGCGGGCTGCAAAGAAGTCGCCGCAGTCCACCTGCGTGGTTGTTTCATGCGCGGGCGGAGGCGGCGTGTGCCCTTCAGCGTCGGCCTCAAGCCAGGCGGCAAGGCGCTGGGCGTAGGGCGACTGGAGCCCGGCCTCTTCCAGGGCAAAGTGCAGGGCACGGAAGCGCTCCGGGCTGAAGGCGCGGTCGTAGTAGAGCTTGCTCGGCTCCCACGCATCACCGGTGCCGGGGTACCTGGCGGGGTCCCCTGCGGCCTCGAAGGCCTCCACGGCAACCCGGTGCGCCATGATGTGGTCCGGATGCGGGTAGCCGCCATTTTCGTCATAACTGACGATGACGTGCGGCTTGAAGTCCCGGACCAGCCTGACGAGGGGGCCCGCGGCCCGTTCCAGGGACTGCAGCGCAAAGCAGCCGGCCGGCAGGGGCGGGAGCGGATCGCCTTCGGGTAGCCCCGAGTCCACGAAGCCCAGCCAGCGCTGCCGGATGCCCAGAATCCGGGCGGCCTCTTTCATTTCGAGGCGGCGGGCACCGGCCATGTCGCGCTTCGGATGGGGCTCGCCCTCCATGGCCGGGTTCTGGATGTCACCGCGTGAGCCGTCCGTGCAGGTGGCGACCATAACGTCCACACCGGCCGCGGCGTACATGGCCATGGTGGCTGCGCCCTTGCTGGATTCGTCATCCGGGTGGGCGTGGACTGTCAGCAGGCGAAGCTTCGGCGGCTGGCTGGTGGACGCTGTCATCTGGGACTGCTCCTCTTTCTCCTGGGACTGGCTGCAGTGCTGACGCCGGATAATTGCCCGGGGGAATCGCCACTAAACTGGAAGGGTGACTACCGAGGACAAGTCGGGCACTTCCCAGCCTGCAGACATTAGCCTAGCCAATCGCTATGGCCGTCCAAAGCGCAGGATGTCCCGAAACGCCAGGCGCTGGGCGGTTATCGTTGCCCTGGCAATCGGAATGGGCTTCCTGGCCTGGGTCTCCACGTCCAACGCGACGGCGTCGGTGACATTCAAGGACATCGGCTACCGGACCACGGATGCCACCCAGGCCGAGGTGGACTTCCAGGTGACGAGGGAACCCGGCACGGCAGTCAAGTGCGCCATCAAGGCGCTCGACTCCAAGTTCGCCGTGGTCGGCTGGAAAGTGGTCGACATTCCGCCGGTGGAGCAGGACGCGCAGGCACAGAGTGGCGACGGCGGGCGCACCCTTGCCCAGCGGGTTCTCCTGCGCACCGAATCGCAGGCCGTCTCGGGCGTCGTGGACAGCTGCTGGATTCCGAAGCCCGCGGCCTCCTAGAGGCGTCTAAGGGCCCGCCAAGGGCCCACAGGAAAACGGGCAGCAGAAGAAGGCATGTGACCCACGCCGCTCGGTTATTGGGTTTACTCCACGGGATTGACTACAATGGATCAATACCTTTACCCCGCTGAGATGGTTACTGAGTTCCACAGGTGGCCACCGTGGCGGGGTGTTTGTTTTGTACGACCGCTTGTACACCCACTAGAGGAGAAGTCCGTGTCTACCACTAACAGCGCGCCTGCAGCTTGGCTTACCCAGGAAGCTTTTGACCGCCTGAAGGCAGAGCTGGACCACCTTTCCGGCCCCGGCCGTGCGGAAATCGTCCAGAAGATCGACGCTGCGCGCCAGGAGGGTGACCTCAAGGAGAACGGCGGCTACCACGCTGCGAAGGAAGAGCAGGGCAAGATCGAGGCCCGCATCCGCCAGCTGACCGTCCTGCTCCGCGACGCCCACGTTGGCGAGTCACCGGCAGACGACGGAATCGTCGAGCCCGGCATGATCGTCGTCGCACGCATCGCCGGTGACGAGGAGACCTTCCTGCTCGGCTCCCGCGAAATCGCCGGCGACTCCGACCTGGACGTCTTCAGCGACAAGTCCCCGCTCGGTGCCGCGATCATGGGTCACAAGGAGGGCGACAAGCTCAGCTACACCGCCCCCAACGGCAAGGACATCTCGGTGGAGATCATTTCCGCCAAGCCCTACTCGGGCTAACGCTGCGTCCGTCCGCGGTCGCAGCAAACGCACGACGCCGGCCTCCCCACCTTCGGGGACGGCCGGCGTCGTGCTTTAAGTCGTGCGTTACGGCGGGTGAGAGGAATGTCAGCGCCGGGATGCCCGCGCCCGGAGCACGACCGCGGCCAGGACGCCGCCTGCGGCGCCGCCGAGGTGGGCCTGCCAGGACACGTATCCGGCGATGTTCGGAATGATTCCGAAAAGGATGCTGCCGTAGGCCAGGAACAGCACCACCGAAAGAAGGATCTGCCACCAGCTGCGGTTGAAGAATCCGCGCACCAGGAGAAACGCGAACAGGCCGAAGACCAGCCCGGACGAGCCCACGGTGACCCCGCCGGCGCCAATCAGCCAGACGGCCAGCCCGGAGCCCAGCCAGCTGCAGGCAACGGCCGTGAGGAAGACCCGGAGCCCGGACAGAAACACCAGGAACCCGAAGATAATCAGCGGCAGCGCATTGGACAGCACGTGGTTGAGGTTGGCGTGCAGCAGCGGGAAGGTGAACACGTCCAGGATGCCGTCGGCGCTTCTGGGTCTGAGCCCGAAGACGCCGTTCAGCGAGTGCAGCAGCACCGTGTTGAGCAGCTCGATGGCGAACAGGAGCGCCACGAACGATCCCACCACCAGCAGCCCGCCCTTGGCACGGGCCGCGGCCGTTTCCCTCGTGGCGGGTGCCTCTCCCGGGCTTTCCAGCATCGCGTCCCCTAGTGCACCACGATTGGCTGGAAGCCCTCGGCGCGCAGGGCGCCGAGAACCTGTTCGCCGTGCTCGTGGCCCTTGGTCTCGAGGTTCACGGTGATGGAAACGTCGCCCATGCTGATGGAGCCGCCCACGCGGGTGTGGTCCAGACCCGTCACGTTGGCGTCGTTCTCGGCGATGATGCGGGCAATGGTGGCCAGCGAGCCCGGGCGGTCATCAAGCATCATCCGCACGGTCATGTACCGGCCGGCGGCGGAGAGGCCGCGCTGGATCACCTTGAGCATCAGCATGGGGTCGATGTTGCCGCCGGACAGGACCACGGCGGTTGTTCCGGGGTTCTCGATCTTGCCGTCCATGAGGGCCGCCACGCCCACGGCACCGGCGGGCTCGACCACCATTTTGGCGCGTTCCAGCAGGAAGATCAGGGCCCGCGCCAGGGAGTCTTCGCTGACGGTGACCACATCGTCCACCAGTTCCCGGATGATGCTGAACGGCAGCTGCCCGGGCCGGCCCACGGCGATGCCGTCGGCCATGGTGGAAACCTTCTTGAGCGGCACCAGGGCGTCCGCTGCCAGCGACGGCGGGTACGCGGCCGCGTTTTCTGCCTGGACGCCGATGATGCGGATGTCGCGGCCGAGTTCTTTGGCGCGGGCCTTGACGGCCACCGCGACGCCGGCCAGCAGGCCACCGCCGCCGACGCCCATCAGGATGGTGTCGACGTTGGGCACCTGCTCGAGAATCTCCAGGCCCAGGGTGCCCTGGCCGGCAACGACGTCCACGTTGTCGAAAGGGTGGACGAAAACTGCGCCGGTATCGTCGGCATAACGCTGGGCCTCTGCCAGGGCCTCATCCACGTTGTGTCCGTGCAGGACCACCTCGGCGCCGTGGCTGCGCGTCGCGGCGAGTTTGGGAAGTGCCACGCCGAGCGGCATGTAGATGCGGGCTTTGATGCCCAGGCTCTTGGCGGCGACGGCCACGCCCTGGGCGTGGTTGCCGGCGGAAGCCGCCACCACGCCGCGCTTCTTGTCCGATTCGGAGAGGCGTGCCATCCGCACGTAGGCGCCGCGCACCTTGAAGGAGCCTGCGCGCTGCAGGTTCTCGCACTTGAAGTAGACCTCACCGCCCACCATGCGGCCCAAGGCCCGGGAGGACTCCACCGGCGTCCGCGCAATAATCCCGTCCAGCAGCTTCTGCGCCTCAAGGACATCGTCCAGCGTGACGGGAAGGCTTTCGGGGGTGTTCACGAACTATTCTCCTTTGGGTGATTCGATGTCGGCACCGGGAGCGGCCTTGCCGCCCGGGGTGCCTTGTGCAGTGCCGGCAGCATTGCCGCGGCCGGAATGCGAGCCCGGCAGCCGGGCTTCCTTGAAGGTGTTGTCCTCTTCGGCAGAGGCCAGGTCTGCGGTACCCGCGGCAGCCGGCACAAGTTCATGTTCCCACGTTCTGGCAGCAATATACCGAATCGCCGAATTTGCTACGGCCAGGATGGGGACCGAGAACAGCGCCCCGGGGATGCCGGCGAGGTAGGAACCGGCAGCAACGGACAGGATCACGGCCACCGGGTGCAGGGCGACGGCCTTGCCCATGACCAGCGGCTGCAGGATGTGGCTTTCCAGCTGCTGCACCAGCAGCACGATGCCCAGCATGATCAGGGCGCTGACCGGGCCGATGGCCACCAGGGCGAGCAGCACCGCGATGGCACCTGTCACGAGCGCACCCACCACGGGGATGAACGAGCCGATGAAGACCAGCACGCCCAGCGGCAGGGCAAGCGGGACACCGATGATTGCCGCGCCGACGCCGATGCCCACGGCATCCACGAAGGCCACGAACATCTGGATCCGCGCATAGCTGACCATTGACGCCCAGCCGCGCCGCCCGGCGCCGTCGGCGGGGATCCGCGCCTGCCGAGGGAGGAGCCGGACCAGGAACGCCCAGATGCGGCCGCCTTCGAGGAGGAAGAAGATCAGGATGAACAGGGCCAGGACCATCCCGGCCGCAAAATGCCCTGCCGTGCTGCCGAAGGAGAGCGCGCCGCTGAGGATGCTGCTGCTGTTGTTCTGCAAGGCGGCGGTGGCATCCTGGATGTACTGGTCGATCTGCGCCGCGCTCAGGTGAAGCGGCCCCTGCGACAACCAGTCCTGAATCTGCTTGACCCCGCTCAGCGCCTCGCTCCACAGCTCCTGGAAGCCGAGGGCCAGCTGCCGGCCCACGAGGGCAAGGGAACCGGCGATGAGTCCGATGAACGCCAGGACCGTGATGGCGACGGCGGCCCCGTTGGGGACGCGCGACCCCCGCAGCCACTTCACCACGGGGCTCAGCAGGCCGGCCAGCAGTGCCGCCACCATGACGGGAATGATGAGGAAGGTGACCTTGGCCAGCAGCCAGACCAGGGCACCGGTCATCAGCAGGATCAGCCCCAGCCGCCAGGCCCATGCCGCCGCAATGCGCACGCCGTAGGGAATGTCCTGCTCAAGGTCACGGTCGGTCCTGATGCGCCGCGGTTCCAGCCGTCCAAAGGGCCGGTCAGCGACTGGCCTGTTCGCCCCGCCCGTGGCTTTGCCGCTGTCTGTCGTGTTGGCTGCGTCGTCTGGTGTGGCGTCCTTTGCTGGCGTCATAGCCCAATACTTCCCTAGCCGCCCGGCTATGGGAAACGCGCCACGGCGCGACTGTGCACTGCTCAGGCTATGCACTGCTCTAACTGTGCACTGCCTAGTTCGGCCAACGCAGGTCAGTCACTTAGGCACCAGCCAAGTCAGCCCGGATACCCCAGGTGATGGTGAACGAGTCCCCGGGCGCAAGCCAGCGGAGGCTGTCACCGGAGTTGAAGGCATTGGCCGGACCCGTCATCGGTTCCACTGCCACGGCCGCGGGCCGGCCGGGGTAGATACGGCTGACAAACACGTGGACGAACGGGCAGGTTTCGTCCTGCCACAGGCTGACGCTGCGGCCGTCCGGTGCGGTGAGCGTGTGGCCGGCGATCCCGCCGTCGAACGCCAAATCCGTCAGGGCGGCGTCGAGATCCAGGCCCCCCACGGTCCTCCCCTGCCGCAGGTCACTGTCCGCGGACACGGGTTCGGAGCTGCGCGGGATGAGCCGCTCATCCGCCACCAGCCGCGTTGCCGCATCCACTTTCAGTGTGAGGTCCTCGGAGGGGATGTCGCCGATCCGGAGATACGGGTGCGCGCCCAGCACGAACGGCGCCTCGGCCTCGGAATCGTTGACCAGCGTTTGCCGCACCTCCAGGCCCAGGTCCTCGGCCAGGGAGTACTCCACGCGGTGCCGCAGCAGGAAGGGGTAGCCGTGCTGGGGGAAGATGGTCGCCTCGAGCGTCGCGGCAAACTCGGATTCGGCAACCAGGGCGTACGAGGCGTTGCGCAGGAGCCCGTGGCTGGCGTTGTTTTTTGAAACCTCGGTGATGTCCAGCTGCTGCTTCTTGCCGTTCAGGTGCCAGACGCCGTCCTCTATCCGGTTGGCCCACGGCGCCAGGGTGATGCCCGTGGCGCCGGGCGGAATGTCGGAGTCCCCGTAGGACTCCGTCAGCTGCACGTCTCCCCGGCTGTACCATCGCAGCCCTGCAGCCAGCTCGGTGACCACGGCGAGCGCATCGCCCCGCCTGAGCTCGTACTGCCTGCCCGTGGCGTAGCGCTGCTGGGCAGTCTGGGAATCGCTGGCCGTGGGGAAATCGCTCGTTTCGGAAGCCGCACCGGAAGTCATGGACCTACCGTACAACGCACGCCCCACAACGCATGCACCGGGCCGCAGGGAACACTTTCTGTTATATTTTGTTAGAAAGTATTTGTTTTTGATCGCTTTGTGCCACAATGGGAACAGCCACAAATAGTGACCTGGCCCACAGGCTTCCAAGCCCACACGAACGGAGGAACAACTTGCTTGCAACGCAGCGGCAACACCGCATCCTCCAGGAGCTCGACGCCGAAGGCACCGTTCGCGTGGCGGCACTCGCAGACCTGCTCCGCGTGTCGGAAATGACAGTCCGGCGCGACATCGACGCACTCGACGCCGAAGGCCAGTTGCTCCGGGTTCACGGCGGCGCCACCCGCGCCGCGGCGTTCAGTGCGCTCGAACCGGGATTCGGTGCCAAATCGGCCCGGGAAACGGAGGCGAAACGGGCCATCGCCGCGGAGGCGCTCACGCTGCTCCGCCCCGGCATGACCCTGCTGGTTTCCGGCGGCACCACCACCCATGAGCTCGCGCGGCTGCTCCCCCGGGACCTAGGGCTCACGGTGGCCACCAACTCCCTCATGGTGGCTGGTGCCCTGGAGCCGGCAGGCGACGGCGCCATCCGCACCGTGGTCCTGGGCGGCCAGCGGACACCCTCCGAGGCCCTGGTGGGCCCGGTAACCGTGCACGCCTTGCACACCCTGCATGCCGACCTGTGCTTTATGGGCGTGCACGGCTTCGACCCGAAGGCCGGCATCACCTCACCGAACCTCCTCGAGTCCGAGGTCAACGCCGCCATGATCGCGGCGTCGGACACGTTGGCAGTGCTCGCAGATGCCACGAAGTACGGGAGCGTGGGGCTCGCCGGGATCGCCCCGCTGTCAGCCGTCGGCACCCTCATCACCGACGACCGGATCAGCAGAGGCTCCGCCGGCCCTGGCGCCGAAGAGCTGCTCCGGCAGTCCGTCGGGGAGCTGCGGCTGGCACGCATAGCTGCCGCCCCCGGGATCCCGGCTCCCGCAAAACCAAACCCCTCAACACCGGCCCCCTCCACTCCCCGCCTCCCGGACGGCCAGACACCGCCGGTTCCCGCGTTCAAAGGACACGACGCATGACCCACATCACCAGCACCCAACTCTCCGACGGCCGCGAATTGCTCTATTTCGACGACGCCGGCTCAGCCCGCCCTCGCCCCGTCGAGGCGAGCCAGGACCGAAGGGACCTTCCGCCCCGCGGGGAGCCCGGCGAAGTCAGGTACGACGCACTGACCGGCGAATGGGTGGCCGTGGCCGCGCACCGGCAGACGCGTACGCATCTGCCGCCTGCTGACCAGTGCCCAATCTGCCCCACCACTGACGCCAACCCGTCGGAGATCCCCGCCCCGGACTATGACGTCGTGGTGTTCGAGAACCGCTTTCCCTCCCTCGGCCCGGCTTTGGGCCCGGTCCCGGCCAACCCGGGCTGGGGCACCACGGGCCCCGCCTTCGGACGGTGCGAGGTTGTCACCTTCACCCCGGAGCACACGGGATCCTTCAGCGGCCTGAGCGATACCCGCGCCCGCACCGTGGTGGAGGCGTGGGCGCACCGGACGGCAGCCCTCAGCGCTCTGCCCGGGATCAAGCAGGTTTTTCCGTTCGAGAACCGCGGCGCGGACATCGGCGTCACCTTGCACCACCCGCACGGCCAGATCTACGCCTACCCCTACGTCACGCCGCGCGCCGCCGTCATGGGCGCCGCCGCGCGCAGGTTTTATGACGACGCCGGCGGGCGGCAGACGCTGACCGGCTCGCTGCTGCGCTCCGAACGGGAGGACGGCAGCCGGATGGTGCTCGAAAGCGACAGCTTCAGCGCGTACGTTCCGTTCGCGGCCCGGTGGCCGCTGGAGATCCACCTCGCTCCGCACCGCCAGGTCGCCGACCTTGCCGGGCTGACCGGGGAGGAGAAGGACGAACTGGCCCACGTTTACCTGGATCTGCTCAAGCGCCTCGACGCCCTCTACCCCACCCCGACGCCCTACATTTCGGCCTGGCACCAGGCCCCGGTGGATGACCTCCTGCGCCCCGCCAGCTACCTGCACCTGCAGCTGACCTCCCCGCGCCGCGCGGCAGACAAGCTCAAGTTCCTGGCCGGCTCCGAGGCGGCCATGGGCGCCTTCATCAACGACACCACACCCGAACAGGTGGCCGAGCGGCTGCGCTCGGTGACCGTTCCGGCATCCCCGGCCGAGGCACTCGCTCCGGCCGCACCGGGCCTCACCGAAGCCGGCCTCACCGAACCAGACCTCATCGAAGGAGCCCACGCATGACCGCCCCCGCCACCACCACCGACCTCGAGGCCAGGTTCTCCGCCGCGTTCGGGCGCCAGCCCGACGGCGTGTGGCAGGCCCCCGGCCGAGTCAACCTGATCGGCGAACACACGGACTACAACGAGGGCTTCGTGCTGCCGTTCGCCATCGACCGGACCGCCCGCGTGGCCGTGGGGGTCCGCCCCGACTCCACCATCCGCCTGCTCTCGACCTACGGGGACCAGGGCATCACGACGGCGGACACCTCTTCACTGTCGGGCCCGGCGGCCAGGGGCTGGACCAAGTACCCGCTGGGCGTCATCTGGTCCCTGCAGCAGCGCGGCATCGACGTCCCTGGCCTGGACCTGCTGCTGGACTCGGACGTCCCCCTCGGCGCCGGGCTGTCCTCCTCGCACGCCATTGAATGCGCGGTGATTTCGGCACTCAATGACCTCACCGGCGCTGGCCTGGCACCGGAGGACATGGTGCTGGCCACCCAGCGCGCGGAGAACGACTTCGTCGGTGCACCCACCGGCATCATGGACCAGTCCGCCTCGCTGCGCGGCTCGAAGGGCCACGCTGTGTTCCTGGACTGCCGCGACCAGAGCGTCCAGCTGGTCCCCTTCGAGGCCGAGGCTGCCGGCCTCGTCCTGCTGGTCATCGACACCAAGGTGTCCCATTCCCATGCCGACGGCGGCTACGCCTCCCGCCGCGCCTCCTGCGAACTGGGCGCCGAGGTGCTGGGCGTCAAGGCACTGCGCGATGTCACGCCGGGCGATCTGGAGGAAGCCAGCGGGCTGCTGGACGAGGTCACGTTCCGCCGTGTCCGGCACGTCGTCACCGAAAACGACCGCGTGCTGCAGACCGTGGAACTCCTGGGGCAGCAGGGCCCCTCGGCCATTGGCGGCCTGCTCGACGCCAGCCACGCATCCATGCGCGACGACTTCGAGATCTCCTGCGCCGAACTGGATCTCGCCGTCGAGGCCTCCCGCACAAACGGCGCCATCGGCGCCCGGATGACCGGCGGAGGTTTCGGCGGCGCCGCCATCGCCCTGACCCCGGTGAGCGAGGAGCAGCAGGTGCGTGCCGCCGTCGTACGGGCCTTTTCGAAGGCGGGGTACACCGCTCCGGACATCTTTACGGTCACCCCGGCGGCCGGGGCCATGCGGCTGGCGTAGCTGTTCATGCGGGGGTACGGGCGTAGGCTGGTCGCATGCCTGAAGCAGTCATTGTTTCAACCGCCAGGAGCCCGATCGGCCGCGCCTTCAAGGGCTCACTTAAGGACGAGCGGCCGGACGATATGGCCGCCGCCATGGTCAGGGCGGCGCTGGCCAAACTGCCGGCGTTCGACCCCACCGGGGACAGCGGGCCCGGCCTGGACGACCTGTACCTCGGCTGCGCCGAACCGAGCGGCGAGGCGGGTTCCAACATGGCCCGCGTCGTCACCGTCCTCGCCGGCCTGGACAACGTGCCCGCCGCCACGGTCAACAGGTTCTGCGCCTCCAGCCTGCAGACGCTCCGGATGGCTTTCCATGCCATCCGGGCGGGCGAGGGCCAGGCGTTCGTGGCGGGGGGCGTCGAAGCCGTGTCGCGCTACCAGGACTGGGCCGGGGCAGGCGAAACCGGAGCCGGTAACCACAACCCGCTGTTCGAACCGGCCCGCCACAGGACGGCCGCACGCGCCGAGTCGAACACGCCGTGGACGGATCCGCGGCTGGGTGGCCGCATGCCGGACATCTATATCGCAATGGGCCAGACGGCCGAGAACGTTGCCACCTCCTACGGCATCAGCCGCGCGGACCAGGACGAGTGGGCCGTGCTGAGCCAGAACCGGGCCGAAGCCGCGATCGCCTCCGGCTTCTACGCCCGCGAACTCACACCGTACGAGCGGCGGGACGGCACCATGGTGGACCGGGACGACTCGCCGCGGCCCGGCGTGACCCTCGAAGCCGTCAGCTCCCTGCAGCCGGTTTTCCGCCGGGAGGGCACCGTCACCGCAGGCAACGCGTGCCCGCTCAATGACGGCGCCGCTGCCCTGGTCATCATGAGCTACGACCTGGCCAAGGACCTGGGGCTGGAGCCGCTGGCCAAGATCGTCTCCACCGGAGCCACCGCACTGTCCCCCGAGCTGATGGGGATGGGGCCGGTGGAAGCCTCCCGGCAGGCGCTCGCCCGCTCCCGCCTGGACATGAACGACATCGACCTCGTGGAGCTCAACGAGGCCTTCGCCGTCCAGGTGGTGGCCAGCGCCCGTGAACTCAAGATCGACCCGGCAAAACTCAACGTGCACGGCGGCGCCATCGCATTGGGCCATCCGTTCGGCATGACCGGTGCACGGATGACCACCACGCTGCTCAACGGACTGCGGGAGACGGACGGGACGCTTGGCCTGGCCACGCTGTGCGTCGGCGGCGGGCAGGGCATGGCCGTGGTGCTGGAGCGCCTCACCTAGCTTGGAGTTTTTGTCCACTTGTCGCGACTTTAAGGCCCCCGAAGTCCCAATAAGTGGACAAAAACTCCAGCCTTAACGCGAAAGTGGGCCCCGCCGGTTGGCGGGGCCCACTTTCTGTTGGTGCTATTGGGTTGCTGGCACTATTGAATTACGACGGCGGTGCGCCGGCTTTTCGTTGCCAGTTAGTCGTCGCCGCGGAGGATCGCCAGGAGGCGGATGATTTCCACGTACAGCCACACGAGCGTGACGGTCAGGCCGAAGGCGGCGGTCCAGGAGAAGCGCTCCGGCGCTCCGGCGCGGACACCGGCCTCGATACTGGTGAAGTCCATGATCAGCGAGAAGGCAGCGAGGCCGATCGCGAGCAGGCCAATGAAGACGCCCAGCGGGATGCCAGCGATCTCCATGCTCGTGCGCAGGCCGAACGGGGAATCCACCGCACCGGTCCACATCATCACCATGTTGATCAGGGCGAAGACCGCGTAGCCGATGGTGGCGATCATGAAGAAGCGCATCGCCTTGGGCGTCGCGCGGACCTTGCCGCTCTTGAAGAGCACCAGGGTGACGGCGAAGACGGACAGCGTGCCGATAACCGCCTGCAGGCCGACGCCCGGGTACATTCCGTCGAGGATGCGGGTCAGGCCGCCGAGGAAAAATCCTTCGAGTGCAGCGTAGGCCAGGATGAGAGCCGGCGACGGCTGCTTCTTGAACGTGTTGACGAGGGCCAGGACGAAGCCGCCCAGCGCGCCCACGATCATGAGCATGCTGGCGAGCGAGAGGCTCACCGTGAGGGTGACGGCGGCGCCGACCACGACTGCGGCTAGGCAGATGGCGGTCTTGATGATGACGTCGTCAAAGGTCATCCGCCCGGTTTCGGCGGGGCCGGCGGCAGGCCGGTTGTACATCTGCTGCAGCTGGTCGTTGGACATGCTCTGCTGGCCGTAGCCGGGCTGGCCATAAGCCTGCTGGCCATAGCCCGGCTGGCCGAACTGGTTCTGGCCGTAGTTGGTGTGGCCGTACGCCTGCGGGACAGGCGGTGCCTGGGTGGCTCCACGGAAATTCTTTCCGTTGAAGATCGGGTTTCCGCCAAGTGCCATTGCGGGTGTCCTCCGTCTAGGGGGTTGAGTGATGGTCCTAAAGCTCACGCTATCAATTCCTACGCACCAGCGGCAGGGAAAGTTCCGCCCGGGGAGCGGGCTTTTGAGTTGTTACCGGATCGCTATCTGATGGTCAGCTCCGCCCACGCGGTTTGTACTGCTTGCGCTGTACGATAAGCGGGTCAGGGTGACGGATATCACAGCAAGTCAAGACCCGCTCCACCAGCAACGATGTCCGCTATCCTCCGTTCGCAGCAGCTGCAACGAAGCAGCCGCAACCACCCCCACGTGGAGGTTTTCAATTTGAGACGCACACCGAGAGGCCTGCCTATCCGGCGGCCGGCCGGGCTGCTGAAGGTATGGGGGGCCATTGCCTCCGCCGTCGTGGCACTTCTGCTGGCCGCAGCGCCGGCAGCGCAGGCCGGCACTCCAGCTCCGACGCCACCCCCGTCGAACCAGCAGTTCCAGGACACCATCAGCGGCTTCCTCCGAGACGACTCTCGGCGTCCCATCGAAGGTGTCAAGATTACGGCCAAGAGCGGGACATTCACCGGACAGGCGACCTCGGCCGCCAACGGGTCCTGGCGGATAGGCGTTCCCCGCCAGGGCACCTATGAAATCCAGCTGGACGAATCCACGCTTCCCGAGGGGATCAAGCTCGCGGAAGGGCAGTCGAATCCGCGAAATGTCACGTTCAGCCAGACGTCAAACCTCTCAGTCATCTTCGCCTTCGGGAAGGGCATTGTGGTGCAGCAGCAGGACTTTGGCCAGAACCTGCTCAACAGGCTCGTGGCCGGCCTGAGCTTCGGCCTGCTGCTGGCACTGGCCTCAGTGGGGCTGTCCCTGATCTTCGGCACCACCGGGCTCACCAACTTCGCACATGGCGAGATGGTGACCCTCGGCGCCGTGCTGGTGTTTGGATTCAGTGCCCTGAACCTGCCCTTCTGGCTGGCCATCGTCCTGGCCCTGGTGGGCGGCGGACTCTTTGGCTACGCGCAGGACGCCGGGCTCTGGCGTCCGCTGCGCCGCCGCGGCACAGGCCTGGTGCCCATGATGATCGTCAGCATCGGCTTGGCACTGGCGGTCCGCTACATCATCCAGTTCTACTTCGGCGGAGCCACCCAGCAGCTGCCCTTCGCCCAGAGCGCCGAGATCCAGATCGGCCCAGTCTCCATCTCCCCCAACAACCTGTGGTCCCTGGTCATCAGCGCCGTCGTGATCGGCATCATCGGCATCGTCCTCCTGAAAACCAGGCTCGGCAAGGCGACCCGCGCGGTGGCCGACAACCCGGCCCTTGCGGCCGCCTCCGGAATCGACGTCGACGGCGTCATCCGCCTGGTCTGGATCGTGGGCGGGGTGCTGGCCTCGCTGGGAGGCATCCTCTGGGCCTACTACCGACCGGGCGTCACTTTCGACATGGGCTCGCAGATCCTGCTGCTTATCTTCGCCGGCGTGACCCTCGGCGGCCTGGGCACCGTTTTCGGCGCCCTCATCGGATCGGTCATCGTCGGCATCTTCGTGGAATTAACCACCGTGTTCGGCCTCGCGGCCGACCTCAAATACGTGGGAGCACTCTTCATCATGATCGTTGTCCTCCTGTTCCGGCCCCAAGGCATTCTTGGCCGTCGCGAGCGGGTGGGTTAGGAGAAAACCATGGACTTCGGATTCATCCTTTCCAGTGCCGCCGGCGAACTGTTCAGCCCCACCACGGCGGCCTACGCCCTCGCGGCGCTGGGCCTTGCCGTGCACTTCGGCTACTCGGGCCTGCTGAACTTCGGCCAGGCCGGCTTCATGGCGGTGGGTGCGTACGGCTTCGCGATCTCGACGCTCAGCTTCCGGGCGCCCTTCTTCGTAGGTCTCCTGATCGCCGTCGTCTGCTCGGTGCTGTTTGCGCTGGTGCTGGGCATTCCCACCCTCCGCCTGCGTGCGGACTACCTGGCCATCGTCACCATCGCGGCAGCGGAAATCGTCCGCTACGTCGTCACCACCAACCAGCTCACATCCGTGACCGGCTCCGCCAACGGGCTCGCCGCCTTCGAAGGCGGGTTCTATTCCATGAACCCGTTCCCCGAGGGCTCCTACTTCGGCATGAACAACCGTGACTTCTTCATCAGGGTGGTGGGCTGGGGACTCGTGGCCGTCGGCTGCGTCCTCGTCTGGCTCCTGATGCGCAGCCCCTGGGGCCGCGTGCTGAAGGGCATCCGCGAGGACGAGAACGCGGTTCGCTCGCTCGGCAAGAACGTATACGCCCACAAGATGCAGGCACTGGTGATAGGCGGCACCTTCGGCGCGCTGGCCGGGATGATCTTCACGCTCCCCCGCGGCGCCGTCCAGCCCGCCAACTATGGCACCGAGCTGACGTTCTTCCTGTGGACCTGCCTGCTGCTGGGCGGCATGGCCACGGTCCTGGGGCCGGTGATCGGCGCCATGATCTTCTGGGTGGTCCTGTCCCTCACGCAGGGCGTCCTCTACGGTCTCATCGAATCCGGCGCGGTGACCTGGCTGACCACGGTCCAGGCCGGCCAGCTGCGCTACATCCTCGTGGGCATTGCCCTGATGCTGCTGATGATCTTCAGGCCGCAGGGTGTCTTTGGCAACAAGAAGGAGCTGGCGTTCGCATGAGCAAGCACAGCGAAGAATCAATGGAAGCCGGCATCGACTATATGACTGATGCCCGGCCGATCGCCGTCGGAGACAACACCCCGGGCTGCAAGAAGCGGGACGCGATCGTCGTCGCCGAAAACGTCACCCGCAGCTTCGGCGGCATCAACGCCGTCGACGTCGAGTACCTCGAGATCCCGCGGCACAAGATCACCGCCCTGATCGGCCCCAACGGGGCCGGCAAGACCACCCTGTTCAATTTGCTCACCGGCTTTGACACGCCGAACTCGGGCAAGTGGCAGTTCGAGGGCCAGAGCATCGCCGGAGTGTCCTCCTACAAGGTGGCCAGAATGGGAATGGTGCGCACGTTCCAGCTCACCAAGGTCATGGGCAAGCTGACCGTCATGGAAAACATGCGGCTCGGCGCGTCAAACCAGCCGGGCGAGAGGCTCTCCAAGGCGCTGTTCAAGAACATCTGGGGCGGCCGCGAGAAGGAAATCACCGAGCACGCCAACGTCCTCCTGGAGAAGTTCAAGCTCGACACCAAGAAGGACGACTACGCAGCGTCCCTGTCCGGCGGCCAGCGCAAGCTCCTGGAAATGGCCCGCTCCCTGATGGTCCGGCCCAAGTTGGTGATGCTGGATGAACCGATGGCAGGGGTCAACCCGGCGCTGACGCAGTCGCTGCTGGACCACATCAAGAACCTCAAGTCCGAGGGCATGACCGTCCTCTTCGTGGAACACGACATGCACATGGTCCGGCACATCGCGGACTGGGTGGTGGTCATGGCCGAAGGAAAGATCGTGGCCGAGGGTCCCCCGGGCGAGGTCATGAAGGACCCTGCCGTCATCGACGCCTACCTGGGCGCCCACCACGACGTCGATCTCGGCGACACCGAGGGCATCAAAGAGCTGGAGCAGGAACTCGCGGCGGACGAGGAGTCAGTCGTCGGCACGGAGGACGCCGGCATCATCGCGCTGGACACCACCACACCCACGATCACCGAGGCCGGACCGGACACCGGACGCACAGGTGCCAGCCGCACAGACAAGGACAAGGAATGAGTGCCACGAGCGCGGCCCCGGCCGCAAGCAGCGCAGCCGAGGACGGCGCCGTCGTCAAAGTGACCGACCTGGTGGCCGGCTACCTCCCAGGCGTCAACATCCTCAACGGGTGCAGCATAGAGGCCCGGAAGGGCGAACTGATCGGCATCATCGGCCCGAACGGGGCCGGCAAGTCCACACTGCTGAAGGCCATGTTCGGCCTGGTGAAGGTGCACTCCGGATCCGTGGTGGTCAGAGGGCAAGACCTCACGGGGCTCAAGGCGAACAAGCTCGTTACGCAGGGCGTCGGTTTCGTGCCGCAGACCAACAACGTCTTCGCCACCCTCACCATCGAGGAAAACATGCAGATGGGCATGTTCCAGCGGCCCAAGGACTTCGCCGAGCGGTTCGACTTCGTCACCAGTCTCTTCCCGGAACTCGGGAAACGGAGGGCGCAGCGTGCGGGCTCCCTGTCCGGCGGGGAGAGGCAGATGGTGGCGATGGGACGGGCCCTGATGATGGAGCCGGCAGTGCTGCTGCTGGACGAACCCTCGGCGGGCCTCTCCCCCGTCAAGCAAGATGAAACCTTCCTGCGGGTGCACGAGATCAACCGTGCCGGCGTGTCCGTCATCATGGTGGAACAGAACGCCCGCCGCTGCCTGCAGATCTGCGACCGCGGCTACGTCCTGGACCAGGGCAGGGACGCGTACACAGGCACCGGCCGTGAACTCATGAAGGACCCGAAGGTCATCCAGCTGTACCTCGGCACGCTGGCAGACGAGGACTAAGCACCGCACAAGAAGCCCCCGTCCGGCTGGAACTGGTCCAGGCCGGACGGGGGCTTCGTGGTGTGCGGCGGGAACGGCTTACAGCTTGCCGAACTCTTCCCTGGCCGGCGTGTACTTGTTGTTGTCCTGGTACTCGTAGATGCCGATGAAGGCTTCCGTCGGGTCACCAGCGTCAGAGAAGGATACCGGACCGGACTGGCCGTCGTAGTCGATGTCCTTGCCGTTGCGGAGCAGCGTGACGCAGGACGCGAAGTCCGTGCACTTCTCGCCGCCCTCGGAGACTGCCTTGAGCTGCTTCGCGATATCGGTGCCCTTGGTGCTCTTAGCGGCCTCGGATGCCAGCGAAATCAGGTTGACGGCGTCGTAGGACTCACCGGCGTAGCTGTAGTCCTTCAGGGCGGGGTCGATGGCGAGGAGCTTCTTCTTGAAGTCATCCTTGGCGAAGGTGCCGGGGATGGTTCCCTGGGCGCCCTTCAGCGTGCCCGCCTGGAAGTCCTTGCTGTAGTCGGATGTGTTGCCGTCCACCATGAACAGCTGTGTGGGCTTGATGCCCTTGCCGGTGACCAGCGGGACGATGCTCTTGGCCTGATCGAAGGTAATCAGGGCAATGGCATCCGGCTTGGCCGCAATCACCTTGTCCACCTGGCTGCTGAACTGCGAGTCGCCCTCGTTGAACAGTTCCTCGGCCACAACCTGGCCGCCGGCTGCCTCAAAGGCGGCCTTGACGTTCTTCGCCAGGCCCGTGCCGTAGGCATCGTTCAGGACAATCATGCCCACAGTCTGGGCGCCGCACGTGGCCATGTAGTTGCCCAGCACCTTGCCCTGGAGAACGTCCGAGGGAGCCGTCCGCCAGTAGAGCCCCTTGTCATCCCAGGTGGTGAAGTCCGGGGACGTGTTCGCGGGCGAGAACTGGATGACGCCGGCGCCCGTGATCTGGTTGATCACGGTCTTGGACACACCGGAGGACGCGGCACCGATGATGGCACTGACGCCCTGGCCCAGCAGCGCAGTAGTCGACTGAGTGGCGATGTCGGTCTTGGTGTCGCCGGAGTCGCGGTGCACCACCTGGACCGGCTTCCCGAGCACGCCGCCGGCGTCGTTGACTTCCTTGATGCCGAGGTTGACACCGGCAATTTCGGGCGGGCCAAGGAACGCAAGCGACCCCGTCGTCGGCAGAAGCGATCCAATTTTCAGCGGTGTGGGGGTGGTGGTGGTTGCTGCCGGCACGCCGCCGGTCTTTGTGGAGGTGCTGGTCGCCCCGGCCGTGGCACTGGGTGCTGGGCATGAGATGCCGCCTGCCGCCGCTGCGGAGGATTCGGTCGCGCTTGGGGTGGAGCCACCACCACAAGCCGTGGCCAGAAGGGCGACGCCGATGCCAAGCGCAGTGAGCTTGGCGACCTTTGGCGCCGTCTGGGGGAGTGAAATCATTTAGAGTCTCCTCGATCGAAAGGTGCGAACGGCCTTTGATGCGATTTTGGTCAGGGGTTCCTGAGCTAAGTTCAAGCTAATCCAATTCGAGCGTGAAAATAAGTGACTAAGGTCACATCCTCATAACACTCGTTGCATATTGGAACACCGGCGACGCCGAGGAGAAAAGTTGTACCCCAGGTGGGACTCGAACCCACAACACGCGGATTTTAAGTCCGCTGCCTCTGCCAATTGGGCTACTGGGGCGCCCGGTCAATCGTATCGCCTCAGAGGGCGGCCAGGGGCCCCGCGTACCGGAACGGGCCGTGGACCCCGCCGGGCCACAGAGCGAGGGGCAGCAGCTGGAAGTGGTCGCCCCACTTCCCGTCCGGCGCCTCGATGCCCAGGGTCGACGCCGGGACGAAGCCGAACCGGGGGTAATAGTCGGTGCTTCCCAGCAGTGCGATGCCCTTTTCCCCCGCAGCGTTGGCACGGACGACAGTTTCGCGCATGAGCGCCGAGCCGATGCCGTGCCGCTGCAGCCGGGGCGTCACGCCAATGGGCCCGAGCCCCAGCAGGGCAAGGTCCTCCACCCACGCGCGGGTGCTGATGACATGCCCGACAATTTCGCCGTCGAGTTCGGCGACGATGCTGAACTCCGGCAGGTACTCCTCGGCGACAAACAGCTCGCGGAGCACCCTGACTTCAACAGGCTCCCCCTCCACGGGCATTCCGGTGACCGCAGAAACGGCAAAGGCTTCGGCGGTCAGGGCAAGGACGGCGTCGCGGTCCCCTGGCTGCTCGCTGCGGAGCACCACTTCCCGCACCGGCTCGGGCTCCGGGGCGCTGGCGGCCGAAAGTTCGGACAGGACCTCCAGCGCCCGGGCAGAGTCACGCACGGGCACCAGGAGATGGTCGTGGTGGAAGCCTGCGAGCACGTTGCAGCTGATCCGGGCCTGGGTCAGCGCCCTGCTGACCGCCGCGGTCAGGCCCACCGCTTCCAGTGCCGACTGGACCTCCAGGGTGATCCAGGCCGCGACGAAATCGTAGGGCAGCTCCAGCGCATCCGCTTCGGCCCGGGGCAGGACCACCGTGAGCCCTTCGGCTTCCCGGACGGCGGCTTCGATATGCCCCGCCAGCGGCTTGCCGTGCGGCCAGAGAGCGTAGACGTACTCCCCTTCCCGGACCACCGGGCGCATCGAGGCAAGGAGCGTTTGGAGGTTCTTTTCACCCGTCATGGAGCCAGTCTATGTGGGCGCCGTGCCGTGCCGGCGAGGGCTGTCCCCACCGGGGAAACCGTCCCAGGGAAACGCGAAAGCGGCCGTTCCCCCGGAAGGGAACGGCCGCCGTCGTACTTAAGCGGGGCCACCGCCGCCGCGGGTTCCCTGGCTGAGCGGAGCGAAGCGAGGGAGGCGGTGGGGACTTACTTGGCTTCAGCCTTGACAGGATCCTTGGCGCCGCCCTGGGCAGCGGCCGGAGCCTTCTCAGCCGGAGCCGGCGCGGGAGCTGCGGCGGGAGCAGCAGCAGCGGGCTTCGGAGCCGGGGTGGCGGCGGCCACGAAGGCGCCGCGCGGGTTGTCCAGGTCCAGCAGCTGCGTGGTGTCGCGGCCGGCGAAGAAGCTCAGGATCCAGTTGAAGATCACGCGGAACTTGCGTTCGAACGTCGGCATGGCCATGCCGTGGTAGCCGCGGTGGGCCAGCCAGGCGAGGGGGCCCTTGAGCCCGATGCGGCCGAGCAGATTGATGTTGGCAACACCCTTCCACTCGCCGAAGCCAGCCACAGCACCGAGGTTCTTGTGCTTGTAGTCAACGAGCGGCTTGTCCCAGCGGGAAGCCCACAGGTTCTTGGCCAGGCGCTTGGCCTGGCGCAGCGCGTGCTGGGCGTTGGGAACGCAGGTGCCGTCCGGCAGGCCAGAGCCTGTCAGGTCGGGAACAGCGGCGATGTCACCGGCAGCCCAGGCGTTGTCGATGATGCCTTCGTCGCCCGAGATGCGCAGGTCCGGCAGGACGCGGACGCGGCCGCGGGGTTCCAGCGGGAAGTCGGTGGAGCGTACCATCGGGTTGGCCTGGACACCGGCGGTCCACACGAGGGTGTCCGACTCGAATTCCTGGGCCAGCGTCTTGTCCGGCAGGTTGATGAGCTTGAGGGCGCCCTCGGCGTTGTCCAGCGACGTGTTCAGCAGGACCTCGATGCCGCGGCTGCGGAGGTGCTCCACAACCCATTCGGCCTGCTTCGCGGTGACCTCGGGCATGATGCGGCCCATAGCCTCGACGAGGACGAAGCGGACTTCCTCCTGCTTGACGCGCGGATTGTTCCGGACCGCAGCGCGGGCGAGGTCTTCCATTTCGGTGATGCACTCGATGCCGGCGAAGCCACCACCCACCACCACGAAGGTCAGGGCGCGGGCGCGTTCGGCGGGGTCGGTCATGGTGGAGCCGACCTCGATACGGTCAAGGACCTTGTTGCGCAGCGCAACGGCTTCTTCGATGGTCTTCAGGCCGATGCCCTTGTCCGCCAGGCCCTTGATGGGGAACGTGCGGGTAATGGCGCCGGCGGAGAGCACGACGTCGAAGTACGGCAGCTCGAAGTTGTCGCCGCCGTCAGCCGGGGCAACCACGGCCGTGCGGTTGGCGTGGTCAATGGAGACGACGCGGCCCTGGATGAGCTCGCTCTGCTTGAGGTGCTGGCGGTGGGATACCACTGCGTGGCGGGCCTCGATGTTTCCGCCCGCAACTTCCGGCAGGAAGGGCTGGTAAGTCATGTAGGGCAGCGGATCGACGACGGTGACGATGCCGCCTGCCTTTGCGATCTTCTTCTGCAGTTTGAGGGCTACGTACAGGCCGACGTACCCGCCGCCGACGACGAGCACACGCGGACGATCCTGGAGCTGTGGGGTGGTTGCCATAACTCCAGAGTACCGTACTTTGTGAAAATCTTCACTAGCTCGGCCGGTCTGCCGGATCCACCTTCGTCACCGCGCCGGTTTCCGGTTCATCCACTCCCCCGCCGGACGCACGGTACGCCCGCCGCAACTGGACCGCGCCCGCCGCAATAATGGCTATGAACAGTGCGCCGAACCCGATGACCACTGCCGCCGGCAGCGCACTGTCCAGCTGTGACGGCGGCACGGCGACCGGCACCGTCGCCTTGGGCAGCGTGGCCTGCGGGGCGGGGGCTGCGGTGGTGGGCTCGGGAGCTGGAGTGGCAAAGTTCCCGCGCCGGTGGACGCGGATCCACTCGGCGATGGAACCCAGCGGGTTGGCCTTCGTTTCGGCCACATCCTCCTTGAGGGCGGCCTCCGCATTAAGGACCCCGAAGCCGTACAGCGGATCCTTGCCCGGCACGCCCTCGTCCTTGGCGGTGGAGACGATCCTGTTGATGACCTGCTTGGCACTCATCTCCGGCCACTTGGAGCGGATCAGCGCCGCAACGCCGGAGACGATGGGCGTGGCACCGGATGTGCCGGCCCATTCCGCGTAACTGCCGCCGGGCAGTCCGCCGGCGAGCTTCTCCGCCGGCGCGGCCACGCCGATGCTGATGCCCTGCGAGGAGGAATCGGTGCTCGCCTGTCCGTTCCGGTCCAGGCCCGCGACGGTCAGTACGCCGGGGATGGTGGCCGGAGCCCCCACCTGCACGTTGCCGCCGACGCGGTTACCGGCCGCGGCGACGATGACGACGTCCTTCTGCTCGGCGTACAGAAAGGCGGCGTCCCAGCTTTGCGGCCACTCCGGCGACGTGCTGCCCAGCGAAATGTTTATGACCTTTGCACCGTTGTCCACCGCCCAGCGCACGGCCTCCGGGATCTGGTCCTGGTCGCTCCTGCCGCCGGGGTTGGCCGACCCCAGCCAGGTGGAGACGGAGAGGATCTGCGCCTCGGGTGCCACGCCCATGATGCCGTCCGGCAGGGCTTTGGATGCCGTTGCGGTGGCGTTCTGGGAGGGCTTGGCGCTGGCCGATGGCTTCTTCGGCGCCGGGTGCCCGCGGCCCGCAAGCATGGTGGCCACGAGTGTGCCGTGCTCGGGCTTGGCACCGATGCTCTTCTCGCCGTCGGGGGCGCCGGCACCGGAGACGTCATGGCCGCCGGCCAGCACGCCCTTGAGGTCGGGATGGCTTCCGTCCACGCCGCTGTCGATCACAGCGACCTTCACGTTGGCACCTTTGGAGACTTCCCAGGCCTTGGTGATGCCGGCTTCCTTAAGCCAGTACTCCTTGTCCCGCCAGGAATCGGCCTGCGCGGCGGGTGCAGTGGCGACGGCGGACGCGGCGATGCCACCGGCAAGCACCGCGGACAGAAGGGCCGAGACCGTCCGGCGAAGCCGGGCTCTTGCTCTGGTCATTCAGAATCCAATTTTCGGTTAACTCGGTGCCTCGGCACTCAGGGCAATTCCGTCAAGAATATCGTGCTCACTGGCGGTGGCCGTAATTATGCGGCCCCCGCTGAGCTCGCCCATGCGGGTGAGGATACGCCGCCAGACCAGCGCGCCGGCGCCGATGACGTCCACGCGGCCGGGGTGCATGTACGGCAGTTCCGCCCGCTGTGCCCGCGTCATCTGCAGCAGATCGGTGGCCGCGGCCTGGACAGCGGAGATGGACAGTTCGGCGCCGTGGATGGCCCCCGGCAGGTATTCGGGCAGCCTGAGCGCGTGCGCCGTGATGGTGGTGATTGAGCCGGCAACCCCGACGACGGCGGTGCTGCGTTCCAGCGGAACGTCCAGTCGCGCTTCGGCGATGGCGGCGTCGACGTCGGCCTCCGCGGCGGCAATCTGCTCGGCCGTGGGCGGGTCTGATGTGAGGTGGCGTTCTGTGAGCCTGACGCAGCCGATGTCCACGGACCTTGCCGCGATCACGCCGCTGGCGTCGCCGAGCACAAACTCCGTGCTGCCGCCGCCCAGGTCCACCACCAGCACCTTGTCCTCTGCCGCAATGGGCAGCACGCTGCTGGCCCCGGCGAAGGAAAGCGCGGCTTCCTCGTGGCCCGTGATCACCTCGGGCTCCACCCCAATGAGGTTCTGGATGCCGTCCACGAAGACCTGGCGGTTCCGGGCGTCCCGGCTGGCCGAGGTGGCCACGAACCGGACTTTCTTGGCCTGGTACTCGCGGATGAGCGCCGCGTAGTCGGCTGTCGCCGCAAAGGTGCGCTCCAGTGCTTCAGGCGCGAGCTCGCCGGTGGCGTCAACGCCCTGGCCGAGCCGCACCACACGCATTTCACGCACGACGTCGGTGAGCTTCGTGGTCCCGTTGCTGCGGTCAATGTCGGCGATGAGCAGGCGGATGGAGTTGGTTCCGCAGTCGATGGCAGCCACCCGGGTCATGCGCCGGCCTCCGTCGTGGTTGCGTCCGTCGTGGATGCATCTGCCGGAGCTGGGTCCGTCTTGGATTTGCGGACGGGCGCCGGCCGGCCGACGATATCCGGCAACCCCTGCGGGCCGTGGCGGCTGAGGTCCCGGGACGGCGCTTCGCCGGCCGTGTCCCAGGCACCCTCGCAGTAGCAGCGGTCGGCGGTCCACCATTCGCTGATGGCCGCGATGGCTTCATCGCCCAGCGGGTTCACGCCCGGCCCGGCAGCCAGCGAGTGTCCCACCAGGACGTGCAGGCACTTGACGCGGGTGGGCATGCCGCCGGCGGAGACGCCGTCGATCTCCGGGACGTCGCCGATCCCCGACCGTGCCCCGATTTCCGCACGGGCAGCAAGGTAGGCCTCGTGGGCGGCCCGGTAGGAGGCAGCCAGTGGCTCGTCCGCGGCAAGCCGGTCGTTCATGGCGTTCATGAGGCCGGCCGCCTCAAGCCGGGAGACCGCCGACGTGATGACCGGGTGGGTCAGGTAGAAGGTGGTGGGGAACGGAGTTCCGTTGCTGAGGCGCGGGGATGTAGCGGCCACAAGCGGGTTCCCGCAGACGCAGCGCGCCGGGATTTCCACAACGTCGCGCACCGGCCTCCCCAGCTGGCGGCTGAGCACATCGAGATCCTGTGCCGATGGCTGCCTGTTGTCTCCAGGGGCGGTTGCCGTGTTGTCGTCCACTGGCGTGGCCGTCCTTCCTGCCCGGATCTGGCTGCACCGAAGTTCCGGTAGGCAGTCCGGCGGCGGGCGCCGCTCCTAGTCTGTTGCCGAGCGCCTGATGGACTCCCAGAGGGAATCCACCCAGGGCACGTCGGCGGGGTCTTGTGTTTCTGCTGCACTGGGCTGGCTGCCTGATGCGCCGGCCGGCAGGTCGCTGCCGAAAACCCAGTAGCCGGTCTCACCCGGCATAACCATGTTAATGCGGTCCCGTGCCTGCTGCTTGACGTAGTTGGGATCCTGCCAGCGCGAGACCTGCCGCTTGAGGTTGTCCTGGTCCGCCTTGCTGGCCGAGATGTCCGACTCCAGGGCCGCGATTTCGGCCCGCTTGTCGATGAAGATCTTCACGGTGGGGGCCAGCATGATGGTGATGGCAACCATCACCACGGCCAGCGCCAGCATGCGGCCGGAGAACGCCTTGGCAGGGATGGGGTCGAGGTTGTCTTCCCCGGCGGTGACGGCTGACGATCCGGACTTCCCGCGGCTGCTGCCTGTCTTCCCGGCGCTGGCTTTGGTGCCCGTGCTGGGTCTTGGGGCAGCGTCAGCTCTTGGGCCAGCGCCAGCTCTTGGGGTGGCGCCGGCTGCTGAACCTGCGCCCTTTGTGCCGGGGCCCTTCGTGCCGGCGCCCTTCATACCTGAGCCCTTCGCACCGGCGCCTGTACTCGAACCCGTTGATCCGGCGGAGCCCGCGCCAGTCCTGCCACCAGCGTCGGATGTGGCACCGGAGCCGCTGGCCCTGCCAGCCGCCTTGGCGTCGTGTCCCGTTCCGGACTCATGGGTGGCGTGCGGCGAACGCGGACCGCCGAAGTCCGCCTGGATGACGTCTCCCCCGGCAGAGCCGGCGGAGGACTGCTGTGCTGGTGGGGTCACCCTGGGAACTTTGGGACGGCGGGTAGCCATGACACTCCTGTAACGTGTGGGCGCCTAAAACAAAACCGGTGGCTATGGTCTTTCCACCATAGCCACCGGTCAGCTGTTTCTTTGGCTACTAGGCCTTGAAACGCGGGAACGCGCTGCGGCCGGCGTAGCGTGCGGCGTCGTCGAGTTCCTCTTCGATGCGCAGCAGCTGGTTGTACTTGGCAACGCGCTCGGAGCGGGCCGGGGCACCGGTCTTGATCTGTCCGGCGTTGGTGGCAACGGCGATGTCGGCGATCGTGGTGTCCTCGGTTTCGCCGGAGCGGTGCGAGGTGATGGTGGTGTAACCGGAGCGCTGGGCCAGGGAAACGGCGTCCAGGGTTTCGGTCAGGGAGCCGATCTGGTTGACCTTGACCAGCAGGGAGTTGGCCGTGGCGGCGTCGATGCCCTGCTGCAGGCGCTCGGGGTTGGTGACGAAGAGGTCATCGCCCACCAGCTGGACCTTGTCACCGATGGTGTCGGTGAGGATCTTCCAGCCTTCCCAGTCGTTCTCGTCCAGCGGGTCCTCGATGGAAACCAGCGGGTAGTCGGCAACGAGTTCGGCGTAGTAGGCGCTCATCTCGGAGGCGCTCAGGGCCTTGCCCTCGAACTGGTAGGCACCGTCCTTGAAGAACTCGGAGGAGGCGACGTCCAAGGCCAGGGCGATGTCGGTGCCCGGGGTGTAGCCGGCGTTCTGGATGGCTTCCTGGATCAGGTCCAGGGCAGCGCGGTTGGACGGCAGGTTCGGGGCGAAGCCGCCCTCGTCGCCGAGGCCGGTGGAGAGGCCCTTCTGCTGCAGCACGGACTTGAGGTTGTGGTAAACCTCGACGCCCCAGCGCAGGCCCTCGGAGAAGGTCTCGGCGCCGATCGGGGCGATCATGAATTCCTGGATGTCGACGTCGGAATCCGCGTGCGATCCGCCGTTGAGGATGTTCATCAGCGGAACGGGCAGGACGTGGGCGTTCGGGCCGCCCAGGTATTTGTACAGCGGCAGGTCGGCGGAGGCTGCCGCGGCGTTGGCAACTGCCAGGGAGACGCCGAGGATGGCGTTGGCACCGAGCTTGGCCTTGTTGGCGGTGCCATCCAGGTCGATCATGGCCTGGTCGATGCTGCGCTGGTCGGTGGCGTCAAAGCCGGTCAGGGCCGGTGCGATCTGGTCGATGACCGCGTCAACGGCCTTCTGGACACCCTTGCCGAGGTAGCGGCCCTTGTCGCCGTCGCGCAGTTCAACGGCTTCGTGCTCGCCGGTGGACGCACCGGACGGAACGGCAGCGCGGCCGATCTGGCCGTCGGAGAGGAGAACTTCAACTTCGACGGTGGGGTTGCCACGGGAATCGAGGATCTCGCGGGCGTGGATGGCATCGATAAGCGCCATGGATGTGCTCCTTGTGGGCGATTTACTGGGGACTTTAGGGGAAAAATCTCGACGTCCTCGTCAGTGACTAGCGTAGTCGAGAGTGGTGCACGTTACGGAAACCTATCCAGAACCCGGACGTCATGATCCCGGCGCGGATGTTTCCGGGTGGCGGTTCTGGTACCGACGGACGGCCCCGCGGAGGGCGCGTTCGGCGTCGAACCCCCTGTTCCGGGCTGAACGGACGACGGCGAGCAGCAGCTCGCCGAGTTCGGCTTCGGTTTCTATTGTTTCGGCAAGAGAGGTTTCGACAAGCTCAACCAGCGCGGTTCGGTCAGCTTCCGGGGCTTGCAGCCCGGCCCGCTCGGCCCGGTCCAGGGTTTTCTGAGCCTGGGCCAGTGCGGGCAGAGCCACCGGGATGCCCTCGAAGGGCGTGCTGCGCTGCGGGCTTTCGGCCTTTTTCACGGCGTCCCACTTGAGCACGATCTCCTCCACGGTGGCAGGAAAGGTGTCCTGGAGGGAACCGTCCGGACGGAACACGTGGGGGTTGCGGCGGATCATCTTCTCAGTGAGCCCGCGCGCGACGTCGCCGAAGCCGAACACGCCGCGTTCCTCGGCGAGCCGGGCGTGCAGCACCACCTGGAGCAGCACATCGCCCAGCTCGCCTTTCAGTTCAGCCTCGGCCGCACCGGTCTCGATGGTCTCGGCAACTTCATAGGCCTCCTCCAGCAGATACTCCACGAGCGACTCGTGGGTGAGGGCGCCCATCCAGGGGCAGTGCTCCCGGAGGGCAGCGATAACCCCCAGCAGTTCCCCAACCTCGCAAGCTCGGCCGGGGACCCCTGCTGCCGTGGGCCCACCCACTACCTCCCGCACAGGGTCGGTGGGTTCGGGCTGCCGGACGGTTTCAGCCAAGGTCGCCGTACGCGTCGTTGATGTACTCCACGAGGGCTTCCTTTTCCTCCAGGGGCAGGAAGGACGCCTCGGCCGCGTTGAGCGTGAGCTCCAGCAGGTCATCGAGGTCGTAGTCGAAAGTCTCCACCAGGAGCTCGAACTCATCGGTGAGCGTCACGCCGCCCATGAGCCGGTTGTCCGTGTTGATGGTTACGTTGAATCCCAGCTGGTAGAGCATGTCCAGCGGGTGGCTTTCGATGCCCTCACCGAAGGCGGCAATGGCACCGGTCTGCAGGTTGGAGGACGGGCAGATTTCCAGGGCGATGCCGCGGTCCCGGATCCAGCTGGACAGGTTGCCGAGCGTGACCAGGCCGATGTTGTCGCTGTCCTCGTCGTCGGCGTCGTCCTCGTCGAACTCCACCATGATGTCCTCGGCGATGCGGACACCGTGCCCCAGGCGCAGCGCGCGGCCATCAACGAGGGCGGACTGGATGCTGTCCAGCCCGGCGGCTTCACCGGCGTGCACGGTGGCGGGGAAGTTTTTCTCGGCCAGGTAGGTGAAGGCGTCGCGGAAGCGCGAGGGCAGGAAGCCGTCCTCGGCGCCGGCGATGTCGAACCCGACGGCGCCCTTGTCGCGGTGCCGCACCGCGAGTTCGGCGATTTCCTGGCCGCGGTCAGCGTGCCGCATGGCCGTGATCAGCTGGCCCACCTGGATCTCGCGGCCGGTCTCGGCCACGGCGTCCACGCCGGCTTCGAGTCCTTCCTGGACCGCCTCGACAACCTCGTCCAGGGTCAGTCCATTCTGGAGGTGCTGCTCAGGTGCCCAGCGCACTTCGCCGTACACCACGCCGTCGTCCGCCAGATCCTCCACGAACTCCTTGGCGACGCGGAACAGACCTTCCTTGGTCTGCATGACGGCGACCGTGTGGTCGAACGTCTCAAGGTAGCGGACCAGCGAGCCGGAGTCGGCGGATTCGCGGAACCATTCGCCCAGGGCGGTCGGGTCTGTGGACGGAAGCGTATGGCCCACCGCCTCCGCCAGCTCGATGATCGTGGCAGGGCGCAGGCCGCCGTCCAGGTGGTCGTGAAGGGATACCTTGGGCAGGCTCTTCAGGTCGAAGTCAAGGGCAGGGGCGGCGTCAACGATTGGCTCAGTCACGTACCAACTCTAGGGTTGCACCGGCGGCAATGCCAACGGGGCTAAGCGACGCGGCTGGTCTGTTCCGGGACGCTGCCCTTTTCAGGGGCCGGGCTCTCTTCCGGCGCAGCGGCGGCGTCGTTGCGGCCGAGCCGCTTGTGCCACCAGCGCAGGGCGTGGTCGATGATGATGCCCAGCAGGATGGCAAACACGACGGCGATGCCGGCGCCCAGCAGGGGATAGTCGTGCAGTAGTGGGACTGAACTGGCAACGAGGCCGATTCCTATCGAATATCCCACCCAGGTGAGGCAAGCGAAGGCATCAAATACGAAAAACCGACGGTGCGGAAAGCCAGTGGTGCCAGCAACGTAGTTCACGGCGACGCGCCCCCACGGGATGTAGCGGGCTGTGAAGATCAGCACCGCACCGCGCTTCTCCAGTTCGTAGCGCGCCCAGCCGAAGGCCTTCTGCACCTTTGGCCGGCGCATCCACTTCCAGCGGTCCAGGCCGATCTTCCTCCCCAAGAGGTAGGCCATGTTGTCACCGGCCATGGCGCCGGTCAGGGCCGTCAGGCCGAGGATCCACAGGTTCGGCTCGCCACTGCTGCGGGATAACGCTGCCAGCGCCACGATGAGCGTCTCACTGGGGACCACCATCGCGAACCCGTCAACGAAGAAGAACATGAGCAGGACGGGATAAATCCACCACTGACCCGCTGCATGGAGCACGGCCTCATTAATAAACTCCACGCGGGTGTTGCTCCTCGGCAATATAACAAGACAGGAAGTGACGCAAATCGCTCTTTAGTGTCGCACGGCCGGAGGATAGTCCGCTACGCCCTGATTGGAAAGTCAACTTTCCTGCAGCGGATCCTGAATGCGGCCCCGCAGCCGATTAATGACGAGGTCCACCAGGATGCCCAGCACAATGGCGCAAACAATGGCGATCACGGCCCCCAGCAGGTGGTTCTCCTCGAACCACTGGCCGAAGAACAGTCCGATGGCCACGGAATACGAGGCCCAAAGGGTGGCGGAAAGCACAGTCAGCCCGACGAAGCGCAGATGTGAATAGTGGGTGGCGCCCGCGGTCAGGTTGACTGCCACCCGGCCGATGGGGACGAACCGCGCCACGAGGATCAGCGACGCCGGCCGCTTGCGCAGTTCGCGCCCGGCCCACCGGAATGCCCGCTGCATCCGCGGCCCGCGCATCCACCGCCAGCGCTGTGTGCCCACACCGCGGCCGATGAGGTAGGCGGCGTTGTCGCCGGTGAAGGCGCCCAGTCCTGCTACGGCCGCGAGCAGCCACGGGTTGGGAACGTCCGCCGTTGCGGCGACGGCCGCCAGCCCCACCACCACCGATTCGCTCGGAATGGGCGGGAAGAAGCCGTCGATGACGCAGCAGGCCAGGACGATGAAAAGCACCCAGGGCTGCCCGGCGGCAGCCAGGATGAAGTCGTTGATGGCCTGCACGGTCAGGCGATGCGGTCGATGATGAGCTGCTGGGCCGGCCCGGAGCCAGCCGGTGCGATGGTGACGGCGTGGTCAAGGGCCGCCTTGGCCCGGGCAAACTTCTCAGGCGTGTCCGTCAGCAGGGTCATCAGGGGTTCTCCGGCACGCACAGTTGCGCCGGGCTTGGCGTGCATGCGGACGCCCGCAGCTGCCTGCACTGCGTCTTCCTTGCGGGCCCGCCCGGCGCCAAGCCGCCAGGCCGCCACACCCACGGCGAACGCGTCGAGCTCCACGAGCACTCCGTCGGCGGGCGCATAGATGGTTTCAGATTCCCGAGCCACCGGCAGCTTCGCCCGTGGGTCGCCGCCTTGCGCCGCGATCATCCGGTTCCAGACGTCCATCGCCCTGCCGTCCTTGAGCGCCGCGGCCGGATCGGCGTCCGAAACACCGGCGCACCGCAGCATTTCCTCCGCGAGCCGCACCGTCAGTTCGACCACGTCGGCCGGGCCGCCGCCGGCGAGGACCTCAACGGATTCCTCCACCTCGATGGCGTTGCCCGCGGTCAGCCCGAGCGGTGTGCCCATGTTGGTCAGTAGGGCTACGGTTTCCACCCCGGCGTCCTTGCCCAGAGCCACCATGGTCTCCGCAAGTTCGCGTGCCCCGGCCTCGTCCTTCATGAACGCCCCGCTGCCCACCTTGACGTCCAGCACCAGCGAGCCCGTGCCCTCGGCAATCTTCTTGCTCATGATCGACGAGGCAAGCAGCGGGATGGACTCGACGGTGCCCGTAACGTCGCGCAGGGCGTAAAGCTTCTTGTCCGCAGGGGCAAGCCCCGGTCCGGCGGCGCAGATCACCGCGCCCACTTCCTGCAGCTGGGCCAGCATTTCGGCGTTGCTCAAGGCCGCGCGCCAGCCCGGAATGGACTCGAGTTTGTCCAGCGTGCCGCCGGTGTGGCCCAGCCCGCGCCCGGACAGCTGCGGCACCGCCACTCCGAAGACGGCGACGAGGGGCGCCAGCGGCAGGGTGATCTTGTCCCCCACCCCGCCCGTGGAGTGCTTGTCGGTGGTTACTTTCACGCCGCCGTCGGGCCGCCGGAGGCCGGAGAAATCCATCCGCTCCCCCGAGGCGATCATCGCCGCGGTCCACTGCGAGATCTCGGCACGGTCCATGCCGTTGAGCAGGATGGCCATGTTCAGCGCCGCCATCTGCTCCTCCGCGATGACGCCGCGGGTATACGCATCGATGGTCCAGTCAATCTGCTCAGGGCTCAGTGCGCCCTTGTCGCGCTTGGTCCGGATGATGTCGACGGCGTCGAACGCCTCGTTCTTCTGGGTCACCGGGTTCCCTCCAGGTGTTCGGGGCCAAAGGCGTCGGGTAGCACCTGGTCCATGGTCTTGATCCCAAGCGTCGTCATCAACTCCATGCCGGGTGCCCGGAACTCGTACAGCAGCTGCCGGCAGCGCCCGCAGGGCATGAGGACGTTGCCGCCACCGTCCACGCAGCAGAAGGCGCGGAGCAGGCCGCCGCCGGTCATCTGCAGGTTGCCCACGAGGACGCACTCGGCGCACAGCGTCAGGCCGTAGCTGGCATTTTCCACGTTGCAGCCGCTCACGATCCGGCCGTCCGCCGTGAAGGCCGCGGCACCCACCGGAAAGTTCGAATAGGGCGCGTAGGCGCTCTTCATGGCGTCGAGCGCGGCCGTCTCCAGGGCCGTCCAGTCGATACTGGCGCCCTCTTCGTTGGCGTCGTTCTGCACGGCCGTCACCCCTTGGCGTACGGGATACCGCTGGCCGGCACCCGGGTGCGCAGCAGCGCACTCATGAGCCCACTTTAGTGTCCTGCCGCATGTCCCGGTAACACGGTCCGGGCAACACGCCCGGCGCGAACGTACACTTGAGGCCCTCGGAAAACGTTTCCCTGGGGCCTCAACTGTCCGTTCGCGCTCGGGGCACTGTTGTGCTGGCTAAAGCCGGACGAGCATCTTTCCGGTGTTCCCGCCGTCGAGCATGTCCATGAAGGCCTGCGGCGCGTTCTCCAGGCCGTCGACCACGGTCTCGTCGTAGCGGATGGTGCCGTCGGCGAGCCAGCCGGCCATCCGCCCGGCGAACTCGGCGGCATGCTGCCGCTGGCCGCCCACCAGGAACCCGCGCAGCGTGAGCTGCTTGCCGATCGCCACGGCCAGGTTGCGCGGCGCGGCCGGCGGCTCCGTCGAGTTGTACTGGGCAATGGCGCCGCACATGGCCACGCGGCCGCCCACGTTCAGCACGGACAGCGCGGCTTCGAGGTGGTCGCCGCCGACGTTGTCGAAGTACACGTCGATGCCATCGCTGCCGGCGGCGGCCTTCAGCTGGTCCAGGACCGGAGCATCGCGGTAGTTGAACGCAGCGTCGAAACCCAGGTCCAGCAGCCGGGCAACTTTCTCCGGCGTGCCCGCGCTGCCAATCACCTTTGAGGCCCCCATCGCTTTGGCGATCTGCCCCACGAGCGAGCCCACTGCACCGGCGGCGCCCGAGACGAACACGGCATCCCCGGGCTTGAACTCCGCAACCTTCAGCAGGCCTGCGTACGCGGTGAGTCCGGTCATGCCCAGCGCGCCCAGGAAGGCTGATGCCGGGGCGAGGTCCGTGTCCGCGTGAGTTGTCCGCTCCGCGTCCACCACCGCATGCTCCCGCCAGCCGAGCTGATGGACGACGACGTCCCCCACCTTGCGCTTATCGGACCGGGACGCGATCACCTGACCCACCGCGCCGCCGTCGAGCGCTTTGTCCAGCGCAAACGGCGCTGAATAGGATTTTGCGTCGTTCATGCGGCCGCGCATGTAGGGGTCCACCGAGATGAACAGGTTCCGGACCAGTACCTCGCCGTCCGTGAGGGCCGGAACTGCCGTCTCGGCGAGCCTGAAGTTTTCCGGGACGGGCCGCCCTTCCGGCCGGGAGGCCAGCTGGATCTCGCGCGTGGTCACCGGCAATTCCGTTTCTGCCCCGGCGCTCACGCTGCGAACTCCACGAGCGTGAGTGCGACGTCCATGTTGCCGCGCGTCACGTTGGAGTACGGGCAAATGCTGTGCGCCTTGGCCATGAGGCTCTCGGCAGTGCCGCGGTCCAGTGCGGGGAGGGCGATTTCCAGCTCGGCGGCCAGGCCGTAGCCGTCGCTGTCTTCGAGGGCGCCGAAGTGGATCTTGGCGGCGACGGCGGAGTCCGTGAGGTCTGCCCGGGCCTGCCGGCCGACCACGCGGAGGGCGGAGTGGAAGCATGCCGCATAGCCGGCGGCGAACAGCTGCTCCGGGTTGGTGCCCTGGCCGCTGCCGCCCAGCTCCACCGGGCTGGCGAGGTTGACGTCGAGTTTGCCGTCCTTGCTTCGCGCGGAACCGTCGCGGCCTTCGCCGGACGCCAGGGCCTCGGCTGTGTAAAGAGTTTTCACTGTGTTTCCTTCTGGTGGGGAGGTCTGATTTTGGGGCTGGTGGTTGGGGGGCTGCCTAGAGCGAATCGTGCAGGGCTGCTGTGAGCTTGCCGAGGGTTTCGCGCAGCTGGTCAAGCTCGCGGGGGCTCAGGCCCGCCGCGGCCGCGAGGTGCTGGGGCACTCCGGAGGCCTTGCTGCTCAGGGCCCTGCCGGCGTCGGTCAGATGCACGGCGACGCGGCGTTCATCCTCCGCCGAGCGCCGCCGCTCCACGAGGGCCAGCGCCTCCAGCCGCTTGAGGAGGGGCGAGAGGGTTCCGGAGTCGAGCCCAAGCTCCTCCCCCAGTTCCCGCACACCGCGCGGCTCGTTTTCCCAGAGCACCAGCATGACGAGGTACTGCGGGTACGTCAGGCCCAGCTCCTCCAGGAGCGTGCGGTAGACGGCGGTGGCAGCCCGGGACGCGGAGTAGAGGGCGAAGCACACTTGGCGGTCAAGGCGGGGAGCATCGGGCATACCCATAACCGTAGCGGGCAATTCAATTGTGTACAACTTACGTTCCCGAAAAGAAGCGCGAACTGGCAGCTAACGCCCTCAAAAGTGGAATTTGAGGGCATTACCTGCCAGTTCGCGCTCAGGTGTGGGGGGTGCGCGGGGCCTAGAGGTCGCGGATGGTGCGGAGCGCGGCGGCGGTGAGGACCTGGATGCCGTAGCCGAGGGCGCGTTCGTCCAGGATGTAGTCGCCGCGGTGCAGGTCGTACTCCTCGCCGCCGGGGGTCTTGGTGCCAAGGCGCATCATGGCTCCCGGCAGCTCGGCGAGGAACCAGGCGAAGTCCTCCCCGCCCATGGACTGCGGCGTCAGCACCACTGCGCCCTCGCCGATCTCGGCGCGCGCTGAGGCCTCGATCAGTGCTGTCTCATGCTCGGAGTTGACCACAGGAGGAACGCCCCGGGTGTGCTCCAGCCGCACGTCGACGCCGTAGGGTGCGGCCACCTGGTGCACCACTTCATCCAGCAGTTCGCCGGCGCTGTGCCACGCGTCGCGGTCCAGGCAGCGCATGGTCCCGGCCATGTACCCGGTGCCGGGGATCGCGTTGGGCGCCGAGCCTGCGGAGATGTGTCCCCACACCACCGAGACGCCGCTGCGGACATCCACCCGGCGGGACAGCACTGCCGGCACGTTCACGGCAATCTGCGCCAGCGCGAAAACGAGGTCCTCGGTCAGGTGCGGACGAGAGGTGTGCCCGCCCCGGCCGGACAGTTCAATCCGAATGGTGTCCGACGCCGAGGTGATGGCGCCGATGCGGGTGCCGATCTTGCCCACTTCGATGCGCGGGTCGCAGTGCAGTGCCAGGATGCGGGGCACGCCTTCCAGGACGCCCTGCTCGATGCAGGAGTGCGCCCCGCCGGGCATGGTTTCCTCGGCCGGTTGGAAGATGATGCGCACGGTACCGCCCAGCGGGGACTCCTGGTGCATGCGGTGCAGCACCAGCGCGATGCCCAGCATGGTGGTGGTGTGCACGTCGTGGCCGCAGGCGTGCGTGACGCCGTGGTTTTTTGAGGCGAAGGGCAGCCCCGTTTCCTCGATGATCGGGAGCGCGTCGATGTCTCCGCGCAGCGCCGTGGCGATCGGACCCTCACCGATGTCCACGGTCAGGCCGGTGCCCTCCAGTCTGCGGGGTTCAAGGCCCGCAGCCTCGAGCCGCTCGGCCAGCTTGTCGGTGGTCCGAAATTCCCTGAAGGACAGTTCGGGGTGCGCATGCAGGTCACGGCGAAAATCGATCAGTTCCGGCAGCAGGGGCTCGAGCCACGGCCCCACCAGGGCGGTGGGCTCAGCTTCAGTAGTGTAATTGCGCACACCTCAACTGTAGCGAGGCCGGAAAGATTAGCGGCATCGCCTTCTCCGCGTTACGTGTCCGCCATCTCCGCTTAACGCATTACTGGAGTGCACCGCCGGATTATCGGCGGTGCCCTCCAATAAAGAGGTGGGTTTGCTAGAGAACGTCCGTGTCGCCGCTGGCCTTCAGCGCGTCCACCGCCTGCTTCACCCGCTGGGAGTGCTGCTTGGTGGTGACCAGCAGCGCATCCGGGGTGTCCACTATGACGACGTCCTTGATGCCGATCAGTGCGATGACGCGTTTGGTGTCCGAGACCACCACGCCGCTGGCGTTTTCGGTGAAGACGCGGGCGCCCTCGCCGAGGACGGTCACCTCGTCCACTTCCTTGGCGCTGTTCAGCCGGCCCACGGAGGCGAAGTCACCGACGTCGTCCCAGCGGAAGGATCCGGGTACGACGGCGACGTCCCCGGCAGCAGCGGCGGGCTCGGCGACCGCGTAGTCGATGGCGATCTTGGGCAGCGTGGGCCAGATCCGGGCCGTGACTTCGTCCCGCTGCGGGGTGTCCCAGGCCTGGGCGATTTCCTGGAGGCCGGTGAACAGCTCGGGCTGGTTCGCTTCCAGGTGCTTCAGCATGAGGGAAACGGGCGCCACGAACATGCCGGCGTTCCAGACGTACTCGCCGCTGTCCACGTACTGCTGGGCAACGTCCTCGTCCGGCTTTTCCACGAACTCCACCACGGCCTGGGCGCTGGGCGCGCCGGGGATGCGCAGCGAGTTTCCGGACCGGATGTAGCCGAAGCCGGTGGACGGGTGCGTCGGCTTGATGCCGATGGTCACGATCTTGCCGGCCGCGGCGGTGTGGATGGCTTCGCGGACGGCGTCCTGGAAGAGCCCGTCCGGGCTAATCACGTGGTCCGCAGCGAAGGAACCCATGATGATGTCCGGATCCCGCTGGTGCAGGATGGCTGCGGCCAGGCCGATGGCGGCCCCGGAGTCCTTGGGTTCACTTTCGAGCACGAGGTCGCCGTCCTGAACCTCGGGCAGCTGGCTGCACACGGCGTTCCGGTGGGCCACGCCGGTGACCACGAGGACGCGGTTGCCTGCCAGCGGTTCAAGGCGGTCGTAGGTGGCACGCAGGAGCGTGCTGCCGGAACCGGTGAGGTCATGAAGGAATTTGGGAGCTGCTGCACGTGACAGAGGCCAGAGGCGGGTCCCCACACCGCCTGCAGGAATCACAGCGATAAAACGGCTGAGAGGTGAATCCTGGCTTGTCACTTTGTCGTTACTCATCACGCCCTACTTTAGCCGACGCACCTCAGGGCGGTCTTTCGCGGCTGGCGAGCGTGTGGATACAGTGGCAACAGATGTGGTCTTCGTCTCAAAATAGTCGAAAATCCGTACAGTACGTGGCGGGCAAGGAACGCCTGAATTGAATAAGCTGTGAGCGAAGCCTAGATTTAGGCCTGAGCTACGAGTGCTCTCGCAGTAGGCGTTCCCCCCGCGTGGATCCCACGCCAGCGCCACTGTTTTGCAGGGAGGTTTATTCAGTGCCGACGAAACCAGCTGGCACCTTGTACCGCGGCCGTGAAGGCATGTGGTCTTGGGTTGGACACCGCATTACTGGTGTAGTGATCTTTTTCTTCTTGTTGGTCCATGTGCTGGACACCTCCCTGGTGAGGGTGTCGCCTGAGGCCTACACCGCTGTAATCGGTGCCTACAAGAACCCGCTGATGGCCCTGGGTGAAACGGGCCTCGTCGCAGCGATCGTGTTCCACGCCTTCAACGGCCTGCGGATCATCGCCGTCGACTTCTGGAAGAAGGGCGCCAAGTACCAGCGCCAGATGCTTTGGGTGGTGCTGGGCCTGTGGGTCATCACCATGGTCGCCTTCGCCATCCGCCACCTGTCCCTCGCGCTCGGAGGTCACTAAGCCATGTCTGCAACTGAGATCCAGTCCCCGCGCAGCGGACAGATCGCCGGCAAGCCCGAGTCCGGCAAGATCGCCCCGAAGTACCGCCGCAACGGCACCTCCCGCGGCAACTTCGAAATGCTGGCCTGGCTGTTTATGCGCCTCTCCGGCGTGGTCCTGGTAGTGCTGATCTTCGGCCACCTCATCGTGAACCTCCTGGTGGGCGAAGGCATCCACGCCATCGACTTCGGCTTCGTTGCCGGTAAGTGGGCAGATCCGTTCTGGCAGTTCTGGGACCTGGCCATGCTGTGGCTCGCCATGCTTCACGGCACCAACGGCGTGCGCACCATCATCAACGACTACGCCGAGAAGGACTCCACCCGCTTCTGGCTCAAGATGGTCCTCTACGCAGCCTCCGCCGTCATCATCATCCTCGGCACCCTGGTGATCTTCACCTTCAACCCGTGCCCCGTAGTGGACGGCGTCCAGCTGCCCGGTGGCTTCTGCCCCGCGTAGCATCCCGTGGCGGCCCGCCATCCATTGGCGGGCCGCAGTTTTTGTGCGGAGACGGCTCCGGCCGCCCGCTGTTTTATTGCGAATTTTGAGAGAAAGAGCGTCTGGTATGCAGGTCCATAAGTACGACGTCGTCATCGTCGGTGCCGGTGGCGCCGGGATGCGCGCCGCGATCGAGTCCGGTCAGCGTGCGCGAACAGCAGTACTGACCAAGCTGTACCCCACCCGCTCCCACACGGGTGCGGCACAGGGCGGCATGTGTGCAGCCCTGGCCAATGTCGAGGAAGACAACTGGGAATGGCACACCTTCGACACCATCAAGGGCGGCGACTACCTGGTTGACCAGGACGCCGCCGAGGTCATGGCCAAGGAAGCCATCGACGCGGTGCTGGACCTCGAGAAGATGGGCCTGCCGTTCAACCGCACGCCCGAGGGCCGCATCGACCAGCGCCGCTTCGGCGGCCACACCCGTGACCACGGCAAGGCACCGGTGCGCCGCGCGTGCTACGCCGCCGACCGCACGGGCCACATGATCCTCCAGACCCTGTACCAAAACTGCGTCAAGCACAACGTCGAGTTCTACAACGAGTACTACGTCCTGGACCTCCTGACCGTCGAGGAAGACGCCGTGCGCGAGGACGGCACGCCGTTCAAGCAGAAGCGCGTGGCCGGCGTCGTGTCCTACGACCTCGCCTCCGGCGAGCTGCACGTCTTCCAGGCCAAGTCCGTGGTGTTCGCCTCCGGCGGCGCCGGCAAGGTCTTCAAGACCACCTCGAACGCCCACACCCTGACCGGTGACGGCATGGGCATCGCGTTCCGCCGCGGCATCCCCCTGGAGGACATGGAGTTCTTCCAGTTCCACCCGACCGGCCTCGCCGGCCTGGGCATCCTCCTGTCCGAGGCCGCCCGCGGTGAAGGTGCCATCCTGCGCAACTCCGAGGGTGAGCGCTTCATGGAGCGCTACGCCCCCACCATCAAGGACCTCGCCCCTCGTGACATCGTGGCCCGCTCCATGGCCAACGAGGTCCGCGAAGGCCGCGGCTGCGGTCCGAACAAGGACTACGTGCTCCTTGACCTGACGCACCTTGAGCCCGCCCACATCGACGCCAAGCTGCCGGACATCACGGAGTTCGCCCGCACCTACCTCGGCGTGGAGCCCTACACGGAGCCGGTCCCCGTCTTCCCGACGGCCCACTACGCCATGGGCGGCATCCCGACGAACATCACCACCGAGGTCCTGCAGGACAACGACACTGTTGTTCCGGGCCTCTACGCCGCCGGCGAGGTGGCCTGCGTTTCCGTGCACGGCTCCAACCGCCTGGGCACCAACTCGCTGCTGGACATCAACGTGTTCGGCAAGCGCGCCGGCATCGCCGCCGCCGAATACGCCAAGACGGCTGACTTCGTGGAGCTGCCGGAGAACCCGGAAGACTTCACCATCAGCCTCCTGGACGTGGCCCGCAACGCCAACGGCACCGAGAAGGTCTCCGCGATCCGCAAGGAACTGCAGGACACCATGGACGCCAACATGCAGGTGTTCCGCACGGCTGACACGCTCAACCAGGTCCTCCGGGACATCGAGTCCTTCGAGGAGCGCTACACCCGCATCAACGTCCAGGACAAGGGCAAGCGCTTCAACCTTGACCTGCTGGAGGCCGTTGAGCTCGGGTTCCTGCTGGAACTGGCCAGGGTCATGACGGTTGCTGCCCTGCACCGTGAGGAATCGCGCGGCGGCCACTTCCGCGAGGACTTCCCCGAACGCGACGACGAAAAATTCATGAAGCACTCCATGGCGTACAAAGAAGACCACGCACCGGCCGACGGTTCCGCGGAGGAGGCAATCGCCGGTGTCCGGCTTGCCACCAAGCCGGTTGTCTTTACGCGCTACGAGCCGATGGTGAGGAAGTACTAATATGTCCGCTGAACTTGCTGAGCCAGCCTCCAAGATCGAACTTCCCGCCGGTGTTGGCGGCGGCGGGGAAATCCCGACGTTCGACATCACCCTGCGCGTCCGCCGCTACGACCCCGAGGTTTCCGCCGAAGCCCGCTGGGACGACTACAAGCTGACCATGTACGGCACGGACCGCGTGCTGGACGCCCTGCACAAGATCAAGTGGGAAATCGACGGCAGCGTCTCCTTCCGCCGCTCCTGCGCCCACGGCGTCTGCGGTTCCGATGCCATGCGCATCAACGGCCGCAACCGCCTCGCCTGCAAAACCCTGCTGAAGGACCTGGACACGTCCAAGCCCATCACCGTTGAGCCCATCAAGGGCCTTCCGGTGGAGAAGGACCTGATCGTGGACATGGAGCCGTTCTTCCAGTCCTTCCGCGAGGTCATGCCGTTCCTCATCAACAAGGGCCACGCGCCCACGAAGGAACGCCTGCAGTCCGCCGAGGACCGTGAGCGCTTCGACGACACCACCAAGTGCATCCTGTGCGCCGCGTGCACGTCGTCCTGCCCGGTGTTCTGGACCGATGGCCAGTATTTCGGCCCGGCAGCGATCGTGAACGCCCACCGGTTCATCTTTGACTCCCGTGACGACGCCGGTGACATGCGCCTGGAGATCCTCAACGACAAGGAAGGCGTGTGGCGCTGCCGCACCACCTTCAACTGCTCGGAGGCGTGCCCCCGCGGCATCCAGGTCACGCAGGCCATCGCAGAGGTCAAGCAGGCCATCCTGGCCCGCAAGATCTAGGGATTAAGCGCGGACGACGGCGTCGCTCACCACGTACGGTAAACGTACGGTGAGCGGCGCCGTCGTCGTTTTCCGACTCCGGTGATTGAGCCTGTCGAAATCCTGGTTTCTCCCCACCCGCGCCCTGACCTCGCAAACTCGGCCCGGAACCCGGCGGGCGTGGGCCCAGCTCAACCACCGGGCACGGTTTCGACCAACTCAACCATCAGGGAAAGAACAGATGCACCGCTCCGAAAAAGTCTCGTTCGAAGGCACCACCGGCGAACTGCTCTCCGGCATTCTCGATGTGCCGGACGGCCCGGTGAAGGGCTGGGGCGTCTTTTCGCACGGCTTCACGCTTGGCAAGGACAGCCCCGCGGCATCCCGGATGTGCAAGGCACTGGCGGACAGCGGGATCGGCATGCTCCGCTTCGACAACGTGGGCCTCGGCGGCTCAGCGGGCCAATGGTCCGCGGGGTCGTTCAGCCATAAGGTGGCGGACACGGTCCGGGCTGCGGAGTACATGCGGGCCGAGGGCCGGGCCATCTCCCTGCTGGTGGGGCATTCCTTCGGCGGCGCCGCCGTCCTCGCGGCCGCATCAGAGATCCCGGAAGTCGATGCGGTCGCCACTGTCGGGGCGCCCTTCTCCCCCAAGCACGTGGCCCACGTCTTTGATGCGGCGCTCGACAAGATCCTCAGCGAAGGCAGCGCCGAGGTGGACCTGGGCGGCAAGCGCGTGGAGATCCGCCGGCACTTCGTGGAGGACCTGGAGAACGCCGACCTCACGGACTGCATCAAGCGGCTGCACAAGCCCCTGATGGTCCTGCACTCCCCCACGGACAACACCGTGGGCATCGAGAACGCCAGCACGATCTTCCAGACCGCCCGCCATCCGCGGAACTTCGTCTCGCTGGAGGGCAGCGACCACCTCCTGACCGGCAAGGGGCAGGCGGCGCGGGCTGCGAAGATTATCGCGGCGTGGGCCGACCAGTACCTCGACGCCGGACACTGACGCCCACGGGGCGCGGGTGCTCGGCCGGGTGGTACCCTTCCACCGGCGTCTTTCCGGGCTGCACCTGCCGTGACCCCCAGCCCCTGGTCTTGGCCGCCGGCGAGGCCTTCAGGTCCTCCTCTCGGATTGCTGACCAGGACGCGGCCACAAGGTAGACCTGGCTGACCAGGTTGAACCAGATCAGCAGCCCGATGATGATCGCGAACGGCGCCAGGATGGGGTTGCGTCCGGCACCGGCCAGCAGTTCGGTGCTGAAGACCTGCAGCGCAGTGGTACCCACACCTGCGAGGATGGTTCCTTCCAGCAGCGCCTGCCGGGACAGCTTCAGGCCGCCGGCCAGCCGGAACATGATCAGCGCCGTGATCCAGTTCAGGACCAGCGGCACGGCGATCTTGATCAGCGCCGCCATCGGGCCGGCCACGGCCGGATCCAGGCGTAGCTGCTCCATCGCCCAGCCCGCCGCCGTGCCGAACACGAGGGACGCACCCGAGCTGATGACCAGGGCGACGCCCAGCAACAGCAGCGTTCCGGCGTCGTGCAGTTTGAGGACCACGGGATTGAGTTTAAGCGGGCCCAGCATCATCACGCCGCGGAGCCCCTCCCGGAGGCCGGCGATCCAGCCCAGGGACGTGATGACGGTGACGACGGCGGCGATCACCGCCGTCCAGCCGAGACCGTCGGGATTCAGGAGGTCCTTGGGGTCCACCAGCCCGTCTCCGCCGTCGACCTTCAGCAGCCCGGGGGCGCTTTCGGCCACGCTTGCGGTGATCCGGTCAAGGAGAGCCGGCTGGCCGCGGAGCGCCAGGCCCGCGATGGAGAACCCGGTGGCCAGCAGGCCGGTGATGGAGAAGAACATGTTGAAGCCGGTGCCCGCGCTCATCAGCGGGCCGTGCTGCCGGGTGTAGTGCTGCCAGGCCCGCATCGGGCGGAAGGCGTTCAGCCTGGCCTGCAGCCACTGGACCAGGGCCATGAGCTGCGGAAACGCCCCCTGGCCGGACCTGCGGACCTTGCCCAACTCCACCCGCTTTCGGATCACCGCCAGCAGCAGCTGAGCACGCTCAGTGGGGAGCGGTGGCTCCGTCGGCGTTTGTTGCCCGGAGTGCGTCCCGTTCGTCGTCTGGTTCGGTACCAAAGTCAAGCTCTTCCCGTAGCTGCCAAATACCGTCGGTGTCGTGCTCGTAAAGTCCCATGCTAACCACCGGGAAGGTGGCCCTGTAGTCTTTCAGCACCGTTTCGGCCTCATCGAGGCTCTCGGGTGCGACGTCGTGGGCAATGGTCACATGGGGATGGTAGGCAAAAGGCAGATCACGTTCGAGTGGGCCGGTCTGGAGCTTTTCGTGCAGGTCGACGCATTCCTGGAAGCCGTCCTCCACGTTGATGAAGACCACCGGGGAGACGGGCCGGAAAGACCCCGTGCCGCCGATGGTCACCATGAACGGCGCCTGCGTCCGGGCCACCTGCCGCACGTGGTCACGGGCCGCTTCCCAGTCATGGGTGGGCGTGGTGGTGACCAGCGTGATGTGCGCCGGGATAACGGTGGCCATGGGGTCCCCGAAGGACGCCCGCCACCGCTGCAGCTCCTCGGCGATTTCAGGCGGGAAGCCCAGAATGACCCCTAGGCTCATTCCGTTGCTGACTTCGCTGTTGGCGGGCATGGGGGCCGGCATCTCGCTAGCGGGCTCCGGCATATGGCAGGAAGCCGGTCTTGGCGTAGACGTCCGCGAGCGTGGCTGAGGCGATGGCGCGCGCCTTGTCGGCGCCGTGGGCCAGCAGGCGGTCCAGTTCGGCCGGGTCGGCCAGCAGTTCGTTCGCGCGGTCGCGGATGGGGGTCAGGCGCTCCGTCACCACCTCGGCGAGGTCCACCTTGAGGTGGCCGTACATCTTGCCCTGGTAGTCGCCAACGAGCGCATCCACAGAACGGCCCGTGATGGCCGAGTAAATGGTCAGCAGGTTCGAGACCCCGGGCTTGGTTTCCCGCTCGAACCGGATTTCCGTCTCCGTGTCCGTGACCGCCGACTTGATCCGCTTGGCGATGACCTTCGGATCATCCAGCAGGTTGATCAGCCCCGCCGGGGATTCTGCCGACTTGGACATCTTGGCAGTGGGGTTCTGCAGATCGTAGATCTTCGCGGATTCCAGCTGGATGAAGGGCTTGGGCACGGTGAAGGTCTCGCCGAAGCGGGAGTTGAACCGGGTGGCGAGGTCGCGGCTGAGCTCGACGTGCTGGCGCTGGTCCTCGCCCACCGGAACGCCGTGGGGCTGGTACAGCAGGATGTCCGCGGCTTGCAGGATGGGGTAGGTGAACAAGCCCACGCTGGCCTGGTCCGAGCCCTGCTTCTGCGCCTTGTCCTTGAACTGTGTCATGCGTGACGCCTCGCCGAAACCCGTGATGCAGTTCAGGACCCAGGCCAGCTGGGCGTGTTCGGGAACCTGGGACTGGACGAACAGGGTGCACTTGTCCACGTCCACGCCACCGGCGATGTACTGCGCCGCCGTGACCCGCGTGCGGCGTGCCAGCTCGGCGGGGTCCTGGGGAACGGTGATCGCGTGCAGGTCCGGGATGAAGAAGATGGCGTCGTACTCATCCTGCATCCGCACCCAGTTCACGAGGGCGCCGAGGTAGTTGCCAAGGTGCAGCGAGTCGGCGGAGGGCTGCATGCCGGACAGGATGCGGTGCCGGATCCCTGCAGCCGGCTGGGTTCCGTTTGCTGCTTCGGGCTGCGCAGCTGCGGCGTCGGTCACGGTGGAAGTGGAGGTCATTCGTAGGAGCCTTTGGAACTAGAGCCGGTAGTCCACTACCAGCGGGGCGTGGTCAGAGAAGCGGGTGTCCCACGAGGGTGCCCGGTCCACGACGGCCGAAACTGCGGCGGCCGCGAGGGCGGGGGTGGCCAGGTGGTAGTCGATGCGCCAGCCGGTGTCGTTGTCGAAGGCCTGGCCGCGCTGGGACCACCAGGTGTAGGGGCCGTTGACGTTGCCCGCCAGGCCCCTGTGAACATCCTTCCAGCCGATTTCCTCACCAAAGAAGCGGTCGAAGTAGGCGCGCTCCTCGGGCAGGAAGCCGGCACGCTTGACGTTGCCCTTCCAGTTCTTGATGTCCAGCTCAGTATGGCCGACGTTCAGGTCACCGGTGACCAGGGCGTGGTCGCTGTGCTTGGTGAGCTCGGGCAGACGCGTGCTCATAAGATCCAGGAAGCGGTATTTGTCCTCCTGCTTGGGGGTGCCGGCCTCGCCGGAGTGCACGTAGGCGCTCACGACGGTCAGCTGGGACGCGTTGCCTTCGGCGTCGCGGACCCGGAAGTCCGCCTCCACCCAGCGGCCGGCTGTGGCGAAGTAGTCGTCGCCGATGTGGTCGCGGGTGACGAGGGGCTCCTCGCGGGAGGCGATGGCTACGCCGGCGCGGCCCTTGGCCTCGGCTTCGGCGTGCAGGATGTGCCACCCTTCGCCGATGAGCTGGCGGACGATGGCATCAGGGGCCCGGACTTCCTGCAGCGTCAGGATGTCCACTTCGCGGGTCGCGAGCCATTCCGACATGCCCTTTTTGTAGGCAGCACGGAGGCCGTTGACGTTGACTGTTGCGATGCGAAGGTGGTCCTTCTTCAATGCCGAGCTCACCCGTTCCACTCTAGTCGATGATGGTTCCGGCCACGGGCTCGCCGGAGCCGCCGGACGACTTGATCATGTCACGTGCGTTGGTGGCGGTGATTTCGATGGTCTCCAGGGCGCGGCGGATGGTGTCCTGGTCCGCAGCTGCGCCCTTGGCCCGCTCCTGCTCCACCACGCGTACCTGCACCTGCACGATCTTGAAGGAGTGGTCCAGCTTCATGTCCCGGATTTCCTCGGCCTCGCCGCGTTCACGGACCAGGCGGGTTCCGCCGTGGTCGGCCGAAACGGTGGAGGGTGCGCGGCCTGCGGCGGCGTTGAACGCGTTGTGCGCCTCGTTGATCTTTGCCCCGGCCTTCTTGGCCGCCCGCTGGATGCTGAAGACCACGAAGGAAGCCAGCGCCAGCCAGAACAGCGCGATGACGGCAACAACCCAGCCGACGACGTCGTTCTGGTTGGCGGCGAAGATCACTGCCACGAGGAAGGCGGTGATCAGGACCAGCAGGCCCGGACCGCTGATGCGGAACATGGAGAATCCGCCCCGGCCCGGGGTGGATGAAGACTTGGAGCTGCCCAGAGATTGCATGAAGCTATTCTCTCAAATCCCCGGACCGCCCCAGGACGCTTCCACCGGCGGCGAACACCTGTCTACTTCAGGAACAGGCTCCGCAGCCTGCCGGTGGTGAGCATGAGGCCCAGCACGATCATCACCAGGTAGTAGCCCACGTGGATGGCCGTCGCCGGGGTGAAGGAGGCCGCGCTGATCTGCCGCAGCAGCTCCACGCCGTGCCACAGCGGCATGGCCTGGATCAGCCACTGGATGTACTCGGGGTAGACGCTCAGCGGATAGAAGGTGGCGCTGAACAGGAACATCGGCAGCATGATGAAGTTCACCCAGTCCATCTGCTGGAAGGTCTTCATGAAGCTCGTGATGCCCATGCCGAAGCTGGCGAACCCGAACGCGATCAGCACCGAGGCCGGAATCATCAGCAGCGCCCATGGAGTGGTGATCAGGCCCATCAGCCCCATGACCGCCGTGAACCCTGTGGCGTACAGCAGGCCGCGCAGCAGGGCCAGGATGATCTCGCCGATTGCCACGTCCACGGGCCCGAGCGAGGTGTACAGCATCCCCTGGTAGAGCTTGGCGAAGTTCATCTTGAAGAAGACATTCCAGGTGGAGTCGTACACCGCCCCGTTCATGGCCGAGACCGCAAGGAGCGCCGGGGCGATGTACGCCGCGTAGCTGATCTCCTGGCCGCCCGGACCGGAGACGTTACCCACCACGGCACCCATCCCGACGCCCATGGAAATCAGGAACAGCACAGGCTCGAAGAACCCGGACAGCATGACCATCCAGTTGCTGCTCTTGGTGGCCATCAGCCCGCGCCCGATCACCGCCCGGGCGTTGCGCGAGTACAGGGGGCCGAAGCGCCGGTTCCGGGCTTCGTCCGTGACGGCGTGGCCCTGGGTCAGGACTGTCACTGCCCCATCCTCCTGACGAATTGGCGTTTGGTGAGCACCCAGCCGAACCAGGCGAGGGCCAGCAGGAACACGACATGGATAATGGTCAGCACCGGGGATTCCTCGTAGCCGAAGGTCATCACCCGGCCCAGCTCCGTGCCGTGCCAGATGGGCGAAATCCAGCCGATCCAGCGGACCAGCACGGGCAGGGTGTCCAGCGGAAAGAAGGTGCCGGAGAACAGGAACAGCGGCATGACGATGAACCGCATCACCATGGCGAACTGGCCCTTGTCCTCCTTGATGGATGCGGCGTACGCCATGAGCGGCAGGCCGAACGAGAGCCCGGCGAGGGTTGCCACCAGCACGGAACCCCAGCCCCAGCCACTGGGTGATGCACCGAACAGGGCCACGATCACGAAGTAGATGACGGACTGCAGCAGGAACCGCAGGGTCACCGCGATGATCTGCCCCGCCGCGATCTGCTCCGGCGTCAGCGGGGAGGCGTGCGGCCCGTAGTAGACCCGTCGCCATTTGAAGCCGTCCATAACAGGGAACGTGAATTCGGTGCCGGCGGTCATGACCGCGGCGGAGACGAGCAGGGCCGGCGCGATGAAGGCGATGTAGCTGACGCCGCCGAATGCGGAGACAGCGTTGGTGTCCACCAGTGTGGCCAGGCCGACGCCCATCGCGAACAGGTACGCGGCGGGCTGGCCCACGCTGTACAGGAAGATGGACCAGCCGTACCCCTTCATGACGCGGAGCACCTGCTCGGCGTAGTAGAAGGCGCCCCAGCGCCGCGCCCTGGCGGCCGACACCTCGGGAGGGTGCGCCCGTAGGGTGCGTCCCACCGTCGTACTATCCGCTGAAACAGCGGTGGCCGGCCGGGCGGCCGGCATGCGAGGCGACGGCTCAGTCAACGAGGCTCCTGCCGGTGAGCCGGAGGAACACGTCCTCCAGCGAGGACCTGCGCACCAGCGACGTCAGCGGCCGCAGTCCGCGGCCGGAGACTTCCTCCAGCGCCGCCTCGCCGTCGTGCGTGTAGATGAGCACCCGGTCCGGGAGCGTTTCCAGGCGTTCGCCGATGCCCTCGAGCTCGGCCCCGATGCTGGCGTTGCGTTCCGACCCGAACCTCAGCTCGAGGACCTCGCGGGTGGAGTAGTCCCGGATGAGCGCGGCCGGCGATCCCTCCGCCATGATCCGGCCCTTGTCCACCACGATCAGCCGGTCGCAAAGCTGCTCCGCCTCGTCCATGTAGTGCGTGGTGAGGATCAGCGTGACACCCTGCTCCTTCAGGCGGAACAGCCGGTCCCAGAGGATGTGCCGCGCCTGCGGGTCCAGGCCGGTGGTGGGCTCGTCGAGCAGCAGGATGCGGGGTTCGTTGATGAGCGAGCGCGCAATGGTGAGGCGCCGCTTCATGCCGCCGGACAGGGCGTCCACCTTGGACTTGGCCTTGTCCGTCAGCTGCGCGAATTCGAGCAGTTCGTCGGCCTTGGGCTTGAGGTAGCTCATGGGCAGGCCAAAGTAGCGGCCGTAGACCAGCAGGTTGTCCCGGACCTTGAGTTCCTCGTCCAGGTTGTCCTGCTGCGGCACCACGCCCAGGTGCGCGCGCACCTCGGGACCGTTCTGCTCGGGATCCAGCCCCATGATGGTCAGGTTCCCGGACGTCCGCTGGGACACGCCGCCGATCATTTTCATGGTGGTGGACTTGCCCGCGCCGTTCGGCCCGAGCAGCCCGAAGGACTCCCCCGCGGGAACGCTGAAGGAAATGCCGTCGACGGCGATGACGTCGCCGTAGGTCTTGGTCAGGTTCTCTGCGGTAATCACGTACTGCGGCGCGGCGGGCGCTTTATGTTTCTCGGGCCCTGTCTCGTGGGCGGGCACAGGCTTCTTGGACGTTCCTTCAGCGGAATGGAGTTCGGGCACCCCATCACGCTAGTACGCGGCGCGGGCCAAAGGAATAGCTGCATCTCATAATCGGGCGATACCTGACCTCGCGTTGCGGTAGCCGTTACCTGCGGTTCCCCCGCGAGTCCCCCCGCAGGACCTCCAGCCGCTGACGGTATTCGGTCTCATCAATTTCGCCGCGTGCGTAGCGCTCGCGCAGGACGCTTTCTCCGCCGCGGGTGGTGGCCCACTCGTGGTTCCTGCGCCAGGTGCGCCGGGCGAAGAAGATGAACAGTCCGATCACCAGGATCCAGAACAGCGGGAACAGCAGGAACCATGGCGAGAATCCTGTGCCCCACGGGCCGTGGGCGGCGGGATCGGCCACAAGCTGCGCGGACTGCACCGCAAAAGTGGTGGCTAGGGATGAAGTCATGTCGTGCTCCCAAAATCTCGGTACGGGCCGGCTTTCGGCTCTGGTTCGAGTCTGGCCGTCCGACGGCGGCGGGTCGTCCGACGCCGGGAGTCACCTTGGGTGCCCCGCGTACTCCGCCAGGAGTCACGCGCCTGCTGCCTCAGCCGGCCCAGCCGGGCCGGACGAGGCCCGATTCGTACGCCAGTACCACCAGCTGCGCCCGGTCACGGACCAGCAGCTTGGTCATGATGCGTGAGACGTGTGTCTTGGCGGTGAGCGGTGTGATCACCAGCCGCTCCGCGATCTCGGCATTGTTCAGGCCCTCGCCCACGAGCCGCAGGACTTCCCGCTCGCGCTCGGTGATGTTCGCCAGCGACGCCGGAGCCGCCGTCGCCCGGGACTGGAGCGCCAACTGGGCCATGATGCGCCGGGTGACCGACGGCGAGAGCAGCGCGTCGCCGTCGTGGACCACGCGCACGGCGCGGAGCAATTCCTCGGGTTCGGTGTCCTTCACCAGGAACCCTGCTGCCCCGGCCCGCACCGCCTCCGCGATGTATTCGTCCAGTTCGAAGGTGGTGAGGATGATGATGCGCGTGCCGGCGAGGGCCTGGTCCGCCATGATCTTGCGGGTGGCCTCCAGCCCGTCCATCTCGGGCATGCGGATGTCCATGAGCACGACGTCGGGACGCTCCCGGGCGGCCAGGCGGACGGCGTCGCGGCCGGTGCCGCACTCGGCCACCACCTCCATGTCCGGTTCGGCGTTGAGGAGGGCGCGGAAGCCGGCGCGGATGAGGTTCTGGTCATCGGCCAGCAGGATGCGGATCACCGCGCCTCCCGCTCGGGTCGCGGCCAGGGGCCGGCCAGCGGCCCGGCGACCGGTATCACCGCGCGGACCCGCCAGCCCGGATGCAGCGGCTCACGGTTGAGCGGCGCCACGTGGAGCGAGCCGCCCACGGCGGCCGCCCTCTCCCGCATCCCCGTCACCCCGTTGCCTTCAGGCACTCCGGCGGCACCGGCGCCGTCGTCGTCAACGGTCACGGTGAGCTGCTTTCCGGGGTTCCCTACCGGGGTCGTGCCCTCCAGGGCAAGGACGACGGCGGCCTTCCGGGCTCCGGAATGCCGCACCACGTTGGTCAGGGCCTCCTGGACGATCCGGTACGCCGCTTCCTGGACGGCGTCCGGAAGCTGCTGCGCAGCGGTGGCCTCCGGCTGGGTCAGGCTGACTTCGAGCCCAGCGCGGCGGGCGTCCTCGGCGAGCCCGGGAATCCTGTCGAGCCGCGGCGGCGGCGCGGGACTCAGCGGGGCGTCCTCGCGGAGCACGCCCAGGAGCTGGCGGACCTCGGCGAGCGAATCCTTGCTCGCGGCCTTGATGGCTTCCAGCGCGGGGCGGAACTGGTCAGGGTCCTTCTCCCCGAGGTGCAGCGCCACGGAGGCACGGACGTTGATGAGCGACAGGGAGTGGGCAACGACGTCGTGGATGTCCCGGGCGAGCGTCAGCCGGTACTCGTCGCGGGCGGCCTGCTCGCGCGCCTCGTGCTGGCGGCGCCGTTCCGCCACCCGTTCGCCGCGCAGCCGCGCGCCCTCCCCCAACAGCACAAGAATGGCCAGCCACGAGGTCCCGGCGAATGCCCGGATGAGGGCAAACTCGTCGCCGCCGGCTGCCGCGCCCGCCACCAGGACGGTTGCGCATGCCCCGGCCACGGTCCAGGTTTGCCAGCGCTTCCCGGCCGCCGCGGAAAGCACGATCGCCAGCGCCAAAGACAGGAACACCGGACCCCATGCGTAGCCGAGCACCAGATACGCCGCGACGGACGCCGCCGCGGCCGGAAGCATCACCAGCGGGGCGCGGCGCCGCAGCGACAGGGAGGCCGGTCCCGCCAGCAGCAGGACGAACGCGAGGGCATCCAGCGGCCGGTGGTCCGGCTGCCGCGCGGAGGCGAACACCGTGCCCACCACCTCGAAGATGGCCACGGCAACCACGATCGCTGCTGTGGGCGGTCCCCGGAAACGGCGCTGCATATGTCCGAGCCTAGCCGGGAAGGCCATGGCCGTCGTCGGCTTAACGGCGTAGGGCGCCTACTCCCGGAGGAGTAGACTCCCCACCCGCTCCCTAACCTCGCAAGCTCGGCCAGGGAACCCTGCGGGCGTGGGCCCAGTCAGTCGGACCGACGCCCGCTGGTTAAGCAATCCCCGCCTGGCGTTCCGCGGCTTCGACCACGTTGGTCATGAGCAGCGCCACGGTCATGGGACCGACGCCGCCGGGGTTCGGCGAAATCCAGCCAGCAACCTCGGCAGCGGCGGGATCGATGTCGCCGTGGACCCTGCTCTTGCCCGTCTCAGCGTCGGTTTCACGGGTGACACCGACGTCGATCACTGCTGCGCCCGGCTTTACGTCCGCAGCCTTGACGATGTGCTTTGCACCCGCCGCGCCCACAATGACGTCCGCCTGGCGCAGCAGCTCCGAGAGGTTCCCGGTTCCGGTATGCGTCAGCGTCACGGTGGCGTTCACGGCCCGCCGGGTCAGCAGCAGGCCGATCGAGCGGCCGATCGTGACGCCGCGGCCCACCACCACGACGTGCTTGCCCGAGAGGCTGTAGCCGTTGCGCTCCAGGAGTTCGATGACGCCGCGGGGAGTGCACGGCAGCGGCGAAGTGATCTCGTCGTTGACGTTGAGCACCAGCCGGCCAAGGTTGGTGGGGTGCAGGCCGTCGGCATCCTTGGCGGGGTCGATCCGCTCCAAAATGGCGTGTGTGTCCAAATGCTTGGGCAGCGGCAGCTGCACGATGTAACCGTGGCAGGCAGGGTCCGCATTGAGATCGTCGATGAGGGCCTCGACCTGAGCCTGGGTGGCGTCCGCCGGAAGCTCACGCTGGATCGAGTTCATCCCGATCTCCACAGACTGCTTGTGCTTCATGGACACGTACAGCTGCGAGGCGGGGTCCGCGCCCACGAGCACGGTGGCAATGCCCGGAGTGACGCCGCGGGCCTTCAGGGCCGCGACGCGCTCAGCCAGCTCGGACTTGATGGCTGCAGATGCTGCCTTGCCGTCAAGGATCTTCGCGGTCTGCGCCATAGACGGGTTCACCACTGCTCGTGCTGCGGGTACAGCGGGAAGTCGACGGCGAGCTTGTCCACGCGGGCCTGCAGGGCCTCGACGTCCGTGGCGGAGCCCGCCTTCAGTGCGGTGGCGATGATCTCGGCAACCTCAGTGAACTCGGTGGCGCCGAATCCGCGGGTGGCCAGGGCCGGTGTGCCGATGCGCAGGCCGGAGGTGACCATCGGCGGGCGGGGGTCGAACGGCACGGCGTTGCGGTTGACGGTGATGCCCACGGAGTGCAGGAGGTCCTCGGCCTGCTGGCCGTCCAGCTGCGAGTTGCGCAGGTCGACGAGCACCAGGTGAACGTCGGTGCCGCCGGTGAGGACGGACACGCCGGCCTCGGCAACATCCGACTGGTTGAGGCGGTCGGCGATGATCTTGGCGCCTTCCAGGACGCGCTCCTGGCGCTCCTTGAATTCGGCGGTGCCGGCAATCTTGAAGGCCACGGCCTTGGCGGCGATGACGTGCATGAGCGGTCCGCCCTGCTGGCCCGGGAAGACGTTGGAGTTGAGCTTCTTGGCCCACTCCTGCTTGGCCAGGATCACACCGGAGCGGGGGCCGGCGAGGGTCTTGTGCACGGTGGAGGTGACGACGTCGGAGTGCGGCACCGGGCTCGGGTGCAGGCCTGCTGCCACGAGGCCGGCGAAGTGTGCCATGTCCGTCCAGAGCAGGGCGCCAACTTCATCGGCGATGGAGCGGAACGCGGCGAAGTCGAGGTGGCGCGGGTAGGCGGACCAGCCGGCGATGATCACCTGCGGCTTCTCGGCGATGGCCTGCTCGCGCAGCTTGTCCATATCGACGCGGAAGTTGTCCTGCTCCACCTGGTAGGCGGCCACGTTGTAGAGCTTGCCGGAGAAGTTCAGCTTCATGCCGTGCGTGAGGTGTCCGCCGTGGGCCAGGGACAGGCCCAGGATCTTGTCACCGGGGGTGATCATGGCGGAGAGCGCGGCAGCGTTGGCCTGCGCGCCGGAGTGCGGCTGGACGTTGGCGTATTCGGCGCCGAACAGGTCCTTGACCCGGTCAATCGCCAGCTGCTCGGCGACGTCCACATACTCGCAGCCGCCGTAGTAGCGGCGGCCCGGGTAGCCTTCGGCGTACTTGTTGGTCAGAACGGAGCCTTGGGCTTCCATGACCGCGCGGGGGGCGAAGTTTTCGGAGGCGATCATTTCCAGGGTGCCGCGCTGGCGGCCAAGTTCCTGGTCCAGTACTGCGGCGATCTCGGGATCGAGCTCAGCCAGCGGCTGGTTGCTGACGGCGGAGGTGCTAACGGAAGTCGGTGAAGTAGTCACGAAGAACTCCTGGCTAGGGATGGGCACTGCTAAAGGTCAGGCTACCGGCTGGCACGTTGCTCCGCCCGTCGGTGACCACCATCCGGAAACGTTCCGGGCGCAGGTCTATCCAGGGCGCCGCAGCGCAATCGGGTGGCCGCTCTTCGAGAAGCGCAGCGCTACCGGCAAAACATGACCCTCGGCCCAGGCGTACGATCCGTGGTCTTCGTGAATGCCGCTCCCTGGTGGTTAGCCACCCAAACGCCAGTTGCGACGCCACCACACTATCAAAAGCGGGACCGACGCGCGGGTAGGCTGTTCTTCGTGAATGAAGACCAGCTCGCCAAATCGCACGTCGTAACCCTGTCCTGCCCGGACCGCCCGGGAATCGTCCACGCCGTGGCCGGCGCCCTGCTCGTGGCGGGCTGCAATATTACGGACTCCCAGCAGTACGGCAGCGAATCCACCGGCACCTTCTTCATGCGCGTGGAAGCCACCACCACCGCACCCGAAAACGAGGTTGTCGCCGCCCTGGAACCGGTGGCCGAAGCCTTCGGCATGCAGTGGAACCTGAACCCCGTCGGCCGGAAGGTCCGTACCCTGCTGATGGCCAGCAAGTCCGCCCACTGCCTGAACGATCTCCTGTTCTTGCAGCGCTCCGGCACCCTGCCCATCGAGATCCCCGCGATCGTCTCCAACCACCGCGACCTGGCCGGGCTGGCCGAGTTCTACGGCATTCCGTTCCACTACATCCCGGTGACGGCCGACACGAAGGAACAGGCCGAGGACCAGCTGCGCAAGATCATCGCCGAAGAGGGCGTCGAACTGACCGTCCTGGCCCGTTACATGCAGATCATCTCCGACGACCTGTGCACCGAGCTGACCGGCAAGGCCATCAACATCCACCACTCCTTCCTGCCGTCCTTCAAGGGGGCCAAGCCCTACCACCAGGCCCATGCCCGCGGCGTGAAGCTGATCGGTGCCACCGCGCACTACGTCACCGCTGCGCTGGACGAGGGCCCGATCATCGAACAGGAAGTCATCCGGGTGGACCACGCGCGCACGCCGGAGCAGTTCGTGCAGATGGGCCGGGACGTGGAAGGCCGCACCCTCGCCCAGGCCGTGCAGTGGCACGCCGAACACCGCGTGCTCCTGGACGGCAACCGGACGGTCGTCTTCAACTGACGCTCCGCCTTTTACGGGCTTGCCAGCGGTTCACACTGGGCGGGTTTTAACCAAGACTGGTTAACACGATGACTCTGCTGACAGAAACTTCGCTGGAACCATTCATCGCCCTGCTCAAAGCACAGGGCAGGCACTCCGTGCTGGACGTGTGCTGCGGCCCGGGCGACGACGGCCTCCGGTTCGTCCAGGCCGGAATCCACTACACGGGCGTTGACCCCTTCGACGGCAACGTAAGGTACGCCATGGCCCGCCGCCTGAGCGTCTCCGTGGCGGAGCCCGCGCGCCTGCCCTTCGCCGTGAATACGTTCCCGGCGGTCTGGGCTGTCCAGTCGCTGGAGGGCCTTACGGCGGACCAGGCGGACGACGTCGTGCGGGAGCTTGAGCGGGTGGCAGAACCGGGTGCGCCGATCGCCGTCGTCCTCCCCTGACCACCGCCCACCGGCGCCGACAGACCGACCCGGAGAAGCTGGCCCACGCCTTTGAGAAGACTTGCTGGAGCTGTAGCGGCCCCTCGGGTGAATCCACCGTTCCGCGCGCACCTAGGATGGGACCGTGGGTGCGCAACGCCGGCAGCACGCCGGTCAGGCCCCAGCAATCAGAGAGGACAATACGTCTTGGGCTACGTCTATCTGGCACTGGCGATCGCCGTCGAGGTCCTGGGCACCAGTCTCCTGAAGTTCACAGAGGGATTCAGCCGGCTCTGGCCCAGTGTCTGGTGCCTGGCGTCTTACGGGGTTGCCTTCGCGTTGCTTTCCCAGGTGGTCAAAAGTGTACCCGTCGGCGTCGCCTATGCCCTGTGGTCAGGCCTCGGAACGGTCGCCATCGTGGCCATCGGCGCCGTCTTCCTCGGCGAGGAACTGAACGTCATGAAGATCCTCGGGATCGCACTGGTGGTGGCCGGCGTCGTCGTCCTGAACGTCGGCGGAGCCCACTGACGGTCTTCCCGGCAGGAGATCCATATCCCGGCTCGGATGCGTTTTTGTCCAGATATCGCGCCCTGATGGCCCTTTAACTCGCGACAACTGGACTAAAACTCCTAAGGAGGGTCATGGGGTGCCGGTGTCCTAGGCTTGGGGCATGGCTCCCATTTACCCCTTCGCCGGTGACACCCCGGACATTCACCCTTCCGTTTTCGTTGCGCCGACGGCGTCGGTCATCGGCCGCGCCACGCTCGCCGAGGACGCCAGTGCGTTCTACGGCGTTTCGGTCCGCGCGGACACCGCCGCCATCACCGTGGGCACCGGCAGCAACCTGCAGGACAACGTGGTGCTGCATGCCGACCCCGGCTTTCCCTGCAGCGTGGGGGCGCGGGTCAGTGTGGGGCACAGCGCCGTCGTCCATGGCTGCACCGTGGAGGACGACTGCCTCATCGGCATGAGCGCCACCATCCTGAACGGCGCGGTGATCGGCGCCGGCTCGCTCGTGGCGGCCGGCGCCGTCGTGCTGGAAGGGACTGTTGTCCCGCCCCGCTCGCTGGTGGCCGGTGTCCCGGCCAAGGTGCGCCGCGAACTTACCGATGAGGAGTTCGACGGCGTGAAGAACAACGCAGCGCGGTACCGGGAGCTCGCCCGGGCGCACCGCGAAGTCCACGCGCCCAAGTAGGTCGCAGCACAGGGCGTTCCCAGCGCTGGGAACGCCCTGAAGTGCTACCCGGTTGGGGACCGCGGGTCAGTCCAGGCTGATCGGGCCCAGCTCGTCCAGCAGGTCGCCGGGGCCGGGGTTGCCGGGTGCCGATGAGCCGCCGAGGTGGTTCACCACGCCCCACACCGCGTTCAGGCCGGTGGTCACGGCTCCCTCGGCCCAGCCGGCGGTGAAGGAAACGTCGTCGCCGGCGAGGAAGATGCCGCGCTGGCTTTCCGGCAGCTGGTCCTGCTTAAAGTGCGTGAACAGCCGCTGCTGGTAGCGGTAGTGGCCGGGCAGGTTCGCCTTGAACGCGCCCATGAAATTGGGGTCGGCCTCCCAGGACACGGTGATGGGCTGGCCCACGATGTGGCTGGCGATATCCACGCCGGGGTAGATCTGCTCGAGCGAGTGCAGCATCAGCTCCACGCGTTCGTCGGCGTCCAGCGCCAGCCACTTCAGCGCGTCGTCGTTCCAGGTGTAGGACAGCAGAATCACGGCGGGCTGGTCCGGGCCGTTGTCCAGCAGGTAGGTGGCGCGGTTCAGCCGGTCCGTGAGCGTCATGGACAGCACCTCCCTGCCGGTTTCCGGATCGATGTCCTTCCAGAACGGCCGGTCCACCATCACGAACGTCTTGGACGACTGCATGTAGTGCGAACGCTCGATCGCCGTCCACAGCTCAGCCGGGAACAGCGCCTCCTCGGTATGGATCCGGGTGGACAGCAGCCATGACTGGCAGGTGGTGACCACCGCCGGGTAAGAGGCTTCCCTCCCCCAGCGCTCCCGGATGCGAAGGTTGCCGTCCGTCTCGCGGCTGATCCGTTCCACTGCTCCGCGCGGGGAGCCGGAGTGCAGGGACGCCAGGGACGTCCCTTCCGGCCAGTGCACCATGCCCGACGGCGCGTGGCGCCAGAGTGCCTCGGGGAGCCTTTGCGCTCCCCCGGCAATGAGTCGGTGCTGGTCGTCGGCGTCGGTGTAGACGACGCGGAGGATTTCCAGGATGGAGTTGGGGAAGTCGGTGTCCCAGCCGCCGGTGCCGAAGCCGACCTGACCGAACGCCTCGCGGTGTGCGAAGCCCGCCTTCCGGAACGCCTGGCTGCCGGCGATGAAGCCGTAGAAGGTCTCCTCGTCGAGCTCCGGAAGAAGCTCGTTCCACAGTTCCTTGATCCGGGCTGTGTCCCTCGCCCGGATGGCTTCCTGCATCTGGGTGAACTGCGCGCCGTCATTCACGGCGGCCTTCCAGGCGTCAGCCACTTCGCGGAAGAACGGCGGCAGGTCTGCCGAGGTGGCGGCGTAATGCCTCTGCCCCGCCAGCTCAATCACGGTGCTGGAAGTCGCCGGTGCCAGCGGGTTGGGGAAGTCCCGCGTCTCCAGTCCCAGCAGGTCCACGTAGTGGTAGAACGCCCTGCCGGATACCGGGAACCGCATGCCGCCCAGGTCTGCCACCACATCCGGGGCCGACGGGAAGCTGGCGGTGCGCAGGCGTCCGCCGAGTTGGTCCGCCTCGTAGAGCACCGGGCGCAGCCCAAGCTTCATCAGCTCGTACGCTGTCACCAGCCCGGACAGCCCGGCACCCACCACCGCGACTTCGGTGCCGTACAGTTCCGGCGGGATCGAACCCAGGCCGTCCGGGTGGGACAGGTAGTGGTCGTAACTGAACGGGAAGTCCGGGTTCAGCATGGTAACCGGGGCCTGGCCCGGTGCTCCGGCCCCCGGCAGGCCGGGAACAGTGGTGGAGGCGCTGGACGGGTCGGAGGCCGGCAGTTCGGTAGCGGTTGTCATGGAAGATCTGTCTCCGTGGTCTCGTGTGTTGTCTTACTGGTGAAGAGTTGTCGTTTCAGCCGATGCGGGAGCCGGGGAAGAATCACGGGCGGATAGTTCACGGTATTCCTCCTGCCCCAGCGCGGCCACCCGCGAGTGCCGCCTGCCGTAGCCGAAGTAGGCGGCCAGTCCCACGAGCATCCAGATCCCGAACGTCACCCACGTTTCGGCGCCCAGGTTGGCCATCAGGTAGACGCACATCAGCGCACCCAGGATCGGTGTCAGCGGGAACAGGGGAACCCGGAAGGTCCGCCTGAGCTCCGGCCGGGTGCGGCGAAGGTAGATGACGGCCACGTTCACCAGGGCGAAGGCGAACAGGGTGCCGATGCTGGTGGCATCCGCGAGCGCCCCGAGTGGGACCAGCCCGGCGGTGAGGGCGACGGCGGTTCCCACGATCAACGTTCCGGCAACGGGGGTGCCGGTGCGGTGGGAGACGCGGCCAAAGACGCTGGGAACCAGCCCGTCGCGGGACATGGAAAGAAGGATGCGGGTCTGTCCGTAGAGGACGGTCAGTACGATGCTGGCAATGGCGAGCACAGCGCCGACGGCGAACACCAGCGCGATCCACGGCTGGCCGGTGGTTTCCTCCAGGATCTTCACCAGTGCAGCTTCGGTGCCGTCGAACCAGCCCCATGGGCGGGCGCCGATGGCGGCAACGGCAACCAGCACGTAGATGGTGGTGACGATCAGCATGGAGAGCATGATGGCCCGGGGCAGGTCGCGCTTGGGGTTGCGGGCTTCCTCGCCTGCGGTGGAGGCGGCGTCGAAGCCGATGTAGGAGAAGAACACCCGGGAGGCGGCGGCGGAGACGCCGGCGGCCCCCATCGGCAGGAGCGGTTCGAAGTGGCCGCCGTTGAACGCGGTGAAGGCCACCGCGCAGAAGAAGACGAGGATCCCCACCTTGACCAGCACGATCGCGGTGTTGATCCACGCGCTTTCCTTGGCGCCGCGGACCAGAAGGACCGTGGCCAGCACCACGATGATCATGGCCGGGACGTTCACCAGGCCACCGTCACCCGGCGGCTGCGAGACTGCATCCGGCAGGACCTGCCCGAAGACCGCCAGCGTTTCGTTGACGTACTGGCCGGCACCCACTGCCACGGCAGCGACGGAAACAGCGTATTCGAGCACGAGGCACCAGCCGCAGATCCAGGCCATGCCCTCGCCCATGGTGGCGTATGTGTAGGAGTAGCTGGAGCCCGCGGCCGGCACCAGGCCGGCCATTTCGGCGTAGGACACGGCGGACAGCAGCGCGGCCAGGCCGGCGATGGCGAACGAGATCCAGATGGCCGGCCCGGCCAGCGGCACGGACTCGCCCAGGATCACCAGGATGCCGGTGCCGAGGGTGGCGCCCACGCTGATCATCGTCAGCTGCAGGACCCCGAAGCTGCGCACCAGGCGGGTTCCGCCATGGCCCGTCTCGGCCTCCTGGACCATCTGCCCGATCGGCTTGCGACGGAGCAGCTGGGCTGCCAGTCCTGGGCGGCCGGCCTGCACCGGAGGCCGCTGTCCTGCTTGGGTGGGCACAGTCATCATTGACGTCCGTTCGTAAGTAGTTTGGGCTTTCCGTCGCTCAAGCCTAGGCGTGTGAGTCACCTCTCACTGCTGTGCAAAATGACCTAGAGTGTTCTGGCATGGGACGTAATGCACAACAGATGGGCCCGCCTGAGGCGGCCGGCGGCACCACTTCGGCGGCCGGTTCCGCCGGAGAGCATCGAAGCGGGGTCACCCTTGACCAGCTCCTGGCAAAGCTGCCCGCCGAGGTGGTGGTGGTTCACGACGGCGGTAATGGTTCCGGCCTGCTGCGGTGGGTTGAACCGAGTGAGCTGGAGGACCCTACCCCGTATCTGCTCGACGGCGAATTCCTCCTGACGGCGGGCTTGCCTTTCGTGGGCGGCGCCGGGGGTGACGCGGGCGACGCGGGCGACGCCGGCAGCAATCCAGCCGACGCGGGCGACGCCGCAGGAGGCGCATCCGGGGTCGACGCCTATGTCCGGCGCCTCGTGAAGGCCGGGGTGGTGGCTCTCGGCTTCGGCCTGGAGCCCTACTTCACCGCCGTCCCCGACCCCGTGGTGGCTGCCTGCGTCCGGCACAACCTGACGCTCGTGCAGGTACCGAGCACGGTCCCGTTCGCCGCCATCGGCCTAGAGTTCTCCCGGCTCCTCGAATCGGACAACGCGAAACTGTTCAGGCACCTCGCGGACACCAACAGGCAGCTGATGCGAGCCGTCCTGTCCGCCCGGCCGGAACACGAGCTGCTCGCCGCCCTGGCCCAGCGGGTTCCGGTGTGGGCCATGCTGATCGGTGCGGACGGGCGGGTTCGCGCCCGGGCGGGCTCCGGCGTCGAGGTTGCCGCCCTGCAGCCGCTGCTCGGCCGCCTCCTGGGCGGAAGCGGCCCCCGCGTGGAGATGGATTCCTTGGACCGCCCCGGGTCCCGGCTCGTGTTTGGACATCCGCTGCGCAGCACACGCGACGCCAATCTCGGGGCACTGGTGCTGGGCAGTGACACGCCGCTGACCCCAGCGCAGAACAGCGTTGTCTCCTCCGCCGTCGGACTTCTGGAGCTCCTGGTCCGGCAACGGACCAGCGGCTCACTGGCGCCGAGCCAGCTGGCGACGTCGCTGCTGCTGCACCCGGACAGCCTGTCCGCCGGCGGGGCGCGGCACCTCAACGGGCTGCGGGACCTGCTGGCCCAGAGCACTTCCTCCACTCGTTCGGGTGCCTTGCGCATTGTGCAGGGAATCAGCGCGGCGCAGGGAGTCAGCGCAACCCAGGGAATCACCGCGACGCAGGGCAACGGGGCTGAGCAACGCATTCGGGCTGAAAAAGGCATTCGGGCAGATCAGGGCGCGGGGCAGGCTGCCGGGCGCGCCGCAGACAGCCCGGTCCGGGAGCTGCTGCAGTGGCGCCGCCTCTTCGACACCAAGCTCGTGGAGCTCACGGACTATGGCTTCGCCGCCATCACCCGGCTCCGGGTGGACGATGCCCTGCTGGGTGAAGTCGAGAAGCTCGGGTGGCGGCTGGTTATCGGGGACGCCAGCGAACTCACCGATCTGGGCAGCGCCTACCAGCGGGTGACGGCGCTGCGGCAGCGCGTCCAGACCACCGGCAAGAGCGCCAGGGTGGGTGAGGTGACGTGGACGGTCGCCGGACTGCTGGGGCAGGAAGCCGGAACCATGCTGGCCGGGCGGCTGCTGGAGCCCGTGCTCAGCCAGGACAGCGAGCGCCGGACCGCGCACCTGTCCGTACTGAGGGCGTGGCTCGGCGAGAACGGGAACTGGGATGCCACGGCCAAGGCGTTGGGCCTGCACCGGAACAGCGTCCGGCGGCAGGTCAACGCGGTGGCCGAGCTGTTGGACATTGACCTGAACCAGGCGCAGGTGCGGGCCGAACTCTGGATTGCGCTGCAGTACGTGGACGGGCTGCCGGCCACCTAACACTGCATCCTAGGAAGGGCCTGTGCCGCCGCCGTTCTCGTCCCAGGCGCGGTAGACATCAGGCCGCCGTTCCCGCAGATACGGCACGGCATCCCGTGCCTGTTGGGCCGCTTCGGCGCTGACCTCGGCGTACAGCAGTTCCGGACCGGTGCCGGCGGCGGCCAGCAGTTCGCCGTCGGGGCCGGCAATGACGCTTCCGCCCAGGAAGGTGCAGCCGTCCTCCTCCCCGGAGTGGTTGGCGTAAGCCACTGTAAGTTGGCTCTCCAGCGCGCGGGCCCGCAGCAGTACCTGCGGCACCGACTCGAAGCCGTGGGCCAGAGCTGTGGGTACCAGAAGCAGGTCGGCGCCGGCCGCGGCGGCCGCGCGCACGGTCTCGGGGAACTCCACGTCGTAGCAGATAGCCAGCGAGGCCTTCATGCCGCCCAGATCGACGACGGCGGGGGCTGCTTCCGCGGGACTGAATGCCTTGCGCTCCTCCGGACCAAAAAGGTGCACCTTGGCGTAGCTGAGCAGTTCGTTCCCGCGGTTGTCCAGCACCGTCGCGGTGATCTGCCACTGCCCGTCGGCCGTGACCCGGGGCAGGCTGTAGACCATGGCGATCCGGTGCCTTGCGGCGATGCCGGCAAGAGTACGCCGGATGCCGGGCAGGGCGTTAAGCTCCAGCTCCGCCCTGACGCGCAGCGGGGCGTAGCCAACCGGGAAAAGCTCGGGCGTCAGCAGTACCTCCGCACCCGCTTCCGCGGCCATCTGTGCCGTCCGGTCAATGGCTTCGCAGTTCCCTTCGATGTCCAAAACCCTGGAGTTCGCCTGCATCAGCGCCAGCTTCACCGTGATCACCTCAAGTCTTCGTGGACGCCCGGCCCACACCGGGCGCCGTTTCCTTCAGCGTATCCGCGGGCGGCGGCTGCCGATCCGGTCCATTTGCACCGTCCCTGACAGCCCGCGGGACGGATCGTCCGGCGGGCGGCTTACTTCAGACGCCGGGTCATTGCGTTAACTTCTTGACTACAAGGCCGCCGATGGTGCAATGTTCATTTCATGCCCTCACCAGCGCGCTCAACGAGGAGCCGAACCAAAAACCCCGGGTCGCAATCCGCCCTCAGGCACCTGAACCAGCAGCGGATTATTGAATGCCTGCTCAATGGTCCTTCCACCCAGGCGGAACTGGCGCGGCAGACGGGACTGTCCACCGCGACAGTGTCCAACATCGTCAAGATCATGCAGGACTCCGGGCTGGCTTCCACCGAGCCGACCACCAGTTCCGGCCGGCGCGCGCTCAACGTCCGACTCAACAGCAACGGTGCCGTGGCAGTGGGCATTGACTTTGGCCGGCGGCACCTGCGGGTGGTTCTGGCCTCGCTCAGCTACCACATCATCGCCGAGGAATCTGTGCTCCTGCCCCTCGGACACCAGGCAGAGCAGGGCATCCAGGCCGCCGTCGCCCTGCTCGAAAAACTGCTGGCGGACAGCGGCGTGGAGCGCAGCGCCGTGGTGGGGGCCGGCGTCGGAATTCCCGGCCCGATTGACCGCCGGACCAGCACCGTCGCGCAGGGGGCCATCCTGCCCGAATGGGTGGGCATCGATATCCTGGAACGTCTCGAAGACGCGTTCCAATTCCCAATATTCGTAGACAATGACTCGAATCTTGGTGCACTGTCCGAGGTCACCTGGGGGCCGCACAGCGGCATCAGCAACCTGCTCTTCATGAAGATCGGATCGGGCATTGGCGCGGGCCTGATCCTCAACGGCAACCCGTACTACGGCAACGTCGGGATCACCGGCGAAATCGGCCACGCGACCATCCACGAACACGGCCTGATCTGCCGCTGCGGCAACAGGGGCTGCCTGGAAACCATCGCCTCCACCACCACCATGATCGAACTGCTGAGCCGGGGCGAGGAGCGTCCGCTGACCCCCGAGGACATCGTTCGCAAGGCGCTGGCCAGGGATGCCGCCACCCTGCGCGTGGTGGACGACGCGGGCCTTGCAGTGGGCAGGGCGCTCGGAAATGTGGCCAACCTGATCAATCCCGAGGTCATTGTGGTAGGCGGCCCCTTGGCGGGCTTGGGGGACATCCTGCTGGACCCCATCCGGCGAGGTTTGGTGCGGCACGCCGTCCCGGTGATCGGCGAAACCACCACCCTGACCATGTCCTCCCTGAACGACCGGGCGGAGGCCTTGGGCGCCGCATCGCTGGTCTTCCAACATGCCGGAATCCGGCGCTCGTAGCGTTTCGTTATCCCGCCGTTGCGTTAAATACTTGACGACAAGGGCATGCTCCATCTACTTTTTTCATCAGACGGCCCTGCGGATTGCAGGGAAGACAACGAAGTCAATGCATTGGAGGCGTAAGGGCATATGACGTCCCTCAACACGCAGAGCGAGCCGGTTCTCTTGGAGATGCGGTCCATCACCAAGGAATTCCCGGGCGTTAAAGCCTTGTCCGATGTGAACCTGGTGGTGAAGGCCGGGGAGATCCACGCGATCTGCGGGGAAAACGGCGCCGGAAAGTCCACCCTCATGAAGGTCCTCTCCGGCGTGTACCCCTACGGCAGCTACAACGGCGACATCGTGTACCAAAACGAGGTGCAGCAGTTCAAGGACATTCGGGCCAGCGAACACGCCGGCATCGTGATCATCCACCAGGAACTGGCGCTCATCCCGGAGCTCTCCATCACGGAGAACATCTTCCTGGGCAACGAACCGGTCAAGCGCGGAGTGATCGACTGGGCCGAAGCCCGCACCCGCTCCCGCGAGCTGCTCGCCCGGGTGGGCCTGCGCGAGGACCCGGACACCCCGATCAAGGAAATCGGCGTCGGCAAGCAGCAGCTGGTGGAGATCGCCAAGGCGCTGAACAAGTCCGTGAAGCTCCTCATCCTGGACGAGCCGACTGCCGCACTGAACGAATCCGACTCCCAGCACCTGCTGGACCTGATCCTCGGCCTGAAGGGCCGCGGCATCACGTCCATCATCATTTCCCACAAGCTCAACGAGATCGAACAGATCGCCGACTCCATCACCATCATCCGTGACGGCAAGTCGATCGAGACGCTCAACGTGAAGGCCGACGGCGTCGACGAGGACCGCATCATCAAGGGCATGGTGGGGCGCACCCTGGAATCGCGGTTCCCGGACCACGAACCCAAGATCGGGGAGGTCCTGTTCGAGGTCAAGGGCTGGACGGTCGGGCACCCGCAGGTGCAGGACCGCCTGGTCTGCAAGGGTTCAAACTTCTTCGTCCGCCGCGGTGAGATCGTCGGTTTCGCCGGTCTGATGGGCGCCGGCCGCACCGAACTGGCGCGGTCAGTGTTCGGCCGTTCCTACGGCCGCTTCATCAGCGGCCAGATCTACAAGAACGGCAAGGAACTCCACCTGAAGAACGTCAAGCAGGCCATCGACGCCGGCCTGGGCTACGTCACGGAGGACCGGAAGTCGCTGGGCCTGAACCTGCTGGATGACATCAAGACCACCACCGTCTCGGCGGCTCTGAAGAAGATCACCAAGGGCCTGGTGGTCGATGCGAACAAGGAATTCACGGTGGCCGAGCAGTACCGCAAGTCCCTGCGGACCAAGACGCCGTCCGTGGAGGAGGGCGTGGCCAAACTGTCCGGCGGGAACCAGCAGAAGGTGGTCCTGGCGAAGTGGATGTTCACGGACCCGGACCTGCTGATCCTTGATGAGCCCACCCGCGGCATCGACGTCGGGGCCAAGTACGAGATCTACGGGATCATCCAGCAGCTGGCCAACCAGGGCAAGGGCGTCATCGTGATCTCCTCCGAACTCCCCGAACTGCTGGGACTCTCCGACCGCATCTACACCATCTTCGAAGGCTCCATCACCGGCGTCCTGGACAAGGACGACGCCAGCCAGGAAAGCCTGATGAAACTCATGACCTCCGCCCGAAAAACCGCCTGACCCTCTGGAACCCTCCAGAACCTTCCAGACCAAGGACTGACAAAATGAACGCGCTCAAGAAGCTCTTTGGCGGCAACACCCGCCAATTCGGCATGATCTTCGCCCTGGTGGCGCTGATCATCTTCTTCCAATTCGCTACCCAGGGCCGCACGCTGACGCCGGGCAACGTGATCAACCTTTTCAACGGCAACTCCTACATCCTGATCCTGGCCATCGGCATGGTGCTGGTGATCATCGCCGGCCACATCGACCTGTCAGTCGGATCCGTGGCGGCGTTCGTCGGCGTCACGGTGGCACTTGCCATCCGGGACTGGGGCATCCCCTGGTACGCCGGCATTCTGCTGGGCCTCGCCCTCGGTGCCCTGATCGGGGCGTGGCAAGGGTTCTGGACCGCCTACGTGGGCATACCCGCGTTCATCGTCACCCTGGCCGGCATGCTCCTGTTCCGCGGCTTCAACCAGTTCGTCGGCAAGTCCAACACCATCCCCGTCCCGTCCGACTTCCAGTACATCGGCTCCGGCTACCTTCCGGAGGTCGGCCCGAACACCGGCTTCAACAACCTGACCCTGCTGCTGGGCCTGCTCGCCGTCGCGTTCGTGGTGTTCAGCGAACTCCGCAGCCGCCGCACCGCGAAGGCCCTCGGCGCTGAGGTACCCGAGGGCTGGGTGGTGGCCACCAAGCTCATCTTGGTCTGCGGCGCGATCCTTTACGCCACCTACCTGTTCGCCACCGGCCGCCCGGGCACATCCTTCCCCATCCCCGGCCTCATCCTCGCCGTCCTGGTCCTGATCTACGGCTTCATTGCCTCCAAGACCGTCGTCGGCCGCCACATCTACGCCGTGGGTGGCAACCGCCACGCCGCCGAACTCTCCGGCGTCCAGTCCAAGAAGGTCAACTTCCTGGTCATGATGAACATGGCCATCCTGGCCGGCCTCGCCGGCATGATCTTCGTGGGCCGCTCCACGGCATCCGGCCCGTTCGACGGCGTCGGCTGGGAACTTGATGCCATCGCCGCGGTGTTCATCGGCGGTGCAGCAGTCACCGGCGGCGTCGGCACCGTGATCGGCTCGATTGTCGGTGGCCTGGTCATGGCCGTGCTGAACAATGGTCTGCAGCTCCTCGGCGTGGGCGCCGACCTGACCCAGATCATCAAGGGCCTGGTCCTGCTGATCGCCGTCGCGTTCGATGTCTACAACAAGAGCCAGGGCAAGCGCTCCATCATCGGCATGCTGACCCAGGGCTTCAACCGCCCCAGCGGCGGCACCCCGCTCCAGCCCGACGAAGTGACTTCCACCAAGGAAACTATCTCCCGGGAAGCCTGAGCACCGCCCGCTCCCCGGATGCATTTCCCACCCCTATAGAAAGTGAACCGAGCACATGCGAATGATTGGTAAGGCAGGAAAGGCGGCAGCAATCGCTGCCATTGCGGCACTGGCGCTGACAGCCTGCGGCCGTTCCGACACAGGTACGACGGGCGGCGGCACCGCCGGCGGTGAGGCGTTCCCCAAGGACTCCTCGATCGGCGTCGCGCTCCCCCAGAAGACCAGTGAGAACTGGGTCCTGGCGGAGAAGCTGTTCAATGACGGGCTGACCCAGGCCGGGTTCAAGGCGGACGTCCAGTTCGCCAACGGCGGCGTCTCGGAACAGCAGAACCAGATCAGCGCCATGATCACCAAGGGCGCCAAGGTCATCGTCGTCGGCGCTATCGACGGCGCGCAGCTCGGCACCCAGCTGAAGCAGGCCAAGGACGCCGGCGCCACCATCATCGCCTACGACCGCCTGCTGCTGAACACCGAGAACGTGGACTACTACGTGGCCTACGACAACTTCAAGGTGGGCGAGCTGCAGGGCAAGGCGCTGCTGGACGGCATGAAGGCCAAGAAGCCCAACGGCCCGTACAACATCGAGCTCTTCGCCGGTTCCCCTGACGACGCCAACGCCAAGGTCTTCTTTGACGGCGCCATGAGCGTCCTGAAGCCGAAGATCGACGACGGCACCCTCAAGGTGGTTTCCGGCCAGAAGACCTTCGAACAGGCCGTCACCCAGGGCTGGAAGGCAGAAAACGCCCAGCGCCGTGCCGACACCCTCCTGACGGGCAGCTACACCTCCGCTTCACTGGACGGCGTGCTTTCCCCGAACGACACGCTGGCCCGCGCGGTGCTGACCGCCGTCAAGGCCGCCGGCAAGCCGCTTCCGGTGGTCACCGGGCAGGACTCCGAGGTTGAATCGGTCAAGTCCATCATGGCCGGCGAGCAGTACTCCACCATCAACAAGGACACCCGCAAGCTCGTTGAGCACGCGATCGTCATGGTCAAGGACATCCAGGCCGGCAAGAAGCCTGAAATCAACGACGACAAGTCCTACAACAACAAGGTCAAGACCGTTCCCGCCTACCTGCTGGAGCCGGTCATCGTGACCAAGGAAAACGTCAAGACGGCCTACGTGGACGATCCGGTTCTCGGCCCGATCACCAAGTAACACCGCAGACGCAGACGCTGCAGAGCCCCGGCTCCCCCCGCACGTGACCAGTTCACAAGGGAGGGCCGGGGCTCTTGCTTTGCCACGTGACGCTCTCTCACTTCCTGCAACCCCTGACCTGACGCTCTCTCACATTTCGCGTGTCCCGGCTTCACAGCGCAAACATAGGTTCGGCCCGTTTGCGCACAGCAGCGGGCACCAGTGTGGGATCCGAAGCCGACCAATCCTCCGGCATGCGATCCCAAGGAGTGCAGTGAGCAGACCGGCGAGCACATCATCGAGCTGCTCAGCTCCCTCAGCCGCGACCACAACACCACCATTCTGGTGGTCACGCACGACCGCACGCTCGCCAACAAGACCGGACCGCCGGTTCCGGCTGCAAGGGCAGGCTGACGGACCCCGATCCCTCCTCACGTTTCGCTGGTTTTGACGCAACGCTCCCGCACCCGGGTGAGAGGATGGCGTCATGACGTCACCGATCGCCAAGCCGTGGCTCTTCAGCCAGTCCAACCAGGATCCCCTTGCCGCCACCGGCCGCCGGCTGCGTTGGGGAGTCATTGCAACCGGACGGATCGCTTCCCTCGTGTCGCGGGACCTGGCACTTCTGGAGGACGCGGCACTTTACGCCGTCAGCTCCCGCGCCCAGCACAGCGCGGATGCTTTTGCTGCCGAGTTCGGCTTTGCCGTGGCGTACGGGGACGACGGCGGACAGCACGGCTTTGAACGACTCCTCGCCGACGACTCGGTGGATGTCGTTTACGTGGCCACCCCGCACGCCCAGCACCACAGGGTGGTGTTGGCTGCGTTGCGGGCGGGCAAGCACGTGCTCTGCGAAAAGGCGTTCACCATCAACGCCCGCGAAGCGTCCGAGCTGATCGACGTGGCCCGCGAGAAGAAGCTGTTCCTGATGGAGGCCGTGTGGAGCCGCTTCCTGCCCAGCATGCAGAGGGCCTTCGAGATCGCGCATTCCGGCGAACTCGGAACCGTCCAGTGGGTAACGGCGGATCTCGGCTTTCCGGCGCCCTACTCTCCCACCGCCCGGCTTTGGGCCGTCCAGGACGGAGGCGGCGCGCTTCTGGACATCACCGTCTACCCGCTGCTGTGGGCCCTCGGCACCCTGGGTTTCCCGCAGACGGTCAGTGCCATGGGCACTTTGAACGACGACGGCGTGGACGCCCAGAATGCGCTCACGCTGGGATACCACCACGGCGCCCAGGCACAGCTCACCTCGTCCCTGCTCGCCCATGGCCCCCGCGCCGCAACGGTTGCTGGCAGCTTGGGGTACCTGCAGACACTCGGCTCGATCAACAACCCCAAAAACTGGTGGTGGGAATCGGGCAGGAGACACCGCGAACGGAACACTTCGAGGTGACGGGCCGGGGCTACACGTACGAGCTTCGTGAGGTGACGCGGCGCGTCCAGCAGGGCCTCACCGAGAGCCCGGTCATGCCACTGGAGGACTCGCTGAATACGATGCGGCTGTTCGACGGCGTGCGTGCCCAGCTCGGTGTCGCGTATCCGAACGATGCTCACTAAGGAGCCCTTCCGGACCTTCATCCAATCGAAAGAAATACTCTCCCGGGTCTGGACTCTCACTTTGGGCCAGGCTTAGGCTGTAGTCGATCGTCGATTCATTCGGTGAGGGGGTGTGTTGAGCATGGCCATTGAAGCTTTGTCGTGGTCTGCACTGCGCCCCTTGCGCCCGGTTCTTTTGGCTGGCGCCGCTGCTGTGGCATGGCTGGCGGTATCCGCCCCGGCCGCCGACGCCGACAATTCACACCTATCTGATTCGATTGGCGGCAGCATTTCCTCGGCTGTCTCGTCCGTCGAAGGCAGTACGGACAGCGTGGCGGGAACCGTTGGCGCGCTGGTCTCCGGGAACGCACATGAAGCCCCCGCCGCTGCTCAGCCCACGCCGGCTGTGGCTCCCCTGCCGCTTCCGGCCATCGATCCGGCAGCCCTCCCGGCATCATTGCCGGCTACGGTTGCGCCGACGCCGGCCGAACAGCAGCCGGTTGTTGTGCCTCCACCTGTTACTCCCGTTCCTTCCACGCCAGCGCCACCCGTCGCCGTCGTTGCGCCGGTTGTGGCGTCCATTGTGGAGCCCGTTGACGCCGCTCTCGGCGGACTGCCTCTGGGCGAGGCGCTTGCTGATGACACCTTGGCTGGAGTCACCGGCCCCGTAGCCTCCGTTGCTGATGGGGCACTGACGGGGACGGCTGAAACTGTCACGAAGCCGGTGGCCGAGACCGTTAAGCCAGTAGCCGAGGTCGTGGAACCAGTAACCGACGCCGTGAGCCCGGTGACTGATGCCCTCCCTGCCGAGCTTCCCGTCGAGACGGTCACTGACGCGCTCACTCAGGCGCCCCCTCTGACTGCACCTGTCACTGCACCCGCCACGGACGTCGTGGCGGGCCTTGTCGCGGCTCCAGAACGGCTCCCCGCAGTTGACCTCGCCGAAACGAAGCAAATTCCCGCAAGTCCAGAGGCCCCGTTTGGCGTCGCCGCCGGGCCCTCGGTGGTGTCCGCGCTGCCTATTCAACCGGCCGTCGGATCACCGGCTCATTTCAGCCACCCTGTAGCGCCGAAAGCTGCCAACCCGACGGGGTCCGCGCCAGAGGTACCTGCCCGCGGAGACTCGCCGTCCGGTGAAGACCGCACGCCGTCACCGGAGGCGTTGCTTCCGGCTCCGGCCTCAGGCTCGGGAAGCGGCACGTCATCCGGTGGCCCTTCCGCTTCGGCCGCCTGGCTGAACAGCCCCTTTGAATACCTGCCGCTCATGGGCTTTGTCCCGGTCAGCGGCCCCCTTCAGCATGTTCCTTCGCCGGTGGCCATCGACCCCGGCTCCTCTCCTGACTAGTTGGGCCCCTTCTGCCTCCCTGCGGCAGTCACACGGCCAATCGGGTTGCCATGAGCACCTGACAACAACTTTTCAGGAGACATCACAATGCACCAGACAGTTCGCAGGGGCCTATTAGGCACCCTCTTTGCCGGCGGGCTACTTGCCCTCGGCGCTACCGCGGCGAGCGCGGACACCACTGCCACGGCCGCGGTCTATATCGCGTCTGAAACCGCTTCGGCGGACCTAAATGCTTCGACGTCGCTGGGTCTGCTGGGTGGCCCAGCGCCGTCGAATTCTTCCGCGGTCAGCGTCAATGCCGACCTCGGCACCGGTACCGGTACCCCGAATGGCAGCACTGCCGCCGTGGAACCGGCCGCCGCGGCCCTGGTCGACGTGAACCTCGGTGGGACCGGAACGGGAACTGGGACGGCTGCTCCTCCGGCAGACGCCACCGCCCTGGTCGACGTCAACCTCGGCAACACCCAGGCGACAGGAACCGACACCACCGTTCCCGCAGCCGACGCCACCGCCCTGGTCGACGTCAACCTCGGCAACACCCAGGCGACAGGAACCGACACCACCGTTCCCGCAGCCGACGCCACCGCCCTGGTCGACGTCAACCTCGGAAACACGACGGGAACGGGTAGCACGGTTCCGGCCGCCGACGTAGCAGCCGCACTCGACGTCAACCTCGGCAACACCGCCGGCACGGGAACCGGCACCATAGTTCCCGCAGCCGACGTAGCAGCCGCACTCGACGTCAACCTCGGCAACACCCAGGCGACAGGAACCGACACCACCGTTCCCGCAGCCGACGCAACCGCCCTGGTCGACGTCAACCTCGGCAACACCCAGGCGACAGGAACCGACACCACCGTTCCCGCAGCCGACGCAACCGCCCTGGTCGACGTCAACCTCGGAAACGCAGCACCCGGAACGGGCACCACTGTTCCTGCCGCTGACGTAGCAGCCGCGCTCGACGTCAACCTTGGCAACACCGCCGGCACGGGAACCGGCACCATAGTTCCCGCAGCCGACGTAGCAGCCGCACTCGACGTCAACCTCGGCAACACCGCCGGCACCGGGACCGACACCACCGTTCCCGCAGCCGACGTAGCAGCCGCACTCGACGTCAACCTCGGCAACACGGGTTCCCTCGGAAGTGGTGCTGAAGGCACCGTTGACCTCGGGCTCGGTACGGGAACTGATGCATCCGTAGACCTGGGTGTTGACCTGGGCATCGGCCTTGGCGAAGGGACCGTGACGACGCCGCCCGCTGTTGATCCGGGTGATGGAACCGGCAACGGCTCCGATCTGGGTGATGGAACGGATGGAACCGGTACCGATGGAGCCGGAACCGGAACCGACGGCACGGGCACTGATGGAGCCGCCGCAGACGGAAACGGAACCGGCGGTAGTGGAACCGGCACCGAGACTGCCGGCACCGACGGCAATGGAACCGGCACCGACACGACCGGTGGAGCCGCAGCTGGCACCGACAATGGCACCATGACCACGACAACTGGTGCTGCTGCCATCCTGCCGGCCGGTTCGCTGACCACAGGCGCCTCGGGATCGGCAAGCACCGCAACCATGGCCACGGGAAACATGGCCACCGCACAGCAGACGCTCGCCAACACTGGAGCCGACGCCGGGCTGCTGCCTCTCGCCCTGGTCCTGCTCGCGATCGGCGCGCTGCTGGTGATCCGCAGGAGGAAGGCCTAACACTCCGGATCCTGTCCGGACAGGAATAAACCGCACTTCGTCGGCGGTCCGCATCGCGGCAGTCCTTTGGACTACCGGATGCCGGGCCGCCGGCGAAGCCGCGCCCCCGCCCGCGGGGTGCCGGCCCACGGGGAGAGAACCCGGGTGTTCGGGAACCGGGGCCGCCCCGGAATCAACCAGCAGCATCAATTAGTAAGTAGACGTATTACTCTTAACACCGAGCCAGAACTGAGAAGGACGGCAACGTGTTGAAAGAAACGCACAGCGGGGTGTCAACGGATGTACTGGGCGGGCGCTACCTGCTGGGTGGGGTGATCGGACGCGGCGGCATGTCGACGGTCTACACGGCCAGCGACCAGAACCTGGGCAGGGACGTGGCCCTGAAGCTCTTCGCCCCCCAGGCTGCAGATGCCGATGAGCTCAAACGCCAGGAAGCCGAGATCCGGCTCCTGGCGACGCTGAACCATCCCAGTCTTGTCACGCTATTCGACGCCGGCGTGGATACCCGCGTCCCGGACCAGCCCCGGCCCTTCCTCACGATGGAACTTGTGGACGGGCAGGACCTGCGCAGCCGCCTCCGGCATAGCCGAGTTCCGCTCGAGGAGGTTGCTGTCATCGGCGCCGGGGTCGCGGATGCCCTAGCCTACGTTCACGGGCTGGGCATCATCCACCGCGACATCAAACCCGCCAACATTCTCCTCATCCAGGTCCGTCCCGGCGAACCGGTGCGGCCGAAACTGACGGACTTCGGCATTGCCCGGATCGTGGACGGGACCCGCCTCACGGCCACCGGCACCATGGTGGGCACGGCAGCGTATCTGAGCCCTGAGCAGGCGATGGGCTCCCCGCTTTCGCCCGCGTCAGACATCTATTCGCTCGGCCTCGTGCTGCTTGAATGCATCAAGGGCACGGTTGAGTATCCGGGCAGCGCGGTGGAATCGGCAGTGGCCCGGCTGCATCGGGCCCCTGAAATCCCTGCCGACCTGCCCGCACAATGGCAGCACCTGCTGGCCTCTATGACCGCCCTCGACCCGCTGGAGCGGCCCTCCGCAGCGGACTTGGAAGTGGCTCTTCGGCACGCCCTCGTTTCACCGGACTCCGCTCCCGGAGACCTGGCCGAGGAGCACACCCGCGTTCTCCCCGCACTCCCGTCGCGGCCGCCGTCGATTCTTCCGGTCGGGGTTTCTGAAAAGGAGTCCACCGCCAAAACGACGGCCAAGACACAGTCAGCTACTCCCGGCCGGAACAGCCGCGCGGCCGGCAGGAAACGCCGGAGCCGGCGCTTTCGGATTGGCTCCGCCCTTGCGGCGGCAGCCCTGCTTGGCGGAGCAGCCGCCGTGACCGTGGCCGCCAACTCAACTGAAACGCCGCCCGACGTCGTTCCTTACCCCAGCGTGAGCGGCACCTTGGGTGACCATCTCGTGGAGCTGCAAAGGAGCGTTGAACCATGAGCCCCAGCCGGGCACCGGCCGTGTGGCGCCGGGCGATCACCGTCCTCACCGGGTGCATGTTGGCGGCCGGACTGACCGGCTGCGCGGGCGCCGCCCCGGAGCTCGAGATAAACGCGGCGGCAAAGTTTCAGCAGCAGGTCCTGGAGGTCACCAGGTCTGCGGCGGGAAGCAACCCCGCCGCCGCACTGAAGTCCCTTGACCGTCTCTCCTCTGAACTGGATGCCGCGGCGGCTGCCGGGCAGGTTTCCTTCAAACGCCACCGGAGCATAACGGCGGCCATCAAATCCGTGCGGGCCGACCTCACGGCAGCGCAGGCGCAGGCAGCCAGAAAGGCGGCTGCGGAGGTGGCTGCCCAGCCTGCCGCTGCGAGGCCCACGGCAGCCCCGAAACCCTCGCCGACGGCTGCGCCCGCAGTGGTGGTCCCGGCTCCCGCACCTGCCCCCGTGCCGGCTCCCGCCAGCAACGGACGGCAGGACAACTCCGGCAAGGGCAACTCGGAGGGGAACAAGGACAAAGGTTCGGGCAAGAAGAAGGACTAGTCCCCCTTGGGGGACCAGCCCTTTTTCTTACTCGATCAGGAAGCTTTTACGCCGTTCAGAAAGCTTCGTCGCCCGTCAGGAAGCAGCTGCCGGGAACCGCTCCCACGCCCGGTGGGCGGCCAAAAGCTCCTGTATCTGCGGAACCACTTGCCCGGCGTTGTCGCCCAGCACCACGCCGGCCGCATCGTCCGGAATACTGGCAGCATCCACCCCTGCGGAGCCGGATCCCCACGCTCCGATGGCCTTGGCGTGGCGGAAGGCCTCTGACAGCAGCAGCACGATCCGCGGATCAAGCGAAGCACCGGGTTCACCGGCCTTCGCATCGAGCCCCTGTTCGGCGTCGGCCGCCGGCTCACCTGATCCTGCCACGATGACCGCGTCGAATTCGGTGGAGCGGGCGGTGAGGTAGGTCCGCTGAACCGGGATTCCGCCGTCGGCCTCTCCCCCGAGCGTCCCGCCGGACGGCGCGATCACGAGCGGCACGATGCCGGCATCGTCGAGCGCCTTGCGGGCATCCCGCACAGCCTCCAGATCGCTGGACTCGTCCGCCACGATTCCGACGACGCGGCCGGCCACGGGCCAGGTCTTCCCCAGCTGGGACACGGCGGGACTGGGCTGGGCGTCCGGCACGTCCTCGGTGGCCTCGGGGGCGGGCATGCCGAGACCGCGGGCGACGGCCGCGCACAGCGAGGCATCGATGTTGGCCAGCGCGAGCAGCTGGCGCTCACGGACCGGCTTCTCGTAGCACTTGCCCAGTTCGAACGTGTAAGCCTGGATCACGTGGTCCTGCTCCACCGGCGTGAGGCTCCGGAAGAACAGCCGCGGCTGGCTGTAGTGATCATCGAAGGAAGCGGGATTCCTCCGCTGCTTGATGGCTTCCGCCACCGCTTCCGGGACATCCACGAACGCCCCCAGGTCTGCCCCGGCCTTGAACGGGCAGCCGCCGTCGAGGGAATTGGGCCGGTAGGGCGCTACCCCGGCGTGGACGGCCGTCTGATGCATGCCCTCGCGCAGCATGTCGTTGACCGGAGCCTGCGGACGGTTGATGGGGATCTGGGCGAAGTTCGGCCCGCCCAGCCGCGAGATCTGGGTGTCCAGGTAGGAGAACAGCCTGACCTGCAGCAGCGGGTCATTGGTGACGTCGATGCCCGGCACGAGGTGCCCCGGGTGGAAGGCCACCTGCTCCGTTTCCGCGAAGTAATTGACCGGGTTGGCGTTGAGCGTCATCACGCCGATCGGCTGCACCGGGGCGAGCTCCTCAGGCACAAACTTTGTGGGGTCAAGCAGGTCGATCCCCTCGAACATCTGGTCTTCGGTGTCGGGGAAGGTCTGGATGCCCAGCTCCCACTCCGGGTAGGCGCCGGCCTCAATCGCATCGGCCAGGTCCCGCCGGTGGAAGTCCGGATCCATGCCGTTGATGATCTGGGCCTCCTCCCAGACCAGCGAGTGCACGCCCTGCTTCGGCTTCCAGTGGAACTTGACGAGCGTCGTGGCGCCGGCGGCGTCAACCAGGCGGAAGGTGTGGACGCCGAAGCCTTCCATGGTCCGGTAGGAGCGCGGAATCCCGCGGTCGGACATGTTCCACATGGTGTGCGCCTGTGCCTCGGTGTGCAGGGACACGAAGTCCCAGAACGTGTCATGGGCGCTCTGGGCCTGCGGGATGTCGCGGTCCGGATGGGGCTTTGCGGCGTGCACGATGTCCGGGAACTTGATCCCGTCCTGAATGAAGAACACGGGAATGTTGTTACCCACGAGGTCGTAGGTTCCCTCGTCCGTGTAGAACTTGGTGGAGAAACCCCGCGTGTCACGGACGGTGTCGGCGGACCCGCGCGAACCCAGCACCGTGGAGAACCTGACGAACACCGGCGTTTCGACATCCTTGGCGAGAAAGCCTGCACGGGTAATGTTGGCGGCCGTGCCATACGAACGGAAGACCCCGTGGGCACCGGCGCCCCGGGCGTGCACCACGCGCTCCGGAATCCTTTCGTGGTCGAAGTGGGTGATCTTCTCCCGGAGGTGGTGGTCCTGGAGCAGGATCGGACCCCGAGGCCCGGCCTTCAGCGAGTGGTCTGTATCCGCCAGTCGGAGCCCCTGTGCGGTGGTCAGGTACTGGCCGGACTGCGCCCGGGAGTGTTCCGGCGCACCGGTGGGGCTGCCGGTCGGAGACACCGCTTCCGGCCCCTGCTGGTCCGGCTTGGGCGGCAACGGCTCCCGCGGGGTGGTGGGTTCGACGACGGCGGGTTGCTCGCCTGCCGGCGCTCCCGGGATGTTGATAACTGGTTCTTCAGGCACAGAGAGGATCCTTTCCGAAACGGCGGCCTAGCGGGGCTCGGCCTAGGCGCTGGGCACCCGGCCGGAAGATAAGCCTGCTTAGTACCCTATGAAAACGTGTGGCCTCCCACAACCGCGTGCCGTCATCTGGGCCCGCCTGAGCTTCATAGTCAGCAGGCTTAGTTTCGCTCTTCAAATGCCGACGGCTTCCCGCTACGTTGGAGGTGTTCCATCCGAACAATGGCAATCAGAACCACGGGCCCAGCCGCCCGTACGCCGAAGGAGTGAACCAAGCATGGCAACTGTCCAGGAATCGATAACCGTCGATGTCCCCGTACGCCAGGCCTACAACCAATGGACCCAGTTTGAGGATTTCCCCAATTTCATGAGCGGCGTCGACGCCGTCCGCCAGCTCGACGACACCACTGTTCATTTCGAAACCAGCATCGCCGGTGTGAAGCGCGAGTACGACGCCCAGATCACCGTCCAGGAGCCGGACCAACGGGTCACGTGGGAGAGCCTGAACGAGCCCCGCAATGCCGGCACTGTATGGTTCGAGTCCCTGGGCGCCAACGAAACCAAGGTGAACGTCGAGCTGACGTGGGAGCCCGAATCCGCGATGGAGAAGCTCGGTGCGGCCACCGGGCTCGATTCCCGGCAGGTCGCGTCGGATCTGAGGAAGTTCAAGAAGTTCATCGAGGAACGCGACACGGAAACCGGCGCCTGGCGTGAAAGCGTCAGCGGTGGCGAGGTGGAAGGTGATGCGGGCTCGACGGCGGCTGGCATGGGAGGCGGCATGGGAACCGGTCTTGGTGGTGGCACCGGGGCCGGGACGGGTGCCGGGACAACGGGTGCCGGGACAACGGGTGCCGGCGTCGGAGCCGGAGCGGGCGGTGCTGGAACGGTAGGGACCGGCGTCGGCATGGGCACTACAGCGGCCGGCGGCAACGGCGACCCGGGCGCAAGCACCGGCTACTCCGAGGGGGCCGGCATGGACGCGGTCCCGGGCCGCAGCTACGAATCAGGCGACGCCTACGACGCCTCAGCAACCGAGCGGCCCGTCAGCACCGACCCAGACATGGCGGTCGACGCCCCGTATGGTGACGACGACACCGGCGAGCCACGGAATGAAACCCGGCACACGGACACCCGCCGCGACGACATCCCCGACCGGTAGGTCAGTTTCCAAACCGCTAGCAGTCCCGGCAAGCAAAGAAGCGCCCCGCCACTCAAACGAGTGGCGGGGCGCTCCTACTGCTCAGCTCTACGACTCAGTCGAGAGTCAGAGAATCAGCTCAGCGTGGCAACGATCTTGTTGAGCGTCGCCGACGGCCGCATGACGGCGGCAGCCTTCACGGCGTCCGGGCGGTAGTAGCCGCCGATGTCCACCGGCTGGCCCTGGACGCCCAGGAGTTCGGAAATGATGGCCTCCTCGTTGGAGGTCAGCGCGTCGGCGACCGATGCGAAGGAGGCTGCCAGCTCGGCGTCCTCGGACTGCTTGGCGAGCTCCTGTGCCCAGTACTGCGCCAGGTAGTAGTGGCTGCCCCGGTTGTCGAGTTCGCCGGCCTTGCGGCTCGGGGACTTGTTCTCGAGCAGGAACGTGCCGGTGGCGCGGTCCAGGGTGTCGGCCAGGACCTGCGCGCGGGCGTTGTCCGTGGTGTTGGCCAGGTGTTCGAAGCTGACGGCCAGTGCCAGGAATTCACCCAGGCTGTCCCAGCGCAGGTGGTTTTCCTTCAGCAGCTGCTGGACGTGCTTCGGGGCGGAGCCGCCGGCCCCGGTCTCGAAGAGGCCGCCGCCGTTGATCAGCGGAACGATGGACAGCATCTTGGCGCTGGTGCCCAGTTCCAAGATCGGGAAGAGGTCCGTGAGGTAGTCGCGCAGCACGTTGCCGGTGACGGAGATGGTGTCCTCGCCCTTACGGATGCGCTCCAGCGTGAAAGCGGTGGCCTTCACCGGAGACAGAATCTCGATCTGCAGGCCCTCGGTGTCGTGCTCGTGCAGGTATTCGCGGACCTTCTCGATGAGCTTGGCGTCGTGCGCGCGGGTCTCGTCGAGCCAGAACACAGCCGGGGTCTGGGACGCGCGGGCGCGGTTCACGGCCAGCTTCACCCAGTCGCGGATGGGCAGGTCCTTGGTCTGGCAGGCGCGCCAGATGTCGCCCGGGGCAACTTCGTGTTCGATCAAGACGTTGCCCGAGCCGTCGACCACCTGGATCTTGCCGGGGACCTGGGCCTCGAAGGTCTTGTCGTGGCTGCCGTACTCTTCTGCAGCCTGGGCCATGAGGCCGACGTTCGGAACCGTGCCCATGGTGGTGGGGTCGAAGGCGCCGTTGGCGCGGCAGTCGTCGAGGACAACCTGGTAGATGCCGGCGTAGGAGCTGTCCGGGAGGACTGCCAGGGTGTCGGCTTCCTGGCCGTCCGGGCCCCACATGTGGCCGGAGCTGCGGATCATGGCGGGCATCGAGGCGTCCACGATGACGTCGCTGGGGACGTGCAGGTTGGTGATGCCCTTGTCCGAGTCGACCATGGCGATCGCGGGGCCTTCTTCGAGGCCCTTCTTGATGGCGGCCTGAACGCCCTCGCGGACGTCCTCGGGCAGCTCGTCCAGTCCATTGAGGATGGAGGCAAGGCCGTTGTTGGGGCTGAGTCCGGCAGCGGCGAGCTGCTTGCCGTAGGTGTCGAACAGCTCGGAGAAGTAGGCCTTGACCACGTGGCCGAAGATGATGGGGTCGGAGACCTTCATCATGGTGGCCTTCAGGTGTGCGGAGAAGAGCACGCCCTCTTCCTTGGCGCGGGCTACCTGTGCGGCCAGGAATTCGTCCAGGGCAGCGGCGCGCATCACGGTGCCGTCGATGACTTCGCCGGCGAGAACCGGGAAGGCCTTCTTCAGGACCTTGACCGTGCCGTCCTCGCGGACCAGCTGAATTTCGATGGTGCCGTCGGCGGGGACCACCACGGACTTCTCGTTGGAGCGGAAGTCGTTGGCGTCCATGTGGGCCACGTTCGTCTTGGACTCGGGGGTCCAAGCACCCATGGAGTGCGGGTTCTGGCGGGCGTAGTTCTTCACCGACAGTGGTGCGCGGCGGTCCGAGTTGCCTTCACGCAGGACCGGGTTCACAGCGGAGCCCTTGATCTTGTCGTAGCGGGACCGGATGGCGGTCTCTTCGTCGGACGTGGGGTTGTCCGGGTAGTCCGGCAGCTTGTAGCCCTGGGACTGAAGCTCGGCGATGGCGGCCTTCAGCTGCGGCACGGATGCGCTGATGTTGGGCAGCTTGATAATGTTGGCTTCCGGCTTCTTCGCCAGTTCACCGAGTTCAGCCAGGGCGTCGCCGATCTGCTGCTCTTCAGTGAGGTAGTCGCCGAAGACGGCGATGATGCGGCCGGCCAGCGAAATGTCGCGGGTCTCCACCTGCACACCTGCCGTGGACGCGAACGCCTCAATGATCGGCAGGAACGAATATGTGGCCAGCATCGGCGCTTCGTCGGTGTGGGTATAGATAATTTTGGCCATGCTCGGGCGTCTCCCTGAAGGTCGGCTTGTATCTGGTATTCCGGTCTATTTCACCAACCTTTAACTTACCCGAGGTGAACCGGTTGAACCTCAACAGGAGGGCCGGATGCCCTTGGATTACCCCCTTCGTGTGGCTTTCGCCACACTATCCATTGTCTCCGGGGCGGTGGGGCTCTAATCTTTCTCTCATAAAGGAATACCGCTTCGGCGGCTGAACTGAGTAGTAACCCCTTGCGGCAGGGGCAGATCAGCACCACCCCTACCTGGCAAGAAAACCTGAATCGTTTTTAACCGAGCTTGTCATCCCCGGGTAGGTCAATCAGTCACCCGGCGTGCCTCCCGGGCCCGCCCCACCTGATAGGTAGGACCGCAAATGACGAGCAAAAAGACACTGGCTGGCAGCCTTCTGAGCCTCTCCACGGGCTTGCTGCTGGTAGTGAGCGCCATCGGCGGCGCTACAGCCTCTTCTGCAACGTCGCAGGATACAACCCAGTTGCAAGTTGCTAGCACCCCCGTGTCCAGCCCGCAGGGCTACTGGACGCCCGAGCGCATGCGCGCCGCCCTTCCCGGCGATTTGCTGGCCGCCAAGGCCGTGGTCAGGCACGAAAACAAAGGCTCCTCGCCTTCGGCTGCCGTGGCGACGGGAGCGCCAACGAGAATCGCCGGCACCGCCCCGCAGACCACGGTAACCACGGCCCTGCACGCAGATGAAAAACCGGTGCCGCACATCGGCAAGGTCTTCTTCACCCTCGCCGGAATCAACTACGTCTGCTCCGGCAACTCAGTCGCCGCCCGGAACAAGAGCCTCGTGGCAACCGCCGGCCACTGCGTTAATGAGGGGCCGGGCGCCTTCGCCACCAACTGGGTGTTTGTTCCCGGCTACAACAACGGCCTGTCCCCGTATGGTCAATGGCCGGCCCGGTCGCTGCACGCGGCACGGAACTGGACCTCCGGCGGCGATATCCGCTACGACACCGGCTTCGCCGTTGTGGCCCGGGTGGGTGGCAAGACCCTGGCCGACAAGGTGGGTGCCTCCGGTGTGGAGTTCAGCCAGCCCCGGGGGCTGACATACAAGTCCTTTGGGTACCCGGCGGCGGCCCCGTTCACCGGCAAGACCTTGGTCAGCTGCACAGGCAAGGCCAAGGACGACACGATCAACCCTCAGTTCAATTCCCAGGGGATTTCCTGTGACATGACGGGCGGTTCCTCGGGCGGCCCTTGGTTTGCCCGGGGCGACACGGATGCTGCAAGTTCAGCCGACGGCTTCCAGAACTCGGTCAACAGCTACGGGTACGGAACGAATTCCACCACGATGTTCGGGCCGTTCTGGGGCTCGACCATCATGAAGGTCTATGACAGTGCACAGCGGAAATAAGGATGACGCGGGCAGCACTGACGACGCTGCGGTAGGCCACAGCATCAGCCAGGCGCCCGAGGAGATCCTGGCCTACTGGACGCCGGAACGGATGGCCGAAGCGGTCCCCCGGGACCTCCGGTTGCCGGCCCAGGAGGAAACGGAGGAAAGCTAAGCAAGTAAAAGCCCGACGGCGGCCGTCCCCTTAAGGGGGCAGCCGCCGTCGGGCTTTAACTCGGGCCCACGCCGCCCGGATTCCCTGGCCGAGCGCAGCGAGGTTAGGGAGGCGGTGGTTGGGCCCACGCCGCCCGGGTTCCCCGGCCGAGCGCAGCGAGGTTAGGGAGGCGGTGGGGACTAGTGGAAGAAGTGGCGGGCGCCGGTGAAGTACATGGTGATGCCCGCAGCGTTGGCTGCAGCGACGACCTCCTCGTCACGGACCGAGCCGCCGGGCTGCACTACTGCCCGTACGCCGGCGTCGATCAGGATCTGCAGGCCGTCGGCGAACGGGAAGAACGCGTCGGAGGCAGCCACCGCGCCGCGGGCACGGGCGGGAGCACCGGTTGCGTCGGCGTTGGAGGCGCCGCCTGCACCGTCGACGTCGGACTGCACGCTAACGCCCAGCGTGTTGGCCCGCTCGACGGCGAGCTTGCAGGAATCCAGACGGTTGACCTGGCCCATGCCGATGCCCACTGCGGCGCCGTTGGAGGCGAGCAGGATCGCGTTTGACTTGGCTGCGCGGCAGGCGGTCCAGGCGAAGGCGAGGTCGGCCAGCGTGGCGTCGTCGGCCGCTTCGCCGGCGGCGAGCGTCCAGTTGGCGGGGTTGTCGCCGTCGGCGTCCACCTTGTCGCTGACCTGCACCAGCACACCGCCGGAGACCTGACGGATTTCCGCCGGGTAGCGGCCGTAGCCCTCCGGGAGGGACAGAAGGCGGATGTTCTTCTTCTTGGAGAGGATCTCCACAGCCTCGGGCTCGAAGCCGGGAGCGATGACCACCTCGGTGAAGATTCCGGCCACGGTCTGGGCCATGCCGGCGGTGACCGTGCGGTTGGCCGCGATGACGCCGCCAAACGCGGAGACGGGGTCGCACGCGTGGGCCTTGGCGTGGGCATCGGCGATGGGGTCGGCCGCGTCGGCGGAAGCCACTGCCACACCGCACGGGTTGGCGTGCTTGATGATGGCCACGGCGGGCTCGGCGAAGTCGTAGGCGGCGCGCAGTGCTGCGTCGGCGTCCACGAAGTTGTTGTAGCTCATGGCCTTGCCGTGGATCTGGTCAGCTTGGGCAATGCCCGCGGGGGCTGCCTTGTCCACGTACAGCGCAGCCTGCTGGTGCGGGTTTTCGCCGTAGCGCAGCACCTCCGAGCGTTCCAGGGCCAGGCCGGCGTAGGCGGGCCAGTCGATGACGCCGTCGCCGTCCTCGTCGAGGAACTGGCTGGCGGTCCAGGTGGCCACGGCCGTGTCGTAGGTGGCTGTGTGCGCGAACGCCTTCGCGGCGAGCCGGCGGCGGGTCTTAAGGTCGAAGCCGCCTTCCGCAGCGGCGCGGACCACGTCGCCGTAAAACGTCGGGTCCACCACAATGGCGACGGCGGCGTGGTTCTTCGCTGCGGAGCGCACCATGGCGGGGCCTCCGATGTCGATCTGCTCCACGACGTCGTCCTGCGCGGCGCCGGACCTGACCGTCTCCACGAACGGGTAGAGGTTCACCACGACGAGGTCGAAGGCCTCGATCTCCATCTTGGCGAGGGTCTCCATGTGCGCGGGGACGCGGCGGTCGGCCAGGATGCCGCCATGGACGCGCGGATGCAGGGTCTTGACCCGGCCGTCGAGCATCTCGGGGGAACCGGTGACCTCTTCGACTTCCTGGACCGGGATGCCGGCCGCGGCGATCTTCTTGGCTGTCGAGCCGGTGGAAACAATTTTGACGCCTGCGGCGTGCAGGCCCTTGGCGAGCTCCTCCAGACCGGTCTTGTCGTATACCGAGATCAGGGCCCGGCGGATGGGAACACGGTCAAGCTGCGTCAAGCTCACAAAAGTCTCCGTCTTTATCTCGCGGTGGATGTGCCGCGGTTGGTGGGGATACGGCCCAGTTTATCGTGTCGGCGGACCGCCGCCTGCTGGCGGCCGGACTGTGAAGGCCGGGCTGTTCCCGGCGCGGGGGCTCGGCTCTTCCGGGCGTTCCCGGTCCGCCGCTTCGGGGTGTTCCGCAACGTAAGGTTTAAGCAGGAGGCCGAGATGAATATTTACACCGCTGTGCCCAGTGGCGAGCAGGTAGTCCAGGAGCTGCCGTGGCGCTGGAAAGTGCAGGGCCGGATCTTCGTGATCGGCGGTCTGGGGTTCATGTTCGACGCCTGGGACGTCACCCTGAACGGTATTCTCATTCCGCTGCTGTCCACCCACTGGAGCCTCACCCCGGGCGAGGCTGGCTGGATCGGCACGGCCAACCTCATAGGCATGGCCCTGGGTGCCTTCATTTGGGGCACCATCGCTGACACCATCGGGCGCAGGAAGGCCTTCACGGCCACGCTGCTGATCTTCTCGCTGTTCACGGTGCTCGGCGCCTTCTCCCCCGACTTCCTCTGGTTCTGTGTGTTCCGCTTCATGGCCGGATTCGGCCTGGGCGGCTGCATTCCCGTGGACTACGCGCTGGTAGGCGAATTCACGCCCCGAAGGCAGCGCGGCCGGGTGCTGACCGCGATGGACGGCTGGTGGCCCGTGGGTGCTGCCCTCTGCGGCTTCGTATCGGCTTGGCTCGTCGCCTCTTTTGCCGACTGGCGTCTCACCATGCTGGTCATGGTGCTGCCTGCCCTGCTGGTGTTCTGGGTGCGGCGCAGCGTTCCCGAGTCGCCGCTGTTCCTGATCCGCAAGGGACGCCGGGAAGAAGCCGCTCTGGTAATCGACGGCCTGGTCGAGGCCACCGGAGCCGAGCCGCGGGCCTACAGCCTGCCGGAGCCGCAGACCGTCCCGCGGTTTTCCGCCGGCAGCGCGTGGCAGCAGCTGCGCGGGGTCTGGCAGTTCAACTGGAAGATCACCACCGCCGCCTGGGCTCTGTTCATGAGCATCCTGCTGGTCTACTACCTGTCCCTGACCTGGATGCCGCGGATCCTGATCGGCGCCGGGTTCGCCGAGTACAAGGCGTTCCTGACGACGGCGGGGATGGCCGCCGTCGGGCTCCTGGGCGTGATCGCGGCAGCGCTGCTCGTGGAACGCGTGGGCCGCAAGTGGCTGCTGGCTATTACCGGGCCACTGTCCGCGCTGATCCTGGTGGTGGTGGCGTTCGTGGTGGACGTGCCCACGGCTGCCGTGTTCTGGCTGCTGGTGTTCGGGTTCGTGGTGCAGGTGGCCATCCCGGTGCTCTACGCCTACGTTTCCGAGCTGTACCCCACGGAACTGCGCGGCAGCGGCTTCGGCTGGGCGTCCACGTTCTCGCGGCTGGGCGCAGGCTTCGGCCCGCTCATCTTTGCGAACTACTTCTGGCCGCAGCTGGGGCTGGCCACATCATTCGCCCTCGCCGGCGGCCTGGTGGTCCTGTCGGTGCTGTGGATGGCGTTCTTTTCCCCGGAAACCCGCCAGCGCCGCCTCGAGTAGGTGGGGCTGCCGGCTGGGGCCGCGCGCTCGGCAGCTGGCGCGCTTGTTGTGCAACTCAGTCTTGTTTTACCGCGGCCGACAGCTGGATGACGGTCCAGGAAGCGAGTGGTTCAGCTCAAACCCTGAGGAGATCAAGTCCATCATCGATTGGGCACACGCCTGCTAAGGCACTTAGCGGGCTGCTACTTCGCGGCGGCGTACTCAGCAGCCAGCGACGCGAGGGTGGAGACCAGGAGCCGCCGTTCCACTACTTTGATGCGTTCGTGGAGGGTGTCCTCAGTGTCGGCGTCCTCGATGGCCACCGCCTCCTGCGCGATGATGGGCCCGGTGTCCACGCCGGCGTCGGCCCAGTGCACTGTGCAGCCGGTGACCTTGACCCCGTAGGCCATGGCGTCCCGAACGCCGTGGGCGCCGGGGAAGGACGGCAGCAGCGCTGGGTGCGTGTTGAGGTATTTCCCCTGGAACGCGTCTATGAACTCCGGGCTCACGATCCGCATGAAACCTGACGACACCACCACTTCCGGCTGGTACGCGGCCACGGCTTCCGTCAGCGCAGCGTTCCACTCCGCACGGTCCGCGTAGGCCTTGAAGTCCACCACGAACGTGTCGATCCCGGCGGCAGCAGAGCGCTCCACGCCGTAGGTTCCCGGGCGGTCCGCGCCGACCGCGGCGATCTCAACATCCAGGTCCCCGGCCTGAACGGCGTCGATGACGGCCTGGAGGTTGGAACCGGTTCCGGAGACGAGGACTACTATGCGCATTGCTCAAGCTTAGGCGGCTGCTCGCGTAGGCTGGAAAACATGAACCCCACTCCTGGCCCCCAAGGGCCGCAGCGGACCGCGCGTCCGCTCAGCGAGGAGGCCAAAGCCTCGCTCCAGAAGACGCACACGCTGTTCCGCATGTTCATTGTGGCCGTGCTGGGCGCCTTCTTCGTGTTCCAGCTGGACATCGCCTACCTCTGGCTCACTGCCCTTCTGACGGCGGCGGGCATCGCACTGGGAATCATCGTGCTCATCCGGGCAATCCGGTTCAAGGAATCCAAGCTGGTGCTGTTCGGCACCATCTCCGGCCTGGTGGTTTCGGCCGTGCTGGTTCTCCTGGTCCTGACCTCGGCACTGTTCTTCAACCAGGTCCGGGACTTCCAGCAGTGCTCCCGCCAGGCGCTAACCAGCAAGGCAAGCACGGAGTGCCGGGTCCAGCTGGAGAACTCGCTGCCCGCACCGCTTCAGCAGCCCGTCCGCTAACTCCGCGAGCCACCGGCACCGGCCGCCGGCCCGCTCGGCCGGCTATTTGCTGTTCGGTGCACTCCCCAGCTCGGCGTCCCGCAGTTGGCGGCGTTCCAGCCACGGTCCCGCTGCGTACCCAATTACGACGCCGATCCCGACTTCCGCCATCAGCCAGACAGCCGTCCACAGCGGGTCTGGACCGATATCCGTGAGGCGGCCGATGCCGGCCGAGCCACGCGCAAGCCAGGCGAGGGCCGCGGCCAGAACGCCGGCAGCAGCTCCGACGATGAGGGCCAGGAACAGCGTGGACGCCGCGGCGGTCAGCCAGCGGACGTGGAGCTTGATGGACAGCCACTCGTCGAAGTGATTTTCCCCCTCGCGCAGGAACCACCAGCCGGCCAGGACCCCGGCGAGCACGGGAACCACCAGCGCCACCGGTCCGAAGTCGAGGGGGCCGGAAGGGATGGCCGCAAAAACCGGGATGGTGGGCAGCGGTCCGACGGCGGTCCCCAGCGGACCCACCTGCGATCCGGCGCCCAGCGCGAAACCGGAGCCGCTGAGCCACGCGAGCGCGAACACTGCGAGGTTGGGCAGGAACCCGAGCTGCGCAATGGTGAGGGCCGCGCCTCCGACGGGTCCGGCGTCGAGCTTTTCATAAACCGCCACCACAAGGTTCCAGTGGATGAAGAGATCCAAGGCCAGCAGGGACGAGGAGATGGCGAGCGCCGCGATAACAGCCACGAAGCCTGCCTTGGCGGCGGAAGCCAAGTACGAACCCGCCCACCGCGAATGCTGGCTGGTGCGGGCGATCCAGTCCACGGCGTCGACGCCGATCAGGCGGCTCCATGAACCGGCCTCCCGCCGGGCGCCGATCACCATGCCGAGGCCGAACGGAACCAACGGGAGGAGCCCGGCCCACCACAGGAAGACCCCAACGTCCTCGGTCCGGCAGATGAATCCTGTGGCGATGCCAAAACCCGCATAGACCAGCCACGAGCCGAGCAGCGCCTGCCACAACTGGTCCGTGTACGACGCCCGGGCCAGGCGCCTGCCCGCCCGCCAGGCCAGCAGGAACGGGACGAGGGTCAGGCCCAGCGGAAGCAGCGACAGGGTGCCGGTCTCCGGCCTGGCGGCGGCACCCTCCCCCACCGCGGTGAGGTAGAGGGGCACCCCGTGGATGACCAGCCAAGCCTGGCCGGCGAGCCGCGCCAGGGCATCGAGGCCGCTGCTTCCGAAACCCGAGGTGGCCCACACCGCAACGATGGGTGCGATGACCAGCAGTGCGGAAATCACCGCCGCCTGCGCGGACTCGAGCCCGCCCTGCAGCCACAGGGGCATGGGGAGGCCACGGTCTCCGGTCTGGTCAGCGCGCAGTTTCATCGCCTCCCATCGTGCCATGCGAGGCCCGGCCCGCCTGTTTGCGACAGGCTCAACGGCGTGAGAAGTCGGACCGCACTCCGCTGGCACCAGTACGGGCAAGCTCAACCGCGAGCGCTTTTTCAGAGGGCCGGACGTAAACTTAGCTTGTCCGCATTCAGTGGTTGGAGGCAGAAATGACTACCGCATCCCCACATGCACACGGCGTTCACTTTGGCAGGACTGACGTCCAGAACGCTGGCATGGGTGTAGGTATTGTCTTGATGGTGGTCGGTGTGCTGGGGTTCATCCCGGGCATCACCGCACGGTATGGCGAACTGATGTTCCTTGGGCCTGATTCTCACGCCATGTTCCTCGGCTTGTTCCAGGTATCCATGCTGCTCAACATCGTGCAGCTGGTTATCGGCGCAACCGGCTGGGCCATGTCCCGGAGCGAAATGGGCGCGCGCAGGTTCCTCATGGGCGCCGGTGCGCTGTACATCGTCCTCAGCATTTACGGGCTCAGTGTCGGAGTAGATTCGGCGGCCAACTTCCTGTCGCTGAATATGCCGGACAACTGGACGCACATGGTGCTTGGCGTGCTGATGATTGCCTGTGGCTGGATGTTTTCACGGCATTCGGTCGAGGACAGGAGATAGCCCGGACCGCGAACGCCGGGAACTAGGAGCCGCGAATGAGTAGATATCTAATCTGAGTATTCGTACTACCGGTTGGTGCAGGCGGCCACGCAAGTCGTGGGCGGCTGCACCAACTTTGTCTCTGGCAAGGCGTGCCCTTCCCAACCATGAATGACGGCGCCGGCTGCAAAGGCCAGGGCACCGAGATGGTTCCCAGTTCGCTACTTAAAGCGAATCAGGGCGTAGGGCTCGCTGGGCAGGTTTCCGGCAGTCCACGGCTCCTCGGACGGTTCGCTTCGGACTTCGCCGCGCCCGTCGCGCAGGACGGCCAGCACTGTTGCAGCAATGGCAACGACGGCAATTGCGGCCAGCAGCACAAGGACGACGACGATGGATCCAGACATCCCATTTGCACCTTCTGCTCCAATTTTATTGCGGTTCAGCGGACCCGATCATGCGCAAATACTTTTTTCCTATGGACGGAACCGGGCGCCGGGCATATTCTGGTCTTCCATTGCGCTGGGGGGTGATTCGAATGGGCAAGAGCTTGCGCCTTCACAAGGCTGCGGTCGTGCGTGCCCTCCTGTTGCCCGTTCTCCTCGCCCTGGCTTGGATTATCTGGGGCGCGGCATCCGCAGGCGCGGCATCCGGGGACAACGACTCGTTTGGCTCCGGTTCCCTCAACGCCGGTTCCCTCGCCACAGCTCCCGTCACTGCCATCGCGCAGTCGGCAGTGTCTGCTCCGCTGGCGTCCCCCGTCTCCCAGGTTGCCCCGGCGCGCAAGCTGCTGCCGGTGGTTCCTGCGCTGCCGGCAGCACCTAGCCTTCCTGCTGCAGTCACCAAGCCTGTGTCCAGTGTCGCCGGCACGGTAGCGGGCACGGCGGGCGCCGTGGTCAGTAGGGCATCGACGGCGGTCACTTCCGTGACCACGGCGACGGCGCCCGTGCTCGCCAAGGCGGACAACCTGATAACGGCCGCAGAGCACATCGTTTCGTCGGTGCCACGGCTACCTGCGAAGCCTGCTGTGCCCGGCATTCCTTCGCTACCGCTTCCCTCGGTGCCTGTCCCGTCAGTGCCGGCCCCGTCAGTGCCGGTCCCTTCGCTGCCGCTTCTTTCAGTCCCGGTTCCTTCAGTGCCTGTTCCCTCGGTTCCCGTTCCTTCAGTGCCGGCGCGGGGGCTGCCCGCGGCTCCGGTACCGGGAGTCACGCCGACGACGCCGGTTCCCAGCGCCGGGGGGAACGCGCCAGATCGTGCTGCGCCGCCACATGCCGCTCCGCCCTCGGCGGTTGGGCCGCGGACCGCCGCTCCGACGGCAGGAGGCAATGCGGGGCCGGCAACATCGGTGGAAACAGCAGTCCAGGTCCTGCCCGCTACCGGCGCCGGACTGCCGCTCGCCGGCACGGGCCTCTCGCTGGTCGAACTTCAGATGACGACGCCCCAGATTCGTGAACTGGCCGGCGCCAGGCCCCCTGTCCACAAACCGCATGTCGTTGCACGGCCCGGCGACCGCTTTCTTCAATCCTTTGCCGTGAGCGAGGGAACGTCGGGTAACTCCTTCTCAGGTTCAGAAGGCTCTGGCGCCCAGGCCGCCGAAGTGGCGGGAGATTGGGACCGGACGCCCTTGTTTGCCGGCGTCCGCGTGTTCGACGCTGCCCAGCACCTTCCCTCCAGCCCAGCCGTCGATCCGGGGTCTTCCCCCGACTGAACAGGTCAGCTCTGCCCGCATTCGGGGCAGAAAAGACCACCTGCGCAATCCTGCGCAAGGACCATCAGTTCAGTCAGGAGAACATGTCATGTCTACCCACGCCCCGCTGTCCGCTGCCCCTCGCCCGTCCCGTCCCCAGTCCGGACCCCTTAGCGGCCGGATCGGCAACTGGCCCGACCCCATGCGCGGCCGCATCGGCAACTGGCCCGACCCCATGTCCGGCCGCATCGGTAACTGGCCCGACCCCATGTCCGGTCTCATCGGCAACTGGCCGGACCCGATGCGAGAGGGACGCTAGGGCTCGCGCAGCGAAGCCAAGGCAAGGTCCGGCATTGAGCCCGAACCGGAGTACGCAAACAGGAAAGTGCCGCCGCGCGCGGCGCGGCGGCACTTTCCTTCCTCAATGATCAGTCCGCCTGCTCAGGGCCCGAGTCGCTCACGCCATCTGGCTTCTGCCTTCTTCCGCCGTGGTCCTCCGGCGCCGGCGCAGCGTCCTGCGCGGCAACCTCGTCTCCGGAAGCGGGTTCCTGTAAGGCAGGTTCCGCAGCAGTATCCGCGCTCGAAGCCTGCTGCCCATTTGCCGGCACACCTTCAGTAAACGCACTGGCTGCGGGCATCACGCCTTCGACCTCCGCGCCTTCTGCTGGCGCACCGGCTACGGATGAGCGGGCTTCCGCAGTGTCGTCCGCGGCTGGGTCGCCGACGGCTGCGGCCGGATTCTGGTTCTTTGCGGAGCCGGGCTTGGCGCGGCCCGGAAAGTAGCTGATGACCCGCGCCAGCTCCCGTCCCAGGACGGTACCCTCGACGACGTCGGGGGGCAGCGCATCCTGCTCAGCTTTCCTGGCCGCCTCCAGTGCCTGACGGCCTGCTTCCGTGATGGAAACCTCGTTGTGCCGCCTGTCCAAGGAACTGGACGCACGAGTCACGAGCCCGGCCTCCTCGAGCCGCGACAGGACCCGGCCAATGGACTGACTGCGGACTTTGATATCAGAGGCCAACTGTTCCTGGTTCAACGGCCCGGCAAGGAGGCCCTGCAGCGCGATGACTGCAGCGTGGGTGAGGCCGAGCTCGGCCAGCGCCTGGTCCTGCCTTCGCTGGACAAGCCTGGCGGCCATGGACAGCAGCTGGTGAGGCCCCCACTGCTCCGCGTCAGGATTCGGGACCATCGGTTTGAACCTTCTTTCCCCTTTGAGCCCGTGCTGGCGACATGCCAGCCCACAACGCCTGCAACGCCGGGGCCAGTAAGCCGGCCCCGGCGCGGGGCAATTAGTGGCGGGTTTTCTCTACGCCGTCGGCCTCAATGCGCTCCTTGCGGACTTGTTCATCCACGGTGACCTCGTCGGTGACGGTTTCCGTGTCCAGCCTGACTCGCTCAACGGGCACAGTTTCCTTGTCCACCACCGGACGTTCCTCGTGAAGCACCACTTCGTCGTGTTCTGCCTCGCTGATGTCCGGCCCGCCCAGCGCCTCGCCCCTGTTTCCGTCGGTGATCGGTTCGCGCTCCAGCCGCACTTCCTCGCGCTGCACGGGAACGGTCTGGGTTACGTTTTCGGTCACCACGTATTTGCGCAGACGCGCCCGGCCGGCGGCCTGCCTTTCCGTGCCGACATTCACGCGTTCCTCCGAGCGGGTCATGGCGTCACCGTCGGCCAGTCCGTACGTGTCACGGCCAGCCCTCTCATCGGCCGCGCTGTACGTTCCGCCGCCGCCTGTGGCGGCGAATCCGGCATCCCGCTCAGTGGCGGAAAGGCCGGCCGCGGACCGGTCGGCCGTCCCGCCGGAGTCGGCGGTGTGGCCGTTCGCCGCTTCGGTGTAAGTAACCGTTCCGCTCAGCTGGTAGTGCTCGTAGAGCCGGTCCTCTTCGGCGGGATCAAGGTGTCCCTCCGCATCCACGCGCGGGGCGTCCTTCACCTGCTCTTTGGTGTACGGGACGACGATGTCGGCTCCATCAACCCGGGCACCTTCGAGGGGGATGAAGGATTCGGAGGTACCGAAAAGGCCCGTCCGTGCGGTTACCCACGTAGGCTGCCCGTTGTCGTCGTCCGCATACACCTGTCCGACGGAACCTATCTTGCCCCCGTCTGTCGACAGGATGTTGCCGTTCTTGTTCAGCAGGTCGTCGATGTGTTCCTTGGCGAGCATTCTGTCTCCTTGAATGTTGACTTCTTGTCCACTTTTGGCTGTTCACGTTGAACCGGCGACGACGGTGCGACGCCACGGCGCGCTGTGCCGCCGAAGAGCGGCAACTGCCGTGCGTGGCGGGCGTCCGCCGGCGGGCCGAGGCAAATACTCCGGCCCCGCACCTATACCCTAAGCATGCTTACTATCAGATTGGCAAGCTACTTAGCTTTTTTCTTGATGCCGGGAGCAGGGGCGCGCCGGAATTCCGCGCCATTACGCGGCCCTCGGCCCACTTCGTACCATGACACCAAAGTAAAGCTGAGAAAAAATGCCAAGGGTGCTTACTATTTATTAGTAAACATGCTTACCATTGCATGCCAGCAACGCTGGTTCCTGTACAGCAACTGACCCTTTCGGAAAGAGAGAGCGAAGATGACTGAGAACCAATGGCCGCAGGATGAAGACCTCACCGCTCCCCCGGCCACACAGAATTCGGGTTACGGCGCCGGCACCACCGGTTACGGCGCAACTGGAGCGGGCACCACTGGCTACACCGGCAGCCCGGGCTACCAGGATGATGCATCCTCGAAGAAGGACGTGGCGAAGGATGAGGCCGCGAACGTCGCAGGCGAGACTAAAGTCGCCGCCCAGAACGTTGCCGGGACGGCCAAGACTGAGGCGAAGAACGTTGCCTACGAGGCGAAGAACAGTGCCAAGGATCTGCTGCACCAGGCGAAGTCTGATCTGACCAGCCAGGCCGGTACCCAGCAGACCAAGGCCGCCGAAGGCATCCGCACCATCTCGTCGCAGCTGCGCTCCATGGCCGACGCGCCGGACCAGCAGGGCGTTGCGTCGGACCTGATCCGGCAGGCCGCAGACCGCTCCGAGTCGGTTGCGTCGTGGCTTGATAACCGCGACCCCGGCTCCCTGCTGGACGAAGTGAAGTCCTTCGCCCGCCAGCGCCCCGGTACCTTCCTGCTCCTCGCGGCTGGCGCGGGCATGCTTGCAGGCCGTCTGGGCCGCAGCCTGCAGGCCGGTGCCCCGGAGACGGGAACCGCCGCAGGATACGCGGGCACAGTTCCGCCCTACCCCGTCCAGCCGCCGGTCACCGAAAGCAGCCTTGACGCCGGGATCGGCACACCGCTGTATGACCAGGCCGGACTGGGAGAACCCGCCTATACCCAGCCGGCCTACGGCGAGCCGACTTATGGGGAACAGACGACCGGTCAGCCCGCCTACGGTCAGCCCGCCTACGGCCAGCCCGCGTACGGTGAACCAGCCTATGGGGAACCCGCCACTGGCCAGCCCGCTTACGGCGAACCGGGCATCGGAGAGCCGGCGATCGGCGAGCCGGGATATGGCGAACCAGGGTACGGCGAGCCGAGGCGCCGGGATACTGATGATACCGAGGGTGGGGGTCGTCCCCTGTGAGCAGCCAGATACCTGACATCCCTCCGACGGAGGCGCACGCGAAGGCCGACACCACTTCCCTGGGTGATCTCCTCGGTGAGGTCACCCGGGACCTGTCCACCCTGATCCGGCAGGAAATCGAACTCGCCAAAGCCGAACTCAAGCAGTCCGGCACCCGCGCCGGCAAAGGCGGCGGCATGCTCGCCGGCGCCGGCGTCGCCGGGCACTTCGTGCTCCTGTTCCTCTCCATCGCCCTCTGGTACGCCCTCGGCGAACTCATGGGCCTGGGCTGGTCCGCCGTCATCGTCGCCATCA
>NZ_JAAOXD010000004.1:293780-293965 GCF_014694315.1 Arthrobacter ipis | reverse complement strand
CCGCAGAACACGCCACCCACAGCGCCTCCGGCAGCCTCCACCACGCCGCCCACACCACCGGCGGCGGGGTCCACCAGGCCACCGACGCCGCCGGGAACGCCCTCCACGGCGCCGGCGAAGCGATCGCCGACGCACCCCAGAAGGTCGCCGCGAAAACCCAGGGCAACCCCCTCGCCGCCGGACTG
>NZ_JAAOXD010000004.1:293660-293770 GCF_014694315.1 Arthrobacter ipis | reverse complement strand
CCGCCGGCAACGCCCTCCACGGCGCCGGCGAAGCGATCGCCGACGCACCCCACCAGGTCGCCGCGAAAACCCAGGGCAACCCCCTCGCCGCCGGGCTGATCGCGTTCGGG
>NZ_JAAOXD010000004.1:293166-293650 GCF_014694315.1 Arthrobacter ipis | reverse complement strand
TCTGGGGCATCATCGCCGCGATCCTCGCCTCCATCGGACGCAAGGAACTCAAAACCATCAAAGGCATGCCCCAAACCATGGAGACAGCCAAGGAAATCCCGCCCACCCTCAAACCGAACGGAGACCACCGATGAGTGATAACCCGGACGCCATCCGCGCCGACATCGAAGCAACCCGCAACCGCCTCGGCACCAACGTGGACGCCGTCGCCGACAAAGTCACCCCCTCCAACATCGTCCACCGCCAGACGGACAAGGTGAAGGACGCCGTCTTCGGAGTAAAGGACAAAATCATGGGCACCGCAGAACACGCCACCCACAGCGCCTCCGGCAGCCTCCACCACGCCGCCCACACCACCGGCGGCGGGGTCCACCAGGCCACCGACGCCGCCGGCAACGCCCTCCACGGCGCCGGCGAAGCGATCGCCGACGCACCCCACCAGGTCGCCGCGAAAACCCAGGGCAACCCCCTCGCCGCCGGACTA
>NZ_JAAOXD010000004.1:161966-293156 GCF_014694315.1 Arthrobacter ipis | reverse complement strand
GCCGGGCTGCTCGTCTCCTCCCTCATCCCGGCAAGCCAGAAGGAACGCGAAGCCGCCGACGCGCTGAAGACCGCGGCCGAACCCATGACCAGCCAGCTGACCGAGGCCGCCAAGGACATGGCCCAGGGCCTGAAGGAACCCGCCCAGAACGCCATGGAAAACGTCAAAGCCACCGCCACCGACGCCGCCCAGCACGTCAAGGACGAAGGCCAAACCGCCGCCTCCGACGTCAAAGCCACCGCCACGGACGCCAAGGACCACGTCCAAAACACGTAACGCCAGATAACGCTCTAAAGAGTCCAAGTACGACGCCGGCCGGCCCGCTCAACGCGGGCCGGCCGTTCGTTTCCAACCGGGTCCTGCTCTGGATCGGTCGTCACTTGAAGCGTATTCTGTAGACACGCTTTTTTGGGGTGTGAACCGCAGTGATGGTACGCAAAAGCCCGGTATCGGGATCTCACACGGCCCTGGCAAGGATGCTCGGGTTCGTGGTCCTCAGCTGCCTCTGTGGCGCCCTTGTTGCCGCCTACTTCGTTCCCCAGATTGCTGCTGCCGGCGCGGCCGTCAGCAGCTCGATGAACTTCTACAACGGCCTCCCCTCCGAGCTTGCGGTGCGTCCCCCGGCGCAAACCACAAGAATCCTGACGTCCGACGGCAAACTGATTGCCTCGTTCTACGAGGAAAACCGGGTTCGGGTTCCGCTGAAGCAGATGTCGCCGTACATCAAGGACGCCGTGGTGGCGATCGAGGACAGCCGCTTCTACGAGCACAGCGGCGTCGACCCCATGGGTGTCCTGCGGGCTCTGGTGAGCAACGTCTCCGGCGGGGACCGGCAGGGAGCATCCACGCTGACCCAGCAGTACGTCACCAACGTAGCCAACGAATCGAAAATTACTTCCGGCCGCGAGGATGAGGTGGTCCTCAGCGGGGAGAAGACCTTTGGTGACAAGGTCCGGGAAATGAAGCTCGCCATCGAACTGGAGAAAAAATTCACCAAGGACCAGATCCTCGAGGGCTACCTCAACATCGTGTTCTTCAACCGCAGCGCGTACGGCATCGAGGCGGCCGCCCAGCATTTCTACAGCGTTCCGGCCAGCAAGCTCAGCCTCCCCCAGGCTGCAATGCTGGCAGGGCTCGTCAACAGCCCCAGCCTCTACGACCCAGTGAGCAACCCCGAGAACTCGCTCAAGCGGCGCAACCTGGTCCTGGACGCCATGCTGGCGCAAAAAAAGATCACCAAGAAGCAGCATGACGATGCCGCCGCCACCGGCGTGGGCCTGAAAATCCGCAGCTCGAAGCAAGGCTGCGCCGCAGCCGCCATCGCCCCCTATTTCTGCGACTACGTATCCCACCTGATCCTCAACAACCGGGCCTACGGGGCAGACACGGAAGCCCGGGAGCAGAGGCTGTTCAGGGGCGGGCTGACCATCACCACCACGCTGGACAGCCGGCTGCAGACGGCGGCCCAGTCACAGGTGAACTCCACCGCCGGGGCCAACCCGGGCAGGTGGGGAGCTTCTTTGCTGACAGTCCAGCCGGGCACCGGCAAAATTCTGGCGATGGCGCAGAACACGGTATTCCTCCCGGAGCCCGGCAAGTTCGATACCCAGCTGAACTTCAACGTGGACGCCAAGGATGCCAACGGCAATGACCTTAACGGTGCGGGCGGGTTCCAGCCAGGATCCACCATGAAGCCGTTCACGTTCGCAGAGTGGCTGCACCAGGGACGGAAGATCACCGAGGAAGTGGACGCCTCACGGCGGGAGTACCCGCTGGGATTCGGCTGGCGGGACTCGTGCGCCAAGGTGGTGGGCGGCTACAGCAGCAGGCAGCGTGCCGCAGGCCTTGAAACAGCCGACGATCTGCAGAACGCTTCAGCGGGCTACTACCGCAGAATGCCAGCGAACTACGGGCTGTACAACTCCATCAACACGGCCACGTTTGCCGAGGTGGCACAGCTGGACATCTGCGGCATCGATAAAATGGTTGCGGCAGTGGGCCTTCGAAGCGGGCTGGATGGCTCAGAGATCAACATGCACCAGCTGGGCAATATTCTCGGCGGCACCGCCGTGTCACCGCTCAGCATCGCCACCGCCTTCGCCACCTTCGCTGCCGACGGCCGCTACTGCGCGCCGATTGCCATCCAGCGCGTCACCGACTTCAACGGCCGGGCGCTCTCCAGCCAGCAGCCGGCATGCCGGGACGCCGTCGAGCCGCAGATTGCCCGCGGCGTGAACTCGGTCCTGCAGGACGTGCTCAAGAAGGGTTCAGGCGTCTACATCAACCCGAAGGTCCAGAGCAAGGTCCCCGTGGCGGCCAAGACCGGCACCAACAACAGCAACGGTGCCACCTGGGTACTGGGCTACACCAGCGGCATGGCCACCGCATCCTTCTTCGGGGACGCGCTCGACGGCCAGAAACGGCCGGGCAGGAACATCACGATCAACGGCAAGCACTATGACCGCATTGACGGCTACATGATCGCCGGGCCGCAATGGGCCAACTACATGCTCAAGGTGGCACGTATGTATCCGGCCAAGCCGTTCCCCAAGCCCCCGGCGTCGATGATCGGCAAAGGGGCCAAGTAGCGCCGCGATGCGCGCTGAAAAGTACTAGTCGAAATGCGTCTCGACACCTGATCCCGAAAGCCTGCCCAGGAGTTCCACGGCCACATCACGCAACTTCCGGTTCCGGTTGCTCGAGACTTTGGCCAGAATGTCCATCGCTTCCTTTTGCGAACACCTGTTCTGCGCCATGATGACGCCGCAGGCGACATCGATCGCGGTCCGGCTCTGCATGGCCGCCTCAAGATTCTGCGCGCGGGACTGCGCGGCCCCGATCCGGACCGACAGGTGCAGCGTGCGGCGGGCCAGGTCCCCAAACTCGACCGCCCGGTCAAAGAGCTCGGGGGTGAAAAGGCCCGGCGCGGGACCGAAGAAGTTCAGCGCCGCGCTGGCACCCTCCCCGATGTCCAGGGGCACGCCGATCGTTGAGTACACGCCGTGCTCAGCGAGCTGCTTCTGGTATTCAGGCCAGCGGTCATCCGCGTTGACATCATTAAGCAATTCCGGGGCCATGGTGAATAATGCCCGGATGCAGGGTCCGTCACCGACTTGCTGCTCAATCTGGTCCAGCTCTACGGCCCGGGCACTGCTGCCTGCAACAGTGGCGGTGTGCCGGTGCCGCTTCAAGGTCACGGCACACTCAATGCCGGTGCCTGCAAGACCAGTGAGCGTGGATGCGGCAAACTGGGCCACCCCGTCAAGGAAGCCGTCAACGCTTTCGGCCCCAATGAGGATGTCCTGCAACTGCCGAACTGCCGAATCTTCGCGCGCTTCAGTCATTCCCCCATGCTAAACGCCAAAAGGCCCAGTTGTTCCGCGGAAGCGAAAAATCGGACTGCCGCTCCCTCAGGCTGCGTGCGGCGTTCCGAAGAGTTCCGCTGCGAGGCGCAGCAGGTGCTCCGGGATGCTTGTGTCCTTACCCTTGGCGTCACGGCCGACTATGACCGCCGGGCCGCGGGCGGCGCCTGCCAGATCAAGGCCGCAGTCGTGCATCAGTTGGTCGGCGCGGAGGTTCACCGGCAGGTTGGCCGAGGTTCCCTCGGCGTTGAGATAAAGGTGCCAGTCGCCCCGGGCGACGGACTCGAAGTCGCCCCCGAGCAGGTCTTTCAGGCTGTCCGGCCCTTCCACGGGTACGACCCGGAGGGGTTCGCCCAAGCGGGGCGGGACTATCAAGGCGGTATGTGCAGTGCTCATTTTGGGTCACTGTTAATAACAAATTCAGGCGTGCCGGTGTTCCCTCAAGCCGACGCCTGCTCCCCCGCCTGGACCGGTACCAGCTGCACCTGCACGCCGGCCTCCGTGAACAGCGCCACCTGGGCAGGATCTGCGCCGGAGTCCGTCACCAGGGTCCACGGCAGGGCGAGCTTTGCCCAGGCGTGGAACGGGCGCTTTCCGAGCTTGCCGGAGTCGGCCAGGACGTAAACCGAGTCGCCGCGCCGGGCCATGAGCTCCTTGAGCCTGGTCTGCGCGTGGTCCGCCTCGCAGAGCCCGTCGTCGGCGGTGACGGCGTCCGCGCCGAGGAACACCCGGTCAAAGCTCATGCGCTCCAGGGCAGCCTCGGCGAGGGGACCCACGAACGTCTGACTCACGCCGCGCAACCGGCCGCCAAGGCAGTCCACCTGGATGCCCGGCGAATCAGCGAGCTCCTGCAGCGTATTGATGCCCGGCGTCGTAACGGACAGGTTCTCCCGGCCGCGCAGTGCGTGCGCCAGCGCACCTACAGTGGAGCCGCCGTCGAGCAGTAAGTTCTCGCCGTCCTTCACCTCTGCAGCCGCCCAGGCTGCGATGGCATGCTTCTGCTCGTACGCCTCACCGGTCCGCTGCCGCAGGGACGGTTCGGGATGCGCGCCCAGCGCCACCGCCCCACCGTAGGTCCGTGCCAGCTTCCCCTGCTCATTCAGCTGAGCGAGGTCCCGCCGGATGGTGGAGGCGGTGACCTGGAAATGCCGTGACAGTTCCTCCACAGAAGCCAGCCCCGTGGTGACGGCAAGGTGGTAGATCTCTTCGCGCCTGGCTTTGGCGGTGGTCATCTTCGGCTCTCCTTTGCTCACACCATCGTAGGGCCCGGGGTTTCCACAAGCTCAACCGCCGGGATCTGACAACCTTTGATCACCGCCTCACAGCGAGGCTCCGCCGCAGATCACGTAGTTCTGTCCGGTGATGGACTTTCCATGCGGCCCCAGCAGGAAGCCGGCGAGCGCCGCGACGTCCTCGGGATCCACCAGCCGGCCGAGCGCCGGCAGCTTCGGCGGTGTGGCCGCCCGGCCAGGGTCGGCAAGCATGGGCGTGTCTGTAGGCCCCGGCGAGAGCACGTTCACCGTGATGCCGCGCGGTGCAAGCTCCTGCGCCCACGTCCGGCCCATGCCCATCAGTGCCGCCTTCGTGGCCGCGTACTGGCTCTTGCCCGCCGCGCCCGTGGAGGTCCGGCTGCCGATCAGCAGCACCCGGCCGCCGTCGGGCATCCGCGGGACCACCTCGTTGGCCAGCGCGCTGGCGGCCCCAACGTGGACGGCGAACATGCCGGCCAGCGCGCCCGGGTCCAGCTCACCCAACAGCGCGGTGCGCTGGTATCCGGCGGCGTGGACCAGCGCGTCCGCCGGGTCGATTCCCGCCGCCGTTTCCGCAAGCGACGAAGGGTTGGACAGGTCCGCGTGCAGCCACCGGAACCCGTGCCCCAGCGAGGTCTCGCTGCGGCTCAGCCCCGTGACGGTCCAGCCGTCCGCCAGCAGCCGTTCGGCGATCGCCTTGCCGATGCCGGAGCTGCAGCCCGTGACAATCGCGTGGCGGGTCGCGGTCACTGCGCGCCGCCTCCGGGAGTGGTGCTGCCCTCATACGCCCACTGCGGGTCCACGCGGACGTACTTGATGGCCTGCCGGAAGTAGGTGTAAGCGATGTTCAGCGCACCGTCCGGGCCCTGATGGATGGACGGGTAGGAATACTCCCGGTTCAGGCCGTCCCGCGAATTGTTGGAGAGGCAGTAGCCGTCCCCCACGTCGAGGTTCCGCCGGATGGGCCAGCTGCGCCCCGAGTCCTCGGAGATGGCCAGCGTCATGGGCGAGCGCGGGGTCCCCCAGAAGGCGCGCCGTTCGCCGTCGTCCGTTCCGACGGCGACAGACGGGGAAGGCTCCACCAGCTGGCCCTGTTCGGCGGCCAGGCCGTCGTCGTCAATCTCGTCGTAGAGCGAGAGCCGCCGCTCGGTGTTCTCCTCCGCGCGGCTGTGGTTGTAGACCAGCGCCAGGCGGCCGTCGGCGAGCGCGGCGAACTGGATGGAGGAGTTGTTGTTGGGCAGCTCGGTGGGGACAGGCTCGCTCCAGGTGGTGCCGTCGTCGGTGGAGCGGGATTCGTAGATCGAGTCGGCCCAGCGGCTGCGGAACAGCGCCAGCAGCGAACCGTCGGCCACAGGCTGGATGTTCATGTGGACGCACCCCAGGCTTCCCGGCAGGATGTGCTCGCGCCAGGTGGCTCCGCCGTCGTCGGAAATCATCACGGCACTGTCGTCGCTGTTGCCCACCCACTTCTCCCCCGGCGTAGTAACGCAGCGGAAGATCGGGATGATCAGGCGGCCGGACGGCAGCTGCACCGGCAGCTGGCGGACGAACACGCCGCCCGTTTCGTTGGCCGGAAACAGCGTTTCCACCGGCCCCCAGGTGCGGCCGCTGTCCGTGGAAGTACGACGGCGGACCTCCGCCGTGTCCTGGTTGCCCGCCCTCTGCGCGGTGTACAGGAGCCAGAGAACGCCGTTCTGGCCGCCAGAGCCAGGCGCGGTGAACAGGATCGGGTTCTGCTCGGAGCAGGTGGAGTCCTCCGACAGCTGTTCAGCCGGTGACCATTGGCTGCTGCCCGGCTCCAGGGTGGAGAACCAGATGGAGATGTCCGGCACGCCCTCCTGGGTGCCGCCGAACCACACGCAGCCGAGCCGGCCGTCGGGCAGGGTCAGGAGGTTGGCGGCGTGGCTCTGGACGGTGGGCGCCGGCAGGTACGCGAAGTCCGCGCCGTCCGCGCGCTTCACGGCGCCGTCGGGCGTGATGGTGCTGTAGCCGGTGTTGGTGGTCTGCATGCCTCAGCCCTCCGACCTGGCGGCAGCCAGGTGCGCCTTGGCAGCCAGCTCCAGGTGGGTCAGGTCCGAGGCGACGGTGGTAAACGTGTAGCCCTGCCGCAGCCGCTCGGCGGCGATGTCCCCGGCCGCGGTGTGGATACCGGCGGCGATGCCGGCCGAGGCGGCCGCTTCGGCGACGGTTTCCAGCGCCGCGTTGAACTCGGCCTCGATGGCCGGGTCGCCCGGGAAGGCGCCGCCGACGGCGATGGCCAGGTCCGAGGGGCCTACGTAGATGCCGTCCAGGCCTGGCGTCGCGCAGATCTCCTTCACGTTGGCCAGCCCCTCGGGCGTCTCGATCATGGCGAAGACCATGGTGGCGGCGTTGGAGTCAGCCGGGACCGGGCCGATGCGCAGCGCCGAGCGCATCGGCCCGTAGGAACGGCCGCCCATGGGCGGGTACTTCGCTGCGGCGACGGCAGCGGCTGCGTCCGCGGCGTTGTTCACGAGGGGGACGATGACGCCGACGGCGCCGGCGTCGAGCGCCTTGCCGATCGCGGTGAAGTCGTTGGCCTCCACGCGCACCATGCCGACGGCGGTGTGCCCGGCGTCGATGGCCATGAGGCCGTTCAGCACGCCCGAGTAGCCGAGCAGCCCGTGCTGGGCGTCCAGGGCAACGTAGTCGTAGCCGAGCCGGCCGATGCGTTCCGTTGCCACGGGCGCGTCCATCACGGCCCAGTAGCCGACGGCCTGCTCACGGGCGCGGATCTTGCGGGCGAATTCAATGGCCAGGTCCGATGTCATCTGGATCTTCTACTTTCAGTTCGTGGGTGGTGACGGATAGCAGTTGTATATGCGTCAGCGGTTATATGCCGGCATGGGTCCGCGGAGTCCGGAGCCAATGGCGTCGCAGGAGCTGGCAACGTCTTCGGGCAGCGGCCCCTTGGCCACGGCGGCGATGTTGGCGCGCAGCTGCTCCACCTTGGAGCCGCCCAGCAGCATGGAGCCGACGCCCTTCCGGTAGGCGAGCCAGCGCAGTGACAGCTCGGCGAGAGTGATGCCTGCCGCGTCAGCGATGGCGGCAAGGGCAGTGACGTAGACGAACAGCTGCTTGTCCCAGTAGCGCTGGGTGTACATGGCAGCCAGCTTGGAATCACCGAAGCGGCCTTCCGAGGGCTTGGCCTCAAAGCTGTGCTTGCCGGTGAGCAGGCCGCCGCCCAGCGGGTTGTAGACCATGGTGTGCACGTTGTGGGTGGCCGCGAACTCGAGGTATTCCTCTTCCACCCGCCGGGCCACCAGGTTGTAGAGCTGCTGCGCCACCACAGGGGTGGGTGCACCCACCTCGCGGGAAACGTGGATCACGTCGGCAATCTGCCAGGCCGCGAAGTTGGAGACGCCGAGCGCACCGATCTTCCCTTCTTCCGCCAGTTCCGCCACGGTGCGCAGGGTGTCCTGCAGTGGCGTCGCACGGTCCGGCTGGTGGAGGTAGAACAGGTCGATGCTGTCCACGCCGAGCCGCCGGAGGCTGCCCTCGACGCTGTTGCGCAGCCCTAGCGGGGACAACGGCGTGTGCTGGCCGTGGTCCGCGTGCGGCATGCCGGCCTTGGAGGCGAGGATGACCTCATCGCGGCGGCCCTTGAGGAGGCGGCCGAGCATTTCCTCCGTCACGCCGCCCACGTACGCGTTGGCGGTGTCGATGGTGGTGATGCCGGCGTCGAGCGCCTCCTCCACCATGCGTCCGGCGGTGGCCTCATCGGCGGTGTCGCCGAACGTCATGGTGCCCAGGACCAGCCGTGAGATGGGAAGCTTCAGTCCTTCCACCGGGGTGCCTTCTGGCTGCTTGCTCATGCGTTGATTCTCCGTGGTTGCAGTAACGGGTCGGGTGGTGCGGGGCGGGTAAACGGCCGGATCAGTGGAGCGGGTCAGCCTTTCAGCGCCAGCGACCGGACCACGTGCCGCGGCTTGAGGCCGCGCATGGTGGACGGGTCCAGCGCCGCCCGGCGGAGCTTGCGGGTGTAGTCCTCCTTGGGTGCGGTCAGCACGGATGCAGTGCTGCCTGACTCCACGAGCTTGCCGCGCTGCATGACCATGACGCTATCGCTGATCTCCTGCACCACGCCAAGGTTGTGCGAGATGAACACGTAGGTGATGCCGGTTTCGTCCTGGATGGACTTCAGCAGCCTCAGCACCTGGGCCTGGACGGACACGTCCAGCGCGCTCGTGGCTTCGTCGCAGACCAGCAGTTCCGGCTTGGACGCAAGAGCCCGGGCAATGCCGATGCGCTGCCGCTGGCCTCCGGAGAACTCGGCCGGGTGGCGGTCGAGGGACTTGGCCGGCAGGCCCACCTGGTCGATCAGCTTCGCAGCTTCCTTGTGCCGCTCGGCCTTGGACCGGACGCCCTGTAGCTTCAGTGGTTCGGCCACGATTTCCTGGGCGGTGAGGTGCGGGTCCAGGGAGCCGTACGGGTCCTGGAAGACCATCTGGAACTTGGAACGCAGCGGCCGCAGCTTGGCTTCGCTGAGTGCGGCCAGGTCCGTGCCGTCCAGTTCGATCCGGCCGCTGGCCGGCGTCACCAGGCGCATCAGCGCCTTGGCGATCGTGGACTTTCCGCAGCCGGATTCACCGACGACGGCGATCGTCTTGCCCTTGTCCACCGAGAAGGAGACGTCATCCACGGCGCGGAACGTGCCGCCGGGGACGTGGTAGTCCACCACGAGGTTCTCGACGGAGAGGAACGGCTTAGTCATTCTGGACTCCGGTGCTGGTCAGGGCGGCGTCGCCGGCCGCGGCGGTCTTGGATGGGGACTCTGAGGTGCTGCCGGCGGGGGTTTCGTCCCAGGGTCCCAGGACCGGTACGGCGGCCAGCAGGTTGCGGGTGTACTCGGTGGCCGGCTGCTCCACGACCTGCTGGACGTCCCCGGACTCCACGAAGGACCCGTCCTTCATCACGTGAATGCGGTCCGAAATCAGCCGGGCCACGCCGAGGTCGTGCGTGATCATCAGGATGCCGATGCCGCGTTGCTCCTGGAGTTCCAGCAGGAGGTCCAGAATGCCGGCCTGCACCGTGACGTCCAGCGCCGAGGTGGGTTCGTCCGCCACCAGTAGCTGCGGCTCACTGGCCAGCGCGATCGCGATGAGCACGCGCTGGAGCATGCCGCCGGAGAGCTGGTGCGGGTACTTCTTCAGCTGCACTTCCGGCGTCGGAATATGGACCTGTTCCAAAAGCCGGATGGCGCGGGCCCGGACGGCGTCCTTCTCTTTGGAGGCGGCGCCGGCAATCCGGATGGCCTCGAAGAGCTGGCTGCCGATCGAGTGGACAGGGCTGAGCGCGGTCATGGGGTCCTGCGGGATGAGCGCGACTGTCCGGCCGCGGACCTTATCGATGGCCTTGGGTACGGTCACCACGTCCACGCCGTCGATGAGCACGGTGCCGGAAAGTACCGCCAGATCGTCCGGGAGCAGCCGGAGGACGCCCATCGCCGTCGTCGACTTGCCCGAACCGGACTCACCGATGATGGTGACCGTTTCACCGCGGTGGATGCTGAAGTTCACCGAATCAACAGCCCTGATGATGCCGGCGTCGGTGATCAGCTCCACCTGGAAGTCGCGGACCTCGAGCAGGGCCGGCTCGGCGGTGTGGCCGGACTCAGTGCGACCTGTGTTGGTTCGGCCAGGGCCGGGTTGTGCGTTCATGTCAGGCACCCTTCTTCTTGCGGCGGGGACGGTCCCGGAGGCCGTCGCCCAGCAGGTTCACGCCCACCACCATCAGCACGATCACCAGACCGGGCAGGGTAACCATCCACCAGGAGGTGGTGATGTAGTCCTGGCCGTCGGAGATGATGCGTCCCCAGGTGGCGAACGGCCGCTGGGGGCCGGCGCCGAGGAAGCTGAGGGCGCTCTCGAGCAGGACGGCCTGGGCCAGGAGCAGCAGCACCACGAGGGTTGCCTGCTTGATGACGTTCGGGATGATGTGCTGGATGAGGATCTGGATGCGGTGCAGGCCCAGGATGCGCGCCGCGGAGACGTAGGGTTTTTCGCGTTCCACGAGCACCATGGACCGGGTCAGCCTGGCCACTTCCGGCCATTGCGCAATCGCGATGACGAACGTGATCACCGGGATGGACGGGCCGAAGAGCGCCACCACCAGGAGCAGCATCATGAGGAGCGGCAGGGACATCTGGGCCTCAAGGACCCGCGAGACCACGGTGTCCACCCAGCCACCGAAGTAGCCGGCGGCTGCACCGAGAATGATGCCGATGGCGCCGGAGACCACCACGGCCAGGATGCCGATGGTCAGGGACACCTGGCCTCCGTGCAGGACGCGGGAGAGCAGGTCGCGGCCCAGCTGGTCGGTGCCGAACAGGTGGCCGTCCACCAGGGGCGCCAGGCGGCGGGCGGACAAGTCCTGGTGGTTGGCGTCAGGAAGGGGAAGGACCTGGGCCAGCAGGATGGGGATGATGACGATCAGCGTGCAGACGGCGCCGATGCGCAGCTTCCACTTGGCGGCGTTGCGGCGGCGGGTGGCGCCGGCCTTCGCGACGAGCTCCTTCGTGACGGCGCTGGCCGAGGGTGTCCGGGGCGGTTGTGCGGCGGAGGCCGCCGGCGTTGCGGTGTCGCTGAGGCTCATGCTGCTGCCGCCTTTCCAAGACGAACGCGGGGATCAAGAAGCGGGTAGGCGAGGTCGATGACCAGCTGGACGGCTACGGCCAGCAGTGCCGTCAGGAGGACGGTTGCCTGGATGAGTGGGTAGTCGCGGGTTTCAAGGGCACGGACAATGAGGGAGCCGACGCCGGGCCACGCGAACACCACTTCCACCACCACCACGCCGTTGAGCATGGCGGCGAAGCGGGTGCCGAGGGCGGTGAAGACCGGGATGGCGGAGTTGCCCATGGCATAGCGCCAGGTGAGCGCGGGGCTGCCCACTCCCCTGGACCGCGCCACGGTCAGGTAGGGGGCGGCGAAGTTGGACGTCATCTCCCGCCGCACCATCCGGGAGATCAGCGCGATCTGCAGGGTGGCGATGGTGACGGTGGGGAGGACCAGCCCGCCCCACGTGGCGAAGCCGGAGGCGGGGAACAGCGGGATCAGGACGGCGAAGCCTGTGAGGAGCATGATGCCGGTCCAGAAGTCCGGCATCGACTGCCCGGCGATGGTGAGGACGTTGACGCCGAGTTCCCGGTTGGTGTCCGGGCGGCGGGCCATCCAGACGCCCAGCGGGATGGCCACCACGGCGGTGAGGAGGATGGACGCGGTGGCGAGGGTCAGCGTGTACGGCATCCGCTCCGCCACCACCTGCATGGCCGGCGCCTGGAAGGAGTAGGAGGTGCCGAGGTTGCCGGTGAACAGCTGCTGCAGGAAGATCCAGTACTGCTCCAGCAGGGGACGGTCCAGGCCGAACTGTTCGCGGACCTTGGCCAGCTGTTCAGTGGTGGCCAGCGGTCCGGCGTAGGACACGGCCGGATCACCGGGGGCCAGGCGGATCAGGATGAAGACCGTGGAGACCGTCAGGAACACGGTCAGCAGGCCTTGGCCCAGCCGCTTGAGGATGTACTTGGTCATGACTCAGGCCTCCAGCCGGACGTCAACAAGGGGGTAGGAGTTGGTGGGGGCCAGCGACAGGCCTGCCACGCGCTTCTGGTGGGCCAGCACCGACTTGGGAACGAACGCCCAGGCGCAGGGCCAGGTGTCCCAGATGGCCTTCTGCGCGGTGGCGAGCAGCTGCTCGCGGCGCACCGGGTCCACCTCGGAGGAGGCGGCCTGGATCTTGGCCTGCACCTCCGGGACCACGTAGCCCTGGTAGGTGTCGCGGGTTTTTTCCTTTTCCGCGGTTCCGGCGTACATGCCCTGCATCATGGTGATGGCGAGGCCGGTGGGGCTGCTGAAGCCGTTGCCCAGCAGGTCCCAGTCGCCCTGCTTGCCCTGGCGCCAGGCCAGGATGTTGCCGCCGGGCTCGAACTGCTGCAGCTGGGTCTTCACACCGATGTTGCCGAACATCTCCACGAGGGCCTCCATTACGGAGGTGTCGGAGGCGAACTCGCCGGTTTCCCAGATGATCTTGAGGTTCAGGTCCGTGACGCCGAGGCTCTTCAGCGTGGCCTTAGCCTTCTCCGGGTCGTAGGTGTAGTTGCCGGTCTTGGAGAAGCCGGTGAGGCTGGACGGAACCACGCCTTCGGCCTCGCTGACCGAATCGACCAGGACGTCCTTGACCAGGGCCTCGCCGTCGACCGCCCAGCTGAGTGCCTCGCGGACGCGGACATCGGACAGCGGGTGGCTCGAGGGCTTGCGGAAGTTGTAGAAGATCTGGTTCAGCCGGAGGCTTGACGCCTCCGCAAGGACGACGCCGGGAAGTCCGGCCAGCTGTTCGCGCGAGTCAGGCGTGATGGAGTCGATGACGTCCACCTCGCCGCTGCGCAGTGCGATGACGCGGCTGGATTCCTCGGGCAGGAAGCGGACCTCGACGTTGTCCACCTTGGGGGCAGGGCCCCAGTAGTTCTCGTTGCGCTTGAGGCTGTACGTGCCGGCGCCACGGTTGAACTTGGTCACCACGTAGGGGCCGGTGCCCACCCCTTCCTGCAGCTCCTCCGGCTTGTTCTTGGCCGCCGGGCTGATCAGGATCATGCTCATGAGGGAATCGAGGATGGGGATGGGGTTCTTGGACTCCATCCGGAACGTCCGGTCATCCACCGGAACCACCGTGGGAAACTCGGGGAAGAACCCGGCGACGAAGGAACCCTGCACCTGCTGGTACATCTTCAGCGCCGTGGCGATGTCCTCGATGGCCACCGGGGTGCCGTCCGAGTAGCGGACGCCTTCGCGCAGCCGCACCGTCCACGCGGTGGGCGAGGTCATCTCAAAGCGGTCCGCCAGGACGAGGATCGGCTTGGTTTCGGGGCCGATGGCTGTCAGTCCCTGCCGCACGGCGCGCTGGACGGTGACGGCGGCGTCGAACTGGTTGAGCTTGTTGTCCAGGCTGACGAGGGACCTGTTGAGGGCCAGTGTCAGGGTGCTGGGTCCCGGCAGGCCCGTGGGGCCGGCACACCCGGCCAGGGAGCCTGTGCCCAGGAGAAATCCGGCGGCTGCGCCGAACTGCAGGAGGCGGCGCCGTGAGATCTCACTTCCTTGAGGAAGAACGGTCATCGTTGACCTCTCGGTTGAATGGGACGGCTGGGGGCCGGATGGCCTGCGCCGTGTTACATGCATCACTCTGCCACCTCTGCGCGAAATGCGCAACCGCTCTAGCGCAATCCGCGCAGTCGTGCCATCATGGTGCTACCGACAACCAGAAGAAGGGAGGACTCCATGGCTGCAGTACTCATCCAGGCCGATGACTTTTCCGGCGCAGCAGAAGTGGGGCAATGCTTTGCAGCCCAGGGGCTGGACACCCGCCTCCTCCTGTCCTCCGCGGACGCGGGCACTGTTGCCGAGGGCGCAAACACAGAAGACACGGGCACCGGCAGCCGCCCGGATGCTCTGGTGGTCGACACCCACTCCCGGGCCGCGGCCCCGGACATCGCCGCCGCGGCTTCGGCTGCCGTATTCAGCAGCGCTGCCGCAGACGGCGCAGGCGTCCTGTTCAAGAAAATCGATTCCCTGTGGCGGGGCAATGTGGGCCCGGAAATCGCGGCGCTGTCGGCCCTGGGCCACCACGTTGTGGTGGCCGGCGCACTTCCCCAGCTGAACCGGACAGTCGTGGGCGGCCGGCCCTTTGCCGACGGCATTCGGCTGGACGGCACGGACCTGTGGCGGGCAGAACCAGCCGCCCCGCCCGCGGAACTCGCGGGGCTGCTGGGCCCTGGCCCCGCGGTGCAGCTTGCGGAGCTGTCCACGGTGCGGTCCGGCGGCCTGGGCGGCTTCCTGTCCGATCGCCTTTCCCGTGCCACTCCGGCCACCGTGATCGTCGACGGCGAGACTCCGGCCGATCTGGAGGCCGTGGCGGACGCGCTGCTGGACCTGGGCTTCAGGGCCGGCGGACGCCGCATCGTACTGGCCGGAACCGGCGGCATGGCCCTGCTGCTGGCGGCGAAACTGCGCTGTAGTTCTGCCCGGAACGCGCAAAAGCAGGCGCCGCGCAGAATGCCGGCCGCGGACGGACCCCGGACTGTGCTGGCCGCCGTCGGCTCCGCCTCGGCGAAGGCCGCGGCGCAGCTGCGGAACCTGGAAGCCGGCGGCTTCACCGTCCTCCGGATCGCTCCCGATGAGCTGCAGCAACCTGGGGATTTCCGCTCCCGGCTCGCGGAAGCCCAGCAGCTCCTGGCGGCAGGCGAACCGGCAGTGCTGACCGTCAGCGCCGCCGTCGTCAATCCCGACGAGTCCGGCACGATCGTGCGGAACCTCGCCCGGCTAACCGCCGGCGCGGCAACTGGCGCGGCAACTGGCGCGGCAACTGGTTCCGCGCCAGCAGCTCCGACGGCGGACTCGGACCTCATCCTCACCGGCGGCGAAACGGCCCGCGAGGTGCTCGACGCCCTCGGCGTCCGTTCGCTGACCCCGCTGGCGTCCGTACAGCACGGCGCCGTGGTCAGTCTTTGCGACGACGGGCGGCTGGTGGGCACCAAGCCCGGCAGCTTCGGCGACAGCGACGCCCTCGTCCAGCTCTACTCCGCCATCAAGGACCTTCGGTCTTCCAACAGCACTTCCCATCCCTCCCACACACCTGGAGCTCCAATGACATCAGCAGTGAACGCAACCGAACAGGACACCCGGCCCTTCATCGCCGTGACCATGGGCGACGGCGCCGGCGTGGGACCCGAGGTGACCGTGGGCGCCCTTCTCGACCAGAACGCCTACCGCGACTGCCGCCCGGTGGTCATCGGCGACGTCCACCGGCTGCAGCTGGGTGCCAGTGCGCTGGGCGTGGAAGCCAACATCGTCGAGGTGGAGAAGGTAGGCGACGCCGTCTTCGAAGCCGGCCGGATCAACGTGATCGACCCGAAGCTGCTTTCGGCCGACCTGCCGTGGGGCCATGAGTCCGCCGAGGCCGGCAACGCCGCCTACCACTACATCCGGATCGCGTGCGAGCTGGGCATGGCCGGACAGGTCCAGGGCATCTGCACCGCGCCCCTGAACAAGGCCGCGCTGCACAAGGCTGGACACATCTACCCGGGCCACACCGAACTGCTCGCGCACTTCATGGGTGTCGAGGAAGTGTCCATGATGCTGTCCACGCCCAAGGTCAAGGTCATCCACGTCACCACGCACATCGGCCTGATCGACGCCATCAACAAGATCGAGCCCGGCCTGGTGGAGCGGACGGTGCGCCGCGGCCACGGCGCCATGCAGCGCGCCGGCATCGCCGCCCCGAAGATCGGCGTCTGCGCCATCAACCCGCATGCCGGCGAAAACGGGCTCTTCGGCTACGGCGAGGAGGCGGAGAAGATCACCCCGGCCATCGAGAAGCTCCAGGCCGACGGCATCGATGCCCGCGGCCCGCTCCCGGCGGACACGGCGTTCTTCCTGGCCGGCCGCGGCGACTACGACCTCATCGTGGCGATGTACCACGACCAGGGCCACGGACCGATCAAGGTCCTCGGCATCGAGGCCGGCGTCAACATCACGGTGGGCCTGCCCGTCATCCGCACGTCAGTGGACCACGGCACCGCCTTCGACATCGCGGGCAAGGGCATCGTGGACGTGCGCAGCATGATCGAGGCGCTGCGCCAGGCGGCCGAGATGTCGCCCAGCCCCGCGGCAGCCTGAGCTCTAGGAAATCTGCAGGCCGCCGTTGATATCGTACGTCGCGGCGGTGATGTAGCCGGCGTCCTCCCCCATCAGGAACGCCATGAGGGCGGCGATGTCTCGGACCGTGCCCACCCGGCCCATGAGGATGTCCCTGGACATGTCCGCCTTGCGTTCGTCGGTCAGGGTGCCGCCCATAATGTCGGTGTCCACCGGCCCCGGGGCGATGCAGTTGACGGTGATGTTGTACTGGCCCATCTCCCGTGCCAGCGCACGGGTGAAGCCGATGATGGCTGCCTTCGATGCACTGTAGGCCACCTTGGAATACGTGCCGCCACCGCGCTGCGCGGAGATGGAGGAGACGCTGACCACCCGGCCGAGCCTGCGCTCGATCATGCCGCGGAGCACGCGCTGCGTGACCAGGAACGTGCCGGTCATGTTGACCCGGAACACCCGCTCCCAGGCCTCGAGCGTCTCGTCCATGAACTCGGTGGGCGAGCTGATGCCTGCCAGGTTCGCCAGCCCCACAATGGGCGGCATGTTGGCCTCCACCTCGTCGATGGCGGCGTTCACGGTGGCCTGGTCGGAGACGTCGGCGCCCACGCCCCTGGCCGCCACGCCGTACACCGAGGAGATGTCCTCCGCCGCGCGCCGCGCAGCGTCGCCGTCGATGTCGAGGACGGCCACGGACCAGCCCTGGCTGGCGAGCATTTCCGCCGTCGCCCGGCCAATGCCCCGCGCGGAGGCTGCCCCGGTCAGCACCGCGGTGCGTTCGGCCGGGAACGTGTCGTGGTGCGTCATGTCAGTGATCCCCTCGTCGTTTGCTGCAGTGTCAGTACTTGGTGTCGTCGAACTCGTCGGCAGCGACTGCTTCTTCACCGACAGCAGCGTGGGTGCCCGGCTTCACGTGCCCTTCGGGACGTTTGCGGGCGTACAGGAAGGTGGCGACGGCGGTAACAGCGAGGCAGGCGGCCAGGAACAGCAGGCCGGAACGGTTGTCGCCGGTGGCATCATTGAGCACGCCCACGATGTACGGCGCCACGAAGCCGCCGAGGTTGCCGAGTGAGTTCACCATCGCGAGGCCGGCCGCGGCGGCCGCTCCCACCAGTGCGGTGGACGGCATCGCCAGGAACGGGGCGATGGCGGAGTAGATGCCCATGGCCGCGAGGGTCAGTGCGATCAGGGCCAGGATGGCGTTGACCTGCACCAGGCTGCCGGCAGCCACCAGGCCGACGGCGGCCATCACCATGCTGATGCTGGCGTGCATGACGCGGTTTCCGGTGCGGTCGGACCGGCGGCCCCAGTAGTAGACGAACACGGCGGCGATGGTGTACGGGATGGCGACGATGAAGCCCACCTCCGTGGTGGTGAACTTGCCGAGCGCGGCCACGATTGTAGGCATCCACAGGCCCAGGCCGTAGATGCCGCAGACCAGGCCGAAGTACAGCGCCGAGTAGGCGATGGTCCGGGAATCCTTCAGGCCGGCGAGGAAGTGGTGCGGCTGGCCCTTTTGCTTGTGGGCGAGTTCCGCGTCCATGGTCCGGGTGAGCCATTCCCGCTCGTCCGCGGCGAGCCAGTGGGCATGGCTTGGCCGGTCAGTCATGAGGACCGGGGTCAGGAGGCCGAGGAGGATGGCCGGGATGCCCTCAATGATGTACAGCCACTGCCAGCCGTGCAGGCCCGCGACGCCTTCCATCTGCAGCAGAAGGCCGGACACCGGGGCGCCGAGCGCATTCGAGACTGGCTGGGCGAGGATGAAGATGCCCAGCACCAGCACTCGCTGCTGGGCGGGGAACCAAAGGGTCAGGAAGAAGAGGATGGCCGGGAAGAAGCCGGCCTCGGCCGCGCCGAGCAGGAAGCGGATGATGTAGAAGGTGGTCTCCCCGTTCACCAGCGCCATGGCCGTGGCGAAGATGCCCCACGAGATCAGGATGCGGGCTATCCACTTCCGGGCGCCGAACCTGTACATGCCGGCGTTGCTGGGGATCTCCAGCAGCGCGTAGCCGATGAAGAACATGCCTGCACCGAGGCCATAGGCCGCGGCGCTCAGGCCGATGTCCTCGCTCATGGTCAGCTTGGCGAAGCCGACGTTGTTCCGGTCGAGATAGGCAACGAAGTAAAGCAGCACAATGAGCGGCATGAGGCGGCCGCGCACTTTTCGGAGGGTCCGGTGGCCCAGTTCGTCCAGATGGTTCGCCGGATTCATAGCGGTCATGGTGCACCTCGCAACGGGAGACGGGTCCGCCGGTTCCTCGGCGGAACAGTTAAGGTGTACCACTCCGCCAGCAGATAGTCATTATGCTTACTAATTCTTGAGCGAGCGCAACCTTCCAGTGACTGCCGCTAGTTCCTGCTGTTCAACCACTCCAGCAGCCGGTCCAGCAGCCACGTTGTGATGATGCGTTCAGCCGGAACCCCATTGCGTTCGGCACGCTCGGCGCCGTACTGCAGGAAGTCGAGCTGTCCCGGTGCGTGGGCGTCGCTGTCGATGCTGAAAAGGCAGCCGGCCTCGAGCGCCAGCTGCATCAGGTTGTCCGGCGGGTCCTGCCGTTCCGGCCGGGAGTTGATTTCGACGGCGACATTGGCTTCCGCGCAGGCCGCAAAGATCCGCTCGGCATCGAATTCGGACTCGGGACGGGTTCCGCGTGACCCCTGCAGCAAGCGGCCGGTGCAGTGGCCAAGCACGTTGGTGTGGGGATCGGAGATGCCGCCGAGCATCCGCTCCGTCATGGTGCGCCGGTCTGAGCGGAGCTTGGAGTGCACGCTGGCCACCACCACGTCCAGCCGGTCCAGCATCTCAGGCGTCTGGTCCAGCTCGCCGTTTTCCAGGATGTCCACTTCGATGCCGGACAGGAGCCGGAACCCGCCGTCGGCGTCGCCGTTCAGCCCGGCCACCACGTCCAGCTGCTTGGTGAGCCGCTCGGCAGTCAGCCCGTTCGCGATCTTCAGGTTCGGCGAGTGGTCCGTCAGGGCGAGGTAGTCGCGGCCCAGGTGCCGGGCGGCGGCGGCCATCAGCTCCGGCGGGGAACCGCCGTCGGACCAGTCACTGTGGCTGTGCAGGTCGCCGCGGAGCTGCGCGCGGAGCCCGTCTCCCCCGGCGGCCAGTGGCTTGGCGCCGCCCTGCCGCAGCTTTTCCAGATAGTCGGGCACACCGCCGTCCACAGCCTGCCGGATGACAGCGAAGGTGGTTTCGCCGATCCCTTTCGTCCGTTTGAGCCTGCCGTCACGGGCGCGCTCCGCCACCTCGTCCGGCGTCAGTCCGCTGATGACGCCGGCCGCCTTCCGGAAGGCCTGGACCTTGAACGTCGGCGCGGCGGAGCGCTCGAGCCAGAAGGCGATCTCGTTGAGGGCGTCAGCGGCGTCCATTCAGTGCTAGTCCTGGTGCAGCTGGATGTAGTTGCCGCAGCCGTCGTCGAACACTGCGGTGATCCCGAAGGGGTCCTCGGCAGGCTCGCCCCGGAACCGGACTCCGGCGGCGGACAGGCGCTCATACTCGGCTTTGACGTCCGGTGCGCCAAAGACGATGGCGGGGATCCCGGCGTCGTACAGTCCCTTGCTGTACGCGGAGGCGATTGGGTTGTCGCTGGGCTCCAGCAGCAGGCCAGCACCGGAAGCCGCCCCGGGGTCCTTGACGATGAAGAGGTTGTGCTCGGGCATGGCCATGAGCGTGTCGAAGCCGAGGGTCTCCGTGTAAAAGGAGTGTGCCGCGGCAGGGTCCTGGACGTGGATGCTGCACATTTTGAGTCGCATGGCGCCTACGCTACGCCGCACGGCCGCCGCTGCAAACCGCCCGTTGACCTGCGCCGCGATAGGGGCTGCAATTTAAGTGCGGCCCGAATTGCCGGGCAGCGCCCGTCCTTGGGAGGTGCAGTGGTGCCCGCAGTTTCCGAAGCCGCCCCGTTGGGGCTGCTGCAACTGGTCCTCTGGAGCGCAGTCCTGGCGGCCGCCGTCGCCTGCACGGTTATCGTCGTGCGCCACCACTTGAAGGCGTCCGACGGCGACAGTCCAGACCTGCTGTTCTGGGACCTTTTCGGCGGCGCGGTGGTGATAGCCCCGGCCCTGCTCATCCCAGCGGTTGCCTCGCCGCCTGCGGGCCTTGCCCTGGCCGCCGTGGCAGGGGTGAGCGCCATTGCCGCCTACCGCAGCAGTCCTGCGGTGCTCACCTGGTACGAAACCCGGCGGCGCCGGCGGGTGGACGGCCCGCTGTGCCGGGCGGCGGCCGTCGTGCATGAAGAGATCCTGGGGCGCTGGGCGCGCTACGAGCTGGACCCCGCACTCGCCATCAGCTATCCGGACCTCGCGGACGTCGCACGGCCTGAGACCGCTGATTTTGTGAAGGCCCTGCGGGAGGCGGAGACGCTGAAAACTGCCTGGGACTCCGGGTATCCGCATGCCGTAGACCGCCTCGGCCAGGCGCTGGACCGCGCGGAAGCCGCAGCGGGAGTCCCGGCCAGCCTGCGGCCGGCACCTTTCACAGGCACGAGGTTCACAGGCACAGCACAGCGGCGGTGAAGCCGCATCACACACCCGAATCGGACTATTTTCCCAGGCCGCACCAGCGGCCCGCCCGGTCTTTCGCCGGGCCCGGAGAATAGGAGATTCACAATGGCCAAGATCAACAAGACGACGGCAGGGATAGTCCTTGCCGCCGCCGTCGGAGGCGGGGCAATCGGCGCGGCAGCCCTCCCCGCCATGGCGGACAGCAGCACGGCATCCTCGACGTCGACGTACGCACAGGGCGGCTACGGTGACGCCGGTGGCAGCGGCGGCGGTAACAGCGGCGAAGCCCGGGGCCAGCACCAGGCGAACGGGAAGACCGAGGAAATCCTGACCGGCGATACCGCGGCCAAGGTCGAGGCCGCCGTCAAGGCCGCCCAGCCCGGCGCCACCATAGAGCGGATGGAAACCGACGCCGACGGCGCTACCTACGAAGCCCACATCAGCAAGGCGGACGGCACCCACGCCACCGTGTTGCTCGATGCGAACTTCGCAGTTACCGGCACCGAGGAGGGCTTCGGCGGTCCCGGCGGGCGCGGCGGTCCGCAGGGCTCCGGCGACGCCGCCGCCCGCAGCTAGCGGCGGCTACGATAACGGCCCGCTGTTTCCCCGGGTTGCAGCGGGCCGGTTGGAGGAGCCAGCCATAGGATGGGCCCATGTCAACGTACTCAGTCACGCGCAGCACTGTCATCCCCGCCCCGGCCAAGGACGTGTTTCCGCTGGTCAACAGCTTCCGCGGGTGGCCCAAGTGGTCGCCTTGGGAGTCCGTGGACCCGGACATGAAGCGGACCTACTCCGGCGCGGAAGCCGGCGTCGGTGCCAAGTATGCCTGGAGCGGCAACCGCAAAGCAGGTGCCGGCACCATGGAGATCGTCGAGTCGAAGGAAGCGGACGTCGTTCGAATCCGGCTCGAGTTCACCAAGCCTTTCCACGCAGTCAACCCCACTGCCTTTACGTTCGCTCCGGAGGGTGGAGGAACCCGGGTCACCTGGACCATGGTGGGCGAGCACAAGGGCATCGGCAAGGTCTTTGCGCTGTTCATGAACATGGACAAGATGGTGGGCGGCGACTTCGAGAAGGGCCTGGCGTCCCTGGCTTCAGCCGTCGGGAGCCGGCCGGCCTAGTCTGCGGTTCCTCGGTCACAGGTTCCTGCCCGGCACTTGTTCGGCATGCCTTTTTCGGCGAAGGTAGTAAGCACCCTTAGCAGTTCCCGAAATCGCAAAGGAGAACACCATGCAGATCGACAAGTCCCAGATCCTCGAATTCCTCAAGTCCCGAGGCGACAACGACAAGGCCGCCCAGGCCGAAAATGAGCTGCCGGACCAGGTGGACACCGACCAGCACGCAGGGCTGCTCTCCAAGCTCGGCATCAATCCTGCAGACCTGCTCGGCAAGCTTCCCGGTGGGTTGGGGGACAAGCTGGGGGGCCTCGGTCTGTAGCGAGGTCTAGGTGGAACCGGCTCCGGCTTGGCCGCAGTACCGAAAGGACGGGTTCCCGCGATTTGGCGGGGAACCCGTCTTTTCTGGGTGCGCGAACGCTGGACTATCGTCTAAACAGAGCACTGATCGACGTCAACCGATGGAGGGGCACGACGTGAAGCCAGAAGCCGCGCCGCGGCAGCGCCGCCTCCGGCAGGATTCGATCCGCAACCAGCAGGAACTCGTGGTAGCTGTCGGCGAGCTTCTCCGCGAAAACCCGGACTCGGCAACTATGCCCGCCGTGGCAGAACGCGCGGGCCTCTCCCTTGCCACGGCCTACCGGTACTTTCCAACGCTCGATGAGCTTCACCGCAAGTTCATGCTGAGCGTCATTGACGAGCTTTACGAGTCGACGAATAGCCTGGAAAGTACCGGAATGGAGCTCTTCAAGGACACCATGGCGCAATGGCTCAAGGTCGTGGCCGAGTACGGACCCGCCATGGTTCTTGTCCGTTCCCGCGAAGGGTTCCTCACCAGACTGCAGGCCGGCGAACCCCACGCCCATGCACTGGAACGTGTATGGGGGCCACCCGTCCGGGAGTTGCTCGAGGAAGCCAACATCGACGGGGACCAGCTTCCTTACGCGCTTTCCCTCTTCAATGCCATGTTCAACTCCAGGGAGATCATGGATTTCCGGGCGGTGGCAAGCATGCCTGACGAGCAACTCGTGCAGCGGTGCAGCCGCCTCTACTGGAGCGCCATTCAGGGATTGCGCAGCACGGAAGACTGACCGGCCACCCTGGGCCGCACGCCTTTCCTAACACCAACCAGCGCTAAATAACACTATAGTCTTAGATAAGCCCCGACCATCCGGCGTCGTAAGGCGGAAACAGAGCAGCGAGGACAGCGGCTTGGATGGAGTCTTAAAGGGATTCTTTGTGGTGGGCATGGTCCTGCTCGTCGGCTACATTTTGGCCCGGACAAACGCCCTTGGGCCGCACGGGACGAAGGTGCTGTCCACCCTGACCTTCATGGCCGGGCTGCCAAGCCTGATGTTTTCCACCATCGCTTCCCGGCATATCTCCGAAGTCCTCAGCCAGACAGGCCTCATCTCCGTTGTCACCGCACTTTGCTGCATGGCGCTGTTCGCGCTCAGCGGGGCAATCGGCAGGTGGGGCGTCCGGCGCACCACCGTCGGCGCGCTGGCCACGGGAATCGTCAATTCCACGAACCTCGGCGTTCCGCTGTCCCTGTACATTCTCGGCAGTGCCACGTTCGTCACGCCGATCATGCTGTTCCAACTGGCGCTGGTAACCCCGGTTGCGCTGACCATCCTGGACCTGACCGATCCTGAGGGGAAAAGGACGTCTGTGTGGAGCATCCTGTCCACTCCCCTGCGCAACCCCGTCACGGTGGCGGCCATCCTCGGCGTCATCGTCAGCGCGGCCGGGATTCAGCTTCCTGCCCTGGTGCTGGATCCCCTGAAGCTGGTGGCCCAGCTGACGGTCCCGCTGATGCTGATCATCTTCGGCATGTCGCTCCACGGCCTCTCACCGCGCCAAGACTCGGTGGACCGCGTCCCCACGCTGTTCGCGGTCATTCTCAAGTCGGCCGTCCAGCCGGCTCTCGCGTGGCTGCTGGCCGTGTTTGTGTTCCACCTCGATACCTTCAGCACCTTCGTTGTCACGGCCTGCGCGATCCTTCCCACCGGGCAGAACGTGGTTCTTTACGCTGTCCGGTACGGCGTGGGCCAGAACCTCGCGCAATCCACGGCCGTCATTACCTCGGCTTTGGCAATCCCCCTGCTTCTGGGGGCCGCCTGGCTGTTTGGCTGAGTCCTGCCCAGCTACTGACGGCTGGCGCATTCCCGGAATAAACTCTGCCATGGACTCCATGAACAGTGACGGGCCTTCGCTGGATCCCTTCCCGCAGTACGAAAAGATGCGGGAGTCCGCCCCCGTGTTCCGGGACGAGGCATCCGGAAGCTGGCAGGTCTTCAGGTACGACGACGTCCAGCGGGTGTTGTCCGAACACGGGACGTTCTCGTCGAGGATGGGAGGCGACGATCCATCCGAGACGGGCCAGCTGTTCGCGGCGAGCCTGATCACCGCCGACCCGCCCCGGCACCGGCAGTTGCGCTCCCTCGTGACCCAGGCGTTCACCCCGAAAGCAGTGGAGGCCCTTGCACCGCGGATCTCGAGCCTGACGGAGGAGCTGCTGGACGGGATCGCTTCCAAAGGATCGGCCGACCTCATCGACGAGTTGGCCTACCCGCTTCCGGTAATCGTGATCGCGGAGCTCATGGGCATCCCCGCCGAGGACCGCAGCCGCTTCAAGCACTGGTCCGATGTGATCGTCAGCCAGACGCAGACCGGCGCCCAGAACGCCGACCACAGCGCCACCAACCGGGAAATGACCGAGTACTTCCTGGCCCTCATCGAACGCCGCAGGCGCCAGCCCGGAACTGATCTGATCAGCAACCTGCTCGCGGCCGAGATCGACGGGCAGAAGCTGAGCGTGGCCGAACTGCTCGGTTTCTGCAGCCTCCTGCTCGTGGCCGGCAACGAAACCACCACCAACCTGATCGGCAACGCGGTCCTCAGTTTCACCGAACAGCCCGGGACGATGGAACGGCTCCGCGCCGAGCCGTCCCTGCTCTCCCACGCCGTAGAAGAAGTGCTGCGCTACCGCTCACCCGTCCAGTCGATGTACCGCGTGACGGCTGCTGACACCACGCTGGGTGACGTCCAGGTACCGGCCGGCGCCCCGCTGGTTGCCTGGATCGGTTCAGCCAACCGCGATGAGCGGCAGTTCCACCGGCCGGAACAGTTCGACATCCACCGGACACCAAACCGGCATCTCGCCTTCGGCCACGGCATCCACTTCTGCCTCGGCGCCCCGCTGGCCAGGCTCGAAGCCAGGATCGCGCTGCAGGGCATTCTGGACCGGCTCCCCGGACTCACCCTCACCCCGGGAGCCCACCTCGAACGGATGGACAGCACCATCATTTACGGAGTCAAGGAGCTGCCTGTCTCCTGGCAGGCGTCAAAGGAGCAGCAGTGACCACGCTTAGCGACGACGCGCCCGGAGCGCTTCAGGCCTACTACCGGATCCTTGGTGCAGGAATGGGGACCTACGATCCGGCCGGCGAATTCCGGACGCTCCTCGCGGACGATCTGGAGTTTGAAGGGCCCCTGGCCGGCAAACGCGCAGGTGCGGAAGGCTTTTGCCAAGGGGTCAAGGGTTTATCGGCAGCGTGACAGCCATTAGCGTCATCCAGGAAGTCCACGGATTAAACGGATCGGCGATCCTTTACGATGCCCGGATGCCCGGCGGGACAGTGCGATTCGCCGAATTCTTCAGCATCAGTGACGGCAACATTACTGCCCTGCGATTGCATTACGACGCGGCCGACTACACCCAAAAGGGCGGCCGCTGAAAGACAGGCCGGCCTGGCAGCCTCTTGACCCCGGCAGCCCGTGGAACCGATGCTTGTTTCTTCGTTCTGTCACCGCGCGAGGAAGGCCGATGATGTCCGCTACTCGATCTGCCCTGTTAAAATTCCGATGGCTTCCGGCGCTGGCCGCCGCCGTGCTGCTGATGCTTCCGGCCGTCCCTGCCCGGGCTGCCAGCGCGGGCGTAGGCAATGATGTGTCGTGGCCCCAGTGCGGCAAGGCCCTGCCGAAAGGACCGGCTTTCGGCATCGTGGGAGTCAACAACGGCCTCGCAAACACCACAAACCCGTGCCTGGCCACAGAGCTGACCTGGGCGGGGTCCTCGTCGGGCACCACAGGACAGCCCAAGGTGCAGCTGTACGTCAACACCGCCAACCCTGGGCTGGCCGGCAGCTGGTGGCCCACGAGCAACACGTACGCCGGAACCAAGGTCTTCAACCCCTACGGCGACTGCAAAGCGAAGGACGTCGGTCCGGCCTGTTCCTACATGTACGGCTGGGCCAAGGCCTACGACGACGCGAACATCCGCGGCATCAGCAGCCCGTCCAGCTACACCTGGTGGCTGGATGTTGAAACCGGCAACTCATGGTCCGGAGACAAGGTGTCCAACCGCGCGGACCTGGAGGGAATGGTGGCCTTCTTCGGCAGCATCAACGCGAAAACAGGCATCTACTCCACCGCCGCCCAGTGGTCGCAGATCGCCGGCACTGTCCCGTCCACCAGCCCGCTGTATACGCTCCCCAGCTGGCTGGCCGGGGCACGAACCCTGACTGCGGCCAGCCGCAACTGCTCGAGCGCAGCGTTGACCGGCGGCGGCAAGGTCTCGCTCACCCAATACGTCTCCGGCGGCTTCGACTACGACTACTCCTGCATCTGACGTACGAGGTCAGGGAGGCGTAGAAGCAGCAACGCGGTGGGCCCCGCCCGCAGGGTTCCCTGTGGGCGGAGGCCACGGTTGCTGTTGGCAGCGGAGCTACAGCTCCACAGTGCCGCTTTCACCGACGCTCATCCGGCTGTGGGTGACCCTCGACTTGACCCACTGCAGGACCGTCGCCGCGGTACCGCCGGGACTGGTCCAGTACTCGGCGGAGTCGGAGTCCACGCGCAGCAGGACCACCTCGGGGGTGTCCGGCCCGTCCGGGAACCAGGCGTCGACGGACTGGTTCCACAGTTCGCGTATCTTGGCCCGGTCGCGCACCACCTCGGCGGTCCCGGCGACCGAGACCCACTCGGTCCGTTTGCCGAAGGACACGTTGACCCTGGCGTCGGCAGTTACGTGGGCCACCTGGGAGGTTCGCTCCCCGGTGAAGAACCACATGTCGCCGTCGTCCTTCACGTCCTGGACAGCCAGCGGCCGGCTGACCAGGGCGCCTTCTTCATTGATGGTGGTGAACATTCCGATGTGGGAATCGTTGATGATGTCCGTGACCTTGCTGATGCTTTCCGTGTCCGTCATGCTGTCACCTCGTTCTGCTCGAGTACGTTCTCAGTACGTTCAGTTGGACCGGGTCAATGCCCTAACAGCCAGCCTATTGATAAGTGTGCTTAGTTTCCAGTCAGAGCCCCCGCGCCAGCACCTTGCCCTTGAAGAACTCGGGCCGGATCCGGGCCATCACCAGCATGCTCACCACGCCGAGCAGGATGACGCCCATGCCCAGGATGAACACCATGCCCACGCCGCCCACCGACGAACCGGAACCGTACTCCGGGTCCATGGAGTCGTACGCGGTTTTGACGAACATCACCAGCAGGATCACCCCGCCCAGCAGCGGAGCCAGGAACTTGAAGAGGAACGCCCGGGCGCTGCTGAACGCCATGGCACGGAAGAACCAGACACACGCCAGCGCCGTGATCCCGTAGTAAAAGCAGATCATCATGCCCAGCGCCGTGATGGTGTCCCACAGCGCGTTCTCCGACGTGGTCCGGGTGATGACGTAGAACGCCGCCGCGGCAACAGCCGCCGCAATCGTGGCGTAGCTCGGTGACTTGAAGGTGGGGCTGACCTTGCCGAACCTCCCGGGCAGGGCTTTGTAGTGGCCCATGGCCAGCAGCGTCCGGGCCGGGGAGACGAACGGACTGCAGTGACGCCGCGGAACTGCTCAGGATGGCCAGCGACATCAGGATGGCGAACGGCCCCATGACCGGCCCGGACAGGACCGCGAAGATGCTGGACTGGTTGTCCGGGTTGCCGGTGCCCAGACCGGCCTCCCCCACGCCCGCAAAGGACAGGGTGGCCAGCGCAGCCGTCATGTAGATGGCCACGATGACGACGACGGTCACGGTCGCCGCCCGCCCGGGGGTCTTCTCCGGGTTCCGCGTCTCCTCATTCATGGTCAGGGTCACGTCCCAGCCCCAGTAGATGAAGATCGACAGTGACACCCCGGCCGCGAAGGCTGAGAAGGAGTCCACGGCGAAGGGGTTGAACCAATCCGGCGAGACGGCCGTGGCGTCGAAGGCGGTTCCGTTGGCTACGTGCACGAACGCGGAGACGGCGAACCACCCCAGCACCAGCAGCTGGAACCCCACCAGGACGTACTGGACGCCCTTGGTGGTTTCCATGCCGCGGTAGGAGATCCAGCACGCCGCCGCAATGAACACCAGTGTGGTGGCGATGTTCAGCGGCAGATTCTGTGACAGCTCAGCGATCCCGGGTTTGCCGAGCAGCTGGGCGAGCATCAGATAGAAGAAGTCGACGGCGACCGCCGCCAGGTTGGACAGCACGATGATGGTGGCGGCGATCAGCCCCCACCCTCCCATCCAGCCAATCCACGGACCAAAGGCGCGCGTTGCCCACGTGAAGGAGGTTCCGGCGTCGGGCATTGCGTTGTTCAGCTCCCGGTAGCCCAGCGCCACCAGCAGCATGGGGATGAATCCCACGAGGAAGACCGCCGGCAGGTGCACGCCCACCTCGGACACGGTGGGGCCCAGGGCTGCGGTGAGCGTGTACGCCGGCGCGATGCAGGACACCCCGATCACCACGGCCCCGATCAGCCCGACGGACCCGGCCTTGAGGCCCTTTTCACTCAGGCTCTTGTGCGCGTCCGGGGTGACTGCAGCTTTTGTACTCATGGGATTGCCTCTTTGTCATTCATCGTTGAATGGGAAAATGCGCGGCTGCGCTGTTAGCCGACGGCGGCCGTTGCGTTCGCCAGTTCAGGCTCACTCTGCGCTTCGGCGGACGCCGCAGCGGCGGCGATGCGGGCTGCGGTGAACTGGCCCATGCGGACCGCCCCGTCCACGTGCTGGTAGCCTTCGGCGGCGAGGTCGGAGGAGCACCAGTAGATGGGGCCGACAGCTGCGTGCTGGTCCTTGCCGTACCGGTGCAGCCCGCCGAGGTCGTAGCTCGCGGCGTAGGCGCCGCGCGTCCACTCCTCGGAACCCCAGTCGGACTCGTAGTACACCTCAGGCTCGAGGGCCTTGTCCCCCAGGAAGCCGGCGATCGATTCCAGGATGGCCTTCTTGCGGTCCTCGGCACTCAGCTCGAAGACGGCGTCGGCCTTTTCGTCGGAGATGAAGCCCACGAGCGTTCCGCGGGTGTCGCCGTGGTTGGTGTTGTCGTAGACCTCCTGGACCAGCGAGCCAGCGCCGAACCCCGTTCCGGAGAGCCCGTCCTCGCGCCAGAAGGGCGTGCTGTAGACGGCATGGACCTTGATGACGAGGCCCAGCGACTGGTGCTGGTGCATCTGGTGCTGGCGGCGCGGCAGCGGAGGGTTGAAGGAGACCCGCGAGTACAGGTTGGGCGGCACGGCCATGATCACGAAGCGCGCGTTCACCGTGGCCCGGTCAGAGACCACGGTGACGCGGTGACCGTTTTCGCCGTCGGCCTCCCAGTTGATGGTTCGCACCGGGCTGTTAAGGATGACGTCGGCCCCAAGTTCCGCTGCCTGCAGCAGCGAGACCTGCTGCATCCCGCCGATAACCCGTTTGTCCAGGATGAAGTCCTCATCCGTGAGGTGGGAGAAGGAACCCGCGGAGGCGGCCATCAGGACGGCCTGCAGGGCGGAGAACGCGTGCGCCGGCTTGGTGAGCATGCCGCCGGCGATGAAAAGCCCGATGTTGTTGCAGGCCTCCTCGTCCGGGGAGTTCTGGCGCAGCCAGTGGTGGAAGGAGATGGTGTCCAGCTCCCGAGCCTTGGGGTGCGCCCACGGTTCGGTGGCACCGACCTCGGCCGCCAGTTCATCCAGCAGTGCGATGAGCTTGTCCATCTCGGCAGCCGTGGTGGCGCTGACGGGAAACATGTCCCCGGTGTAGCGGACCGGCGCGCCGTCCGACCCGACGTAGACGGACTCGCCTTCACGGTAGCGGGAGTACGTTTTCAGGCCGAGCTCCTCCAGCAGGGCCAGCAGTGCGGTCTGGTCCGGCGATACCCACTGGCCGCCGATCTCGAGCATGGCTCCGTCTACGGTGTCGGTCCAGGTCCGGCCGCCCACGCGGTCGCGGGCTTCCAGCACGGCGACGGTCAGGCCGGCTTTTTTCAGTTCACGGGCAGCGGTGAGGCCGGAGGGGCCGGCGCCGACGATCACTACGTCGCGGTCAAGATTCAGCATGATGTCCTCTCTCTGTGGCTGCGCGAGTGATGCGAACCACTAAATGAATGCCATTCATTTATAAAGAAACTATAGAGCCTTTGGCGAGGGAGCGGAAGAGGCTGATGGAATAATGCAAAGGACGTTCACCCGGAGAAAGGTCAGCCATGCCGGCATCACCAGCCGTAGCAACAGCCGGTTCAGCGGCAGCCGGGCAGGGCAGCCGGCGCCGCGCCGGACGCCCCGTGGGAGGCGTGCTGGACAAGGCCGGCATCACGGAAGCCGCGCTGCGGCTGATCGAGAAGAAGGGTTACGACGGCCTGACCATGGCCGCGCTGGCCCGCTCACTGAACGTCGCGCCGTCGGCCCTCTATAACCACGTGAAATCCAAGCGGGACGTGCTCCTGCTGCTGGAAGACCATCTCGCCTCCCTCGTGGACGTCTCGCCGTTCGGTGCCGGCCCGTGGGAGGACGCCGTCCGGACGTGGGCCTGGAGCTACCGCGACGTGTTCTCGCAGCACACCCCGCTGATTCCGGTCATTGCCGTGCTGCCCGTGACCGACGCGCCGCAGACCCTGGCCATGTATGAAACGGTCAGCGCCGGCTTCCGCGACGCCGGCTTTCCCGAGGAGCGGATCGTCTCCTCCATCGTCGCGCTGGAGTCCTTCATCTTCGGCTCGGCCTACGACGTCACGGCGCCGGCGGACATCTTTGATCCCGGAACCATGGCCGAGGCGACGCCCAGCTTCACGGGTGCAGTCCGGAGCCTGGCCGAGCAGGGGCATGAACGGCCGGCCGACGTCGCCTTCAGCCTTGGCCTTGAGGCTCTGATCAGCGGGCTGGGCGGGCTGCGGGGCTGATCCCATTTCCCACACCGTCAAAGGCGACTAAAATTCCCTAATACGCAACGTTGCGAGCTCAAGGACGGCGCCATGACCGTAATCGACCCGGAATCGCTGTTCTTTGAGTACCAGCTCCGGTACCGCGGTACGCCGGGGCTTGGGCATGAACCCTCGGACTATCCGCTGCGCTGGGAAGTCGCGGTGAGCTGTCCAAGTCCGACTCCTGGCGGCGACGAGGTGCGGCAGCTGGGGACCGCCGTCGTCCAGGTTGTTCCCAAAGCCGGCATGATCAATCTCTTCCTCACCACCGGCACGGCCGATCGGGAGATGGCCAAGGCCGTGGAGATGCTCACCATGGACCGTCCGGACCTGATCAGGGAGTACCTGCAGGACGGCGGGGACCTGATGATCGTCTCCTCGCTCGAGATTTTCCCGGAGTACCGTGGCGGCAGGACAGGCTACTCGGTGCTCAACGCCATCGTCGAAACGGTTGGCCGGTCCGTGAACCTGGTGGTGGTCCACGCCGCGCCGACGGCCGGTGAAGGGTCCCCGCCGGAGGACTCGCCGGCGTATGACGCGGCTAAATCGGCTCTGCGGGCGTACTGGAAGGACTTCGGGTTCGAGGACGCCACGGGCGACTACCTCGTGTTTTTCCACAAGAAAATCCTGGCCTGACAACACGCAGGCTACAGCGCAGACACGGTGAACCAGTCGTCCAGCTCGGCGGCAGGTACGGGGCGGAGGATATGGAATCCCTGCGCCTGGTCGCAGCCGTAGCTGCCCAGCTGGTCGAGTGCGCCCCCGTCCTCCACCCCTTCGGCTACCACCGTCAGGCCAAGGCTGTGCGCGAGGTTGATCGTGGAGGCCACCAGGGCAGCAGCCCGCGGGTCCTCTGTCATCGAAACGATGAAGGAGCGGTCAAGCTTCAGCTCGTTGATGGGGAGGTCACGGAGGTAGGCCAGCGAGCTGTAGCCCGTGCCGAAGTCGTCAATGGCCACCCGTATGCCGCGGGACTGCAGCCCGGACAGGATATCCCTGGCGCGGACCCGGTCCGGCATCATGAAATCCTCGGTGATCTCGACCATCAGGGCCGACTCCGCGAGGCCCCGCTCCTTGATCATGGCGGCAATCCGGTCCGGCAGTTCTGCGTCGATGAGTGAGCTGGCCGAGAGGTTTGCAGCCACGGTCATTGGCCTGCCCTGCGAATGCCAGACGGCTGCCTGATCCAGGGCCAGGGTGAGCACGCGGTCATTCAGGGCGTTCATGAGCCCGCCCTCCTCTGCCAGCAGGAGGAACGAACCGGGGGCAAGCAGTCCGTGCCGGGGATGGTTCCAGCGGACCAGTGCTTCCACGCCCTTCGCTTCCCCGGTGAGCACGTCCACCTTGGGCTGGTAATGCAGCACGAGCTGGTCCTCGATGAGCGCGGCGCGGAGCTCCTGGAGCATCCTCAGCCGCTCCTCCCCCGGACTGTGGTCTTCACTGGCGTACACGTGCCTGCCACTGCGCGAGGCTTTGGCCCGGTACATGGCCGTGTCCGCCTTGCGCAGCAGCGTCTTCAGGTCCTCCCCCTGCTCCGGGAACAGGGCGATGCCCACGCTGACACCGACCTGAAGGGCAATGCCCCTCAGCGTGAGGGGCTCGCTGAGTGCTGCCCGGAGCCGGTCGGCGAGCTGCAGGGCCTCGTGCTCGCCGGCATCAAGGAGGAGGATGGCGAACTCGTCCCCGCCCAGCCTGGCTATCAGGTCATCGGGTCCCAGGCAGCGGCGAAGCCGTTCGCTGACCTGGATCAGCAACCGGTCCCCCACGTCGTGGCCCAGGCTGTCGTTGATTTCCTTGAATCTGTCCGCATCCAGCAGGAGGAAGGCGCACGGCGCACCCTGCCGCGCCTCGAGCACGGCGGGAGCGTCGGTGTACAGCGCCCGCCGGTTCGGCAGCCCCGTCAGTTCGTCCGTCCTGGACTGCCGGCGCACCTCGGCGAGGGTGACCAGCTGGCGGAAGGCCAACTGGGTCCGGATGCCCGCGGATACCAGGGTGGCCGCGGCGAGCCCGACGGCGAGGTCCGGCACCGGGATCCCGGTGCCCACGATCAGGACCCCGAGCCCCGCGGCGGTGGCAACCATCGGAACGGCCGGCGTCCACGAGCCTTCACTGGCACCCTGGGCTTTCTCCTCCTGCCGGCCGAACCCGTCCGCCCAGGTTGCAATGAGGCACAAACCCGCCGTCCAGCCGGCGTCCAGCGGCGTGCCGAGGACGTAGTCGTCCGTGGCCAGCCGGGAGGCGTAAACAACGTCAGCGGCGGCGAACACCGTGAGCCCCAGCATCAGGGTAGCCCCGCTACGGGCCGTGGCAAGGCCCGGTACTGCCGCCATTCCGGCGGTCACGGCCAGGACGATGAGATCCAGGAGAGGGTAGGCCACCGCCACGGCCGTAGCCAGTGAGGAAAACCGGCCGGTGGCCGAGAGCAGCGGGCTGAGCAGAACCACCAGGATGGAGGCGGCACCGAGTGATCCGACGACGGAGTCCAGCAGCACGGAGCGCGCGAGCCGCTGGCGAAGCGGGAGCAAATAGACGAACAATCCGCCAAGTGCGAGCGGGTAAAACAGCAGGTAGCCAGTATCCGCAGGCGACGGGAAGGGCAGGGAGCTGGCCCCCGCGAGCGCGGCCACGTAGTAGGTGCTCCCCGCCGCAAACGCAGACAACGCCATCGCCGCCAGGGCGAGGGCCCAGTGGTCCTTGGCCCGGTAGGCCGCCAGCCAGGCCACCGCCGCGGGCGCCCACGCCGCGGGCACCCCGATCCAGACATTCACAAGCGGACTGAACCCCTCGCTGTCCAGCAGCAAGCCAGCCAGGTACAGGCCCAGGAGCACCCACATGAGCCACAACAGTGTGCGCCGCGGACCCTTCCCGCGGCCCAGTGGATGGCCGTTTGGAATCACGCCTGTTTTCATCCGCCCCCCAGCATCAGATGCGCCCAACAGCACCCGACGGGTACAAGGCAACCACTTGTGACTCGTATCGTACGTCACATGCGGGGTCCATCCGATAGCCGTCTCGTGATTGTGACCGCCCCTTGACTTCTGGTTACCGGCCGGTAGCTTTAGGGAAGCACTCCGGGACCCCAGATACCCGGAGGATTCGCCAAAGAAGCCCCGCACCGCCCTTTCACGGGCGGTGCGGGGCTTCCGCTTGGCTAGCCCCGAAAACCGGCTTGTCAGGAAAACCGGGCCGGACGGAACGTGGATAGCATCGGGTGCCTGTCACCGCTCAGGATCTCGCCGGCAAGGAGTTCGCCGACGACGAGCCCCAGGGTGGCTCCGGAGTGGGTGAACGCCACGAAGCAGCCGGGCACCTGGCCAAGCTCGCCCAGCACCGGCTCACCGTCGCCCGGGATGGGCTTGTAGCCGATCTTCCAACTCGCGGGCTTCAGCTCAGGGTTGCCGGAAATGAGCTTGGAGGCCTCGTCGGCGAGTTCCTGGACCACGTCGTCCGGGATGCTGAAAGAACCGTCCCCGTGCTCCGTGATGTGCCCCTCGTACCAGTCATGGTCCAGGGCAAAGGTGCCGCCCGGGTTAGGCCGCACGGCGGCGCGCGGCGTGTTCATCACCGTTCGGACGTCGTGCTCCACCGGCTTGGTCAGCACCAGCATGGACACCGGGGAACCGTTGGGGATGTCGACGCCGAGGGGCGCGACGACGGCGGGTGTCGCTGCGCCGCACGCCACCAGTACCGCGTCGGCGTCGTACGTCTGGCCAGCCGAGGTTTCGACGCCCACCGCCCTTCCGCCGTCGACCACCACGGAGGACCTGCCGGCGTTCAGCACCAGCCGGCCGCCGCGCTCGTGGAACTCCTCCATCAGGAAGTCCACCAGGTCCGGCAGGCTGACCCAGCCCTCACCCGGGTTGAAGATGGCGTTTTCAGGAACAGCACCCGCGTCGATGCCGGGCGTGAACGCCGCAATGCCTTCCGGGGCCAGCAGCTTGGAGTCGTAGCCGATGGACTTCTCGTAGGCGTGGCGGGCCTCGGTGGTCCCCCGCTGCCCGGCGGCGTTCCACATCAGGCCACCGCCGAACTGCAGCCACTCCCGGGTGGGATCCGCAGCGAAGAGCGTGCGATACCGGTCCACGCCGGCGAGGCGGAGCTGGTGGTAGGGCGTGGATCGCTCACCGGCGGAGTTGAGCCAGGACAGCGAACGGCCGGTGGCTTCGCTGGCCAGGCCGCGTTCGGTCAGCAGCGTCACGGAGGCGCCTTCGCGGAGCAGGTGGACAGCGGTGGAGACGCCCAGAATGCCGCCGCCGATGATGGCGACGTGCTTGGTGGCGGTGGAGGACATGAGTTCTCCCTTTCTATGGATGTTGGACACGGTTGATAAGGACGCGAAGCCGCGTCCGGAATGAGTGGGCGGCGAGTCGCCGCAGCAGTGATGGGTGGCGCTAAGTCTCAGGCCAGCGCGTGGATACCTTCGATGACTTTGAGAACCTCGAGCGGCTCTGACGGATCAACGGGCACCGGCCCCTCCCCGCGGAGGGCGGCGGCAAGCTGAACATAGAACTCGGGGTAGGCACCCCGCTCTGCTGGGACCGGACTGGCGGCCCCGTCCACTCCCAGAAGCCCCCAGGACTCCTGGGGATCGATGCCGTAGGCGGGATCCGAGGGCAGCATGCCGGCCGCGAGCGCGGGCTCCTGGCCGTCCAGGCCCCACTTCGTGTAGCCGGCTTCGGAGCCGAGGACGTGGAAGCGCGGCCCCACCTGCGCTGCCATGCCGTTCATCCACAGCCTGGTCCGGACTCCGGACCCGTGGAGCAGGGAGACAAACGCTTCCGTGTCGGCGGCGCCTGGATCGGAGCCTCGGTTGGCGGTCTCGCCGTAGCTCTTTTCAACCGGTCCGAACAGCTGGATGGCCTGGTCGATCAGGTGCGCGCCGAGGTCGTGGAGGATTCCGCCGCCCTGGGCAAGCGAGACGCTGTCCCGCCAGTTTCCAAAACCCTCCGGCCGCCACCATTCGAACCGTGATTCGAAGGTGCGCACCTCGCCCACAGCCCCCGACCGCAGCAGCTTCTGCAGGGTCAGGAAGTCGGCATCCCACCGGCGGTTCTGGAACACCGTGAGCTGCACCCCGCCGTCGGACGCCAGTGCGATCAGTTCCGCCCCCTGGGCGGAGGTGGGCACGAAGGGCTTGTCCACCACCACGTGGAGGCCGTGTGCAATGGCTGCAGCCGCCAGGTCGAAGTGGGTGTGTGGCGGAGTGCCCAGGATGACGAGGTCCAGCTCCCGGGCCTGGGCGAACAGCGACTCCGGCGTCGGAAGGATGCGCGCCTGCGGGTAAAGCCGGGCCGCGTCGGCGGCGCGTGCCGGGTCCGCCGTCACGATCACGTCCAGTGAGTACCGCGGATCCGCCGCTAGCAGCGGGGCGTGGAAAACCTTGCCGGAGATTCCAAAACCGACGACGGCAGTCCGGATGGGTGCCGCTGTACCGTTCCCCATCACAGCACCTCCGAGAGGAAGCGCTGCAGGCGTTCGCTGCGCGGGTTGTCGAAGAGTTCGGCCGGTGTTCCGGCCTCAACGACTTCGCCTTCGTCCATGAACACCACCTGGTCAGCGACCTTGCGTGCGAAGCCCATCTCGTGTGTGACCACCAGCATGGTCATGCCGCGCCGGCCGAGCCCGGCCATCAGGTTCAGGACGCCCTTGACCAGTTCCGGGTCCAAAGCGCTGGTGGCCTCGTCGAAAAGCATTACCTCCGGTTCCATGGCCAGGGCGCGGGCGATTGCCACGCGCTGCTGCTGGCCTCCGGAGAGGTCGCGGGGCCGGTGGTCGGCGCGTTCGGCCAGGCCTACTTCGGCCAGCCGGCGGCGGGCGCGTTCCATGGCCTCGGCCTTGGGCATGCCCTTGACACTCCACAGGGCCAGCGCCACATTTTCCAGTGCGGTGTGGTCCGGAAAGAGGTTGAAGTGCTGGAACACCATGCCGATCCGGCGGCGGAGGGTGTCCGGCCTGACCTGCAGGGCGCTTTCGCCGGCCAGCAGCACGTCGCCGCTCTTGGGTTCGTGCAGCCGGTTGACGCCGCGCAGCAGGGTGGACTTGCCCGAGCCTGAGGGGCCGATGATGCAGGTGGTGGTGCCGGGGGCGACCGAGAGGCTGACGTTGCGGAGGACCTCGATGTCCCCGTAGGCCATGGTCAGGTTCTGAAGCTCGAGGCTGGAGCCGTGGAACGTCTCAATGTCAGCTACTGTTTTGCTGTTGCTGGTGCTGGTGTTGGCGCTTGTGAGGTTCATGTGTTGCTCCCGGTGGTGAGCGGCGAGGCCGCGTCGAGTTCGGTGACTTCCTTCAGGCCGGACATGGGCGGGGTGGGCCGGCGGCGGCCGGTGCGGAACCTGTTGTCGAAGAAGTTGACCAGGTGGGTCAGGGGCACCGTGATCACCAGGTAGAAGATGCCGGCCATGACCAGGGGCGAGAGGTTGCCGGAGAGCACGGCGGCGTCCTGGCCCACCCGGAAGAGTTCGCGTTCGCTGACCAGCAGGCCCAGGAAGTAGACCAGGGAGGAGTCCTTGACGATGGCGATGAACTGGTTGACTAGAGCCGGCAGGACGCGGCGGACACCCTGCGGGACCACCACCAGGGCCATCGACTTGGCATAGCTCATGCCCAGCGCCCGGCAGGCCTCGCCCTGGCCCTTGTCCACGCTGAGGATGCCGGCGCGGAAGATTTCGCCGATGTAGGCGCTGGCGATGAGGCTCAGCGCGATGATTCCCAGCGGGTAGGGCGAGGGCCCGAAGATCGACTGGCTGAAGCGGGCGAAGCCCTGGCCGATCAGCAGGATGGTCAGGATTGCGGGCAGGCCACGGAAGAGGTCGGTGTAGATCCGGGCCGGAATGCGCAGCCAGCGGGACCTCGAGATGCCCATGACAGCCACCACCATGCCCAGCACGACGCCAAGGATGGTCGCTGCGACGGAGATGATCAGCGTATTCAGAAGGCCAACCCCGAGGAGTTGGGGCAGCACCTCGAGCATTGCTTCAAAGTCGAAGAAGGTGCGGCCGATGATGTTGAGCCAGTCCATTGATTGCTCTCAGACGTTAGTTGTTCGGTTCGGGTGCCGGGCGGGCTGTGGGTGCAGCCCGCCCGGCGGTGGTGAATCGGCTCGGCTGCCGCTTACTTGCTTGCGGTTGGCGCCGGGGTGGCGGTCTGCTCGGCCTTGGGCAGGTACTGCTCAGGCATCGGGGAACCCGGGAACCACTTCTGGTAGAGCTTCTTCCAGGTGCCGTCTTCCATTGCCGCGGCGAGGCCTTTGTTCAGCGCTTCCTTGAAGGCAGGCTTGTCCTTGGCGATGGCGAAGCCAGCGGGGGCGTCGAAGGACGGGATGTCAGCCGCGCTGATCAGGCCGTACTGTTTCTCGTAGGCCTTGGCGGCCTCGTAGTCGAGGAAGTGGGCGTCCACGGAACCGCTGTTGACGGCGGCGACGGCGGTGTTGTTGTCCGGGAAGCGCACCAGGCTGGCAGAGGTGAAGTTCTTGACGGCGTACGCTTCCTGAAGCGTTCCCTGCACCACGCCCAGGCGCTTGCCGTTGAGGCCGTCGACATCCTTGATGCCCGAGGTCTTGGTGGTGATGACCGTCAGGTAGCCCGCGAGGTAGCCGTCGGAGAAGTCAACCGTTTCCTTGCGCTTGTCCGTGATGCCGATCGCGGCCACGCCAACGTCGAACTGGCCATTTGCCACGGCGGAGAGCAGACCGGAGAAGTCCTGACCGGTGAAGACCACTTTGTCTACACCTGCCCGGTGGGCCACGTCCTTGAACAATTCGACATCGAAGCCCGTGAAATTACCCTGCGCGTCAGTGAAGGTGTACGGCTTTGAGTCACCCAGGCTAGCCACCCGGATGGTGCCCGGTTCAATCAGCCCGTACGGGTTCTCGGCCGGGCTGGAGGTGGCGGAGGACGACCCGCCGCAGCCGGAGAGGGCGAGGATGGCCGCCAGTGCGGCCGCAGCCACCGCGGCGGGGCGGAAGTTCAATTTGATCACAGCGTTGTCCAATCGTGGGAGGGAAAGCGGTGCTGTCAGGGGCCGCCGAAGGATTTGGTCGATGAAGCTCTTGCTGAGTCCGGTCTCAGTCCCTACGATTGAGACCGGACTCACATCGATTGCTAGAAATGTAGCGGAACTCACACGCCGCGTCAACAGCCCCTCTGAAAGGTGAACATGAGCAGTGACGGAGCAAGACGGCGGGACGTAACAGTTGCCGACGTCGCAAAAGCTGCCCAGGTCTCCAAAGCCCAAGCCGCCCGCGCGCTGGGCAACTACGGTGCCGTCAGCGACGACGTCCGCGAGCGGGTTCTTGCCGCCGCGGAGGAACTGGAGTACCGGCCGAATGAGCTGGCACGCAGCATGAATACCGGGAAATCGCACACCATCGGCGTAGTGGTGGGCGACATCGAGAACCCGCATTTCGGCCTGGCCACCAGGGGGATCACGGACACCGCCAAGAAGAGCGGGTTCAACGTCATCCTGATCAACACGGACGAGAACACCGCGGCGGAAGTGGACGCTGTCCGCGTGCTGCTCGACAAGAGGGTCGACGGCCTGATCGTCGCGCCGGCGTCGTCGGTGGAGACGCAGCACCTGCGGCGGGTCCACGAATCAGGCCGCCCGCTGGTGCTTCTGGACCGCTCTGCTGATGGCCTCGGGCTGGAGACGGTCGCCGTCGACATGGCCACCATCTCGTACGAATCAACGCGCTATCTTCTGGATGCCGGGCACCGAAGGATCGCCTTCATCTCGACGCTGCGCACCGACGTTGAGTACTCCGAGGGGACGCGGCTGGATTCATCGCAAATCTCGGACCGCCTGGAGGGGATGCGGCGGGCCTTTAGTGACGCGCGGTGCGAGTTCCCGGGGGACCTCGTGCGGCTCAACGCAGGGGATGCCGGCTCCATCCGGAACCTCACGCGCGAGGTGCTGCTCGGCGCTGACCCGGCCACCGCCGTCGTGGCTTCAGACGGCCTGATTGCCCTCAGCGTGGTGGAAGCCATCCAGGAGATGGGACTCCGGATCCCGGATGACGTGTCGTTCCTGATGTATGACGACTTCGCCTGGACCCGCCTGACCACGCCACCCCTGACGGTGGTGGCGCAGCCTGTCTACGACATGGGGGCCGCGGCGGCGAGCGCCCTGATTAGGCAGATCGAGGGCCGCCCGCCTCTGGCCCCGGCGCCGGAGTTCCACGCCACGCTGGTCCGCCGGGGCTCGGTGGGTGCGCTTCCCGGGTCAGAGCCGCCTCACTCGGCGTCGTCCTCCCTTTCGCCTTCCTTCAGGACCAGTGCCGTGCCCTGATAGGCGCCCAGCTCCAGGAAGAAGCTGTGCAGGTCGTCAACCTGCCCCACGGGCTCGCCGCTGAAGAGGTCGTGGACGCTGCTGCCGGGGACCAGGTGGGTCGACTGGATGCTGCCCGCGATGTCCTGGCCGGAGAAGTTGAGCACGGTGGCCTGAAGGTTCCCGTCCCCCAGCCTGTTAACCATGACCAGCAGGCCGCGCTGGGATACTTCCGGCACGTCCAGCAGGGTGCTGGTGGCAATGCCGCTTTCTTCCCGGACGGCAAGGATCTTCTGCAGCCGCCGGGCGAAGGACGCCGGGTCCTTGAGCTGGTCGGGCAGCGGGCCGTAGAGACTGCGGGCGCGCGGCATGCCGGCGGAGGAGGCCGTCGCTTCAGGGCTGGTGCCCATGATGTCGTGTGCGCCGCGGTTGATCCAGCGGGTGTCTCCCTGTGCGGTGAGTTCCCGTACCTTTTGGCGGTCAAGAGTGACTATGCCGGTGAGGTCCCAGCCGGACAGGGCAAAGACACCGGGCTGCAGGGCGTTGTACATGGACAGCAGGATGTGGACGTCCAGGATCTGGGCCTGCTGTTCGTCGGTGAGGTTCTCCGGGTCCTGGATGCCCAGGGCGGCCATGATGACGCTGGCCGTGGTGCAGGCGATGCCGTTGGTGGTGAACAAGGCGTTGTACGGGGTGTCCGGGCCCGTCAGCCTTTCCCGCAGGGTCTGCTGGACATGCTCCGCAATCTCGGCGCCGGTGAGTTCCTGGCCGTTGAGTTCGAAGACGTCGTCCTTGTGGCCGGCGGCGAAATGGACCAGCTCATAGGTCAGTTCATCGTGGTTCTGCAGGGCATGGACCAGTGATGCCTGGTCCACGCCGATTTCCATAGCGAGCCGCAGGGTCAGGCGCAGGAACTCCGTGTCGGCGGTCACCAGCGCGTAGTGGTAGGCCGGCCTGGTGACGAAGTCGTAGGAAAGGTCGGGACCCGCCTCCGAGGTGGCCTTGATGTCGTCGATGGTCAGGTTGAGTTCCTGGAAGGAGAACCCGCCCACCTTGCGGATCATGGACCCGATCAGCTGGTTTGCCGCTTCGGACAGCGGGTGCCCCTCGGACCAGCCCGGCTGCTCCTCGGCGCTCTTCTCCACGCCCAGGAACCCGTTCGCGTCCAGCCGCAGCGCACCCGTGCCCAGGTCGAGCAGCGAGTGCAGCGCGTCACCGACCACCAGGCGCATGCCCGCGAAGGTCGGGTCCAGCCAGTTGATGGACGGCTGGCCGGCCTTGAAGTAGTGAAGGTAGACCCAGCGCCTGGTTTTCCCGGCTGTGTCCACGATCGGGCGGGTGGCGCTCCAGTTGGTCTCCTTGACCCCGGGTTCGTAGAAAATCACGCGCTGCAGCCGGCCGATGATGTACCCGGCCTCCTGCAGTGCCTGCTCCGCGTCGGGGCTGAGGTTGACCGAATCTTCGCCTTCGGGAACGTCCGGCAGCAGGTGCCAGTCCTCTTCCGGGATGTCGATCATGTGGTAAATGCCCGGGTAGTCCCGGAAGTTCATCTCGGCCAGGCGGAAGTCGGCCCCCTTGCCGGTGTGGCCGGGAACGATGTCATCGATCACCGTGCCTTCGTGGTCGGCCGCGACCTCGCACATTTTGCGGAATTCGTCCTCGGTGCCGAACACCGGGTCGATCGCCATGCTGATGCGGTCGAAGTGCCCGTCCACGCTCGGCGTCTGCGACCAGCCGCTGATGCCGCCGGCGAGCTTGACGGGACCGGTGTGCAGGCCCCTGATCCCGATCTCGCGGAAAGCATCCCACAGCTCAGGATCCCCCAAAGCCGAGAGGAAGGACTGGCCCGGCCGGGTGATGAAGGACAGGGGGTAGGCGGTAAACCAGACGGGGGCGCGTTCCACGGCCGCCCGCGGGTTGGGATGGGCATACGAGTTCTGCCACATGCTGGCCTGGCCGGAGAGCTGCCGTGCCATAACGTTCGCGTCCCCCAGCATGGCCTGGTTCCGCAGCCACTCGACGTAGGCCGCGTTGCGCCCGTCGAATTCGAGCGATGGGCGGTCCGCAAAGAACTGGCGACGGCGGGCGATCGGCCTCAGCGCCTTGGGACGCGCGGGATAGAACTGCTCATCGTAGGTGATGTCGGCCGCCTCGGTGACTTCCGGCGCTTCGCCTGCTTCGGCCAATTCCGGCGCTTCGGCCGCCTCGGCTGCTGAGTCGGCCGGAACCGCTTCGTCGGCTGGGACCGCTCCTGCCTCGGGTCCGAATCCGTTGCTCTCGCCGTCAAACTCATCGGCTGCTGAAACGCTCTGGTTGAAGCTTGCTTCCCGCACAGACTGCTCCTTTATCGGTGGTTCCTGCGTGGCATCCCCGGGGTGTTCTCAAGTCTTTCCGTACCCCGGCATTTGGAGAGTATTCACGCTTGTCCGCTCCGCCCACCCTATGTCGACGGCGGCGGGAATATCGACTATTGCCTCAGCGGTTCTGACAGCCGGTCGGCTCACCGTCCTCCGCTGCTCCCCCGTCACCGGGGCGAGCCGGGCCAGTCGGGCCTACGTGCTGAGGTTCCAGTGGGCTCGGATTGCCTCTGCAATCGGGCTAACGGTGACGTCCACCCGGAAGGCAACGGGCGCGGTGCCTGTTTCTTCGATTGTCGTGTCACGGTATACGCGGCCGCATGAGGGACAGAGGGTGTAAAGATCCTCATCGGCGGGCCATTGCGCCAGCTCGACGGGGACGGAGGTGTTTCCGCCGACGTAAACCGGGACGCCTTGCGAGTTGGCCTGTATCAGTCCGTCCTTGCTGACGGTGTTGCCGCAAACGCAGGTGATGGTGGTGACGTCATGACCGATCACGTCGGCGGTTTCAGTTTCCACGATGAGCTCCCCGGGGCTGGAAGCGACCTTCTGGTATTAGCTTATGCCTGCCGGAACGTTCGTGTCGCTGCACAAAAAAGCCCCGGACCCAAAGGTCCGGGGCTGCACGAAAGTCCTTTACCGCTCGATGCTCACCGTGAGGTCCAGATGGATGTCCGTGTCGGCGGCAAGCCGGGTCTGGAGGTAGCGGGCAAGACTCGCGTCGGTGGCAGTATGAGCGCTCTGCGGGACCGCACCGCGGAGGAGCGCCTTGGAATTGGTGGACTTGACCATGTCCAACGGCACCCAGCCACGCTGGGTGGAAGTGAGGCGTTCCAAGTCGGTGCGGAAGGAGCGAGTGTGGTCGTCTCGGACCGTGGCGCACATAGTGAACGGGATGAAGGCAGTAGGCAAAGATGTCCTTTCACGAGGCCACCGATTGTCGGAGCCCGCTTAAGGAAAGGTCTTTTCGGTCGCGGCTATTCCTTGAAGCCGCCTTAAGAGTCCGACGTCACGGCACGGTGATCCTGGCCGCGCGGTGGCGGGCTAGTTCCCGTAATGCCGGGGACGGCGGGCCTTGCCGGCTTTCCGGAAGACCGTCAGCCCATCCTTCTGGTGGACCATGGCGCGGCCCTTTCCGCCCTCCTGGATGATCCAGAAAACGCTGCCGTCCAGGGACACCATGTCAACGCGGCCGGCCGCCACCTTCCGGCGGTCGCGGCACACGGTCACCTCGTCGGCACGCGAAAGCTTGCACCAGTTGGGGACGGGCTCGAGCGGGTTGAGGCGGGCGGGCTCGCCACCGGAGCCTGGCTGCGTCCGCAAACGGTGCTGGCGGGGCGTGGATGCGATCAAAGTGGACATGGGGCTTTCCTTGTAAAGTGCGGGGATATGGCTGAGGCGGGCCGGGATCCTGAACGGGAGCCCGGCCCGCCTCTTACCAAGCGGTGCTTCGGGTACTAAAACTGGCCGCCGTCGGCCTTCACGGCCAAAACGGGACGGTCAGCCTGCATGAGGATGCGCTGGGCGTGGCTGCCCAGGATGAACTTGCCCACCTGCGTGCGGTGCCGCAGCCCGATGACAATCAGGGAGGCGTCTTCCTCCCGGGCGACGTCGAGGAACTCATCCGCCAGGTCATGCTGGTAGGGCGGCTGGATCACCCGGGCCGTGACGCCTGCGTCCGCTGCCTGCCTGGAGGCCTTGGCCAGGACATCGTCCGGTGCCACGGACTTGTCAACCAGGGCGCCTTCACGGGCGGAATTGACGATCACCAGGTCCTGGTTGCGGAGGCGGGCCTCCGCAATGCCTGCCGCGAGGGCGGCCTCCCCCGCCGGGGTGGGGACGAATCCAACGATGATGCTCATACCTTCTCCTTGATTTCTGTGGCGGCGGTTTGCGCAGGGACGGTGGTCTTGCGCTTGGCCAGCGCCGAGCGGATGCCCGGGAGCGCGGCCACGAGGACGAAGACAATAAGGAGCGTGGCGGAGATCGGCCGGCTGAAGAAGCCGAGCGGGTCGCCGCCGAACACCAGCAGCGCGCGGCGCAGGGAGCTTTCCAGCAGCGAACCCAACACGAATGCCAGCACCAGCGGACCCGGTTCGAAGCCGAACTTCTTCATCAGGTAGCCCACGATCCCGAAGACCACCACGAGCGTTACGTCGAACATGCTGTTGTTGATCGTGTAGGCGCCAAGCAGGGTGATCAGCGCTGTGATGGGTGCCAGGATGGCGGCGCGGACGCGCAGGATCTTCACGAAGATCCCCACTAGCGGCAGGCTCATGATCAGCAGCAGGATGTTGCCGATGTACATGGAGTTCACCACGCCCCAGAACAGTCCGGGGTCCTGCTCCACGAGCTGCGGCCCAGGCGTAACGCCCTGGATGAGCAGTGCGCCGAACATCAGTGCCATGGTGGCGTTGGCCGGGATGCCGAGGGTCAGCAGCGGAATGAACGAGGACGTCGCCGCCGCGTTGTTGGCGGTTTCCGGTCCGGCCACGCCTTCCGGCGCGCCCTTGCCGAAGCGCTCGGGCTGCTTGGCCCGCTTCTTCTCCATGGCATAGGAGGCCATCGAGGCGATGGTGGCGCCGCCGCCGGGCAGGATGCCCAGGAAGAAGCCGAGGACCGAGCCGCGTCCAATGGCGCCGGACGCCTGCTTGAGGTCACTCCGGGAGGGCCAGACGTTTGCGACGGCGGAGGGCGCCTTCGCGGCGCGGTGCCGCTCTTCGAGGTTGTACATGATCTCGCCCAGGCCGAAGATTCCCATGGCGATCGGCACGAAGTCGATGCCGTCGGCCAGCTCAAGGCTGCCGAAGGTGAACCGGTTTTCACCGGTGAATATGTCCCGGCCAACGGTCGCCAGCAGCAGGCCGAGGGCGGCCGCGATGAGTGCCTTGGTCTTGGACCCGCTGCTGATGGTGGCCACCAGCAGGATACCCAGCAGCGCCAGGGCGGTGTATTCGGCCGGACCGAAGTCCAGGGCGAAGCTCGCCACGATCGGGGCCAGGAACGTCAGCCCGATGATGGCCGCGGTGCCGCCGATGAACGAGCCAATGGAGGCCAGGCCCAAGGCCGTGCCGGCCCGTCCCTGCTTAGCCATCTGGTAGCCGTCGAAGACAGTGACCACCGAGGATGCTTCGCCGGGCAGCCGCAGGAGCACCGAGGTGATGGTGCCGCCGTACTGGGCACCGTAGAAGATGCCAGCCAGCATGATGATGGCGGTGACGGGCTCAACGTTGTATGTGAGCGGGAGCAGGATGGCGATGGTTGCCGCGGGCCCCAGACCGGGCAAGACACCGATCAGCATGCCGATGACGACGCCGATCAGGCAGTACAGGAGGTTCATCGGCTCCAGGACGACTGCAAATCCGTTGATCACGGGATTTAGAAAATCCACGGTGGTCTCCTAGAAGAGGTGGGGGATGGAAGTGTTGAGCGCCATCACGAAGATGCCGTAAAAAGCTGCCACGACGACGGCGCTGACCACCAGCGTGGAGCGCCAGGTTTCGCCTCCGAGGAAGCGCATCCAGATGATGCACAGCACCAGGGCCGGCAGTTCGAAGCCGGCCACGGGCATGAGCGCCACCATGGCGGCCAGGGTGACCAGACCGGTCAGCGGCGCTACGGACATGCGGGTGAACTTCTCCGCGTCCCGGTTATGCCGGCCTATGATCAGCTGGAACAGCCCGAGGACCACCATGACGCAGCTGATCAGGAACGGCCACAGGCCGGGCTGCGGGGCGGCCGGTGTGCCCAGGCCCATCGCGATGGACAGGACCACGGCTCCGATGCCGACGCCGATGACCACCAGGGAGGATCCCACGTTGGCCAGCGCGCCGGCGGCCGGGGGCTTTTCTTCCTCCCACTGGGCTGCCAGCTGCTCCGGAGTCAGATCGTCCGGCTCGGCGAGGGGAAGGTCATTGGTGCCGTTCCCGGCGGAGGAAACAGTGCTGGAGCTGTTCCCTCCGCCGGATACCGGTGATGCTGCCTGCACTGGACTCACTTGTTCCCGGCAAGGCTGATGTCGTACTTCTCCACCAGGGCCTTGTACTTGGCTGCGTAGTCCTTCCACTGGGTGACTACTTCCTCACCGGAGATTGCCTTCGGGGTCAGCATGTTCTTCTTGTTGAACTCCTTGTACGCGTCCGACTTCAGGGTGTCCTGGATGGAGGCAAGGAGCTTGTCCTTGACTTCCTGCGGGGTTCCCTTGGGAGCGGCGACTGCGCGGTACTGGGCGACCGGGACGTCGTAGCCGGATTCCTTGGCGGTGGGCGTGTCCGGCAGGAAGGAGTTGCGGGCCTCCGAGAAGACGAGCAGCGGGGAGACCTTGCCGGCCTGGATCTGCGGCATCGCTTCACCAAGCTGGATGGTGGTGACTTCCACCTGGTTGCCGAGGACGGCGGTCAGGGCGGGCTTGCCGCTGTCGAACGGGACGTCGGTGCCCTTCACGTTGGCCTGCTTGAACAGGACGGTCTGGGCGAGCTGGCTGCCGGTGCCGACGCCGGTGGTGCCGTAGGTGATGTTGCGGCCGGCCGAGGTCAGGTCCTTGATGGACTTGAAGCCGGACTTTTCGCTGGCAACCAGAACGTAGTCGTCCTGGGACAGGCCGGTGATGATGTCAAAGTCGTCGATGTTGACGGCCTCGTCCGGGGTCACGGCCAGCGGGGTGATAGTGATCAGGGAAGCGTTGATCAGCAGCAGGTTCTGGCCGTCGGCCGGCTTGCCCGCCACCTCCTTGCTGGCGAGTGCGCCGTTGGCGCCTGGCTTGTTGACCACGGGGATCGGGGCGCCAAGGGTCTTGGCCGCGCCTTCCGAGACTGCCCGTGCGATGAGGTCGGTGCTGCCGCCGGGTGCCTGGCCCACGGTCAGGTTGACAGGGCCGTTGGGGTACTTCGATGAATCGCTGCTGCCGCCGGCAACGTTGCCGCATGCGGTCGTGGCCAGCAGGGTGATGGCCGATGCCGCTCCAAGAATGGCGCGGCGGGTGGGGAAGTGCATCATTGAAACTCCTCGTTTGCACTACGGGCTGCCTCAGCCCGACGGTCTGTGTGAACCGGGTCACTGCCGGTTCGCTAGGTCGAGTGTAGGGAGGCGCTATGATGCATGTCTAAGCCCAAATATGCATCAAGTAATACCGGGAGGGCATCATGTTTACCTTCGACCAGCTGACAGGGTTCATTGCCGTCGCCGAGGAACTGCACTTCGGCCGGGCCGCCGAGCGCCTCAACATGACCCAGCCGCCGCTGAGCCGCCAAATCCAGAAACTGGAAAAAACGGTGGGGGCAGAACTCCTCGATCGGGATAACCGCCGGGTTGAGCTGACCGCCGCTGGACGCGCCTTCCTTGATGAGGCCCGCAGGCTCATGGCACTGGCCAGCCGGGCACCTGTGACGGCACGGCGTATTGCCTCCGGCCGGCAGGGCCATCTCCGCATCGGCTTCACAGCCGCCAGCGGGTTCAGCATCCTGGGCCCCCTGCTGGAGGAGATCAGCGCAATCGTGCCCGATGTGGACATCGACCTCCAGGAGCTGGTCACGGGCGAGCAGATCCAGGGCCTACTGACCGGCGAACTGGACATGGGCCTCGCGCGGCCGCCCTTCGACACTGAAGTTTTCGACTCCCACCTGCTGTACCGCGAGTCGATGGTGCTGGCGGTTCCTGCATCACACCCGCTCGCGGACCTCAAGCGGGATATCCAGAGCGAGGACCTCAAGGACGAGCCGCTCATCATGCACTCCCCCACTCAGGCCCGGTACTTCTATGACCTCGTGGTCCGCCTGCACGATATCCGGCACGAGAACGTGGTGCACACGGTCAGCCAGATCCTCACCATGGTCTCGCTCGTGGCAGCGAAGCGCGGCGTGGCCTTCGTGCCGCACTCGGCAACAGCGCTGGGAATCCGCGGTGTGTCATTCCTGCGGCTGGCCAGCGGCGAAGAGGAGCCCGTGGAACTCCATGCCATCTGGAACAGGGACGCCAAGAACCCTGCGTTGGTGCGCCTGCTGCGCGACCTTGAGTTTGCAGCCGGCTAATCAATGGCTCGCCTTCGCTCAATGCGCCGAGGGTATCAATAGATACAAAAATGCACTTAGACAGGCATAGACGAGTGTCCCTAGTCTGAAAGGGAACCACCAACACTCCCGCCGCTCCCGGCACCGACTCCAAGGACAATCCCGTGGCTAAACTTTCACCCCAGGAACTCGCCAACACCCTCAAGGACGGGCTGCTGTCCTTCCCCGTGACCTCCTTTGATGCAGACCTGCAGTTCGACGAGGAAAACTACCGCAAGCACCTGGCATGGCAGGCCAGTTACCCCGTTGCCGGCCTGTTTGCTGCCGGTGGCACGGGTGAAGGCTTCTCCCTCACCCCGGCCGAGTCGGCCCGGGTGGTCCGCGCCGCCGTCGAGGAAGTCGGCAGCACCGTCCCCGTTCTGGCTTCCGCCGGCGGCTCCACCGCCCAGGCCATCGAAAACGCCAAGGCTGCCGAGGCCGCCGGCGCAGAGGGCATCCTGCTGCTGCCGCCGTACCTGACCGAAGCGGACCAGGGCGGCCTGATCGAGCACGTCAGCGCGGTCTGCAGCGCCACTTCCCTCGGCGTCATCATCTACAACCGCGCCAACGCCATCTACAAGGACACCACCGTGGCCACGCTGGCCGACCGGCACGAGAACCTGATCGGATTCAAGGACGGCGTGGGCGACCTCGAGCACGATGCCCGCGTCTACGCAAAGCTCGGCGACCGCCTGTTCTACCTCGGCGGCCTCCCCACGGCCGAGACCTTCGCGCTGCCGCTCCTGCAGCTGGGCATGAGCACCTATTCCAGCGCCATGTACAACTTCGTTCCGCAGTTCGCCCTAGACTTCTACCAGGACGTGCGCAACCAGGACCGCGTCGCCGTCAACCAGAAGCTCAACGACTTCGTCATCCCGTACCTGGACATCCGCGACCGCGTGAAGGGCTACTCCGTGTCCATCGTCAAGGGCGGCCTCGACGCCATCGGCCGTTCCGCCGGCGGCGTCCGTCCCCCGCTGCAGAACCTTGCGCCGCAGGACCTGGCCGACCTCAAGGCACTCATCGCTAAGGTCTCCTAGCCGGCCCTCGCCTCACTGCCGGCCCATCCCCCGGCTCCACCTATTTACCCAGGAGGAACAAACCGTGACCCTCACCGGACACTCCCTGATTGCCGGACAAACCGTTGCCGGCGAAGGCAAGACCACCTTCGCCTTCAACCCGGCCACCAACGAACAGCTCGAGCCCGCCTACACCCTGCTCAGCGAGGAGCAGCTCAAGGCCGCCACCGCCGCAGCCGCCGAGGCCTTCCAGTCATTCAGCACGCTTGACCCCGGAACCCACGCCGCGTTCCTGGACGCCATTGCGGACAACATCGAAGCCATCGGCGACGACCTGATCGTCCGTGCCGGCCAGGAGACCGGCCTGCCCGCCGCCCGGCTGCAGGGCGAACGCGCCCGCACCACCGGACAGCTGCGGCTGTTCGCGAACGTTGTCCGCCAGGGCGACTTCCGCGGCGTCCGCATCGATCCGGCGCTGCCGGACCGGGCGCCGCTGCCCCGCGCCGACATCCGCCAGCGCCAGATCCCGCTCGGTCCTGTGGCCGTCTTCGGTGCGAGCAACTTCCCGCTGGCCTTCTCGACGGCGGGCGGGGACACCGCCTCTGCCCTCGCCGCCGGCTGCCCCGTGGTTTTCAAGGCGCACAACGCCCACCCCGGCACCAGCGAGCTCGTGGGCCAGGCCATCGCCAAGGCCGTTGCCGATCTCGGTCTGCACCCGGGCGTTTTCTCCCTGATCTACGGTCCGGGCAGCAGCATCGGCCAGGCTCTCGTGGCGGACCCGGCCATCAAGGCCGTGGGCTTCACCGGTTCCCAGAGCGCCGGGATCGCCCTGATGCGCACCGCCGCCGCGCGCCCTGAGCCCATCCCCGTATACGCGGAGATGTCCTCTCTCAACCCGGTATTCGTGTTCCCCGGCGCGCTCAAGGGTGACGTTGACGCCCTGGCGCAGCAGTACGTCACTGCCGTCACCGGCAGCTCCGGCCAGCTCTGCACCTCCCCCGGCCTGCTGTTCGCCCCGGCAGGTGAGGCAGGTGACAAACTGGCTGCCGCCGTCGGCCGCGCTGTTTCCGCCTGTGCCGGACAGACCATGCTCACCGCCGGCATCGCCGGCTCCTGGAACTCCGGGACCGAAGCGCTTGGCGCCGCCGAGAACGTGACGGTCGTGGGGACCGGAACCCCCGGCCCCACCGAGAACGCGCCCGCACCCGCCATCTACGGCACGGAAATCCGCGACTTCATCAGCAACGAGGTGCTGCACGCGGAAATCTTCGGTGCAGCGTCCCTGGTGATCCGCTACTCCTCCGCCGAGGAACTGGTGGAGGCCACCAACCGGATCGAGGGGCAGCTCACCGCTTCCCTGCAGCTCACCGAAGAGGACTACCCGACGGCGGCACGCCTGATCCCCGCACTGGAACAGAAGGTGGGGCGCATCATCGTGAACGGCTGGCCCACCGGCGTCGAAGTTGGACACGCCATGGTCCACGGCGGACCCTTCCCCGCCACGTCGGACGCACGCACCACCTCCGTGGGTACGCTGGCCATAAATCGGTTCCTCCGGCCGGTCGCCTACCAGAACCTGCCCCAGGAACTGCTGCCCGCACCGCTGCAGGATGCCAACCCGTGGCAGCTGAACCGCCGGATCGACGGCACGGTTATCGCTGCCGACGCCGCACAGGCAGAGAAAGAGGAGGTCAACGCATGACCGCCCAGCCGACAATCGCCCGCGTCGAGGTCGTCCCGGTTGCGGGCTACGACAGCATGCTGATGAACCTCAGCGGCGCCCACGGGCCGTTCTTCACCCGGAACGTGGTCATCGTGACCGACTCCGACGGCCGGACCGGCCTCGGCGAGGTCCCGGGCGGTGAGAAGATCCGCACCACCATCGAGGAAGCCGGCGCGCTGATCGCCGGCAGGCCGGTGGCCCGCTACCGCTCGCTGCTGCGCGAGATCGCCGCGGAGTTCGCGGACCGCGACGCCGGCGGCCGCGGCCTCCAGACCTTCGACCTGCGCACCACCGTCCACGCCGTCACCGCCGTCGAGTCCGCGCTGCTGGACCTGCACGGCCAGTTCCTTGGCGTCCCGGTGGCCGAACTGCTGGGCGACGGCCAGCAGCGCACGTCCGTGCCGATGCTGGGCTACCTGTTCTTCGTCGGTGACCACAAGCGGACGGATCTGCCGTACCTCGTGGAGGACGCGCCGTCGGACCGATGGGGGGAACTGCGCCGCCAGGAGGCAATGACTCAGGAAGCCGTCGTCGCGCTGGCGGAAGCCGCGCAGGAGCGCTATGGCTTCAGCGACTTCAAGCTCAAGGGCGGCGTGCTGTCCGGCGACGACGAAGTGGACGTGGTCACCGCACTGGCCAAGCGTTTCCCCGATGCCCGTGTCACGCTGGACCCGAACGGCGGCTGGCTGCTTGAGGAGGCCATCCGGCTGGGCAAGCGGATGCAGGGCGTCGTGGCCTACGCCGAGGACCCCTGCGGCGCTGAAGGCCGCTTTTCCGGGCGCGAGGTCATGGCGGAGTTCCGCCGGGCCACCGGCCTGAAGACGGCCACCAACATGATCGCCACGGACTGGCGCGAAATGGCGCACGCCATCCGCAACAACGCTGTGGACATCCCGCTAGCGGACCCGCACTTCTGGACCATGCACGGTTCTGTCCGCGTGGCGCAGCTGTGCAACGAGTTCGGCCTGACCTGGGGCTCGCACTCGAACAACCACTTCGACATCTCGCTGGCCATGTTCACCCACACGGGCGCGGCAGCACCGGGCGAAATCACCGCGCTGGACACGCACTGGATCTGGCAGGACGGGCAGGGCCTCACCAAGAACCCGCTGCAGATCAAGGGCGGCGCCATCGAGGTTCCGGCCGCGCCCGGGCTCGGCATCGAACTGGACCGCGAGGCGCTGGACAAGGCGCACCAGCTGTACCTGCAGCATGGACTGGATGCCCGCGACGACAGCATCGGCATGCAGTACTACATCGACGGCTGGTCCTTCGACCCGAAGCGGCCCTGCCTGGTCCGGTAGGTTATTAACCTTCCGCACGGCCGCCCTCCCTGCGCAACTGGAGACGGCCGTGCGGGACCCCAACATGCAGGTAAATAGAAGGGCAGAGTGTGGGCGGCGTTGTCTCCGGAATACTCATCGTTTCGGCAGTCATCGCCGTCGGTTACCTCGCAGCAAGGTTCCGCATTCTGGGTCCCGAGGTCCAGGGTGCGCTGACGCGCACGGCCTTCTACATCACCAACCCCGCCCTGCTTTACACCGTGGTGGCCGGCTCCGATATCCGGGCCGCACTCGGAACGGACGCTCCGCTGGCGCTGCTTTCGGCAGCGGCGGTGGGGCTTCTTTACTGGCTGTTGAGCTTCCTGTTCTTCCGGCGCCCGGCCGCGGAGACCGCCGTCGGCGCGATGGCCAGCAGTTACGCGAACGCCAACAACATCGGCATTCCGGTCTCGCTGTACGCCGTCGGCACCGCCCAGCACGTGGCGCCTGTGCTGCTAGTGCAGCTCCTGGTTTTGGCCCCGTTCTACCTCACCCTGTTGGGGACCTTTGGCGGCGCCCGGATCTCGTGGAAGAAGGTGCTGCTCCAGCCGCTGTCCAACCCGATGATCATCGCGTCTGCACTCGGCGTCGTCGTGGCATTGACGGGCTGGCAGGAACCGGACCTGCTACAGAAGCCCATCGACATGCTGGCCGGCGGGGCCGTCCCCATGGTGCTTCTCGCCTTTGGCCTATCGCTCGCCGGGAGGGCACCGCTGCAGAAGGACGACGGCCGGACAGAGACGCTCGTGGCCACGTTCCTGAAGATCGCCGGCATGCCCGCGATCGTCTGGCTGCTGGGGCGTTTTGTCTTTGGCCTGGAGGGGCAGCATCTGCTGGCCAGCGTGATCATGGCGGCCCTCCCCACCGCTCAGAACGTCTTCCTCTTCGCCTCGCCCTATGGCCGGGGCATGACTGTGGCCCGCGACGTAATCCTCTGCACCACCATCCTGTGCGTGGGAGCACTCCTGGTTGTCGCATGGGTAGCAGGATAGCGGCTGCGACCGGGGCTGGTTCTAACGGAAGATGTTGTAGGGGGTCCAGCCTCGGCCTACAAAGGTCCGGGCACCCCAGGTGCCTTTGCTAAAGGGGTAGTTGGCGAGTCGGCCGTCGCTGAGCCGGGCCATGAGCCCGGAACTTCCCGTGGTGAACCCGGCCACACTGGTGATGCTGCTGATGCTGTTCCAGCCGGTGCCGACGGTGCGCCTGGCTTCGAAAGCAAAGCCGCCGTTTCCGGTGGACCGGTACAGCGCCAGCCTGCCGTCGCTGCGTTTGGCCAGAAGATCCTGCGCCCCGTCCTGGTCGAAATCAGTCATGGTGAGGTACAGGCCGCCCCAGCCGGTTCCGCTCCTGATGCGAGGTGACAGGAATGATCCGGTGCTATTGCCGTAGTACCACAGGGTCCCTGCGGCGTCGTAGCCAACGATTCCGGGGTACCTGTCGGTTGTGCGCCAGCGCCCGACCGTAATGCGGAAGCTGCCCCAGCCGTGTCCGATGACCCGCCCGACGGCGAATCCGCCGTCGGGCCTTCCGGCGTAGAAGCTCAGCCGACCGTCTTTCCATTGCGCAATGAGATCGAAAACGCCATCGCTGTTCCAGTCCGCAACGAACCCCTTGTTCAGCCCGGACCAGCCGACGCCGATCTTTTGCCGGGGCTGGAACCCGCCCCGGCCGGTTGCCGCGTAGTTCCACAGCACGCCGTCGGATCCGGCAGCGACGACGTCCGCTGCGCTGCGGATGGACGGCCCGGAGGTGACCGGATTGGTAGTGGGGGGAAGGGTAGCGGTGAAGGTCCAGGTTTTGTCTGCCGCCAAGGCGTTGCCGGCCGCGTCTTTCACTCCATTGATGCCTCCCTTGATGGTCGCCGTGTACGTCGCACCCGCGGCCAGGTCGGCAGTGGGGTTCAGTGTCGCTGCCCTGTTCGTGCTGTTATACGTCACAGCGGTCGGCACGGTCGTCGTCCCGGCGGTCAGCGTGAACGTGGCGGAGGTGACCGTCGAGGCGTTCATCGCTTCCGAGAACGTTGCCGTCACATTCGCCGTCGCCGCCGTGCCGGTCGCGCCGGCTGCCGGAGACGTACTCGTCACCGTCGGAGGCGTTGTGTCGTTACCACTGCCACCAGTGGAGTCGTAGTAGTGCCAGTACTGGCTTGTAGCGTTCACATCGGCAAGCACCAGCAGGCCGCTGTTGGCCGTGCCCTGCGCCGTACTGTTGAGGTTCTGCTTGGTCGACGTTACGTTGTGGACATACTGGTCGGCATCCACGATGCGGGCCGTCTTGGTGGTAGTGAAGTTGATGTTGTCCACTGGCGTGGATTTTTCGTAAATCGCGCCCCCGGAGCTGGTGCAGACACCGGCGTTCGTCGTGCCGCTTGGCTTGGGATAGGTGGCGAAGGTGCGAAGCCTCTGCGCGCTCTCATCGATCATGACGATCACCCGGTTCGGGCACTCCGACACAGTCGCGATCGTGTGCGCCGACCACGCCGTGCCGTCGAATGCCAACAGCTGGATCAGCGGCTGGCCCGCCGACGTGAAAGACGTCTTGGTAGCGGCGAAAACGCGGCCACTCGAGGAGTCCAGCCACTTCAGGTTCATGTGGTCATCACCACTGCGCTGGCCCGACACCGCCGCCACAGGTGTGCTCCAGGCGGTGTCTGGGGCTCCGTCGACGTGGGAGCTCCAGTACATGCCGTCCGTAGCGTCGCCGACCTGCCGGCTCCACATCACGCCGATCTTGCCGGGTCCGTACGCGATCAGAGCGGAATCGTCGTCCACAGACACGTTGCCCAGCGCCGCAGGAAGTGGGAACGGTGTCCCCCAGGTCGTGCCATCGGTGCCGGTGACGTTCACATAGATCTGGTTCCCCTGCTGCCACGTGGCCCACACCCGGCCGGTCGAGTCCTTATCGATGGATAGGGTCTCAATGGCGTGGTTGTTGATGTTCGTACTACTTTCCAGCGTGTACGTCTTAGTACTCGAGTCGTAGCTGTAACGCCGCATCGTCGACGGGAAGTTCGGCTCAGCCGGCAGACCGTCATTGACGAACCGATAGCTCGCCACGAACAACGTGCTTCCGTCCCACAACACGTCATGATGAGTGTTCGCCCGCGTCTCCGTCACTACGCCGGTGTTGACCCACGAGCTCGTCTCGGCGTTGAACCGGAAGATATGGAAATCCGAGGTGGCAGTGTCCCACAGGTTCCCCCACCAGGTCCCGTCGTTGAACCACAAGGCGTTCGTCTGCCGCTTCGTGCCCGTCGGAGTACCAGTCCCTGCATGCGAGGGACCCTCAACCCCGACATCGCCCGGAGCAGCCGAGGCCGTGCCAGGTACCACCAGACCTCCCAGCGCAAGCAGCAGCGCCGCCGTCAGTGCAGTGAAGCCCAGGTTTTTCCCTCCGTGCAGACGGGGACCGGCCGAAGGGCCACCTCCCCGCCTTACGCCAAGCCAGGAAGTCCAGCGGCCTCTGCCGCGCCCGGCCATGCGAAAAAACGTATAGTCCACGTCTAACTGCATAGGGTTATTCACTAGCCCCACCACTCCCCAAAGTTGTGTCCCTATGCCCGTCCGTGAACAACCATCCCGACTGGATACGGGAAATCACGGCCCATGCTGCTGCGGGCCTGGCACCTTGCGTACACTCCCCCTCGTAACAGGTTCACTCGGGCAACTTGTAAAAACCTTTGGGATTTTCTGGACCCGCCCCAGTTTTAGGGGTGACGATTCTTCCTAACGAAGCGCGGTGTCTATAACTTTGGGTTCAGCGGCTCCACCCACCCATCCGGCGGAAGGGCCTAATCACGAAGGAGCCGTGCCATGTGACCGCCCGGGGGAGCTCCATGTTCGTCGGTTGGGGCAGGCACCAGCGGGGCGAGTCCTGACAGCCAGGTGCCACGGATGAGCTAGCGGCGCAGGAGGCGTTTGCGTACGGTTGGCAGGGTCAATCGACGAGGCGGCGCGCCGGCCGGAGGCTTGGGCTGTTGCCACAACAGGCTGACATTCCGCTCGAACCAGGCAAGGGCAGGGGTGATAGCGTCCGGAGACGGAACCCGCCCGAGAACGTCGGCCAAGTGCGCGGCGCCGGCTATCTCCAGCGCCGCTCCCTGGCCGGCGAGGAGTGACACGGCGCCTGACGTGTCGCCGACCAGGACAGCCCGATCTCTGTGCTGTGGGCATGCTGACCTGAGCGACGACGACGTCGTACGGGTGCTCGGGGCAGAGCTCGATAAGCCGGTCCACCGCAGGACCCAGCCCCGCGAACTCCGTCCTGAGCGTGTGCCAATCCACGGATGGAACCGGGCCGTCGCATTCAAGTTGGTACCGCGGGACCAACGCAGACCCGGAACCATCGGCTCCATGGCTGGAATCCGGCGTCGAGATGCCTGCTGAATTGCCAACTTCAATGAGACAACCGAAGCTAGGTTTGTCTCACTCGAGTTGGCAAAAGCCCACGTCAGCGTTGCCAACTACATTGAGACTGGACACACCCTTCCTGCCATTTAAGCTCAACATGGCCGGCGTCGGCCGCTCATTTCGCCTCCACCCTGCTTGGCTATTTTAAGCGCCGATAATCGACGTTCCGTCAACCTGCTTGTCCCAACAATTGCTGGGACCAAAGGCACATGGCGGAGACGCTCTCGAGCTTGGTCGCTGCAGCACCCTGACCGTCCGCACCGACCCATATGCCTCGTCGTACCGAACGTGGAACTTCAAGGGCGATTTCCATGGAAGGCCCCAGATTCTTCCAAGGTGTATCGGGGATGATCGAATAACTCTCCGCTGGATGGACCTTCCAGCTTCGACCAGCGGGATGGACAGTCGGTTCGGACACGACCATCCCCCAGTGGCCATTCGCTCCGGCTGTCCAACACATGCATACTTCCAGCTGACTGCCGCATTTTTCCGTCTAATAACAGCCAAGTTGAAGGGAGATAACCGTGTTTCTTCAAACCAGCCTGACCGAAAGCATCGTAGAGGAACCAGGTGAGATTACTCGGATCGCCGTCCCTATCAACATGCACCAGCCCGAGTGGGCTAGCATTAGCGACTTTTTATTAGAGGCTCGGGAAGGGCGCGCAGGGTATGCGGCACACGAATTAGGGGAACGTGACCTCCTCCTCGCATTCGACACTCGGCGAACGTTGCCACGAGATTTGTCGACCAGATTACGAGAATTACAGTCCATGACGACCCCTCTCATTTACACCCTGACTCAGATGATTCAGGACCCCAAAGCAGGATTTATGGAACCAGTGAGCCATACAGTGTCTGCCGGGGTTCGCGCTGCCCTCCTAGAGCAAGAACTCATCGTAATCCGCCTTGTTGACTTATCACTTCTCGCAGGAGACTTTGCGGCTGATGGCACCCTGATCAGCATGCAGCCGGTGGAGTGCGAGAAAGGCTATGAACTGGCCGTTGTGGTTGCCGGATTGGAGCGGTTCCGTTTCACGCCCAGAATGGTCGAGCAACTACTTGCGCACCCTGTAGCTTTGTCTCTTTCGTTGGATCCTCTGATCGCAGTGATCAACCAAGTTCTGTCACAAGCCGAAGAGGGTCGAGATGAAATGCGGTATAAAGCAGAAGGTGACAAAGTTGATTGCTTGACAGTGTCCTGAAATGGACACGTCAACAACTGAAGGAGAAGCAACGATACCTCGGTACGAAGGGAAATAATCCAAGTTCATCGGATGATATTTACATATGTCATATGACGATTGGCGCGAACCAGTCGGGCTGCTGGAAGCGGGCAACGGGGCACTTGCACCCGAAGATGTGCCGCTATATGCGCTCTCAAAGCGGTTCGCATCAGCCTGGATCAACTAGTATCTAGCGGAACGACCATCAGTGCGCTTCGGTCTTTGCAACCTTGTCGGGGCACTGTTCGTGTCCGTCGATCAATGAGGTTCAAGGCGCCTGTCAGCATGTTCGAGGGCGGAACGGATCCCGGGAAGAGTCCGTGCGCAAGGCGCGGCATGGTCGTCAATCCGTTCCTGTTACGTCGCGCCCACAAGTAGCCCAGAAAGGGTTAGGCAACCGTGACCCTCGGGGCGTTCCTCCGTGAGGCAGCACCCATTAGTGTCAATGGCACCATCGGGAACGACGTAAGAGGCACCATGACCATCGACATCGGGCTCATCCTCAGTCACGAGGACGACTTTGCAGCCCAGACCGAAGCTGTCACCGCAGCAAGGCAACAGGTACGGAAACTGCACCTGGCATACAGTTGGGTGGGCACCGATGAGATTCGCTGCAGAGGATGCAATGCCCGCCTCGACATACCGTCCCTCGCCAGCACGAACGCCAACGCCGACAAGGCCTTTCGGGCGCACCAGACGGCCCAGGTCGACGCCATGCTGGCTGCTGACGGGCGTTATTCGATTCGAAACTATTCGGTGAGTCATGATCCGATGCGGGGCTTGAACCTGGCCGGATGACCCATGGCGGCCGCCGCAGTGTCCTGCTTCCGATACGAGAAAGAGGTCCCATCGGCGCTGCCCGCGTCCCGGCCGGCGACGCCTCAGGGTTCCAGATGCGGGAACAACGGCGCACTGGTATGCGTTGCAGTGTCGTCAGAAATGAACATCAACGAAACATCAGAAATGAGAATCACCTAAGTGGCAACCGATTATGATGAAGTCCGTTCCGACGTCAAGGAATCGCAGGACCGTTCGCTGGAGGCATTGCAGTCTGCAAACGCTCCGGATGCTCGCAGCGTCGTCAACGAACTGGACGAAGCCGATGCACTCGATGAAGGACTGACCCCCGGTGGAGAAATCGTCTCCGAGGAGCTCATCGTCCAGGTCATCCCAGAGGCCGCGGATGAATTCACCTGTTATTCCTGCTTCCTGGTCCGACACCGGTCCCAACTCGTGCGCGAGAGCAACGGCCACTCATACTGCATCGAGTGCGAAGGCTAAGGCCGCTGCCAGCGGAGTGCGGTGAAACTGGCGGAGGCGGTCAATCCTCCGGTGCCGACGCCGGGCGAATCGCGTCAGTTTCCTGTCCGTCTTCTCAGGGAGCTTCAAGGTCTGAGTGGGCATAATGCAGCTGGAGCTTCGGTCCACCGCTATGTGACCGGAGCTTCGCCAAAACGTAAGAAGGATCTCGACTTCTCAACGAGCATGTCTTAAACATCGCTGGAGTACCCCACGGCCACGCCTACCGCAGGCCGCTGAATTTCTGTCACCCTCATCCCTTCCGCATGATCGGTGACTTAGAGCCCTAAGGGTGCGTCGGCACGACCAAGAGCATGTTCGCGAATAGGCGTCTGCGGTGGATACGCTTTCAACGTGCAGTCATGGACAGCGGAGGGCCCTGTCTCGTAACGGCCGTCACCCCAATCCGAGGGCCGCGCTCATCGCTTCATCCGGCATCTCACCGGCTGCTTCGGCAAATGCGGATAGCGCCGTTTCCAGCATGCGACGGTCATCGGGTTTCATGCGCTCCACCACGTCATTGAGCGCGTGCCTGCGGTGAGACATCACGCGCTCAACCAATGAACGTCCCTCACCGGTGAGCCGGAGGCGGAGGGAACGCCGGTCCACGGGGTCTCCCTCCCTGCAGACCAGCCCAGCGGCTTCAAGCCTGTCTCCTGTGCGCGCGGCATTGGAAGGGTGCACTCCCAAATCTGCTGCGACCGCCCCAAGGGTCTGCGGACCGCGCGTCGCGATCAGAACCAGGACACGCCACTGAGGTGGGGTGACAAGGTCCTCAACTCCCCTGTGGACCCGCGACGTCGAGGAAATGATCCTGCCGCTGCTGCGCGAACTCGGCATCGGCTTCGTCCCCTACTCACCACTCGGACACGGCCTGCTGACCGGTCAAATCCGCTCCGTGGAGGACTTCCCCGACGACGACTGGCGCAAGACCAACCCCCGCTTCACCGGCGAGAACTTCCACCGGAACCTCGCGATAGTCGACGAGGTGAAAGCTATCGGCGCCGAAGTCGGAGCAACCCCCGCACAGACCGCCCTCGCCTGGCTGCTGACCCGAGGCAACGACACCGCCCCGATCCCCGGCACCCGCCGGGTCACCCGGGTCGAGGAGAACACCGCGGCCCACAGCATCGAACTCACCACCGACCAGCTAAACCGGCTGAACAGGCTCCGGCCCGCCGCCGGAGAATGCCACGACGAGACCAACACGGCCTCGATCGACCGCTGACTCAAGAGAGACAGGACACAAAGCCCACTTGATCCTTGGGGCTGAACTACATCCTCAGTGGGTGATGCCATCTTTGGACCGCCCACCAATTTGTGCAGAACTGCTCAACGACCTTCAAACCCGAACTGCTCTTCAGAAAGACCTAAGAAGTCCGATTCGAAGTCCAGTTGGCGACTATAGGAGCATCGTCGAAAGTGTCCGCGAGGGTAACAGCCGACAGGCACACGTTTCGGCCGCCAACGTGAGCATCACACCCAGGATCGCCACCGGAACCGGCGTGGACATGGCCATCGAACCACCGTGGGACCCCGAACAGCTCATAACCGAACCCGACCACGCACACGGGGACGGATGATAACCAAAGCCGCCCACGATTGATCGAAGAAGGAAAATCATGGTGCCTGAAACCCGGGGTTTCAACTGGTGCGATATAGCTTTGGTCCGGGGGTCGTCTACTGAGCGCGCAGGAGCGCCAGGAATTCGTCGGCCATACCGAGTTGTTCCTCCAGCTTGGCACGGCGCTTCGCTGCCTCTTCAATAAAGCCGTTCAACTCGGAGCGAACATTGGCGTCGCCTTCGCCGGGTTCGGACGCCTCCAGGGCGTCGATGACCCGGAGGAGGTCAGCCATGGCTTCCAGCGTGAACCCCAGCGGCTTCATCCTGCGGATCAAGAGCAGGCGGGTGAAGTCGCGTTCTGTGTACAGGCGGAATCCGCCCTCCGTGCGACCGGACGGTTTGAGCAGGCCGACCTCGTCATAGTGGCGGATGGTCCGCAAAGACATCTGCGAACGGTCTGCCAGCTCGCCGATATGCATTGTGGTCACGACCTCTTCGGCCGTCATGTCCTTCATCATCGCGTCACCCGTCCGACTCAACCCTCACGTCACGGTAATGTTGCAGTTACGGCCGAAAAGTCACCGGTCTGCTCTTCTCTCCGTCCATTGTCTTCCATGACAGGGCTGGAAGAGTGCGCATCGTGGCGCGCATACATGTCACCCACCCGCTCTCGGGAGAGAGCCAAGCCCCTGGAGTCGCTCCTTGGCCACCGCCGATCGCCCACACCTGGTCCGCAAACCGGTCACCGTCCTGAGCGCCCTGCGCTCCCCACGGCAGCTTTCCCGCGAGGTCCTTGCGGGCATGGTCACCACTCTCGCCCTGGTCCCGGAGGTCATTTCGTTCTCCATCCTCGCCGGAGTCGATCCGATGGTCAGCCTTGTCGCCTCCATCGTCCTGGCCTTGACGATGTCGTTCCTGGGCGGACGGCCGGGCGTGATCACCGCCGCGGCCGGATCCGTCGCCCTCGTCATCGCCCCGCTCGTGCACGAGCACGGCGTGCAGTACGTGCTGCCGACAGTGATCCTGGCCGGTGTCATCCAGATCGTCTTCGGCTTTGCCGGTCTTGCCCGGCTGATGCGCTTCATCCCACGGTCGGTCATGATCGGATTCGTCAACGCCCTGGGTGTGCTCATTTTCATGGCGCAGGTGCCCCACGTACTGAACGTTCCGTGGCTCGCCTACGTCCTGCTCGCTCTGACGTTCGCCATCATTTTCATCCTTCCACGTTTCACAAAGGCCGTCCCGTCGCCGCTGGTTGCGATCGTCGTCGTCACGGCGATCGTCATTGTCGCCCAGCTCGCCGTTCCGAACGTCGCCGACGAGGGACCCATCACCGGGAGGATGCCCGGGTTCACGCCGTTCCTCGTTCCGCTGACCCTGTCAACGCTGCAGCTGATTCTCCCGACTGCGCTGAGCGTGGCGTTCGTCGGCCTCATGGAAACCCTCCTCACCGCGAAACTCGTCGATGAAATCACCGACACCCCCTCGCACAAGGGCCGTGAGTCCTGGGCCCTTGGCCTGTCGAACATTCTTGCAGGGTTCTACGGCGGCATCGCCGGCTGCGCGATGATCGGCCAGACCGTCCTTAACGTGAAGACCGGGCAGGCCCGCACCCGCATTTCCACGTTTGTGGCCGCAGTGTTTCTTCTGGCCCTGGTGACCGGGCTCAGCTCGATCATGGGACAGATCCCCATGGTCGCCCTCGCCGCAGTCATGATGGTCGTCGCTGTCACCACCGTCGACTGGCACAGCGTACAGCCGTCCACCCTAAAAAGGATGCCGGTCCCGGAAACGATCGTCATGGCCGTCACCGTCGCCGTTGTCGTCCTCACCGGTAACCTCGCCTACGGGGTCCTCGTCGGCGTCATCCTCGCGATGGTGCTCTTTGCGCGCCGGGTAGCCCACGTCATCAGCGTCAACCGGATCCTGGCAGACGACGGCGCCACTGTCCGGTACGAGGTGGTGGGGCCGCTGTTCTTCGGCAGCAGCAATGACCTCGTCGACCATTTCGCATACCCCCACGATCCGACATCCGTGACCATCGATCTCAGCCGGGCCCAGATCTGGGACGCCTCAACCGTTGCCGCCCTCGACTCCATCGAGACGAAATACCGCGACCACGGTGCAACAGTGGCGATCGAAGGTCTGGACGAGCGCAGCACCGGGTTCCACCGCCGCCTCACCGGCCAACTCGGCGCCTAACCAGGCCGCATCTCCTCCGGGATCACCCCGCACTGTGCGGAACTGAGCTGGTAAGTACGGCAGCGTGAACGGGTCCGCTAACCAGTCGATCCTCATTGGTTTTATCGAACCCACCGTCACACAACGTGACGGCATCCGGATCGGACAAGCAACGTCCTACCCTTGACTGGTGACTTTGACTAAGATGCGCACCGCCGCCGCGAGCTCCCTCGCCGCCGCAGGTCTCCTGTTTACCCTCGCCGCGTGTTCCACGCCGGCCGCCACCCAGCCATCCACCTCAGCACCTGCTGCCACCGCAACGGCTTCATCCAGCGCCGCCTCCGGGCCCTGCGCAGGTGTGAAGGTCATAGTCGATTCGGGCGCCCTGAAGCAGGCTGCCGCTGACTCGTCCGTTTGCGTCCCCGTGGATGCGCCGACTCTCGCTTCAAAGGTGCTCGACGAGGCAAAGGTGAAAACCGAGGGCACTGACGCCTATCCCAAGGAACTGGTGTGCCGTGTGAACGGTGTACCCGCCGCAGACTTCGACATCGCCCACAAGGGCGGCACGTACCGGGAAGAATGCAAGAAGATGCCCGCCGCCTTTGCCTACTGGTCGCTTTGGGTTAAGCCGGCCTCCGGGGCTTGGGCATACGCGCAGGAAGGCCTCGCCACCCTGAAGGTGAGCCCGGGACAAAGCCTGGAACTGCTCTACACGGTGGACGGCGCACCCGCCGCACCCGCGGCGTGACCTTTCGACCCGCGCCGTTACGCGCAGCGGCGGCCCTCGCCGTCGTATTCATCGCGGCGCGGGTCACTTACCGCATCCTTTTTAACGGGGCGGGCACCGATGGCCCGGTTCTGGTCAACATGCCGCCGGTGCCGCTGCCTGCCCCCTACGCCCATGTGGTCCTCTTCGGCCCGGTAACAACACCTGGCCTGTGGGAGGCGGTCCTGTCCGCCCTGCCGATTGCCGGGATGATCCTCGGTTTCGGCATGCTCAACGCCTGGGTGGACGTGGCCCGCGGCTTCGTGCATCTGGCCCGCGGCGGCCCCATGCAGGGCATCGCCCGGATGCTTGTGGTGGCATGGGCGGCGCTCCCGGCGCTTTCGGACGCCGTGAAGTCGGTGCGCCTGGCTTTTCGGTTGCGGGGCGAACGCTTCGGACCCCGCGCCCTTGTTCCCGTGCTTGAGCGCACCCTCGAGCACGCCGGCCGGGTTGCCGCGGCCTTGGAGCTGCGCGGCTTCGCGAGCCGGGCAGCACACCAGCCCGGCCGCACTATCGAACCACCGGTGCTCGTCCGGGACGCACAATTCCGCATTGGTGACGCCCAGGTGCGCGTCGCCGGGTTCGCGCCGCCGAGCGGGTCAATCACGGTCATTACCGGGCCGACGGGCTCCGGCAAGTCCACGGTCCTGCGGGGTATCGCGGGGCTCCTCTCCCACGTTGACGGCGGCGAAATTTCCGGCACGGTGCGCATCGCCGGAACTCACCGTGCCACCACGCCGCCGCGCGATACCGCCCGCCTCATCGGCGTCGTATTGCAGAATCCCCGCGCCGCATTCGCCACCACCCGGGTCCGGGACGAAATCTCCCTCGCACTTGAGCTGCGCGGCATCTCGTCCAATACCGCCAAGGCCTGGGTGCTGGAGGTCGCGGAGCGCGTCGGAGTGTCGGCGCTGCTGGACCGGAACCTCAGCACCCTCTCGGCGGGCGAAGCCACGCTCGTGGCCATCGCCGCCGCGGTGGTGGAGCATCCGCCCCTGCTCCTGGTTGACGAGCCCCTGGCAGACCTCGACACCGCAGCACGCGGACGCGTCATCGCCGTGCTCAACACCCTCGCCCGCGAGGCGGGCGTCTGCGTCATCGTTGCGGAGCACCGGGCGGCGCCGCTCGCCCCCGTTGCCGACTCGTGGTGGAATATCGACGACGGCGCCCTGGTTCCGGGGGTTGCCCCCGCACCTTCGCACCCGGTCGCCTCACCGCCAACGCCGGCACAGCCGCCCGTCCAGCAGGTACAGCACGCGCCCGTGCTGACTGCGATCAACCTGGCGGTGCACCGTGAGGGCAAGCCTCTCGTGCGCAGCGCTTCCCTAACCCTGCACCGCGGTGAAGTGGTCGCCCTGGTGGGGCCGAACGGTGCCGGGAAGTCCTCCCTCCTTGTGGCACTCGCGCTCGGTGAAGGCGCGCTCAATGAAGGCACACCCGGTGGAAGCACGGTCGGCGGCGGCCACGTCGCCCTTGTGCCGGACGCCTCGGACGACCTCTTTACCAGGGATACCGTCGCAGCAGAGCTCCGTGCGGCAGAGCGGCGCCAGGCGCGGCGAAAGACAGGCGGCCGGCCTGCCCCCGGGGCCGCAACTGCACACCTTGCCCGTTTGCGGGGAGACGTTCGGATCCCCATTGGACACGAGCATCCCCGGGATCTCTCTGCTGGCGAACGCAGGATCCTTGCCATCGCGCTGCAGACCATGGACAGCCCACAGGTACTCCTGATCGATGAGCCCACCCGCGGACTCGATCCTGCGGCGCGCACAGCAGTCTCGGTGGCGCTGCGGGCCGCAACGGACGCTGGTGCGGCGGTCCTGATCGCCACCCACGACCTCGATTTTGCGCACGGCCTCGGCGCCCGGATCCTCCCGATGCGTGACGGCGTCGCCCCCTCATCCGGAACATCCGGAACAGAAGCCGCCCCGGCCAGTGCCGCCACAGCCAACGCGGCCCCCGCCAGTCCGGCCACAGCACAGCACATCACAGCACAGCGCAGCGCAACACCACGCATCGCAGCACCACCGTTCACCGGCCGGCCAACCGACCTTCCCGCCGCCGGGAAAGCCCGCCACATCCGGATGCCACGGGCCGCCGAGCTCGCAGTCCTCGCGGCTGCCAACCTTCTGGCTCTCGGTGCCTTCTGCTGGCCGTTGCTCGCTGCGGCACTCCCGGAGGATGCCGCAGCGGCCGTCCCCTATGCGGCGCTGGCCATTGCCCCCCTTGCCGTCGTTGCCGTCGTGGTGTCCCTGGACGGCTCGGTCCGCTCCGCACACACGGTGGCATTGCTCGGCGTCCTGGCCGCCGTCGGCTCGGCGGTCCGGGTGGCCAGCACCGGCGTCGGGGGTGTGGAGGCAGTCTTTATCCTGCTGATCCTGGCCGGCCGTGCCTTTGGCGCCCGTTTCGGCATGCTCCTCGGCGCCGCCACCATCGCCGTCTCAAGCGCCTTGTGGAGCGGCATCGGCCCGTGGTCCCCGTTCCAGATTTTCGCCTGTGCGTGGGTGGGCGCCGGGGCAGGCCTGCTCCCCAAACGCGTGCGGGGACGGGCCGAACTGTGGATGCTTTGCGGCTACGGCGTCCTGGCGTCTTACGTGTTCGGCCTGCTGACCAATCTGTGGTTCTGGCCCTTCGCCGTCGGCGCCGGAACCGGCATCTCCTACGTGCCGGGCGCGCCGCTATACACCAACCTCAGCAGCTTCCTGCTCTACTCGCTTTTGACCTCGACGGCGGGCTGGGACACCCTGCGCGCCGTCACCACGATCATCGGGATCGCCGTGGTGGGGCGGGCCATCCTCGCCGCACTGCGGCGGGTGAAGCCGGTCTCCAGCCCGGGTGGCCCGGGCGGGCTACCCGCCCGGGCTCAATCTATACAGGACAAGGACCGGCGTCAGCTCACACCTTGAAGTACTTCGCCTCCGGGTGGTGGAACACGAACGCGTCGGTGGACTGTTCGGGGTGCAGCATCAGCTCATCGCTCAGGACCACGCCCATCCGCTCGGGGTGCAGCAGTTCCACCACCTTGCGGCGGTCCTCCATGTCAGGGCACGCCGGGTATCCCAGTGAGAAGCGCGCTCCGCGGTAGTCGAGCTTGAACAGCCCGGCCTTGTCCTTCGGCTCCTCGGCCGCGAAGCCCAACTCCGAGCGGATCCGCGCATGCCAGAACTCCGCAAGCGCCTCGGTGAGCTGCATGACCAGGCCGTTGAGCTCGTAGTAATCGCGGTAGTGATCGCCGGCGAAGAGCTTGGCAGTCACCTCATCGACGTTCCCGCCGGCGGTGACCAGCTGCACCGGCAGCACGTCGATCTGCCCCGCTTCGCGCGAGCGGACGAAGTCGGCGAGGCACAGGTGCCGGTCGCGGCGCTGGCGCGGGAAGTCGAACCGCAACCGCTCGGTGCCGATCGGACCGCCTGACCCGCCGTCCGGGGCGAGGAGTCCCGGGGTGCCAAGCACGCCGTCGGGATCCGTACCGTGGTGCAGCACCACCACCTGCTCGCCCTCGGAAACCACCGGGAAATAGCCGTAGGCGACGGACGCGTCGAGCATTCCCTCGGCGAGGATGCGGTCCATCCAGTACCGCAGGCGCGGCCGGCCCTCGCGTTCCACCAGCTCGTCATAGGAAGCGCCGTCCTCGCCGCGGCCGGGCTTGAGCCCCCACTGTCCCATGAACGTAGCGCGCTCATCGAGGAACGCCGCGAAGTCGTGGAGGGCCACACCGCGCACGATGCGTGTACCCCAGAACGGCGGCGAAGGCACTGTGTTGTCGGAGGCGACGTCGGAACGGCCGGGCATGGCCTCCGGCTCGGTCAACGTGACTTTCGCACCGGTTCGATGGATCCGCTTCTTTAGAGCGGGGAGGCCGACGGCGTCCGGCGCCTCGCCCCGGGCAACGCGCACCAGCGGCTCCATCAGCGAAAGGCCTTCGAAGGCATCCTTGGCGTAGCGCACCTCGCCGTCGAACTGGCCCGCCAGGTCCTGCTCGACGTAGGCGCGGGTGAGGGCAGCTCCACCGAGGATCACCGGCCATTTCTTCCCAAGGCCACGCGACTGCAGCTCGGCCAGGTTCTCTTTCATCACTACCGTGGACTTCACCAGCAGGCCGGACATGCCGATGACGTCGGCGTTGTGCTCCTCGGCCGCAGCGATGATGTCGGCGATGGGCTGCTTGATGCCAAGGTTGATCACCTTGTAGCCGTTGTTGGTGAGGATGATGTCCACGAGGTTCTTGCCGATGTCGTGCACGTCGCCGCGCACGGTGGCGATCACCATGGTGCCCTTGCCGGAAGCATCCGATTTCTCCATGTGCGGCTCGAGCAGCGCGACCGCGTTTTTCATCACCTCGGCGGACTGCAGCACGAACGGCAGCTGCATCTCGCCGGCCCCGAAGCGTTCGCCCACCACCTTCATGCCCTCGAGCAGCTGGTCGTTGATGATGCCAAGCGGGGTCATGCCTTCGCTGCGGGCAAGGTCGAGGTCCTCCTCGAGGGCCTTGCCCTCGCCGTCGATGATGCGCCGCTGGAGGCGCTCGCCGGTGGGCAGCGCAGCAAGTTCCGCTGCGCGCTGGTCGCGCAGCGCGGCAGTGTCGACGCCGGCGAACATGTCCAGCATGCTGGCCAGGGGGTCGTACGTGACATTGCCGTCGGCGTCGTATTCGCGGCGGTCCCAGACGAGGTCCAGGGCCACCTTGCGCTGCTCCTCCGGCAGTGAAGCGAGCGGCACGATCTTGGCGGCGTCGATGATGCCGCTGGACAGGCCCGCCTCCACGGCTTCGTGCAGGAACACCGAGTTCAGGACGATGCGCGCTGCCGGGTTCAGGCCGAAGGATACATTCGAAACGCCGAGGGTGGTGTGGATGCCGGGGTACTTCGTGGTGATCTGGCGGATGGCCTCGATCGTTTCGATGCCGTCCCGGCGGGTCTCCTCCTGGCCGGTGGCGATGGGGAAGGTCAGGGCGTCGACGATGATGTCTTCCACCCGCATCCCCCACTCACCCACCAGGGCGTCGATGAGGCGCGAGGCGATGGCCACCTTGCCCTCGGTGGTGCGTGCCTGGCCGTGCTCGTCGATGGTCAGGGCGATGACGGCGGTGCCGTGTTCCTTCACGAGCGGCATGATGCGCGCGAAGCGGCTGTCCGGGCCGTCGCCGTCCTCATAGTTGACGGAGTTGATGACCGGGCGCCCGCCGATGTGCTCGAGCCCGGCCTGCAGCACGGGCGGTTCGGTGGAGTCGATGACGAGCGGGAGCGTGGAGGCTGAAGCGAAACGTGAGACGACCTCCTTGATGTCGGCCACGCCGTCGCGGCCCACGTAGTCAATGCACACGTCGAGCAGGTGCGCACCGACGCGGATCTGTTCGCGGGCAATATCAACGCAGTCATCCCAGCGCTCCTCGAGCATCGCCTGGCGGAACGCCTTCGAACCGTTGGCGTTGGTGCGCTCACCGATGGCGAGGTACGACGATTCCTGGTCGAAATTCACGTGCTGGTAAAGGGAGGCGATGCCTGCTTCCCGTTCGGTGGGAACCCGGCGGGCACCGGTGCCGTTCTCATTGCTGCGGAAGGGCGCAAGACGTTCGACGACGGCGGCCATGTGTTCCGGCGTCGTACCGCAACATCCGCCCACCAGGCCCAGGCCGAATTCCCGCACAAACTGCTCGTGCGAGGTGGCGAGTTCGGAAGGCGACAGCGGATAGTGCGCGCCGTCGGCGGTGAGGACCGGCAGGCCTGCGTTGGGCATGCAGGCGATCGCGACGGAGGACTGCTTGGACAGGTGGCGCAGGTGCTCGCTCATCTCATCGGGCCCCGTGGCACAGTTCAGGCCGATGGCATCCACGCCGAGCGGCTCGAGCGCGGTGAGCGCCGCGCCGATCTCGGATCCCATCAGCATGGTTCCGGTGGTCTCGACAGTCACCTCGACGAAGATTGGAAGCCGGACGCCGCGGGCCACGATCGCCTGCTTGCAACCGTTGACCGCGGCTTTGGTCTGCAGGAGGTCCTGGCTCGTTTCGATGAGGAAGGCATCGGCTCCCCCGTCGATGAGCCCCTCGGCCTGCAGGGCGAATGTCTGCTTGAGGTAGCCGTAGCTGGTGTGCCCGAGGCTGGGGAGCTTGGTGCCCGGCCCCATCGAGCCCAGGACCCACCGCATTCGTCCGTCTGTTTTTTCTGCCGCTTCGGCGCGGTCGCGGGCGATTTCGGCGCCCTTGCGGGCGAGCTCTTCGATGCGGTCGTCGATGCCGTAGTCGGAGAGGTTTGACCAGTTCGCGCCGAAGGTGTTGGTTTCGACTGCGTCGATGCCTGTGGCGAAGTAGGCGTCATGGATGTCCCCGATGATATCGGGGCGCGTGTCATTCAGGATCTCGTTGCAGCCCTCGAGGTTCTGAAAGTCGGCCTCGAGCGACAGTTCCCGGTCCTGCAACATGGTACCCATCGCACCATCGGCAATGACGACCCGTTGGTTCACAGCATCCAGAAGCGCCTGGGAGCGAACAGGACGGGGGACGGAGTCTATATCAAGCGCAAAACGAGGCATGTAAACAGACTACGGCCGGGGTCCGTAACAGTGCGCCGTATTTCCAAAGTGCTACGACGGCGGATGACCGCTTGAAGAACCAGTTACTTGTATTACAAGTAACTAACTTATATCCTAGGCAAGCGGGCAATGCCGCCCTACTTCCCAAGGAGAATCCATTGAGCACCGTCGATCTCATCCGGCACGTCAAACTTTCCACCGCACGCCTCCCGCTGGCCGTCCCGATCAGCGACGCCAAGGTGTTCACGGGCCGCCAGAAGCCCATGACGGAGGTCGTTTTCCTTTTCGCCGAGATCACCACGGAGCAGGGCCACACCGGCCTCGGCTTCAGCTACTCCAAGCGCGCCGGCGGTCCCGCCCAGTTCGCCCACGCCAAGGAAGTTGCCGAAGGAATCATTGGCGAGGACCCCAACGACATCGGCAAGCTCTACACCAAGCTGCTCTGGTCCGGCGCCTCGGTGGGCCGCTCGGGCGTCGCCACCCAGGCTCTCGCCGCCATCGACATCGCACTGTACGACCTCAAGGCCAAGCGCGCCGGGCTGCCCCTGGCCAAGCTCCTGGGCTCCTACCGCGACTCCGTCCAGACTTACAACACCTCCGGCGGCTTCCTGAACGCCACCCTCGACGAGGTGAAGGCCCGCGCCACGCAGTCCGTCGAAGAGGGCATCGGTGGCATCAAGATCAAGGTTGGACTCCCGGACACCAAGGAGGACCTGCGCCGTGTGGCGGGCATCCGCGAGCACATCGGATGGGACGTGCCCCTCATGGTCGACGCCAACCAGCAGTGGGACCGCGCCACGGCACTGCGCATGGGCCGCCAGCTCGAGGAATTCAACCTCATCTGGATCGAAGAGCCGCTGGACGCCTACGACTTCGAGGGCCACGCGCACCTCGCCCAGGTCCTGGACACCCCCATCGCCACCGGCGAAATGCTCGCCTCCGTGGCCGAGCACAAGGGCCTCATCGCCGCCAACGGCTGTGACATCATCCAGCCCGACGCCCCGCGCGTCGGCGGCATCACCCAATTCCTCCGGCTGGCAGCCCTCGCCGACGAACGCGGACTGGGCCTGGCGCCGCACTTCGCGATGGAAATCCACCTGCATCTGGCTGCCGCCTACCCGCGCGAACCGTGGGTGGAGCACTTCGACTGGCTGGACCCGCTGTTCAACGAGCGCCTCGAGACCAAGGACGGCCGGATGATCGTTCCGGACCGCCCCGGCCTCGGCGTCAGCCTCAGCGACCAGGCCCGTGCGTGGACCACCGAAACCGCGGAATTCGGCGCGTAACCTTGAACCCATGAGCCGGAACCTGACCGCGGACCTCGCCGCCGATCTTCGCACCCGCATTGTGGACGGCGTCATCCAGCCCGGTGAGAAGCTTCCGAGCGAAAACACCCTCATCGGTGAGTTCGGCGTCAGCCGGACGGTGGTCCGGTCCGCGCTCACGCGCCTCCAGGCAGAGGGCCTCGTGGAAACCGAACGGGGGCGGGGCAGCTTTGCGCTGACCCCGCCCCCGGCGGGTCCGACGTCGGGCCAGCCCACCAGGGCTGTGGTCACGGCCGAGGACCGGCTGCATCTGTTGGAATTCCGGATAGGCGTGGAAACTGAAGCGGCAGCCCTGGCTGCCGGAAACCGGACGGAGCGGCAACTGAACGCCCTGCGGCAGGCGCTGGCGGAGTTCACTGACAGCGTGGAGCACCCTGCCCATGCGATGAAGGCGGACTTTGAGTTCCACAAAGCCGTCGCCGCAGCCTCGGGAAACCCCTTTTACACCGACTGCCTCACAGCGCTGGGCCAGACGATGATCGCGATGCCGCGCACGCGGCTGATGACCGGCGTCGAGCACTATGCACGGGACCACTTCGAACAGGTGGTCCACGAACACGGGTCCATTTTTGCGGCCATTGCGGACAGCGATGGCGCGGCAGCGTCCGCGGCGATGCGAAATCACCTGGCCAACTCCCGGCGCAGGCTCCGGGCCGGACGGGACTAAGGGCCCCGGATCACGCCCCGCCGGCCGCGGGCTGGCCGCGCCGCTCACTTCCGGGCGAGCCAGCCGATTCAGGCGACCCAATCAGTTCCAGAAGCCTCAAAACCGCTGGGTTGGCCGTCTCTTCATTCCACGCGAGCTCCAGTTCCACGCGGTTCAGCTCCTGCACGCCGTTCCGTCCGTCGATCTCGTGGAATTCCACGCCCGGTGGGGCAAATGCCATGGCCGAGGCAGGAACTAGCGTCACTCCCAGCCCCGCTTGGACGAAGGCGAGGAGCGCCGGAACCTGGCTGGCGTACTGGGTGGTGTTGGCATGTGCTCCGGCGCTGGCGAACAACCGCAACACCAGGTCGTGGAAGTAGCGGGCCTCCTTGGTGGAGTACATGAGCAGGGGCAGCCTGTCCAGGTATCCAAGCGGCAGCGGCTCGCCGTCGCGCCCAACCATGTTGCCCAGCAGCGAACTGCCTTCGGGCAGCGCCACCACCAGGCGGTCCTGCATCAGCGGCCGGGACACCACACCGGGCCGGGCCACGATGGGGCGCAGCAGGCCGATGTCCACGTTCCCTTTCACCAGCCCGTCCATCTGGTCCGTCGAGACAAGTTCCCGAAGCACGAAAGACACCCTGGGCATGTTCTCGGCCGCAAGGCGCAGCATCAGCGGCAGCGCACTATGCCCGGCTATCGCCGTGTAGCCGACCGTAATGGTGCCTGCCTGGCCTGACGAGACCCGGCGGACGTCCAGATCGGTCTTGATGCACATGTCCAAGATCTGGCGTGCCCTCGGCAGCAGCGTGGCACCCGCTGCGGTGAGCTCCACCTTCCGGCTGGTCCGGCCGAAAAGCTGGGCACCCAGCTTCTTCTCGAGCATCTGGATCTGGCGGCTCAGGGGCGGCTGCGTCATGTTGAGCCGCTCCGCCGCAGCGCCGAAGTGCAGTTCTTCAGCAACGGCCACGAACGCCTCTAGCTGGGGTAGCGAAAACATCCATACCTTTACTGAATTATCGAGTGCAGAAATTAGCTTGGACTTGTATTGATGACTCCCCTTATGGTCGTGAACAAAGCAGCTTTTATCAACCCCCACGGGCCGAAAAGCTCAGCCCACCCAAGGAGCACAGCGCAGTGAACCAGGCATGCGAACCCGCCCAGCGCGTCAACCAGGCAAATCTCAACCAGGCCAGGATCACCGGCGTCTCCATCACGCCAGTGGCCTTCAAGGATCCGCCCCTGCTCAACACCGTGGGCGTGCACGAGCCGTTCGCGCTGCGGGCCATCGTCGAGGTGCAGACGGACGCCGGCGTCTCGGGCTTCGGCGAGACCTACGGCGATGCCGGCCACCTCGCACGCCTCCAGTTGGCAGCCTCCGTCCTGCCGGGGACGGACGTGTTCAACATCAACGCGTTGCGCAGCAGGATCGCCCAGGCACTGGAGCAGGACACCGTCCAGGGCGGCCACGGCATGGGCGGCATGGTCACGGGCTCGAGCACCGCTGACCGCGTGCTGTCCGCCTTCGACGTCGCCGCCCTGGACATCCAGGGCAAGCTGCTGGGCCTGCCCGTCAGCGACCTGCTGGGAGGCGCCGTCCGCGGGTCCGTCCAGTTCAGCGGCTACCTGTTCTACAAGTGGGCAGGTCACCCGGGCCAGGCCGACGACAGTTGGGACGCCGCGCTGGACCCCGCAGGAATTGTTCAGCAAGCCCGGACAATGGTGGACAGCTACGGCTTCAGCGCGCTGAAGCTGAAGGCAGGCGTCTTCCCGCCGGAGGAAGAGATTGCCGCCATCCAGGCGCTGAGGGTTGAATTCCCCGGCATGCCGCTCCGCATCGACCCCAACGGCGCGTGGACGGTGGAGACCTCCATCCGGGTGGGCAAGGAACTGCACGGGGTCCTTGAGTACCTCGAAGACCCGACGCCGGGCATTGAAGGCATGGCGGCCGTCCGCCGCGAGGTAGGGATGCCCCTGGCAACGAACATGTGCGTGGTCAGCTTCGCCGATGTTGCCCCCGCCGTGGCCGCCGGCGCCGTCGACGTTATCCTCTCGGACCACCACTTCTGGGGCGGCCTGCGGCGGACCCAGTCCCTCGCCGGCATCACTGAGACGTTCGGCCTGGGACTGTCCATGCACTCAAACTCCCACCTGGGCATCAGCCTCGCCGCCATGGTCCACCTCGCGGCTGCCACCCCCAACCTCGACTATGCGTGCGACACGCATTGGCCTTGGAAGGACTCCTCCGAGGACGTCATTGCCGACGGCGTGTTCACGTTTACGAACGGTGCCGTGCAGGTCCCCACCGGTCCTGGGCTCGGAGTGGAAGTCGACCGTGACGCCCTGGAACGCCTGCACCGCCAGTACCTGGAGTGCGGGCTCAGGAGCCGGGATGACACCGGCTATATGAAGCGGCTCCACCCGTCGTACGAGCTCCAAAGCCCCCGGTGGTGACGGCGGGGGCTGGCTCGTCGGCCATGGAATCCCTGAGGATTGTGGTCACCGACCCCATCATCAGCCGCTTTTCTGACCAATTAACGGCCGACGGCGGCACTCACTACTGGGATATGGCGGCGGCTTGGACTCCGGAACGCCGGCTTGACGCGCTGGCGGGGGCCGACGTCGTCGTCTGTTCCTCCCTCAGCCCCGTGGAGGCCCAGACGGCCTCCCGGGTGCGCCTGGTCCACGTCACCGGCGCCGGCTACGACAAGATCTGTTTCCCCCGGCTGGCGCCCCCGGCCCTGGTGGCCAACACCTTCCACCACGCGCGGCCCATCGCGGAGCATGTCCTCATGGTCACCCTGATGCTGTCGCGCAACGCTGCCGTTGCCGAGCGCGCGCTCCGGCGAGGAGAGTGGCGAACCATCGCCACGGACGCCGACGTGCCTTTCCATCCCATCCTTGCCGACCTGACGCTGGGACTGGTGGGCCTGGGTTCCATCGGCGCCGAGGTGGCCCGCGTGGCGGGCTCGCTGGGGATGAAGGTCCGGGCCGTTCGGCGGAACCCGGCAGCTTCCCTTCCTGACGGCGTCCGGCTCGACTGGGTGGGCGGGGACGGGCAGCTCCATGAGCTGCTGGCCGCGTCCGACGTCGTCGTGGTCACGGTGCCGCTGGATGCCGGTACGAAGGGGATGATCGGTGCAGCAGAACTGTCTGCCATGAAGGCAACAGGACTGCTCATCAACGTGGCGCGGGGCGCCGTGGTGGACCAGTCCGCGCTCTACGCGGCGCTTAAGGAAGGGCGCATCGCCGGGGCCGGCATCGACGTCTGGTGGGGTTTGCCGGCGGACGGCGCGGTCCCGCCCGCCGAGCTGCCTTTTGCGGAACTGCAGAATACGGTGCTCACACCGCACCATTCCGGGCATGCGCGCATCACGTTCGAGCGCCGGGCGGACGACATTGCCGCCAATATCGCCCGGCTTGCCCGCGGCGAGGACCTGGTGAACCTGGTGGCCCGTCCCGCTACAGAACCAGCAGTATTGCCGGCTGCACAATAAGCAGCACGCTTATACCGAAACTTCCTGGCCGCCTGCAGGCAGGCGGCCAGGAAGATCACCCCGGCGATGACGGCGTACTCTGCACCCGTCACAAGGCGGTGGCCGCGGCGCCGGTGAGCCCCTTGATGGAATCGAGCGGGAAGTGGCACTCCGCGACGTGCCGGGTGCCGTCGGGGGCCGCCAGAACCTGCGGTTCCGGCGGTACTTCGGCACAGATGTCCTGCGCCTTCCAGCACCTGGTCCGGAAGCGGCAGCCCGACGGCGGATCCAGCGGCGAGGGCAGCTCGCCGCGGAGAACGATCCTGTCCCGCGGCGTTCCGCTGACGTCCAGCTTGGGGGACGCCGACATCAGGGCCGCGGTGTAGGGATGTTTGGGGTGGTCAAAGACCTCCTCTGTGGCGCCGGATTCGATGATGCGCCCGAGGTACATCACGGCCACCCGGTCCGCCACATGCCGGACCACCGTCAGGTCGTGCGAGATGAAGATGTAGGAAACGCCAAGTTCCTTCTGGAGCTCATTGAGCAGGTTCAGGACTTGCGCCTGGACGGAAAGGTCAAGGGCGGACACTGGCTCGTCGAGGATGATGACGTCCGGGTTGAGCGCCAACGCCCGGGCGATGCCAATGCGCTGGCGCTGGCCGCCGGAGAACTCCTGGGGCGACTTGCGGGCATCGGAGGGACGCAGCCCCACCATGTGCAGCAGTTCGCGGACCCGGGCGTCGCGTGCCCTCGACGTCGGATACAGGCTGCGGTGGGTGGCCCATGGTTCGGCGATGATGTCGGCGGCGTTCATGCGGGCGTTCAGCGAGGCAAAGGGGTCCTGGAAGACCATCTGCACCCGCCGCCGCCAGTTCAGCAGTTCCTTGCCGCGGAGACCAAACGGGTTGGTACCTTCAAACGTCACGGTTCCTTCGTCGGGCGTTTCCAGCATCATCAGGGTCCGCGCCAGGGTGGACTTGCCGCAGCCGGACTCGCCGACAAGGCCGAGCGTTTCCCCGCGGCCCACTGTCAGGCGGATACCGTCCAGGGCCTTGAGCCGGGTGTTGCCGCTGGCGCTCTTGGCAACGTGGAAAGTCTTGGTCAGGCCGTCAATGGCCAGAAGCGGCTCAGGCATTGGTGATCTCCTCGCTGAAGTGGCAGGCGGCGGTGCGTGTGGGTGAGTTATCAACTGCCCGCAGGGCGGGCCGCTCGGCCCGGCAGATGTCCTGGACCAGCGGGCAGCGCGACTGGTAGACGCAGCCCGCCGGGATGTGGTGGAGCTCGGGCGGGCTGCCGGGGATGGATTTCAGCTGGGCGCCGCGCTCCAGGTGGACGGGCACTGATTCGAGCAGCCCTTTTGTATAGGGATGCCGGGGGTCGGCGAAAACCTCGGACACCGGTCCGCTTTCCACCACGTTGCCGGCATACATCACTGCCACGGAGTCCGCTTCCTCCGCGACCACCGCCAGGTCGTGGGTGATGAGAATGACGGCCATCTGGCCCTCTTCGCGCAGCGTCCGGAGAAGTTGCATGATCTGGGCCTGGACGGTGACGTCCAGCGCGGTGGTGGGTTCATCGGCGATCAGCAAGCGCGGATTGAGGGCCACGGCCATCGCGATGAGAATGCGCTGGCGCATGCCGCCGGAGAACTGGTGGGGGTAGGAGTTGACCCGTGATTCGGGTTCGGGGATGCCCACCCGCTTCATGAGGTCGATCGCCTCAAGCCGTGCCTGCTTTGCATTCAGGCCGCGGTGGATGCGGAAGGCCTCGCCCAGCTGGGTTCCTACTGTATATACGGGGTTCAATGCGGTCAGGGCGTCCTGGAAGACGATGCCCAGGCCGGGGCCGGCGAACTTGAGCCGTTCCTTGGGGCTGAGGGCGGCGAGGTCGGTGCCGTTGAGGAGGATCTGGCCGTCGGCCAGGTCGCAGACAGGGTCCATGATGCCGGCCAGTGCCTTGGCTGTCATGGATTTACCGCAGCCGGATTCCCCGAGCAGGGCCAGGGTTTCTCCGGCGCGGGCCTCGAATCGCACGCTGTTTACGGCGCGGACGGTGCCGCGGTGGGTGCGGATGTCCACGGCGAGGTCGCGGACCTGCAGGACGACGTCGCGGGCTTTTGCCTGCACGGCGGGCGTGCCGGCGGTGACGGGGCACTTGCTGGACGCTTGTTCGGCAGCTGTTTTCACGGCTGGGTCTCCTTCACTGGAATGCGGGCGATCAGCCGCTTGCGGGGAAGGGCCAGGCGCCAGCGCTGGGCCGGGTCGGTGGCGATTCGGAGCCAGGCGGCGAGGACGTTGGCGGCTATGGTGGTGACCACGATGGCGGCGCCGGGGAAGATGGACAGCCACCATGCGGTCTGCAGGTACTGCCGGCCCTGGGAGACCATGAGGCCCCAACTGACGTCCGGCGGCTGGATTCCGATGCCAAGGAAGCTCAGCGAGGATTCGGCGAGCATCACGTAGCAGAACTCGAGGGTGGCCAGCGTGAGCAGGGTCGGCAGTACCACCGGGATGACGTGCCGGACGATGATGGCGCTGGGCTTGGCCCCGAACGTCCGGGCAGCATCCACAAACGTCCGGCTCTGGAGCTCCGCCGATTCAGCGCGGGCGGTGCGCAGATATATAGGAAGGCGGGTGAGGGCCAGGATCAGCACGATGTTCGCGGCGCTGGGGCTGAAAACATAAAGCACGACGACGGCGAGCAGCAGGGAGGGGAAGCTCATGATGACATCCGCGATGCGCATGGAGACGTTCTCCCGCCAGCCGCGGTGGTAGCCGGCCCAGACACCCCACAGGGAACCGATGACCAGGGCGACCGCCACGGCGGGCACGGCGACCGACAGGGTGGTGCGGCTGGCCACCACCAGCCGGGCCAGCATGCTCCGGCCGAGCGAATCGCTGCCGAGGAAGTACTCCCAGCCGTGCGCAAACGTGAACGGTGCCTTGTTGGCGAACAACAGGTTCTGTCTGGTGGCCAGGTCGCCCATCAGGGCGGGGCCCAGGATCGCAGTCAGGCCAACGAACACGAGGATCACCGCCGAGACGGTGGCGAAGCGGTCCTTGAGCAGGAGCCGGAACAGGTTCAGCTTCCCGTTCTGCTTGCTTTCCTTGCCGGCTTTGTTGCTGCCCTCTGGTTGCTGGGTATCCGCCGGCAGCTGCTCCGCGGCCGCCCCCTCAGTCAATGAAGTCTGCATGGCTACTCCTAAGCCTTTACCGTGATGGGACGGACGCGCGCGTCCAGTAGCGCATAGCCCATGTCGATGAGGATATTCAGGGCGAAGATTGCGACGGCGGTGAGCAGGACGGCTGCCTGCAGGACGGCAAAGTCGCGCTGCAGGATCGAATCGATCATGAGCTTTCCAATGCCAGGCCAGCCGAAGATGGTCTCCACCACGACGGCGCCGTTGACCAGTCCCACGGTCAGGTCGCCGGCCACGGTCAACGCCGGGGCCGCCGCGTTGCGCAGCGCGTGGTGAGTGACCACCCGGAGCTCACCGGCCCCGCGGCTGCGGGCCAGCTTGATGTAGGGCTCCGAGAGCGCGGACACCATGGAGCCGCGGACGATCTGGACCAGCACACCGAATGGCCGCAGGAGCAGGGTGGCGATGGGCAGCACCCAGGAGCCGGCTCCCGACACACCCGATGTCGGCAGCCAGCCCAGGGTGATGGCGAACACCCAGATACCCACGATGGCCAGCCAGAAGTCCGGGATCGAAGCCGCAGCCATGGAGACAAAACTTGAGATCCGGTCCGCGATGCCGTTTGGCTTCAACGCGGCCCAGCACCCCACCACGAGTCCCAGCAGCACGGCCAGCACCATGGTGGTGGTGGCCAGCTGCAGGGTGGCGGGGAAGGCGCGAAATGCCATGGCGGCGGCGTCCTGCCCGGTGCGCAGTGAGTGCCCGAAATCGAGGCGGAACACCCCACCGAAGTACTCGGCCATCTGTACCAGCAGCGGCTGGTCCAGGCCGTTGCGCGCGCTGAAGTCGTCGCGCATCTGTTGGGTTGCGTTCAGGGGCAGGTACAGGCTGGCGGGATTTCCCGTCATCCTGGCCAGGGCGAACACCCCGACGATCACCACCACCAGCGGCAGCGCGCTGGAGACAATCCGCTTTCTCAAGTAGATCAGCATGGCTGTCCTTCTCTCCCGGACGTCCGGGCTAGCTTGCCGGCGTCATTTCCGAAACACGCAGCTCATCGCCGCTGGACGAGTTGGGCGTGTAGTTCACGGACTTGGCCTTGCCGATGATGCCGGTCTGGTGCGAGATGTTTGCGAACTGCACAATCTTGTCGTTCTGGTAGGCGAAGATCTCCTCGAAGTCCTTCTTCCGCTCGCTGCCGGACGCCGCATCGGCCTTCTTGATCATGGCGTCAAACTCGGGGGTACCGAAGTAGCTCTGGGCGCCGGTGGACAGCATGTACTGGTCCACGGTGAAGGCTGCGTCGCCGGCCTGGTTGCCGTGCTGGGTCATCAGCGCCACTGCGCCTTCGTCCTTGGCGAAGGGACGGACCTGGTAGGTCAGGTGCTGGCTGGTCTCGAGCATCTTGAGCTTGACGTTGAGGCCGGCCTGGCTGAGCTGCTCCTGCAGGACCTGGCCGAGTTCAGTGATCTTGGGGAACTGGGCGCTGCGGACCACCAGCGAGATCTGCTTGGAAGTGTCCACGCCGTCGGCCTTGGCCTCGGCAACGAGGGACTTGGCCTTGACCAGGTCGAATGGCCAGGCTTTCAGCGCGGAGTTGTGGCCCACGATGCCCTCGGGAACCAGCTGCGCAGCCACCTTGTGCTTGCCTTGGTAGAGGGAGTTCACGATTCCCTCTTTGTCGATGGCGTAGTTGATGGCCTGGCGGACACGGATGTCATTGAGCGGGGCAACATTGCCGTCAAGGCGCAGGGCAACTGTTTCGTTGTTGGGGTAGTCGACGCCAAGATCACCGATGTTGTCGTCCGGGCTGAGACCCATGGCAATGTCGGCCTCGCCGCTGGTGATCATGGCGGCCCGCACGGAGCTTTCGGAGCGCCACTGGTATTCGGCCTTGGCGTAGGCGGGTTTGGCGCCCCAGTAGCCGTCCCAGGTGGAGAGCGTGATCTTCTGCCCTGCGTCCCACTGCTCGATCTTGTAGGGGCCCGTGCCGATCGGTTCGCGGACCTTCTCGGTGGTGCTGGTCGACGTCGGAACCACCTCGAGGAAAGAAAGGCGCAGCGGCAGGATGGGATCGGGTGCGGGAGTGGAGACGGTCAGCGTGGTGGCGTCCACGGCCTTCACTTTGAGGTCGGCATCGCCGAACACGTAGCCCTCCACGTTGCAGCCGAGCTTGGAGTTGACTGCCCTGTTGATGGTGAAGGCGGCGGCTTCGGCGTTGAACGGCGTGCCGTCCTGGAACTTCACGCCTTCACGCAGCTTCAGCGTCCACTCGGTAGGGCTCGTGGCTTTCCATTCGGTGGCGAGCTTCGGTTCGAGTTCGCCCGTCTTGGGGTTCCTTTCAATCAGTGGCTCGGTGACGTTCGAGCGCACCACAACGCCGGTGGAGGTCAGGTTCGACTCACAGGCTTCCAGGGTGGGCGGTTCCTGTCCGAGGACCACGCGCACCGTGTTCGAGGAGGGGGCGGCTGCGTCGGAGTTGGCCACTGAGCAGCCGCTCAGGCCCAGCACTGCGACGGAGGCGAGTGCCGGCCACTTGAGCATGGCTGCGGCAAAGGGAAGCTTTGAAGAAGACGTCATTGTATTTCCTCCGGATCGGGTGATTGCGGCAGCGGCTGGTCCTGCGCTGGTGGAACTGCCCATGGGGATCAGGTGCTTGGGGCCGCGCTGGACTCAAGCTAATTGAGGTCCAGGGGGTCCACAAGGATTTGGCCGGGCATCAGCGGCGCGTGCAGGACGGCCAAGGCCGCACTAGGGCCCTGTGACGGCCACCTCGTGATCCGGAAATCCGCGTGATTCCGCAGGCGAGGGCGTATCAATTCACTCCGGGCATCGATCCATGCCATTTACATGTTGGACCTGTATGAATCGAAATCCTTAGGGTGCAGATATGAAGAGCATCGCCGTCCTGCAGGTCGGACCCCTCATGCCAACCGTCCAAGAATCAATCACGGAAGAATATGGAGCCGTCCGGCTCCCCGATGACCCCGCCGGGCAGGAGGAGTTCCTGCGGGTGCACGGCCGGGCCTTCGAAGTCGTCGTGACGTCCGGGAAGTTCGGCGTCGGGGCGGACCTGATGAGCGCTCTGCCCAACCTGCGCGCCGTCATCAATTTCGGCGTCGGCTATGACACCACAGACGTTGCCCAGGCTGCCGAACGCGGCATCACCGTCAGCAACACGCCAGATGTCCTCAATGACTGCGTGGCGGATATCGCCGTCGCCCTTTATCTGGACGTGCTGCGCAAAGTCAGCACGGCTGACCGCTACGTCCGCCGCGGCGACTGGCTCGCGAAGGGCAACTTCCCGCTGGCCACCAAGGCCAGCGGCAGGAAAGTGGGGATCCTGGGTCTGGGCCGAATCGGACGGGTCATCGCACGCCGGCTGGAAGGCTTCGACTGCGACATCAGCTACCACAGCCGCAATCCGTTGGACGACGTCGCATACCCGTATGCGGCTTCCCCCGTTGAGCTGGCCGCCGGCTGCGATGTGCTGATCGTGGCTGCCGCGGGAGGTCCAGGCTCAGCCAAGCTGGTGGGCGCCGACGTCATCCACGCACTGGGACCCGAGGGCTACTTGATCAACATCGCCAGGGGCTCCGTCGTGGATGAGGAAGCCCTCGTGGCTGCCCTTCTGGCCGGCCGGCTGGCTGGCGCAGGGCTGGATGTCTTCGCGGACGAGCCGAAGGTTCCAGAGGACCTCCTCAGCCTCGACAACGTCGTCCTCCTACCCCACCTGGGGAGCGGCACCCACGAGACTCGGGCCGATATGGCCGTACTGACCCTCGCGAACCTGCGTTCATACATCAGCACCGGCAGCGTCCTGACGGCGGTGCTGTGATCAGCGAGGATGCCGCAGTAGTTCCCTGCGGGTATCACGCCATGCAATATGTGTGTTGGACGGGCATGAAACCGACTGTTTACAGTTAACGCGTGCTGTGGCGAGGACCACAACGGGCTGCCCACGTAACCCCCGCAGCGTGATCTTGCTGATCTATCAAAGAGGATTCCCCCATGCAGTCTGTAGACACCGCTGTCACGGATCTGGCTTCGGCCATGAAGAAGTTTTTCCGGCGCGTGCTGCCCATCATGCTGGTCATGCTCGTGTGCAACCAGTTGAACAGGTCCAACATCGGCTACGCCCAGGACCATCTGCAGGCTGACGTCGGCATCGGCGCCGCAGCCTACGGCTTCGGCGCCGGGCTGTTCTTCATCGCCTATGCCATTTTCGAGCTTCCCAGCAACGTGATGATGGAAAAGTACGGCGCCAAGATCTGGCTGACCCGGATCATGGTCAGCTGGGGCATCGTGTCCTTCCTGATGACTTTTGTGCAGAACGAGATGATGTTCTACGTCTTGCGGTTCCTGCTTGGCGCTGCCGAAGCCGGCTTCTTCCCGGCCGTCATCTTCTACTTCGCCCGCTGGGTCCCCGCTGGCCAGCGGGGCAAGGCGACTGCCGTCTTCATCGCCGGATCGTCGGTGGCAGCCGCCCTGTCGGGCCCCATCGCAGGCCTGCTCCTGAGCCTGCACGACGTCCTGGGCCTGCGCGGCTGGCAGTGGCTGTTCGGCTTTGAAGGCGTGCTCTCCGTCGCCGTCGGCATCATCGTATTCTTCTTCCTCGACGCCAAGGTCCAGGATGCCAAGTGGCTGACGGCCGGCGAAAAGTCGGCTCTGAACGCAGAGATCGCCCACGAGGACGCCCAGCACGCCGAGGCTGACGGCGGCAAGGTCAACCGCTGGAAGATGCTCCTGAACCCTCAGATTCTCCTGCTGTGCGGCATCTACTTCTCGGTGCAGCTCTCTATCTACGCGAACACGTTCTGGCTGCCGACCATCGTCAAGCAGATTCCCGGCACCACGGACCTCAGCGTCGGCTTCCTCTCCTCTATCCCGTGGGTGTGTGCCGTCTTCGCCATGTACTTCGCCGCCAAGTGGCAGGACAAGGCAAAGTCCAAGCGCCCGCTGCTGGTCGCCGCACTCCTTGTGGCCGCCGTCGGCACCCTCGCCGCAGCCGTTGCTTCCCCGGTCCTTGCCCTGGTGTTCCTCGCCGTCGCTGCCATGGGCTTCAAGAGCGCGTCGCCGCTGTTCTGGACCATCCCCCAGTCCGCTCTGCACCCGCTGGTCCTGGCCCCCGCAATTGCCATCATCAACTCGCTGGGCAACCTCGGCGGTTTCGTGGCACCGTTCGGATTCGGCATCATCAAGGAGCAGACCGGCAGCGTGGTTCCCGGCCTCTTCGCCCTGGCCGCGGCGTCAACGGTGGCTGCCATCCTGGTGTACTTCCTCAAGGAGCGGAAGCCCGTCTCCGAGGTCGCCGAGAAGGCACCGGCCGCCGTCGCAACACCGCTGGAGCCGTCTACGGCGAAGTAGTGCAGCAACACTCATTGATCATCCCGCATTGGTGGGACGGGGCCGTTCGAATGAAGCTTTGGGCGGGTGTCGGGATTCCGGCACCCGCCCAGCGGCGTTTTGGGGTAGCGGGCTCAGGGCTACACAGTCCCTCAAACAAGAAAGAACCCCGGGAAATCATCGATTTCCCGGGGTTCTGATGCGTGCGCGAGGGGGGATTTGAACCCCCACGCCCTTTCGGACACTGGCACCTGAAGCCAGCGCGTCTGCCGTTCCGCCACTCGCGCGCAACTTCTTCCACTTGGCCCAGCCGGAATCCAGCTTGCAACCTCGTAAAAGCAGCGAGATCAAGCATAACGGACACTCACCGCAAATTCCTAATCGGGGCTTTCGGCCGCCCTGCAGCCACGATCTGCGCCGGCACAGTCGGCCGTTGCGAGGCCATCAAGGCGTCCGCTGTGCGCAGATTCCAGCCTGTGATCGCGCCCACAACCACCGGGGAGAAGTGAACGAATCGGGTACCCGGCGCGTTGTGGATTAAGGTCATTCCCAGACGTGGCAAGTAGTATCGGATACATAAGGGCCCGCTTCCGGCGGGCACGGTGTTTTGTTGTGACTGCATTGCCAGAATGAGTTCCTCGGGACGTACTGTCCCTCAGCAGCAAGGAAAGGAGAGGACCATGGGTTTGCTGGACAAAGTCGAACGCGGCATTGAAAAGGCGGTCCGCGGCGTCTTCTCCACCGGCTCCAAAGCCCAGGTTGAGCCCGTGGAAATCGCGAGCCGCCTGCGCCGGGAAGTGGACCATAAGGCCATCACCATCGCTGCCGGACGCACCTTGGTGCCCAACGTCTTCGATGTGCTCCTGAGTGACGAGGATTTTCAGCGCGCCCAGGAATGGGGAACCCCACTGGCCGAGGAACTCTGCGACGTCGTTATTAACCACGTCCGCAGCCAGGGATACACGCTGCAGGGCCCGGTCCGCATCTCGTTCCGCCGGGACGAATCCCACCGGGCCGGCGACTTCGAGATCACGTCAAAAACCGAAAAGTCCTCCGGTTCAGCGCCGGCCGCCCCGCGGGCAAACGTCCCGGCAGCGCCAAACCGCCAGCCAGTCCGGCTGCAGCCCGTCCTGGACATCGACGGCCAGCGGTATTCACTCAATGCGCCCTCAGTCGTCCTGGGCCGTTCATCAGAGGCTGACATCCTGGTGGACGACACCGGAGTCTCCCGCCGGCATCTGGAAATCCAGACCCACAGCGGCACCACCACCGCCGTCGATCTGGGCTCCACCAACGGCAGCTACGTCAACGGACACAAAGTGGCCGGCAGCATCGAACTCACCGACGGCTCCACCATCACGATGGGACGGACCAAAATTATCTTCCGCCTCCTGCCCGCCAACAGCGGCGGCCGCCCATGAGCGAACTGACCATAACCGCCCTGCGCTTTGGATTCCTGCTTCTTCTCTGGGTACTCATCTTCAGCATCGTCTCAGCCATGCGCCGCGACCTCATGATCGGCCGCAAGGCCGCCACGGGCGCCCCCACGGCCAGGCAGGTGCGGAAGAACCCCGAACTGGCAGAGCCGGCGCCCGCTCCCGCCAAGCAGCATGCCCGCCAGCTGGTGGTCACCGAAGGCCCACTCAAGGGCCGCACGGTCCCATTGGCTGCCAGCCCCATCCTGCTGGGGCGCGCGCAGGAGGCCACACTGGTTCTTGAGGACGACTACGCTTCCGGCAGGCACGCCCGGCTCTTTCCACAGGGAAGCCGGTGGTTCATCGAGGACCTCGGCTCCACCAACGGCACCTATCTGGCCGAACAGCAGCTCACCAGGGCCCTGCCCGTGGACCTTGGTGTACCCGTGAGAATCGGCAAGACGGTCATTGAATTGAGGCCGTAGCCATGGCCGCTCCGGACATGCCCGCAGGCGAGGTGCCAGCCTCGCCCCGGCCCCTGATCCTGCGCTATGCAGCGCGATCTGACGTCGGCCGCATCCGCGCCAAGAACGACGACTCCGCTTACGTGGGCCGGCACCTCGCCGTCGTGGCGGACGGCATGGGAGGCCACGCCGGCGGCGACGTTGCTTCCGCCGCCACGGTCCTGGACATGATCCACCTTGACACCGACGATTACGATGACGACGCGGGCACCGTGCTGGCCGACGAGATCCAGACCGCCAATTCGCTGCTCTCGGAACTCGTTCACATCAATCCCAAGCTGGCGGGCATGGGCACCACCGTGACTGCCCTGCTGCTGGCTGAGGGCAAGCTCCATTTCGCCCACATCGGCGACTCCCGTGCGTACCGCCTGCGCGACGGCGAGTTCGAGCAGATCAGCATTGACCACACCTTCGTCCAGCGCCTCATCGACGAGGGCCGGTTGCGCCCCGAAGAAGCGGAAACCCATCCGCACAAGAACGTCCTGATGCGCGTCCTCGGTGACGTCGATGCGAGCCCCGAACTGGACCTCGCCACCATCGAGGTGCAGCCCGGAGAACGCTGGCTGCTCTGCTCCGACGGTCTAAATTACGTCGCCGGCCACGTCGTGGAGCGCACGGTGCGGGAAACGCCGAATCTGAGCGAATGCGTCGAGACGCTCGTTGACCTCACCCTCGAGGCGGGCGCGCCGGACAACGTCACCGTTGTCATGGTGGAAATCGTGGAGGAAACGCCCGACGACGTCAGCACGGCCGCCGTCGACATCGTCCCTGACGCCGAACAACCGGAAGCGATTACCGGGACAAAGGCTGCGGCCCCGGCCGAGCCATCCGCCGCCCCGGTTTCCGAACCAGGCGATCCGGGGCCAACGGAATCGAAGCCTGGATCCACGGATTCTTCCGCCCCGCCAGCCGCAATACCCACATCCGACGGCTCCGGCCCCGACCGGACTTCCGCGCCCGACGCGACAGACGAGGGTGCCGGCACGACGCCGCCGAACGAACCGGCTACCAGCACCGATCCGCACTTAGGCGAGCATCTGTCCGCGGAGGTACTGCGCGAGGAGCTGTCCTCCCGGCCCCACATCCTCGTCGGCGCAGCCGTCGCTGCTGCCGAGACCGGTTCCATCCCCACCATTGCCGGCCGCACCGTCGCGCGCCGCGCGGCAACCGTCCTGACACACAAGTCGGACCATGCCCGCGAAGAAGCCGAGGAATTCACGCCCATGAGGGGTCCACGCCGCTGGCTCACCCTGGGAATTGCGGGCGCGGCACTCCTGGTTCTCGCCGTCGGGCTCTGGCTCGGTTACGCCTGGACCCAGACGCGCTACTACATCGGTGAATTCGACCAGCGGGTGGCCATCTTCAACGGCGTCTCCCAGCGCCTCGGCCCCATCCAGCTCTCTACCCTGGAAGCGGTCACGGACATCCGGATGGAATCACTGCCCCAGTTCTCGCAGCAGCGGGTCCGCCAGACGGTCCCCGCGCGCGATTTGTACGATGCCCAGCGGATCGTCAAGAACCTTGAGCGCACGGGAAGCACCGCGCCCTCGGATGAATGCCTGACGCCGTCTCCGACGGCCACCGCCTCGGCGCGGGCTACGGCATCAGCCACGGCGAAGGCCTCCGCCACGCCCAAGCCGACGGTCACGTCACCGAAGGCGACCACAACTGCCAAGCCGACGGCATCGCCAACCGCAACAGCCGGAGCCTCGGCCGCACCCACCCCAACCGCAACCTGTGAGGGGGGCCAATGAGCCACGCCGACACAATGCCCAAACCCCGGCGCAACGTGGAACTGCTGCTGCTCGTGCTCGCACTGTCGGTCAGCATCGGCGCCAACGCACTGATCAGCATTGACGAACAGACCTCTCTGGACACCGACTTCTGGTTCCAGTCCAGCCTGCTCGCCGCTGCGTCCCTGGTGTTCCATGTGGTCCTCCGGCTCCGGGCTAAGTATGCCGATCCGGTAATGCTTCCGCTGGTTGTTGCCCTGAACGGCCTCGGCTTGGCGATGATCCACCGCCTCGACGCTCCGGGCGACGACACCGGCAACAACCAGCTGCGCTGGACCGTCATCGCCATGGCCGTTGCCATCGCCGTTATCTGGTTCCTCAAGGATCACCGTGTCCTGCGCCGCTTCACCTACATTTCCTTGGCCGTCAGCGCACTGCTCCTGATACTTCCGTTGGTCCCCGGAATCTCCGCCGGCGAAATCCTCGGCGCCCGGGTGTGGATTCGCCTCGGTCCGATGACTTTCCAGCCAGGTGAGGTCGCCAAGATCACCCTCGCCATATTCTTTGCCGGATATCTTTCCTCAAACCGCGACCTCATCATGCTGGCCGGCCGCAAGATCGGGCCCATGCAGTTCCCCCGGTTCAAGGACATGGGACCGATGATCACGGCCTGGCTCGTAAGCATCGGCGTGCTGATCTTCCAGCGCGACCTCGGATCATCCGTGCTGTTCTTCGGCCTGTTCATTGTGATGATCTACGTGGCCACCAGCCGCATCAGCTGGGTGGTCATCGGCCTCACCCTGATCCTCGGCGGCGGCTTTGTGGCATCCAAGGTCTTCTCACACGTTGCCCTGCGCATCGACAGCTGGCTCAATGCCTTCACCGAGGAAGTCTTCGGGCGGTCCCCCGGCGGCAGCGGCCAGATCGTGGAAGGCCTGTTCGGCATGGCCAGCGGCGGACTCGTGGGCACCGGCCTCGGGCAGGGCAGGCCCAACCTGGTGCCGTTCGCCAACAGCGATATGATCATCGCCTCCTTTGGCGAGGAACTGGGCCTGATCGGCCTCTTCGCCATTGTGATGATGTACCTGCTGCTCTTCACCCGCGGTTTCCGTGCGGCCCTCGGCACCCGCGACGCCTTCGGCAAGCTCCTCGCCTGCGGCCTGTCCTTCGCGGTGGCGCTGCAGTGCTTCGTGGTGATCGGCGGCGTCACGCGGCTGATTCCTCTGACCGGCCTCACCACGCCGTTCCTGGCCGCTGGTGGCTCCTCGTTGCTGGCCAACTGGATCATCGTTGGCCTGCTGCTGATGATCTCGCACACGGCCCGTGGCCCGGTGGACACCTCACCGATGCAGCCCGGCCGCACACCTGAGGCACAGAAGCCGGCTCCGGTGACAGCCGCAGGAAGCCGGCAGGACCGGAACACCACCCAGACTCTCCCAGACGCTCCCACCGAGGCGGTGAAACACCTGTGAACCAGGCCATTCGACATTCATGGATCGCCGCGATCGCCATGTTCGCCCTGATTTTCGGTGCGATCAGCTACGTCCAGGTGGTGGGCGCGGACGAGCTCAAAGCCAATCCGTGGAACCGGCGAGCCATACTGCAGAACTACTGCAATGACCGGGGAGCGATCCTCGTGGGTGGCTCCGCCATCGCCGAATCCGTCCCGGGCAATGAATCCTGCAAGTTCCAGCGCCGGTACAACCAGCCCGAGCTGTATGCCGGGCTGACCGGATACTTTTCCCGGAGCTACGGGGTCACCGGCCTCGAAAGCGCCATGGATGCCCAGCTGGCCGGAAGCTCGGACCAGCTCTTCTTCGACCGGATCGGACAACTCTTCCTGGGCAACCAGCCCAAGGGCGCATCCGTCGAGCTGACCATTGACCCCAAGATCCAGAAGCTGGCTTACGACCTCATCCCGGACGGCCAGCGGGGGTCGATCGTCGTCACCGATCCCAAGACGGGCAACATCCTGGCCATGGTCAGCAAGCCCTCCTACGATCCCAACCTCATCGCCACCCAGGACGTGGCCAAGGAACAGGCTGCCTACAACGCGGCCATCAAGGTCCCGGGCGTCAATCTGAACCCCTCGGTCAGCGGCCCCACGGGCGCCCTGCTGGCACCGGGCTCCGTTTTCAAGCTGGTGGACACGGCAGCAGCCCTGAACTCCGGCAAGTACAACGCCGACAGCGTGCTGCCCAACCCGGCCCAAATGAGCTTCCCGGGCATCCAGTACCAGCTGCCCAACTACGCCGGCGGCAACTGCTACACCCGGAACACAGCGAGCTTCGCGTTCGCGCTGCAGCAGTCCTGCAACACGCCCTTCGCCAGTATTGCCCGGGATCTCGGGGAAAAGGCGATCGCTGAGCAGGCCAGCAAGTTCGGCTTCAATTCAGACCTCGGCGACCAGCTCAAGCTGGACTACGCCCCCAGCATCTTCCCCTCGGACCTCGATGCGGCCGGACTCGCGCAGTCCGCCATCGGCCAGCGCGACGTCCGTGCGACGCCGCTCCAGATCGCGCTGATGACCTCCGCCATTGCCAACAGCGGAGTGCAGATGGCGCCAAACCTGATCAAGGCCGTACGTTCCCCGGACCTCCGCGTGATCGACCAACCAAAGCCGGTGGCTTTGCGGACCTCCACGACGCCGGAAATCGCCGGACAGATCACCGAATGGATGACCAGCGTGGTCAGCGAGGGCATCGGCTCCGGCGCCGCCGTCCCCGGCGTCGAGGTCGCCGGCAAGACCGGCACCGCCGAGCTCGGGGACGGCCTGAACAACTCTTGGTTTACGGGGTTCGCCCCGGCTAACGATCCGCAAGTGTCCGTCACCGTCGTCATGCAGGGCGTGGACATCACCGCCGGAGCACAGCTAACCAGTCCGAACGCAAAGAGAATTTTTGAGGCGGTGTTGAATAAGTGAGGCCTACATCGGGAATCACCCTCGGCGGCAGATTCCAGTTGACCACGCGTATTGCGATCGGCGGCATGGGTGAAGTCTGGAAGGCCAAAGACCAGATCCTGGGCCGGATCGTGGCCATCAAGGTGCTCAAAGAGGAGTACACGGGCGACCCCGGCTTCCTCCAGCGGTTCCGCGCGGAAGCCCGCCACACCGCGCTCCTCAACCACGTCGGCATCGCCAACGTCTTCGACTACGGCGAGGAGGAAGGCTCCGCCTACCTTGTGATGGAGCTGGTCCCCGGCCAGCCGCTGAGCAGCATCATCGAGCACGAGCAGGTGCTCTCACCGGACCGTACGCTGTCCATCATGGCGCAGACTGCGCGGGCCCTGTCCGTGGCCCACGCCCAGGGCCTGGTGCACCGTGACATCAAGCCCGGAAACCTGCTCATCACCCCGGACGGTCGGGTCAAGGTCACCGACTTCGGCATCGCGCGCCTGGCGGACCAGGTGCCGCTGACCCAGACCGGCCAGGTCATGGGCACCGCCCAGTACCTCGCCCCCGAACAAGCCACCGGCCAGACCGCCACCGGCGCCTCGGACATCTATTCACTCGGCGTCATCGGTTACGAGTGCCTCACGGGGCACCGGCCGTTCTCCGGCGAATCCCAGATCGCCATCGCCCTGGCCCAGGTCAACGACGCGCCGCCGCCCCTGCCGGAGTCGCTGCCCAAGCCGGTCCGTGCCCTCCTGATGTCCATGCTGGCCAAGGATCCGAAGAACCGTCCGGCCAATGCCATCAAACTGGCCGAGGCAGCGGAGGCCATCCGCAACGGTGACATCGCGGCAGCCCACGCCGCTGTCCCCGGCATGCTCCTGTACGAAGGGGGCACCGGCGCCATGACGGCCCCGGTCAATATCGCCACGGCACCAACCGGCGTGATCGGCTCGGAGAAAAGCCCGACGGCGGCCACCTCCGCGCTGCCCGTGCTCGGCGCGGCAGCCGCTGGCGCTGCCGCCGGCGGAGCCGCTGCTGCGGCCGCCGGGAACCCCTCAGATGCCGCGCCCACGCGGGCGGGAAGCACGCTGTCGCGTGCCGATGCCCTGGCCGCCGAGCGCAGTTGGGACCAGGAAGAGGATCAGTACGCGGCACCGTACGACGGCGAACCCGCCGATGAGCCCGAGCGGCGGAAGCGCAGCCCGTGGACCTGGCCGTTGATCGCCCTGATCCTGCTGGTGTTGTTTGCCGTCGCCGGTATCCTCCTGAGCCAGGCCGGCTTCCTGTTCCCGGGCCAGAGCCCTGCCGCCACCACGTCGAGCACACCCAGCCGCAGCGTGACCACCAGTTCCACGCCAACGCCTACCCAGACGTCGGAGAAGCCGACGCCCACACCGACCCCGACGCAGTCCACTCCTGAGGCCATCAACGTCATTCCGGACGCGTACCTCGGTAAGCAGTACAGCGAGGTCCGCACCGAACTGATCGCGCTCGGGCTCAAGGTCGACGGCGATGAAGTCTTCAACCCCGCTACACCCGGCACGGTCACGGACCTCAACCCGTCCGGCCCGCTGCAGGCCGGCGACACCGTAAAGGTCACCTATTCCAAGGGACCGAAGAAGATCGCCGTCCCGGACATCAGCACGGGCAGCAGCGAGTCCGAAGTCCAGTCAGCCATCGAGAAGGCCGGTCTGCGCTGGCAAAAGGGTGCCGACGTGCCCGGCGATTCCGGCCAGGACGCCGGAACCTTCGTCCGTTCCGAGCCCGAAAGCGGCCGGGAGGTCGACGCAGGCACTGTCGTGACTTACCACCTGTCCGAAGCTCCGATCCCTACTCCCTCATCCACGCCTTCATCCACGCCGACTCCAAGCGGCTCGCCCAGCGGACCATAAGCCGTGACCACGCCGCGAACGCCGTCACACCGGGAAGACAACATCCCGGTGACCAGTCAGCGCGTCCTGAACGGGCGCTATGAACTTGGCGAACTCATCGGCCGCGGGGGCATGGCCGATGTGCACCGTGGCCTGGATACCCGGCTGGGCCGGACGGTTGCCATCAAGCTGCTCCGCCCCGACCTGGCCCGTGACCCCCAGTTCCAGGCCAGGTTTAAACGTGAGGCCCAAGCCGTCGCGGCCCTGAACCATCCGTCGATCGTGGCCATCTACGACACGGGCGAACACACGGTACCGGGCGACGCGCATGACCAGGTCCGCGTTCCCTACATCGTCATGGAGTTCGTGGCAGGCAAGACGCTCCGGGACCTGATCAGGGCCAGGGACATCACCATTGACCAGGCGGTGGAGTACACACTGGGTGTCCTGTCTGCACTCGAATACAGCCACAAGGCCGGAATCGTGCACCGGGACATCAAACCGGCGAATGTGATGTACTGCGCCAACTCGGACATGGTCAAGGTGATGGACTTCGGCATTGCCCGCGCGGTGGCCGATTCCTCCGCGACCATGACCCAGACCCAAGCGGTGGTGGGCACCGCCCAGTACCTGTCTCCGGAGCAGGCGCGCGGGGAGGCAGTGGATGCCCGCAGCGATCTGTACTCGGCAGGCTGCCTGCTGTACGAAACGCTGACCGGCCGTCCGCCCTTCGTTGGTGAAAGCCCCGTCTCCGTGGCCTACCAGCATGTCCGCGAGAAGCCGGAACCACCCAGCAACTTCAATCCGGAGGTCTCCGGAGCGCTGGACAGCGTGCTGGAAAAGGCGCTGCAGAAGAACCGTGCTGACCGTTTCCAGGACGCGGCGGCCTTCCGCCGTGCGCTGCGGGCCGCCAGGAACGGGATCCCCGTTCCTACATTGTCGGCAAGCGAAGCGCCGACGGACCCTAATGACATTCCTGAGCCGCACCGCACGCCGGCCACCGAAGCGTTTTCCATGACCGGAGCCAGCTTCCTCGACGACGCTCCCGCTGGCCGCCTGCGCCGTAGCCGGGACACGGACGATGATGCGTCAGTGCTGCCGACCGAGGCCGCGGCGGTTTACGAGACGGCCGAGCACGATGAACTTCCGCTGGGCCTGCCCCGCGAACGGGAGCGATCGGGCTTACAGAAGTCCCGCCGTCGGGCCTGGATCACGACATTCGTGATCTTCACACTCCTGGTGCTGGCCGGCGGCGGCCTGTGGTTCTACAACTTCTTCAACCAGCCGCCTCCCGAACCGGTGCGCGTCGCGATTCCCGCGGTGGAGAAGCTCTCCGAATCAGAGGCGCTGCAGGCGCTCTACGACGCGAAGCTGCGGCCGCAGATCAAGCGGGTGCAGAACGACTCGATCGCGAAGGGCACCGCCATTGGCACCGCTCCGCCGGCGGGATCGTCGCTGGAACCGAACTCGGAAATTGTCCTGAACATTTCGGCGGGCCCCAGTGCCGTCAAGATCCCGGAGACGCTGCCGGGACGGACGGAGGCGGCGGCCCGCGACATCCTGCGGCAGGCGGGGCTGGTGGGCGCGCCGTCCACCACTATGACCAACAGCGCCACTGTTCCGGCGGGCCTGGTGATCACCACCAAGCCGGCGCCGGGCCAACAGGTGGCGGTAGGGAGCACCGTTGAGATCCTGCTGTCCACAGGCAAGGTGGCCATGCCGGAGCTTCGCGGCATGAACCGCGCCGAGGCCGAGGCTGCGCTCAAGGAGATCGGCCTGGTTGCCGTCATCAGTGAGGTGGAGAACTCACAGGTCCAGCCGGGCAAGGTGACCGGTCAGAGCGATCCGGTCAACTCGCTCGTGGAGCAGGGCAAGGCCATCACCGTTACGGTAGCCAAGGCCCCGGCGCCCGCACCCACCCCGACGGCAACGCCGACGCCTACGCCTAGCCCCACGAAGGGCAAGTAGGGCCCTCCGCTAGTGCTGGATCAGGGGGCTGAGCTTGGCTGCCCGTTCGGCCGCACCCTTCATGCCGAGCGACTCGAGCCAGTTGCCCAGCATCTGGTAGCCGCCCTCGGTCAGCACGGACTCGGGATGGAACTGGACACCGCACAGCGGCGCGGTGCGGTGCTGCAGGCCCATGATGACGCCGCTGGCGGTTTCCGCCGTGATCTCCAGGATCTCCGGAATCGTGTTCCGGACGGCAGCCAGGGAATGGTAGCGCGTGGCCGTCACGGGGGAGGGCAGGCCGGCAAAAACGCTGGCCCCTTCGTGCTGGACCAGGGAGGTCTTGCCGTGCATGAGCTCCGGGGCATGGGTCACCGTTCCGCCATACGCTTCCGCAAGGGCCTGGTGCCCGAGGCAGACGCCAAACATCGGCTTCGTCTTCTCCCCGCACCAGCGGATCAGCTCGATGCAGACCCCCGCTTCGGACGGCGAGCCCGGGCCGGGCGAGATGAGTACGCCGTCGCGCGCTTCTGCCATTTCGATCGCCTCGGCGATGGTCACATCATCGTTGCGAACCACAGTTGTCTCTGCGCCCAGCTCCTGGAGGTAGCCCACCAGGGTGTAGACGAAGCTGTCGTAGTTGTCCACGACGAGAATCTTTGCTGTGCTCATGGGTTTCTTGGCGCACCAATCGTTGAGTCGGTGAATTGGGTGAACTGGGACATCCAGGGGAAAAGGAACTCGGCCATCAGGAACACGGCGCCGGCAGCCAACAGTATCGACGTGAGGACGCGGAGCCAGAGCGGGCCGGGAAGGTGACGGAAAATCCAGCCGTACATGCCTAGCCTTCCCCCCGTGCCCGCGCTACCTGGGCTGCGATCTCGGCGGGCGGCCCCGCCGACGCCGGCTGCCAGCGGTCCAGCACCGAATAAGCGATGATCCGTTCCTCGGAGCCGAAGCGGGGATTGCAGCTGGTCATGGTGAGAAGCCTTTCAGTGGGGCGCACCCCGGGCTGGTTGGGCACCGGGAGGAGGACATCGGCTTCGCTCGGCAGAACAATGCGGTTGTTGCGGAACACATAGACGTAGTAACCATCCCGTGTCTGGACATAGATCTTGTCCCCTGGAACCAGCGTGTGGATATTGTCCAGCACGGCGCCGTGCGTCTGCCGGTGGCCTGCCACGGCAAAATTACCCACGGCGCCGGGCATGGACGTGTTGCCGTAGTGGCCGAGGCCCAGAGTGTCCAGGACGTCGCCGCTGGTGCCCTCGACAATGGGCCGGGTGTAGTTCTCGCCAAACCGTGGAATGTACATGATCCCGATGGTTCCGCCGTGCCCGGGGGCTTCTCCCACCACCGGCGTTCCGTAGTCCTTCGGGCCGGAAGCAGCCGTACCGCCCGTCGCAGCAGGTGTGGGCGCGGCGGCCACCGGACCACCCAGGTCCCTGGCAAAGTCCTTGACCGCGGCGGTTTGCTTGGCATCGGACTCCACGTTGGTCCACCAAAGCTGCCACGCGACAAACAGGAGCAGCACTATTCCGGCGGTGATGAGCAACTCACCGAAGATTTGGACGGCCTTCCGCAGGATTACGACGCCGGTTGCCGGCTTGGCGGTTGCCATCACCTTCTCCTGCAGTACCACGCGATCTCCTCCAAGGCGGTTGGGGCACCGGCGCGGACTGAACTACAGCTAGAATTGGCTGCTAGTAAGACTTCAGACCTGACCAAGAGTGTGCAGACCGCCGGCAATCCCCTTACAGCAGGATATCAAGCCCCGGTCCCTCCTCTTGATTCAGCAGCCAAGGAGGACATGTGCCCGAGTCAAAGCCACGTAAGAAGACTGCCCGCCCGGCCGAGCCCGTTTCCACCGAGGCCTACAAGCCGAACCCTGTCTGGTTCAAGCCTGTCATGTTCGGGCTAATGATCATCGGGCTGCTCTGGATCATTACCTTCTACATCAGCGAGGGCCAGCTGCCTGTGCAGGCATGGGAGTCCTGGAACATTCTGGCCGGGTTTGGCATCGCAATCGTCGGCTTCCTGATGACCACGCGCTGGCGCTCCTGAACTGACGCCCATGACCCCAGACGGCATCATCATCGGCGAGGATGGCCTGGCCCGTCCGCTGTGGGCTTCCACGGATCCCCTTCTGCGCGAGTATTACGACACTGAGTGGGGCCTGCCCGTCCGGGACGAGCAGGGCCTGTACGAGCGCATCAGCCTCGAAGCTTTCCAGGCGGGCCTGTCTTGGGCCACGATCCTGCGCAAACGCCCCGCCTTCCGTGCGGCCTTTGACGACTTCCACCCCGAAACCGTGGCCGCCTTCACCGAGGCCGATGTCGAGCGCCTCCTTCAGGACCCCGGCATCGTGCGAAACCGCCTCAAGATCCGTGCCGCCATCACCAATGCCCGGGCCACCATAGCGCTGCGGGACGAAGGCGGCCTCGTTGACTTCGTCTGGACGTTCCAGCCGACCTCGACCCCTGCCCCCGCCACATACGCCGACGTGCCCACGACGTCCCCTGAGTCCATCGCCCTCTCCAAGGCGTTGCGGAAGAAGGGCTTCGCCTTCGTGGGGCCCACCACCATGTTCGCCCTAATGGAAGCCATTGGCATGGTGGACACACATCTGGTGGACAGCCACCGCAGGGGAACCTCAGGCGTCTGGGCCTGACCGCTGCCGGGCGTTGAACCGCTGCAGGTGTTGGACCGCTGCGGGCCCCGCGGCGACGCCCTGCGCCCGCCGGTCCACACATGTTGGTAAAGATATCCACAGTGTTGATAACTTCGCCGACTGCAGTCTGCCGCCAAGGCACTGCGCGCCCGGATAGCCGCGTCCGGAAAGCCAAACTTGCATTTCCGAAGTTATTAACAGTTGTGGAAATGACTGTGGAAAACCCCGGCGTTCAGCCCTCCTGAGGCCGGACAGGATGCTGGCTCGTGATGGAGACGCGGTTGAAGGCGTTCATCGCGATGGCCAGCCAGCTCACTGCTGAGTACTGCTCGTCGGTGAGGTGCTCCCGCGCGTACGCATCCTCCAGCTCGCGCGTGCGGGCGTCTGGGAGAACCGTGATGCTCTCGGCCAAGGCCAGCGCCGCACGCTCGTGGTCCGCAAACACCGCGGTGTCCCGCCAGGCTGGCAGGACGGCCAGGCGCTGCGTGGATTCACCGCCCTTGACCGCATCGGCGACGTGCATGTCGAGGCAATACGCGCAGCCGTTGATCTGCGATGTCCGGACGTTGAGCAGTTCGATGAGCCTTTCATCGAGGCCCGCTTCAAGCACCGCTTCCTTGGCCTTCAATCCGAGCCCGTTCAACGCCCGCCAGGCCGCGGGGTGGTGCTTGTCCAGGAAGAGGTGGCTGTGGGTAGTCAAGTCATTGCTCCTAGGGGTCGCACGGGTTCATCCCCCGTGGCTGTGAGTCAGAGACTACACGTACGCGCTGCGCGCGCACTCGGCCGGGTTATCCACTTAGCAACAGGCGACTACCCACAACTTATCCACAGGTGGGGAAAACTTGTGGGTAGTGGATGCGCAAACGCCAGAATGTAGGCGTTGTGGGGCTCGTGAACCACGGACAGACACCCCGGTGAGTTATTAACAGTGTGAATAACCCTGTTGAAAGGGCGCCTGTTAATCCCTCTCAGCAACTCTGATGTGCCTCCTTATGCCAAGGACACCCCGAGAAGGCAAAATTTGGGCAAAGTTGTCCACTTAACCACAAGGGCAGGCGTCAGAGTTATCCACAGGTGTGGACTGAAGCGTGAAAAATGATCGGACGTGGCCCTGTAGCCCGCTCTCCCCGGGGGCTGGCCCTTGACTTACAACCGTGTAAGTTACTAACAGTGTGGATAACTCCTGTGGAAAACCCACCGAGCGGTGTGCGTTCGCAGCCGCGGTCAGTGGACAGAGAAATGCCCCCGCTTCGGAAAGCAGGGGCATTAGGGGGAGGGCCCTACCAGAAGGCCGTAAGAAGTTGTCAGGACACTACGAGCACGCGGTACCAGGAAGCCACGGCCAACAGGGCCAGAACGAGCGCCAGCCCTCCGGCTTGCAGGATGTTGCGCCGCGGGCCGCGCGGGGCGTAGGCAATGACCGCGGCGCATAGGGCGCCGGTGATGAACCCGCCCAGATGGGCCTGCCAGGCGATCTGCGGCACCATGAAGCCGATGACGCCGTTGATGGCGATGAGCACCCAGAGCTGTCTTGTCTCCCCGCCGCGGTGCCGCTGCACCACGAGCATGGCACCGAACAGTCCGAAGATCGCGCCGGAAGCACCGACCAGGCCCACAGGGCCGCCCTCGGGCAGGATCGGTGTCATAAGCAGGTATCCCACCGACCCGCCGATGGCAGACAGCAGGTAGACAGCAAGGAAGCGGATCCGCCCCAGCAGCGGTTCCAGCGCCTGGCCGAAAATCCACAGCGTGTACATGTTCAGGACGATGTGGAGCAGGAAGCCCTGGGAGTGCAGAAAAGCGGAGGTAAGCATTCGCCATGGCTGGAACACCCCGTACTCAGGCGTTGCGTAAACCGACGCGTAAGCGAGGGTCCGGAACACCGCGTTTCCGGGAAGCACCCACTGCAGAAGAAACAGGAGTGCACACGCTGCGATAATCGCGAACGTTACTACAGGCTTGCCGGACGCAACGGCGCCGCCGTAGACGGTCCGGGCGGTCGGCGTCGTACGCTTTGCTTCGTTGACGCAGTCAACGCATTGGAATCCGACGGCGGCCGCGCGCTGGCACTCGGGGCATGCCGGCCGCCCGCAACGCTGGCAGCTGACATACGAGGGCCGGTCCGGGTGCCGGGGGCACACCGGTGCCTGCGCTGACGGCTCCGCCGCCGGAGTTCCGTAGCTCATGTGGCTAGAGCTGCTCGATGTCGATGCTGTTGATGGTCACATCTTCAACCGGGCGGTCGCCCATGCCAGTGCGGACACCTTCAATGGCGTCCACAACCTTCTTGGATTCCTCATCGGCAACTTCGCCGAAGATGCTGTGCTTGCCCTGCAGCCAGTCGGTGGGGATGGTGGTGATGAAGAACTGTGAACCGTTGGTTCCCTTGCCCATCTGGATTCCGGCGTTGGCCATGGCCAGCTTGTACGGTGCGCTGAAGCTCAGCTCGGGGTGGATCTCGTCGTCGAAACGGTAGCCCGGTCCGCCGGTGCCGCGGCCCAGCGGGTCGCCGGCCTGGATCATGAAGTCCTTGATGATGCGGTGGAAGATGGTGCCGTCATAGAGCGGCGTGCCGGTCTTGTCCTCGCCGGTCTCCGGGTGGGTCCAGGCCTGCTCGCCGGTGGCGAGTCCGACGAAGTTCTTAACAGTCTTGGGCGCGTGGTTGCCGAAGAGGTTCACGACGATGTCGCCGAGGCTGGTGTGGATGGTTGCTTTTGCAGTTGCTGAGGCAGTCATATGGCCATTCTTTCACGGCGGGTCAACGCGAACGCGGGCGGAAAAGACAGTTCCGCGCTGGGTGAAATCCACCGTGAATCCGCCGGAACGATAGCAGCCCGGCTATTCGTGCACGTAGGCTAACAACAGAACCGTCACATTAATCGGGAGGTAGTTGTGAAGAAATCGGATCGTATTGCCCGCGAACTGGAGTTGTCGGTCAGTTCTGCAGTAGAGAACGCCAAAGACCGCGTGGAAGCAGCAGTGGACTGGGCAGTTCCGCGCCTGCAGCAAGGCATTGACACCGCTTCCCCCAAAATCCAGGAGGGACTCAAGGTGGCGGCCCATAACCTTGCCGGCGGAGTTGCAACGGTGACGCCCCGGATCCAGGACGGCCTGGCGCAACTTGCACCCAAGATCCACGACGTCGTGGAGGGTGCCACGCCGCGCATGCACGAGGCCCTGGACCGGGCAACGCCCGTCATCACCCAGGCCCGCGACCGCGTGGTGGTGGAATACCTTCCCCGGTTCTCCGACCAGATCGGAACCGCTTCCGAGGTGGTCCACCGTACCCTTGAGGGCACACCGGCACGCATTGACGCGGTGGCCCAGCGGCTTGGTGACGTCGGCATCATCCACACCATCCAGGAGCAGGCGAATCTGGCTGGCGGGCACCTGAAGTCAGCCGCCAGCGAGGCTGGCCGGGGGGTGACCGGCAAGGCGCTGGTGGTGGAGCCGGAGAAGCCCAAGAAGCGCGGCCTCCTGATTGTCGGTGTAATCGCCGCGGCCGTGGCCGCCGGCGTTGCGGCGTGGAAGGCTTCGAAGCCCGTCGAGGACCCGTGGAAGACCCCAGCGCCCGTAACGCCCGCACCGTCGACCTCGGAGGTCACCACCCCGGCGGTTGGATCCGCCGCAGGTGTTGGTTCAGCTGCGGAGACGCCGGCACCGGTTCCGGCCGCACCGGCTGGCAGCTCTTCTTCCGCACCCGCCGATACACCGCTCGATGCTGCCTTTGCGCTGGCGGCCGAGGACGAAGCCGACACTTCTTCTGACAAGGCAAAGCACGTTGCTGACGACGCGGATTCCGACGCCGGCGAAGTTGCGACCGATGCCAAGGCCGCGGTGAAGAACACCGCATCCAACATCGAGAACGGCGCAGACAACAAGTCGTAGCCATTTGCCCGCACGGGCAGTAACAGGAGGGGTTCCGCAGCCGCGGGGCCCCTCCTGCCGTCTGTACGGGCGTATCCGCGCACCGCTCTGCCTGACAGGCACGGTGCCGCCGTGATGGAAAGCATCGGTGCTAAGTTTGAGGGGATGTCACCCGATAGATCCGCAGAGGACGCCTTGACTGACACTGAGCCGCGCGTATCGATTGTTATCCCGGCCTACAACGAGGAAAGTGTCATCCGGCAGTGCCTCATCGCGGCGGTATACCAGTCGGTTCCGGCGCACGAGATCATTGTGGTGGACAACATGTCCAAGGACCACACGGCGTCGATCGTCACGCAGATGCAGCAGGAGTACCCGGAGAGTCCCATCATCCTGCTCCGCCAGGACAGGGAACAGGGACTCATCCCCACCCGAAACTTTGGCCTGGACCACGCGACCGGGGACATCCTGGGCCGGATCGATGCCGATTCAGTGGTGGAACCTGACTGGGTGGAGCAGGTACAGAAGGCCTTCGAAGACCTGTCCACCTCAGCTGCCACCGGCCCCGTGGTTTATTACGACATGCCGATGCGGCGTTTCGGCCTCAAAGCGGATGACAAGATGCGCCAGCTGATGCTGAAGCTGGCCAAGCACCAGTACCACTTCCTGTTCGGGTCCAACATGGCCCTCCGCCGGTCCGCATGGGAAACCATCCGCAGCGAATGCTGCCGGGACGAACGGGACGAGATGCACGAGGACATCGATCTGTCCCTGCATCTCGCTGACCACGACCTCAAGGTCCAGTACTGGCCGCAGATGGTCTCCGGGATGTCGGCCCGCCGGCTTGAGGACTCACCCCGCGACTACCGGTACTACGTGACGCGCTTCGACCGCACCTACAAAGCACACAACGTGAAGAAGATGGCTCTCAAGGCCCCCATGGTGGTGTTCTTCTCCGTGTATTTCCCGGCCAAGCTCCTGCGCGCCATCCACACCGTCAACACCAGCCAGCCAGTCCGGCGCGGCGGCCAGTAACGCCCGTCAGATCGCACGGCGTCGTCAGTCAGCTCCCAGCTCCGCCAGCGGGCGTTCCTCCGGCGGCTCGTTCCGCCCGGCCTTGCCACTCCTTTGCCCGGCCACCACGACGGCGAGCCCCACGAGAATGAGCGCTAGCCCGGCGTAGGTGCCCGCCGGCAGCGTCTCGTTCAGGAACACGGCAGCCAGCAGCGCCGCTCCCGGTATTTCCAGCAGGATGATCATGGACACCAGCAGCGGGCTCATGGTGGCCAGCAGGTGGTTGAATGCCGTATGCCCCACGAGCTGGGCGCACACGGTGATGGCCAGAATCCCGAGCCAACCGCCGGCGTCGAACCCGGACAGTGGCTGGTTGGTGAAGATCGCCAGGACCGCGACCAGGACAGCACACATGCCGTAGCAAAGGGCCGTGTACGTTCCGGTGGTCATGCTCTGGCGGGCCCGGCCGCCTGCCAGCGTATAGATTCCCGCGAGGAGCCCTCCGGCCATGGCCAGGAGATCGCCCAGGAAGGCGTCCGGGGAGGTCCCCATATCGAAACCCGTGATGGCCACGACGCCGCCGAAGGCGATGCCCAGGCCCACCAGGACCTGCCACCGGTGCCGCACCCCGCGGAAGAGCTGAATGAGGGCGATCCAGGCGGACTGCAGGCAGACGAGGGCCGTAGCGGCAGCTACGGAGGTCAGCTGCAGGGACGTGATGAAGCAGGCGAAGTGGAGAGCCAGAGCCACGGCCGCCACGAGCGACCAGCGGAACTCATAGCGGCCGATGCGGACGAACTGGCGCGGTTCCCGGACCAGCGTTGGGGTGGCCATGACGGCTGCCGCGATGGCGTTGCGCCAGAAGGCGATGGCGAGGGCCGTTACTGTGGTGGCGCCGAGTGTGGCGGCAATGAGCGGTCCTGACGAGGCCACGCCCAGCACGCCCAGGGCCGCGAGGAAGAGATTCACTGTTCCACAGTAGTGCGCACCGCTGGTCGAGCCTGTCGAAACCCGCACCGTTGGTTGAGGCTACCGAAACCAAGGCAAAGCAAAAGGTCCCGGTCGTTTCCGACCGGGACCTTTCTTATGGTGGAGGCACGGGGACTCGAACCCCGAACCCCCTGCTTGCAAAGCAGGTGCGCTACCAATTGCGCCATGCCCCCATAAGAAGCAACCCGCCCATCATACCCTAGTTCCGGAGCCTGACTGACCAGCCTCCGCACCGGGATCCGGGCTACTCAACCTTGTCGGTTGATTCGCTCCAGACTGTTTTCCGGGCTTCGGATTCCTGCACTTTTTTCTTGTAGAGGAGGGCGCCTGCGACTGCAGCTGCAATGACCAGCAACTTCTTCACATGCACCCCGTTCCGGATTGATTCCTATGGAATCCAACCTAAACCTCAACTTGAACCTGTGCAGGTTCCGTGGGCGTACCAGGACTTGAACCTGGGACCTCTTCGTTATCAGCGAAGCGCTCTAACCGCCTGAGCTATACGCCCCGATGCCTCATCGGGCCGAGACAAGACTTTACAGCACATCCCGGCCCGATCTCAAATCGAGGCATTCCACCGGAGTTTTCCCCCGGAAATACAGGGTTTTTAGTCGTCGGTGAGGGTCACGCCGATGCCGCCAACAAGCGTCGCCGAGATGTTGTACAGCACGGCCGACAGCATGGACAGGGCAGTCAGCAACACCACATTCACAACGGCGATGATCGTCGCGAAGGACGCCACCTGGCCCAACGACGCGACCTTCTTCAGTTCGAAGCCGCCGCCCTCGGAACCGGCGAGGGTTCCCAGCAGGCTGTCCACCTGGTCGAAGATGCCGGTCAGGTCCAGCACGGTCCACAGCACGATGGCGGCCACGACTGTGACGATGCCAAGCGCGACGGACAGCAGGAACGCCATTTTCAGGACAGACCAGGGGTCAACCTTGCTGACCAGAAGCCGGGCACGGCGCACCTTGGCCTTCGGAGCCGGCTTGACCAGTCCGGCCGCACCCTGCGGGGCCTGCGGCCGCTGTCCGGGGGCTGCGGGGCGCTGTGCCGGCGCAGCCGGCCGCTGGCCCTGTCCTGCGGGCGCCGGGCGCTGTCCCGCACCTGCAGGACGCTGTCCCGGAGGGCCCGACGGCGTGGCCGGGCTCTGCTGGGGACGCACCGGGGCATTCACCCGGGGAGCGGACGCCGGCTGACGCATCCCGCCGGGACCATTAGTGCTCGGCTTGGGAAATGAGTCGGAATTGCTCACTCGTTACCTCCGGTGTTGTCTTCGTTCGCCTCAGCATCGCCGGACGTTCCTTCTGCTTCATCGGCCAGTCCTGAAGCCGCCTCTGCGGCTTCCTCGTCTGGTCCGGCATCTTCAGCCAACGTTACGTCATCGGCAGCGATAGCCAAGATTTCTGACGCACTCGGTTCATCAGTGTGGTCGGCCTCGGATTCACGCTCTGCGCTGGCTTCAACTTCCTCTTCGAGGCCGCGTTCAGTGTTGCGGGCCACCTCGATGATGCGGTCGTTCTTGTCCGGCTTCGCGAAGATGACGCCCATCGTGTCGCGGCCCTTGGCGGGGACGCCGGCCACGGATGAGCGGACAACCTTGCCGCCGCCCATGACCACGAGGACTTCGTCTTCCTCCTGGACCACCAGGGCACCCACAAGGTCCCCGCGTTCCTCGGCGAGCTTGGCCACCTTGATGCCGAGGCCGCCGCGGCCCTGCAGCCGGTATTCCTCGACGGCAGTGCGCTTGGCATAGCCGCCTTCGGTCACCACGAAAACGTAGGAGCCCTCGGCCACCACGTTCATGGCGAGCAGTTCGTCGTCCTCCCGGAACTTCATGCCTGTCACGCCGGACGTGGCACGTCCCATGGGCCGGAGTGCGTCATCGGTGGCCGTGAAGCGGATCGACTGCCCCTTGCGGGAGACCAGCATGAGGTCGTCCGTCTCGGAAACCAACTGCGCGGAGACCAGTTCGTCCTCATCCCGGAGGTTGATGGCGATGACACCCGCGGACCGGTTGGTGTCGTAGTCCTCCAGCCGGGTCTTCTTGACCAGGCCGCGCTTGGTGGCCAGCACCAGGTACGGCGCGTGCTGGTAGTCCTTCAGGTCCAGCACCTGGGCGATGTGCTCGTCCGGCTGGAAGGCCAGCAGGTTCGCCACGTGCTGACCCTTGGTGTCGCGGCCGCCCTCGGCAAGTTCGTAGGCCTTGGCCCGGTACACGCGTCCGAAGTTGGTAAAGAAGAGCAGCCAGTGGTGTGTGGTGGTGACGAAGAAGTGTTCCACCACATCATCGCCGCGCAGCTGGGCACCCTTGATGCCCTTGCCGCCGCGCTGCTGCGAACGGTAGTTGTCGCTCCGCGTGCGCTTGACGTAGCCGCCGCGGGTGATCGTGACCACCACTTCCTCTTCAGGAATGAGGTCTTCCATGGACATGTCGCCGTCGTAACCCATGAGGATCTGCGTGCGGCGGTCGTCCCCGTGCTTTGCCACGATCTCGGCGAGTTCCTCGCTGATGATCGAGCGCTGGCGTTCCTCCGAGGCGAGAATCGCGTTGTATTCGGCGATCATGGCTTCGAGTTCGGTGTGCCGGTCCTGGATCTTCTGTCGTTCCAGGGCAGCCAGCCGGCGCAGCTGCATGTCGAGGATGGCGCGGGCCTGGATCTCATCGATTTCCAGCAGCTGCATTAGGCCATCGCGTGCTGCCTCCGTAGTGCTCGAGGCGCGGATCAGGGCGATGACCTCGTCCAGCATGTCCAATGCCTTGAGGAGGGCACGCAGGATGTGCGCTTCTTCCTCGGCCTTGCGCAGGCGGTAGCGCGTGCGCCGGGCGATGACATCCATCTGGTGCGTGACCCAGTGCCTGATGAACGCGTCGAGGCTGAGAGTGCGCGGCACTCCATCCACGATCGCCAGCATGTTGGCGCCGAAGTTCTCCTGCAGCTGGGTGTGCTTGTAGAGGTTGTTCAGCACCACCTTGGCGACGGCGTCGCGCTTGAGGACGATAACCAGGCGCTGCCCGGTGCGGCCGGACGTCTCATCGCGGAGGTCGGCGATGCCCTGGACTTTTCCGTCCTTGACCAGTTCGGCGATCTTGATGGCCAGATTATCCGGGTTGGCCTGGTAGGGCAGCTCGGTGACGACGAGGCAGGTCCGCCCCTGCAGCTCCTCCACATTGACCACAGCGCGCATGGTGATGGAGCCACGGCCGGTGCGGTAGGCATCCTCGATGCCCTTGTGGCCCAAAATGGTGGCGCCGGTGGGGAAATCGGGTCCCTTGATGCGCTTCAGCAGCTCCTCGAGGAGCTCCTCGCGGCTGGCGGTCGGGTTGGCCAGGTACCACTGGACGCCGTCGGCCACCTCCCGGAGATTGTGCGGCGGAATGTTGGTGGCCATGCCGACGGCGATGCCCGAGGACCCGTTGACCAGCAGGTTGGGGAACCGCGCCGGGAGGATGGTGGGTTCCTGGTTCTTGCCGTCGTAGTTGTCCTGGAAGTCGACGGTCTCCTCGTCGATGTCCCGAACCATCTCCATGGCGAGCGGCGCCATCTTGGTTTCCGTGTACCGCGGGGCCGCGGCGCCGTCGTTGCCGGGTGAGCCGAAGTTGCCCTGGCCCAGTGCCAGCGGGTAGCGCATGGTCCAGTCCTGGATCAGGCGCACCAGGGCATCGTAAATCGCCGTGTCGCCGTGCGGGTGGTACTGGCCCATGACCTCGCCCACCACACGGGCACATTTGTTGAAGGCGCGGTCCGGGCGGTACCCGCCGTCGAACATCGCGTACAGCACGCGGCGGTGGACAGGCTTCAGCCCGTCGCGTACGTCCGGCAGCGCACGGCCGACGATGACGGCCATGGCGTAGTCGAGGTAGGAGCGCTGCATCTCCGTCTGGAGGTCCACCTGCTCCACGCGGTCCACCAGCACGTCGCCCTCCAGTACCGGCTCCGTGCCTTCCGGAGACTCAGCCGGGACCTCGGGTGTTTCGTCACTCATAGTCTGTTTTTTCCGTTTCAGGTATATGTCGGTTCTGGAATATCAAGCGCGCAAACCGCTAAATATCGAGGAACCTGACGTCCTTGGCGTTCTGCTGGATGAAGTTTCGGCGGGACTCCACATCCTCGCCCATCAGCACGGCGAAAATCTGGTCGGCGGCGGCTGCGTCCTCCATGGTCACCTGCAGGAGGGTGCGCCGGTCGGGGTCCATGGTGGTATCCCAGAGTTCGGTATAGTCCATCTCGCCCAGACCCTTGTAGCGCTGGATGCCGTTTTCCTTCGGAATGCGGCGGCCTGCGGCCTGGCCGGAGACCAGAACGGCGTCACGCTCACGGTCGCTGTAGACGTAGTCGTGCGGTGCGTTGGACCACTTGATCCGGTACAGCGGCGGCTGCGCGAGGTAGACGTAACCGTTCTCGATCAGAGGCCGCATGTAGCGGAAGAGCAGAGTCATCAGCAACGTCGTGATGTGCTGGCCGTCGACGTCGGCATCAGCCATGAGCACGATCTTGTGGTACCGCAGCTTGCCCAGATCGAAGTCCTCGCCGATGCCCGTGCCAAACGCGGTGATCATGGACTGGACCTCGTTGTTGCCCAGTGCCTTGTCCAGGCGTGCCCGCTCCACGTTCAGGATCTTGCCGCGGAGCGGAAGGATGGCCTGCGTTTCAGGATTGCGGCCGCGCTTGGCCGAACCGCCTGCCGAGTCACCCTCCACCAGGTAAACCTCGCACTTCGAGGGATCCTTCGACGAGCAGTCGGAGAGCTTGCCCGGCATGCCGAAGGACTCCAGCGGGCTCTTTCGGCGTGCATTGTCACGGGCCTTGCGGGCGGCCATCCGGGCCTGCGCGGCGGAAATGGCCTTGCGGATCACGTCGCGCGCGGGGCCGGGGTTGCGTTCCAGCCAGTCGCCGAGCTGATCGGTGACCACGCGCTGGACAAAGCCCTTGACTTCAGAGTTGCCCAGCTTGGTTTTGGTCTGACCCTCGAACTGGGGCTCGGACAGCTTCACCGAGATGACGGCCGTCAGGCCTTCGCGGATGTCGTCGCCGGTAAGGTTCTCTTCTTTTTCCTTGATAATGCTCTTCTCCCGCGCGTAGCGGTTGATAAGCGACGTCATCGCGGCGCGGAACCCTTCTTCGTGGGTACCGCCTTCATGCGTGTTGATGGTGTTGGCGTACGTGTGCACGCTTTCGGAGTACGCAGTGGTCCACTGCATAGCCATTTCGACGGCGATATGCCGCTCGGTGTCCTCGGTCTCGAAGGCGATGACGTCCTCGTGGACCACATCCACCTTCTTGCTCGAGTTAAGGTGCTTGACGTAGTCAAGCAGACCGTCGTTGTACTGGTAGACCACCGTGCGGTGCTCGGCAAGGACCTCGCCCTCGGTGAGGACACCGTCCAGGTCCAGGTCGCCGGCTTCATCAGTGCCGGCGGCGGCTTGGCGCTCGTCCGTCAGGGTGATGCGCAGCCCCTTGTTGAGGAAGGCCATCTGCTGAAACCGGGCGCGGAGTGTTTCGAAATCGAATTCCACGGATTCGAAGATGCTGGGATCCGGATAGAAGGTCTGGGTGGTTCCCGTTTCGTTGGTCTCCTCACCCTCGACCAGGGCGCCCTGGGGCTTGCCGCCGTCGGCAAAGGACATCCGCCAGACGTGGCCCTGCCGGCGGACCTCGGTGTTGACGCGGGAAGAGAGGGCGTTGACCACCGAGATACCCACACCATGCAGACCACCGGAAACGGCGTAGCCGCCGCCGCCGAACTTTCCGCCGGCGTGCAGGATGGTCATGACCACCTCAACGGTGGGCTTGCCCTCGGTGGGGTGGATGTCCACCGGGATGCCGCGGCCGTCGTCGGTTACCTTGACGCCGCCGTCCGCCTGCAGAACAATCTCGATGTGCGTGCAGTAACCTGCGAGGGCCTCATCCACCGAGTTGTCCACCACTTCGTACACCAGGTGGTGCAGGCCGCGCAGACCGGTGGAGCCGATGTACATGCCAGGCCGTTTGCGGACGGCCTCTAGGCCCTCAAGAACGGTGATGTCGCTGGCGCCGTACTCCCGCGGTGTGGCGGTCTCAGCCCGGTCACCGGTGGTTGGGGCATCCTCCGTCACGGGATCCACTGCCTCGATATCTGCATTGTCGTTAGCCACAGGCGCTTTCGACTCCTCTACGTTCGATGATGGCCGGCCTCCGCCGTCCGCCGAAGCAAAGGGCGGCCGCCAAAAGGCACGTCACTGTAGCGCCAGCTGCTTGGTCGACCTGCGGAACCGCTCCCGCTCATGAAAAAGCACGGGAAAACGGACTCAGTCGACGTTTCACCCGCGCCCAGTTATCTAGGGGAATTCTATCGTGAAATGCCGCTGTTTCCCGCATTGGCGGGGCGCGGACGCGGCCCAATATGCCCCTAGCTGGCCATTGGCTCCGCCTGCAAGGCTCCAGCAGGCCACGTTTTGGGCTCCTATACGGCCGACGGCGGTTTAAGCGCCCTATACGCCGTTTGCGGTTTCACTCTTACCCGTAGGTGTCCCGGGGTCCGCGGCCGTTGACGGTACGCCCGCCCTTGCGCCAGCTTGGTGCCGCCGGGCCCAGCACCTGGATGCTCGTGACCACGCCATCACCGAGTTCGGAACGGAACTTTTCGAGCAGGCTCATGCTGAGCAGCCGGAGCTGAGTCGCCCACGCCGTTGAATCACACCTGACGTGGAGGGTGGTATCGGTGAAGCTCTCCGGGGTGCAGTGGGCAGAGATTTCCGGCCCCACAAGCGTCGGCCACTCGGCCATGACCGAGCCCACGGCCACCGGGGAGGTCCAGCCGCGTTCGGCGACCAGCCGCCCCACGACTTTTCCCAGTCCCAAGGGATCGCGTCCGGTCGAGTGGAACTGGCTGAAGCCCCGCGTTCCCCCGGAAGCGGTTCGCGGTTTTTGGCTGGCGCCGGCCCGCGGCGCCTTCCGGCGGATTTCGCCGCGGGCTGCGGCTGCCTCACGCATTCTGTTCAGCGCCGCCTGGGCGGCATCGATTTCATCGGGATCGCGGCCCGGCTGCAGGCCGCCGTCCTTATCCCTGTTCATCGATGCCTCCCGGGATTACCTTCACCCGCCGGCCCGACAGCTCGTCCGGAATATCGGCGTCGACCGCGGCGGTGACCAGCACCTGCTCGGCGCCGGCAACTATTGCCGCCAGTTTACGCCGCCGTTGGACATCGAGTTCAGCGAAAACGTCGTCCAGGATGAGGATCGGTGCGGAGCCTCCGGTGCGGGCGTCGTCGAGCATGACGTAGTAGGAGGCCAGCCGCAGGGAAAGGCACATGGACCATGTTTCACCGTGCGAAGCGAACCCCTTGGCGGGAGCCTGGCCCAGCACGAGTTCCAGCTCATCCCGGTGCGGACCCACCAGTGAGATGCCCCGTTCGCGTTCTTTGCGGCGGGACGCCGCGAAGGCCTGCACGTAGCGTTCGGCAAGCTCATCCACGGACAGCAGGCGCAGATCATCTGCCGGGTCTCCCGGCCCGGATGGTGCCGTCGAAGCGCTGGCCGGCTCGCCGTCGTCGTCCATCATGTTCTGCAGCGTTGAGCGATAGACCGCATCCGCGGCCTTCGAGCCATCGGTCAGCTGGGCGTAGGCATTGTTGAGGTGGGGCCGCAGGCGCTCGACGAGTTCCAACCTGGCGTGGAGCAGCTCCGCCCCGGCGCGTGCCATGTGCTGATCCCAGACATCGAGGGTGGCGTCGTGGCCGGCGGTGAACTTGCCGGCCCGTGCCGACTTCAGCAGTGCGTTCCGCTGTTTGAGCACCCGGTCGTAGTCGCTGCGGGTGGCAGCGTGGCGCGGAATGAGGCTCACCAGGAGCTCGTCCAGGAAACGGCGCCGGTTTGACGGATCACCCTTGACGAGCGCCAGGTCCTCCGGGGCGAACAGGACCGTGTGGCAGATGCCCAGCAGGTCGCGCGCACGGACCGGGTTGCTGCGGTTGATGCGTCCGCGGTTGGCCCGGCCGCCGTTGATTTCGAGCTCCAAGATGGTGGACTGTTCGCCGCGGACCAGCTTCGCCCGGATCAGGGCACGCTCGGTTCCGAAGCGCAGCAACGGCCCGTCGGCGCTGACCCGGTGCGAACTCAGGGTGGCGAGGTAGCCGATGGCCTCCATCAGGTTGGTCTTGCCTATACCGTTGGAGCCGACCAGGACCGTCACGCCCGGGTCAAACCGGAGATCCACCTGGGCGTAACTGCGGAAGTCGGTCAGGGACAGGTGTTCTAGGTACACTACTTGGCTGGACGGGTGGCATGCCCGCCGAACTGGTTACGCAGTGCGGACACCATCTTCATGGCCGGCGAGTTGTCCTCCCGCGAGGCGAAGCGGGCAAACAACGCGGCGGTAATGGCGGGGGCCGGAACCGCATTGGCAATCGCCTCTTCGACGGTCCAGCGGCCTTCACCGGAGTCTTCGACATAGTCGTCGATCGAGGCCAGTCCCGGATCCTCATCCAGGGCCTTCACCATGAGGTCGAGCAGCCAGGACCGGACGACGGTTCCCTTCTGCCAAGCGCGGAACGTTCCCGGAAGGTCCGTGACAATTTCCTTGGCGGCGAGGAGTTCATAGCCTTCCGCGTAGGCCTGCATCAGGCCGTACTCGATACCGTTGTGCACCATTTTCGCGTAATGGCCTGCGCCGACGCCGCCCACATGGACGAAGCTGTCCGCTCGGTCCCCTTCCGGGCGGAGGGCGTCAAAGACGGGAAGGGCACGTTCGATGTCCTCGGCGTCGCCGCCGGCCATAAGCCCGTAGCCGTTTTGCAGGCCCCAGACTCCGCCGGAGACACCGCAGTCGGCGAAGCGGATTTCCTTTTCGGCCAGGGCCGCGGCGTGCTTCTGGTCCTCGGTGAAACGGGAGTTGCCGCCGTCGATCACCATGTCGCCGGGCTGCAGCTTCGCACCGAGTTCGGTGATGACGGCGTCGGTGATTTGACCGGCCGGAACCATGACCCAGATCAGGCGCGGCGCAGGAAGTGCAGCGATGAGCTCGTCCGTGGAGGCGACATCGGTGACATCGGGGTTACGGTCGAAGCCAGTGACGTCAATTCCGCCCTTGCGCAGCCTTTCGCGCATGTTGAAACCCATTTTTCCAAGGCCGATCAGTCCGATATGCACCGTGTGAACTCTTTTCTGCGCGGATGGTTAGGGGTTCAGGACCGCCCAACTAGGTAGCACCTCGGGGCGTTCTGAGGGCTCAGAAGCCCCTCAGCTGCTACTTAGTTGGGCGAGTGGCTTAGTTGGGCAGGCGCACCGGCATCACGAGGTAGCGGTAGTCGTCCTGGTCCTCACCGTCGATGTCGTTCTGCGCGGTGATCATGGCGGGCTTGGGGGCCGTGGTGAACGAGAAGCGCACGAACTTAGTTTCGATCACGCTGAGGCCTTCAACGAGGTAGTGCGGGTTGAAGGCCACGGTGATGTCTTCGCCGGACAGCTGTGCTTCGAGCTCTTCGGAGGCCTGTGCGTCCTCGCCGGTGCCGGCGTCGAGGTGCAGCTGGCCCTGTGTGAATGCGAGCCGGACCGGGGTGTTGCGTTCTGCGACGAGTGAAACGCGGCGGACGGCCTCCACAAGTTCCTGGGTCTGCACGGTGGCGTGAATCGGCGTGGAATCCGGGAACAGCGAGCGGATCTTGGGGTAGTCGCCGTCGACCAGCAGTGACGTGGTGGTGCGGCCGCCGCTTTCAAAGCCGATGAGCCGGCTGTCGTCCTCGGCGATGGCCAGGTTGATGTCCCCGCTGCCGCCCAAAGTCTTGGCAACCTCGTTCAGCGTTTTGGCTTTGACCAAGGCACTGGTGGAGATGCCCGGAGTGACGGGCTTCCAGGGTACTTCGCGCATGGCGAGCCGGTAGCGATCCGTGGCCAGGAGCGTGATGAGGTCATCCTCGATCTCCATCCGCACGCCGGTGAGGATGGGAAGGGTGTCGTCCTTGCTGGCCGCGATGATCACCTGGGATACAGCCTGGGCGAAGGCGTCGCCGGCGACAGTACCGGTGATGGTCGGAAGCGCAGGCAGGGGCGGGTATTCCGCCTCGGGCATGGTCGCCAAGTGAAAGCTGCTTCGGCGGCAGGTGAGTGTGACCTTGTTGCCGTCGGTTTCGATGTCCACCGGGGCCGACGGAAGGCTGCGGCAGATGTCTGCGAGGAGGCGACCGGAAACCAGGATGGTGCCTTCGTCCCTGATGTCGGCAGGAATCTCAAGGCGCGCTGAGGTCTCGTAATCGAAGCTGGACAGGCTGACGGTCCCGGATTCGGCCTTGAGCAGAAGGCCGGAGAGCACGGGAACTGGCGGCCGCGGAGACAACGACCGGGCTGTCCATGTGACGGCTTCTGCCAGGACGTCCCGTTCGACTCTGAACTTCACGGAAGGGTGCCGCCTTTCATTGCTGCTGCCATTTTTTGAACGGGAACTCGCTAGGAGCCCACTAGACCGGTGCCCCAAAGTCCCGGAACCTGCATGGTCCGCGCATGGCAGACCGCAAACAAACCCAGGGATGGGAGCGCTGCAGACAGCTTAGCCGGAATAACAGGGATTTCCCCATCCCCGCCAGTGATGCCGGCTCTGCCGGCTGCCAGTGGCCGATGCTTTGGCCGGTGCGGTGGAGGTCCGGGAACGAGATTGTTATTTGAGGGATTTCAATTTTTTGGGATTAGTAGTGTTAATAACTGCTGTGGAAACTGTGGATAACCGGGTTTCACGGCTCGGATCCGCGGTTAAGCCCTGTTCATGGACTGTGGGTTCGGCACGTTTTAAACAGGGTGTGGATGGGGACAACATTTTTGGCCTGTTGCGGTGATCCACAGACGCCTTAAGGGTTTTAAGCCCATTAACCGCGGTTGTCCCCTTAACTGTCCACAGGGTTATCCACACACCCCTGTTAATAAGGTTAAGAACCTGGGATCAGGAGTCGCGCTGCTGCTGCTTGATCCGGTTGGTGAGCTCGGTGACCTGGTTGTAAATCACACGTCGCTCGGCCATGAGTTCACGGATCTTTCGGTCTGCGTGGATCACGGTGGTGTGGTCGCGGCCGCCGAGCTCCTGGCCGATCTTGGGCAGCGACATGTCGGTCAGCTCGCGGCACAGGTACATGGCGATCTGGCGTGCGGTCACCAGAGTCCGGGTCCGCGACTTGCTGCAGAGCTCCTCCAAGCTGAGCTTGAAGTAATCCGCGGTCTGCTGCAGAATCTGGCCCGACGTGATTTCCTGGGCGCCGTCGTCGGTGATGAGGTCCTTGAGCACCATCTCCGCGAGAGCCACGTCCACCGGCTGGCGGTTGAGGCTGGCGAACGCCGTCACACGGATGAGGGCGCCTTCGAGTTCGCGGATGTTGCTCGCTATTTTCGAAGCGATGTACTCCAGCGCGTCGTCCGGCGCGGAGAGGCCTTCGCTGAGGGCCTTCTTCCGGAGGATGGCGATGCGGGTCTCCAGTTCGGGCGGCTGGATGTCCGTCAGCAAGCCCCACTCGAAGCGGGACTTCATCCGGTCCTCGAAGCCCGCCAGTAGCTTGGGAGGCTGATCCGAGGTGATGACCACCTGCTTGTTGTTGTTGTGCAGCGAGTTGAACGTGTGGAAGAACTCCTCCAGCGTCCGGTCCTTGCCGGCCAGGAACTGGATGTCGTCGATCAGCAGGACGTCGACGTTGCGGTACGTCGTCTTGAAGCTGGCGCCCTCATCGTCACGGATCGAGTTGATGAAGTCGTTGGTGAATTCCTCGGAGTTGACGTACCGGACGCGGATGCCGCTGTAGAGCCGCCGGGCGTAGTGGCCAATGGCGTGCAGCAGGTGGGTCTTGCCCAGACCTGAATCGCCGTAAATGAACAGCGGGTTGTACGCCTTGGCCGGGGCTTCGGCCACTGCGACGGCCGCAGCATGGGCAAACCTGTTGGAGGAACCGATCACGAAGGTGTCGAAGACGTACTTGGGGTTGAGCCGGCCGAATTCGTGTGAGGTGCTCGGCAGCATGGGCTGCGGCTTCTGTTCGAGGGACGGATCGGTTGCGAGGGAAAGCTCGACGGCGGGTTCCGGCTCCTCGTGGATGGGCACCAGATCGGTGTCTACGTCGATGGCGCAGCGGATGTCGTCCGAGAACACGTTCCGGAGCGCATCATCGAGCGCGTCCTTGACCTGGGTCTGGAGCACTTCCCTGGTCAGTTCGTTGGGCACAGCAACGAGAAGGGTGGAACCGATGAGGCCCTGGGCCTGCGCGAGGATGACAAAGCCGCGTTGCCGGGGCGAGACGCGGTCATCCTGCTCGAGAAGATTCACCACGCGCCGCCAGGAACTTCCGACAGTGTTGGCGTGGTTGGCTTCGTCTACTGTCATCAAATTTGGTTCCTCAAAGCTTGCTGCCTGCATTACATGCAGCCGCAAGCCCGAAACCAGGGTGCTGGCCCGGCTTAATCCACAGCGTTATGCACAGTCCGTGGATAATCGGCTACTGGGACACTCTAGGGGATGAAAAGCCTAGAAGATAGCTGGGAAGTGCCTTGTGGATAATTACACCGTTGTGGTTCGAAAACGGCGATCGTGAGCCGCTTCATCCACAGGCTCGGCGCCCTGTTAGCCACAGCTGGGGAAACACGCCGGATAGTCTGCTGGTTTGACTCGCGGCGGCGTTTTGCCCTAACGTTGTGGAGTCCTTTGTGCCTGCTTTCTGACCCCATTTTGGACTATCGGACGCTTTACGCGTTCCGGGAAAATCCAGGGGAAGCAGACACATACAAAACTTAGCGTCGGCCAGTTCTTCCCCTTTTCTGATCGGGTGGGCGCACCTTTGATCCACTGGAGTAACTAACGTGAGCAAGCGGACTTTTCAGCCGAATAACCGCCGTCGGGCCAAGAAGCACGGCTTCCGCCTTCGTATGCGCACCCGTGCCGGCCGTGCCATTCTGGCCGCCCGCCGTGGCAAGGGTCGCACCGAACTGTCGGCCTAAATACTGACTTGTCGGTCTTCTTCCTTCTGCGAGATTAGCGGTGCTTGCCACCCGGAACCGCCTGAGGACTTCAACCGATTTTTCAACAACAGTACGTTCCGGCGTCCGCAATGGACGCCGGAACGTAGTGTTATATACGGCAACTATTGGAGCCGACGAACCCAGCCGCATCGGTTTCATCGTTTCCAAAGCTGTCGGGAACGCTGTTGCCAGGAACCTCGTTAAGAGGAGACTAAGAGAAGCTGGCGCTGTCTCGCTGCGCGAGTACGGCACCGGGTTCGCTATTGTGGTGCGTGCTTTACCCGCCTCGGCAACAGCCAGCTGGGACGAGCTCCTGGCGGATTACAACGCCGCCTTGGAACACACCATGAGGCGGCTGGCTGGGCGCCTTCCGGTGGTGACCGGAAAACGGCCGGCCGGAACGCAACCGGACGCAACAACACAGGAAGGGACACAGCGTGCTTGACCCGAGTGCCGCCGTCGTCCGACCCCCCAAGTCCGCAGCAGCGGCCGCGGGCAGCTTCATCTGGAACCTGCCCCGCAATATCCTCATTCTTCTGCTCCTGGCCTACCGCAAGGTGGTTTCTCCCTTGTACGGCCAGGTTTGCCGTTTCTTTCCCTCCTGCTCGGCCTATGCGCTTGAAGCAGTCACCGTCCACGGTGCCGTCAAGGGCAGCTGGCTGGCCGCCCGGCGTCTGGCACGCTGCCATCCGTGGAATGCCGGTGGCGTGGACCATGTCCCCGCCGGCCACCGGGAATGGCCTGAAAACCGGACCCCCACAATTGTTGTGCTGAACAACCCGGACAAGTATCTGGCTGCTCAGACTGATGAAGAAGGCCGCGCTGCGGCCTGACGAATAGGGAAATCGTATGGACTTCTTTGGAACAATCATGGCCCCGTTCAAGTGGCTGGTATCAGTCATTATGGTCGGCTTCCATGACGGATTGAGCTTCATCGGCCTGCCGGCCGCGAACGGCTGGACGTGGACTCTGTCCATCATCGGGCTGGTGCTGGTGATCCGTGCCGCCTTGATCCCTGTGTTCGTCAAGCAGATCAAGGCCCAGCGAGGGATGCAGCTGCTGCAGCCGGACCTGAAGAAGATGCAGGACAAGTACAAGGGCAAGACCGACCAGCTTTCTCGCCAGGCCATGGCGCAAGAGCAGATGGCCCTGTACAAGAAGCACGGCACCAACCCGTTCTCTGCCTGCCTCCCCATGCTGATCCAGATGCCGTTCTTCTTCGCGCTGTTCCAGGTTCTCTCCGGCATCAGCTCGGCCAAGGCCGGCGGCCAGGGCATCGGCGCCATGAGCGTTGAGCAGGTCAAGCAGTTCGACGAGTCAAGCATCTTCGGCGCTCCGCTCTCCGCGACCCTGCTTCACGGCACGCCCCCCGGCGGCAACGTGGTGGCGGTGTGGATACTTTCCATCGTGATGATCCTGGCCATGACGGCCTCGCAGTTCATCACGCAGAAGCAGATCATGGCCAAGAACATGTCCGAAGAGGCCATGGCCAGCCCGTTCATGCGCCAGCAGAAGATGATGCTCTACATCCTGCCCATCGTGTTCGGTGTGGGCGGCATCAACTTCCCCATCGGTGTCCTCATCTACTGGACCACCACCAACCTGTGGACCATGGGCCAGCAGTTCTTTGTCATCCGCCGCATGCCGACGCCGGGATCCCCCGCCGCCAAGGCCCTCGCCGAGCGCCGTGCCGCCAAGGGCCTTCCGGCCCTTCCCATCTTGGGTGGCAAGAAGGCTGACCCCGAAGCGGAAGCTGCTGCTGCCGCTGCGGTTGCCGAGGCCCGGACGCAGCGCATTCAGCCACAACGCAAGAACAGGAAGAAGAAGTAATGTCTGTTGAGAGCTCTGAACACGCACTTTCCGCTGAAGCCGGCGAAGACCAGGATTCCGTTGCCTCTACCGTAGATGCGGGCAAGGGCACGACGGCAAGCCGCCTGGAAGAAGAGGGCGATGTAGCCGCCGACTACCTTGAGGAACTGCTTGACATCGCCGACATCGACGGCGACATTGACATCGAGGTCCGCAACGGACGCACCTACATTTCGATCGTGGCTGAGGAAGAATCCGCCGGGCTGGAGAGCCTCGTCGGGCAGGACGGCGAGGTCCTGGAAGCCCTTCAGGAACTGACCCGGCTGTCCGTTCTTTCTGCGACGGAAAACCGGTCACGCCTGGTGCTCGACATCAATGGCTACCGCAAGGAACGCGCGGGCCACCTGCAGAAGATCGCTGAAGACGCCGTCACCTCCGTCAAGGAAACCGGCGACGCCGTCGCGCTGGAGCCCATGAGCGCCTACGAGCGGAAGATTGTCCACGACGCCGTCGCCGACCTTGGATTCGTCAGTGAGTCCGAGGGCGAGGGTGCAGGCCGGCACATCGTCGTTTCCGCCGACTGAACCGTTGGCTGACTTACAGATGGTTGAAATGACGGCAGCCGAGCGCCAGGCGGCTGAGAAGATCTTCGGCGACCGCCTGGGCTTGGCTGAACGGTATGTGGAACACCTGGCCACGTCAGGCACCGAGCGCGGGCTCATCGGCCCGCGGGAAATCCCCAGGCTTTGGGGACGCCACGTCCTGAACTGTGCAGTGATCGAAAGTGAAATTGCCCAGGGCAGCCACGTGGCCGACGTCGGCAGTGGCGCCGGTCTGCCGGGCCTTTGCCTGGCCATCGCTCGCCCCGACCTCGAACTGACCCTCATCGAACCGCTGGAGCGCCGGGTGATCTGGCTGCAGGAAGTGGTTGACGATCTCGGTTTGAGTAACGTCACCGTCATGCGCACGCGTGCCGAACTTGCCGTCGGGATGGTAACGGCCAACGTCGTCACCGCCCGGGCAGTGTCTGCCCTGAGCAATCTCGCCGGCCTCACCATCCCGCTGCTCGGCGGCGAGGGTGAAGTCGTGGCCATCAAGGGCCGCAGCGCCGCCGATGAGATTGACAAGGCGGCCAAGGCCATCCGCAAGCTTGGTGGCGTGGAGACGTCGGTGGTAACTGTTGGCCAAGACCTGCTCGAGGAGCCCACCACGGTGGTGCGCATCGTAGTTAAGAAGACCCAAAAGAGGGCCTAGCCCCGCAAGGTGCCGCGGGTCCTTAGGGTGTAGCGGTTAGGCTAGAGAACGGCAGTGAAAGCCGAACGAGAGTGAGTGTGTCCAAGTGACCAGTAGCGAAACCTCCACGCAGCGGATCCCCCCGTTCGTGTCCCTGGGGTCGGCGCGTGCCTTTGGCGTATCACCGGTCGCTACGACAGTAAATCAGCCCAATCCGGTTGCAGCTACGAGTGCCCCTAAGGTTTCACGTGAAACCGCAGCCCGGGGCAACGTCTTGGACACCCTGGATGACTCAAGCCCCATCGCCCGGGAACTCGCGCACGAGAACAGGAGGCGGGAACGGCTCCTCGGCCGCAACCTGCCGAAACCGGAGAAGACACGGATCTTCACGGTTTCAAACCAAAAGGGTGGAGTGGGAAAGACCACAACCACCGTCAACATTGCCGCAGCGCTGGCGGCTGCTGGCTTGAACGTCCTGGTCATCGACATCGACCCGCAGGGCAACGCCTCCACGGCATTGGGCATTGAGCACCATGCCGACGTCGACAGTATCTACGATGTCCTGATCAACGATCTGCCTCTTGAAGACGTCGTCGCCCAGTGCCCGGACATCAGCAACCTCATCTGCGCCCCGGCCACCATCCATTTGGCCGGTGCCGAGATCGAGCTCGTCTCCCTGGTGGCACGCGAGCAGCGCCTCCGCCGCGCCATTGACGTCTATGCCAAGGCGCGGCAGAAGAAGGGTGAGCAGCGGCTCGACTACATCTTCATCGACTGCCCGCCCAGCCTGGGCCTGCTGACGGTCAATGCCTTTTGTGCGGCCGGCGAGGTGCTCATCCCCATCCAGTGCGAATACTATGCACTTGAGGGACTGAGCCAGCTGCTGAAGAACATCGAGATGATCCAGAAGCACCTGAACGCAGATCTGGAAGTTTCCACGATTCTCCTCACCATGTACGACGGGCGCACCAACTTGGCCGCCCAGGTGGCAGCAGAAGTCAGGCAGCACTTTCCGGAGCAGGTTCTCGGCGCTGTCGTTCCGCGCTCCGTGCGAATCTCCGAAGCGCCGAGTTACCAGCAGACGGTCATGACCTACGATCCATCCTCCAGCGGCGCGTTGTCCTACCTCGAAGCCGCAGCGGAAATCGCTGAGCGTTAGAATTTTCCAAACACAGCAACAGCCGGAGCCCGGCATAGCCGGGCTCTTCCGATGGAGGGAATCATCCATGAGCGATAAGCGACGCGGGCTCGGTCGCGGTCTTGGCGCACTCATTCCAAGTTCCGCGTCCGCAAGCGCTTCGGGTAACGGAGCAGCTCCGTCGCGCCCTGTGGATCTGTTCTTCCCCGAGGCGCGTAAGACGGCTGAACCCGTCCCGGCCGTTGGGCCGGATAAGCCTGACCTCGACGAAACGCCTGCACGCCAGTCCAGTCTGAAGGCTTTGGCCGAAGCTCCGGCTGAGGCGGGTGCGAATGCAGGCACCGACGGTGCTTCGGATGTGATGAAGCCCTCCCCTGCCAGATCCACGGCGAAGACCGCCGCTTCCAAAGGCGTTGATTCCGACGCCGGCGGCGTGTCTGAAAAGACCGGGGCGGCCAAGGCGGCAAAGGATGCAGCGACGTCCGGAGCCGCTCGCCCGGACACGTCCTCGGCGGATGAGGAGGATGCCGCTTCTGCCCAGGTCACCTCTGCCGGGAAGAACGTAGACTCCGCTGCTGTCCCGGACAACGGCGTTGACCTCGTCGAGGTACCAGGCGTACGTTTTGCGGAAATTCCTGTTGCGGACATCCATCCAAACCGTAAACAGCCCCGTTCTGTCTTCGATGAGGATGACATGGCGGAGCTCGTCCACTCCGTACGTGAAATAGGCGTCCTCCAGCCAATTGTGGTACGTACTTCAACCGAAAAGGGTGGAGAGCCGTATGAACTGGTCATGGGTGAGCGCCGTTGGCGAGCGGTTCAAGCCGCTGGACTCTCTACGATCCCCGCGATTGTCCGGGACACGACGGATGATGATCTGCTCCGGGACGCTCTCTTGGAGAACCTGCACCGCAGTCAGCTGAATCCTCTCGAAGAGGCCGCCGCTTACCAGCAGCTGCTGGAGGACTTTGGCACGACGCACGAGCAGTTGGCTGACCGTATCGGCCGCTCACGCCCGCAGGTATCCAACACTCTGCGGCTGTTGAAGCTTCCGCCGCTGGTGCAGCGTCGCGTTGCCGCCAATGTGCTGTCTGCCGGCCACGCCAGGGCACTGCTGTCGCTTCCCGACGCAGCGTCCATGGAACGCCTGGCGCAGAAGATTGTGGCTGAGGGCATGTCCGTCCGGGCCACCGAGGAAGCGGTCACCCTGCACCGTGAACCCGCGACGCCGGCGAGGAACAACATTCCCCGCCCGGGCGCACGTCACGAACGGCTGGACTACCTGGCCTCCTCGCTCTCGGACCGGCTCGACACCAACGTGAAGATCTCGCTCGGAGCACGTAAAGGCCGTGTGAGTATCGAATTCGCTAGCGTTGAAGACCTCAACCGCATCATGGACGTCCTCGCCCCAGGGGCCGAAAACTAAAGAACCAGTCGAGAAGGGCCCGTTCACGTGAACGGGCCTTTTTCTGTGTCCACAAGGTCTATTTTTCCGTATGCGGTCTGTGTCCGACGATAATGCAGAAGTTTGCAGGTTGGTCACGGTAGCCCTGTATTGGTCAGAGCCACGTTTGATTGCGTAGCACCGACGGCGAGCAGGCTAGTGGGCTCCGGACTTCACTTTCGCTTTGCCTGACAAGCAGGCCACACCTCGATGTGGACTAACCCTGGCTTACGGGTTGCATGCACCCGGGCGTGTGCCTTCTTCTTGTGACGGCAGTCCCTAAGCTCTTGCATGAGTGACTCGACACGAATGCCGCTGGCGCCGTAAGGAGCTCCTTTTCTGCTCCATAGATAATTTGTCAGCCGCTCCTGTCTGCGTGAATTGTGCTTGGCTCCGTGTGGCTGGCATTTTCCACGCAGACTGCAACCGAACGCTCCTTCTCGCTATACGTGGTCTTCGCAGATGTGAGGGTTTAGAACGCTGGTCCCATGCTTTTAGTGCCTCGGGAGACGCGCTTCTGGCCGCGCTCAGCGCCTGATAAGCCCTCCTGCAGCCATCTGCGAGCTATGTTGGCGCGGACCCTAGCCCTAGCCCGCGCTGTGTAAGCGGAACCGGGGAGGTAGCCCGATCTCCCTTCGCCGCGTGGGCATCATCCCTGGAACTGTCACTAGCGCTAGCCTGCTTCTGGAATACGAGGGAGGGGCGGCACCAGTCGGTGCCAGTCTCCTGGGGGCGCCACGAGCCGTTGCGGTGGGGCCTGCAGACGGTGGGACTGTTTCACGTGAAACAGGGGCCGGAGTGGTCCCCCGGGGCGACTGACCTCCAGGCAACCGACGTTTCTCCGCCGCCGTGCTGCCTCTTGTCCGCAAGCAGCCGGGGCAGCAATGCGATAGTAAATGCGCCCGGCTGGACCTTTTGCCGTCCGTTCTCCGGAAGCGCGCAATTCTGTTGGCGCCCCACCGCCCGATCTGTAGTGTCCTCGCGTCCTGTTCTATTGCGCCTCCTTGCACCGCTCTAGAATGCTAAAGGCCATTTCGGCTGGACTTGGTGGGTATAGCGGGCCCGCTGCTCCTTAGCGGAGCACGCCCACTGTATCCCTTGGTGGTGATCGGCTAGTGTCGCGGGCCCACCGCGTTCGTCACGTGACCATTCCGCTGGACCACGTACCACGCGTCTCCGTCCGAGAGCACCAGGACCGCGTCAAGCACCGAACTAGTGGGGTCGGCCAGAGTTCACCTGATGGTCCACGGCGATTGGTACCTCTTCTGCGCAGGCCGTCTCGTCTACCGGGGATGTTTCACGTGAAACGAGCGACTAGGCTGGCCGCACATGTTTCTGAGGCAACAAGGTGGAGCACTTCCAGTGGCTAGCCACGTCTCGTCTTGCCAACGGACGCCCTCGTCGGATGAGCAAGACGAGGATGGCACAGCCGCATCGCCCGGTCCTTGCGCTGGCTGCAGAGCTGTTGAGCGGGTAAGCCACCACTTGCTTCTAAGCGTGTGACCGAAGGCATCGCCGAACGCAGGCGACATAATGTCCAGTGGTCGGGAACCGAAGTTGCCGCGAGAACACGGACCTAGGGTGCGTCAGAGCGCAGCGATTCAGTGATGTCTGCGGCGCTAAAGTCGTAGCTCGTGAGAAGAGCGCCCCGAAGACTACGACCGGTGCGGCTTTGGCTCCAACTGCGGTCCTGGTTGCTATTTCGCCAGCCCGTGCGCGCAGAGGGTCGAGTGGAGGACCCCCTTGGGGTGGCAGCATTCGGATGCCTGCCTGCCTGCCTGCCTGCCTGCCTGCCTGGCCCGCCGGACAGTCGGTGGTGGACCACAGCAGCGTCTCCGAGCCGGTTAGATTTTTGACTCCCCTCCAAGTCAGCTCGTGGTGTTTCACGTGAAACGTCCCCACTGGCGCCGTCCGGCATAGCGAAAGCCGCCGCAGCAACGATTGCCTTGAGTGGAAGCTGCGGGGCTGCGTTGGGACCTACGCAGCTATTCGTTCTGATGGGCTGACATCGAGGACGGACAGAGGTGCAGACTCGCACGGGAGAAGCGACTCCCCAAGCGGTGACCGCGACGGATTCGGCACGGCGTTGTGCCCACCGCTATTCGCAGGGGGAAGGGTGTGAAGGGGCTGGCATATGTGCCTGAGCATTCGGTTCACCCCCTCGCGTGACTCGTCCGCAGTCTGGGAGGCGGCAGGGGCTACGGTCATCTACTCGCGACTTCTGGATGGGCGGCCCGGGACAGGTCTCGGACATGTCCCCTGCGCGGAGATCGCACTTCGAAGCCACCCCGCCCTTAACGATGCCAGCCGCGGCCGAGGCGGAAGGTGCCCCTGGTCGATGTCCTCCAGCAGACCGGCAGGTGCTGTTCGACCTGAGCCGAACGTGGGCTCTGACCTTGTCCCCGTGACCCCAGGAGATGGCGATAGGCTGGTGGATAAGCCTGTGGATAACTCTGTGGGTAACCAAGTGGATATGGCGCGCTCGCCTCGAGTTTGGCCGTGCCTGTCCGAGCCGGTTGTCACGCATGGGTCCCATGCGACGCGGCGGGGACAGTAAGTGTTTCACGTGAAACCGGGCGGTGGCCGCGCCGCCTTGGGGAGCCAGCTTGCTTTCCAATGTGCTGCAAGTCCGTTCATCGAATGAAATAGGTTACCTGGTAGGTGACTTACCGCACAATTCGATCGTGCTGCTTGGTCTCGGCCTTCATGAAAGACTCGCACGCAGCTGGCCCACCGCGGCATTCCCCGAAGTGTATCTGTTGTGAGGTTTTTCACCGACAGCGCGCGGGTGCCTCCGGGCACAACAGGCGGCTGTGGATAAGCCTGTGGATTGGCCTGTGGATAATACTGTGAATAATGTCATGGTGCGACTCAGTACATCGGTCCATGTCATCCTTCGGCTGAGCCTGGAGTGGGTCATCTTCTTGTCGCCAAAGGACCTTGTGGCCACGGTGTCGGACTGGGGCAATTCAGATTCCGGGTCCTTAAGCGTTCACCAACTGATGCCTGCTCCAGCCAGAGCCAAGTCAGAAGAGCGCATCTGGTCTCCCCGCAAGTCGCATGCAGTAATAGTGAGTTGAGCACGCGCTGTAGCCGGGGTCTAAGGGGGGCCCGCATTTATTGGCCCAACCGTTGATTGTGGTGTGGAGAAGTTGCGGCGCCCAATCGTTGAGCTTGTCATCACCGCAGCAGCAACACACCGGCAGTTCAGGCCAATTGGTCAAGGACCGACGTCGTCTTCCCTTCATTCGTCGTCGAGGAGGAGAAGGACTTTGACGCAAGAATTGGAACCGGCGCGTTCTTGAAAGCAGTCAGGGGTCGAGCAGTTCCACGTGCATGACTCCAATCGAAGTTCGATTATCCTTAGGGGCGCACCGCGCGAATCCCACCACGAGGTGTAAGTCCAAGGTCACCCAAGGGGCCACTTCGCTGCAGTCGAAACATTGCAGGCCAGTGCGGGGCACTGACGGGGCACCCTTCCGTCCTCCGCTGTTGGATTCGCTGGTGACGGGTGGGCACTTTCCGCGCGTTGAAGCGAGTTCGACCGTCAGCAGCAGGGGAGGAAGTGTGAGCAGGCCACATCACTACCCGGCGCCTGTCCGCATCTGATTCTCCTCCATCTCGCAGGGCGTCGTGCCCCGGGGTTCGGGAGGGCACGCAGCACCAACCCCTCGTGCGGAACATAGTAGTGGCCGTCGTGCGAATTGGGCGCCGGGTCCATGCGGTGAGCCGGCAGCTGCCGGTTACAGATTGGGGTTTGCGACCACGAAACGATCGCACATGGGTAGAGGTTGCCGATGACGTGATCCTGCGGCTGCACGGCCGTGCATAGAGGTAGAGCAGACGCCGTCGTCCGGGGGCTCCCGCATTGAGAATCTTAAGCATGCCGTCGGAGCCGCATCCGCCGAGCCCCGATTCGAGTTCCGTGTCGCTGCTTGTTGGTGACCACCGGGGTGTGCCCTCTTTTGACGGGAGTGGAGGCATCCGACATGGTTACGTCGTGCCCCGGGCTGTACTCTCATGATGTGGGCGGCTGGCTGCGTGGCCGCCTTGCCGCTGCCCTGTCGTTTCACGTGAAACGGCTAGGCCATGACGGGTATCAGATTGATGGCAGCGTAGCGGAGCGCGACGCCGATCTACAGGTAATGCCGCTATCGATATCAGCGTCCTTTGAAGCGGTATCGCTACACGAATGCGAAGGGCTAGCATGCAGGATGGCAGCTCGCATCCGCGGAAGGGCCAGCAGTTTAGTTGATTTAGGTTGTTAAACGTTGCCGCTTGGCACGGGCGCCGCATGAGAACGTGCGCAGCGCCACCCGGAAAGGAAGATCGGTCGCCAATACGTGCTCGTGCCTGCGCATCGCCCTTACCAAAGATGCGGCAGCAGCTGTACCTGCAGTGTTTCACGTGAAACGATGCGCACCGGACTCGGCGCCCCAATGCGATAGTAAGCGTGGTTTCACGTGCACCGCACCTTCCTCTCCTTGCCTAACCGCGCGAAGGCCAGCACGAGGTGTTGCCAGGAGCTTGGCAAGCAACTCCCCACAATAGCCCCGCCGGAGCGGTCACCGCACGTTCGGCTGCAACCGTGGCAGTCTCACGGATCCCGTCGAAAACGCACCGTCGGCTGGCAGCGACGCTGGAACCCACCCCTTCAGGTGCCGCGACATGAGGTGCAGGGCGAATCGGGGGTTCGAAGTCTCTCTCCGAAAACCATCGGCGCCAACATACCCTGGCGTCGGCAACGAGGCGGGCGACCGCACTACGCACGCTCGTCTGGTTGGTGGAATCTGCCCGCGGGCGGCAAGCCCCGGAGGCTCGGCCGCGGTGACTATGGGGGCGGATCGCGCAAGAGGCCGGAAAATCAGTTTCGCGTTCCTTTGTGGGTAGAAACGGGTCCTGCCAACGCCGCGCGCTATTCGCATGGGTTGAGACCAATTTTCGGTCTGGGGCCTATTTCCGTGTGCGACCTCGTCCTTCCGTGTGCGACCTCGTCGCCGGGATCCCCCCGCTGCGGCTGGTCCGCCGATTACCTCCGATGCGTCTCCTGGCGTGGCATCGGCACCGGCTTCGGCATGCGTGGATGCGTTGGGAATGGGAACCAGTGCGCACTGCTGACGCTGGCGGTGCGTTTCCGACCAGCAGACATGGCGAGACAATTGGCGTGTCGTGTGCAGCCGGAGGCGCATTCCCGGGAATACGAGGGTGGGCAGAAGGAGGGATGAGTCTCGGTTCTTCGGTTGTACGGGAGGTGACGTGCGTCGGTCGCGTGAGACCCGTGCGGAGCTGCCGCTCCCCCATGGCGCTGCGAAGCCATCGCATCTCAGCGACTCGAGCACTTAGACCGCACGACGCGCCAGGCAGTCCGTGTTTCACGTGAAACAGGAGGGCGCGCGGGACGGTGTCCTTGTAAGGTCACGGAATGTCTGGCTGACCCAAAGCCCGGGGCCCCATGCTCATTAATGGTCACTCCTGCACACGCGGCCTACGCGATTACACCTGAGGGTGCGTTCGACAACAAACAGGAGGCACCTATGGGATTTCCCGGATAAGCAGCGGCGGGAGTCACCTTTAGGCATCGCATGTGGCCTTCCACCAGCCTGGGCGAGGCGGCAGGCGCAGGTGTCGTCTGAATACGCACGTGCCGTGACAACCGCTGGCTAGGGTTGTCGAACCTTTAGGTCGCATGTCCCACTAGCATGCACCTTGCACCTCGCAGTGGCATCAGCTCTTATCTACGCGGTAGTGTTGATCGAGATGATTCCACGAGTTCGGGCAGCTGGAATGAAGGGAATTGTGGGCCGCGGCTCGACTCTGGTTCCAGGCGAGCCTGCACGTTTCACGTGAAACATCTACGCCAGCGCAACCCTACCCCACCAAACCGCATAGCGCGCCCTTGTCGAGACGCCCGCATCTGGAGCGAACGCGCTCAATAGGCCGCGGTTGCGGCGTTGTATGAGCACGTGTCGCCCGTATTGAAGATGTGTGACGCCTGAGGCCGTTGGGCGAGGAACGGCGCAGAATTAGCCCGCGAAAGGTTTCCTTCGGACGCCGGGCAGACCACTGGGAGGCGCGCAAGAGCTGGGCTACGCTGACGGGGCCGAATGAGTGGGCCAGAGGGTGCTTGGCCTCCGGTGACTGGAGAGTCGTCCGACTCGCATCTGGATCGGCAGATCCTTAGCACGATCGCTTGGCTGAGATGCTTCACTGAACAAGGTGTCCATGGTCATCGAGATCCAGATCCATCTGGGGAACAAAAAGGTGGCCATCACTCCCCTAGGAGTGGTGGCCACCTTGTGAGCGCAACCGTTACCGGCGTTGCCTGTCAGATATCCCGTCCGGCGTTAGGCCTAGGACAGGACGTCCGCGAATTCCTTCTCGAAGAACTGCTTCGGCTTGGCGCCGATAACCGTGCTCTTCACTTCGCCGCCCTGGAACAGGTACACGGCAGGAATGGAGGTGATGCCATACTCGGCGGCGATGGCAGGGTTGTCATCTACGTTAACCTTAACGACGTTAACCTTCTCGCCGTACTCCACCGAGATCTCATCCAGGATGGGACCCAGCTTCCGGCACGGACCGCACCATTCGGCCCAGAAATCAACGATTACCGGCTTGTCGGCGGCGAGTACGTCACTGCTGAAGCTTGCGTCTGTTACGTCTTTTGCGTTGCTCATAACCCTTGTCTCTCTCTTCGAATGATTCTCAGCGCCGGTCAGGCGTGAAGGTCTGCGAGGTAGTGCTCCACGTCGATCGCCGCGACACAGCCGGAGCCGGACGCTGTGATCGCCTGGCGGTAGGTCGGGTCCACAACGTCGCCGGCGGCGAAGACGCCCTTGATGCTGGTGCGGGAGCTGCGGCCCTCTACGGCAATGGTCCCCGCTTCTGTGATCTCCAGGCTTTCCTTGACGAGCTCGGTGCGCGGATCGTTGCCGATAGCCACGAAGACGCCGGTCACGGCAAGTTCGGACTCGGTGCCGTCGACCAGGTTCTTCAGCTTCAGGCCAGTGACTTTGGCTTCGCCGAGAACGTCCTCGACGGCGGTGTTCCACACGAAGTTGATCTTCTCGTGGGCCTGTGCCCGGTCACCCATGATCTTGGAGGCCTTCAGCGTGTCGCGGCGGTGGACCACCGTCACGGACTTGGCGAACTTGGTGAGGAAGAGCGCTTCTTCCATGGCCGAGTCGCCGCCGCCGATCACTGCGATGTCCTGGTCCTTGAAGAAGAAACCGTCGCAGGTTGCACACCAGCTGACGCCGTGGCCGGACAGGCGCTTTTCGTTGGCCAGGCCGAGCTCGCGGTACGCCGAGCCGGTGGACAGAATGATAGCGCGGGCGCGGAAGGTCTCCCCCGTCGCGATGGTGACAGTCTTGATGTCGCCGTCGAGCTCCAGGGCCGTGACGTCCTCAAACTGGATTTCGGTGCCGAAGCGCGCAGCCTGCTTTTCGAAGTTCTCCATGAGGTCAGGTCCCATGATGCCGTCGGGGAAGCCTGGGTAATTCTCGACGTCAGTGGTGTTCATGAGCTCACCGCCCGCAGTGACGGAGCCAGCCAGAAGCAGCGGCTTCAGGTTGGCGCGGGCCGTGTACACGGCGGCCGTGTAGCCTGCGGGGCCGGAGCCGACGATGATGACATCACGTACTTCTGACGCGCTGTTTTCTGCGGTGCTCACTGAACGGTGAACCTCTTCCTTTGTCGATGCGCCAGCCTTCCGGCCGGCCACATGGCACAACTGATTGGCAGTGTGGAATATTCCAAACGTGTCTGCAGGCAGGCACAAACGCCCGTGCCTGCACGCGAACACCGCCACGGGACTTTCCACAAGGGTACCGTTTCCGGCGATGTCGGGCATGCCGGTTACGCCCCGGAGGAACGTGATCGCCGAATGGCAGCGTCTCCGACGGGGCGGTGTCCCCCAATTGGGCAGGGTCCTCTACTGGACCTTGATCTCCGCGAGCCGCAGGCCGTAGCCAAAGCGGGTCTTCGGGGCTGCGAGCTTGGGCAGGTTCTTGATCGAGACGATGACGTACTGGGCTGTCACCGGTTCGGCCAGAGGCATGGTGAGGTCAGGCGAGGTGAAGCTGTTGGTTCCCACCTGCTTTGCACCGTCCAGCGACGGTCGGTCGTTGGTGAAGACCGTGATGCTTCCGCCCGAGGCACCCAGCTGGTTCAGGGTGATCGAGGAGACCTTGGAAGGGCTCTTAAGCTTGACCACCAGTGGGACACCCTCGGGAGCAAGGCCGCCCCAGTCCTCGGTGGCGAACTCCATGTCTGACCAGTAGCTCGCCGCGTTTCCGTCCGATGCCTTGCCGAGGTCGCCGTCATACGTCGAAGCGAAATCGAAGTTACCCTGGCGGGTGATTCCCTCGATGGCCGGCGGCCCTGCCGCCGGAGCGGTGCTTTGGGTTGGCTTTCCGGTACTCGGCTGGGTGGCAGCCGACGGCGGTGCGCTGGCTCCGGGGGTTGCTTCCGTTTGCGGTGCGCTCTTGAAGAGGCTGCCGAGGTTGGTCACGGCAAAGATGAGTCCGACGATCAGGACGGCCGCGAGAAGGCCACCAACGAGCCAACGCATGGAACGCGGCTCCTTCTGTGGCTCGTCGTCTTCATCGTCGTAATAGTCGGGCGCGGGAGCAGCGCCGGAGCGGGTTACGGGAGGGAAGTTGCCTGCACGGCGGTCCGGCTCGTGCGCGTCGCTGCCGTCGTCGTCATACCCGTCTTCGGGGACGTAGTCATAGTCGTTCTCGGACCACAGCGACACCTTGGATGAGCTGCGGCCGTCGCCGGAAGCCCCGGCGGAAGCTGCGGCTGCCGCACCGGCACCGGCGGCTCCACGTGCGGCGTTTCCGGAGCGGTTGCTGTCGCGCTGCAGGAGCGCCTGCTCAACAACGTTGTCGTGCTGGACGGACTCGTGGCCGGCGTCCTGCTGGTAGCCCCTGTCCGGCTGAACCGGCTGAGGCGCAGTGGTCTCCGGGACGACCTGCCGGTTTCCCCGCGAACC
>NZ_JAAOXD010000004.1:161752-161956 GCF_014694315.1 Arthrobacter ipis | reverse complement strand
AGTAAAGGACAAAATCATGGGCACCGCAGAACACGCCACCCACAGCGCCTCCGGCAGCCTCCACCACGCCGCCCACACCACCGGCGGCGGGGTCAACCAGGCCACCGACGCCGCCGGCAACGCCCTCCACGGCGCCGGCGAAGCGATCGCCGACGCACCCCACCAGGTCGCCGCGAAAACCCAGGGCAACCCCCTCGCCGCCGG
>NZ_JAAOXD010000004.1:0-161652 GCF_014694315.1 Arthrobacter ipis | reverse complement strand
CCCATATCCCGGAGGATGTCGAGCCCGAGTGGCGGCTCCTCCTGGCGGCCATGACGGCGCGGAACCCGGAGGACAGGCCGTCGACCACCGAGGTGAGCCAGGCCCTGTATGAGCTGTCCCTGAGCAGCCGCGGAAAGCACAAGGTGGACGCCACCGTCATTCCCGCCGACGAGGCAGCCCGGATGGAGGAAGTGCGTCGCTACAGCATCCTCGACACTCCCCCGGACGGCGCCTTCGACAGACTCACCGCGTTGGCTGCCAGGCTGTTCTCGGTGCCGGTGGCCATCGTGTCGATCGTGGATCATGACCGGATCTGGTTCAAGTCCCACCACGGCCTGGACGTTCAACAGATCAGCAGGGACCCGGGGCTCTGCGCATCGGCGATCCTGCAGGACGATCTCTGGGTGGTGGAGAACGCACCGGAGGACCCGCGGGCGCTGCTCAATCCGCTGGTCGCCGGCGAATTCGGCCTGAAGTTCTACGCCGGCGCTCCCCTCAAAACGCGGAACGGCTACAACCTGGGCACTCTCTGCATCCTGGACTTCGAACCCCGCACCATGACCGACTCGGACAGTGCAAACCTGCGGGACCTGGCCGCGGTGGTCATGACAGACCTGGAGCTGCGGCTTGAGGCGGCCTCCGGGCTGCCCCGCACCGCTTGATACCGGCGTCGTCACGTAAGGTGTGCACAGCGCCGCCGGAGCGGCCTATGTGAGGACATGCGCTTTATCGACGGCGGTCCCAAGCTTTCCCTAGGCTCCAAGCCCAACCATGGGGGCAGTCTGAAAGCGCAATTGGGGGCGAACATGGACTTGCACTTCAGCTTAACCTCGGTCCCCAGCACACTGGGAGGTCGGGCGTGGCTATTCTGGACATCCATATCAACGACGGATTCGTTCCCATGGTGGACGGATCGCTGGTCTACCACCGTGGCTTCGGGGACCGCCGTACCGCGGTTAACGATCAGAACCCAGCATTGGCACTGAGCCCGAGGGTCATCACCGCCAACGGAAGAGTGGTGGCCAGCAGGACCTACCCGCTGGGCGCCCCGCTGCCTCCACACGGGAGGCCCCAGCCGCTGCGGCCGGACCCTGCGCTCCCCCGACAGTTCCTTGCCCGACGCGGGTACTGGGCCAGTTTCTTTCCGCCGCGGACGCTGATCGCCGAGACGGGCAGCACCGTCGAGATCATGGTGCACAACAACCTCGCGCAGCCGCACGAGATGCGGTTCCACCGTGCCGGGGCAGGCGGGGCCGACGTCGGATCCGGACCGGTAGCGCCGGGGAAATCCAAGCTCGTGCGGTTTCCCGCACCGCGGCCGGGAACTTACCTGTACACGGACCCGGGCAACCAGCCGGTGGAACGGACCCTTGGCCTGTACGGCGGCCTGGTGGTAATCGATCCCCGCAATGCATGGCGGCTTGCCCCGGGCGCTGCCGAGTTCGAGCGCCAATGGCTGTGGCTGTGCCACGACGTGGACTCCAACTGGGCGCGCATCGCCTCGAGGGACCAGACAGTCGATCCGCTCGCCACCCCCGCGGTGCCGGACTACTTCACCATCAACGGGTTCGCCGGGTTCCAGTCATTGGCCGTCACCACTGATCTGGAGTTCAACGAGCGGCGGCACGAGGACACGCTGCCCTCGGGCCATCCGCGGGAGACCGATGTGCGCAACTTCAGCGCCTCCCCGGCGGCCGGAGCCATCCGCACCGGGCACCTCATGCGGATGCTCAACGCCGGGATAGTTGACCATCAGCTCCACTACCACGGCAACCATGTGTGGACGGTGCGCGCCAACGGCATTGATTTCCCACGGTCGCACGGCCGGGTTACGGCCCAGGGCGACGTCGTGCTCCAGCAGTGGGAGGACACCATCCAACTGCAGCCGCTGGAACGCAAGGAGGCCATCCTGCCGGTCCGGCGGCCGCCGGAGGTGATCGACCAGGTATGGAATGCACGGAACGAGGACTGGACCTACCCCATGCACTGCCACGCGGAGCCGTCGCAGACAGCCCGCGGAGGGCTGTACCCGGGCGGGCTGGTGGCGGACTGGGTGCTGGCCGCCCAGCCCGCCCCGGTGCAGGGGACGCCCCCTACGGCCGCGGATCCGCACCACACCTTCAGGAGCCAGGTGGACTTCTCGTCTGACCAGCCCCATGAGGGCAGCCCGGAAACCGAGTTTCCGCTGAAGCCCGACGTGTTCCTCGAGATGGACTTCTTCAACAGGAAGTTCGTGTTCCCTGACGGCTCCGAGCATGAGATGTGGAGCTTCGAGGGAAACGATTTCGGGCGCCAGATCCCCGGGACCACGGTGCGGATGCAGGAGGGCCAACTGTTCCAGTCCACCATCAAGCCCAGCAAGAGGGTGCACACCATCCACTGGCACGGCATCGAACCGGACCCGAGGAACGACGGCGTGGGCCACACCTCCTTCGAGGTCACCGGGCACTACACGTACCAGTGGAGGCCGGACGCTGCAGAACGCGGCAACCCCAACCGCGGAGCGGCGGGAACCTACTTCTACCACTGCCACGTCAACACCCCGCTCCACGTCCAGATGGGCATGTTCGGTGCGATCGTCGTCGATCCCCGACCCAACCCCGCTGCACCTGCTCCGGCCGGCACCCGCCGCCATACCTTTGAAGGTCCGCTGTATGACATCGCCACCGAAACCCTCGTTGCGCCCTACTCCCTCGACCCGAGGTGGCATGAACTGAACCACGCCGCGGGGCTCAACGGCGAGGACGCGGGGCTGAACCGCTTTGAGCCGAGGCACTTCTTCCTCTTGGGCGGCAACATCCCCAACCGGCCAAGGGGCGACGACATCGTCTGGGCCGTCTCCCAGATGCGCGCCAACGTCGTGCGGAACGGCAAATACCCGACGCTGGTGCGCATGGTGAACGTCGACTACTTCCCAACCCTGACAAGGATCACGGACGCGGCCGGCAGGGCCGCCAAGATCGCCGAACTGATCGCCCACGACGGCCGGCCGTTCTGGAACACCCCCAGCCCCACCGCCCCCGCGGTGCAGCCCTCGACAGCCGGCCAACCGCTCCTGACCAACATCATCAAGTCAGGCGCCGCCGAGAAGTTCGACTTCCTGCTGCGTCCTCCTGCCGCGGGAAAGTACACCATCAGCATCGATTTCCTGCACTGGATCACGTCGGAGGTGCTCGCCACACGGACTGTCACAGTCACGGCTGCCTGACCGGTCCGTTCGGACCGGTCGTCAAAGCTCGACGGCGGGTGGACGCCAGCGTCGCCGGCCGCCCGTCGTCGGGGTCACCAGCTAACCGCCAACGTGGTGGATGGTGAACGCGCAGAGGAAGCCCACTGCGGCCACCAGGCCGGTGAGGTTGTGGTGCTCCTCGAAGGCCTCGGGGATCATCGTGTCCGCGAGCATGGCCAGGATCCCGCCGGCGGCGACGGCGGTGATGAAGGCGACCATGCTGTCGGGCGCGGTCTCGAGCGCCGTGTAGCCAATCAGTGACGCGAGCCCGGAGAGCAGGGCGATGCCGCCCCATACGCCGAAGACGTACTTGGCACCGCGGCCGGCCTTCTTCATGCCTGCCGTGCTGGACAGCCCCTCCGGGACGTTGGAGATGAAGACGGCGGCGAGCATGGCCGGGCTCACCGAGCCTGCGGTGATGAGGCCCAGGCCCAGGACCACCGACTCAGGAATGCCGTCCAGGAGTGCCCCGACGGCGATGGCCGTGCCGCTGCCCGGATCGTCCTTTTCGGAGGGCTGCTGGTCCTTGGAGCGTTTCCGGTGCTTGGCCCCGGAGCGGGCCAGCAGCGCATTCGCGCTGACATAGACCACCGCGCCGACGAGGAAGCCGAAGACAGTGGGCCAGAGTCCCCCGCCCTGCACAGCCTCGTCCACGAGTTCGAACGCCAGCGCGGAGATGAGCACGCCGGCGCCGAAGGCCATGATCGAGGAGACAAGCTTGGCGGGGATGTTCCACTTCCAGGACAGTCCCGAGCCGAGAACCAGCGCTCCGCCGGCCAGAGTTCCCCAAAACAGCGCCTGGGCCCACATGGGCATGGATGTCCGCCTTCCCCGGCCGCATGGCCTCGATGAGCTTCGTTGAGCTGAAGGGGCGGCCTTGTTCAGCTACGCCCGCCCCAGTCCACAAGCATTCTCGCAGACGCGAAGTATGAACCCGTGGCGGCAGGCCGCAGACGGGGCAGGTCAGTTATCGCCCGTCAGTTGCGGGGGCGGAGCCGGTGCCAGCCGCGGGTGATGCTTGCCCAGATCGCCCACATGGTTGCCGCGGCTGCGGCGAGTGTCAGTGCAGCGGTGACGGTCTGGCCAGCCGCGACGTACCTGATGGTCAGTCCCGTAAGGTAGGCGAGCCCGACGGCGGCCGCCGCGCCCAGTGCGAACAGGACCAGCCCCGCTGCGGTGCGGAATGCGCGCTTCGCGGCTCCCGGTGTGGCGGCCGCGTTCGGTTCTACGCGCTCAGCGTCTGAGCGCCTAATTTCGGAGCGCTCAAAGTCGGGGAGCTCAACCTCGGTCCGGCTCAGCTGCAGCATGTCAGCGCTGCCGGCCCGGGCGGTCCCGCCGCCGTCGGCAATCAGGTGCGGGCCGCCGTCGGATATTTCAGCTTCCGGGCCGGAGTCGGTGCGGACGCGACGGCCACGGCGGCGCTTGCCGACCGCCGTCGTCGGCCCTTCCCAGGCCTCGGCCAGAGTGGTGAAGCCGCGGCGGGCGGCGATGGCGAGGACGATCTGGGCGCAGGCCAGTGCGTGTGCCCGCGGCTCGTGCCGCTCAACGGGCGGAAGTTCCAGCGCGGCCAGCGCGTCGCTGAGGCGGGGCCGCGGCTGGGCCAGGTGGTCCTCCGCGAGGTGCAGCGCGCAGTAGAAGTCCTTGGCCGGCAGGTCCAGGTGTTGGTGCTCGGTGGCTGTGCGCATCACGGAGGCGTCGTAGGCGGCATCGAAAGCCACGATCGGGTCCTCGGAGACGAACTGCAGAATGCCCTCGAGTGACATCTCCCAGTCGGCGGCGTTCTGAACGTCCGGTTCTGTGATGCCGTGGAGCTCCACGTTGATGGGATCGAAGTCGTCGATGCCGGGCGGTGGCTTGATGAGCCACGACGCCGTGTCCACGATGTGCCCGTCCCGGACCTTCACCAGGCCGACGGCGCATGCCGAGCCGCGGTGGCTGTTGGCCGTCTCGAAGTCGATGGCCGTAAAACTGATTCCTGACATCCTTGCCTCCCCAGGGCATTGCACGGGAGGTCCCAAGCGCCGTTGCTTGTGACCTCCCGCACATGACTTCGTTATTCTTGCAGAATGGATGCCGGATTACGTTCTCTCTGCGGAAATGTGACGTGCAGCATTCAGCCAATGGAAGGGCTTGCCGAAACTACCGACCCGGGTTCGGATCCACACCCTCGGTGGTCCCCAATCCGCCGTCGTTCTCCGCACCGGCAGCGCCCTGGCCGTCGAACGTCGGAGTTGCCGCCTGCGTGAGTGGCTCATCGTTTTGCGGTTGGTCCTTGTGTCGGGCTTCCTGAAGGTGCTGTTCCAGTTTCTCTTCCGCGTCCCGGCGCCGCTGGCCGACGGTGCGCATCTGCTGGGTGGTGGGTGCCGCATGCGCGTGCAGGTGCGGCCCATGGTCCGGAAAAAACTCGCTCATAGTTGAATCGTCCCACCGGACGGGCCGGGTGACTACCCATCTGAAGCCACCCGCGCGCTGGTGAAAAATTCCGCCGTTGCTGGCCGCAGCGCGGCCTGCCATTCTGGGTAAATCCCGCTTCCGACGGCACCGAAAGCCAAGACCATGCCCCTCTATCTATCCAGGTTCAGTTACACCCCGGAGACCTGGGCACGGCTGATCAGCAACCCGGAAGACCGACGAAAGGCCGCACAGGCCTACATCGAATCGGTCGGCGGGAAGCTCCACGGATTCTGGTACGCCTTCGGAACGCATGACGGCTACAACCTCTGGGAGGCTCCGGACAACGTGTCCATGGCGGCGGTAGCACTGGCAATCAGCGGAGGCGGAGCGCTGGGCTCATTCGAAACCACAGTGCTCCTGACGGTCGAGGAAACGATGGACGCAATGCGGCAGGCAGCGCAGATCAAGTACCAGCCTCCCGGCACCCCACAGCAGCCCGAGGTAACCGTCGACTGAGCCCGGCGCCGTAGGTGGAGCAGGCTCAGCGCTCCGGGTTCAGGTCCTTGCGGAAGATCACGGCGCCGTTCGCGTTGCGGAGGGTGACGGCGAAGACGTCGTCCTCGCCAAGGTCCACATGGCCGAAGTACTGGCTTTCGCCGCTGCGCGGGGACTCGCCGGCGTAGGCGCCGGCCTTGGAGAAAACCACTTCCGGGCCGAAGGTACCGTCCATCTGGTTGGGCCCGAAGCTTCCGGCGTTGATGGGCCCGCCGACGAACTCCCAGAAGGGGTCGAAGTCCTGGAAGAGGGCGCGCTCCGGCGAGTAGTGGTGGGCGGCGCAGTAGTGCACGTCCGCGGTGAGCCACACGATGTTTTTAACCCGGTTGCGCTTGAACGCGGACAGTACGCGCGCGATTTCAAGCTCCTTGCCCAAGGGAGCGCCGGCGTCGCGGTTTGCGAGCGATTCCTGCGCTGCGGGCCCGTCCGGGACGATGATGCCGAGCGGGAGGTCCGCGGAAATCACCTTCCAGGTGGCTTTGGACTTGGTGACTTCACGGATGAGCCAGTCGGCCTGCTCCTGGCCGAGGATGTGGGTGAGGCGCGTTTCCTTGCCCTCGGTGTTGGGGTCCTTGAAGGTGCGCATGTCAAGACAGAAGACGTCCAGCTGGGGGCCGCGGGAGATCTTGCGGTAGATGCGGGCCGGTTCGAATCCGGTGCTGCCGTCGCTGAGCTGGGCGATGGGCTGGTATTCCTGCCAGGCCTGGCGGCCGCGGGCGGCGAGGACGTCCACCCGGCGCTCGGTGTAGCGGGAGTCGGTGAGGATTTCGCCGGGGTACCAGTTGTTGGTGGTTTCGTGGTCGTCCCACTGGGCGATGACGGGAACCTCGGCGTAGAGGGCGCGGATGTTCTTGTCCACGAGGTTGTAGCGGTGCCGTCCCCGGTACTCCTCGAGGGTTTCCGCAACCTTGGAGACCTCTTCGGTAACGAGGTTGCGCCAGATCTGGCCGTCGGGCTCGGTGACCTGGGCGGCGATGGGGCCGTCGGCGTAGATGGTGTCGCCCGAGTGGATGAAGAAGTCCGGATTGGTGGCGAGCATGGCCGCGTACCCGCGCATACCGCCGATCTCCTCGTTGATGCCCCACCCCTGGCCGGCGGTGTCGCCGGTCCAGACGAAGTTCTGGCTGCGCTTCGTCCCACCGCTGCGGGACCAGGGACTGTTGGCCTTCGAGCCGGGCGGAGTGCTGAATGAGCCACGGGCGGTCTCGCCCGCGTTGCCGTCGGGGTCCTCGAAGTGCATGGCGAGGGCAAAGCGGGTGCCCGACGGCAGGTCGCGGGCGCGGATCTTCGAGGTGAAGTCGGTGGCATCGCTGGCTGTGGTGCCGCGCAGCACGCGGCTGAAGGCGCGGCTGCCGCGGAGTGCGCACCCGTCCTCGTCCACCGCCAGCAGGTTGGCCACCAGCCGGCCTGCGCCTGACGCGCGGGACCAGAGGACGCCCGAGTTGGTGGTGACATCTCCGGTGGAGATGCCGGACGGCAGGGTCAGCCGGTTGCGGACCAGTGGAACCGCGGACGGCCGGGCGGCGTGGGCGGGGACCACCAGGGAAGGCGCGACGGCGGCGGCACCGGCAGCGGCGATGGCACCTTTGAGGACGTTTCGGCGGGAGAGTGCAGTCATGAGGCCCATGCTCGACGGGCAGGGTTACGGGCTAGCGACGGCGGGGTGAACGGGATGAAGCACGGCGGTGACAACGCGATCGAAGTCCTTGACAAATAATGAAATTGTCTTCCCATGCTTGAGAAGAAGGGTCTAATATCCTGCACCTAGGCATTAATCAAAGAAGATAATGCCGAGAGCTGACCCTTACTTTGAGTTTGGGAAAATGAGTGGGAACTAGACATGCGGCGCTTTTCCCGTGGCAACTCATGTGCGGCTTCCCAATGGAAGAACCGCTCCGACCTGATATTCAATGCTGAGTTTCACGCCCCTAGCTTCCAGCGCGCAATTGGTCCGTATTTGGCGTGCGCGCTTTCGCAAACAGATTAGGAATAGAAATTGCCATGAAAAAGCTTATAGTTTTTGCTGCCGTTTTGCTTGGCTTAGTTATGGGCAGTGGGCCTGTTACCGCGGCCCCGCCTGCGCCGGCGGACGTCACCTTTATCAACAGGGACTGCGGTTTCCGAGTGGAGGCCACGGTTACGGGCGGGTCGGGTGTAAACGAACTCCCCGGCGGGGCCGCGATCATCACTGCACCTAATCAGCGGGTGACCCTCACAAACGTCAGAACTGGAGAAAGCGTGACCTATGTGATTACGGGAGCAACCCACATTGACACAAGCGACCCGGGGCTGTTGACCGTGACGTCTACCGGAAGAAACGTCCTCATCGTCCCTGAGGGTGATCGAGAAGGACTGTTTCTCACCCAAGGGACAGTAACCTTCGTATTGGACGATAAGGGACGTCAGGTCAGCGCATTTGAAGGACCTGGGCAAGTTACTGACATTTGCGCTCTTCTTGCGTAATTCATAGAACCGAAGTGCTCCTTGAGCGAAAACGGGTGGCTGACATTCGTGCCAGCCACCCGCCGTCGTGCGTTCTTGAAAAAAGGAACCTCAGCGCGACGGGACCTCATCCACGAACGCCACCGGCGCTACGGCTTGCTGGTAGAGCTTGAGGGCGTCGGCCACGGCGAGGTTGCCGAAGCTCAAGGACAGTTGCAGACCTTCCAGCTGGGCATTGGCACTCTCGGCGGCACTGACCTTCTCGCCCAGCGCGCGGGAGTTCGCGAAGTTCGTGGCCAACGCGGCGGCGACGGAGAAAATCACGGCTGCCAAACAGAGGAACCGCCACACTACCGAGTCTTCCTCCAGCCGGAAGATTCCCTGAATTGCCTCGGTGAACCCGGTGCCTCCAACGGCCGGGCCGGCGGTAAGCATGGCGGCCAGGGCGCTGCCCACGATGCTGATGTTCGAAAGCCTGTTCCGGCGCGGCCGCTCTCGCCCCAAGTAGGCGCGGATGGCCTGCTGCTTCTGGTCAATGCGATCGGACAGCCGTTGACGTGTATCCGCGGATTCGTCCATGGTCTGCTACAGCCTTTCTCCCCCCGGTCGACGTTTGGTTCAGGATCCCACCGCCCTGAAATCCGGTCCAGAGTCGGGAGCTTCGGGGCGAGCCCCGGCGGCGCCCAACGGAATGATCCGCCAGTTCGCCGGAACGCATCGGCGACGCCGGAAGCTTCCGTCATCCGGGCAGGTCTCCCTCGAATTCGTGGAGTGGTGCGGGGCCAAAGCACCGCCTCGACCGCGTCGGACTAGGGAGACAACTCTGTCTCCCTGTCGGGCGCAGGCAGGCTTGTGTAGCTTAATCCCACGGGACTGCAATGGCGCAGCCTGAGCTGGGGCACGGGATGAGAGGCGACGACTATGGCAAAGACGACCGGAGCGGCACCAAAGCTGGCCAGGGCATTGGCCATCGTCCTTGGCACCGGGGAGTTCGGGACGGGAAAAGCGGGCGCCGACCAGATACCCGTCCGGCTGCGGGCCTGGGATGGCTCGGAAGCCGGTCCCCCTGACGCCCCTCTGATCGAGTTCACCTCCCGCCGGGCGCTGCGGCGGATCCTCTGGTCGCCCGGGCAGCTGGGCCTGAGCCGGGCGTACGTCGCCGGTGAAATCACCGCCCACGGCGATATCTTCGAGGCCTTCGCCGCCCTGAGTTCCGCCGGCAAGTTCGCCGAACCGGGCCCGTTCAGCCCGCCGACGCCCCGGGAAGTCTGGACACTGCTCAAAACCGGTATCCGGCTCGGCGCACTGGGCCGCAACCCCGCTCCCCCGCCGGAGGAAGCGAAGGTGGAAAAGCACGGCCGCAGGCACTCGAAGACACGGGACGCCGCCGCGATCTCACACCACTACGACGTCGGCAACGACTTCTACCGGCTGGTCCTGGGCCCGTCGATGGTGTACTCCTGCGCAGTCTGGTCCGATGAAAGCAGAAGCCTGGAAGAAGCCCAGGAGGAGAAGCTCGACCTGGTCTGCCGCAAGCTGGGCCTGCAGCCGGGCCAGCGCCTTCTGGACGTCGGTTGCGGCTGGGGCAGCTTCGCCCTGCACGCCGCCGAGCGGTACGGCGTCACCGTTGTGGGCATCACCATCTCCACCGAACAGGCCGAGCTGGTCCGCAAGCGGGTGGCCGAGGCCGGACTGACGGACCGAGTGGATATCCGTGTCCAGGACTACCGCGACATCGACGACGGCCCGTTCGACGCGATCAGTTCCATCGGCATGTCAGAGCACGTGGGCCGCGAGCAACTGGATCGCTACGTCTCCCAGCTCCACGGCCTGCTCCGTCCGGGCGGTCGCATGCTTAATCACGCCATCTCCTGGAATGCGGGACCCACCGAGGACGATCCCGATTCCTTCATCCCCCGCTACGTCTTCCCCGACGGCCAGATGCTCAGCCTCTCCGAGGTCATGACGGCGCTGGAGGGCGGCGGCTTCGAGGTGCTCGACGTCGAGGCCCTCCGCCGGCACTACGCCCTGACGCTGCGCGCATGGGTCAAGAACCTGGAGGAGAACTGGGACGAGGCCGTGCGGCTAACAACTGACGGCCGCGCCCGCATCTGGCGGCTGTACATGGCGGCGAGTGCACTCGGCTTCGAAGGCGGCCTGACCGGCGTGAACCAGGTGCTGGTGCAGAAGCCGGGCGGCCAGGAGCCGCCGCTTCGGCTGAGGGAATGGCTTGCCGGCTAAGCCTCTCGAAGCCAAGAAGCCCGGTCACGCGAGATCTCGAAAAGCTCGATCAGCGGCTGCGTCGAAACCAAGAAACCCACATAAGGAGCAAGGACAATGGCTAACATTCTGATGGTCGTCTCGGCGGCCGATTCGCTGACCATGAAGGATGGCAGCCAGCACCCCACGGGATTCTGGGCCGAGGAACTGGTGGTGGCGCACCGGACCCTGCAGCAGGCCGGGCACAACGTGGACTTCGCCACGCCCGGCGGCGTCAAGCCCACCGTCGACAAGCTCAGCCTGCAGGCGGACATGGTGGGCAGCGAGGAGCGGGCGGAGGACTTCCGCACCTACCTGGAGATGATCGACGTCGACCTCTTCGCACCGCTGGTGCTGGCCGACGTCGACATGTCCGGGTATGACGCCGTGGTCCTGCCGGGCGGCCACGGCCCCATGGCGGACCTCTTCCAGGACAGGGATCTCGGCCGCATCCTCGTGGAGGCCGACGGCGTCGGCAAGATCATCGCCCCCTTCTGCCACGGCCCGGCGGGCCTACTCAGCGCCACGGCCGACGACGGCGCGTTCGTTTTCGCGGGCCGCAAGCTGACGGTGTTTGCCAACTCCGAGGAACTGGGCGGCGGTACCGGGGAGAACACGCCGTGGCTGGTGGAGACGGCGCTGCGGGAGAAGGGCGCCAACGTGGAAACCGGACCGGACTGGGCAAGCCACGTGGTGCGTGAGGGCAACCTCATCAGCGGCCAGAACCCGCAGTCCAGTGAGGACGTGGCCAAGGAGGTTATCAAGGCCCTCGTCGAGTAGGTCAGACAGCAACGCGGGGTCCGATATCGCCCGATCGCGGCAACGGATTGGGCGATATCTGACCCCGCGTTGGATTAGAACGGTTGGATTAAAAGGCCGGCGCCCTCAGTCGCTCATGCCGGGCTGGACGCGCACGAAGTCGACCTTGTTTCCGGGGTTGGTCCGGCTCTTCTGGTAGCGCGAGAAACCCTTCGCGTCCAGATTGTTTTGTTCGCGGAACTCGGCCAGGGCTTCGTCGTAGGCCTGGTTGAGCCGCTGGCCGGAGACATTCTCCACCGAGCCATCGGAAAAGGTGATGGAGACCAGGACGCTGGCCGGGAAATGCCTGTTCATCCGGATGAAGCCTTCGGAATCCTGCTGCAGATTGATCAATGTGTTCCGCTTTCTTGTCGAGAAGTACCAGTCTGCCGCACTTTGCCCAGCAACAGACAAAAGTACGACGGCGGGAGGCCGGCAGATCTGCCGGCCTCCCGCCGTCGTACTTAAGACAGTGGCGCTAACCGGCCAGCCCGGCCACGGCAAAGATGGCTGCGGAGATGCCGAAGCCCATCACGCCGATCAGGGTTTCCATGACGGTCCAGGTCTTCAGCGTGGTCTTGACGTCCATGCCGAAGAAGCGTCCCACCATCCAGAAGCCGGCGTCGTTCACGTGCGAGGCAACGACGGATCCGGCGGCACAGGCGATGACCAGGGCGGCCACCTGCATGCCGTTCATTCCGCCGGCGGCAACACCGGGGGCAATAAGGCCGGCGGTGGTGGTGAGGGCCACGGTGGCGGAACCCTGGGCGATGCGCAGGATCGACGAGATCAGGAATCCGGCCAGGATGAGCGGGATGCCCATGTTGCCCAGGACGTCGGCCAGCGCGTCCCCGATGCCGGAGGTGCGCAGCACGCCGCCGAACATCCCGCCGGCGCCGGTGATCAGGATGACCGAGCAGACCGGGCCCAGGGAGGTTTCGAGCAGGTTCTCGATGACCCCGTTGTGGATTCCGCGGCGGGCGCCGAGGACGAACATCGCCACGAAGACCGTGATGAGCAGAGCCACCGGGGTCTCGCCCAAGGTGCGCAGGATCTGGAACCACTGTTCGTTCTTGGCGGACGCAGGCAGCACGCCGGAGGAGGCCAGGGTATTCAGGCCGGTGTTGATGAAGATGAAGAGCAGGGGCAGGAGCAGCAGGCCCATGATGGTGCGGAAGCGCGGCGGGTGGGATTCGGCTTCGGGGGTGGCGTGGCCGAGGAGTTCCGGGACCGGGAGGTGCAGCTTCTTTCCGGTCCACAGGCCGTACAGGTAGGCGGTGAGGTACCAGGTGGGGATGGCGGTGATGAGGCCGGCGATGGTCACCAGGCCGATGTTCGCTTCAAAGAAGGCCGACGCCGAGACCGGGCCCGGGTGCGGCGGCAGGTAGATGTGCATGACGGAGAACGCGCCGGCGGCGGGGAGGCCGTAGCGCAGCACTCCCCCGCCCAGGCGGTGGGCCACGGCGAAGACCACGGGGAGCATGACCACGAGGCCGGCGTCGAAGAAGATGGGGAACCCGAAGATCAGGGAGGCCAGGCCCAGCGCGAACGGTGCGCGCTTCTCACCGAAGATGCCGATCATGTAGTCGGCCAGCACCTTCGCGCCTCCGCTGGTTTCCACGATGCGGCCGAGCATGGCGCCCAGGCCGACGAGCAGGGCCACGGTTCCGAGGGTCGTCCCGAAGCCGTTGATGAGCACCGGAACCACCTGGTTGGCGGGGATTCCGGTGGCGAAGGCCGTGGCGAGGCTGACCAGGATCAGTGCCAGCAGCGCGTGCATGCGCAGCCTGATGATCAGGAACAGCAGGACGCCGATCGCAACGGCCGCGATGAGCAGCAGCGGTCCTGCGCCCAGCGTTTGTGTCCATCCTTCGATGGTCATGGTTCTCCTTTGAAGCAGATTTCTTGGGGGGGTGGGTGCCGCGCCTACGGGCGGCATCCCGTGGTGCAGTTAGTTGGCGCCGTGCGCCTGGTTGGAGGGGCGCTCCTTCGCGGGGAGCTGCAGCGCGGCCAGGATGGCGGCGATGAGTTCCTCGGGCGAGCGGGTGATGTCGAGGCGGAGGCTTCCGGTCTCAAGCTCTTCGGCGGTCAGCGGTTCCAGGGTGGCCAGTTGGCTGGGCAGGAGCGTGGGCGGCATGAAGTGGCCTTCGCGTCCCTGCATCCGCTGGCTGATCAGCGCAGCGTCGCCGTGCAGGTGGATGAAGAGCACGCGGCCTTCGGCTTCGGCCAGCAGCTTGCGGTAGCTCTGCTTGAGCGCGGAGCAGGTGAGCACGGTGCTGTGGCCGGAGCGCGCCTGCCCGGTCATCCAGCTCTGGATCTGCTGCAGCCAGGGCCAGCGGTCCTCGTCCTGCAGGGGAATGCCCTGGCTCATCTTGTCGATGTTGGGCTGCGGGTGGAACTCGTCCGCCTCCGCGCTTGCCCAGCCGAGGTGCTTGGACAGGGCTGCGGCGATCGTGGACTTGCCTGAACCGGCAACGCCCATCACCACCAGATGCGTGGCTGGATACTGCATGTTTACCTCCGAAGAAGACGTCTTTGGCTTGTGGAAGAAGCTCAATCTGCAGCCCGGTTCGAACTGCGCTGGAGATAAGGTATCACCAATTGAGCTGAAAGATACTATCTTTGAGTGTCACAAGTCATACCTTTGCCGCCTACTTCCGGTACTCTGGAGGAGCGCCTCAGCGCAGAGGAAAGGCAGGATCATGTCGACGGCGACAGAAGACCGCGCGGATAACGCGTACGACGGCGGGTCGTCACCCGCCATGCACGAACGCGTCCTTGACGCTGTGGGCGTGGCTATCGCCTCCGGCGCACTGGCGCCGGGAAGCCGCCTGACCCTTGAAGGGCTCCAGCAGGAGTACGGCATATCGCGGACGCTGGCGCGGGACACCATGAAGGTTCTCGAGTCGATGAACCTGGTCTACTCACGCCGGCGGGTGGGGATCGTGGTGCAGACCCCGGACCTCTGGAATGTCTATGACCCCAAGCTGGTGCGGTGGCGCCTCGCATCCGATCGCCGGGCGCAACAGTACGCCAGCCTCACGGAGCTGCGCATCGCCGTTGAACCTATTGCCGCTGCCGGCGCCGCACGCCGGGCCAGCGCCGCGGAACGCAGCCAGCTCGTGGCACTGGCCGCGGACCTGCGCCGGTTGGGTGAGGCGGGAGAGCTCGAGGGGTTCCTGGCGGCCGACATCGCCTATCACCGGCTGCTGCTGAAGAGCTGCGGCAATGAGATGTTCTCGTCGCTCGAAGGCATGGTGGCCGAGGTCCTCACCAGCCGCACGCATCAGGGACTCATGCCGTTCAAGCCGCGGCCCGAGGCCCTCGACGCCCACGAAGAAGCGGCCGCGGCGGTCGCGGCCGGGGACGCGACGGCGGCAGAGAGCGCCGTGCACCACATCCTGGACGAAGTGCGCGAAGCGATGGGGCTGCATTAGGCGCTGGTTGAGCCTGGCCCCGCTGGTTGCGCCTGTCGAAACCAGATGGCATGTTCGCGGCCTACAACCCGGACCTCAAATGCTCTAAGTAGCCCGGGATAGCGGTAGGCCGGCAGTTCTGTCGGCCTCCCGCCGTCGTTCTCCCGGCCCTACCAGAGCCGGGCGCTTGAGTAGGGCACGCTGGGCAGGTCTCCCGCGTTCCACGACTCATGGGAACGAACACTCGGATGGTGTCCCCGGCCGTCGGTGAGGACGGAGCGGACGGTGGCGGTGACAGCCCAGAGTCCGGTGAGAAGCAGGATAACGAGCAGTGCCATGATGTTTGTGCCTCGAGTGGTTGTGTGCGGATGGGGTGATTTCAGTGTCCGCGGCCGCCGTGTGAGCAATCGTGTGAACGCCCGCTGACGCCGCGTATCGCCGGGACTAAAATGGCGCGTATGGCCGACAGCACCATTCGGCTCCTCGGTCCGCCGGCGATCGAGTCCACTGGCACCCCTCCCCCACAGCCCAGGGGCCGCAAGGCCTGGGCCGTGCTGGCCTACCTTGCGCTGCAGCCGGACGGCACCGGACGGTCGCGGCTGGCAACGCTGCTTTTTCCGGACGCAGCCGACCCCCTCGGCGCCCTGCGCTGGAACCTCTCCGAGTTGCGGCGGACGCTGACCGGTGTAATGCTCGACGGCGATCCGCTGCGGCTGGCGCTCCAGCCGCCGTGGCGCTGCGACGCCGTCGAACTCGTCGGGGCGGGTGCCATCCCCCGCCCCGACCCGCACAGCCTTAACGGCCAACTGCTGGAGGGGCTGTCCTTCGCCGATTGCCCAGTGTTCGATTCCTGGCTAGCGGACCAGCGCTACCGGCTTGAGAACTGTGCGCAGTCCCTGCTGTACGAGTCCTCGGTGTCCGCACTGGCTTCCGGTGATCCCCGCGAGGCAGCGGAGCTGGCTACCCGGGCGCTGCAGCGGGACCCGTTCCACACCGACTGCAACGCCGTGCTGGTCCTGGCGCTGGTGGCAATCGGTGAGCACCGGCATGCCCGCGAGCACGTAGCCAAGTGCGCCAACCTTTACCGCGACGAACTGGGAATGCCGCTGCCGCCGGAAATCCGCCGGGCATTGTCGGGTGCGGCCCCGGAGACCGACCCTGGGATTCCCGCCACAGTGGCCACGGTGCGGTCCTATCTCGACGCCGGCGGCGCCTCGCTCTCGGCCGGAGCCGTGGACCGGGGTCTGGATCAGCTGCGGCTCGCCGTCGTCCTGGCCCAGCGCACCCCTGACCGGCACCTCCTCGCCGAGTCGCTGGTGACGCTGGCCGGGGCGATGATCCACCAGGCGGGCGGCCGCGGGGCGGAGGTGGCGGATTTCCTGCACCGGGCGCTGTCGGCCGAGGCACCTACGGCGACGGCGCCGTTGGAAAAGTACGACGGCGCGTCCCCCACTACGGCGGCCGCTTACCGGGAGCTGGGGTACCTGTCCGTCCAGCGGGGCGTTCCGGACCGCGCGGCGGGCTGGCTGGAGCGGGCCGGTGCGGCCGCCGCGGGGTTCCCTGAGGAGCAGGCCCGGGTGCTGGCGATCCAGGGAATGCTGGCGTCGGACACCGCACGTTATGGCGACTCGGTGGAGGCGCTGACCGCGTCCGTCAGGCTGGCCAGGGAGGCACGGAACCGCCGGCAGTTGGCGTTCAGCAGCGCGCTCCTTGGCCGGGTGTGGCTGCTCCGCGGCGAGCTGGAACCGGCGGCGGAGGCCCTGGACCGCGCACTGGGGTGGATCCTCACCGAACACTGGACAGCCTTCGAGCCGTTTGTGGCCGGGGTTCGCGGCGAAACGTACCTGGCCGCGGGAGACCTCGAGGCCGCCGCCGAAATGATCGACCGGTCGTGGGTGATGGCGGACCTGGCCGGGGACCACTGCTACATGGCTCTCGCCGCGGGGGCAGAAGCGCGTCTGTTCCTCGCGCACGGCGACCTTGCCGCGGCACAGCACTGGGTGGACCGAGGGATGGAGCCCAAGCCTTGGTACCTCTGGTACTCGGCCCGGCTGCTGGACGTTGCGGCGGAGGTGGCCATCGCGGCAAGGTCCGAGCGGGCCGCCGAAGTGGTTGAGCGGCTCGGGGCGCTTGCCAGCCGGAGCGGGATGCGCGAATTCGTAGTCCGGGCGCAGTCCCACCGCGCCCTACTCGGTGACGAGGCGGCGGCCAAGGCCGTCCCCTGGTTGGCGAAGGAGATCGACAGCCCAGCGCTGACGGCGTTTCTGGCAGCCCGCGGCCAGCTCTGACAGCCGTCCCGCTGGTTGACCTGTCGAAACCACGGGCACCGCTGGTTGAGCTAACGCCCGCTGGTTGAGCCTGTCGAAACCGAGGGGATCAGCCCGCCTTGCTCAACCGGCGGCGACAAGCTCAATCGGCCGCGACCGGCTCAAATCACCGCCTATCCCCCGTTGAGCATCCCCTGCACCTGAAGCAGGAACTTTCGGCCGCCGTCCATCAGCACCGGACGGTCGAAAAGCGGTCCCCGGGAGCCGTCAGTTGCAGGCAGTCCAGGGTCCAGCGGCTGTGGAGGTACATGTCGTGGCCAAGGTCCAGCGGGATGGGAGCCCCGTTCCTTGTCCGGAACCCTTCAACGTTGAGGGCGTCGGCAACCACCCGTGCTCGCTCGTCCCAACGCGGCGTGGTGCCATCGAGCAACCAATGCACCAGAAGGCCGTTCACCGTGACTGCCGCTTGCTCCGGGAGGATTGCCGACGGCGTCGGCGAGATAATCCCATAGGGGACGGCCGCCGTCGTACATTTTGCGGCCGGCGGGCGTGAGCAGCAGCCGGCCCTTTGGACTTCCGGAGGAGTTTCCAGGCCTGCAGCTGCTCCCGGAGCCGCAGGACGGGCGGAGTCTGGACCTCGCGGTTAGCCTTGCCGGGCCATCTGTCACCGAGGCCGAGGGCTTCAAAGGTTTCCCTGACGAAGGCCGGTTTGAGGTAGCCGTCCTGGGTCAGCGGCAGTCCGTCGGCGGGAACCTGGGCCAGGAAACCAGTGGACGGAATGGACGACGGCGTCGATCTCGCCGTCCGTGGGCGGCTCAGGCCACAGCTGCAGGGCGAGCTCGTCCAGGCGGGCGTTGAGCGCGCTGGCGTCGAACACGGTCGGCGCAAACGTTGTGGCGTCCTCGCCGGTGGCGTACTTGTACCAGCCCGCAACATCCTCGTATTCCGGGTGCCCGGGATCGCCCAGGACTTCAACGATCCGCCGGTAGCCGGATGAACCGCCTGAATCTTCCACCGGGCCGCGGTTGGCGCCGTCTGTGCAGCGCACGGTCTTCTCGGGAAGCTCTGCGGGCCCCATCAACTCGACGGTGTGCGTCCAGGCATCACCGAAGTCGTATTCGTATTCGAAGTCGGAGGGTCCGGTCTTCTATGCATCCAGAAGTTCGAACAGCGCGACGCGCGACGCCGGCTCAGCATCGATGTCGTCGGCCGCTTCGTCCGGGCCAACGATGACGCGCCGTTCTCCGCGGAGGTCAGTACAGCGGATCCCGTAGAGGTGCCGGTTTTCCCACCCGAAGGCGGCCTGAAGGACACGGTGGAATTCCGGGACGGTGACGGTTTCCGGGAGCTGCAGCCGCCGCCAGATCTCGGGTTCGGTGCCCTCGACGCTGATGCGCAGGTCGAAGGCGGGGACGGCGTCGGTTGATTGCATGATGGCCATTGTTCCAGAGCCCGGAGGGCGGGGCACCAGCGTTCCAGCACAGCCGGGTTAACAAAAGCAGGGCCCGTCATAAGACGGACCCTGCTCGAAACCTAACGGTCCCGGTTCTCTAGAAAATTAGAGAGCCTGGATGTTGACGGCCTGGGGACCCTTGGGGCCCTGCTCGGTTTCGAAGGAAACCTTCTGGTTCTCTTCGAGGGAGCGGAAGCCGCCGGAGTTGATCGCGGAGTAGTGCGCGAAAACATCCTGCGAGGAGTCATCGGGGGAAATGAAGCCGAAGCCCTTTTCAGCGTTAAACCATTTGACGGTACCAGTAGCCATTATTTTTGTCCTTCGTGAAGGTGGAGGAACTGTCCCGACTTTCGGGTCCTCCGGTGTGGGGTGTTCAAAACCGCTACTTCAGAAGAACGCGGACTTTCGACCGCGCGTACTGCCTGAACTACACAATGCAAACACAACAACGAAATCAACTGTACAGGACAATTACCCGGCCAGGTGACAAAGTTGAGCCAACAACCTTTCAAGACCCAGCCAGGCCCGTCGGCGGAACCTACTCCTGCCCGCTCCCGTCCAGCGCCGGACTGTACGCCGTGTACCCGCGCCGCAGCCGGACCGACCGGTCGCCGAGCACCGCGATGTCCTCCCACATCACAAAAAAGGATCCGCGGTGCCGCCACCGCAGCAGCTGAGGCAGCGGCCACGGCTGCGTGAGACTGTTCCGCTCGTAGCCCATGAACGACGACCAGCTGTGCGGGCTGACCACCAGGCCCAGCAGCCGGGCGTCGGCCATCAGCCGGTGCGGGGCGCCGTCCACCACAAACCGGGCGTCGGCCACGCGCCCCAGCCGCACGCCGTCGTCGTCATGCACCGGAGTGCCCAGCAGGTCACCGAGGATCACGGCGGCCTCCCGGAATCCGGGCGATGATCTTGTCGCGGACCCAGCGCTCCACCCAGTCGGCGTCCAGGCCCTGGCCGCTGACGCCGAGCTGGACCACCACGCCGACGCTTGCCACGTCCGTCCACGGGATCCGGATCAGACGCGACGACGGCGGCCTGCCGCCGAAGATGCGCGTCCCCAGGACGGGACCGGTCAGCAGTGCGGTGAGAACCGGGGCCGGTGTTCCTGGAGGGATCACCGTCCCCATCGGAGTCTCAGGTTCGCCCTCGGGAGCGCCGAGTTCGAGGTCGTCCACGGTGGTGACGGGGACGCCGCCGCTGTCCAGGACCTGGCGGTCCAGCAGGTGCAGCTGGGCGTCCAGAGTCTGCCCGGCGACGGGAGGAACCGGGGCCAGGGGAACAGAGCCCAGCGGGCGGGGCGTTTTCATGCGCCGGCTCCTGTCACGATCATCAGGGGTATGGCCGCCAAAGAGGCCACGAGGATCACCACGAGGTAGACCATGGCCACCACGTTCACGCCCCGGCCGTTGACGTGTTGGCCCATGTACTGCGGATCGTTGGCGACGATCAGGATGGGCAGGTACGTCAGCGGCAGCGCCACGGCGGAGAACACCACGGAGTATTCGGTGACCAGCACGGGGTCCACGCCGGTGGCCAGCACCCCGAGGCCCACCAGCAGGCAGATGATCATGGCCAGATGGAACCGTGCCGCCTGCGCCGGTGCACGGAACTTGCCCCAGGACCAGCCGAAGAACTGCGCCAGTGTGTAACCGCTGGACAGCGTCGTCTCCAGGGCGGCGCCAAACGTCGCGGCCACAATGCCCAGAAGGACGACGGCGAGCCCCAGTTTCCCGGCGCCCTCCGCCACCGGGAGGATCACCTGGGAGAGGGACGTGACGGAGATTCCTGCCGGCAGGAGCACGACGGCGGCGCACCCGGCGATCGCGACGGACAGCAGCCCGCCCAGCGGGAACCCCACCAGGACGTTGATCCGCGACTGGATCAGGTCCTTGATCTTCCACCCTTCCTCCACAGCGCCGGAGGAAAAGAAGAACACCTCGTACGGTGTCATGGCGGCGCCGAACAGGGCGATGGCGAAGTACCAGTAGGTGGCGCCGGTTTCCTCGGCCGGGACGGCGGGGATGGCCTGGCTGGCCAGGTTGCCCCAGTCCGGCTTGAGCAGGAACAGTGCCACTGCGAACACGATAAGGGTCAGGCCCAGGAGCCCGGTGACGTTTTCCATGATGGAGAACTTGACCCGCCAGATCACCAGCCACACCGCCACCGCCGCCAGAGGAATCCAGAGCAGGTAATTGACGCTGCTGGCCAGCTGCAGGGCCAGGGCGATGCCGCCGATTTCCGCGGTCACCGTCATCAGGTTGATGAGGAAGGAGGCGGACAGGTTCGCCAGGCCGGCGCGCGGCCCCAGCCGTTCGCGGATCACCTCGAAGGTGGCCCGCCCGGAAGCGGCCGCCACCCGCCCGGACATGTTGGCGAACACGCAGATCCCCACGACGCCAACCACCACCACCCAGATGAGGGACAGTCCGAACCGGGATCCGACGACGGCGTTGGTCACCAGGTCGCCGATGTCCACAAAGCCGCCAATGGCGGTCAGAATGCCGAGTGCCACGCCGAGCAGGCGCTTCATTTCCCGCCCACTTTCGACTTGAGCTGAGACAGCGCGTCCTCTGCCGCGGCGAGCGCCTGCTCCCCGTCCGTAAGGGAGGGCCCGCCGTCGTCGGACGATACGGCGTTACGCGCGGTGGTGAGGCCGGCGGCCGAACTGTCCAGAACCTCCAGCGCATCCTCCCGCACCTGCCGGTCCTCGGGCGAGGCGGGTGAGAGACGCAGAACGGTGTCCCGGCTGGTCTGCACTTCCTTGAGGGCGTCCTCGAAGGCGGTGGAAGTGGCGGCGCGGGTGAGCTTGCCGTCTGCGTCCTGCCGGATGGCGAGCCGGGCGGTGGCGATGGCGGAGGCGCTGTCCTCGGCGGCCGTGGACACGGTGTCCGTGACAGTGCCTGAGCAGGAGGTGAGGACGGCAAGCGCCCCGAGGCAGGCAACGGCGAGGAGTGCCCGGCGGCCCGTCCGCGCTCCGGCTGGCCTGGTCAGCACCTTTCCTCCAGCCTCCGGGGCAGGCCCGGATCGTCCGAATCGCCGCACTGCAGACAGCCGCGCATTTAGTTGCCTTGAGCTAGGTATAGCACTGCGGGCCGGCAAACAGCAGAGTGGGGGGTGGTGAAGTTGGCGGGGCTCCCCGGCAGCTGGGCCGGCTCGTGACGGTGGCCGGGGCCGGCGGCCGGGCGTATGATCCGGGGCATGGGATGGCGCACGGACATCCCCACATATTCTGCACGAGCCCTGCTACCCGGAGGCGCACCGATGGAAATGCCCAAAGCGACCGAGGCTGACAAGGAGCACTTCCGGGCCGTGGTGCCTGACCATCCGGAGGTTGTCATCAAGCCGATGTTCGGCAACCTCGGGGCGTTCGTTAACGGCAACATGTTCGCCGGGCTGTTCGGGCCGACCATCGGCATCAAGCTCTCCGATGAGGACCGGGAGGCGCTCGAGTCCGGGGAACGCACTGTTCCCTTCGGTCCCCCCGAGCGCCCCATGGGCGGGTACACAGGTCTGCCGGAGATCTGGAACGAAGAGGGCGAGGGCGACGACGCGCGGGCCAGGGCCTGGACGGAAAAGGCGTTCGCGTATGTAGCCAGCCTGCCGCCGAAGGCCGCGAAGGAGCCCAAGCCGAAGGCCGCCAAGAAGTAGCCGCGTTCCCTCCGCCTGCTAAGGGCCCAGGCCCAGCACTGGAGATTCGTTGCGGCCTGACAGGGTTTTCTCAGCCCAGTGGCTGTTGGGGCGGCCCCGAGAGTTGTGTAGCAAGGCCCGAGAGCAGGATGCTCAGTCCTTGATCAAGCTCAACGTCACCGTCATACTCGGCGAGGACCGGGCCCAGTGCACGTAGGTGCGGAAATTCCTTTGCCGGCAGGCGGTGCAGACCGAGGCGGAGGACGGCTTCGTTCTCGTCCGGGTCCACGATGTATTCCTGGAGTTCGTTGAGGATGTGGCCGTAGAGGAATCCGTAGTAAGCGCGATAGACGTGCAGGGCGTCGGCTGGAGAAAAGCCTGCCGCTATCAGCAGGGCCAGTATTTGTTCGAGGGGGCGCAGGGTGCCCAGCGGACGCAAGCCCAGAGGAGTGGACAGAGGCCTGGTGACCAGCAGCGGCACGACGTTGGGGTGCCGCAGGGCCAGAAGCCGCAGATCGTGCCCGATCCGGCGAAGCTGGGCCTGCCAGTCGCGATCATCGACAAAGATGGCCAGCTCATTGAGCACCCTTTCAGTAACCCCGTCCAGCAGGGCAGCACGGTTGGCTGCGTAGCGGTAAAGGCTCATGGGGTCCCGCCCGAGTTCCTGGCCCAACCGGCGCATAGTGAGGGCCTCCAGCCCCTCGGCGTCCACCAGTTCCAACGCGGCAGAAAGGACGACTTCCCTGCTCAGGCGGGCCTTCCGAGGACCTGAACTGTTGGTGGTGCCATTTGGGGAGGTCATAGCTGAACGTCCTGTTGATCGGCGTCATCCCCTAATGCAAGGGATGACTAAGTTTGCTTATCAATGAGTCTACGGCTAAAGTCTACATCGTAGAGAAGTTGTCGACATGGTTTCAGTAGAGGGATCAGAGTTTGCATAGCCGTCCAGGCTGCTCACATCACCTTCAGGAGAACCACATGACTGCTCAAACCCACACCGGGAACTCCAGCACTGTCCGCAACGCCAATGACATCAAGATCTCCACCCGGACCCTTGAGTTCGCTGTCTACGCCGCGGCAGTTATCGCCACCATCATTACCGCTGCAGTTGTTGGGGACAATGCAAGCGAAAACGGTGTCGACGTTTTCAATGCCAATGACGCGATGCAGTACATCACCTGGCTCACCGTTGGTCTGATGATTGCCCGTGGCCTGGCCAAGGCCGGCAACCGCGCCCACAACAACCACGGCTAAAACGCACCTTCCCGGCACGCAGTCGGGAAATGATTGATCCTGGCGCAGCATCCTGACCGGTGCTGCGCCAGAGTCATCTGCTTCACCTATGTACTAGCCTGCCGGAGCATCACTGAGGTCATGGTTCCGGCAGTACGCTCAATGCCCCGTGCAAGGCATTTGAGTTTCAGCCGCTGTAGCCGAACGGCGGACACCCGCACCGTAGTGAAAAGAGCCATCATGGCACATTCACAGTTCGACCAGTTCCTCAGCGAAGCCACCTGTTGTGACCGGGAGTCCGATTCGGCTCTTGACGGGGATTCCTTTTACGGCCTGTACACCAGCTGGTGTTATCTGTCGGGTAACGCTCCGAAATCGGAGCACGCATTCTGGGCCGCTATGAAACAGCGTGTCAGTCCCGGCCAGTGCCTGACCATGAAGGGCCCCGCCGCCGCGGACTTTATCCTTTCCAGTTACCAGGCCGTGGTCTGAGCCTCCGGATATGACCACAACCTCGAACACTTACATCCCTCGTGGTGCTCATCAGCCGCGGGGGAAGCAACCCTGGTGCCCCGGGTGCGATACCGACATTCATTTGTTGGTGGAATCCCCGGCCGTCACTGACGGGCGGACCGGCATTCTGGCCATCGCCCTCCACTGCTCCAATTGCCGCCTGTCCAGGGTCTTTGACACCACCGCGGAATACATCGCCACCGTTCCTCCCCGTTCGGCGTCAGAGCATGAGGATCTCGCTGCCGGTGCGGGTTCCAGATGGAGCTGCCCCGCTAAACCACCACCGGCCCCAGCGCCCTTGCGACGGGATCAACTAAAGGATCAATCATGACGAACACCCTTCACACCAAACCCCTAACCACCGCCGTCACGGGGAAAAAGACTCCCATCTGCATCGAGACTTTTGACCTCACACCGGAAGGCCTCGCCGACGCCCCGGCCCACCAAGAGGACCTCGGAAGCATCGTCCATACCGGAAACAGCTAAACACCGGCCCAGCTCGCGAGTGGGGCCCCACTGCTGACCGGCCACCCCAGGACGTCCCCGAAACGCCGGACGATGCCTCCCCGGCCCCGGAACGGTACACCGAATAATCAGCAAAACACAGAACCCACGGAGCGCGTAATGAGCACTGCCCGGACCTTCGAATCAATCGTTGTTATCTTCAACCCCAACAGCACCGGTGATGCGCCCAAACTCGCCGAGGAGCTCAAAGCCAGCCTTGCGGACCTTCTTCCATACGCTGCCGACATCGCACTCCAACCCACAGCCCACGCCGGCCATGCCGTCGAACTTGCCCGTGAAGCCGCCGGCGGCGGCCGAAACGTGCTCATTGTCTCTGTCAGCGGGGACGGCGGATACAACGAGGTTGTGAACGGCGTGATGCAGGCTGGCAACCCGAACGCGGTTTGTGCCGTCATGGCAGCAGGCAACGCCAACGACCACCGCCGCACCACCCGCACCCAACCGCTCGAGGCAGCTATCGCCGGCGGCAAGGTGCGGCACATCGACCTCCTGAAAATGACAACAGGCGCGAACACCGACGCCCCCATGGAATACGCCCACTCCTACATCGGGTTCGGCCTGACACCGGTCATGGCCATCGACCTGGAAAAAGGCAGTAAAGGCGCCCTGAAGGAGATGTTCTCCGTGATGCGCACCTTCTCGAAATTCAAACCATTCGAGATCCGGCAAACCGACGGCAAGCGCCGCAAGTTTGACAGTCTCGTCCTGGCCAACATCGCCGAAATGGCAAAGTACGCCACCCTCAGCGAGGCGGACGACGCGGCATCGGACGGGAAGTTCGAAGTAGTGATCTTCCCCCACAGGTCAAAGCTCCGCGTGCTGCTGACCGCACTGCGGGCCACCACCCAGGGCCTGGGGGACCAACCCAGCGTGAGCAGCTACCGGTTCACAACCCTCAAACCCATCCCGTACCAAATCGACGGAGAAGTGCAATCTGTCGAAGCAAATACCGCGGTCACCATTGAATGTGCACCGGCCGCCCTCGCGACGCTAGGGTAACCGCACCACCCCTCCACTTGGCAGACCGTGAAAGGACATCCGGTGCAAGCCAACAACGATCAATCCCCGGGCGATGTACCGTCTCGGATACCCCAGGGGTGGACACGCCGACGGGGTGCCCCGAGTGTCGTCACCACGGGATCGCTGACCTCCCGCGTCCACTTCCTGGCGGGCCCCCAGGGTTCCTCCGGTCCTGTCTTCGTGTTGCTGCATGGCATCGGCATGTCGCACCGCTACTACCGCAAACTGCAGGCTCTCCTTGCTGTACACGGCGATACCCTTGCTATTGACCTGCCAGGTTTCGGTGGAACACCCACCCCGGACCGGCAACTCAGCGTCGCTGACTACGCGGTCCATACCGCCGCAGTTCTTGAGAAAATGGGGGCTGGCCGCGCAGTGGTGGTGGGCCACTCCATGGGTACGCAGTTCGCAACTGAGCTCGCTTTACAGCGGCCCGACCTGGTTTCCCACGTCGTACTTCTGGGTCCGGTAGTGGATCCCGAACGCCGTACCGTTCTCCAGCAGTCCCTCTCACTGGGGCTTGATGCTTTGGTGGAAAGTCCCGTAGGGAATGCCATCGTGTTCAGCGATTACGCGCGTTCCGGGATGCGCTGGTACCTCACCGAACTTCCCGTCATGATGACCTACGACCTTCAGGCCCGGCTTGCCCTGGTGAGCCAGCCCGTGCTGGTAATTCGTGGTTCACGGGACCCGGTGGCGCGCCGCACCTGGTGCCACAAACTCACCGCCACCGCGCCGAATGGACGCTTCCTGGAAATACCCGGGAAACCACACATCGTCCACTATGGAGCCGCTGCCAGCACCGCCGCCGGCATCCTCTCCCTGAGCAAGCTAACCGCCCAGGAGTTGTCCGGTGAGGACCGCGCAACCCACCAGTTCTTAGTCGCCCCGGACCGGATGTGCCAACCAAGACCGTCGCATTTGCACGACAGTGACGTGCTTCAATCTGACTCAGGACAGATGGGATCCTTCCCGTCACCACTGCACGAGACAGAAGGGATGCCCGGCCGGGTCCAAATAGACGCGGAACGCATCAGTACCCCGTTTGAGGGACGTGGCTCCAGTCTCAAGAACCTGCCGCTCTGCCTCGTCGAGGTCCTTCACGCGCACGTCGAGATGCACCTGCTGTGGAACCTCCTGCCCTGGCCACTGTGGCGGCCGGTAGTCCTCCACCCGTTGGAACGCCAGCGCAGGTCGATCCTCGGCGTCACCGATCGTTATCCAGCCGGAGTCATCCTGAACTCGGATCATTCCCAGTAATTGCTGGTAAAACGTAGCAAGCGAATCAGGATCCGCGCAGTCAAAGACAGTGGCATGCCAGGAACCAATCATGGCCCCAATTATGGTTCTGTTGCTTCGCCTGCGCCATGGTCAAGAGAGGCCGGTCCCGGTCGTCCCAGAACTCCTGTGTGTACTCAACCAGCATGATGCCCCCGTTCTGCCGTTATCCCTGCGTTTCAACCGGTGCGGGGGCACCAACGGCTGAGTCATCGAGCCCGTGCCGACGTGCGCCTAGGACGCGTTCGGACACTTTCGCCTCTGTTGAGGCCGAGAAGGGCCCACGCCATCCTTCAACGGCCCAGGCAGTCTCCTCCTCGATGAGGTGTGCGTTGATCATCATTCCCGCGGAGGTGCCTTCGGCCGCAGCCACGATGACCTGCGCCGCGATGTTGGAGACGTTGCCCGCGACGTAGACACCCGGGACAGCCGTCGTGCCCATGGGGCCGGGTTCGAGGAAGCTTGCCATCCCGGACGGGTGCTCCTGCGTCGTAAGTCCGAGGGACTCGAGCAAACCCGCTCGGGCCTCCATCTTCGGCCCCACGACGAGGGCCTGCAGGTCGAAGCTGGCGCCGCCGGTCACCGTCACGCCATTGAGGACGCCGTCCGCCGCGTCCACCGAGGTGACCGCCCCTTCGACCACCCGTACGGATCGTGCTGCGAGCTTGTCCCACTCTTCCTCCGTGGGTGCCACGGTGTCATTGAGGAAAAGCGTGATGTCTTCTGACCACTGCCGGAACAGGAGGGTCTGGTGGACGGAGAAGGGGTTTGTACCGAGGACGCCGATGCGCTGTCCGCGAATCTCATAGCCGTGGCAGTAAGGGCAGTGCACGACGCCGGTGCCCCACTGCTCGGTCAGGCCCGGAATTGTGGGCAGACCATCGACGAGACCGGTAGTCAAAAGCAACCGGCGCCCGACCACCTGGCGTCCGTCAGCCAGCAGCACCTCAAAGCCCTCGGCGGTTCGCCGGACAGTAGTGGCTTCGGCGCCGATGATCGTTGCACCGTAGGACTCCGCCTCCGAACGTCCAGAGGCGAGCAGAGCGAGGGGGCTCATTCCCTCCCGGGACAGGAAACCGTGAACGCCTTGGGCCGGAGCATTCCGCGGCGCCCCAGCGTCAATTACGACGACGGATCGAAGCGCGCGGCCGAGGGTGACGGCCGCACTCAGCCCCGCAGAGCCGCCTCCAACGATGACGACGTCATATCGCTCACGAGGGGCCCGAACTTTGACTGACATAGTGGTTCTCCTTCTGTTCTACGGGTACATCCACCATCGAGCAGCAAGTCAAGAAACTGCAACTGAATTTGCCGGTATGGCAAACTGGGCGTATGACCTCAGACCTGGATGCCGTCCTCGACGCCGTAGGACCCCGCCTGCGCGCCCTCAGGGGACAGCGCAACCTGACGCTCGGTGACGTGTCCGCAGCGTCAGGCATTTCCGTGAGCACACTATCCAGGCTCGAGTCGGGCCAGCGGCGCCCGAACCTCGAGATCCTGCTGCCTATCGCCCAGGTGTACGGGGTGCCGCTCGATGATCTCGTTGGAGCCCCACCGACCGGTGACCCGCGCATCCACCTCCGCCCCATCAAGCACCACGGGAAGACCGCCATTCCGCTAACCCGGCGCCCTGGGGGTGTGCAGGCGTTCAAGATGGTACTCGAGGGCACCGCGCGCCGCACCGAGCCGGATCTGCAGGTCCACGAGGGCTATGAGTGGCTGTACATCCTGAACGGTTCGCTGCGCCTAGTTCTGGGTGACAAGGATTTCGTACTGGGGCCAGGCGAGGCGGCCGAGTTCGACACCCACACGCCGCACTGGTTTGCCAGCGCCAACGGACGGTCGGTCGAATTCATCAGCCTGTTTGGTCAGCAGGGCGAGCGCATGCACGTCCGGGCCCGACCGAAAACGTCCTAACGCGCAGCCGGAACAGACTGCTCTCCTACTGCAGGCCATAGACTTCCACGAGGCCACAGGCCGCTGGCCCAGCCGCGCCGCGGTCAGCGCAGAAAACATCGGTAAATAACGTCCCGGGTGAGGCCCTTGCCCACCGTTCATTCCGCACTCTAAAATTAGATAAGTTAGTTTTAGAAGGTGCATCATGGAAACGACACATCCGCAAACAGTGCCCAAGCAGCAGGGCGGCGGTTGAGATGGACTGGCAAGGCTGGGCGCTGTTCGGGCTGCTCGCCACCACGGCCCTAACCGCGGTGATGATTGCCTTCCAGATGGCCGGCTGGACCCGGCTCGACCTGCCCCTGGTCCTGGGCAGCCTGGTCAGCCCGGATCCGGACAAGGCGCGGATCGCCGGCTTCTTCATCCACCTCGCGGCAGGCCAGGTCTTCGCGCTGGGCTACGCGGCCGTGTTTGCGCTGCTGGGCCAGGCAACGTGGTGGATCGGCGCCCTGCTGGGACTCCTGCACGTCGCGGTGGCGCTGACCGTCATCCTGCCGCTGCTACCCGGCATCCATCCCAGGATGGCCAGCACCAGGGCGGGTCCGGCCAACCGGGCAGCACTCGAGCCTCCCGGTCTGCTGGGCCTGAACTATGGAATCCAGACTCCGGCGGTGGCCGTGGCGGCCCATCTGGTTTACGGCTCCCTGCTCGGGCTGCTGCTCACGGCCGGCTGACCCAGTGAGAAAAGGCGGACGCACCATGGAAGCCAGGCACTCCCCCGCCCTTGCGGACTACGGACTGCTGGGAGACACGCGCACGGCCGCCCTGGTCTCGGCTGACGGCGGCATCGACTGGCTCTGCGCGCCCACCTTCGACGGCGATCCCGTCTTCGGTGCCCTGCTCGGCGGCCCGGACGCGGGCACCTTCCGCGCCGGTCCCGCCCGGCCCGCCGAGCAAATCGTCCGCCGCTACCGGCCGCACTCCGCCACGCTCGAAACGGTCTGGGCCACCGACGGCGGCACGCTGACACTCACCGAAGCGATGGTGGCGGAAGTCTCCGGCAGACTACTGCCCACCACCCTCCTCATCCGGCGGCTGGAGGCCGACGGCTCTACGGCGGAGGCCGCCGTCGAACTTAACCCCCGCTTCGGCGAGCGCCATCTCCGCCCCCGCGTCCGGCAGGACCGGCACCTGGTCTGCGAATGGGGCGCCCTGGCCATGTCGCTCGGCGTCAGCGGCGGGGTGCGGGTGGAGCCGGGTACGACGACGGCAATCACCGTTGAGCCCGGGCGTCCCGTGGTGATGGTGCTCGCCCTGGCGTACACGGAACCCCTGGTGTGGGTCGATCCTGAAACCGCGTGGGATCTGGTGGAGGCCGACGAAGCCCGCTGGCGGGAGTGGGCGTCCGGCATCAGCGAGGACGTCCCGTTCCGTGAAGCAGTCCTGCGGAGTCTGCTGACGCTGAAGCTGCTGACCTATTCCCCCTCGGGCGCGCCGGTTGCGGCCCCCACCACGTCCCTGCCGGAGGACCCGGGTGGCATACGGAACTGGGATTACCGGTACGCCTGGCCGCGGGACGCCAGCATCGGCATCGCCGCCTTCCTCGGCCTGGGCAAGGACGGCGAGGCCCTGAACTTTTTGAACTGGCTGCTGCACGCGAGCCGGCTGCAGCGGCCCCGGCTGCCGGCGCTGCTGACCCTGACCGGAGGGCACGTCCCCCGCGAGCGCACGCTGGAGAGCTGGCCCGGCTACGCGGGCAGCGCTCCGGTGCGAGTGGGCAACGGAGCCGCGCACCAGCACCAGCTCGACGGCTACGGCTGGGTCCTTGACGCCGCGTGGAACCTCGTCCGGCAGGGGCACCAGCTCAATTCGGAGACGTGGCGGGCCATGCGCAGCTTTACCGATCTTGTGGCGCGGCGCTGGCCGGAGCCCGATGCCGGTATCTGGGAAATCAGGGCTGACGCGGCGCACCACGTGCACTCCAAGATCATGGGCTGGCTGGCCTTGGACCGGGCGCTTCGGATCGCCCGGAGCCACCGCATCAGTACCCGGCGGCGGCGCCGGTGGGAAAGCGCGCGGGAAGCACTCGCCGCCGACATCAGGACCAACGGATTCGACGCCGCGAAGAACACGTACACCCGCTCGTACGGCTCGGGTGATCTCGATTCCGCACTGCTGATCCTGCCTGTGACCGGCTTCGAGCCACCGGACTCGGACCGCCTGCGGGGCACGGTGGATGCGGTGTGGTCGGAGCTGTCGGCCGGCTACCCCTTCCTGTACCGCTACCCGCCGGGCCAGGACGGGCTGCCTGGCGATGAGGGAGCTTTTCTGCCCTGCTCTTTCTGGCTCGCCCAGGCCCTCGGGCTGACGGGACGGGCGCCGGAGGCCAGGGAATTGTTCGGGGCCCTTCTTGAGCACGCCAGTCCGCTGGGCCTGTTCAGCGAGGAGATCGATCCCGGCTCAGGGGCACTGCTCGGCAACTATCCACAGGCGCTGACACACGCCGCGCTGGTCCAGGCAGCGCTCGCCCTCCGGGACGTTCGGCTGGTTGAGCCTGCCCACCCGGGGGTTGAGCATGTCGAAACCGAGCCCATCGAAACGCGCGCCGAACCCGCTGGTTGAGCCCGTCGAAACCGGGCTTGCCGAAACCAAGGCCGCAGTCAGGGCGCAGGTTGGCCCTCCGCGGCCGGTTCCTCGTCCGGCGGCACGTAATCGCCGTGCCGGTGGACGATCTTCCACTCCCCACCTTCCCGCCGATAGACGTGGGTGACGCGGAGCTTGGTTGACTGGGCCGGCCCGCCGTCGACTGACAGGTCCGCCCGTTCGAAGCCCACGGTGTAGGCGAGGTCCCCGCTGGCTCCGGCAGCCAGCAGCTCGAAACTGTAGGCCGTCCAGCTTGTCCAGCACGCTGCGCAGGTGCGTCTTGACGGTGACCTCCGGGACGAAAAGACCCTCGACCATTTCCCCGTTGGTCAGTCCCTTGGCGGCGAGGAGAAACACATCCCAGAAAATGACGGCCGCCGCCAGGGCGCCCCAACGCCGTGCAAACTTCATTACTGGTTCCATGAAGCCAGAACATTCATTCCGAAGGCCAGTCATAAACGACACGACCGTGTACGGAAGCACCGCCGTCGGGAAAGCGGGCCAGGAAACTGAACTTGATGCAGCCGCGCCGGGGCGGTCAACGCCCCATTTGGGTGGAAGCACAGCCAAATCTGGCAGACCCCGCAAGATTTTCCCAGTGCGTCCGGCAGACACTAGGGCCCGTTGTACCTCAGGTCTCTGCATCTCCGAGGGGGAGAACGGACTCGCGGCTGTCGGTCGCGGGTCCACTGTATGTCAACCCATAGGATCGCAACGGCTGGAGGAGACAATGACGTCTCGCAGGGAAGTTTTGAAACTGGGTGTGGCCGGCGCTGCCATGACCGGGATGTTGGCCGTCAGCGCTCAGGCGGCGGCGCCCACAGAGGCCATAAGTCGGAGTCAGCTTGCACCGCAGAACACGCCAGTCCCTTACAGGGGTGTCTTCCGGCGGCCCCCGGAGCTCGTGCCCTTCCAGAAGGGCTTCGATGGCGGCGACCCGCGGAGACCTTTCGAGCGGTACGCCCTCACCCAGAAACTCGGACAGGCTCGCTTCCTGCCAGGCCTCACCACCACTTTGGCCGGGTACAACGGCATCTTCCCCGGGCCCACCATCCGCGCCAGGCAGGGCACCCGGATCGAGGTGCGGATCCGCAACGCCTTCCCGCAGCAGGGCCTGGTCCAGCCGGGCCCGTTCAGCACCTCCACGCACCTGCACGGCTCGGCGTCCCTGCCCCAGTACGACGGCTATGCCAATGACATTACCGTTTCCGGCTTCTTCAAGAACTACCACTATCCCAACAGGCAGGCAGCGCGGACCCTTTGGTACCACGACCACAAGCACCACATCACCGCCCAGAATGTGTATTCGGGACTGGCCGCGTTCTACCCGCTGTCCGACCGCTTTGAGAAGGCGCAGCTGCCACAGGGCGAGTTCGACGTGCCGCTGATGCTTTCCGACGCACTGTTCCAAGCGGACGGCTCGCTCGGGTACAACGACAACGGCGAGAAGGGGCTGTGGGGTGACGTGATCCTGGTCAACGGGGTGCCGTGGCCCACCATGAAGGTCAAACCACGCATTTATCGTTTCCGCGTGCTCGACGCATCGATCTCACGCTCCTACCGGCCTACCCTGTCCAACGGTGAACCCGTCCACATCGTTGGCACCGACGCCGGCATGACGCCGGTGGTCCAGGCCGTTTCGTCGTGGCGGATGGGCACTGCGGAGCGCACCGAAATTTTGATCGACTTCCGCAAGTACCGGCCCGGGCAGACCGTCGACCTGCGCAATCTCAGCAACAAGAACAACATCGATTTTCCCAACACCGACAAGATCATGCGGTTTCAGGTGGTCGCCGATTCGGGCTCCGGGGCAGGCTCCATCTCCTCCATCCCGTCGAGGCTGGACAACGGAGGACCGCCCAGGGCGTCCCAGGGCGGCATCGACACGATGAGCCTGACCCCGCAGATGGCCACGGTGAAGAGGCAGCTCAGGTTCGAGCGCCAGAACGGCCTTTGGACCATCAACGGGGTCATCTGGGACGACATTGAAAGGTCCGGGTTTACCAAGCTGTTCGGCAACCCGCAGCCCTTCGCCGTCGAGCAGTGGACCATTACTAACCAATCCGGAGGATGGTTCCACCCGGTACACATCCACCTGACCGACGCCAAAATCATCGCCCGCAACACCAACGGCGGCAAACCATTCGCCTGGGAGCTCGGTCCCAAGGACGTCTTCTACGCCGGTGAGAACGAGTCCATCACCACGCTGATGCAGTTCGACGCCACCGCGAAGGAGGGCGGGCGGTACATGATCCACTGCCACAACCTCGTGCACGAGGACCACGACATGATGGTCCAGTACGCAGTAGGTGATCTGCGCACTAACAACCCGATCACCGCCGACCCGCCCAAGCGCGACCCCCTGCCCGTGAACGCCTTCCCGCCGGTGTACCGGCCGCTGTTCCCGCCGGGGACGTGAGGAGGAGCCGCTGGTTGAGCCTGTTGAAACCGAGGCCCGCAGATTGAGCCTGCCCGAAACCGGGCCCGCAGACAACGCCCGTCCCGCGCTTTAGAATGAGGATTCACAGGCAGGTGCGCAGGCGCTCCTGCCTCGTCCGTGGCGGTGTGAGGCTGCCTTGGACGGATCATGAATGGGGACGATTGGTCATGAGTGACGGCGCACCTGACTCCGGATCAGAACCCCGCGCCGTCCCGCCGCGAAAGCCGCCAACTCCCCCGCGTATCGGAACACCAACGGAAAGCCCGACGGCGGCCATCGGGCCGCCGGCCCCGCCCACCATGGCGGTGGCGAGCCGGGAGGAAGGACCCGCGCTCGACAACTACGGGGAGTTCATCGCGCGGCTGGACGCAGCGGCCGGCAAGCTCACTCCGCGGCGGGATGCCCTGGCCACGGCCCTCGGCGCTGCGGAACTGCTCCTCACCCAGAACCAGGCAGGCCTCGAGCTGTGGGGCCAGCGCCTCTCGCTCATCAGCCAGCTCCTGGCCCGGCACAACGGAGCCCATGAGGCGCGCAGATACAGCACCCTGAAGGAACTTCATGACGTTGCAGCCAAGATGGAGCGGATGTTCACCAGCCGCACTCAGCGCATCCAGGGGGTCTGCCATTCGATCCGGGCCCGCCGGGACCAAATCAACACCTCGCTTTTCGAGCTGGAGAAGAGCAGAGTCAAGCTCACGTCGTCGCGGATGCTCGCGCTGGAGCGGGACAATCTGCGCAAGGTTGCCAATGATCTTGCCGTCTCCCCGGACGGCGCCAGCCTCGGTTTCCCGGATCCGGGCCTTCGGGAAAGTCTTCGGGAAGCGCGGGAAGCAATCATGCTGGCCGAGGCACTGCTGGAAGTGAAAGGGAACTGATCATGCCAACTCCACGGACCGAATCCCGGGAAGTCTGCAGCTTCACCAGCAAGCAATGGACGGGCAGGCCGGGCGAGGAAGCGGGCGCCATGTTCGGCGGGTTTTCCGTCGTCGGGTTCGTTGTGTGCCTGATCCTGATGCTCATTGTGCCCGGCCTTCGGGACGTCGGCGCCACAATGCTGTTTGTTGCGCTCTTCGCCACCGCCTTCACGGCGCTGGGCATCCGGGCCAAGAGTTCGAGCGAGCGGGCGTTCCTGCAGCGGCTGACCGGGACCGTCAACGACGTGATTCTTGAACTGACGGCGGACCGGGCCCAACAGCTTTCGGCTGACCGGCTCCGCTCACTGCTCCTCGACGGCGGGAGCCTGCCACTGTCTGTGAACGGGGTGTCCGGCCTGCACCTGAAGGTCATTCCGCCGCGCTCACCGAAGGCGAAGCAGAATGCGAAGCCGAAAGCTGATGCGGTCACCACGACGCGGATGGTCATCGCAGCGACGCCGCCGGATTACGGCATCCGCAGCTTCGACCGGCTCCTGGAAACGGCGACCACCGATCCCGGTTTCAATTCGGCTGCCCCGTAGCTCAAGAGCCAGAACACCGCCGGAAGGCGCGCCCGGCCAGGCCGGACGCGCCCTTCCCTTTGCGCGGAACCCCATGCAATTTGCGCGGTATCCCCCAAGCCGGGGTTCAGTCGACGAGCACCGGAGGCTCGAGGCGCTCCGGGGACTCGACACGGTCCGGCGCCTGGGCGGAGCGCTTCATGGAACGGTGGTGCAGCCAGTTCCCCGCCGCCAGGACGGCCACTAGGGCGAACGTGCTCAGGAGCTGGGGACGGGAATCCTCACCGATGAAGCCCACCGTGAAGATGGCCGCCAGAATGAGCAGGCCAAGGCCCGTCAGCCAGGGGAAGCCCGCCATCCGCAGCGGAAGGAAGGTTCCTTCACGGTCCGCGCGGAGGCGCAGTGCAAGCTGGGCGAGCAGGGCGGAAGTCCACACCAGCAGGGACGTCGAGCCCACGATGTTCAGCAGGAGGGGAAGGACCTTCTCCGGGAAGGCCACCTCGAGCACGGCCGTGACGACGCCGAAGGAGACGCTGGCCAGGACTGCCACCACCGGGACCCGGGACTTGGACAGGGCGGCGAGGACGCGCGGCGCTTCACCGCGCTCGGCGAGGGAGAACGCCATCCGGGAGGCCCCGTAAAGGTTGGCGTTCAGGGCAGAGAGCAGTGCTGCGACGGCAACGAAGGTGATGGCGGTGGCTGCGCCCGGCATGCCTGCGGCATCCAGGACGGCGGCGAAGGGGCTCTTCAGGCCCGCCGACCCCACGGGAACCACGGCCGCGATGATGAAGATCGCGCCGATGTAGAAGATGAGGATGCGCCAGAGGACGGTGCGGACGGCCATCCCGACGCTCCGGGCAGGATCCTGGGTTTCGGCTGCGGCCACGGAGACAATCTCGGTGCCGCCGAAGGCGAAAGCCACCACGAAGAGCGCCGTGGCGATCCCGGCGAAACCGTGCGGGGCGAAACCGCCGCCGCTGAAGTTGAAGTTGGCCAGGCCCGGCGACTGGACACCCGGCAGCCAGCCGAACAGGAGGGCGACGCCGATGAGGAGGAACCCGACGATTGCGGCCACCTTGAGCAGCGCGAACCAGAACTCGAATTCGCCGAAGTTCTTCACCCGGGTGAGGTTCACGGCGGTGAGCACCGCGATGAACACGAAGGCCATCAGCCATACCGACAGGGCGGGGAAGATGGTGGAAAGCAGGCCTGCCGCACCCAGCGCTTCAGCCGCGATGACAACCACCAGCTGCAGCCACCAGAGCCAGCCCACGGTGGCACCGGCCACGGGCCCGAAGGCCCGGGCGGTGTAGACGGAGAAGGCGCCGCTGTCCGGGTTGGCGGCAGCCATCTCACCAAGGGCCCACATCACGAGGATGATGAGGGTGCCGGCCACCAGGTAGGAGATCAGCACCGCCGGGCCGGCGGCCTGGATGCCGGCGCCCGAACCGATGAAGAGGCCCGCGCCGATCGCGCTACCGAGTCCCATCATTGTGAGCTGGCGGGGTTTCAGCGCGGCGCCAAGCGCCGGGGCAGACGTCATTGTCTGTTGTTCCATGGGGAGTCCTCTGTGTTGTCTGTCGAACGGGTAAAGGTGGAACGGGTGGGGGTTTCAGCCCGCGTGGGCTGCCGGGACGGCGATCAAAACCTGGAGCACGCGGTCGTTGGAGGCGGGGTCGGCAACGGTGATCCGGATTCCGTCGCCCTGGTAGGCGCGAACCATGATGTCCGCCTGGTCGAATGCGGCCACGAGCCTCGCCGTGAGGTCATCGCCTGCCCGGATCCACAGGAAGTTGCCTTGGCTTGGCTGCAGCTTCCATCCTTGGGCCTCCAGCCGTGCGGCCAGCCGCGAGCGCTCTTCCTTGACGACGGCGACCCTCGCCTGCATCTCGTCGTCCGCGTCCAGCGAAGCGATGGCAGCCTTCTGGGCCAGGGCGGTCACCGAAAAGGGAATGGCGGTCCGGCGCAGTCCCTCCGCGATCTCCGCCGCGGCCACGGCGTACCCCACGCGCAGGCCGGCCAGCCCGTAGGCCTTGGAGAACGTGCGCAGGACGCAGACGTTCGGGTACTCGCGGTAGAGCGCCAGGGAGTCGGGCCCGCTGCCCGCCTCGGCGTATTCCACGTAGGCTTCGTCGATCACCACGAGGATGTCGGAGCGGACGGAGCGGAGGAACGCCTCGAGGCGTTCATGGCTGATGGGGACGCCCGTCGGGTTGTTGGGGGTGCACAGCAGGATCACCTTGGTCCGTTCTGTGACGGCGGCGGCCATGGCGTCGAGGTCGTGGCCCTCGGCGTCGTCCAGCGGGATGCGGACGGGCCGGGCACCTGCCAGCTCCACCAGGATGGGGTAGGCCTCGAAGCTCCGCCACGCGAAAATCACTTCATCTCCGGCGTCGCAGATCCCGGTGATGATCTGCTGGAGGACGCCGACGCTGCCGGGTCCCACCGCGACTTCCCCGGCACTGACGCCGAAGTGCCTGGCGATCCGTTCGCGGAGCTCGACGGCGGCCATGTCCGGGTAGCGGTTCATCCTGCCGGCCGCTTGTGCCACCGCAGCGGCGGCCGCGGGCAGGGGTTCGTAGTGGCTTTCATTGCTGGCGAGTGCCGCGATGTCCGCGCCGGCGCTGCGCCGGCCCGGGACGTAGGACGGCAGGCCGGAGACCGCTCCCCGAAGGACGGGGTGCGCGGTTTCGGCTGCCGCCAGGATCTGATCAGTGGTCATGAGGCTTGATCATGGAAGTGACCCGGGCCACATTGCAAGATACTCTTGGTCCCTTGGGATTTCTGCTCAACTTCTAATGTCTGTGGTGAAAATATGACCATTCCGAATCCCCGCACCTTCGATTCCCTGGACGCCAGGATCATCCTCGCCCTCGACAAGGACCCGGAAGCCAGCGCCCTGGCACTTTCCCGGACACTCGGCGTCGCACGGAACACGGTGCATGCGCGCCTGGCTAGGCTTGAGCGCGGCGGGGCACTCAGGTCCTTCAGCCGGAGGCTGGACCCGGCGGCCTTCGGCTACGGCCTTATGGCTTTCCTTTCCCTGGCCATCAGCCAGACCCGCGCGGGCTCGGTGGAACACGGGCTCGAAGCGATTCCGGAGGTCATCGAGGTGCATGCCACCACGGGGGACGCCGATCTTATGGCGAAGGTGGTGGCCCGGGACACGGCCGATCTTTACCGCATCACCAACCAGATCCTGGAGATCGAGGGGATCCAGCGGACCAGCACGGCCATCTCAGTCCTGGAACTCATGCCGCCCCGCTTCGACGGCCTGCTGAACCGGCTGTCCCAGCAGGAGAGCCGCCCGCCCAGCTAAGGGTGCCGTGACCAGCACCCCATTGGGCATATTTTCAGTGCGGCTCTAGGTTTACCGACAAATATCCCACCAGAAATCTCGTCTCTTGCTTATCGGGAGTCAGGATCCGACGATTCCTGCATGACTTCACTTACAGTGTCCGGCCGGGTGGCACAGGTTCTCAGCAGCTATGTCAGCGACGTGTTCGGTGTGATGGGCAACGGCAACGTCTACTTCCTGGACGCCGCCGAGAAGGAGGGCCTCCGCTTCACCGCCGTACGCCATGAAGGCGCTGCCATAGCGGCGGCGGACGCCTACTACCGGGCATCGGGTCGCCTCGCCGCGGGGACCACCACCTACGGTCCCGGTTACACCAACGCCCTGACGGCCCTCGCGGAAGCGGTCCGGGCGCAGGTCCCCACCGTGCTCGTCACCGGGGACGCCCCAAGCAGCGGCGCCCGTCCCTGGGACGTGGACCAGGCGGCAATCGCCGCCGGGCTGGGTGCGGTGACCTTCACGGTCACCCGTGAGGCCGCGGGCTCCATCACCCAGCAAGCGGTGGAGTACGCACTTGCCCGGCGGACCGCCGTCGTCATCGCCATTCCGTACGACCTGGCGGCCGTGGAGGCGGCGGACGAAGAGCTTCCCGCGCCGCCGGCGGCAGCTGCCGTTAGGGACGACGCCGACGGCGGACTCGGCCGGGCGGCTGAACTTCTGGCCGGCGCGGAGAGGCCGCTCATCCTGGCCGGCCGCGGTGCGCACCTCGCCGGAGCCGGCCCCGAACTCCGGGACCTCGCCGACCGCCTCGGCGCTCTCACGGCCGGGACGGCACTGGCGCTGAACCTGCTGCAGGGCGAGGGTTACCTCGGCGTCGCGGGCGGATTCGGCACGGATACCGCCGCCGGGCTCATGCGCGAGGCGGACGTGGTGCTCGTGGCGGGAGCAAGCCTGAGCCCCTTCACCATGCGCTTCGGACACCTGATCGGCCCGGACGCCACAGTGATCCAGATCGACGCCGGCATGGAGCCGACGAACCCCCGGGTGGACCTGTTCGTCAATGCGGACGCGAAAGCCGCCGCGGGCCGGATCCTCCGCCTGCTGGACAACGCCGCCCTCTCCGGGGCCGAGGCATCGAAGGCCTGGCGCGCGGAAGCAGCCAGGCGTCTGGCTGAAGGACCCTGCCACCACCCCGGCACCGCGGAGACCCCGGACGGCCGCCTTGATCCCCGCGCGCTTGCCACGGCACTGGATGCAGTCCTGCCGGAACGCCGCACGGTGGTCCAGGACGGCGGGCACTTCCTGGGGTGGGCACCCATGTACTGGCGCATCCCGCGCCCCCAGGACCTGGTCATGGTGGGAACCGCCTTCCAGTCGATCGGGCTCGGCCTGGCCAGCGCCGTGGGGGCCGCCCGGGCAGTGGACGATGGCAACACCCTGGTGCTGGCCGCGGGCGACGGCGGATTCCTGATGGGCCTGTCCGATCTGGAGTCGCTCGTGGGTGCGGCGAGCAGCGCCGTCGTCGTGATCTACAACGATGCTGCCTACGGCGCCGAGATTCATCAGTACGGCTCGCAGGGCCTGACCGAAAAGCCCATGCTGATCCCCGAGGTGGACTTCAGCGGAATCGCCCGCGCGATCGGGGCCGAATCCGCGATCATCCGCAAGCTGTCGGACCTATCCGCGCTCACGGACTGGATTGACGCCGGCGCCAAGGGCACCTTCGTGGCCGACTGCCGCATCACCTCCAGCGTCCGGGCCCCGTGGCTGAGCGAATGGATGAGGGCGAAGGAGACGGCTGCAAAGGAGACGGTCGCCAGCTAGGCGCCTCAGCTGCCTTTCTTCAGTTCCTCGGCGAGCATCACGATAATCCCGCTGGGGCCGCGGAGGTACGAGAGTTTGTAGAGGTCCTCATAGGTTCCCACGCCGCGCAACGGATAGCATCCGTGCTTTGCAGCTATCTCAAGGGCCTCATCGATATTGTCTACCGAGAAGGCAACGCGGTGCATGCCGATGTCGTTGGGACGCGTCGGCTCCGACTCGATCGCCTCGGGATGGATGTATTCGAAGAGCTCAAGTTGACCATGACCGTCTGGGGTCTCGAGCATCGCGATTTTGGCGTGGTTTCCGTCAAGTCCGACGGCGGTATCGGTCCAATCGCCGCTGACTATGTCACGGCCGACGACCTTAAGACCGAGATCGGTGAAAAAGGCGATTGCTGCTTCGATGTCGCGGACAGCGATACCCACGTTCTCAAGTTTGATGGCCATGGGTTGAAAGCTACCAAGGCGGAGCAATTAGCTCCAGTGGCAAGGCTGGTAGGAAACGACGATCCCTGGGGAACGCCTTGGTCATGGTGAGTCTCATGGGCGAGTTCTGCCCAGGACAGGCCCTTGAGCTGGGTGAAGAGACGGTCGACATCCCAGGCGGCGCGGCAGTGGATATCAATCAACTGTCGGGTGGGCAGGGGCTACAGTCAAGGAAGGATGAGAAGGCCGACGCCGAGGTGGGGCGGGTGGCTGGAGAGAGCAGGAGGGCACATGGCTCGGAAGGATTTTGATCCGGCACAGATGTCATCGCGGGATTTTTATCAGTTGTTGACAGCGGTGGTGGTTCCGAGACCGATCGCCTGGGTGTCCACTACCTCGGTGGAGGGTGTGGACAATCTGGCGCCGCACTCGTTCTATACGGTGGCGTCTGTGGATCCGCCCATTGTGCAGTTCACGTCCGTGGGCGAGAAGGATTCGTTGCGCAACATCGAGGCGCAGGGCGAGTTCGTCGTGAACCTCACCCCGGCCTCCCTGTTTGAAGAGGTCAATGCCACCGGGACGGACTTTCCGTCAAAAACGAGTGAGTTCGACGCCGTTGGTTTATCCCGGGAACCGAGCGCTGTGGTGCGTCCTCCGCGGGTGAAGGATTCGCCGGTGGCCTTGGAGTGCCGGTTGCACAGCACCTTGCCGGTGGGCAATTGCACGCTGGTGTTTGGCGAGGTGGTCTACGCGGTCGTGTCCACGCGCGTGCTGGAGGGTGACCATCCGCAGATTGATCTCTTGGAGCCTTTGTCCCGGTTGGGGCGCAATGAATGGGCGACGCTTGGGCCGGTCCAGGAGATCCGCCGCATCCGGGCAAAGGACTGGCCGGGTCACTTTGGCCGGGCTGGCCGGGATGAGTGAAAGGGGACAGAGTCTGAGGCTTAAGCTCCCTTTGTCCTGGCTTGGACCAAGTTGGCGAAAGGCAGCTTTCCGTAAAACCTGACGAACTCCGCGTGGTAGGCGGCTTCGGCAGGATTCAGCTCCTCTGCTGCCAACTCCTTCCACGCAATGATGAGCGATTTGGCGTCGGCGAGTTGCCAAATGAGCCGCCCGTCCCACTGGCCGACTGGCTTCCCGCGGCCGAAGTCAGTGAACTCTTGAATGTGCTTTCGCAGTCCGCGGTTGCCCGTGCTTCCCAGGCTGGCTTTTCCGATGTAGAGGACATCCGCGTTCTCGATCCACTTCGCCTCCAAGGCGGGACGGGGCAGGGAGGGATCCCGCTTCTTGAAGCGGGCGCCCAAGCTTTTGGCAAGGAACACCCGCTCGAAGCCCTCGGGTTTGAGCACCACGTAGAGTCCAGGGGCCCGTGGAACCCGGTTGATATCCAGCTGATCAAATGGTCTGAATCCAGTGAAACCCTCGTCCTTCAGCGTCTGCTTATTGATCGGCAATGCGCGTTCCTCAAGTTCTCGGCGATAGACGGACCAGCTTACGGGCAGGCCTGCGAGATGGATAATGGTCGGATCCGACGGCGATAGTAGGGTGCGGGGCGAAGCAGACGGGCAGGCTTGAGGTGGAAGGGGGAACCGTGCGGGAGTTTGGCAACAAGACCATCCGTCATCCCGAACTCGGCGACCTCACCCCCCGAAGAGAAGATCCGCATCCTCAGCTCGTGGATCCAAACCCCCGGCACCCGCGAAGGGGCTGCTGCTAACCGCACCGAACCTTGACCCTGCCTGCTTGGTACATTAGCGAAATACACCTTGGGGGCGGCGGGGCACTCCCCTACTGGACCACCGACTCGGGCGCCTGCGCGCCAACCCGGGGATCGGCCTGGCGGTGGACAAGCAGCCATTCGTCGCCCTCCCGGCGATAGATGTTCGTGGTGCGCAGGGCGACGTCGTCCAGGTCGGCCCGTCCCGCAACCCGCACCCTGTACCGCTCGATCAGCACCACGTAGGCAAGGTCCCCGACGACGGCGGTGGCCTGGTCTTCCATGGACACCACCTCACCGTCACGGTAAATCGCCGCTGCCTTGGCGATGCTGGCCGCGACGTTGTCCCACCCGCGGGAAACGCCGCCGAATGGATTGGCCAGCGTCACCTCGTCGTTCTGGGCGAACAGCGCCTGACAGGGCGCAGGATCCCCCTTCACGATCTCGGCAAGCCCGGCACGCAGACGTTCCACCACGCCATCAAAGTTCGAAGCAACCATCACCCTCACCACTCCCACGGGACCACGCCATCTGGCGCTGAGCCCAGTATGCGCCTCATGGTCCTGGATAGCGCCTCCTCGTTGGTAGGCCACAGTCAGCGCACAAAGACGGGAACGACGGCGGCTGGCTCAGGCACATCTGACGGGCACGTAAGCACGTGCGAACGGCAGCCGCCCGTAGCCGCGCGCAGAGGCCAGCCGGTCAGGCGAGCCGTTCCTGCAGTGCCTGAGCCATCCCCCGCTCAAGGATGAGGTCGACGGCACGGGAAGTTTCTGTTGCAAGCCGTGCGACCGCTGCAGCGTCCATCGTGGCGGGCAACGGAAGGCATCTAATCACGCCCGTGATCCACCCGGGAAGATCCTCACGGTCAAAGGTGCTTCGCAGCAATTGCACGGCTCTCGCGTCGTCACGGGGCTCGAACTGCGAATTTTCCGACCGGCCGCTGTAAAGCACGAGGAGGGCGGCCAGCGAGAGGACTGTCAGCGGCGCGTCGGCATCAACCGCCCACCGCTCCAGGACGACGGGAAGGTTGCGCGTCGCCCACTTCGAGAGGGCGTTGAGCGCGATGTCCCCCAGTTGGTGCTGCAGTGAGGGGTTGTAGAAACGTTCGAGAATCTGCTGGGCAAAGGCCTCCAGCTCCTCGCGGTCCCCTTTAATGGTGGGCAAAACCTCGTCGGCAACCAGGCGGCTGATCAGAGCCTCCACCAGCGGAACGGCGAAAGCGTCTCGCACGGTCTGGCAACCGAGCTGGAGCGCGATGGCCGACATCGCTGTGTGGGCGCCGTTGAGTATCCGCACTTTCTTCGCTCGGAAGGGACGGATGTCGTCCATGAACAGGACATTGAGACCCGCCTTGTCCAGCGGCAATACCTCGCGAATCGCCGGGTTGCCGCCGATCGCCCAGACGTAGAAGTGCTCAGCCTTGACAACGAGCTCATCGGCGAACCCGATCTCCGCCTGCACAGCCTCGATCTCCCCCTGAGGAAATCCGGGAACGATGCGGTCCACCAGGGTGTCGTAGAAGTGGCAGGCGGTCCGCACCCATTCCTCGAATTCCGCCCCAAGGTCGTTGTCGGCTGCGTGGCGCAGCACATGCTCCAGCAACGTCGAGCCGTTGTCCTCGATGAGCTCACAGCACAGGAAGGACAGTCCTGCTGCCGGATCACCGCGGAAATGCTCGAACCGCCGGTACAGGAGTGCCGTGACCTTGGCCGGGAAGGACTGCGGGGGCCGTGCGCTAAGGTCGTCGCCCGACACGAACTCGATGCCGGCCTCGGTGGTGTTGGAGACGATGACCCGGAGGTCGGGGCTGATGACCAGCCGATCGTAGTCCTCGAACTGATTGTGGGCGCTGAGCACGGAGCGAACACAGGTGACGAGGTCAACCTCCTTGACGGGGCGGCGGTCCTTGATGCCCTCAAGGTAGACGTGGAAAAGGCCGTCCTGCTCCGCAAGCTGGCGGAGGGCGTGCGAGGGGCGGTCCGTGGCCTGTATGACGGCCACGCCGTCGCGGGTCACGCCGGCCTCGTTCGCCCGGGTGATCATCCAGTCGACGAAGGCACGCAGGAAATTCCCGGCCCCAAACTGCATGATCGTGATCGGAAGCTCGGGCCTTGCGGCCGTCGTCGAATCCAGTTTCTTCATGGTTAGTCCTCGTTGCTCGGCAGTTTCGTCGTATGTCGTGGCAGCGCCGGTCACGTCACTGCCCCCAACTGCCACGGAATGAACTCGTCCTGGCCGAGGTCCAGCTGCTCAGAAACGGACTGTTCCCCCGAGGCGACCGCAATGATCTTTTCGAAGATCTCCTCGCCCACACTGTTGATCGACGCGGTTCCGTCCACGATGCGTCCGGCGTTGATGTCCATGTCCTCCCGCATGCGGTCGAACATCGGGGTGTTGGTTGCTACCTTGATCGACGGCGTGGGCTTGCCCCCCAGGACGGAGCCGCGTCCGGTGGTGAACACCACCACCGTGGACCCGCCCGCGATGATGCCAGTTACGGACACGGGGTCGTAGCCAGGGGTGTCCATGAAGGCGAATCCGCGTGTGGTGACCGGCTCGGCGTACTCGTACACGGCAGACAGTTCGGCGGTGCCGCCCTTGGCCACCGCGCCGAGCGACTTCTCCAAGATGGTGGTCAGCCCGCCCGCCTTGTTGCCGGGAGACGGGTTGTTGTCCAGGGAGCCGCCACCGGAGGTCGCGTAGTCCTTCCACCACTCGATGCGCTGCAGGAGCTTAAGGCCCACTTCCTCGGACACTGCACGCCGTGTCAGCAAATGTTCGGCGCCGAAAATCTCCGGAGTCTCGGCGAGGATCGTCGTGGCCCCGTGGGCGACGAGCATGTCGGAGGCCACGCCGAGGGCGGGGTTCGCGGTGATCCCGGAGTACCCGTCGGAGCCGCCGCAGTTCATCCCCAGCACAAGTTCGGAGATGGGAGCGGGTTCGCGGCGCAGTGCATTCACGTGCGGAATCATCTCGTTGATGGCTTCCACCCCGGCACGGACCGTTGCACGGATCCCGCCGCTGTCCTGGATGACCAGCGTGCGCACCAGCTTCTCGCTTGGAAGGTCCAGCCCGTCCAGCAATGATGTCGCTGGCAGCATCTCGCATCCCAGACCCAGCACCAGCAGTCCGGCGATGTTGGGATGGTTGGCATAGCTCCGCAGCGTGCGCCGCGTCAGCCGGGCGCCTTCACTGTCGGCGACCAGACCGCACCCCGAATCATGCGTCAGGGCTATGACCCCGTCGACGTTCTCGTAGCCCTGCAGGGCTGCTGCCGTGAATTGCGCGGCGATCATTCGGGCCGTCGACGCCGAGCAGTTCACCGCGGTCAGTATGCCGATGTAGTTGCGGGTCCCCACGCGTCCGTCGCCGCGGTGGTACCCCTGGAACGTCCGCGCCGGCCCGTCCGGTGCCGCGGGCTGCACGCGGGCGGTACCGAACTCGTGCACTCGATCGGCGTTGTCCATGCCGAGGTTATGCGTATGGACGTGGTCTCCGGCGGCGATGTCCCGGGTGGCCCGGCCGATCGACTGGCCGTATTTGTGGACCTGCCCGCCGGCGGCGAGGGGTCGCAGGGCGAGCTTGTGACCGCGGGGGACGCTTTGCCGCACGAGAAGCCGGCGCCCCCGATCGGTCAGCTCAGCGCCCGGGGATAGGTCTTGGGTCGCGACTGCGACATCGTCCTCGGGCCGCAGTACCAGCGCGACCTCAGTCAGGTCACGGAGGGTGCTGGGAATGCTCGTCATGGCCAAATCCTTCTTCGGTGAGGGAGCGACGGGAATGAAATCGTTTTCATTGTAAACCGGTGAAACCGTTTTCATCAAGGGATGCTGCGTGAGGGTGAGGCTGGGGTGCGCCGGGAAGCTGCAGCCCCAATGACTGGGGCAGAGCTGTGATGGCCCATCGGGCGACCCTGAGTCGCTTCCCGCAGGGAAGAGAGCAGCCAGCGGCTGCGCTTACTCAGCCAGTGCTTGCGCCAGCGGAGCGCGGACCGACGTGCCGCGGAAGATGAATTCCGTCTTCAGTTCAGCCGGCGCCTCTGGGGCGGGGCCGGTCGCCGTCAGCAGTGCGTTGAGGTAGGACATGGCCAGTGCGCCGGCCTCCTCCCGCGGAACCCGGACGGTGGTCAGCGCAGGGTTGGCCATGGCGGCGAATTCGATGTCGTCGTATCCGACGACGGTCATGTCATTTGGGACCGAGACCCCGTACTGGGCGAGCTGGTTGATCAGCCCCAGGGCCATGACGTCGTTGTAAACCATGACGGCTGTGACATTGGCGAGCAGAACCTTCTCCGCCGCGCTGCGGCCGCCTTCAAAGGAGGGGGCGAAACTGCCCACGGCAACCTCCGTCAGACCCGCAGCGGCCAAATGGCTCGTGACTGCGCCTTGCCGCACCCGGCTGGAGTAGCTCGTTCCGGGGCCAGCGACATACCCGATCCGCACGTGCCCCAAGGCTTTCAGGTGCGTCACCTCCTGCGCGATACCAGCAGCATTGTCGAAGGTAACGGCCGGGACCCCCGGGACCTGGCGGTTAATCAGTACCATCGGGCGTTGCCGCCGGTGGGAAAGCAGGTCCTCGTCCGACATGCGCGCCGCGCACAGGACAAGCCCGTCCACCTGGCGGCCCAGCCTTGTGACCAGCTCCGATTCGCGAACCGGATCCTCGCCGCTGTCGACCAGCAGCACGGGGTACCCCAGCTCCTCGGCCCGGTTCTGAATGCCCCTCACTACGCTGGGGAAGAAAGGGTTGGTGAGGTCCGGAACCACGATCCCGATGTTGCCGGTCAGGCCCGTGATGAGGGACTGCGCCGCCCGGTTAGGGCGGTAGTCCAGCCGGGCGGCGGCGCTCAGCACCCGCTCCCGGGTCACCGCATCAACCTTCTCCGGGCGCACGAAAGTCCGCGAGACCGTGGCAGGAGAGACGTCGGCTGCTTTGGCAACGTCCCGGATCGTCACGGGTACGGACATGGGTTCACCTCCCGGTGGCTTTGTTACGGATTTTATCCCCGGAGTCATGAAGTTCCCTTCCCGCCAAAGTTTCTGAAGATATGAGCTTGGTCTCTCTTGGTCTCAGCTTGTCTCCGCGCTACATTGATAATAACGTTTTCATAGCGAGCTCCCCACCCCCTCGGAACTGGCTTCCAAACCCCTCCAAAATTGAGAGAGACATTGATGTCTGCATCCACCCTCCTGAATCTTGACCGCGTACCCTCAGTTGGCGAACGCCGCCTGGAACTGCATCCGGACCGTGCGCTTCCAGCAGATGAGCGCCAGCGCGCCGTGGCACGCGAGATCTACGAGCAGACTGCGCAGTTGCCGCTCATCTGCATGCACGGGCACGTCGAGGCGGACGTTTTCGCCGTGAACGAGCCTTTCGCGGACCCGGCCCAGCTCCTGGTGGTCCCCGACCACTACGTGACCCGCATGATGGTGTCCCAAGGAATTGCTCCTGAGTCCCTGGGCGTGCCGAGGATCGACGGCGGTCCCGTCGAGACTGACTCGCGGGCCATCTGGCGGAGGTTCTGCCAAAACTGGAAGCTGTTCCGCGGCACGCCGTCGCGCTACTGGATGGAGCATGAGCTTGTCGAGGTCTTCGGGGTTGACCTCATGCCCAGCGCCGAGACTGCCGATGCGATCTACGATCAGATCGCATCGCGCATTGCGGAGCCGGACTTCCGGCCCCGGCAACTGCTGGACCGGTTTTCGATTGAGCTGATTTCCACCACCGACCCTGCAACCAGCGACCTGCGCCACCACACACAGCTGGCCAAGCAGGGCCTGGGCGAGCGGATCATACCGACATTCCGCCCGGACGCCGTGTTCCATCCTGACCGCGCGGGGTGGCGGGCTGAGGTCGCCAAACTGGCAGAGGTCTCAACCGTGGACACCTCCACCTATTCCGGGTTCCTCGACGCGCTGAGAGAGCGCCGCCGCGCCTTCGTTGCCGCCGGCGGGCTGGCTACCGACCATGGCCACCTGAGCGCCGACACCACACCCATGACGGAGTCCGCGGCCGCAGAACTGTACTCCCGCGCCCTGGGCGGCACGGTCAGCCCGGCGGAGGCGCAGGCCTTCGCCGCACACATGCTTTTCGTCACCGCGGGCATGGCCTGCGAAGACGGGCTGGTCATGCAAATCCATCCCGGTGTTCTGCGCGATCACCACAAGGGAGTTTTCGAGCGCCACGGCCAGGACAAGGGCTTCGATATCCCGGTGGCCACCGAGTTCACCCGTTCAATGCAGCCGCTGCTGGAGCGCTACGGCCACGATCCGAGGTTCCGCGCCATCCTCTTCACTGTCGACGAGACTCTTTACAGTCGCGAACTCGCCCCCCTCGCCGGCGCCTATCCGTCGCTCCGGTTGGGTGCTCCCTGGTGGTTCCTCGACTCCCCGGAGGGCATGCGGCGTTTCCGCGAGTCCGCGACCGAGACGGCTGGTTTCTACAACACCTCCGGCTTCGTCGACGACACGCGCGCCTTCGCCTCGATTCCCGCCCGCCACGACCTGTTTCGCCGCATCGACGCCGGCTTCCTGGCCCGCCTGGTCCTTGAGCACCGGCTCAGCCAGGACGAGGCCGTCGAAACCGCCGTCGATCTCGCCTACAACCTCCCGAAAACCGCCTACTCCCGGCGTTCCGCCTGACCCTTAATTTGGTTGACCCCTAATCTGCCTGGATGCAAAGGAGCACCCCGATGGCCAACAAAATCACCACGCCCACCAGTTCCCGGGCGACGAAAACAAGTGGCATTGTGTCACTGAAAGAGAAGATCGCCTACGGCATGGGCGATCTGGGCAACGGCTTCATGTTCGACCTCGGCCAGGCCTACCTGCTGAAGTTCTACACGGATGTGGCGGGATTGCCGCCCGCAGCCGCCGCCTCCGTCTTCGTCATCACGAAGCTTTTCGACGCGTTCATGGACCCGCTCGCCGGCACGGTGATCGACGGACGGCGCAATGTGGGCCGCTTCGGCCGCTTCCGGGGGGTCATGTTCTACTCGTCCATTGCGCTGGCAGTGCTGACGGTCTTTACCTTCCTCACCCCCGGCCAGTCCGAGGGCGTGAACCTGGTCTACGCGTACGTCTCCTACATGGCGTGGGGCGTGTTGTACTCGTTCACCAACATCCCCTACGGCTCGCTGGCCTCGGTGATGACCCAGGAACCCATCGAACGGGCCAAGCTCGCCTCCTTCCGCCAGGCCGGCTCTGTCACAGCCCTGCTGGTCACCGGCGTCGCGTTCATGCCGATTGTGCTGGCCTTCGGTTCCGACCGGGTGGGCTACGCCGTCGCCGCCGGGACCATGGCGGTGGTGGGCGTACTCTGCTTCTTCGCCACGTTCAGGTACACCCGGGAGGCCGTCCCCGTGGTCCGTTCCCGCGAGAAGCTGACTGTCCGGAGCTTCGTCACCACCATCGTCACCAATCGGCCCCTGCTGGTCCTGGTCGTCATGACGATCTTTTCGATCTCGGCTTACAACGTGAAGACGTCCATGATCGTCTACTTCACGCAGTACTACCTGGGCGATGTGCGGCTGCTGCCGTACGTGAACGTGATCAGCATCGGCTCCTCGATCATCGGCATCCTGCTCATCCCTGTGCTGACACGCCTCATCGGCAAGAAGCGTACGGCCCTGTGCGGCTTCCTGCTCGCCATCGTCGCGGACGGACTGAACTTCGTGCTGCCGACCAACCCGGTGCTCTTCACCGTCCTGTTCAGCCTCTCCTTCATTGGGGTGGCCCTGCCCAACGGCATCACCTGGGCGCTGGTCTGCGACGTCATCGACTTCGGCCACTGGCGCACCGGAGTTCGCCGCGAAGGCATCACCTACTCCATGTTCAACTTCTCCCGCAAGATCGCCCAGTCTGTTGCCGGCGGCCTCGCCGGGTTCGGACTGAGCGCCATCGGCTACGTACCCAACGTGGCGCAGGCCCCGGAGGTACTGGCCGGAATGAAGGGCCTGCAGACCCTCTATCCCTGCCTGGCGCTGGCCGCGGCCGCTATTGTGCTCGGCATGCTTTATCCCCTGACGGACAAGAAGGTGGGAGAGCTTGTCCTCGAGACGCACGCACGGGAAGGGACTCCGGCCCCCTTGGAACGGAGCCCCCAGGCCGGCACCGAATCGAACCCCACCACCCAGGAGAAACCATGATGACAGTCCCCCGCTCACAGCCCTCCGCAACGCTGCTGGCACACCCGGTGGTCGCTGTCCTGAGGACCTCCCACGCCCGTGAGTACGCCCCGGTTGTCGAGGCACTGATCGCCGGAGGCGTCAGGTCCATCGAACTTACACTCACCACCGAGGGCGTTTTCGAGGAGATCGCCGGACTCAAGGCCCGGTTCGCCGGGTCCGCGGAAATCGGAGTTGGCACCGTCGTCGGCCTCCACGAAGCCCAACAGGCGCTCGACGCCGGCGCTGACTACCTCGTTACCCCGGTGACGGTGCCGGAGGTGATCAGTGCCGCCGTCGACCGCGGCGTCCCCGTCTTCCCCGGCGCCTACTCGCCCACGGAGATCCACACCGCGTGGTCCCTGGGAGCCACGGCCGTCAAGCTGTTCCCCGCCTCTGTGGTGGGGCCCGGGTACATCGGGCAGCTGCGCGGACCTTTCCCCGATCTGCCGATCATCCCCTCCGGCGGAGTGTCCATCCAGGACGCGCCGAAATGGATCGAGGCCGGGGCCCTGGCCGTGAGCCTGGGCGGGCCCCTCCTGGGCGATGCCTTCAAGGGCGGCGACCTCACCGCGCTCACCGAGCGGGCCACCGAGGTCACCCGCCTCGTCGCCCTCGCCCAGAACAGGATGGCCAACGCATGAGCGAGGTGGTCACCATGGGAGAAACGATGGGGCTGATGAAGGCCGACACTCCCGGTCCCTTGGCACACACACGCTCGCTAAGCCTCGGAATGGGCGGAGCAGAGAGCAACTTCGCCATCGCCCTGTCCCGGCTGGGCGTAGCAGTGACCTGGGCCGGGAGGGTGGGCGGCGACAGCATGGGCGAGCTGGTGCTCCGCGAATTGCGCGCCGAGGGCATCGACGTCCACGGCATCGTGGACCCCCAGGCTCCCACCGGGCTGATGATCAAAGAACGGCGCACCTCCGAACAGCTCAAGGTGTGGTACTACCGGTCGGGGAGTGCCGGCTCCCGCCTTGAACCGCAGGACGTCCCGGCGAAGCAGATCCGCGAAGCCCGGCTCCTGCACCTGACCGGGATCACGCCTGCCCTGTCGGCCTCAGCGGCGGCGGCGGCGGACCATGCCATAGCCGTAGCGCGCGACGCCGGAACCCTGGTGTCACTGGACCTGAACTACCGTGCCGCCCTCTGGTCCCCCGAAGAGGCCCGCGAGCTGTACCGGAAACTGCTCCCGCAGGTGGATCTGGTCTTCGCCGGCGATGACGAAGCGATGATCGCCTTGGGGCTGGACAGATCGCAACCGCACGCGCCGCTGGAACTGGCGCACCAGCTGACAGCCGTGGGCCCGCGGCACGCCGTCGTGAAACTCGGGCCACTGGGCGCCGTGGCAGTCGCCGACGGTGCCCAGCTCACCCAGGCGGCCGTGCCGGTCAACGCGGTGGACACGGTCGGAGCCGGGGATGCTTTCGTTGCGGGCTACATCGCCGAGTTCCTGGCTGGAGAGAGCCTGGAACAGCGCTTGAGGACGGCTGTGCGCACGGGAGCCTTCGCCTGCCAGGTACCGGGTGATTGGGAAGGCATGCCGCGCCGAGCCGAACTCGGGCTCCTGGAGTCGAAAGACCCCGTAGCCCGGTAAGCCATGCGATTCATCGTTCGACGGACGACGGCGGCGTGCTGGCCGCCGTCGGACATCTCACCAAAGCGGCGTTTCCGGATCCTGGACCAGCTCCACGCCCCGCTGGTTGAGCCCGTCGAAACCCATCCCCGCTGGTTGAGCTTGTCGAAACCAAGCCTCTGCCGAAACCGAAGCACGATCTCCCTCAGTGAGCAGGACATCGCCTAAAATCACGTCGGCGGAGTCTTATTGGGGAGAGACCACATGTTGGATCTGAAGCGCACCTGTTGGACCCGTCAATCGCTCCGGCTGGCCATGGTCGGCTTGACTGTCTGGATCTTCGCCGCCGCTTTCTTCGCGGTCAGGTCGAATACCCTGAAACCCGCGGTTAGCCCACGGGCCACTACCGTGACCGGGGTATTCAGCCAAATGTTCGACGGCGTCCTGCCCGCGGTCGCGCTTGAGCGCTGTACGCCTCACTTCTCCTGCAACAACAAGGTCGGCACGGCCCCTGGACTGACACCGCTCAGCACGGTTCTGGTTGCTCCGATTGCTACGGAGGCAACTCATGACCACTATCCCCCATCGCGAGCTTCGCAATCAGAGCAACAAGATTCTCGAGCGAGTTAAGAACGGCGAAACGATCGACGTCACTAACAACGGCGAAGTGGCAGCGACATTGATTCCCCCCTGCCGCTTCCCCTTTCGAGCGCCTGCTTCTGGCCGGGAGCGTGCGCCGAGCGAGCGCAAACGTGTCGATTTCCAGATCCTGGCGCGCGTTCAATCTGGTGCCAGTACCGCCGAAATTCTGTCCGACCTGCGCCGCGGCCGTTGATCATTTATGTAGATACGTCCGCACGCAGCTCTCAAGCTGGTGGTGGAGGAACCCGAGTCTGGCGCAGTAGCCGAATATATAGTCACAACGGCTCATGAAGGCGCCACACTGGTCGCCTCCATACTCTTGTACACCGACTGCTATCCGGTTGCAGGCCGATCACGTGATCGCCTACGACGTCGAACTGCTGACGGCTGCAAGGGACGCAGGGCTTGCTGGGCTGTCACCTGGAACATAGCCATTGCCTGGTGAGGCACGCCAGCAAACGGTACTTTTGCAAAGTCTTTGTCCAGATAATGGCTCCCGGAGGTCTCGCAGCGGCCATTATCTGGACAAAAACTCGGGATGGATTTTCGTTTCTTAGACGGCGGGTGTGACTCGTCCTCCACAGTGGATGTCCGTGGCGGCATTTAGAGTGGGTGTGAGCCGCCGCACGAAGGACACGATGGACTACTACGCAATCAACGCGCTGCGTGAGAACCATGCAGGCTGGTCCCTGCTGCGCGCCCAGAACGCCCCGCTCGCCATCTCGTTCTTCATGGCCGCCTTCACGGGGCCCAACCAAAGAAACCTCGGCCGGCAGCAGCTCATCGACAGCCTCGACGACGTCCTCTTCGGCCTGCGGGACGCCCACGGTGAGGACAAGTTCCCCCGCCAGGCGGCCGAATACCTGGACGACTGGGCCGCGCCGGAGAGAGCCTGGCTGCGTAAGTACTACATCCAGGGCCAGGACGAGCCGCGCTACGACCTCACCGCCGCGGCCGAGGACGTGGTCCGCTGGGTGGAGAGCCTGCGCGGCCGGGACTTCGTCGCCACCCAGTCGCGGCTCACCAGCATCTTCGCGGTCCTCGAGCGGCTGGTCCAGCAGTCCGAGACGGACCCCGAAGTACGCCTGAACGAACTCCAAAAACAAAGAGAAAGCATCGACGCCGAAATGCAGCGCATCCGCGACGGCAACATCCGGGTCATGACGGCCCCCGAGGCGCTGGATCACTTCCAACAGCTGCAAGCACTGGCCAAGGACCTCCTCTCGGACTTCCGTGAGGTCGAACAGAACTTCCGCAAGCTGGACCGCCAGGTCCGCGAGCAGATCGCCACCTGGGACGGCACGCAGGGCGAGCTGCTGGAATCGATCTTCGCCAACCAGCAGGACATCAGCAGCTCCCTGCAGGGCCGGACGTTCCAGGGCTTCTGGGACTACCTCATGTCGCCGGAGTTGAGGAGGAAACTGCAGGAGCTTCTCCAGCGCGCCACCCAGATCGAGGCCCTCGCACAAACAGACAACCTGCACGCCATCACCAGCCTCCATCAGGACTGGCTGCCCGCCGTCGAGCAGACCCAGGGCACCGTCCGCCAGCTGTCCCAGCAGATGCGCCGGCTGCTCGATGACAAGGTGTTCCTGGAGAACAAGCGCATCATGCAGCTCATCCGCAGCGTCGAGTCCGGCGCCCTCGCCACCAGGGAGCAGCCCCCGCCAGGGGAGTTCATAGAAATAAGCGGCCCGCACGTGGACATCACCCTCCCCTTCGAACGCCCGCTGTACGAGCCGAGCCGGCGGGTCATGGTGGAGGACCAAATCGAAACCGCCGACGACGCCGACGTGGACGCCGGCGCCCTGTTCAGCCAGTTCCACGTGGACAAGGAACGCCTCAAGGCCAACATCGACGCCGTGCTGGCAGAAGGGGCCGAGCAGGCCACCCTCGCCGAAGTCACAAAGAAGCACCCAGTCGAACAGGGGCTCGCGGAGATCGTGGCCTACTACCAGCTGGCCACGGAGTCGGACTGGGCCACCATCAACCCGGAGGCCGAGCAGCACATAGCCTGGCACCTGGAAGACGGCACCCTCCGCGAAGCCACCCTCGAACAGATCATCTTCGGAAGGCCCGCATGAATCCGGCAGCGAATTTCCCCAGCACAGCGGAAACGGAAAGCCGCACGCCCGAGGAACTTCCCGGCGTCGTCACCCGGCTCTTCAAAGGCGTGCTGTACGCCGAGGGGGACGAGAAGCTCTGGCAGTCGCTGCTGGGCCTGACCTCCCAGGTCCGTGACTACGTCTCTGTGCTGGGCCTGGACCTGATCCTGGACGAATCCGAGGGGTACGCGTTCCTGAAGTCGCGCGAGGACGCGGACGGCACGCTCCCCCGGCTGATCCCGCGGCGCCAGCTCACCTTCCACGTCAGTCTGCTACTGGCCCTTTTGCGCGGCCGGATGCTGGAGTTCGACACCAACAGCAGCGAGCTCCGGCTCATCATGACCGAGCAGGACATCGCGGACATGGTGGCCGTCTTCCTGCCCGAATCCAGCAACGAGGCCCGGATCATGGACCGGCTCGCCACCGACATCAAAAAGGTGGTGGACCTCGGCTTCCTGCGCAGACTCCGCGGCCAGCCCGGCACGTACGAGGTGGCGCGCATCCTGAAAGCGTTCGTGGACGCCCAGTGGCTCGAGGAGTTCGACGCGCGGCTGGCGGACTACCGCGCGACCCTCGCCGGGGCTGGGCCCACCAAAGAGGAGGACGGCAAGTGACCGCGGATCTGCAGGACACGCTGTTCAGCCTGGAGGAAAAGACGGACGACGGCGGGACTCTCCCGGGCTTCCGGCTGCACCGTCTGGAGCTGCTCAACTGGGGCACGTTCCACCAGGGCGTGCGGACGTTCCGGCTGGACGGCGCCAACAGCCTGCTCACCGGGGACATCGGGTCGGGAAAATCGACCGTCGTCGACGCGATCACCACGCTGCTGCTGCCGGCCAACAAAATTGAGTACAACAAGGCGGCCGGCGCGCAGAAGAAGGAACGCTCGCTGATGTCGTACGTGCGCGGGTTCCACAAGAGCACGCGCAGCACCGGCGGCGAGTACTCCAAGCCGGTGGCGCTGCGAAGCACCGGCGCCCTGACCGTGGTGCTCGCCGTCTTCCACAACGCCGTGCTGGGCAAGTCGGTCACGCTGGCCATCACCCTCTGGGCCACGCAGGAGGCGGGACAGCCCAGCCGCTTCTACTCGCTCGCCGAGGCTGACCAGTCCATCGCGGCGGACTTCTCCAACTTCGGCCAGGACCCCGCGAAGCTGAAGAAGAAGCTGCGCGCTGCCGGCGCCGCCGTGCACGACACCTTCGAGCCCTACGCCGCGGCCTTCAAGCGGCAGTTCGGCATCAGCGGCAACCAGGCCATGGAGCTGTTCCACCGCACGGTGTCCATGAAGCAGGTGGAGAACATCACCTCCTTCGTGCGCACCAACATGCTGGAGGAGGACAACGTCGGGGAGCGCATCGGCAACCTCATCCACCACTTCGATGACCTGAAGAAGGCCCACGACGCCGTGCTGCGGGCCAAGGACCAGATCGCCCTGCTGACCCCCATCACGGAGGGCGCCGCCCAGCACGCGAAGCTGGATGGCGAGTACAACCTGGCCAAAAAGCAGCGCGACCAGCTTCACCCGTGGTTCACCGACCGGAAGCTGCAGCTGAGCCTGGAGCATCAGCAGGAGCTGGAACGCACCGGCGAGCGTCTGCAGGAGGACAGCACCAAGCTCCGCACCGACATCACGGAGAAGCGGCACGAGCTGTCCGCCGTGCAGGAGGACATCCGCACCAACGGCGGCGGCCGGCTGGCGGCGATCGACGCCGACATGGCCCGGCTCGCCGTGGAATCACGGACCCAGCGGCAGCGCTTCGACACGTACGCCGCGGCAGCGAAGGACCTGGGGCTCCGGCCGCCCGAGGACAAAGTACTCTTTGACGGCAACCGCGCCCGGCTGGCCGAGGTGGAGGCAGCACTCGGCAAGAGCTCCGATGAGCTGCAGGACCGACGCACCGAGCTAACCATGACGCATACCGTCCTGACCGGCCGGGCGTCGGACATCGGCGCCGAACTGCGCAGCCTGCAGTCCCGACCCAACCTGCTGCCGCTCCCCCAGCTGGAGCTCCGCCGTCGGTTGTGCGACGGAACGGGCATCGCGGAAGCGGCGCTGCCGTACGCCGGCGAACTGCTGCGCGTACGTGACGGCGAGGGCGCGTGGGAGGGTGCTGCGGAACGGACACTGCACGGCTTCGCGCTGTCCCTGCTGGTACCGGCCGAGCACTACCCCGCGGTGAGCAGCTGGGTGGATGCCAACAACTTGCGCGGCCGGCTGGTTTACCTGAGGATCGGCGAATCCCCGGCGGCCAGGACGGCCGAGCCGGGCACGCTGGCCGCGAAGATCGCCATCAAGCCGAACACGCCCTTCCGCAACTTCCTGTTGGACGAGCTCACCACCCGGTTCGACCATGTCTGCTGCGACACCCTCGAGGATTTCCGCCGCTACCCCAAGGCGCTGACCGTCAACGGGCAGCTCAAGGGCGGCCGCGGCCGGCACGAGAAGGACGACCGGCGGGAGCTCACGGACCGGCGCAACTATGTGCTCGGCTGGGACAACCACGACAAGATCAGCCGTTTCCTCGCCGAGCAGGACGAGGTCAGGGGCCAGCTGACGGTCACGGAGGCCCAACTGGCCAAGGTGAACGAGAGCCTCGGCGCGCTGGGCCGGCAGAACCAGCAACTCGGCACCGTCCGCTCGGTGGTTGACTTCGGCGAGATCAGCTGGCAGTTCACGGCCCGGCGGATCGAGGAGCTCAAGGCGGAGAAGCTCGAGCTTGAGACGGCCAGTGACCTGCTGAAGCAGCTGACGGTCAAGGAATCCGCCGTCACGAACGAGCTGGAGCGGCTGGAGGAACGGGCCGGCAAGCTGCGTGAGCGGCTGGGCGCCAACGAGAAGGACGCGAGGGACATCGCGGAGGCGATTGAGGAATGCCGCGGCATTCTCGCCGAGACACCCTTGACGGACGACGGCGGGGTGCTGGCCGCCGTCGAACATCTCACCCAAGCGGCGCTCGGGGACAAAACGCTGACGTACAAGAACACCGGCGCGGCGGAAAGCACCGTCCGCGCGGGGCTGACGGACATGATTGATGCGCTGTCCAAGCGCATCGCCCGGGCGGCGGAGAGCACCGTCCGGCTGATGGCGGACTTCCGCAACAAGTACCCGAACGAGACCACGGACATCGACGCCGCGCTCGAGGCCGCCGCGGACTACAACCGGCTGCTGGAGCAGCTGGTCAGCAACGATCTGCCGCGGTTCGAGGCGCACTTCAAGGAGTCGCTGAACCAGAACACCATCCACGAGGTGGTGGCGTTCAACGCGTTCCTGGACAGCCGGCGGCAGGACATCGTCAACCGGATCGGCGAGATCAACCAGTCGCTGGCCGGGATCGAATACAACCCGGGCCGGCACATCCAGCTGGAGCACCAGAACACGTCGGACCAGGACGTGCGGGAGTTCGGCGTCGACCTGCGGGCCTGCTCGGAGGGAACCATCGGCGACCAGGACCAGTACTCGGAGCAGAAGTACCTGCAGGTGGAGCGGCTGATCGAGCGCTTCCGCGGCCGCGAGGGCCTGACCACGCTGGATGAGCGGTGGACGGCCAAGGTCACGGACGTGCGGAACTGGTTCACGTTCTCGGCGTCGGAGAAGTGGACCGAGACCGGCGAGGAGTTCGAGCACTTCACGGACTCGGGCGGCAAGTCCGGCGGGCAGAAGGAGAAGCTGGCGTACACCATCCTCGCGGCGGCGCTGGCGTTCCAGTTCGGGCTGGGGTCGGGAAACACGGCTTCCAAAAACAAGAACAGCGGCCGGAGTTTCCGGTTCGTGGTGATCGACGAGGCGTTCGGCCGCGGGTCGGACGAGTCCGCGCGCTACGGTCTGCAGCTGTTCCAGCGGATGAAGCTGCAGCTGCTGATCGTCACGCCGCTGCAGAAGATCCACGTGATCGAGCCCTTCGTCTCGCACGTCGGGTTCGTGGCGAATACCAACGGCGACGACTCGCAGCTGCGAAACATGACCATCCAGGAATACCGCGACGAACGGGACCGGCGTGCCTAAGCGGCGTCCCGAGGGCCCCGAACCCAGCTTGCGAGGTTTGGGAAGGGACCTCCGCGCTGAGGCCTGGACCACTGTGGCAGGGCTGCGGGCGCAGTCGCTGAAGGCGTGGACCAGCGGGGCGCTGCTGCGGGAGCTGCTGGAGCCGTCGGGCGCGTATCCGCGCCGCCGCTCACTGAAACGTCCGACGGCGGCAGCCCTGTTGACCGATTATGCTGCGGCCCAGCGGTGGGCGGCTGAGCTGTTCGGCGGGGCTGGCCCGTACGAGCTGGAAACGGCGGAGGTGGGGCGCCGCACCGTGGGTTCCAACCGGATTCCGGCCGCTGCGGTGTTCGCCACTGTGGAGGACGAGATCGGGTTCGTCGGGAAGTCCCGGGAGGCAGCGCGGTTCCGCGAGCTCGCGGCCGCGCTTGCTGGTTTGGATCCATTGCTGCCCGACTGGGCTGCACGGCGCCCGCTGAAGCTACTCGAGCTGGGTCCTGACGCCCTTACGGCAGCACGGGTTGCGCTGTGGCTCCGGGACAATCCGCTGCCTGGAATCTACGTCCGGCAGCTGGGACTGCCCGGCGTGCACACGAAGTTCATCGAGCGGCATCGGCAGGTCATTGACCAGCTGCTGGCCGCTGTCGATCAGCGTGCCGACGTCGTTGATGAGGCGGAGGCCGACGCCGACGGTTCCGTGGATGCTCCTCTGGAAACGGCAGAGCCGGACGTTGCCCTGGACGACGGCGCCGGCCGTACTCCGGCGGCACGGTTTGCCCGCCGGCACGGGTTCCTGCATCCGCCCGAGCTCGTCCGGTTCCGAATCCTCGACCCTGAAATTCCTGCCCTTGGCAACGCCCGGGACATCACCGTGACCGCTGAGGCGTTCAGCACCCTACAGCTGCCGGTGCACACAGTGATTGCGACGGAGAACCAGGTCAATTTCCTTGCGCTTCCGGACCGGCCCGGAACGCTGGCCCTCTATGGGGCCGGCTACGGCTTTTCTTCGCTGCGCGACGCGGCCTGGCTCCGCGATTGCGAGATCCTGTACTGGGGCGACATCGACACCCATGGCTTCCGGATCCTTGACCAACTCCGGGCCGTACACCCGCATGTGGAGAGCGTCCTGATGGATGAGGAAACGCTACTCGCCCACCGCCACGCCTGGGGAACGGAGCCATCACCGTCGCGCGCTACGCTGACGGGGCTGCCCGCGGAAGAGTCGGCGCTTTACGATGCACTGGGCAACGACAAGTACGGCCCATCCGTCCGTCTCGAACAGGAGCTCGTCAATTGGGACTGGGCCCTCGAACGGCTCCGCCCCGGTGGTTGAGCCTGTCGAAACCCGGAAATTAGGCTAGTCAGCGCCCCAGCCCGAGAAAGACAGCAAGCGATTGTTCAACTGCAACCATCGTCGTGGAATCTATCCGGCCTACCCGCTGCCCCAGGTTGGACCGGCGGACTGTTGTGAGCTTGTCCACCATGATCTGGCTTACGCGCTCCAAGCCGGTGAGCTGTCCCGGTTCAACCGTCAGTCTCAGCAATGGGGCGTCCGTGAGGTGGGACGTCAGTGGCAGTAGGGTGACCGACTCCGATGCTGCAAAGCGGTCATCCTGAATGATGAGCGCGGGCGTGGGCTTTTGCGCGTATGTCCCGCCGGACACCGTCCACAGCTCACCGCGATTCACTCCGGCCAGTCTTCCGAGATCTGTTCGATGAAATCCTGGTCGTCGCCTGCACGGTCAGAGTTGGCAACCGCCAGCGCCTGGCGCTCAGCCTCGTACCTGAACTTTTCGGTCCTTGTGTCTGGCACCCACATTTGAATCTGTCGGAACCCGCGCTCGCGCATGGCAAGCCGGTGTCTTGCCACCCGATCCCTAACGCTCATAATTCAACGTTACATGTAACGCGTCCGTTTGTCGCTGACGCTACCAGGCTCGGCGAGCGTCCACCGCGCACTACGAGAGGAGTTTTTGTCCAGATAATGGCTGCTAACGCCCTCGGAGCGGCCATCATCTGGACAAAAACTCGGAATGGATGGGTGTACTGACAGGGACCTCAGGCTTCCAGCCGTCGAAGAGTTTCTGTGGCGCCGCGGTCATGCAGACTGGCCAAGGCTTCTGAGTACGCGGTGACAAAGCGCTCGTCATCAATGAGGTCACCAAAGACTTCCCGGTTTGAAATGAAGGACAGCGGGTCCTGCCGCTGGCGTGTGGCGGCGGCCATGACCGTGTCCTTGAGCCGGTCCACCACGTCGATGGAGTTGCCCTGCTCGTCCACGCCTTCGGCGTAGCGGGCCCAGCTCGCCACGATGGCAGCCGACCGCTTGATCTCTCCCCCGTTCTCGAGGTTGATGCGGACCACGGGCAGGAGCCACTTCGGGATCCGGTCGGAGCTCTCGGCACACAGGCGGGCCAGGGTGTCGCGCACGTGTTCGTTGGAGAAGCGCTCGATCAGCGTGCGCTTGTAGGCGTCAAGGTCGATGCCGGGAACGGGCTGCAGGGTGGGCGTTGCCTCCCTATCCATGTAGTCCAGCAGGAACTGCGCGAACAGCGGGTCCTGCGCCACCTCGTGCGCGTAGCGGTAGCCGGCGAGGTAGCCCAAGTAGCACATGCCCTGGTGGCTCGCGTTGAGCAGCCGCAGCTTCATCAGCTCGTAAGGCTCCACATCCTCCACCAACTGCACGCCGGCCTTTTCAAACGGCGGGCGCCCCAGGCTGAAGTGGTCCTCGAGCACCCACTGTTCAAAGGGTTCGCAGACCACGGGCCAGCCGTCCTCCACACCGAACTCCCCGCCAATGGCTTGGCGGTCCTCGTCGGTGGTGACGGGGGTGATCCGGTCCACCATGCTGTTGGGAAAGGGCACGTTCTCCGTGACCCAGGCACCCAGAGCTGCGTCCTTGAGCGAAGCAAAAGCGGTGAACATCTCACGCGCCACATCGCCGTTACCCTGGATGTTGTCGCAGGACATCACCGTGAACGGCGCCAGTCCCCGTTCACGACGGCGGCGCAGGGCTTCGGTGACCAGACCGAAAGTTGTGCGCGGCGCGGCACTCGGCCGGAGGTCGTGGACCACGCCGGGATTCCCGGCGTCGAACTTGCCCGTGACGTGGTGGAAGTTGTACCCGCCCTCCGTCACGGTCAACGAAACGATCCGGACGGCGTCGGACGCCATTTTTTCGATCACGGCTTCCGGGTCGTCGGGGGCGAAGAGATACTCGATGATCGAGCCGATGACCCGTCCTTCCCGGGTGCCGTCGGGATTCTTCACAACAAGCGTGTACAGGCAGTCCTGCTTGTCCATGACCTGCTTCATGCGGGCATCGCCGGGCAGGACGCCCACTCCGCAGATGGCCCAGTCGTGGGCGAGGCCGGCGTTCATCAGCTGGTCCAGGTACATGGCCTGGTGCGCGCGGTGGAAGCCGCCGACGCCGAAGTGGACGATCCCCGCCGTCAAAGCCGAGCGGTCGTAGGACGGCGTGCGCAAGGTATCCGGGAGGGCCGTCAGTGTCGCGTTGCTGAGCTGTTCCATGTGCTTTTCCTTTCCGGGCTGGCTGTCAGCGGCCCGGGTAGACGACGGCCTTGAGCTGGCCGGGCTGTTTGCCGGCCTTGAGTGCTTCCTCTGATTCGGCGAGGGCGAACCTGCCGGTGACCAGGATGTCCAGGTCCACCTTTCCGTCGGCGATGAGCTGGATCGCCAGCGGCCAGGTGTTGGTGTAGCGGAAGACTCCGGAGAGCCAGATCTCCCGGTTCTGGATGAACGAGACGGGGAGTTCGACGTCGTCCGCCCCAAGACCGACCAGGATCACCCGGCCGGCTGGGCCTACGGCCCTGATTCCGGAACGGACCGCCTGAGGCGCGCCGGAAGCGTCAATGAAGGCGTCGACGTCGAGCCCTTCCACGCTGTCTGTGTTCGCGTTGGTCGCATGGGTTGCGCCGTGCTCCAGGGCGAAGGCCAGCCGGTCCTCGGCGATGTCGCTGATGTAGATTTCGGTGGCGCCGAAGGCGCGGGCAGCCTGGGCGGCGATGATGCCGATGGGCCCGGCGCCGGCAATCAGCACCCGGCTGCCGGGGCGGATTCCGGCGCGTTCGCAGGCCCAAAGCCCCACGCTGAGCGGTTCGATGAGGGCGGCGGCTTCGTCGCTGACGCTGTCCGGGATGTCGTAGGCGAAGTCGCTCTGGATGGTCACGTATTCGGCGAAGGCGCCGTCGATCGGCGGCGTCGCGTAGAACTCGATGTCGGGGCAGAGGTTGTAACGGCCTGCTTTGCACTGCTTGCACTTACGGCAGGGGCGCTGGGGTTCGACGGCGACGCGCTGTCCCAGACGGGCAGGGTCAACGGCGCTTCCGACGGCGGCGATCCGGCCGGAGAGTTCGTGGCCGAGGATCAGCGGGTGGTCCACCACGTAGTCGCCGATGCGGCCGTGCTCGAAGTAGTGGACGTCGCTGCCGCAGACGCCGACGGCGGCCACCTGCACCAGGACCTGGTCGGGCTCGAGGTCCGGGACGGGCAGCGTCTTCAGGGCCATGTCACCCTGGCTTTTCAGGACGGCGGCGCGCATGGTGGCGGGCAGGTCGGGCTGTGTTTGCTGTTCACGCTGGCCGGAGGCCGGGGACGGTGCGGTTGATGTGGTCATCAAAGTGTTCCTCTGAAAAGTCGGGATAAGGGGTGCGGGGCTACTTGACGGCGCTGGTTATTTCACGGCCCCGAGCGAGAGGCCCTGGACGAGTTTGTCCTGGGCGGCGAAGCCGGCGAACAGCACCGGGAGCGAGATGACGACGGCGGCCGCGCAGACTTTCGCGAGGAACAGGCCCTGGCCCGAGACGAAACCGGTCAGGAACACCGGGGCGGTGCCGGCGACGACGCCGGTGAGGACCCGGGCCAGGAGCAGTTCGTTCCAGCTGAAGATGAAGCAGATCAGCGCTGTGGCGGCGATGCCGGGCATGGCCACGGGGGCGACGATCTTGCGAAGGGTCAAGAGAAGCCCAGCGCCGTCGATCTGGGCGGCTTCCAGCATTTCCTCCGGAACCTCGGCGAGGAAGGAGCGCATCATCCACACCGCGATGGGCAGGTTCATGGAGGTGTACATCAGGATCAGGAACCAGATGTTGTCCAGAGCTCCGACGGTCCGGGCGAAGAGGTAGAGCGGCAGGATCGCGGCGACCACGGGCATCATCTTGGTGGAGAGGAAGAAGAACATCACGTCGGTCCACTTCTTCACCGGCCGGATGGACAGCGCGTAGGCGGCCGGGATGGCCAGGACCAGCACCAGGACCGTGGACAGGATCGAGGCAGTGGCGGAGTTGATCATGGGCGGCCACGGGCTCACCCCGGAGCTCGCGCCGAAGAACTCCTTGTAGGCGTCCAGGGTGAGGTTGGCCGCGATGGAGGGCGGGTTGGTGGCGGCGTCGGTTTCGGAGTGGAAGGAGGTCAGGATCATCCACAGGACCGGTGTGGCGAAGAGCAGGGCCAGCAGCCAGGCGGCGATGCCGGCCGCGGTGTTGTTCCGGGTGGGGTCCATCCGGGACTTGCCGCCAAACTTTCCGATACTGCGGCGGGGACTGCCGGTGTTCAGGGCAGTGGGGCCGGAGGGTGTGCTTTGGGCTGCGGCCGGGGTGATGGTGCTCATCGTGCTGCCTCCTTCTTGAAGAGCGAGAAAACGGTGCGCAGGGCGAAGGTCGCCACGATGATGGTGCCGATGACCACCACGACGCCGGCGGCGGAGGCCAGGCCGTATTCGTTGGCGAAGTAGAACGTCTGGTAGATCGCGTAGGGCAGGTTGGCGGTACCCAGTCCGCCGGCGGTGAGGGTGAAGACGGAGTCGAAGTTCTGCACGATGTAGATGGCTCCGAGCAGGCCGCCGAGTTCCAGGTACTGGCGCAGGTGCGGCAGGGTCAGGTGCCGGAAGATGCCCCAGCGCGTGGCGCCGTCCATCTGGGCAGCTTCCACGGTATCCATCGGACGCGACTGCAGGCCTGCGAGCAGGATCAGCATCATGAAGGGGGTCCACTGCCAGACCAGCGACACGATGACCGCCATCAGGGGCGCCTGGGACAGCAGGTCCAGTTGCGGCGCGGTGCCGCTGCCGAAGAGCGACCAGACCCAGGTGAGGATGCCGTTGATCAGCCCGTACGTGGGGTTGAGCAGGGCGTGCTTCCAGATCAGGGCCGCGGCCACGGGAACCACCAGGAACGGTGCGATCAGCAGGGTGCGTGCCAGCCCGCGGCCGATGAACTTCTTGTCCAGCAGCAGGGCCAGGCCCAGGCCGATGAGCAGGCTGAACAGGACCACCGAGACCGTGAGCAGGATGGTGGTGAAGATGGCCTGGCGCAGGTCAGGGTCGGTGAGGACCGTGACGTAGTTCTCCAGGCCGGCGAAGGCGGTCTTGTCAGGGCTGAGACTGTTCCAGTTCAGGAACGAGATGATCAGTGTCACCACGAACGGGAGCTGGGTGACGATGATGAGGAAGATCAGGGCCGGGAGCAGCGGCGCGCGCCGTGCCCAGGCCAGGGCGCGTTCCCGCGACCGGGCGCTTCGTGAAGGAGTGGCTGCGTGGTGTCCCGGGCGGGAGATGCGCGCCGTTGCGGTAGTCATGGGATTCTCCTGCGGTTCAGTGGTGGTCACTTGTACTTGTTGCCGATTTTTTGCGCGGCGTCCTGGCCCTTGGCCAGCGCGTCAGCCACGGAGCCCTGGCCCGCGATGGCCGAGCTGACCCCCTGGGAGACGCTGGTGCCCAGGGCAGCGAACTCGGGAATGCCGACGAACTGGATGCCGACGGCGGGGCGAGCCTGGGCGCCGGGGTTTTTCGGGTCGGCGTTCTCAATGGCGAAGCGTTCAGCCTTGAAGAACGGCGCCGCCTGCTGGAACTCGGCGTTCTCGTAGGTGGAGATGCGCTTGCCGGAGGGAACCTTCGCCCAGCCAAGCTTGGAGGCAACGAGTTCCTCGTAGTCCTTCGAGCTGGCCCAGGCAATGAACTTCGCGGCGGCATCCTGCTTCTTCGACGCCGCCTGCATGGCCCAGGACCAGGTCCACAGCCAGCCCGAGGACTTCGTGTTCTTCACCGGCGCCTGGGCGTAGCCGATCTTCCCCTTTACCGGTGACGCGTCAGCTTCCAGGGCGCCGGCTGCGGAGGTGGCGTCGTACCACATGGCCACCTTGCCCTGGCTCATGTTGTTCAGGCACTCGGTGAACCCGGCCTGCGCGGCCCCGGCCTCGCCGTGCTCGCGGACCAGCTTCGTGTAAAACTCGGTGGCCGCGGTGAATTCCGGGCCGCTGACCTGCGCGTTCCAGTCCTTGTCGAACCAGGTCCCGCCGAAGGTGTTCACCACGGTGGTCAGCGGCGCGAAGACCTGGCCCCAGCCCGGCTGGCCGCGCAGGCAGATGCCCTTCATCCCGGGAGCTGCGCCGTCCACCTTCGCCGCGATATCGGCGACTTCATCCCAGGTGGGCTTCTCCGGCATGGTCAGGCCCTTGGCCTCCAGGATGTCCTTGCGGTACATCAGGAAGGACGACTCCCCGTAGAAGGGTTCGCCGTAGAGTTTGCCGTCCGTGCCGGTGAGGGATGCCGTGTAGGCGGGCAGGATGTCCGCCTGGTTGAACTTGGGATCCTCGGCCACGTTATCCAGAGGTGCCAGCCACTTGTTGGCGGCGAAGAAGGGGATCTCGTAGTTCGACAGGGACGCGACGTCATACTGGCCGGCCTGGCTCGAGAACTCCTGGCTGATCTTCGCCCGGACATCGTTCTCCGGCAGGACCGTGTAGTTGACCCTGATCCCGGTTTCCTTGGTGAACTTGTCCGCGGTCAGCTTCTGCAGGTCCTCCATCTGCGGGTTGTTCACCATCAGGACGTTGATGCTGTTCGGGTCACCCGCGGTGTTGCCACCGCCGGCTCCCGCGCAGGCTGAGGCGGACAGGGCGATGCAAAGGGCACCTGCGGCCAGTGAGGCCGCCCGCATGTTCGGACGCATAAGAACTCCTTTGTGCTCAAAAGTCAGGACGCCAGACCGGGGAAGTCACCGGGCCGGAATCAAGGGCCGCTCGGCCCATGTACAGATTCAGTTCTCATCTGAGCTTGCTCATATGAGCGAACTAATACTGCTCATCTGTCATGTGACTCTAGTCATATATACTCATTTGAGCAAGAGGCAATTCTCAAATGATCAGATGTGGGAGAGGTGACCAGCATGACGGAGCAGTCCCATGACGAGCTTCTTGCGCGCGTCAGCAGCGAGTACTACCTGGAAAACCGCTCCAAGGTGGAGATCGGCGCTAGCTACAAGATCTCGCGGTTCCAGGTTGCCCGTCTGCTAACCGAGGCATTCGAGAAGGGCATCGTGGAGATCAAGGTGCATTTCCCCTCCCGCGTCTCCGCTGCTGATATCCGCCGCATCGAGTCCGCACTGGGGATTAGCGAGGTAATCGTCGCGGAGACCACCGGGGACGTAATCCAGGCGCGCGGCATCCTGGCCAGGGCGGCCGCCGTCGAAATCTCCCGGCAGGCACCCGCCGGCGGGACCATCGGCATCTCGTGGTCCCGCACCCTGGACGTGGCCTCGCGGCTGGTCCGTGAGCTTCCCCGGTGCGACGTCGTCCAACTTGCCGGTGCCCTTCCCACGGAAGGCGAGAGCAATCCCCTGGAGCTGATCCAGCGGCTGGGACATGTGAGCGGGGGGCTCACCTGGCCGCTGTGGGCACCTTTGGTGGTGGAAGATCCGACGACGGCGGCCGGCTTGCGCCGCCAGCCGGAGATCGCCGGGGCCCTGGCAAAGGCGGATTCACTCGACCTGGCCGTCGTGGCAATCGGTGCCTGGAAGCCGGGCACATCCACCATCTGGGACAGGGCCGACGCCGAGGTGAGGCAGACGGCAGTGGAGGCAGGCGCCGTCGGGGAATGCTCCGGCCGGCTCGTGAACGCCAAAGGCGTTGCCGTGGAATCAGGGCTGGACGAACAAATCATCGCCGTCACCATCAAGCAGCTGCAGCGGACCCCGAAGGTGATTGCCGTGGCCCAGGGGGAAGCACGGGCTGACGCGGTGCTGGCTGTGGCCAAGGCCGGCTTTGTCACCACGCTGATCATTGATACGCCGCTGGCCCAGGCACTGACTGACCTGATCGACGGGGAGAAGAGTCTATGAGCATTGTTGTCGGGGTGGATTCCTCCACCCAGTCCTGCAAGGTCCTTGCCGTGGACGCCGAAACCGGTGGCGTGATTACGTCCGGTGCGGCGGCCCACCCTGACCTCACCGCCGTGGACCCGTCCGTGTGGACCTCCGCGCTGCGGGAAGCATGGCATTCCGCCGGCGCTGACGGGCTGGGCGGTTCCGTCTCCGCTGCCGGCATCGCCGCCCAGCAGCACGGGATGGTGGCCCTCGACAGTTCCGGGACGCCCGTGCACGACGCACTGCTGTGGAACGACACCCGCAGCGCGCCGGACGCGGCGAGGCTGCGGGACGAACTTGGGCCAGAAGAGTGGGTGGACGCCGTCAACCTTGTCCCGGTCGCTTCGTTCACCATCTCCAAGCTGGCGTGGCTGGCGCGGAACGAACCGGACGCCGCGAGCCGCGTCGACCAGGTGGTCCTGCCCCATGACTGGCTCAACGGTGCCTTGTGCGGGGAGTTCACCACGGACCGGAGCGACGCCTCCGGCACCGGCTACTTCTCCCCCGTCACCAACAGCTACCGGACCGACCTGCTGGAACGCTTCTTCGGGCGCGTTCCGCGCCTTCCGCGCGTGGTGGCGTCGAACGAGCAGGCCGGCATCGTGCAAAACGGCTGGGGCATCGACGGCGCCGTCCTCGCCGCCGGCGCCGGGGACAATGCCGCAGCAGCGCTGGGGCTGGGCCTGCGCCCGGGCGAGGTGGTGGTCTCGATCGGCACCTCAGGTACCGTCTTCACCAGCTCACCCTCCCCCATGCCGGATCCCTCCGGCGCAGTCGCGGGATTCGCGGACGCATCGGGCGGCCACCTGCCCCTGCTGGCCATGCTGAATTCCGCCCGGGTCCTGGCCGCGACGGCAGCCATGCTCGGCGTCGACCTGGCGAAACTGGACGCCTTGGCACTGGCCGCCGGGAAGGACGCCGGCGGGCTCACCTTCCTTCCCTATCTGGACGGCGAGCGCAGCCCCAACCTGCCGCACGCCAGCGGCAGCCTGGCCGGCCTCACCAGAAGCAACATGACCCCGGAGAATCTGGCCCGCGCCTCCGTTCTGGGCGTGCTGAACTCACTGGCCGATGCCATCGACGTCCTGCGGCAGTCCGGCGGCACGCCCGACAAGATTCTCCTGATCGGCGGAGGCTCCAAGTCGCAGGCCCTGCGCCAGGCGGCAGCAAGCATCTTCAACCTGCCCGTCGAGGTGCCGGCAAGCAGAGAATACGTTGCGCTCGGGGCAGCGAAACAGGCCGCATGGGCCGCCAACGGAGAGCTTCCCGACTGGAAGCGCAGCATCGAGGCTGCCTACGAACCCGAAGGCGACTGGGGCATCGGCGTCCGGGAACGCTATGCCGAGGCGCGAAAGAGCTTCTACGGGGTGTGAGCTGAGGACGAGCCTCCGGGACTTCTCCGCATACCTATGGAGGCAACCGGGCCGAACTTTGGGATGGCTCCGCGAGTGCGAAGTTCTCTACTGCGGCCACATCGACACCCACGGCTTCCGGATCCTGGAGCAGCTACGCGCGGCGCACCCGCATGTTGAGAGCGTGATGGACGAGCAGACGCTACTCGTAGGCCGGGATGTCTGGAGGCACCAAGTCAGGCCCTTGATTCCGGGAAATTCACGGAATCAAGGGCCCACCGGCATTCGACGAAACCTCGAAGACAAGTGGAGAGCCAGGATGTTCACTCCTTCTTACTCTGACCTGATACTGAACCCGTTCCGGCAAGATCGGCGAAAGTTTTAGGCAAGATCGGCGAAGGTGTTGCCGGCGGGCAGCTTTGGCTGGAGTCCCGAGCAAGAATGGCCCGGCCGCAAGCGGCTGGGACATTCTCGTTGCCTTGGAGCTGCACTTTTCAATCAGGGCTATAGGTCCCACAGGGACAAATCAGCCCCGTGTAGCCTTGGCGGCTCACCCGTTCGGGCCTGCGTCGAGCCCCCGTGTGCCTCAGATCAGGCCGCCGCACAGCTCAGTCCCTGTGGCGCGGCCGCTGCGCTACCGTCACAGAGAAGACTGCGACAGTTGCTAGAGGCCCGTTTTGCTCACTCCGTACTCGGCCTCGGCCGGGGTGAAGCCGTCGAAAGTCAGCTGGTCTATCAGCCCGGAACGCGAAAAGGATGTGAATTCCAGGTAGTCCTTGGCTTTCTTGGCCGCCTGCTCGTTCCAGTTGGCCTTGACCCGGTCTACAGCCCAGGTGGCGTCGGGTGTCGAAAATTTGTCGAACGCCAGCTGCTTGATCAGACCCGTGCGCGAGAAGGCCGTGAAGTCGAGGTAGTCGGCAGCTTTGCGCAGTGCGTTCTGCTGACTGATTGTCCCAGCTTCAGCTGCAGCCTTAGCAGCAGCGGCAGCCTCAGCCTTAGCCTTGGCAGCAGCGTCAGCCTTTGCCTTTGCGTCCGCCTCGGCCTTGGCCTTGGCCTCAGCGTCAGCCTTGGCCTTAGCCTCCTTGGCAGCAGCGTCAGCCTCAGCCTTGGCAACGGCGGGATCCTGTGCTGCGGTCTCTGCCGGAGCAGCCGTAGTGGAAGCGGCAGCGGAGTCATTCGAAGTGGAAACGGCTGGGCTGGACGTTGGGGCAGACCCGCCGCGGCTGGCGTTGAAGATAATGCTCAGCAGGATGAAAACGCCTGTGACAATCAAGGCCACTTTCTTGTGCTTGTCGTAGCCCTCCAGCGGAAGGCCTTGCTTGTCGCGGGTTTTGTTTGCCAGTACAAGGATGAGGTCGATCAGGGCCCATATGCCCAAACCACCGAAGGTGACTAGCTTGAGGATGCCGGTTCCGACTTTGCCCAAATAGAAGCGGTCCACGCCTAGGACACCGAGGAGGAGGGAGAGCAGCCATGTCACGAGGAAAGACTTGTTGCTCTGCTGCGCCTGTCCGTAGCCGTGGGCTATGGGAGAGGGGGCGAAGTTCGGGGGTTGGCTCATGAGAGTCCTTTCATAGGACACCTGACCGACGTGTAATGCGAAGCGTGCGGGGTGGGTGCGGTGATGGACGCACATGGAGGAAGCCCGGCGTGGAGCGCGGGCCGCAGAGGCGTACATCGCGTCGGCCAACACTTACAGGCATGCTCGCTTCCCCCAATAGCGTCACGGGCGTCAACGCCCGCAAAACGGATGCTACACCTAATATGCGACATTGAATTCAACCGCCTTGAAAATGACATATAAACGTCAGAAATGAGGAACCGACAGCACTCCAAGCTGAAGGACCGGGTCACGGCACCCCGCTGCTACCCCCAGTAATCCGAGCCCCACGGATGAGCCTGTCAACCCCATCCAGTGAACGGGGTGGAAGCGAACAGGAACATAGCGCCCGGGCTGCGGAGCGCTGGTATCACTAGCAGCAAGAACAGAGAGACGATTAGTGCGGTCAGCAATGAAACGAAAAAGACTGTGAAGATCGGAGTCCGGCCACGCCACCTGTGCCACGTTCATTACGCCGCTTCTCATAGCTGCTCAACTTTCAGCGGAAGAGTCGTTCTTATGCCGTTTTCTTGAGCAAATCAATCGCACGGTACTTGACTTAACCGGCGATACGACGCATCAACTGTCCCCCCAAACCTTGAAAAACCTGATGGCGGGCGGACAGCCCCTACCGCTGCTGGTTAGTGGGGTTCCTGGACTCGAACTCCGCGCCATTCCCGGCAAGCAAGCTCACGTTCAAGCGTCCAAAGGTGAAAGAGCGAGCCGCACGCCGACGGTCGATCAACGCCGAGCCAGATTGGAAGATGGTGTTGGACCTTGGCTAATCGATACCGGCTGGCGCGCATCCCGCTTGTTTGGCTCCGCCCCTCAGGTCTTCCTCGGCGGGCTCAAGGAGAACGCGTCTCCCGGCGGGGCCGGTCAGGCAGCCATGTTGACCCTGCTGGTCGTCACAGTCGCAGCCCCGGGGTACGGTACCGAGAGCTTCGACAACCTCTTGGCCGCTGCCCAACAGAAGGAAAACCAGTCAACCTCAACCTGATGCTCCCGAACTGGCAACCCTTGCTCCGAGTTCAAGACAACGTCCGTCTGACAGCGGCCTTCACCCGGCTACCGTTCGGGTGCGAGGTGAGTGGCGCATGCAGCCATGTGCCACTTGGCGGATTTCCCAAGATGGGTTCCGAGTTTCGAGCCCACTTGTAAGGTGACCTCACGCGACCGGTTGTCCAACAAACACGTACCACTTGCTAGGCTGGATTCCCCAGAACAAAACACAAGCGAGGCATAACGTGCACGAGGACGCCGTCCGGTTCCTGTCCCAGCCGGTGGAGGCCCAGCCCGGCTCACCGCTCCGGGTTGCCATCTACTCCCGGATCGCCGAAGCCATCCGCAACAACCTGCTGCAGCCCGGCTCCATGCTCCCCACCGAGACCGAGCTCGGCACCGACATGAAGGTCAGCCGCACCGTGGTCCGCGAGGCCCTCATGCTGCTCGAGGAGGACGGCCTCATCCGCGCCCGCCGCGGCGTCGGCCGGTTCGTTTCCGACACCCTCCCCCGCATCGGCATCGAACGCATCCGCCCCTTCGAGGAAGTCCTCGGCGGCCCCGGACACCAGGTCGAGATCAAGCGCATCCAGGTGGAGAAGCAGCCGGCCTCAGAATTCGTTGCCCCCGGTGTCGGCGTCGACCCCGGCAGCGACGTCTGGCTCTGGGAGTCCGTCCTGATCCGCGACGGCGAGCCCATCGCACACCTGCAGGAAAACATCTCCGCCCAGCCGGTCAGTTTCGCCGGCAGCGCCGCCGCGCCCCTGGACATTAAGGACGACGGCGGCGCCACCTTGCTCACGGCGCTCAACAAAGCGGCCGGCAGGGGGCTCGGCCCCGGCGAGTGCCAGATCGGGCTCAGCCAGGTAGGCCCCAGCCGCGCCAAGCTGCTGGACCTACGCGCCTCGGACCCGGTCCTCGTGCTCACACAGTACGTCCGGCAAGCCAACCGGCCCTTCTACCTGGCCAAGTGCCTCATCGCCGACCGCGCCGGCCACCTCTCCGTGATGCAGTCCCTCCAGTCTTAAACGAAAAGACTCTGCCGGCCGAAGCCAGCAGAGTCCTTTCCCGTATCGCTAAAGCTAGCGAACGGCGCTGTCCGCGTTCACCCGGCCGTGTGCCCAGAAGGTGCCAGTGCCAGGAATGTTGTCGGCGGTAGATTCTACGTCTGCGCGGATCGACGTGTTGGTAGCGCCAGGGTGGGAGCTCCACGCGAGTGCAGCCGTCGCGGCGACGATCGCCGAGGACATCGAGGTCCCGTTGCCGACGTCGTAACCGAAGGAGCGGTTGTTCTGGGTGGCGAGGACAAACGGGTGGTTCGGGAACGTTGAGTAGACGTTAACGCCGGGCGCCGCGATATCCACCCAGCTGGCGCCGTAGGTTGAGAACGATGCCTTGGCGTCTTTGTTGTCGGTGGCGGCCACGGCAATGACGTTCGGGTATGCGCCAGGATAGATCTTGCTCTGGTTCCCGCCATTGCCGGCCGCGGCGACGAGCACCACACCCTTGCTCCAGGCGTTGTTGACGGCAGTCTCCAGGGTGCGCGACGCCCGTACTCCAATGCTCATGTTGATGACCTTCGCGCCGTTGCTGACAGCCCAGTTGATGCCGTTCACCACGGCCGAGGTCGACCCAACGCCATTGTCGTCGAGCACCTTCCCAGCCAGGATGGTACAGCCCGGACACGTTCCGGCGACACCGATCGTGTTGTTGGAGCTGGCGGCGACGATGCCCGCCACGTGCGTGCCGTGGCCATAGTTGTCCTCATTCGTTGCCGCAGTGCTGAAGTTGGCCCGCAGCACGACCTTCGGGTTGATGTCGGGGTTGTCGCTGGCGACACCCGAATCGAGAACTGCCACTTTGATGCCGCTACCGGTCTTTACGCTCCACGCTTCGACGGCGTCCACATCGGCGTCCGCGGTTCCAGCGGGCACGGTGAGCGTGCCGACGGTATTGGTATAGGACTGGCCAGTGTTCTGCAGGGCATACTGGCGGGGGAAATACTGGTCAGATGTGGCTGCGGTAACCACCTCGTCCGGCTCGGCGTACTCGACGGCGGGATTGCGGCTCAGCGCTGCGATGAGTGAGGATTCCTGATTCGCCGGTACTTTGACCACGTGGGCGCCGGTGCTTCCGATACCAGCGCCCTCGCTGAGGGCGTGCTGGCGGAGGACGCCGGCTGCCGCGCCGTTGTCGCGGAACTTGACGATGATCTGGCCCGTGACCTGCGGCGGCTGCGTTGCCGCGTTGGTCGGGCCCGCTGCGGTTACGGCACCAAACCCGAGGAGAACAGCGGCGAGGCCGGCAATAGCAACTTTTTTCATACCGAGCATCTTGCTCCAATCTGCCCATGCTAGATAGCGTCTGCGGGAAAGTTACCCGCTTTGCCCCCTAGATGCAGCTTGGCTGGTAGGCGGGATCAGCAGGTCCGGAAGCCTGTCCCAGGGCGTGGGCCACGATCTGGTGCACCACGGGGTCGTTCGGCGTCTGGTCGTGTTCGAAGACATCGGCCGGGCACTTGTCCTGGACGGTGATGTTCGTGACTTGCCGCGCCGGGCCAGCAAGGAACTGGCTGTTGTAGGGAATGACCACTTCGTCGTGCACTGTGGAAATGACGGTGTAGGACGAACCGGCAACGGTGTCACCGATGGAGTTGAGCTTCAGCATGAAAGCCGATCCTGCCTGCTGGTCGGCGCACGCAGCACAGCCAAGGCCGGTGTAGTCCGGATCCGGGACGACACTCGGCGGCCGGATGATCACACCTTCCGTGCCGTGGTTGGAGGGAGCGATGCCAATGAGCTGGTGGACGTACTTGGCTCCGCCGAGAAAGCCCATGTAGTAGCGGGGCATCATCCCGCCCTGGCTGTGGCCCACGAGGTCAACTTTCTTCGTCCCGGTGTCAGCACGAACCGCATCCACGAATGAGGCGAGTTCCTGCGCGGATTCGGCCACCGGTGCAGTGGCATACACTCCGCTGGTTTCGCCGTAGTTGAGAGCGAAAACGCAATACCCGGCACGCTTGAGGTAAGGCGACAGGGTGGACCAGTTCTTCTCCATGCTCTCGAACGTTCCCGGCACCAGAATGACCGGATAAGGGTGCTCGGCGGTCGGTTTGCAGGACCAGTCGTTAGCTCCTGGCGGTGAAATTTCTGTGCCAGCCGCCTGGGCGGGCGCCACGGCCAGGCAGCTTGCAAGCACGGCGAGGACGGCGATGGACAAGGTCTTGGCAAGCAGTGACATGGAAACCTCTTTGTTCGTGTGTCAGCGATTGGGCCCGCGGCCGGCCTGGTCGTCGCGGCGACCAGACGCTGGCTGGGTATTGAAATGCTAGGCAGCCGGCACGTCCGTGCGGCCTTGACTGCACAGACGTGCGTGAATCCCGGTTGCGCGGCGCAGCGTACCGGCGCGGAAGCCCACCGCGTTTGCCACGTACTTACTGGCCAGTAGATTTACCCACAAGGATGCCGCCGGCGAAACATCGCAGATGTGCCTGCACAAACGTTCATTGCCGCGACAGCGTGAGTCCGGCGAAAATCACGGGACGTCGGATGCTGCAGCTGAAGAGTTCTCCGGCGAGACCAGGAATCCGTGGAGCAGTGACGCCGTTCCCTGCAGGTGATCCTGGGTTGCCCGGTACGCTCCGTCGGCATCCCCGCGGAGTATCGCGTCGATAATCTCCTGGTGCTGCCGGTTGGAATGCTCAAGGTTGGGCTCCAGGAATGGGATGCGATCAAGAAGATCACTGACCCTGGCGCGGGTATCCGCAACAGCGGCGACGAGGCTTGGAGATCCACTGACTTCCGCGATGGCCACATGGAACCGTGCGTCCTTCGGCCTGTACAACTCCACTGGGGCTGCTGCGACATCAGCCAGGGCATCCAGCAGGTGGCGCCGCTGCCGTGGCGACAGCGCGGCCTTGGCGGCAAGGGAAGAGGCCGCCGGTTCCAGTACGGCACGAAAGGTGAGAACGTCGTTCACTTCGGCAGGGTCAAGATCGGCGGAACCCGCAAGTCCGCCGAGCCTTCCTTCAGAGACGTAGGTGCCGCCGGACCTGCCGCGGCGGACTTCCACGTACCCGGCCTTTTGAAGCTCCGCCAGGGCATCTCGCAGCGTTGCACGTGACACGCCCAGCAGCTCTGAGAGCTCTCGTTCGGCGGGTAACTTCTCGCCGACGCCAAAAAGCCCCAGCTTGATGTGCTGGAGCAGCCGTTCGATGGTTTCCTCGAAGGCGTTTCCGTGCCGTACTGGACGTATAAGCCTCGCGGGAACCCCAAGTGCCTCTTCCATGACCCCATCCTAATCCGGTCTGAAAAAATGCCTATGGTCGGCGAGGGATCGAGTCCAAACCGAGGCTGTTCTTCAAAGAGGAACCGGCGATCGCTTGACGCAACACGGTGACGTACCCCACACTGGCTAGAGACTTTTGGACTAATTACAGACCATTAAGACCCTTGAAAGAAGGGATATCTCATGTCATCACGTCCTTCAGAGCACCTCGTCAACGACGACGAGGGCTACCTCCATCACCGTCAACTCAAACGTGGAGCGGCTGGCTGGGTCCTGCTGGCGGGGCTCGGCGTTGCCTATGTCATCTCCGGTGACTTCGCCGGCTGGAACCTGGGCCTCGCCCAGGGCGGCTGGGGCGGACTCCTCATCGCTTTCATTCTGATGGGCATCATGTACACGTGCATGGTGTTCGGACTGGCCGAACTGTCCTCAGCGCTTCCGGCCACGGGTGCCGGCTACGGTTTTGCCCGCAGGGCGCTCGGCCCACTTGGAGGCTTTGCCACCGGCGTAGCCGTACTGATCGAGTACGCCGTCGCACCCGCGGCCATCGCGACCTTCATCGGCGGCTACATAGAGGCCCTGGGCTTGTTCGGCCTCACCAACTCCTGGCCCGTTTACCTGGTGACCTTCGCCGTCTTCATTGGAATCCATCTGCGCGGAGTAGGTGAAGCGCTGAAACTGATCTTTGCGATCACGGCAATCGCCGTCATCGCCTTGGCCGCCGTCGTCATCGGGCTCGTACCGCATTTCAACGCGGCAAACCTCTTCGACGTCGTGCCGGACGGTTCCCCGACCTCCAGCGCCTTCCTCCCCATGGGCATCGGCGGTGCGGTCGCAGCCCTCGTCTACGCCATCTGGTTTTTCTTGGCAGTCGAAGGTGTTCCGCTGGCTGCCGAAGAGACAGCGGACCCCAAGAAAGACATGCCCCGCGGCATCATCGTGGCCGTTGTGGTTCTGGTGGTCTTCGGAGCACTGATGCTAGTCCTGGTTCCCGGCGCAGCAGGGTCCGAGGCGATGGGCGTCTCCAATAACCCACTTCCGGAAGCGCTCCGCCTGGCGTACGGAGGCAATACAGTCCTTGCTGACTTTGTGAACTATGCAGGTTTGGCGGGGCTGGTGGCCAGCTTCTTCTCCATCATCTATGCCTACTCCCGGCAGCTCTTCGCCCTGTCCCGAGCCGGGTACCTTCCCAAGTGGTTGTCATTGACGGGCAAGAGGCGTACCCCGTACTGGGCGCTCATCGTCCCCGGCGCCCTCGGATTCGTCCTTGCGGCCACCACGGGCAACGGCGCCCTGCTCATCAATATCGCGGTCTTCGGAGCGACAGTCTCGTACGTGCTGCTGAATCTCTCTCACATAGTCCTGCGGGTAAGGGAACCGGACCTTCCCCGGGGATACAGGACCCCTGGAGGTGCGGTCACCACAACCATCGCCCTGCTTCTGGCTGCTGTTGCCGTCGTTGCCACCTTCGTCGTCGACGTGATGGCGGCGTCCATCACCGCCGCAGTGTTCGCCGCCGCACTCCTTTATTACTGGTTCTACAGCCGCCACCGGATTGTGGCAGGGGCGCCCGAAGAGGAATTTGCACAACTCGCGGCAGCCGAAGCCGAACTCAGCAACTGAACTGAACTCTCCGTCTCAACACGGCGAAGAGCACGGATTACGTCCAACACCAGATCGAAGTTACGGAAATCAAAATGACCAATGAAATCGCAGGGAAAGCCTCCCAGGCACAGCTGACTGTCGAGGAGCTGAAGCAGAAGGTTGCGGCAGGTGAAATCGACACCGTCGTCGTAGCCATCACCGACGCTCTGGGCCGGCTCCAGGGCAAGCGCTGCGGCGCAAGGTCCTTCCTGGAGGACGTCCTCGGACATGGCGCCGAAGGCTGCAACTACCTCCTCGCCGTCGACGTCGAAATGAACACCATCGACGGATACGCCATGTCGTCCTGGGCAAACGGCTACGGGGACATGGTCATGCGGCCCGATGTCAGCACGCTGCGGCTGGTGCCGTGGCTCCAGGGCACCGCGTTGGTCCAGTGCGACGTCCTCTGGCTTGACGGCCGTCCCGTTACCCAGTCCCCGCGGCAGATACTGCGCGCCCAGATCGAACGCCTCGAAAAGCTCGGATACCGCGCCCACATCGGCACGGAACTCGAGTTCATCATGTTCGACGACAGTTACGAGCAGGCATGGGACAAACAGTATGTGGGACTGAAACCGTCCACCCGCTACAACGTCGATTACTCCCTCCTTGCGACGGCCGGCCTCGAACCGGTCATCCGGGACATCCGCAACAGCATGGAAAGCGCCGGGCTCGTCGTCGAATCCTCAAAGGGCGAGTGCAACCACGGCCAGCAGGAAATCACCTTCAGGTACGCCGAAGCGCTCCAGGCCTGCGACGGCCACGCGTTCTACAAGAACGGTGCCAAGGAGATCGCGGGCAAGCACGGCAAGAGCATCACGTTCATGGCCAAGTACAACGAGCGGGAAGGCAGTTCCTGCCATATCCATTTCAGCCTGACGGACCTGGACGGCAATCCGGTGCTTGCAGGTGACGGTGAGCACGGCTTCAGCCCCCTGATGGAGCATTTCGTCGCCGGCCAACTGGGAGCCATGCAGGAACTCTCGTACTTCCTGGCGCCCAACATCAACTCATACAAGCGCTTCGTTGAGGGCAGCTTCGCACCAACCGCCATCGCGTGGGGCCTGGACAACCGCAGCTGTGCGCTGCGCATCGTTGGGCGCGGGCCCGGCCTCCGCGTGGAAAACCGGGTGGGCGGTGGCGACGTCAACCCATACCTCGCCGCGGCAGCCCTCATCGCAGCAGCCATACACGGCATCGAGAACGAACTCCCTCTGGAACCCATCATGGTCGGCAACGCCTACGAGTCCACTGCGGACCGGATTCCGACGACGCTCCGGGACTCGCGCGCCCTGCTCGCCACCAGTGAAATCGCCCGCAAGTCCTTCGGCGACGAAGTGGTGGACCACTACGTGCACGCGGCCGACGTCGAACTCAAGGCATACGACAGTGCGGTGACAGATTGGGAGCGCAAGCGTGGCTTTGAACGTCTCTGATACCTACCGGCCGCGGATCGGCCTCACCACCTACTACCAGGAGGCATCCTGGGGCGTCTGGCAGGCCGACGCCGCCATCCTTCCCGGCACCTATGTACAAGCAGTGGTCGCAGCCGGCGGCACGCCGGTCCTGCTGCCGCCGGTGGGGACCGACCCCACCGTCGTCGAGCTTCTGGACGGGCTCATCATCGCCGGCGGAACCGACGTCGACCCGGCACACTACGGTGCGGAGCCCCATGAGCTGACGCGGTCCCAACCGGCACGGGACACTCACGACATCGCCCTCACCAGGGCGGCGCTGGCCACGGGGCTTCCGCTGTTTTCCATCTGCCGCGGCGCCCAGATCCTCAACGTGGCACTGGGTGGATCGCTGATCCAGCACATTCCGGACGTCAACCCGGGTGCGGCCCAGTACCAGCCGGCGCCCGGGGTGTTCGGGAGCGTCGAATTCACCACCGCACCGGGCAGCATCAGCGATGAGCTGCTCGGGCCTCAGGCCAGCGCCCCCTGCTACCACCACCAGGCCGTGGAGAGGATCGCGGACGGACTGCGGGTGACTGCGGCAGCGCAGGACGGAACCGTACAGGCGCTCGAGACGGCGGCCGGCGGATGGGTGCTGGGAGTCCAATACCACCCCGAACAAAACCCGGACGACCTGCGGCTCTTCAAGGGATTCATTGAAGCAGCCCGCAACTACCGCCAAGAACGAACGGAGAACCTAGTCGATGTCCACCAGCACGTTTGATGTCCTGAACCCGGCCACGGAAGAGGTCGTTGAGACGGTTCCCCTCGCCACACTGGAGGATACGGACCGCGCCATCGAAAAGGCGGCAGCCGCCTTTGAGACGTGGCGTCACGTGTCACCCGCGGACCGGTCAATGCTGTTGCGCCGCTTCGCCGCCGCTGTGGATGCCGACGTCGAAAACCTCGCCCACCTTGAAGTGGTCAACGCCGGCCACACGATCGGCAACGCCCGGTGGGAGGCAGGAAACGTCCGGGACGTCCTCGCCTACTATTCCGGCGCCCCGGAACGGCACATGGGCCAGCAGATCCCCGTTGCCGGCGGCGTCAACGTCACCTTCAACGAACCCCTCGGCGTTGTGGGAGTGATCGTCCCGTGGAACTTCCCGATGCCCATCGCCGCATGGGGATTCGCTCCGGCGCTGGCAGCAGGCAACACGGTGGTCCTCAAGCCTGCCGAGCTGACGCCGCTGACCGCACTGCGCCTCGGGCAGCTTGCCAAGGAAGCTGGCCTGCCGGACGGTGTGCTCCAGATCATTCCCGGCAAGGGATCCGTCGTCGGGGAACGCTTCGTCACCCACCCGGCTGTGCGCAAGGTGGTTTTCACCGGCTCAACGGGCGTGGGCAAGCGGATCATGGCCGGCTGCGCCGAGCAGGTGAAGCCGGTGACTTTGGAACTGGGGGGCAAGAGTGCCAACATCATCTTCTCCGACGCCGATCTTGAGGCGGCCGCCGCAGCAGCCCCGGGCGGAGCCTTTGACAATGCCGGGCAGGACTGCTGCTCCCGTTCCCGCATCCTCGTCCAACGTGAGGTGTTCGAAAAGTTCCTCGGACTGCTGGAACCTGCCGTTAAGGCGCTGAAGGTCGGGGACCCCCGGGACGAGGACTCGTTCATGGGGCCGCTGATTTCCGCCGCGCAGCACCGCACGGTGGCGGGCTTCGTGCCTGACGGAGCACCCATCGCGTTTCAGGGATCGGCGCCGGACGGCAAGGGTTTCTGGTTCCCGCCCACCGTCCTGACGCCGTCCCGCGAGGACCGGGTGATGCGCGATGAAATCTTCGGCCCGGTGGTGGCAGTAGTGCCCTTCACGGACGAGGCAGACGCGATCCGCCTGGCCAACGACACCATCTATGGCCTCTCCGGTTCCATCTGGACCAGGGACGTGGGGCGGGCCCTGCGGGTTGCCCGCGGACTGGAATCCGGCAACCTTTCGGTGAACTCGCATTCCTCCGTCAGGTACTCCACGCCGTTTGGCGGATTCAAGCAGTCCGGCCTGGGCCGCGAGCTGGGACCTGACGCCCTGAACGCCTTCACCGAAACCAAGAACGTTTTCATCTCCACCACCGCCTGAACACAAGACGAGGAAAAGCAAAAATGATTGAAGTCATCTCCAACCGCCTCAAGGGCCGCAGCGCAGTCATCACCGGCGGTGCCAGCGGAATTGGCCTTGCAACTGCCCGCCGGTTCGCCTCGGAAGGAGCACACGTTGTTATCGCCGATCTCGATCCGACCGCCGGACAGCGTGCCGCTGAAGAGATTGACGGCCTGTTCGTCAAGGTGGACGTCACCAGCGAGGAAGAGGTCAAGAACCTCTACGCCGTGACCAACGAAACCTACGGAAGCGTGGACATCTCGTTCAACAATGCCGGGATCTCCCCGCCTGACGACGCCTCCATCATCGATACGGGAATTGATGCTTGGCGGCGAGTGCAGGAGGTCAACCTCACCTCCGTGTTCTACTGCTGCAAGTACGCTCTGCCGTACATGCAGGCGCAGGGCAAGGGGTCCATCATCAACACGGCATCCTTCGTGGCAGTGATGGGCGCCGCCACTTCCCAGATCTCATACAGCGCCTCAAAGGGCGGCGTCCTGTCGATGAGCCGTGAGCTGGGTGTGCAGTTCGCCCGCGAGGGCATCCGCGTGAACGCCCTGTGCCCCGGCCCGGTCAACACGCCGCTGCTGAAGGAGCTCTTTGCCAAGGACCCCGAGAAGGCCGCCCGCCGACTGATCCACGTTCCGCTCGGCAGGTTCGCCGAACCTGAGGAACTGGCCGCTGCCGTTGCATTCCTTGCCAGCGACGATGCGTCCTTCATCACCGCCTCCACCTTCCTGGTCGACGGCGGCATCGCCGGAGCCTACGTAACGCCGGAGTAGGAGGCGAATTCACGCTGAGGGCCACGATGGGCGTGGCCCTCAGCGCTTTAATGGCGCGCGGGTGCCGCCGATGGGTGAAGACCCCCCGCTCACCTGGAGTTCAGTTCTAGCATCCCGTCTATTGAAGTCTTCGAAAAGCACGACGGCGGCAGTCGCCGCGGTGCGCCGGTCGCCCTGAATGACAGCAGCTTCTCCACTAGGTGCGGCGCGAAGTCGCCGTCGATCGAAAATACCACTGGCCAGCGGGCGCTGGTCTGCTCCGGTAGTCCTTGCACAGTCAGCAAAGGTCGCAGACAGTCTGGCCGCGGCTGGGAGCGGACTTAGTGTCGGCGTCGACGTTCACCATCCCCATGACTGCTGCAGTGAATCCGGCTACGAGGAGTTTTTTCAGAGCGTCATCTCGCGCCTGCATGCACCGGTTGGGGAGGGTAGAGGCCCGCAAGAGCGTCTGCAGCGGGCGGGCCCGCGGGCTTCCAATGCGTCCCCTGAACCCGTCAGCGAGCAAGCAGCCCGTCCGCGACGATCGCAAGCATCGATGCCACTGCGTCGGCAGGAAGCTCGCTGTTGTCTGCGACTGCGGCCGCCCCGCCAACAAGCCGGCTGATTTGCATTGCCTCCACGCCGGGGCGCAGGGCCGAGTCCAACGCGTCAATCACGCGCTGGTTCGCGTTGATATAAGTCGTGCATTTCGCCGCAAATGGCGACTCAGGGTCGCCCAGCGCAGCAGTAATCCTGGCGGCTGCACCTTTGTGCTCTGTCAGCATCGCTGCGTAGTCGCTCAGCCACGTCAACAGCTGCTCCCGCGCCGGCGCGTCGAGCGAAAGCGCCCGGTCCACTGCCTCGTTGACCTTCTCTGCCCAGGCCTCGAGGACCGCGTCGTACAGGGACTCTTTGGTAGGAAAGTGCCGGTATAGCGTACCGGTGCCCACCCCGGCGCCTTTGGCGACCTCGTCCATTGAGACGGCGTCGAAGCCTTTGGCGCGGAAGAACGCACGTGCAACCTCCACGATGCGGTCGCGGTTGCGTTGGGCGTCAGCGCGCACAGAAACACCTTTCAAAACGTTGTTGCCAAAACGGAGAGTGTCTCCGTATAGTTCTAACCGGAGCATCTCTCCCCTTAGTGTACGTCAGCCCTCTGGCTAGAACAGGACACCTCCCCATGACATCCACAATCGCCGCAGGCGGGCCCGCCGGGACCGTCCGGAGAAGCGGTAATTCACGCGGCCGCGCCGGCAGCATTGGCCTCTGGCTGGTCATGCTTGCCCAGCTCATGCTTGTCCTCGACGCGACCGTCGTCAACGTCGCACTCCCCCACATCGCCACCGACCTCGATTTCACCCGCGCCCAGCTCAGCTGGGTCTTGAACGGCTACGCCGTTTCCTTCGGCGGCCTCCTGCTGCTCGGCGGACGGATCGGAGACGTCTTCGGCCGTCGCCGCACGTTCCTGCTGGGCGTCGCAGTCTTCACGGTCTTCTCGCTGCTCGGCGGCCTGGCCACCTCACCTCTTCTCCTCGTCATCGCACGCGCACTCCAAGGCCTCGGTGCCGCGTTCGCCGCCCCAAGCGTGCTCGCGCTCATCACTACGAGCGCACGGGACGACGGCGCACGGAACCGGGCGCTTGCATTGTTCTCCGCCGTCGCCTCGATGGGTGGCGCGCTCGGGCTCATTCTTGGCGGCCTGCTCACCGACATGGCCAACTGGCGGTGGACCCTCTTCATCAATGTGCCGATCGGCGTCGCGGTCCTCATTGCCGTGCCGCGCCTCGTCGCCGAAACTCCCCGCAGGCCCGGCCGCTTCGACATTCTCGGGGCGGTGAGCGCAACGGGCGGCGCCGTCGCCATCGTGTGGGCTCTCATCCAGGCGGGCGACGACGGCTGGTCCAGTCCCCGCACGATCGGCGGGTTCGTGGTCGGCGCAGCGCTGATCACCGTGCTCGCCTTCACCGAGCGGAGAGTTGCCCACCCTCTGCTCCACCCGCAGTTGCTCCGCAGCCCGAGCCGGGTGGCGGCGCTGGCGGCCATGGCGGCCACCTACGGCGGGATGCTGGCGATGTTCTTCCTCATGGTCCAATACCTCGAAAATGATCTGCACCTCACGCCACTGTTGACGGGGCTGGCGTTCCTGCCGATGCCCCTGAGCATCTTCGCGATGTCACGGATCGTCCCGCGCCTGGTCGAGCGCTTCGGGGCCGTCCGCCTGGTCATGCTCGGCGCTGCCCTTCGCGTCGTCGCCTTCCTGCCGCTGACGCAGCTGAGTGCCAACACGCCCTTCGCGATCGTGATGGTTGCCCTGCTGCTTACGGGAATCTCAGCCGGCATGACGTTCATGCCGCTCACGACGCTCGCGCTTCGCAACGTCGAACCCGGGCACGCAGGGTCCGCCTCAGGGCTTTTCCAGACAATGCAGCAACTTGGCGGCGCCGTTGGACTGGCCATCGTGGCTTCGACCTACGCGGCCTTCGCCACCCCTGGCGACTTCCTGACCGGCGGGCGCGCCGGGTTCTGGTCGGCGACCATCCTCTCCGCCCTCGCGCTGGCAGCCGTCGTCGGGCTGGTCATCAGGCCTCGGAAGGTGGGATGACGGCACCAGTTCGGGTGGCTGATTACTCACGGATCGCCGAAGCCACTCGCAACAACCTGTTGCAGCCCGGCTCCGTGCTCGCGCCGGCCACCTCTCCGTGATGCAGTCGCTCCAGTCCTGACGCCACACCTGGGTCGTGGCCACGCCACCGGTTTGCGCTTCAAGGCGGCGAAGTTCTATAGCGCGCACTTTTGCTAGTGCAGTCAAAGGAATACTTCGAAGAGAGATGCCCCGGCCGCAAACGGCCGGGGCATCCCTTGCGCCTTGAAGCTGAGCGCTCCAATCAGGGCCACATGTTCGTCATAGTCACTAGAGACCGGTCTTGCTCACACCGTACGCAGCCTGCGCCGGGGTGAATCCCTCAAAGAGCAGCTGGTCAATCAACCCGGCTCGAGAGAAGGACGTGTATTCGAGGTAGTCCTTGGCTTTTTTGGCTGCCTGCTCGTTCCAGTTGACGCTCACGCGGTCCACGGCCCAAGTCGCATCCGGTGTCGAATACTTCTCGAAGACCAACTGTTTGACGAGACCGGTGCGCGAGAACGCGGTGTAATCGAGATAATCAGCAGCTTTCTGCAGGGCATTCTGCTGACTGATTGTTCCAGCTTCTGCGGCAGCCTTAGCAGCAGCGGCAGCTTCAGCCTTTGCCTTGGCAGCAGCGTCCGCCTTTGCCTTAGCCTCCGCGTCAGCCTTGGCCTTCGCCTCTTTGGCAGCAGCGTCCGCTTTAGCCTTAGCCTCCGCGTCAGCCTTAGCCTTCGCCTCCTTGGCAGCAGCATCAGCCGCGGCCTTAGCTTCCGCATCAGCCTTAGCCTTTGCGTCAGCCTCAGCCTTGGCGACTGCCGGATCCTGCGTTGCGGTCTCTACCGGAGCAGCAGAAGCGGGAGCAACCGAGGAGTCATTGGCAGTGGAAACAGCCGGCGCGGACGTCGGTGCAGCTTCGCCGCGGCTGGCGTTGACGATGATGCTGAGGAGGATGAAAGCGCCCGTGACTATCAAGGCCACTTTCTTATGCCTGTCGTAACCCTCCAACGGAAGCCCCCGCTTGTCGCGGGTCTTGTTCACAAGTATGAGGATGAGGTCGATCAGGGCCCATATACCCAGACCACCGAAGGTGACCAGCTTGAGTACGCCGGTGCCGACTTTGCCCAGATAGAACCGATCGACGCCTAAAACGCCGAGGAGGAGGGAGAGTAACCACGTGACGAGGAAAGACTTATTGCTCTGCTGGGCCTGTCCTTTGTGCGGGTACCCGTACGCGGCGCCCGGCATTGGCGGCTGCTGGGGCATTTGAGGGTGCGGCTGCTGGTTCAGGACGTGCCCGGGGTACGGCGGTTGGGCGGACTGCCCAGGGTACGAAGCCGTCGGCTGCTGCGCCATGGCCGGCTGCCACTCAGGCTGACCGGGGGCGGAAGCCGCCCGAGCTGTCGGTGGCTGTTCCGGATAGGACTGGGGCATGCTGTTCCCTTCGATGGTGTCGTGCGATTCATCTCGTCTTGAGGGCATCTGGATTTCCCATCGAAAGCCGGCTTCCCCCAAGCCATGTATTCCGCCCTCCACTCTTATTCCACATCCTCAAGCTCTGCGTGGGTTTGGCCATGCTGAACGCAAGGTTCTGCACAGGATTACGCAAAGGTGTGGTCCGAGCCCGCGAAACTACCGGACCCATCCGCATCCGACCCTGGCACTGATGGGCGCCGCCACTTCCCAGATCTCATACAGCGCCTCCAAGGGCGACGTCCTGTCGATGAGCCGTGAGCTGGGGAGTCCAGTTCGCCCGCGAGGGCATCCGCGTGAATGCTTTGTGCCCCGGCCCGGTCAATACGCTGCCGGCCCGTGCACCTCTCCTATTGCAGTCGCTCCGGCCCTGAACCGCACGCCTGCTCGGATTTCCAAAAGCCGTGCACGGAGAGTCAAGCAACCAAGAGCCCGCCAATTTAGTGTTGTGACACAACACACCTTTAGGGACTGAGGTTGTGAACAACACAGCTGACCTTCTTCTGATCAACGGTCTCATCGACACCCTGCACGATGAACACCCTCGTGTCACGGCACTCGCCGTCAAGGCCGGGAAGGTCCTCGCCGTCGGTTCGTCTGCCGAGGATGCAGCCGGACCGGGCACGGACATCATCGACCTCAAGGGCGCCTATGTAATGCCCGGACTGCTGGACGTCCACAACCACCACATGCTTGCGGGGCAAATGGATTTGTTCGAGCTCAACGAGGCGCCCAACAAATCGCTTGATGATCTCCTCACCGCCGTTGCGAGCTACGCCAAAAGGCTTGGCCCGGAGGAGTGGCTGATCGGCGGAAGCTGGGGTTCCGGTCTCCTTGCCGAACTCAACTCCGTGGAAACGCTGGCTCGCTTTGATGCCGCGACCGGCGGACGGCCCGCCATCCTGAAAGACGACAGCAAGCATAACAGGTGGGTAAATTCCCGAGGCTTGGAATTGGCCGGAATCGACGAACGGGCGCCGGATCCCGAGGGCGGCCAGATTATGCGGGACGCTTCGGGGCGTGCCACTGGTGTCCTCATCGAGGCCGGGGGCGTCCTTGTGGAACAGACAGTGGCGCGGCTGCAGCCCCGGTCCAGGCAGGACATGGCCCGGGCCGCAGCGCGCGGTATCGAGATTCTGCATTCCTACGGCATCACGGGGTTCCAGGACGCGGCCTCGTCACTCCAGCTGCTGCAGGCATTGAAAGAGCTCGACTACTCCGGTGAACTCTCTGCATGGGTGGTGACCTCCATGCAGGCCAATGACTTTATCTTCGGTACCACTCCACTCGGCGAGGGCATCATCGCCCACCGCGAGGACACACGGTCCGAACACCACCGGCCGGACTTCATCAAGATCTTCCTTGACGGGGTTCCCCCGGCGGGGACTGCTGCGTTCATAGAACCCTATCTGTCCGGCGTCGGCTTTCCTGAGTGCCACTGCGGAGGCACAACCATGCCCGCAGCGGAACTTGAGCGCTGGCTTATGGGCACAGCCGAACGAGGCATTTCCGCAAAGATCCACTGCACGGGGGATGCGTCGGTCCGGCTGGTGCTGGACACCGTCGCCAAGGTCCGTTCAGCCGGATACACAAAACCGAGGTACCACGTCGCCCACGGCCAGTTTGTCCAGGAACAGGACATCCCCCGGTTTGCCGAACTCGATGTCACCGCCGACATCTCCCCCTCGTTGTGGTTCCCGGGCGTCATCTCCGAGGCCATCGCTACGGTACTCCCCGCGCAAAGGGCGTCAAGGATGCAGCCCAACCGTTCACTGCTGGATGCCGGCGTCCGCATCGCCGGCGGCTCGGACTGGCCGGTCAGCGTGTCGCCCAACGCCTGGGAAGGGATTTACGGCCTGGTCACCCGGCAGGACCCAACGGGACAATTCCCGGGCGCGCTCTGGCCCGAACAGGCCATTTCACTTCCGGAAGCCATCAGGGTCTACACCACGAACTCCGCGGAGGCGATGGGCATTGATGACGTCACCGGCGCCCTGGCCCCGGGAAAGTCCGCAGACTTCATCGTCCTGACTGACAATCCGCACGGGATCGACATCGAACAGATTCCGCACATCAAAACCCGGCAGACCTGGTTCGCGGGCCGCAAGGTCTTCGATGCCGAGTCCACGGAACCCGCAGCCACCCCGGCCGAAGGACGCGCAACACAGCGAGCCTGACGGTTCCGCAGCACCCCCTGCTGCTTACATCCCGCAGGGTTCATCACCCCAATCTCACGCCGACGGCGGCCCCGCCGCTTCGTCCTGCCCGAAAGGCAATGACCATGACCGCCACCGCACAAGCTGCTCCGGCAGCCGCCTCCTCGGACAAGGGGACGTACACCTATATCGCTGTTTTCAGTGCCGTCCTATACACCGTCCTGCTGATTGCCCCTGTCATCGCAGGCAAACTGATCGAACAGTCCGGGCTGTCCCCGGTCCAGGTAGGGACGCTCTTCTCGTTGGAGCTTGGAGCCTTCAGTCTTGCCACGGTGCCGGCGTACTTGTGGCTCCGCCGGATGAACCTGAGGACGGCCAGCTACATCTTCACGGCCGTCGCCATTGCAGGCAACGTCGTCTCGGGATTTGTGGACGACTTTGGCCTGTTGATGATCGCCAGGGTGGTGACCAGCCTTGCGGCCGGCTCCATCACGGTGATCATCCTGACCCTTAGCGGTAAAACCGCCAACCCCAGCCGAGCCTTCGGAATATTCGTCGTTTTCCAACTGGCCATGGGAGCACTCATTCTGGCGGTCTTCCCGTCATTGTTTGCGGGAGCGGGAGTGTCCGCAATTTACTGGACACTTGCCGGGCTCGCGGTACTGTGCCTTTTCGTAGTCAACCGCATCGACGGCGAAGTACTGCGGACCGCTGTTCCTGTTGCTGCCGAGGCACCGCAGCGGGTCCCTGTTCTCAAGGCAGCCGCGGGGATGGCCGCGGTGCTGCTCTTCTACATTGCCCTCAGCGGTATCTGGTCATTCATAGCCCAGATCTCGGCCGGCTCCGGAATCGACCTTTCCGCCAGCAGCCTAGTTCTTTCCCTGGCCACTGTCGCCGGGATACTGTCGGCCCTCGTTGCAACCGCCCTTGGTGAGACGCCGCATCGAAAGCTGTACCTGGCGGCAGGTTATACAGGAATGGCGGCCAGCATCGCGTTGCTCTTCGGCTCACCGGCCCTGATCCAGTTTGCCGTCGCCGCGGTGATCTTCAAGTTCGCCTGGACCTTCATCCTGCCGTATCTGCTGTCCACGTTGTCCTCACTTTCCAGCGGCGCACATCTGATGAACACAACAAACCTGATGATCGGAACCGGCTTCTCCATCGGTCCGATCGTCAGCGGAGCATTGATCCAGTCAGGCGGGGGCTCATTCACGGGCATGCTCGTCTTCGCCCTCGCCGGAGTGCTGGCGTCGTGCGCGCTCGTCCTCATCGCACAGCGCCGTTAGCGACGTCCAAGCGTTGGCCCCACCCCCGGAGTTTTTTGTCCTGCAATGCTGGCGTGAATCGTTCGCAGGCCTGCATGTCTGGGCAAAAACCCCAAGGGGTGGGGTGGACGTTAGGTGAGTGAGCCCGCCCCGGCGAGGCCCGCCGTCGAACTTTCCGAAGAAAACGACAGCAGCGTCTCCACCAGGTGCGGCGCGAAGTCGTCCTCAAGCGACAGCACCACGCGGCAGCGGGCGCCGGGCTGCTCCGGGTAGTCCATGTAGAGCCCGCGGAGGTCGCAGACGGTCTGTCCTCGGCCCGGCCCGGAAGTGGTGTCGACGTCGACATGCACCACCGGCGCAACCGCGGCGGTAACGGCCTCCACCGCGAGCGCCGCCGCCAGGGGATCGTGCATGGCGGAGCAAGCGCGGCCGAAGATGCCCTCGTAGAATCTGAAGTAGTAGCCCAGCATCTCCCCCAGCGCCCGCGGCACGGGACCCGAAGAAGCCAGCAGCTCCTGCCGGTGGTTCTCCTCCAGCACGTTGGTCATGGTCACGTCCAGCGGCACCAGGGTCACGTTCCAGCCGGCGGCCAGCACCAGCGCGGCGGCCTCGGGGTCATTGGCGATGTTCGCCTCCGCCACGGGTGTGAGGTTGCCCGGGGCCAGGGCGGCGCCACCCATGATGGTGATCTCCGCGACCAGCTCCGGCAAGGAAGGCTCCAGCCGCAGCGCCTCGGCGATGTTGGTCAGCGGGCCGATGGCCAGGACCCGCAGCGTGCCGGGGTACTCATGCGCGAGCCGCACCAGCATCTCCGCCGCCGTCTCCGGTGCAAGAGAAACAGAGGACGCAGAAAGCGCAACCTCCCCGATCCCGTTCTCGCCGTGCACCCACGGCGCCCCGCCGCCGAAGGAACCGGCGAGGGGGTGGTGCGCGCCGAGGGCGACGGGAATGTGCGCGTGCCCGGCGAGCTCGAGCAGGTCCAGGGTGTTGCGGGCGCCGACGGCGGCACTGACGTTGCCGCTCACGGCGCCGATCCCCCGCACGTCCGCCTGGGGCGAGGCGAGCAGGTAGGCCAGGGCGAGGGCGTCGTCGATGCCGGTGTCGCAGTCGAGGTAGAACGGGTGGCTGGTCATGGGTGTGGTCCTTCTTTCAGTCAGGGACAAGGGTTCAGAGGGTCTCGCCCTTGGGGGCGGCGACGAAGAGGCTGACGATGAACGCGGCGGCGGTGATGGCCACCGAGATCCAGAGGGCGGTGGCGTAGCCGGCGGAGGTCGCCTGGGCGGCGAACGGGGCAACAATTACGACGCCGAGGCTCGCCCCGATGCCGAAGGAGGCGCCGTTGATGCTTGGCAGGGAAGCGGGTGCTTCCTTGGGGGAAAGCAGGACGGAGAGTCCGTTGATGGCAGTGAGGAACAGGCCGTTGTAGAAGATGCCGAGGGCCGCGACGGCGATCATCACCGCCACTTGGTTGCCGGAAAACAAGGCGGCAGCCACGGCGCAGGCCAGGCTCAGGGCGGTGCCGGTGCGGAGGGTCTTGATCCAGCCGCGGCGGCCGGCGAGCCAGCCGGCGAGCGGGGCCGCGAAGACGCCGATGAGCGCGGCCGGGGTGAGGAACAGCAGGGCGGACAGGGACGGGCTGAGCCCGAAGCCGGAGCGGTTGTCCTGGCTGAGCAGCACCACGGTGAAGTTCATGACGGCGAAGATGCCGGCGAGGGTCAGCACGGTGGTGGCGATGACGGGCCAGACCTGGCGTGAGCGCAGGTGGTGGACCGCGATGAGCGGGTGGCTGCGCCGTTTCTCGATCATCCAGAAGGCGGCGAAGGACGCGACGGTGCCGGCCAGCAGGGCCAGGGTGCCGGGCGCGGTCCAGCCGGCGGCCGACCCGCCGGAGACGAAGTACGTGATGAACACCAGGAACACCGAGAGCGAGCCCGCTCCCCACCAGTCCATGGCGCCGCGGACGTGCTGCGGCCGTCCCTTCGGGACCGTCTTGAGGATGCAGCCGGCGGCGACGGCGGTGAGCACCAGGACGACGGCGAAGATGGACCGGAAGCCGAGGGTCTCGGACATCAGGCCGCCGACGTAGCCGTCCACTCCCCCGATGCCGCCGTTGATGGCGGCGATGATGCCCACGGACGTGCCGAAGACGCGCGGCTGCAGATTTTCGCTGAGCACGATGTAGGACAGGGCGAAGACGGCGCTGGACACGCCCTGCAGGAAGCGGCCGGTGATGAGCAGCGGCAGCGTGGGCGCCGCGATGCAGAGGATGGTGCCGGCGCTCATGATGGCCAGCACCAGCAGGAGCGCCGCACGGCGGCCGATGAAGTCGCTCCACCGTCCGATTACGGGGCCGGCGATGGCGCCGGCGAGGAAGAACATGGACTGCACGGGGGCGGCCGCGTCGGGGGCCTGGCCGAAGCTGGCGGCGATCCGCGGCAGGGCCGGGGTGACCATGCTGGCGTTGAGCTGGAAGGACAGCACGCCGAGCAGCAGGGTGGAAATGAGCAGGGCGGCGGGACGGCCGCCAAGTCTGTTCACATCGGTTTCGCTTTCGACGGCGGTGGGCGGCGAGGCGGTGGCGCTGGCTGGGGTGTTCACATCAAACTCCATTGTTCTCTGCAGGGGGTCCTGCGGATGGGAAATCAGTTGTTATACAACCATGTATGACGAACAAGTACAACCATGCCGTACACTATTTCCTAATTCAGCCGCCCCTGGCTCGACCTGATAGGACTTCCTTATGAGCACTCAGCTTCCTGCCGTCACCGTCGTCGGCAGCATCAACCTGGACATCATTGCCACCACCGATCGGCTTCCCACTGCCGGGGAAACCATCGGCGGCGGCGTGCTGCAGCAGCAGCCGGGCGGCAAGGGAGCCAACCAGGCCGTTGCAGCTGCACGTCTGGGCGGGAGCGCGCGGATGATCGGCGCGGTGGGCGACGACGCCCAGGGCCGGCGGATGTTGGAGGCCCTTTCCGGAGCGGGCGTGGACACCGCTGATGTGGCGGTGCTCGACGGCGACGCGACCGGCACCGCGCTGATCGTGGTGGACCGCGACGGCGAGAACCAGATTGTGGTGTGCCCGGGGGCCAACGCTGCGTTTTCCTTGGAGGGCGTGGAGTTTGGGCCGGACGAGACGGTGCTGTGCCAGCTCGAGGTCGGCCTGCCGGTGGTGCTGGAGGCCGCCCGGAGGTCCACCGGGTTCTTCGTGCTGAACGCCGCGCCTGCTATGGACCTGCCGGCGGAGCTGCTGGAGCGGTGCGACCTGGTGATCGTCAACGAGACGGAGTACGAGCTGATTCCTGCACTGGCTTCCGTGAAGCTCGTGGCCGTGACGTACGGGAAGGACGGCTCGGCGATGTTCGAGCGCGGACGCAAAGTGGCCGAGGCGCCGGCCTCGTCGGTGGCGGTGGCCAACACCATCGGTGCGGGAGATGCCTTCTGCGCGGCGCTTGTTCTGGCGCTTCGTTCAGGGCTTTCCTATGAGCGTGCGCTGGCGGTGGCCAATGCCGTAGGGGCAGACGCAGTGGGTGATGAGTCCTCGCAGCCGGTGCTGGCGCGACTCGAGGAGTACGTTGAGCGGGTGGCTGGGACCGGGGTTGCTGCGCCGTGACTGTGGTTTTCAGGCTGGCAACGGCCGCCGACTATCCAGAGGTCCAGAGAATCACGCGAGAGGCGTACCTCCACGCCGGGCACTTCGCTGCCGACCACCCATACATGAGTGCGCTGGATGACGTGGAACACCGGGCGAAGCATGCCGAGGTGTGGGTCGCCGAATCATCGGGCGCAGTCGTGGCGGCAGTGACGCTCACCTTCGCAGGGCAACCGTACAGCGAGATCGCAATGGAAAATGAGCTCGAGTTCCGCATGCTCGCGGTTGATCCTGCCGTTCAAGGCGGCGGCGTTGGGCGTGCCGTTGTCCGGCGGGTCATCGAACACGCGGAGTCGTTGCCGAATATCAGGGCGATCAGCATAACGAGCGCGACGTTCATGGAACGGGCGCATGCTCTTTACGAATCCCTGGGCTTCCGGAGGGTCCCGGCCCGCGACTGGTACGTGCCGGGTGAGGATGTGCTGCTGTGGGTGTTCCGGTTGGAGTTGGCGGTGGTCGAGCTTGTCGAAAACGGCGCCCGACTCGGCCGGGGTTGATCCTGCCGAACCCCAAAGAGCAGAGGCATTGCCCGCAACAACGACGGCGCCAAGGTCCTGGGCGCGCACCCGGAGACGTCACTGCGGCAGCATACTCTCGGGCTCATGCGGCGAGGACGGAGCGCCGCCGGCATCTATCCTGCGAACGCAAAGTCGATGGTGATTTCGGGATCAACGCTTGCGATGAGCCCGGAGTAGAAAACCCTGGCCTGCTCCTTCAGCGCTGCTTCGTTTTGGGAGATGTACTTCTGCTTGTTCTCGTCACTGAGGATGTTGTTCACCATGCGAGTTTGAACGGCTGGCGTTGCCAGCCAGCCAAGCGCGTTGCTGCTTTCGAGGGGGTCCTCGAACACGGGATCGTCAAAGCCGATGCCAATGAATTGAGGGACAGTCACCCGAAACGACTCTGGGCCGGTGGGTTCGATCGTCACCTGTGACCCATCGATGCCTAATTTTGCGTCGAACTTGTACTGGATCAGCGTCGTCTTCTCGCTCGCGGGTACGGCCACGCCGAAAATCTCTCCGCTGCTTTCGTTCCTCGAGACACCCTCGATGTGAAGACTTAGCAAGGCGACCTCTTGCACGCGCGTGACAGCCTGAATCACCTGCGAATCGCGTTCGTTCGCGCTGCTGGTGAACAGCGAACTGAGAGCGAGAGCGTTGAGTCCACCGAATGCGAAAGCGGCGCCCGTTCCCGCAACAACTAGCACGATGATCAGCAGAACAGGCCAAAGCAGAACCCGCGCTTTGAGCAACTTTATGAGCATTGAGTCTCCATCTTCATTCGACGTCGAAACGCCCTCGGGTGGTCACAGTACGGAACGGCCGGCTGAAACAGATCGCCGGGCCAAGTCCCCTCAAACCATTTGTAAGATCAAGAACTGGCCGATTATGACGCGCCCACCGGCCCTGGGCATAAGGCTGCGAGCCGTGCGTTCCCAACCTCGGTGAACAGTACGCCTAGCTAAGTGGTGAGGGCTGGCGCGCAGCAGTGTCCTGGCTCTCCGCCAGGTCCTCTGCATCTTCCGCTAGATCTTCAACCAGCTTCGGCTCAAGGCCGTTCTCGGACAAGTACTTCATTGCCCTTCCAATTGTCTCAAGCTTCTTCTTCAGTTCTCTCAGTGCCTGAGCGGACTCATCGGAGAACTCGTCCAGCCGCTCATATTCGCGGCGGACTGTTATCTCATTTGAAGTTAGGATGCTCCACAACGCGTAGTCCGGTTCAAGGTTTTGCCGCCGGCGCAGTATTGCGGCCGCCAAGCGGCGCTGAATCACTGCTTCGACGGTTTCGGCTGAAGTGCCGGGGCTGGCAAGGCTAAAGGCGATGCCACCACCACCCGCACCCACCAGCGTTCCCGCAGTTAGAAGTCCACCAATCATCCCTCCAGGACCGAATCCGGCCAGGGCACTCGTGATGACTGCGGCCCCGACTACCCCAGGTGCCGCAGCCAGGGCCAGGCCGCCGGTAGCAACGACTAGTGCAACGGCACCCGCGCCGAGTGCTCCCCATTTCTTCCAATCAATTACGAGCGCTCCACTGAGCACATCTTGGGCCTCTTTGGCAGCCTCAAAAACGTGAGTACCGTACTGGCTACCCAACCCCATCTCCGAGGTAAGCTCCCGCATTGCGCCGAGCCATTTACCGCGGTCTACATTGATATCAAACGGCCGGATCACATTTTCGGATGCCAGAACTGTCAGTAGCGTTACCGCGTCCTCTTTGGTGAGATGACGGCTCGGCAGGGGCTCAGGGACGTTCGCATTCGAGTCTGATGCGTCGAAGGCCAGCCTTGCAACTTGAGAGGGCAGCGGCCTCCCCGCTTCCTTATTCCTTTGACGAATTTCATCGACGACTGTGGCCTGCACTTGCCGCAACGCTCCAGCAAATCGAATACCCTGTTCGCCGTCAAGCCGTTCCTTGAGCAGATGGGCATAACGCAGTGCCACCAAGGCAGTCAGTTCAGACGCATCCAGTGGAATATCGAGACCTCGCTCCGCTAGGACGATTTCCTTGGACTTGGATCCGAAGAGCCCAAACCCCACGGCTTCGGCGACGGCATCGTGTGAAAGGTACGTTTCGGCGTCGTGTACGTGGTGGTTGAATCCGGTTCCAATTCGGAAGTCAAGCATCCAGTTGTACACCGACGACAGGCCCCTGTGGGCCGCTACTGGGTCCAGCACGTTCCAGAAATTTGCCCACCAAGCCAAGTTGGTGGGTGGCTCCTGCATATTTTCGCGCAGTTTGTCGACATTGAATCTGCCGCTCGCCAGTGGGCTGCCGATGGTGACCAAGCCGACCACCACGAGCTCTTTTGGTAACCGCTGAATCAGGTCTGCAGCAATTACTGAACCTAGGCTATGACCAACAATTACTATCCGGCCGGCGCCGGGCAGTTTGCTAAGGATGAGCCGCAGAACCTGTGCTCTGACGTCAGCGTCACCGAGGTACTTTCGGACTTGCGCGAAACCGGGAAGGTTCGCCGCCCCGTTAACCACTAGTTCGGCGCCACCCCAGCCGGTTCCCTGGTCATGTCTTCCTAACCGAAACTCCAGCGCAGCTGTGCGTCGCTCAAAATCCCGGCGATTCTGGCGGACCTTATCCCTCGCAGGCTGCTTGACGTTAATCTTCGGAAGAGGGAAGGATTCATCACTGTCCCTGAGTGCGTGAGCATACCTGGGTGCAAGTATGCGTTCAGGGTTTATGCCCGGATACCCCAGGCGCGATAACGCCGCCTCAAGGCCAGTCAGCCAGGCACGGTCTCTGTTTCCGTCTCCGACGCCGTGCAGAAAGAGCAGTGTGGGTTCTTGGGACATGGGAACTCCGATCAAAATTTGAATCAATTTGTTTAGGGTGCGAGCGCCAGCTAGCTAACGGCATCTGCAGGCCCGCTTGCTATGCCTTCTGGGAAAAATCAATGATTGCCTAAATGCCTTATTCGCCTAGCTAGCCAGCTGCACGAATGCACCTCGAAGCTCAAGCCTCTTCGTGTCGACGCCATACTGCAGTCCTTCGTTCAGGCGGGCTGTCACACCTGCCGTCAAACGCTTACCACCGAAAGTCCTGATGGTTTCTCGGTGGAGCTCGTCCACTGCGATGCCACCGGAGAGCCGCACGATGTCGACCATCGCGTTCCGAATTTCGACAACGCTGATGTGCTCAGGCTTCCTCGTGATGTCAGCGCTGTTCGGGCGGAACTGCTCCCACATCTCCCGGTCAACCGAGGCGTCCCAGATAAAACCGTCGGCGTCGCAGTAGTGGAGCGATTCGTCCAAAACATCGAGTACGGAATTTGCCCTTTGCGAGTTCACCTTGTTGAGTTCAAAAGCAGCGCAGACGAGCTTGGCGAGCCGCTCCTGGTGGATAGGTCCTTCTGCTGCGATCACATCTTGGATAGCTTCACGTACGGCTGTTACGGAGCGGCGGGAGCGAAGCGTGTCCAGTACTTCAAGGCCGCCGAAGCGCCGGACAGTCCAAGGCTCGTAGCTGGACTGGGCGGATACGGTTACAAGCGTGGCTGGCCTAGGGTTCGCTTGAAAGGCCTCCAGGAGGGTTCCCTGGCCAAGAGGCGAAGTGTCCTTGCCTGCGACCAGAACGAACTCCTGCTCAGGTGCGGCCGCTTCTGCCGCCCGTCGTCCGGAGCGCGTCACCGCGGGAGTTCCGCCAGTCAACGCATCCTGAGGTTCTGAAGCAGGAGCCGCCGCCTCGTACGCTTCCTCCAGAGCAGCTTCAAGCTTGTCCAGCACGGCGTCCCGGTCGGCCAGCCAGGCCGGTAGCCAGACCCGCTGCACTGAGGGCCAGCGCATCATGCGGGTAAGAACATCCCCGGGAAGCCCGTCCCGGTCGCCCGCCGTCCGGCGGGCAGCCCACGCGGGGCTGTCCAGAAGGACGGCCATCAACGGGCGGTTGGGGTTGTCGGGAACGGCAACGCTGATATCAACTTTGAAGTCGGACAGCCCCACGTCTGTTGCAATGACAAAGCCTCGGTCCCGCAGCGCATCGGCAATCTCTTCCCGGTGCAGGTCAATACTGGCGGCGCGGCGCCCATCGTAAGGTAGCGCGGCAGTCCCCTGTTCGGCGAGATCAAGGTAGGACCGCAAGTGCTTGATGCCAACGGAGCTGGTTTCCTCCGAGCGCAGATCGGCCGGGTTGAAGCTGGAAAAAACAACAACTTGCCGGCGTGCACGGGTGACAGCAACGTTAAGGCGCCGCTCCCCACCAGACCGGTTCAAGGGACCAAAGTTCAACGGCAGATATCCCTTGTCATTCTTGCTGAACCCGGTCGAGAACAGGATGACGTCCCGCTCATCGCCCTGCACGTTCTCAAGGTTTTTGACGAAAAGCCCTTCTGAATCCTCGTCCAGGGCAGCGACAATGCGCGGCTCTTCCGTGTCGCGCAGCAGCCCTTCAATCAGGGCACGCTGCTGCAGGTTGAACGTCACCACACCGATGGAGGGAGTCCCCGCCGGATCAGCATCAAACCTGCGACGGATCTCGGCCACCACCGCAGCAGCCTCCACAGGATTGGTACGGAGGACCTTGGACGGCCCCGAGCGGTGGAACTGGCCGTCAACCCGGACAAAGTTCACCCCGTGCCCGCGGACACCCGAATTCGCAGCCCCGTGGGACGGGCCCGGGAACGAGGAAAGCTTGCTGTCGTAGTACTGCTGGTTACTGAAAGCAATCAGCGATTCGTCCTGGCTCCGGTAGTGCCAGGACAGCCACTGCCGCGGCACCCGCGCTTCCACGCACTCGGAAAGGATCGACTCCATATCCTCCACCACGGAGATCTCGGCGTCGCCGTCGCTGCCGGCGTCGGAGGAAATCTCGGCGAACGACGTGGGCGGCATCTGCTTGCTGTCACCCACCACTACCACTGACGCACCGCGGCCCATGGCACCCACCGCGTCGGCAACCCGGATTTGTGAGGCTTCATCGAACACCACGATGTCAAACAGACCGGCCTTGGCAGGGAAGAACCGCGCCACCGAATCCGGGCTGACCAGCGTGCAGGGCATGATCCCCGTGATGAGGTCTGCATAGTGTTCCATCAGTTTTCGAACGGACAACCCACCTCGTTGCCTGGTCAGTTGCCGTTGCAGCTCGCCCATGCGCCCGGAGGTCGACGACGAGACCGTCCGGGAGCGCAGAACCCCGGCGGCAAGGTTGGTTTTGAGCAGCTCGCGTACCGCTTCCGCGCGCGTGGTGAACCGCTCGATGGTGCGCTCGTGCACCGCGGCATCAAAGTCGCCCAACCCGGTAGCGATCCGGCGTTCGGCCAGCGACCCTTCAGCCAAGCCGCGTTCAAAGGCTGCTGCTGCGTCATCGGCTTCCAGCTCGCCGTCGAGGATGGCAATACGGGCGTCCACCAGCCCCGCGGCACGCAACGGTTCGACATGACGGATCAGCTCGAGCCACCGCGTCAGCGGTACCGACCCTGCCGCGTCCAGTCGCCGCGGCACGGACGTTTCCCACCATCGGGCCAGGAAGCCCAGCACACCGGTCCACGCACGCAGGTCATCGCTACCCACACCTTGAATCTTCAGGAATTCTTCCCAGGCATGGGAAAGCTCCCGCAGCCAGCCGACAACGTTCTGGTGGACGTCAGGGGCATCCTTCAGGAACGTACGGAGCTCGCTCTGGAAGCTCGCGACGGCGGGCTTCGAAGCCGGCTGCACCGCCTGCGCGGCCCAGCGCAGCCAGGATATGCGGTGCCGCAGGTCGGCTTGGGCGTCCGGCGTCAGAGGGTTCCATTGCTGGTCTGCAGGCAGCCCAGGCAAAGAGCCCCGCGTTGCCCGCAGGCCGGAGACCTCGTGCTGGACCGCCACCAGTTTCTCCAGCAGCGGCACCAGCTCCTTGTGGCGGATCTCAGCTCCAGGAGCAAGCACGGAAGACAGTTCGGCGGCCACTGCCAACAACCGCTTTTTGCGTCCCCAGAACCCGGAAGCTGCGGCCTGCTGTGCGCGGCCGAGGATTTCTGGCAGAGGAAGGTCCATAGCCGCCGGCGCTACCTGCTCAAGGCCCGGATGCTGGACGGACGCAAAGGCCGTAACCAGGTTCTCCAGCTGTTCAGCATTAAGTGACCAGTCGCTGGAGCGGACCGCATCCAGCGTTCCCAACGGGACGTCCCGGTCCTGCAGCAGTGTGGCGAGCGTTGCGACGTCGGCCGGCGTCTGCGCTGCGTCCAGAACCGACGGCAGTCCAGGCGTTGGCCGCAAGGCATTCAGCGCCTCGTTGAGGCGACATCCCAGAGCCAGCAGTTGCTGCTCCTGCTGCCCACCGCCGGCGACAGAGGCAAACCGCCATGGGTGATCAGGTCCAGGACGGACGGGGTCCGTGAACTCTGGAAGTTCCCTGAACACCTGCCGGATCGAGTCCAGGGTGGAATCATTCAAGGACGCGGTCAGCTCCGGACTGAGCTGAACCGTCGCGTGATCAGGTTCATAGGTCAGCGCCTTGGTCCGCGCGCTGTAGAGGGACAGCTGCGCGCCGTTCTCCTCATGGACGTTGGTGGCGTAGCGGACCAGTCCACGCCGGGCTGAGGCAAGGTCGGTGGAGGCGGTCTCAAGCTGCTGCTGATTCGCAGACAAGCGCAGTTCCAGGGCGTGTTTGATCTGCGCCCTGACTACCGCCGGCTTGCTGCCCTTGTCATGCAGGTCAAGGGAGAACGGCCCCATCCCGACGTCGTCGAGCCGCCTCTGAACAACATCGAGTGCTGCCCGCTTCTCGGCAACGAACAAAACGCGTTTGCCGTCAACAATGGCGCGCGTTAAGAGGTTAGTGATGGTCTGTGACTTTCCGGTGCCCGGAGGGCCTTCCAAGACGAACGTCTGGCCGGAGACTGCAGACGCGACTGCCTCCAGCTGCGACGAATCCGCGGGTATTGGACAATGCGCCGCAAGGGCGTCCAGGTCAACGTCCGGCGTGACGGGAACACTGTCTGAATACAGTTCTGTGGGGGTGTTGATCAGGTGATTGACCAGGCTGTTGGCCGTAAACTCCCTCCAGTTCTCGTCAAGGTCCTTCCACAGCCGGAACTTGGCGAACTGCAACATGGACAGGTCCACGGTGTTTTCCACCCTGAAGGCGAGGCCCTTGGCCGAAACGGCGGCCCGGACTGCATCAAAGGCAGCGTCCAGATCGATCCCAAAACCGTCTTCCTCCGGCTCGGCAAGGCCGGGGATGCGCAGGTCGTGAGACTGGGCCAGCTTCTCGAGGAGGCAATAGTTTGGCGTCGACTGGCCGGTCTCATCCAGAGTGACCCGGTACAGACCGTTTTTTCCTGCGGAAGTCAGTTTCACCGGGACCAGAACCAGCGGGGACCGAAGCGCCCGGCCGTCCAGCTCCCACATCAGGCTGCCGAGGGCCAGGTAGAGGTTGTTGGCTCCGGTTTCCTCTGACTGGGTCTTCGCCTTGTAGGCGAGGCCGCGCATCTTGGCGTTGTAGCCGTCTTCGCTGACCTCGGCAAACACCGACTTTTTGGAGCTGAGCAGGTCCGCGAGTTCGTCTTGGGGAAGGTCCTTGCCGAAGCGGACGCCGCGCTCCTGGTGGATGGCGCTGATCTGGTTGGACGGTAGCAGGCTGACGGACGTGCCCTTGCTGATGAGGTCCTCGAACGCGCCCATCCATGCCGTGGGCACTGCCAGTGGGAACCGGGCCGTATCAGTGAAGTTGATGAGCCTGTTCCGCAGGCTCAGGTCCAGCAGGGCGTTCTTCCATTGGACCACCCGGGGTGGAACATCGGTTGTGGTCCTGACCGTTCCTCCGCTTGAGGCTGCCTTCTTCGGCAGCGCCGGCGCAGTCTTGGTTTCCGGGACGTAGTTGACCACGGTGTGGGTTCCGGCGTCGGAGGTGGTGCGGGCAGGCAGCGGGTAGATGCCATCGAGGCGGGCGCGCCTAATGTCAGTCACCGCGTTGATCTCGTTATTGCCGCTTTCCACATAACGGTTCAGCGGGCTGTTGCGGAGTGCGGCCGCCGAGATCGGCTGACTGCCGGTGAGGAGCGTGGTTTCCACGAGGCCGATGAAGCCCCGCTGTACAAGGCTGACCAGCTCGGGCACGTCGTCGGACGCGGCAGTGCTGAGGCTGCCTTCCTCGCGCCAGTAGCCAAGGAAGGCGTGGCCGTCCACTAGCCAGAGCAGAGGCCTGATGCCGCAGAATTCCAATGCGGCGGCGAGGACCAGCGTGGTGTCGAGGCACGTGCCCAGACGGTCGTCAAGGACCTGCGCCGGCGTACGGACCTGCTGGCCTTCCAGTCCCCAGCTGGCGGGTGGCATGCTGTAGCGGATGTCGCGGGCGCTCATGGCCTGGGCGATGGCGAACACGATCTGGTCAACCCGGTCCGCGTCTTCGAGGTACCCGTCGAAGCTGCCGCTGCCCGTTGTTTGCATGAGGATGTCGGCGGCCTCGGACATAAGCTTGGCAATGCTGGGATGGTGCGGTTGCACGTACGCGGCCAGGAACTCGTAGGAGACGAGTCCCCGCCCGGCGATCCACAACTGGGCGGGCAGGAGCGTCAGGTCCGTCTCTGAGCGGCCCAGCTCAGTCACGGCGGCATCCGCGCCTGCCGATTGGACGGTCACCAGCACCTTTCCCATCTGCCGGTCCGCCAGTTCATACATGGTGGCGGCCTGAACTGGGACGTTGAGGTCATCGAGCGTGATGGTCTGGCCTGCGGCCAGGTCCACGTACTGCTGGAAGTCGCCGGAGATCCGCCCCGACTGCCCGGAGGCCTCCACATGGACAACGGCACCACGAATTTCCGCGCCAACGTTGGTGATCTTGACCTGCCTGACGAAGCGGAAGCCGTTATGCGCCATCGCATAGCTCAGTGCATCTGCTGTGGTCACCTCAACCACAACGTGGGCAGCCGATGCCGCCGGTTCATGGGCTACAGGTTCAACTGAGGAGTTTGCCCCCGGGAGGTCCGGCTGCACGACGGCGGCGGGCAGAGCCTGCTGGTCTTCTTCCGGCTGTTCGTGGTTCGGAGAAGACCGGTCCTGGTACTCGGTGAGAAGCGCAGCCAACTCGCTGTGAGTTTGGTCCAGCCCGATCACCTTGGCCAGCCGACCTGCGGTGTCCAGCGTACGGAAGGTATCGGGGTCGTCGAAGGACTCGTTGTGTGCCCAAAGGTTGCGTGCCTGGCGCAGCTCGGAGGTGTGGCTACGCGCATCGTGCGGAAGGTTGAAGGGGTACCCGAGTGAGCCCATGGATTCAGTCATGATGCGCAGCTGCAGGCTGAGATCCGTGGGCGCGTATGTCTGCGCAGCGCGTCCGGCGTTCTCGTCCTTGTGCTGGATGATCTTGGTCCAGGCCACCCCAGGGGCCACCTCACCAAGCACTCCTGCGATGTACGGCTCAAGGCCAACCGCCAAGGCCTCAAGCGCCCGGCCCACATACTCGCGGTTGGACAGACTCATCAAATTCCCCCATCTACGGCACTCGCATTAACGCCGTCACTCAATCAATGCCACCCATAATGGCATCCGGCACTGACAATCCTGCATGTTTTGCTGGTTCTGCCCCGCTCAGGGGTCAGCAAGCCCGTAAGTTACGGCTCGAACCAAGGTTTGACGCCCTTACGGCCCTCCGAAGGACTTCCCGTTTATCGTGCAATCCGGCCTTCAAGCTTCGTCGATCCTTCGATTGCGGGCGGAGACGAATGCGTTGCTGAGCCGTAGATACTCGAGGTATTCGTCACGGTTTTTTGGAACGGCTGGTGTGCTGAAGTCGGCGAACGAGTGGAAGAACCGGATGGCCTTGCCGTCATCCTCCACGAGGTCTTCCAGTAAAAAGAACTTGACGTACCCGGCGAAGTCCCTGAACAGTGCGAAGAATTCGGCATATCTGAGCAGGACATCTGCGAGGGGGCTCGGCTCGCCAAGATAGTGGCGGCGGATGCACTCCAGTGTCAGGTCGAAGCGATCGGCAATCCTGGGATGGAGTCCGCGTGCACCAATAATCGTCGGCTTTCTGCCGATCCTGTTGCCTGGAAACACGAGCGTGCTTCCGGGGGTGTAGCCGAGGTACTCGGGTAGGTCGTCTTCCGGTATGTCACGGATGACGTTCCATGCCTTCCTTCGCAGCCTGGTGGTGATGGCGTCGCTGGGAGGAAGAAAACACCGGACGAGGATCGGTGCACGAGGTATGCGCGGGGTTCCATTGTCAGGTCGAAGTGCGGGCCGGCGGGCAACTCCTTGCTCCACAGCAGTTGGTGGTACTTCCGCAGGGCAGGACTGAAGGAGTCGGGGTCCTTGCCGGCCGGAGTATCGGAGTGGAAGTCGAAGGTCATCGGTGTCCCCATGCTCGATGCGTATGTCTTGGTGCGTAAATCGTCCCATGTGATCTCATAGGCAAAGCCTGTCTTGATCCAATGCTGCCGTGTTCCTGCGCCAATACTGAGAAGAAGTCGTTAGCCGCTGTAACACCGCGATTTGAAGCTTTTGGTGCAGCTGTGAATTGTCCCACCACAGTTTCTGCATCGCCTGCGTCAGCTCAACCCGCGGCCATCAAGCTGCAGCATCTCCTCCCCGGCGCTTCCGCCGTCGTCCTGATCATTGCCGCCGCAGTCTTAAACCGCCGGCACGTTAAGCGTCGGGACCAGGTACGCCGCTTCACCTGCCAGCAGCACCGCGGAGGTATGGTCGGCGACGAAAGACGTTCCAGCGCACGCGCTCGTCGAACTGATCGCTAAGGTCGGGATGAAGCCGGTGCTGTGGATAGAATAACGCGGGTGAAAGCGCCTCAGGTGGTCATAGACCTCGATAGGAAATCTCGGGTGGTCCTCCGAGAGGGACGCCTCGTCGCCCACAGGGGTTCTGAGGTCACTGTTCTTTGGAGTGACGGGTCAACCGATGATGTACGACTCGGTGTTGATGAGGATCACATACTGCTTGCCACCGCGACTGGTGGGCTACGCCATCGAAAGTTCGTCGACCCGATTGGCACCTCAGAGCTCGTGCGCTCGTCGCCTGCACAGGCTTTCGCGTTCGCCCTTCTCGACTCATCGAAGCCAACGTCTAGCAAAGACCTCATCGCGCGCGTCAAGGAAGCCTTCACCGGGGATGTCAGCGCTCTGTGGAAGCGGGCTCGCCCGACTTTCGAGACGAACGAGAATATTAAGACATCGGGTAAGGGCGCGAGCCTCGAGTACACCTGGGTGGGGCAGGCTCCGCTCGATGCAGTTTCGGCCGACATAGCCGCCCACATTGGCGAACGGACAACCAGGGACGAGAACACCGTGACGGTGAAACCCGAGGCCGGTAGCGCCGAGCGACGCGCTGACGCTGCTCCGCAAGTGGCCGATGGCGCTATCGGCGGGGCAGTGAACTCAGAAACTACCAACAAGGGCCGAGGCAGCGCACACAGTGCTGAGGACAGGCAAATGCACCCGGCTGTCGAACTCGTCCGCGCGACTTCAGTCTCAGGCCAACTGCCTGAGAACTGGGCTGGGGTACTGGGCAGTGCCATGCGAAATCCTTTGGCAGCTGGGCTCGCGGTGGGCTCACTGTCTGAGGATGTGCTTCAAGCGGCCGTTCCGGCGCTCGATCGAGCTGCTTTGATCCTGCAGGCCCTGCCGAGGGACAGCAAAACGATCAAGGCAATTGATGCACTGCAATTGGCGGGACCCGAGGGTGCGACCGCTCTGATAGATGCTGCAGAGGCTGAGTTGCGCGGTCTTGACTCTGCGTCTGCCAGAGCCCAGGAGCTACGGCAAGCCAAGGACTTCCTGATTCGGAGGTTGTTGAGTTCGCCCTCGGTTGGTCTCCTCAGCCTGGACACTGTTCTTCGTGCCACCCGCGAGATGGAAACGCCCAAAGATGCTGCCAAGAAGGGTGAGTGGGTCGCTGGAGTTCTGGCGGCCGTTATAGGCGCGATGGATCAGGACTCCTGGAAGAATCTTGCGCTCCAGGACAAGTCTGCGGTGGCCCGGCGTCTCACGTCCGTTCCGCTGAATGCGAGCGGCTCGAGGGCGCACGTGCTGGGGTGGATCTGGCGCAATCATCCGGCAGATCTCGCCGACGAAATGTGGTGGCGGGACGTGGAGTTTGATGACCTGGCTGCGGTCGCCACCACGCCCTTGGCCAGCGCGCTCGAGAGCGATGCCATAGCGTCCACCGTAGTCAAGCCCTTGGTGGTCAAGAGGCTCGAGTCAGCCACTACGAGGCGTCAGCTACTCAGGTCGCTCGCCGCCCCTACTGCACTTGCCCGCGTCATGGATGAAAGTGACGTTCAGCGAGCGTTCGACCGAGTCCTACGGGATGACAACATCGGCCGGGCCTGGCTTGTGCGCCTCAGGAATGAGACACGGATATCCGAGCTTGCTCACCAAGTAGAGGCCCTCAATCGCCAGGCGAGAGAAATGACGGAGCTGCTCGGCAAGGCCCAGGAAGCCGTGCGGTTGCGTGATGACCGGCTGCACCGCATGGAGGAAAAACTTGGCGAGGCCGCCGCGAGCACCAACGAGCTTCGCGAATCTCAGTCGCGCCAGATCAGGATCGATGTCATGCGCGCCTTTGCGGGGCTCTGCGCGTACGTCGACGGGGCTGCCGACAGTCAGTCCGCTCAGCGCGTCCGGGAGCGGGTACGGCGAATGGCCGCCCGTGAGGGACTGACTCCCTCGGGTGTTCCAGGCCGGACTGAGCCCTATGACCCACAGCGTCACGATGTCATCGGGGAGCCGCCACTGCCCAACACACCAGTGACTGTCACGGGCATCGGATATGCATGGGGCGAGGGGGCCGATGAGATCGTTCTCGTGCGCGCCCTCGTTGAACGAAGTTAGTAGGAGTGGGAGTGGCTCGAGAACAGTTTCTGGGTGTCGACTTTGGCACGAGCACGACACTGATCGCCGAGAGCCTGCCGGCGGGCAGGCCGACGGTAGTCCCAATCGGTCATGCCGAATCGTGGATGCCCTCCGCTGCTGCGGTCAGCGGTGACGCCTTGGTGGTCGGCGAGGACGCACTGACTCACAATCCCGCCGCTCTGATCACTTCAGTCAAACGCTGCATCACAGGACGCGCGGTAGTCGCGCGAAGCGGGGATGGCTCCATTGAACGCGACGCCGACGAGGTGATCGGCGCGGTCCTTCGCGAGATCGCGAACCGTGCCCGCGCTGATCGGCTCCCCATCTCCGATAAAGGAGTCACGCGGCTCGGCTGCCCTGCAATGTGGGATGGGGATCAGCGGGAACGGTTGCTCGGCCTCGCCGAGACGGCGGGGTTCAACGTCGGCCCCTCGACTCTGATTGATGAGCCGATCGCCGCTGGACTGAACTGGATCGGCTGGCGAACGCAACAGAGGGAGTACTTCGACGGAGAGCGCGTGCTCGTGTTCGATATGGGCGGAGGCACGCTCGACGTCGCCGTCCTTGACGTCACGACCGGCCCGCTCAGAGACCCTGAAATCTACGTCCTCGCCTCAGACGGCCTCAACGAGGCCGGCGACGTGCTCGACGGAACGATCGTCGCCGACCTGGAGGTCGCTCTCCGCGACCAAGGACTCGAGCTCGAGGCGTTGCCCGACGCTGATCTTGCGAGGGCTTATCTGATGCGCGCAGCGGCTGAGGCAAAGGTTGACCTCTCGATATACCAGGAGACGCAGGTGCATGTCGGCTATCAGGCCGGCAACCTGCCCAGCCTGCGCTACACCCGCGAGCAGCTGGAGGATGCCATGCGTCCGCAACTGGAACGCGCCTGGTCCCTCATCCTCTCGACTCTGCGCGGGTCGTACTTGACCCGCGCAGAAGGTGTGGTCACAGCTGCCCTGCGCCAGATTTCGGAGGAGGGCCTCACCTCAAAGGTTGATCACGTTCTCCTTGCCGGGGGCATGAGTCGCGCCTCCGCGGTGGAGAAGTTCCTTAGCCGAAAGCTACCCAACGCCAGGGTTCACACCTTCCCTGGCACGAACGGTGCGCGGGAGGCGATCGTGGCGGGCCTTGCCGAGAATACCTCCTATGAACAGGTGAATCTGCATCGTCCCGCCTTCGACTTCGTGCTCGAGTTCTCGGCGCGAGGCGGGAACGTGACCCGTGTTCCGCTCTACCGGGCACACACGAAGCTTTACGAGTCGTGGGAGGCACAGAGCCGGGACCGGCTCAGGTACGAGTGGCCAAACGGTGCCACCGCGGTCAATCGCGATTCAGCTCGATCATTGCCATCATCCGGGTACGGCCGCCTCGCTGTCTATGCGATGGACGGAACGCCGGTCGATCTGCGGCATAAGGAGACCGATGTGCCCGGACTAAAGGTGGCCTTTGGCTATGATGGTGTGCGCTTTGTCATGTCCACGGAGGGGCGCGTCAATATCACCGATGGCCGCGGAATGAGTCAGTCATTCCGCGTCTCGCGCTGGCCTGTGCTCACAGGGGGTTTCGCCCGCCTTGCCCTTCCTGTTAAGGAACCGGACTGGAAGCCAATGGAACGACGCGACTGGGACGTCAAGTAGCCGGACCGACGAGCTCAATCACTGCGACCGTCCTGCGGCTCATCGAGAAGGCCCGATGCTTTTCCAGCTCGGCCTCAAGCTGCTCGAGGTCTTGACCGAGGTTCCGGATGCGACCTTCTGCCATCCGGATGACTCGCGGGTCGCGTTCCCGCGCCATAACGACGTCCAACGTGGCTTTCGCCTTATGGATCTTGACCTGAAGACTCGCCTTGCGTGCATCGAGGCGGGCCTGTACCAACGCCGCATTGTCCAAACGTCTGCGTGACTCTTCCTCGCGGTGCCGGGCCCAGCTGACCTCCTTCAGCGATGCCAGGAAGGGCTCCATTGGTGTTGGAGCGGCTCCAGCGGCTTCCTCCAGTGATCCGTTCGCAATGGCTTCCAGCAACTGAACCCCGACGTCTGGCGCAACGGCCCCGGTCTGGATATCGATCGCCGTTGACCACAATTCCTTGGTCGGCTTTACTCCGGTCGACGCTACCAAGTCCACAGTGACGGCATAGCGAGCACCGGACGGCAGCGTTGCGAGCCTGCCTATGCCATAACGATGCAGCGCGAGCCTGTCGTGTTCCAGTTGGTGCAGTGCCACGTCAACGATGGGGTGTCGGAGAGATAGGAGCTCCACGTCCCGCGCGCTTGCCAAGTCGGCGTCGAAGGTGACTTCGATTGATTCTCCATTGCTGATACGACCTTGGAACAGTACCGCTGACCGACGGCTCGCTCCCTGAGTGCCTCGAAAGCGATAGATGAGGTCGGAGAGCTCTTTGCTTCCCCGTAATAGCAAGACGCCGGGATGCTCCGACTTCGCGAGCTTGCCTCCAGTGGCTCGCAGTATGTGCTCAATGAGGGTGCGCACTTCTGTCGTTCCGACATACCGCCCGTCCACTGGCCCTGATTCTGAGAGGCCTTCAACCTGCATCTCATCAATCGTGGACAGAGTAGCGCGCTCCTCATTCAGCCGCCGAAGGTTCGCCGCCCTCGTCTCGATGGCCGTTGCGATTTCTTCCGCTCGTTGCCTTCGCTGGGAGTCGTCCAGTCGCGGATCAAGGATTTGGTTAGCTAGGTCACGGAAATCGTCCCTGAGGATGGGCTCGAGGTCTCCGATTGAGTTTCGAAATACGCCGATTCGGGTGTATAGGCGTTCCAAGATGTCGGACTCGATCGTCCCCGGCACATGCATGTTGAGGATAAGCACCTTCTCGTGCTTTTGGCCGAATCGATCCAAACGACCGATTCGCTGCTCGACTCGCATGGGGTTCCAGGGCAGGTCGTAGTTCACCAGTACGTTGCAGAACTCGAAGTCCAGCCCCTCCGATGCCACCTCGCTCGCAATGAGGAGGTCGAATTTCCCATCGCGAAAGGCATCGACGATGGGCTGGCGATCCACCATATGGATACCGCCATGGAGCTGCTCGACCCGGAAGTCTGAACTAAGGCGTTCTGCCAAGTACGCGATTGTCCCGCGAAAGGTGGAGAAGATCAGTGCCTGACGCAAGCCTTGTTCGCGCAAGTGCGTGAGCCGCTCCAGCAGGGCTTCAAACTTCGAGTCCTCACCATGCCACTCGAAGGATGCCCGGTCCTCGCGCATTTCCGCCAAGTCCTCTTCGCCGTACTCCTCGTCGTAATCCTCCACTGAGCGCGCGAACTGGTCTGCGTTGGCAGAGAGTCGCGCCTGCATCGCGGGGAGGCAGCTCGCGACCTGTCGCAGCGGCATCTGCATGGCGAAGCCGGGTGGCGTTCCGTGCGCGCGAGCCCGGGACATGAAGTGGTCGACGACGCGGTCGTAGAAGCCCTTCTCATCCGGCGACCAGTTCACGGCTACCTGATGGGGTTCACGCACTGCCTTGGCGTCGGGTACATCCACCTTCCGGGTCCTTGAGAGCACGCCACTCAAGGTGTTCAGCTCGGAAACGAGACGCTTGACTTCGGCCCGTTGGCCCGCTTCCAAGGGTGCAGCGGTGTCAAGAACCTCCTCTAGGCGCGCGTAGTCGGGGCGATTCGAGACGGCGCGGCCGAAGGGCAGTGTCTTAATCGACAGCAAATGGTGACGCACTGCTGCGCCGGATGAGCCGTGAGAGATGCCGCGTTCGATCGCGTTGAGGTGCTGATTCGGTTCGAGCTGCATATGGAAGATTTGGGAGTCCTGGTACATGCCGTCGTCGAGCAAAGTCAGCAGGTTGTACAGGTCGTCAGAGCGCAGGTTGATGGGGGTGGCCGACAGGAACAACAAGTGATCGGCCCAATCGGATAGCAACCCGCCTAGCAGGTTCGACCTCGTACCGGCATTGCGCAACACGTGGGCCTCGTCGACGATGACCAAATCAAATCTCGGTCGGATTCGGGTCAGCTGCTCGAGCACGTCGCTCGCACTGCGGAGGGACTCCACCGAGATGATCGCGTGGATTTCCGGGTCTCGTCCGGCGAGGAGATCCTCGGCGAGGTCAGCCAGCTTGCCCGGCTTGATAACCTCGAGGTCACGGTCGAAACGCCGGCTCATCTCCATGCGCCATTTGTGAGTCAAGGAGGAAGGCGTGACCACAAGCGTGCGACGAAGAGGTGACCTCTGCTCCAGCTCGCTCCACACCAGTCCCGCCTCGATCGTCTTTCCGAGACCCACCTCGTCTGCCAGAAGTAGCCGCCCGGTCGGAGAGTTGAGGATCTTGAGCGCGGGGATGAACTGGTAGGCACGAAAGACCGTTTTTGTCGCTCGGTAGGAGTACAGGGTGTTCGAGAGCGGCTCGCGCAACTTCGTCCACGTCAGAGTCATTGCTATCTCCCGTGCCGAAGCGGGTGCCGAGGTTACCCAGAAGGCTGGATCGCGTGGGTCTCCGTCAATCCTCTGAAGGGACTCTGGGGCGACGTGCTGAAGCTCCCCGTCGACACTCACTTCAATCACGTAGCCAGCGCGCGTGCGAGTAACGCGCCGCACCCGACCAATGCGATCGCACCCGAGCACCTTCACGACATCCTCGGGGCCAAACGAACTTGTGCCGATGAAGGGCAGACCGTCCTCCCACTGCTCAACCAGGTCCTCTCGCGCCTCCGCGAGGTGACGCATCCCTCCGTCCGCAGTGAATCGATGGCGGGCAGTTGCATTTGGCCTTTCTTGGCCCTCTCCACGGATGACGAGGGCCTCCCATCGACCCTTGCGGTAGACCCCGTACACACCGTTAAAGAGATTGCCGCCGGAATATCCCGGCGGAAGCTGACGGACGTCGGCGTCGAGCGCCTCCAACTCTTCGAGCTCCAACCCCGTTAGTTCACCTCGAACGAGGATCCGCTCGGCTTCGCTCTCTTTCAGCCAAGTAAGCCCAGATTGCAGCCCCTGATAGACCAGATCATCCATTGACATCAGACGCGGACCTCCCTCGTAGGGATCTGCCCCGAGAATGGTTGATCTTGAGGAGATCGATGTCGTCGTGTGACCGGCAATTCCATACACGCCTGCTGGTGCCTGAGCACATCACCGTTCATCGCCCGTCATCGTGCTCCATCACCGTGTATTCCCTAAGCAAACACAGACTGCCGTTTTCTTCATGAAATGTGTACGTGTGCGAGTGATCCAGACTTGCTAGCGCGTAATCGATGTTCATGGCACCACCCGACATAAACTCCAATGCCTGCTGCCAAGAGAGATCAGTCTCTACCATTTCATCGTTTCCCGTCGATGACCACGCTCCGAGCCTTGTTATCTGGTATCGCTTCAATGAAGATCCTTCTGTTTGTGCCCGTATATATTGCCACGGACATCACTGATCAGCTCTTGCCGGCCCGAACAAGAAGGCCTGCAGACTTACGCCCTACAATGGTCTATTCCAAACATGTGGATGGAGCAAGTAATTGTGTAGCGATCCCTGCTTCACACGTCAGCAAGCACCTACTCAACGTCCCAGATTCGCCTGGACAGCTCAAAAAGCAACCTGTGACGCTCTTCAACTTCATCAGGCCCGAAGCCGGGAAGGGGACGAAAATTTAGCCCTTCACGGCGGATGAATTCCTGAAAGTCGAGTTTAGCTTTATAGGTGTCATCTCTGAGCGTTTCATTCCAATACAGAGTGTTAGCGTATGACCTGAGCTTGTCATCGTAAGGCTCGTTACTGCTTGAGATGTTGTCCCGCCCTCTAAGCAAGAGCACGGCTCCCAGACGGTTTCGCTCCACCTCGAAGAACTCCTCGTTTCCACCGAACAGTGCGACGTTCGCATCGTTGCGTGAAAGCACATGCTCGATGTGAAAACCGCTCTTGGCACCTGTCCTCGAAACGAGGTCGTATATAGGATGCTTCATACCCCGACCCATGCCCTTAGCCAGGTACCGCTCCACACGGCCGAAGAAGTAGCGAGCAAACCGGCTTGTCAACCTGTCTACGCTTATCGAACGGAAGAGCTGATAGCTGAAAAGCTCAGTCGTGCCGGTCTTCCTACGCTCTTCGAGCTCGGCCAACAGTTGCTGATCCATCAAGTGCCGAATCTTATCCGCAGGCTGGTTTCTGATGGCTGCACTGATCTCGTAGATACGGCCGACAAATTCGTTTGAATCGTATTGGCCCTGCAGCCTCAACAAGGAGAAAGCTCGATCTAATCCCTCTGACACCAGGGAAATCTTTTCGTCTTCCTCGGGATCATCAACTGTGCAAGCTGACATGATTAACTGCATCTGTGAGTCGAGATCGTTAAGGCGGCCGTTGAAGAACACCGCCGGGAAGTCGCCCGTCTCAGTCTCCGCCAAAGCACGAATACGGTGATACAAGCTTGAAAAGTACTGGAAATCACTTTTTAGGAATGCCTTGACTGCCGAGGCATTGTGATCCAGATGGAGCGTATCGTTCATGTCCTTCTTGAACATTTCCCGGTGGTAGTCGCCGTCAAAACGGACTCCCAGCCCTCGGGTGTCAGCGAACTTGGCTTTGAGCCATGACCGGAAGAAGCCATCGATGGTGTCGGCGCCAAAGCGGTTGAGGCTCTCTACCTGTCCATCCCAAAGTTCATTGAAATGCCCCGCGGCTAGCTCGCCTTTGTCTATCTGCCCTAGCAACTTTCCCTTTAGAATTTCGTGAGGTTTGAGCCGTACGCCGCGATCGTTAATGACTTCGAAGACCATAGGCACATGCGTCGTGTCGACGGAAAGATTGATCAGCACAAGGCGGAACAAGAAGTAATGGACGAAGACCTCAAACTTGCGCTTGCCCTGAATTTTCGCATCCAAGATTTGGGAAATTACCTGGTAGTTGTTGACCAGGTTCTCCGCAGTCACTCCCGAGCTCACGTCAATCGACGACAGTTCTTCCCCTTCGAGAAGCGCCCTCATGACCTGAACATGTCCTTCGTGATTCATCCAGAAAGACCGTTCCATACCTGAGTGCCCAGCAATTCGGTTTTCGAGCCACGGGCGAGTCTGTGACTCATACTCCTGAGCCATATGCGCGAGTTTGATGAGGGTCAGCGTCAGCGTTGTAAGCCGTTGTTGTCCGTCGACTACATAGACACGGCCCCCGACAGTGTTGGTCACATACGTGTTCAAGTAGTACCAAGGGTAGTGTGAGTCGATGTTCGCCCGATTGGCGTCAAGATCTGGGTTCTTCTTCCACGACTCTTCGAACTCGTACAAGATGTCGTCGAAAAGTCGCTGAACCGGCTCCTCACCCCATTTGTAGCTGCGCTGGTAAAAATCGATGTGGTACACCGTGTTGGAGAAGGTTTGGTCGAGGTTTTGTTTCTCCGGCTGAATTTCCAATGGCACCTCTCTCAGATCGAACGCCGTCAGGTGCCCCTCATCGGACTCCAGGCTCAGTATCTAGCCGTCGTCAAGTGTTCACCTATATATCCGATGTAAACATAGCCATCCGATTGGGCGCTGTCATGGAGGTACATACGCGGCGCGCCGGCACGGCCGTTTAGTAAGGCAATATGCGTCGTCATAACAATCGTCCCGCTTGGTGAAGCAGCCGAAGGCACACTCACGGTCCTCTCGGCCATCATCCTGGGATTGCTCTGCACGGTTTCACTTTCCGTGGGCCTGTAACCTAAGACTCGAGCACGGCCGCGGTGACCGCCGTCATTGATGTACTGATAAAGGCCGCCTCCAGTCCACGTCCCAGTAACCGTCAGGTTCGCGTAATCATGGAAAGCAGCGAGGGCATCCCAGGCTTTGTGGACAGCAATGGCTATGTTGGGGTGCTCGTCCAACGCCACGGCCGGGTCTTTTCGACCCACAAAACGAATGCGGTCGAACTCCCCAATCCTTTCCAAGAGGTCATAGAACGAATCGGGGTAGGCAGTCCTTTCCGACTCGTCCAAAGGCGCGTAGGCATCCCCTACCGCCTGCAGGTTTATCAGTCGGCGGCGTAGAGCATCAACCAGGTCTTGAGAGGTTTCTGCTCGGGCAGCCAGTTCAGCCGACTCGAGCTCCATCACCTGGATGGTTTCCTTTAGATCGTCGACTTCTTCCATTAGCCGGACGGCTTCCTCCAAAGCCACCAATGCGTCATGTTGTTGGCCTTGGAGTTGCGCGGCCAGCTTCGCATTGAGCGCGATAAGATTTTCAACATTTCCAGAGGCCTGAGCATTCTCGTTTTCGCGTTCCAGCTCCTGAAAGTCGGCGAGCGGCTGGAAGCGCTGGCTGCGCAGCAGCCCGTAGTCAACCTCCCGAAGTGTCGCCGGCAGCCGAAGCTGTGAGAGGCGACGTACCTCCGAGTTGCGGAGCATTCGAGACAGGCCGCGGGGGTTAGCGGTAACGATGCGGTGCTGTGATAAGTACTTGTGGCGATATGCATCCGACAGATCGCCAAGCTTTACAGCTGGCAAAAACGTCCGCAGGGATCCAGCACGGAGCCAGTGCGTCTTCGCAACGCCGTTGAACGAGGAGAGCAGTCCTGGGTCCAGGATGTAGCTCGTTGCCATGCCTTCAGTGCCGTGGATCATTTCTTTTGTGGATTGTGCCCACTCGGCAGATGTGACGCCCTCCGGAGGGGTGGTCACAAACGCTGCACCGATCCGCTTTTCATCCTGCAAGATGGTGAGTAATTCTTCCAGATGCGTTCGGCTTGCGATCATCAGGGGATCGGAGAAAGGTAATGCAGATCCATCACTAGTCTCCACCGCCTCGATGAGAGCTTTGATGACACGGGGCGTTCCAGACTGCTGGGTCTCAAGGACCTCGTCGCCGCGCCTGTTTGTATAGCGCAAAGTTGGACTGTCGATGTCAACCCACAGTCGAGCCTGCTCCTCACCACGGACTACGGTGATTGAAGTCACCGCAACCCTGTTCTCTGCGCGCACGCCGGTAAACCACTTGGGCTCGTCCCAGTGTTCCCGGAGCTGCCAGCGCCGGCTGGTGACGTGATCGTTGACCCAGTCCGCGCGAGAAATCTCCCTGCCGTTGTTAAATAGCGTTCCCGCTTCCGTTACTACGGGCAGACCTTTGCTCTGGAGCCACTCGTTAACAACGCGCTCCACATCGTCCACGAGTGACTCGGTGGGCTCGACTCCGAGGATGGAACGGTAAGAGATGGGCATAAATTTCCTCGGCTAGCTGGTGGACTCGGGGACGGAAGTGCGCTGATAGATCACGTTGAATGATCTAACTTTGCGGAATTCCTGGACGCTCTGTCCCAACTCAAAGGACTTCTCTGGTTTCTCGAAGATGTCGAGCCCACGGCCTAGCGAAATGTCCCAACCTGTATTTATCCTCACCCAACGGTCATGCAGATCAGCTGCCTCGACTAGTTGGACATCCATTTTGATGCCAGCAGCCTCTACCGATCCCTTGATCTGAAGGAGGTCTCCAAGTTGCTTCTGCGCGAAGCCCGGATCGCTGTCCTGAACAGTCTTCACCGCGAGGCTAACCTCGTCGCCCGGCTGGATCCTTTTCGCCCACGTTGCTACGAAATCGATCAGATTCCGCATTTGGTGACTCGCTCTGATGTATGGGTCTTCAATAACCACGCTGGTGGCACCGTCGAGGTATGGGCCGAAGATCCTCTCGTAGCTCGCCCCCGTCTGGCCGTTTTGGAAGGTGAGCATCTTTCCGAGCTCCGTTGTTGCCGGTCCGTCTGCAGCGGCCGGCTGAGCACTCGCCGCTTGGTCGTTCTCCCCTCGAGTGCTTGAACCTGTCTCAGTGCCTGGCAAAGCGGTACCTTTTTCAGGTACTCGATCCTCACCCCCCCGGTAATAGATCGTTGGATAGAGGAGCTCCTCTGCCGTGGCAACCTCTCGCCATTCCCCTTCGGGTGTCTCGTATCCAAACCTTACAGTCGACATTGTCTTATCGATGCGGAGAATCTGGTCTTTCACCCGCTTGCGGCCTTCTATGGCGAGTTGCAGGATCTCCTCAATTTCCTCCGCAGTCGCCTGACCATGCGGGTAAAGAATCTTCATTAGACCGGAGAACGTCTTGTGGATCCCGTCGCGGTCCCGTGTCGAGATGTCGGACGACAGCACGAAATGCTCTTTATACCGATCTGAATAGTCATACACCCGCTGGGACTTCAGGATCTCGGCGATGTAGTCCACGACGAAACCATAACCCGACGAGAACATCTCACCCCTGATGATGTCGACTTCCCATCCGGGGATATAGTGGTGCAGCCTGTCCAGAAAGGCCGCGTCATGATACGACGGCGGCAGCTCGTCAAAGAGGTCCGCGTGCTTGAGCATGTGCGGGACGGTGTGCTGTGTGTTCCCCACAAAGACCATTGACGCTTCAGCACCAAGAGTTTCAACTCCTCGAGAAAACGTCTTGTTGGCCATGTAGTTCTTCATGATGTCGACGAGCGCTTTGTCCGTCTTCTTTGTCTTGCCGGCAAACTCGTCGAAGGCAACGGCGTCCCAGTACCCGACGAGCCCAAGTCGGCCGTTGGCATTGTTCACGAACAGCTTGGGAACGGTGATCTCCCCGCCCGAGATGAGCATGCCGTGAGGTGAGAATTCCGAGTAAATGTGGGACTTGCCCGTTCCCTTAGGACCCAGTTCAACGAGATTGTAGTTACGTTCACAATACGGGATGAGCCGCACCAGTTGAGTGAGCTTGGCACGACGATTAAACAACTCCGGGTTGAACCCAATGGATTGGACGAGGAGGTCTACCCACTCCTCAGTACTGAACTCGGCGCGTGCCGCGAGATATTCTTCCACGTCAAAGTTCGACAGCTGGATTGGTTTCAGAGAGCCAAGGATCCAGGGGATTTGCTTGCTATCCAAAGGATGGTCGTACTCAACGTCAGCCAGGCACCAGACCCCGCTGACCAGTAACTTTGGATGTTGTTTCACAGTGGACGAGTCAACCAACACCCGCGATATGCCCAGGTTGGCAAACGAAGCTTCGTAAACGTCGTCCTTGTCGTTGAGTGTCACACTGATCTTGTCGATGACTTTGTGGCGGCCCCGTTCGCGGATGGTGGAACGAACAAGCTCTGACTCATTGCGGTGCACGTAATGGTCAGCAAGGATCCGGCGGACTGATTCGATGCCGGTCTGAATTGTTGCCTCGTCGTCAGTGGCACAATACTGGCCGAGCAGGTACTCCAAAACGTAAGACGGGACGATGGCGTTGCCTTTGACGGTCTTCACCAAGTCCTTACGCACAACTGAGCCAGCAAAAACCCTATTGATCTTTTGATCAAGATCATTCATGGTGTTCCCCTCGTCCATGTGCAATCCGTTGCCAGTGAGTGCAGCCACCATTAGAAGCCCGTGTATTTGTTGTTAAGGGCGGCGCCGAACTTGGGATAGTTGGCCTTGACCCCGTCATCCAGGTCAATCTCGATCTGTTCGGTCGCCAGCGGGTATAGCACGTTCTGCTCCCACTCCTCCAACTCCAGCAGGACCTTCCCGATCTGCTCGGATTCCTTCCGGGCAGCCGCCTGCTCCTTCACCGTCGACACCATCGACACTGCCACCTGCTCCACATTCGTCCGACGGGCCCTCAGCTTCGCCTGGAACTCATGGAGGTAGTCGTTCAACACCAGGCTCACCGTGTCCGGCCGGTACCGGTGCATATAGATGAGCGCATTAAAGGAGCCCTTCGGCGAGGAGAACAACCAGTAGATCGGGCGCTTCTTGTACCGCTGGACGTGGTCCTTGTAGAAGTCCTGAACAAAATACTGCCGAATGTCCTTACCCAAAGCATCCTCGACGAACCGAAGGTTCTCCTCAAAATGCTCAGCACCAAAGGACACCTTCAGGAATTCCCGGAACCGCTCAACAATGTCATCCTCGAACCAGCTGTCAGACAGGACCGGAAGCACGTTGTCCTCATCGGGCATGAATGACGGCGAAACGACCTTCTCCAAGTAGTCCGCTAATGACTCGTTTTGGTTTGCCAATACCAGGCCCGGATTGTCCAGACTGTAGCGGCCAAACATGCAACCTACAGCGTACGAAATTAGATCGCGAACGTAGCCGGTCCGCTGGAACTGATCCGCATCTGCCGGGTCGGCCAATGAAAACCTGTTAGCGGAATTATTGGAAAGAGTGATGTCCTTGAGGGATCGTTCGTTGTGTAAGCCCTCGGTGAGTCCGAAACGAGCATTGTGATTTCTGTCATTTTCAAGTTCCAGTCTAAGAGACTGTAGGGACAATTCGCTCCACGTGCTGGCCAATGCATCGACGGAAGTCGCGAGGGACTGACAGGAAGCGCCCTCTGACATGAGCGGACTTGCCCGGAACTCCCACGAAATTTCCGAAGAGTTCCAGTCGATCCTGTGTATCTCGATTAGTCGAGACGCAACTTCCGCTGCGCTCGAGGCGTCCTCGTCCGAGGGCGCTGGTAGATCCGCTATATCACCGGCCTGAATATTCATCGTCGGTGCTATGGCCTCCAGAGCCAAGGTGGCAGCGTTCGAATTCAGATATGAAGTCAGTTGCAGGAGCAGCTCGCTTCCATCCACGAACGCCGACATTCCCGCGCCATCAAAAATAAATCCCGGGGGGAAGTATCTAAACGCTGGGCGACCGGCTCCGATCTTTGACCAAGACACACACGACCTGAAATAATAATCCCGCGAAGGGAGTTTATTTCCCTGTTGCGCCAATATGAGATAGTTCTCCCGGTCAAAAGATATAACAGACTGCTGATTGCCATACCATCGACGAGCAGTTCCGCCCTTGTTATAGGGAAACCACTTCCGTCCGGAGTCGTGCGCTTCATCTAGCGAACCCATGTTGGGCCCAAAGTCTGCAATATTGACTTCCCACCATTCGCGAATGAAACGGCCGTTATCTCCGGTATTCATGCCACATCGTGAGTCAGCGATGGTTCCGACCGCCGGCCTATCCAAGAATGCAGATCTGAGGCTGGGCCCTATCCAGTAGGCTATGGGAGCGTTGGGCAGTGCTAGAAAGTCGCGGCCTGACATCCAAAATACATTATCCGAGGAGGGGTCTAGTGCGGCTTTCCTCAATGCATGGGACTTTTTCAACTCGTTGACTTCGGCCACCAACCGAACATAGGATCCTGCAAGGCCAGGTGCGCCAGCGTTATTAGCCACGAACGCGGCTGTAGAAACCACGTCACCGCCAATTGAACCGAACCCGTTGGTACCGAGATGAGCCATTGAACTTATGGCGCAATCCTTGAGCAAATTTGCCCGCAGGCGCCGGTATCCAGAAAGGAACATCCATGAGTGCATAGTCACGAGGGCGGACAACCCGTGAATGGCTAGGAATTCACGATTCCTCTCGATGAACATGGCGTACAGGTCGGACTTCGAATCGGGGTATTCACGTTTGGCAAACTCGGCGAGTTTGGGTCCCATGTTGCCGGAGCCCATGTAGGGGGGGTTGGCGACGAGCTGCGGCTTTTCCCAGGAACTCGTTATCCATCCGCAGCTGCGCGTTTTCCCGGCGCAACCGCTCGAGCTCCGACTTCTCTGTCTCCGCCGCCGCGAACTCTTCAGGGGCCGCCAGACGCGCCCGTTCCTGGGCCACCCACCGTCCCAGCAACTGCTCACCCAGACCCAGCTCCCTAGCCACCGGTGCGACCGGCCTGTCTGTATCAATCACCAGGCGCGCGGCCTCCCGCCGGTACTCCGGAGTGAATTTACGTCGTGTCGTGCTCACAAGAACACCTTCCCGCAGAATCCAAGGATCCCGCTACTTCAGGTGTCCACCAACAGAGGTTAACCCCAGAGCTTCTAGGGGTTACAGCAGTTGCCCTATCACCACTGTCGCGTCCAACTCAGCCGACATTGCGATCCGAGGGTTCAGGCCCCCACCGACCATGGCCGCGGCTGTGTCCGGAGCCTGCAGCCGGCTCGTTTCAATGAGTAGGTGCCCGCCTTGCCTGAGCCAGGCACCCGCTCCCGCAATCACCCGGCGCTGGATGTCGAGGCCGTCGGGCCCTCCGTCGAGCGACACCCGCGGCTCGTGAACTCGTGCCTCATGAGGCATGCTGCTAATGGAAGCCGTGGGTACATACGGCGCATTGACCGCCAGCATGTCAACGTTGCCTAGCAGCCGGGCGGGCAGCGCGGCGTACAGGTCACCCTCATGGACCACACCGCCCGCTGGCAGGACGTTGAGGCGGGCACAGCGCACTGCGGCAGGGTCGACGTCGGAGGCGTGCACCTCAATCCCCGGGACCAGCGCCGCCAACGCGGTGCCCACAGCTCCGGAGCCGCAGCACAGGTCAACAACAACTGGCGTGGCCGATGGTGATCTCTCCGCGGCCCCTGCCCCCGCGTCACCTAGGAGCGCAGCTGCCTCGCGGGCCAGCAGTTCCGTCCGGCGCCGCGGCACAAATACTCCGGGCCCGACCCTGATCCGCAGGCCACAAAACTCTGCCCAGCCGAGAATGTGCTCGAGCGGAAACCCCTCGACCCGCCGCTGCAAGGCGTCGGCCAGCTCGCTGGGGGCGAGGCCAGCGGAAAGAAGGAGGTCCGCTTCATCTTCGGCAAAGACACAGCCGGCGGCGCGCAGCCTGCCGATGACGGTGGAGCGGGAGAGCAATGATTGAACAGGCATGGAGGCGTCCTTCGGTTGAATGATGGGCGCTCCTCCGTGCATACGTCCGACTAGCCTTGGCGGTCCGTGAGGCGGCGGGCAGGAAGAACCCAAGCTGGAATTGCGTGAATTGTTCTCACCTCCCGTAAGTTCAAACGTTCCCAGTCCTGAAACTGGCTCTGCAAAAATCCATGTTATCCGACACCCAATCCAGCAATTATTGGCAGGATGGGACCATGACCCACAGCGAAGCCCACACGCTCATCTGGACCGGCTCCTACACTGCGGACAGCGGCGGCCACGGTGCCGGGATCGGGGCCGTATCGGCCAACGCTGACGGGACGCTCACCTGGCGGGGTACGGCGGCAAAGGCGGACTCGCCGTCGTTCGTCGCTGTGCACCGGCAACTCCCGATGGTTTACGCCGTCGGGGAGAACGCCAAAACCGTTCAGGCGTACCGGCGGCGGGGAGAGTTCGGCCTCGAAGCCGTCGGCAAGCCCTGGCCGGCAGGCGAAGCCGCCTGCCACGTCAACGTCGATCCGCAAGGCAAGTTCCTGATTGTGGCCTGCTGGGGCGACGGCCAAGTGTTGCTGTACGAACTGGGGGACGACGGCGGCATCGCCCGCCGCCTTCCGGCGGCACCATCCAGCGATCCGCACCGGGACGATCGCCCAAGCCGTGCCCACGCCAGCCTGGTACTCGCAGACGGCCGCATCATGACCACCGACCTCGGCCACGACCTCCTCCGCGTGTGGAACCACGTCCCCGCAACGGGCCTGGCGCTGGACCACGAGGTGGTGCTTCCGAAGGACAGCGGTCCCCGCCACCTGGTGCAGCACTCCAATGGAACGGTGTTCGTGGTCTCGGAGTATTCCATCGAGGTCTTCGCGGCCCGGGCAGCCTCGTCATCAGGGAAGTTCGAACCGGTCCGCCAAGGTCCCGCCACCTCCGACGGCGCGAAGGACGGGGACTCTGCGGCCGAAATTGCCTTGTCGGCGGACGGGCGCTTCGCCTACGTCGGCATACGGGGATCCAACCGCATCAGCGTGCTGGAAGTGACGCCGTCGGCGGAGGGCAGTCTGCTTAGCCCGGTCTGCGACTTCTCCAGTGGTGGCGACTGGCCCCGCCACCACCTGGTCCACGGCGAATGGCTTCACGTAGCCCATGAGCGCTCCCACGACATCACCACCTTCCGCCTGGACTCCCGGACCGGCCTTCTGCAGGGCGCTATTGACCGCCTCGTTGCGGGTTCCCCCACGGCCCTGATTGTGGCAAGCTAAACCGCAATCGACAAAACCAATACAAGATATGTCATTTCCAATACAGCCTCGTCACAGGAGCTGTGGCAGGTGAACTGGCTTGCGTTGGACGCGTCGGCACCCAACGGATTCCGGGCATTCCCACCCGGACAAGCAGCGTTGTTTCGCGGAAGGTCCAACATGCTCACCGTCCCTCGCTTGAATTTCCTGCGCCTGAATTCCTCGCGCCGCGCCGGCGTTCGCACCAAGTCCGCCCGAACAACTCTGGCGGCAGCGGGGGCAGCCGTCCTGGTGGCTGCGTCGGCCGTCCCCGCGCCGGCCCTGCCAACCACAGCAGCCCTGCCAACCAAGGCATCGGCCCAAGCCGCGGCCGCCACCAAAACCCCGGGCCCGCCGTCGGGCACTAAACCCGGAACAAGTGCCCATTCGCTCCGCACTCCCGTCACGGGCGAGAATTTCTACTTCGTCATGGCGGACAGATTCAGCAACGGCAACACCGCCAACGACCAGGGCGGCCTGGGATCGGACCCGATGGTCTCCGGCTTCGACCCCACCCGCAAGGGCTTCTACAACGGCGGAGACCTGAACGGCCTGCTGGACAAGATCGATTACATCCAGGGGCTAGGGACCACGGCGATTTGGCTGACGCCGAGCTTCAAGAACAAGGCGGTCCAGCCCGAGGACAACTCCGCCGGCTACCACGGCTACTGGGTGACGGACTTCACCCAGATCGATCCGCACCTGGGCACCAACGCCGAACTGAAAGCGCTGATCGACGAGGCGCACTCGCGCGGCATGAAGGTGTACTTCGACATCATCACCAACCACACCGCGGATGTCATCGGCTACAAGGAGGGCGCCCGCACCGGCTACGTCTCCAAGGACAGGGAGCCGTACCGCACCGCCTCGGGCAACGCTTTCGATGATCGGGATTTCGCCGGCCAGGCGGACTTCCCGAAGCTCGACGCCGGGACCTCCTTCCCGTACACCCCCGTGCTTGATCCGGCGGAACAGCACCTCAAGGTTCCGGCCTGGCTCAATGACCCGACGCTCTACCACAACCGCGGCGACACCACCTTCGCGGGCGAGAACTCCTTCTATGGCGATTTCTTCGGCCTTGACGACCTGTTCACCGAACACCCGACGGTCGTGGCCGGCATGACGGACATCTACGAGACGTGGATCCGGGACTTCGGCGTGGACGGGTTCCGCATCGACACGATGAAGCACGTCAATGACGAATTCTGGCAGCAGTTCGGGCCCGACGTCCTCGCCTACGCCAGGGAGCACGGCAAGGACGAGTTTTTCATGTTCGGCGAGGTCTTCGACACGTCCAAGAGCTTCACCTCCCAGTTCACTACCCGCAACAGGATGCAGGCGGTCCTCGACTTCCCGTTCCAGGATGCAGCCCGCAATTTCGCCTCGAAAAGCCAGAACGCCAAAGCGCTTGAGACGTTCTTCGCCGCCGACGACTGGTACACGGACGCGGATGACATTGGTTCCAAACTCCACTCCCCACCGGGCGTCTGTTGCGAACCATTCTCGCTAAAATGGATGAGGGAACCCCCTGCCGCTGAGGCAAGGGGTTCTTTCGTTTAACGCCCTCCTCGCGGACGGACCATCTCTGCGAGTAGGGGAACTCACCTCATTCCCCTCAAGGAGCACCCATGGCCGCCGAACTCGGCACCGCATTCATCTCAGTCAGTCTCAACACGTCGGGCTTGTCCGGCGAAATCCGTCGGGCGTTCAGCAGCGTCGACGGCGTTGGAGCCCAGGCAGGGTCCAAGACAGGCAAGTCAGCCAGCGGCGGCTTTATGTCCGGCGTGATGGGCGGTCTCATCAAGGGAGGCCTTGCCGGTGCAGCAGTCGGTGCCGCAGCAGCTGTCTTTAGTCCCTTCGTAGAAGAAGCCGCCAGCGCGTCTGACGCCGCCGACAAGTTCAAGGCTTCCCTCAGCTTTGCCGGTCTCAGCACCAAGGAGATCGACGCAGCCACCAAGGCCGCGAAGGGCTACGCCGACCAGACGGTCTATGACCTGCCGACCATCCAGAACATGATGGCCCAGCTCGCCTCCAACGGCGTCAAGAACTACACAGGTCTGACGACAGCAGCAGGCAACCTGAACGCTGTCGCCGGTGGTAACGCCGACACCTTCAAGTCCGTTGCCATGGTGATGACCCAGACTGCTGGAGCCGGCAAGCTTACGACTGAGAACTGGAACCAGCTCGCCGATGCCATTCCTGGCGGCGCAGGTCAGCTGCAGAAGGCTCTCCAGGCTTCAGGCGCTTACACAGGCAACTTCCGCGACGCCATGTCAAAGGGTGAGATCACTGCCCAGGAGTTCAATGCCTCCCTGCTGAAGCTCGGCTCAAGCCCTGTCGCTGTAGAAGCGGCCCAGTCGACGAAGACCTTCGAGGGTGCTCTCGGCAACCTGAATGCGACGATCAACTCCGGTCTGATGGTCGTCCTGGACGCCATGAAGCCAGCTATCACCGGAGCAGTCAACGGACTGTCTACCGGCATAGGGATGATCGGACCGCTGATCAGTTCCATGCAGCCAATACTCCAGAGGTTCGGCGCGGGGTTTGTGGGTGTCTGGTCCGCCATTCAGCCGCTGGTCAACGCCCTCATCACTACCCTGACGCCGGTCGTGAGGGGCCTCATGCCTGTCTTCAGCACTGTGTTCAAGACAGTCGTCAGCGTCGTGACCGGTGCGATGGGAATCATGAAGTCCATCATTCAGACGGTTACGGCCCTTATCAAGGGCGACTGGAACGGTGTCTGGAACGGTATCAAGAACATCCTCCAGGGTGTGTGGGGTGTCATCAAGAGCATCGTCTCGGGCGCGATCACTGTAGTGAAGCTGAACATCCAGAACGTGACCGGTGTCATCAAGGGCATCTGGGAGGGGATCTGGAATGGGATGAAGGGCCACCTGGACTCTGCCTGGTCGGGAATCAAGACCGGCGTGTCGAACGGCATCGGCGGCATGATGGGCTTTATCCGGGATATTCCCGGGAAGGTGACCGGCGCACTTGCCGGCGCTGGAGGCTGGCTCGTCGGCATTGGTAAGAACATCATCCAGGGTCTGATCGACGGTATCGGCTCCATGATGGGGTCCATCGGCCGGGCGATCCTGAACATCGTCCCTGCCGCGATCCGTGGGCCGTTCGAGCAGGCCCTGGGGATCCACTCTCCGTCGAGGGTATTCAAGGGCTATGGCGTCAACATCGGTGAGGGTCTGATCCTCGGTGTTGACAAGATGGAGGGGAAGATCAAGAACTCTATGGAGAACATGGTCTCCCTGCCGTCCGTGAAGCCTCCCAAGGCATTCCCAGACCTCGCTGCTTTCGGAGGAAACGCAGGCTCGTCTGCCTCTGGCCCCCTCGGCGCCGGGACGAACATCAACTTTTCCATGCCCGCGCTGGACCCGGAGGGATACGCGTCGGCAGTCGCTCGCAGGATGAACTCCATGGTGGTGTAACAAGACTTTCTGAGGGGGAAAGGGGAAGAGCCCCGAGCATTGCGCTCGGGGCTCTTCTTTACTTTCGGTAGAGGGGAGTGCTTGTGCCGTCCCAGTCAATCGTGGTCAGGACACCAGTGCGGGTGCGGTAGCGGTCAGGCTTGGCCTTCTTGTTCGGGGCTACGGCTGTGAAGTCCCTCTCGGAGACATTCCCGAGCCGGTGAGTCACTACCTTGCGCTTGGTAGGAGCTACTGTGCGCCCCTGGCGTTCTCGGGCTTCCCTGGTGTTGCTCCGCTTGCTGTTGCAAGAGCGGTGGGCCGGGTGGAGCTTCGCACCGCGCAGGAGTGATCCACCTGCTGCCAGCTCTTCTTCATGGTCGGCAGTGAATGACAGCGGGTGGGTGTATTCCACGTCGAAGAGGATTGCCTCACCACAGATCCAGCACGGCAGGTTGTTCTTCTTGGCGTAGGCCTTCATCGCCCTGGTGCGCTTCTGCCACTCGGTGGTGTTGCGCGGATTCTTCTTGACTTCCATTGGAGCCTTTCAGCTAGAGAAGAAGGGCCGCCGGCTTTCACCGGCGACCCTCCGTGAGGGATCTAGAGGACTGTGTAGCTCAGAGCAACCTGCTCTTCGTAGTCCGGGGAATCGGGATCGACCGTGATCGGACGGGAGCCGCCGAAGCCGTCTGTTCCGCGGACATACCGGGTTTCCAGGGGACCAGGGCGACCCTGCTCGGCAGCACGGTTCCGGAACTCTTCCAGGGACTCGACCGGCGCGATGCGGGCTCCCATCTGCAGCAGGGCTGCGAACCGTCCTGCACGGCCACACTCGCCGTCCCATACCGTGAAGACAGGGCGCTTGCGCTCAAGGTGGGTGGCATCTACGACGAGATGAAAGAGGTTCTCACTTGTCGGCTGGATGCCGAGCAGTTCGGCAGCGGCTGCCAGCGATGTGAGGGCTTCTTCAACCAGGAAGTTGAGGCGAGGGGCATCGTTCCACGCCTTGCGCTGCTCGTTGTCCTCGATAGCGATGACCCGCTCCGGAATGAGATCCGGATCGCACAGCTGGACTGCACTTTCCAGGTTTTCGGCAGCCTCGGTCAGGACGTCTCCGAGACGGACCAGGTTCGCTTCGGCAGAGGTTTCCTTGTACTCGCTGCGAAGAGTTGCGAGGACCTGACCGGCAACACGCTGCCGGACTTCAGCGCGGGCCTGGGCGTCAGCCGCGACCTCACCCAGGGCAAGGGTAACCAGGTTCTCAACGTCCAGCGGCTTCTTGCCGGAGCCTTCCAGGACGAAGTCAGAAAGCTTGCCGATAGCGGCAGTCTCAGAGACGGCCGTCACCTGCTCGAAGCGGTTGCGGATGCCGGTGAAGGTGTCGCTGACCTTGGCAGCACCACCAGCAGTCACGGTGTCGATGGAGCGGAAGAAGGCGTTGAGGACAGAGAGGGAGTCGTACATGAGGGGATTCCTTTTCGTTACAGGGGGTTGTCGATGCCGCGGTCGCGGGAGGTGATGGTGTTCATGGTGGTGGCGTCGAAGCCGAGCTTGCTCGCCAGGCCTAGCAGGAGAGTGTCTTCGTTCAGTCCGGCAGGGGTTCCACCGGTTGCTGATGCTGGCTGCTGCTGCTGCTCGTTCTCGTCGTCCTGGGGAGGCTCTTCGATGCCTTCGATCTTGCGCTGCAGGAGCTCCTTGAGCTCTGAACGGGAGAGGGGCTGCTGTGTCATTTCGTCTCCTGCTTGATTTCGATGACATGGTGCGAGACAAACGTGCGGATTTCGTGGTGACCGCTTTTGAGGAACTTGAGTTCCAGGTACGAGATCCTCATGTTTTTCGGCTTGCAGGAGATCACTTCGACCTGCGAGCTGCCGAGCTTGAAGCGGTCGCCCGCCTCAAGCTGCCGGATTGGTTTCTTGGACTTGGTCAACGCAGAGGTATCCCTTCTGGTAGTGAATGTGGAGTGTGATGGGGTCAGGCAGTCGGTCGTGGTCCCAAGCGGGGTGGTTCTCCGCAGGAGGGACTAGCAAGACCCCTGGATCTTGTAGAGGGTGAACTGCTGGGTCCAGTGGAAGAGGCGCGTTTCCTCACTGCTGTCAGCCAGGTCGCGCAGTTTGACGGCGATGATGTTCCCCCAGACCAGAGGGGTCACGTCCAGGACCGAGTGCACAGTCAGCTTGTCGTCGGGGCGGATGAGATCTCCAGCGCTGAGATGCCAGGCGATTTTCATTCGAGACATGGGGTTAGTTCTCCTTGTTGGTGATGGGGCATTCGGGCGTGTGGGTCGCGGTGACGAGCGCCAGCTGGGGTGCCTGCGGAGATATCTCGACAGTCGGGGTGCACCACCGGCAGCCGTCGATAGCGTCGTGGCCGTCTGAGAGCTTGATGTTCAGCAGGGAATCGTGTGTGATCGGGTGGCCATAGACCCAGAAGGTCTCTTGCTGAGGCAACTCAGGACTCCGTTTCGATCATCAAGTCGAGGAGGTCGCGAGCGGCCTCGTAGTCCCCTTCGTGGATGTAGCCCCAGACGCCGCCGAGCCCGAGGCCGGTCTCTTCGGCCAGCTTCTCGGTATCTCGGATCAGCAGGTACCAGCGGATGCGCTCAGCACGGGGGTCGGTCTTGTCGTTCAGTCGATCTCGCCAGTAGGCGGACTTCTCGATGGGGGTAAAAGCCATGGTCATGTCCTTTCAGGTGGTGAGGGTTAGTGGGTGCCGGCGTACTGCCGGGATTCCAGGCTGTTGAGGGTGATGAAGTTCTCGACCCAGAAGGTGTCTGCCAGGCGGAAGCCGGGGATATGGCGAGGACCCTTTTTCCCATCAGCCGTGATTGGTCGAACATCACTGCCAGTGGGACGAGACCGCAGCCGACTGTTGACTTCACCGATGAGTGACCTCACCTTGTCGGCTGAAAGTTCTGGAGCTCCCTGACCGGCCGTGTTCCAGCGCCTGATCGCTGCTGTGAGGGTTTTCGGGTGGATGTAGTAGTCCTCATCCAGTTCGAGGCACTCATCTGCGAACCTGCTGACCAGGTCTGTCTCTTCCTCCATTGCAGCCCGTGCATCAACCACAGATGCAGGAGTGAGAAGACCTCCGCGTTCGAAGTACTTGATCGCTCCTTGTACCCACCAGGAGAAGGCTTCCTCCATCAAGGCAGGGTCTCGGTCCAGGTCATCCTTGAGGGAAAGATCCCGCTCAGTCACCGGGATGGTGTGTGGGAACTCGATGCGGAAGATGCGCCGGATCAGAGCGTCGTCCAGACCTTCAGGCAGGAAGTTCGCCACCATCCACAGCTTGAACCGTGGGGTGAAGTCAAACGACTGCTTGTAGTGTTCCCGCCCAGTGAGCTTGTCGCCGCCTGTTGCTCGCTTTGTAAACGCCGCGTTCCACTTAGCCGTGTCCTTGATCTCCGACAGGGAGAGGTGGTGGACACCATGCATCCGTGCAACCTCAAGCGGCGCCGGATCTTCTCGACCGAAGAAGGAGCTAACCTGCGCAGTACCCGCCAGATCCCCGAAGAGACCGAAGGACCTCAGCAGAACGGACTTGCCGGATGCCTTCGGACCAATCACTTGGAAGAGAACCTCTTCCTTGATGAGGCCAGTCAGCGAGTAGCCTCCGGCGATCTGGACTGCTTCGCGCATCTCGTCATCCGGGATGGCGGTGGTGATGTAGCTGTTCCAACGACCAGGACGGGCATCGGGGTTGTAGGAGGCCTTGGTGATCCTGGTGTGGTCGTGCTTCTTCGGGTTGAAGGGCTCAACAGCACCGGTGGTCAAGTCCAGGACTCCAGCAGGGGTTGCAACAGACGTGAAGGAGGTGTCAAACTCTTCCGCCGTACGCTTCACCTTGGAGGACTTCCGTGCCAGGCGCTCGATGTTCGCCAGACCAGCTGCCGACCGGGACTGCGTGATCGCCTTGTCGTATTTCTTTTGGGTGTCAGGGTCTGCGACCACAGCTTTTTCCCTCAGCAGGAGTTCAGCGACATCTTCACAGAGCTCGTCGATGTCTTCCTGGACTGCTACGGCCCAGTGGGTTCCCTCAACAGTGGAGTCCACCCAGTCCCCGGTGTCCGTCCGGTAGCGGAGGTGACTGCCGTGCACGTCCAGAAACCTGTCGCGGAAGCCGATCTCATCCAGGCTGCGCAGCTCAAGCTCTTCAAGCTCGTCAGTGTGATCCTGCTTGAAAGCAGACTCGATGCACTTCTTGGCTTCGGCCGCGGGGAAGTTGGCCTTCTGTGCGGCTGCCATGACGAGCAGAGTGACAGCCTGGAGGCCTCCATCGGCGTCACCTGCGTGCTGGCGGCGAAGCCGGCAGGCCCAGCGGAAGAGAGTGTCATCCCGTTTGCCCTCGCTGAGGCCCTCGAAGATACCGGCGACGTCAGTGAGATCCATCTCAGGGGCGCTGGACTCTGCACCGCCACGCTTGAAGATGATGTCCTGGGCGACATCAGCGGGCATCTCGACGAGAGGCAGGTCGTTGTGCCACTGGTAGGAACCACCAGAGATGTGAGTTCCAGGCGCGAGGATCACATAGCCACCGTCGGAGCGGACGTCGACGCTGGTAAGCCAGTTGACGCGGTTAGGGACCGTGAGCCCAGCGGGGTATGAGAAAAACAGATGGCGTCCGTTGCCGCCGGTCCGGGATGTAAGGGTCTTCGGGAGCTCGCTATTACGCTTGGTCTCGTACTCGTCGAAGGAGCCGAAGCCACCAGACTTCTGGTCAATGTCGATGACAATGACGTTGGACTCACTACCAGTTGCGAGGGCCCAGTTGATCCCCTTATCGGCCCAGTTGCGGGACCATTCATCTACAACTGCCGGATCGTTGGAGGCGTCCGATACGCCCTGCCGAGTGCGAGGGTGCTTGCCGGGGCTGCCGCAGTCTTTCTTGCCGCAGGTGCACTTGCCATCAGTGATGCTGTGGCAAGGGAAGATCTTCCAGCCACGGTCCAGGAAGCCGAGAGGCGATACAATTGACACTGGAACCTTTCATTTTTGTTGGGGTGGTTGGCTTCCTTTTTTCCTTGTGGTGAGGGCTTAGGGCTCGGTCTGTTTACTCAGATCGGGCCCTTCCTCATTTGCCTGCATCGCGCTCATCGATGTACCGGACGAGGGACTCTGCTGTGATGAGGATCCGGTCATCCGGGGTGACGATCCAGTCGAGCTTGCCTCTCAGACAGAGGCGGTAGACCGCAGCCGATCCGGTACGCGCCAGGCCGAGTAGGCTGCATACCTGGTACAGATTGAGGGGCCGTGCTCCCGGCTGTCGTAGCTGGTCGAGGTCCATGAATTTCTCCTTTAACGACAAGAAGCCCCAGGATCCCCGTAGGGTTCCTGAAGCTTCCTGAGTTCCTTGTGGTTAGCTCGTGTCGAGCTGATGTTTAAATCATGCCGTGAGAGTTCTGTGGCTGTAAAACGCATGGGAGGCCTGTGTCAGCGTGACGCCGATCACACGCTAAAGAGGACCAAACGACCTGGTCCTTGACTGGTCCTTGGGACCAAAAGACCCACTCCTGGAAGTGGTCCTTGAAGCTTCAACTGCTGCTGATCCAAGGTTCGACTGAGAGGAACTGGTCCTTCAAGGACCAAGGACCGGTCCTGGGACCAGTGGCTCCGGTCCTTGGGAAGGGCTCCCGATGCCTTTGTTTGCAAGGGTTTCTACCTCAAGGACCATAAGGACCAGTCTTTTTCTGGAAGTTGCTGAAGAAAAAAATAGAGAGAGTAAAGAGCCCATAGAGAGGGTATGGATTCTGAACAACCTAGTTCCTGAAAAACAGTGGTCCTTCTGGTCCTTAGCGCAATGGGTAGTGTGAAGGCACCCCTATCCAGGGGCAGCGGCGCGCGCTCACGGCACCTATCACCTGCTGGATACCACCTACCCGGTACCAGCCAGGCACCATGCCGGTAGACCGTGTACCTGCTGGATCATGGCGCGGTACTGTATGTACCTGCTGCCTGGTCATACGACAAAGGCCGGCTATCTCGGGTATGAGACAGCCGACCTCTGCTTGGCGTGATCGATCTTCAGTTATAGGCATGTGGTTCGCCTCATTCTATCGAGGACGTAGGTCGCCGCACCCGGTCGGGGACGGTGGCGCCGGGCGGCGGGTAGCTGTTGAAGCGACGACCTGCTGGTCTTGACGACCTGAGGGCGCCCGGGTGAGACCCCGCCCCCCGGTCGGACCACGCCTTACGGCATACATGCATTTCCCTCCACCACAGAAATATAGTTGTGGATCAAAAAGTTTCCTATAGGTAAACCCTTGCAAACAAAGGCAACCGGGCCCGTTTTGATCTACACCGGCTTGTGGCCACTAACCTGCCCAGGAGACCAGAATCGTTGGCCTGGTGACTCCGTGCCCGCTTGGGTAGGTCCTTGCAAGGGGTCAAGGAAACGGAGAGCCCACAGGACGACCGGTGGCCTGAGTAGTGTTGAGTAGCATTGTTCCCTTCCTCTGTCAAGAGCGGCAGATTTGAACTGTCACCAACGACAACCAGGAACTGAGGAACTGAAATGACTGCTGAGACCGAGACCAAGCCCACCACTTGCAGCGAAGACGGCTGCGAGAAGGCGATCTACTCTAAGGGCAAGTGCCGCGGGCACTATGAGGAAGAGCGCGAAGCCAACAACCCGCTCTGCTCCGCTGCTGGGTGCGACCGCAACTCCTATGTTCGCGGCCTCTGCCGCAAGCACTATGTCTCTCAGCGGTCGACGTCAGCCAAGGTTGGCCTCTCTGCTGAAGATCTTGCAGTCCTTGCTGAGGTCGTAGAGAAGCTTGGCAAGTACAACAAGAAGTCAGCACTGGTGGCGCAGGCCCGCGAGATCCTGGGCCTCCCATCGAGTGTCACTGCAGCAGACGGCACGCCATAATTGAAACATCAAGTCAGGTTTTTTGTCCTTTCTCCCTGGTCTTGACAGGCGCATGATTTTGCCATCATGGTTCCTTGTTGCAAGAGAAGCTTCGAGACTCGTCTCCAATCCGAGTCTCGGAGCTTCTTTTGTTTTCAGCTGACGACTGAGATCCTCTCCCATGCCGTGAGACCCTCTGCCTTCGGGGCGATCACAATACGTCCCACAGTGCGCTTGACGGCAGCATTCCACTGTTCGGTACCCTGCTGCCCTTCGCCGAGCAACTCCAAGCCACGCTGAATCTGGCCTAGATCATCCTGTGGGGACCTGAACCCGCCCAGGTTGGCGCGAGCAAGGTCCAACTGATCTTGCGCGTCCTGGATCGACCGTGCGACCTCGACCAGAGCGTCTTTCACTTCCTCATCAGTCCAGCTGAGACGCACCGCCATCAACTGAAGACCAGCACGCTCCTTCTTCGCAGCATCCAGAGCTACCTCTGCTGTGGCCACAGCAGACCGTGCAGCCTCCAGGGCCTCATCCTCTGAAGGAAGCTCTCCGGCGAGGCGCTCCATCCACCCGTAGAGATACAGGGCCACGTAGTCATCGATGACATCCTGCTGGATGGAGTTTCCCCCACAGATAGAGGAACCTCGCCGCCTGGCATTACACATGCGATAAGCGATCTTCTTGCCGCCGTAATTGACTCCCATTGCTGAGCCGCAACTGCCGCAGAAGATGACCCCGGACAGCCAATAGCCATTGGACTTCGTGCGTGGAGGGACAGAGGCCCGGTCGGCTCTCGCCTTTCGATAAGCAGCCCACGTGTCCTCACTGATGATGGCTTCATGGGCTCCTGCGTGTTCTTCGCCGCCGAACCTGACCTTGCCCGAGTAGACGGGATTGTCGAGCATTCGCTGGACGTTGACGGCCATCCATGAGCGACCGTGCTGTGTGCTGCCAGCTTCCTGCAGGAAATACGCAATGCTCTTAAATCCGGCACCTGCGATGTACTTCCGATACGCCTCCCGGACAAGCTCGGCATCAGCGTTGGGGATGTATCCCTTGTCCTTGTCTCTGTCGTAGCCGAAGAACTGGCGGTGATGCGGGTGGAGGCCTCGACGCAGACGATGGTTGTGCGATTCCTTCCAGACCTCGGCCCTCTGAGTAGCCTCCATCTGCGCCAGTGAGAGCAGGACATCCATCCCGAACTGACCTGCCGCAGATGAGGTATCGATCGGCTCGGTCGCTGCCTGGATGCCTGCGCGCAGGTCCTTCAGTTCCTGGAGGATCATCGCCTGGTGAAGACGGTTCCTCGATACACGAGAGAACTTCCACACGACGAGGACGCTAGCCTTGCCGGTCTTGAGGTCTTCTAGTGCTGCCTGCATACCTGGACGCTGGTCCACGCCCTTGAGCCCTGAGATCCCCTGATCACCATGCACGGCAACAAGCTCCAGATTGTTCCGGCGACAATGATCCTCAATAGCTGACTGCTGGATGTCAAAGCTGATGCTGTCGAGCTTCCTCTTGCTCTGCCGCAGGTAGCCAACGGCCTTGGTCTTCTTGGTATCCGGTTCCATGCCTTGAATATTAGCGTGTGCTTTAGAAACATTGTCCGATTCCAACGTGTACCAACTGCCCACGTTCCTGGGGAACCACGACATGGGCCGGATCGGCAGCTTCATCAGCACCGACAATCCGGACGCGGACGACGCCGAACGCGTGGCACGAGACGAACTCGCCCACGAGCTGATGTACTTGTCCCGCGGAAACCCAGTGGTCTACTACGGCGACGAGCAGGGCTTCACTGGGCCCGGCGGGGACCAGGACGCCCGCCAGACCCTGTTCGCCAGCAAGGTGCCCGACTATCTCGACGACGACCTGCTCGGCACGGACGCCACCCACGCCACCGACAACTTCAACACCGGGCATCCCCTCTATGCCAAGATCCGCGAACTCGCTCAGCTGACCAAGGAGCACCCCGCCCTGCGCGACGGCGCCCACCAGCACCGGTACGCTTCGGACGGGACCGGCATCTACGCGTTTTCGCGCATCGATGCCAAGGACCAGCGCGAGTACGTGGTGGCACTAAACAACAGCGAGGAACCGCAGACCGCGGCTGTTCCCACCTACATTTCCAAACGCAATTACAGCCTCATCTATGGCGACGCCGCCGAAAACACCAGGACCTCAGCCGACGGCAAGCTGACGGTCACCGTGCCGCCATTGTCCGCCGTCGTCTACCAGTCCTCCGGCCGGATTCCCCGCGAGAAGACAGCGCCCACCGTCGCGCTGCAGGCCCCCCTTTCGGCTGCGGCTACCGCCGCGGCCGCCGGGGATAACGGCCGCATCCAGGTGACGGCCGACGTCGACGGCAATTCGTTCTACGAGGTCACCTTTGAGGCGCGGACGCCGGGCGGCAAGTGGGGGCGCGTGGGCACCGATGACACCGCACCCTACCGGGTCTTGCACGACGTGTCGGTGCTGGATCCCGGCACTGCTGTGGAGTACCGGGCCGTCGTCCTGGATAATGCCGGCCGCACGTCTGTCAGCGCTTCCCGATCCGCCGTGGTACCGGACCCGGTGCTGACCATCCAGCAACCGGCCGAGGGCAGCACCGTCCAGGGGAACGTGGAAGTGGTTGCCACGGCGGACCCGGAGAAGGCCAGCCACGTGGTGCGGTTTGAGCGCAGCGCCGCGGGCGGGGGGTGGACAGCCATCGGCTCCGGCGATGATTCGTCGCCGGCGTACACGGTTATGGACGACCTGGCCGCCCTGGGCCTCGCCGACGGTACCGATGTGAAGTACCGGGCGAGGCTGGACGGATCGAACGTGGTAAGCAATGTCCGGACGGTGGTCGTGGGCGCCGCACCACAGCCCGAATCGGTCACTGTGGCGGGAAGCCTGAACAGTGAGATGGGGTGCCCGGATGACTGGCAGCCCGGGTGTCAGGCGGCGTTCATGGCCTTTGATCCGGCGGACCGCCAGTGGAAACTCACGGCAGACCTTCCGGCCGGGCAGTACGAATTCAAGGCCGCTATTAACGGCTCCTGGGACGAAAACTACGGCCAGGACGGCGCGCCGGACGGTTCCAATATCGTGCTGAATCACGACGGCGGGCCGGTCACCTTCCGTTACAGCCACACCACGCACGTCATCACGGCCGGCTAGGCCGCACGGGGCTACTGCCAGCCATGCAGTAGCCCCGCGTCACTGCCATCCGGGCAGCGGCCGCCTGGGCTCAGGCCCGCATGGCCTCCTCGACCGCAGTGAGCAAAGAGTTGAACCTGTCGTCGTCCTCAAGGCTGTCGATCAGCACTGAATCGCCGTCGGAGTTGGCTAGGGGCACCTGCCAGTTGGGGTACTGGGCCGACGTGGTTCCGGGCTGGTTCTGAACCCTCCGTTCGCCGACCGCGTCCACGAGGGCCACCCCGAGAAGTACGGACGGGGTCTGCGCGAGCAGTCGGTGCAGCGCCTCGATGCGTTCCTGTTCCGAGCCGGCGTCGCTGGTCGAAAGGAGGCCGCGCTGCCGGAGCAGGTCCATCATTTTTTCCAGCTTGGCATTGTGCTCCAGGCGCTCCTCCTCCGCAGAACGCTCCAGCAGGCCCAGCGCGTTGCGGAGCGTCACGTGGTCGCCGGCGAGGTAGCCGGCGGTAGGCGGCAGGTCGTGCGTGTTCACGCTGGAGAGGGCCTGCAGCCGGTACCGTTCGGGCGGCAGCGGGGCGTCGCCGTCGTTCTCGAACCACAGGATCGAGGTGCCCAGGATGCCCCGCGCTGCGAGGTAATCCCGGACCCACGGCTCGAAGGTGCCCAGGTCCTCGCCGATCACCACGGCGCCGGCACGGTGAGCCTCCAGGGCGAGGATGCCGATCATGGCGTCGTGGTCGAACCGGACGTAGGCGCCGTCCACCGGCGAGTTCCCTTCCGGCACCCACCAGAGCCTGAAGAAGCCGAGGATGTGGTCCACCCGGATTCCGCCCGAATGCCGCAGCACCGTTGCGAGCATCTCCCGGAACGGCTTGTAGCCTGCCTCGGCAAGACGGGTGGGGTGCCATGGCGGCTGGTGCCAGTCCTGCCCCAGCTGGTTGTACATGTCCGGCGGCGCGCCGACGCTGACGCCGGGAGCGAGGACGCCCTGCAGCGTCCAGGCATCGGAGCTCCGGAGGTCCACGCCGACTGCAAGGTCGTTCACCACGCCGAGGCGCATGCCGGCGTTGCGCGCGGCCTGCTGCGCGGATTCGAGCTGCTCGTCGCAGAGCCACTGCAGCCAGCAGTGGAACTCAATCCGTTCGGCCAGCTCGCCCCTGAGCTTCTCCGCCAAAGGCGAGCCGAGCGCAGCCGCTGGGTCGGTCCAAAAAGGGTCATCGGCGTCGAGATCCTCGCGGAGCGCGCACCAAAGGGCAAAGTCATCCAGGCCCGCGCCGGCCCGGCGGCAGTAGTCCTCAAACGCGAGCCGCCGGGACGGCGAACGGCGTACACCAAAGATCAGCTCCAGCGCGGCCAGCTTGGCGGAGTAAGCCTTGTCCCGGTCAAGCCGGATGGCGTCCTTGTTCAGCTTCCGCGCCTGCTTCATGAGGCTGTGGACCAGGGACTGCTTCTTCGGCTTCAGGTAGGGCAGTTCCGGAATGGCCTCGATCCGCAGGTACAGCGGGTTGAAGAACCGGCGGGTGGACGGTGAATACGGGGACGGTTCCAGGGGCGGCACGGGATCGGCCGCATGCAGCGGATTGACCAGCACGTAGTCGGCCCCGCGCGCTCCGGCCACAGCTGCGAGCTCGGCGAGATCGGCAAAATCGCCCACACCCCAGGACCGCTTGGAACGGACGGAGTAAAGCTGCGTCGCCAGCCCCCAGCCCCGGCGCTGCTCCAGGTCGGCCGCCGTGGACAGCCGGGCGGGAGTCACCACCAGCGTGGCCTCCGCAACCACTCCGGCCGCCTCGGCACGCAGGGTGTGCCACCCCAGGCCGGTGTTCTGGGGCACGGCAAAGGTGGCCCGGCCGGTCAGAGTGCCGTCCACCTCGCGGGGCTCCACCCAGACGTCCTCCTGGACAGCCTCCAGCTCGCGCCCGTCCTCGGTGACGGCCCACATCCTGACCGGCGAACCGTGCGGAACATGGACGCTCACCTGCCCCGGCGTGCCTTCCTGAATTACGACGGCGGGCGGCAGCATCCGGCGCCATGGCGCCAGTTCCGCCTCGGCCAGCTCGTGCTCGATAAGCTGGTCCGTGCGGGCGTCGACTCCCAGCGCCGCAAGGACGCGGATCAGGGTGCCGGCCGCTACGTCATGCGGCTCCCCGTCCCACCCCTGGTAGGACGTGCCAACGCCGTACGCCTCCGCCAGCCACCGCAGCAGCTCGGGATTGACGGCGGTGTTGGTCACCGGCATTCCGTTGCCCGCAGGCGCTTCCGAGGGCGAGCGCTCAGTGTCAGTGGTTTCCGGGGAAGGTGTTTCAGGGGAAGTCGCGTGCTGCTGGCTGGGAGCCTTCATATATCCGCCTCGTCTGCTGTAATCGGCCCGAAACTAACGCTGCTGCCCGTTGCGGCCGGCCGTTTCAGCACCCCCGCAACTGCTGGTTCCGATTATTGCAGGCTACGGTGGCTGTCCCGGACAGAGAGCCTGGTGGGTGTCGTGGGCTTACTCGTGATCAGGCCCGGCCGAGCCTCCCACCGCGGCCAGGTCTCAGGCGGCAGTGCAGGCCTTCTGAAGTTCACGGACAGAATCGCTCGGAACCTGGTCGCCGGCCTGGGCGATCGCCTTGAGGGGTCCGGTGATTTCGGCGGGGACTCCAGCGGTCTCGGCGCCGGCCACAAGGCCCGCGAGTGCCGCCTTGTCCGAGGCGCTGACCAGGCCGTCTTCAACCAAGTTGCAGATCTGTCCCTTTACCTGCCCGGCCGCGGCATTGGCAACCTGGGAGACCGCCGAGCTTGCCGCGTTCTGGGCTGCCTCCTCGGCCTGGGCGCAGCCAGCCAGCAGGACAACAACAGGAAGCATGGACAGGGCGAGGAGGCTGCGTTTCATGATCCCACCCTAGCAACGGTGCCCCGGGAACTCCGGCGGCCGAAGGCTGCCCTCGGGGCCCGCCACGCCCACCCCTCGGTAGGCACCGACAACGGTGTCTAGATCGCCCGCCGTGGTGAGTTATCGCCAACCACGCCTGGCCAGCGCGCCCCAATTGGGCCGACAGCGGCGCCGTGATTCCAACGCACAAAGGTTGTGAGGGCTTAACGCACCACGCCTATTCGCCGCCGTCGAACCCGTTGACTTGTCTTGCGGACATCCCCTAGCGTTCCAGTCACTGACAACGTTGTCTACCTGCCATCAATTAGGGGGACGGCAGAAGGCACGCGCGATGAAGGGCGATACCAGCACTATGCACCAGAGAAAATTCGGCAGACTACAGCTATGTACCGCGCTGACCGTGGCAGGTCTCAGCCTGGCCTCGGTACTGGCCGGAACCGGAACAGCGACGGCGGCCGGTACCTCCGGCGACGAGCAGTTCCGGCCGGCCTACCACTACACGCCACAGCAGAACTGGATGAACGATCCCAACGGAATGGTGTTCTACAAGGGCGTCTACCACCTCTACTACCAGCACAATCCGTCCGGCAACCAGTGGGGCAACATGTCCTGGGGCCATGCCACGTCAACAGACCTGGTGCACTGGAAGGAGCAGCCGCTGGCCATCGCCACAGACGACCAGCAGGACATCTTCTCCGGCAGCGTCGTGGTAGACAAAAACAACAGTTCCGGACTCGGCACGGCAGAGAACCCTCCGCTGGTGGCCATCTTCACCAGCGCCTACAAGGACGCCTCGCCCTATAAGGGGCTGCAGGCCCAATCCCTCGCGTACAGCCTGGACGAGGGGAAGACCTGGACCAAGTACAGCGGCAACCCGGTGCTCAACCGCAACTCGGCGAACTTCCGCGACCCGAAGGTGTTCTGGTACGACTCCCCCGGCGGAGGTGGCTACTGGGTGATGGCCGCTGTTGAGGCCACCGAGCACAAGGTGGTGCTGTACAAGTCCGGCAACCTCAAGGACTGGACGCAGCTCAGCGAATTCGGCCCGGCGAATGCCACGGGCGGGCTCTGGGAATGCCCCGACCTGTTCCCGCTGGCTGTCGACGGCGACCCTGCGAACGTCAAATGGGTGATGGTGGTCAACATCAACCCGGGAGGCGTGGCGGGAGGCTCCGCCGGGCAGTACTTCGTGGGCAACTTTGACGGCACCACCTTCACGTCGGAAACCACGAAGGCCAGCGACGCACTGCCCGCGGGCACTCCCCTGGCGGGTTTTAACGACGGCACGTACAACGGCTGGACAGTGAGCAACGAGCCCGGCAACCCCAAGGACGGGCCCTTCGCCGGGGCACCCGCGGCCGGCACCCTCCCCGGGCAGAACGGCGTCGCCGGCTTTGCCGGCGCCGGTCTGATCAATTCATTCAACGACGGCGACTGGCCGGTGGGCTCAATGAACTCGCCGCAGTTCACCGTGGCCAGCGATTACCTCAACTTCCTCGTGGGCGGCGGACAGCATCCGCGTGTCTCGGACAAGCTGGACAACACCCCGCCGCCCGGGGACCTGCTGTTCAGCGGCTTTGAGGTACCGGACGCCTCCACGCTGGCCGACGCCGGGTGGACGGGAACCGGGGATCTGGCACCGGCGTTCCAGCCGTCTACCTCCGGCGGGGACTTCTACATCGGCGCCAAGCGGATCAACACATTCGACACGGGAGGAGCGCCCGGCGACGACAGGCAGGGAACCCTGACGTCGCCGTCGTTCACGGTGAACCGGGACTTCATGAGCATGCTGGTGGGCGGCGGACATCGCGCGGCGGGCTCAGGGCAGACGCTGGAAGTCCAGCTTTTGGTGAACGGGAACGTGGTGCGCAGCCTCGCCGGCGATGACGCGGGCGCCCTGAACTGGAAGGGCTGGGACGTGTCCGAATTCGCAGGGCAGCAGGCACAGCTCCGGATCGTGGACCAGGCCACCGGCGGCTGGGGACACCTGACCCTGGACCATGTCATGCTGACGGACCAGGCCGCCGTGCCCCGTTCCGACGAGACCACCGTCAACCTCGTGGTGGACGGAAAGGTGGTCCGGACGGCCACCGGGGCCAACAGCGAGGTTTTGGACTGGGCGTCGTGGAACGTTTCTGAGTTTAGGGGGCGGCAGGCCAGCATCCGGGTGGTGGACAACAACCGCTTCGGCTGGGGCCACATCCTGGCAGACGAGTTTGTTGCCTCGCCACGGCCGGCCACGCCGCGGGTGCAGACCTACGACTGGCTGGACTACGGCCGGGACTACTACGCGTCCGTGTCCTTCAACAACATGCCGCAGAGCAAGCGGACCATGCTCGGCTGGATGAACAACTGGGACTACGCCAACAACATTCCAACCTCGCCATGGCGCAGCGCCATGTCCCTGCCGCGCGAAGTGGCCCTGACGCAGACGGCCAGCGGTCCGCGCCTGACGCAAAAGGCAGTCCAGCAGGTGGATGGCCTCGCCGGGAAGGAAAGCTACGCCGAAAAGCGGGCGCGGAACATTCCGGCCGGCACCCACGTGCTGCCGCCTGCGGCTTCGGGCGATGTGCAGCGGATCGACGTGACCTTTGCCCCCGGTTCAGCGGCCAGGGCCGGGATCACTGTACTGGGGAACGGCAGCAAGTCCACCGTCATCGGATACGACAAGGCAACCGGAGAGGTGTACGTCGACCGGAGCAACTCCGGCAGGACGGACTTCCACCCGCTCTTCGTCTCGGTTGACTCCGCCCCCGTGGCCGTGGACGCCAGCGGCAACGTGACGCTGCGGATCTACGTCGACAGGTCCTCGGTGGAGGTGTTTGCGCAGAACGGCCTGCGGACCATCACGGACCAGGTCTTCCCGGAACGGGTCCTTTCACAGCAGGTTGCCAATCAGGTGGCGCTCTTCGCCGAAGGGGGAACGGCCCGGCTGAAGTCGCTGACTGTCACGCCGCTCAGCCAGTCCATGTTCCTGGCAGCGCAAGCGCCGGCCAAGAACAGGAAGTAAGGGCCGGCGTCGAAGAAGGTCAGCGTACGAAAGGCCGGTGTCTGCAGAACCTGCGGACACCGGCCTTCTTCGTGCGGGATACCGGCGAACTACTGGACCGGCTGGAGCCAGGTCAGCACGGAGCCGTCCTCCTCGATGTGGTCCGCTAGCTCCGCGTTGAACCGGGCGCCGTAATCTGCGCTGATGTGCTCTTGGAAGGCGGCATCGCCGTCGTACACCTCGAAGACGAAGTACTCCCGGGGGTTGGTTTCCCGGGTGTACGGCAGGAACAGCTGGTTGCCCGGCTCCCGGCGGACGTGCTCGGTCAGTTCGCGCATCATTTCCGCGACCCGGTTTTCGCTGCCGGGCTTGACGGTGAATTCTGCGTACAGCGTTTTCGTCATGGTTTTCCCCTCTTGAAGGTTAGGTATGGGTGGTTTGAAATCGTGGTGCCACGAAGGTCGGCCGGCTCAGCGCGCCGGGCGGAGTTCACCTGATCCGCGCTCAATGAGTTCTGTGGGAACGACGTACGTTGTCGGGGCGCTGTAGTCGCCGTCGATCCGCGCCAAGAGCCGCCCGGCGGCGAGCTTTCCGATCCTCTCGGGGTGCTGCGCGATGACGGTAATTCCGGGGTCCATCATGTCCGCGAGGGTAAAGTCGTCGAACCCCACGAGTGCCACTTTCCTGCTTACGCCGAGTTCCTTCAGGGCGCGCATCACTCCGAATGTGACGAGGTTCTGGCTGGAGAAGATGGCCGTGGGCGGGTCCTCGGAGCTGAGCAGCTCAACCGCCGCCTTGCGCGCGGACTCCTCGTCGTGGAGGCCTTCGCGCACAGGGACCACGGACGTGGGGATGCCTGCCCTGCCCAGTTCTTCGATGAAGCCGCGCCGGCGTTCCCGGGCCGTCTGGATGTCGGTGCGGTCGCCCAGATAGGCAAGCTTCGTGTGACCCCGCGCGATCAGGTGGGCGGCGGCTCTGGCAGCTCCCACCGCGTTGTCCGTCACCACGGCGTCCGCCTCGATACCGACGGGTTCGCGGTCAATGAAGACCATGGGCAGATCCCGTGAATGCTCCGGAATGACGTAGGACTGGCTCTTGGCGATAGGCGTCAGGACCAGTCCATCCACACGCCTGCCCAGGAAAGCGGCGACCAATGCCTTCTCTCGTTCGGGGTCGTCGTCCAGGCTGGCCGCGAAGACCGCAATACCTCGGGCGGTCAGGGCATCCTCCAGGGCGCGGTGAATCTCACCGCTAAAGGGGTTGGACACACTTGGCAGCAGGAGACCGATGGAAAGAGTCTGGCGGCCGGCCCGGCGAAGGCTTCCCGCTGCCATGTCCAGCTGGTAATTGAGCTGCTGGGAGGCGCCGAGTACGCGCTGGCGGGTTGCCTCGGACACCCCGGGCTCATCGTTCATCACCCGCGAGACGGTCTTGATTCCGACGCCGGCCAGTGCAGCGACGTGCCGCATAGTGGGGCGGTTCTTTGTTGTCTCAGGCTGGTAACGATTAGACATCGTTGTCATTCCTTGGTCCTTCATCATCGAATTTCTCTTGACTGTACCTTGTGATCTTGATTACATGATGCATGACATCGTTGTCAGGCACCAGAAGTGCCACGAAACCAGGAGATTCAATGTTGAGTTCCAAAGCCCCGCGGACAGTCACCCACCGCCTGCTTGCCATCGGTGCCGTGCTGACCCTCGGCACGCTCAGCCTCACCGCTTGCGGCGGGAGTTCCCCGAGCACCTCGTCAGCCGGAAGCTCGTCGGCCGAGAAGGTCGGCGTGTCCCTCATCGTGAAGACCACGTCGAACCCGTTCTTCGTTTCCATGCAGGACGGCGCAAAGAAGGCCGCCGAAGCCGACGGCGTGGACCTGAAGCTCGCAGCCGGTAAGGCCGACGGCGACGAAGAGACGCAGATCCAGGCGATCGAAAACGCAATTTCCAAGGGCGACAAAGGCATCCTGATCACGCCCAACGGCCCTTCGGTTGTCGATGCACTGAAGAAGGCCAAGGACGCCGGCCTGTTCGTCATCGCCCTGGACACTCCGCCGGACCCCGCTGACGCCGCCGACATCACCTTCGCCACGGACAACTTTGCCGCCGGTGAATTGATCGGCAAGTGGACCGCCGCGCAGCTTGGCGGAAAGAAGGCCACCATCGCGCTGCTGGACCTGTTCGACGACAAGGTCGTCTCCGTGGACTACAACCGGGACCAGGGCTTCCTCAGCGGCCTCGGCATCGACACCGCGGACAAGAAGAAGAACGGTGACGAGGCCAAGACCGGCAAGTACACCGGCGGCAAGGGCGGCGACTACGAGATCGTGGGCAGCCAGGCAACCCAGGGCGCCGAGGATGGCGGCCGGACCGCCATGGAGACTCTCCTGGCCAAGAACCCGAACATCAATGTTGTCTACACCATAAACGAACCTGCCGCGGCAGGCGCCTTCGAGGCACTCAAGGCCGCCGGCAAGGAAAAGGACGTCCTGGTGGTTTCCGTGGATGGCGGCTGCTCCGGCGTCAACAACGTCAAGGCCGGCGTCATTGGTGCCACCGCCCAGCAGTACCCGGTCAAGATGGCGGAACTCGGCGTCAAGGCCATCGTTGACCTCGCCAAGACCGGCCAGAAGCCAGCCAATTCAGCAGGACTGGACTTCTTCAACACCGGCGTAGAGCTGGTCACGGACAAGGCCGTCGACGGCGTCAAGAGCATCACAACGTCCGAGGCCGCCAAGGTCTGCTGGGGCAAGTAGCCAGCGTGCACCTCGCACCGCGGGAAGGTGCTGAAGACGCAGTACCTTCCCGCGGTGCGCGGCCGCAGGAGATACCCCGGCAGAAGCAGCAGCCGCAGCACCAGCCCAGCACCAGCCGAACCAGCACCCCCAGCAGGACCTTGAAGTTCAGGAGCAGCAATGACCCAGCAACAAACCGCAGGCCCGCCCGCAGCAGGGCATGCAGACCCGGCCGAGGAATTCCTCGACCGTCAGACCCCGCTCAGCCGAATCCGCAATATCCTCCACCGCTATCCAGCACTAAGCCCGGCCATTGTCCTGCTTGTTGCTGTGGTGGTCTTCGGGCTCCTCAATGAGAGGTTCCTGCGGGTCGAGAACCTATCCCTGATCACGCAGCAGGTTTCGGTTGTGGGCACGCTCGCCGTCGCCCAGACGCTCATCATCCTGACCGCCGGAATTGACCTCTCCGTCGGTGCTGTCATGATCCTGTCCTCCATGGTGGTGGCGCAACTCGCCGTTGGCAGCGGCACGCCCGCTCCGCTCGCTCTCCTCCTTGGCCTCGTCGTGGGTCTGGCAGCCGGAGCGCTGAACGGTTTCCTGGTCACCAGGTTCAAACTCCCGCCGTTCATCGTCACCCTCGGAACCCTGAACATCTTCATCGCCGTGACACTTCTCTACTCCGGCGGCTCGACCGTCCGCGGCTCCAGCATGCCCGGCCTGCTGACATGGATGGGCAGCACGTTCCCGGTTGGGCCCGTGCGGATCTCCACCGGCGTGGTCATGATGCTCCTGCTCTACATCGCGGTCGCGTTCATCCTCGGAAAGACCGCCTGGGGCCGGCACGTCTACGCAGTGGGCGATGACAAGGAAGCCGCTCGTCTGGCCGGTATCCCCGTGAACCGCGTCCTGATGAGCGTTTACCTCGCCGCCGGAGCCGTGCTGGCCGTCGGCGCCTGGATCCAGATTGGCCGCACGAACGCAGCCAGCCCCAACGCCGGCGTGGACCTGAACCTCGATTCCATCACCGCCGTCGTGATTGGCGGGACCAGCCTCTTCGGCGGCCGCGGCTCCATCTGGGGATCCCTCCTCGGCGCGCTGATCGTCGGCGTGTTCCGCAACGGCCTCTCGCTGGCGGGCCTCGATGTGCTCTACCAGACCCTCGCCGTGGGCGTCCTCATCATCCTCGCTGTGTCGATCGACCAGTGGATCCGAAAGGTGAAGTCATGACCGCCACAGAATTCCAGCCGGCCAAGACCGAGGTCCGCCAGCCCATCCTGCAAGCCAGGAACCTCGTCAAGACCTTCGGCCGGGTTGTCGGCCTGGACGGCGTCAGCCTTGACCTGTACCCGGGTGAAGTTCTGGCGATCATCGGCGACAACGGTGCCGGAAAATCCACGCTCATCAAGTGCCTCACCGGCGCCGAGGTCCCGGACTCCGGCGAGCTGAAGGTGTCCGGGCAGACCGTGCACTTCAAGCGCCCGCAGGATGCCCGCGTCCACGGCATTGAAACCGTTTATCAGAACCTTGCGGTCTCGCCGGCGCTCGACGTCGCCTCCAACTTGTTCCTGGGCCGTGAAGAGCGCGTTCCCGGACCGCTGGGAAAGATCTTCCGCGTGCTGGACACCAAGGGCATGCGCCGCAAGGCCAAGGAGGAACTGACCCGGCTGGGCATCTCGACGCTCCAGGACGTGACGGTGCCGGTGGAGAACTTGTCCGGCGGCCAGCGCCAGGCCGTGGCCGTGGCCCGCGCCGCGGCGTTCGGCTCCAAGGTGGTCGTCCTCGATGAGCCGACGGCAGCCCTCGGCGTCCGGGAATCGAACCAGGTCCTGCAGCTGGTCCGCGACCTCCGGGACAGGGGCCTGCCGGTGATCCTGATCAGCCACAACATGCCGCACGTGTTTGACGTGGCGGACCGGATCCACATCCAACGGCTCGGAAAGTGCGCGGCCACCATCACGCCGCAGTCGCACAGCATGACCGACGCCGTAGCGATCATGACCGGCGCCGCCACGGCCTGACCGGGCGGCTGTGTCCAGAACCCGGCACCAGAACCGGGCCCAACCAGCTCCACCAAAGCAGCACCACAACCGAGCACCAACCTCCGTCCGCGGGCCGCGAAGCCGGCCCGCGGACGGCTCCATGAAAGGCCCTACCGTGATCCCAACCTCCACCCCCGGCACCGCCAACCCCGGAACTGCCAAGGCAGGATCTGCCAGCCCGGGTGCCCGCGCGGCGGCCCCGGAAGTCATCGTCATCGGCGAAGCGCTGGTGGACGTCGTTGCGTCCGCAGGCGGAACCGTAGAGCACCCCGGCGGATCGCCGTCGAACGTGGCCTACGGGCTGGGCCTGCTCAGCATCCGGACCGCGCTCCTCACCTCCATCGGCGACGACGACCGCGGCCGGGCCATCGAAGCACACCTTGGGCGCGCCGGCGTCGTGCTCCTGCCCGGTTCGAGGACACCGGGTAAGACGGCGTCGGCCACCGCAACGCTGGCCGCCGACGGCTCCGCCACCTACGACTTCGACATCCGCTGGGAACTGCCGCCGGTGGCCCCTGCATCCCTTCCCAGGGTGCTCCACACCGGCTCGATCGCCACCTTCCTGGCTCCGGGCGCAGCTGCAGTCAGGACCCTCCTGGAGCAGTCGCACCGCGAATGCGTGGTCACCTACGACCCCAACATCCGTCCGGCACTCCTCGGCAGCCAGGCTGAGGCCCGGACCATCTTCGAGGAGCTGGTCCCGCTCACTGACGTGGTCAAGCTGAGCGACGAGGATGCCCGCTGGCTGTATCCAGGCCTGCAACTGGAGGACACCGCGGCGCGGATCCTCCAGCTGGGTGCGGGGCTCTCGGTGGTCACCCGCGGTTCCGAGGGGTCGCTGCTTGCCACTCCGGAAATGCAGCTGGTGGTGCCGGCCGTCCGGTCTGCGGTGGCTGACACCATCGGCGCCGGGGATTCGTACATGGCGGCGCTGATCTACGGATTGCTGGCACGCGGAGCGGACGGCCTGGCACCGGCCGTGCTGGAAACACTGGGACGCACGGCCTCGAAGGCCGCCGCGATCACCGTGCGCCGCCCTGGAGCCAACCCGCCCACGGCGGCCGAGCTTCTCGCGGACCTGCCGGAGGACGCGGCGACGCCCGAGGATGTGGGGGCCGCCGCGGTCGCCTGAAAGATCGCGGCTAGGACAGCTGCGACGTACGCCTAGCCGCGGAGTGCTGGGCCTGCCCGTCGACGAAAGTGGCCAGGACCCGGGCAGCAGCAAGGTCATCGGGAGCAGCCGCCAGCGGATCCACGTCGAACACGGTGAAGTCTGCGCGCTTGCCCACGGTGATGGAGCCGGAGATGTCCCACACCCCTGCGGCCCGGGCGGCGTGCGAGGTGTAGCCTTCGAGCGCCCGACGGGCCGTGAGGGCCTGCCCGGGAATTATCGGCTGTATACCGCGCCGGCGAAATACCGAACGGCCTGGCATACTCCTCGGGCCGGGGCCAGAACGGCGCCACCGATTCACCGTAGGCATTGGGTTCAAACAGCGGGCGAAGCTGGCAACTAGGCGAGACTCGCGCGGCTAGGCGCGGGCCTGGGAATCAGCCCGCCGGCGCCCAAGCAACGACGCCGCACCCCACAGCGCCAGGAATGCAGCCACCAGCAGCAGCCCGGCATCGCCCGGATCGATGGCGCCCAGCCAGGCGGTGAGCGGGTCTTTCAGCCCGAACGCCGCGTTGCAGAAACCGAAGAGGGTTATCACGGCAACGAAAAGCGCGGAGAGGGCCGAGAGCCCGGTGATGACCGCGTTGAACCCAAGTTTGCGCAGGGGATCGTGGATGGCCGACTTGTACATCCGCATCATGGCAACGCCGTTGGTGGTGTCGCACAGGGTCATGGCGGCGGTGAACGCGAGCGGAAGCGCCAGAAGCGCGACGGGCGAAACGCCCGCCAAGGAGGCCGCCGTCGTCATCACCAGGAGCCCAATGGTGGTGGCGGTATCAAAACCGAGACCGAACAGGAAGCCGATCACATACACGTTCCTGGGCCGCCGCACCTTTGACAGCGGCCGGGCCAGAAGGCGGGCCACAAAGCCCTTGGCTTCCAGATCCTCCGGCTGCACCGTTCCGCCGCCGCGGACCCTGCGGTAGTGCCGGGCGGCACCGAGAAACGCAGACCCGTTGAACAGTCCCATGGCCAGCAGGAACAAGCCGGATACCCCGCTGCCAATCAGCCCAAGGATCAGGTTCCCGGTGCTGCCCTCGGTCATGAACCTGCCCACCAGCGACACCCCGGAGACCACCAGGGCACCCGCCAGGATCACCACCGAACTGTGCCCCAGGCTGAAGGCGAATCCCACACTCGTGGGATCCTGCCGCTGCGCCACGAACTTCCGGGTGGAGTTGTCGATCGCGGCAATGTGGTCCCAGTCGTAGCTGTGCTTGATACCGGCCAGGTACGCCGTAAGCACCAGTCCGAACGCCAGCGGCTGCCCCGACGCGGCGGTACCGGCGACCAGAAGAACGACGGCGGCAAGGTGCAGGATGCCAACCGCGGAAAAGGTGGCCAGCAGGCGCGTCCGGAGCGGCAACTGCTCCCGCTCGCGGTACATGGCGGCGAACTGGGTCAAGGTAGTCATCAGTACTTCCTCAGGTTCAGGGGCGCCTGGCCGTACCAGCGTTGACGGAGAAGGCCACTGCAGCCACCCAGTAGCGTATTGAGTTTTTCGGTGCTGTTCGACAGGGACCGGAGCACCAGTGCCGTGATGCCGTCCATTGTGGCACTGAGCGAGATCCCTGTGTAGGCGTCGATCTTTTCCGCCAGCTGGTGCAGTTCGTCGGCGAGCGCCTGGTCCACCCGCGCGTCCGCCACCACCAGTGAACCCAGGTGGCTGTAACCCTCCATGAAGCCCGTGCCGGTGACGTCGTCGAGGGGCGGGCGGATCAGCAGGTTGTCCAGGGCGAGCAGCCGGGTGCCCCCGTCCGTCTGCACGTGGATCTCGTTCCGGAGCCGCAGCTCCTCGTACCGGAATGAGGCCCCGTCCGGTGACCAGCCCGGCGTGATCACCTCGGCCATCACCAGGCTCGACGTAGGCCGGACCGTGATGTGGGTGTTCTGCCGGTAGCTGGCCTCCCGGTAGGCGATGACCTGGTCCGGCGCCAGCTCCAGCCGCGACCCTTCCCGCAGCCGGACGGTCATGCGCTGCTCGGCAAACGATTCCGGGGTCCGGTAGATCTTCGTCGCCGACTGCGTAGTGAGCAGCAGGTCGGCCCCGTCCCCCACCTCCACGTCAAGAACGTAGAGATCGGCCCCCAAGTACGCCCCGCCGGGATTGACGACGACGTAGCAAACCTGGCCGGAGTCATCCAAGTAGTGAGGTCGGAGCACGCGAAGGGCACCCCGATGGAATTGGTGCGACGCAAAGGAACGCCCTCCATGTTCGCTGATGACCAGGGCGAGCTCCCCCATCGGTGCCGGGGCGCGTCCGGCGGCTTCGCCGGGTTTGGGGCCGTGCCCGTCCCCGGCCGTTCCCGGCTCTCGCAAGCTCGATCCGGGGCCCTCACGGCCGTGGTCCCCCCGCGAGGCCCACCAGGCCGTGGCCCCAAAATCCGGCCTCGCCGCCTCAGCGGTTAAGTCACGTTGAGGTGCCCGCTCCGGTGATTGAGCTTGTCGAAATCCCGGCCCCTCGGTCTCGACAAGCTCGACCAGCGGACCTTCCGTCGTGCTCATGACGCCAAGTCGAGCATCAGGACATCGTGCCGGATCCATTCGATGACGTGCTCCAGGCCTTCGTCCGTTTTGAGGTTCGTGAAGCAGAACGGCCGCTCGCCGCGGAATTCCTTGGAGTCGCGTTCCATGACCGCGAGGTCTGCACCGACGTGCGGGGCGAGGTCTGTCTTGTTGATGATGAAGAGGTCGGACTTGATCATGCCCTGGCCGGCCTTCCGGGGGATCTTCTCTCCCTGCGCAACGTCGATGATATAGATCGAGAAGTCCACCAGCTCGGGGCTGAAGGTGGCGGAGAGGTTGTCGCCGCCGGACTCCACGAAGATGACCTGCAGGTCGGGGTGCCGCTGCTTCAGCTCCTCGATGGCGGCGGAGTTCATGGACGTGTCTTCGCGGATGGCGGTGTGCGGGCAGCCGCCGGTTTCGACGCCGATGATGCGGTCCTCGGGCAGGATCCCGTTGGCTGCCAGGATCTTCGCGTCCTCGATCGTGTAGATGTCGTTGGTGATGGCGGCCATGGAGATCTCTGCGCTCATGTGGCGCGTGAGCCGTTCCACGAGCTGGGTCTTTCCGGCGCCGACGGGGCCGCCGATGCCGATCTTGATGGGTTCAGTCATGCTGTCCTCCTTTGATTCAAAAGCACGGTTAGCTCATGAACATGCGGGCACGCTGGCGCTCATGCCTCATCTGCGAAATCTCCAGTCCGGGGCTGACCGCCCCGAAGTCGCCCAGCGTGAGGCGGGCGGCCCGCTCGACGGCGGCAGCAACGGCGTCGTGCGCGTTCCGCAGCACCCGCTGGCCGGCGTTCTGCCCGAGCGGGATGGCCCTGACTGCGTTCTGCGTCAGGGAGGTGACGGCGGCGAAAAGGTAGGCGGCCGTCGCCTCCGCCCGGGGAACCCCCAGGGAACGGGCGACGACGCCGAACGCCAGCGGCTGATGGCCGGCGGCCCGACCCCCGCTCACCAGCGCCCGGTACGCCGATAATTCAGGCGAGGGAAACACTTCGGTGCCGATTTCGATCAACCGCCCGCCCATCTTGACGCTGGCCTCCCGCACCTGCCGCGGCAAAAGCTGCGCGGAAAGCAACTCATCCAGCTCAAGGACAGGAACACCCTCATACAAAAACCGGATAGCCAAGGCATCGGAATAAGTCAGCTGCTGCCCCAGAAAAGCAGCCAGCCACACCCCAAAAGACTCCTCATCATGAACGACCCCCCGCTCGATGTAGGTCTCAAACCCCAACGAATGAGCAAAAGCCCCAGTAGGAAGCGAGGAATCAGTAAGCTGCCTAAGCGCCAGCAAATATCCGCTCACTGAATTGCCGCCCAAGGCGAGGAAGCAAAGCGGCGCCCCGGATAGGGGGCTGCGGCGTGGCGGGCCGCGCGGGGGGCCCACAGCCGCGAGGGGCCCCGGCCGAGCTTGCGAGGGCTGGGAGCGGCTGGGGACGGGCACAGCCCCCTATCCGGGGTGCCGCACCCACCCACCAGATGCGCGGAAACTCTAGTGACTGTGTTCAGCATGGCGGAAAGGCACTGGCATGACGCGTTCCTGGCGGTCGTAGGGCACTCCGACGTGTTTGAGGTAGTCCTCGACGGTGTGGTCGTACTGGCACACCATGACTTCGGCGCCGTACTCGGACGACGCGTCGAAAAACTGCGCCTGCAGATGCCGGTTGCCGAGGGAGTGGGCCACTGTGCCCATCTCGTGGATTGTCCGTGGTGCGATCACCAGGACGTCGGTGGGCAGCACGGAGACCACGATCATGTTGGATTCAGCCATGTGCAGCACGTCGCCGTCGCGGAGATCAGGCGATCCGGCAGGAAGCCTGATGCCGACCTCGTTGCCGTGATCTGTGGTTACGCGCTGGATCCGTTTCACCAGCTGGGTGCTGGGGAGCACCACCTTCTCCCGGTGCCGGCCGAAGAAGGACTCTGCGGGCTGGTCGTGCACGTTGCCGAGAATCTTTTCGATGATCACGTGAAACTCCTAGAAGAGGAAGTAGCGCTGGGCCATGGGCAGCACGTCCGACGGTTCGCAGGTAACCTCTTCGCCGTCCACTGTCACCGTATAAGTTTCCGGGTCCACCTGAATGTCCGGAGTGGCGTCGTTGTATTTCAGATCTGCCTTGGTCAGGGTCCGGATGCCGGAGACCGGGCGGATGACCTTCTCCAGGCCCAGCTCCTCCGGCACGCCAGCGTCGATGGCCGCCTGGGAGAGGAAAGTGATGGACGACTGTTGCACGGCCATGCCGTGGGCGCCGAACATGGGCCGCATGGTGCGCGGCTGGGGTGTGGGGATGGATGCGTTGGCGTCGCCCATCAGGGCGTAGGCAATCTGGCCGCCCTTGATAACCAGTTCGGGCTTCACGCCGAAGAACGCCGGATCCCAGAGGACCAGGTCGGCGAACTTGCCCTCCTCGATGGAGCCGATGGAATCAGCCATGCCCTGGGCGATGGCCGGGTTGATGGTGTACTTCGCCACGTAGCGCTTCAGCCGGAAGTTGTCGCTCTCCGTGCCGGAGCCGGATGCTGCACCGTGGGCGGCACCGGCAGCATCCTTTAGGATCCCGCGCTGCTTCTTCATTTTGTCCGCCACCTGCCAGGTACGGGTGATCACCTCGCCGACTCGCCCCATGGCTTGGGAGTCCGACGACGTGATGGCGAAGATGCCGAGGTCCTGCAGGACGTCCTCCGCCGCAATGGTTTCAGCACGGATGCGGGAATCAGCGAAGGCCACGTCCTCCGGAATGTCCGGGTTCAGGTGGTGGCACACCATGAGCATGTCCAGGTGCTCTTCGATGGTGTTCCGCGTGTAGGGCAGCGTGGGGTTCGTGGAGGCGGGAAGCACGTTCGGCAGGCCGGCGATCTTGATGATGTCCGGTGCGTGCCCTCCCCCGGCGCCTTCGGTGTGGAACGTGTGAATGACGCGTCCGTCGATGGCACGGATGGTGTCCTCCACGAAGCCGCACTCGTTCAGCGTATCCGTATGGATGGCCACCTGGACGTCGTACTCGTCCGCCACCCTCAGCGAGGTGTCGATCGAGGACGTAGTGGAACCCCAGTCCTCGTGGACCTTCAGGCCCACTGCGCCCGCTCGGATCTGCTCGGCCAACGGCTCGACGGCGGAAGCGTGCCCCTTGCCGAACAGCCCGATGTTGATGGGAAACCCCTCGGCGGCCTGCAGCATGCGGTGGATGTGCCATTTTCCCGGAGTGACTGTGGTGGCCTTGGTGCCTTCAGCCGGTCCCGTGCCGCCGCCGACCATTGTGGTCACCCCGCTGCACAGAGCCGTGGCGACCTGGTCTGCGGAGATGAAGTGAATGTGCGTGTCCACTCCCCCGGCGGTGAGGATCTTGTGCTCCCCCGCGATGATCTCTGTGCTGGCGCCGATGACTATGTCCACGCCGTCGGCAATCTGCGGGTTTCCGGCCTTGCCGATCCGAAAGATGTGGCCGTCCTTCAGTGCCACGTCCGCCTTATAGATACCCGTGTAGTCCAGCACCACAACGTTGGTGATGACGGTGTCCGGCACGCCGCCGTCAGGGCCTCCGTCCCGGGTGGCCTGGCCGTTCTGGCCCATTCCGTCACGGATGACTTTGCCACCGCCGAAGACCACTTCCTCACCGTAGTTCGTGAGGTCCTTTTCGATTTCGAGGAACAGATCGGTGTCGGCGAGACGGATGGCGTCGCCCGTCGTCGGGCCGTAAAGGTCCGCGTACTGCCTGCGGGACAACTCGAAACTCATCGGTCGCCCCCGTCCTTGTCAGTGCCGCCCTGGCCAGCGCCGTCGCCAAGACTCCCGTTCACTGCGTTCCTCAGGCCGTAGACCTCACGGCTTCCGGCCAGCCTGATCAGCCGGACAGTTCTCCTGTCGCCCGGTTCGAACCGTGCTGCGGTGCCGGCGGGAATGTCCAGGCGCCGCCCATAGGCGGCGTCGCGGTCGAATTCCAGCGCCGGGTTCGCCTCCGCGAAGTGGTAGTGCGAGCCCACCTGCACTGGACGGTCACCGGTGTTGAGAACAACGACGTCGACCGCCTCGCGGCCCGCGTTAATCACCAGCGGTTCGTGACGCAGGACGTACTCTCCGGGAATCATGGCGCCCCTATCGGATGGGATTGTGGACGGTGACGAGCTTGGTGCCATCAGGAAAGGTGGCCTCGATCTGGACATTGTGGATCATCTCCGGCACGCCCTCCATGACGTCGCCGCGGCTGAGCAGCGTGGTGCCATAGCTCATGAGCTCGGCCACGGTGCGTCCGTCCCGTGCACCCTCGATCAGCTCATAGCTGATGATCGCCACGGCTTCCGGGTAGTTGAGTTTGAGCCCCCGCGCCTGGCGCCTGCGGGCGAGGTCGGCAGCGACCACGATCATGAGCTTTTCCTGCTCACGGGGCAGCAGATGCATGAGGATCCCTTCAACGGCGTGCGGGTCGGCGTGGGACCCAGACTAGGCCCCGTTCGTTTCCACCACGTTTCAGGAGTGCGGATCCGGCCCTCAATGGGCGCCGCTGAGCCGGGCGAGGATCTCATCGCTGGACTGGACCGGCTGGCGGTAGGTGGTGGACAGGATGCGCAGCATGTCCCTGGCATCCTGGCTGTCCTCCGACGCCATGGCGTCCTCCGCGTATGTAACCCGGATGTTGTGGGCGAAAGCGTCCGCTCCGGTCTGGGCGATGCAGTTGTGCGTGGAGACCCCGGCCAGCACCACTTCGTCGGCGCCCCAGTTCCGCAGCCGGGACAGCAGGTTGGTGCCAATAAAGGCGCTGTCCCGCGTTTTGCTCAGCTGCGGCAGGCCGTCGGTGGCGAGGCCGGGCACAGCCTCCGCCTGCTCACTGCCGCGGAAAATGAAGCCCTGGTCGTCATCCAGCATGCTCAGCGTCCACGTTGATTTGTCCCGCTCGTGCTCGGTGCCAACCAGCAGCACCTTGTGTCCGCTGGAGGTGAAGCCCTCCAGCAGCCTGTTGCAGGAGGTGACCAGCCGCTCCCGTTGTGCTGCCAGTTCCGGCGCTTCGAAATACGCGTTCTGCATGTCGATGATGAGCAGGGCAATCATGGGTCCACCTTTCCTTCCGCTGCCGATGCCGTTGAGGTACCCGTTTGCGGCAACTGCGAAACCCCGCCCGCGGGGGCCGAGGCACGAATCCTCAGTTCGAATTCTGCTTCCACATGCACCCCAAAAGCGGCCTTCTCGCTACCTTCGATCCGGTCGATCAGCAGCTGGACGGACCGCTCGGCGATCTCGTTCATGCCTGGAGCAACAGTGGTCAGCGACGGGGACGAGAACCGCGCCTCATCGATGTCGTCGAACCCGGCCACGGCTGCGCCCTCGGGCACCCTTACCCCGCGGAGCAGCAGTTCGTGCATGGCGCCCAGGGCCAGGGCGTCATTCAGTCCAAAGACGGCGTCGAACGGCTGGCCGCCCTTGAGCAGCCTGGCCACCGCGGATGCGCCCCCGTCACGGCGCCATTCCGCAGGCACAATCAGGGCCGGGTCAAAGTCGAGTCCTGCCTCGGCCAGCGCCTCCCGGTATCCGGTCAGCCGAAGGCCGGGCGAACCAGCACGGTCCCCGGGGGATGCACCGATCACCGCGATACGACGACGGCCTCCCGCCAGCAGGTGGGCTGTCATGGCCTTGGCCGCGCCCACATTCTTCATGGTTACCTGGTCGAACCGGGGGTCGTCGATGTGTTCGCCGAGCATCACGAGTGGCTTGGTTCCGCGCCGGGCAGCGGCCACAGCGTCCGCGTCGAGCACCAACGGAGTGAACAGGAGCCCGTCCGTCAGCTGGCTCAGCGATCCTTGCAGGGCAGTAAGCTCGCTGGTCCGGGTCGCCGCTGACTGCTCCACCACAACGCGGTAGTCCCTGGCAGCCGCGGCAGTCATGAGCTTGGAAGCGAGCTCTGCGTAATACGGCACGGAAAGGTCGGACACCACCAGGCCCAGCATGCGGGACTTTCCGGACCTCAGGCTCCGCGCGGTCAGGTTGGCCTCGTACCCGAGCTCGGCGATGGCGTCCAGCACTTTCTGCCGGGTGGCCGGCCTTATGAACTCATAGTTGTTGAGCACATTCGACACGGTTTTCAGGGAAACTCCGGCCGCGCGCGCAACATCGTTCATTGTCACGGCCATGCAAAGCCCCTTTCGCGGCACACTTTTCCCCCGGGTATGTCTCTTAGCTACATTCCTCTCAGCTACATCGTTGCAGAATGCGGGCCGCCCCGCCCGCCAAGAATTTCCCAAGGTGGGTACCCCACCCTTTCTGCAAGGTCTCTTGGCTCTGGGGCCAGGCAACGGCGCCTGGCCCCAGTGACAACCGGCGGTGTCCTCTAAGCGGCGGCCACTGGCGGGACCGGTCCGGGCAAGCGGCGGCCTCCTTAGCGTTAAGCGGCGGCCACCATACGGGGCGGCAACCAAGTGGCGCGGCAGGACAGGATGGGGAACGTTGCGGCAGAAGGGGGCCGAATTGTTGGAGGGTGCAGGGGGGTCCACAGGAGGATTACCCCCGTCAGAACGGCAGTTTGCTCTTGTTGTTTCCCATCATGCCCGCACACCGTACCGGGGTTCCATTCCCCGGTACGGAAACGGGGGTCCCGAACCGGTTGGCGACGAGGAAGGCCGGGCATCCGGCCTGGAGTTCCTGGCCCGGCTCGGTTCGGGACCCGTCCGTATTACTTCGGGCGTTATTGCGGACGTGGACGGGGTTGCCGGAGCAGTCGTGCTCGCCACATGCAACCGGTTCGAAGTCTATTGCGACGTCGTTCCGGCCGCGGATCCGGACGTCACCAGGAAGGGCGTGCTGCGTGTCATCAGCACATGTTCAGGTGTTTCCACTTACGAACTCGACCGGGCCCTTGACTGCCTGACAGGCACCGCCATGACTGAGCATCTCTTCTCGGTGGGCGCCGGCCTTGACTCTGCAGTGGTGGGCGAACGCGAAATCGCCGGCCAACTGCGCCGATCGCTGGCCTCCGCACAGGAGGACGGAACGGCCAGCGGCGCCCTGGTGCGGCTCTTCCAGGCGGCGTCCCGTGCCGCCCGCGAAGTTGGATCGCTGACGGCCCTGGGTGAGGCGGGCCGCTCCATGGTGTCCGTTGCGCTGGACCTGACCCGATCCAAGCTAGGAGCCCAATCCAAGGGAGCCCTATCCGAGCTCGAACGCCGGGACCTTTCCGGACTGTCCGTGGTGGTCATCGGCACCGGGGCCTACGCCGGCTCTACCCTTGCGCTTCTGGCGGCAAGGGCGTGTTCTGCGGTGTCCGTGTTTTCCTGGTCCGGACGCGCCGAGGCCTTCGCGTCAGTTCGGGGCGCCACCGGCCTGACCGCGGAGGAACTGCCCGCCGCCGTCCGGGGAGCGGATGTGGTGATCGGCTGCAGCGGCCGCGGCCCCAGGCTCAGCTCTGAGGACTTTCGGAGCTTCCGGCAGGACGCTGCCGCCCCGCTCGTCGTCGTCGATCTCGCCCTGAGCCGGGATTTTGAGCCGGAAGTAGGCGAACTGCCGGGGATTGACCTCATCACGCTGGAGCATGTGCGGCTGGCCTCGCCGCGTGAACAAACCGACGTAGTCCGCCAGGCCGGTGAGCTTGTCCGGCGGGCCGCCCAGAGGTTTGAGGCGGACCGGCAGGCGCGGCTTCTGGATCCGGCGATCGTAGCGCTGCGTGGACACATGCAGTGGGTACTGGCTGATGAAGTGGCGCGGGTGAAGAACCAGCACGGCTGCACGGCCACTGCGGAAGCGGTGGAATTCGCCCTGCGGCGGGTGGTGCGGCAGCTCCTGCATGTGCCAACCTCGCGGGCGCGCGAACTGGCGGCAGCCGGCCGGCAGGACGAGTACACCGCTGCCCTTGAAACACTGTTCGGGCTGGACGTGACGGCAGGCGTGGAAGCCCAGGCGGCAGCGAACGGCGCCGACCCGAAAGCGGAAACGGGCCCGCAGGGCTGCCCGGCACGGGAAGGTCACGACCGCCAGGCCACGGAGGACGCCCTGCCGGCAGCGAGTTAGCCGCCTTTGTCCGATAATCCCGCAAATAAAAAATCCCCGGATTCCTGTTGCCAGGAAGCCGGGGATTTTCCACTCTTCGCTAAAAGAGTGGGCCCTGTGGGGATCGAACCCACGACCCACGGATTAAAAGTCCGATGCTCTACCAACTGAGCTAAAGGCCCAAACTGCCTACTGGAATGCTGGCCAAAAAAGCCTGCAAACGCGAAACAGTTCCAGTCCATTTCTGAACGTTTAATACTGTACCCCAGTCGGTGGCGACTTCAGCACGCCGCCCCGCCGCCGCCGTCGAACGTGTCTTTGCCGGGAGACGGCAAGGGTCTCGGGCTGTCGGTGAAGGCCCGGGAGGCACTGAAGGGACGCTCGATTCCGGTTCCCTGCAGGAGTAGCGTGGGACCATGAGCCAGAACGCAGGAACCAGCGGCCCGGGCGGGGCGGAGCGGCACCACAAACCGAAGCCTTTTGCGCCCATTGATTTCGAACCTTTCGCAGGCGGCGCCGATCCGGCGCGCGTCTCGGAAGCTGCGCATCTGGCCGCCCAGGCCTTGGTGCGCCACGGGCGGGACAGCGATGATCCCGTCATCACCAAACGGCTGGTCAAGCTGGCCGACGAGCAGGGGCTTGAGGCGATAGCGGAGATGTGGGCGGAAAGCCCGGCCCGCTCGCTGCCCGGCGCGCTGTGGAGGCTGTACGCCCTTCGCGCGGCAACCGTGCAGGACCCCGAGCGCATCTCCGTTTATTTCAAGGCGGGCAAGGACACCGCCCAGGTCTCCCATGTGGTGGCCGGCGCGGCCGAGCCGCCGGGCGCCGATGAAATGAAGACCATGGCGGACGCCATCCTGTCCGGGGCCTTCGACGGCGAGTTTGACGTCGCACTGGAGCGCTCTGCCGCTTTTTGCCGCGTGGTGGCGCTCGGCCAGGCCACGCTCGCGGACGGCGCGGAGCATTCGAACGAGAGCCACGCGCGCAAACTGACGCACAACTCCCACCTGCTCGTGAAGACCGCAGAGGACCTGGAGCACGCCGCCAACGCGTGGCGGCTGGGTGAGCTTGACTGACCCATCCGGCCCGATCTGTCAATGTTGACTTGGCCCAGCCAAAGTAGAAGACTGAAATAGGTGCCGAACCGCGAAACCCCCGGGCTTCAACATTTAGCCGCCTAGAGCGGCCTACCGCCGAGAGGCGTATCCGGTTCGGCACCATTTTTATGCCCTCATCCGGCTGCCGGTAAAGTACTGACTAGCTGCGGCTCCGACGTCAAGTCATAAACCTTCCGCGGCGTCCCGCCCCTGACGATCCTCCGGAGACCGGTACTCATGAAGCTGCGCCTTTTTCCCCAGGAGCCCGCAGGCCTGAACCTTCTTTCGCAGCTGGCCCGGCAGATCGTTTTTGCCAGCGCCACCATGGCGGAAATCCTTGGCGCACCATCCTCCGAGCACCACCGGCTGGTGGAGGATATGCACAACCACGAGGCAAAGTCGGCCGAGCTGCACTTCGCCCTCCTGACGCACATGCGCACCAGCTTTGTGAATCCACTCCCCCGCGAGGACATGTATGCCCTTTCGCAGAGCCTCAACGAAGCCATTGAAAAGCTGGACGCCGCCGCCGAGTTGGTGGCGCTCTACAATCTGGACCGGCTGCCGAAGCGCGCGGCCGACCAGCTGGAAATCATCAGTCGCCAGGCGGAGCTGACGGCTGACGCCATGCGCCGGCTGAACAACCTGGACGACCTTGAGGACTACTGGATCGAGGTGCTGCGCCTGGCCAAGCGGGCCGAACGCACGCACCGGGTCTGGGTGGCGGACATGCTCAAGGACATGAAGTCCGCCCAGTATGCCCGCAACAGGGACATCGCCAACCAGCTGGTCGAGGTCACCAAGGACATGCGCCGGATCGCCACGCAGGTGGGCAGCATCATCGTCAAGGAATCCTGAGGGTGACGCTGTTCATCTTTGCCCTGGTGGTGCTCCTCACCGCGGCGTTTGCCTTCATCAACGGCTTCCGGGATGTGTCCACGTCCGTAGCCTTGGCCGTGCGCACCCGAGCTTTGACCCCCACCATCGCCGTCCTGCTGGCCGCCCTTTTCAACCTCATCGGGGCCTTTCTCAGCGCCGGCCTGGCCGTGGCCATCAGCCAAAACTGGGTGGCCCTCCCTCCCGGGAACAGCGGCCTGACCATCATCGCCGCCGGCCTCGCCAGCGCGTGCGCCTGGGGTATTTTCCTGTGGTGGCGGGGCGTTCCTTCCTCCTCCACGCATGCCCTGGTGGGTGGACTCGCGGGCGCCGGAACCGCCAGCGCGGTGGTGGGCGGCAACTCGGTGGGCGGCGTGGACCAGTCACTTCTCTTTCAGGTGGTCCTCCCCCTGGCCCTCTCGCCGGTTGTCGCCTTCATCGCCGCGTACCTGCTGGTGTTTCCCGTCACCTGGGCTGCGCGGTACACCCAGCCGAACGTCGTCAACAAGCGGTTCCGGGCGGCCCAGTCCATCGCCGCCGGGGCCGTGGCCTTTGGCCACGGGCTGCAGGACGGCCAGCGGGTCAGCGCAGTGCTCATCCTGGCGCTGCTGGCCGCCGGCTATTCCGACGGCGGCTCGCTTCCAATGTGGGTGGCGCTGCTGTCCGCCGTGATGATCACCGTGGGCACGCTGTTCGGCGGCTGGCGCATCTCGCACACCATCGGCTACCGGCTCACCCGGATCGATCCCTTGCGCGGCGTGGTGGCCCAGGGCTTCAGTGCGCTCCTGCTGTTTATTGGCGCCATCGGGCTCCACTGGCCGGTTTCCACCACCCACACGGTCACGTCCGCCGTGCTCGGCGCGGGGGAAAACCAGCAGTTCGCCACCAGCCACCGCAAGCTGGTCACCCGGATCCTGTCCCTGTGGGTCCTGACGCCGGCAGCCACCGCCGCGGGCGCCTTCGTCCTGGAACTGGCGCTCTCCCCGCTGATCGCCGCCTGAAACAGCAACGCGGGGTCACTTAGCGCCCATTCCGTAGGGGCAGGTTCAAGGGGTCGTTGCAACACCTGAGTGATTGGTGTTGTTGTGGGACGTTTTGGTCGGCCTGAGGTGTTGCGTGAGGTTGTGCGGGTG
>NZ_JAAOXD010000003.1:959740-1098905 GCF_014694315.1 Arthrobacter ipis | reverse complement strand
ACTCGGTGGGCTCCACCATCAGGGTTCCGGCGACCGGGAATGACAGGGTGGGGGCGTGGAAGCCGTAGTCGATCAGGCGCTTGGCCACGTCCTCAGCGGTCACACCGGTCCGGGCCGTGAGTTCGCGCAGGTCAAGGATGCACTCGTGCGCCACCAGCCCGCCTTCGCCGGTGTAGAGGACCGGAAAGAACTCATTCAGCCGGGAAGCGACATAGTTCGCCGCCAGCAGCGCGGACTTGGTGGCTTCGGTCAGGCCGTCCCCGCCCATGAGCTTCACGTACGCCCAGGAGATGGGCAGCACGCCCGCCGAACCGAACCGGGAGGCAGAAATGGCGACGCCGTGCCCCTCTTCGCCACCCTCGATCGAAGCGTTGTTCGCATCACCTGGCATGAACGGGGCCAGGTGCGCCTTCGCCGCCACGGGGCCGACGCCGGGGCCGCCGCCGCCGTGCGGGATGCAGAAGGTCTTGTGCAGGTTCAGGTGCGACACGTCGCCGCCGAACTTGCCCGGCTGCGCCAGGCCAACGAGGGCGTTGAGGTTGGCGCCGTCCACGTAGACCTGGCCGCCGGCCGCGTGGATGGCGTCGCAGACCTCGCGGACGTCGGCGTCGTACACCCCGTGCGTGGACGGGTAGGTGATCATGATCGCCGAGAGAACGTCCTTGTGCGCCTCAATTTTCGCGTACAGATCGGTGTGGTCGATCGTGCCGTCGGCCGCCGTGGCCACGACGACCACCTTCATGCCGGCCAGCACGGCCGAGGCCGCGTTGGTGCCGTGCGCCGAGGCCGGGATCAGGCAGACGTTGCGCTGGTCATCGCCGCGGGACAGGTGGTAGCCGCGGATGGCCAGCAGCCCGGCGAGCTCGCCCTGCGAGCCGGCGTTCGGCTGGATGGACACCTGGTCGTAGCCGGTGATCTCGGCCAGGTCGGCTTCCAGACCATCGATCAGTTCGCGCCAGCCTTCGGTCTGGGAGTCCGGGGCGAACGGGTGGATCGAGGCGAACTCCGGCCAGGAGATGGCTTCCATCTCGGCCGTGGCGTTCAGCTTCATGGTGCATGAACCCAGCGGAATCATGGTGCGGTCCAGCGCCAGGTCGCGGTCGGAGAGCTTGCGGATGTAGCGCAACAGCTGGGTTTCGGAGCGGTGCGTGTTGAACACCGGGTGCTGCAGGTAGTGGGAAGTGCGCAGCACGGCTTCGGGGAGCTCAAAGCCACTCGCGTCCCCTACGGGACCGGCGCCGAAGGCGACGGCTACAGCGGAAAGTGTTGCCGCCGTCGTCGTCTCATCAATGGAAACCCCAACGGTGTCCGCGTCGATGAGGCGCAGGTTAATCCCGCGGGCCTCTGCTGCCGTGAGGACCTTGTGGGCCTTGCCGGGCACGCGCACGGTGAGGGTGTCGAAGAAGGAATCGCTGACCAGTTCGCGGCCCGCCGTCTTGAGGGCGGTGGCGAGGACGCGGGCGTTGTTGTGGACCGTCTCGGCGATTGCCTTCAGGCCGTCCGGGCCGTGGTAGACGGCGTAGAAGGACGACACGATGGCCAGCAGCGCCTGGGCGGTGCAGATGTTGGACGTCGCCTTTTCCCGGCGGATGTGCTGCTCGCGGGTCTGCAGAGCCAGGCGGTAGGCGGGAGCGCCGGCGTTGTCCTTGGAGACGCCGACGATGCGGCCCGGGAGCGTGCGCTCCATGCCGGTGCGCACTGCCATGTAGGCCGCGTGCGGGCCGCCGAAGAACAGCGGCACCCCGAGGCGCTGGGCGGTTCCGACGGCGATGTCGGCGCCCTGCTCGCCCGGAGGCGTGATCAGGGTCAGGGCCAGCAGGTCAGCGGCCACGGTCACCAGCGCGCCGCGTTCCTTGGCGCCGGCGATCACGCCGATCTGGTCCCAGACCCGGCCCGAGACGCCGGGCTGCTGCAGCACGACGCCGTTGATGTCGCCGTCGGGCAGTCCCTGGGAAAGGTCCGCCACCTCCACCTCGAACCCGAGGGCTTCGGCGCGGCCAAGCACGACGGCGATGGTCTGGGGGAGGCAGTCGGCGTCCAGGACCGTTTTGCCGTCCTTTGCCTGCTTGTCCTTGTTGGCCCGGCGCATCAGCAGTACAGCCTCGGCCACCGCCGTCGCTTCATCCAGCAGGGAGGCGTTGGCGACCGGCAGGGCCGTCAGGTCCTGGACCATGGTCTGGAAGTTCAGCAGCGCCTCCAGCCGGCCCTGCGAGATCTCCGGCTGGTACGGGGTGTACGCGGTGTACCAGGCCGGGGCTTCGAGGACGTTGCGCCGGATGACGGGCGGGGTAACGGTGTCGTAGTAGCCCTGGCCGATCATCTGCACGGCGGTCTTGTTCTTGGCGGCCAGGCGGCGAAGCTCGGCCAGGACCTCAACTTCGCTCAGCGCAGCGGTGAGCAGCAGGGGGTTCTCCTGGCGGATCGACGCCGGAACGGCGGTATCCACGAGGCCATCGACAGTGTCATAGCCGACGTTCTTGAGCATGGTGTCGATGTCGGCCTGGCGCCGGGCGCCGATATGCCGGTCGGCAAAGGTTGATGGAAGAGATTGAATCGTCATGAGGAACTCCAGGTTTGGCCGGCCACGTGTGGCACGGCATGGTTTGGGTTCCTCCCCGCTCTGTATTGGACCTGAGAGATTCCGCGGAGTTGGTTCTCCGCTTGCACCGTCGGTGAGCCCGGTTACCCGAACTGCTTTCCAGAGTTGCCTAGCCGTGGCGGTACGGGGGCCTGAGAGATTCCTGGGGAGGATTTGCTCCTACGGCGCCTGCCCGGTGAATGACTGGGAGGACTCTCCCGCCACGGTTCGAAAGGCTATGAAGATGTGGGGTGATTCGGCTCACAAGTTACAGGAGATTTGCGTCCGCGCCAAATCGGAGGTCCCCGTTTGACATTTCTTCGTGACGGAGACCACACTGATCCGGTGGCCAGCGGGGCTGCGCTGACCGGCACATGCCGGCAAGACGGCCGCCGTCGGTACGGACGATTTTTTTCTACATAATTGAAAATGCTTACGATCTGCGGCGGGAGAGCCCTGCCGGTACGTTCAGCAGGCGCCGTAGGAGCAAACCCTCCCCAGGAAACTCTCAGGCCCACGTACCGCCGCGGCGAGGCAACTCTGGAAAGCAGGCAGGCACGTCCTGTCTCACCGACGGTGCAAGCGGAAGACCATGTCCGCGGAATCTCTCAGGTCCAAGACAGAGCGGGGAGGAACCGAATCAGTGTGGCTACTGGCCACCGAACGATGGAGTTCCTTATGACCATTCATCCCCCTGCCTCCCCACCCAGTTCCCCAGCCGGTGAGGCTCCCCGCCTGGAGCGGCAGCTGAGCAACCGGCACATCCAGCTGATCGCCATCGGCGGCGCCATTGGCACGGGCCTGTTCATGGGCTCCGGCAAGACCATTTCCGCGGCCGGGCCGTCCGTGATCTTCGTGTACATGATCATCGGCTTCATGCTCTTCTTCGTCATGCGGGCCATGGGCGAGCTGCTGCTGAGCAACCTCAATTACAAGTCCTTCAGCGATTTCGCCGCCGACCTGCTGGGGCCGTGGGCGGGGTTCTTCACCGGATGGACCTACTGGTTCTGCTGGGTGATTACCGGGATCGCGGATGTCATCGCCATCGCAGGGTACTCCCGCGAGCTCTGGCCCGGAGTGCCGCTGTGGATCCCGGGCCTGGCCACCGTGGCCATCCTGCTGGTGCTGAACCTCGCCACAGTCAAGGCGTTCGGTGAAACCGAATTCTGGTTCGCCCTCATCAAGATCATCGCCATCGCCGCCCTGATCATTGTGGGCATGTTCATGATCTTCAGTGGCTTCCAGAGCGACGCCGGGCAGGCAAGCTTCACCAACCTGTGGAGCCACGGCGGCTTCTTCCCCAATGAATTCATGGGCTTTGTGGCCGGTTTCCAGATCGCTGTGTTCGCCTTTGTGGGCATCGAACTGGTGGGCACCACGGCCGCTGAGGCCAAGAACCCGGAGAAGAACCTTCCCAAGGCCATCAACTCCATTCCGATCCGCGTGCTGCTCTTCTACGTGGGCGCCCTCATCATCCTGATGTCCGTCACGCCCTGGACCCAGTTCGCCGCCGGCCACAGCCCGTTCATTGCAATGTTCTCGCTGGCCGGACTCGGGGCCGCCGCCACGGTGGTCAACCTCGTGGTGCTGACCTCGGCGATGTCCTCGGCCAACTCGGGCATCTACTCCACCTCGCGCATGGTCTACGGACTGGCCCAGGAAGGCGACGCGCCGGCGGCCTTCGGCACGCTGTCCCGCCGCAAGGTACCCAACAACGCCCTGTTCCTGTCCTGTGTGCTGCTGCTCTCCGGCGTGGTGCTCATGTACGCCGGCCAGGACGTCGGCAAGGCGTTCGACATGGTCACCACCGTTTCGGCCGTCTGCTTCGTCTTCGTCTGGTCGATCATCCTCGCCAGCTACATCGCCTTCCGGCGCCGCCGCCCGCACCTGCACACGGCCTCCAAGTTCAAGATGCCGGGCGGCATTCCCATGGTGTGGGTGGTCTTTGCGTTCTTCGCCTTCGTGCTGTGGACGCTGACCACCCAGCCCGACACCCTGACGGCCCTGCTGGTCACCCCCGTCTGGTTCGTCCTGCTTGGTGTGGCCTGGCTGGTTCTGCGCCGCCGGCCCGCGCACCTGGCCCGCTACGCAGCCTTCCAGGATGAACTCCAGGCTGAGGAGACCGCCGCCCGCGAGCATGCGAGCCGGCGGCTCGAGGAGAAGGAAAGCGTCAAGTGATGATCGGGACAGAGGAAAGGCCGACGGCGGACGGCCGGGCGACGGCGGAGGACCAGGCCCGCGGGGTCCAGACTCCCGCTGCCGGCGGGGAGTTTGTGCTCACCTTACATTGCCCGGATTCCCTTGGAATCGTCCAGTCGGTCGCGGATTTCCTGCTCAAGCAGGAGTGCTACATCGTTGACCTCAAGCAGTTCGGCGACCGGAACGCGGGGCACTTCTTCATGAGGGTCCACTTCGCCTCGACCGGTGACACGACCGGTGACTCGGCAGGCAACACCGCCGCCGTCGAGCAGCTCCGGGACAGCTTCGCGCCGCTGGCAGGTCAATGGAGCATGGACTGGCGCCTGGAGCGCCACGACCGCAAGCAGCGGATCCTGGTGATGGTGTCCAAGTACGATCACTGCCTCAACGACCTGCTGGTCCGCGGCCGCAACGGCGAACTGCCGGTCGAGATAGCGGCAGTGGTGTCCAACCACCCGGATCTGGAGAGGCTCGCGGCCTGGCACGGGGTCCCGTTCCACCACATCCCCGTGACGCCGGAGACCAAGGCCGAAGCGGAGGCCAAGCTGCTGGGACTGGTGGATGCGTATGGGGTTGAACTGGTGGTCCTGGCGCGCTACATGCAGATTCTCAGCGACTCGGCCACCGCCCGGCTCGCCGGCAGGGCCATCAACATCCATCATTCCTTCCTGCCCAGCTTCAAGGGCGCGAAGCCCTACCACCAGGCGCATGAGCGCGGAGTAAAGACGGTCGGCGCCACGGCCCATTACGTCAACTCAGAGCTTGATGAGGGACCGATCATTGCGCAGCAGGTGATTGAGGTCGACCACACCTACACTCCCGCGGATCTGGTGTCCGTGGGCAAGGATGCGGAGTGCAAGGCCCTGACCAACGCTGTTCGCTGGCACGCCGAAGGAAGAATCATCCTGTCCGGGAACCGCACGGTCATCCTCCGCTGACAAGCCCATCCAACCAGACCTGGAGTTGCTCATGACGAACCAGTTGCCTGTGCGCCTGGAGATCATTCCCACCGACGGCATTGTTGCCAAAGTCCAGACGCACGTTTCCGCCGGATCAACGGTGACCGTGACCTGCCTGCCGCACCACGGGGTCGAGACCACCGTGCGGGCCGCGGTCCAGCTTGGCCAGCTGGGCTACAAGGTGATTCCCCACCTGGCCGCGCGAAGCATCGAGGGCCGCGCTCAGCTGGCCGGCATGCTGCGTGACTGTGAGGCTGCAGGGATCATGGAGGTTTTCGCGATCGGAGGGGACGCTCCGGAGGCGGCCGGCCCCTACGGCAACAGCAGCCGGCTCATGGAAGACATTGCCGACCTGACCGGCGGGACCATGGCCATCGGCGTCGCCGGATACCCGGAAGGCCATCCGAAGCACAACGAGCTGCAGATGCTCGATGCACTGCTGGAGAAGCAGCATCTGGCCTCCAGCGTGGTGACGCAGATGTGCTTTTCGGCCCCCAGGATCGGCTGGTACGCGGAACTGCTGCGCCGCGAAGGCATCGATCTTCCGATCTGGGCAGGGGTGGCCGGGGCCGTTCCGCGGGCCAAGCTGATCGCGCTCGCCACCAAAATCGGGGTAGGTCCTTCGTTGAAGTTCCTGAACCGCAAGGGGCCGCTCGCGCGCAGGCTCCTGAACGCCGGCAGCTATTCATCCCGGTCCCTGGTTTCCGAACTGGCCGCCATGGATCCTGCACTGGCTGGCATCCACCTCTACACGTTCAACAACGTCGAAACCCAGCCGGCGATGACCTGGAGCGACGAAGCAGACGCGAAGGCTTCCTGAGCCAGATCCCCGTAACCAGCGCGAACGTACAGTTGTGGCCCCATTTCCTCCGGGAATTGGGGCCACAGCTGTACGTTCGCGCTTTTTTTGCTTGCAATATCTTGCAATGTGAGCTGAAACCCATAATATGGGAACAGCGAATGTGTCGCTCCTCACGACCCACCCCTGCTCCCAAGCCTTCAGTGCGGAAGGCCCCACGATCGGATTCCCCCTAATGTCAGACATCGCTGTCCTGATCAACACAGCCGTCGCGGTGCTCGCCGCCGTGCTGCTCATTGTGCGTTTCAGAGTCAACCCCGTCATCGCCCTGGTGGTTAGCTCCGTGTACCTCGGCCTGGCCGTCGGCCTCGGCGTCGAGAAAACCGTCAGCACCATCACCGCCGGCTTCGGCGACATCATGGTGGACGTCGGCCTGCTCATCGCCTTCGGCGTCCTCATGGGCTCCATCCTCAACCAGAGCGGGGCCATCCGGCGCCTCGTGGAGCACCTGCTGAACACGTTCGGCCCCAAGCGCCTGCCCTACACCATGGGCCTGGCCATCGGAACGCTGCTGCAGTCCATCTTCCTTGACGTCCTGCTTGTTATCTCGGCCCCGCTGGCCCGCAAACTGGCGCCCAAAATCGGCAAACTCGGCACGGCACGCATGGCCACCGCCATGGCCATCGCGCTTGAGTGCGGCATCGTCTTCACGGTTCCCGGCGTCGCATCCCTCGCCCTGGCAGGCCTCCTCAACGTGCCGCTCGGCAAAATGCTGCTGTTCGGCCTGCTGCTGGTCATCCCCACCATCATCATCTCCATCGCCATCATGACCTTCCTCTTCCGCCGCGGCTTCTGGAACGAGGCCAAGGATGAAGACCACACCTTCGTCGCCGAAGAGGACCGGGAGGGTGAAGAGGAAGAGTACGACGGCGGTGCTGGCCGCCCCGTTGCCGCCGGCAACGCCGTCCGCGGGCCCGGCTCCAACGGAACCGCGGCGCAGACCCGCGGTAGCGTCGCCGTGGCCGAACGCGAGCCGAAGCAGCTCCCGCTGGTCGTCATGTTCGCACCCCTGCTGACCTCGCTGCTCCTCATCGGAGCGGGGGCCATCCTGCAGATCCTCAAGATCGACCTGCCGTGGCTGCAGCTCCTGGGCGAACCCGTCATCGCACTGCTGACCGGCCTGATCGGCACCTCCCTGGTCACCCGCTCCGCCATCGGCCAGAAGAAGGTTGAGGAAGCCATCACTGTCGGTTTCAAGGAGAGCGGCCAGATCCTGATCCTCACCGGAGTGGGCGGATCGTTGGCGGCGACCGTCAAGGCTGCCGGCCTCGGCGACATCCTCGGCGGCTTCTTCTCCGCAAGCACCGTCGCCCCGCTGCTCGTGGTCTGGGCCATCGCGGCCGTCCTGCACATCGCCGTCGGCTCCGTCACGCTCTCCGCCATCACCGCCGCGGGCCTGCTGGCCCCCATCGCGCCGGTCATCGGCCTTGACCCTGTGCTCCTGGCACTGTCCGCCGGCGCCGGATCACTGTTCATGGTCCACGTCACCAGCAACACCTTCTGGCTCCTGCAGTCGCTCCTGGGCCAGAGTGTCAGGGGCGCCCTGAAATCGGTGACCGTTGGGGTTTCGGTGGCGTCCGTCGTCGCCATCCTGCTGATCCTGCCCATGAGCCTGCTGTTCTAATCGACTCTGAGAACCCCTGCGTTTCCGGCGTACGCCCACGAAAGAAGAAGACACCATGACACCACCACGCATTGCGCCCCTGGAAGGCATCCGCGTCCTGGAACTCGGAAACTACATTGCCGCCCCCACGGCCGGGAGGCTCCTCGCCGACTTCGGCGCCGAGGTCATCAAAGTCGAACGGCCGGGAACGGGCGACGAGCTACGCAACTGGCGGCTGCACAAGGGCGACACCTCCATGCTCTACCGGACCATCAACCGCAACAAGAAGTCCGTGGTGCTGGACCTGCGGACCGAGGCCGGCAAGCAGGCCGTCCTGAAGCTTGCCGCCAAGTCGGACATCCTGCTGGAAAACTTCCGCCCGGGCACGCTGGAGAAATGGGGCCTCGGCCCGGAGGTGCTCAATGAAGCAAACCCGGACCTCATCATCACGCGCATCTCCGCCTTCGGGCAGACAGGCCCACTGTCCGAACGTCCGGGGTTTGCCGCCGTCGCCGAAGCGTACGGCGGGTTCCGCAACCTCGTCGGCGACCCCGACCGTCCGCCCGTACGGGTCGGCGTCTCCATCGGGGACTCCATTGCCGGGCTCTATGCTGCCTTTGGCTCCATGATGAGCCTCTACCAGCGCGAAGCACGGCGGGGAAATGCGGGCGGGAATGCGGCCAACGCCGTGCCCCTGACGGAGCGGGTGATTGACGTGGCGCTGCACGAGGCCATGTTCTCCATGATGGAATCCCTGATTCCCGACTACCAGGCGTACGGCGTGGACCGGCAGCGGGTGGGCGGCAGGATGGAAGGGATCGCGCCTTCGAATGCCTATATTTGCAGGGACGGGGCGAGCATCGTGGTCGCCGGGAACGGGGACTCCATCTACCAGCGGTACATGCAGACCATCGGACGCCCCGACCTGGCCGAAGACCCCGCACTGCAGAGCAACGCCGGACGGTGGGACCGCCGCGAGGAACTGGACCAGGCCATCGGTGCCTGGACCGCGGAACTGGATGCCGCCGACGCCCTGGCCGCCCTCGACGCAGCCGGCGTCCCGGCGGGCCCCATCTACACGGCGGCGGACATCAGCACCGACAGCCAGTACGCTGCCCGTAACATGGTCCAGAAATTCGACGTCTCCACCGGCAAGGAGATCCTGCCCGGGGTCGGCTTCCCCGGTATTGTTCCGGTGATCGGCGGCGAATCGCTTCCCATCAGGAACCTCGGCCCGGACCTGGGCGAAAACACGACAGAAATCCTCGCCGGGCTCCTCGGCATGGACCCGGCAGAGATCAATGCGGCATCGGGCCGCGAGGAGGCACTCCAGGCATGAACCAGCACCACAACTCGGCCCGTGCCGCCAGCCTAGGCAACACCATCCTGCGGGACGTCACCCTGCGGGACGGGCTGCAGCTCACGGGGAAGGTCCTGTCCACCGAACGGAAGCTGGAGACGGTCCGGGAACTGCTCCGCCTCGGCGTGCCGGCCATCGAACTTGGATCCATGGCCCGCCCGGACCTTGTCCCCACCATGGCCAACACGCTGGAGGTGGTCCAGAACCTCACGCCCGAGGAGCTGGAAAAGTGCTGGATCTGGGTCGCCACCCCCGGCCACGTGGCCAAGGCCGCGGCCGCCGGCGCGCGGAACTTCCAGTACTGCCTCTCGGCGTCGGCCTCGCACAACAAGGCGAACATCGGGCGCACCACGGAGGAGAGCCTGGCCGCCCTGCCCCAGGCTGTGGACTACGCGCAGGCGGTCAACGGCCAGATCCAGCTGTGCATCGCGACGTCCTTCACCTGCCCGTTCGAGGGGACCGTGCCCGAGGAGCGGATCCTGGCGATCGCCAACGACCCCCGTGCCGAGGGAACCACGGACATCGTCCTCTGCGACACCCTGGGCCAGGCCATCCCCGCCCAGGTTTCCGGCCTCATCCAGCGCGTCCGCGCGGAGTCCCCGGCGCGCCGGATCGTCTACCACGGCCACGACACCTGGGGCCTGGGCGTGGCCAACACCCTCGCCGCGATCCAGGCAGGTGCCGCCATGGTGGATGGTGCGCTCGGCGGACTCGGCGGCTGCCCCTTCGCACCGGGCGCCAGCGGAAACACCTCCACCGAGGACATCCTGTTCGCCACCCGGCCCGGCTGGGTGACCCCGGAAACCTTCGCGGACCTGGTTGTCCTGTCCGAGAAGCTGCTCGCCGAACTGGGCGAACCCAACCGCTCCAAGGCGGCACAGGGCGCCAGGTCCAAGGCCCCGGCGTTCGAATGGGTCATCACGACGGGAGGCCAGTAGGAATGGGCAGCAGTTTCCTGGTCACCACCGCTATTCCGGATCCGGGGCTACAGCTGCTGTCCGACGCCGGCACGGTCACCGTGCTTCCGACGCCTCCCGACTATGACACGCTGGCGGCGCTGTGCGCCTCAGGCGAGTACGACGTCGTCCTCACCCAGTTGCGCGACGTCGTCGACGAGCCGCTCCTGGCCGGCGCGCGGGTGAAGGGCGTGTCCAACTTCGCGGTCGGCTACAACAACATCGACGTGGACGCCGCCACGCGGCACGGCATCCTGGTGGGCAACACCGCCGGAGTGCTCACGGACGCGACGGCGGACATCGCCATGCTGCTCATCCTCGGCACCGCCCGCCGCGTGGTGGAAGCGGACCGCCTGGTCCGCGACGGCAACTTCCACGGCTGGGAACCGGAGCTGCCGCTCGGCCGGGACGTCTCCGGAGCGGTGCTGGGCCTTGCCGGGTTCGGCAGAATCGCCCGCGCCACCGCCCGCCGCGCCCTCGGCTTCGGGATGGAGGTCCTCTTCGCTCCGCGGCCCCCGGGCCACCGCCAGGTCAGCGACGAGGAACTGGGCGAGTTCGCGGGCAAGGTGCGGCAGGCTTCCTGGGATGAGCTGGTGGAGCGCAGCGACTTCCTGTCCCTGCACGTTCCCCTTAACGAGCAGACCCGGCACCTGGTAAACGCGAAGGTGCTGGAGCGGATGAAGCCCGATGCCATCCTGATCAACACCGCCCGCGGTCCGGTGGTGGACGAGGCCGCCCTGGTCGAGGCGCTCCGGGACCGCGTCATCGCCGGCGCCGGGCTGGACGTGTTTGAGGACGAGCCTCGGCTCGCGCCCGGCCTCGCCGAGCTGCCCAACACGGTGCTGCTGCCGCACGTGGGCAGCGCCACCGTCCCCGTGCGCAGCGAGATGGCCCGCCTCAGCGCGCTCAACGCCGTCGCGATCGCCGAGGGCCGAACCCCGCCGCACGCCGTCAACACACTCACGGGCGCATGACCAGCCGACTCTAGCCGCAGCGCTGGCCGAGGGTTTCCCGGCGGGGCGTTACGCCTCGCCGGGGAACCGGCCGCCGATCAGTCTGGTCATGTGCTCGGCGGCCGCAAGCAGCGGCTCCACCCACGCCTCACAGGTCTCCAGCGGCATCCGCAGGGTGGGCCCGCTGATGGTCACCGCACCCACCAGCCCCGCCGCAGAGTCGAAAACCGGGGCCGAAAGCCCGGAGGCCCCGTCTTCCCGCTCACCCACTGTGATGGCGAAGCCGTCCGTCCGCGTCTGCTTCACGACGCTCTGCAGATCCTCGGAGCTGGTGATCGTGGACTCGGTGATGGGCTCCAGAGTGTCCCGCAGAACGGCGTCCATCAGCTCCGGATCCCACGCCAGCAAAACCCTGCCCGCCGAGCCGGCGTAGAGCGGAAGCACCTTGCCCAGATGCATCTCCCGGCGCAGCGCGTGTCGGGTGTCCGCCATGGCGACGCATACACGGTAGTGCTGCTCCGCTTTGAAGAAGCAGGCCGTCTCGCCGGTGGTGTCGCGCAGAGTCTTGAGCAAGGGGCTGAGAACGTCGATGACTTCCATTCCCCGCGTGGCCGGGGCGGCCCAATACGCCAGTCGCATGCCGATGCGATAGGCGTCCTCCTCCCGGTCGAGGAAACCTTGGGAGGTGAGGTTGGTGACCAGACGCTGGACGGTGGACGTGGGCATCCCGGTGTACTCCCGGATATCACTCAGCGACAGCACCGGCCGTGAGAGTGAGAAGGCGTCCAGGATCGACGTGATTTTCCCCAGGACAAGCAGGGGGTTGCTGCTGGACTTCGCTGAAGCATCGGCTGCCGACATAAGACTCACGCTAGACGGTGGCTTCACCCCGGTCCAATCCCTCGGCCCAACTCCACCCGTTGCTCCGTAGGTGCCTTTTCGGAGCGTGAAAAGGGCACCTACTGAGCAATCGACGTGGTTAATCAGAGGAACAGCTCGCCGACGGTCAGCTGGAGCCGGATCGTGTCGGCAGCCGCCCAGGCGGCAGCATCGGCATCGCGCGCGCGGTCTTCCGTGCCGTCGTCGCCAGCCACGTGCTTAGACCTCAAGCCCGACGGCGGTGTTCCCGACGGCGGCTTCTTGCCGGACCGGCGTGGCCAGGCCGAGGTTCTCGCGCAGCGTGGTGCCGGCGTACTCCGTCGGGTAGACGCCGCGTTCCTGCAGCTCCGGGACGAGGTGGTTGACGATGTCGTCCAGCCCGGTGGGGATCAGCCACGGCGAGATGTTGAAGCCGTCCACTGCGCCCGTGCGGGCATACTCGGACAGCCGGTCCGCCACCTCCGTGTAGGAACCCGTGAAGCTGGAGTCCCCGCGGCTGGTCCGGGCCGAGACGAACTGCCGGATGCTGAGGCCCTTGTCCTTGGCTTCGGCCCGCCACTGGTCCGCCAACTGCTTGGCCTTGGCGCCGTGGAAACCGCTGCCGCGGGTCTCGGAGGTCTCCTCCACCACCGGGTCGATGTCCGGCAGCGGCCCGTCAGGATCGAAGCCCTGGAGCTCGCAGCCCCAGAACTGTTCAAGGTAGGCGATGGCCTGCTCGGGTCCGATCTGCAGGTTCCGCACCCAGTTCTTCTTCTCGAGGGCTTCATGCGGGGTGGCCGCGAGGATGAACTCGCTTGCGGGCATGATCTTGACGTCGTTCGTGCCGCGGCCTGCCTTGACCGTGCGTTCGACGATGTCGCGCCGGAAGTCGAGGGCGTCGTCGAGCTTCGGGTGGGCAGAGAAGATGACGTCGGCCTGCCGGGCAGCGAAGTCGCGGCCCTCCGGCGAGTCGCCGGCCTGGAACAGCACCGGCCGGTACTGGGCGCTGCGCGGCAGCCGGGGCACGTAGTCCACGGTGTAGTGCTTGCCTTCGTGGTGGACGGGCCGGGCAGAACCGGGTGTGGCCCAGGCAGTCGCACCAGGGCTCGAAGCAATGGCGCCGTCCTCCCAGGAGTCCCAGATCCGCTTGGCCGTGTTCACGAATGCTTCGGCGTGGACGTACCGGTCGGCGTGGTCCAGGTAGCCGCCGCGGCGGAAGTTCGCCCCGGTCCAGGCGTTGTCCGTGGTGACCACGTTCCAGGCCGCGCGGCCGCCGGAGAGGAGGTCCAGGCTGGACAGCCGGTGCGCCAGGTCGGCGGGGTCGTTGTACGTGGTGTTCTGGGTGGCCACCAGGCCGATGCGGCTGGTCACGGACGCCAACGCGGCCAGCATGGTCTGCGCGTCCGGCCGGCCGGCGACGTCCAGCGCGTGCGGGCGGCCGAGGTGCTCGCGGAGCCGCAGCCCTTCGCCAAGGAAGAACGCCGCGAACAGACCCCGCTCCGCGGTCTGGGCGATGCGGCGGAAGGACTCGAAGTCCGTCTGTGATCCGGATTCCGGCGACTTCCAGACGGTACCCGAGTTCACGCCCTGGAAGAAGATGCCGAGCTGCAGCTGGCCGGAGGGCACGAAGCCGTTGCCGATATGTGTGTCTGTCATGGGTTTCTCCCTAGTTCTCGGCCGCGGAACTTGCGGTCAAGGGTGCGGTTGCAGTGGCAGCGGCGTACCGGCTGGCCGGCCGCTGCAGCCCCAGCAGGTCCCGGAAGGTGGAACCCGGCTGCTGCGGGGCGAGCACACCCCGGCGCCGGAGGGCAGGAAGCACCAGCTGGGCCAGCTCCTCCAAGTCCACGTCCAGAACCGCCGGGTGGAGGCGCACGCCGTCGGCAGTCTCCAGAATGGAGGCCAGCCGCCCGGTGAGCTCGGCCGCGGTGCCGACGAAACGGGCGCGGCTGCTCTGCCAGGGCGTGTGCGCGTCGAGTTCGGCGAGGCGCCCGGCGGCGCTTTGTCCGCGGGCGTCGAGGACGACGTCGAGCTCGGCGATGATGGCCGCCGCGGGAGCGGCTGCGCGGGCTTCGGCGATCTCGCCGGCCAGCAGCTCGGGCGTGGGCGCGGAGACGAGCACGGCGTCCGCCGTCACGGCGTCCGCCGTCCCGGCGGACAGCTGGTCTGTACTCAGCAGGCCGGCCGGCGCGAGGACCGGCAGCTGTCCCTGCAGAGGCCGGGGAATGATGGACGGCCCCTTGACGGAGTAGCCGGCGCCGCCGGACTCAACGCCGCTTTCAAAATCGACGTAGTGCAGCTTGTCGACGTCGAGGTACCGCCCGGTGGCGACGTCGCGGATCACGGCGTCGTCCTCCCAGGAGTCCCAGAGCCGGCGGCTGACCTCGATCGAATCGGCGGCCTCCCGGGCCAGACCGTCAGCAGAAACAAACGAACGTCCGACGGCGGCGGCATCCGCTGCGTTGTCTGACGCCGCCACCAGCCAGCCGGCGCGGCCGCCCGACACGTAGTCCAGGCTGGCGAGCTGGGTGGAGATGTGGAACGGCTCCGTGTAGACGGTGTCAACCTCGGGGACCAGCACGATGGAACCGGTGACAGGCCCGGCAAAGGCTGCACGCTGGAGGGCGTTCAGCCGGCCCGGGATATCGCGGCCGCCGGGCTCGGAAGACGCAGGCGTCAGCGATCCGTCCGCGAACGTGGCCACATGGAACCCGGCCGATTCCGCGGCCAGCACCGTGGCACGGACGCGCGTTCCGTCGAGCAGTTCGGCGGGAGCGTGCCGCGCCTTGCGCCAGGCGGCGGGGTGCGCTCCGTCGCCGTCCAGTTCGAGGGCGAGGAAACCTTTGGCTGCTGCAGTGCTCACTGTCCGGCCTGCCTTTCGTGGGGGTTCTGTTCGCCAGCTTCGACGGCCACCGTCAGTCGGTTTTCGGCCGGCGGCAGCGGGCAGGTGGCGAGGTCGGTGTAGGCGCACGGCAGGTTCACCGCGCGGTTGAAGTCCAGGGTTACGCGGCCGTCGGCGTCGGGTGCGCCCACCGTTAGCGTCCGGTTCGCCCCATAGGTGGTCTTGCCGGACGTCGCATCCGTGAACAGCACGGACAGCGTGCCCGGCGCGTGGCCGTTGAAGGCCGTGAGCGTGAGGTCCTGGCCGTCCAGCGTGAACCGGATCTCGCCGGGCGCTTCGTACACGTGCACGATGCCCTCGACGGCGGCCCCGACAGTGGTCGGCCGGGGCGACTCGAAGGCCACGTACACGCCCTCGACGGTGAAGCGCGGGTCCGGCGCGTAGGCCGGCGTGCCGCGGTACCCGTTGAGCAGCGCGTTCTCCGGGTGCCGGGGGCGAACGATGTATTCCCCGCCGCGTTTGGCGAGTTCGACGACGGCGGGACCCGCCGTGAGGTTGATCCCCTCCCGCTCGGCGATCGGGTCGAAGACAACGGCGGTAGTTCCTCCCTTAGCCGAGCTGCCGTTCAGCTCCCGGCCGTCCCGCAGCAGGCTTTCGCCGGCCTCGAGAACCACGGTGACGGCGTCGTCCTGCACGCTCCAGATGCCCGGAACGCCCTCGAGCCGGGAGGGTTCCGCACCCAGCCAGTGCAAATGGGTGACGGCGAGGAAGCCGTGCGGATCGGTACGGCGGCGCTCATGCGCGGCATGCCACTGCTCCCATTCCGCGGCGAAGGCGGCGGTGCTCGACCAGCGGGATTCCGTTTCAGCGGTGGTCGGTGGTGACGGCTGGGACGTCACTTAGATGCCCCCGTCTGTGTTGTCCCCGTCTGGGTGGAAGCAAAGTTGGCCTCGGTCACCGTCTTGGATTCCGGCAGGGCTTCTTCGGACAGTCCCCAGCGGTCCAGCACCTTGGCGTAGGAGCCGTCCTTGATGGCTGAATTCAGTGCCTCCGTGATCACCGGCGCCAGGCCGTTGCCCTTGAGCGTGGTGGCGGACACCAGAGACTCCGACGGCCAGCCGGCGTTGACCTTGCCGACGACCTTCAGGTCATCCCGGGTGTTCTCCCGGTACACCGTGGAGGGGTACGGCGCGATGTTGAGATCGGTCCGGCCGGAGGACAGCGCAAGGATGGTGTCGGCGTCGGACGAGTAGTACTGGAGCGCAGCCGGCGCCTTGCCCTTGGCCTCGAGCTCCTTGTTCCAGGCCAGCAGGATCTTCTCCTGGTTCGTACCGGAGCCGACGGAGACCTTGAGGCCGGAGATGTCGTCGGCCCCCTGGACGTTGTAGGACGAGGACTTTTTCGCCTCGAAGCCCATGTACGCGGCGCGGTAGCTGGCGAAGTCGAACAGCTTCACCCGGTCCTTGTTGATGCCCACATTGGAGAACACGGCCTCGAAGTCGCCCGACTGGGTTTTCAGGGGCCAGTTCTCCCAGGACGTGACCTGGATGTCCAGCTCCAGGCCCAACTTGTCCGCCACGAGTTGGGCGATGTCCAGCTCGGAGCCGATGGGCGTCTTGTCGTCCGTGGCGTGGAAGGACAGCGGGATGGAACCGGCGGTGGTGGCCACGGTGAGCTTGCCGTCCTTGCCGATCAGCGCAGGCACCTCCGCAGCCAACGCGGCGTCCTTTTCGGCCCGGATCCGCTGCTGGTCGGGGGAGGTGTTGTAGACGACGCCGTTGCGGGCCGCCGTCGTCGCCGCACCTGATGCGGAACTGCCGGTTGAACCGCCGGAGGCGGCGGCGCCGGGATCGGTGCAGGCGGACAGGGCCGCGGTGCTAAGCAGCGTGCCGAGAAGCATGACGGCGGGCAACGCGCCGTTGCGGGGCTGGCTGGAGAAGAGTGGCATGGGGGTCCTTAGATGTTGAAGGCGGGTTCGATCACCTTGGAGAAGAAACTCCGGGTGCGTTCTTCCTGCGGGTTCGTGAAAATGTCCTGCGGTTTGCCCTGTTCGACGATCTGGCCCTGGTCCATGAACACCACGGTGTCCGCCACGTCGCGGGCAAAACCCATCTCATGGGTGACGATGATCAGCGTGGTGCCGGACTTGGCCAGCTCGCGGATCACGTCCAGCACCTCGTTGACCAGTTCGGGGTCGAGGGCGGAGGTGGGCTCGTCGAAGAGCAGGATCTTGGGGTCGAGGGCCAGCGCGCGGGCAATGGCGACGCGTTGCTGCTGGCCGCCGGAGAGCTGGCGGGGGTAGGCACCGGCGCGCTCCCGCAGGCCAACCCGGCCCAGGAGTTCCAGGCCGCGCTCGCGGGCCTCCGCCTGGGACAGGCGAGCTTTTTCAGGACGGGGCGCGACGACGGGTGCCTCGGTCACGTTCTCCAGCGCCGTCAGGTGCGGGAACAGGTTGAAGTTCTGGAACACCATGCCGATTTCGGTGCGCTGCTTCAGGATGTCCCGTTCCGGCAGCTCGTGCAGCTTGTTGCCCTTGACCCGGTAGCCCACCAGCTGGCCGTCGATGGCGATGAACCCGGCATCCACCTTTTCCAGGTGGTTGATGGTCCGCAGCAATGTGGACTTTCCGGATCCGGACGGGCCGACGATCACGGCCACGCCGCCGGGCTCCACCGTCAGGGAGATGCCCTTCAGGACCTCGGTGGTGCCAAATGACTTCCGGACCTTGGTGATTTCCACCAGTCCGCGGGTGGAGGCGGGGGCTTCAAGAGTTGTGCTCATCGGGATCATTTCCTTCCGGCGGTGTTGGCGGGGCCGGTGGTGCTGGCCGGGGCATGGGTGGCGAAGAACTTCCGGGCCTTCTGCAGCGGTGTGAGGGGCAGGGTGCGCACGGCTCCCTTGGAGTAGTGGCGTTCGATGTAGTACTGGAACACGCTGAGCACGGAGGTGATCACCACGTACCAGAGCGTGGCCACGAGCAGCAGCGGCAGGACCTGCTGGGTGCGGTTGTAAATCACCTGGACCGTGTAGAAGAGCTCCGAGTAGGCCAGGACGTAGACGATGGAGGTGCCCTTGACCAGGCCGATGATCTCGTTGAAGGCCGTGGGCAGGATGGCGCGCATGGCCTGGGGGAGCACGATCCGGGTGGACCTGCGCCAGGCGGGAATACCCAGGGCGGCGGCTGCCTCGAGCTGGCCCTGGTCCACGGACAGGATGCCGCCGCGGATGATCTCGGCCGAGTAGGCGGCCTGGTTCAGCGTCAGGCCGAGCACGGCGGCAGCGAACTGGCTGATCAGGGTGGTGGTCTGCGCCTCGAAGAAGCGGATGTCCGTGAACGGAATGCCCAGGCTGATCTTCTCGTAGAGGTAGCCCAGGTTGTACCAGAGGAGCATCTGGACCAGCAGCGGCGTGGAGCGGAAGATCCACGAAAACGTCCAGGACACGGAGACCAGCAGCGGTGAAGCGGAAAGCCGCATGAGGGCAAGGATGAAGCCCAGGATGAAGCCGAGCACTCCGGAGATGGCCGTGAGCTTGAGGGTTTCCACCAGGCCGTTCACCACGGACTTGGCGGTGAACCACTGGGCCACCACGCCCCACTCCCAGCGCGGGTTCGTGGCCAGGGACCACGCCACGGCCGCTACTCCGAGCGCCACCAGCACGGTGCCCACCCAGCGCCACGGGCGGCGGGCAGGAACCAGGCGGTAGTCGGCATAGTCGACGGCGGCACGAAGGTCCGCGGGGCCGGCCGGCACTGCCGCGGCTTGGGTCTCCCCGGTTTGGGCCGCCGCGGCCTGGCTCTCCGGGGCCTGCGCCTCAGTGGGAGATGGTGTCTCGGTGGGGGCCGGTTTCTCCGCGGGGGACTGGGCCGTCCTGGTTGCTGCTGAACTCATGCGCCATCTCGCTTCTTCCGGCTGGGGTAGTTGGCTGCAAATCTAGGTGCGCCCGGAAGGTCCGGCAAAGCGGTCCGTTGCAATCGTTCACGTGGCTTAGCGGGGCGTCATGAGTCGAATTCTTGCGTGGATTTACGCGGTGTTACGCGGGGTGAACGGCCGTGACAGGGCCCTCGACCGGTGGTTTGTCCAGACCCTAGATTGAGGGCCCAACCCGTTTTCAAGGGGCCCTTTCTCACCAGGAGTTTCCGATGCCAGCGCAGCACCCATCCGTGGTTTTCATTGGCGGTGGCCCGCGCACGGCCGGCATCCTCGAGCGGCTCGCGGCCAACCGGCGAGGGCTCGCGGACGGGCCGCTGCAGATCCACGTCGTGGAGCCGCATGAACCCGGTTCCGGCAGGATCTGGCGTTATGACCAGGAGCCTGGCCTCATGATGAATTCCACGGCGGCGGACGTCACCATGTTCACCGATTCCTCGGTGGTCTGCGACGGGCCCGCCATCGACGGGCCGGGCCTCGCCGCCTGGGCCGCTGGGATCCTGGACGGTTCCATCACCGACGCACCGGCTTTTTCGCCGCACCTGCAGGAACAGCTGCGCTCCCTGAAGGGCGGTTCCTTTGCCACCCGCCAGATGCAAAGCAAGTACCTCGAGTGGTTCTTCCGCCGCGCCGTCCGCGCCCTCGGCAGCGACGTCCGGGTCACCGTCCACGGCGACACCGCTGTCAGCATCGAACCGCTGGGCGAACCCCGTGACGGCGAACCCGGCGAACAGCAGCCCGACGACGGCGGGTACAGCGTGCGGCTGGCCAGCGGCGGCACGCTGCACGCCGACGTCGTGATTACCGCGCTGGGGCACACGGACGCGGAACCGGATGCCCGCTCGGCCGGCTGGTCCGCGTTCGCGGCCAGGCACGGCGGGTTCCATGCGGCACCCAGCTACACCACCGACGTCGACTATTCCCCGATCGCCCCCGGCCAGGACGTCATTGTCTCTGGCATGGGCCTCGCCTTCGTGGACCTGCTGGTGCTGCTCACCGAAGGCCGCGGCGGCCGTTTCGAGGAGACGGCCGACGGCGGGCTGCGCTACCTTCCGTCCGGAGCCGAACCCAGGCTGTGGGCCGGGTCCCGGCGGGGCGTGCCGTTCCACTCCAAGATCTCCGTTGCCCTGCGCGGCGAACCGGCGGCGGCGCCCCGGTTCTTCACCGCCGACGCCGTGGGCGCGCTCCTGTCGGAGCACGCCGAACTGGATTTCCGTACGCACCTCTGGCCCCTGATCGCGAAGGATGCCGGCTACGGCTACTACCGGGAGCTGTTCACGGGCAGTCCGGAGCGCGTTGCGATGGGCTGGGACGAATTTGCCGAGCGCTTTGCCGCGCTCGACTGGTATGGCAGCGCGCGCCACGAACTCGTCGACACAGCCGTGCCGGACGCGGACCTGCACCTGGACCTCGAACAGTTGGACAAGCCGTTCGGCCGCCGGCTCTTTGCCGCCCACGGTGACGTGCAGGCGGCGGTGGTCGGCTACATCGAACATGACCTCGAGCTGCGCACGGGACCCGACCACCCGGAAACGCTCGCGCTGTTCATGGCCCTGCTGAAGGTGTACATGGAGCTGGGCAGGATCGTCCCGCCGGAACGGCTGAACGCGCGCTCCCAGGAGGACGTCCACGGCTGGTGGCACGGGTTCTTTAGCTTTGTGGATTCCGGTCCGCCGCCCCGCCGCCTGCGCGAAATGCTGGCCGTCCACCGTGCCGGACTGCTGCAGTTCCTGGGCCCGGGCCTTGCTGTTGCCGCCGACGACGCCACGGGCGAGTTCGTGGCGACGACGGCGCAGTCACCGGTGACCGTCCGGGCGAAGGCCTTCATCGAGGCGCGGCTCCCCGGCCCCGCCGTGGCCCGTTCCGCCAACCCGCTGCTCCGCTCGCTGCACGGCACGGGCCTGGGCGCTGAGCAGCACCTGCTCACGTCCGACGGCGGCCACTCCACCGGCCGGCTCCTGGTCACTTCGGGCCACCAGATTGTGGGCCGGACCGGCGAAACCCGCAGCGGTCTGTTCGGAATCGGCCCCGGGACCTCCGGCTGGGGTGCGGGCGCGTTCGCCCGGCCCGGCACCAACGCGGCGCCGTTCCGGGAGAACGACGCCCTGGCGCGAAGGATCCTCACGGCAGTGTCACACTCTCCGCTCACCGTCCTCGAACTGCCCATGCACGATCCCCGGGTCCGGCCCCTCCTGGACGAGCTTGCAGCGGAGTACGACTCCCGCTACGGCGACCTGTTCGGCCGGGGCGCGGCCGCGGAGGAACTGAACAGGTACCCGGCCGAGGAGTTCGAGGCGCCGCACGGCGCGCTGCTGATCATTCAGGAGAACGGCGAGTCCGTGGCCGGCGGCGCCTTCCGCCGGTACGACGCCGAAACCGCTGAATTTAAGCGGATCTGGACCCACTCGGCGCACCGGCGGCGGGGACTGGCCCGGCGGGTACTCGAGGAACTGGAGCGGTTGGCGGCCGGGCGCGGGTACCGCGGCGTCTACCTCACCACGGGCCCGCGCCAGCCGGAGGCCAAGTACCTGTACCTGAACACCGGGTACGCCGCGCAATTTGACCTCGCCGCCGACCCCGAGACCATCGGGCCGCTGGCGTTCACAAAGGATCTGGCTGTCCCTGCCGAGGAGCAGGCTCAGGACCGGGGTGCGGCGCCCAGGTTCACGGGGTCTTCGTCTGTCAGGTAGGCGAATTCCGCGTGGGCCGCGAGGTCGATGCCTCGAATTTCGTCCTCTTCGTGAATGCGCAGCCCCATGGCCATGTCGACCACCTTGGCAATCACCCAGGTCATGCCGAAGGAGTAGGCCAGCACAGCAACGGTCGCGACTGACTGAATGCCCAGCTGCTGCAGACCGCCGCCGTACAGCAGGCCGCTGACGCCATTGGGCGCGCTGCTGGTGGCGAAGATGCCGATGAGGAGCGTGCCGATGATGCCGCCCACGAGGTGCACGCCCACCACGTCCAGTGAGTCGTCGAAGCCGAGGCGGAACTTCCATTCGATCGCCAGCGAGCAGACAGCACCGGCGATCGCGCCGATGGCCACGGCGCCCAGCGGACTGACCGCGCCGCAGGCAGGGGTGATGGCCACAAGCGCGGCGATCAGGCCTGAGGCGGCACCCATGCTGGTGGTGGCCCCGTGCCTGATCCGTTCAACGAGTGCCCAGGCGAGCAGCCCCGCCGCGGCGGCCACCGCGGTGTTGAGGAACACCACGGACGCAGCGTGCCCGGCGGCCAGCGCAGAGCCGGCGTTGAAGCCGAACCAGCCAATCCAGAGCAGGCCCGCGCCCACCAGCACCAGCGGCCGGCTGTGCGGCTTGGAGTGTTCCATCTTGGGCCAGCCGGAGCTGCGGCCCAGGACCAGGGCGAGGGCGAGGGCTGCGGCGCCGGCGTTCATGTGCACTGCTGTTCCGCCGGCGTAGTCGATGGCCTTGATGCCGTTGGCGATCCAACCACCCGTCACCGAACCGTCCGCGGAGTTAAACGCAAAGACCCAGTGCGCGATGGGGAAGTAGACCAGCGTGGCCCAGACGCCGGCAAACACCATCCAGGCGCCGAACTTCATCCGCCCGGCGGCGGCACCGGCCACCAGGGCGGTGGTGACGCAGGCGAAGAACAGCTGGAAGGACGTGAACAGCGCTGCCGGCAGGGCGGCATCGGGATTATCCTTCAGCATCGGCTCGAGGCCTGCGTACTGCGTGACGTCTCCGATCAGGCCCAAGCCGTTCACGGAATTGCCAAAGGCCATCGAGTAGCCGAACAGCGCCCACAGCACGGCCACCAGGCTCGCCCCGCCAAAGCACATCATCATCATGTTCAGGATCCGGCGAGATCCCACCATGCCCCCGTAGAAGAGGGCCAGGGCGGGAATCATCATGCACACCAATGCGGAACTTGCGAGGATCCAGGCAACATCTCCAGCGTTCATTTCGAACTCCACTCAGGAAATCGGTGGGTGGCATTTTGCTGAGACCGGACGAATGCCGTTTGTCCCCACAACATAGGACTCCGGAATCCGCGGTAGGTTTCGGGCATGTAAATTGCTTGTTACCACTGTTGGCGCTTACCGCTTTTGCTCGTTAAATGGACGGCGGCGGGCCCCCGTCAGGGCCCGCCGCCGTCGCATCTGTGTTGTGTCACATTGTGCAGAAAAGCGCTCCTAATGCGTGACGCTGTGGGTGGTGTCCCCCGAAGTATCCACGTCGCCCAGCCAGCCGGGCACGGCGCCTGCCACGCCCAGGGATCCAATGGCGATTGCCCCCACCACGGCCAGTGCGCGGAGGTGGGCGGACGCCCTCGTCTGCCTCTCCGGCTCGCCGGTTTCCCTGCGCCTCGCGCGGAGCAGGGCGACGGCGATCGCCAGGGTGCCCAGTTCGAGGAGGCAGGCGGCGACATCGGCGAGGCCAACAGGCTCGGGCACATTGGAGTTGGGGCCGAAGGGGAGCCCTGACGTGCGGGACCACGCCCACAAAACCAGCGGCACCGCGGAGGCAACCGCGACGGCAACGAGGACGTTCAGGCCGGGCCGGCCCAGCAGCAGTACGCCGCCGGCCACCTCCGCCAGCGCCAGGGCAAGGAAGAAGACGCTGGCGACCACCCAGTGGTCGAAGTGGTCAGGTATGACCGCAAGATGGATGGCGGCGCAGCCGAACAGAGCCACCGCCGCCACCGTCTGCCGAAGGTCCGTGGCGGACATGCGGGCTCGACCGGCCGCGGCACGGCGGGGGGTGCGCTTCGGGGTGGACTGCTGCGTCCGGCTGACGTCCAGCCGTCCGCCCCGGATTGCCACCGTCCACCCGGTCACCGCGACGTTGGTGACCACGAGCAGGCCGACGCCGTAGCCAAAGGCAGCCAGCTGCAGTCCCAGCGACGACTGGTCCAGCTGGTCCACCGACTGGACCGAGGTCGAGTGGTGCAGATGGCTCATGAGATCGTGCTGCAGGGCATAGTCCCAGGCTTCACTGGCGGCCAGTATGGCGGTCCCTGCCACCGTCCCGGCCCCGGCAACCAGGAGTGCCGTGGTCAGGAAGGCCTTCTTGCCGGACAACACGGGCCCGAACCAGCGCAGTGCCAGGGTCACCGCCGCAACCACGGCCAGGACAAATGCCGGCAGCAGCACGGTGGACTCCCGAAGCCAGCTGGCAAATGGCTCCTGGGTGCGTTCGATGGCGCCCACGGCGCCACGGAGCGAGACCATCCAGAATCCGTCGGCGTAGGCCATCATCGCGGCCAGCGGGATGACCGTTCGCCAGGGGACCGCGGGGCGGCCCGGCGCCGAGGCGCCGGTCCCGCTGCTGCTCCAGTTCGCGGTGCCCGCGGGTACCGTTGTCATGGCGTGATCTCCCAGCCGAACATCATGGCGTGGTCCTCATGGGCCAGGTTGTGGCAGTGGGCCACGTACGGTCCAACGAAGTCACGGAACCCGCGGTAGATAATTGTCGACTCGCCGGGATCCAAGGCCACCAGATCCTCACGTGAGACATCATCGGGATGGCCCTTGTCGCCGCCGCGCGTGACGTCCCGGCCGTTCCTCATGACCACCCGGTGTTCCTCCATGTGCAGGTGGAACGGATGGACCCAGCCACCGCCGCCGTTGCGGATCTCCCACAGGTTGTAGCTGCCCTTCTTCTGCTGGGCCAGTGGTGACCGGCCCGCGCGGTTCTTCAGGCTGGTGGCAACGGTGTTCGGAGTGAACGGCTTGCCGTTGATGAGCCACTCAGTTTCGCCGCCGCCAGAGCCGCGCTCCACCTCGAAGATCAGCCGGTTGTCCAGCATGGTCTGCCAGTTGCTCGGCAGCGGCGGGAGCTCACGCATCATCCCGGTCGGGATGACGCTGTCGTCCGGAGCATCGTCGCCGATCACGAACTTGAGCACCGGGACCTTGTAATTCGGGTCCGGCGAGAACCGGGATGAGTTGCTCCACATCCGGCCGTTGGGCATCTTCATCACGTCGGTGAGGTAGATGACATCGCCCTTGGTGGTGGGCGTGCCGTCTGCGTAACGGGTGAAGTCGATGACCATTTCGCGTCGCTTGGCCGGCCACAGCTCAAAGGAATCGCGCTGGATCGGGAACGGCAGCAGGCCGCCGTCGGACGCGATCTGCGTGAACTGCATGCACTGCTGGCCATCCGGGATGCGGTACTGCCCCTCGAGTTCGTCGCCCTTGTAGCCGAGCGAGACAGCGGTCTTCGGCCCCTTCGTGGAGCTCATCAGCTTGAACTCGTAGATCCGGGCGATGGAGGCGTCCAGGAACCGGAAGCGGTACTTGCGGCGCTTGACCTCCATGACGGGGTAGGCGGTGCCGTTCACGGTGAAGATGTCGCCCACGAACCCGTGGTTGGGGAAGTGCTTGTAGAAGGTTTTGCCCCACCACTCGGGGTGCTTGGCCGGGTTCTTGGCGTCCGGGAACTCCTTCTGCACGTCGTGGATGTCCTTGTGCATGGTGACGCCGTCGTCCAGCCGGCAGTCGTAGAAGGCCAGCGGGACGTCGTAGTCGACGTCGAAGGATCCGTCGGGGTTGTTCTTGCGGACGCCCGGAAGCCGCAGGCCCCGGCGCTCGTCGCCCATGTCCATGCCGTTCTTGGGGTCATAGATCGGGTAGAGGCCCACCATGCCCTTGTAGACATTGGATCCGGTGTGGTCCATGCGGTGGTCGTGGAACCAGAAGAAACTTTGCTTCTCGCGGTCATCGTTGCCCGCCGGCCAGTTCAGGTAGAGGTTGTCGCAGAACGTCTTGGGCAGGTAGCCCTCGTACTTCGGCCCCGAAACCATCGAGTAGTGCGGGTTGCCGTCGCTCTCGGGTGCCGTGTGCCCGTTGTGGAGGTGGGTCAGGAAGGACCAGTCGGGGGATCCGAAGTCCTGGCGGTCCAGGTTCAGCGGGTTCTCGTCCAGGTGGTTCTCGAACCGCACCAGCGCCGGCTTGCCGTACTCGGCGTTGATCATCGGGCCGGGGAAGGTCCCGTTGAAGCCGTAGATGGTGCTCAGCGGCAGAGTCCGCTTGGTCCCTGCCGGGTAGGTCTTGCGCTTGTCATCGAAGGAGATCGTGGGCCGGCCGTTCGCGTCGATGGGCAGCACCTGCGAGGTGGTGAACGCGTGCTGCCGCAGCAGGATGTCGATCTTGTACACCAGGGGATCCGGGGAACCGATCGTGTTCGGCCAGATCTGGTGCCGCTCATTCTTGAAGGAACTCTGCTGGCCCTGGCCGGGGCCGGGCGGATCGCTCCACTCGGTATAGCCCTTGGTGAAGCCGTCGCCCACGGCCGGAGTGGGGGCCAGGGCCTTGGGAATGGGCAGCTGGTCCTTGAACGGCGTCAGGATCAACGGGCTGGTGGGGAATGCCTCGATGTAGAACAGCAGATCGCCGAGGGCGGTGGACGATGCGGCGAACGCGCCGTCAGGGGAAAGGAGTCCTTTCTGTGCGAGCAGCGGTCCTGCCCAGCCCTGGGCGGCGACCACGGCTGCGCCGGCACCTCCGGCCGCACCCAGCCGCAGGAGATTGCGGCGGGACACTTCGTTTGTAGTGGTCGCGGTTTCTTCGGACATGTCGTTTGTAGTGATTGCGGTTTCTTCGGACATGGGAATACGCCTCCTTAACGGGGCAAAAAAGAATGGCCTGCCGGCCCCGGTATGTTTAGCTCTCAGGGCTTTCCGGCGTTTCATCACCGGAAATCCTGGCCTTGCGGAAGCCGGCTGCGCTTGTCGTTGCCCCGCGCAACTACTGTGCGGGCCGGGGCTTGGGAAAACATTGGACGTATGCGGTGCATACCCCCTCAATGAGACGGGTATAAGGGGGTGGCCGTTCCAAGGCTACGGCCGAGTAATAAAAGGAACGCGCCGGAAAAGCGGGGGTGCTGGTTAATCGATCAATCAAGAAGTCCGCTTAAACGATCAATCAGAAGTCCGCGCTAGAACAGCGGGGCGAGCCCGTTCCACCCCGCGCTGATGCGCACCCGGGAGGCAAACAGGCCTGTGCCGAGCCCGGGGTAGAGCCACAGGACGCCGGCGGCGTCGCGCGCCAGCAGGTCCGGGTTGCGGTCGCCGTTGAAGTCGCCGGGACATACGACGGCGGTCATGACGTTCCAGCCGGCACCCACCCGGATGCGGGGGAGCCAGCCGCCCGTGCCGTTGCTGCGGTAGAGCCACAGGACGCCGGTGGCGCGCTCGCGGGCAAGGACGTCGACACTGCCGTCGCCGTTCATGTCGCCCGGACCAGCCAGGGCGTTGAAGGCGTTCCAGCCGGAGCCCACGCGGATCCGCGGCAGGAACCCGCCCGTGCCGTTGCCGCGGTACAGCCACAGGAAGCCGGTGGCAGACTCTCGGGCAAGGACGTCCACGCGCTGGTCACCGTTGAAATCACCGGGACCGATGATGGCGCTCATGGCATTCCAGCCGGAGCCGATCCTGCTCCGGGGAAGGAACCCGCCGGTGCCGTTGCCGCGGTACAGCCAGAGGGTGCCGGTGGTGTCCTCCCGGGCGAGGACGTCCAGGGGGCCGTCGCCGTTGAAGTCGCCAGGCGTCTCAAGGGCGCTATAGCCCCGCCAGCCGTTACCGATTAACACGCCGGAGAGCGGACTGCCGCGGCCGTTCCCCCGGTACAGCCGCAGTTCGGCCGTCGCCGTGACCCGGGCGAGGATGTCCGTGTTCCAGTCGCCGTTGAAGTCGGCCGTCGAGCGGGACAGGGTGGAGGCCGGAATGGGCAGCGGGGTGAAGGTGTAGGGGTCGCAGGTCAGGTCGTAATCCCTTACGTCGTCGTACCACTGCGAGAGGTACACGCGGCCGCCGGAGAAGCTGGGTGTGCGGCAGAGATTCAGGGCTTCACCGGGGAAATCCAGCCGCCCGGCGGTGGCCCACACCGGAACGCCGGAGAGCCGCCAAGATCCGGTGATGCTGGCCCAGCCCGAAGCGAACGAGTACAGGCCATAGGAATAGCCGGAATCCCGCAGCCCGCGCATGAGGCCCTCGATGATGTACCGGTTTTCGCGCTGCTGCGCCGCGCTCGCGGTGGGCCAAGGCTGGGCCGGGCGGGGTTCGACGTCGATCCACACAACGCGCGGCGCGAACCGGACCCGCGCAAGGCTTGCAACCGCGAACCGCGCTTCCGCGTAGCCGACGTTGGAAAGCTGCCCCGCCCGGGTGGCCGCCGACCACGGTCCCTGCGCCCGGTAGGTGGTGAGCTGGGCGGCTGTGGGGAAGGCGGCCATGGTGTAGGCCTGGGCCGGCTTCCGGTTGCTGGACGCCCAGGCAACCTGGCTGGCCAGGCACGGATTCTCCGTGAAGGGCAGTCCCTTCGTCAGGCCGATCACCACGAACTGGGACGCCGCCGGCGGGAGGGGCAGGCCAAAGCCGCCCACCGCCGTCGGGCACTGGGGCCAGGAGATGTCATGGCCGTTGAGTGAAACGGCGCGTGCCGGAGCGGCGCCGGGCAGGTATCCAAGGAGGAGGGCGAGCAGGAGCAGGAGGCCCGTCAGCATGTGCCGTGCGGAAGATCCGGCCCCAGAATGATGAACTTTTCCGTCCATCGCCAGCGCTCCTTTGCTTCCACCAGTTTACGTCCCGCCGCGTCTATTCGTGCTTCCGGCTTAGGTCGCGCACAATTACCCCATGGCAAAAACCAGTGCCCGGATGCCCCGGCTTGAGGATGTGGCGGAGCGCGCGGGAGTCTCGCACCAGACCGTGTCCCGGGTGATCAACAATCACCCCAACGTCAGCAAGGCCACCCGTGAGCGCGTCGAGGCAGCCATTGCGGAGCTGGGGTACCGGCGCAACACCGCGGCGCGGAGCCTGGTGACCCGGAAGTCGCAGACCATCGGCGTGCTCGGCAGTGAGCTGTCGCAGTACGGTCCGGCCAACACCTTGCTGGGCGTTGAGCATGCCGCGCGCGATGCCGGCTACTTCGTCAGCATCGCGGCCCTGCGAGCGGTGAGCCGCGAGGCGATCTTCGATGCCATCCGGCATTTCCTGGACCAGTCGGTGGACGGCATTGTGGTGATCGTGCCGCATTCCGAGACGCTCCTTGCCCTCGAGGAACTGAAACCCGGGGTGCCGGTGGTGGCCGTGGGATCGCTGGGCAGCGAGTCGGTGAGCGGCGCCATGGTGGACCAGAAGCGGGGGGCCGAGCTCGCCGTCGGGCATTTGATTGAGCAGGGCCACCGCCGGATCGGCCACATCGCCGGCCCCCAGGACTGGATCGACGCCGTAGCGCGCGCCGAGGGCTGGAGCGCGGCCCTGCGCGCGGCCGGCCTGGATGACAACCTTGTGGTCGAGGGCGACTGGAGCGCCGGAAGCGGCTATGAGATCGGGCGGAAGCTGGCTGCGGAGCGGACCGCAACGGCGCTGTTCGTTGGCAATGACCAGATGTCCCTGGGCTTGCTCCGCGCCTTCAGCGAGGCGGGCGTCCGCGTGCCCGAGGACGTCTCCGTGGTGGGCTTCGACGACCAGCCGGAGTCGGGCTATTTCACGCCGCCCCTCACCACCGTGCGGCAGGACTTCGAGGAACTCGGCCGGCGCTGCATGGACCTGATGCTGAGCGCCATCGAGAAGGGGGACACAGTGAGCACCACAGTGGTGGAGCCCGAACTCGTGGTCCGCGGGAGTACCTCCGCCCCCGCCTGAGGGCGTTGATCCCCAATCGGTGATCCAAGGCACTTGACGGACCAAGTTGTTAGCGCTCACAATAGTTTCAGCCCGGAACGCAACGGGCCTTTATCTGGAGGATTCATGGACGTCACAGCAGACGGCAGCGAAAACTATGTCATCGGGGTGGACTATGGCACCCTGTCCGGCCGGGCCGTGGTTGTGCGGGTCCGGGACGGCAAGGAGCTCGGCAGCGGAGTGTTCGACTACCCGCACGCGGTAGTCACTGATGTGCTTCCGGCGGACGTGGCTGGCGCTGCCGATGGAGCAACCGCCCGGCTGCCCGGGGAATGGGCCCTGCAGGTGCCCAACGACTACCGGGACGTGCTGCGGCACGCTGTCCCCGCCGCAATCGCGGACGCCGGGATCGACCCGGCCGCCGTCGTCGGAATTGCCACGGACTTCACCGCCTGCACCATGGTTCCCGTCAAAGCCGACGGTACCCCGCTCAACGAACTGCCGGGATACGCCAACCGGCCGCATGCATACGTCAAGCTCTGGCGGCACCACGCGGCCCAGGGCCAGGCCGACCGGATCAACGCGCTGGCCGCCGATCCCGGCGAGTCCTGGCTGCCGCGGTACGGCGGGCTGATCTCGTCCGAGTGGGAGTTTGCCAAAGGGCTGCAGCAGCTGGAGGAGGATCCCGAGGCCTACGCCGAAATGGACCACTGGGTGGAGGCCGCGGACTGGATCGTCTGGCAGCTCTGCGGCAACTACGTCCGCAACGCCTGCACCGCCGGCTACAAGGGCATCTACCAGGACGGGCACTACCCGTCCGATGACTTCCTCGCCGCGCTGAATCCGCAGTTCAAGGACTTCGTCAGCAGCAAACTGGACCACACCATCGGCCGCCTGGGCGACGCTGCGGGTTACCTGACCGCGGAGGCCGCCGCCTGGACCGGGCTGCCGGAGGGCATCGCCGTCGCCGTGGGCAACGTGGACGCGCACGTCACCGCCCCGGCTGCGAAGGCCGTGGAGCCGGGCCAGCTCGTGGCCATCATGGGCACCTCCACCTGCCACGTCATGAACGGCGCCGAGCTTCACGAGGTGCCCGGCATGTGCGGCGTGGTGGACGGTGGCATCGTCGACGGGCTCTGGGGCTATGAGGCCGGACAGTCCGGCGTGGGCGACATCTTCGGCTGGTTCACCAAGTACGGCGTTCCGCCCGAATACCACCAGGCTGCGGCCGAGGCCGGGCAGGGCATCCACGAATACCTGACGGACCTGGCCTCCGGGCAGGCGATCGGCCAGCACGGCCTCATCGCCCTCGACTGGCACTCAGGTAACCGCTCCGTGCTGGTGGACCACGAGCTTTCCGGCGTGGTTGTCGGCCAGACCCTCGCCACCCGGCCCGAGGACATCTACCGGGCGCTGCTCGAGGCCACCGCCTTCGGCACCCGCACCATCGTGGACGCCTTCCGGGATTCCGGCGTTCCGGTGAAGGAATTCATAGTGGCCGGCGGCCTGCTGAAGAACAAGCTCCTCATGCAGATCTACTCCGACGTGACCGGCCTCCAGCTCTCCACCATCGGCTCCACGCAGGGCCCGGCCCTGGGCTCGGCCATCCACGCGGCCGTTGCGGCCGGGAAGTACGCCGATGTCAGGGCAGCGTCCGAGGCGATGGGCGCCGCACCGGGCGCCGTCTACACGCCCATCCCGGAGAACGTCGCGGCGTACGACGAACTGTTCCGCGAGTACCGGACCCTGCACGACTACTTCGGCAGGGGAACCAACGAGGTCATGCACCGGCTCAAGGCCATACAGCGCAACGCAGCCCAGTCTCTTAACTCCCAGTCCATGCACGCTGACTCCCTGACCGCTGAGGAGGTTTCGGCGTGAGCGCACTGCTGGAAACCATTGCCCGTATCCGCCGCGAGGTCTGCGAACTGCATGCCGAGCTCACCCGGTACGACCTGGTGGTCTGGACTGCCGGTAACGTGTCCGGCCGGATCCCCGGCTACGACCTCATGGTCATCAAGCCCTCCGGCGTCTCCTACGACGACCTGACCCCGGAACTTATGGTGGTCACCGACCTCTACGGCACCCCCGTCAGCAGCCTGAGCGCGGACGCCGACGGCGTTCCGGCCCAATGGGAGAATCCGGACCTCACGGCGTCGTCGGACACTGCCGCGCACGCGTACGTCTACCGGAATATGCCCGACGTCGGCGGCGTGGTCCACACCCACTCCACCTACGCCACAGCCTGGGCCGCGCGGGGCGAGGAGATCCCGTGCGTGCTGACCATGATGGGCGATGAGTTCGGCGGCCCCATCCCGGTGGGCCCGTTCGCGCTGATCGGCGACGATTCGATCGGCCGCGGCATCGTGGAAACGCTGCGCGGGTCCAACTCCCCGGCGGTGCTCATGCAGAACCACGGCCCCTTCACCATCGGCAAGGACGCCCGCTCCGCAGTCAAGGCCGCCGTCATGTGCGAGGAAGTGGCCCGCACGGTCCACGTATCCCGGCAGCTCGGCGAACCGCTGGCCATCGACCCGGCCCAGATCGAGTCGCTGTACGACCGGTACCAGAACGTTTACGGCCGCTAGTTCCGGTCCCCACATAGCGGCCCCGCACACCGCGGCCACGGACACCCAAAGACTTTCAAAGGAGACACCAATGCCCAGCGCCAACAACACATCCCTCGAGCACTACGAGGTCTGGTTCCTCACCGGCAGCCAGCACCTCTACGGCGAGGACGTCCTGAAGCAGGTGGCGGCCCAGTCGCAGGAGATCGCCGCCGCCCTGAACGAATCCTCGGAGGTCCCGGTCAAGCTCGTCTGGAAGCCCGTGCTGACGGACTCGGACGCGATCCGCCGGACCGCGCTGGAAGCCAACTCGGACGATTCCGTGATCGGCGTGACGGCGTGGATGCACACGTTCTCCCCGGCCAAGATGTGGATCCAGGGCCTCGACCTGCTCCGCAAGCCCCTGCTGCACCTGCACACCCAGGCCAACGTGGAACTGCCGTGGGCGGACATCGACTTCGATTTCATGAACCTGAACCAGGCCGCGCACGGCGACCGCGAGTTCGGCTACATCCAGTCCCGGCTGGGCGTACCGCGCAAGACCGTCGTGGGCCACGTGTCCAACCCGGAGGTGGCCCGCCAGGTAGGCGTCTGGCAGCGGGCCTCCGCCGGCTGGGCCGCCGTCCGGAACCTGAAGCTGACCCGCTTCGGGGACAACATGCGCAACGTTGCCGTCACCGAAGGCGACAAGACCGAGGCGGAGCTGCGCTTCGGCGTCTCGGTCAACACCTGGTCCGTCAACGAACTCGCCGACGCCGTGCATGGCGCCGCGGAGTCCGACGTTGACACCCTGGTGGCCGAGTACGAGCGCCTTTACGACGTGGCGCCGGAGCTCCGCTCCGATGGAGCCCGCCATGAATCCCTCCGCTACAGCGCCCGCATCGAGCTCGGGCTCCGCAGCTTCCTCGAAGCCAACGGCTCCGCCGCCTTCACCACGTCCTTTGAGGACCTCGGCGAACTGCGGCAGCTGCCGGGCATGGCCGTCCAGCGGCTCATGGCCGACGGCTACGGCTTCGGCGCCGAGGGCGACTGGAAGACCGCCATCCTGATCCGCGCGGCCAAGGTCATGGGCGCCGGACTGCCCGGCGGCGCCTCACTTATGGAGGACTACACCTACCACCTGGTGCCCGGCCAGGAGAAGATCCTCGGCGCACACATGCTCGAGGTGTGCCCCTCGCTGACCACCGCCAAGCCGCGCGTCGAGATCCACCCGCTGGGCATCGGCGGCAAGGAAGACCCGGTCCGCATGGTCTTCGACACCGACGCCGGCCCCGGCGTCGTCGTCGCCCTGTCCGACATGCGCGACCGGTTCCGCCTCGTGGCGAACGCCGTCGACGTCGTCGACCTCGACGAGCCGCTGCCCAACCTGCCGGTGGCACGGGCCCTGTGGGAACCGAAGCCTGACTTCGCCACCTCCGCCGCGGCGTGGCTGACGGCCGGGGCCGCGCACCACACCGTCCTGTCCACCCAGGTGGGCGTGGACGTGTTTGAGGACTTTGCTGAGATCGCGCAGACCGAACTGCTCACCATCGACGAAGGCACCACCCTCAAGCAGTTCAAGAAGGAACTCGCATGGAACGCCGCCTACTACCGGCTGGCCGGCAGGCTGTGACCCAAAATAGGGCTGTGACCGAATACAAAATCCAGGCGGGCGAGTACACCGCCACCATTACGGCACAGGCCGGTGCGCTGCGGGAGCTGCGCCACCGGGGCCGGGACCTAGTCGTTCCGTTCCCGGAGGGCGGACCCATTCCCGACTACCGCGGCATCGTTGCGGCGCCCTGGCCCAACCGTATCGCCGATGGCCGGTACACCTTCGACGGTACCGAGTACGAGGTGCCGGTCAACGAGACTGACCGCGGCTGCGCCCTGCACGGGCTGGCGTTTCCCCTGGACTGGGACCTGGAGTCACATGACGGGTCGTCGGTGACGCTGTCCTGCACGCCACAGCCGACGGCGGGATACCCGCACGAGGTGCGTGTCGTCGTCGAGTACCGGCTTGCGGAGGACGGCCTGCACAGCCGGGTCACGGCGTCGAACCTCGGCGGTACCGCGGCGCCCTACGGTGTCTGCCCGCACCCGTACCTGGTGGCTGGGCCGGCGCCGCTCGATGAGTGGACCCTCGAAATCCCCGCTAGGCAGTTCCTCGAGGTCACCCCGGACCGGCTGCTGCCGAAGGAAACGCGCTCCGTGGAGGGGCACGAGTTCGACTTCCGCACGCCGCGCGCCATCGGCGCCACGGAGATCGACCATGCGTTTACTGACATAGCGTTCGACGGCGGTACGGCCGACGGCGGTACGGCCGACGGCGGCGCGTCCGACGGCGGCGCGTTCGACGGCGGCGGGCTGGCCCGCGTGCTGGTCCGGGACCCGGGCGGGACCGGCGTCGGAATGGCCTGGGACCGCACCTGCCAGTGGTTCCAGATCCACACCGCGGACAAGCAACCCCCGGCCCCCAACCGGCTGGGCCTTGCCGTGGAACCCATGACCTGCCCTCCTGATGCCTTCAACAGCGGCGTGGACCTGATCCGGCTGGAGCCGGGCGCCACGCACGAGGCATCCTGGAGCATCTTCGCCACGTGAGCGCCCGGGCAACGCCACGTCCTCCCGTCATGGAGGACGTGGCGCGCCTCGCGGGCGTGTCCCACCAGACCGTCTCGCGGGTCCTCAACACCCATCCGAACGTCAGTGCCCAGACCCGCAGGCGCGTGGAACGCGCCATCGCCGAGCTGGGATACCGCCGCAACACCGCAGCGCGCAGCCTGGTCACCCGGCGTTCCCAGGCCATCGGCGTCCTGGGTGCCGGCACGGCCCACTACGGCCCGGCCAACACGCTGCTGGGCGTCCAGCAGGCAGCGCGGAATGAGGGCTATGCCGTCAGTATGGCCAGCCTCAGCGAGGTGACCACCGCCGGCATCCACGATGCCCTCGAACACTTCCTGCTGCAGTCCGTGGACGGGATCGTGGTGATCGTTCCGCACGAGACGATGCTGAAATCGCTGCACACCATTGCACTGTCCGTCCCGCTGGTTGCCGTGGGGTTCGGCGCGGATGAGCACCTGACGGTCGCGGCCGTGAACCAGCGCGTCGGCGCGGGCCTTGCCGTGCAGCACCTGGTGAACCTCGGCCACACCGCGATCGCCCACGTTTCGGGGCCGCAGGACTGGATTGACGCCGCGGCCCGGACCGAAGGCTGGCGGCGCACGCTGGACCAGGCCGGCTTGCCGGAGGGCGTGCTGATCCAGGGGGACTGGAGCGCCGAAAGCGGCTACCGCGCCGGCCTGGAACTGGCAGCGGCAGGCAACGTCACCGCCCTGTTCGCGGCCAATGACCAGATGGCCCTGGGGGCACTGCGCGCGTTCAGCGAGGCTGGCCTGCGCTTGCCGGAGGACATCAGCGTGGTGGGTTTCGACGACCAGCCGGAGGCCGCCTATTTCGTCCCGCCGCTGACCACAGTGAACCAGGGCTTCAAGGAACTCGGCGCGCGCTGCATCCGGATGCTGCTGTCCGACATGGCCCACGGCCCCTCGGCAGCGGCTTCCGTCCTCAACCCGAAGCTCGTGGTGCGGGGCTCCACGGCGCCGCCGGCACACTAACGCTGCAGCGGCTGCGCGGGTGGCCCCGGCAGGGCCTCCCTTTGGCCCGGTCCGGCCCCTAGTGTGGATGCCATGGGTTTGAAAATCATCGTCGTCGGCGGAAGCGGCCACATCGGCACCTTCCTCGTCCCGAGGCTGGTCCGCGGCGGCCACGAGGTCATCAACATCAGCCGCGGGACCTCCAAGACCTACGCAGACGCACCGGAATGGCAGCAGGTCCGCCAGGTCGTTGCCGATCGGCAACAGGAAGACCGGGACGGCACTTTCGGTGACCGGGTTGCGGGACTGCAGCCCGACGTCGTGGTTGACCTGGTGTGCTTCACGCTCGAGTCCGCGACCTCGCTGGTCGGCCGCCTCCGCGGCGAGATCGGGCATTTGCTGCACTGCGGCTCCATCTGGCGTTACGGCAAGAGCCTCAAGCTCCCGATCGCCGAGGGTTCCGATTCGGCCGCCGCACCGTTCGACGAGTACGGCATCCAGAAGGACCGGATCGCGCGGATGCTGAAGGAAGAGACGGCCGACGGCGGACTGGTCACCACGTCCCTGCACCCCGGCCACATCGTCGGTCCCGGCTGGCACCCCACGGGTCCGCTCGGGAACCTCGACCCGGCCGTCTGGTACACGCTTTCAGCCGGTGAGCGGCTGCAGGTTCCGGGAAGCGGTGCCGAACTGATGCACCACGTGCACGCCGCCGACGTCGCCCAGGCGTTCGAGAAGGCCATCGGGCACCGGGACGCGGCCGCCGGCGAGGATTTCAACATCGTCGCGCCCACCGCGCTCAGTGTCCGCGGTTATGCCGAGATCGCCGCCGCCTGGTTCGGGCAGCCGGCAAGGCTGGAAACAGTCACCTGGGACGAGTTCCGCCGGTCCACCACTGCAGAGTATGCCGAGTCGAGCTGGGGCCACCTGCACCGCAGCCATTGCTTCACCATCGAAAAGGCCAAGTCTGTCCTCGGCTACGCGCCGCGGTACGAGCCCGAACAGGCCGTGCTCGAATCCGTGAACTGGCTCATCGAACATGACCAGCTCCGCGTCGCCCGTCCGCTGGGCGCCCTGGCTGGCTGAACCGCCGTCGGCCGTCACTGCTTCTAAACGCCGAGTCCCTCCCGCGGTAAAAACCGGGGGAGGGACTCGGCTGGTTTGCTAACGCGTCAGTGGATGACTTCGCGCGTCATGCCGAACGGGACCTGCTCGGAAAGCGCGGCCGTGTAGTTTCCGGGCCGGTGGCGCGTGACCAGGATGCCGTGGGTGCCCGTGAGCATCGCCAGGTCCTGGAGCTCCTTCACGGCTGCTTCGAGGTGCTCGTCCAGGGCGTGCCGGCTGGTCGTCAGGCGTTCTCTGATTCGCGGCTGCCGGCTGCCACCGGCGTGGCCGGTTCGGCCGGTGCCGCGGTTGCTGCCGGTGCCTTGGTTTCGGTGGCGGGCGGGGTGGTCCTGAGCTTGAAGCGCTTGGCGATGGAGGATCCGCCGCCGGCGCGGTTCTTGTTGAAGATGTCGAAGCCGACGGCGAGCAGGAGCACCAGGCCCTTGATGAGCTGCTGGTAGTCGGTGCCGAGGCCGAGGATGGACATGCCGTTGTTGAGCACGCCCATGATGAGGCCGCCGATCATGGCCCCGGCCACGGTCCCGATGCCGCCCTGGACCGCCGCGCCGCCGATGAAGGCGGCCGCGATGGAGTCCAGTTCGAAGCCGGTGCCGCCGGCGGGCTGCGCGGAGTTCAGGCGGGCCGTGAAGATCAGGCCGGCCAGGGCGGCGAGGACGCCCATGTTCACGAAGAGCCGGAAGGTCACAGCCTTGGTCTTGATGCCGGAGAGCTCGGCGGCGTGCAGGTTGCCGCCGATGGCGTAGGTGTGCCGGCCGAAGATGCTGTTGTTCATCAGTGCCGAGTAGGCGATGACCAGGGCCGCGAGGACGAGCAGCACGATGGGGGTGCCGCGGTAGCTGGCCAGGAGGAACGTGATGATGAGCATCAGCACGGCGATGAACGCGGTCTTGGTGGCGAACCAGGCCATGGGTTCGTTTTCGAGGTTGAACTTGCGGCGGACGCGGCGTTCCTTGATGGACTGGAACAGCAGGGCCGCGGTGCCGCCGACGCCGAGGATCACAGTGAGCCATTCGAGCACCGACGTGCCGCCGGAGATGTCCGGGAGGAAGCCGCCGCCGAGGGCGCGGAGTTCGTCCGGGAAGGGGGTGATCTGCTGGTTCTTCAGGGTGATCAGGGTCAGGCCGCGGAAGATGAGCATCCCGGCGAGGGTGACGATGAACGCGGGGATGCCCACGTAGGCGATCCAGTATCCCTGCCAGGCACCGACGAGGGCGCCGACCAGGAGGCAGGCCGGGATCGCAGCCCACCAGGCCCAGCCCCAGTGGACGATCATGACGCCCGCGACGGCGCCGATGAACCCGGCGATGGAACCGACGGAGAGGTCGATGTGCCCGGCGATGATGACCATGACCATGCCGATGGCCAGGATGAGGATGTAGCTGTTCTGGACGACGAGGTTGCTGACGTTCTGCGGCTGGAGCAGGATCCCGTCGGTGAGGACCTGGAACAGCAGGACGATCAGGATCAGGGCGACGAAGATGCCGACCTGGCGGAGGCGGCTTGCCAGGAAGCCGAGGGATTCTCGTAGGGCGGACATGTCCGTTATTCCTTCTCTTTTGTCATGTAGTGCATAAGGGTTTCCTGGGAGGCCTCGGCGATGGGGACTTCACCCGTGACGTGGCCGGCGGACAGGGTGTAGATCCGGTCGCAGATGCCCAGGAGCTCGGGGAGCTCGGAGGAGATCACAATGACGGCTTTGCCCTGGGCGGCGAGCTCGGCGATGATCGTGTAGATCTCGAACTTGGCGCCGACGTCGATGCCCCGGGTGGGCTCGTCCAGGATCAGCACGTCAGGGTCGGAGAACATCCATTTGCTCAGGACCACTTTTTGCTGGTTGCCGCCGGAGAGCTTGCCGGTGATGGCCGCCACGGACGGGGCTTTGATGTTCATGCTCTTCCGGTAGCTGTTGGCCACCGTGGTTTCCTGGTTGCCGTCCACCCAGCCGCGTTTGGAGAGCTTCGGCAGGGCCGCCATGGAGATGTTGCGCTTGATGTCCTCGATGAGGTTCAGGCCGTAGTGCTTGCGGTCCTCGGTGGCGTAGGCGATGCCGTGGCGGATGGCCTCCGGGACTGTGGAGGTGTTGATTTCCTCGCCGTGCTTGAACACCTTTCCGGAGACGGCGCGGCCGTACGTCCGGCCAAAGACGCTCATGGCCAGTTCGGTGCGGCCGGCGCCCATGAGGCCGGCGAGTCCCACCACTTCGCCCTTGCGGACGTTGAGGCTGGCGTTGTGGACCACGGTGCGCGTGTGGTCCTGGGGGTGCTGGACCGTCCAGTCTTCGATGCGCAGGACTTCCTCGCCGATCTGCGGTTCACGTTCGGGGTAGAGGCTGTCCAGGTCGCGGCCCACCATGCCGCGGATGATGCGTTCCTGGGTGATCTGGCCCTGGTCCACGCGGAGGGTCTCGATGGACTTGCCGTCCCGGATGATGGTGACGGCGTCCGCGACCTTGCGGATTTCGTTGAGTTTGTGGCTGATGATGATGCTGGTGACGCCCTGGCCCTTCAGGTGCAGGATCAGGTCCAGCAGATGGTCGGAGTCCTCGTCGTTCAGGGCTGCGGTGGGCTCGTCCAGGATCAGCAGCTTCACTTCCTTGGACAGTGCCTTGGCGATTTCGACGAGCTGCTGCTTGCCCACGCTGATGTGCTGGATGGGGGTGACCGGGTTTTCGCTAAGCCCAACCCGGGCCAACAGCTTTGCCGCTTCCAGGTTGGTCCTGCGCCAGTCCACCCAGCCGCGGGAGGCCAGCTCGTTGCCCAGGAAGATGTTCTCCGCGATGGACAGGTACGGGCTCAGTGCCAGCTCCTGGTGGATGATCACGATGCCGCGCTTCTCGCTGTCGCTGATGGACGCGAAGTCGCACGGTTCGTTCTCGAAGAGGATGTCCCCTTCGAAGGTGTTGTGGGCGTAGACGCCGGAGAGCACCTTCATCAGGGTGGACTTGCCTGCCCCGTTTTCGCCGCAGATCGCGTGGACCTCGCCGCGGTTCACATCCAGGGTGACATCCTGGAGGGCCTTGACGCCGGGGAAGGTCTTGGTGATCCCGCGCATCTGAAGAATGGGTACGTTCATTGGTTATTTCCCGCTGATCTGTTCGATGAGCTGATCTGTTTCGGTGGGTCGATCTTTTGGGGTGCGGGGGCGCCTGCGGCTGCAGGCGCCCCCGCCGTGTTTGGTGCCGTGCTGCTACTTGATGTCGGCGTCCGTGTAGTAACCGGAGTCGATCAGTTCCTGCTTGTAGTTGTCCTTCGTAACGATCACGGACTTCAGCAGGAAGGCCGGGACAACCTTGACCTTGTTGTTGTAGGTCTTGGTGTCGTTCGTCTCCGGCTGCTGGCCCTTGAGGACAGCGTCCACCATCTTCACGGCCTGCTCGCCGAGCTTGCGGGTGTCCTTGAAGATCGTGGAGTACTGCTCGCCGGCGACGATGGACTTCACCGAGCCCTTTTCCGCGTCCTGGCCGGTCACTACCGGGAGTGCGCCCTTGGAGTAGCCACCGGTGCTGGTCAGCGCCGAGATGATGCCGATGGAAAGGCCATCGTAAGGCGACAGCACGCCGTCGAGCTTCTTGCCCGAGCCGTAAGCGGCGGTGAGGATGTCTTCCATCCTCTTCTGGGCGGTTGCCGCCTGCCAGCGCAGGATGGCTGCCTGCTCAAACTTGGTCTGGCCGCTGGGGACCTTCAGGGTGCCGGCATCCAGGTACGGCTTCAGCGTGTCCATGGCGCCGGACCAGAAGAAGTTGGCGTTGTTGTCGTCCGGGCTGCCGGCGAAGAGCTCCACGTTGAACGGGCCCTTGCCCTCGACCTTCTTGCCGGAGGCATCCACCAGGCCCAGTCCGGTCAGCAGGGACGTTGCCTGCTGGACGCCCACCTCGTAGTTGTCGAAGGTGGTGTAGAAGTCAACGTTCGGGGTGCCGTTGATGAGCCGGTCGTAGGCGATGACCTTGACGTTCTGTTCCTTGGCCTTCGCCAGGACGTCCGTCAGCGTGGTGCCGTCGATGGCCGCGACGATCAGGGACTTCGCGCCCTTGGTCAGCATGTTCTCGATCTGGGAAACCTGGGTGGGGATGTCGTCATTGGCGTACTGAAGGTCCGTCTTGTACCCGAGCTTGGTCAGGGAGTCCGAGACATTCTTGCCGTCAGCGATCCAGCGTTCCGACGTCTGGGTCGGCATGGAAATTCCCACCAGGGCTCCGGCAGCGTCGGCGCTGCTGGTACCGGTGGTGGCGCCGGGGCGGCTGCCGCAGCCGGTGGCCCCCGCCGTAACGGCCAGAACGACGGCGACGGCGCCCAGCAGTTTCTTGATTCTCACGTTATTCTCCTTCCGCGGCTGGTTGGGCCGCGAATCGGTGCTTGAGCGGAAAGCGTATGTACTTTCCGCCGGCGCCGGCCACTTGTGTCCGGCGTACCGAGGCCGTTCCGCAGGACCGGCGCCGGAGGGCTGTCATGCCGGAGCGGGAACCCCGGCTGCCCCAACATTTCTGTTAGCGCTAACAATCTTGGACCATATTATCCGCGGTAGGGCTGTGAAGCAAGACACAAATTGGTGACGACGGCGGCCTCCGGCCCGGCGCGCTCTTCCTCGCCCCTTGTGGGTGAAAAGAGAATAGGTAGACTGGTCTACCTACAAAACTGATTGTTGGTGGTATACCGTGGCTTCGTTTGAAGGCCAACCCGCAACGAAGCGGCCAGCCCGCGCATCCCTCCTTGAGGCCGCGGCGCGCCTCTTCTATGCGGACGGCGTTGCGGCCACCGGCATCGACTCCATCACTGCGGCGGCCGGTGTGGCCAAGAAAAGCCTCTACAACAACTTCGCTTCCAAGGCGGACCTGGTGGCGGCCTACCTCGCCGACCGCCATGAGGAATGGCTCGGCCTGTACCGGGCCCGCGTTGCCGTGGCGGCCACTTCGCGGGAACGTGTCCTGGCAGTGTTCGATGCCTACATGGACCACGCGAACTTATCCTACGAACACGGCTTCAGGGGCTGCGGCCTGCTGAATGCCGCCGCGGAACTGCCTGCGGGCGCTCCCGGAAGACTGGCCGTGCGGCAGCACAAGGAAGAGGTCGAGGGCCTCCTGCTTGAGCATGTCGGGGAGCTGCTGCCAGGACGCAATGAGGCAGCGGCCAGGGTGGCCCGGCATCTGGCCTTCCTGCTCGAGGGTTCCATGGCCAGGGCAGGTCTTGAAGGCGAAGACGGTTGCCTGCAGGAGGCCCGGACGATCGCTGCTCAGATGTTGGAGGAGCTGTGAAGGCGGTGCTTGGCCGTATGAACGGGCCCCTCCTGGGCGCCATCTTTGTTGTGGGCGCGTCGGCGCTTTGGGGGACGACGGGAACGGCTGCCACGTTCGCGCCGTCCGTGAGTCCACTTGCCATCGGTGCCGTGGCAATGGGTGTGGGCGGGCTGCTCCAGGCGCTGTGCGCGGTGCAGCCGATAGCGAGCCACTGGATCAGCCTCCGCGGCCGGTGGCTGCTCGTCGCAATGGGGGCGGCCGCCGTCGCGGTTTACCCTCTTGCCTTTTACAGTTCCATGCGCCTTGCGGGCGTGGCGCTCGGAACGGTGGTCTCGATCGGCTCGGCTCCTCTGGCGTCGGCGGTCATCGAGCGGTTGGCGGAAAAGAAGGTGCTGACCCGCCGCTGGATGCTCGGGGCGCTGATCGGGGTGGCGGGCGCCGGACTCCTGAGTTTTGCCGGTAATTGTGCGGAACGCCCTGGCGCCTTTGCGGAATCCTGGGCCGTGCCGGCGGGGGTCGTTTTGGGGCTGGTTGCGGGCGTGACCTATGCGCTGTACTCGTGGGCAGCTCACCGCCTGATCTGCGGGGGAGTGTCGTCCCGTGCAGCCATGGGTGCAGTGTTCGGGCTGGGCGGACTGCTGCTGATGCCCGTGCTCGCCATGACCGGCCGGCCGCTCCTTGAGTCGTGGACCAATTTTACTGTCGGTGCGTATATGGCGCTTGTCCCGATGTTCGCAGGCTATGTCTTGTTCGGTTGGGGGTTGGCCCGAGTCCGTGCCAGCACGGCAACGGCTCTTTCCCTCATGGAGACCGTCGTCGCCGCCGTGCTGGCAGTTGTGGTCGTGGGGGAGCGGTTGCCGGCGCTGGGATGGCTCGGCGTAGTTCTGGTGCTGGGGAGTTTGTTCGTCCTGACGCCCCGCGAGCCCGCCCGAGCATAGTTGGGGCAGAGGACTACTGCCTTCGCGGGGCACAAAAGGGCGCCGCGGCAAAGCGCCAATAAGAAAACCCATAAAGGTGGATCATTTGCTCGGCCCGGGGCCTGCGCTTAGCCTTCGGCGGTCGGCCGCTCTGACAGTGTCACTTTGGTGTCTCCGACGTCGGCGCCCCTGCGGTACTGGACGCTCACGGCCTGCCCAGGGGCCTTGCTTCGGAGCGCTGCCAACAGGTCCTCGGGTGCGTTGAGTTTTTGACCTTCGAGGGACAGCAGCACGTCCCCAGGTCTGAGCCCTGAACGGTCAGCGGGACCGTTCCTTACCACTGAAAGGACCAGGACGCCCTCGGTGTCGGGCAGATGAAGCTGCTCGGCAATTTGCGAAGTGATATCGGTGGGGGACAGGCCGATGAAGGAATGGTCGGCCTTTCCGTCTTTCAGTAACTGTTCTGCCACTTGAACAGCTGTCGCTGCCGGAATGGCGAAGCCCAGGGCCACAGCGCCGGACTGGGGTGGAATGTAGGCTTCGCTGATGCCGACGATCTCACCGCGGGAGTTCACAACCGCGCCCCCGGAATTGCCTGGGCTGATGGCAGCGTCGGTCTGAATCAGGTCCACGAGTGATTGGCTACTCGCCGCTGAACCCGGAATCTGGCGGTGCAGCCCGGAAATGATCCCGGACGTGGCAGTGTTTTCAAAGCCCAGCGGGGACCCAATGACGATCGCCAGTTCCCCGATGCGGGGCAGGTCTTTCTGGAACTTGGCGGCCGGGAGGTCTTTGCGTTGCGCTTCCACGAGCGCCAGGTCTGAAATTGCGTCTGTGGCCCGCACTTTTGCCCGGCACCCGTCGCCCGTCAGCGAAAGCTACCTCCACATTGGTGTTGCCCCGCACGACGTGCTCATTGGTCAGGATCAGCCCGTCCGCGGCGTACACCACGCCGCTTCCGAGTCCGTCCTGCGTGAAGACGGTGACCACTGATGGTTGGACGTTCTGGATGACTGCGGGTATATCGGCTGCGGACCCGGGCGGCCGGGTGCCCTGGGTGGTCTGCGTTGGGGTGTTCTGGCTGCCCTGTACGGTGGGGGAGTCGGCGCCGGGAGATGTGGCCGGGGTTTGCTGGTTCCCCGTGCACCCGGTCATTGCAAAGATGAGGACGGCCGTCAACGCCGTGGCCCGGAGGTGGCCGCGGCATGGTCGTGAAGCTGGCCTGAATCCCATGTGCTTTCCTAACGCAGCAGGTCCTCATAAGTATCTCCGGTAGGGGGAGCGCAGACCAGAAGCCCCGGCCGCGGTGCCCCGCTTATGTTCGCAGGGGCTTGGAATGCGCAATCCATCCTCCGGGTTATATCTACGGAGGCTAAAACAAAAGGAGGATGCGTCACCCAGGTGATCAGGAATGAAAAAGCGGCTCTGAAGTTCTGTGACTACTACTCGTTCATGTCGTACTCAGACTTCACCACCTGGCTGGAAGCCGCGGATGAGACTGCCCCAGAGATGTCCTTCGCCGAGACGGTCGGTGCGCCCTAATCCTCCGCTCCCAGCGCAGGGCCGACTCGTCGGGATGGTGGGTCCCCCACGAAAGGTACCGACTATCTCGGTATCGCTCGCACCCGAGCGAGAAGGATTATCGTGCCTTGCCCCGCGGACGTGTGAACCACGGCCTGGTCCGCAGCTGCAGCGCGGGCGGGGGCGGGGGCAGTTCCTTGATTTGCTCGTCGGTGAGGGAGCAGCGGATCTGAGTGGTTGTCATCCGCTCGATGTTGTCCCGTGCCACAAAGCGCAGGCCGGCAGCCGTGGAGACCGTGATTCCGTGAAGGATATGCCCATGGTCGTCCAACACCCGCTCGAGCGTTCCAAACCTTGACCCGGCCCCGGACACGACCGGCGTCCCCTTTACCAATGCTGTGTACGCAACGGGCCGGCCCTCGTCGTTCACTGCACCACCCCCTACAAGACACCAACGCACAGGACCTATGCATGGACACGTCGTCCGGCCCCGCGTTCTCAGGCAAAATCCACCGCTCCGGAGGCACGGTACGCCAAGGCACCAGCCGCCGCGGATGAACGGCCCTCGGCTGGATGTGGGACGGTCCCCGGCCGTCTATGGCCGGGGACCGCCGGGAGGGACGGCCGTGCGCAGCTGCTGCATGTGCGCTACAAGGCGCGGTGGCGTTCTGTGAATGCCTGACGCCCGAAGAGGCAGCGTTTGCGTGTAACGGGCATCCCGTCCCGGTCTATTAGGCTGCGCTGATTTGTTGCTGGCCTCCCTTGGTTTCGATTTCAATCTTGCGCGGGGCGGCCTGGGCCGCGACCGGGATCCGCAACGTCAGCACGCCAGCGTCGTAGCTCGCCTTGACCTTATCTGCCTCCATGGCGTCACCGAGGATGATCTGGCGGCTGAAGACGCCGCGGGGCCGCTCGGCGGCCGCGAGTTCGGTGTCCTCACCGTAGGGGGCCTTCCGTTCGGCGCGCACGGTCAGCACGTTCTTCTCCACGCCCAGATCGATCGCGTCGCTGTCCATGCCAGGCAGGTCAAGCGCAATAACGTAGTCATCGCCTTCCCGCCACGCATCCATTGGCATCGCCGCCGGGTGGGCCACCGTGCCCAAAACCTGCTCGGCGAGGCGGTCCAGGTGACGGAACGGATCGAGCATCAACATCACATACCTCCTTGATCGCCGTTTGACCGGATCTATATCCGCTGACATAGATTTAATAGCACCGCGAGTTGCTCCGTGCAAGAGTTTTTAGCAATCCGATGGGTGGATTTTTTCGAGCCATCCCCCGGCCGCGAGGGGTTCCCTCTGGTCGCGTTTGGCGCGCGGAATAACGGGAAAGGGCTATTGCGTCCGGCCGCGTCGGGTGCTAATAAATCTGTCGTGGCTGATATAGATCCGAGTATGGGAGCAAAAACTGAACAACGGCAAGGTGCTGGTCAGGCAACATGCACCCGTAGCTCAGCTGGAAGAGCAGAGGACTTTTAATCCTCGGGTCGTGGGTTCGAGCCCCACCGGGTGCACGCCCGGCCGGAACGCTCAGCGGGAGTGATCCCGGCGTAGATCGGACGCAAGGAGGTGCTTAGGACATGAACCCCGAACTCCAGAGAATCAGGGCGCTGGCGGCAGTCATTGCAACGGCCGAAACCGCCTTGGACACCGCATACGTGACGCTGCGGGAGTGCGCCGCGGCACTGCTGCGCAACGGGGAAGCAACCCTGGCCGAGGTCAGCGAGGCGGCCGGCTTGAATCAGGGCGAACTGTTGGAACTGCTCAGCCGCAACATCCCCGGACGGGAGCCAACCTGGAAACAGTATGGAACTACCGGACTGTCGTAGAGTCCTGCAGCTGGCGGGCCGAAGGATTGACGCACAAAGCAATCCGCCCGCACTTCCATTTTTGAGATACTTCCGATTATCTGACTCGCACGGGCCCATGGAACCCGGCCGAACTCATTTGTAAAGGCGACGGGAGCAAGGACCGACGACGGAGCTGGGGACCGCTGGCGTGGGGGACACCAGACGGCTGTCCGCCGCCGGCCGGTTACAACTTTACGCCGATACATGGTAGGAGGCGGTCTTACCGACGATTGGCGCTGGGGGGGCGCCACGGCGGACGGGAGGTTATGGTTCAACCGGCGGCGTCGCTGGCTTCCGCCGGGCGAACCATTCATTTGCCCTACTTTCAGCCTGCCCCGACACCATGGTCCCTTCCCGGCAAACCTTGGACCGTTGTGGGGGCCCATCCTCATACCGCCGGCCGACCGAAAGCACCCGCCTCACCCGGCCGTCATTTCTGAGTGAGTGGTATGGGTTCGTTGGGTTTCCTCAGGGTTCCGGTGACCCGATCCTGGTAGCTGGCCAACGAAGCGCCCTGCGGGCCAGGCCGCCGGGTCCGGCAAATGCTCCCCCGCTACAGCCGGCGCGGCGGAAACCTTTGCTCCGAAACCGGCAGAGGCTCACGCTGTCCGCGTAAAGCGTCGATACACCGGGCTTGGCGCGACCTTGAACATGTCAGCAATCCCGACGGGAGTGTTGCTCTCCACCGTAGGGGGCTACGACGAGGGCTTCCTGGCTCTTGCTGAGTTTGGGCTGTTTGCCACGGCACCGGCTTTTGGCTTTCGCGAGCTGCATGCCTTCACGGGTCCGGACCCGGATGAGGTCGGCTTCGAATTCTGCGACCATCGCAAGGACGTTGAACTGCAACCGGCTGACCGGACCCGAGGGATCATGAATGGATCCACTGATATTGAGCTGGCCGCAGAGGTCTTCGGCCTGGACAGCGCCACGCTCACTGTCCCGGCAGGGGAACAACATCGGTACGCCGTTTACGGCCGTCAGTGGCCGCACGAGGGACCCATGATGGGCAGGGGCATGGCATGGGTAATGGATAGCAGCTGAGGGAGCAGGTGGCAAGGATCCCGTGCGTCAGTCCGTCAGCGTTTTCCCGGCTATCGGTACACCTTGTACGGTGGCAGGTCATCCGGGTCCTGGACGTCGTGGAGGTGGGCGAGCAGAGCCATTTCCGGATGCCCCGGATTCGCGGCCAAGTGCCCGGTCAGGGACATGTACACGTCAGGATCGAGGTCCGGGTCGGCGAGGATTTTGCCTATCAGGCGTTGCAGTTGAAACTGCAGAAGCCCGTCCGATGAGACACCGACCGGCGTTGCTGGCCGATCCAGCCGTGGTGCGGTGGTCGGCGGAGTCTTCCGCTGCTGTCCAGCGGAAGTGGAAAGCTGGAGAATCGTCATAAGTACTGCCCTTTCGCCTGAGCCGCGAAGACCGTGCGGCCAGCCCCGCGATCGAGGTGGCCGGTCCTGTCCGGTGGAGGAAAATGTCTTTCCTCCACCGGTCTAGAGTCTGCCCATGGTTGGTGGGGTTTGCCCGGGGAACCTTGGAGCGCTCTGGTTTGTCGCCGCGAGGCGGGACTTATCTGGGGGAGTGGTATCGGATTAGCAGGCCTAGGGGTCCCCCTACTAACGACAGCTCGGCAGCCGGTCGGCACGGCGAGCTGATCCGAGCCAACGGCGACCCCGCCCGATCCGGCGTCGAATCGTCGTCGGCCCTCATCGGGGGTCTCTTCACCACCTTCGTCCCGGTGAGGGCCCCTCTCAGTGGGGGCTGGGGGCCCTTTTGTGGGTAGGGTCGCCCGGCCTGCATCCAAGGTCTTTATTTGAAGATTGCCGTGGTTGGGACCGACTTCCTGACCTGGCCTGGAAGGTTCTGGGGGCCATCTTAAGACCGAAGGAGTCAGAATGTTCACCAAACTCAGCAACCGCGCATCAGCAAAAGGAGGCCTTGCCTCTGCTGCCGCCGTTGCACTGCTAGCAGCGGCCTTGTCGCCGCTTGCTGCGGTCCCGGCCAGTGCCTCGACTGCCGGGGTGGGACCCGTGGATCAGTCCAACGGTTTTCCCACCTGGTTTTCCGACGGCACGGTCAAGCTGCAGCTCTGCTACATGGCAGGCGCCGGGTGCCTCTCCGAACCGCCCGACCCCGCCGCTCCGGCGTCGTATCCGGACAACTTCCCGGAGGAGGCGTTCTGGTTCAACGCGTCCGCCACCGGCGGCAACCTCCGACTCTATGAAGCCGGACTGGAAGGCGCCCACACCAATGGGGTGGTGGAGCCCGGGCAGCAGATGGGATTCGCCAGGCTGCGGTTCCTCGTGGACAACCTCGTCCCCAACGCTTCGTACACCATCACGCACCCGTACGGGGTAAACGTCATCACGGCCGCGGCGGATCCCAAGAACGCCTCCCTGGGCAGGATCAAAACCACCATCGACTCCGGCGTCTGCGCGCCCAGCCCGACCGTGCCTTGCGACTGGGCAGGCGTCGGTGCAGCGTTCCTGGGTGACTACAAGGCTGGCAGCACCGCGACCTTCCTCCGCCAGGTGGGCGCCGCCCCTGGCACATTGGGCGACATCAACACGGCAGGGACGGTCACCGGCGCACCCTCCGGCACGAACGCCGTCGTCATCACCGGCCCCAATGCCGGCGGTCCCGGGATCAACACCCTCACCGTCAACACCTTTACCGTCCAGGGACTGATAGCGGAAGGGGCCGACGGCGCCCCCTCCACACCGGATCTGGCGGCAGCCAGTGACAGCGGACGGTCCGCCACGGACAACATCACCAACGTCACGGCACCCGCCGTCACGGGCGCTCTGCCGGCAGGAAGCACCGCACCGGTTCAGCTGATCGTGGACGGGGCGGCAACCCCCGTCGCCACCACCCTCGCCGGCGGGAACTACTCCGCACGGCTCGCCCCCCTGGGCCAGGGCGTCCACAAAATACAGTCCCGCACCGCGAACCCCGCCTACGTCCCGGACCCGCTGACCGGTGTTGTCCCGGCAGGCGTTCCGCAGTTCCTGACCTCACCGACGCTCACGTTCACCGTGGACAGTGTTGCGCCGGTGGCCTCGGTCATCGCCCCGTTCCCGTCAACCCCGACCCTGGACACCACCCCGACACTGAACTTCAGCAGCGAAGCCGGCGCCAGGTTCGAATGCCAGCTGCTGCCCACCAACACTGACTGGGACCCGACCTGCGCTTCACCCAAAACGTGGGACGCCCAGGGCAACGGGACCTACGTGTTCAACGTGAGGGCAACGGACGCCGCTGGCAACATCAGCGCCGTAGCCAGCCGGACAGTACAGATCGGCCCTGCTGACACGGTGGCTCCCACCGTCACGGGCCGGGCACCCGCCACCGGCACCACCGGAGCCGGTACCGGCACGGACATCACCGCCACCTTCAGTGAGTTCGTCCAGGGAGTCTCCGGCAGCACGTTCACCTTGAAGAACGCTGCCGGGACCACCATCCCGGCGACGGTGACCTACGACCAGGCGACCCGTCGTGCAACGCTCAATCCCACGTCCCTGCTTACCCCGAGCACCTCCTACACGGCCACCCTGACCGGCGGGACGTCCGCCATCCGGGACCTGACCAACCGGCCGCTCGCAACGACCAGCTGGCTGTTCAGCACAAGCTCGGCTCCCACGGTCACCTCCCGGGCTCCCGGCATCAACTCCACCGGCGTGCTGCGGACGGCCAACGTCACGGCAACGTTCAGCAAGCCCGTCAACGGCGTCAGCACGTCCACCTTCACGCTGAAGAATGCCGCCACCGGCGCTGCCGTTGCAGCCACGGCCACCCGCAACGGGACCACCAACCAGTGGATCCTCAACCCTGCAGCCACCCTTGCAGCCAGCACCAGATACACCGCCACCATCACGGGCGGCCCCACCGCAGTACGGGATGTAGCCGGCACTCCCATGGCCAGCACGGCCTGGAGCTTCACCACCGGCACCCGCTGAGCTTGAAAGGTGCGATGAAATAGCAGCCGAATAGAAGTTGCAGCATCAGGAGGCGCCGCCCGCACCCGCTGCGGGCGGTGCCTCCGACTTTTTCCGATGTGAAGGATTCCGCCCCTTGTCCATCAGTCAGAAACTGTGGGTCGTGCTTCATCGGCTCCCGTAGGCGGAGCGCATGACCTCGCCAAGAAAATAGATCCCGTGGAAGATGAGGGAGATCCAGAAGCACCTCTGCTGTCAGGGCGTTCTACATGCACTGGCCGCTGTTACGGTAGCGACGTCAGCAGATCTTGGGAGTCGACGGCGGTCTGGGTAACCAATCCGATCCCGGAGGGGGAGCCAGGTCCACGGCCGCCGACCCGGCACCAGTATCCGCGTCATTCATTGGAGGAGTGCTGTGCTTCCTTGGGAACGGACCGCAGAGGCAGTGCGGCTCCCGGGTTCAGCCTGCCACGAGCGCAGGCAGCGGTGGGCCCATCTTCCTGCCACGAATACGCCCCAAAGTTTGAAACATAATGCTAAGCATGCTTAGGTTGTTCGTATGGCCGCATCGAACGGCCGCCAACCAGAGGAGGAAACACCATGGGACTAGGCGACAAGATCGAGAACGCCGCTGAGAAGGCCGGCGGCAAGGGTAAGGAAGCAGCGGGCGCCGCATCCGGCGATGAAAGCCTGCGCGCCGAAGGCCAGGCCGATCAGGCCAAGGGCGATTTGAAGCAGGCCGGCGAGAAGGTCAAAGACGCCTTCAAGAAGGACTGACCCGAACACCAGCGAAAGGGTGCACCGTGTCGGTGCACCCTTTCGTGTGTCGGCATGACGGCGTGCCCTACCGGATGCCTGACTTTAACCGCGTCGCAGCTTCCGCCCCAGGAGCCGCAATATTCCCGACACAGCGCCGGTAGTGTGGATCACGAACAAGAGCGGACAGATTCGGAAACCCGAGCGATCTTCACCTCGAAGTCCAAGCCGGTGCCGTCCCCGGCGAGCCGGCGCAGCAGGTACGCCCGAAGCGCGGCGTTGCTGGTCGTGTGCGGGGCAGGGAGGGCTTCGCCGCTGAACAGGGCGTACGAGTCGCTGATATGGAACACGGACAGGATGCAATCCTGCAGGTCATCTGTCCGCAGGCTCAAAACGGAGTTGCGGAAGCTGCCCTGCGCATCGTTTCTGGGTATAGCCGTCACGGAAAACGTCACTGCCGTTGCCATAAATCCGACCTCCGCAAGTTCCCTGCCCGAGATCGTTGCCCCGGGACACCATCGAAAGATTAGCCCCCGCATCTGCCGAACATAAGCCCTACCCGCTAGTAACGTTGGCGGGATGCCGCCCGGACCGGCACCACCCATGACAGAAGGCACGTCCCATTGTCAGCGTATTTTTAAGCATCCTGGAAGCGGTTGTGAAACACGCTTCACGGCTCAGTGCCAACAGCAGTGCTCTCCGGCGGAGGCCGTTCGCAGCGGGCCTTAAGATTGAGGCGGCGAGGTTGGAAGCGAAACTGCGGTCGGGTGGCGGTGGCGCTCGATGAGGGACCTGGCCATCGACCGGGCCAGTTCGGCCGCCTGCGGGTCGCCTTCCATGGCGGTGACGACGGTGCCCTTCAGCAAGAGGTGCCACGCCCGGGCGAAATCAACAGAGCGCTCCAGCCCGGCTTCCTCGGCCAAGGTCTGCGCGTGTCCCCGGATCCTTGCCATGTAGCCCACGCAGGCCCTGCCCAAGGGATGGTCCGGCCCCATTTCCATCAGGATCTTGATAAACACGTTGGACTCGTATCCGCCGTCCCCGAGCCAGTCCGCGAACACGTCAAAGATGATAAGCAGCTCTTCCTCCGGGTTCGCACTGCGGCTCTGAGCTTCAGCCACGACCTCCGCGAACCAGATCTGGTCCCGGCGAGCCAGGACTGCCAGGACGAGATCGTCCTTTGATGGGAAGTGACGGTAGAACGTCGACTTGGCAACCCCTGATGACTCGATCAATTCGTTGACGCCGACATCACGGAGACCCCGCCGGGAGAACAAATCGTAGGCGGTACTGAGGATACGATCCTCGGTACCGGCCGTGGCCACCGAGGGCGGGCCCGGAAGCGAAGTACCGTGCGGATCTTCGCCTGCTCCCATGAGCGGCAGTCTACACTTCGGCGAGACCGGAGGTCAGCCGGAAGCGTGACCTCCGGTCCTGCCAGCCGCGGCACTGTGGCAGGTGCCCAAATGGCGGTTGATCGACGATTCAGTGATCGGCCAAGGGGCAACAGTCAGTGTTAGTGCCTTCCGATTCAACCGGCAGCAGGGGCCTGTCCCTAGGGCATGATTTTGTATACGTCGATGACAGTTTCCTCAGGCATGGATGCAAAACCACCCTCGATACCCTGCTGGAACCGAGGAAGAAGCGTATTGTCCCGGAACTGTTCCCAGCTCGCCTTCGAATCGTGGACAGCCAGAATTGTCCACCCGCCCGTCGAAGGACCCGCGGCATGAAAGATCTGCCCCGCCGGCAAGCGCCCTTCCCCTGGATGGACAGCGGCAATAGAGGCCTCGTACTGCTCCTTAGTGCCCTGTGCAAAGAAATGCACAATTCCGTATGCGGTGGCGTCCATAGCTGCTCCTCTGGATGATGTTAAGCGCGGGTGCAACCATGCTGGACCCTTCCTGACTCCGCGGCAATGGGTAGCACGAACGCGAGAAGTACATCCGGGAACCGGGCGTACTGCCCGCCACAGGATGACGCCTCCGGCAATGACCATGACGGGGCTGAACACCTCGATCCAACTGATCAGCGCTGCGCCCAAGAGCCTCCTGGAGCGGGTTGGCGAGCCAAAAGCCCAGAGCCTGTACACGCTTCCGAACAGCCTTGAAATCCCACCCGATCCACGAACGAATGTTTCCCATACGGCGGGAGCCCAGGGCGGAGGTGCCGCACGTTCCTTCCTTGGCCCTGAGAGCCGGGGCGAAGGGGGTTACGGCGTCTTCGGTCGAAGCGCAACCAGCCAACCTACCCACTCGCGGGCGCTGCTGAACCGCCACGTCTTTGCCCCGCTTGGTCCCGGGCTCGCCTGAATGCCGTCGGCAACCTCGAAGCGGCGTGCACCAGTCTCGACTGCCTGGGCCATCCCGGCCGGCGGAGTGAGGGTGACCGAGCTGGAATTGACGCTCATGCATCCAACGAGCATCGCGTTCGCGGTGGTGCTCGTTACCGCTGGGACGGTTCCCGAGGATGCTGCCGCGCCCGACGCGGACGTGGCGGCGGTGTCCAGCCCTGAAGCGCCGGAGTACCTCGCGATACCACCCCCGCTCGCCGTCGAAGTTGTCGCCCAGGCGTAGCTCGCCGGCTCGGACCCAGTGGCCACCTTGTAGTAGCCGTAGACTTTCGGGTTTGCGATGGCGGTCACCGCTGCTAGCCGCGTCCACCCGGCCGGGACACCTGTTGTGGCGACGCTGCCGCCGTTCAGGGAGAGGCAGCTGACGAGCAGATCGCCTTGGGCGACGTTGGCCGGCTTGGGGACCGTGAGCGTGGTGCTCGCTGCGGTGTTCGTAGCTTGACTCACTGACTCGCGGACGATTTTGCCGCCGCCCGGGTCGCTGGGGCCCACGCTCCAGGTCTGCGTCGATGCTGTCGCATCGGTGTTGCCGGCCGCGTCCGTGGCCCAGACACCAAATGTGTGCGATCCGATCGACAACCCGGTGTAGGTCTGGGGCGAGCTGCACGCGGTGCGCGGCGCACCATCCAGGCTGCACTCGAACGTCGAATTGGCTTCATTTGAGGTGAAGGCGAACGAGGCGCTGGTCGACGTCGATGTCGTAGGGGGCCCCGACGTGATTGTCGTGTCCGGAGGCGTGGTGTCGGCCCCCGGAGGCGTCGTGTCCACGGTCCATGTATAGCTGGCGGGGGTCGGGTCAACCCCGTTCTGGTCAGAGGCACGGACCCTGAACGTGTGTGAGCCGGCGGACAGTCCGGTGTACGACGTCGGACTGGCGCAGCTGACGAATGCTGCCGAGTCGAGCGAGCAGGCGAACGTCGCGCTGGCGGATGTCGAGGTAAAGCTGAACTGCGCCGATGTGGAGCCCGTCGGGTTGGCCGGCTGGCTCGTAATCGTGGTGTCAGGCGGAGCGGGCGTTACGGGCCCAGCCCCGATTTTCCGCGGGTCATAGGCCGCGTCGACCAGTAAAGCCGGCACATAGGCGGCAGCGATGGACTGCCAGGGCACCAGCTTGAAGTTCTGGTGCTGCGCGTTGTCATTTGCGGTGTCCTGAGTGACGAAGAAGCCCTGGGGGAAGGGCCCGCCGACGCCGAAGTTGGTGACGTCGATCCCCTCCATGCCGGTGACCGCATCGATCCCGTTCGCGGCCGGGATGGAGAAGGCTCCCAGCGGCCGGTTGTCATCGCGGGCGTAGGCGTGGAATCGATTGCCGCCCTGGCTTGCGGCCAGGAGGTAACCGGCACCACCGCTGCCGTAGTAGATGCTGATGCCCTTAATGTCCTGGACAATGTCGCCGCCGACCTCGGTCGTACTGACGACTTTCGTCCCGACTGTCGAGTCCCCGGGCTCGGCGACGTAGCGCCAGATTCCGCCGATGTCCTCCTGCGCAATGTAGATCCGCTTCATCTCATCATCGGCCACCAGGCCCTCAGTGTGGGCCGGACCGCTCACCGTCCAGCTGCGTACAAGCCGGCCGGTCACTGATCCGGTGGAACCGTCAAGTTCCCACTGCTCGACCTTGCCGATATCCGTGACATAAGCGAAGTACTTGCCGGTATCCGGGGAGTGGTAGAAGGAGAACCCCCGTGGCGTGGCGATGTTGGCCGTGGGTGCGAAGCTGCCGACCTTCGTCAGCGAGCGGTCCGACTCGTTGACCTTGTAAAAGTCAAGGCTCCGTACGCGGTTCGAGACACCGACCAGACCGACGCGGCTGCTGCCGAGGGGGAAGTTGTAGCGGACATCGACATTGTTCATCCGCCCGTCGGGGTAGTAGAACAGCTCCCGTCCAGACAGGTCGTAAACGACAAGACCGTGCCCGTCCGTGCCCTTGTCCGTACCGATGATGGTGCTTCTCGACGGGTCGGTGGGATGGATCCATATGGCAGGATCGTCCGCGGCATCCCCTGATCCGTGGATGGGGGCAGTTTCGACCGTTGCGCTCACCGGCACTACAGCTGCACTCGCCACCGGAGCGGTGAGCCCCACCAGCAGACCAGCGAGCAGCCCAGCAGCCGTTAGCACGGCAGCAAACTTCGATCTGAGTGTCACCTCTGGCCTCCCAAAGCTTGATGCCGCAACTCGGCGGCGACGACGGCGGGGTGGTAACCGTGCAGCTGGGTCAGCAGCCCAGCGTGCCGGCGAGGATGGTGCGTGAGAGTCGCATGGAACTGTTCGTCCGGAAGGGTTAACGCTTATTCCCCGGACCTTGAGAAAATCTTTAAACCGCCGGTGCCGGCCCGCCCATGGTGGGGGTGGGCCGGGTCTGCGGACTCCATCCAAGGGCGGGTCCCAGTTTGCCGGCGATGTCGGTAAGGATCTGGACGTAGTCCTCGTGGTCGAAGCTGAAGGGCAGTGCGAAGGCCACCTCGTCGACTTCCTGGAATCCTGCATGTGCGTGCAGCTGCTCGGCGATTTCACCGCTGGTGCCGATCAGATCCGGGGCGAACAGCATGCCCTTTGGCCCCTGCGGCGCCCGTGTGCGGGGAGTGCGTTCATCAACGTACCGCTGGTACTTTTCCCGCTGACCAGGCGACGCTGAATCGGTCGGGATCACCACCAGGCCCTGCGAGACCCGGGCCGGTGCATTCGCTTGGGCTGACGTTGCGGCGGCGTCACGGTAGGCACGAATCTGCGATTGCTGAATGCGGGCAAAGTCCGGTTCCTGATTCGCTTCAGGAAAGACCACACTGCTGGAGAGCAGATTGAAACGGTTTGCCCCGGCCCAGACTGCCGACTTCCTGCTGGCCGCCCCATACCAAAGGCGATCCCGCAGCCCGGGGGAGTGCGGCTCGACGCGGTTGGAGAACTCCTCGACCACACCCTGCTTGCCGGAAAAGTCCCGCACCGGTTCCCCTGAGACCAGACGTACAAGCCGATCCACGCGGGCGTAGCCGAAGTCCTCCAGCTCGGCGGAATCCGGGTACAGCTCGTGCTTCACTGTGTCGTAGTGCATCGGTTCCCCCACGCTCAGCCCTGGATTGATTCGTCCCCCGGCGAGCAGATCCACGGTGGCCAGGTCCTCGGCCAGGCGCAACGGGTTTTCCCAGCCGAGCGGGGTCACTGCGGTTCCAAGCTCGATCCGGGAGGTGCGCTGGCTGGCGGCGGCCATGATTGCGATGGGGGAGGAGATTCCGAACTGAAGATGGCGGTGGCGCAGCCAGGCGCTGTCGAATCCCAGCCGCTCCCCAAGCTGGATGATCTGCAAAGTGGATTCATGGCCAGGGGAGGGATCCGCCGGATCGAACAGGCCAATGGTAAGGAATCCAAGCTTGTGTAAGGGACGTGAGGTGTCGGGCATGGGCTTCCTTCAGGATCGGGGTACGGCTGATGCTCAGAATATGCGCCCGAACCTGGCGGTTCTGACTGCGGACACAAAAATGCAGGGCCGGCGGATAGACCGCCGGCCCTGCATTCATTGCAACCTGCATTAGGCAATCACCACATCACCAGCGAGTCACACTAACCAACGCGCCCCGAAGCCGGAGCGTGCCGGAGTCTTGGGAAGCGCGGTCCTTAGGAGCGCAGGAAGAAAGTGGCCGCGGCCCGCTCGTTCTTGCCTACCTTCGCCAAAACGAGGGCACCGTCCCGGAGCACAAGATAGGAGCCCGGGACGTCGACCGACTCGAATGAGGCCCCACTAGCGTCCGAGAGACCGCCCCGCTGAAGGAAGGCCGACGACGAGCCCTCCGTCGTCGCGACGGCCACCGACGATCCCTGCACCCGGAGATAACGGCCCTTGGTCAGCACCGGTTCGATGACCACCGAGTTCTTCTTGGCGTATCCCGGGGCGAGCCGGAACTGGGACGCTCCCAGCGCAGGGGAGGAAGCGGCGGTGACGGTGAGGCCGTCGTGCGCCAGGAAAGTACCCGAAGCAGAGGCGGGTTCCAGGTGGATCGGCAGTTCGCCGTCGCCCACGGGTACACCGAAGTTCGGCGTGCCGTCCGCGTTCCAGTAGAGCCGCTGAACCCGGGCGTGCCGGTTGGGGTCGTACAGCGGGTCGCCCACGATGTTGCGGTAGGAACGTGCGTGGTACACCAGCACGTCGTTGCCGGCCTCATCGACGGTGAAGGAGTTGTGGCCGGGTCCGTACTGCTTCGAGCCCTCGTTGGTGGTGAACACCGGAGCGGGGGTTTTCGTCCAGGATGCCGCGCTGAGCAGGTCGGCACCGGCGTCGGCTGTCAGGAGACCCATGCAGTAGTTGGCGTCCGTGGCGCTCGCGGAGAAGGTGACGAAGATGCGGCCGTTCCGCTTGATCACCGCGGCGCCCTCGTTGACCTTGTAGCCCCGGGTCTCCCAGTCCAGCGTCGGCACGGAAATGCGGACCGGCGTGCTGGAGAGCGTCGACGGCGAAGACATGGAAGCGATATACAGGCTGGAGTTCACGCCCGTGTCGCTCTGCGCCCACAGCAGGTACCGCGTGCCGGCGTGCTCGAACGTGGTGGCATCCAGCGAGAACGTGTCGGCGTGGGTGTACACGCGGACCGGCGCTCCCCAGACGGCATTGGTCGGGTCCGCCGCGTCCGTGGAAATAACGTAGATCCGCACCCGGAACACGTCGTTGCTGTCACCGGCGGCGAAGTAAATGTGCCACTTACCGTCGAAGTGGTGCAGTTCCGGTGCCCAGATGTGGCCGCCCATCGTTCCGGACGCGGGCCGGGTCCACACCACGTCCTCCGCGGCGCTGCCCAGCCCGGCGATGGTGGGGGAGGAGCGCACGACGATGCGGTTGTACTCGGGCACGGAACCGGTGAAGTAGTACTTGCCGTCCGTGTGCCTCATGAGCCACGGGTCCGCCCGCTGCGGCACCACCGGGTTGATCAGCGGAGCCGAGCCGGCAGGAGCAGCGGCAGCGGAAGGCGCAGCCACCAGGGCCCCGCCTCCCGCGCCCGCCACAGCGAAGGCGGCGGCTGCGGCGGTTCCGGAGCCGAGGAAGAGCCGGCGGGAGAACTGGCGGTTGGCGGAATCATTCATGCTGAAAAAGTCCTTTCGACGTGCGGGAGGGACGTGCGGGATCGAAGTACGGGAGGGGCGGAAGGGTAAGGCAGTCAGCCGGCTTTCCGGGCGAAGAGCCGCTGCAGCAGGATGAAGACGAGGAGCAGGCCGCCGATGACGATCTTGGTCCACCAGGAGCTGAGGGTGCCGTCATAGGCGATGAAGGTCTGGACAATCCCCAGCACCAGCACGCCGACGACCGATCCGAGGACATAGCCGGTGCCGCCGGTCAGCAGCGTGCCGCCGATGACCACGGCCGCGATGGCGTCGAGCTCCATGCCCTGGGCCGCGAGGCTGTAGCCGGAGAGGCTGTAGAAGGAGAACAGGATGCCGGCGATCGCGGAGCAGAGGCCGCTCAGGGCGTAGACCAGGATCTTGGTGGCCTTCACCGGCAGGCCCATCAGCATGGCGGAGTGCTCGTTGCCGCCGATCGCGTAGACCGTCCGGCCGAATCGCGTGTGGTGCAGGACGAAGAAGGCCACGGCCACGATGCCCAGCGCCAGCAGCACGCCCGGCGAGACGAACAGGTCCCCGGGCAGCGGGATCTGCGCCTGCGCCATGCCGGTGAAGAACGCCTCGGTGACCGGGATGGAGTCCAGGCTGATGACGTAGCAGAGGCCGCGGGCCAGGAACATGCCGGCCAGGGTGACGATGAAGGGCTGGATGTCGAAGTACTGGATGATCAGCCCCATCAGGAGCCCCAGCCCGCCGCCGATCAGCAGCACCAGGACGATGACCGCACCCGGGTTCCAGCCCTGCTGCAGGAGCGTGGCGCTCACCATCATGGACAGGGCGACGACGGCACCCACCGAAAGGTCGATCCCGCCCGTGAGGATCACAAAGGTCATGCCGACGGCGAGCACGATGAGGAACGTGTTGTCGATGAAGAGGTTCAGGAACACCTGGCCGGAGAGGAAGCTCGGGTACATCCCCGCTCCCACGGCGAACATGGCGATGAACAGGCCCACCGTCGCCAGCGTCGGCGCATAGCGGGCACCCCCTCGCAGGCGGTTGCGCGCCGGCGACGGCTTCTTGACGGTCAGGGGCGTAAGCGTGGACAGCGGGGACATTAGATGGCGACCTTTTCCTTTGCGGCTTCCTTGGCGGCGGGCTTGGGTGCCGCCTTGAAACGGCTGAGCAGGTTCCGCGCCTTCGGTGCCTGCAGGAGGCACACGGTAATGACCACGAGCGCCTTGAACACCAGGGTTACCTCCGGCGGGATGCCCAGCGTGTAGACGGTGGTGGTCAGGGTCTGGATGATGAAGGCCCCGACGACGGTTCCCACCAGGGTGTACCGCCCGCCTGCCAGCGAGGTTCCGCCGATGACCACGGCCAGGATGGCGTCCATCTCGATGTACAGGCCGGCGTTGTTGGCGTCGGCTGCCGTGACGTTGGAGCTGATCATCAGGCCCGCGATCGCGGCGCAGATGGCGCTGAAGACGTAGACGATCCAGATGATGTTCCGGGCACGGAGCCCGGCCAGGCGGCTGGCCACGGGGTTGATGCCGACGGCCTCGATCAGGGTTCCCAGCGCGGTGCGCCGCGTGAGGACGGCCGCCAGGGCAAAAACGGCCGCGGTGATTAGAATCGAGATCGGAAGGGTAAACAGGTACCCGGCGCCGATCGACTTGTAGGAGTCGTTCGACACGGAAACGATCTGGCCGCCGGTGATGAGCTGGGCCACGCCGCGGCCCGCCGTCATGAGCACCAGGGTGGCGATGATCGGCTGGACGCCGATGGTGGACACCAGGAAGCCGTTCCAGACACCCAAGGCCAGGCCGGCGACGACGGCGATGAGGACCGCCGTCGCGGCCGTCACCGGGGATCCGGGGTCGGGTGAGCCGGCGATGTAGGCGCACGAGGCCGCGCCGGCGATCGCCACCACTGCACCCACCGATAGGTCGATGCCGCGGGTGGCGATGACCAGTGTCATGCCGAGGGCGATGAGAATGGTGGGTGCACCGTTGCGCATGATGTCGATCAGGCTGCCGTAGAGGTGCCCGTCCTGCATCCGAAGGCTCATGAAGTCAGGCCTGAAGACCTGGTTCAGCAGCAGCAGCGCTGCGAGGGCAATCACCGGCCACGCAAGGCGGTGTTTCAGAAGGGATTTCACTGGGCACCTCCGGCGATGACCGTCATGACGTCTTCGACGGAGACGCCGTCGTTGTTGATTTCGGCGACCATTGCCCTGTCCTTGATGACAGCAACGCGGTCGCTCACGCGCAGCACTTCCTCGAGTTCGGAGGAGATGAAGAGGATGGACATGCCGTCGGCCGCGAGTTTGTTGACGAGCTTCTGGATCTGGGTTTTGGCTCCGATGTCGATGCCGCGGGTGGGCTCGTCGAGGATGAGGAGCTCGGGGTGGGTCACCAGCCACCGGGCCAGTAGGACCTTCTGCTGGTTTCCGCCGCTGAGGTTGCGGATGAGGGCGTCGGGGTTGGCCGGCCGGATGTCGAGGGCTTCGATGTATTCGGCCACCAGCTCGTCCTGGACGCGGCGGGGGATGCGGCGCGCCCAGCCCTTGCTGGCCTGCATGGCCAGCACCAAGTTGTCCCGCACGGTGAGGTCTCCGATGAGGCCTTCCTCCTTGCGGTCCTCCGAGCAGAACCCGATGCGCTTGTCGATCGCCGCCCGCGGGGAACGGATTTTCTGGCCCGCTCCCTTGACCTTGATGGTGCCTTCGTCGGCCCTGTCGGCGCCGAAGAAGAGCCGGGCGATTTCGGTCCGGCCGGCACCGAGCAGGCCGGCCAGGCCCACCACCTCGCCCGGGTAGATGGACAGGTCCACGTTGGAGACGGATCCCTTCCGGCCGAGGCCCTTGGCCTCGACGAACGGCGTGACGCCGGCGCCGTTGCTGGCACGGGTCCGGGCGGAAGCCTGGTCCAGTTCGGTGAGGGCTTCCATGTCCTTGCCGATCATCTTGGAGATGAGGCTCATCCGGGTCAGGTCGCGGGTCATGTACTCGCCCACGAGCTTGCCGTTGCGGAGGACGGTCATGCGGTCCGAGATCTCGTAGACCTGCTCCAGGAAATGGGAGACAAACAGGATGGCGACGCCGCGGTCACGCAGGTCCCGGATGACGCGGAACAGCTGGTTGACCTCGTCGGCATCAAGGCTCGACGTCGGCTCGTCCAGGATGAGGACCTTGGCGTTGATCTCCACCGAGCGGGCGATGGCGATCAGCTGCTGGATGGCGATGGAATGGGTGGACAGCAGCGATCCGGGATCGATGTGGTCCAGCTGCAGCTCGGCCAGGACCTCCCGGGTCCGGGACCGCACGCCTTTCCAGTCGATGGAACCCCGACGGCGGGGCTCACGGCCCAGCAGGACGTTTTCCTCAACCGTGAGGTTGGGGCAGAGGTTGACCTCCTGGTAAACGGTGCTGATGCCGGCCGCCTGGGATTCCCCGGGCGTCGAGAACCGCTTCGGTTCGCCGAGTACCGTGATGGTGCCGGAGTCAATGGTGTAGACGCCGGTCAGGGCCTTGATCAGCGTGGACTTGCCGGCGCCGTTCTCACCCATCAGGGCGTGGACCTCACCTTGGAAGAGGCGGAAGTCGACGCCGTCGAGCGCCTTAACTCCTGGGAATCCAATAGCTATGTCGGTCATCTCGACGACCGGAACGATTTCGTTCATCCTGATGTCTTTTCTGTGCTGGGTCTGCCATGCAACTGGCTGCCGGGCTGTGTCTTGCCCTGCTGCGGGCTGGTGTGCCGTGCGGCGGCGGTGATCCGCCGCCGCACGGACGAACAGGTGCGCCGCGGCTTAGTAGGGGCGGCTGGCAAGAACCTGCTTGGCCTGCTCCTGCGTGAAGGTGGTCTCCTCGGTGACCACGCGCTCGGGCACGCTCTCGCCGGCGATGACCTTCTTGGCCAGATCCATGAGCTGGTCGCCGAGCATGGGGCTGCACTCGACGATGTAGTTGATCTTGCCGGTGCTCAGGGCGGTCATGCCGTCCTTCACAGCGTCGATCGTGATGATCTTGATGTCCTTGCCCGGAACCTTGCCGGCGGCCTCGATCGCCTCGATGGCGCCCAGGCCCTCGTCGTCGTTGTGGGCGAACACGACGTCGATGTCGGCGTTGTTCTTCAGGAAGGCCTCCATGACCTGCTTGCCGCCGCTGCGGGTGAAGTCGCCGCTCTGCGAGGCGACGATCTTCAGGTCCGGGTCAGCCTTGATGGCCTCCGCGAACCCTTCCTTGCGGTCGTTCGCCGGTGCCGATCCGGTGGTGCCCTGGATCTCGACGATGTTGACAGGTTCGCTCGCCTTGGACTGCTCAACAAGCCACTCGCCGGCCTTCTTGCCTTCCTCGACAAAGTCAGAGCCGAGGAAGGTCTTGTACAGCGTCTTGTCTGACGAGTCGACGGCGCGGTCGGTCAGGATGACCGGAATCTTCGCATTCTTGGCTTCTTTCAGCACCGTGTCCCAGCCCGATTCCACCACGGGGGAGAAGGCGATGACGTCCACCTTCTGCTGGATGTAGGAGCGGATTGCCTTGATCTGGTTCTCCTGCTTCTGCTGCGCGTCGGAGAACTTCAGGTCCACTCCGGCCTTCTTCGCCGAATCCTGGACAGACTTGGTGTTGGCGGTGCGCCAGCCGCTTTCGGCGCCGACCTGGGCGAAGCCCATGGTGATCTTGTCATCGCCGGAGTTGCCGGCAGCACTGCCGGCGCCGGCGGTTCCGCCGCACGCAGTGAGGGTAAGCATTGATGCGGCGGCCACCGCAAGCAGGGATTTCTTAAACACAACATCCTCCCGGAAGCGTTAGTTACATGCAGGCGGGGGACTTCAAACACCGCCATTGCTGCAAGTGAGCTGATGCGCTCTGTGGATCATTGTGAACGCTAACAATTACGGCCGTCAAGTAGCCGGTGTCACAATTTTGGGATACCCATGGAAAGCCTGCTGATTTTTGACCACGCCCTTTACAAGAGCTGAAAGATATCGAATACTCGACTCCGGCCGGCGATTTGTTAGCGTTCACAAGAAGGCTGCTTCACCCCGCAGCCTGGTCAAACCAGTGCCGGCGAACCGTTCAATGGAGAAAGGCCTTCCCTTCAATGCCATCAAAACCACCAAGTTCCGCCAGGCGCGCCTGCACCATGGTGCTGGCCGGATCACTCTCGGCTGCGCTGCTGTCCCTCGCGCCGGCCTTGGGCGCCAACGCTGAGCCGGGCGAGAACCGGTCCATCAGCATCAACGCCGCCGGGTCCGGGCCTTCGATTGATTCGACCATGTATGGGGCCTTCTACGAGGACATCAACCAGGGCGCCGACGGCGGCATCTACGCGGAACTTGTCCAGAACCGGTCCTTCGAATTCAACTCCGGGGATAACCACACCTACACCCCGATGACCGCCTGGGAAACCCTGAAGCGGGGCAGCGACGGAACAGTCGCCGTCGTCAATGACAGCAACCGGCTGAACGAAAACAACCGGAACTACCTGCAGATCGACGCCACCGCCGCCGGCGCGGGAAGCGGCGCCGGGGTGGGCGTGCGCAACAGCGGCTGGAACGCCGGGCAGAAGCTCGAGGCGCACAAGAAGTACAACTATTCGGTGTGGGCGCGCACGTCCAACCCCGCCGGATCCACGCTCGCGGTGACGCTGGAGACCCCGGAGGGCGCCCGTCTGGACATCGCCACCGTCAAGGTCAAGGGCGACAGCTGGGCCAAGTACGAGGTGACCCTCTCGCCCAAGTCCTCCACGGGCGCCGGCCGGCTCACCACACTCGTCCAGGGAACCGGCACCGTCCGCCTCGACATGGTGTCCCTGTTCCCCAAGGACACCTGGAACGGCAGGGAAAACGGGCTCCGCAAGGACCTCGCCGAGAAGATCAACGACCTGAACCCCGGATTCCTGCGCTTCCCCGGCGGCTGCATCGTCAACACCGGCAGCTATGACACCTACTCGGCCCCCACCTACACACGGGCCCGCACCTACCAGTGGAAAGACACCATCGGGCCGGTGGAGCAGCGCCCGGCCAACCGGAACTTCTGGGGCTACAACCAGACCTACGGCCTCGGGTACATGGAGTACTTCCAGTGGGCCGAGGACATGGGCGCCGTTCCCGTGCCCGTCGTTCCGGTTGGCGTGACCGGCTGCGGCGACACCAACCAGGCCCCGGACCAGGCAACCCTTGACCGCTACATCCAGGACACCCTGGACCTGATCGAGTTCGCCAACGGCGACGCCAGCACCGAGTGGGGCGCCAAGCGCATCGCCTACGGCCACCCGGCGCCGTACAACCTGGACCGCATCAGCCTGGGCAACGAGGAGTACAAGCCGGCGTTCAAGCAGTACTTCACCCAGTTCTACAAAGCCGTCCGGAAGGCCCACCCCGAGATCAAGATCATCGGCAACACGGGCCCGTTCAGCCAGGGTCCCGAGTTCGAGGACCTCGCCAACTTCAACGCCACCACGGGCGTGGACCTCGTTGACGAGCACTACTACAACACGCCGTCGTGGTTCCTGAACAACAACCACCGCTACGACTCCTACGACCGCAACAGCTACAAGGTCTTCCTCGGCGAGTACGCGTCGCAGGGCAACAAACCGGAGAACGCCCTGGCCGAAGCCTCCTACATGACCGGCTTGGAGCGGAACGCTGACGTGGTCAAGATGGCGTCCTATGCGCCACTGATCGCGAACGAGGCCAACACGCAGTGGAGCCCGGACATGATGTTCTTCAACGGAACGTCCGTGCGGACCACGCCCAACTACGAGGTCCAGAAGCTGTTCATGAACAACGTGGGCACGCAGGTGGTTCCGAGCACGCAGGAGAACCCGGCCTCCACCGTGGTGCCCATTTCCGGCAAGGTCGGCCTGTCCACGTGGGCCACCTCGGCCCGGTACGACGACGTCAAGGTCACCGGGGCGGACGGCGCCACCCTGTTTAGCGATGACTTCTCCGGAACGGCGGCTGCCTGGACCGGCAACGGCACCGGATCCTGGTCCATCCAGGACGGCGGCTACGTCCAGTCCAGCACCACTGCCCAGAACACGATGGTCACCGCCGGAAGCGCCGACTGGAGCAACTACACACTCAGCACCAAGGCAACCAAGCTCGCCGGCTCGGAAGGCTTCCTCGTCTCCTTCGGCGTCAAGGACACCGGAAACTACTTCTGGTGGAATCTGGGCGGCTGGAACAACACGAAGTCCGTCGTCGAAAAGGCCGTCAACGGCGGCAAGACGAACGTCATCGAAAAGAACACCACCATCGAGACCGGGCATGAATACGACATCCGCATCGAGGTCTCCGGGCGCACCGCCAAGCTGTACTTGGACAACGTCCTGTGGGGCACGGTGGACGATACCCAGGCCGACCCCGTCTACTCCGTGGTCACCAAGGACGCCAAGTCCGGCGACACCATCGTGAAGGTGGTCAACACGAAGGCCGAAAAGACGCCGGTGGACATCAAGGTGGCAGGCGCAGCCAACATCAGCTCCGCGGCCGCGGTGACCACCCTGACCCAGACGGCCGACGGGCAGAACCTGGCTCCGGCGTCGAGCACCTTCAGCGGGGCCGGCGCGGCATTCACCTACGAGTTCGAGCCAAACTCGGTGACCTTCATCCGGCTCGCCGCAGCCCGCAAGTAGGCAGCACACCAAAGCCACGGCTTTGACCGGGAAGGCCCGGCTGGATTGCACAGCCGGGCCTTCTCCTTAAGCCCGGCAGTCCGACGTCGTCCGTTCCGACAGCTTCCACACTCACCATTCCAAACAGCGGCCGCCGGGCCGCCCGAACGAAAGTGTCTCAATGCTCCCTACACACTCAAGGGCCCGCACGGGCCCGGCATTGATTGCCGCCGTGGCGCTGGCGCTCGGCGGGCTGGCCGCCGCAGCACCGGCCCATGCCGCCGTCGACGACGGGCTGGTCCTCAAGTACAACCTCACCGAAGCCGCCGGGACCGTGGCGGAAGACAGCTCCGGCAACGGCCGGAACGGCGTGATCAGCGGCGACGCAACCTCGCTGGGCAGCGAAGGGCTGCAGCTCGGCGGCACCAACGGCCACGTCCGCCTCCCGAACGACGTCATGCGCGGGCTCGGCTCCATCACCATCTCCACGGACGTCAAGATCGCCGCCGACCAGGGCGCCCCCTACTTCATCTGGGGGATGGGAAACACCACCAACGGCACCGGCAACGGCTACCTCTTCACCACCGGCAACGCGTACCGGACCTCCATCGCCAGCGGCAACTGGTCGACGGAACAGACCCTCAGCGCCAACCGCGACCTGGCGCGCGGGGCCTGGAAGACCATCACCTACACGCTCAGCGGCGGCACCGCCGTACTCTACGAGGACGGCACGGAGGTCGCCCGGAAGACCGGTGTCACCATCACCCCCGGGAGCATCGGGGGAGGGGCGACGACGGCGAACTACCTCGGGCGGTCGGTCTACAGCGGCGACAAGTACCTCAAAGGGCAGGTCCGCGACTTCCGGATCTACAACCGTGCACTCTCGGCCGACGAGGTACGGGAGCTCGGCTACGTTTCCCCGGAGCAGCGTGTTGCCCTCGACCTGAAGGATCTGTCGCTGGGGGACACCTCCGCGGTGACCGCCAACTTGAAGCTGCCTCTGACCGGGCCGAACGGCTCGGCCTACGCCTGGTCCTCCTCGGATCCGGCCACCGTGTCCGCCCAGGGAGCCGTGACCCGGCCGGCCCACGGAACAGGAGATGCGACGGTGACGCTGACCGCCACTGCCAGCTCAGGCAGGGCATCGGCGTCGAAATCCTTCACCGTCGCGGTGGCGGAGGACATCAGCGACGACCAGAAGGTCTCTGAGGCTGCCGCAGCCCTGAACGTGTGGGACGCGGATGCGATCCGCGGGAACGTCACCCTGCCGACGGCGGGGCTGTACGGCACCAAGGTGGCATGGGAGTCGAGCGACACCGCAGCGATCGCGGCCACAGGCGAGGTCACCCGGCCGGCCTACGGCGGTGCTCCAGCGAAGCTCAACCTGCACGCCACTGTGTCCCTCGGCAAGACCAAGGACAGGAAGAAGTTCCGCGTCACGGTGCTGCCGCTGCCCAAGGCCGAGGCCAAGGAGGGCTACGCCTTCGCGTACTTCACCGGCAACGACCTCGCCGGCGAGAACATCTACATGGCCGCCAGCCGCGGCAACGACGCACTCAAGTGGGACGAACTGAACGGCGGCAAGCCCGTCCTCAAGTCCGGCCTCGGCACCAAGGGCCTGCGGGATCCGTTCATCATCCGCTCCCCGGAGGGCGACAAGTTCTACATGATCGCCACGGACCTCTCCATTGGCAGCGGCACCAGCTGGGACTCCTCGCAGCGCCAGGGCAGCCAGTACATCGAGGTCTGGGAGTCGACCGACTTGGTGAACTGGTCCGCACAGCGGCACGTGAAGGTCTCGCCGGACACCGCGGGGAACACCTGGGCGCCCGAAGCGCACTACGACGAGAAGATAGGCGCCTACGTCGTGTACTGGGCCTCCAAAATCTACGCCGACAACGACCCCAACCACACCGGCGGCACGCACAACAAAATGATGTACTCCACCACCCGCGACTTCAGGACCTTCACCGAGGCCAAGGTGTGGAACGATCCCGGCAACTCGGTGATCGACTCCACCGTCATCAAGGAGGGCGACGCCTACTACCGGTTCACCAAGGACGAGGGGCAGGTCTCGGGCTGCCTGGACATCATGCAGGAAAAGTCGGGCGACCTGCTTGCCGTCGACGTGCCGACCACGACCCCGCGCAACTGGTCACTGATGGCCAACTGCATCGGCAAAAAGGCCGGAACGGGCGGGGTGGAAGGGCCCACCATCTTCAAGTCGAACACCGAGGAGAAGTACTACCTGTTCGTCGACGAATTCGGCGGCCGCGGTTACATCCCGCTGGAAAGCACCAGCCTGGAGAACCCGAACTGGAAGCTCTCCACCAACTATGAGCTGCCGCGGGCTCCGCGCCACGGCACGGTCCTGCCCGTCACCAAGACGGAGCTGGAGCGGCTGCACTCGCAGCTGTGATTCTGCTCTGAATTACTGAAACCAGGGGGCTCCGCCAGTACCGGCGGAGCCCCCTGTTCTTTACGTTTTATCGCTTCTTTACGTTTTATCGCTTGCCATACTTTTTGTGGACCGCCTGCTTGCTGACGCCGAGCGCGTGCGCGATCGCCTCCCAGGACAAGCCCGCCAGGCGGGCCCTCCGGACCAGGGCCGCTTCCGCCCGGCCTATCTCCCGATGCAGTTCAGCCACGGCCTGCAGGCCATTAACCGGATTGTCGCCGTCCATGGATCCCACCAAAGTTTTCAACCGGTCCACCTCCATGCCGTCAACTTTAGTTGACGGCATGGAGGGCGTCAATGAAAGTTGACGCGGACGAGAATGGGCCGGAGGCCTAGAATCCTTCTAATGATTCCTGCCCGCTCCGACACCCTGGAGTTCTAAATGATTCGGAAGGCCGTTGCCGGCGACGCCGCAGCCCTGGCTGACTTGGCAGCGGCCACTTTCCCGCTCGCTTGCCCGCCGGGATCCTCTCCGGAGGACATCCGGCTCCACCTCAAGCGGACGCTCAGTGAGGACAAATTCGCGGAGTACCTCGCCGACAGCAAGATCGCCATCCTGGTGATTGAGGAAGGCGGCCGGCTTGACGGGTACACCCTGCTGGTCGACCGGCAATCAACGGACCCCGACGTGCTCCGCGCCCTGGGTGCGCAGCCGTCCGTTGAACTGAGCAAGTGCTACGTGCACCCAGACCACCATGGAAGGGGCGCAGCCTCCACGCTTATGCGGGCCTCTTTGGAGTGGGCCGCGGAGCAGGGAGCGGCAAGCGTCTGGCTGGGGGTCAACAGCCAGAACGCCAAAGCCATCCGTTTCTATGAGAAGTCAGGCTTCACCAAGGTGGGGACGAAGTCATTCAACCTCGGCGACTCAGTGGAGAGCGACTTCATCTTGGAGTACGCCCTCCCGGGGAAGGGCTGACGACGGCGCTCCCCTGAGGCGCCCGCCTCCTTGGGAAGGAGGCGAGCAGCTGCTGCCGCAGAGTCAGCCGGCTGCTCCGGACCACCACGATCACTGCGAGCAACCCGGTCAGCAGGACGACAGCGCCGCCGGCGGCCACCGACCAACGCGCGCCGAAGGTGCTGCCAAGCCAGCCCATGAACGGGGCCCCCAATGCGGTCCCGCCTTGCAGGGTTGCCAGATAAAGGGCAAGCACCCGTCCCCGGAACTGTGGCTCCACTGATAGCTGGATGCTGGTATTGCAGCTGTTAAGGAAGGTGATCGACGCGAGTCCGACCGGCACCAGGATGGCGGCATACAGCCAGAACGACGGCGAGACGCTGCCGATCAGGGTAAAGAAGCCCAGCCCCAGCGCTCCGCCGAGCAGGAAACGCAGCCGGGGCCGGGACCTGCGTGCTGCGAGCAGCGCTCCGGCCAGTGTCCCGACAGCCATGATGGAGCCCAGGAGCCCGAATTCACCCGGCCCCATTCCGAATTCCGCCGTGGCCATCAGGGCGTTGGTGATGGGGAAGTTCATGCCGAAGGCCCCGAGGATGCCCACCAGAACGAGGATCAGCACCAGATCTGGACGGCGGCGGACATAGCCCAGTCCCTCGGCAACCTGGTGTTTGCTGCGGACCGCCGGCGCGGCCGGGACCAGCTCCGATGCGCGGATCCGGGCCAGCGAGACCAGGACCGCGGCGAAGCTGGCCGCGTTGAGCAGGAAAACGGGGCCGGTGCCGACCCAGGCAATGAGCACTCCTGCGATCGCCGGACCTGTGAGCCGGGCAGTGTTGAAAGAGGCGGAGTTGAGGGACACCGCATTGGCAATATGGTCCTGTCCCACGAGTTCGGAGACGAAAGACTGGCGTGCCGGCCCGTCAATGGCGCTGGCCAGCCCAAGGCAGAGGGCGGCTGCGTACACCTGCCACAGCTGCGCGGCGCCGGTCACCACCAGGAGGCCGACGACCAGCCCGCACAGCCCCATTGCCGACTGCGTCCACAGCAGAATCACGCGCTTCCTGTGCCGGTCTGCGAGCACTCCTGCGTAGGGGCCAAGCAGCAGCATGGGAAGGAACTGCAGGGCCGTGGTGATGCCGACCGCGGTTCCGGAATGGTCCGTGAGGACGGTCAGGACCAGCCAGTCCTGTGCCACCCTCTGCATCCAGGTGCCGATGTTGGACACGAGGGCGCCGCCCGCCCACAACCGGTAGTTGGGGTTCTGCAGTGCCCGGAAGGTGGCGCTCATCGGCCGCTCATTTCCTGCATGATGTGCGCGGCGCGGCTCAGGGTGAGCCGGTCCTCCGCGCTCAGGCCGGCGACCCGCTGGGCCAGCCAAGCCGTCCGCTGTTCCCGCGCCTCTTCCAGGACGTCCACGCCGGCAGGCGTGATGCCTACCTGAATTTGGCGGCCATCCTCCGGATGCGATGACCGGGACACAAACCCCTGCTCGGCAAGGGCGTTCACGATCCTTGTCATCGAAGGCGCCTGCACATGCTCCCGAGCCGCCAGTTCGCGGGGTGTGCGCGGGCCGTCGCTGTGGAGTTGGGCCAGCACCGTGTACTGGCCAGGCGTGATGATGTCGCCGGTCGCTTCGACCCGGAGCCGGCGGGAGGTCCGCATCACGGCGGTCCGCAGGTCGATCGCCAGGATGTCCGGCCTGATGGATTGTGGGGTTTCTTGGTGTGCCGCTTCGGTCGCAGGCATTGAGGAAGTGCGCTCCTGTTGGTCAGGGTGATAGTTAGCAACGCTAATTAGCTTCTCTAACCATCATCCTCCGACTGTGCCCGCGAGGCAACCGTTGCCTGCGCGAATGTGAGCTATGTCGCCTTCGGCGCCGCGGTGCTTGCGCGGATCACGAGCTCGGTGGGCACCAGGATGACGCCGGGTTCGGTGGTGTTGGTGCGGATCTGCTGCAGGACGTTGTCCACGCACCGGTTGCCGACGTCGGCGAAGTTCTGGTGGACCGTGGTCAGCGGGGGAGCATAGGAGGAGGCTTCGGGGACGTCGTCGAACCCGACCAGGCTGATGTCCTCGGGAACTGATTTTCCCTTTTCCCGGAAGGCCCGCAGGAGGCCCAGAGCCATGTGGTCGTTCGCCGCGAACACCGCTGTGCAGTCCCGTTCGTCGGCGAGCCGGAGGCCCGCTGCGTAGCCGGAGTCGGCTGACCAGTCGCCCCGGAGTACCGGCGGCACTGTTTTGCCTGCGGCGGTAAGGGTGCTGCGCCAGGCGGCGGCGCGCCGTTCGGCGGCGAAGGATTCTTCGGGGCCTGCGACGTGCCAGACCGTCTCGTGGCCCAGATCCAAAAGGTGGCGGACGGCCTTCCGGGCGCCGTCGGCCTGGTCGGTGTCCACCACGCTGTACTGCTCGCCGGCATCGGAATCGACGACGACGACCTTCACTCCCGGTGGCAGGGTAACCGTCGCTGCATCCAGAAGGTGGACCTCCATGATGGCGATCACGGCGTCGACGGCGAGTTCGCCCATGCGGGTGAACGCGCCCTGGATCCCGGCCTGGGTTGGAGCTGTAACCGGGATCAGGGTGATGGCGAAGTCCTGCCGGGCAGCGTTCAGCGCGATGGCCTCCAAGGTGCGCATGTTGCCGAGCGAAGAGAGCGAGAAGGTGATCACGCCGATGGTCCGGAAGCTGCCCCGCTTGAGCGCCCGGGCTGCGCTGTTCGGCCGGTACCCGAGCTCGTTCATCGCCGCAATGACCTGGCGCCGCGTGCTTTCTATGACGTCGGGGCTCCCGTTGGACACGCGGGAAACGGTTTGGGAGGAGACGCCGGCAAGCTTGGCGACGTCAGCCATGGACACCTGCGGCTTGCGCCGAAGTGCGGCGCCTGCCGCGCCCTGTGCAGCGGACAGATTGTGGACCGGGGGTTGACCGGGTTCGTGCTCCATGTCACCATCGTACCAATCATGTTTGCGCAAACACTAACAAAAGCTCACATTCATGTTTACGCAAACAGAACACCTTTCGTCACCCGCCGGGTGACGCAGCCCTACAGAGGACCTTTCATGACAATGACGTCCCCGCACGTCGCGGCGCGAGCCGGAGAGGCTACGCCGGCTGGCCGGACAGCCCGCAGTGCAAGCCGCCGCGCCAGCCGCCGTTCCTGGGCCGGCTGGTGGTTCATCGGCCCGTTCATGGCCGTGTTCGCCCTGGTTTTCCTGGCCCCGATTGCCTACTCCATCTACCTGAGCGTCTTCCGTAACCAGCTCATCGGCGGCACCGCGTTCGTGGGCCTGGACAACTACGCCCGGGCCCTGGGCGACGCGCAGTTCTGGTCCGCGCTGGGACGGGTTTCCCTGTTCCTGGCAGTCCAGGTGCCGGTCATGCTGTTCATCGCCCTCGTTGTAGCACTCGCCCTGGACAGCGGCCGGCTCTACGGAAGGTCGTTCTTCCGGATCTCGATCTTCCTTCCCTATGCCGTGCCGGCCGTCGTCGCCACGCTCATGTGGGGCTTCATGTACGGCACCCGCTTCGGCCTGGTGGGCAACATCAACCAGGCCTTCGGCCTCAACCTGCCCAGCCCGCTCTCCTCGGAACTGGTGCTGGCCTCCATCGGAAACATCGTTACCTGGGAATTCATCGGCTACAACATGCTGATCTTCTACTCCGCGCTGACCGTCATCCCCAAGTCCCTCTACGAGGCGGCCGAGATCGACGGCGCCGGCCAGCTGAGGGTCATCACCGCCATCAAGCTGCCGGCCATCCGCGGCGCCGTTGTGGTGGCCAGCATCTTCTCCGTGATCGGCAGTTTCCAGCTCTTCAACGAGCCCAGCATCCTCAAGAGCCTCTCACCCAACACCATCTCGACCTACTTCACGCCCAACCTGTACGCCTTCTCCCTGTCGTTCTCCGGGCAGCAGTACAACTACTCCGCCACGGTGGCGATCATCATGGGGCTGATCACCATGGCCATTGCCTATGCCGTCCAGGTCCGCGGCATGCGAAAGGAGCGCTGACCATGAGCGTTCAGACAGCCTCCCATCCCCGCAGCGCCGGCACAGGCACTTCATCCCCGGCAAAACTCCGCACCACACGTCTGCGGTCCCCACGGACAGGACGGCGTTCGCGCCGGAGCGTGGCTCTCACTCTCCTGATGGGCCTCGTTCTGCTCTACAGCCTGGCCCCGCTGTTTTGGCTGCTGGTCAACGCCACAAAAACCCAGGACGGCCTCCTCAACTCCTTCGGCCTGTGGTTCGACGCCGATTTTGCCCTCTGGGACAACATCGCCCGGACAGCAACGTACGACGGCGGGATCTTCCTTCGCTGGTTCGCCAACACGGTCCTCTACGTCGTGCTCGGCGCCGGTGGCGCCACGTTCCTGGCCGTCCTCGGCGGCTACGCGCTGGCGAAGTTCGACTTCCCCGGCCGGAAAGCCGTTTTCGCCGTCGTCATCGGCGCGGTGGCCATCCCCGGCACTGCCCTCGCCGTTCCCACTTTTCTCATGTTCAGCCAGATGGGCCTCACCAACACGCCCTGGGCCGTGATCATCCCCTCGCTCATCTCGCCCTTCGGCCTGTACCTCATGTGGACCTTCGCTTCGGAGGCCATACCCACCGAAATCATGGAGTCCGCCCGGATCGACGGCGCCAGCGAGGCCCGCACGTTCTTCCAGGTCTGCTTGCCGCTGCTAACCCCGGGCATCGTCACCGTGCTGCTCTTCACCATGGTGGCCACCTGGAACAACTACTTCCTGCCGCTGATCATGCTGAAGAACCCGGACTGGTACCCCCTCACCCTGGGCCTGAACGCCTGGAACGCGCAGGCCGCCACCGCCGGCGGGGAAGCCATCTTCAACCTCGTCATCACGGGTTCCCTGCTCACCATCCTGCCGCTGATCGCAGCGTTCCTGCTGCTCCAGCGCTACTGGCAGTCCGGTCTTTCCGCCGGAAGCGTCAAAGAATAACGCCCCGTCCATCCTCATCAACAACGCAGTTAGAAGGAAGACCATGATCAAGACCCTGACCCGCCGCGGCCTGCTGCAGAGCTCCGCCGTCGCCGCCGCGCTCGCCCTGGGGCTCACCGCCTGCGGAGGCGGCGGCAACGCGGCGCCGCAGCAAACGGTCAACAGCGACGCCGTCGAGCAAGCCCTCCAGAAGGGCGGCAAGCTGACGGTGTGGGCCTGGGACCAGTCGCTGAAGAAGGTCGCCGAAGGCTTCGAAGCCAAGTACCCCAACGTGGACGTCAACCTGGTCAACGCGGGCACCGGCAACGACCAGTACACCGCCCTGCAGAACGCGATCTCCGCCGGATCCGGAGTGCCGGACGTCGCGCAGATCGAATACTACGCACTTCCGCAGTTTGCCCTCAGCAAATCACTGGCAGACCTTGGCCAGTTCGGTGCCGCAGACCTTGACGGCACCTTCACGGCCGGTCCGTGGTCCTCGGTGCAGGCGCAGGGCGGCGTCTACGGCCTTCCCATGGACTCGGGCCCCATGGCCCTGTTCTACAACAAGGAGCTGTTCGACAAGCACGGCATCGCAGTCCCCACCACGTGGGATGAATTCCTTGAGGCCGGACGCGCGCTGAAGAAGGCGGACCCCAAGGCCTACATCGCCAACGACACCGGCGACGCCGGGTTCACCACCAGCATGATCTGGCAAGCCGGCGGCAAGCCCTACCAGGTGGACGGCACCAACGTCGGGGTGAACTTCTCCGACGAAGGGTCCACCAAGTTCGCCGAGACCTGGCAAAAGCTCATCGACGAGGACCTCCTGGCCCCCATCAGCTCCTGGAGCGACGAGTGGTACAAGGGCCTCGGCAACGGAACCATCGCCACCCTGTCCACCGGCGCCTGGATGCCGGGAAACCTCGTCTCCGGCGTCGCCGACGGGGCCGGCAAATGGCGGGTCGCCCCTCTGCCGCAGTGGGAAAAGGGTGCCACCAGCAGCTCCGAAAACGGCGGCAGCTCCCTGGCCATCCCCGCCGCCGGAAGCCAGGCCGCGCTGGCCTACGGCTTCCTGAAGTACTCCAATGTGGAGGAAGGCGTGCAAACCCGGATCGACGGTGGGGCGTTCCCCGCCACCTCAAAGGACCTCGCGTCCGAGAAGTTCCAGAACACCGGGTTCAAGTACTTCGGCGGCCAGAAGGCCAACAAGATCTTCGCCGAATCAGCGAAGAATGTTCCCGCGGGCTGGTCCTACCTGCCCTTCCAGGTCTACGCCAACAGCATCTTCAACGATACCGCCGGCCAGGCCTACGTCTCCGGCACCAAGCTGAAGGACGGCCTGACCGCCTGGCAGAAAGCCTCGGTCAAGTACGGAACTGAGCAGGGCTTCACGGTCAAGGAGTAACAGTCCTCACCTAAACCGCCCCACCTCGGCGGACGCGCCAGCCCGGCGCGTCCGCCGTCATCCCGGCACACAGCCATCAAGCACGCGGCCACCCCAGCTTCGCCCTGCCGCCCAAATGTGCCCAACCCCAGCCGCGCCCAAAATAGGAGATCCATGTCCCTCGCCACCAACCACCGCTGGCTGCGCTGGCCGTCCGCGGACACCAAGCGGCTGGCCTTCGGCGCCGACTACAACCCCGAGCAGTGGCCCCGCGGGGTCTGGGCCGAGGACGTCCGCCTCATGCAGGAGGCCGGAGTCAACATCGTCTCCCTCGCCATCTTCTCCTGGGCCCGGCTCCAGCCCGCGCGGGACACTTGGGACTTTGCCTGGCTCGACGACATCATCGACCTGCTCCACGCCAATGGCATCGCCGTGGACCTCGCCACCGCCACCGCCTCCCCGCCGCCGTGGCTGGCCGCCGAACACCCGGAAATCCTGCCGGTCACCCACAACGGCGAAACCCTCTGGCCGGGCGGCCGGCAGCACTGGCGCCCCACATCCCCGGTCTTCCGCGAGCACGCGCTGGCGCTCGTGCGCACCATGGCGGAGCGGTACAAGGACCACCCCGCCGTCTGCGCCTGGCACGTTTCCAACGAACTCGGCTGCCACAACATCTATGACTATTCCGACGACGCCGCGGCCGCCTTCCGCCTCTGGCTGCAGAACCGCTACGGCACCCTTGAGGAGCTGAACACCGCCTGGGGGACCGACTTCTGGTCCCAACGCTACGGGGACTGGAACCACATCCTCCCGCCCCGGAAGGCGGCGTCGTACCCGAACCCCACGCAGCAGCTGGACTTCAAGCGCTTCTCCTCAGACTCGCTGCGGGACTACCTTCGCGCCGAACGCGACATCCTCAACAGCATCACCCCGGACATCCCCGTCACCACCAATTTCATGGTGATGGGGGAGACGAAGGGAATGGACTACGCCGCCTGGGCCGCCGACGTCGACTTCGTCTCGAATGACCACTACGTGGTCCCGGGCCCGCAGGACCACGACGAGCTGTCCTTCTCCGCGAACCTGACCGGCAACATCGCCGGCGGCAGCCCCTGGTTCCTCATGGAGCACTCCACCAGCGCCGTCAACTGGCAGCCCGTGAACACGCCCAAGAAGCCCGGGGCGCTCGCCCGGGACTCGCTCACTCACGTGGCCCACGGGGCAGATGCGGTCTGCTTCTTCCAGTGGCGGCAGTCGCGTGCCGGGGCGGAAAAGTACCACTCCGCGATGGTGTCGCACGCCGGCAGTGACAGCAGGCTCTTCCGCGACGTCACCACACTGGGGCGGACTCTTGGCGAACTCTCGGCGATCACGGGCAGCCGGCGTGAACCTGCACGGGCTGCGATCCTCTTCGACTGGGATTCATGGTGGGCCAGCGAGCTGGACTCCCATCCGACCGACCGGCTCCGCTACCGGCAGGAGGCCCTCGACTGGTACTCCGCGTTCCTGGCCAGCGGCATCCGCGCCGATGTCCTCCCGGCGGCGGCCGCCCTTGAGGGGTACCAGCTGGTCATCGCGCCGGTCCTGCACGTGGTGCCGGCGGAGCTGCGCTCGCGCCTGACGGCTTTCGTCGAAGCAGGCGGGCACCTCGTGACCACCTACTTCTCGGGCATCGTGGACCAGAACGACCATGTGTGGCTGGGCGGATACCCCGGCGCCCTCAGCGATTTGCTGGGGATCCGGGTGGAAGAGTTCGGGCCGCTGGCCCCCGGGGAAGAGGCCACGCTCGACGACGGGTCGACCGGCACGCTGTGGGTGGACCCGGTGGCCACCACCTCGGACGACACGAAGGTCCTGCGCCGGTTCACCTCCGGTGACCACGCCGGGGAACCCGCCGTGACCCGGCGCAGCGTGGGCAACGGATCCGCCGGCTACGTGGCGACGCGACTCGGACCCGACGGCCTGGTCCCGGTCCTGCGGGAATTCGCGCACCTGGCCGGCGTCGAGTCTGAACTGCCCGCGGAACTCCGTGGCGCCGTCGAACTCGCCGTCCGCACGGGGGAGGGCGGGCGCTTCCTTTTCCTGATCAACCGCACGGACCAGGCCGTTGACATCTCGGCGGTGCCCGGAACTGCGCTTGCCGCCGAACGCACCGCCGAACGCACCGCCAAGCTTGCCGCCCGCGGCGTGGCAGTTCTCAAGACCCCCAGATAAAAGCAGCAGTCCCCAGAGATCAGCAGCATCACCGCACCGAAGGGAATTCAATGACGAACAGATCCAGACGGCCCTGGGCCGTGACCGCCGCCGGCGTCACCGCGGCGGTCTTCTCCGCAGGGCTCGTGGCCGGACCCGCGTTGGCCGCGCCGGCACCGGTCAAAGCAGGCGATGAAACCGTGCCGGCAGGCGCCGTGACCGTACGGCCGGACCCGTCCTACCAGGGCGAGGCCTTCGAAGGGTGGGGCACCAGCCTGGTCTGGTTCGCCAACGCCACCGGTGACTATCCGGACGAAGTCCGCAACAAGCTCGCGGACATGGTCTTCGGCGACGACGGGCTGAACCTCAACATCGCGCGGTACAACGTCGGCGGCGGCAACGCGCCCGACGTGAAGGACTACCTCCGTGCCGGCGGCGCCGTCGAGGGCTGGTGGAAGGCGCCCGCCGGCACCACGCGCGAGGACAAGGACTGGTGGGATCCGGCGAACCCGGAGCACTGGAACCTCGACGCCGACCAGACGCAGCGCTGGTGGGTGGACCGGATCAAGAACGACATCACGCACTGGGAAGCCTTCAGCAACTCCCCGCCGTGGTTCCAGACGGTCAGCGGCTACGTTTCGGGCGGCTTCAATTCCTCGCAGGACCAGCTGCGGACTGAGAGCATTGACGATTTCTCCTCCTATCTGGTCGGCGTCGTCAAGCAGCTGGAGAAGGCGCACGGCATCAAGATCGACACGATCGATCCCATGAATGAACCGAACACGCCCTACTGGGGAACCAGCCTCAATGCGTCCGGACAGCCCGTCGGCGGCCGGCAGGAAGGCGCCCACATGGGCCCCGAACTGCAGCAGAAGGTGGTCCAGTCGCTGGCCAAGGCCCTGGCCAGCGCGGACACCGGCGCCGTCATCAGCGCCATGGACGAGACCAACCCGTCCACCTTCGCCAACAACTGGAACAGCTACTCCGCCGAAGCCAAGGAGAACGTCGCGCAGCTCAACGTCCACACGTACGGGACCGGGCAGCGGACGTCCGTCCGGGACATCGCCAAGGGCGAGGACAAGCCGCTCTGGATGAGCGAGACCGGCGGCTCGTGGATGGACGGGCAGAACTTCACGAGCATGCAGCCCGGCCTTGGCCTAGCCCAGCACATGGTCAACGACCTCCGCGAGCTGGAGCCCGAGGCCTGGGTTTTCTGGCAGCCCGTTGAGGACTACAACAACATGAAGCCCGGCGGCGAAAGCGCCATCGGCTCCAACTGGGGCGAGATCCAGCTGCCCTTCGACTGCGCCGCCGGGGACACCCTCGAAAGCTGCCCGATCTACACCAACACCAAATACAACACTGCGCGGAACTTCACGCACTTCATCAAGCCCGGGGACCGCCTGGTCAAGGTGGACGACCTGAACAGCGCGGCCGCGGTCTCGGACTCCGGCGCCACCGTGGTGCACGTGAACGACAGCAAGCGGCAGCGCCCCGTGGCCCTCGACCTTTCCGGCTTCGGGGCCGTCCAGGGAAACGCCACCGTGACGCCGGTGACCAGCGACGCGTCCGGCGCGCTCGTGGAGGGTGAGCCGGTCGCCGTCGGAAAGGACCGCACGGCGGTCCTCACGGTGCCGGCCGAGTCCGTCACGACGTTCCTCGTCAGCGGTGTGCACGGCGTGGCCAAGGACGCCGCCCTTGTGCAGGCGGACCACGCCTACAGCCTCAAGGGCGTCGAAAGCGGCAAGTCACTTGCCCAGGGAACCGGCAGCACCGCCGTCATCCGTTCCGGCGCCGGTGCCGACCAGCAATGGAACATCCGCCGCCTCAGCGGCGAAAACAGCAGCCGCGCCCGCTACGCGATTGAAACGCCCGACGGCGGGCGGCAGCTCGGCGTCGTCGACGGAACGCCCCAGCTGGTGCCGGCGGAGGCAACGCCGGCTGAGGCCTCGCGGTGGACCATGTCCACCACCGGTGATGGCACGTACACGTTCGTCAACGCGGCAACCGGCAGGCTCCTCGAGGTGGGCGGCCACGCCACCGCGGACGCGTCGCCGGTGACCCTGTGGACCGCCAACTCCGGCGAGAACCAGCGCTGGCGGGTCATCGATGAAACTGTCCAGGGATTCCGGAACGTCACAGCCTTCACCGTGCCCGGGATCGCTCCGCAGCTGCCCGCCACTGTCGTTCCCGTCTACCGTGACGGCCCCCGGGGTGAACTGCCGGTGACCTGGACGATGCCGCCGGAGAGCCGGTGGAGCAAACCCGGAACCGTCGACGTGCGCGGAACGGCGACGGACGTCCTGGGCGCTGCCCATGCGGTGACCGCCAAGGTCACCGTCGACACCCTGGTGGCGACGCTCCCGGCGAGGGCCAAGACTTACGTTGGCGGAACGCCCGCGCTGCCCGCCACCGTGACCGCGGTGACTGCCGGCGGCAGCAACGTGGAGCGGCCGGTGGTCTGGGACGCGGCTCCCGCGTTCACCGAAACCGGCGTGGCCACGGTTACAGGCACGGCCGACGCCGCCGACGGCCGGACGCTGCCTGCCACCGTGCGCGTGCAGGTCACCCCGGGAACTGCCGAAAATGTGGCCGACGACGGCGGTGCCACGTTCAGCGCCTCGTTCACGGAGCCGGGCTACGGCACCGCCGGACTCGGAAATGGCAACCTGACGGACAAAGCCTGGTCCAACTGGAAATCGGGCACCAAGAACGCCACGGACACCCTTACTGTCTCCCTGGCCCAGCTGAAGACGGTCAGCGGCGTCAAGGTTCACTTCTACCGCGACGGATCAACGGACAGCTACGCCCAAAGCCTGCAGGCTCAGACCAAGGCAGCCGACGGCACCTGGAAGAACGCGGGTGCTTCGGTGCAGGTTCCCGGTGGCAGCCCCGCCCCGGTGGTCACGGTCCCGGTGGCCAACGTGGACACCAAGGACGTGCGCGTGGTGCTCACCGCCCGCACAAACACCCACATAACGGTCAGCGAGGTCCAGGTTTTGGCCTCGGCTCCGGGCCAGTCCTCCGACGCCGCTGCGGCCGGGATTTCCGTCAACGGCCAGCCGTTGGCAGGCTTCTCGCCGGAGGTGACCTCCTATAGGGCTGACGCTCAGGGAGGGCGGCAGGAAGTCACGGCTACCGCAGCTGATCCGTACGCGACGGTGACTGTGCAACCGGCTGACAAGCAGACGGGAACCGCCGTGGTCACCGTCAAGAGCGAAGACGGAAGCCAGACCCGGACCTACGAGGTGGTGTTCGGCCGGTAGGGGCCTGGCGTTCCTCTACGTCAGCGTGTCTACAGGGCACCGGGTTCGCCCCAACGGGTGCACCCGGTGCCTTGTGCCGGTTAAACAGGCTTAGCCGTTAGCCGGCCTGTGTCGTGAACCCGGCTTATGCCGTGAACGCGGCTTATGCCGTGAGGGCCGCCCCGAAGCCGGCGGGGTCCGCCAGGAACCGGGCGAAGCCGAGTTCCGCCGCGCCGATCATCATCAGGTTGGAGCCGAGGGCCGCGGGGTGCACTTTGACCTGGGCGGCCGGGCCGTCCATCGCCTGGGACAGCAGCAGATCATCCAGCGTGGAGGGCTTGAGGGCGTACAGCACCCCCAGAAAACCGTCGAGGATTATCACCTCCGGGTTGAAGGTGTTGACGGCATTCCGGAGTGCGATGGCCAAGTAGCCCAGCTGCCGGGAGATCTCCTCGGCGACAGCAGGGCTGCTTGACGCGCGGAGGGCCTGTTCCAGCTGGGGTGTGTCGCCGCCGCTGAGGCCCAGTAGTTCGAAGAGCCGGCCCTGGGACACTTCGGTTTCCAGGCAGCCGGTGGCGCCGCAGTGGCACTGTTCGCCGGAGGTTCGGACGAACGTGTGGCCCAGTTCCCCGGCGTAGCCGGACGCTCCGCGGAGCAGCATGCCGTTGGAAATGATCCCGCCGCCGACGCCGCTGGCCCCTCCGTTGAGGTAAATGAGGTTGTCCCGCCCGGCGCCGGCCCCGAAGATCAGCTCCGCCTCTGCCGCGAGCGAGGCGTCATTGGCAGCCTGGCAGGCGTAGCCGGTGGCCTCGCTCAGCATCCGGGCCACAGGCTCGTCCCGCCAACCCAGATGCGGCGCGTGGCGCACCGTCCCGTCATCGGGGTTAACCAGGCCCGGCACCGCCACACCGATGCCGGTGATCCGGTAGGAGTGCTCTAGCTCCGTGCGCATCCCTTCGATCACGGCAGCGGCGATGTTGACCGCCTCCCGCGCGCTGGGAATCCGTTCGGTGGCGAACCGGATCTTCTTCTGGACGATGCCGCCGAGGTTGACCAGCCCGATGGTCACTGCGTCGATCTCCGGGTAGACCGCGAGCGCGGCAATGGAAGGGCTCGGGCGCACCTCGGGGCTGGGCCGTCCCACCTGAGCCTCACCCGACGGTGCCGTTTCGTAGACCAGTCCGAGCGCAACCAATTGGCCGATCAGGGTTCCGACCGTTGACCTGTTGAGCCCGGTCCTTTTCGTCAGGTGCGCGCGGCTGAGGACACGGTTATGGTGGACCAGGGACGTGATCAGGGCCAGGTTGTTCCGCCGGGAGGGGTCCAGCTCGCTGGGCGGGGCGGTCGGGGCAGCCCGTTGGCGAGGGGAAGACATCATCGGAACAATATCAGCTGCCGAAAACCTTGGTGCCGAGGAAGTCGTTGCGGAACTTCCTCTCCGGATCGAGGCGGTCCGCGAGGACCTTAAAGTCTGCGAAGCGGGGGTAGAGCGGCGCGAGCCGGAAGGCATCGCCGTCGAACAGTTTGCCCCAGTGCGGACGGGCGGCGAAGGGCGCCAGTTCGGCCTCGATCACCGGAAGCACGGCCTCGACCGCGGGCTGGTCCTGCCGCCAGGTGAGGTGCAGGCCAACGCTGTCGGTGCCGTAGTTCGGGCTCAGCCAGAGGCTGTCCGCGGCCATGGTACGGATTTCCGAGACCAGCAGCAGCGGAGTCACCACGCTGGACAGCCGGCGCATGGCCTGGATGGCGTCCACGGCATGCTCGCGGGGGACCAGGTACTCGCTTTGCAGCTCGTCGCCCTTGCTGGGAGTGAATTCCATCCGGAAGTGGGCCAGCCTGTCCGACCAGGGACCGGGAACGCCCAACTGCTGCGTGCAGGTGGTTCCGGGCACGCCGGCGATGGGATGCCTCGGTTCTTTGGCCGGGGTGCCGCCGAAAAAGCCCGCGCGTTCCGCTATGGCTTCGGTCGGTGCAGTCCGGGACTTCAGCCAGGCCTGGCCGATCCGGTCCCCGCTCCAGTCGGTGAACAGACTGACGCTGTAAGCGGAGGAGGTGACGTCGTCGAAATTCTCCAGCACCTGGTCCCACTTAAGGTCCTCGAACACCGACTGCGAAACCGGGAACGTCGGTTCGATGTCGAGGGTCAGGCTGCTGACGATGCCCAGGGCGCCGAGGTTAACCACCATGCCGTCAAAGTCGGGTTCCCCGCGGCGCAAGGTGAGGAGCCCGCCGTCGGCCGCCACCAGCTCAAGGCCGGCGACGGCGGTGGCCAGGTTTCCGTTGCGGTCGCCGGAGCCGTGGGTGGCGGTGGCGACGGCGCCGGCCACGGAGATGTGGGGGAGGGACGCCAGGTTGTGGAGCGCATAGCCCTGCCGCTGCAGCTCGGCCGCCAGGGTCCCGTAGCGTGTGCCGCCGCTCACGGTCACCGTCAGGTTGGCGGCGTCAACCTCGATGGCCGGCTCGAGGTGCTCGAGCGAGACCAGAGTGCCGGTGGTGTCGGCGATGCGGTTGAAGGAGTGCCGCGAACCTAGCGCCCGAAGCTTCCGGGCGCCGGCCACCAGGTCCTGAAGCTCTGCCACGGTGGTCGGCTCGAGCACGTCGGCGGCGGCGTACCTGAGGTTGCCGGCCCAGTTGTGCCCCGCGGTGTGCAGCTCAGTTCCTGCTTCGCTAACCATTGCCTGCCCTTCGTTTGGTGTTTAGGAGAACATAACACCCGGCGCTGGACTGGGGATAGAGGTTCTGCACATCAATACTGCCTGTCCAATTAGGGAAAAACGGTTGACAGCCTCGGAAAATCTAATATGTTTGTTTCTGGAACATATTACGGATCGTCCCGCGGGGACCGATCCCTCCAAACCAAACGGGAGCACTCAATGGCGATTCAGCCCACGCGCGACGACAAGTTTTCCTTCGGCCTGTGGACCGTCGGCTGGGAGGCGCAGGACCAGTTCGGCTCCGCGACCCGCCCGCCGCTGGACACCGTGGAGGCCATCAACCGGCTCAGCGATCTGGGCGCCTACGGCATCACCTTCCACGACAACGACCTGTTCCCGTTCGGCTGCTCCGCGGCTGACCGGCAGCGGGAGATCGACCGGCTGACCGGCGCGCTGAAGGCCACCGGCATGGTGGTGCCCATGGTGACCACCAACCTGTTCAGCCACCCGGTCTTCAAGGACGGCGGCTTCACCAGCAACGACCGCGGTGTGCGCCGCTTCGCCCTCCGCAAGGTCCTGGAGAACATCGACCTCGCAGCCGAGTTGGGCGCTGAGACCTTCGTAATGTGGGGAGGGCGCGAAGGCAGCGAGTACGACGCCGCCAAGGACATCCGCGGCGCCCTCGAGCGCTACCGCGAGGCCGTGAACCTGCTGGGCGACTACGTGACGGACAAGGGTTACAACATCCGCTTCGCGATCGAGCCCAAGCCCAACGAGCCGCGCGGCGACATCCTGCTGCCCACACTGGGCCACGCCCTGGCATTCATCGAGACCCTCGAGCGGCCGGAGCTTGTCGGCATCAACCCCGAAACCGGCCACGAGCAGATGGCCGGGCTGAACTTTACCCACGGCATCGCCCAGGCGCTGTACCAGGGCAAGCTCTTCCACATCGACCTCAACGGCCAACGCAGCATCAAGTTCGACCAGGACCTGGTGTTCGGCCACGGCGACCTGCAGAACGCCTTCTCCCTGGTAGACCTGCTGGAAAACGGCGGTCCGCAGGGCGGTCCGGCCTACAACGGCCCGCGCCACTTCGACTACAAGCCCAGCCGGACCGAGGACATCAACGGCGTCTGGGATTCCGCGGCCGCCAACATGCAGACCTACCTGCTGCTCAAGGAACGCGCCAAGGCCTTCCGCTCCGACCCCGAGGTGCAGGCTGCCCTGGAGGCGTCGCGGGTTTCCGAAATCAACGTCCCCACCCTGAACCCGGGCGAAGGCTACGAGCAGCTCCTCGCCGACCGCTCGTCCTACGAGGACTTCGACGCCGACGCGTACTTCGGCGGCAAGGGCTTCGGGTTCGTGAAGCTCCAGCAGCTCTTCATCGAGCACCTGCTCGGTGCCCGCTAGTCACATGGTGTTGGTTGCCGGGGTCGATTCCTCGACCCAAAGCTGCAAGGTAGTGGTGCTGGACGCGGACACCGGCGCGCTGGTGCGCGAGGGCCGTGCCGGCCACCCGGACGGCACGGAGGTCCACCCGGACCACTGGTGGCGGGCGCTTTCCGAAGCGTTCGACGACGCCGGCGGGTTCGCCGGGGTCAGCGCGCTTTCCGTGGGGGGCCAGCAGCACGGCATGGTGCTGCTGGACCGGGAAGGCAACGTGCTCCGGCCGGCCTTGCTCTGGAACGACACCCGTTCGGCAGGGTCAGCCGCCGCCCTCACGGAAGAAGTGGGCGCGGAGGACTATGCCAAGCGGACCGGCCTGGTACCCGTAGCCTCTTTCACGGTCACCAAGGTCCGTTGGGTCCGCGACCACGAGCCGGAGATCGCCAGCCGGGTGGCCGCCGTCGCACTGCCACACGATTGGCTGACGTGGCGACTGCGGGGATACGGCCCCACCGGCGCCAGCCCGCTGGGACCCGACCTCGGCCAGCTCACCACCGACCGCTCGGACGCCAGCGGCACCGGCTACTGGAACCCTGCTACGGGTGCGTATGACCTGGAGCTGTTCAGGCTGGCCTTCGGGCGGGATGCTGTTGAAGCCGGGACTGATGGAACCGGTGCCGGCTCGGCGGGGGATGGTGCAGGCGTTGGTGATGCCGTGATCCTGCCCCGCGTCCTGGCCCCGGGCGCTTCGCCCGGGATTGTCCACGCTGAAATTGCGGGGCAGCCGATTTTGCTTGGTGCCGGTGCGGGGGACAATGCCGCAGCGGCACTGGGCCTTGGCGCTCGGGCGGGGGACGTCGTCGTATCCGTTGGCACCAGCGGGACGGTGTTCGCCGTCTCCGACGAGCCCATTGGCGACCCGAGCGGGACGGTGGCGGGCTTCGCGGACGCGAGCGGCCTGTTCCTGCTCATCGCCGTGACCCTTAACGCGGCGCGGGTGCTGACGTCCGTTGCCGGGCTGCTGGGAGTGGACTTCGACGAGCTGTCCCGGCTGGCGCTGGAAGCAGAGCCGGGGGCGGGAGGCGTGGTGCTGGTCCCGTACTTCGAGGGGGAGCGGACGCCGAACCTGCCGCACGCCACGGCCAGTTTCTCCGGGCTGACCATCGCCTCGACCACACGCAGCAACATTGCGCGGGCCGCCGTCGAAGGGATGCTGTGCGGGCTGGCCGGAGGTTTGGACGCCCTCCGGGGCCTGGGTCATCCGGCCGAACGTCTCCTGCTGATCGGCGGCGCGGTGCAGAATCCCGCAGTTCAGCAGATTGCCGCTCAAGTATTCGATCTGCCCGTGCGGGTTCCGAGCCCCGGCGAGTATGTGGCCCGGGGAGCGGCCGTGCAGGCGGCCTGGGCGCTGGCGGGGAAGCGGCCGGACTGGCAGGTGGCGCTGGACGGCCACCCCGAGCCGGACTTCCGGCCTGCCATCGGGGAACGGTACAGGGCGGAGCAGCGCAAAGTGGAGCAGGGTTGGGTGCAATAGCACCCAACTGGGTAGCACCTCACGGCGTTCTCAGGCCCGAGAACGCCCTGAAATGCTACCCAGTTTCCGCTCGCACGTGAATCAAAAAAAGTTTTTTGAATTCCGCCTGACTCTGGTCCTGGACCGGCCTTTATTGTCGTACCCCCTCCTCAGACTGTATCTATGGATGGAATCGGGAAATCGGAGCTGGCTTTGGCAGCGGTGCCGCACGGCGGCGTCCTGCAGTCTGCTGCGTTTCCTGACAGCGATTTCCACTTCCCTGACGCCCCGAGTTTCGACGCCGATCCGTACTACGGGTTGCCGTATGACGACGATCTCGGCGCCGTGTATCCGGCATCGTTTCCGGAGGATCCCTTCCCCGAGGTCCTGTTGGCGGACCGTCCTTTCGACGGGTACCTTCTTGACGCCAGCCCTTTCGACGCCGGAACTTATCACGGCGCTTTTCGCACCGGTCCCTCCGGCGCCGCTACTGCCCGGCACGCGGCCGGTTCCATTGTCCAGGACAGTGGAACGAGGCCCGGGTGGTTTCTCCCGGCAGTTGACCTCACCGCCGACGGTGCCGGGTTGATCGCTCAGGTCCGCGCGTATGAGAACGTCAAGTGCTGGGCCGCCGGGCAGCAGGCACGGCTTTCTGTGACCTTCGAGGCGCGGCTCCGCCAGGAACAAACGGAGCGTGGGAACCACTCGGATCGGACGCTGTCGGCGGCGGACCTGGGCAAAGACCGGGACCTGGGCGCGGCCGAGCAGATCGCGCTGGCCCGGGGCGAGTCCCCGCACCGCGGCGGGCGGCTGCTCGGCATGGCCAAAGCCCTGGTCACCGAGATGCCGCACGCCTTGGGCGCCCTGGACACCGGCCAGCTGAATGAAGAGCGCGCCATGTATTTCGTGCAGGAAACAGCTTGCCTGAACGTGGAAGACCGGACCGCCGTCGATGAGGAGTTGGCTGCGGATATGGGGACTTTCACCGGGGTCGGGACCCGCGGCGTCATCGCCGCGGTAAAGGCCGCCGCCACCCGCCGGGACCCGCGCTCCGTCACCCGGCGCGCGAGCCACGCGGCCTCGGAGCGGTCCGTGAGCCTGCGCCCGGCCCCCGACTGCATGACCTATTTCACCGCGCTGCTGCCCGCCCACCAGGGCGTCGCCGTCTACACAGCCCTGACAAGGCGTGCCGAAGCCCTCCATTCCGCCGGCGACCCCCGGGCACTGAATCAGATCAAGGCCGACACGCTCGTCGAATGGACCACGGGCACCCCCGGCGGCATCACCGGGATAGACCTCAACCTCGTCATGACCGACCGCACCCTCCTCCAAGGCGACAGCGAACCAGCCCGCCTCACCGGCTACGGCATCGTCCCCGCAGCGTGGGCACGCAACCTCATCGCGCAGCCGGATCGCATTCGCCCGGCGGCGGGCAGTTCAGCCGGCGACCACGAGGACGCGGTAGAGGAACTCAAGATCTGGCTCCGCCGGCTCTACACCGCCCCGGAGACCGGTGACTTAGTCGCCATGGACTCCCGACGGCGGCTCTTCCCGGCACCGTTGCGCCGCTTCATCCAGGTCCGCGATGACACCTGCCGCACGCCCTATTGCGACGCCCCGATCCGCCACCACGACCACATCATCCCCTGGCACAACGACGGCCCCACGTCACTGAGTAATGGCGCGGGACTGTGCGAAGCCTGCAACCACACCAAAGAACTCCCCGGCTGGAAGGTGAAACCACGGCCAGGATCGAGGCACGCCATCGAAGTCACCACACCTACCGGCCACACCTACCGCTCCACCGCACCGCCACTTCCCGGTAGCAGGCTGCGGACGAATCCACAGCCGCGAACCAGCGAATTCGGAACCGGGCCACCCGTAGTCAGCCAGCCCGGCACCGGACAGTCTGGCACCGGACCGCCTGGCACCGCCCCGTGGGAACTATTCAGCCCGAACGAACAGGACCCACCCCACAACCGGTGTAGCGGCGGCGGAAATACCGCCGCCGCCGAACCCGGCCAAGGGAGGGAGTAGCTCCTACGAGCTGACTTCGGCGACCTGTGCTGCCAAGGTCGTCAGTTCCACCGGCTCCGGACGGACCGCCGTGCTCTTGATCTGCACCGCGGAACCCGTCCGGGCCGAAACCAGCATGGACTCCATCACCTCGAGGACGTGGTATGCCAGCTGGCCGCCGGCACGTGGCTCCCATCCCTGAGGTGTTGCGGCGATGTCGGCGATCCCGAAGCCGCGTCCGGAGTCGACGTAGCCAGCCGAGACGGGCAGGGTTTGCCAGTCGTCGGCGCCCAGCGGGAAGACCTGGACATCGCCGTCGAAATGGTTCGGGTCGGGCACGGCCAGGGAACCGCGCTCACCGTGGATTTCGATGTTGGGCGACTTGGACTTCACGGCGTCGAAGCTCATCAGGAGCGTGGACAGGGCACCGGAAGCGTGCACCAGCACGCCGGTGACATGGGAGTCGATGGCCACCGGAACCTTCTCGCCAGTGCGTGGACCCGAACCGATGGTCCGCTCGCTGCGGGTGTGGCTGGCAGCGCCGACCACGGAGACGACAGGACCCAGCAGCGTGACCAGCGCGGTCACGTAGTACGGACCCATGTCCAGCAGGGGACCCCCGCCGGGCTGGTAGTAGAAGTCCGGGTTCGGGTGCCAGCGCTCATGGCCGGGCGTCACCATGGTGGCGGTTGCGCTGATCGGTGCGCCGATCAGGCCGTCGTCGATCGCCTTGCGGGCGGTCTGGATTCCGGTGCCGAGCACCGTGTCAGGGGCACAGCCAACGACGACGCCCGCCTCGCGTGCCGCATCCAGCACCTGCCGCGCCTCGGCGGTGGTCGCCGCGAGCGGCTTCTCCCCGTAGACGCTCTTGCCCGCTGCGATGGCCTTCAGCGCCACCTCCGCGTGGGCCGCGGGGATGGTCAGGTTGAGGACGAGGTCGACGTCGTCCGCGGCCAGGAGGCCGTCCACGGACAGTGCGCGGACGCCGTCGTAGTCGTTCGCAACAGCCTGGGCGCGCGCGGGATCCAAGTCGGCCACTGCCACCAGTTCGATCTGGTCCAGCCGGCGGAAGTTCGCCAGGTACTGGGCGATGATGGCGCCGCAGCCAATGATGCCGATCTTCAGCGGTTCAGTTGTCTCTAACGGCTTGCCCACAGCAGGCCCCTTTCGATAATGGTGCGGACGTTGGTGTCCTGGAGGATGCCGACATGGTGGCCGGGGGTGGCGACGAAGATCCGGCCCGTGCCCCACTGGCGGGTCCAGATGGCCGGCGAGGTCACCTCGCGGTGCCAAGGGTCCCACTCGCGGACCTTCTGCGTGGTGGTGGCGAGGACGTCGATGTAGTCGTCGGCCAAAACCCAGTACTGTTCGGTGACAAGTTCGAAGTCGCCGATGCCCTCCGTGATGGGGTGGTCCGCGGCGGCCGGGAGCATGTTGACGGTGTAGGGCACGTAGTTGTCGGACTGCTCCCCGACCCGCTCGTCCGGATGCTTGCCGGGGTGGCAGGCGAACTGGCCACCGATCAGGTGCAGGTAGTCGGAGTTGTTGCGGTAGGAATCCGCGATCCCGCCGTGCCAGCCTGCCAGGCCGGTGCCGTTTTCGACGGCGGCCCGCAGTCCCTCGAACTCGTCCTTTTCAATCGTGGTCATGGTCATGCACTGCATAATCAGGTCCACTCCTGCCATGTAGCCGGCGTCGGCGTAGACCTTGGGCGATTCCTCCACACGGACGTCGTAGCCGTTGTTTTTCAGGTGCGGGATGAAGAGCTCGGTGGCTTCGAAGGGCTGGTGGCCGTCCCAGCCGCCGCGCACCACCAGGGCGGATTTTCGTTCAGTCATGTCAGGGGTTTCCTTTGGTTTTCAGCCGTTGGCTGGTGTCATCGGGTGGCGAAGGCGGCGTCGAATGCCGCGGCGGGCGGGGCGATGGCTGCGAGGTCCTTAACCAGGGCGAGGGCCTGGGGTGCGCCGGTCAGCCGGTCCATGCCGGCGTCCTCCCATTCGATGCTGGTAGGGCCGGTGTACGCGATGGCGTTCAGGGTGCGGAAGATCCTGTTCCACTGCACGTCCCCGTGCCCGGCGGTGACGAAGTCCCAGCCGCGGCGCGGATCGGCCCAGGCCAGGTGCGAGCCAAGCCGGCCGTTGCGCCCGTCGAGCTGGCGCACGGATTCCTTCACATGCACATGCAGGATGTGCTCGGCGAAGTCCTGCAGGAACATCACCGGGTCCAGGTCCTGCCAGATGAAGTGGGAGGGATCGAAGTTAAGGCCGAAGGCGGCCCGGTGGCCGATGGCTTCCAGAGTCCGCTTTGTGGTCCAGTAGTCGTAGGCGATCTCGGAGGGGTGCACTTCGAGCGCGAAGCGGACCCCCACCTCGTCAAAGACGTCGAGGATGGGGTTCCACCGGTCAGCGAAGTCCCGGTACCCGGCGTCGATCATGGCCTCCGAAGCGGGCGGAAACATCGCCACGGCCTTCCAGATGGAGGAGCCGGTAAAACCCGTCACGGTTTTCACACCAAGCCGCGCCGCGGCCCGGGCAGTGTCCATCATGGACTGCGCCGCCCGGGCACGTACGCCCTCCGGATCGCCGTCACCCCAGACCTCAGGCGTCAGGATGCCCTGGTGGCGCTCATCAATCGGGTCATCGCAGACAGCCTGGCCGGTGAGGTGGTTTGCGATGGCGAAGACCTGGAGGTTGTTCTTCTCGAGGAGGTCCAGCCGGCCCTGGAGGTAGGAATCGTCTTCTGCTGCGCGGCGCGGATCCAGGTGATCGCCCCAGCAGGCGATCTCCAGGCCGTCAAAGCCCCACTCGCCGGCGAGCCGGGCCACCTCCTCGAACGGAAGATCAGCCCACTGGCCGGTGAAAAGCGTTATGGGTCGTGTCATCGGGTTACCTGTTCTGCAGTCACGGGTTTCAGACTTTTTGCCATTGGCTGGAGTTGGCTGCACTGGCCTCCACCGCGGCCAGCACGCGCTGGACCTGCAGGGCGTCGGCGAAGGACGGTTCCGGCTGCGTGCCTTGCGCGAGCGCGTTGACGAGGTCCACCACCTGGTGGGTGAAGCCGTGCTCGTAGCCCAGGCCGTGGCCGGTGGGCCACCAGTTGCCGACGTAGGGATGCTCAGGTTCGGTGACGAGGATCCGGCGGAAGCCGGCGTCGGGCGACTCGGCTGCATCGTAGAAGGAGAGGGCGTTCATGTCCTCGAAGTCGAAGGCGAGGGACGCTTTGGTGCCGTTCAGCTCCAGCCGCATCGCATTCTTCCGTCCCAGCGCGTAGCGGGTTGCCTCGAAAACCCCGACGGCGCCCGCTGAAGTACCGCCGCCGTCGAACCGGGCGCTGAAGATAGCGGCGTCATCCACGGTGACCGCCCCGCGGGGTGCGTCCTGGCCTAAGTCGCCGTGCCCGCCAAGGCCCACCAGGTCCCCGGCCAGGGGCCGCTCGGGAACGAACGTCTCCAGCAGCGCGGAGACGCCGGTGATCTTCTGCCCGGTGATCCACTGGGCTGCATCGATGCTGTGCGCTCCGATGTCCCCCAGGGATCCGGACCCGGACTTGCTCTTGTCCAGCCGCCAGGTCATGGGGGCGTTCTCGTCGGACAGCCAGTCTTGCAGGTACTGCGCGCGGACATGCCGGATGGTCCCCAGCCGGCCTTCCTCCACCATGCGTTTGGCCAGTGCCAGCGCCGGTGTGCGGCGGTAGCTGAACCCGCACATCGTATAGACACCCCGTTCGGCGGCGGCCTCTGCCACAACGGTCATCCGCTCCGCCTCATCCACGGAGTTGGCCAGCGGCTTTTCGCACAGCACGTGCTTGCCGGCCTCGAGGGCGGCGGCAGCGATCTCGGCGTGGGTGTCGCCGGGGGTGCAGATGTCGATCAGGTCGATGTCGTCACGTTCGATCAGCCGGCGCCAGTCCGTTTCGGCCGACTCCCAGCCGAGCTTGTCCGCCGCTGCCCGGACGCCGCTGGCATTCCTGCCGGCGACGGCGGTGAGCTGCGGCTGCAGGGGCAGGTCGAAGAAGCGGGGTGCCGTTCGCCAGGCGTGTGAATGGGCGGCCCCCATGAAGGCGTGGCCCACCATGCCGACCCGCAGCGGCTTCGTGCTTGTCATCCAATGTCCTTTCGTGAGGAATCCGTATGTTTACTTGCTGAAGCCGGTTACTTGCTGAAGCCGGCGGTCAGTCCGCTGATCAGCTGGCGGCGGGCCACGATGTAGAGAACCAGCAGCGGCAGCGTGGCCAGCACCACCGAGGCGAGCACCGCGGGGATGTTGACGCTGAATTCGCCCTGGAATGTCCACAGCGAGAGGGGCAGCACGCGGGTGGCCGGGCTCTGGGTGAGGATCAGCGGGAACAGGAAGCCGTTCCAGACGTGCAGGGCGTTGTAGATGCCAACGGTGATCACCGCCGGCTTGGTCATCGGCAGGGCCAGCCGCCACAGCATGGCCCAATCCGAGCACCCGTCCAGGCGCATCGACTCGAACAGCTCGTTGGGCACGTCCCGCATGAAGTTCGAGAGGATCAGGACGGAGACCGGAATGGCGAACGCGATGGACGGCAGGATCAGGGCCAGCAACGTGTCGTAGAGATGGGCGCGGGTGATCATCCAGTAGATCGGGATGATGGTGGCGTGCAGCGGAATGGCCAGGCCCAGGAGGAACAGGTTGTTGGTCCAGTTCACGAACCGGCCCTTGCCCCGGACGATCGCGTAGGCAGCCATGAAAGAGACGAACAAGGCAGGAATGACCGTGCCCAGTGTGACGATGACGCTGTTAACGAAGTACCGCGCAAAGTCGTTTTCCAGCACCAGCTTGTAGTTGTCCAGCGTGGGCTCGGTGGGCGGAAGCATCGGGTTGGTGGTGAAGAACCCGGCCTGGTTCTTCAGGCTGGTGATCACCACGTAGTAGATGGGCAGGACGATCACCGCGAGCCAGAGCCACCCGCCGAGGCCGCCCGGAAGGTTTGGCCGGCGCCGTCGGGCGCGACTGGAGCTCTGGCGCGGTGTGGCGGGGGTAAAGGCAGGTGCCTCCGGAGCCGCGGGGAGCTGGGTTGTGGAAGCCATCAGGCTCCTTCCAATTGGCTGTCGTTCCGGTTCTTGCCGCCGAGGCGCTGCAGCAGCAGGGCCAGGCCCAGCCCGATGACGATCAGGATGACGCCCAGGGCGCTCGCAGCACCCATGTCGTTGGCCTTGAAGCCGGTCAGGTACATGTGCAGCGGCAGCAGCCGGGTGCTGTAGCCCGGGCCTCCGCCGGTGAGGACGAAGATCAGGTCGAAGTAAGCCAGGCTCCCTACCACCATGAGCGTGGAGGAGGTGATGATCGTGTATTTCAGCTGGGGCAGCGTGATGTTCAGGAACTGCCGGACCCGGCCCGCGCCGTCGATCTCCGCCGCTTCATAGAGGGAGGTGGGGATCTGCCGCACGCCGCCTTGGTAGATGAGCGTGTGGAACGGCACGAACTGCCACGCGATGACGAAAACCACCACGAACAGAACGAGATCGGAGTTTCCGAGCCAATCTTGGATCAAAATGGGCACCTGAAGGCCCGGGCCGAGGCCGAAGTTAGGGTCCAGCAGCGCCTTGAAGGCGATGGCGACGGCGGCCGAGGAGAGCAGGAGCGGCAGGAAGTACAGGACGGCGAGCGCAGCCCGGTACTTCTGGCTTCCTGCAGTGAAGACGCCGAGCAGCAGGCTGATGGGTGCCTGGACGATGAACGAGAAGAACATGATCTTGGCGGTCACCAGCAAGGCGTTGCCGGTGACGGGATCGGTGAGTACCGTGGTCCAGCTGGCCAGACCCTCAAGCCGGATCTCGCGCAGACCGTCCCAGCTGGTGAAACTGAGGAAAACGACGCCGGCGAGCGGGACGACGGCGAACACCAGGAAGAAGACAAGGGCTGGCGCTGCCAGCCACCCCGACGGGCCCGCGTCGCGGGCCCGTCGGCGGTTGGAACTGGTGATGGTCACGCTGTTACTTCCCGATCGTGGCGTTCATCGTGGAGACGAACTGCTGCGGGGTGATCTTCTTGAGGAAGATTTGGTCAAGGTTGGACAGCATCGCGTCGCCCTGCGCCGGGCTCAGCGCCTGGTCCCAGGACAGCGTGAAACTCGGGGCGTTCTTGGCCAGGCCGTAAACGAAGGTCAGGAAGTCCTTGTCGGGCGAGGCCGCGAGCTTGCTTTCGATGCCGTTGATTACCGGGACGGCTCCCGAGGCGATGAGGGCGTCGGTGTCAGCGTCCGTGAACATGCCGTCCTTGACGTAGTTGAGGGCGGCCTTCTTCTGCTCGTCGGTGGCTTTGGCGGAGATGGACCAGAAGTTGGAGGGGTTGCCCACCACGTTGGCGGGGTCGCCCTTGCCGCCTTCGACGGTGGGGAAGGTGGTGAAACCGAGCTTTCCGCCGGTGACGAAGCTGCCCGCGTCCTTCTTCATGCCCTGGTAGATCCAACCACCCTGCAGGACCATGGCCGCCTTGCCCGTGTAGAGCAGGGCCTGGTCGGCGTTGCTGTCCGCGGCGATGGAGGAGAAGCCGTTCACGAAGCCGCCGGCGTCCGCCAGCTGCTGGATCTTGGTCAGCGCCTCGGTCACGGCGGGATCGGACCAGGCGCCGGGCTTGTCCGCGGCGATGTTAGCGAAGACCTCGGGGCCTCCGATGCGCTCAACGAGGTACTCCAGCCACATCAGGTCCGGCCACTTGGACTGGCCGCCCAGGGAGAACGGGGCGATTCCGGCCTCCTTGAATTTCGGCACGAGCGCCATCAGCTCGCCCCAGGTCTTCGGCGGCTGTGCGCCGACCTTGTCGAAGACTTCCTTGTTGTAGTACAGAACCACGGGCTGGACGTTGTTGTTCGGCAGGGCGTACGTCTTGCCGTCGATCTCGCCGTTCTTCAGGACGGCGGGAAGATAGCGCTCCTTCACCTCGGGGTTCTCCTTGACGAAGGCCGAGAGGTCCTCCACCTGGTCCGCATCAACGTAGGACTTTAGGACACCGCCACCCCAGCCATAGATAAAGGTGGGGCCTTCGCCGGCGCCGACGGCGGTGCGCACCTTGGTCTTGTAGGCATCGTTCGCGAAGAAGTCGAGTTTGATGGACTGGTCAGAGTGTGCACTGTTCCAGGCCTCGACCGACTTCTGCAGCACAGGCTGGTTTCCGCCCGTCAGGCCCCACATGGAGGCACCGTCACCGGCGGCGGTGGATCCCGCGGGGCCGCTGGAGCCGCACGCGGCCAGGCTGACCGAGAGGGCGGCTGCGGAGATTGCCATCGCGACAGAGCGCAACTTTCGAGTAGTCATCTAAACATTTCCATTCATCCATCGGGCTCGACGCTGATAGCCCGGCTTGTAAGTACGGGAGGCCGGCCTGGGGCCAGGCGGCACTGCCCATGAACTGTTTGCTGAGACATTGGCCGCAGTTCCGAAATATTTCGATAAAACTTGCGGTGTGAGATAAAACATAACCATGTGGCTCGGATGCGTCAAGCATTTTTTTGGCGCTGTTGGCGCGGCGCAGCGTTGACGAAACCATGGGAAGCCTGCAGACTGAGGTCTCGAAATCTTTCGAAAAGGGAACGGATGTCCAAGATCGAATCTCAAGGCAAGCTGACGTTGGCTGCCGTCGCACGGGAAGCTGGAGTCTCCACGCCCACAGTCTCCAAGGTGATCAACGGCAGGGACGACGTCTCTGCGGACACCCGTGCCAAAGTGCTGACCGCGCTGGCCCGGACCGGCTACAAGTCTCCGCTGCAGAACCGCCGGAACGTCTCGGGGCGGCAAATTGTCGAGGTGGTCATCGACAGCCTCGAATCCGGCTATGCGGTAGAGGTCCTCAACGGGGTGGTGGAGTCCGCAGCCGTCTCGGATATCGAAGTCCTGCTGAACGTCACCGGAAAGCAGGGGGCATCAACCCTGACCCCGGAACAGCGTGCCCAGCGGATCGTTGATGAGGGCCGCTGCGGCATGATCGTCGTGACATCGGCCTTCGGGGACGCCCAGCTGGACGCCTTTCACCGCCGGAAAATCCCTGTCGTGGTCATCGACCCCCTGAATCCGCCTCCGGGGGACGTGGTCAGCGTCGGTGCAAGCAACTGGGCGGGGGGAAAGGCTGCGACCTCCCACCTGCTGGAGCTTGGCCATCGCAGGATTGCCTACCTCGGCGGCCCTGATGCAGCCGAATGCAACCAGGCGAGGCTGCACGGCTACATGGCAGCCATGAGATCGGCCGGCGTGGGCGTCGAGGACGAGTTTGTGCTGTCGGGTCAATTCCGGTCGGAACACGGCGCCAATGGCATGAAGCACCTGCTTGGATTGGCCCACCCTCCCACTGCCATCTTCGCCGGTAGCGACAGCATCGCCCTGGGTGTGCTCGCCGAAGCGCGCCGGCAGGGCATCCGGGTGCCAGAGGACATGAGCCTGGTCGGCTTCGATGGCACTTACCAGGCCGAGGAGTCGGTGCCGCCGCTGACGTCGGTTTCCCAGCCGCTGCAGGAGATGGGCGCCACTGCCCTGCGATTCGTCCTGCGCCAAATGCGTGGGGAGTTGCTGGATTCGCGGAGAGTGGAGCTGGCCACCCAGCTGGTCGTGCGGGAGTCCACCGCCCCGCCGCGGGAAGATGCTCCCCGAAAAGACGCGCCCCGTAAAGATGGAGCCATGTCACGCTAGCCTCTGCCCGGCCACCTGCTGCGGGTTATTCTGTGACCAGAGCCTTCAAACGGTCGGGGGGACGTTCTTCATGCTGCTCCGGGGGGAAGAGACTGATGAGTCGTGCAAGTGAACCGTGTGTCCAGCCGGAGCTTCGGCCTGGCGGCGGCAGCGGCCCTGACTTGGCCGACAAGGTTGATGCGTTATTTGGCAGCCTCGGAGAACGCGGCCGAGTCATAGTCCGGCAACTGCCCCTTTCCGCCACTGTGCTGTTGGTAGTTGCCGCAGCTGCGATCTTCCACCCCGAAACGCTGGCCGATGAACGCTTCCGGCTCGCCTTGCTGGCCCACACCGCACTCTTTGGACTGAGCGTGGGCGTGCCCTGGGGCAGGCTCCCGAGGGGGGCCTACGCCGTGATACCGGTCCTGGACTGCCTGGCCATCGGCTTCACACGGGACGCTGGCGGATCCAATTTCAGCGTCTTGAGCCTCCTGCTCGTCTTTCCGGTGATCTGGCTGTCCGTGGACAGCAACCGATCCGGCGTCGTCCTCGCCGTGAGTGCAACCGTCCTCAGCACACTGCTGCCCGCAATGGCCTTCGGTGCCCCGCCCTCCCAAGGGGCGATGATTAGGGCGATATTCCTGCCGCTGGTCATGGCCGCCATCGCCGTCACCGCGCACGTAGTGGCGGGCACCCTCTACCGCCAGCGCCAGACGCTGGTCAGGAAGGATGAGGCGCTCGCGGACACCGTCGCCGAGAGTGTGCACCGGCAGCGGCTCCTGGACGCAGTACTTTCCACCGTCAATGTTGGCGTGTGGGTGGTGGACCAGGACGGACACGACGTCCTGACCAACGAAGCCCTGCGGACCGACCCGGCGTTGTCCGGACCGGCGCCGTCAGCCAACCGGCCGCGGCTGTTTCAGGCCGACCGCGCCACTCCGGTGCCGCCGGAACGCTACCCGACGGCGCGCGCGGCCGGAGGCGAGACCTTTACCGACGAGCTGCACTGGGCCGGTGAGGGCGAGGACATGCGTGCGTACTCCGTCACGGCACGCACCATGGTTTCCGCGAACGGAAACCATGCAGGCGCGCTCATCACCTTCGCCGAAGTCACGGCACTGATTCGTGCCCTGTCGGCCAAAGACAACTTCGTGGCCACCGTCTCCCATGAGCTCCGCACGCCGCTGACGTCCATCCTTGGCTACCTCGAACTGGTCCTCGACGAGCCTGGCCACGAGGACATCGAGGAGGAACTGCGGATCGTGCAACGCAACGCCAACCATCTGCTCGGCCTCGTGAACGATCTGATCGCCGTCGCCTCGGAGCGCGTGGAACTGACCCTGCAGGAAGCCGATGTCGCCAGCCTGCTGGCGGGGGTGGTGGCCTCCTCTCATGCCAAGGCCGCCGTCAGCGGTGTGGAACTGGTCCTCGACGTCGAGGAACCACTGACCGCCCGCGTCGATCCCGGCCGGATCAGCCAGGTTTTCGGCAACCTGGTGTCCAATGCGATCAAGTTTTCGCCGGACGGGGGAAGGGTCACTGCCCGTGCCTACCGGTCCAATAGCCACGTTGTCTGTTCGATCGCAGACACCGGCATTGGCATGGACGGGCAGGAACAGGAGCAGGCCTTCACCAAGTTCTTCCGTTCCGCACGCTCCCGCGAAACGGCCATCCCGGGCGCAGGCCTGGGACTGCCCATCAGCAAGACCATCGTCGAGGGCCACGGCGGCTCGATCAGCCTTCGCAGTGCGCCGGGCAAAGGAACCACGGTAACGGTGAGCCTCCCCGTCTCCTGAGCATCCGGACGGCCCACGTAAACTGGCAGCATGCGGTTGGTAGCGAGTGACATAGACGGAACGATCCTTGGGCACGACGGAAAAATCAGTGACCGCACCATCCGGGCCTTCCACGCCTGCCGGAAGGCCGGCGTTGAACTCGTCTTTGTCACCGGCCGCCCGCCGCGTTGGCTGCACCCGCTCGAGGAGCAGCTGGGCCACACCGGCACCGTGATCTGTTCCAACGGCGCCGTGGTGTGGGACCTCGAGGCGGACAAGGTTGTCTCGGCGCAGACCATGGCCATCGACGACATCTTCGAAATCCGGCGGATCATCAAGAAGGTGCGTCCCACCGCCCTCTTCGCCGCCGAAACCCTCACCGGCTTCCACCTCGAACCCGGCTTCATCGAAAACGGCTCGAGCGAACTGCTATCTGAATTCACCCCTGCCCCGCTGGCCTCGACGCTCACCGCGGAAGACGCCGTCGTCAAGTTCCTGGCCATCGTCCGCGAAGGCACAGCCGACGACTTCCTCGCAGAGGTAGGGCCCGCAGTCGGGAACCTGGCCTCGGTAACGCACTCGGCACCCACCGTCGCCATGCTGGAACTCGCCGTGCCGGGGATCAACAAGGCCGTCACCCTCGCCGACTACGCCGCCTCGCTGGGCATTGATGCCGCGGACGTCGTGGCGTTCGGCGACATGCCCAACGACATCGAGATGCTCCGCTGGGCTGGCCACGGCTACGCCATGGCCAGCGGGCACCCGGAAGCGATCAGGGCCGCCGGCCAGCAGGCGCCGCATTTTGACGACGACGGCGTGGCCCAGATTCTCGAGGAAAAGCTCGCCTCGCTGGGCCTCCAGCTGCCGTAAGGCCGCCGTCGCCCGCCTGCCACCGAACTCCCGGCTGGCGGTCAACTTGCGTTCATGTCCGCACCATAGGGTGTGGCCTGTTGGGTGAGTGACCGATAGGGGACATCGTGGCCAGGAAAAAGACCAAAAATAGTGCCGAGGTTCCGCTGCGTCCCGTGAAGCCGGCCCCGCACTGGTCGGCCCTGCGTGAGGGGGACCGGGTCAGCGTGTTGCTTGCGCCGGGATTCGAAACCGGCGGCCGCGTTTCGGCCGTCACGCCGGACCGCAGCGTGGTGTGGGTGGATCTCGACGGCGGCCGCGGCCGCACGCTGCTGCACTGCAGCGACGGCGTGGAGATTCTGCCCGCCTGAGGCTGGTCTAAGCTTCGGGGATGACGGGAACCCTGCCTTACTTCTCCGCTCCCGGCCCTGAACCAGGGGCAGCTTCCGGTGTGGGTGAGCCGGGTTCCTTGCCTGGCTCGGGCAGGCCGGTGGCCATGGCCCACAGGGGATTTTCGCTGGCCGGTCTGGAGAATTCGCTGGCGGCGTTCCGCGCCGCCGTCGAGCTTGGCTATTCCCATCTGGAGACGGACGTCCACACCACGTCCGACGGCGAGCTGCTCCTCTTCCACGACCGCACCCTGGACCGGGTCACGGACGGCCACGGGAGGATCCATGACCTCACGGCGGACGAGGTGCGGCGGGTGCGGATTGGCGGGACGGAGCCCGTGCCAACGTTCGACGAACTTGTGGCGGCGTTTCCGGACGCGCGCTTCAATCTGGACGTCAAAGACTGGCACTCCGTGCCCAGCGTCGTGGCCGCGATCGAGCGCCACCAGGTCCACCACCGGGTGCTGATCGCCAGTTTCTCGGACCGCCGGCGCCGCGCAGTCCTGAAGCAGCTCAGCCGCAGGACCGCATCGTCGGCGGGGACCTTTGCGAATGCCCTCTTCCTGGTGTTGGGGCCACTGCTGTCCGTTCGCCCGCTGGCGTCCCCGGTTCGGGCGGTGTTGCTCCGGGCGCTGCGAGACGTCGATGCCCTGCAGGTGCCGGTCCGCTACCGGGCTATTCCTGTTGTAACGCCGGGATTCGTGCGCCGGGCGCATGAGCTCGGGCTGTACGTGCACGTCTGGACCATCAATGAGCCTGCCGAGATGCACCGGCTGCTGGACCTCGGAGTGGACGGCGTCGTCTCCGACCGCGCCGACCTGCTGAAGGAGGTCCTGCAGGCGCGCGGGCAGTGGCGCTAGCCGCGCCCCAGGCCGGTGCCCGGGTCCTGGTCCCCCTCGGAAGGATCTGCCCGCAGTTCTTCCGGGTCCGGTTCGGGCAGCCCGGCCGGCCCGGGTACGCCGCGCGCTGCTTCGGGGGCGTCCGTGCCTGCCGCTCCGATGCCGCCAGACGTCGCCGCCCCGGCTGACTCGTCTGTTCCCGATGACTCTTCCGTGCCCGACGTTCCGGCCGTGCCGCCGGTGCCCTGGCCCCCGCCCGTCCCGGTACCGGGGCCCTGCGGTGTGGAGGTCGTGTGCACACCTGCTCGCGGACCGTCGTCGCCATCCCTGGCATTGGAGCCCTCACTTATGGAGGAGTGGACCTGGATGTCCTCGTCGGACGCTCCCGGCTCGGGCGCGTGGGCGTCGTCGGTCGGGTCGGACGTCTGCCCCAGGTCCTCCATCGCGTTCTCCGCTGCTTTGCCAATGCTGTCGCCGATTCCCATCAGTTTGCTCCTTCGAAACGTTCCGGTCGGGCCGGACTGTGCGGCATCTGACTGTTCCAGAATTATCAGCATGCTTACAATTAGTCCAGTGTTGCCGGGCCCCGGCAGCCTGAGTCCGTCACTGAATCCGTCGCCACGCAGGCGCACCTGTTCCAAGGAGGACCGCAGAACCATGAGCAGCTACCATCCCGAAAATGACCCAGCGAACCCGGACCGCGACGCCGCCAGGACAGGCGAAGCCGGAACCGACGACGCCGCCCGCGGGGACTCGGCCGCCACGCCCAACCCCGATCCCTTGAACGGCAACGTCACGGGCCTTGAGCCGGGCGGGGGAGTGCCGCCCGGCGAGACGCCGCCCGCCGAAGACCAGATGAGCGGCGACCAGGGGCACGACGAATAAGCAGGACGACTATCAAAAGGAGTGTGCGATGGCTGACCGGCTGGTTGCCGACGTAATGGTGGAGCGCCTCAAAGCCTGGGGCGTCAACAGGGTCTTCGGCTACAGCGGGGACGGCATCAACGGCTTCATGGGCGCGCTGCGCCGTAGTACGCAGGGCGGCGGCGCCGAGAGCGGTGACAGCCCCGGCGGCGGCGGAGATGGCGTCGAATTCGTCCAGGCCCGCCATGAGGAAACGGCGGCGTTCATGGCCGTCGGGCACGCCAAGTACACCGGCCAGGTGGGTGTGGTGACATCCACCCAGGGGCCGGGCGCGGTGCACCTCCTCAACGGGCTCTACGACGCCAAACTGGATGGCGTCCCGGTGGTGGCCATCATCGGCCAGCAGAGCCGCAGCGTGCTGGGATCGGCCTACATGCAGGAAATCGACCTGCTCACACTCTTCAAGGACGTGGCGGCGCAGTTCGCGCAGATGGTCAGCACACCCGAGCAGCTTCCCATGGTGCTGGACCGCGCCTTCCGCACAGCGCTCGAAACCCGCACCCCGTGCGTCGTGATTGTCCCGCACGACATCCAGAAGGCTCCGGCGCCGGAGCTCGACCAGGAGCACGGCATCATTGTCACCGCGCCCGAATGGCAGCCTTCGCGGGTGCTGCCTCACGATGACGACCTGGCCAGGGCTGCCGAGGTGCTGGGAGACGGTAGTAAGGTGGCGTTCCTGGTGGGTCAGGGCGCCAAGAACGCCCAGGCCGAGGTGGTCGCTCTCGCGCAGCAGCTGGACGCCGGCATCACCACCAGCCTCCTGGGCAAGCCATACATGGATGAGACGCTGCCGTTCGCGGCGGGGACCATGGGGCACCTCGGTTCCACCGCAAGCGCCCATCTGATGGGGAACTGCGACACGCTTCTGATCATCGGCTCCAACGACCCCTGGACCGAGTTCTACCCGAAACCCGGGGCCGCCCGGGCCGTCCAGGTGGACATCGACGGCCGGAAGGTCGGCAACCGCTATCCCGTGGAAGTGGGTCTCGTGGGCGATGCGGCCGAAACCCTTGCCAGGCTGGCGGAGCTGCTGAACGGTGCCGGCGGGCAATCAGATGGGAACCCGCAGGCCAGCAGTCCGCAGGCACAGGCCCGCAAGCAGTGGCGGGCCGAAGTGGAGGAGCAGGTCCGCAGCTGGCGCGACCTTGCCGAGGAGCGCTCCCGCGTTCCGGCCAGCCCCGTCAACCCCGAGCTCGTGGTCCGCGAGCTCAGCGGCAGGCTCCCGCACAACGCCCAGGTGAGCGTCGACGTCGGGAGCTGCGTCTACTGGTACGCGCGCCAGCTGACCCTGCCGGCCGGAGTTCCGGCGCACCTTTCGGGGACGCTGGCAAGCATGGGCTGCTCCGTTCCATACGGGATCGCGGCCAAGCTGGCCCGGCCGGACAGGCCCGTCGTGGCCCTGGCCGGCGACGGCGCCATGCAGATGGCAGGCATCGCCGAGCTGGTCACCGTGGCGCACCGCTGGCGGCAGTGGTCCGACCCGCGGTTCGTGGTGTGCGTGTTCAACAACAGGGATCTGGCCGAGGTCACGTGGGAGCAGCGCGAGACCGAATCCGAACCGCGGTTCCCGGACAGCCAGGAAATCCCTGACTTTCCCTACGCCGGTTATGCGGAGCTGCTGGGGCTGACCGGCATCCGCGTTGACTCCCCGGAGCAGGTCGCCGATGCCTGGGACCGGGCACTCGCCGCGGAACGCCCGGTGGTGATCGAGGTGCTGACCGACCCGGATGTGCCCCTCCTGCCGCCCTTCCCGGCGGGCGCCGAAAAGCTGGACGGCATGCGCTCCGCCCTCTCCGAGGAAGGCGAAGCCGGGAAGGGTGCAGCGGCGCTGCTGGACACCTACGCGGGCCAGGAGGAGTCCCGCAGCTGACCGCATGACGGAATGGGTAAGCGCGTTCCCCGGTAGGGGTGGCAGGATAGGGGCATGCGTATCCTCATTGCCCCGGACAAGTTCAAGGGGTCACTCACCGCCGTCGAAGCCGCCGCCGCCATCGCCGAGGGCGCACTCCGGGTCTACCCGGACGCCGTGACCACGCAGTTCCCGGTGGCCGACGGCGGCGAGGGAACCCTGGAAGCCGCCGTCGCCGCCGGCTACGAGGAGCGGATCAACGCCGTCGTTGGTCCCATCCTGGCTCCGATCGGCGCCGCCTGGGCCCTCCGGAAGGACGGGTCCGGCGCCACCACCGCAGTTATCGAAACGGCGCAGGCCTCCGGTCTGGCCCACATGGAGCCGACGCCGGAGAACTCCCTGCGGGCACACAGCTACGGCTGTGGGCAGCTCATCGCCGCCGCCCTCGATGCTGGCGCCACCGAAATCGTGCTGGGCGTCGGCGGCTCGGCCATGACCGACGGCGGCAGCGGCGCCCTGCGCGCGCTGGGCCTCAAGCCGCTCGACGCCGCCGGGAACGTGGTGCCGCTGGGCGGCGGGTCCCTGGCCGACGCCGTTTCCCTGGATGTCTCCGGGCTGGATCCGCGGCTGTCCGCCGTCACGTTCCGGATCGCCGTCGATGTCCAGAGCCCGCTCTACGGCGCCACCGGTGCCGCGCACGTCTTCGGCCGTCAGAAGGGCGCCGACGACGACGCCGTTGAGAAGCTCGACGCCGGCCTGCGCAACTGGGCATCCCTCCTCCGGGAGGCGACGGGCCGGGACGTCAACGTCCCGGGCGCCGGGGCCGCCGGCGGCTTCCCGGCGTCGTTCCTTGCTTTCACCCGGGCCACGCTGGAAGGCGGCTTCGCTCTGGTGGCCGCGCTCACCGGGCTGGCCGAACGGCTGGCCGACGCCGACCTGGTGATCACCGGCGAGGGCTCCATGGACGCCCAGTCGCTCACCGGCAAGGCGCCGATCGCGCTGGCGGAGGCCGCCCGGGACCGCGGCATCCCGGTCGTCGCGGTGGCGGGGCGCATTCTGGTCACGCCGGAGGAGCTGGCTGAGCACGGTGTGGTGGCCGCGGCGCAGCTGCTGGACGTCGCGCCCAGCCCGCAGGACGCCATGTCCGACGCCGGCAAATACCTTGTATGGGCCACGCGGCAGGTGCTGGAAGGGGCTTAGCCGCCCTCTTTCTTGGCCCTCCGGTGCAGGTGCACGGGGACGTAGGCCAGGAGGATGGCCAGCACAGCAAGGAGCACGCCGCCGGCGATAAGGCCCACGGTGCGGCCTGCCGTAACGTCGAACACCAGCGCGGCGGTTCCCACGCTGAGGGAGGCCACTCCGCCCAGGGCGATCTTGGTGATGTTGTCCGCGCTGGCAACCAGGGTTGCCTTGAGCCGTTTGCGGAACAGCCGGCGGTGGACGCTGACCGGCAGGAGGATAAACGCGGTGGTCAGGGCGGCAAGGGCCACGTTCACGAGATAGAGCGTGACCTGGAAATCGTCGAGGGTCTCAAAGCGCTGCTGGAAAGGCAGCGTCAGCAGGAAGCCGGCGAGGATCTGGACGCCCGTCTGCAGGACCCGCAACTCTTGGATCAGTTCCATCCAGTTCCGGTCCAGCTGCTCCTCGCGGGTCTCGTTCCGGCCGCTGCCAGCCAGGGCGTCCGTATCGGTCATGAACCCTCCTCTGTCTGGCCCGCAGCGGGCGCGCTTGCTCCAAACCTAGGCTCAAGTCTGCCCCAATTCAACAAATGCTAAGTTTACTGACTAGTCTTGCGTTAGGTGGTGGACTTGCTCCTCAAACCTGCGTTAGGTTCGAACAACCGGCAGCCCGACAATGTGAGCAGGTGGATAATGAGCGACCCAGCCAAGCAGTCCGACCAGCCCGGTGATCCCCGGGGAACGTACCACTCAGGGCCCTTCCCCGAGCAGGAGCAGAAGCAGCCGGGCCTGACGGCACCGATGGATCCGCAGCCGGACCACGGCGAGCTGAGCTACGAGGGTAGCGGGGCGCTGGAGGGCAAGGCGGCGCTCATCACGGGCGGCGACTCCGGAATCGGCAAGGCGGTGGCCATCGCCTTCGCACGCGAGGGGGCCGACGTCGCCATTTCCTATCTCCCCGAAGAGGAGGACGACGCGCAGGACACAGCCGAATGGATCCGCAAGGCTGGCCGGCGGGCACTGCTCCTCGCGGGCGAGGGCAGGAACGAGGACTTCAGCACATCGATAGTCGAGGACGCCGTTGCCGAGTTTGGCCGGCTCGACGTGGTGGTGCTGAACGCGGCGTACCAGAAGAACCGCGACAGCCTTGAGTCCCTGCCCACCGAGGAGTTCGACCGCGTCTTCAAGACGAACCTGTACTCGCTGCTGTGGACAGCCCGGGCCGCGGTGCCGCACCTAAAGGCCGGTGCCTCGATCATCACCACGGCCTCCATCCAGGCATTCAATCCGTCTCCCGGGCTCATTGACTACGCCATGACCAAGGCGGCCCAGGTGGCCTTCACCAAGGCCCTCGCCCAGGAACTGGGACCCAAGGGGATCCGCGTCAACGCCGTGGCGCCCGGGCCAATCTGGACCCCGCTCATCCCCGCCACCGAATGGCCAGACAAGCTGCCCAAGTTCGGCCAGGACACCCCGCTGCAGCGCGCCGGACAGCCCGCCGAGCTCGCCCCCGCCTACGTGCTGCTGGCGTCCGACGCCGGTTCGTACATGTCCGGCGCGGTGGTCCCTGTCACCGGCGGCAAGGGTCTTTGAGTTTCCAGCAATTCCCAGCCAAGCATTCCCACCAAGCAGGAGGAACAGATGAGCCAGGACAACCAGCAAGCAGCCCCTGAAGAGGAAGCGGGAGGCTACGGCACGCCCACCGCGGAGCAGGAAGCCGGCGGCCGGCAGTTTGCCCAGCCCCGCGAGGAGGAAGACTTCGACGCTGCGGGCCTGAACCAGAACAGCCCCGAGGGAGAGACCTTCCAGACCGGCACCCCGAACCTCAGCCACTTCGCGGAGGAGGACCAGGACAGCTCGGGCGAACCCGGGGCCGGTCGCTTCGGCGGAACCGATGACCAGCTCCACGCCGAGGGTGAAAGTAACGTGGCGGGCTTTGACCCGGTCCCCGGTGAGTCACCGCTGCCGCGCGATCCGGACGCCTCGCCCGGGGCTGGCGCGGAGGACAGGGACACGGCCGTGCCCTCGGCGGACGCCGAGATCGACGAAGGCAACGCGGACGAATCCGGCGCCGGGCAGTTTTCCTCGGAGCCCGGGCAGGAGGCGGCCGGTATTCCGGACGGCAGCGGAAACGACCTGCCAAAGGAGGAGTCACCCAACGACGACGACGAAACGTTCGACGCCGGGTAGGCCCGGCGCGGAGTGATTTCGGAGGCAGTCCAGGAAGCGTTTAACGCTTCTTGGGCTGCCTCTTTGCCGCGGCGTTGATTGCTGCCTTGGCGGCTGGCGGCAGGCCCTGCTGCTCAGTCTCGGGCTCGGCAGCGGTGCCGCGTGCCTTCGCGATGGCCTTCATGCCGTGATAGATCACGAGGGCCGCGGCGGATCCGAGCGCGATGCCCGTGAACTTCAGGTCCCCCACGGTCCAGGTGTAGTCCGCGATGCCGATGATGAGGGAAACTGCGGCCGTGGTCAGGTTCACCGGATTCGAAAAATTGACCTTGTTCTGGACCCAGATCTTCACGCCGAGGATGCCGATCATGCCGTACAGCATGGTTGCGGCGCCGCCCAGCACGCCCGGCGGGACAGTGGCGATCAGTTCGCCGAACTTGGGGGAGAAGCTCAGCAGGATGGCGAAGATGCCGGCCACCCAGTAGGCGGCAGTGGAGTAGACCTTGGTGGCCGCCATGACGCCGATGTTCTCCGCGTACGTGGTGGTACCCGAACCACCGCCGAAGCCGGCGAGCACCGTGGCGGCACCATCGGCCATCAGGGCACGGCCGGAGACGCCGTCCAGGTTCTGGCCGGTCATGGCCGACACCGACTTCACGTGGCCGATGTTTTCGGCCACCAGCACCAGGACCACCGGCACGAACAGGCCCAGTACGCCGATGTGGAACTCGGGCGTCTGGAAGTGGGGGAGTCCCACCCAGGCGGCGGCGTCCATCTTGTCGTAGCTCACCTCGCCGCGGAGCATGGCCACGAGGTAGCCCACCAGCACACCCACCAGGATGCTGAGGCGGCCGATGATTCCGCGGAACAGGACGCTCACCACGATAATCGTGGCCAGCGTGATTAGTGCCGTTACGGGGGCGGCGTCGAAGTTGTTCTTGGCGGCAGGAGCCAGGTTGAGCCCGATCAGGGCCACGATGGCGCCCGTGACAATCGGCGGCATCAGCCGGTTGATCCAGCCGGCGCCGAACTTCTGCACGATCGCGCCGATCACGGCGAGGCCGGCGCCGGCCAGCACCACGCCGCCCAGCGCCCCGGGGATGCCGAACTGCTGCTGGGACGCCGTGATGGGCGCAATGAACGCAAAGCTCGAGCCAAGGTAGCTGGGAACGCGGCCCTGGGTGATCACGAGGAACAGGAGTGTGCCGATGCCCGAGAAGAAGAGCGTGGTGGCCGGCGGCATTCCGGTGATGATCGGCACCAGGAAGGTGGCGCCGAACATGGCCACAACGTGCTGCATGCCCACGCCGATGGTGATGGGCCACGCGAGCCGCTCGCCGGGAGCCACCACCTCGCCCGGACGTACGGCCTTGCCGTTGCCGTGCAGCTTCCATTTGGTTCCGAGCATGCTCATTGGCGGGGCCTTTCGGAGGGGAGTTTGCCCGCTCGCCGGGCTGGATCTTCAGGAGCAAGAATACCCCGCCGGACGCGGGCACGAGAGGGCATCCGGCCAACAGCCGCCGCAGCACTGTGCAGCACGCAAAGGGGTGCCGCGGTGTGTGAAACGTCACGCCGCTTATTTGTCCATTCCGGGAAGAGTGCGCCGCTGGATACGGTTGAACCCAACGAAAGCAACCAGGACTGTCCGGCTGCGCCGCAGGCGTATGTCGGCATAGTGAAAGGGGCGCGAATGACAATCGCCCATGAAGAAGCAGTGATCGATTCCGCCGCCGTGGATGCCATCTTCGCCGAAGCCCGCACCGCCAACGCGTTCACCGGCGAGGTCAGCGAGCAGCAGGCCCGCGCCATCTACGAACTGACCAAGTTCGGCCCCACCGCCTTCAACTCCCAGCCGCTGCGCGTCACCTACGTGCGCTCGGAGGACGCCCGCGCCAAGCTCGTGGCTGCCCTGTCCTCAGGGAACCGGGCCAAGACGGCCTCCGCACCCCTGGTGGCGATCCTCAGCTACGACACCGCCTGGCAGGAGCAGTGGGACAACTTCCTCCCCGGCTACAACGCCCCCAAGGCCATGTATGACGCCGCACCGGACCTGGCCACCTCCACGGGCAACAACAACGCCCACCTGCAGGCCGGTTACTTCATCCTGGCCGTCCGCTCGCTGGGCTTCGCCGCCGGCCCGATGACCGGCGCGGACTTCCCCGCCATCGACGCGGAGTTCTTCCCCGCAGGCGACCAGAAGAGCTTCCTGGTGGTGAACATCGGCCAGCCCGGCCCCGAGGCCTGGGGCGAAGCAAAGCCCAAGTTCGCCTACGAGGACGTGGTCCGCACGGTCTAAGGACCGGGTTACGGACAGCCTCCGAACACGGAATGCCTCCGGCAATATGGGGGACATTCCGGAGGCATTCTGGACAGTATTTCTGCAGTCAAAACTGCAAGGCATGCATCCGGGCCACTTCCCATGTTAGTCCTGTTTGGACTTCTTGAGCATAAGCAAAGCGCCGGATGGCCAACAGCCATCCGGCGCTTTCTTGTTCCTAGGGAACCAGTAATCTCCTAGGAAATGACCCCGTCCACCAGCGCCTTGGCCTCGGCCTGGACCTGCTTGAGGTGGTCGGCGCCCTTGAAGGACTCAGCGTAGATCTTGTAGACGTCCTCGGTGCCGGAGGGGCGGGCCGCGAACCACGCGTTCTCGGTGACCACCTTCAGTCCGCCGATGGATGCGCCGTTGCCCGGCGCCTCGGTCAGTTTCGCCGTGATGGCCTCGCCGGCCAGTTCCGTCGCAGTGACGTCCGACGGCGACAGCTTGCCCAGCGCCGCCTTCTGGTCCCGGGTGGCGGCGGCGTCGATCCGTGCATACACCGGCGCCCCGAACTGGTCCGTGAGGCCTTTGTAGAGCTGCGACGGCGACTTGCCGGTGACGGCCGTGATCTCCGAGGCCAGCAGCGCCAGCAGGATGCCGTCCTTGTCCGTGGTCCAGACGCTGCCGTCGCGCTTGTTGAACGAAGCGCCGGCGGATTCCTCGCCGCCGAATGCGCCTTCGCCGGAGAGCAGGCCGGGGACGAACCATTTGAAGCCCACGGGCACCTCCACGAGCTTGCGGCCCAGGCCGCCGGCCACGCGGTCGATGATCGAGGAGGACACCAGGGTCTTGCCCACAACGGAGTTCGGGTTCCAGCCGCTGCGGTTGCGGTACAGGTAGTCGATGGCCACCGCGAGGTAGTGGTTGGGGTTCATCAGTCCGCCGTCAGGGGTAACGATGCCGTGCCGGTCGGCGTCGGCGTCATTCCCGGTGGCGACATCGAACGCGGTGGACCCGTCCGCACCAACCGCCATCCGGTTGATGAGGGATGCCATGGCCGACGGCGAAGAGCAGTCCATCCGGATCTTCTCGTCCCAGTCCAGGGTCATGAAGGCCCACTGCGGGTCCACCGTGGGGTTGACCACCGTGAGGTTCAGCTGGTGGCGTTCGCCGATCTCACCCCAGTAATCCACGGACGCGCCGCCCATGGGGTCGGCGCCGATCCGGACGCCGGCGTCGCGGATGGCGTCCAGGTTCAGGACGGACGGCAGATCGTCCACATAGCTGCTGAGGAAATCGAACTTTCCGGTGGTTTCGGCCTCGAGGGCCTGGGCCAGCGGAATCCGCTTCACGCCGCGGAGCCCGTTCTCCAGCAGTTCGTTGGCGCGGTTGGCGATCCATCCCGTCGCGTCGGTGTCGGCCGGGCCGCCGTGCGGAGGGTTGTACTTGAAGCCGCCGTCGGCCGGCGGGTTGTGGCTGGGGGTGACAACAATGCCGTCAGCCTGCGGCGCTCCGGCAGGGGCGTTGTTGTTGTACGTGAGGATGGCGTGGCTGAGGGCCGGGGTGGGGGTGTAGCCGTGACGCGCGTCGATGAGGACGTTCACGCCGTTCGCGGCCAGCACCTCAAGGGCGGAGTTTTGCGCCGGTTCGCTCAGTCCGTGGGTGTCCTTGGCCAGGAACAGCGGGCCGGTGATGCCCTGCCCGGCGCGGTACTCCACGATCGCCTGCGTGATCGCCACGATGTGCCCTTCGTTGAAGGACGCTTTCAGGCTTGAGCCGCGGTGCCCGGAGGTTCCGAATGCCACGCGCTGGCCGGGATCCCCCAGGTCAGGCTTGACGTCGTAGTACGCGTCGAGCAGTGCGGTCAGGTCGACAAGGTCTTGGGGTTGGGCAACTGTGCCCGCTCGGCTAGCCATGGCACCAGCATGCCAGACGACGGCGAAGGTCAACACGCAGTGTCCGGAATCCGGCCCCTGTGACGCAGAATGTCACGAAATTGCGGCGCTACTTGCATTTATCCGGAAGAAAAAACTGAGTAGTGCGGAAAAAGTACTTATATACCCGCCCCTGAGGGGGCTGTTACGTTCAAACGGCAGGAACACCCGGTGCCAGTACGACGCCGGGCGTCCGGACCAGCGGAAACGTCCCGGGAGCCTGTGGCTGAATTTCTAGCCGTGCCATCCGCGGGAGGGTTAATTCCGCCCGCTGGGGCCAGCAATTCGTCCGGCCATTGGGCCGGGAAAATTTACGGCCGGGTGATGTGGTTCGGTTGAATTGGGCCGGTCATTCGGAAGACGAGCGAGCAATGCAGAGGTGAACAATGGGGGCTGGAGATGCAGCATTCGAACGGACGAGGCTCGCCTCCGAACGGATCGCGCGGCTGAAGCGCGACCTCGCCCCCAGCGGCGGGGGCCCGGTTGAGGGCGCGAGCTTCGGTCCTGCTGGCCAGTTTGGAGCGGGCAAGGCCGGAGTGGTTCCTGTTGGATCCGGCCTTGTTGGTGCCGGTTCTGTCGGTGCGGAGCAAAGCAGCCACCTGGTGGCCGAACGGCTTGCCGAGCTGGGGCCCTACGGCTGGTTCCTCCTTCACGACGTTCATTGGCCCGGCCGCCCGCTGGCCCGGCTGGAGCACGTGCTGGTGGGACCCGGCGGTGTGGTGGTGGTCAGCGTCAAGAACTGGTCCGGCCACATCGACGTCGTGGATGGCGCGCTCCTCCAAAACGGTCATGACCGGTTCCCGGCGGTGGAGACGTCGCTGGCGCAGGCAGCCGCGGTGGCCGCGGTCCTGCCGGCGCCGTGGCGGAGGCTGGTCCGCTCGCTGATCTGCCTGACAGCCCAGCCGGAACTGCGGGGCACCACCGGGTCGGGCATCGACGTGCGGGGGATCGACGGCCTGGCGGCCGCCGTGACAGGCCTGCCGGACGTGCTGGATGCGCCTTCGGTCCTGCGGCTCTACGCACAACTCGGGCAACTTCTAACCCGTCCGCAGGTGCCGGAGGCCGGCCCTGTCCGGAACCCTGCGTACCGCCCAGCCAGGGGCCCGGCCACAGGCCGCCCGAGCACCAAGGGAACGGATGACGCGAACACGTCCGGGGCAGCGCTCCGGCGTCCGGCCCACAAGCGTCCCGCCCCACCGCACTACCGGTATGGCCGGGATCAGCGGCCGGGTACCGTGCTTCGGGTGGTGGGACGGTCGCTCGTCGCGGGTCTCGTATCAGCTGCACTGCTGGCGCCGCCCCTGTGGCTGTTGTGGGAGCTGCTCCCCAAGTAAGGGCGGCCAGTGCCCTGATCAGATGCCCCCGGCATAAATGGCCGGGGACGGCGGTAGTGTTCTGTTGAGGACAGAATGAGGGGATTTCCATGACAGAGCAGCGTCCCGGAACCGGCGACGAGCCGAAACCGGACACCCACCAGCAACCGCCGTACGGTCAACAGCAGGGTTCGGACATTCCGGCCCCGCCGTTGTACAACCCGCCGCTGTATTCCCCGCCCGGCCAGCAGTTTGGCGGGCAGCACGCTGACGCGGGCACCGGCGGTGCCTACGGCCAGCCGGTGAGCCCCTACGGCCAGCACTACGGGCAACAATATGGCCAGCAGTACAATCAGCAGTATTCCAGCCCGTACGGCCAGCCGTCGTACTACGGTGCAGCGCCCCAGCCGAAGGGTCTCAGCATTGCGAGTCTGTGCTGCGGCATTGCCGTCTATTTAGGCTTCGGGGTCTTCATCCTGCCGCAGCTGGCCGCCGTGATCCTGGGCCACATGGCGCTGCGGCGTGAACCGTCAGGCCGCGGCTTCGCCATTGCCGGCCTGGTGATGGGGTATCTCGGCCTCGTCCTGACGGTCCTCGCGATTGTGGGGCTGGCCATCCTGGCGAGCGTCGCAAGCACGTCCAGCACTATCTGAAGCCCAGCACTACCTGAAGCCCAGCACGATCTGAACGAAGCCCAGCGCGATCTGAACGAAGCCCAGCACGATCTGACCGTAGGCCGTGATCTGGCCAGGCTAGCGTGTCAGTGCTGCCGTCAGCCTTGCCTCGTTGTCCTCGAGCCACTGCCGGCGGCGGCTGATCACTTCGCCAACTCCGTCGCGCCACATGCGTGCCCAGCCTCCTCCGAGGTTCCGGGCGTTATGCTCCATGCGTTCGAGCGAGAGCTCCGCGGCCTCCGCTCCGAACTGTGGAAGCCGCCGTCGTTCTTCCGGTGTCCAGCCGTAGGCGTCAGCGAAAATCCTGAGCCGCCGGAAGGGGTCCGCCATTTCCCAGCCGGCCCACGCATCGGCCGGATCCCGCAACGGAACCCAGTGCATGGCAGTGTTGTAGGAATCCTTATAGGTGGTGCTGAGTCCGGCGAGGTCGAAGTCGATGAGTCCTGCGGCGGGGCCCCCGCGGACCACAACGTTCTGCGGGGTTACATCGAGATGGCAGACCAGCGTGCCCGGGTCCTGCCTGACCGGCCGTGGCGGGAACGGATGCCTGGACGGGGTATATCCTGCGGACGTCTGATGCAGCCGGCGGAGGAAGCAGGCCACGGAGCGCAGCAGATCCTCTGACTGCGCCCACTGTTCAGGCACGGCGCCGGCACATGTGCCCGGAAGGAACGTGAGCACGTCACGGCCCGCGCTGTCCCGGCCGAGGAATCGGGGCGATCCCTCGAAGCCGGCGTCCTCCAGCCAGTCCAGGTAATCCGCCGCGGCATAGCTTTGCGGCTGGTGCGGCCGGCGCACCGTTCCGCCAACCCGCACCACGCCGTCGGTGACGTCGCCTGCCGGCAGGAGTTCGACGTCGCTCTCCTCGCCGGGGGCAGGAATGTAGATGCGGTTCTCGGCAGGGAGGCGCGTTCCAGGATCCACCCGGCAAGCGTACGCCCGGGCAAGAGGAACCCGAGGAGGCGCTCAGAACCCCAGCTGGGCCGCAACCTGCAGGAGAAGCGCCTCCGAGCCGGGCCGGCCGATCAGTTGGATGCCCATCGGCAGTCCGGCTCCAGGGCTGCCCCCGGTCCAGTGCACGGGAATGCTGACGGCCGGAAGGCCGCACACATTGACCATGGATGACCATGGTGCGAACTCGCACTGCCTGCGGTAGTCGCCGTCGGCGTCGCCTGCCCATTCCGACGCCGGCCAGCGGCCGTCCCCGTGGCCCGACCCGGTGAACCAGCCCACCGGGCGCGGTGTCTGGGCCAGGGCAGGCGTCAGGATCAGGTCCCAGGCTGAGTACTGCGCCAGGGTGTCGCGCGCGAATTGCCGCAGGAACGCCAGGCATTCGTTGAGCTTGGCGGCGCTCCGCTGCTGCGCGCGCCGCCGGAACGTGCGCGTCAGCGGCGTCAGCAGGGCCTCGCGGTGCGGCGCAATCCGGGCCGCACCCACTCCTGCCGTCCAGGCGGTGGTGAACGCGTCGGGGTAACGGTTGTCGTACCGGATCTCAGCCTCGGCGACGTCGTGCCCGGCCGCGGTGAGCAGCCGGACGCCGGCGTCCAGCGCGTCCAGTGCCTCCGGGTCAGGGGTAAACGGGAAAATTCCGGCCCAGGGGCTGTCCAGGCTGACGCCGATCCGCAGCGGAGCGGGCGCGCGGCCTACGGCGTCCAAATAGTTGGCGCCGTTGGAGGCCAGGACGTCCAGCAGCAATGCGGCATCGCCCGCAGAGCGCGCAAGCGGTCCGGCCACCACCAGTCCGGCGGGGTCCCCGCTGCTTTCACCCGCAGGGACCACGCCCCTGCCGGGTTTCAGGCCCAGCAGGCCGCATGCCGCCGCCGGGATTCGGATAGATCCTCCGCCGTCGGTTCCGGGTGCGAACGGCACCAGTCCCGCCGCCACGGCAGCGGCGCTGCCGCCGGACGAACCCCCCGAGCTCCTGCTCAGGGCATGGGGATTGCGCGACGGCGGTGCGATGCGGTTTTCGCTGTAGGCCGTCAGCCCGAATTCGGGAACCTGCGTCTTGCCGAGGGAGATTGCACCGGCGCCCCTGAGGGTTGCGGCGAGGGCGCCGTCGGCCGGGGCCGGACGGCGGTCCAGCGCTGCGCTGCCGTGGGTGGTGACCACACCGGCAACATCCGTGAGGTCCTTGAAGGCGACCGGGATCCCGTGCAGGGGCGGGAGCGGCTGGTCCGGGTGACGCCGGGCGAACAGAGCGTCTGCGGCGGCGGCCTCGGCCATCGCCCTCGGCCCGGTGACGGTGATGAAGGCCCCCAGCCTCGGGTTCGATTCCTCGATCCGCGCCAGGAAATGCGCCGTGACTTCGCGGGCGGAGACCTCCCCGGAACGCAGGGCGGCCCGCAGTTGCACTGCCGGCAGTCGATGGATGTCAGCGAGGCGGTGTGGGGCGGACACTGTGCTCCTTTGCGGCGGCTCGCGGGCTTCGGACCAGCGTAACCTGTGCCGGCCGAAGGGTACGGGGTGCTGCGCTGGCGATACGCTGGAGCTGAAAGCTTGAGGCCAAGGAGAGGACTCCCATGAGCGACTTCGATACCGTCACCGTGACGGACGTCCCCGCGGATGCCACCATCCTGGACGTGCGGGAGGACTACGAATGGGCGGCCGGGCACGCTGAGGGCGCCCTGCACATCCCCCTGGACCAGCTGCCCGGCAAGCTGGACGACCTCGATCCGGACGAGGATCTGTACGTCATCTGCCGCACCGGCGGGCGTTCCTTCCGCGCAGCCCAGTGGCTGGTGGGCCAGGGGTATACGGCGGTCAACGTGGCCGGCGGGATGGACCAGTGGCTGGAATCCGGCAAGCCGCTGGTGTCCGACAACGGCCTCAAGCCCGTGGTTCTGTAGGCCACTTCGCCGTCGCTCTGCCCTTCCCATACCCGCAAAGGAATACCATGCCCGCCCGCCGTACCTACACCTTCCTCGGCCCCGAGGGCACGTTCACGGAGGCGGCGCTCCTGCAGGTTCCGGATGCGGCCGAAGCCGTGCGCATCCCGTCCTCCAACGTCAACGCGGCGCTGGACCGTGTGCGTGACGGGTCGGCCGATGCGGCGATGGTGCCCATCGAGAACTCGGTGGAGGGCGGCGTCACGGCCACCCTGGATGCCATTGCCACCGGGCAGGAGCTCCGAATCATCCGTGAGGCCCTCGTGCCCATCAGCTTCGTGCTGGTGGCGCGGCCCGGCGTCGAGCTTTCCCGGATCCGCCGGATCTCCACGCACGGGCACGCCTGGGCTCAGTGCCGGCTGTGGGTAGACGAACATATTCCCGGCGCAGAATACATTCCGGGTTCTTCTACGGCCGCCGCTGCGATGGGCCTGCTGGAGGATGATGGGCACTATGACGCCGCCATCTGCGCGCCGATTGTCGCCGCCGAGCAGCCCGGACTCAGCGTGGTGGCCCAGAACATCGGTGACAATCCCGGCGCCGTGACCCGGTTCATCCTGGTCGGCCGTCCGGGCGTCCTGCCGGCCCGGACCGGCGCGGACAAGACAACGGTCGTGGTGCCCCTTCCCGAGGACCGGCCGGGCGCGCTGATGGAAATCCTGGACCAGTTCGCCACCCGGGGCGTTAACCTGAGCCGCATTGAGTCCAGGCCCACTGGGCAGTACCTGGGGCACTACTTCTTCAGCATCGACGCCGACGGCCACGTAGGCGATGCGCGGGTGGCCGACGCCCTCGCCGGCCTGCACCGCATCAGCCCCGCCACGCGGTTCCTCGGTTCCTACGGCCGTGCCGATGCGCAGGCGGCCATAGTGCCCGAGCACACGTCCGACGAGGCATTCCGGGCAGCGCATGATTGGGTCAAAGGGATACTCGGTGGCGGATCCCTGGGTTCGGAGTTGCCGGTGGAAGCTTCGCCTTCAGCGTAGATAAATGCCCCGCGGGGCACTTCCCTGCAAATGTTGCTGTGCGTATGCTTGCATGATCAACAAAGGGATGGCCCCAGCGAAAGGAGCGGGTCATGTCGGACAAGAATGACAATGACGGCCAGGGAATGATTGTCAACCCAAAGCCCACAGCTGAGAACCAGGACTGGGACGGGGATGAGGCCGATCGTGCGGACCGCCTGCGTTTCGAAGAGGAGCAGGCCATGATCCGCGAACAGTCCGAGGCCCGGGCAGCCGCTAAGGCCGCTGCCGAGTCCGCAAAGCACGCAGGCACCGCGCAGTCAGCCTAGGGGCGCGTCCCCAGGCGCGCGGTTTCTTCCCTGACCCGCACCAGCAGCGATCCCGGCTCCACCTGGACCGTTACCTTCGTGGCGTCCCCCGACGTGTCGCCGTCGAGCTGGGTGGGCATGGGTTCCGGGCACCTGATGACCACCTTGCCGGAACGGTACATGCTCATGACGGGCAGATGCCGCTTGTGCTTGAACAGGATCTTGGCGTACATCGCCAGCCAGCCCAAGGCGCTGCGGGGGCTCATGACCACCACGTCCAGCATCCCGTCGTCGATCATGGCCTGCGGGATGAAATCGATGCCGCCCGGCACCAGGCCGCAATTGGCAAAAAGGACGCTGCGGATCTTCCTCGACTGGTCAGGCTGGTCATCCAGCGAGATGGCTACCTTCTTCCTGCGCCCGGGAAGATGGCGGACTCCTGCTTCCGTGTAGGCAAGCCAGCCGACGGCGCGCTTGAGGCCATCGTTCGTGTCACCCACAACCTCGGCGTCCATGCCGATGCCGGCCATGACGAGGAACGAGTGGCTCGAGGAGTGGCCGGTGAGCGAGTTCTCGATTTCCATCCGCGCAGTGTCGATGAACCGCTGGTGGCCGAACAGCGCTGTCTGGATGTTGCCGTACAGGTCGTAGACGTTCAGGTCCACGTTGCGGGCCAGCAGGTTGCCGGTGCCGAGGGGGATCAGGCCCATGGCCACCCCGGTGTGCGCAAGGGCCTCAGCTGCCACGCGCACTGTACCGTCGCCGCCGCCCACAAGAACGACGTCGGCCCCGTACTCCAGCGCCGCCCGGACCTGCGAGTGGCCCGGGTCCTCTACAGTCGTTTCGAAGAACCGCGGCTCCTCCCAGCCGGCAGTCAGGCAGGCGCGCTGGATGGTGGCGCGGGCTTCATCGGCCTTGGCTTTGATGGGGTTGAGGATGACGGCGACGCGCTGGCGTTCCAGGCCGTGTTCGTGGGCCGCCTCCCGCACGGCGCTGCGGACATGCAGGGCCTTCAGCCTGCGCACGCCCCACCAACTGGAGACGGCGAAGGCCAGCGCTGCAGCGATCAAGACGTAAAGAAGCAGGTCGCTCATGGTGCTCCAACACTATCCCGCCCGGAGTGTCCCGCAGATTCGATACCCTTGTCTGGTGATCGACGTAAAAGACCTCAGCGAAAATCCGGACAAGTTCCGCGCCAGCCAGCGCGCCCGCGGTGCGGACGAAACCCTGGTGGACGCGATCATCGACGCAGACGCCGCCCGCCGCACAGCGCTGATCAGCTTTGAGAACCTCCGCGCCGAGCAGAACGTGTTCGGCAAGAAGGTGGCTCAGGCCAAGGGCGAGGAAAAGCAGGCGCTGCTAGCCGAGGTCCGCGAACTTGCGGGTGCGGTGAAGGCCGCCTCGGCCGAGGCCGACGCAGCACAGGCCAAGCAGGAAGAACTGCTGCGCACCATCCCCAACCTCATTGAAAACGGCGTGCCGTCAGGGGGCGAGGACGACTACGTTGTGGTCAAGACCGTGGGCGCGCCGCGCGAATTCCCTGACTTCGAGCCCCGCGACCACCTCGAAATCGGCGAGCTGATCGGCGCGATCGATATGGAGCGCGGCGCGAAGGTCTCCGGGGCACGCTTCTACTTCCTCCGCGGCGTGGGCGCCCGGCTGGAAATGGCCTTGCTGCAGATGGCCATGGAACAGGCGATCGAGGCAGGCTTCATCCCCATGATCACCCCCACCCTCGTCCGCCCCGAGACAATGCAGGGCACCGGATTCGACGTAAAGCACGACGCCGAGATCTACCGTCTCGCCGAGGACGACCTTTACCTGGTGGGCACCTCGGAGGTGCCCCTCGCCGGATACCACGCGGACGAGATCCTTGACCTCTCCGCCGGCCCCATCCGCTTCGCCGGCCAAAGCTCCTGCTACCGCCGCGAGGCCGGTTCGCACGGCAAGGACACCCGCGGGATCATCCGCGTCCACCAGTTCAACAAGGTGGAGATGTTCATCTACACCACGGTGGAAGAAGCCGCGGCCGAACACGAGCGCCTGCTGGCCTGGGAAGAGCAGATGCTGGCCAAGTGCGAGCTTCCGTACCGCGTGATCGACACCGCCGCCGGCGACCTCGGCATGTCCGCGGCCCGCAAGTTCGACTGCGAAGCATGGGTCCCCACGCAGGGCGCGTACCGCGAGCTGACGTCCACGTCCAACTGCACCACGTTCCAGGCGCGCCGCCTGAACATCCGTGAGCGCGTGTTCACCGAGGACGGCAGCCCCAAGGGCACCCGTGCTGTGGCCACACTCAACGGCACGCTGGCAACCACGCGCTGGATCGTGGCCCTCCTGGAGCACCACCAGAACGCCGACGGCTCGGTCAACGTGCCTACGGCCCTGCAGAAGTACCTCGGCGGCCTTGAGGTTCTCCCCGTTCTTTAGGAGCCGGTTCTCTAAGCGGAAGTCCGCCTGGCGGGTAAATACTCACACCGGGACAACCTGTGAGTATTTACCCGCTGTTCACACGCTGCTGTGCTCTGCGTCCTAGCTGGTGTCAGGGGCACCTGCTCTACTAGGAAGCATGACTACATTGACTGAATCCTCAGCCGCCGGCATCGAAGACCGGCGAGAAGCACAACAGAAACTCATGATCGCCCTGGACGTGGACGGCACCCTGGTAGACCACGACGGCCACATGTCCGCTCCGGTCCGCGACGCCGCACAGGCTGTGGTGGCGGCCGGGCACGAGGTCATGATCGCCACCGGACGCTCGCTTAACGCGACCCTTCCCATCCTCGAACAGATCGGCCTGGACCGCGGTTACGCTGTCTGCTGCAACGGCGGCGTGACGCTGCGCCTGGACCCCGGACTGCCGAGCGGCTACGACATCATCCACAAGGCCACCTTTGATCCTGGCCCGGCGCTTCGCGCCCTCCGCAAGCGCCTGCCGGCGGCGAAATATGCGCTGGAGGACGAGGACGGGAACTTCCTCTCCACCGAGCGCTTCCAGGACGCGAGCTTCGGTGTCGAGGCCATCGGCGTGGACTTCCAAACCATGCTCGAGGCCACGGCCGTCCGCGTCGTCGTCTTCAGTGCGGAGAACACGCCGGAGGAGTTCAACGAAGCCATCGAGCATATCGGCCTTGCCGGTGTGACCTACTCGGTGGGCTGGACCGCGTGGCTGGATATCGCGGCTGCCGGAGTCACCAAGGCCAGCGCGCTGGAGAATCTCCGCAGCCGCCTTGGCGTCGATCCGGCCGCGACGGTTGCCATCGGCGACGGCCGAAACGACATCGAGATGCTCACCTGGGCGGGCCGCGGGGTGGCCATGGGCCAGGCTCCGGAGGAAGTGGTCGCCGCGGCGGACGAGGTCACCAAGTCGGTATACGACGACGGCGCCGCCCACGTGCTGCGCAGCCTTTTGTAACAGGCGGCTTTAGTTGTAGCTGGCGGCTCTACCGCACGTCGAGGATCATCGAGAGGAGCCTTGCCGCTGCCGGCCGGGCTGCGTGCTCCTCGTTCCACTGCGACCTCGCCACAGCCTTGCTGACAGCCTGGGACGTAATGCCGAGTTCGGCGGCGACAGTCTTCTGCTGGCCGCGCACCCCCGGGGTCATCAGGTCAAGCACGCGCCACTCGGCCTCGCTCCTGTCCCGGACTATGTGGCCCAGCAGGCGGAGCACCGACTCGGATTCCGCCGCGACGTCCGTCAGGGGACCCTCCACGGCCACGGGGATGCGCTCTTTGCTGTTGTGGAGGCGGTCCACGGCGCGGCGGGCGTAGATGAGGCCGTGCCCGCTGGCGTCCTTGATCTGGTTCGGCAGCGGCTCATTCACCGGGCCCACGCCGATCCCCACGTACCAGCTCCCGCAGCGGAGTGCGATCAGGGCGGCATCCACCGCCTGGTGCGGGCAATCCACGATGCCCTGCACCTCGTCCTCCACGGAGCGGTCGAAGTCCAGTCGCGCCGGGATATGCCGCAGGTCCTTGAGGAGATGCGGGACCCGGTCGCCGTCGCGCCGGCTGTCTGTTTGATTGATAGTCAGCGTGAACATGGTGGACATCAGACTACCCGGTGGCCCCGTCGAGGCAAGCTGGGAGCCGACGGGACGTTACGGATCTCACGCAAACAACGACGGCGGCCGGTACCGTTCGTTTGGAACAGTACCGGCCGCCTCCCCACCGCCGCCTAACCTTGCTTCGCTCGGCCAGGGAACCCTGGCGGCATGGGCCCAGGTTTTGATGGAACGTTAGTGTGCTGCGGGCACGTAACGCTTGATGGAAGCCTCAAGTTCGGCTTCGGCAGCAGCGCGGTCGGCCCAGCCTTCGGCCCTGACCCACTTGCCGGGTTCCAGGTCCTTGTAGCGGGTGAAGAAGTGCTCGATTTCCTTGATCAGGAATTCGTTGACGTCGCTGACTTCCTGAATGTGGTCGAACCGCGGGTCGGCCGGAACGCAGAGGACCTTGGCATCTCCGCCGCCGTCGTCCGTCATGTTGAAGACGCCGATCGGACGGGCCTCGACGATGACGCCCGGGTGCAGATCGAAGTCCTGCAGGAGCACCAGTGCGTCCAGCGGGTCGCCGTCTTCGCCGAGGGTGTTCTCGAAGAAGCCGTAGTGGGTGGGGTACTGCATGGAAGTGAAGAGGACACGGTCCAGGCGGACTCGGCCGGTCTCGTGGTCGACTTCGTACTTGACGCGCGATCCCTTGGGGATCTCGATGGTCACGTCATGCTTCATGGAATGCTCCTCGGCGATTGCTTGGTGTTCGCGGCACACGCGATGATCAACCAAAAATGGACCGTCGGTGCCGCCGACTACTATTGAGGATATAGCGAGAGGCCCAGGTTTCAGGAACTAATGGGGTAATTTCAGGACTTTGAGGACCAGCAGCATGAGCGGCACCAGGGGCACGGCGAGCGGCCGCGGCAGGCTTTCCACAGTGGTCCGGAGCTGGCCCACACTCCTGATCACGGTACTCCTCCTGGCGCTGGCCATTCCCGCAGGGCTGCTCATTGCGCCCGCGCTCACCGGCCCGGCCCGGTCGACGGCCCAGCCTGCCCAGACCCCCGCCTGGCAGCTGGTCCCGAAACGCCTGTCCGTGCCGAAAGGGATCGATCCGCTCAGCACCGCCGCTCCGGTGCCGGTTCCCGCCGATGTTGCTGCCCGGCTGGACCCCGTCCTCAAGACCGACGGCGGCGGCTCCTTCACGGCCGTGGTCCAGGACGCCGCCACCGGCAAGGTCCTCTATGACCGGGAAGGCGCCGCCAACAGGATCCCGGCCTCCAACATGAAGCTCCTCACCGCCGTGGCCGCTTTGCGGGGGATCGGCCCCGAGGAACGGTTCAGCACAAAGGTGGTCGCCGAACCGGTTGCAGCGGCAACGTCGGCTGCTGCCGCCACGAGATCCGTGGTGCTGGTGGGCGGCGGCGACGTCCTGCTCGGTGCCGGCGAATCCGCCGAGGACAAAGTCATGGGGCATGCCGGGCTCGGCACGCTGGCCAAACTGACTGTGGACTCACTGCGGAAGGGCGGCTTCAAAGGACAGGTCCAGGTGCTTGTGGATGATTCCCTCTTCACCGGGCCTGCGCTGAACCCGGCCTGGAGCGCGGATGACGTTGCCGCCGGCGAGACGGCCCCGCTGTTTCCGCTCGCCCTGAATTCGGCACGGTTTGATCCTGCAGACACCACGTCACCCCGGCCGCAGGACGCCGCCATCTCCGCCGGGGAGGCGTTCGCCGCCGGCCTCAAAGCGGCCGGGGCGGCCGCGGGCCTCACGGTGGCACCCGCCGTCGTACGTCTTGACGGAAAGCCGACGGCGGACGCCAAAGTCCTCGCCGAAGAGCAGTCCGCGACGGTCAGCCAGCAGGTGGACCTCATGCTCCAGACTTCAGATAACTACCTCGCCGAAACCCTTGGCCGCATGACCGCGGTGGCAGACGGCCAGCCTGCGACCATCGAGTCGGCCAAGGCCGCCGTACTGGGCCAGCTCTCCGGCCTGGGCATTCCCACGGAAGGGATGGTCGCCGCCGATGTTTCCGGCCTGGCCCTCGCCAACCAAGTATCCGCCCGCCAGTTCTCTGAAGTGGTGCGTGCCATCACCAACGGCAAGGACACCCGGCTCAGGGCCGCGCTGGCGGGGTTCCCCGTGGCGGGGCTGACAGGCACGCTCGGGGACAGATACATCGACGAGTCCACGGCCGAGGGCGCCGGCCTGGTGCGGGCCAAAACGGGAACCCTGAACACGGTGATCGCGCTGAGCGGGTACGTGGTGGACGCCGACGGGCGGCTCCTGGTGTTCTCCTTCATCGGCAACGGCCTGACGCCGGGAGCCGAAGGCAACAAACCGGCCCTGGACACGGCGGCCACAGCGCTGGCCGGCTGCGGCTGCAGCTAGTTCGCCGGTCAGCGAACTTAAGGCGCGCTGACGGGCGGGTATGTTCTGATGGACCGTATGGAGTCCACTGCAAGCCAGTCATCCGCCCCGGCCCAGGCCCTCATCAACTGGGACCTTGCCGCGTCCGCCGCAGCACGGCTGGCTCCGCCGGGCCCGTCGCTGACTGCCGCCGAGATCGGGGACGCCGTCTCCCAGCTGCGCGAGCTGGCAGATGCCTCCGTTCCGCACGTGCACCAGATCACCGGGCTGGAAGCCGCGCGCGACCTGCGTGACTCATCAGTCCTGGTGGTGGACCGGGCCTCCTGGGCGAAGGCCAACACGCAGAGCTTCGCGGTGATGCTCAAGCCCGCAATCGAAAAGATGCTGGAAAGCCGCCGCGGCACCATCAGCCCCGGAGCCGCCACTGTCAGCGGCGCCATCACCGGCAGCCAGCTCGGCGCCGTGCTGGCATTCCTCTCGAGCAAGGTCCTGGGCCAGTATGATCCTTTCGCCGCCCTCGCCGAAGGATCGCTGGCGCCGTCGGGCGGCCGCCTGCTGCTCGTCGCGCCCAACATCATCGCCGTCGAGCGGGAACTCAATGTGAATCCCACGGACTTCCGGCTCTGGGTGTGCCTGCATGAGCAGACGCACCGGGTGCAGTTCGCCGCGGCACCCTGGCTCCGGCACCACATGCTGAACGAGATCGACAACCTCAGCGGGCACCTGCTGGGCAACGTGGACTCCCTGATGGAACGCGCTTCAGCAGCGGCGCGCTCGCTCAAGGACCGCGCCGCCACCGGTTCCACTCCTGGCCGGGGCGCCATCCTCGATCTCCTGCAGGACCCCGAGGAAAAGGCCTCGCTGTCCCGCCTCACGGCGGTCATGAGCCTGCTCGAAGGCCACGCCAACGTGGTGATGGACGCCGTGGACGCCAGCATCGTCCCGTCCGTGAAGACCATCCGGCAGCGGTTCAACGCCCGCGGCAAGGACAGGGGCGTCGTCGAGAAGTTCATCCGCAGCCTGCTGGGACTTGACGCCAAGATGAAGCAGTACAGCGACGGCGCCAAGTTCGTCCGGGCTGTGGTGGACGTGGCCGGGATGGACGGCTTCAACCGCGTTTGGGAAGCTCCGGCGAACCTCCCCACCGAGGAGGAGATCCACAACGCCCGGATCTGGCTCGACAGGATGGGTTTCTAGGTTTCCGTGCAGCACCTCCCCAACACTGCAGGCGCCCCTGTCCCCAGCGGCCGGCGGCGGCCGGGCCGGCTCGCTCCGGTTCTCGGCACGGCACGGAAAATGCTGCAGGCTGCTTTGGCTGAAGCGGGTTACCCGGAGCGGGTCCTGGTGGCCTGCAGCGGGGGCCCCGACTCCCTGGCACTGGCCGCTGTGGCCGCCTACTTCGCCCGGCGCGGCCACGTCGACGGCCGGCCGGTTGCGGTGGGCGCGGTGGTGGTGGACCACCAGCTGCAGGCCGGTTCCTCTAACGTTGCCGCGGGAACTGCCCAGACCCTGCGGGAGCTCGGCCTGGACCCGGTGCAGATCCGCACGGTCGATGTCGCTTCCACTGGCTTTGGACCGGAAGCCGCAGCCCGCGATGCCCGCCACGCCGCGCTCGACGCGGCGGCGGGGGAGTGGGGAGCCGGCGCCGTCCTGCTGGGGCACACGCTCGACGACCAGGCGGAGCAGGTGCTGCTGGGCTTGGCCCGCGGCTCGGGGACACGGTCCCTGGCCGGAATGCGGCCCGCGCGGGGGAAGCTGCTCCGGCCGTTCCTTGGCCTGCGCCGGGCAGACACCCTGGAAATTTGCCGCGCAGAGGAGCTGGACGCTTGGCACGACCCCAGCAACGCCGATCCCGCCTTCGCCCGCTCGCGGACCAGGGTGGAGGTCATGCCGGTGCTGGAGGAAAAACTCGGCCCGGGGGTGGCAGAATCCCTGGCACGGACGGCTGCCATCCTTCAGCTGGATGCCGACTATCTGGAGGACGTGGCCAACAGCACTTACACCTCGCTCGTTGAGCACGAGGGACCGGACGCCAGCCTCCCGGAGGCTGCCCTGACTGACCTGGCCCCGGCCATCAGGTTCCGGGTAATCGCGAAGGCGGCTGCCGGCGTCGGCGGCCAACAGCCCAGTTATCAGCGCCTTTTGGCGGCGGAAGCACTGCTGCGGCGGAAGGGCTCGGCCGGTCCCGTGGAACTGCCCGGCGGGGTCAGCGTGTACCGTCTTTCGCTGGCCGAGCTGCAGGACCGGGAGCATGCCCAGGGCCAGGGCGGGGCGGAAGGCGTTCCCCGCGAGGACGCCCGCTGTGGGAAGCTTGTATTCCGGCTTCATAAACCGTCCCGCAAATAGTCGCACCCGCATCTACACAGGAGCAATTGGTGGATTCATCCGACGTCCAGGCAGACCTCAAGCACGTTCTCTACACCAAGGAACAGATCCAGCAGCGCATCACTGAGCTCGCGGCCCAGATCGACAAGGACTACGAGGGGCGCGACCTGCTCATCGTCGGTGTGCTGAAGGGCGCTGTCATGGTGATGGCCGACCTCGCGCGGGCACTCCACAGCCACGTTTCCATGGACTGGATGGCTGTCTCCTCCTACGGCTCCGGCACGCAGTCCTCGGGCGTGGTGCGCATCCTCAAGGACCTCGACACCGACCTGATGGGCAAGGACGTGCTGATCGTCGAGGACATCATCGACTCCGGCCTCACCCTGTCCTGGCTGAAGACCAACCTCGAATCCCGCGGCACCGCGTCGGTGGAAATCTGCGCCGCCTTCCGCAAGCCGACCGCCGCCAAGGTGGAGATCGACGTCAAGTACGTCGGCTACGACATCCCCAACGAGTTTGTGGTGGGCTACGGCCTGGACTACGCCGAAAAGTACCGCAACCTGGACTTCGTGGGCACCCTCGCCCCGCACGTCTACGAGTAAACGCCAGCCGCGCATTTTTGCAGAGCTTTCGCTGACCGCGCCGCCGTCGAGCCCCGGAACCACGGGCTCGACGGCGGCGCGAGCCGCTTAAAGCGGTGCAGAAAAGTCCGCGGGACCCGGGTTAGAAGGGCATCCGCGGGGGCGTGGTGAGCGTCAGCCGGATCTGCTCCAGCATTTCCTCCGGCCGGTGCAGCACATCCTCGTAGAGGTAGCGCAACACCCGATAGCCGGTGGCCGCGCCAACGTTGTTCCGCCGAATGTCCTTCTTGAACTGGGGCTTGTTCAGGTGGAACCCCACGCCATCGATTTCTACGATCAGGCAGCCGTTGAGCAGGAAATCCACATAGCCGATGCCCGCCAGGTAGACCTGGGTGCGCACGTCGAAGCCGTGCCGCCGGAACAGTACCCGGGCAACCGTTTCCAGCAGGGAATCCGATCCGAGTTCCACCAGGTCGAGCACCGCGCGGGCCCGCCCGTTCCGCGGTCCGGGGAGTAGCCTGCGCAGGAAATCGAGGTCAATGTCGCCGCGGCCAAAGGCGCATTCCACCATGACCAGGGCCTCCAGTTCCGGAAGGCACTGCAGCGCGTGGACGAGGACATCCTTCAGCGGGAGCACGGGCGGGTGCAGGGTTGAGATGTTGCCGCTGAACCTGTGCGGCAGGATGCCGCGCGCCAGCCGGCGGTGACAGGCAGCGAGGTGCGGCTGGCCGGGTGTCTGCAGGGTCCAGAGGGCGTAGTGTCCCGCGGCCGAGACGCAGGTGACCGCGGCGTTGGCTTCGTAGGCACTGACAAAGTCGCAGTTCGCCTCCGGCAGTCGGTAGATCCCGTGGCAGGGATTCTGCATCAGCCCGGAGTCCACCGCCCGGCCAATCTGCCCCCGGGTGAATCCTGCCCGCCGCAGGTGTGCCAGCCTGGCCACACCACCGTGCCGTGCGAGGAAGTCCGTGGGCTGCATGCCATCCAGCGTGGGGCCGCCGCGGTGCATTCCGGCAGTCAGAGGCCCGCGTATGTGGACAACCGGGGCCGCGGAGACGCTGTGGAGGGAGGTGGCAGCAACTGGTCCTGCATTTCTGCACCACTTTCGCGGGACGTCGAGGGGCTCGGGCCAGCAACGCCGCGGACGGGTTTTCCGGGCGGCCTTGAGGCGGTGCAGAAATGTGGCGGCACAGCCCAATAGGGGCGCGACCCCGGCCCGACCAGCCACTACGCCCTGAGGGAACTTTTGTATTACACCGTGCGTGAATTACTCCTGACGGTGTATAGCTAGAAGCGACGCAGCACCACACGCGCGCAGTCCTCGCGCCGTGCAGCACTACCAGGAGGGACGGGGCCAGCCCCCGAACAGATGAAAGCTAAGAGTTTCTTCAAGGGCCCGGGCATTTGGATCATTGTGGTGGTCGGCATGCTCCTGCTGGCCTTTGCAACGTTGGCTCCGGGCGGCTCGACGCGCATCGACACGCAGCCGGGCCTCGAGCTCCTCGCCCAAAGCGGCAAGGTGGAACAGGCCAAGATCTTCGACGGCGAAAACCGCGTCGACCTGGTGCTGAAAGACAACCTCGTCATCGACGGCCAGGACAAGGGCAAGAACGTCCAGTTCTTCTTCGTCAATGACCGCGGCCCGGACGTCGTCAAGGCCGTGACCGCTGCCAACCCTTCCAACGGCTACACGGACCAGCCGATCGAGAGTAACTGGCTCTCGGGCCTCTTCTCGCTGCTGGTGCCGGTGCTGCTGCTCGGTGTCCTGTTCTGGTTCCTGCTGTCCCGCATGCAGGGCGGCGGCTCCAAGGTGATGCAGTTCGGCAAGTCCAAGGCCAAGATGGTCAGCAAGGACATGCCGCAGGTGACCTTCGCTGACGTGGCAGGTGCAGACGAAGCCGTCGAGGAATTGCAGGAGATCAAGGAATTCCTTGCAGAGCCGGCAAAGTTCCAGGCCGTAGGCGCCAAGATCCCCAAGGGGGTGCTGCTCTACGGCCCTCCGGGCACCGGCAAAACCCTGCTGGCGCGCGCCGTCGCAGGCGAGGCCGGCGTCCCGTTCTTCTCCATCTCCGGCTCCGACTTCGTGGAAATGTTCGTCGGTGTGGGTGCTTCCCGCGTCCGCGACCTGTTCGAGCAGGCCAAGTCCAACGCGCCCGCCATCATCTTCGTCGACGAAATCGACGCCGTCGGCCGCCACCGCGGTGCCGGCATCGGCGGCGGCAACGATGAACGCGAGCAGACCCTCAACCAGCTCCTGGTGGAGATGGACGGCTTCGACGTCAAGACCAACGTCATCCTGATTGCAGCCACCAACCGTCCCGACGTGCTGGACCCGGCGCTGCTGCGCCCAGGGCGCTTCGACCGCCAGGTTTCCGTTGAAGCCCCGGACCTGATCGGGCGCGACCAGATCCTCCAGGTCCACGCCAAGGGCAAGCCGATCGCGCAGGGCGTGGACCTCAAGGCCGTGGCCAAGAAGACCCCCGGCTACACCGGCGCTGATCTGGCCAACGTGCTGAACGAAGCTGCGCTGCTGACCGCCCGCTCCAACGCCAACCTGATCGACGACCGCGCACTGGACGAAGCCATTGACCGTGTCATGGCCGGCCCGCAGAAGCGCAGCCGCGTCATGAAGGAGCACGAGCGCAAGATCACGGCCTACCACGAAGGTGGGCACGCCCTGGTTGCCGCGGCGCTGCGTAACTCCGCCCCGGTCACCAAGATCACCATCCTGCCCCGCGGGCGCGCACTGGGCTACACAATGGTTGTCCCGGAGAACGACAAGTACTCCGTGACCCGCAACGAGCTGCTGGACCAGATGGCGTACGCCATGGGCGGCCGCGTGGCCGAGGAAATCGTCTTCCACGATCCGTCCACGGGCGCCTCCAACGACATCGAAAAGGCCACCTCCACGGCCCGCCAGATGGTCACGCAGTACGGCATGAGCGAGCGCGTGGGCGCCGTGCGCCTGGGCCAGGGCGGCGGCGAGCCGTTCCTCGGCCGGGATGCCAGCCATGAGCGGAATTACTCCGACCAGATCGCCTACATCGTGGACGAGGAGGTCCGTCGCCTGATCGACCAGGCCCACGACGAGGCCTACGCCATCCTCACTGAAAACCGGGACGTCCTGGACCGGTTGGCTCTGGAACTCCTGGAACGGGAAACGCTGAATCAGTCGGAGATCGCCGACATCTTCCGCGACATCCGCAAGCGCGACTTCCGCGAGGTCTGGCTGTCCAAGGAAACCCGTCCGGTGCAGACTGCCGGCCCTGTGGAGTCCCGTCAGGAACGGGCCGAACGCGAGGCCCAGGAAGAAGCCAAGGAAGCCCGTCTCGAGGAACCGCTGGACGCGATTCCTCCGCACCCCCAGGGTGTTCCGGAGGATGCCTCCTTCCAGGGCGGAGTAACGGAAGCGGGACCAGACGGCCACCGCGGCTAAGCTCTTTGGTGTGACTCACTTCGACGACGACGACATCACCCCCACCGCCGACCATTCGGCGGTGGGCGGATCAGGCCACCACCACAAGGTGGACAGGCCCCGAATTGAAGCAGCCGTGCGGGAAATCCTGCTGGCCATAGGCGAGGACCCGGACCGCGGCGGGCTGCAGGACACGCCCAAGCGCGTGGCCAAGGCTTATGCCGAGGTGTTTGCCGGCCTGCACCAGGATCCGGGCAGCGTGCTCGGCACCACGTTCGACCTCGACCACGAGGAACTCGTGCTGGTGAAGGACATCCCGTTCTACTCCACTTGCGAGCACCATCTGGTTCCTTTCCACGGCGTCGCGCATGTGGGGTACATCCCCTCGCACGACGGCAGGGTGACGGGCCTGAGCAAGCTGGCACGCCTGGTGGACATCTACGCCCGCCGCCCGCAGGTGCAGGAGCGCCTCACCACCCAGATCGTCGAAGCGCTGGTCACATTCCTCAAGCCGCGCGGAGCCATTGTGGTAGTGGAATGCGAACACATGTGCATGTCCATGCGCGGCATCCGCAAGCCCGGAGCCAAAACCGTCACAAGCGCGGTTCGCGGGCAACTTCATGACCCGGCCACCCGTGCCGAAGCCATGAGCCTCATACTCGGAAGGTAAAAAACAGACTATGGATTCCCTAGCTGCAGCACCTGGAACCGGACCGGCAACGTCACCCCTGCCCATCCTGCGCAAACCGCGGCCGGCAGCCAAGTTCGACGACCTGCCCACCGACCGCACGCTCGTCATGGGCATCCTCAACGTCACCCCGGACTCGTTCAGCGACGGCGGCAAGCACGCGACGGCGGACACCGCCATCGCCGCGGGCCTCCGGATGTTCTACGCGGGAGCCGACATCATCGACGTCGGCGGCGAATCCACCCGCCCCGGTGCGGAGGAAGTCAGCCCGGAGGAGGAGCAGCGGCGGGTGGTGCCTGTCATCGCAGCCCTCGTGAAGGCCGGCGCCCTGGTCAGCATCGACACCACCCACGTCTCCACCGCCGAGGCCGCGCTGAATGCCGGAGCTGCGATCATCAACGACATTTCCGGCCTTAGCATCGAACCCGGCATGGCCGAGCTCGTGGCGAAGACCAAGGTGCCGTATGTCCTGACCCACCGCCGCGGCGACGCCAAGACCATGACGTCCCTGACGGAGTATGACGACGTCGCGGACGACGTCGTCTCCGAGCTGAACGGCGTCCGCGACAAGCTGTACGCGGCCGGCGTTCTCCCCGAGCAGATCATCGTGGACCCGGGCATCGGGTTCTCGAAAACTGATGTGCAGAACTGGGAACTGCTGCGGAACCTGGACCGGCTCGATGCCATGGGCCACAAGGTGCTGGTGGGCGCGTCCCGCAAGCGCTTCCTGGGCACGCTCCTGACGGTCGCCGGCAAGGCGGCGCTCCCGGAAGAGCGCGACGCCGCCACGGCCGCCATCACCGCCATCAGCGCCGCCCGCGGCGCCTGGGCCGTGCGCGTGCACGACGTCGGATCCAGCCTTGACGCTGTGAAGGTCGCCGCCCGCATGTCCTCCCCGGACCACGGCAGCTGAGCAGGAAAGGCTGAGCAGAACCGCCATGGACAGGATCTCGCTGACCGGTGTCACCGCCACCGGCTACCACGGGGTGTTCGATTTTGAGCGCCGCGAAGGCCAGCCGTTTGTTGTGGACGCCGTGCTGCACCTGGATTTCAGCCAGGCTGCGGCGTCGGACGACGTGCGCGACACCGCCCACTACGGCGAGGTGGCCGGACGGATCACCGACTGGATCACCGGCGAGCCCCTGAACCTGATAGAAGGGCTGGCGGTACGGATGGCCGAGGGCCTGCTCCAGGAATTCAAAATCCAGGCCGTGGAGATCACGGTGCACAAACCGAAGGCGCCCATCGAGGTGCCCTTCGGCGACGTCGCCGTCAGCGTCTACCGGGAGCGGACATGAATCCGGCACCCGCACTGCATGAGAAGCCCGCGCACGGGAAGACGCCGGCGAAGACCTCCTATTCCCGCGCGGTACTGGCGCTGGGCAGCAACCTCGGGGCGCGGAACGAGACGCTGTCCGAGGCCGTGGCGGACCTTGTGGACCGGCCGGAGGTGCGGCTCCTGGCCGTCTCGCCGATAGTGCAGACCAAGGCCGTCGGCGGTCCCGACGGGCAGCCGGACTTCCTCAACATGGTGATTTCGGTGGAAACCTCGCTGGAACCGCTCGAGCTCCTGAAGCACTGCCAGTCGGTGGAGAACAAGCACCACCGTGTTCGTGAGATCCACTGGGGTCCGCGCACGCTCGACGTCGATGTAATCGTCTACGGGGACATCGAGAGTTCCGATCCTGTACTGACCCTGCCTCACCCGTTCGCGGCTGTGCGGGCCTTCGTGCTCTACCCCTGGTCCCAGATGGACCCCTCGGCCACCCTGAACGGGCAGCCGGTGGGGGAGCTGGCCGCCAGGGCCGCCGATTTCCCGGACCTCAAGCCGTTCGACGGCTTCGGGGATTTCGACGGCGTGCCCGACGTCGGGGCGGTGGAGCAGCCGTGAAACCTGTCAGCCCGCTGCTCCTCGCGGTCGTGGGCCTTGCCCTGGCCGTCGCCGGCTGGTCCGCTGCCGTCCTGACCGTCCGCTACGGCATGGCCACGCCGGTCCTGCCGGCCACGGCGCTGGTCACCATGGGCGTGATCGTGGCCCTGACACTGGTGCTGGGCATCCGCGTGCTCCGCTGGCGGAATGGCAAAAAGAAGAAAATGCTGAACCCCATCCTGGCGGCGTGGACGCTGGTCCTCGCCCAGGCCTGTGCCTACACCGGCGCGATGCTGCTGGGCTGGCACGCCGGGATCTTCCTGGACCAGCTGCGGTTCTGGAGCATCCGCAGCGGGCTGGACGTCACCTGGCTCGCCCTCGGCATGGCCGGCGGCGGGCTGGTCATGATCGTTGTGGGGCTCGTCGTCGAACGCTTCTGCAAGATCCCGCCGGAGGACGGCGAGACGGACGCCCCAGAGGGCCTGCCGGGCCACGGCCGGGGCAAGGCCAAGGGGGAAGGCGAGTATGCCTACCGCGGCGATTGATCCCCCCGGGATCACCTGGCTGCGCGTGTCCCCGAAGTACGTCACGGTCCGGATTGTGGAGTGGGCCCTCGGCAACCTGGTGATGGTGGCCGTGCTGAGCCTGCCGCTGGTGTTTGTCCGGCTCGGCTGGTGGCGGTGGCCGCCGCTCTGGCTGGCCATCGGCCTTCCGGCTTTCATGCTGCTGCTGGCGCTGTGGCGCCTGGTCCTGATCCCGCGGCAGGTGCGGGCCATCGGCTACGCCGAACGGGAGGACGACCTCCTCATCCGCGGGGGCATCTTCTTCCAGCGCGTCATGGTGGTGCCGTACGGCCGCATGCAGTACGTGGACATCAGCGCCGGCCCGGTGGAACGCGGGCTGGGCCTGTGCACCCTGAAGCTGCATACGGCATCGGCCGGCACCAACGCCGGCATCCCCGGCCTTCCCGCCGCGGAAGGCGCCCGGCTCAGGGAACAGCTCTCGGCGCGCGGCGAAGCCAGGCTGGCCGGGCTGTGAGCGCCGGCGGCCTCGCTTCCGGAAAGCCCGACGGCGAGTGGCTGCGCGTGCACCCGGCGACACCGTTTGTTCGGGGCTGGGTTGCGCTGGCCGCCATCGGCTACTTCTTCGGGCGTGACAGCTTCGAACGGATGCTGCAGGGCCAGCCGCTGCTCGATGACCGCCTCGCGGGGCGCGCCCCGTGGCTCCTGGGCGCCGGGGCGCTGATGCTGGTGCTGGCGGTCCTAAGCTTCATCCTGTCCTGGTATTTCACCCGGTACCAGGTGGCGGAGGGGTACGTCCGTGTCAACACCGGCTTCCTGTTCAAGCAGCAGCGGCAGGCGCGGCTGGACCGGGTCCAGGCCATCGACATCGTCCAGCCGCTGCTCGCCAGGATCTTCGGCCTCGCGGAACTGAAGTTTGAAGTTGCCGACGCCGGCGAGTCGGCCGTCCGCCTGGCCTACCTGCGCATTGGTGATGCCCGCCAGCTGCGCGCCACCATCCTCGCCCGCGCCTCGGGCGTCCGGCTGGATCCCGCGCAGCCCGAAGCAGCCGCTCCCGAGGCGCCGCAGCAGCAGGTCCTGCAGGTCCCGCCGTCGCGCCTGTTTGGCTCGCTCCTGCTCAGCGAGCAAACAGTATTCATTGTCCTGGGTGCCGCGGCCTCCGTGGTGCTGTCCGCGCTCACCGAGAACAGGGCTTTCTTCCTTTACCTGATTCCGGCGGCGCTGGGTTTCGTCGCCGCATACTGGAGCTCGTTCACCAAGGGCTACAACTTCACGGCGGCCATCTCCCCGGACGGGATCCGGCTCCGTTACGGGCTGCTCGACACGCAGGCGCAGACACTGCCGCCGGGCCGGATCCAGGCGCTGAAGGTGGCGCAGCCGCCCCTGTGGCGCCTTTTCGGCTGGTACCGGATGCAGGTCAACGCCGCCGGTTACGGAGCCGGGGCGAATAACGGCGAGGGGGGCTCCCGCACCACTTTGCTGCCGGTGGGAAAGATGGACGACGTCCTGAACATGATGGCCCTCGTGCTGCCGGACCCCGGAACGGCTGATCCGCTGCGCGTTTTCCAGCAGGGCGTGAATGGCCTGGATTCCGACGGCGGTTTTGTCACCACGCCGCGCCGGGCGAGGCTGCTCGCTCCGCTGGGCTGGCGTCGCAACGCCTTCGCGGCCACGGACACCGCGCTGCTCATGCGGTCGGGCCGCTGGTGGCGGCAGCTGGTGGTAGTCCCGCACCAGCGGACGCAGTCGATCGCGCTGCAGCAGGGACCCCTGGCGCGCCGGTTTGGGCTGGCCGACCTCGTGCTGCACACCACTGCAGGGCCGGTTGCCCCACGGGTGATCCAAGCGGACCTCCGGGAAGCGCAGGCGCTCTTCGACGCGCAGGCAGCCCGCGCGAGGGCGGCGCGGCGGCGGCAGACGAGCGAACAGTGGCTGGCCCAGGTTGATCAGCGACCAACTCCAGCACCCCAACAGGAAGGCCAGCAACGTGGCTAAGCCAGGACGCCTCGGCGTCGGAATCATCGGTGCCGGCAAAGTGGGCGCTGTCCTCGGTGCGGCGCTCCGCGCGGCCGAGCACGCCGTCGTCGGGGTTTCCGCCGTCTCCGACGCGAGCCGGGAACGGGCCGAAACCCTGCTGCCCGGCGTTCCCGTCCTGGAGATCCAGGACATCGTGGAACGCTCCGAACTGGTGCTCCTGGCCGTTCCGGATGATGCCCTCGCCGGGCTGGTGGAGGGGCTCGCCAAGCTCGGTGCGTGGCAGCCCGGCCAGCTCGTGGCGCACACATCGGGCCGGTTCGGTGTCGGCGTGCTGCATCCGGTCCGGGCGGCCGGTGCCGTGCCGCTGGCGCTGCACCCGGCCATGACCTTCACCGGCATGAGCCTGGACCTGACCCGGCTGCTGGACTGCACATTCGGTGTCACGGCGGACGCCGCCATGCTTCCCATCGCCCAGGCGCTCGTCGTCGAGATGGGGGCCGAACCCGTGGTGATCGCCGAGGGCGACCGCACCATCTACCACGCGGCCCTGGCCCACGGCTCGAACCACCTTGTCACGCTCGTGGCGCAGGCGTCGCAGCTGCTGGCCGAGGTGGGCGTCGAGGCGCCGGACCGCATGCTCGGACCACTGCTTCGGGCGACACTCGAGAACGCTCTCGCCTCCGGCGAATCGGCCCTGACGGGCCCGGTGGCGCGGGGGGACGCCGGGACGGTGAAGGCGCACGCCCGCGCGCTGCGCGAGCACGACGGCGGGACCGGCGGCGACGTCCTCGCTGCGTACCTCGCCATGGCGCAGGCCACCGCAAAACGTGCTGAAGCGCGGGGCCTCCTGAAGCCGGATCAGGCGGACAATATTCGTACCGCACTTGAGGACACAGAGGACGACGGCCAGGATGACGGCCGTGCATGAAACCGGCCACGGGGCCAAGGGAGGACATTGACATGGCAATACGACTCGTAACGACGGCGGACTCCCTCCGCGCGCAAAGCCGACTGCTGCTGACGCAGAAGAACGGCTCCTCGCTGGGCCTCGTGCCCACCATGGGCGCCCTGCATGCGGGCCACGGACGGCTGGCGCGAACCGCCGCCGAACAGAATCACGTAGTGGTTGCCTCCATCTTTGTGAACCCGCTGCAGTTCGGCGAGGCGCAGGACCTGGACCGGTATCCGCGGACCCTCGAGGCTGACATGGCGCTGCTCGAGGAGCAGGGCGTGGATCTGGTCTTCGCGCCGTCGGTCGAGGAGATGTACCCCGGCGGCCCGCCGATGGTCAGAATCACTGCGGGCCCGCTCGGGGAGAAATGGGAGGGCGCATCCCGGCCCGGCCACTTCGACGGCGCGCTCACCGTGGTGGCCAAGCTGCTGCACCTGGGCATCCCCGGCACCGGCCTGCCCGGCGGCCGTGCCTTCGTTGCCGGCTCCGGCGGCGGGCTGCCCGCGTACCGCGCCTACTTCGGGCAGAAGGACGCCCAGCAGCTGGCCCTGGTCCGCCGCATGGTGGCCGACCTGAACTTCCCCGTGGAGATCGTTGCCGTGCCAACCGCCCGCGACGCCGACGGGCTGGCGCTGTCCAGCCGGAACCGCTTCCTTTCCAACGAGGAGCGCGAGGCAGCGCTGGTCCTGTCCCGCGCGCTGCGCCTCATTGAGGAGCGCGCGAACGCGAACGAGCCGCTAGATGTCGGTTCGGCCAGGGCCCTGATCGAGTCCCAGCCCCTGGTCCGGCTCGACTACCTCGACGTCGTCGATCCCGTCGCGCTGGAGCCGCTCGCCGAGAACTGCCACGAGACACCCTTCCGCGGTGAAGGGCTGGCACTCGTTGCCGCAAAGGTGGGCGCCGTGCGGCTGATCGATAACGTGCCCCTCAGCTCCTGACGGACAAAGTGGCCGGATAAATTGCGCACTGCTCAATTCCCGGGTGACTTGAATCTCGCCGACTAAATCCCGTGTACGGGAATGGGTCCGGCCACTACACTGTTGGAGTCTGCAGCGGCGCTGACCGCCAGCCACCAATTCCAACACCCCGAGGGTCTCGCCATGTCTACCAAAGTCACGTCCAATCCGTCTGGCGAACCTCCCCAGGAGCCGGCCGCTCCCGTTGCAGCCCCGGTCGCAGCAACGGCGCCGGCCGCAGCACAGCCCTCGGACAGGATGTCCCGCGAGTCCGTGACGGTGATCGTCACCCTCTTGGTGGCCACCTTCGTGGTGATCCTGAACGAAACCATCATGAACGTTGCCCTGCAGCGGCTCATGGTGGACCTGCGCGTCGATGCCCCCACCGTCCAGTGGCTCTCCACCGGGTTCATGCTCACCATGGCGGTGGTGATTCCGACCACCGGGTTCATCCTCCAGCGGTTGTCGACGCGCGCCGTCTTCCTCCTGGCGATGGGCCTGTTCGCCGGCGGTACCGCGCTGGCCGCAGCGGCGCCCGGCTATGAGATCCTCCTGCTGGCAAGGATCATCCAGGCCGGCGGCACCGCCATCATGCTTCCGCTGCTGATGACCACCATCCTTACACTGGTGCCGCTGGCCCGCCGCGGCGCAGTGATGGGCAATGTCAGCATCGCCATCTCCGTTGCACCGGCCATGGGGCCCACCGTCTCCGGATTCATCCTGCAGCACTTCTCCTGGCGCTTCATGTTTATCTTCGTCCTGCCCATCGCACTGGCAGCGCTGGCCATCGGCGCAAAGTTCCTGACCAACGTTGGCGAGACCGAGAAATCCAGGCTCGACTTCCTCTCCGTGGTGCTGACCGTCCCGGCCTTCGGCGGCCTTGTCTACGGCCTTAGCCAGATCGGCGGCGGCCACGGCGGCAGCAGCGGCCCGAGCACGCTTGCCGTGGTGGCGCTGGTTCTTGGCGTCGCCGGCCTTGCGGCGTTCACGTTCCGCCAGCTCCGGCTGCAGAAATCCGAGGCCCCGCTGCTGGACCTGCGGGCCTTCAATTTCAGGATGTTCACGGTCTCCGTGCTGCTGATGGTGGTGTCCATGGTGGCCCTGTTCGGCGCCGTGATCCTGCTGCCGCTGTACCTGCAGGAAATCCGCGGCCTGCAGTCCCTCGAGACCGGCCTGGCCCTGCTGCCCGGCGGCCTCGCCATGGGCCTGCTCGGCCCGGTGATCGGTCGCCTGTTCGACAAGGTGGGGCCGCTGCCGCTCACGGTCACGGGATCCTCGCTGATGGTCCTGACTCTGTGGCAGTTCTCGATGCTCGACGCCGGCACCCCGATCTGGTGGATCGTCACCCTGCACGTCGGGCTCAGCTTCGGGCTGGCGCTGCTCTTCACGCCCGCGTTCACCACCGGCCTGAACCCGCTGCCGCCGCACCTGTACTCGCACGGCTCGGCCATCATGAGTACCCTGCAGCAGGTGGCCGGCGCGGCGGGAACGGCGCTGCTGGTGTCCATCTTCGCGGTCGTTTCGGCGGGCTCCGGCCTCGTTGCTGGCATGAATGCAGCGTTCCTGACGGCGACCGTCATAGCCGTTGCCGCCGTCGTCCTCTCCACGATGATGCGGAAGACAGCAGGCGCTGAAGGCGCACCCGCGGCGCACTAAGCCCACCATCAAGAGCAACGCGGGGTCACTTCGCGCCCAATCCGGAGGGTTTATTGGGCGCGAAGTGA
>NZ_JAAOXD010000003.1:884984-959730 GCF_014694315.1 Arthrobacter ipis | reverse complement strand
CTGATCGAAGTTGATTTCCACGGCCGGCACCCGTCGCTAAAGCCGGGCCTTGGCTGCCAGGCCCTGGCGGACGTCCGCACCGGTGGTGGCGGCCGCAAATGCTTTCACGGCCTCCTCGGCTTCCTTGCTCAGGTTTTTCGGTACGGCGACGTCGATGGTCACCAGCAGGTCACCGGTAGCCTTGGACGTCTTTACGCCGCGGCCCTTTACCCGGAGCGTGCGCCCCGACGGAGTGCCGGCGGGAACGCGGACCCGGACGTGTTCCCCGTCGATCGTGGGAACCTCGATGTCGGCACCCAAAGCAGCTTCTGGGAAGCTGACGGGCACGTGGATCCGGAGGTTGTCGCCGTCGCGGGTGTAAAAATCATGGGGCTTGACGTTGACGGTGACCAGCAGGTCGCCATTGCCCGCCGGGCCGTACTGGCCCTTGCCGCGGACGCGCACCTTCTGGCCGTCCTTGATGCCCGCAGGCACCCGGACGTCGATGACCTCACCGTCCGGTTCACGCAGCCCGACGGTGGTGCCGCGGATGGACCCGGCGAAGGAGATGCTGGTGCTCGCCGTCCGGTCGGCACCCTTCTGCGGGGCGCGCTGGTAACCGGCCGGGCCGCCGCCCCCGAAGCCGCCGCCGAACAGGTCTGCGAACTCGGGCGGTATGCCACCAGCGGTGCTGAACCCGCCGGAGTGCCGGCCGCCGCCGCCGGTGAACAGGCCGCCGAAGAGGTCCTCGAAGCCGCCGTTCGCGGTGCTGCCCGCGCCGTGCGGGGCAAAGCGCGCGCCGCCGCCCATGGCGCGGATGGCGTCATACTGCTGCCGCTCATCAGGATCGGACAGCACGGAGTACGCCTCGGAAATGTCCTTGAACTTCTTCTCCGCAGCAGTATCCCCGGAGTTCGTGTCAGGGTGGTGCTGCCGCGCGAGCTTCCGGTAAGCCTTCTTAATGTCAGCGTCGGAAGCGTCCTTGGCAACACCAAGGATCTTATAGAAGTCCTTGTCCACCCAGTCCTGGCTAGCCAATGGCGTTTCCTTTCAAATCGTGCAGAGTGCGCTGCGCAGATGTTTGTTCACTCACTTTAGGCGAGCAACACGCTGGCGCGGAGGCCGGATAGGGGGCGGCGGTGTGGAGGGCACCGCCCCCTATCCGGCGTAGCGCCGAAGGTGACCAAACGTCAGGCAGGGACCGCGACGATTACCTGTGCTGCGCGGAGGACCCGCTCGCCTGACTTGTAGCCGGAGCGGAGCACCTGGCTGACGGTGTCAACCTCGATGTCATCGCCGGGCTGCTGGATGAGGGCCTCGTGGATGGTCGGATCGAACTCCACGCCGGTCTCATCGATGCGGGTCAGGCCGTACGTCTTCAGCGCGTTCTCCAGCTTGGTGGCGATCGCGGCGAACGGGCCGTCCGCGAGGTCACCGTGCTGGCGGGCGGCGTCGACGTCGTCCAGCACCGGCAGCAGGGAGTTCAGGACGCCGATGACGGCCATCTCCCCTGCCACGGCGCGGTCGCGTTCAACGCGCTTGCGGTAGTTGACGTACTCTGCCTGCAGGCGGAGCAAATCGTTCTTCAGCTCCGCCGCCTCGGCACCGGTGGTTGAGCCTGTCGAAACCCCTTGCGCCACGGACTCCTCGGCGGGCACCTCGACCTGGTTGAGGATTTCCTCAGCCTGGGCGAGGGCGTCGCCGTCGGAATCCGCCGAAGCGCCGGCTTCGGATGCGGACTGGCCGCCCTCCGGGTGCCGGGCCTCCCCGGTAACCGGGTCCACCTTGCGGTGGTCCCGGATGACCGGCTCATCGCGGTTGCTGCCCTGGTCTCGGGAAGAGTTGTGCTCTTCTTCGTTACCGTGATGCGGCATGGTTACTTCTTCTCTTCTTCGTCGACGATCTCGGCGTCAACGATGTCCTCGTCAGCGTTGCTCTCGCCTGCGGAAGCACCTTCGGCACCTGCGGCGCCGGTGGCGCCGTCCGGGGATCCGGCCTGGGCGTAGATCGCTTCGCCGAGCTTGGTCTGGGAAGCCTGCAGCTTCTCAAACGCGGTCTTGACGGCGGCGTCGTCGGTGCCTTCGAGGGCCTTCTTGAGGGCGTCGACGTCGGCCTGGACCTCGGTCTTGACCTCTTCGGGCAGCTTGTCGCTGTTGTCGGCGATCAGCTTGTCCACGGAGTAGGCAAGCTGCTCGGCCGTGTTGCGGGTGTCGGTGGCCTCGCGGCGTGCCTTGTCCTCTGCTGCGTGCTCCTCGGCGTCCTTGACCATGCGGTCGATGTCTTCCTTGGAGAGAGCCGTGCCGCCGGTGATGGTCATGGACTGTTCCTTGCCGGTGCCCTTGTCCTTCGCGGAGACGTGCACGATGCCGTTGGCGTCAATGTCGAAGGTGACCTCGACCTGCGGAACGCCGCGCGGGGCCGGTGCGATGCCGGTCAATTCGAACGTGCCCAGCGGCTTGTTGTCACGGGTGAACTCACGCTCGCCCTGGAAGACCTGGATGGCCACGGACGGCTGGTTGTCGTCAGCGGTGGTGAAGGTCTCGGACCGCTTGGTGGGGATGGCGGTGTTGCGCTCGATCAGGTGCGTCATGACACCGCCCTTGGTTTCGATGCCCAGGGACAGCGGGGTGACATCGATCAGGAGAACGTCCTTGCGCTCACCCTTCAGCACGCCGGCCTGCAGGGCTGCGCCAACGGCCACAACCTCGTCCGGGTTGACGCCCTTGTTGGGCTCCTTGCCGCCGGCCAGTTCCTTGACGAGCTCGGAGACGGCGGGCATACGGGTGGAGCCGCCAACGAGCACGATGTGATCGATGTCAGAAAGCTTGATGCCGGCTTCCTTGATGACGTCGTGGAACGGCTTCTTGGTGCGCTCGAGCAGGTCCTTGGTCAGGTCCTGGAACTTGGCGCGGGTCAGCTGCTCGTCCAGGTGGACCGGGCCGTCCGGGGTGACGGAGAGGTACTGAAGCGAAACGTTGGTGCTGGTGGAGGAGGAGAGTTCCTTCTTGGCCTGCTCGGAGGCTTCGCGGAGGCGCTGCAGGGCGATCTTGTCCTTGGACAGGTCGATGCCCTTGACCTTGAGCTGGTTCAGCAGGTAGTCGACGACCCGGTTGTCCCAGTCGTCGCCGCCGAGGCGGTTGTCACCGGCGGTGGCGCGCACCTGGATGGTGGAGAAGTCGTCTTCGTCCTTGCCGACTTCCAGCAGGGAGACGTCGAACGTTCCGCCACCGAGGTCGAAGACCAGGATGAGCTCGTCTTCCTTGCCCTTGTCCAGGCCGTAGGCCAGGGCGGCCGCGGTGGGCTCGTTGACGATGCGCAGGACGTTCAGGCCGGCGATCTCGCCGGCTTCCTTCGTGGCCTGGCGCTCGGCGTCGTTGAAGTAGGCCGGAACGGTGATCACAGCGTCGGTGACCTTTTCACCGAGGTAGGACTCGGCGTCGTTCTTCAGCTTCATGAGGACACGGGCGGAGATTTCCTGCGCGGTGTACTTCTTGTCATCGATCGCGATGGACCAGTCGGTGCCCATGTGGCGCTTGACGGAGGCGATGGTGCGGTCGATGTTGTTGACGGCCTGGCGCTTGGCGATTTCGCCGACCAGGACCTCGCCGGACTTGGAGAATGCAACGACCGACGGCGTGGTGCGGCCACCCTCGGCGTTGGCAATAACGGTGGGCTCGCCACCTTCGAGAACGGAGACGACGGAGTTGGTGGTTCCGAGGTCGATACCTACTGCACGTGACATGTGTTGCTTCCTTCTTTCCGTGGAAACTTTGGGCTCGCCCAATCCTTGAGCGGTCTGCACTCAACTTTACCCAGCACGGAATTTAAGTCAATCCAAACTTGAGTCCAACACGCTCAACTTTGCTCCGACCCAAAGTCTTCCGGACGCGGGAAACCCCCGGTACGCGGCGGAATTCCGCGGAGAGCCGGGGGTTTGATGAGCTGAGGCAGCCTGATTTCGCCCAGCGTGAACGTGCGCCTAGCCTCCCGAGGAGGCGCGGCCGTCGTCCTTCTTCAGTTCTTCCGCGGCACCGTTTTCGGGAGTGGTGCCGGCAGCACCGTAGTCGCCCTCCGGATATTCGCCTTCTTCATCGCCGGGCAGCTCCTGGCCGACGGTGCCGGCGCGGCCATAGTCACCCTCCGGGTACTCGCCTTCGTCCCGCTCGGCGGGGGCGCCGACCGCACCCGCCTCACCGTAATCGCCCACCGGATACTCGCCCTGGGGCTCGGTGGCTGCCTTATCCCCCGCCACCCCAGCATCACCGTAGTCGCCCTCAACGTACTGGCCGCTGTCCCCCTCGAGCGCCGGATTCCTGGAACCGGTGTGGGCCTTTCCCGCGGCGCCGGACTCACTGTTTTCGGTCATCGGTTGATCACTCCTTCGAAAGGACTGGGCGCGCCTGGTCCGGGCGCAGTGGCAGTCTACTCAGCTGGCGCGGGCAGCAACAGGGGCCGGAGCAGCCGCTTCCGGCCGGGGACAACGGACGGAGCTACAGCCCGGCGAGATCCGCCAGTACGGCTATGTGGTGCTCGAACAGTTCATCTGGCGCGGAAAAGGTGCCGGCGCCATACTGTCCGAACACCGCATCCTTATTCGAGAGCAGTGCTCTCATAATTACTTGCCCACCGGGTCCATCCGCTGGGAACGGGAGCTTCCGCCAGCCGAGCAGGCGGTCATGGCGGCGGCAGGCGAGGCAGGCGCCGTCGTCGTTTTTCCCGAAAGCCTTTACTCCTACAGCACTCCGGAAGAGGTGATGACCGAAGACAGCCCGCGGGAAGCGGAGGGCGGCAAACGCGGAATCCGTGCGGCGCTGCTGCGTGCGCGGCATGAGAGTGCCGCGGACACCGTGTCCGTGGTGGCCGGCGACTTCTTCGGCCCCGCGTCCGGATGGCACACGCGGGCGAGCGCATGGTGCCCGCCGTCCTCGCCCGTCGCCCACTGCAGATGGTGGGAAGCGCGGACCAGCCGCACTCCTTCACTTACGTTCCCGATCTGGCCGCGGCAATGATCGGTGCCGCGGGGAAGCCAGAGCTGTGGAACCGGGTGCTGCACGCACCCACCAACCCGCCGCTCACACAGCGCCAGATCGCGCAAACCTTCGCAGCCGCCGCCGACGTGCCGCTCGCGAAGGTCCGCGCGGTGCCGGGCTGGGTCCTGCGCACCCTGGGGCTCTTCTCGGCTGACATGCGGGAACTCGGCGAGGTGCTCTACCAGTTCCAGCGGCCGTTCGTGATGGATTCAGCGGCCAGCGAGGAGCAGCTGGGCCTTCACCCGACTTCCCTGCATGCGGCAGCCAAGACGACGGTGGAATGGTGGCGTTCCGAGCTCACCGCAGGCACGGGACGGGCCCCGGCGGGGACGCCGGCGGGAGGCTAGCGGACGGCAACTTCCGCAGGGCTTTCCACCGTGCTTGTTTCCTGAGCATCGTTCCGGCTGAGTTTGCCGGGCCACCAGATGCGCCGGCCCAGGTCGTAGGCCAGGGCCGGGACCAGGAGCGAGCGGACAAGAACGGTGTCCAGCAGCACCCCGAAGGCCACGATGAAGGCCAGCTGCACGAGGAACATGATGGGAATGACGCCCAGGGCCGCAAACGTGGCGGCCAGAACCACCCCGGCCGACGTGATCACGCCGCCGGTCACGCCGAGGCCGCGCAGGATCCCGGGACGCGTCCCGTGTTTCAGCGATTCCTCCCGGACCCGGCTCATCAGGAAGATGTTGTAGTCCACGCCCAAAGCGACGAGGAACACGAATCCGAACAGCGGCACTGTCGCGTCGGCTCCGGGAAAGCCCAGGATGTTGTTGAACACGAGGGCGGAAACGCCCATGGCGGCCGCATAGGAAAGGACCACTGAGGCGACGAGGAGGACGGGCGCCAGGACGGACCGCAGCAGCACCATGAGGATGAGCAGAATCACCGCCAGGACCACGGGGATGATGGCGACCAGGTCACGCTGGGCCGTGGTGTTGGTGTCCAGGGCGGTGGCGGTCACGCCGCCGACGAGGGCATCGGGGTCCACGCTTTTCACGCTGGCCCGCATCGCTGCCACGGTGTTCTCCGCAGCGTCGGAATCAGCGGCGGAGCCGAGGGTGGCGTTGAGGAGCACCCTGCCGTCGCGCACTGCCGGGTTGGCCGGCGCTCCGGGAACTCCCGGCGCCCCCGGGGCTCCCGTGATGGGCACGCTGCCTTCGGCCAGCAGGTAGGCGGCCCCCACGCCGTCGGTGGCCTTGACCTTCTCCAGCACTTCGCCGGCGTTCCCCTGGCTGGACACGATGACCACGGGGCTGCCGCTGCCGGCGTCGAAATGCCGCCCCAGCGCATCTTGCCCGTCGACGGCGTTGGAGGCGCTGAGTATGACGGCCGCCTGCGGCACGCCGTTGGCCTTCAGCTGCAGGACCCCGGCCGAGGCCACAACGAGCAGGAGCACAGAGGCCACCCACACTGTGCGGGGACGCCGCGACACCAGCGTTCCGGTGGCACGCCAGAGCCCCCGCTGGCCCTCCAGCCCGGTGGTCAGCTGCGGCTCACGCGCCTCTTCGGGCAGCAGTCTGGGCCGGAACGGCCAGAACGCGGCACGCCCCAGGAGTGCGGCGAAGGCCGGGAGCAGGGTGAGCGCCGCGAAAAGGGAACAGACGATGCCCGCGGCCGCCACCGGGCCGAGCGCCTTGTTGGAGTTGAGGTCGGAAAACAGCAGGCACAGCAGGGCGATGGCTACCGTGGCCCCGGATGCCAGGATCGGCGCGAAGGAGGCCCGCCAGGCTGTGAGCGCGGCGGCGGTGCGGTTGGCCGTGTGCTCGAGTGCCTCACGGAACCGGGCCACATAGAGCAGGGCATAGTCGGTGGCGGCGCCGATCACCAGGATGGAGAGGATGCCCTGGCTCTGGCCATTGAGCTGGATCCAGCCTGCCTTCGCCATGCCGAACACGAGCAGGATGGCGGCACACAGCGCGAACACTGAGGTCAGCAGCACGGCGAACGGCAGAAGCAGGGACCGGTAGACAACCAGCAGGATGACAAACACCGCGGCCAGCGCCACGAGCAGCAGGATGCCGTCGATGCCGGCGAATGCCCCCGTGAGGTCGGCCGCGAGCCCGGCGGGACCGGTGACGAACGTCTGCGTCCCGTCCGGCGCGTCCGCGCGGATTGCGCTGCGCAACTCTTCGACGGCGTCCGCCGGCTCCGCTGCCGCAACGGACACGATGTACTGCACTGCCTTCTGGTCCTGCGACGGCACCGGGCCAACCACAGTGCTGCCCACCCGAAGGTCCTCCAGCCTGGTTTTCAGGCCGGCGGCCGCTGCCAGCTGGGCAGGGGTGAGGGCACTGTCGCTTTCAATCACGACGACGGCGGGCACCTCGCCGGAGTCCTGGAACTTTTGCTGCCACTCGCGGGCCTCGGTGGCCTCCGCTCCGGCCGGAAGGAAGGATGCCGGGTCATTGGACGAGACCTCATCGAGCCTGCCGAACGTGGGCCCGCCAACCCCGGCAATGGCAACCCAGCCGACGACGAGGACTACGGGAATGAGCCACCGAAGCCAGAACGGGATGCTCGGGGTGCGGGCTGGCTTCATGGGGAAGACCTCCTGGGCGTGACAGCCATCCGGGGCCGTCGTCGACATTGGTTCCATCATAAACTATCTCTACGATGGAGATATAAAGCAAACTTTCCCGGGGCGCACGGGCTCCCGGGCGGTAAACTCCGGAAGGCAACATTGAGGAGAGGAGGTGGGCGTGGCCGAGAAACCTGGCACCCCGCGGCAGCCCGAAGGGCAGGCCCCCTCCGGGCCGGGCGCGCAGCACCCCCTGGTGCGGCTGCTTCAGGAGTTCACACTGGAGGCCAACCGCTACGTCGACTCTGCGGGCGGCCGGAACGACATGCACCGGACGGACCTCAACGCCCTCGCCGCCATCATGCGGCACGCAGCGAATGGCGACGTCGCAACTCCTGGAACCCTGCGGAAGGAGCTGAACCTCAGTTCCCCGGCCACCACCGCGCTGATTGACCGGCTGTGCGGCTCCGGACATCTGGTCCGCGTCCGCGAGGGCCAGGACCGGCGGCAGGTGCAGCTCCGGATGACGGAGAAGGCGTACCGCGACGGCTCGGCCATGTTCCTGCCCCTTGCCCGTCACATGGGCAGGGCCATGGCCGGGTTCACTGCGCAGGAATTGGAGACGGCCGCCCGGTTCATGGACGCGATGATCGCAGCCACGGTCCAGGCCAGCCAGGAGGCCTCCGGCGCGCCATAACGCCCCATCCTGCTACCTGCCCGAAATGCGGAGAAGGAGTAGCGTTTCCCTATGAGCACGCAGCCGGAAGATGTCTACACTCACGGCCACCACGAGTCCGTGGTCCGGGCCCACGCCTCGCGGACGGCGGAGAATTCGGCCGCGTTCGTCATCCCGCACCTCACGCGGGGCGTAACAGCGCTCGACGTCGGGTGCGGGCCCGGCAGCATCACGTGCGACTTCGCGATTTTGGTCGCACCCGGAAGCGTGACAGGGCTGGACCGCTCCCCCGACGTGATCACCCACGCCCGCGAGCTGGCGGCCGACCGCGGCGTGGAGAACGTGGAGTTTGTAGCGGGCAACATCTACGACCTTGACTTCGAGGACGACACCTTCGATGTGGTCCACGCCCACCAGGTCCTGCAGCACCTGACGGATCCGGTGGAGGCGCTGCGGGAAATGCGGCGGGTGGCAAGGCCCGGCGGCATCGTTGCCGTCCGCGACGCGGATTTCCATGGCATGAGCTGGTATCCCGCCATTCCCGAGCTCGACGAGTGGATGGACCTTTACCAGCGGATCGCGCGCCGGAACGGTGCCGAACCCGACGCCGGCCGCCGGCTGGTCTCGTGGGCCCAGGCCGCCGGCTTCACGGACGTTGCGCCCACCAGCAGCAACTGGCTTTACGCCACCGGGCAGCAGCGCCGCTGGCAGGCCAGGGTGTGGGGCGAACGCGTGCTGCATTCGGCCTTCGCGGAGCAGGCCCTCGAGTACGGCTTCGCGCAGGAGGCGGACCTCACGCGCATCTCGGCCGGCTGGCACCGCTGGGGCTCCACCGACGACGGCTGGTTCCTCATTCCCAACGGCGAGGTCATCGCCCGCGCCTAAGCAGTCCCGGGCTCACGCGGCGCGGAACAACCCACACCGCAGACCGACTAAACTTGACGGGTGCAATTCTCCCTGTGGCTGGCCCTTGCGGGCGCCGGCGTCCTCATCAGCTTCACTCCGGGCGCGGGCGCCATCAACACCATGAGCAACTCGCTGACGGCGGGGTTCAAGCGCTCCATCTGGGGCATCCTCGGGCAGCAGGCCGCCCTAATTCTGCATGTAATCGTTGTGGCCCTGGGCGTCGGCGTCCTGGTTGCCGGCTCCCCCGTGGCCTTCAACGGCATCCGCTACGCCGGGGCCGCGTACCTGGTGTACCTCGGCATCAGGCAGTTCCTGCGCAAACCGGACCTGGACCAGGAGAAGGTCGCCGCACTCCGGAACGAGCCCGCCTGGTCCATGTTCCGCCGGGGCCTGTGGGTCAACCTGCTCAACCCCAAGGCCATCGTGTTCTTCCTGGCCTTCATGCCGCAGTTCATCCGGCCCGCCAGCCCGCTCCTGCCCCAGTACGCCGTGCTTGCCGCAACCGTGGTCCTCATCGACGTCCTCGTCATGTGGTTCTTCTTCGCAGCGGCGGCAAAATCCTTTCAGCGGTTTACCCACAACCCCCACGGCCAAACCCTGCTCAACAGGATTTTCGGCGTCCTGTTCGTCGCGGTGGGCGTGCTGCTCGCGCTCATCCATTAAGCCCTGCCCGGCTCCATGGCAATTGTGACAGCGCGACCGACAAACTTTACGCGGCTTGTCGACAATAAGCTCACTTACTAGCCAAGCGGGGCTGGCATCCTCCATGCTTAGCCCATGAACTCAACGACGAGCCCATACCGAGTCATCACCGTCTGCACCGGCAACATCTGCCGCTCGCCCATGGCCGAGCTGATGCTGGGCGCCGCCTTCGCTGAAGCCGGGCTCGGCGACCTCGTGATCGTCGATTCCGCAGGCACCACCGCCTACGAAGCAGGACACCCCATCGACCCACGGGCGGCACGGAAACTCACCACCCACAACCTCTTGTCGGACCGGCACGTTGCACGGGAATGGCGCCCCGAATGGTACACCGAGCGGCACCTGATACTGGCGCTGGACGTGGACCACTACGGTTGGCTCCGGGCCTCCGCCCCGGATGACCAGGCGCTGTCCCGGATCCGCATGCTCCGCAGCTTCGACCCCGCCCTGGCCGACGGCGATCCCCTGGAGCAGGGCATCGAGGACCCCTGGTACGGCGGCCACGATGACTTCGAGGCCGTGTGGGACCAGGTCCAGGCGGCAGTCCCGGGCATTGTCCGCTACGTGCAGGACGCAATCGCGCAGGACTCGATCGGGCAGGATGCACCAGCGGCCGGCGGCAACGACGCCGGCAGCGAGGCGGCTCCAGTCCGGATAGATGAGCACCGGGCACGCAACGGCAAGCGCCACAGCCACCTGGCCGGCAGCAGCCCGCTTCACAACGTCCAGGTTCAGGACAGCCAGCAGGTACGCTCTATTTCATGACCCCCGCACCTGTGATCATCGCCATTGACGGGCGGTCCGGCGCAGGTAAAACCACATTGGCCATCGAGCTCGCGGCCACGCTGCGGAACCATCACAAGGTGTCACTGTTCCACCTCGAGGACATCTATCCCGGCTGGGACGGATTATCCGCCGGAATTGAACGCTACGTCACCACGGTGCTGGCGCCCCTGAGCCGCGGCGAAGCGGCGTCGTGGGTCAGCTGGGACTGGAAAAACAATAACGACGGCGATCCGCGGGTCACCCTTCCCGCCGAGATCGTGATCGTCGAGGGCGTTGGGGCAGCTGCAGCCGCAGCAAGGCCCCTCCTGGACGCCGTCATCTGGGCAGACTCCCCCGACGGCGAGCGCCGCACCCGCGCGCTGGCACGTGACGGCGAGACGTACGAGCCGTTCTGGGACCAGTGGGCCGGCCAGGAGGCGGAACTGCTGGCCGCGGACCCCATCCCGCAGCATGCCGATGTCCGGGTCCTCAACCGCGCCGACGGCACCGCCCCCGCGGGCGCCCTGCAGGCACTGACCTACCTCCCGGCGCTCACCACGGCATTGGTTCCCGAGCTGTCCTCGCGGCGCGGCCTGCGCCTGCTGTCCGAACGGATCGAGGCCAGCCCGGATCCCGCCGCGCTCTTCAGGGCGCTGTACGGAACGTCCGGCAACGCAGTCTGGCTGGACTCCTCCCTGCGTACGGCCGGCAAGGCCGACGCGGCCGGCACTGCCGTTCCCGGCAGGGTAAGTCCCGCGGCGGAACGCAGCCGCTTCAGTATTTTGGCAGACGACGGCGGCACGTTCGGCCAGTCCGTCCTGCACAGTTCCGGCGTCACCCGGGTCACCGCCGGGTGCGCCACGGCCCACGTGTCCGGCCCGTTCTTCCGCTGGCTCGAGACGGTGTGGGGACGCAAGGCCGTGCGCGGCCCGGAAGACTACCCGTGCGACTTCGCGCTGGGCTGGCTGGGCTACCTCGGCTATGAGCTGAAGCGTGAAACCGGCGGTCAGGACTTCCCCGCGGACACGCCTGATGCCGGGCTGATCTTCGCTGGCCGGGGCGTGGTCCTGGACCACACGGACAACACGGTGTGGCTGCTCGCCCTCGACGCGCCGGACGCCGCCGGCTGGCTCGCCCAAGCCCGTGAAGCGGTGACTGCCGCACCTGTTGCCGGCGGCAGCAACGGCGTCGTACTTCCCGCCGCAGACGCCGCTGTACCTGCTAACTCTGTACCGGTCCATGGCACGGCGCCGGCATTTGCCGGCCGCGACAGCGAGGCGAGCTACAAGCGCAAGATCGCCGAAGCCCAGCACCAGATCGCCGAGGGTAACTCCTACGAAATCTGCCTCACCACCACCCTCGCGGCGGAGGTGCCGGCGCTCGACCCGTGGGCGGCGTACCTTGCCCTGCGCCGGCGGAACCCGGCACCGTTCGCAAGCTACCTGCGGTTCGGCGGGCTCACGGTGGCCAGCACCTCGCCGGAGCGCTTCCTGCGGATAGCGTCCGACGGCGGCATGCGCGCCGAGCCGATCAAGGGCACCCGCCGCCGGGCTGCTGACCCGGAAACCGATGCTGCCCTCCGCCATGACCTGGCCACGTCCCTCAAGGACCGGGCGGAGAACATCATGATTGTGGATCTGCTCCGGAACGATCTCAGCCATTTCGCCGAGCCAGGGTCGGTCACGGTCAGCCGGCTGTGCGAGATCGAAAGCTACGCCACGGTCCACCAGCTGGTGAGCACCATCGACGCCGTTCTTCTGCCGGGGTCGCCACGGGCGGAGGCGGTGGCCGCCTGCTTCCCGGCCGGCTCCATGACCGGTGCACCGAAGATCAGCACCATGGCCATCCTGGACCGGCTGGAGGAGGGGCCGCGCGGGGTCTATTCGGGGGCCATCGGGTACTTCTCGCTGAACGGGGCCACGGATCTGGCCGTGGCCATCCGCACCCTGGTGGTGCAGGACGGCGGCGAAGGCGAAAGGGTCCGGCTCAGTCTCGGCGTCGGCGGCGCCATCACCGCCGATTCCGTGGCACAGGACGAGTACGAGGAGATCCGCACCAAGGCCTACGGCGTACTCTCCACCCTGGGTTCCACCTTCCCGGATTGAGTTTTTGGCCGGCTCTATCGAGAAGTTATTGGACTGTGGCCGTGAGGCGGGCGACGTTGTCCACGTACCTTGCCGCGAGGGGCCGGCGCATCCAGTCCTCGAGCCGGAGCTCGTGGGAGATGTCGCGGTAGGTGTCCTCCACCGCGCGCATGCTGTTGACGGCGTCTGCGCCCAGCAGCATCACCGAAACCTCCAGGTTGAGCGAGAAGGACCGCATGTCCATGTTGCTGGAGCCCAGGACCGCCACTTCGTCGTCGATGGTGAAGTGCTTGGCGTGGAGCACGAACGGCGCCTTGTAGAGGTAGATCCGAACGCCGGCCCGCAGCAGGGCCTCGTAGTAGGACTGCTGGGCGTGGTGGACCAGGAACTGGTCGCCCTTCTCGGAGACGAACAGTTCCACGTCCACCCCGCGCTGGGCCGCGGTGGTGATGGCGTAGAGCAGGGAATCGTCCGGCACAAAGTAGGGGCTGCAGACGGAAATCCGGTGCTGCGCCGAGTAGATCAGCGTGTTGAAAAGCCGGAGGTTGTTCTCGGTGGTGAAGCCGGGGCCGCTGGGCACCACCTGGGCTGTGACGCCGCCCGGCGAGGGCTCGGCAGTCACCTGCAGCTGGTCCTCAAGTGACTCGTCGGACTCGCTGAGCCAGTCGGTGGCAAAGACAACATTGAGCGTGGGAACGATCGGGCCCCGCAGGCAGGCCATCAGCTCGATCCATTCCCGGCCGGCCTTGCGGTGCTTGGGGTTGTTGTAGGAGGGCTCGATCAGGTTCTGCGACCCCGTGAACGCGACTTCGCCGTCGATCACCATGATCTTGCGGTGGTTGCGCAGGTCCGGCCGGCGCCACTGGCCGTGGATGGGCAGCAGCGGCAGCATCCGCCGCCACTGGATGCGGCTGGCCTTGAGCCGTTTCAGCAGCTTGTTGTACCCCTTCACGCGCAGGGTTCCGATGTGGTCGAACAGCACGCGGACCTGGACGCCGCGGTCCGCCGCCTCCTCAAGGGCCGTGAGGAGGTCGTCCGTGACGTGGTCCGTGCTCATGATGTAGAACTCGGCATTGACGAAACGCTTTGCTTTCCGCACCGCCTCCGCCATGGCGCGGATGGAGTCCGGGTAGCCGGGTATCAGCTCCACGTGGTTGCCGTCCACCAGCGGGATCGACCCGAGCCGGCGGTTGAGTTCGGCCGCGGACAGGACCCATTCCGGGCCGGAATACTCACTGGCGACGTCGGAAAGCGCGGCGCTGCCGGCACGGACCCTCTCGTTGACCAGCTGTTGCTGCTCGGTGCGGCGGCGCGACAACTTGAAGTTACCGAAGAGCAGGAAGAGGATCAGTCCCAGGGCCGGCACGAAGAAGATGCCAAGCAGCCAGGCCATGGCCGTTGTGGGCCGCCGGTTGCCCGGGATAATGCCCACGGCCAGGACCCTGATGACCAGATCCACTCCGCTGAGCAGCAGGATCAGCCAACCCGGCAGTGTCTCCGCCAGCGGAAATGGCCACAACACAGTTGAAACCCCCGTTACTTCTTACCCTCACAGCCATTCCGAATGGAGCGGTGATGCCAGCCTATCGGGCACCGGCCACACTAAGCTTGAGGCATGACGTCTCGTACCTCCCGCACAGTGCTGGTGTTCCTGGATCCGGACTATGAGAACGGACGGATTGCCGACCCCGAAAAGCCGCAGCTGATGGCCACTGATTTGGGTGCCACCCGCGGTGACGGCGTGTTCGAGTCCATGCTCGCCGTCGCCGGCCACACGCGGAAGATCCAGGCCCACCTGGACCGGCTGGCCCGCTCGGCGCAGGCGTTGGACCTGGAGATTCCGGGGCCGGACGGCTGGCGCCGTGCAGTCGGGACGGGCGTCGCGGCGTTCCGCTCCGACAACCCGGCACCTTCCCCGGAGCTGGACGAGGCCGTGGTGAAGCTCATTGTCACCCGCGGCGTCGAGGGTGCCTCCGCCCCCACCTGCTGGGTTCAGGTCTCCCCCGTCGCCGTGGCCGGACGGCGCCAGCGCGAGACGGGAATCGACGTGATCCTCCTTGACCGCGGCTATGACAGCGACGCAGCCGAGCGCGCCCCATGGCTGCTGCTCGGCGCCAAGACCCTCTCGTACGCGGTCAACATGGCCGCGCTGCGCCACGCCCACAAGCAAGGGGCGGATGATGTCATCTTCACGTCCTCGGACGGCCGCGTGCTGGAGGGCCCCACATCCACCGTGCTACTGGCGAACGTGGAGAAGAACGACGCCGGAACAACAGTTAAACGCCTCGTCACGCCGCAGCTGGACAGCGGCATTCTCCCCGGAACGTCCCAGGGCGCGCTCTTCGCCGCCGCCAAGGCCGCCGGCTGGGAACTGGGCTACGGCCCGCTGAAGCCCCAGGACCTGGCAGACGCCGACGCGGTCTGGCTGATTTCCAGCATCCGCCTCCTGGCGCCGGTCAATCACATCGACGGCCGCGAAATCGGCACGCCGGCACTCCGCAAGCAGCTGACCGCCGAGCTGAACGAATTGTTCGCCGGAATCGAATGACCGGACGTCCCGCATAACGAAAAGGCACCGTTCGAAAAAAGCCGGGACAAGCCGGTGCCCTGCGCTGTAGTCTTCTTCCACGGCCACTGCCCGCGTCACGCGGCGGTGATGGCATGTGGCCTGGTTCCGGGCTCAGCCGGAATGAGTACGTATAAAGGAATAGCCGATGTCTTGGGATGACAACTCCCTGCACGCATTGACAAACTCACTACCCACGGGCTGGGGGGCCCAGGCAGCGCTGCCGGGGGACGTGGGGGAAATTAGTGTGCGCTGGCAAGCCGAGCAAATCATTCTCGAGCTGCTCGCCGAAACAGATCCGGCCAGTGCATGGCCCCGAGCCCAGCTGCGTGCCCTGTTCGAAGCCCATCCGGACAATCCCGAACACGTGCTGCTCGAGCACCTCACCGCCACAACCGAGTTGGCCAACGCCGAAAACGGCGCCATCCCGGTGAGCGCTTCCGCCCAGAACCTGGCTGCGCCCGAGCCGGTGCCCTTCACCCGGCGGAGCAGGAACCGGATTGAAGCCATCCTCGCCGACAAGATGCTGATGACCGCGTTCCAGCCGATCCGCCGGCTTCCGGAGGGGCAGGTGATCGGGGTCGAGGCCCTGACCCGGTTCGTCAGCGACGACGGCGCCAGCGCGGACCACTGGTTCAACGAGGCCGAATCCGTTGGGCTGGGCACCGACCTTGAACTCGCGGCGCTGCACCGCGCCCTTGCTGCGGCACAGGCCGTGCCCGATCACCTGTTCATCGCACTGAATCTGACACCGGCAACATGCGCGGACCCAAGGATCCCCGGGCTGCTGGAACATTCCCAGCTGGCCATGGACCGGATCGTCATCGACCTGAACGGCCCGGTCCCCCTCGAGCAGTACGCGTCGCTGACCTTCGCCATCACCCCGCTGCGGCGCCGTGGGCTGCGGATCGCCGTGAACGGCGCCGAGGTCGGCTTTACCTCGATGGACCAAGTCCTGGAACTGCACCCGGACATCATCAAGCTGGACCGGAGCTTCATCGCCGACATCGAGGACTCCCCGGGCCAGCGCCTGAGGGCCGCCGCCATGGGTGAACTAGCCCGCCACGTTGACGCCGTGATCGGCGCCCAGGGCGTCGAGACTCCCGAGGAACTCGAGGCCGTGACCGAACTTGGTATGACGGCTGCGCAGGGCTACCTGCTGGGCCGGCCCTCCGTGCACCCGCTGGACTGGAACGCCTGGATCCGTTCGGAGAGCGAGACGGCCGCCAGCGGCCCTGCCTCCTGAGCTAGTCCTCCGCCAGGTCGGCGGCCAGGCGGATGTGGTTGTCCGCCAGCCACACCGGGTTGAAGGCCTTGCTCTGGTAGTTGCTGCCGGTGTCCGGGGCGATCGCCACCACCACTGACCCGTGCGGCGCCGCCCTGGCCACCCGGACCGCTGCCGCCACGGTCAGTCCCGACGACGGCCCGAGGGACAGGCCTTCGTCGTTGAGCATCCGGTGCAGCGTTGTGTACACCTCGTTATTCGGAATCCGCAGGAACCGGTCCAGCAGGCCGCGGTCGAAGACCTTCGGCCAGTCGGGCTTGGGCCAGGAGTTGCCCACACCGTCCACCAGGATCTGGCCCGGATGCCCGCCGCTGTAGACCGAACCGTAGGGGTCCGCGCCGATTACCTCCACGTGCCCGCCGGACTTTTCCTTGAGGTACCGTCCGTTCCCGGTGATGGTGCCACCGGTGCCCACGCCTGCGACGAAGTGCGTAACCCGGCCGGCCGTCTGCTCCCAGATTTCCGGCGCAGTCCCCTCGTAGTGCGCCCGCGGGTTGGCCGGATTGTCGAACTGCAGCGGACGCCACGCGCCGGGAATTTCGGCCGTAATCCGGGCCGCGACCGCCCGTGCATTTTGCGGCGAGTCCGAGGGCGCGCTCCAGTCCGTAAACACCACCCGCGCCCCGTACCTGTTGAGGGCTTCCAGCTTTTCGGAGGAGATGGAATCACCGGTGACCACCACCACCGGGTGGCCGGTCAGCGCCCCGATCAGGGCGAGCCCGATTCCCGTGTTTCCGGATGTGCTCTCCACAATGGTCCCGCCGGGCTGCAGCTCGCCGCTCCGCTCGGCCGCCCGGACCATGCTCAGTGCTGTCCGGTCCTTGATGGAACCGCCGGGGTTCTCCGATTCAAGCTTGACGAACACGGTGCTCCCCAGCCCGCGGCTCAGCACATTCAGCGGCACCAGCGGAGTGTTCCCCACCCGCGCCAGCACAGCATCAGCGTCCAGGCCCGAATCAACGATAGTCGCCACGTGCCTTGGCTGACGGCCGCTTCCCGTCACGGTGGTCATGATCCTCCTCCGCGGTCATTCGGGCCCGCGTCATGCGGGCCCCCGGCGTCCGGGCCGCTGCCATTCGGAGCACCGGCATTTGAACCGTCCGGATCCGCTGTCCTGAGTTCCGGCAGTCGTGCCAGCAAATCCCCCAGCGCAGTACGCGCGCTGTCGACCAGTACCGCCGCCGGCAGTTGACCGGCCAGCAGTTCCGACAGCCGGGCCACGACGGCGCCGCTGCCTGCTCCGGGCTCCCGGATTTCCGCCTCCCGCAGATCTGTGTCCTGCGCCTCCGCCAAAAGGTAGGAGGCCGTCAATGCCTCGATGGTGAGGAGTTTGGCGGCGGCCTCCACCGAGCGCTGCAGCTGCTGGAGGGCAAGCGGGGCCAAGGTGGAGTGGTCCTCCACGTCCGCGGACAGGGTGGGGGCACCCAGCGTGGCGGGTGCCGCCAGGAACTTCAGCTCGGCCAGGAGGCCGGCGGCCGAGTACCAAAGCAGTCCCGGCAGGTCCTCTAACGCGAGCGGCGTGCCCGCCCGGGCGGCCTCGAGGTTGAGCTGCCGGATGAGGCGCTGCGGCGGATAGAGCTTGGCGATCCGCCGCTCGCTACTGATTCCGACATGGGCCAGTCCCAGCCGCAGCGCCTCGAACGCCAGGGCCAGCTGCATGGGCTGGAAGTTTCCGCCGGACACCATCCGGCCCGAGGCCACATCCGTCAGCGGGTTGTCGCCCCGGCCGTTGAGTTCCACCTCGAGCGCCTCGGCCAGGGCGGTCACCTGGGCCCGGAACGCACCGTGTGTCTGCGGCGCGGCCCGGAAGGACAGGGCGTCCTGGACCGACACCTGCCGCCGCGGGTCTTCCAGCCAGCCGCCGCGCACCAGGCGCCGGACGTTGGCCGCCGAGACGCGCTGGCCGTCCACCGCCTTGGCCGACTGGACGGCCGGCGAAAACGGGCTGAGGTTCCCGCCGCCGTCGTACCTTGCGGTGGCCTCAAGCGAGAGCGCCAGCGCGGTGTCCGCCAAATCGGCCAGCCACCGGATGCGGCAGAGTTCCAGTGCGCCTGCACCGATCGAATAGGAGTTGGCACTGACCAGCGCCAGGGCCTCGCCCGGCGCCAGGACCAGCGGTTCCAGCCCGGCAGCGGCAAGGGCCTCCGCGCCGTCCTGCAGGCCGCCGTCGGGAGCAAGCGCCTGCCCCTCCCCGATGGCGACGGCGGCAACCGCCGCCAACTGGGTGAGGTCCGACGAGCCGACGGACCCGTCGCGCGGAACGGCAGGCACCACGCCCCTGTTGAGCAGTTCGGCATAAAACCGGGCAGTTTCCGGGCGCACCCCCGAGCCTCCCCGCGTGAATCCGATGAGCCTGGCCAGGATCAGGGCCCGGACTTCATCCCGGTCCAGGAGTGCGCCGACGCCGCTGTGGTGGTAGCGCACCACCTGCAGCTGGAAGTCGAGGATGGATTCCTGCTCCACGGCGGTGTCCCGGCCGGAGCCGAGCAGGGTGTTGAGTCCGTAGACCCGGTGGCCGGAATCGATGGCCGCCTGCACCACCTCGCGGGACAGCCCGACGAGTTCGAGGGCTTCGGCGCTGAGCACCACCGCCACTGTGGGATCGGCAGCCGCGGCAGCTACGTCGTCGGCACGGATATGGGCCGCCCCGACCAGGAATGTGCCGCGCTGGAGGCCCGGCATCAGTCCGTCGTGTCCCCCGGGCCCATCCGTAGAACCAGGCCCTGCCATTGCACCAGCCCCGGCCGCCATGGCGTCAGAAGTCCAGCAGGTTCCGGCGGAAGCCGCCGTCGCCGTAGCTTGTCCGCAACAGACCCCGACGGCGGAGCACCGGCGCCAGCCTGTCCAGCACGCCGTGAATGGTGGCCGGGTCCACGAAGCCGGAGAAGAGGAACCCGTCTCCGCCCACTGCAGCCCCGGTTTCCTCGAGATGGTCGGCAATTTCCTCCGCCGTGCCGATGATGGTGTCGCCCGCGCCGCCGCTTCTGGCCTGCAGGATCTGCCGCAGCGTGGAACCCGGGGGCGCAGCCTTGGAGAAGTGCTCCAGGGTGCCCTGGTTGCTGTTGGTGCTGAGCTCGGGGAGGGGCGCGTCGAGGTCGAACTGCTTGAAGTCGATGACGGACAAATAGGAGATCGAATTGAGCTGGCTGTCGATTTCCCGCTGGGTCAGCTCCCGGCGGGCGGCCCGCAGCTCCTCCGCTTCAGCCCTGGAGCCGGTCACGGTGGGTTTGAGGACGAACAGCACCTTGACGTCGTCGGGGTTCCGGCCGGCGGCGGCTGCCTCGGCGCGGATGGAGTCCCGGTACGCCTTCATGCCGTCGGCGCCGCGGGCCAGGGCGATCGCAACATCCGCGTTCGCACCGGCGAAGGCCTTGCCCCGCGGGGATGCCCCGGCCTGCACCAGCACCGGCTCCTCCGGCAGCGGGGCCGTGTTCAGCGGTCCCCGGACCTTGAAGAACTCCCCCTCGTGGTGGATCGGCCGGACCTTGGTGTGGTCCGCGAAGATCCCTGCCCGGGTGTCCTCCCGGATGGCGTCCGGTTCCCAGCTGCGCCAGAGCTTCCGAACGACGTCGACGAACTCCTCGGCCTTCTCGTAGCGGAGGTCGTGCTCGATCTGCTGGTCCAGTCCGTAGTTCTGCGCGGCAAGATCGCTCCCGGAGGTCACCACGTTCCAGCCCAGCTGCCCGTTGGAGAAGTGCTGCAGGGTGGCCAGCAGCCGGGCGGCGGTGAACGGCGGGTAGAAGGAGGCGCTGATGGTGGGAACAATGCCCAAATGCTCCGTGGCGGAGAGCAGGTACGGCACCAGGGCCAGCGGATCGTGCTTCGGCGCAAAGGACGCCTGCGCCAGCGAGACCTCCGCGCTGCCGCCGTAGGTGTCGGGGACGGTGAGGGAGTCCTCGATGATGAACAGGTCCAGTCCCGCCCGCTCAAACTCGCGGACCGCATGCTGGTAGGGGGCGGGCTTCCTCCAGTCGTAGCCCATTCCGTAGCCGGGGGTCCCCCAGCCCTGGACCCCGAAGCCATGGCCCACAAACCATCCAAAGTGCAGCATGGGAGTCACTGTATTCGGGGTCGAATCATTCACTGCGGCCTGGTTTCATCCGGCGTTACGGCGGTTCATCTCCCGTCATTATCCTCCCGGCCACATGCTTTGTAACCGCAACGCGGGGGGCCACGCCCGCCGGGTTCCCTGGCCGAGCTTGCGAGGGAAGGGAGCGGGTGGGGACACTTACAGCCGCTTCCACACCCCTTATTGGGCGATATCTGACCTCGCGTTGCTGTTCGGTCCGTTACGGAAGATGACGACGGCGGCGGTGCGCGCCGCTGTCGTCAGTGTTACGTTTTTGGGGAGTAATGAGTACCGGCATTAAGCCCTGACTGGCCGGTCGGCAACCCTCCATCCACGGCGGGGTGCCTCAGGTGAATACTCGGCATATCGACCACTTCGAGCTGCAAGCGTGAGAAAAGGAGATCCGTCGTGTCAGACGCCCCCGCCGTAGCAACGCTGCCGTCCCAGCAGGATAAACCCGAGGAAAAGCTGTCCTACCGCCTAATCACGGGGCCGGACGACCGTGCGTTCTGTGAGCGCGTCTCGGCTGCCCTTGCCGAGGGGTACGTGCTGCACGGCAGCCCTGCCGCCACCTTCAACGGCACCGGCGTCATCGTGGCCCAGGCCGTCGTCCTGCCCGCCGCCATCGCCAGCGCAGACGCCGCCGTCGCCACCGCCGTGGACCGGCTGGACTCCGACGAGGACCTCGCCGAAGAAGCTTACGAGGGCCACGCATGAGCTACGCGGGAGACCTCACCCCGCAGGACGCCTGGGCAAAGCTTGAACAGGGCGCCGTCCTGGTGGATGTCCGCACCGAGGGCGAATGGGCGCACATCGGTGTTCCGGACACTAAGGCAACGGACAACGATCCCCTGTTCATTCAGTGGACCTTTCCCGGCGGCATCCCCAACCCCGACTTCGTGGAGCAGCTGAAGCAGCAGGCGCCGGAGGATACGGGCGTGGAGCTGGTTTTCCTGTGCCGCTCCGGCCAGCGCTCCATCGCGGCGGCAATCGCCGCCACCCAGGCGGGTTTCACCGCCTACAACGTCCTCGAAGGCTTCGAGGGCGAACCCGACCGATACGGTGAGCGCACCGTGAACGGCTGGAAGAACCGCGGCCTGCCGACGAACCTGGGAAAGAACTAAGTTGACCTTCAATCACGACGCCGCCGGCTGGAGCCCCGATACCCAGGCCGTCCGCGGCGGGCTTGACCGTACCAATTTCCAGGAAACCACCGAGCCCGTTTTCCTGAACTCCGGGTTCGTCTACGAGTCCGCCGAAGCCGCGGAGCGTGCCTTCACGGGCGAGGACGAACGCTTCGTCTACTCGCGCTACGGCAACCCGTCCGTGGCCACCTTCCAGGAACGGCTCCGCCTGCTCGAAGGCACCGAGGCGTGCTTTGCGACGGCGTCCGGGATGTCCGCCGTGTTCACCGCCCTGGGCGCACTGCTCGGGGCCGGGGACCGCGTGGTCGCCAGCCGTTCCTTGTTCGGCTCCTGCTTCGTGATCCTCAACGAAATCCTGCCGCGCTGGGGTGTGGAGACGGTGTTCGTGGACGGTCCGGACCTCGAGCAGTGGCGTGCCGCCCTCTCGGTGCCCACCACGGCCGTCTTCTTCGAATCCCCGTCCAATCCCATGCAGGAAATCGTGGACATTGCGGCGGTCAGCGAACTTGCCCACGCCGCCGGCGCCAAGGTTGTGGCGGACAACGTCTTCGCCACCCCGCTGCTGCAGCGCTGCGGGGACCTGGGCGCGGACGTGGTGGTCTACTCCGGCACCAAGCACATCGACGGCCAGGGCCGGGTGATGGGCGGAGCCATCCTGGGCACCAAGGAATTCATCGACGGCCCGGTCAAGCAGCTTATGCGCCACACTGGTCCGGCGCTCTCCTCATTCAATGCCTGGGTCCTCACCAAGGGCCTGGAGACCATGGCGCTGCGCGTCAACCACTCGTCCGCCACGGCGCTGCGCCTGGCCGAATGGCTGGAGGCCCAGCCCGCCGTCAACTGGGTGAAGTACCCGCTGCTCAAGTCGCACCCGCAGTACGAACTGGCGGCCAACCAGATGAAGGCCGGCGGCACCGTCCTCACGCTGGAGCTTGCGACGACGGCCGGCCAGTCGGGCAAGGAGGCCGCCTTCGCGCTGCTGGACGCCCTGAAGATCATCGACATTTCCAACAATCTGGGCGACGCCAAGTCGCTGATCACCCACCCCGCCACCACGACGCACCGGGCCATGGGACCGGAAGGTCGTGCCGCGATCGGGCTCAGCGATGGAGTGGTGCGGCTGTCCGTCGGCCTGGAGGACGCGGATGACCTCGTCGCGGACCTGGAACAGGCACTCAAGCAGATCTGACTTCTCATTTCTGGCGTCCTTGAGAACGCAGGTGCGGCACGGTTTAGTGGGTGGACCAGCAGGGTTTACCCAGGGTTTACACGGCTGGTCTTGTTAGGCTCCGAGTGCACTGGGCAGACTCTAATAACACCGATGAACCGACTAAACCCAGTCGGTTCAGCACCCCACCCAAGGACAGACGCAGCGATGCGTTCGGGGCCGCGGCCGCGAAGACGCTGCGTGCAGCCTCCCTGACCGGAAGGACCGCCATGGCCGCAGTATTCGAAGTTTTTGTTGACGCAGAGTCCCAGTTCCGGTTCCGGCTGAAGGCCCCCGATGGATCCGTGCTGGCCATCTCCGCACCTTTCGAGGACAAGCGCGCGGCTGCGGCCGGCATCGCCGACGTCCGCGAATGCGCCGGGACGGGGCTCATCGCGGACCTCTCGCCTGCGGCAGCTCCGGTGACAGGGTCCGCTTCGGTGACAGGGGCTCAGGTTCAGGCGGCCGTTCCGGCGCCAGCACCGGCCCAGGTTCTGCCGGCACGGCCCGACCACCGCAGGCAGGGATTCGGCACGAAGCGCACGCCGTCGGAGGCTCCCGGTTCGCCGCTGTGCAGGCCGGCGGCAGCTGCCGAGCCGCCGCAACCAGCTCCCCGGCAACTGATGTACGTAATGAAGGGCCAGCGGGAGTCCGCCGGACAGAGCCACAAGGCCGCCCCGACCTCGCATGACGCCGTACGGCTTTAGTACCGCTCGGCGTAACAGGCACCGGGACGGTTTTACTTAGGTAAGCCTTAACTAATATCCTCATGCGGTGACCACGCAGCTTGATTTCGCGCGGGTACCCTTCGCCGCCGATCTGGCCGGCCACGGGGACAGGCCCGCCATCCTTACCGACAATTTCACTCTCACCTACCGGGACCTGGCACGCAGGGTTGATGCCCTCGCCCTCCGGCTGGGCACGCAACGGCGCCTCGTGGCACTGGCTGCAGCGAACGACGTCGACTCGCTGGTGGCGTATCTCGCCGCCCTGGTAGGCGGTCACCCGCTGATCCTGCTGCCGGAGGACAAGCCGGCGGCACTCGAGTCCCTGGTGGCCGCGTACGACCCCGATGTGGTGCTGCGCTCAGCCAACGGAGAGACATTGTTTGAGGAGCGAAGGCCCGGAACCAGGCACGAACTCCATCCGGACCTCGCGCTGCTGCTCAGCACGTCCGGCTCCACGGGTTCGCCCAAGCTGGTGCGCCTGTCCTCCGCCAGTCTGCAGGCCAATGCGGAGTCGATTGCCGAATATCTGGACATCGGCCCGGAAGACCGCGCCGCAACCACGCTGCCGATGTCCTACTGCTACGGGCTGTCCGTGATCAACAGCCACCTGCTGCGGGGTGCGGGCCTGGTACTCACGGACCTGTCCGTTGTTGACCCGTGCTTCTGGGAGCTTTTCCGTACCGGCGGGGCGACGTCGTTCGCGGCGGTGCCGTACACGTTCGAGCTGCTGGAGCGGGTGGGCTTTGCCGGCATCGACCTCCCCGGCCTGCGATATGTCACGCAGGCAGGAGGCCGGCTCGCCCCCGAACGCGTGCAGAGCTATGCCGAGCTCGGCCGCCGGAAGGGCTGGGAGCTGTTCGTGATGTACGGCCAGACGGAAGCCACCGCCCGGATGGCCTACCTTCCGCCCGCGCTGGCCGCCGAACACCCGGGCGCCATCGGCATCCCGGTTCCCGGCGGCGCCTTCCGCATCGAGCCGGTTCCCGGCCTCGAGCACGGCGAACTCGTTTACACCGGGCCCAATGTCATGCTCGGCTACGCGGAGACACCGGAAGATCTGGGCGCCGGCCGCACGGTCCACGAACTCCGCACCGGCGATCTGGCCCGGAAACACCCCGCCGGCGTCTATGAAGTGGTGGGGCGGCGCAGCCGGTTCGTCAAGATCGTTGGCCTCCGGGTTGACCTCGGCCAGGTGGAGCGCATCCTGGGTGACCTGGGCGTTGAAGCGGCAAGCGCCGGCACCGACCAGGGCCTTGTGGTCGCCGTCGAAGGCAGCCACGACGCCCAGCTGCTGTCCAAGGTCCTCGCCCAGGGTATCGGGCTGCCCCGTACGGCCCTGGAGCTGCACGCCGTCGAGCATCTCCCCCGCCTGGCCACCGGGAAGGTGGACTACCCGGCGGTCCTGGCCCTCTCAACACCGGCGCTCTCTGAGCCGGCGCCGTCCGGCGCGGGGCCGGACCGCTCCCGACCGGACGACGTGCGGCGGATCTTCCAAGACACTCTGGAGCGCCCCGGCATCGGCGACGGCGATACGTTCGTCTCGCTCGGCGGCGACTCGCTGTCCTATGTGGCCACGTCCGTCCGCCTGGAGCAGCTGCTGGGCCATCTCCCGCCGGACTGGCACGTGACGCCGGTCCGCGACCTGGAGCAGCAGCCAGGGACTAAGCCAGCCGGAAAGATGCGGCGGTTCTTTGCCCCGATCGAGACCAGCATCGTGCTGCGGGCCGTGGCCATTGTGCTCATCGTCGGCACCCACGTGGGGCTGATGAAATGGCCGGGTATGGCCCACGTGCTGATGGCGGTGGCCGGCTACAATTTCGCCCGCTTCCAGCTCAGCGGGGAACGGTTTCCCCGGTTCCGGCGCCAGCTCACCAGCGTCGCCAGGGTGGCGCTGCCCAGCACGGCGTTCATCGGAGTGGCCTACCTGATCACCGACCGGTATACGCTGGCCAATGTCCTGCTCCTGAACTCCGTGGTCGGCCCCGAAGCTGTGACCACGCAGTGGCATTTCTGGTTCATCGAGGTGCTGGTCTACATCCTCCTGGGCATGGCGGCCCTGCTGGCCATGCCCTGGGCGGACCGGGCGGAGCGGCGGTTCCCGCTGCTCTTTCCGCTTGCCCTTACCGGCTTCGCGCTGCTCTCGCGCTACGACATCGTGGATCCCGGTGTTCCCCACCCGTCCCCGACCCTGTGGCTGTTTGTCCTGGGTTGGGCCATTGCCCGGACCCGGACAGTGGTTCAGCGGTGTGCGGTGTCAGTCCTCGCGATCCTCACGGTCCCCGGGTGCTTTTTCGGGGATGCGAACCGTGAGCTGACGCTTGTTGCCGGAATCCTGCTGCTCACCTGGCTGCCCACCCTTGCCGTGCCCAGGGGACTGCAGCGCCTGACGGTGCTTCTGGCCAGCGCTTCCCTCTACGCATACCTGGTGCACTGGCTGGTCTACCCGCTGCTGGCAGCGACCAGCCCGGCCCTTGCCGTGGCGGCGTCCCTGGCGGCCGGGATTGCATACTGGGCGCTGTGCACTCGCGTCATGGGCCTGATGGGGCGGAGTGGCTGGCGGCCGTTCCGGGGAAGGCTCAGGCAGCCGTAAGCTCAAACGGGCTGAAGCTCGCGGGCTGCCACGGCAGAGATAAGCACGGAGCCGGCAGCCGTGACGGGGTCAATGACGGGGATCCCCAACCTGCGCCGCAGGACGTCCGTCATGCCGATGCTCGTCAGCCCGGCACTCGCCTCGAGAATGACATCCGCGCCGGCGTCCGCCAGCATGTGTGCGGCGGCAAGCGCATCGAAGATGCCTGTTGGCAGCAGGAAGCCGTCCGGCGTCTCCACACTCTCGGGGCCATCGATCAGGAGCATGCGGTCGCCGAGGGCGTCGGATATGGGACCGGGCACTGAGTGCTTGAGGCCAAGCACTCCCACCCGGCCGCCGAAGGCGAGTGCTGCCGCAGCCGCCGCGGAGCCGGCACCGATCACGGGAATGTCCAGCAGGGCGCGCACCTCCGGCAACCCGGGATCGGCGGCGCAGCTGATGATCAGTGCGTCGACGTCCGAAGCCATGTCCAGTGCAAGCTCCACTACCTTGGGCACGGCACCCTGCAACGAGTCAGCGTCATAGACTCCCGAGGGCTGGTCCGGAATGCACCGGGTGGTGACATCGAAGCCGAAGGTGTCGCGGAGCAGCTTTCCGTGCGAGTTGAGCAGTCGCCGGTCGGTGGTGGTTAAAGCCCTGATGATTCCTACGCGCATGGTCTATTCCTTCCCCCGGGCGGGTGTTGTGCTTTCACACTAGCCAGCCGACGTTTCACGTGGTTTACCGCAAAATGACCACCGGAAACATTCCGGCCCCATGAGCGCGGACTGTGCGGGTCAGTGCGCGGAGTCAGAGCGAGGAGTTAGAGCTGGCGGACGCGCAAGAGTTCCGGGGCGTCCGCGGCATCGGGGCCGACGTACTCCCCGGTTCCCTTGTGCGTGGCGCGCACGGCGTGCGCGACGACGGCGCCCAGCCCGCCGTCGTCGGGCTCTGCTTTGTCCAGCACCACCTGGCGGATGCCGCGCTGCTCAGCAGCGCCGGTGCCGCGTGCGAAGATTGCCTCGACGCCCTGCCGGGCCAGTTCAATTTCGCCGTTCTCGGACAGCACCGGCTCCAGGAAATCGACCAGGGAGTCCACCACGTCTTCGGCAGGCACGGGCCGGAAGCTGCCGAAGTCCAGCAGTTCACCGCGCAGGCCAAAGTTGCTGGCCTGCCAGGCGGCCATCCGCAGCAGCACCGTTGGCACGGGTGCCGGCTCCACGCCCTCACGCCATTCCCGGCATGCCGATTCCACGAGCGCACGGACCAGGACGGCGATCAGCGCGGCGTCCTCGGCGCGGAGGCAGACGTCGGCCACCCGCACCTCCACGGTGGGATGGTTCCGGGAGAGGCGCGCGTCGAAATAGATCATCCCCTCGTCCAGCACCACTCCGCTATCCAGCAGCCGGCTCACCGTGCGGCGGTAGGTGGACAGATTGCCGTAGATGGCGGACGGGCCCGACGACGGCCAGCGGTTCCAGGCCTGCGTCCGGTAGCTCTCGAACCCGGTTTCCACGCCGTTCCAGAACGGGGAGTTGGCACTGAGCGCGATCAGGACGGCCAGCTTGTCCCGGATCCTGTCCAGCACTGCCACGCCTTCGTCGGCGGATTCGATGTAGGTGTGCACATGGAAGCCGCAGGTGAGCTGCTCCTGGGCGGTCAGGCCGAACCGTTCCAGCATCCTGGCGTAGCGCGGGTCCGGCGTGGTGTGGCTGGAGAGGGCCAGCGGCGAGGTGGCCAGGGCCGCAATCCGCGCATCGTGGCCCTGGGCGGCTTCGTCAGCCAGTGCCCTGCCGGCGCGGATCTGGCGCAGCAGTTCCGCATGGTCCAGGCACGGGCGTGTCTGCGTCTCGATCTGCTCGAGCTTGAGTTCTGCGCTCAGGCCCATTTCGTCGTCGTCGCACTTGGTTTCGGCCTTTTTCTTCACCAGCCGGGGCCTGCCCGGGGCGTCGTCGGCAGCGAGTTTGCGGCGCGCCAGCAGGGCATCGGCGAGCGCCAGCGGTTCCCCGCTGTCCGGATCGACGATCAGGAGCTCTTCCTCCACGCCAAAAGTCCGCATGCCTACATTGTGCGCCAGACCAACGGAAACGTCCCCGACATGACGAAGCGCGAACGGACACTTGGGGCCCTTGAAGGGCGCGCCACAAGGGGCCCAAGTGTCCGTTCGCGCTTGGTTTATCGTCAGTCCTGGAAGTACTCGATCTTGGCGCCGATGGTGTTAAGCCGTTCCGCGAGGTCCTCGTAGCCGCGCTCGATGACATAGATGTTGCGCAGCTCGGAAACTCCGCGGGCCGCCAGCATGGCCAGGAGGAGGCAGGCAGCGGGACGCAGCGCGGGCGGGCAGCCCACCTCCGCGGCACGCCAGCGCGTGGGGCCGTTGACGTAGATGCGGTGCGGGTCCAGGAGCTGTATCCGGGCACCCAGTTTGTTCAGCTCCGTCAAGTAGATCGCGCGGTTCTCGTAGACCCAGTCGTGGATCATGGTCTGGCCCTCGGCGTTGCCCGCGATCACCGCGAAGAACGGCAGGTTGTCGATGTTCAGCCCCGGGAACGGCATCGGGTGGATCTTGTCCTCCGGCGCGCGCAGCTCCGAGGGCTTCGTGGTCACGTCCACCAGCCGGGTGCGCCCGTTACGGGCCATGTACTCGCCGGAGACCTCCAGCTGCTGGCCCATCTGCTCCAGGGTGGCCAGCTCGATCTCCATGAATTCGATGGGCACCCGGCGGATGGTCACCTCTGAGTTGGTGACAATGCCGGCGGTGATGAGGCTCATCGCCTCGATGGGGTCTTCCGAGGGGAAGTACTCAATGTCGACGTCGATGGTCGGTTTGCCGGTGATCTTCAGCGTGGTGGTTCCGACGCCGTCGATCTCCACGCCCAGCCGCTGCAGGTAGAAGCAGAGGTCCTGGACCATGTAGTTGGGGCTGGCGTTGCGGATGACCGTGGTGCCGCGGCGGTGGGCGGCGGCCATGATGGCGTTCTCCGTAACGGTGTCGCCGCGCTCGGTCAGCACGAAGGACCTGTCCAGTTCGTCAGTGGGAGGTGCCTGCACGCTGTAGAAGCCGGAACTGGCCTCCACGGACAGACCGAACTGCCGCAGTGCCTGCATATGCGGCTCCACGGTCCGGATGCCCAGGTCGCAGCCGCCGGCGTAGGGCAGCCGGTATTCATCGGTCACGTCAAGCAGCGGGCCCAGCAGCATGATGACGCTGCGGGTCCGGCGCGCAGCCTCGGCGTCCATGGACGCCAGGTCCAGATTCGCGGGCCGGCGGAGGCGGAGGTCGTTGTCGTTGAGCCAGGTGCATTCGACGCCAATGCTGCTCAGAACCTCGACGATTCGGTTGACTTCCTCGATGCGGGCCAGCCGGCGCAGCGTGGTGGTGCCACGGTTGATGAGGCTGGCGCATAGGAGGGCGACCCCGGCGTTCTTGCTGGTGTTGACGTCGACGGAGCCCGACAGCGTCCTGCCGCCCTCTACGCGGAGGTGGGTCATCTGGGATTTGCCGAGCTGGACGAAGCTGCGGCCGAAGATGGCCTCCAGGCGCTGGATCATTTTCAGGCTCATGTTCTGCTTGCCCTGTTCCATGCGGGCCACGGCACTTTGGCTGGTGCCGAGTTCCGCGGCCAACTGGCCCTGGGTCCACCCTTTCTGCCCGCGGGCATCGCGGAGCAGAAGGCCAACATGTTCAACAGTCTGTTGTGTCATGGAGAAAAATATATCAGATATGAGCTATTTTTGCGTCGTGTGCCTTTGGAAGGGTCACACGACCCGTGATATACCCGTTACACGCATAAGCATTCGATAACGGGGCTCCGTCCGTGTGACAGTAGCTGTGATGGCCTGTGCAGCCTGGGTCAAGGACCGTGCATCGGCCTTGACCCGGTCCCGCATCCGGGAGCAAGCTAGCGGTACCTGTTGCGGCCATGAGGGGATGGGAGGCCGCCATGTCCATTTTCAGCTTTGCCGTGCTGGGCAGGAAACACCCCGTTGGGCCTCCGGCTTCAGCCCTGCTGTCCTTCGTGGTGGCTACAGCCGTAGGGTTCATCCCGGGACCGAGGCTCGACGACGGCGCTCCGCCGGCACCCGAATCAACCGTCACACAAGCCTCGCCCAAGGCTTCTGCCACTTCCAGCGGCGCCGCACAGGCGCAGCCGCCCGCGTTCCCGCAATCCCCACGGCCGGTGGCCGGTCAGCCCGTACGGCCGCCTGAGTCCGGCAGGGCCCCCTTGGGCAACGATGTCTCCTGGCCGCAGTGCAGCGGCGAACTGCCCGATGACCCTGCGTTCGCGATTGTCGGAGTCAACAACGGGCGCGCCAACACCACCAACCCCTGCCTCCACCAGCAGCTTGACTGGGGGGAGGACGCAGCTGGGGGGACCGGCCAGCCCCGCCTTGCGCTCTATGTGAACACCGCGAATCCGGGGCTGCGCGGCTCTTGGTGGCCCGTGAGCAATGAGTACGGCGGCAAGCTCGTGACCAACCCCTACGGCACCTGCCAGGGCAAGGAGGACGCGGCGTGCGCCTATATGTACGGGTACGCGAAAGCCTTCGACGACGCGTACCTTCGGACCATCTCCGACCCTGAAACGTACCTTTGGTGGCTGGATGTCGAGACGGGCAACAGCTGGTCAGGCGACAGGAACGCCAACCGGGCGGACCTGGAGGGCATGACCGATTTTTTCCACAGCATCGGGGCCAGGGTGGGCGTCTACTCCTCGGCGCGGCAGTGGGGACAGGTCGTCGGCGAGGTCGGTTCGGCCAGCAGCCTCTACTCCCTGCCGAGCTGGCTGGCCGGGGCGCGCACCGCCGCCGACGCCGGGAGCATCTGTTCCGCGTCGCCCCTTACGGCGGGCGGCAAAGTAGTCCTCACCCAGTTCGTGTCCGACGGCTTCGACTACAACCACTCCTGCACTTGACGCAGGCCGCGAACATTTAGAGCCGGCCCCATGGATCACACCTGCAGCGTCCGCCAGGCCGCCCCCGAAGACGCCGCGGCCCTGGCCCGGCTCCACCTGGAATGCTGGCGCGAAACCTACGCGCACCTGCTGTCACCGGGCTTCATGGAAAGGCAAGGCGTGGAAGATCGGCTGGCCATGTGGCGGCGCCTTCTGGACGGCCCGCATGCGGGCCGCCAGTTCGTAGTGGACGACGCCGGGAAGCTGGTGGGGTTTGCCGGCTCGCTTCCGCCCGAAGAAGGGCTGAGGGAGCAGACCGAGCTCTGGGGCATCTATCTCCTTGCGTCCCACCATGGCAGGGGCCTCGGCCAGGCGCTGCTCGAGGCTGCCATCGGAAGCGAAGGGGCTGCGCTGTGGGTCGCCGAGGACAACGCGCGTGCCCAGGCCTTCTACCAGCGCCACGGCTTCCTCTTCACCGGCGCCAGGGACACGATCGAAGACTGGGAGGGGCTGGCCGAGGTCCGGATGGCGCGGCCGGCGGGGTTGGCGCGCCCGGCGGATTAGGAGCCCTCCAGCCACACCATGTTCCAGGTGCCGGCCCACAGCGCGGCAACCACGGCGCCGGCAGCGATCAGCACCCCGCCGAGCACTACCCAGACGTCCAGCACACTGTACGTGGACACGCGCGCCCAGGTCCGGCTGGCGCCCCCGAACCCGCGGGCTTCCATGGTCACGGCAAGCCGAGTGGCGCGGCGGATGGCCTGGACCAGGAGGCCGAAGCTCTGCCCCAGGGTGGCCCGCATCCGTTGCCACGGGTTGCCGCGCGATCCGACCCCGCGGGCGCGCCGGGCCATGCCGATGGTCTGCCATTCCTCGGCCATCAGTCCGACCAGCCTCATCGCGGCCAAAGTCCCGAGCACAAACCGGTGCGGCAGCCGCGCCTTCTGTGCCAGGGCGTCCGCCAGGTCGGTGGGATCGGTGCAGCTCATCAGCAGCACCGCAGGCAGGGCAATGGCCAGGCCCCGGAGCAGGAAACCCAGCCCCAGCTGGAGGGAACCTTCGCTCATGGACCAGATGCCGACGTCGAGCAGTAGCCTCCCGCTGTCCGGCGACAGGATGGAGGTGCTCCAGCCGCCCACGGCGGCCGCAAGGATCAGCGGCCAGCCGCGCTGCCACAGCAGCGCGGCTGTCAGCCCTGCCAGCGGGAAGACCAGCAGCTCGCACGCGAGAGCCACCGACGCCGACATCCAGTCGATGGACAGCGCCAGGACGAGGGTGATCAGGAAGACCGCGGCAAACTTGGCCAGCGGATTGGCGCGCGTCAGCACCGCCCGGTTTCCGGCAAGTGTCAGTGCTTCCCTCATGTTGCAGCCTGTTCTGACGTTGGCTCGGCGGGTCTGGGTTCAGCGGGGCTGGGTTGAAGCCGGCCGCCGGACCCTAGCCGCAGCTCGGTGCCGCCGAGCACCTGGGTGAACTCCTCATCGTGGGTCACCGACACCACGGCCGTGCCGGCATCGAGCAGTTCCGAAAGGAACGAGGCAAGCTCCGCCCAGGTGTTGGCGTCCTGGCCGAAGGTGGGCTCGTCCAGCACCAGCACCTGCGGGTGCGCCGCCAGGACGGTGGCCACGGATAGCCTGCGTTTCTCCCCGCCGGAGAGAGTGTACGGGTTCGCGTCCACGAGATGCGTGAGGCGCAGCCGCTCCAGCAGCTCGTCGACGCGCTCTTCGCCGTGGCCCAGATGGCGAGGGCCGAACTGCAGCTCGTCCAGGACGCGGCCGGTGACGAACTGGTGTTCGGGTTCCTGGAACACCGTGCCGATCCGGGCGATCAGCTGCTCGGCCCTCCACTTGTACGGGTCAATTCCGGCTCCGCCGCTCAGTTCAACCGTCGCGGAGACCTTGCCGCCCACCGGCGGCAACAGCCCGGCCAGGGTCAGCGCAAAGGTGGACTTGCCGGCACCGTTGGGACCAGTGACGGTCAGCGCCTCGCCCGCCCGGACCTGCGCTGTGACGTCACGCAGGACGGGCTCAGGGGGTACGGAGCGGAAGCCGCGGCGGCGTGGACGCTCCCGCGACACGGCAAGGTTTTCGGCCGCCAGCAGCAGCTGGCCGGTGCTATGTCCAGAGGACGGCAGAGCGCCGGTAGCCGAACGGCGCCGGGTCTCAGGAACGTAGCCGGGGACCCAGACGCCGGCGGCAGTGAGCATCCCGCGCGCCTGCTCGAGAACCTCGTCCGGGGTCCCGTCGATCAGCACCGCGCCGTCCGAGGCGGATCCCGGCTGCAGGACCACGATCCGGTCCACCAGGTCTTTCCAGGCAGCTACCCGGTGCTCCACCACCACCAGGGTGGCCCCGGTCTTGTCGAGGCAGCGGCCCACGGCGTCCCGGACTTCCAGGACGCCGTCCGGGTCGAGGTTCGCGGTGGGCTCGTCCAGCAGGATAAGTCCCGGCCGCATCGCCAGGATGCCGGCGAGCGCCAGGCGCTGCTTCTGGCCGCCGGACAAGGCCGACGTCGGGTGGTTCAGGGGAAGATGTGACAGTCCGACGTCGTCCAGCGCCTCGTGCACGCGGCGCCAGATCTCCTCGCGGGGCACTGACAGATTCTCGGCGCCGAAGGCGACGTCGTCGCCGAGGCGGGAGAGCACCACCTGCGTTTCCGGGTCCTGCTGCATGAGCCCGGCGCGGCCGCGCCGGGAACGGGGCGGCGCGCCGTCGATGAACAGCTCTCCGCTCTCGTCCGCGTCCTCACGGTCGGGTGTCCCGGCGTCGTCCGCGTCACTGTCCCCCAGCACCCCGGCCAGGGCGTGAAGCAGCGTGGACTTGCCCGCTCCGGAAGGGCCCAGCAGCATGACCCGCTCGCCGGGGCGGATGTCCAGGTCGAGGGCATGGACGGCCGGTTTGGCGCGGCCGGCGTGGCGCCAGCCCCAGCCGCGGGCGGTGACCGCGGCGGGGCGGACGCCGGCGTCGTCGTGTCCGGGCATTAGGAGAAGACGGGCTCCGTGGCTGCTTTGCGGGACGCGAAGGAACTCAGCACGCCCGTCTTGGCCAGGCCTCGGGCGGCGATCCAGGACAGGGCGCCCGCGATGACCGCGCCGGAAATGGCGCAGAACACGATGTAGGCGAGTTTGTCGCCGGCCGCGTAGGCGATGTTCCAGCCCCAGGGGGCGAAGGAGTCGTTGAGCCCGCAGAACAGTCCGGCGCCGGCCCCCGCAAGCAGCGAGGCGGGCAGGTTGAACTTCTTGTATGCGAAGGCGGCGAACACAAGCTCCGCCCCCAGGCCCTGCAGAACTCCCGAAATGAGCACCGTGGTGCCGTACTGCGAGCCCATGAGCAGCTCGCCGGTGGCAGCCACACCCTCGCAGAACAGGGCTGCGCCGGGCTTGCGGATGATGAGCATCCCCAGGACCGCCGGAATCATCCAGCCGCCGGCGTAGAGGCCGGTCAGCGGAGGATAGACGGCGTTGACTGGGGTGGAAATGAGGTTGGCGCCCTGGGACCAGGCCCAGAAGATGACGCCGCCGGCAACGGCGATGAGCGCCGCCACGACGATGTCCGCCACGCGCCAGCTGTAGCTGGTCTTCTTGATTGCTGCAGTTGTCATGATGGTCCTCCTGGGGAACAGGAGGGGAAAGCGTTCCCCCGGCTGCGGGTGGCTGGGCCTCGCGCTGCCGGGCACTCTGAGAACTCGACTCCCTTGCGCCGGTACTAGCCGGATCAGGTTCGAGGGTCTGCGGCGGTCCGCACTCTCAGCGCCCTTCCGCGGTTGCGCTGGCAGTTGCCTTTGCATCCCGACGGCGGCGCTCCCCTGTCGTGATAAATCTGCCCTTGTGGGCTGATCCAGTTTACACCGCGTCCGGCCCGGAAACCGGGGCCGCTGTCACAATGCGGGAGTTTTCATTGCGGCGTCGGGACAGCGGTCCGGAGTAGATTGGGGCCATGACGCAACAGGACTCCGGCACCGCTGCCCTGCCCGCCTTTGACCCCGATTCATCCGCGGAACAGCCGGCGGGAGCCTTGGAAGCCCTGATCGGGCAGATCGAAGGGGAGATCGCTGAACTGCAGTTCCCGAGGTTTACGAAGGACGATGCGCTGGCGCTGGGCCTGGAACTGGTCGAACGGGGCAAGGAGGAGAACCTGCCCATCGCCATCGATATCACCAAGGGGGAGCAGGTGCTCTTCCATGCGGCGCTCGAGGGGGCCACCCCGGACAACGAAGGCTGGTTGCGGGCCAAGCAGCGGACTGCAGTGCGCTACGAGGAACCGTCGCTGCTGGTGGGACTGCGCGGCCGGGCCGGCGGCGGACGGATCGAGGACAACGCCTGGTTTGACCAGTCCACCTACGCTGCCCACGGCGGAGCCTTCCCCGTCTATGTGCGCGATGTGGGGGCGGTGGCTGTGGTCACCGTGTCCGGGCTGCCGCAGAAGGCGGACCACGACCTCGTGGTGCAGGCGTTGCGGGAGATCCACCGGTCCATGCGGCTAGGCTAAGGACAGACCAGTGTTCATCACGCGAGGAGTTCCGCAATGAGTTTCTTCATCAAACTGCTTGGCACAGGCATCAGCCTGCTGGCAGGGTTCGCCGGCACCAAGGCCGTCGACACCATCTGGGAAAAAATCACGGGCCGGAAGCCCCCCAAGGGTGACAAGGACGACGTCCCCACCACACTGCGCACGGCCCTCACGTTCGCCCTCGTCTCCGCCTCCGTGAGCGCGGTCATCCAGGTGCTGGCCAACCGGGGCACCCAGCGGGCCATCACCCGCTTCGCGAAGACCCAGGACATCGTCTAGGCCTCCCCGCTGGCCGCGCCTGTCGAGACCAACCACGCTGCGGTCCCCCACACGGGGTGGGTTGCCCGGCAGCCCCTTCCGGGCCGAGACCGGGTTTCCCCAAGCGCGGCAGGGCATACTGCTTGCGTTCTGAACGTGGCAGTGCTGATGACCTCGGCCGGGCTCAAAACAGCCGGACCCGGCACCGCAACCTGCGGTGCCGGGTTCTTTCGCATCCTGCCTTGGCGGCCCACCGCATGCCGCCTGGAGGCCATGAGCACGGTCTCTGCAAGAGCAGCGCGGGTCCCCCCACACCACCGGAAGAAACCTTGAATGCCAAGGTTTTTCCAACCCGTAATCCGAACGTTTTTCCAACCCCCACGATTTTTAGTGGATGCCATCAGCGTCTTTACGAGGAGACAAAAATGGTATCCACACCACATTTCCTGTCAGCCCAACGCCTGACCCCCCGGGACCGCGGCCCCAGCCCTGCGTCCCGCCGCCGCGGCATTGCTGCCGCAACGGCCGTCCTGCTTGCGGCGACAGGAGCAGGAGCCTCGCTGGCGGCAACCCAGGTGACCCAGACGAACCTGAACAAGCTGACCGCGGTCGGACCCGTCAACACCGAGTACGGCTTCCCGTCCTGGTACGAAGACAGCAACAAAACGCGCGTCGAACTGTGCCTGGACGCGGAGAACCCGCTGTGCGGTTTCCTGCCCGGGGACATCCCGGACGAGACCGCACCCATCTCATTCCCGGGCAACTTCCCGGATGAGGCGTTCTACATGCTCGCCGGCTCCGAACTGACCCTCCCCGGCGGGGGCAAGGCCGTCCTGGTCCTCGGCCTGGAGGCAGCGTTCGCCAACACCGTCACCGAAGGCGACCAGGTCGTATTCGGCCGCCAGCGCATCGTCGTCAAGGGCGCCCCGGCCAACACCACACTGACCTTCCGGCACCCCTACGGCACCATCACCATCGACACCGACGGCACGGGAGCCGGCAAGCTCGTCGAAGACATCTCACCCGCAGCAGGCAACTTCAGCACAGCGCTGAAGAGCAACATCGGACCGTTCCTCAAATGGGACCCCGCCGCCGCACCCGCCGCACCCGCCGGCTACCTCGGAGACCCGGGCCAGGACCACACCGTCACCGGAAGCCCCACCGGCTACAATAAATTCTCCGTCAACGGCGGCGGACTGGCCCTGGAAACAGACCAGTTCACCGTGCAGGGCAAGATCTCCACCAACCAGGGAGTCAACACTGACAGCGCCGTCCTGAACGGCAACATGATCGACGTATTCGCCAGCAGCGGCAACGGCGCCCAACTCCAGATCGACGGACAGGCCGGCGCCTTCGAAACCACCCCCATGCTCAGCGACCCCGACACCGGACGGTACTACGCCCGGGTCCAGTTCACCGGCACCGCACCGACGTCGGTCAAGGTCACCAACATTGGCGACAAGCCCGCCAGCAGCAGCCAGATCAACGTCACCAAACCCAGCGGGGTCATGATCACCAAAGCCATCTACGACGGCACCAACCTGACCGTGGGCGCCACCTCCACAGTTGGCTACCCGCTCACCGTCACCGGGCTCGGAACCCTGGAAGCATCGGCCACCGGAACCGGCGCCGAGAAATCCTTCCCGGTGAAGGCCCCACCGGCAACCGTCACCGTGAAAACCGCGGCGGGCGGCACCGCTACCCTGCCGGTCACCATCTCCGGCGGCGCAGCAACGCCGGCCGGGCTGGACCCGGTCACCCCCGCCCCGGACCCCGGTCCCGTCGTCGACACCGGCAACGGCACCGGCCCCGTCCCAGGCGAAACACAGCCGACGACGGCGGTGGCCACCGCCGCTTCAACCGCCATCACCCGCGGCGGAACCGTCCAACTGGACGGCAGCGCCTCAACCGGCGCCGCCAGCTACAAGTGGCTCCAGGTCAGCGGACCCACCGTCACCTTCTCCAGCGACACCACCGCCAAGCCCACCGTCACCGTCCCGTACTACGCCAAGAACACTGACACCGCTCCCCTCACGGCCAAGTCCGACGACCCGGTCCAGCTCCAGCTGGTCGTCACGGACAAGAACGGCATCGGCAGCGCCCCGGCAACAGTCAACCTGACGGTCCAAACGGACACCGTAGCCGTCGCCGGCTCCCGGCACCGGCTCGGCACCGAACTGCGGGTCACGGGAACCTCCACACTGGCCGGCAACACCGCCGTCCTGGTCCCGGCCACCACCGTGGTCATCTACGACACCACGCCCGGCCGGGCCGTCACCAAGATCGGCACGGCACAGGTGGACACCCTCGGCGCCTGGTCCTACCGGGCAAAGCCCGGACCGAACCGGCAGATCACCAGCGTCCTGGTCCAGTCCAGCCGCGGCGGCACCGCAACCGGGGTGCTCGCCACCCGGTAGATCCAACGTTCCACCAAGACCGGTCAGGCCCCGTCTGCACAGCAGACGGGGCCTGACCGGTTTAAGGATGTTGATTGAGCTCAGCGGGCGGTGCGGTTGCCGCCGTCGTCGGCCTCTGATTCCCGGGCCGCTTTGGCCGCCTTTTGTACCACGGCTTCGAGCTCGTCTTTGCTGAGCAGTTCCTTGTGGAGGTGCTTGGTACGGTAGCCCGCGCGGCCCACCATATGGGCGGAAACGGGGACGGTGAGCAGCTGAAAGATCCAGGCAACGAGCAGCACCGGCCACACCCACCACGTCCGCAGCTGCAGGCCCACGGAGGCAAGGAGCAGGAACAGCCCGAGTACCTGGGGCTTGGTGGCGGCATGCATGCGGCTCATCAGGTCGGGAAACCGAAGCAGTCCGATGGCGGCGGCAAGGGACATCAGCGCGCCCACCACCATGAACACGGCCGAAACCGCGTCGATCACAGCGTCCACGGTATTGGGTTCAGGGTTCACTGGGCTGCTCCCGCCTGTCGGCCACGAACCGGGCGACGGTCACCGAGCCGATAAAGCCGATGATGGAGATGGCAACCACCAGCATCAGGTTGTTCAGGTGCCGGTTCACGGCCATGTCGATGCACAGCGCCGCGCCGAGGATGGCCAGCAGCACGTCCGCTGCGAGGACCCGGTCCAGGAGCGACGGGCCGCGCGCGATGCGGATGATCGCGCCCGCGGCGGCCAGGGCCAGCGCCACAGCCGTGAGGGTGAGGACAAGCCCCATCATGCGCCAACCTCCTGGTTCAGGGCGGCAAGCTCTTCCTTCGTTCCCATGATCCGGATGAGCCCCGCCTCTGTGTCGCGGACTTCCTTGCGCAGTTTGAGGACGTCCTCCCCGTTCCGTACGTTCAAACCGTGGATGTAGAGCGTGGACGTGGACCTGTCCACCTCCACCACCAATGACCCCGGAATCAGGGAGATCACGTGGCCGGTGGCCGTCACCATCAGGTCGGAATGGCTCCGCAACGGAACGGCGACGACGGCGTTGGTCACCTTGGGCCCCTGGGCCACCGCCAGGTAGAACACCTGGCAGCTGGCGGCCACCACCCGGCCGAGGAACACCACTGCGAACGGAACGGCCTTCAGTACGTTGAAGCGTCCGCTCAGCTCCACCGGCGGCAGGTAGAACAGGCGCGCCACGGCAACCGCCAGCAGCGCACCGAAGAGCAGGTTGTCGGGGCTGAAGTCCTGCCAGAGCGCTCCCCAGACGATGACCAGCCAGACCAGCAGCGGCAGTTCCTGCCGCAGGGACCCTCTCCGCATGCTCACCTTCCGCCTCCGCCCAGCGCCACAGCCGGCACGGGCGTGCCGTCACCGAGCACTGCCTGGATGTATGAGGACCTGTCCAGCATGGCTGCGGCGGACTGGTCCGCCACCTGGAAGAGCGGCCCGGCGAAGACGGTGAGCGCCACACCCAGCACCACGAGGCCCAGCGTGGACCCCACCATGGTCCACGGCAGCAGGCGCACCGCCGTCGCACCGCCCTCCGGGGCGGGCACCGCCAGGAGCACCGGATCGGGGTGCTCCGCGTCCTCGGCCTTGCGCCAGAACGCGCGGTTCCACACCCTGGCGACGGCCAGGAGGGTCAGGAGGCTGGTCAGCACACCGCCGATCACCAGGGCATAGGCCAGCGGGGTTCCGAGTCCGATGCCGGCCTGCATCAGGCCGAGCTTGCCCAGGAAGCCCGAGAACGGCGGGATGCCGGCAAGGTTCATGGCGGGAACGAAGAACAGCAGGGCCAGCAGCGGGGACAGTTTGGCCAGCCCGGCCAGCCGGTCCACTGAAGAGCTGCCGCCGCGGCGCTCAATGAGCCCGGTGACCAGGAAAAGGCTCGTCTGGATGGTGATGTGGTGCGCCACGTAGAACACGGCCGCCGCCAGCCCGGCCACGGAGGACATCGCCAGGCCGAACACCATGTAGCCGATATGGCTGACAAGGGTGAAGGACAGCAGACGCTTGATGTCGCTCTGTGCGAGGGCGCCCAGGATGCCGACGATCATCGTCAGCAGCGCCACCACCATCAGGGGCGTGTTGAGGCTGTCCCCGGGGAACAGCAGGGTTTCCGTGCGGACCATGGCGTACACGCCCACCTTGGTCAGCAGGCCGGCGAACACCGCCGTGACCGGAGCCGGTGCGGTGGGGTATGAGTCCGGCAGCCAAAAGGAGAGGGGAAACACGGCGGCCTTGATGCCGAAGGCTACCAGCAGCATGACGTGCAGGAGCGTCTTGGTGCCCGGGTCCAGCTCGGAGAGCTTGATGGCCAGGTCCGCCATGTTGATGGTGCCCGTTGCGCCGTAGACCATCGCGATGGCAATCAGGAACAGCACCGACGACACCACCGAGACCACCACGTACGTGACGCCTGCCCGGATACGCGGGCCCGTGCCGCCGAGGGTCATCAACACGTAGCTGGCCGTCAGCAGGATCTCGAAGCCGACGTACAGGTTGAACAGGTCCCCGGAGAGGAACGCGTTGGAGACGCCGGCCACCAGGATCAGGTACGTGGGGTGGAAGATCGACACCGGGGCGTCCTGGTCGCCGTCGGCCATACCCTGCCCGGTGGCGTACACGAGGACGGCGAGGCTCACCGCGGAGGACACCACGAGCATGAGCGATGAGAACTGGTCCACCACCAGGACGATCCCCCATGGCGGCACCCAGCCGCCGATGTTCACCGCTGCGGTGCCGCCGTTCCAGACGGACGCCAGGAGCAGGCACTCCAGCAGCAGGGTGAGCGAGAGCAGCGCTATGCTCACCGCGCGTTGCGCCCGGGAATGCCGGATCAGCACGAACGTCAGCGCCGCCCCCAGGATGGGAAGTACGACGGCGAGCGGGGCAAGGCTTGCGAGGTTCACTTCGCCCCTCCGGCCCTGGGCGCGTTGTCATTGTCAATGGCTGCGATGTTGCCCGATCCCGGCTTCTCCTCCAGCGCGGCATGCTCCGCCAGAAGGGTCCGGCCGCCCGCCTCGACAGTCGCCGCCGGTTCCGCCGCGGCGGAACTGTCCGAACCGTCCGAACCAAGCTTGGGCAACGGGAACTCGGAGGTTTCCACGGGGATGACGGCGTCATCCTCTGCGTCGAAGCTGGGGGTTTCGGCCACGCGGCGGTCCTCGATGTCGTCCTGGATGTCGTCCTGCCGGGCAAGCAGCCAGGTCCGATAGATGATGCCCAGCATGAAAGCCGTGACTGCGAAAGAAATGACGATGGACGTCAGAATCAGTGCCTGCGGCAGGGGGTCGTTGTAGGACGCGGGGTCCGTGTCCTTGCTGAAGAAGGGAGCCAGGCCGGCGTAGCCGCCAGTGGCAAGGATCAGCAGGTTGGTAGCGTTGGCCAGGAGCATCAGGCCCAGCAGCACTCGAGTGAGGCTACGTTCCAGGATCAGGTAAATGCCGCACGCGTAGAGTGCGCCCATGACAGTCAGCAGGGTCAGGTTAACGGTCATGGCTTGCCGCCTTGGGTTGATCCGGCCGGGATACCGGCGGACACCTGGTCGCCGCCCTCAGTGGCCTCCTGCCCGGTGGCCTCCTGCGCGTCCAGCTGCAGGGGACGTTCTTCAAAGTGCTCGTCGATCTCGGCGCCAAGGCTGCGCAGCACATCCAGCACGAGTCCTACGACGACGATGTAGACGCCGGTGTCGAAAATCGTGGAGGTGACGAACTTGATGTCGCCAAAGACCGGCAGCCAGAACTCAATGATGGCGCTCTGGAACACCTGACCGCCCAGCAGCACTGGCGCGGCACCGGACAAGGCGGCGGTGGCCAGGCCGATCCCAAGCAGGGTGCCGGCGCTGATGGGGGTGGCTTCGTGCAGTTCGAAGCGGCCGCCCGCCAGGTAGCGCAGCGTGAGGGCCAGCCCGGCCATGAGTCCGCCCGCGAAGCCGCCGCCGGGGAGGTTGTGTCCCGCCAGCAGCAGGTAGAGCGAGAAGATGATCATCGAGTGGAAGACGAGCCGGGTGACCACTTCGAAGATGATGGAGCGGCGTTCCGGTGCCAGCGTGCGCCCGGCGACGAGCCACGGGTCCCGCGTGGCCGCCGCAAACTTGCGGGTCAGCGCCAGGGCGGCACCGTCCCGCGATGATTTGTCCACGCCATGGCGGCGGCCGACGGTCCCCTCAGCCACGGCCGACGCTGTGCGCAGCCGGTCCCCGCGGCCCCGAACGAAGATGAGGCTCGCCACGCCGGTCGCGGCCAGCGCCAGCACGGAGATTTCACCGAAGGTGTCCCACGCGCGGATATCCACGAGGGTGACGTTGACGATGTTGAGCCCGCCGCCGCCCTCGTAGGCCAGCTTCGGGAACTCGAGGGAGACGGGCGTGGCGATCCGGGCACCCATGGCGTGGATGGCGGCGAAGACCATGGTGGCGCCGAAGGACAGGCCAATGATCACGCGGACCACCCGGTACTTGCCGCCGGTGCGGTCGCGCAGCTCCGGCGGGAGGCTGCGCATGGCCAGCACGAACGCCACCAGGATTATCGTTTCCACAAGCATCTGCGTCAGGGCCAGGTCCGGGGCGCCCTGCAGCGCGAACATCAGGGCAATGCCGTAGCCGGTGACCGAGACCATGAGCACCGCAAGGAACCGCTTGTTGGCCCGGACGGCGGCGAGCGCCCCGATCACGATCCCCGCGCCTGCCACCAGCTGCAGGGGCGAGTTGGGGTCGACGAAATACAGCCCCTCGGGAAGCGGCTTGTTCGCGGCGATCAGGGCGGACAGGGGCAGGACGAAGGCGACAGTGAGGATCACGGCCAGGTAGAAGTACAGCGAACCGCGCTGCGTGCGTCCGGTGATCCACACGGCGACGTCGTCCAGGGCACCGATCGTCAGCTGGTAGCCGCGGTCGGCGTCGAACCAGGGCGGAATGGCGCTCTGGATCCGGTCTACCAGCCCCCGTCCGTAGAACATCGCCGCGCCGGCGGCGAACGTGATGGCAGTCAGTCCCAAGGCTGGGGTCAGTCCGTGCCACAGCGCCAGGTGCCCGGCGGCACCTGCCGCGGAGCCGGCGTCGGACGTTCCTTCCGTGAGCTGCGTTTCCCCGGTAAACAGGGCCGCGTACGGCTGGATCCACGCGTCCACAGGCGCCGGCCACAGGCCGTACACGATGGTGAGGACGCTCAGGGCTGCCGGGGCTGCCAGGAAGGAGGTGCGGATGGCCTTGAACGGGGTGCGCTCGACGCCCGGCTTTACCGCGAAGGCGCCCCACATGAAGCGCGCGCTGTAAGCGAATGTCAACACGGAGCCGAGCACCACGCCTGTCAGGACCACTGCGCCCCAGGGGCCGTGACCGGGCGCTGCGGTGAAGTGCACGAACGCCTCGAGCACCGATTCCTTAGCGACGAAGCCGCCCAGCAGCGGGATGCCGGCCATGGATGCGGCGCCGATGCCGGCAACGATGCCGAGGGCACGGGAGGAGCGGAAAACGCCCGAGAGCTTACGGATGTCGCGCGTGCCGGACTGGTGGTCGATGATGCCCACCACGAGGAAGAGGGTTGCCTTGAAGAGCCCGTGGGCGAGCAGCATGGCCAGGCCAGCAAGGGCGGCGTCGGGCTTTCCGAGCCCCACCACCATGGTAATGAATCCCAGCTGGCTCACGGTGCCGTAGGCCAGGATGAGTTTGATGTCTGTCTGGCGCAGGGCCCGGTAGCCGCCCACCAGCATGGTGGCCAAGCCGAGCCCGAGGACGATCGGCAGCCAGTAGGCGGTGTCCGTAAAGCCCGGGGCGAGGCGTGCCACGATGTACACGCCGGCCTTCACCATGGCGGCGGCGTGCAGGTAAGCGCTCACGGGAGTTGGTGCTGCCATGGCGCCCGGAAGCCAGAAGTGAAAGGGGACGAGCGCGGATTTGGTCACCGCACCGGCCAGGATGAGGACGACGGCGGCGGCCACGGCTCCCGCTGCCGGCCCGGAAACCAGCTCTGGCGCCTGTTCGAGAATGCCGGAGATCCGGTACGTGCCGGCGCTGGCACCGAGCATGATCAGGCCAACGAGCATGGCCAAGCCGCCGGCGGTGGTGACCATGAGGGCCTGCAGTGCGGAGCGGCGGGCCGCCAGTCTTGTCCGTGCATAGCCGATCAGGAGGTAGGACAGGACCGTGGTGAGTTCCCAGAAAATGAACATCATGAGCAGGTCGTCCGCGGTGACCAGGCCGAACATCGCCCCGGCGAACGCCAGCAGCTGAGCCCCGAACCCGCCGAGGTAGCTGTCCTCGTCCTTGAAATACCGTGCGCAGTACACCAGCACCAGGGCGCCCACGCCGAGGACCAGCAGGGACATGACCCACGCCAGGGCGTCCATGCGGAAGGCGAATTCGAGGCCGAGGCTTGGAATCCACGGCACAATTTCGGCGGGCGCGCCGGTTTGTGCCGGGGTTTTCGCGTGGGATCCGGCGCCATAGACGGCGGCGTGCTGGAACAGGAGCCAGACGAATGAACCTGCCGGCACCGCGGCCAGCGCATAAAACGAATTGCGGCCGAACTTCCTGAAGACGAACGGCGCCACAGCGGCCACCGCGAAGTGCACGGCAAGGACTGTGATCACTGGTATCTCCGCAAAGTCAGAATTCGGTTATCAAAAGTTGGAGCTGGCGGTCATTCGTTGGGTTCGGTTCCGACAGTTTATCAAGGGGGTACCGACAGTTTTCCCCGCTAAGGCCGGGCGCATGGTAAGTTTCGCCAGTTCGCGGGAGGTTGTTGGGTCCCTGTTCGCCATGGGCGGATAGCATCGGCCTATGAACTCCGCAGCCGCATCCGAGGCAACGCAGCCGCCGTCGGAACTTGAAGCAGGGGCGCAGGCGTCCAGCAAGGGCCGCGTTCTGGCCTGGGCAGCCTGGGACTGGGGGTCCGCGGCGTTCAACGCGGTCATGACGACGTTCGTCTTCACCGTCTACCTGACGTCCCAGGCGTTCGGCGGCGAAGACCGCGCCTCGGCGGTGCTCGGCGGTGCCCTGGCCATTGCGGGCGCGGCCATCGCCCTGCTCGCGCCCGTCACGGGTCAGCGGTCCGATACCGGGGGCCGCCGCAAGCTCTGGCTGGGAGTCAACACGGCCGCCGTCGCGATCCTGACAGCACTGTGCTTCTTCGTCTTTCCCCGGCCCGGGTTCCTCCTGCTCGGAGTGTCCCTGATCGCCCTGGCCAACGTGTTCTTTGAGTTCGCGGGCGTGAACTACAACGCCATGCTGGCGCAGATTTCGACGCCGCGGAACATCGGCAAGGTCAGCGGGTTCGGCTGGGGCATGGGCTACCTGGGCGGCATCGTGGCCCTGCTCATCGTGCTCCAGCTGTTCGTGCAGCCGCGCTTCGAATGGTTCGGTGCCTCCACGCAGGACAGCCTCAACATCCGGCTGGTGGCCGTGTTCTCCGCCCTGTGGTTCGTCATCTTCGCGGTGCCGGTCATGTTCGCCGTTCCGGAGCTGCCCAAGCCGAAGCGGGCCGCAAGCCTCGGTTTCCTGGCCTCGTACGGACTGCTGGCGCGGAGGATCAAGGCGATCTACCGGACCAGTCCGCACACCATCTTCTTCCTGCTGGCCAGCGCCATCTTCCGGGACGGCCTGGCGGCGGTCTTCACGTTCGGCGGGATCATCGCAGCCGGCACCTTCGGCTTCGAACTGCCGCAGGTCATCTTCTTCGCCATATTCGGCAACATCGTGGCGGCCGCAGGCGCGATCATCGGCGGTTTCCTGGACGACACGGTCGGGCCCAAGGCCGTGATCATCGGCTCCCTCACCGGCCTGCTGGCCGCCGGAACAGTCATCCTGGTGCTGGGCAACGACAACCACACGCTCTTCGGGGTGCCGTGGTCGGGGGCCACGACGTTCTGGGTTTTCGGCCTCTTCCTTTGCCTGTTTGTTGGGCCCGCGCAGTCCTCGTCCCGTGCGTATCTGGCCCGGCTGGCCCCGCAGGGTGAATCCGGTGAGCTCTTCGGCCTGTACGCGACCACCGGCCGTGCCGTCAGCTTCCTCGCCCCGGCCCTGTTCACGCTGTGCATCACCGTTGCCACTCCCCTGGTGGCTCAAGGGGACGCGCAGCGCTGGGGCATTTTGGGGATCATGGTGGTGCTGCTCGCCGGGCTGCTGGTCCTCCTGCCGGTCAAGGCCCCGAGCGACGCCGAGATCGCCGTCGTCCCCCAGTCCTAGCCCGCCACCGGGGGTGAGCGCACACAGACACTTATGCTCCCGGCAGGGCGCACAGATTCAGCCGAAATCGCGCGTTCGCAGACTAGGCTGATGTTATGAACGTGGAAGAGACGGACCTCCCGGGTTTGGGTCGGCGCAAGGACTTCATGACAGCATCCGGCCGGCGTATCGGGGTGGTGGAACTCCGCGAGGGCCAGACCGAACTGTTCGTCTCCACGTGGGATGACCCGGACACCTGCCAGGCCTCGATACCGCTGACCGGCGACGAGGCGGCAACACTCGGGAATCTGCTCGGCGGCCAGCACCTCGCGATGAAGCTGACGGAGGCGCACAGGGAAGTTCCGGGGATCACCACCAGGCAGTTCTCCATCGCCGCGGATTCTCCGTTCCAGAACCAGCCCATGGGCAAGGCCTGCATCCGCACCCGGTGCGGTGTTTCGATTGTGGCGATCATGCGTGAAGGTGAGGTGGTTCCCTCACCAGGTCCCGACGTCCTCCTTCACCCCGGTGACCTGCTGGTCGCCGTCGGCACGCAAGAAGGCCTGGACGCTGCGGCCGACATCCTGCGCAACGGCTGACCGTCATGGACCGCGTGGCCCTGACGCTCATCGAACTGGGGGCAGTGGTGTTCTGCCTCGGCCTGCTGGCACGGCTCGCGGGGCGGATCGGGATGTCCCCCATACCGCTGTACCTGGTGGGTGGATTGTGCTTCGGTGCGGGCGGCGTGGTGGAACTGAGCGGAATGAAGGAGTTTTCCCACCTGGCCGGTGAGATCGGCGTCATCCTGCTCCTGCTTATGCTCGGTCTGGAATATACGGCCACCGAACTTGTGACCGGCCTTCGCCGATCGTGGAAAGCCGGAATCCTCGACTTCGTCCTGAATTTTGTCCCCGGGGCTGCGCTGGCTGCCCTGCTCGGCTGGGGAGTTGTCGGCGCCATGGTTATGGGCGGGGTTACGTATATATCGTCATCGGGCATTGCGGCCAAGGTCATCACGGACCTTGGCCGTATCGGTAACAGGGAGACCCCTGTGGTGCTCTCGATCCTGGTTTTCGAGGACCTGGCGATGGCGGTCTACCTGCCGATCCTCACCGCCACGCTCGCCGGGGTCAGCTTCCTTGGCGGCATGCAGACCGTGGGCGTCTCGCTGGCTGTTGTCACCGTGGTGCTGCTGGTAGCCCTGCGGCACGGACATCACGTCTCCAAAGCCGTGCACAGCGAGAACTCGGAGGTCTTCCTGCTCAACCTGCTCGGCGCCGCCCTGCTCGTGTCCGGCGTGGCGGCCGCGCTCCAGGTGTCCGCCGCGGTGGGCGCGTTCATGCTCGGCATCGCCATCTCCGGCGCCACGGCGCACAGCGCAACGCGGATCCTTGAGCCGCTGCGTGACCTCTTCGCCGCCATCTTCTTCGTGGCGTTCGGGCTCAACACCGACCCTGCCTCCATCCCGCCGGTGCTGGCCTGGGCGCTTGTCCTGGCGGTTGTTACGGCCGCTACCAAGATCATCACCGGAGCCTGGGCCGCGAAGCGCGCAGGCATCGCACGTCCAGGACGCTTCCGTGCAGGCGCCGCGCTGATAGCACGCGGCGAGTTCTCCATCGTCATCGCCGGCCTCGCAGTGACCTCCGGGGTGGTCGAGGCCGAACTCGCCGCCCTGGCCACGGCCTACGTCCTGATCATGGCGGTCATCGGCCCGTTGGCTGCCCGCTACATCGAGCCGCTCGTCAAGAAGCTCTCCCGTCCGGCGCGGCCGGAGCCTGTCCCGGCCTAAGCTTGTGCGCGCTGGACTGCCCCGGGTGCGACGGCGTTCGTGGAAAGGTGAGATCTCTACGCTTTCGAAGCCGCTAAGCTATGAGATCTCACCTCTCGGCGCAGGGCGGACGGGAAAACGGCCCTAGATGTCCGTGCGGTGGAAGTTCAGGTGGCTGCGGCTGGCGGTGGGCCCGCGCTGGCCCTGGTAGCGGTTGCCGTACTCGCCGGAGCCGTAGGGGTACTCGGCAGCGGACGTAAGCCGGAAGAAGCAGAGCTGGCCGATCTTCATGCCGGGCCAGAGCTTGATGGGCAGCGTGGCCATGTTGGACAGCTCCAGCGTGACGTGTCCGGAAAAGCCGGGGTCGATGAAGCCGGCCGTGGAGTGCGTCAGCAGGCCGAGGCGGCCCAGCGAGGACTTGCCCTCAAGGCGCGCGGCGATGTCGTCCGGCAACGAGACGGTCTCGTAGGTGGAGCCGAGCACAAATTCGCCGGGGTGCAGGATGAACGCTTCACCCTCCTCCACCTCCACCAGCCGGGTCAGGTCGGGCTGATCCTCGGCGGGGTCAATGTGGGCGTATTTGTGGTTGTCGAAGAGCCGGAAGAAGCGGTCGATCCGGACATCCACCGAGGACGGCTGGACCATCGCGGCATCGAACGGATCGAGCACAATCCGTTCGGAATCAATTTCGGCACGAATGTCGCGGTCAGAGATCAGCACACCGTCAAAAATACCATTGCAAAAATGCCGGTGCCGCTCCCCTGCCCTGCCCCGCGGGCGACGTCCGCGGTCAACGGCTGCGCCCAGTAAGCGCACGCTGGAACCATTTCCCCGGAGTTTTGTCGAGATCTTGGCCGCAAAAGGCCCTTTAGCTCGCGATATCTGGACAAAAACTGAAGGGGAAGAGCCTGGTCTCAGTCCGCCGTCGACCGTCCTTCGATGACGGCGGGCAGCTTCTCGAGCTGCCGCACCGCCGCCCTGAGCCGGCCCCGGTATGCCGGGCGGACAAAGCTCCAGAAACTCTTGGACGGAGCCTCCAGCACGAACCGCACCCGGGTTCCGGCACTCTCGGTGCTGAGGTAGAAACCGCCGCGCAGGAGGGACGGGCCGGACACCACCTGGAACTGGATTTCGGCGCCGGGCCGCGCCTGGGTGATCTGGTAATCCCCAGCCACGGGGCGGCCCCGCGGACCATCCATGGTCACCTGGTACCCGGTCCCCACGCTGCCGGCGCTGCCCGAACTGGGCCCTACGCTCCGGACATCGGCCTGCCATCTCGGTAGATTGGCGCCGTCCAGGAGGAATGAGTAGACCGTCATGGCGTCGCGCGCAACGAGGACCTCGTGTTCTGCACCTGCCATGGGGATCCTTATCCGACGTCGGGCCCTGCCTTGCGTAGCCCGTTCCCCTGTACTGCAACTAACGAGATTCAGGATAGTCACGTGCGCCGGCCCGCGGCCGCGCACCGCCCGGGCCTTTACCGAACAGTTACGGGAGCCTCCCCGGCCCGGTTTGCCCCACACGCCGCGAGCCGCGATCCAGATGGCCGGCGACGCCGCACAACTGCGCTAAGCTAGGTTCTGCCCCGGGCAGTTTCCGGTGCGACTGCGGCTGTAGCTCAATGGTAGAGCGCTAGCTTCCCAAGCTTGATACGCGGGTTCGATTCCCGTCAGCCGCTCCAAACCTCCCTTGAATGCGCCGCCTCCGGCGTCACGCCGCCCGGCGCACCACCCGCAGCAGTCCCCGCCGGTTCCGCACGTCCACCTTCAGCGTCAGCTCACCTTTGCGGGCAAGCACGACGGCGACAGTCGCCGCCGCGAGCGCCGGCACCCCTCCCGCCACCAGCAGCCCGGCGTGCGGATCCACATGTTCGGCGATGAACCCGATCATGGGTCCGCCGAGGGCCTGGCCGCCGATCAGCACCATGATGTACAGGCTCATCACGCGGCCGCGGATGCCCAGGTTGGAGCTCGTCTGCACCAGCTGGTTGGACGCGGTGAGGAACATCAGGCACCAGAACCCGGACAGCACCAGGGCGGCGCCGAACAGCGGCAGGGTGGGCACCGCAGCGGAAAGGCACAGCATCAGCCCGTACATGCCGGCCGCCAAGACCACGGACCGCAGCCGCAGCTGCCGCCGCCGGGTGGAGGCGACTGCCCCGGTCAGCGCCCCCAGCGCCACAAGCGCATTCAGCATCCCGTAACCGCCCGCGCCGATTCCGTACACGCGGTCCGCGAAGGCGGCGAGCAGCACCGGCAGGCTCATGGCGAACACGGAGATGAAGCCCACCATGAGCCACGGCCAATAGATGGTGGGCTTGCTCAGCGCGTACCGCAGCCCCTCCCGCAGCATGCCCTTGGACTTGGGCGCCGGAGCGCTGACGAACAGTTCGTCGCGCCGCAGCAGCAGGAGCATGGCAACGGTGGAGCAGCAGGCCGCGGCGTTGGCAGCGAAGGCCCAGCCGGCCCCGACGGCGGTCAGCAGCACCCCGGCGATCGCCGGCCCTATCAGGCCGCCCAGCTGGAACGTCGTCGAGTTCACGCTGATGGCGTTGCGCAGATACCGGGGCCCAACCAGCTCATGGACGAACACCTGCCGGGCCGGCTGGTCCAGCACGGTGACCAGGCCAAGTATCAGCGCAATGACGTAGACGTGCCAGACTTCGATCCTCCCGCTGAGCGCCAGGGCGGCAAGCGCCGCGGCGAGGACAGCCGCGGCCGACTGGCACAGAATGAGGATTTTGCGCTTGGAGAACCGGTCCGCGACCATTCCGCCCCACGGTCCCAGCAGAAGCGATGGCAGGAACTGCAGTGCCACTGTGAAGCCGACGGCGGTGACGGAGCCGGAGAGCTGCAGCACCAGCCAGTCCTGGGCGATCCGCTGCATCCAGATGGCAATGACGGCAATGAAGTGGCCCGTGGCGAAGAGGCGGAAGTTGGGAACCCGGAGTGAGATGAAGGTGTGACGCCACGGAAGCCGTTCACTGACGACGGCGACGGGCTGGGTGACGGTGGCCAGTGGCGGCGGTGGGGGTGTCACAGGGGTTCCTCAGGTGAGCGGGCCGGCGGGGATGTCCCCAACGCTATGGCGCTCACCTTCGATTGTGGAAGACTATTGCTCCTATAACTATCATTGCCGAACGTAATGATTGCCCGGTGGAAGGAGGACGCATGTTCGAACCGGCCCAGCTCAGGTCCTTCCTGGCCGTCGCCGAAACTCTGAGCTTCACCAAGGCAGCAGAACGCCTGGGCCTGGCCCAGCCGACGGTCAGCCAGCACGTGCGCAAGCTCGAGGTCGCGGCGAAGCGGACGCTCATCAGCCGTGACACGAGGGACGTCAGGCTGACGGACAACGGCGATGCCATGGCCGGCTTCGCACGGAGCATTCTCGCGGCCCATGATGCCGCGGCCCGCTATTTTTCAGGCTCGGCCATGCGCGGGCGGCTGCGGTTCGGCACGGCCGATGACCTCGCCATCACCGGGCTGCCGCGCATCCTGCGCGAGTTCCGGCAGATCTACCCGCAGATCAACCTCGAGCTCACCGTCGGCCAGAGCGACCAGCTGTACAAGCGCCTGAATTCCGGCCAGCTGGACCTCGTCTTCGTGAAGTGGGTGGCCGGCGCCAAGGACGGCACGGTGGTCCAGCACGACACCTTTTCCTGGGTGGGCCTCGAACAGACAGCACTGGAACTCGGCCAACCGGTGCCGCTGATCGCCTATCCCGCGCCCAGCCTGAGCCGCAAGCTTGCCATCGACGCGCTCGAATCAGTGGGCCGGACGTGGCGCATCACATGCACCACCAAGCAGATCAGCGGCGTGCTGGCGGCAGTCCGCGCCGGCCTCGGGGTGGCGGTGATGCCGTCCTCGCTGGTGCCCGAGGACCTTAAAGTCATCACCCGCCGCTTCGAGCTGCCGCCGGTGGGGGATGTCGATTTCACGCTGATCAGGAACCCGCTGGCAAACGCCGAGGTGATTGACGCCCTGACTCAGGCCATCATGGGAAGAACCCTCAAGAAGCCTGTTTGAGCCAGCCTGGAGCGGGGTAGGGCAGCAAAAATGATTGATAACGATTCGCAGCTGGCCTATGCTGTGACTGTTGCGGTCATGCAGCGGCCGTTAACATGCACAGGTTTCGATAACGAACATGCTTGGTAATGACGCCCGTGTGTTCGGGATAGGTTACGCCGTGACAACAGCCGCAAACCCCCGCTATACCCGCCACCCTATGACCGTGGACGCCGAATACGTCGGCCAGCCCAACTGCGAAAAATGCGGAACAGACGAGTTCATCTACCTTGAGTCCTTCGTGCCGCCCAAGCACCGCCAGGACGGCACCGTCCGGAAACTGGGCGAAGTCGCGTACACCTGCACGCGCTGCGAGGACTTCTCCGCACACAGCGTTCCCGCGTCGTGGGCTCCACCCGGCTGGTATCTGGGCTGAGCAGCAAAAGCTAAGCAACAAAGCAAGAGAACGGGCGGGCACTTGGAGGGTGCCCGCCCGTTCTGTTGCCTTATCGGTCTCGCTGGATCAGCGAGCCCCTAGATCAGCGATGCTCTAGATCAGTGAATCGGAGAGGTGGTTCGGCGTGCCGAACCGGTGCGCCGTGATGCTGACGGCCTGCTCGTGCAGGAACGGCAGCATTTCAATACGGCCGGCCTCAGTCACCTCGTGGGCGTAGATGGCCAGGTCCGGACGGCCCCCGGTCGCTTCGGCCAGGTCAGCTGCGGAGCCGCCGATCAGGCGGATGCGTCCGCCGGACAGCTTGTCAGCCGCGGCGAGACGTCCCGCGGATGCCAGCCACTCGACGTCGTTCTCCACCGTCACAGGGATGTCCAGTCCGGTGAGCACGGAACGCAGCTGGGCAGGAAGTTCGACGCCGGAGGAGACGGTGAGCGGGGCAGCGGCAAGTACGCCGGCGGCTACTGTCCGGACGAGCGCCCGGAGGGATCCGCCGTCGGACAGCCGGACGGTGACCGGCAGTGCACGGTAGCGGAAGATGTTCCGCTCGGCGCTCAGGCCCGAGACGTCCTTCGCGGTGCCGAATTCGTCTGCCCACGCGAGGGCGTCGGAGCCGAGCGACCGCTGCAGGGCCTCCAGGTCGGCAGCGCCGAGTTCGGCCTTCACTGCGTCCACAAGCCGCTGCACCCTGCGGTTTGCGATGCCCGCCGACGCGCCGTGGGTGCTCTCGGTGCTGGTCCAGCCGCCAAGACCGGCGAGGTAGTTAGGGCCGCCCGCCTTGGTGCCGGCGCCAACCGCCGACTTCTTCCAGCCGCCGAACGGCTGGCGCTGCACGATAGCACCGGTGATGCCGCGGTTGATGTAGAGGTTGCCCGCCTGGATGGTGTCCAGCCACAGCCCTAGCTCGTCGGTGTTGAGCGAATGCAGGCCGGCGGTGAGGCCGTACTCGATCTGGTTCTGGATGGCGATGGCCTCTTCCAGGGTGTCCGCGGTCATGACGCCGAGGACGGGACCGAAGAACTCGGTCAGGTGGAAGTAGGATCCGCGCTTGACGCCGTAGCGCACGCCCGGGCTCCAGAGCCGGCCGGTCTCGTCCAGCTTCTTGGGCTCGACGGCCCAGTTCTCGCCCTCGCCCAGGGTGGTCAGCGCGTTGAGCAGCTTGCCGTTGGCGGGCTCGATGATCGGGCCCATCTGGCTGGTGGGGTCCTCCGGGTAACCGACCTTCAGCGAGGTGACGGCGTCGATCAGCTGGTTGTGGAACCGCTTGGACTTGGCAACCGAGCCCACCAGGATCACCAGTGAGGCGGCGGAGCACTTCTGTCCGGCGTGGCCGAAGGCCGAGTAGGCAACGTCCTTCGCGGCGAGATCCAGGTCTGCGCTGGGGGTGACGATGATGGCGTTCTTGCCGCTGGTCTCCGCGAGCAGCGGCAGGTCCTTGCGGAAGGAGCGGAACAGCTCGGCGGTTTCGTAGCCGCCGGTCAGGATCACGCGGTCCACGGCCGGGTGGGAGATCAGCTGCTGGCCGAGCTCACGTTCGCCCAGCTGGACCATGGTGAGCACGTCGCGCGGCACGCCGGCCTCCCACAGCGCCTCGACCATCACGGCACCGCTGCGGCGGGCCTGCTTGGCAGGCTTGATCACGACGGCGGAGCCGGCGGCGAGTGCCGCGAGCGTGGAACCGGCGGGAATGGCCACCGGGAAGTTCCACGGCGGGGTGACCACGGTGAGCTTCGCCGGAACGAAGGTGGCGCCGTCGACCTGGTCCAGCTTGCGGGCGGACTCTGCATAGTAGTGGGCGAAGTCCACGGCCTCGCTGATTTCGGGGTCGCCCTGGTCGATGGTCTTGCCGGTCTCGCTGGCCATGACCTCGAGCAGGTCGGCGCGGCGGGCCTCGAGGACGTCGCCGGCGCGGTGCAGGATTTCGGCACGCTCGGCACCGGACAGCGCACCCCAGGCCTTGCCCTTCTCGACGGCCGTGGCAATCACGGTGTTGAGGGTGTCCGCGTCAGTGATGGTGGCGGCCTCAACGGAGGCGTTGCCCAGGGTCGACGTCGGGACGCGGCCAAGGATGGCCCGGCCCCAGTCGCGGTTGGCGGGCAGGGACGGGTCCGTGTCCGGGGTGTTCTGGAAGCCGGTGCGGGGCATCAGCTCTGCCGGGAGGCTGCGGTTCTGCAGGCGGTTGGGCGGCGGGACCTCGTCGTCGAGCTCTTCCAGGGAGGACAGGAAACGCTGCTTCTCGCGCTCGAACAGTCCCTCGTTTTCGCTGAGTTCGAAGACGGCGGACATGAAGTTTTCCTGGCTGGCGCCCTCTTCGAGGCGGCGGATCAGGTAGGCGATGGCGACGTCGAATTCGGCCGGGTGCACCACGGGCGTGTAGAGCAGCAGGGAGCCGACGTCCTTCTTTACCGCCTCGGCCTGGCCCTGTGCCATGCCGAGCAGCATCTCGAATTCGATGCCGGACTCGACGCCGCGCTGCTTGGCCAGCAGCCAGGCGAAGGCGATGTCGAACAGGTTGTGGCCGGCGACGCCGATGCGGATGTTGCCGATCCGGTCCGGGTGCAGCGCGTAGTTGATGACGCGCTTGTAGTTGATGTCCGAATCCAGCTTGGTGCCCCAGGTGGCCAGCGGCCAGTCGTGCAGCGAGGACTCCACCTGCTCCATGGGGAGGTTGGCGCCCTTGACCACGCGGACCTTGATGGCAGCTCCGCCGTCAGCGCGGCGTGCGGCAGCCCATTCCTGCAACCGGATCATGGCGGAGAGCGCGTCCGGCAGGTAAGCCTGAAGCACGATGCCGGCTTCCAGGTTCTTGAACTCGGGCTTGTCCAGGATCCGGGTGAAGACCGCGATGGTCATGTCCAGGTCCTTGTACTCCTCCATGTCCAGGTTGATGAACTTCGGCTTGGGGAAGGAAGCGGCGCGGGCGAACAGCGGGGTGAGCTTCTCGACGACGTGCTCCACGGCCTCGTCGAATGCCCAGGCGGAGTGCGGGGCCACTGTGGAGGACACCTTGATGGAGACGTAGTCCACGTCCGGGCGGGCCAGCAGGGTGTGGGTTCCCTCGAGCCGGCGGGAAGCCTCGTGCTCGCCGAGCACGGCCTCGCCGAGCAGGTTCACGTTAAGCTTGATGCCGTCCTTGCGGATCTTGGCGATGGCCGGACCCAGCTTGGAGTCGGTGGCGTCAACGATGAGGTGGCCCACCATCTCGCGGAGGACCTTGCGGGCCACCGGAATGACAACCTGCGGCAGAACCGGGGCCATAAGGCCGCCAGCCTGGACAGCCCTGCGCATGTACCAGGGCAGGAAGGCGGGAACCTTCGGGGCGAGGGTGGCGAGGTTGCGGGCAGCGACGTGCAGGTCCTCGGGACGGACCACGCCGTCGACGAAGCCCACGGTGAAGTCCAGTCCGTTGGGGTCCTTCAGGACGCCGGCGAGCTGCTCTGCGGAAGCGTCGACGGGCATCTTCGCGGCTTCGGTCAGCCAGCGGCGGACGAGGGCGATCGCGTCAGCGGCCAGGGCGGTCGCTTCGGCGACGTCGGACCCTGCCGAGGGTGTGGCGACGGCGCCGGCTACGGCGGCGTCCTTGCCTGCCTGCACGCGGTGATCCGTGGCGGTGTTGGTCATGGCTTTCCTCGTTCTTTCGGTGCGATGTGATCGTCTTATTCATCAGTATGAGCCCCGCTTCGCTTAAGATAAAGCGATCTTTCCTGAGCAATACACGTTAGAAATACCGATCGTTCTGTATATCGGTCAGACGCCTATAACGGCCCCGCTCGGGGCCCCGCCTGAGAGGTGAGGGGGCGCGTCGGGAGAATGCCTGCAGGACGTGAGGACGCGTCGGGAAATCCCTGCAGGACCTGAGGACGGATCGAGGGAATTGCTGCAGGATCTGATGGAGCGTTTAGGACCTCAAACGCGTCCTCAGCTTCCGTCGCTACAACCCAAACGCGTCCTCAGCTTCCGTCGCTACAACCCAAACGCGTCCTCAGCTCTCGTCGCTTAAACCAAAACCCTCCCGCACCTAGGAGGTGCGGGAGGGCTCATCGGTGACGCGTCAGAGGTGAGTGGTCTACACCTGTGTGTGCATCTCCACAGCTTCGTCGTGCCGCGGGCTGTTCGGGTTCATCAGCGAGTGCCGCTTGCCGTAGCCGAAGTAGATCACCAGGCCGATCACGAGCCAGACGAAGAAGCGCAGCCAAGTTTCCCAGTGGAGCTGGAACATCAGGAAGGCGGAGGCCAGGACGCCGAACGCTGGGACCACCGGCATCAGCGGCAGGCGGAAGGTTCGCGGCGCCTCGGGCTTGGTGTAGCGGAAGATGATTACGGAAACACACACCACCACGAACGCGGCGAGGATGCCGATGTTGGTGAGGTCGGCGACGGCCTTGATGGGGAACACGCCTGCAAGGAGCGCCGACGCAATGCCGCCGATCCAGGTCACGCGCTGCGGCGTACCGTGCCGGTCCGTCTTCGAGAACCAGCCGGGGAGGAGACCGTCACGGCTCATGGAGAACCACACTCGGGTGACGCCGAGGAGGAACGTGAGCATCACGGTGAGGATGGACAGCACGGCGAAGACCGAGATGATGGTGGCAATGACGGGAAGGCCGACGCCCTGGAACGCGGATGCAAAGCCCGCGGCGGGGTCGATGTCCTTGTAGTTCTGCATGCCGGTGAGCACGAGGGTTGCGGCGACGTAGAGCAGCATGGCGATGATGAGGGACAGGATGATCGCCTTGGGCATGTGCTTCTTGCCGTCGGTTGCCTCTTCCGCCGCGGTACTCATGGCGTCATACCCGAACACCGCGAAGAACACGGTGGCCGATCCTGCCAAGACCGGTCCGAAGCCGCTGGGCATGAACGGGTTGAAGTTCTCGGTGTTGATGTAGAAGACACCCAACCCGATGATGAACAGGATCAGGACAACTTTGATGGCAACGGCAATCAGTTCAAACCGGCCGAAAGTTTTGGTGCCGCGGGAGAGGATCCAAGTCACCAGCAGGCAGACAAGGATGGCGGGCAGGTTGATGATGCCACCCTTCCCCTCGTCCGGCGTCGACGTCATCCAGACCGGCATATGAATTCCAATGCCGGTCAGGAACGCGTCGAAGTAGCCGGAGATGCCAATGGCCACCACGGCCACGATGGCGATGTACTCCAGCAGCAGGTCCCAGCCGATGAACCAGCCGATGATTTCGCCCAGGGCCACGTAGCCGTAGGTGTAAGCCGAACCGGCGCGCGGGATCATGCCCGCGAATTCTGCATAGGAGAGCGCCGCGGCAGCCGAGGCAAGGCCGGCGATCAGGAAGGAAATCAACACCGCAGGCCCGACGCCGGGCGTGTCGGCACTGCCGTGCGCCACGAGTCCGGCCAGCGAGAAGATACCGACGCCGATGATGCCGCCGACGCCGATTGCGGTCAACTGCCACAGTCCGAGGGACTTGAATAGCCCGCTGTGCTTGTTCTCTACTTCGATGTCGTCAATGGGCTTCCGCCTCAAGATTGACTGCGATGGATCTGTTGTACTCATCGGGACTCCTGCGTAGGTGCGGCCCCACCATTTCGCCCTGTGATGGGGATAACTCAATCTGTTTAGTATGCAAGCAGTGTTGCATTAGATAAAGTGCATACTTCTAACCAGTATTCGTTAGTCCAGCTATTCATTTGTGCAACCCAAGGAACAGCCCATGCTTGATGTTCGCCGGTTGAGGCTGCTCCGCGAGCTGAAGATCCGGGGCACGCTCGCCGAGGTGGCAGCAGCCCTGCAGTACAGTCCATCCTCAGTCTCCCAACAATTGGCCCTGCTTGAGAAGGAAGTGGGCGTGGAACTGTTGAGAAAAACAGGCCGCCGCGTGCAGCTGACCCCGCAGGCTGAGGTCCTCGTTGCGCATACAGCGCACTTGCTGGAAACCCTTGAGCAGGCCGAGGCTGACCTGGCCGCGTCCCTGACCACTGTCTCGGGCACCGTGCGGATCGCGGTCTTCCAGTCCGCGGCGCTGGCACTTATGCCCGACGCGCTGACCCGCCTCTCCGCGACCTACCCCGAGGTCCGGATCGAAATGACACAGCGCGAGCCGGAGACGGCGCTGCATGAGACATGGGCCCGTGACTTCGACCTGGTCATCGCCGAGCAGTACCCCGGCCACGCCGCGCCCCGCTACCCCGAGCTGGACCGTGTCCGCCTCACGAGTGACGCCATCCGGCTCGCAGTGCCGCCGGCCGCCGAGGGCAGGGCGAAAGTCGACTCGCTCGCGGACACGGCCGAGATGCCCTGGGTGATGGAACCGCGCGGTGCGGCCTCACGCCACTGGGCAGAACAGGCATGCCGGAGTGCAGGCTTTGAGCCCGACGTCCGCTTTGAAACAGCAGACCTCCAGGCCCAGATCCGCCTGATCGAGTCGGGGAACGCCGTCGCCCTGATGCCGGATCTGGTGTGGACCGGCCGGGGCACAACGGCCCAATTGCTGGACCTTCCCGGCAAGCCCCGGCGGACGGTCTTCACCTCCGTGCGGCGCTCTGGCGCGCAGCGGCCCGCCATCCTCGCTGCCCGCGAAATCCTCGCCTCCACCGCCGCCTCCATTGCGGCCGCCCAGGAAATCGACACCGGAGCGGACGCCTCCGGCGCCCCGACGGGAGCAGCAGCCGCCGGGGTAGAGGCAACGGCAACCGAAGGCACAGTAAGCGAAGGACCGGCAGCCGGAGGGGCAGAAAGAACGGCGCGAGGCGCAAAAGCGGTTTAGCAGATGTTCCCTGGCTCACAGCCAAGCGTTGACCCCGGCGTTAGACTGTTGACGTTATGAATCGCACAATGTTTAAGTCCAAAATCCATCGGGCCACTGTCACGCACGCGGACCTGCACTACGTGGGTTCGGTCACCGTTGACCTGGACCTGCTCGATGCTGCCGACATCCTGCCCGGCGAGCTCGTGGCCATTGTGGACGTCACCAACGGCGCCCGCCTCGAGACGTACACCATCGCCGGCGAGCGCGGTTCCGGCGTCATCGGGATCAACGGCCCCGCCGCCCATCTGGTGCACGAGAACGACACCGTCATTCTGATCACGTATGCGCAGATGACCACCGACGAAGCCAAGGCCTACGAACCCAAGGTTGTCCACGTGGACAAGGACAACCGCATCATCCAGTTGGGCAACGACCCCGCCGAGGGCCTCACCCCGGGTCTGCTGCGTCCGCCGTTCGCGCTCAACAACGCCGCGCTGAGCTAGCCATCGCGGGCCGCTGGCCGCAACCGACCCGGTGCGCAACAGCGAGATCCCTGCCACAAGGTGACCCGCGGCTGAATAAATCTGATTAGGCTGGGATGGTGGATGCCACCCCCTGCCCTAGCCTGCCCCTGACGGCAATCCCGTCGGCAACCCCGTGCTAGGCGTCCTCGCAGGCTTTTTCGTGGTCTGGTCCATCATTCTGGTGGGCATGTTCGTGGGCAGGCGCAAGATCCTGGGCGAGAATGCCCGCCAGGTCCTGAGCGGCCTGACCTTCTTCGTCGCCAGCCCAGCGCTGCTCTTCGAGACGCTGAGCAGGGCAAGCCTGCGTGAAGTTTTCGCCGCCCCGCTGCTCGTTGCAGCGGTGGGCGCCGCCACCACCGCCGCACTGTTCTTTGTCATCGTCAGGTTCCTGCTCAAGCGGACCGTCCCGGAAGCGCTGATGGCGTCCATGAGCGCCTCACTGGCGAACTCCGCCAATTTGGGCATCCCGATTGCCGTGTACGTCCTCGGTGATGCCAGCCATGTCGCTCCCCTGCTGATCTTCCAGCTGGCGTTTTTCACGCCGATGTTCCTCATGGCCCTTGACGCCACCACCAGCTCGCACCGCACCACGCCGCTTCGGTTCGTCATGCTGATCCTGAAAAACCCCATGATTGTGGGTTCGGCCCTTGGGCTGCTGGTCGCCGGAACGGGATGGCAGCTCCCGCCGCTGCTCCTGGAACCGATCCACCTGATCGGCGGCGCCGCAATTCCGGCCATGCTGATGGCGTTCGGCATGAGCCTGAACGGGTCAAAGCCGCTGCAGGCAGCCGCCGGCCGGAGAACCGATGCCCTGCTGGCCAGTGGCTTCAAGCTCTTCGTGCACCCTGCCATCGCGTATCTCTTTGCCCGGTTCGCCCTCGGACTGGACGGCCCGGTGCTGTTTGCCGTCGTGGTCACGTCCGCCCTGCCAACTGCGCAGAATGTTTTCGTCGCCGCCAGCCGGTACAAGGCCGGGCTCACGGTCGCGAAGGACACTGTCCTGATCACCACGATCGTGGCCGTGCCTGCGATGATCGGTGTGGCCCTGCTTCTGGCATAACTGCCGCCCCGTCCCCGACCGCTCCGCGGCTGCCGCCCGAACTGGAGGAACCTTGAACACCACCCTGGACACCGTGATCATCGGAGGCGGGGCCATGGGATCCGCTGCCGCCTGGGCGCTGGCCGACCGCGGGCGTGACGTGACCCTGCTCGAGCAGTTCACGCCCGGCCACCTCAAGGGTGCATCGCACGGCGCCACCCGGAACCTGAGCCTCGCCTACGCCGAGCCCGAGTACGTGGCCATGCTGGCCGAGGCGCTGAAGCTGTGGGCCGAGCTTGAAGACGCGAGCGGCGAACGGCTGCTGGCGCGCACCGGCGTCGTCAATCACGGGCCCGACCCGCGCCTCGGCGGGATCCACGCAGCGCTTAACAGCGCGGGCCTCCGCGCGGACTTCGTTCCGCTCGCTGAAGCCGGCGAGCGCTGGAGCGGCATCCGCTTCGACCAGCAGGTTCTCCACATGCCCGACGGCGGCCAGCTCAACCCCGAGGCCGCCCTTCCGGCGTTCCAGCGGCTCGCGGCCCGGAACGGCGCAGCACTCCGGCACGGGGCGGCGGTTGTGGGGCTGGAAATACTCGACGACGGCGTCCGGCTGACCGTGGACGACGGCGGCCGGACGGAGGTGCTCACCGCCCGGCAGGCGGTGGTCACCGCGGGCGGCTGGACCTCCAAGCTCCTCGCAGGTGCAGTGGGAACGCCGCGCCTGACAGTCACCCAGGAGCAGCCTGCCCACTTCGGCATCACCGACGACGGCGCCACGTGGCCCGGGTTCAACCACTTCCCCGGCGAGGGCGGGGACTACGCGGGCTTCTACTCCCCCGTGTACGGCATGCTGACCCCCGGCGAGGGCGTCAAGGCGGGCTGGCACGGCGTCGGTCCCGTGGTGGACCCGGACCGGAGATCCTACCTGCCCGAACCGCGCCAGCGCGCAGCGCTGCAGCAGTACGCGAGGGACTGGCTGCCCGGCGTGGACGCCGACGCAATGACCGACATCAGCTGCACCTACACCACCGCCCCGGACCACAACTTCGTGCTGGACCGGATCGGGCCCGTGGTCATCGGGGCGGGCTTCGCCGGCCACGGCTTTAAGTTCACGCCGGTGGTGGGCCGGATCTTGGCCGACCTTGCCACCGGAGAGGGCCCCGCACCGGCCATTTTCGCCGCCTCCCGGGCATAAGACCCCCGGCTAAACGCGCTGGTGCCGGTCCAGGAGCAGGGCGCAGCGGATGAACCCGAGGTGTGAGTACGCCTGCGGGTGGTTCCCGAGGTGCGTCTCGGTGCCAGGGTCGTACTCCTCCGGGAGCAGCCCGGTGGGTCCGAACAGATTCACCAGCTGGTCGAAGAGGTCCCAGGCGTCGGCGATCCGGCCCACCGCCACGTACGCCTCAATCAGCCAGGTGGTGCAGATGTGGAAGCCGCCCTCCAGACCCGGCAGGCCGTCGTCGTACTTGTACCTGAAGACCGTGGGTCCCACCCGCAGTTCCCTCTCCACTGCCGTGACGGTGTCCAGGAACCGCTGGTCGCCGACGTCGAGCAGGCCGGACAGCCCGATGTGCAGGACCGCGGCGTCAAGGTCGGGGCTGTCGTAGGCGACGGTGTAGGACGCCGCAGCGTCGTCCCAGCCCTCGCGGAGCACCTCGTCCCGGATGGTGGCGGCGGTCTCCGCCCAGGCAGGCTCGGGGCTGCGGCCGTGGCGGGCTGCGGCACGGAGGGCCCGGTCCAGCGTGACCCAGCACATCACCTTGGTGTAGACGTGGTGCCTCGGTGCGCGGCGCGCCTCCCAGATGCCGTGGTCGGCCTCATGCCACCGTGCCAGCACGGCACTGGCCATCTGGACCAGCAACTCCCAGTGCCCGTCCGGCAGCGATTCCCGGGACTCACTCAGCCCGTGGATGAGCTCGGCGATCGGGCCGAAGACGTCCAGCTGGACCTGGTGGTCCGCTGCGTTGCCGATCCGCACTGGACGCGATCCGGCGTAACCGGGCAGGCTCTCGATGATGGCCTCGGTGGACAGCGGCGCGCCCGTCACGGAATACAGCGGATGCAGCCACTCCGGGCCCGGAGCGTTCGCTAGGATGCCGGTCAGCCACCTGAGGAAACCGTCGGCTTCCGCCGTCGACCCCAAATCCACCAGGGCGTTGACGGTCATGGAGCCGTCCCGCAGCCAGCAGTAGCGGTAATCCCAGTTTCGGGTGCCGCCGATGCCCTCCGGCAGGGATGTGGTGGGGGCCGCGAGCACGCCGCCCGTGGGCTCGTGGACCAGCGCGCGCAGCACCAGGGCCGAGCGCCGCACCAGAGACGGTTTTACGGAGGGCAGCATCAGGCCCTGCACCCAGCGGCGGGAATAATGGGCGACGGCGGCCCTGCGGTCCGTCTCGTCAGTCCAGTCCGGGTGCCCCGGGTCCGTATCGCCGCACCGCAGGTTGAAGACCACCGGCCCGTGCTGCAGGTTAACCTCGGCGGTGGCCGTTGCGTGCCGGCCGTCCGAGGTGATGGCGAAGCTGACGTCCGGCGCCAGCAGGATGATGGGGTCGGAGGTGCCGACGACGTGAAGCTCGCCGCCGCGGGCCTCCATGCTGAACGGCGCGTTGGCGTAGTCCGGCCGGGGTGCGAAGACGATCCGCGCCGCCCCGGTGCCGGTCAGCACGCGGACCAGGCTGGTGATGCCCTCCGGGGCGTGCTCAAGATAGTCCGTCACCGTGACGTCAGCCCACCGCGTTTCCACGATCATGGTGCTGTCCACGTACCGCTGGCCCAGCACACGGGACGCCTTGACCGGCTCCACGGAGAAGTGCCCGGCGGCGTCGCCACCCAAAATATGGGCAAAGAGCGAGCCGGAGTCCGGCAGGGGGTGGCTCATCCAGCAGATCTTGGCATCGGGTGTCACCAGCGCCGTGGAGGAACCGTTTCCGATCATGGAGTGGCGCTCCAGGCCGACGGCGTCCTCACCGAAAAGCCAGGCGCGGCGCAGTTCGAAGAGGATGCCAAGCACCCGCGCGAATGATTCCGGATCCCTTAGGCGGTGTCTGGCCGACGACGGTAGGTCCCCCACCCACAGCCCCATGTCCGGGCCGCGGAGTGTGGCCATGGCCAGTTCGTCGCTCACGGCGTCCCCGGCGTACAGGGCCGCGCTGACCCCCAGCCGGGCCCGCAGGTGGTCCAGGGCATCGGCCTTGGAGGGCTGCACCACGGACAGGTCCAGGACTGAGCCGTCCACCACGAAGAACAGCCCAAGGGCCCGGGCAACCTCCTCCGCTTTTTTCGCGCACTTGGCCGCGACGTCCGGAGCGGCGGACCTGGTGTGAACGGAGACCGCGACGGGTTTCCGTTCGATGCTGACGCCCTTGTAGGCGCCCACCGCTTCGAGGAGCGCCTGGTTGGCCTGCTGCAGCACGGACTCGGTTGCGAGGGACAGCCCGTGGGCGAACCCCATGTCGAACTCGGCCCCGTGCGAGCCCACCAGATGGACCTCGGCGGGAAGCCTGGAGACCGCAGCCAGGTCGCGCAGGGACCGTCCGGAGATGACGGCCGCGTGTGTGTTGGGCAGGGCGGCCAGTGCCCTAAGGGCGATGGCCGCACCGCCGAGTGGCAGTGTTTCCGTGGAGATGCCTTCCGCGGCGCAGAGGGTGCCGCCGTAATTGCAGGCCACGAGCAGCCCCGGCGTCCGGGCCAGGATCTTCAGTTCGCCAAGCAACTGGGGCGTGAGCCCGTCGTCGGCCGCCTCAGACTGGACGAAGGCCCGCAAGAGACCCAGCGGAAGGGATTTGGTCAGCAGTGCGGAATCAGCCACCGCCTGGTTGAGCGGAGTGGGCATGCGCGGCATTCCTTCGGATTATCCCCAATCGGTCTTGGACACCTACAGTGTCCGGCGCGGCCGTTTCCCCTGAATCTCCGGGTTATTGCGTTCATGTAACTTCGCCGGCTCCGTGCTGCCGGCTGGAATCCTTGTGGGGCCCACTATGCGGTTGCCGCGAAGGTCAGACGCGGACCAGTCCGGCTGCCTCCGCAAGGAGCTCCACCGAACGTAGCCGCTCAGCGGTTCCGTTGCTCTGGTGCGCCACGATGAGCTCGTCGGCGTCGGCGTGCCGGGCGAAGCCCTCCAGGTAGTCCAGCACGACGTCCGGGGTCCCTACAGCCGAGTACTTCATCATCTGCGAGACGTGCTGTCCCTGCGGCGAGTCCAGGATCATGTCCGCTTCGTCGTCGGTGAATTGCCGCCCGCCACCGAAGAACAGTGAGACGCGGGCCCGCATTGTGGCGCGCAGCATCTCCTGGGCGTCCGAGGCAGCATCGGCAGCCACCACGTTGACGCCGGCGATGACGTGGGGGGCGGACAGTTGCTCCGACGGTTTGAACTCCCGGCGGTACACGGCGACGGCGTCCTGCAGCGCATTCGGGGCGAAGTGGGACGCGAAGGCGTACGGCAGTCCCAGCTGGGCCGCCAGCCGCGCTCCGAAGAGGGAGGAGCCCAAAATGTAGAGGGGCACGTTGGTCCCCCTGCCCGGCGTAGCCTCCACCCCCTGCACGCGCGTGGGCCCGGTGAGGTAGCCCTGCAGTTCCAGGACGTCCTGAGGGAAGGTATCGGCCGAATGCGGGTCACGGCGCAGTGCCCGCATGGTGTTCTGGTCGCTGCCGGGAGCACGTCCCAGGCCCAGGTCGATCCGGCCGGGATGCAGGGTCTCCAAAGTGCCGAACTGCTCGGCGATGGTGAGCGGAGAATGGTTGGGCAGCATCACGCCGCCTGCTCCGAGCCTGATGCTCTCGGTGTGCGCGGCGACGTGGGCGATCAGCACGGACGTTGCCGACGACGCGATGGAAGACATGTTGTGGTGCTCGGCGTACCAGACGCGCCGGTACCCGAGCTTTTCGGCCAGCTGTGCCATGGCGACGCTCCCGGCAAAGCTCTCCGCCGCCGTCTGGCCCTTGCCGATGGTTGCCAGGTCGAGGATAGAGAGGGGAAGAGTCACGGCAGGATGGCCTTTCGTAGGGGGTTGCGCAGCTGCCGGCCCAGCGGTGGTCCGGCACAGTTGGAACAACGACGGCGGCACCCGGGTTATTTCTGTCTGGCCCGGTGACGCTGTCCACATATCCCGTCCCTCCGCCTGCCGCTATGCTGGCGGCATGGCCAACAAGTCCACCGCAGATAAAGTAGCCACCATCCAAAAGGGCTACGCCTTGGAGGGTGCCACTATCGAGTTGGGCGCCGCCATAGTCGACGGCGAACTCCACAAGGACGCTCCGGTCCGGCTGCCGCTGTCCATGATGAACCGGCACGGGCTCGTGGCCGGGGCCACCGGCACGGGCAAGACCGTCACCCTGCACATGATGGCGGAACAGCTCTCGACAGCCGGAGTGCCCGTGTTCCTGGCGGATATTAAGGGCGACCTTTCAGGGCTTGCCACGGCGGCGGCCGGAAGCGACAAGCTGGCCAAGCGGACCGAAAGCATCGGGCAGGCATGGTCCGGGAAGACGTTTCCGGTGGAGTTCCTGGCCCTCGGCGGGGACGGTGACGGCATCCCGGTCCGCGCCACGATCACGTCGTTCGGGCCCATCCTGCTTTCCCGCGTACTGGAGCTCAATGACACCCAGGAATCGAGCCTGCAGCTCGTGTTCCATTTTGCGGACAAGAACAACCTCGAGCTGGTGGACCTGAAGGACCTGCGCGCCGTCATCCAGTTCCTCATCTCCGACGAGGGCAAGGAACCGCTTAAGGAATTGGGCGGCCTGTCCAAGGCCACTGCCGGCGTCATCCTCCGGGAACTCGTGGGTCTCGAGGCGCAGGGCATGGAGCGGTTCTTCGGCGAGCCGGAGTTCGACACCGCCGAGCTGCTCCGCACGGCGCCTGACGGGCGCGGTGTCATCAGCTGCCTGGAGCTCCCCACCCTGCAGACCAAGCCGATGGTTTTCTCCACGTTCCTCATGTGGCTTCTCGCGGACCTGTTCGAGGACCTGCCCGAGGCCGGCGACCTCGACAAACCCAAGCTCGTGTTTTTCCTCGACGAGGCACACCTGCTCTTCAATGACGCCTCGAAGGCCTTCCTGGAAGCCATCACCACCACCGTCCGCCTGATCCGGTCCAAGGGAGTAGGCATCTTCTTCGTCACGCAGACCCCGAAGGACGTCCCCGCAGATGTCCTCGGGCAGCTGGCCAACCGGGTCCAGCACGCCCTCCGGGCATTCACGCCGGAGGACGCGAAGGCGCTCAAGGCCACCGTCTCCACTTTTCCGGTCAGCGACTACGACCTCGAGGAGACTCTGACTTCCGCGGGCATCGGCGAAGCCGTCATCACGGTCATGAACGAGCGAGGCGCCCCGACGCCGGTTGCCCTGACCCGCCTCCGGGCGCCGGAGTCCCTCATGGGTCCCAGCGCCGCCGAACTGGTCAGGAGTACCGTGGCGGGGTCGGCGTTGCTTGTGAAGTACGGCACTGCGGTGGACAACGTGTCCGCGTACGAGAAGCTGACCGGCAAGGCCGCCGCTCCCACCGGCGCCGCGGCAGCCGGGCAGCCGCCGGCTCCTTCGCCCGAAGTGTTCGTCCCGGGCAGTCCTGGCCCAACGGCGATCGACGACGAAGCCCGCCGGATCGAGGAGGAGATCCTCGGCCGCCCCAGCAGCAGGCAGCCCGGCAGCGGGCGGGCCGAAAACGCACGGCCGGACGGCGGGCCGGTATCGGCGCCCCCCGCCGGACGCCAGGCTCCCCCGACCGGCGGGATGATGGAAGACATCACCGGCGCCCTCGGCGGGGCCCTTGGCAGCGGCCTGAAAAGCATGGCCAGATCCATGGGAACGCAGCTCGGCCGGGAACTCCTGCGGGGCGTTTTCGGCACCTCGTCCCGGCGCCGCCGCTAGCGGAAAGCAGCGCCGACAGCGGTGGCTGAGTCCCGCCGTCGGGCGTTCCTGCACGGTGGGCGGGCGTCATGGGGGCCGCCGTTACTCCGGAGTTACCTGACGTTGCAGGTAACGTGGGGTGCGTGCAAATGAGTCAAGCGTTGGTGAAGACGGCGGCCGGATGGCTGCTGGGCCTCATGCTTGCCATCGTTGGCGCCATCGTTTCGGTCAACCTGGTCAACTCCTCCGTGGCCAGTCCGCAACAGCCCGTGCGCGAATATCTGGAGGCCCTGCAACACGGCGAAGGCGAACGGGCACTTGGCCTGCTCCGCGCGTCGGTACCGGACGCCGACGCTTCCATGCTCGACGGCACCCCCCTGCAGACGGCTGCCGCACGGATCACGAACGTCAAGCTCGGAGCCGCGGTGGGGCGTGGCGGCAACCGGGTGATGGTGCCGATGGACTACACCATCGACGGCAGCCAGCTGCACACCGAGTTCCTGCTGGAGAGCACCGGCACAGAATGGCTGTTCTTCCACAAGTGGTCCTTCGTGCCGACCACGCTACCCACCGTTGACGTGACGGTGGTGAACTCCGGTGAGGCAACGTTCAACGGCGTGCCGGTGAACATGCCCGGCGGCCACAACAGCTTCGCAGTGTTCTACCCGGGCGAGTACGAGGCGTCCCTCAACGGCCAATACTTCGCCGCTCCGCCCACGCGGGCCACGGTCTCCGGACGGGAGGCTCCCGCCGCACCGCTGAACCTGCTCACGCATGCCACGGACGAGCTGAACCAGGCGGTGTCCGCACGGGTCAAGGAATTCCTCGACAAGTGCGCAGCCGAAGCCAGCCGGCAGCAGCAGCTCCAGCCCGACTGCCCGTTCTACCACGTCACCAACAACCGCGTGGTGCCCGGGACCATCAAGTGGAGCATCACCGACTACCCCAAGGTCACCATCGAGCCATTTGACGGCAGGTGGGTGGTGGCGCCGCTGGACGGCAAGGCAAAGCTCACCGCGGAGCAGATCGACCTGTTCAGCGGGGCCGTCTCGCCCCTGGACGTCGAGCACGATTTCAGCTTCACGACGCGTCTGGACATCAACGGCGACACCATCAAGGTCACGCCGCTCCTCACCTTCTAGGAGCCCGCCCGGCCGGTCTGGTCTGGTCTGGTCCAGTTTTGACGCTAGATTCCTTTCGTCATAACCCGGTTCACCGCCCAGGCGACCCAAAGCCGGGCTGGTCCGGCTGCGGCCAGCGCAACGCGCCAGTGTCTCCAGCAGCGAATCGGAGCCCCGTTCCACTCTTGCCAGAACGTCCCGCGCTTTCCCGCACCGGTTGCCAGTCAGGTGTCCGCGTAAGAAAGCGGGGTCACTGTCTCCGCGGTTGTAGGCGCACTCCACCATCACCAGGGATTCCACCGAGGGCAGGCAGAGCAGCGCCTGGAGCAGAACATCCGGTAGCGCGGCGCTGGTTCCATGGCGCTTGGGTTGTGTAAGGGCAAGACGATGGCTGACACACCCATCTGGCGCACGACCGTTGCTGTACCAGTAATGAGGCTGCGGCGCTGGACGGAGATGCCACAATTTGAACCGCGGGGCAGCGGACACGCAGGTTCCACCGGCTGCTTTGATGATGCATGAGGGATCCACACGCACAACCCTGCCCGCCGTCGGACTCGCACGGCAGGCAGAATCTCGGCCATGTGGACAACTGGCCGGCCTTCGGCGCTGCCGGGCTGGCCCAGCTTTGCACCCGCCCGGAAACGGCAGTGGCCCGGTTCCGTGCCGCGAGGGCGGGAAACCGGGCCACTTCGGTCAGTACTGCGAAGGGCCGTTAGTCCATGCCGCGCAGGTCCAGCACCAGTTCGGTGTCGCCGTCGGCCTGCAGCACCACGGGGATGCCCCAGTCCTGCTGATAGAGATGGCACGCGGCGTGGTCCGGGATCTCGCCGTCCTCGGTTTCCGGGCCGTCGCAGGCGGCGGCGCGGGCAGTAATGTGCAGCACGCCCTCCGGAACGTCGGAGGCCAGCTCGAGGGTGCGGAGCAGGCCCACGGAGGTCCCGCCCCCGGACACGAGCAGTTCCGGCGGGGTGGAGGAGATCTTCAGCTGGGTGGGGTCGCCCCAGCGGTCATCGAGCTTCTGGCCGGTGGGCGCCGTGAAGCGGACCGTGAGCTCCAGCAGGCCGGGCGCCACGGGGCTCTTGGGCCGGTGCGTCTGCGCGGCGCCCTCGTCCACCTGCTGCGCTTCCTTGGGGATGGGCACGTACACGAGCTGGTGCTTGTTCGCCTCGACCACCACGAGCAGCGGCTCGGAGCCCGCAACCTGGGTGTGGTCGACGATCACGTCGGACGGCTCGGCCAGTCCCCGCGCCAGCGTGGACACGGTGCCGGCGGCCGGGTCGTAGCGGCGCACAGCACCGTTGTAGGTGTCGGCAATGGCCACTGACCCGTCCGGCAACACCGTCACACCCAGCGGGTGCTGCAGGCGCGCCTCGGAAGCCTGGCCGTCGCGGAAGCCGAAGTCGAAGAGGCCCTTGCCCACCGCTGATTCAACGGTGACGGTGCCGTCGTCGTCGATCACCAGCTTGCGCAGGGCAGAGGTCTCGGAGTCGGCCACCCAGACGTTTCCGTCGGCGTCCTCGGCCACACCTGAGGGCTGCGCGAACCAGGCCTCGTGCGCGGCCCCGTCCAGCAGGCCTTCCAGCCCGTTGCCGGCGACGATTGAAACGTCCCCGGTGAGCGGTTCGTAGCTGAAGATCTGGTGGACGCCGGCCATGGCGATCACCACGGCATTCAGCTTGCTGGACCAGACGACGTCCCACGGTGAACTGAGAGCCACGTCCAGGGGGTGGTCTCCCAGGCGTCCTGTGAAGCCGGCCGCGTCCTCGTCCACGCGGGCGGGCCCGGTCTCGAGGAGCCGCTGAACGCCGCTGCCAACGAGGGTGGTGACCGTTCCGTCAGCGAGGGACAGTCCCCGCAGCCGGTGGTTGACGGAGTCGGCAATCACGACGTCGTAGCCCGTCTTCGCTGCCACGTCTTCCGGCAGCAGGACAAGACCCTGCGGTTCGTTGAACCGGGCGGTGCCGGCGTCGCCGTCGGCGTGGCCCTTCTCCCCGGAACCGTACGTGCTCAGCACGGTATGGAAGTCGGTGCCGAGTTCCAGAACGCGGTGGTGGCCGGTGTCGGTGACCAGCCAGGTGCCGGCGTCAGCGGCGCCGGCGGCAGCACCGGCGTCGGGCGCTGAACTGGCGGACGCTGAACCGGCGGAGGCTGAACCACGGCCGGCCGGAAGGTAGAGGGCCTTGCCGGGGAACCGAAGGGTTCCCGACGTCGGCTCCGGGGCGACGTAAGGGCCGTTGCCGCGGTGCAGTGTGCCGCGGGCCTCGTGCTCGGCGATCAGCTCGGGAATGAGCACGCCCAGGCCGTCGGCGTGGCCTTCGCCCGACAGGTGCGCCACGATGTAGCCCTCGGGGTCAATGACCACCAGTGTGGGCCAGGCGCGGGCCGTGTAGGCCTTCCAGGTTTCCAGCTCGGGGTCGTCCAGGACCGGGTGGTGGATCTCGTAGCGCTCCACGGCGGCGGCCAGCGCGACAGGATCGGCCTCGTGCTCGAACTTCGGCGAGTGCACGCCCACGGTGACCAGGACGTCGGAGTACTTTTCCTCCAGCGGCCGGAGTTCATCCAGCACATGGAGGCAGTTGATGCAGCAGAAGGTCCAGAAGTCCAGGAGCACGATCTTGCCGCGCAGGGCTTCCAGGTCCAAAGATTTGCCGCCGGTGTTCAGCCAATTGCGGCCCACCAGTTCGGAGGCGCGGACCCGGAGGTGGGTGCGTACGGTTTCGCTCATCAGCGTCCTTCCAGCTTAGAGTTGCGTTCAGCCAGCTTGGCGTCGCGTTCAGCCAATTTGGCAAACATATCGTTGTAAGCGGTGAGATCGGCGTCGTTATTCCTGTCCGCCGCCCGGTCGGTGCGCCGGGTTTCGCGTTCATCCGACCTGGACCACATGATGGCGACGCCGATCGCCACCAGCAGCGTCGGCACTTCGCCGATGCCCCAGGCCACTGCGCCGCCCATTTGCTGGTCCAAAAGTGCCGACGGCCCCCAGCTGCGGCCGAGGTTGCCGAAGTAGTCTGCGGCCAGCAGGTTGGTGCCGCCCATGATGGCCACGCCGAAGAAGGCATGGAAGCCCATGGTGGCCAACAGGAGCAGGAGCCGCAGGGGGTACGGCGCGCGGCGCGGCAGCGGGTCGGTGCCTATCATGCTGAGCACGAAGATGTACCCCGTCAGCGCAAAGTGCAGGTTCATCAGCTCGTGGCCCACATGCTCGCGCATCGCCAGGCTGAAGGCGTCCGAGTAGTAGAACAGCACAATGGAGCCGGCAAAGTTGGCGGCGGCGAACAGCGGGTGGGTGACCACCTGCGAGAACTTCGAGTGCACGAACAGCAGGAGCCATTCCCGGAGGCCGCGGGACCCGTCCGCCCGTGCCGGAAGGGCCCGGAGCGCAAGCGTCACGGGGGCGCCGAGCACCAGGAAGATCGGGGCAACCATGGTGAGGGCCATATGGTCCACCATGTGCGCGGAGAACAGTACGCGGCCGTATACCGACGGCGGTCCCGACGTGATGTAGGTCAGCACCAGCAGGCCGATGATCCAGTTCGTAGTGCGGAACCAGGACCACTTGTCCCCGCGTCCGCGCACCTTGGCCACGCCCAGGAGGTAGGACACCAGCCCGAAGATCGCCACGGCAATCCAGAGCCAGTCCAGGCGCCACTCGGTGAGCCAGCGTTCGGGCGTCAGTTCAGGCGGCAACTCGTAGCCGGAGAGGATGAATGCCGGCGAGGCGTCCGGGGCGTAGGAAGTAGGTTCCGGCGGCGCTGAACGGCCCAGTGCGACCGCGATGCCTGACGTGGCGCCCATAATGAGCAGTTCGATGAGAATCAGCTGCCAGAGCACACGCCGCGCGGACATGGCCGCTCCTGTACGCGCCAGCTGCGGGATGACCCACTGCCGGTGCATGAAGCCGATTCCGCCGAGTACCAGTGTGGCGGCGGCCTTCGCGAGGATCAGCTGGCCGTAGGCCGAGCCGAAGAGGTCACCCCAGCTTGTCACCCGGATGCTGGCGTTGACGACGCCAGATGCGAAGACCAGTGCAAACGCGAAACCGGCGAGCGAGGAGAACCGGCGGAGGACCGGTTCGGTGATGTCGACGCCGCCCTGCAGGGACGCCTGGCCGCTGCGGGCCTGGTTGCGCGGTGCCAGGATGCCGGAGAGCAGTGCCAGCAGGATGATACCGCCCACCCAGGCGCTGACGCCCACCAGATGCAGGCCCAGCGAGTTGATGGCACCCTCGTGGTCGTTGGAGCTGGCGGAGTGGCCGATCAGGGCAGTGGGAACCAGACCGATCAGTGCCAGCAGCAACGTAAACGCCAGGCCGGTCAGCGACCGCACCCCGAAGAGGGCCGTTGTCACCACGGCTGCGATGATCGTCACGGCCAGCCAGGCGCGCCCGGTCTCGATGTCCGTCATGAAGTACACGAGGGCGCGGGTGAATTCTGCATCCCCGGAGATGCCCTGCCCCGCCACGTCGGAGTACGTCAGCACCAGCACGGCGATGGCGGACAGCGTCCACGCCACGCCGGCAGCCGCCGCGGTGGCCAGGGCACGGGTAAAGGCCGGGTGCTCGGGTGCGTCATTGTCCTTCGACCGTGCACCACCGAGCTTGTGCGGCAGGATGCCAGCGGCAAAGATGAGCCCGCCGATTACAGCGGCAAGGGAGACGTTGTGGATGGCCTTGCTGACCGGGAGCCCCCAACGTACCAGCGCGCCGGGGTCGGAGACTTCACGGGCGGCTGCGGCACCGGAGAACAGCAGCGCGGCCACCAGCCCCAGGAAGAGGGCACCGAGTCCGGCCAGCTGCCACGGCCGCTGAATGCCGAAGGCACTGTCAGTGGCCCTGGTACCCGAATCGGGCGCGGGTTGCGGAGTAAGGGGTTTTGCTGCTGAAGGCACCTATCCATTGTCCGCTACCGTCGCCACGGCGGCGAATCGGGGTTTCGGCGAACCGAGGGTTAAAAGCAAGAGGAGCGGCAACCTCGTGGGTTGCCGCTCCTCTGAGCTGCGAAAGACTACTTCTTGGAGACAGCGGCCTTCAGCTTGGAACCAGCGGTCAGCTTGACGCTGTGGCCGGCTGCAATCTGGATGGTTTCCCCGGTCTGCGGGTTGCGGCCAGTGCGGGCTGCACGGTCGGTGCGCTCGACTGCGAGCCAGCCCGGGATGGTGATCTTCTCGCCAGCGGCGACAGAAGATTCGAAAACCTCGAACAGTGCATCGAGCACGGAGTTGACGGCTGCCTGGCTGGTGCCGGCCTTGCCTGCTACCTCGGAAACAAGTTCACTACGGTTCTTAGCCATGTATGTCCTCCTGGACGCTCTTGATTCTGGATCCTGCATGCGGCGTGCGTGCAAGCCACTGTTCGAAAACTTACCAGCTTGCACCGGTGAGGGGGATAAATTCCGCGTGTTTCCGCCACTTATTGACCTAAATCACCGGTATTTCGAGGATTTCCAGCCGAACGCGGCCTCCGCCCCAGATCCTCACCCATATTCCGCCGCCTCCCAGCCGGACGCTTCCTCACATCCCGTCGCCTCAACCCCGACCCTTCCTCACGTCCCGTCGCCTCAACCCGGATGCTTCCTCACTCTGGCGGGGTGCGGAAGCGTTTACGAAAAGACTGCAGGAGCTGAGGACGCGTCCGCGGAAAAGCTGCAGGACGTGAGGACGCGTCCGGGAAAGAGCTGCAGGATCTGAGGGAAGGGTTCGGCGGGGCCGGGGGTGGTGTGGCCCTGGGTGTTAAATGGGTCAGGCCCCGACGTTAGTGTCGGGGCCTGAGCCGTAAATAGTGTCCGGCGGTGACCTACTCTCCCACACCCTCCCGGGTG
>NZ_JAAOXD010000003.1:879976-884974 GCF_014694315.1 Arthrobacter ipis | reverse complement strand
CACGATCACCAAACGGCTTACGCTCCCCGCCACCAAAACCGCGGCGGTCACCCTCGCCCCCGCCTTCGCGACGCTCGCCACCACCAAAGCTGCGGCGGTCACCCTCGCCCTCACGACGCGGACGATCACCAAACGGCTTACGGTCACGATCACCAAACGGCTTACGCTCCCCACCACCAAAACCGCGGCGGTCGCCCTCGCCCTCCCGGCGCGGACGATCAGAGAACGGCTTACGCTCCCCGCCTCCAAAGCTGCGACGGTCCCCTTCGCCCTCGCGACGCGGTCGATCACCGATCGGCTTACGGTCATGGTCACCGCTGGAACCGCGGCCTTCACGGTCGCGGAAGCCACGGGGATCCCCGCCGGAATTATTGGTCCCCCTAAACGGGCCCCCCTGCCGTCCCCGGTTGCTTCCCGAGTCCCCCCGGTCGTTTCCGCCGCGGTAACCGCCGCCCTTGTGCTCAGCCATGGTGGATTCCTCCTGTAGTGAGCCGACCACTGGCGCGATGTGCAGCCGCTCTTGTCCGTGTTTGGTTGTCCTGCGCGACCCGTCGTGAAGCATCCGGTGTCCGCATATCTCTAGCAATTCTAGGTGAGAGCCCGTGCCAGCCACTACCGGCGAGGGTCTTCCACGGGCAGGCGTGTGCATCCTCACAGAGTATGTGCCGCCGAATGGCCTGCCGGCCGATGACTGCCGGGCCGCGGTGGCCATTCAGGTTTTCGCACGTCCGGCACAGCGCGCCATCCCACAGGGAAAATCCAAGGAGGCGTGGCAAGACTGACCCTCACAGCATCCGCCAAGGGGGAACCATGAAGACATCACGGACGAAGCCGGTGGCCGCTGCTGCCATGATCGTGGCATGCGGGCTACTGGCTCTGTTCATTGCCTACTCGACCGAGGCCGGCAAAGAAGCAGCGCTCCTGGACCGGACCGGGGCAGCGGTCATCTGGGGGCTTCCTGTGGCCAAACTTATTTTCAATGTGGCCGCCGCCGGTACTGTCGGGCCACTCGCTTTGGCGCTGTTCGCCCTGCCCCCGAAGGGAAGGGCGTTCTCGAAGGCACTGGCCCTTGCCGGTGTTTCTGCTGTGCTCTGGACAGCAGCCGCAGCCGCGATCAGCGTCCTCACCTTCCACTCGTTGGCTAACCTCCCGCTGTTTTCGGAAGGTTCCGGGGCAATATTTGTCAGTTTCCTGACGGACGTTGATGCTGGCCGGAGAGGCGCGCTAACAGTGCTGATCACGGCAATCGTGGCGCTTCTGTGTTTCGGGGTCCAAGGACAGCGGTCTGTCGCCGTCACGGCTGTGCTGGCTTCCACGGGACTGATACCACTAGCTCTGAACTCCCATGCCGCGGGCGGCGCGAACCACGCCGACAGCACGGTTTCGGTGGTCATGCACATGGCCGCCGCAGCCATCTGGATCGGCGGTCTGGCAACCCTCGTCCTGCTGCGCCGGACGCTGGGAACGGAGTTGCTGGCCGCGGTCCGGCGTTACTCAACGTTGGCGCTGCTGTCCTTCCTGGCCCTGGCACTTTCGGGTGTAGCGGCTGGGCTGACAAGCATCGGAACAGTTCAGGGGCTGGCTTCACAGTACGGTCTGATTCTCTTGGCCAAGACGGCTGTTCTGGGACTTTTGGGCCTGTTCGGGGCGCTGCACCGAAAGTGGGTCCTCACGAAGCTGGAATCGATCCCGGGCAAGGCGCGGACCGCTTTCGCAACTCTGGCTGTGGCCGAGCTCGCCCTCATTGCAGCCGGATCGGGACTCGCAGCCGCCCTGGCACGCACTCCGCCGCCAACAGTCTCCCAGGCCGCACCGGCCCAGGTATCGCTGCGCGTTCCGGGTTTTGTGGATGTGCTCAGCAACTGGAAGCCGGACGCCCTCTGGATCTTCCTCTGCGCGGTGGCGGTGTTCCTGTATGCGGCCGGAGTGCGGCGCATCAGGAACCGTGGCGGGCACTGGCCTGCCTACCGGGCCGGCCTTTGGTTCACTGGCGTCGCGCTGCTGTTCCTGGTCACCAACGGAGGACTCCGCGTTTACCAGGAGTATCTGATCAGCGCGCACGTCGTGACCCAGATGCTTCTCATCGGCGTCGTTCCACTCCTGCTGGTTCCCGGCGCCCCGCTGACGTTGGCCAGGCTCGCCGTTGTGCCCAGGCAGGACGAAACAGTAGGCGGTGCAGAAGCTCTTATCGCGACGCTGCGTCCGGTTCTGAATGCCACGTCTGCGCCCTACTTCGCAGCCGCCGGCCTGGCGGCCGTGATGGCGGCCCTGTATTACACGCCCTTGCTGGACTATTCGTCACGCACGCAGTTCGGGTATCAGGGCATGGCCCTGCTGGCTTTGCTCTCCGGCTGCCTCTTCACTGCTTCCCTGACCCGCGCCGCTGACGGCCCAGGGCCGTCACTGACTTCCAGGCTGGTGACGATAGGTGCGGTGGCCGCGCTCTACATGGTGCACGGCTGGGCCCTAGCGCAACAGGCAGACCAGCTTCCCGATTCGCGGCGGCAGGAATGGGTGATCACCGCGGGCCAGCCCTGGGACCAGCCAGTTCTGGCGGTCGTGGAGCCGGCGGGCATGGCCATGTGGATCATCGCTGCCGGCACGCTTCTGATAGCAGCCGCGACTGTGCTGGTCCGCTCTCTCCGACACCGCGATGCGGTCGCTCGGAACCGTTCCGCCTCTGAGCACACCCACGACCTTGTCACGTCCTCAGAATCCTGAGCGGCCCCCCATCCCTACCAGGTGCTTCCTGGGTGGTTTCCACCCAAAGAAGGCCACTGCCACCCCTCCCGCCGCAAGGTTTCCGCAGGGTAGGTATTACATCCTTCAAGTAAATCAATTGGACTTTCTAACGACGTCGGAGGTAGTCGTGTCAGTAACACGCCGTCAGGCACTGCAAATAGGTGGAGTGGGAATCATCGGCGCCTTTGGCCTAGCCGTCCCGTTGACGTCGGTCAACGCCAAGTCGGCAAGCCAGCTGGCATCCCGCAACATGCCGAAGCCCTACCAGAGGGAACTTCCCATTCCGGAGGTGCTCAAGCCCAAGAGCACCGTTGTGGACCCGGACGGCCGGAAGCGGCACCTGTACCAGATCCAACAGAAGGCAGCTTTGGCCAACATCGTGCCTGGCCTCAGCACTCCTATCCTCGGCTACAACGGAACATTTCCAGGGCCGACCATCAAGGTGAACCAGGGCGAACGCATCACCCTGGAAATGGACAACGTGCTGCCGCTGTTCCATCCGCAGTGGGGGTATCGGCTTGATACCTCCACCCACCTTCACGGATCAGCGTCGCTGCCGCAGTTCGACGGCTACGCCAACGACCTGACCGGCCGGGACTACTGCAAGGATTATGAATACCCCAACTTCCAGCCGGCACGGACCCTCTGGTACCACGACCACGCGGTTCACAACACAGGGCAGAGCGTCTATTCCGGCTTGGCCGCCCAGTATCACCTGCACGACGAAGTGGAAGGCAACATTCTTCCGCAGGGCAAGTTCGATGTACCGCTGACCGTTTCTGACGCCATGTTCGCCGCCAACGGCGCCCTCGGCTACAACGACAACACCCACTCAGGCCTGTGGGGCGACGTCATTCTTGTCAACGGTGCGCCATGGCCCGTGATGAAGGTCCAGCGAAGGATCTACCGCTTCCGTATTCTCAACGCATCCATTGCCCGCTCCTACCGCTTCTCCCTGAGCACCGGAGACGCCATGACCATCGTCGCAACGGACGGAGGCCTGATGCCCGCCGCCCAGCAGGTGACGTCCTGGCGGCACGGCGGCGCTGAGCGCTACGAGGTTCTCATCGACTTCTCGATGTATCCCGTCGGCAAGCGGGTTGAACTGCGCAACCTGTCCAACAAAAACAATGTGGACTACGACTTCACCAACAGGATCATGGCCTTCGATGTGACGGACGAGCCTGTCGACACGACCGGTCCCGGCGCCAGGGTGCTGCCGACGCTCCTCGCCCCCAGCGCCACCATGAGCCTCAAGGCTTCTGATTCGGTGAAGACCCGGCGCATGCGCGTGAAGCGGGACAACGACGTCTGGACGATCGGCGGCATGACCTGGGACGAAGTGGTCCAGAGCGGGTACAGGAAGGTCCTCGCTGATCCGGACCTCGACGATGTGGAGATCTGGGAAATAGAGAACAGTTCGGGTGGCTGGTTCCATCCTGTGCATATCCACTTGGTGGACTTCCAGGTCCTGAGCCGGAACGGACAGGCACCGATGGCCCACGAGCGCGGACCCAAGGACGTGGTCTACGTGGGCGAAGGCGAGACGGTCCGGCTGGTCATGAAATTCGAACATCACCGTGGGCGCTACATGATCCACTGCCACAACCTGCCCCACGAGGACCACGACATGATGGCCCAGTTCAGCGTTGGCCTCGACACGAACGACGTAGACCCCAATCATCCAGTCGAAGCGGTCCGGCCGCATCCGATCGGCCAGGCTGCACCGGCGCAAGGCACGGCAGAGGCACCGCAAACCAGCACCCAGCCGACGGAGGTGGCTGCGCCAGTAACCACCACCCCGGATACCGCACCGGTAGCGCCCCAGCCGGCACCCGCCCCTGTCCCGGCTGAGGTACCTGCGGGACAGAAGGACGTCGTGACCATCACCTCCTCCCGGCACCGCCTGAGGAAGGACATGACCTTCAGCGGAACTTCCAAGTACGCCGGATCGACGGCGGCAACCTCGGCTACCGTCGTGCTGTACGACGTGACGCCGGGCCGCGCCTCCACACGTTTGGCTACGGTGAAGGCCAACTCTCTTGGAGCCTGGACGTTTACGGTCAAGCCCGGGCCAACCAAGCAGGTCACAGTCGTCAAGGCCCAGTCGAGCCTCGGCGGGACAGCGACTACGAACGTAAGGACCAGCTGAATACGGAAAGCGGCTTAAATGCGGGAGAGCCCCAACCAATGTGTCTGGTTGGGGCTCTCGACCTTTTTCTCAAATGAGTGTCCGGCGGTGACCTACTCTCCCAC
>NZ_JAAOXD010000003.1:879059-879966 GCF_014694315.1 Arthrobacter ipis | reverse complement strand
GGAAAACATTACACCCACCCCACCCCCAAAGCAACCCGGCGGAAAGAGGCACGGACCCGCCCCGAAACCCTTGAACTGCCGCGGGTTTTGGGCACCGCAAGGCGGTCAACGAAGCCAACCAGGGACCGGATCAGTTTTATGCACCGCGTCACAGTCGGGCATGCCGGCCTGCGCCGGCAGCTGTGGCCCCGCGCACCGGGAGCTCCTCCCCCGGCTCAACCGCGCTTCCAGGCTGCGGGCCCGCCGCCGGCCGGCAGCTTCCCTCCACAAACCACAGCCTCCACAAACCACGCCCCTTAAAACGTGCCGGACCTTGCTGTGGTGAAGTTCCTCACCCAAGCTCCTCCGGTCATCAGCTCCTCCGGTCATCCTCGGTCATCGCCCGGGACAGCCCCGGCACCGGCATCCCGGCCCTCCGCGGCAGGACTCTGGACGGGAGGGACGAAGGACCTCCAGGACGGGGGCCGCGGTCCCGCCGCCGGTACCACGGGCCGGTAGCCGCCGGCCACGGCCGGCACGGCCGACGGCTGGGCGACGGCTGGGCGGCGGCTTTTAAACGCCTCAGGCCCCGACATGGACGTCGGGGCCTGAGGCGGATGCAGGACGGCTTAAATGCGGGAGAGCCCCAACCAATGTGTCTGGTTGGGGCTCTCGACCTTTTTCTCAAATGAGTGTCCGGCGGTGACCTACTCTCCCACACCCTCCCGGGTGCAGTACCATCGGCGCTGTGGGTCTTAGCTTCCGGGTTCGGAATGGGACCGGGCGTTTCCCCCACGCTATGACCGCCGTAACCCTGTGTCCCGTACCCCCCCTTTTTTTGCGGGGGGTGGGAAATCTGTGGTTACACGTTCCCGCACCTGGTGGTGCGGTGGTGGTGTTGTTATTCAGTTGTGTTCCTGCAACCAGT
>NZ_JAAOXD010000003.1:869060-879049 GCF_014694315.1 Arthrobacter ipis | reverse complement strand
GACGCCATGGAAAACGTCAAGGCCACCGCCACCGACGCCGCCCAACACGTCAAGGACGAAGGCCAAACCGCCGCCTCCGACGTCAAAGCCACCGCCACGGACGCCAAGGACCACGTCCAAAACACGTAACGCCGATAACAAACTAAAGAGTCCAAGTACGACGCCGGCCGGCCCGCTCAACGCGGGCCGGCCGTTTGTCTGTGGTCAGCTGTTTGCGGTCAGGTGTTGAATGGAGGTGTCGGGCCAGGCAGTAGCGCGGGCTCAGGCCCGGCCCTTCAGGATCAGGTTCCAATAGATTCCAGGGAAAAGGTCGCGCTCGAGGATCCAGGTGGAATGCCGCTCCTTCGCCACTCCGACTTTGGGGATCGTGGGCATCGGCTTGTACTCGTCGTCGAACTCGGCGAACACCACAGTTGACCGGGACACGGTGAAGGGGCAAGCGGAGTAGCCGTTGTACTTGGTCTTAGGCTCCTCACCTTTGGTAACCGCTTTAAGATTCTTCGCCAGCACGGTGGTCTGTTTCCGCAGCGCCGCCCCGGCCTTGGAGTTTTTGGTGCCGGCGGCATCGCCCAGGGACCAGACGTTCGGATACCTGGGGTGACGGAGCGTCTCCGGATCCACTTCCACGAAGCCGCCGTCGTCACCCGGTGCCGGCAATTCGGTGTTCTTGAGCCAGTCAGGCGCCGACTGCGGCGGCACCGCGTGCAGTACGTCGTAGGCGAGGCTCTCGCTCGAGCCGCTGGCGGAGTTGTGGATTTGCAGGGCGCGGGCCTCCGCGTCCACGGCGGTCACCTCGCTGTTGCACCGCAGCTCGATGCCGTACTCGGCGATCTTGCGGTTCAGTTCCTCGTCCACGCCGGGCACGCCGTAGACCGTGGGAGTCGGCACCACCATGACCACCCGGATGTTGGACAGCACTCCCTGCTGGCGCCAGTAGTCGCAGGCAAGATACATGGGCTTCTGCGAGGCGCCGCCGCATTTGACCGGTCCCGAAGGCATGGTGAAAACGGCCGTTCCGCTCCTCAGCCCGCTGAGCAGGGCCCAGGTCTTGGGAGCCAGCTCATACACATAATTCGAGGAGGCATGGGACGAATCCATGGCCTCCGCCAGGCCAGGCACCTTGTGCCAGTCGAGCTGCAGGCCCGGGCACACCACCACGTGGCCGTAGCTGAGCCGAATCCCGGACGCCAGTTCCACAGTGTTCGTTTCCGGTTTGATGTCCACGGCGCTGTCCGGAATCCACGTCACACCCTTCGGCATGACGGACTCCTGCGGGCGCACGGCTTCGGCGGCCTCGGCGGTGCCGCCCCCGATGTGCGAGAACAGCGGCTGGAACAGATGCCTGCCGCTGGGTTCAACCACCGCGACATCGCGGACACCGTAGCGCCGCAGCCGCGCGGCCAGCGATATACCGGCGTTACCGCCGCCGACCACCAGCACGTTGTACCGCCGTCGTCCGCTGGCGGGCCCGGAGGTCCCGGCGGCCTCAGCACGGTTCCCGGTCGACGGCGGAACGGGCGGTGTGCTGGAACGCGGAGGACCTGATTCCGGTGCCATGGGAATCAGCCCTTCTTTTCCGTCAGGGCGCCCGCTTTGTGCGCGGCTCTTGCCCCCGACTTTGCGGACTCCACAACATACTGCGGTTCGTCATCGCTGGCCAGGTGGGTGTGGCCGTCGAGCTCGAAGTCGCTGGTTTTCTTTTCGATGATCTTGCCGTGGGTCTTTCCCTGTGGAGTGTTCCACTCCACTTCGGTGCCCTTGGTCAGTGCCACGCGTGCTCCTCGAGTCGGGGTGGGGTTCGAGATCTGGTGGATCAGGATCTGGCGAGCTGGATCTGGCGGTGGGGACCGGCGTCGGCCATCAGGACCGACACTACAGCCGGCGGCAGTGACCGGCCAGAGCCGGCGCCGATCTGATGTGCCTGAGAGCTCACTCTTGTTCGGCCGCCGGAATCGCTGGACTATGCCCCGGCGCACCACCAGACTGTCTATTACAGCTGGTCATGCCGCCTTTGTGGGGTAAGGCCCAACCTCATTCGGCCTTCGCTCTGAGAGGACACCGCCATGGAGAACCTGCCAGCCATCCTGCCGCTGATCATCATTGTTGTCTCGGTGCTTCTGGGCATTCTGGTTGTCTGGCTGGCCGTCAAACTCATGTGGAAAGTGGCCGAGCCAAACGAGGCCCTCATAATTTCCGGTCTGACGCGCGGCACCCTGGAAAGCACCGACGGGATGGATTTCAAGATCGTCACCGGCAAGGGCGCACTGGTGGTTCCGGGCCTGCAGACCGTCCGGACGCTGTCCCTCACCCTGAACGAGACGGAGCTGAAGGTCTCCTGCGTCACGTCCCAGGGGATCCAGGTGATCGTTGAAGGCGTAGTCATATACAAAATCGGGGACGCCCCGGCTTTTATTGCCAATGCCGCCCGGAGGTTTCTTGGCCAGCAGCCCAAAATGGAAAGCCAGGTGTACAACGTCTTCGAGGGCCACCTGCGTTCCATTATTGGCAGCATGACCGTGGAGGAAATTATCCGCGAGCGCGACAAGTTGGCGTCGCAGGTCCGCGGCGCGAGCGGTGTGGAAATGGAAAAGCTGGGACTCGTAGTTGATTCCCTGCAGATCAAGGACCTCCAGGACCCGACGGGCTACATCCAGAACATCGCCAAGCCGCACATCGCCCAGGTCAAGATGGAGGCCCGCATTGCGGAGGCCACCCGCAACCGCGAGGCCGCTGAGCGGGAAGCCGAGGCCGCCGCCCAGGTTGCCGACGCCCAGAGCCTGTCCGCCATCAAGCAGTCGGCCGCGCAGGCCAACGCGGAGCGCGCGAGGGCCAATGCGGCACAGGCCGGCCCGCTGGCAGACGCCACCGCCCGCCAGCAGGTGGTGGTCCAGGAAACCGAGGTGGCAAAGCTCGAGGCGGACCGCGAGGAACAGAAGCTGCAGACCTCCATCCGCAAGCCTGCCGACGCCAAGGCCTACGCACAGCGCACCGAGGCGGAGGCGCAGAAGGCCGCGGACATCAGCGCAGCCGAAGCCCGAGCCAAGCGGACGGAACTCGAGGCCCAGGCCAATGCCCGCCGGGTGGAAGTGGAAGCGCAGGCCAGTGCGAGCGCGGCTGCGGCCATTGCCGGAGCCACCCGGGTGACGGGCGAGGCCGAGGCGGCGGCCACCAAGGCGCGCGGCGATGCCGCGGCGTCCGCCATCAAGGCGAAGGCGCTGGCAGAGGCGGAGGGCATCAAGGCCCGCGGCGAGGCGCTGGAGAGCAACCAGGACGCCGTCATTGCCCAGCAGCTGGCGGAGAACATGCCGTCCATTGTGGCGGCGGCGGCCGAGCCGTTTGGACACGTGGACCAGCTCACCGTCCTGAACGGCGCGGACGGCCTCAACAGCATGGTGGGCGGGATCATCACCCAGGCGGGCTCGTTCCTGCCACGGCTGTCAGGTGCGCTGAAGAACGGGCAAAACCATGCCAAGCAGCCGCCGAAGCAGCCCGGCGCCTAGAACCGTCGCCCAGGGAAGCACGGGGAAAGCCGAGGGACATGGCGCACAGGAACGTCGACCGAACCCTGACCGGGAAGATCGGCAGGGTGAGCGGGCAGATTGGCCCCGGAACCGTGGGCGAGGTCATGCTCGCCTACCGAGGCGGCACCAGCGCCTTCCACGCCCACCCGTTCGACAAGGTCAGTGTCTTCACAGTGGGTGACGAGGTGCTGGTCATCTACTTCGAACCGCCGCAGACCGTCTTCGTGGATGAATTGCCGGACGTTCTCCGTCACGAGGGACGGTAGCCCCGCCTGTTAATCCAACCTTCCTTTCCCGGTCACGCTCGCTCCCCCGCACGGTTAGACGGCAGGAACACCGTTGAGGTGTGAGGATCGCTATCGTTGCCGAATCATTCCTGCCGCTGATGAACGGAGTCACGCACTCCATCCTGCGGGTGCTTGAGCATCTGCAGGAGCGGGGCGATGAGGTGCTGGTGATTGCGCCGTCGACGTCGGACGCTGATGTTCTGGACGTTGTGCACGGCGCGTTTGTGCACCGGCTGCCCTCCGTTCCGCTGGCCGGTTACACGAACGTGCGGGTAGCGCCGGGAGGTGTGTACCGGGTCAAGAGAATCCTTGCCGACTACGCACCGGACGTGGTCCACCTGGCGTCGCCGTTCGTGCTCGGCTGGCGTGCGGCGCAGGCCGCGCACCAGCTGGGGATCCCCACCGTCGCCATCTACCAGACCGAGGTTCCCAGCTACGCCGCCCGGTACGGGGTGCCGTTCCTGGAGAACTGGGCCTGGAACCGGGTGGAAAACATTCACCTCCTGGCATCCCGGACGCTGGTGCCGTCCACTTTCGCGCTGAACCAGTTGCGCGGCCGCGGGATTCTGCGGGTGGGCATGTGGCGGCGCGGTGTGGATACTGCACGTTTTGCGCCGGGAAAGCGCGACGACGGCTGGCGGGTTTCCGTGGCCCCTGGCGGCGAGCGGATCATCGGCTACGTCGGCCGGCTGGCCGTGGAGAAGCAGGTGGAGGACCTCGCCGTGCTGGCAGACGTTCCGGGCACCCGCCTGGTGATCGTGGGCGATGGTCCGCAGCGGGCGGCGCTGGAGGAGGCCCTCCCCACCGCGGCGTTCACGGGTTTCCTCGGCGGCGAGGATCTGGCCCGAGCCATGGCGTCATTCGATCTGTTCGTCCACCCGGGCGAGTTCGAGACCTTCTGCCAGACCATCCAGGAGGCCATGGCATCCGGCGTGCCGGTGGTGGCCACTGGCCGCGGCGGCCCGCTGGATCTGGTGGAAAATTCCCGCACCGGCTGGCTCTACGAGCCCGGTGACTTGGCCGGCCTGCGCCGGCATGTTAGGGACCTGACGGGCGACGACGCCAAGCGCCGTGCGTTTGCGGCGGCAGCTTACACCTCCGTCCAGGGCCGGACGTGGCAGGCCCTGTGCGCGGAGCTGGTGCGGCACTACAAGGAGGCCATTGCCGGCACCCCCCTCCCCACCGACACCCTAGCCTCGCAAGCTCGGCCAGGGAACCCTGTCGGCGTGGGCCCATAGTCATTCAACGGATCGCGGCCGGAGCCAGCATCGCTCCTCGAACCAGAAACCAAGACCACCCAAGGAGCCACCCTGTGAAGATTTCCGTGATCGGCTGCGGCTACCTCGGTGCCGTGCATGCTGCCACCCTCGCCTCCATGGGCCACACCGTGATGGGGATCGATGTCGACCCGGCCCGGGCCGAGCAGCTCGCCGGCGGCCGGGCCCCCTTCTTCGAGCCAGGCCTCGACGAGCTCCTGCGCGACGGCCGCGCCACCGGCCGCCTCAGCTTCTCCACGGACTTCACGGACGCCGCAGGCGCACAGCTGCACTTCCTCTGCGTGGGCACGCCGCAGTCCAAGACCTCCGACGGCGCCGATCTCAGCTACCTGGTCTCCGCCACCAAGAGTCTCCTTCCGCACCTGAGCCGGGGTGCCGCCGTCGTCGGCAAATCAACCGTGCCCGTGGGCACCGTTGACCGGCTGGGGCGCATGCTCGCCGCGCGGCCGGACGTGCTGCTGGGCTGGAATCCGGAGTTCCTGCGGCAGGGCACCGCGGTGAAGGACACGCTGGTGCCGGACCGGCTGGTGTACGGCGTGCCCGGCGGCAAGGATGGCGCGTTCGGGCGCCGCAGCGACGGCGCGCAGGGAGCTGCCCGCGGTGTGACGGCCGTGCTGGACGCGGTGTACGAGCCGCTGCTGCGCGCCGGCATCCCGCGGCTCGTGTGCAATTTCGCGACGGCGGAACTGATTAAGTCGGCGTCGAACGCCTATCTGGCCACGAAGGTCAGCTTCATCAACGCGATCTCGGAACTGTGCGACGCCGCCGGCGCTGACGTCACCGAACTGAGCGAGGCGATGGGCATGGATCCGCGCATCGGCAACCGCTACCTGCACGCCGGGCTGGGGTTCGGCGGGGGCTGCCTGCCCAAGGACATCCGCAGTTTCCGGGCCCAGGCGAACGCGCTGGAGGTCCGGTCCGTGGACGACTGGATGGGTGTGGTGGACTCCATCAACGTCGGCCAGCGGGCCCGGACCGCGGAGGTTGCCCGGGAACTCTGCGGCGGCATGATCGCCGGCCGGACGGTCACCGTACTCGGCGCGGCGTTCAAGCCGGACACGGACGACATCCGTGACTCCCCCGCCCTCGACGTCGCGCTCCGGCTCGCCTCTGCCGGGGCGCACGTGACGGTGACGGACCCGAAGGCCATCAACAACTCATGGATGCGCTACCCGCAACTGCGGTTTGAGGCCTGTGCCACGAAGGCACTCGAGGGTGCCGAGCTGGTGCTGCTGCTGACCGAATGGGCCGAGTACCGCGAACTGTCGCCGGCTGCCGTCGGGCAGCTGGTACGACGCCGGACGGTGCTGGACGCACGGAACGTGCTGGACGCGGCGGCCTGGCAGGCCGAAGGCTGGACGGTGCGCGGGCTCGGCACCCAGGCGGCGCCGGTGGTTGGGCACGTCTCGGCTGGTTGAGTCTGGGCCCGCTGATTGAGCTTGCCGAAACCAAGGACCTACGCCAGAACTCCATCTCGGCAAGCTCGATCAGCGGTACGATCTTGCTGAGGGGGTGGACGCTCAATGAGTTTCTCGCGGTCTCACGTTATGGTCGCATGACGGCGGCTTCCGCACGCCCTGAGGGGACGGCAGCCAGCTACGCCGCCCTGTTCGATTCCCTGCCGGACGCGGTCCTGGTGGTCGGCAGCGATGGTGTCATCACGCAGGTTAATGCCGCTGCGGAACGTCTCTTTGGCTACGGCAGGCTGCGGCTCGTGGGCCAGGACCACCGCATGCTCCTCGCCGAAGGCTACCGCAGCGGCTTCGACCGCCTCTTTGCCGCCCTGCGCAGCGAGTCCGGAGACATCGCGGCCGCGCAAACCCCTTTCGAGTCCTACGGGCTGCGCAGCGACGGCACGGAGTTCCACGGCGAGGTGGCATGCTCGCTACTGGAGTCCGAAGACGGCCCATCGCTGGTAGCGGCGGTCCGGGCCACGTTCCACCGGCAGGAGGCCGACGCCGAGCTGCGGGAGGCGATGTCGCTGCTCAGCGCCACGCTGGAGTCGACGGCGGATGGCATCCTGGTGGTGGGCGCCGACGGCAAGATCGCCGGCATCAACGAGCAGTTCACCAAGATGTGGGGCATTCCCCGTGACCTCATGGCCGCGGGCGACGATGCAGCGGTGATTGATTTCGTGCTTGGCCAGCTCTCGCACCCCGAGAGCTTCCTGAACAAGGTCAACGAACTGTACGCTCGCCCGACCGCCGAAAGCCACGACACCCTGGAGTTCCTCGACGGCCGCACGTTCGAACGGTATTCACGGCCGCAGCGGGTGGGGAACGTCGTCGTGGGCAGGGTCTGGAGCTTCCGGGATGTCACGCCGCGGCGCCGGGCGCAGGAGCAGGCCCGGCAAGCGATGGCGGATCTGGCCGAACAGGCAGAACAGCTGAAAGCCATGGCGTTCCAGGATCCGCTCACCGGGCTGGCCAACCGCAAGCTGTTCCATGACCAACTGTCCGAGGCGCTGCACGGGCGCAGTAGTACCGCCGTCGACGTTCTCCTCCTGGACCTGGACGACTTCAAGGAGGTCAACGACATCCTTGGCCACGCCGCCGGAGACCAGATGCTCGTGGAGGTGGCTCGCCGGCTGAGGGCCTGCGTCCGGCCGGATGACACTGTGGCCCGGCTGGGCGGTGACGAGTTCGTCGTGCTCCTGACCGGATCTGCTGATGCCGAGTCCGTCGCGGAGCGCATTGTGCACTCGCTCAATGTCCCGGTGTGGATCGAAGGGTCCATGCTGCGGCCCAGCCTGAGCCTGGGGATCGCGTCGCTATGCGCGGACGCGGTGGCGGCGTCGGAGCTGCTGCGCCGCGCGGATGTGGCGATGTACGCGGCCAAAGCCGCCGGCAAGAACCGGTACATGCGGTTCAAGCCGGAGATGATGACGGCCCTGGTGCAGCGGACCGACATGGAGGCGGGGCTGCGGCTCGCCGTCGACAACGACGAGATCCGGGTGAGCTACCAGCCGGTTGTTTCGCCTCACCTGGGAGAGGTGATCCAGTTCGAGGCCCTGGCCCGGTGGGAGCGCGACGGCAGGAATGTCCCGCCAACGCAGTTCATTCCGACGGCGGAGCGCAGCGGGCTGATCTCAGCGATCGGCCAGCAGATGATGCGGGAAAGTTTTATTCAGCTAGGCGCCTGGCTTTCCGGCGGCGCTGAGCGTTCATTGGCCGTCAACGTGTCCGGCGTTCAGCTGCGGGACCGCGATTTCGCCGGCAATGTGCTGGGCACGGCCGAATCCCACGGCATGGACCCCGGGCAGCTGGTGCTGGAGGTGACGGAGAGCGTGTTTTTCGACCCCGACGATCACGAGATCAGCCAGCTCGCGAGTCTGCGCAGCGCCGGCGTGCGGGTTGCCCTCGACGATTTTGGCACCGGCTACTCGTCGTTGGGCCGGCTTCAGGACCTGCCTGTGGACGCGGTGAAGATCGACCAGTCCTTCGTCTCCATGGTCCGCACCGGCGCGGAGAAGCTGCCGATCCTCAGCTCCATGATCAACATGGCCCACAGCCTGGGCCTCAGCGTCACCGCGGAGGGCATCGAGACTGCCGAGCAGGCCGCCTACCTAACGGACCTGCAGTGCGACGCGCTGCAGGGCTTCCTGTTCTCGGTTCCTGAATCTGAGAGCGGCCTCGATCAGGCCATCCGTCGCTCAGCCGAGGCGCTCCGGGCGCTTGAGGGACTTCGCCTCCGCCGCTGAGTTCAAACCCTCCCTCAGCTTTCGCCGTGTTTGGACGGACCCTCCCTCATCTTTCGCCGCTCGCACCAAGCCCTAGCCGAAGCCCGTCCCTACGGGGCCGGCCGACGTCAGGCGTTGTCGAGTTCGGACGCGTCCACTGGTTCGCCTGCACTCACGAGCTCCAGGCTGCGGTCCCAGAAGTCCCTTGCCAGCTCGGCGTCGTAGGCCTGCTTGTTGGCCTTCGCCAGCACACGCTTGACGTAGAAGGCGCCGGGCACCCAGTCGCGTCCGGGCGTGGAAGTAGCGAGCCAGACAAGCGTGTCAGCACCCTGCTCGGCCGAGAGCAGGAACCGGTTTAGGACAGTCTTGTAGGCATGGCGGAACCAGCTCGTGGACTCCGCAGCGAAATTGGTCGCCACGACGCCGGGGTGGAAGGCGGCCGCCGCAATGCCGTCCTTCCCGTAGCGGTTCTGCAGTTCCGCGGTGAACAGGATGTTCGCCAGTTTCGCGGTCCCATAGGCGCGGTTTGTCGAGTAGCTCCGCTCGGAGTTGAGATCCGTCAGATCCAGCCGCCCGAATCCGTTGGCAGCACTCGAAGTATTGATGATGGTGGCACGGCTGGCGGTGAGAATGTCCAGCAGCTCGGTCGTGAGCAGGAACGGCGCCAGGTGGTTGATCTGGAACGTCTTCTCATGGCCGTCGGCTGTCAGCTCGTGGCCGCGCATGATCCCGCCGGCGTTGTTTACCAACACATCGATCCGCGGGTACCTTTTCCGCAGCGACGCGGCCAGGTCGCGCACCTGCGCCAGCTCCGCGAAGTCACAGACGAAGTAGTCCACGCCCAGTTCCGCACCCACCGCTGCAGTCTTCTCCGGTGAACGCCCGACGACGACGATCCGCTCACCCGACCGGGCCAGGCTCCGTGCGGCCGCTGCCCCGATGCCATCGCTGGCGCCGGTGATGATGATGGTGCGCTGGGGCATAAGGTGTCCTTTGCTGGGGGTTGATCCGCTGATCCACGAGACGGTTACCCTCCTACAACGGCGCCCGGCCAGGACATGTTCCCCAGCCGGGGGGAGGGTGTTAAATGGGTCAGGCCCCGACGTTAGTGTCGGGGCCTGAGCCGTAAATAGTGTCCGGCGGTGACCTACTCTCCCACACCCTCCCGGGTGCAGTACCATCGGCGCTGTGGGTCTTAGCTTCCGGGTTCGGAATGGGACCGGGC
>NZ_JAAOXD010000003.1:702159-869042 GCF_014694315.1 Arthrobacter ipis | reverse complement strand
GCGGGGGGTGGGAAATCTGTGGTTACACGTTCCCGCACCTGGTGGTGCGGTGGTGGTGTTGTTATTCAGTTGTGTTCCTGCAACCAGTACCCGGCGGGTTTGTTGGTTGGGAACCACATAGTGGACGCAAGCAGTCTTGTTTTCTTTTTACCCTCTCCCGGGTGCGAACCCCTTTTGAAACGGGTTCGCGGGAGGGGGTGTGTGGTGTAAGTTATCGGCCTATTAGTACCGGTCAGCTTCACGAGTCGTTAGTCCTCGCTTCCACATCCGGCCTATCAACCCAGTGGTCTGGCTGGGGGCCTCTCACACACAAGGTGTATGGAAATCTCATCTCGAAGCGAGCTTCCCGCTTAGATGCTTTCAGCGGTTATCCCATCCGAACGTAGCTAATCAGCGGTGCACTTGGCAGTACAACTGACACACCAGAGGTTCGTCCGTCCCGGTCCTCTCGTACTAAGGACAGCCCTTCTCAAATTTCCTGCGCGCGCAGCGGATAGGGACCGAACTGTCTCACGACGTTCTAAACCCAGCTCGCGTACCGCTTTAATGGGCGAACAGCCCAACCCTTGGGACCTACTCCAGCCCCAGGATGCGACGAGCCGACATCGAGGTGCCAAACCATGCCGTCGATATGGACTCTTGGGCAAGATCAGCCTGTTATCCCCGAGGTACCTTTTATCCGTTGAGCGACGGCCATTCCACAATGTACCGCCGGATCACTAGTCCCGACTTTCGTCCCTGCTCGAGATGTCTCTCTCACAGTCAAGCTCCCTTGTGCACTTACACTCGACACCTGATTGCCAACCAGGCTGAGGGAACCTTTGGGCGCCTCCGTTACTTTTTAGGAGGCAACCGCCCCAGTTAAACTACCCATCAGGCACTGTCCCTGACCCGGATTACGGGCCGAAGTTAGATGTCCAAAGTGACCAGAGTGGTATTTCAACGATGACTCCACCCGAACTGGCGTCCGGGCTTCAACGTCTCCCACCTATCCTACACAAGCCACTCCGAACACCAATACCAAACTATAGTAAAGGTCTCGGGGTCTTTCCGTCCTGCTGCGCGTAACGAGCATCTTTACTCGTACTGCAATTTCGCCGAGTTTATGGTTGAGACAGCGGGGAAGTCGTTACTCCATTCGTGCAGGTCGGAACTTACCCGACAAGGAATTTCGCTACCTTAGGATGGTTATAGTTACCACCGCCGTTTACTGGGGCTTAAATTCTCAGCTTCGCCTTGCGGCTAACCGGTCCTCTTAACCTTCCAGCACCGGGCAGGAGTCAGTCCGTATACATCGTCTTGCGACTTCGCACGGACCTGTGTTTTTAGTAAACAGTCGCTTCCCCCTGGTCTCTGCGGCCCCGATCCCCTCCCACCAGCAAGTGGTGTTCAAGGTTGGGGCCCCCCTTCTCCCGAAGTTACGGGGGCATTTTGCCGAGTTCCTTAACCATAATTCTCTCGATCGCCTTAGTATTCTCTACCTGATCACCTGTGTCGGTTTGGGGTACGGGCGGCTAAAACCTCGCGCCGATGCTTTTCTAGGCAGCATAGGATCACCGAATCCCCCCTTTACGGGAGTCCCGTCAGATCTCAGGCACATGAACAGCGGATTTGCCTACCGTTCGCCCTACATCCTTGGACCGGGACAACCATCGCCCGGCTCGGCTACCTTCCTGCGTCACACCTGTTAATACGCTTGCCTCCCAGGATCAGGTCCCGCGCTCCACCAAAACCCTTCACCCACAAGGGGTGTCGGGCAGGTCTCGGGCGGTTAGTATCCCCTGTTCAACATGGGCGGTTTTTCGCCGGTACGGGAATATCAACCCGTTGTCCATCGACTACGCCTGTCGGCCTCGCCTTAGGTCCCGACTTACCCAGGGCAGATTAGCTTGACCCTGGAACCCTTGATCATCCGGCGGACGGGTTTCTCACCCGTCTTTCGCTACTCATGCCTGCATTCTCACTCGTGTAGGCTCCACCGCTGGTTTACACCGCGACTTCACCGCCCACACGACGCTCCCCTACCCATCCACACTCCTGAACCACGAAGGCTTGGAAAATATGTGAATGCCACAACTTCGGCGGTGTACTTGAGCCCCGCTACATTGTCGGCGCGGAATCACTTGACCAGTGAGCTATTACGCACTCTTTTAAGGATGGCTGCTTCTAAGCCAACCTCCTGGTTGTCTTCGCAACTCCACATCCTTTCCCACTTAGCACACGCTTAGGGGCCTTAGTTGGTGGTCTGGGCTGTTTCCCTCTCGACTATGAAGCTTATCCCCCACAGTCTCACTGCTGCGCTCTCACTTACCGGCATTCGGAGTTTGGCTGACGTCAGTAACCTTGTAGGGCCCATTAGCCATCCAGTAGCTCTACCTCCGGTAAGAAACACGCAACGCTGCACCTAAATGCATTTCGGGGAGAACCAGCTATCACGAAGTTTGATTGGCCTTTCACCCCTACCCACAGCTCATCCCCTCCATTTTCAACTGAAGTGGGTTCGGTCCTCCACGACGTCTTACCGTCGCTTCAACCTGGCCATGGGTAGATCACTTCGCTTCGGGTCTAGATCACGCCACTGCAACGCCCTGTTCAGACTCGCTTTCGCTACGGCTTCCCCACACGGGTTAACCTCGCGACGTAACACTAACTCGCAGGCTCATTCTTCAAAAGGCACGCCGTCACAACTACAAGGCTGCTCCGACGGATTGTAAGCACACGGTTTCAGGTACTGTTTCACTCCCCTCCCGGGGTACTTTTCACCTTTCCCTCACGGTACTGGTCCGCTATCGGTCATTAGGGAGTATTTAGGCTTATCAGGTGGTCCTGACAGATTCACACGGGATTTCTCGGGCCCCGTGCTACTTGGGATACTCATCAAAGGCGGTGCACAGCATTACGGTTACGGGGCTCACACCCTCTGCGGCCGGCCTTTCAAGACCGTTCACCTATACCAGCACTCACACCTCCCCGGTCCGGCAGAACCAGGACAACAAGTCCCACAACCCCGCCCATGCAACGCCCGCCGGCTATCACACATGGGTCGGTTTAGCCTGATCCGCGTTCGCTCGCCACTACTAACGGAATCACTGTTGTTTTCTCTTCCTGCGGGTACTGAGATGTTTCACTTCCCCGCGTTCCCTCCACGCACCCTATGTGTTCAGATGCGGGTCACCAGATCACTCGCGCGTCTGGCGGGGTTTCCCCATTCGGACACCCTGGGATCACAGTCCGGTTATCGACTCCCCCAGGCTTATCGCAGATTCCTACGTCCTTCTTCGGCTCCTAATGCCAAGGCATCCACCGTGTGCTCTTAAAAACTTGACCACAAAAGATCAAGGAGTAATTTTCGAGAGAACCACAGAAACCAACCACACCAACAACACCCCAAAAGGGCATCACCAGCACAGCCAGATCCAGGTTCATATTCTTGGAAATTGCTTCTTATAAAAGATGCTCGCGTCCACTATGTAGTTCTCAAACAACAACCCCGTACCACACACCCCACACACACCCCCAAACAGGGAAACCATGCGATCGGTGCAGCCAGGAAACCAGAAACAAACATCCCGGGAAGAACAAAACCCTCCCCGGTCCTGTTGCCTCAGGACCCAACAGTGTGCCAAACACTAAACCGCATGAACCCCGCCCCGCACCGTTCCAGGACGACAACCCCCCAAAGAGGGAACCCGTCCGTACTAGACACAGGACAAAACCACGCGGCCGCTATTTGCTGATATTCCACCCATGAGCACCCGCCGCAGAACGATCGCCTGCGCAGCGGGCCTTTACTCCTGACAAACCACACACCCCGCATACACGGGAGAGCAGGCCTGTAGGTGCTCCTTAGAAAGGAGGTGATCCAGCCGCACCTTCCGGTACGGCTACCTTGTTACGACTTAGTCCCAATCGCCAGTCCCACCTTCGACGGCTCCCTCCCACAAGGGGTTAGGCCACCGGCTTCGGGTGTTACCAACTTTCGTGACTTGACGGGCGGTGTGTACAAGGCCCGGGAACGTATTCACCGCAGCGTTGCTGATCTGCGATTACTAGCGACTCCGACTTCATGGGGTCGAGTTGCAGACCCCAATCCGAACTGAGACCGGCTTTTTGGGATTAGCTCCACCTCACAGTATCGCAACCCTTTGTACCGGCCATTGTAGCATGCGTGAAGCCCAAGACATAAGGGGCATGATGATTTGACGTCGTCCCCACCTTCCTCCGAGTTGACCCCGGCAGTCTCCCATGAGTCCCCACCCGAAGTGCTGGCAACATGGAACGAGGGTTGCGCTCGTTGCGGGACTTAACCCAACATCTCACGACACGAGCTGACGACAACCATGCACCACCTGTGAACCGGCCCCAAAGGAGAAACCACATTTCTGCGGCGATCCGGTCCATGTCAAGCCTTGGTAAGGTTCTTCGCGTTGCATCGAATTAATCCGCATGCTCCGCCGCTTGTGCGGGCCCCCGTCAATTCCTTTGAGTTTTAGCCTTGCGGCCGTACTCCCCAGGCGGGGCACTTAATGCGTTAGCTACGGCGCGGAAAACGTGGAATGTCCCCCACACCTAGTGCCCAACGTTTACGGCATGGACTACCAGGGTATCTAATCCTGTTCGCTCCCCATGCTTTCGCTCCTCAGCGTCAGTTAATGCCCAGAGACCTGCCTTCGCCATCGGTGTTCCTCCTGATATCTGCGCATTTCACCGCTACACCAGGAATTCCAGTCTCCCCTACATCACTCTAGTCTGCCCGTACCCACCGCAGATCCGGAGTTGAGCCCCGGACTTTCACGGCAGACGCGACAAACCGCCTACGAGCTCTTTACGCCCAATAATTCCGGATAACGCTTGCGCCCTACGTATTACCGCGGCTGCTGGCACGTAGTTAGCCGGCGCTTCTTCTGCAGGTACCGTCACTTTCGCTTCTTCCCTACTGAAAGAGGTTTACAACCCGAAGGCCGTCATCCCTCACGCGGCGTCGCTGCATCAGGCTTTCGCCCATTGTGCAATATTCCCCACTGCTGCCTCCCGTAGGAGTCTGGGCCGTGTCTCAGTCCCAGTGTGGCCGGTCACCCTCTCAGGCCGGCTACCCGTCGTCGCCTTGGTGAGCCATTACCTCACCAACAAGCTGATAGGCCGCGAGTCCATCCAAAACCGCAAAAGCTTTCCACCCCCCACCATGCGATGAGGAGTCATATCCGGTATTAGACCCAGTTTCCCAGGCTTATCCCAGAGTCAAGGGCAGGTTACTCACGTGTTACTCACCCGTTCGCCACTAATCCCCGGTGCAAGCACCGGATCATCGTTCGACTTGCATGTGTTAAGCACGCCGCCAGCGTTCATCCTGAGCCAGGATCAAACTCTCCGTTGAAGAAAAACAGACACAACCGGAAACCACGGAAATAACGCGGAAACCAGCTGCACAAAATTTGAAACCAGCCAAAAACACCAGACCACACCACGGAGGCGGATAGGCCCGGCAAATTCAACCAATTTAATAAAAAATCGGTATCAACAAACTTGGCACACTATTGAGTTCTCAAACAACAGACACATTCGAATACTTCCCGAAACAATTCCCGATAAAAACCGGTAACTTCCGCTTCGTATTTCGTCGCTGCGATGTTTCTAGCATATTTCATTCATTTTCACTTTGCAAATCCGGTTTATTCACCCGATATTCACTCCGTGGAACGAATCCGCCCAGCACTAAGGGAAGCTTTTCTTCATTCATGCTTTGAAGTCGAAGAATTGCTTCTCAGTGAAGGGGTTTGTCACCGCTCAGCGGCGGCGACTCAGAAGACATTACACGCTCCCCCGCGGCCGGGCAAATCGGCTGCGGAGGAGCGTGCAATCGGTCGGTTCCGGTGCTAGCCGCCGGTCACCTGGACCGTGGCCAGGTTCTTCTTGCCGCGGCGGAGGAGCAGGTACTTGCCGTGCAGGAGTTGGGACGGGGAGATCACGGCGTCCGGGTCCGTGACCTTGGCGTTGTTGACATACGCGCCGCCCTCGCCGATGACCCGGCGTGCCGCGGACTTGCTGTCCGACAGCCCGGATGCCACGAGCAGGTCGATGATGCCCAGGCCCGCTCCGTCCACGGAAGCTGACGGCAGTTCGGCCGTCGCCGCGGCCAGCGTCTGCTCGTCGAGTACCGACAGATCGCCGTTTCCAAAGACAGCGGCAGAAGCGGCAATGACCTTTTCTGTGGCTTCGGCCCCGTGGACCAGGGCCGTCACTTCGTAGGCGAGCTTCCGCTGGCCTTCGCGGGCGAAGGGGCGCTCGGCGACAGAAACCGCCACGTCCTCGATCTCGGCCCGGGTCAGGAAAGTGAACACCTTCAGCCGGTCCACCACGTCCGCATCAGCGGTGTTCAGCCAAAACTGGTAGAAGGTGTACGGGCTGACCATGGCAGAGTCCAGCCAGATGGCGTTGCCCTCACTCTTGCCGAACTTGGTGCCGTCGGCGTTGGTGATGAGCGGAGTGCCCAGAGCATGAACCGTCTTGCCCTCAACCTTGCGGATGAGTTCGGTACCGCTGGTGAGGTTGCCCCACTGGTCGGATCCGCCGGTCTGCAGCATGCAGCCGTAGTCCCGGTAGAGCTGGAGGTAATCCATGCCCTGCAGGATCTGGTAGCTGAACTCCGTGTAGCTGATGCCCTCGTCGGAGCTGAGGCGTGAAGCCACGGCGTCCTTGCGCAACATGGTGCCCACGCGGAAGTGCTTGCCCACCTCGCGGAGGAAGTCGATCGCGCTCAGCGGCGCGGTCCAGTCGAGGTTATTGACCATCCGGGCGGCGTTGGCGCCGTCGAAGCTGAGGAAACGGCGGACCTGGGCCTGCAGGTAGCCGACCCACTCCGAAACGGTGTCCTTGGTGTTCAGGGTGCGTTCCGCCGTCGGACGCGGATCGCCGATCAGCCCGGTGGAGCCGCCCACGAGGCCCAGCGGCTTGTGGCCGGCCAGCTGAAGCCGCCTCATGAGGAGAAGCTGGACCAGGTTTCCCAGGTGAAGGCTCGGCGCCGTGGGATCGAATCCGCAGTAATAAGTGACCGGTTCCCCGGCGAGAAGCTTCTCCAGTTCCACCTCATCGGTGGACACGTGGACAAGGCCGCGCCATTTGAGCTCCTGCCAGATGTTGGCGAAGCTGGGATCGTTCTGCTGGGATTCGAGGTCGTTTAGTTGTGACACGCCTTCTAAGTTAGCAGGATCAGCGGCCCCTGGACCCTCGTGAAGGGCTGAAGACAGGCCGGGCCGCGAACGGCCGGCCCGCCCGCGAACACTAACGCTCGATGCCCGCCGGAACGTCCGCGGCGGCGATCAGCCGTAGCCGCTGGGTGGGGCGGGTCATGGCGACGTACAAATCACCCACCCTGCCGTGCTCGTGGTTCAGCATGGCGCTCGGTTCAAGGACCACGACGCCGTCGAACTCAAGTCCCTTGGCTTCCCGCGGGCTGATGACCACCACGTCCTGTTCGTAACTGCCGGCACCCGTACCGAGCCGGGAGCCATACTTCGCGCGCAGCGCGGCGGTGGCCTCCCGCAGCAGGTCGCCGTCGGCAATCACGGCGAGCAGGCCGCCGTCGAGCGCCTGGAGCTCCTCGGGAAGGACCTCCACCAGCCGGTTCACGAGGCCCGACCTCTCCACGCGGTCGATGATCGGCGACCAGCGGCCTTCCCGGACGGCCTTCGGTGCGGAGACCACCAGGCCGGCGGCGTTGGCCATGCGTGCCGCCGCTTCGGCGATTTGCGACGGCGTCCGGTAGTTCACCGTGAGCTCCTCGAGCTGCCAGCGGTCGCCGAACATCGGAGCGAGGGCTCCCTGCCAGGACTTCGCACCGGCCACGGAACTGGTCTGCGCGATATCCCCCACGATCGTGAAGGACTTGAGCGGGCAGCGCCGGACCAGGAGCCGCCACTGCATGGGCGACAGTTCCTGCGCCTCGTCGACGACGATGTGGCCGAAGGCCCAGGTGCGGTCGCTGGTGGCGCGCTCGGCGGCCGTCAGGCGGGCCTCGCGTTCCTCGTTTTGATCAACGAGTTCCTCGGCAGACATCAGGACATCGACGCCGGCGGACTCCATGTTGACCAGCGTCTGCCGGGCGTTGGCCAGCGCGCGGGCCCGGTCCTGCTCCTGCTGGGCGAGGCCGCGGCCTGCAGCGGGATCCAGTTCACCGAGCAGTTCAGCTGCTTCGTCGAGCAGGGGGACGTCGGCCTCGGTCCAGGGGGCACCCGGAGCCCGCAGCAGGAGCTCGCGTTCCCTGGCGGTCAGCCCTGGGGTGCAGGCTTCAAGGAGCGCCGGCTTGCTGAGAAGTTCGCCCACGAGCTTCTCAGGCGTCATCGGCATCCAGCACAGGTTCAGCGCGACGCGCACATCACGTGCTGTCCGGACGTCCTCGGCAAGGTAGGAACGGTCGGCGTTGTTGCCGATGTTGCCGGCCTCAACGAGCTCAGTCATCTGCTCAGTCAGCTCGCGGAGCAGGATCTTGACGAACGTAACGCGGGCCTCGTTGTGCGGCTTGCCGGTGGAGCGTGCGCGTTCACGGGCGCGGCGGACCTGCCGGGGCGTGAGGGTCAGCCTGCGGCCGTCCACTTCCAGAATGCGGTTTTCCGCCGGAATGCGCTGCCGGTTGGCCACGGCATTGGCAATGACCTCGGCCATCTCCAGCCGGCCCTTGATGGCGGCAACGTCCGCCTCCTGCTCAGGCACCGCGTTGATGCCCGGCATGAGCCGGCCGAGGCTGGCCATGACCACGCCGGTTTCACCCAGCGACGGCAGGACGCGTTCGATGTATTTCATGAACGACGACGACGGGCCCACCAGCAGCACGCCCGCGGACTTGAGCCTGTCGCGATGGGTGTACAGCAGATAGGCGGCGCGGTGCAGGGCCACGGCGGTTTTTCCGGTGCCGGGGCCGCCTTGCACCACAAGGGCGCCGGAGATGGAGGACCGGATGATGCGGTCCTGCTCGGACTGGATGGTGCCCACGATGTCCGACATGCGGCCCGTGCGCTTGGAGTTCAGGGCAGCCAGCAGGGCGCCCTCGCCCTGCAGCGAGTCGGCGTCCGAAAGCATGTCGGCGTCCAGGACGTCATCCTCGATGGCCTTGACCTCGCGGCCCTGCAGGATGAGGTGCCGGCGCCGGCGCACGCCCTGGCGGTCAAACGCTGTGGCCTGGTAAAAATGGCCGGCCTCCGGCGCGCGCCAGTCGACCATGAGCCGGACGAGGTCCTCGGTGGTGAGCCCGATGCGGCCGATGTACTGTGCCTCGCCGGAGTCCAGGTCCAGCCGGCCGAACACCAGGCGGTCATCGACGGCGTCGAGCTGGGCGAGGCGGTCCTCGTACAGGGCCGCGAAGGCATCGCGTTCGGAGACGTTCTGCATGGTGCCGATTGCTCCCGCGCGGCGCACCTGGGCCAGCTGGGCGCGCTTTTCCGCGCGCAGTTCATCAAGCCGTGTGTACAGGCCGGCTACATAGTCCCGTTCGTGGGCCAAATCGGCGTCGTGCATCGTTCCCCTATCGCAAAAGACAGACCGTCCATTCTATAACCTTTTCGGCTTGCGTGGCGGCTGTTGAGCTGCATACAGCAGGTTATCTGACGCAGCAGGTTATCTGACGGCGCGGCTCCGCTGCTCGCCGGCAAGACCGCTGGTCAGAGACGCAGCAGCGACCGCACGCGGTGCCCGGCCAGGGCGGAGCGGCCGCGCAGCTCGCCGAGTTCCATCACCACGCCCACGCCCGAGACATGGACCCCGCAGCGTTCAAACAGACGGGCGGCTGCCCCGAGGGTGCCGCCCGTGGCGAGGACGTCGTCGAGGATCAGCACCCGGCTGCCGCGGGCCAGGTCAGTGGTGTGAAGTTCCAGCGTGGCATTGCCGTATTCCAGGGCGTAGTCCTCCGCGTAAACCTCGCGCGGCAGCTTCCCGGCCTTCCGCACCGTCACCACGCCAGTGCCGGTGGCGTAGGCCGCGGCGGCAGCGAGCAAGAAGCCCCGTGCCTCGACACCGGCCACAGCATCGAACTGCCCCTTGAACGGTTCCACGAGCGCGTCGACGACTGCCCGGAACGCGGGGCCGTCGGCGAAGACGGGGGTCAGGTCCTTGAAGGTGATTCCGGGTTTGGGGTAGTCCGGAACGGTCGCGCAGAGGCTGGTAATGAGTTCGTCCACGGGGACGGGCCTGCGGGCAGGGGCTTGTTCGCTGTGGTTCACCCGTCCAGCCTACGCCCGCGGTGGACGCGCCTTCGCCGCCTTGTAGCGGGACACTGTGGGGTCGCCGGTGAGCCAGAACCGCCATGGATAATCATGTGTGCCGCCATGACCGGCGACGCCCACCCGCGGCCCCGTGCTGACGTGGGCGGCGGGTGCGGGCGGCAGCATCAGGCCAAACGGTGGGCCCAGGGCGTCCCGCCCGCTGTCCTCGGTAGTCAGCCCGAGTGCTGTGGCTAGCCGGGCGGGTCCACTGGCCAGGTCCTTGGCGGCTTTCGACGTCGGGCGCCGGGCGAGGGCCAGCTCCCGGCCCTCAACGATCTCGCCAGCGCGCAGGAGGACTGCGGAGGCGTGGCCGGCCGGACCGCAGACGATGTTGGCGCAGTAGTGCATGCCATACGTGAAGTAGACGTAAAGGTGGCCGGCCGGACCGAACATGGGGACGTTCCTGCGGGTGGGCCCGCGGTAGGTGTGGGAGCCGGGATCAGGATGCAGGGAATCCACGGGGCCCATGTAGGCCTCGAGTTCGGTGATCCGTACGGCGACGGAACCTTCGTCGCTGTCGTGCGTCAGGACGGCTCCCAGGAGCAGCGGGGCGATTTCGCGGGCATCGCCGGACAGGAACTGCCGGACAGGGCCGCTGGTGGTCATGCTCCGACTTTACCCAAGCGCCTGTGGTGCGGGCCTGATGCCTTGGGAAGCCGTCCACGGCCATGTCCGATTTCCGCTAGCACACCCCCTTGGGGACTGGCAGGATGGAGTCATGGACTTCTGGCAGCGCTACCGCGCGATCGACGCGCGGGACACCCGTTTCGACGGGCAGTTCTTTACGGCGGTGCGTACCACGGGCATTTACTGCCGGCCGTCGTGCCCGGCGAGGACGCCCAAGGCGGAGAACGTCACCTTCTATGAGACGTCCGCCGCCGCCCACGACGCCGGTTACCGCGCCTGCAAGCGCTGCCTGCCTGAGGCAGTGCCGGGCACACCGGCCTGGAACCTCCGCTCAGACATTGCCGGCCGGGCCATGCGGCTGATCAATGACGGCGTGATCAACCGCGACGGCGTTGAGGGGCTCGCCTCGCGGCTGGGCTATTCGTCCCGGCAGCTGAACCGGATCCTCAGCCATGAACTCGGCGCCGGTCCCCTGTCCCTGGCCCGGGCCAGCAGGGCACAGACCGCGCGCACGCTGCTGGTCTCCACCACGATGAAGCTCGCAGATGTCGCCTTCGCGGCGGGCTTCAGCAGCGTCCGCCAATTCAACGAGACCGTGGCCGAGGTGTTCGACATGACGCCGACGGCGCTGCGCAGCACCGCCCGGCACCATCCGTCAGCCCCCGCGAGCACCTCACTCACGTTGGCGCTCCCCTACCGCGAACCGTTCGACCCCGGCGTGTTCAGCTTCCTCGCCGTCCGCGCCATTCCGGGGATCGAGGCCGGAACCGCAACGTCCTATGCCCGTACACTGCGGCTTCCGCACGGGGACGCGCGGTTCAGCGTGGAGTACACGGGCGCGGAATACTCCGGTACAGGGATCGGCACCAGAGAGGGCGGAACTGTAAAGTACGACGGCGGGCCGCACGGGAGGCCGCTGGTGCTCACCATCGGTGCTGTGGACCTCCGGGATCTGCCGGCCCTGCTGAGCAGGGTACGCCGGCTTTTTGACCTCGACGCCGATCCCGTCTCCATTGATGGCGCGCTCAGTGCCGATCCCCGGCTTTCGGCGTCCGTGGCGGCAGCGCCGGGGATCCGGCTGCCGGGCGCCCTCGACCCGCAGGAACTGCTCATCCGGGCCATGGTCGGGCAGCAGATCACGGTGGCAGCCGCCCGCACGGCGCTCACTCAGCTGGCCGCGGCCGGCAGTCCCAGCGCGGCACCGGGCGACGGGCTTTCCCGACTGTTCCCGTCGCCGGCGCAGATCGCCGGGGCCGGCGCGGAACTGCTGCGCGGCCCGCGGCGCAGGATAGAGTCGCTGCTGGCCGTTGCCACCGCGCTGGCCGAAAACACGCTGGACCTTGGCTACGGGGACGACCTGCCCAGCCTCTCGGCCAAATTGCTGCCGCAGCGGGGCGTCGGGCCGTGGACCGTGGGATACGTGGCCATGCGGGTCATCGGTGCGCCTGACATCTTCCTCGCCAACGACGCAGCGGTACGCAACGGCATCCGGGCGCTGCCCGGCGGCGCCAGCCCGATCACCGGCGCCAGCCCGATCACCGGTACGCCTGGCAGTGGCGGCGCGCCGTCGTCGGACTTCCCGTTGTCGGACTTCCGCGAAGTCAGCCCCTGGCGTTCGTACGCCACCATGCACCTCTGGCGCGCGGCTGCAGCTGCGCCCAGAACTGCTGTATCCCGAACTCCCGCCGCGCGCAGGGCTCGGCCGAAAGCGACAGTGTGAAGTGAAAGTGACAAGTGCAATGACAAGCGACCGTGCAATGAAAGCGACAGTGCAATGAAAGCCCAGCTGCTCACCATGACCACGCCGGACGGGCCGTTCACCATCATCGCCCGCGACGGCGTGGTGCTCGCCTCGGGCTGGACAGCCGACCCCCTGGACCTGACGGGCCAGATTCATCCGCAGCTGCTGCCGGACGCCTACGAGGCAGTGGAGCATCTCGGCCCGATTTCGGCCGCCGTGGAGGCCTTCTACGCGGGCGATCCGGCTCCTGCCATGAACGTGCCCGTCCTGCAGAAATCGGGCCCGTTCCGCGCCCACGCGTGGGACGTGCTCCGCACCGTCAGCCCGGGTGCACCGGTCACCTACACCCAATACGCTGAGCTGTCCGGCAATGCCAAAGCAGTCCGCGCTGCCGCCAGCGCCTGCGCCTTCAACGCGGCGGCGCTGTTCGTTCCGTGCCACCGGGTGGTCCGCACGGACGGCACGATGGGCGGCTTCCGCTGGGGGCTGCGGATCAAGGAAAGCCTGCTGGCCCGCGAAAAGCAGGGGCTCGCCGCCGGTTGAGCGACTAACGAAGCGGCTAGCGCCCCGGGTTAGGGGCTATTTCGCCGGAACCCCGGATGGCCACGGCAGCAGTTCCGGCAGGTCCACGCCGTCGGCCGCAGCTGAGGCGCGCAGGCTGCCAAGCGACGGTTCCCGGCCCGCGAGCCACGCGGCGACATCGGTGAGCATGCCGCTAATGACCGTGGAGCGGCGGCCGGTCCCGATCGTCACCGGTGGCAGGCCAAGCGGCTGCAGCACCAGCTTCTGCTCCTCCGGCACCCGTGCGGCCAGGAAGGTGAACAGGTGCTCGCAGAACGGCCTGCTCCACGTTTCCGGGCCGCGGCCCGTGTTCAGGTCGGAGGCGTGGATCACGAGCTCGCGCCACAGGGCAAGGCCGCCGTCCAGTACCACTCCCCCTCGGTAGGAAATGGGCGCACGCCAGCCCGCCGCGCCGGCCGCATCAGCGTTCCCGGCATCCGTATCCGCATCGAGCGAATCGAAGGCGCGCAGCGCCCGCTCCAGCGCTGAGTCCAGGTCTGCACGGTGCTGGACCAGTGCGTGCCCGGCGCTCATTTCGATGGCCTTCGTGCGGCCGTCATAGCCGCCGTCGTACAGTTCCACCGTTTCGCCGCGCGCGGCGTATTCGAGCTGCCGCGCCATCGCGTTGGAGATGCCGGTGATGTGCGCGAGGACGTGGCCGCGGGTCCAGCCCGGAAGGACCGAGGGCGCCGGGACGTCAGCTTCGGTGAGTTTGGCCGCCAAGGAGGAAACGGCGTCGGCCGCCTTGTGGAGTTCGGCGAGCAAAGTGTCAGGTGTGATCGCGGTCATGCCGTAATCCTAAACGCTCCCCACCGGCTCCCTGCCTTCGCAAGCTCAGGCCGGGGCCCTCGCCGGCGCGGGCCCCGCCGGTGTGGGCCCCCGCGAAGGAATCTTGCACGCGGGGGCCCAATCTTTGCTGGTGGCTAGCCCGCGTACTCGCGGACGCCGTTGAGCTCAGCTTCCAGCGCGGCCAGTTGGCGTTCGACGGCGGCCGGTGCCGTGCCGCCCTGCGAGTTCCGGCTGTTGAGCGAGCCTTCCGTGCTGAGGACGCTGCGGACCTCCGGGGTGAGGTGCTCCGAAATGGCGGCATACTCCTCGTCCGTCAGGTCCCACAGCTCCACGTTGCGGCTTTCGGCCTGCTTCACGGCCGCGCCGGACAGTTCGTGCGCCTCGCGGAACGGCACGCCCTGGCGGACCAGCCACTCGGCGATGTCCGTGGCCAGCGCGAAGCCCTGCGGGGCCAGCGACTCCATCCGGTCGGCGTTGAACTTCAGCGTGGCGATCATGCCCGAAACGGCCGGCAGCAGCAGCTCGAGCGTGTCGGCGGCGTCGAATACCGGTTCCTTGTCCTCCTGCAGGTCGCGGTTGTACGCAAGCGGCAGGCCCTTCAGAGTGGCCAGCAGACCTGTAAGGTTGCCGATCAGCCGGCCGGCCTTGCCGCGGGCCAGCTCTGCCACGTCCGGGTTCTTCTTCTGCGGCATGATGGACGATCCTGTGGAGTAGGAATCGTGCAGGGTGACGAAGGAGAACTCCTTGGTGGCCCAGAAGATGACCTCCTCTGAGATCCGGGACAGGTCGACGCCGATCATCGCGGCCACCCAGCCGAACTCGGCAAAGACATCGCGGGACGCGGTGCCGTCGATCGAGTTGTGGACGGCGGAGAAGAAGCCCAGGTCCGCGGCCACGGCCTCGGGGTCAAGGCCCAGCGAGGAGCCCGCGAGGGCGCCGGAGCCATACGGCGAAACGCCGGCGCGCTTGTCCCAGTCCTGGAGCCGCTGCACATCGCGCAGCAGCGCCCAGGCGTGGGCCAGCAGGTGGTGGCTGAGCAGGACCGGCTGCGCGTGCTGCAGGTGCGTGCGCCCCGGCATCGCCACGCCGGGGTGGGCCTTGGCCTGCTCCACCAGCGCGTCGATGGTGGCCAGCACGCCGCGGGCGATGATCCGGGCGTGGTCACGCAGGAACATGCGGCCCAGCGTGGCCACCTGGTCGTTGCGCGAACGCCCCGCCCGGAGCTTGCCGCCCAGCTGGGTTCCGGCGCGCTCGATCAGGCCGCGCTCCAGCGAACCGTGCACGTCCTCATCGGATTGAGCCGGCACATAGGCGCCCGAGGCGACGTCCGCATCCAGCTGGTCCAGGGCTGCGAGCATGCCTTCGAGCTCAGCAGCATCCAGCAGCCCGGCCTTGTGGAGCACGCGGGCGTGCGCCTTGGAGCCGGCAATGTCGTACCGGGCCAGGCGCCAGTCGAAGTGCGTCGACTTGCTCAGCGCGGCGAGGGCGTCGGCGGGGCCGCCGGCGAACCGGCCGCCCCAGAGCGCGCCGGTGTTGGTCCCCGAGCGCGCCCCAGCCTCGCTTCGCTCGGCCGGGGACCCCTGCGCTCGTGGGCCCATCTCGGATTTGGTGGTATTCTGCTCAGCCACCGGGGCTACTTTCCTGCGACGCGGATGTCGCGGCCGGACGCAACCTTGGCGGACATGCCCCACAGCTCGATGAAGCCGCGCGCCATGGACTGGTCGAACGTGTCGCCGGTGTCGTAGGTGGCGAGGTCGAAGTCGTAGAGCGAGGTCTCGGAGCGGCGCCCGTTGACGATCGCCTGGCCGCCGTGCAGCACCATGCGGATGTCGCCGGAGACGTACTTCTGGGTGTCGTCAATGAAGGCGTCCAGGGAGCGCTTCAGCGGGGAGAACCACTGGCCGTCGTAGACCAGTTCGGCCCAGCGCTGGCCGACGGTGGCCTTGAAGCGGGCCTGCTCGCGCTCGATGGTGATGTCTTCGAGGTGCTTGTGCGCGGTGATCAGCGCCATGGCACCCGGGGCTTCGTAGATTTCGCGGGACTTGATGCCGACGAGGCGGTCCTCGACGACGTCGATCCGGCCCACGCCCTGGGCGCCGGCGCGGCGGTTCAGTTCCTTGATGGCCTGCAGCGGGGTGACCTTGACGCCGTCGATCGCTACCGGAACGCCGGCTTCGAAGGAGATGGTGACCTCGTCCGGGGCCGGCGGGAATTCCGGCGTGGCGGTGTAGTCGTAGATGTCCTTGGTGGGGGCGTTCCAGATGTCCTCGAGGTAGCCGGTTTCGACGGCGCGTCCCCAGACGTTCTGGTCGATCGAGTACGGGTTCTTCTTGGTGGTCTCGATCGGCAGGCCCTTCTCCTCGGCGAAGGCGATGGCCTTGTCGCGGGTCAAGGCGAGGTCGCGGACGGGCGCGATGCACTTCAGGTCCGGGCCGAGGGTCTGGATGCCCACCTCGAAGCGGACCTGGTCGTTGCCCTTGCCGGTGCAGCCGTGGGCCACGGTGGTGGCGCCAAACTCACGGGCAGCCTTGACCAGGTGCTTGACGATCACCGGGCGGGAGATGGCGGACACCAGCGGGTAGTGGCCCTGGTAGAGGGCGTTGGCCTTCAGCGTGGGCACGCAGTATTCGTTGGCGAACTCGTCAGACGCGTCGGCCACGTAGGCCTCGACGGCGCCGCAGCCGAGGGCGCGCTGGCGGATGGTCTCCAGCGATTCGCCGCCCTGTCCGACGTCGACCGCCACAGCGATGACCTCGGCGCCTGTGGCTTCACCGATCCAGCCGATGGCTACGGAAGTATCCAGGCCGCCTGAGTAGGCCAGAACAATACGCTCAGTCACGGAATATGCTCCTTAGTTGTTGTTTCTGTTTCTTGTTTGTCTGTGTTTATTTGTCGTGGAAGAACTCGGCCGGACGCTACGGGCGCTTTGCGGCTTACTGGCCGGCTTCCTCGGCGAGCTGCAGGAACCGCGCAGCCAGCTCCGGTCCGCCCAGCGGGTCCCGGGCGACGAGCAGCACGGTGTCGTCCCCGGCGATGGTGCCCAGGATCGAGGGCATCACGGAATGGTCGATGGCCAGGGCGAGGAAGTTCGCCGCGCCCGGCGGCGTCCGGAGCACAGCGATGTTGGCCGAGGCTTCCGCCGTGACCAGCAGTTCGCCGCACAGCCGTGCCAGCCTGGCGTCGAGGATTTCCTGGCTGACCCCGCTCTTGGCCGCCCGCTCCCCGCCTTCACCGGGGACGGCGTACACCAGCACGCCTTCCTTGCCGCGGACGCGGACGGCACCAAGCTCCACGAGGTCACGCGACAGCGTGGCCTGGGTGACCTGCACGCCGTCGTCCGCGAGCAGCGCCGCAAGCTCCGCCTGCGAACGCACCGATTCGCCGGTCAGGATCGCGGTGATCCGCGCCTGGCGGGCGGTTTTGGTGGCCGGGCTCGCGCCCGGGGCCGCCGGGTTGGTGGACACTAGAACGTGCTCTCCCCGGTACCCTCAACGGGAGAAAGACCGTCGACAAACGCCAGCCCGGACCGGTGCATGAGCCAGGCCATGAGTCCCTTCTGCGCGTGCAGCCGGTTCTCGGCCTCGTCCCACACGATCGACTGCGGGCCGTCAATCACAGCGGCCGAGATCTCGTAGCCGCGGTAGGCGGGAAGGCAGTGCAGCACGACGGCATCAGCGGCAGCCTGCGCCAGCGCGGCCTCGTCCACGGAGTATTCACGGAACAGCTTCATCCGTGCTTCCTTCTCCGCTTCCTGGCCCATGGATACCCAGGTGTCGGTGGCGACGACGTCGGCTCCCTTGAGCGCCTCCGCCGCATCCGTCGTAATGAGGACGGATCCGCCGGTTTCTGCGGCACGTTCCTCGGCGGCGGCCACCATGCCGGCCGCAGGCAGGTAGCCCTCCGGACCGGCGACGCGGACGTGCATGCCTGCCGTGACGCCGGCCAGCAGGTAGGAGTTGGCCATGTTGTTCGCGGCGTCACCGAGGTACGCCATGGTGAGGCCCTTAAGTTCGCCCTTGTGCTCCTTGACGGTCAGGAGGTCGGCCAGCAGCTGGCAGGGGTGGTAGTCGTCGCACAGGGCGTTGATGACCGGAACCTTGGAGTTTTCAGCCATGGCAACGAGGCCGGAGTGCGCGCCGGTCCGCCACACGATCGTGGAGACCATGCGCTCGAGGACCTTGGCGGTGTCCTCCACGGATTCCTTGTGGCCGATCTGCGCCTCGCCCGGGTTGATGATCAGGGCGTTGCCGCCCATGTCCGCGACGCCGGTGGCGAAGGAGACCCGGGTCCGGGTGGAGGTCTTGTCGAAAATCACCGCAACGGTCTTGCGGCCGCTGCCCTCGGCGGCGAAGGGCTGGACGCTGTACGGCGCCGCCTTCATGCGTCCCGCGAGTTCCAGGACTTCCGCCTGTTCGGCTGGGCTCAGGTCCGTGTCCTTGAGGAAATGGCGGATGGTGCCGGTGGAAGTCACTGTGCGTCCTTTGCGGTTTGCAGGATGGCCGGAAGGGCGGCCAGGAAACGGTCCGCCTGCTCGGTGGTCAGGATGAGCGGCGGGGCCAGGCGGATGGTGCGGGGGCCGGGGCTGTTGATGATGAAGCCGGCGTCCAGGGCCGCGGTCACCGCGGCAGGGGCGACGTCGGCGTCCAGGTCGAAGCCGATCAGCAGGCCTTCGCCGCGCACCCCGGTGACACCGTCGACGGCGGCCAGAGTCTGACGGATGTGCTCACCCACGGCGCGGACATTGTCCAGCACGTGCTGGCTTTCGATGGCGTGCAGGGTGGCCAGGGCCGCCGCGGTGGCCACCGGGTTGCCGCCGAACGTGGTGCCGTGCTGCCCGGCCGACAGCAGCGACGAGGTCTGCTCGCCGAATGTGATGAGCGCACCGATCGGGAAACCGCCGCCGAGGCCTTTGGCCAGGGTGATGGCGTCCGGCACGATCCCGGCGTCCTCGCTGGCCAGCCACTTGCCGGTGCGGGCGATGCCGGTCTGGACCTCGTCCAGGATCAGCAGGGCACCGGCCTCCGCGGTGAATTCGCGGGCGGCCTTCAGGTAGCCGGCCGGAAGGGGGCGGACGCCTGCCTCGCCCTGGATCGGCTCCAGGAAGACGGCAGCCACGGTGTCATCGACGGCGTTGCGCAGCGCTTCGATGTCGCCGAACGGGATGTGCTCAACGCCGCCGGGCATAGGCTCGAAGGGTGCGCGGTAGGCCTCCTTGGCGGTGAGCGCCAGTGCGCCCATGGTCCGGCCGTGGAATGCGCCTTCAAGCGCGATGATCCGGGTGCGGGGCTTGCCGCCGGCCTCCCCGGCGGCAGAACCGGAGTTCCGGCGGGCGAGCTTAAAGGCGGCCTCGTTGGCCTCGGTGCCGGAGTTGGTGAAGAACACCTTGGACCCGGTCGGCGCTGCACTGAGTTCCAGCAGTTTTTCGGCCAGGGCGATCTGGGTGGGGCTGGTGAAGAAGTTGGAGACGTGCCCCAGGGTGGCCAGCTGGCTGGAGATCACCGAGGTCACGAACGGGTGGGCGTGGCCCAGCGCGTTGACGGCGATGCCACCGAGGAGGTCCAGGTATTCCTTGCCGTCGGCGTCCCAGACGAGGCAGCCCGCACCGCGGACCAGCACCCGCTGGGGCGTGCCGAAGACACCCATGAGCGACGAGGAGTAGCGGGCCAGCCACTCGGAGCCACTGCTGTTGGCGACGAGCGTGGTTGCGGCGGCCTCCGCAGCGATGGGGGCCCCGCCCGCTTCACGGTGCCCGACCACACCCGGGCCCCCATCGCTGCTGCGGCCTTCGGCGGAATGGCTTAGTTCAGTGTGACTCATGAATTCACTTCCTCATCGGGAACCACTTGGGTGCCTATTCCGGCGGTGGTGAAAGTTTCAAGAAGCATTGAGTGGGGCAGCCGGCCGTCCACGATGTGCGCCCGTTCCACGCCCTCGTCGATGGCCTTGAGGCAGGCGGCCATCTTGGGGATCATGCCTGATTCGAGGCTGGGCAGCATGTCCCGCAGCTCTGAGGCCGTCAGGGACGAAATGAGCGAGGACTTGTCCGGCCAGTTGGCGTAGAGGCCTTCGACGTCGGTCAGGATGACCAGCTTCGAGGCGCCCAGCGCGGAGGCCACGGCCGCCGCTGCGGTGTCCGCGTTGACGTTCAGGACCTGGCCGGTGGGCTGGAAGCGCGCGGTGCCCGGCACGCTTTCGCCACCGTCGGTGATCTCCGGGGCGACGGTGGAGATCACGGGGATCCGGCCGGCGTCGAGAATGTCCACGATGCCTGCGGGGTCCACTCCCACCACCTCGCCCACGAGCCCGAGGTCAACCTGCTCGCCGTCAACGACGGTTCCGGTGCGGACGGCGCGCAGCAGGCCGCCGTCTTCACCGGACATGCCGACGGCGTAGGGCCCGTGTGAGTTGATCAGGCCCACCAGTTCCCGGCCCACCTGGCCGGTGAGGACCATGCGCACCACGTCCATGGCCTCGGGCGTTGTCACGCGCAGGCCGCCCTTGAACTCCGACTCGATGCCGAGCCGGCCCAGCATGGAGTTGATCTGCGGGCCGCCGCCGTGAACCACGACGGGGTGGATGCCCACGTGGTGGAGGAACACGACGTCCTCGGCGAAGGCGCGCCGCAGCTCGTCGTTGACCATGGCGTTGCCGCCGTACTTGATCACCATGGTGGTTCCGGCAAAGCGCTGGATCCACGGCAGGGCTTCGATGAGCGTGCCTGCCTTGTCTTGGGCATCACTCATGGACGTTGACTCGCGGGTCTGGGTGTTCATGCGGCTGGTTCTCCAGGGTTGCCGGCGGATCTGGCTTGAGTAGGCGGTCTAGCTTGAGTAGGCGGTCTAGCTTGAGTAGGCGGTCTAGCTTGAGTAGGCGGTCTAGCTTGAGTAGGCGCTGTTCTCGTGGACGTAGTCGTGCGTGAGGTCGTTGGTCCAGATGGTGGCCTCCGCATCGCCCGCCTGCAGGTCGATCTCCACGAGCACCTCACGCGGTTCCAGGTCCACGAGCTTGCGGTCCTGGCCGATGCCTCCGTTCTGGCAGATCTGGATGCCGTTCATGGAAACGTTGAGCTGGTCCGGCTCGAACGCAGCGTCGGTGGTGCCCACGGCGGAGAGCACGCGGCCCCAGTTGGGGTCCTTGCCGAAGATGGCTGCCTTGAAGAGGTTGGAGCGGGCCACGGCGCGGCTGACGGTTTCGGCGTCGCGCTCGGTGGCGGCGTTGAACGTCCGGATCGCGATGTCGTGGCTGGCGCCCTCGGCGTCGCCGATCAGCTTGCGGGCCAGTTCGGCGCAGACCTGGGTGAGGCCCTGGCCGAAGGTTTCGGCCGACGGGACGGCCGTGGAAGCGCCGGAGGCCATCAGCACCACGGTGTCGTTGGTGGACATGCAGCCGTCGGAGTCGGCACGGTCGAAGGTGACGCGCGTGGCGTCGCGGAGGACGAGGTCGAGCATTTCCGGCTGGACGTCGGCATCGGTGGTGAGCACCACCAGCATGGTGGCAAGCCCGGGCGCCAGCATGCCGGCACCCTTGGCGATCCCGCCAATGGTGAACTCATTTCCGCCGGCATCCGCCCCGGTGAAGACCGCCTGCTTGGACACCGAATCGGTGGTCATGATGGCCGTGGCGGCGTCGGGTCCGCCGTCGGTGCTAAGGGCGGCCGCAGCGGCGTCGATGCCCGGGACGATCTTGTCCATGGGCAGCTGCTCGCCGATCAGGCCGGTGGAACAGACAAAGACGTCGGTGGCGGACAGGCCCAGCGCCTCGGCCGTCTTCTCCGCCGTCGTGTGCGTGTTCTGGAAGCCCTGCGGGCCGGTGCAGGCGTTGGCACCGCCGGAGTTGAGGATCACCGCGTCGACGCGGCCGTCGGAGACCACCTGGCGCGACCAGTGCACCGGGGCCGCGGCCACCCGGTTGGAGGTGAAGACGGCGGCTGCTGCCTTGGACGGTCCGTCGTTGACCACGAGGGCGAGGTCCGGATTTCCTGAGGCCTTGAGGCCGGCCGTGACGCCGGCGGCGCGGAATCCCTTGGGGGCGGTAACGGTCACGGGGCAACTCCCTGCAGGTTGAGCCCGGCGGTCTCCGGCAGGCCAAGGGCAATGTTCATGGACTGCACCGCTCCACCGGCGGTGCCTTTGGTCAGATTGTCAATGGCGCACGTGACAATGACGCGGCCGACGTGCGCGTCGAACGCCAGCTGCATGGCAGCGTGGTTGGAGCCCTGCACGGACTTGGTGGTGGGCCACTGGCCTTCGGGCAGCAGGTGGACGAACGGCTCGTCGTCGTACGCCTCCGCCCAGGCACGGCGCAGTTCCTCGGCGCCGACGCCGGGCTTGACCCGTGCGGTGGCGGTGGTGAGGATGCCCCGGCTCATGGGGGCCAGTGTGGGCGTGAAGGAAACCGTGACCGGCTCGCCGGAGGCGTTGGACAGGCCCTGCTCGATCTCCGGCGTGTGCCGGTGGCCGCCGCCCACACCATAGGGGCTCATGGAGCCCATGACCTCGGCGCCGATGAGGTTCACCTTCGCTGCCTTGCCTGCGCCGGAGGTGCCAGAGGCGGCGACAATGACGACGTCGTTCCCCTCGAGCAGGCCGCCGGCGAAGCCGGGCGTGAGAGAGAGCAGGGCCGACGTCGGGTAGCAGCCCGGAACGGCGATCCGGTTGGCACCCTTGAGTTTCTCGCGCTGGCCCGGCAGCTCAGGCAGGCCGTACGGCCACGTTCCGGCGTGGTCCGAGCCGTAAAACTTTTCCCAGGCAGTGGCGGACTCCAGGCGGTGGTCCGCGCCGGCGTCGATCACCACCGTTCCCTCGGGGAGCTTGGCCGCGATCTCGGCGGACGCCCCGTGCGGAAGGGCCAGGAACACGACGTCGTGCCCGGAGAGGTTCTCCACGCTGGTGTCCTCGAGAATCCTGCTGGCCAAGCCATGGAGATGCGGCTGCAGTTCGCCTAGTCTTGAACCGGCGTTGCTGTGTGCCGTAATGGCTCCGATGGTGACGTCCGGATGGCCGGCCAGGAGGCGGAGGACTTCGCCGCCGGCGTAGCCGCTGGCCCCGGAAACGGCAACAGAAATAGTCATGAAAACGACTATACAGTAAGACTATGCATAGGTCCCGATATTTATGCAGACCTTCCCGCTGCCTTGATGAGTCGGAAAGCAGCTAAACGGCGATAGACCCTGACCTGACAGCGTATGCTGAGTGGAGGGTGATCCAGACCGTGCAGGCCGAGTGTCGGATGCAGCGTTGCCCGTAACAGTGGCGAGGCAGACATCTATGACCCCAACCATCACCTCGGAGCGCCCGAAATCGCGTGTTGTGAAGGCAAACCCGGTTGTTCAAAGCTATTCCGAACTCTTGAAGAGCGTCAAAGCCGCAGGCCTGCTTGAGCGTCGTGTCGGCTTTTACGTCACAGTCTTCTCCAGCCTTGTCCTCCTGATGACCGCTACCTGGTTCGGTTTCGCCCTGATCGGTGACAGTTGGTTCCAGCTCCTGATTGCCGCGGCCCTGGGCGTCCTTTGCACCCAGCTGAGCTTCCTGGCGCATGAGGCGGGCCATCGCCAGATCTTCGCCTCGCGCCGCGCCAACGACTGGGCGGCAAGACTGCTCGCCACCTCTGTGGCCGGGATGAGTTACTCCTGGTGGGAACAGAAGCACGGCGCCCACCACAATCATCCGAACGTGATCTCCAAGGATCCGGACATCATGGACAGCCCCATCGCTTTCCACGTGGAAGAATCTGCCTCCCGGCAGGGAAGGCTCTCCTCCTTCCTGACCCGAAAGCAGGGATGGTTGTTCTTCCCGCTTCTCCTGCTTGTGGGACTGGGCCTCCAGATCGACTCGGTCAAGTTCGTCTTCCGCCGCGCCAAGGTCACGCACCGCTGGGTTGAACTGCCCATCCTGGTCGTCCGGCTAAGCATTCTTCCCTTTCTGGCTTTCTCGTTCCTGCCGCTTGGAATGGCCTTTGCCTTCCTCTCCGTTCAACTCGCGGTCTTCGGCTTCTACATGGGCGCATCATTTGCCCCCAATCACAAAGGCATGCCCGTCCTGCCGACGAACAGTCGTGTTGACTTCCTCAGCCGCCAGGTCCTGACGTCCCGCAATATTTCCGGCGGGCGTTTCATGGATATCCTCCTGGGTGGCCTGAACCGCCAGGTGGAACATCACCTCTTCCCCGACATGGCCCGTCCCCAGCTGCACCGGGCAAGCGCGATTGTCCGGCAGTACTGTGACAAGCACGGGATTCCCTTCACCGAAACCACTCTGCTTCAGTCCTACGGAATAATCGTGCGTTACCTCAACGAGGTCGGGCTGGCAGCAGGGCGTCACTTTGAGTGCCCAATGGCCACTGTGACCCGCCGGTACTGACCCCCAGTTCTCCGGCTCCGCGTCACCTGACGTCGTATTCGGCTTCGCCGTGACAGTCATGGGTACCTAGGATGGGATTCACGACCCGGACACAGGAAGTCCCTGCCCGGAGAAGGAGTTCCCCCATGACGCACGCCATCGTCGCCCGGCAGCCGGGTGGACCGGAGGTTCTGGACTTTACGGAGATCGACCGCCCTGTCCCCGGCCCCGGCCAACTGCTGGTGAAGGTTGCGGCAACGGGCGTCAACTTCATCGAGACCTACCAGCGCAGCGGCACGTACAAGGTGAAATACCCCTTTACTCCGGGATCCGAAGCGGCCGGCGTCGTCGAGGAAATCGGCGAGGGCGTTGAGGACTACACCGTGGGAAGCCGGGTGGCCACGGCCGAGGGAACAGCGTGCTACGCCGGGTACACCCTGCTGGACGCCGTGAAGGCCCTGCCCGTGCCGGACGGAGTGGACGACCACACCGCCGCCGCGCTCCCCCTCCAGGGCATGACGGCGCATTACCTGATCAACTCCTCGTTCCGCGTTGAGCCCGGACACAACGTGCTGGTCCACGCCGGCGCCGGCGGGGTGGGCCTGCTGCTCATCCAGCTGCTGAAAGCCCGCGGCGCCCGCGTCATCACCACCGTCTCCACTGATGAGAAGGAATCTTTGGCCCGCGGTGCCGGCGCAGACGAGGTGCTGCGCTACGACGGCTTCGCCGACGCCGTCCGGGACCTGACTCACGGTGCAGGCGTGAACGTGGCGTACGACGGCGTCGGGAAGGACACGTTCGACGGTTCCCTGGCCAGCCTGCGCACCCGCGGTTCGCTGGTGCTCTTCGGCGCGGCGTCCGGCCCGGTTCCGCCGGTGGATCCGCAGCGGCTTAATGCCGGCGGCTCGCTGACCCTGACGCGCCCGTCGCTCGCGCACTTCCTCGGCAACCCCCAGGAACGGCTGTGGCGCTCCACGGAAATCTTCAACGCAGCGGCCGACGGCAGCCTCAAGGTCCGCATCGGTGCCACGTACCCGCTGGCTGAGGCCGGCCGGGCGCACGAGGACCTGGAAGGCCGGCGCACCACCGGCAAGGTTCTGCTGGTCCCGTAACAACGCCCGTATTACCGGCCCGCAGCAGGGCGGGCCGGTAACAAAGCAGCCCCGGATGAACGGAGGGGAAACAGTGTCATCTTCCGTTCACCTTTGTGGGGGAGAATCCAGCCGTGATTGAGCCCCTCCGCAAAACCCTGGACACGACCGCTCCCCCTGCCGCCGGCGGACCGGCGGCGGCAGAGGTGCACGCGGCGCAACTGCAGGGTGCTGCCGCTGCCCCGCCGGAGCGGACGCTGGTGGACATCCTGGCTGAGACGGCCGCCCGGTATCCCGACGCTTCCGCGCTCGACGACGGCCGCCGGTCGCTGAGCTACGCGCAGCTCCTGGCCGAGGTAAAGTCCGAGGGCCTGCGCCTGCACCACGCCGGCCTGGGGGCGGGAGACAAAATCGGGGTGCGGATTCCTTCCGGCACCAACGAGCTCTACATCGCGATCCTCGCCGTGCTGCTGATCGGCGCCGCCTACGTCCCCGTGGACGCGGATGACCCGGACGAACGGGCCAAACTGGTGTTCGGTCAGGCCCGCGTGGCCGGCATCCTGCGGGCCAACGGCGAGATCGTCACGGACCACAAGCGTCCGCGCCCCTTCCCGGCTCCGCGCCCGGCCGCCCCCGACGACGACGCCTGGGTCATCTTCACGTCCGGCTCCACAGGGACACCCAAGGGCGTTGCGGTGCAGCACCGCTCGTCGGCCGCGTTCGTGGACGCGGAAGCCCGCATCTTCCTGCAGGACGAACCGGTAGGGCCTCAGGACCGCGTGCTCGCGGGACTGTCGGTGGCGTTCGATGCCTCCTGTGAGGAGATGTGGCTGGCCTGGCGCCATGGCGCCTGCCTGGTCCCTGCCCCGCGCGCGATGGTCCGCACCGGGATGGACCTGGGACCGTGGCTGATCAATCACGGCATCACGGTGGTCTCCACGGTTCCCACTCTTGCGGCGCTGTGGCCGGCAGAGGCCTTGGAGAACGTCCGGCTGCTGATCTTCGGCGGCGAGGCCTGCCCGCAGGAGCTGGCCGAACGCCTGGCCGTGGACGGCCGCGAGGTCTGGAACACCTACGGCCCCACCGAGGCAACGGTCGTAGCCTGCGCCGCTCTCCTGGGCGGAACCTTGCCGGTCAGGATCGGGCTCCCCCTGGACGGCTGGGACCTGGCGGTGGTGGACTCCGACGGCGTCCCGGTGGCCGAGGGCGAGGTGGGCGAGCTCATCATCGGCGGCGTGGGGCTGGCCCGCTACCTCGACCCGCAGAAGGATGCGGAGAAATATGCCCCCATGCCCTCGCTGGGATGGGTACGCGCATACCGCTCCGGCGACCTGGTCCGCTTCGAGCGCGCCGGCCTCATCTTCATGGGACGCGCCGACGAACAGGTCAAGCTTGGCGGCCGCCGGATCGAACTCGGTGAGATCGACGCTGCCCTGCAGTCCCTCCCGGGTGTTGCGGGCGCCGCCGCGGCAGTACGCACGACGGCCGCCGGCAACCACGTCCTCGTGGGTTACCTGGCGCCCGCCGCGCCTATCACTGCGCCGGACCATACTGAATTGGACCTGGCCAAGTTCCGTGACCTGCTCTCCGCCACGCTGCCGGCTCCGCTCATCCCCATGCTGACCATAGTCGACACACTGCCCACCAAGACCAGCGGGAAAGTCGACCGGCATGCGCTGCCATGGCCACTGCCGGGTGCCAGTGCCGCGGCTGCCGATGCCGCGCCCCTGAACCTGCCAGAGGATGCCCAGTGGGTCGTTGACCAGTGGCAGGCCGTCCTGGGCAGCAGCGTGGCCGGCCTCGACGCGGATTTCTTCGCCCACGGCGGAGGTTCGCTGGCCGCAGCGCAGCTCGTCTCCGCGCTCCGGGTCCGCTACCCCACCATCACCGTGGCCGACATCTACGCCACCCCGCGCATCGGTGCGCTGATCGAGACGGCCCGCCAGTCCATGCCCGACGGCGTCTCCGCCGGCCCTGCCCCGGAACGGCCGGTCCGCCCCACGGCCCTGAAGTCACAGGTCTTCCAGACCCTGATGGGCATCCCACTGCACATTCTGGCGGGCATGCGCTGGCTGACCTATCTGATGGCCGCCAACAACATCCTGTTCGCGATTGCCGGGTTCACGGCCGCGCCCACCGTCTCATGGTGGTGGGTGGCCGCCTCCTGGCTGCTCTTCGTCAGCCCGGCGGGGCGGATGGCCCTCTCTGTTGCCGCCGCCCGCCTCCTGCTTCGCAACGTGCAGCCCGGGACCTACCCGCGGGCCGGCAAAGTGCACCTGCGTCTCTGGCTTGCCGAACAGATCCAGGACCTGGCCGGCGCCGTGAGCCTTGCCAGTGCGCCGTGGGTGCCGTACTACGCACGGGCCCTCGGCGCCAGGATCGGGAGCGACGTCCATCTGCACTCCCTACCCCCGGTGACCGGCTTGCTTACCCTCGGCCGCGGCTGCAACATCGAGCCTGAGGTGGACTTGTCGGGGTGGTGGATCGACGGCGACATCGTCCGCATCGGCCATATCCACGTCGGCGCGGGCGCCACGGTGGGAGCCCGCAGCACCCTGATGCCCGGGGCCAGCATCGGCGCCGGCGGCCAGGTGGAACCGGGTTCCGCGGTGCTGGGCAAGGTCAAGGCCGGCCAGGTGGTGGCAGGCTCCCCGGCAGAACGGCGTGGCAAGGCGAAGCAGGACTGGCCCGCGGCGCAGCCGGTCAGTTCCCTCCTGGGGCGCCTCTGGTTCACGGCCTTCGCCGCCGCGTCCGCCGTCCTCGCCCTGATTCCCTACGCTTCAGCCGGAGCCGCCGCCCTGTTGGTCTACCTGTTCATCAGGGGCAGCGAGTCCCTGCTTGCTGCGTGGCCCCAGGTGCTGGCATCGCTTCCACTCGCGGCTGTGACCTGGTTCCTCACCAATATGCTGCTCATCCTTATCACCACCAGGCTGCTGGGAATTGGCCTGCAGGAGGGCTACTACCGCGTCCGAAGCCGTGTCGGCTGGCAGGTGTGGGCCACCGAGCGGGTGCTGGACATGGCACGGGACCTGCTGTTCCCGATTTACGCCAGCCTGTTCACGCCGGTCTGGCTGAGGCTGCTGGGGGCGAAGGTCGGAAAGAACGTTGAGGCCTCCACTGTCCTGCTGCTGCCACGCATGACCACCGTGGGCGAGGGTGCCTTCCTCGCGGACGACACCATGGTGGCCTCCTATGAGCTCGGCGGAGGATGGATGCGGATTGCTCCGGCGAAAATCGGAAAGCGCTCCTTCCTTGGCAATTCCGGCATGACCGCGGCCGGACGCAGCGTGCCAAAGAACTCCCTGGTGGCTGTCCTCTCGGCGACGCCGGGCAAGGCCAAGTCAGGCACGTCCTGGCTGGGCAGCCCTCCGGTCAGGCTGCGGCGCACGGCGGTGGCGTCCGACAGCACGCGCACCTTCCAGCCGCCGGCCCGGCTCAAGGTGGCCAGGACCCTCTGGGAACTGTGCCGGTTCGTGCCGGTGACCCTGACCGTGGGTCTGGCCCTTGGCGTGCTGCTCGTCTTTGACTGGCTTGCCACCACCCTTGGCTACGGTGCGGCGGCAGCACTCGGCGGCGTGGTCCTCCTGTTCGCGGGCGGGGTGGCGGCAGGCTGCTCCGTGGCGGCCAAGTGGCTGCTCGTGGGCAGGATCAAGACCGGTGAGCACCCGTTGTGGAGCTCCTTCATCTGGCGCAACGAGGTGGTGGACACCTTCATCGAGATGGTGAGTGCCCCGTGGTTTGCCCGGTCCGCCAGCGGCACCCCGGCCCTCGTCTGGTGGCTGCGTGCCCTCGGCGCCAGGATCGGCCGCGGCACGTGGTGTGAAAGTTACTGGCTTCCTGAGGCGGACCTTGTGACGCTCGGTGCCGGCTCCACGGTCAACCGGGGCTGTGTTGTCCAGACCCACCTCTTCCACGACCGAATCATGAGCATCGACACTGTTAGTCTCGAAGACGGGGCGACGATGGGCCCGCACGGCGTGATTCTGCCGCAGGCGAGGATCGGCAAGGGCGGGACCGTTGGTCCGGCCTCCCTGGTGATGCGGGGTGAGACCGTTCCGGCCGGGACGTACTGGATGGGCAATCCGGTCAGCCCCTGGGCCGGCCCCGCCGTACCCGCACCGCGCCTGAAATAACAGCTAAGGAAGTCACACGCAGAATGAGCTCCGGAGAATCGCCCGGCCCGGCCGCCGTCCTCTCTGCCGGCGCCGCGGCCACCGGCGACCCCTACGTCCCGGGCCAGGGAACGGACGCCTACCGCGTCCTGCACTACGAACTGGAGCTGGACTACAAGCTCGCCAGCAACCGACTGACCGGCCGGGCAGTCCTGGCTGCTGTGGCAGCCCGCCGCACATCCGCCGTCGTACTCGATATGACGGGCCTCCGCGCCCTGAAGATCCAGCTGAACGGGGTTCGCGTGCGGAAGTTCACGCAGCGGGCGGAACAGCTGGTGGTGCACTGCGAACAGCCCCTTGACGCGGGCACCGAATTCAGCCTCGAGATCCGCTATGACGGCAACCCGCGGCCCCGGAGGGGGCTGTGGGGCGAGGTGGGCTGGGAGGAGCTCACCGACGGCGTCCTCGTCGCCGGCCAGCCCAACGGGGCGCCGTCGTGGTTCCCCTGCAACGACCACCCGCGGGACAAGGCCAGCTACCGCATCACCGTCACCACTGACGCTGGCTACCGGGCCGTCTGCAATGGACTCCTGGTGGGGCAAACGGTGAGGTCAAGCCGCCAGACGTGGGTGTACGAGCAGCGTGAACCGATGGCGACGTACCTGGCGACCATCCAGATCGGCCGGTACGGGCTGGTGAGCCTGCCGGACTCGGCCGGCGTGCCCCAGTTCGTTGCGGCGCCGGCGCGGCTGGTTGCCCGGGCGGAGACAGCGCTGGCCCGGCAGGAAGCCATGATGAGCACCTTCGTGAGCCGCTTCGGCCCCTATCCTTTCCCCGAATACACGGTGGTGGTCACCGCCGATGAGCTGGAAATCCCGCTCGAGGCCACCTCGCTGTCCATCCTCGGCGCCAACCATCTGGATACCGGGTGGGATTCACAGCGCCTGATCGCCCATGAACTGGCCCACCAGTGGTTCGGCAACTCGCTGACGCTCGGCACGTGGAGCGACATCTGGCTGCACGAGGGTTTCGCCTGCTACGCGGAGTGGATCTGGTCCGAGGAAGCCGGCGTCATGTCCGCCCATGAGCGGGCGCTGGCCGCCTGGCGGCGGCTCATCGCCGGCGCCCAGGACCTTCTGGTGGGCGATCCCGGACCCGAGCTGATGTTCGACGACAGGGTCTACAAGCGCGGAGCACTGGCTCTGCACGCCCTGCGCCGCGGCTGCGGCGACCTCGCGTTCTTCGCGCTGCTGCGGGAGTGGACCCGAACGCATGCGCACAGTTCCGTCTCGACGCCCGAGTTCATCCTCACTGCCGACCGCGTCACGGGGCTGGACTCGGAATCGCTGCTGCATCCCTGGCTGTACGAAGAGGCCCTGCCGCCGTTGCCGTAAGTTGCTTCTGGCATCAGGATCTTACCGTTCCCCGCCCAGACCGGGAATCGAGTACTACAGTGTATGTATGGCAACCAGCCGCCATCCGCTCGACGACCTGCGCGAAACCATCGGCCATCTGGCCGATCAGCTCAAGCTGCCCGGTTCGGAGCGCGTCGACGACCTGGTCGGCGATCTCCTCGGTGCGAGGCCCGGGCCGGCCCGGCCGCTGTCCGAGGTGCAGGCCGAGCTCGACGCGCTGGTCGGACTGGAGACCGTGAAGGAACAGGTGCGGGCCCTCGTCGCACTGCTCCAGGTCCAGGCCCGCCGTAAGGCGCACGGCTTGCCGGAGGTGGCCACATCACAGCATCTGGTGTTCCTCGGAAACCCGGGCACGGGCAAGACCACCGTGGCGAGGCTCCTGGCCGAGATGTACCGCGCGGTCGGTCTGCTGCAGAAAGGCCACCTGGTCGAGGTCGACCGTTCGGGTCTGGTGGGGCAGTACGTCGGCGCGACCGCCATCAAGACGGACCGGGTGATCCGGCGTGCGCTGGACGGCGTCCTGTTCATCGACGAGGCGTACGCGCTGGCCCCGGAGGACGGCCGGACGGACTTCGGCCCCGAGGCGATCGAGGTCCTGCTCAAGCGGATGGAAGACCACCGCCACCGCCTGGTTGTGATCGTGGCCGGATACCCGCGGCTGATGGAGTCCTTCTTGCTCTCGAACCCCGGACTGCGCTCCCGGTTCGCCCGCGAGATCACGTTCCCCGACTACTCCGTCGACGCACTCCAGACGATCTTCCACCAGATGCTGGCCCAGCACGAGTACACGCTGGAGCCGGGTGCGGACCAGATGCTGCGCCGCATACTCACGGGGCTCCACGCGGGCGAGGACTCCGGCAACGCACGGTTCGCCCGCACGCTGTTCGAGCAGGCGCTCAACCGCCAGGCGCTGCGGCTGTCGCTCGACGAGGAACAAAGCCTCGATGCGCTCGATCGTGAGGCCGTCATGACGCTCACCGCGGACGACATCGTCGCGGCCGCGCTGGCCTTGGGCGAGGAGCCGGAACCGGAACCGGAACCGACGCCGGAACCGGAGCAGCCACGCTGGTGGCGCTGGCTGGTCTAACCGGATCTGGGGCGTCCCGGATCTGAGGCGTCGCAAACAGCGCCACCGCGGCTTCGCGCTGCTCCTCAGACGACGAACTGCCCTTAAACATGAAACTGCTCCCCGTAAGTTAGAACCGAATTTTCAGTCCAACTTTCGAGGAGCAGTTCAAAAGGCGTGGTCTTTCTTTTATGTGCAGCTAGCGCTGGACGGCACCAAACCGCTCGGCTGCCGCGAAGACGGCGCGCTCCCGCGCCTCCGACGCCTCGTCAGCGGTGAGGGTCCTGTCGGTGGCGCGGAACCGCAGCCCGAAGGCGAGGGACTTCTTGCCGTCCTCGATCCCCTTGCCTGCGTAGACGTCGAACAGGGCGACGTCCTCAAGCAGCTCACCGGCGCCTTCACGCAGCGCTGCCAGCACGTCGTCGGCGGGGACGTCCTGCGGCACCACGAGTGCCACGTCCTGCGTGGCCACCGGGAAGGTGGAGATGTGGCGGGCCACCACGACGTCGGCCGCTGCCTCAAACAGGGCATCCGCGTTCAGTTCCATTGCGACGGCCCGCGCCGGCATATCGTGCGCGGCCAGAAGCTTGGGGTGCAGCTCACCGGCGTATCCCACCACCTCGCCGGAGCGCAGCGACAGCTGCGCGGCGCGGCCCGGGTGGAAGGCCTGGTGCCGGCCCTGCGTGACCACAAGCTCCACACCAAGGACGTCACCGGCCAGGCGGGCGATGTCCAGGGCATCGGCCCAGTCCCACAGCCGCGGGGCGTGGCCGGCCGCAGCAGGCGAATCGTGGCCGGTCAGGACGGCGGCGACGTGCAGCGGCTGGTCCGGGACGCCGTCGTACAGCGCGTCCAGCACCTCATCGGCGGGCTTGACGCCCAGCGGAGGGATGGACGGCGTGCCCAGCGTGTCACCGGGCAGGAACACCATGCCGGCTTCGAAGACGGCCAGGTCGCGGAAGCCGCGGGAGTGGTTGCGCTTGGCGACCTCCAGCAGGCCCGGCAGCACCGATGTGCGCAGGTAACCCTGCTCCTCGCTGATCGGGTTGGCAAGCTTGACCGCGGTCCGGGGTGCACCCTCCTCGGCCACGCCAAAAGTCTCATTGGCGGCCTTCGACACGAAGGGGTAGGCCAGGACCTCGGTGAGACCGGCGTCCGCCAGGGCCTGGAGCAAGCGGCGGCGCTGCTGCTGCACGCGGGTCAGGCCACGGCCGGGAGGCGCCACCGGCAGGGTCGCGGGGATCTGGTCGTAGCCCACCAGGCGGGCCACCTCCTCGGAGAGGTCCTCCTTGGTTTCCAGGTCGTTCCGCCAGCTCGGCGCGGTGACGGTCCAGCCGGCGTCGGACTTTTCGAGAACGGCACCCAGGTCCTCCAGGGACGTGACGATCTGCTCTTCGGTGAAGTCGATGCCAATCCGGGCTGCGGGATATTCCCCTGGCAGCGCGATGGTCACCGGATCCGGCGCGGTTCCGACGTCCGTGCCCGCCTCTTCCGCGGTCCCGCCGGCCAGTTCCACCAGAAGGTCGACGGCGCGCTGCGCCGCGATGTTGGCGACCTGCCAGTCAACGCCGCGTTCAAAGCGCTTGGAGGCTTCGGACGGGAGCTTGTGGCGCCGGCGCGAGCGGGCAATGGAAACTTCCTCGAAGTGGGCAGCCTCGATCAGGACAGCCGTGGTGGCGTCGGTGACCTCGGTGGACGCACCGCCCATGACGCCGGCGACGCCGATGGGGCCGGAAGCGTCGGTGATCAGCAGGTCCTCGGCGTCAAGCGCACGTTCTTTGCCGTCGAGCGTGGTCAGCTTCTCCCCTGCCACTGCACGCCGCACCACGATGTCGCCGGACAGCTTGTCCTGGTCGTAGAAGTGAAGCGGCTGGCCGAGCTCAAGCATCACGTAGTTCGAGATGTCCACCGGCAGCGAGATGGACCGGATGCCGGCCAGGCGCAGTCGGGAAGACATCCACGGCGGCGTGGGCCTGGTGGCGTCCACACCGCGGACGGTGCGCGCCACGAACCGGTCGCAGCCGGGCTTGCCGTAGATGGGCGCATCGTCGTTAATCTTGACGCCATAGCCGCCGGAGAGGACAGCCGGCGCGTTGACCTTCGACGCGGGATCGGTGAACACCGTGCCGGTGGCGTGGGCGTATTCGCGCGCCGCGCCGCGGATTGAGAACGCGTAGCCGCGGTCCGGCGTCACGTTGATTTCCGCGGCCTGGTCGTAGAGACCCAGCAGCTCCATGGCGTCGGTCCCGATCTCGGGGTCCAGTCCGATCCGGGAAAGCACCAGGATGCCGTCGTGGTCCTCGCCGATGCCCAGTTCACGGACGGACGCGATCATGCCCGCGGACATGTGGCCGTAGGTCTTCCGTGCCGAGATGTGGAAGTCGCCGGGCAGGACGGCGCCCGGCAGGGTGACCACCACCTTGTCGCCTTCGACGAAGTTGTGGGCGCCGCAGACGATGCCCTGCACGCCGGACGGATCAATGCCCTTGCCGGTCAGCGTCTGCTCCTGTCCCTCGGGCACGACGCGGACCTGGCACCAGTTGATGGTCTTGCCGTTGGACTGCGGTTCCTTGACCAGGCTCAGGACCTGGCCCACCACGACGGGTCCGCGCAGGGCGTCCGTGGGGCGGTGGACCGCTTCCTCTTCAAAGCCGACCTTGACCAGCTCTGCCATGACGTCTTCGGCCGTGGCTCCGGCCGGTACCTGCGCGAACTCACGCAGCCAGGAAAGTGGGATACGCACTGTTAGATCTCCATCCCGAAGTGCTCGCTGAAACGTACATCGCCCTCGATCATGTCGCGCATGTCGCCGACCTCGTTGCGGAACATGAGCGTCCGCTCGATGCCCATGCCGAAGGCAAAGCCTGAATAGACGTCCGGATCGATACCGGCAGCCCGCAGGACGTTGGGGTTGACCATGCCGCAGCCGCCCCATTCGATCCAGCGGGGCCCGCCCTTGGCGCCGGGGTGGAAGATGTCCAGCTCGGCAGAGGGCTCGGTGAACGGGAAGTAGTTGGGGCGCAGCCGGATTTGTGCTTCGTCGCCGAACATCTGGCGCGCGAAGTGCTCCAGGGTTCCGCGGAGGTCAGCCATGCTGAGCTTCTTGTCGATGGCCAGGCCCTCGAACTGGTGGAACACCGGGGTGTGGGTGGCGTCGAGCTCATCGGTGCGGAACACCTTGCCGGGGCACAGCACGTAGATGGGCAGCTCCCGCTCCAGCATGGACCGGACCTGCACCGGCGAGGTGTGCGTGCGCATCAGCAGGTGCGCTTCCGGCGGCTCCACGAAGAACGTGTCTTGCATTTCGCGGGCCGGGTGGTCCGGTTTGAAGTTCAATGCGTCGAAGTTGAACCACTCGGATTCCACCTCGGGGCCTTCGGCGATTTCCCAGCCCATGCCCACGAAGATGTCCGCAACGCGGTCCTGCAGCGTGGACAGCGGATGGCGGGCTCCGGCCCGGCGGCGGCGCGGGGCTGCGGTGACATCCACTGTCTCTTCGACGAGGATGCGGGCGTCGTTCTCCGCTTCGAGCTCGGCGGTACGGTCCGCGAGCGCCTTGTTAACACGTCCGCGCGATGAACCCATCAGCTTGCCGGCGGCAGCTTTCTGGTCCTTGGGCAGGCTTCCGATCCCACGGTTGGCGAGGCTGAGCGGCGACTTCTCGCCGGTGTGGGCCAGGCGGACTGCCTTGAGTTCATCGAGCGTGGACGCGCCGGCAATGGCGGCGACGGCCTGGTCCACGGCGGCGTTGATGGCGGTTTCATCCAGAGGGTTCGGGACGGCGGCGCCCGGCAAAGTTTCAGTCATCTACTGTTCTTAGCTACGAGTCGGGTGATGCCAGCGGCCGGTGCAGCCGCGCGGTTTCCCCGGCAGCGCATCCGTCGCTGGCACGTCATTGCAGTAAGTCATCCAAGGACGTCATCCAAAGACGGCATCCAAAGACTAGGGCAGGCTCACCGGCGGATGGCCGGCGGGCACTGTTCCCAGTCTAATTGACGGCGCCGGGCTAATTGACAGCGGCCGGCTGCCGCGTCCCCGGGGCTATCGTCGGCGGGATCCGTCCGCCTATCATCGGCAGGCGCCCGGCCAGGCTCCCTTCGCCTGTCACGCATCGCCGCCCGCGGCTAACATGGCCTCATGATTCAAGGCCCCATGCCCCCGGGCCCGCTGACACGAGGACAGCGCCTGAGGCAGCTCGCCAATGTGCTGAACGCCTCCACGCCGCTGGGGCTGGTGCTTGCCGGGCTGGCCCGCACCCGGACGTTCCGGGGTCCCCGCGGCCTGATTGTCGCCACCGGTTATCGCTGGCGGCTGCCGGTGGCTGGCGCCTTCACGGTGGGCAACGTGGTCATCTTCCGCGCGGATCCGGACGCCGCCTTGACGAGCCGCCTGCTCCTGGGCCACGAGGAGCAGCACAGCACGCAATACGCCTGGTGCCTCGGGCTGCCCTTCCTGCTGTTCTATTTCGCGGCCGCGGCCTGGTCGGCCGTGCGGTACGGCGATCCGGCGTCGGGAAATCCCTTCGAGCGGCACGCCGGCCTGGAGGCCGGCGGCTACGTGGACCGGAGGCAAAGGCATGACCGGAAGCACAGGCATGACCGGAAGCACAGGCATGCGTGAACCCGCGGGCCGGGCGGAAGCCCGGACTGTCACAGTCACCGGAATCGGCACCGCGGAGGCCGCGCCGGACCTGCTGACGCTCTCCATGGGCGTGGAATGCCGGCGCGACAGCGCAGGTGATGCCTATGCCGCCGCCGGCGAGGCCTCCTCAGCCGTGACGGCTTCGCTGCGCAGCGGGGGCGTGGAGAACCGGGACATCAGGACGTCGGGGCTCAACGTCCGGGCCGACGTCGTATGGCAGGAGGGCCGGGGCCAGCAGGTCACCGGGTACGTGGCATCCTGCATGCTCAGCGTCCGGCTGCGGGACCTCGCCGCCGGCTCGGGGGTCATGGCTGCTGCCGTGGAGGCCGGCGGGAACGACGTCCGCCTGGACGGCGTGCAGCTCGGTTTTGCCGATGCCGCAGCCGTGATGGCGCTGGCCCGCGAGGCGGCCTGGGCCGACGCGCGGGCAGCAGCATCACAGCTAGCCGCGCTTGCGGGCGCCGAGCTAGGTGAAGTGGCCTCCGTGCGACAGCAACCGGTACCGTCGGCGCCCATCCCAGTGGGCGGGATGCAGCGGGCCTTCGCCGCCGATGCCTTGACCGTGGAACCCGGTGAATCCGGCGTCAGCACCAGCATCACGGTTGAGTGGGAGCTGCGCTCCCGGACAGGGACACCGCCGGTGCGCTAGTGAAGACTGCCGGCTGCGCTAGTGAAGAGTGCCGGCCGCGAGCGCGACGTCGGCTGGCTGGGTTGCGCCGGATGGCTGGGACGGCTTGTTGACCGAGGTCCGGACGACGGCGGCAATCGCCGCCGCCATTGCGGCGACAGGCAGTGACGGGGCGGGCAGTGAGGGGGCAGGCAGTGACGCGACAGTGCTCCCCTGCTCTACCTGGTCAGGTGCGAACGGAACGTGGACGAACCCGCCCCGGACGCCCGGCCGGGGCGCGAGCTCCTGCATGAGCGTATAGAAAGTGTGGGTACAGACGTATGTTCCCGCCGTCTGTGAGACCTCGGCGGGAACACCTGCACTTTCCACGGCAAGAAGGGCTGCCTTGATCGGCAGAGTAGTGAAGTAGGCCGCCGGCCCGCCGGGCACCACCTCCCGGTCGGTCCACGGGCTGGTTCCCTGCATTGTCCGGAATGGGCGCGTCATCGCAGTTGATGGCAACCCGTTCCAGTGACACGCCCCCGCGGCCTCCGGCCTGCCCGATGCACACCACCAGTTCCGGCTCCAGGTCGCCGAGGGCATTCCGCAGCACACTCCCGGCCGCGCCGAACACGCAGGGCAGTTCCACAGCCTCCACGGCGAAGCCTTCGGCCCGGAGCAGATCCCGCGCGGACAGGGCGGCCGCCCATGATGGATTCATCGGCTGGCCACCAAAAGGTTCAAAGCCTGTGAGCAGGATTATGGACCCAGCGTAGTCGCCGGTCCGTGGGAAACGCCCGACGGCGGGCCTTGACTTAAGTTCGAACATACCTTCGAATAGAGGGCATGAGATGGGACGCGCAGGCACTCAAACCGGCACAGGAGGAGATGCCCGGGGCTGCACCGCTGCTGCCCTTGGCCGGCCTGGTGCGGTCTGTGTCCACGCCCGAGTTCGCCGGCGTCACCTTTCACGAGGTCACCGCCAAATCGGTGCTCAACAAGGTGCCCGCCGGCTCACGGATGCCGTTCGAGTGGACCGTGAACCCTTACCGGGGCTGCAGCCACGCGTGCGTCTACTGCTTCGCCCGCAAGAGCCACACCTACCTGGACTTCGACGCCGGGCTTGATTTCGACAGCCAGGTGGTGGTCAAGATCAACGCAGCCGAAGTGCTGCAGAAGGAGCTGGCCAAGCCCTCCTGGAACCGGCAGCACGTGGCACTGGGCACCAACACCGACCCCTATCAGCGGGCGGAGGGCCGGTACCGGCTGATGCCCGGCATCATCGGCGCGCTGGCCGATTCCGGTACTCCGTTGTCCATCCTGACCAAGGGGACTTTGCTGGCGCGTGACATCCCGCTCCTGAAGCATGCCGCGGCGCAGGTGCCTGTGGGCATCGGGATCTCGCTCGCCATGACGGACGAGCAACTCTCCGAGGCCATCGAACCCGGCACACCCGGGCCCAGGGCCCGGCTCAAACTCGTATCCCGGCTCCGGGAAGCCGGGCTGCCCTGCGGGGTGATGGCCATGCCCATCCTCCCGTGGCTCTCGGACAGCGACGACGCACTGGACTCCCTGTTCGCCTCACTGGCAGCCGCGGGTGCCACCGGCGTCACGGCCGGTGCACTCTATCTGAAGCCCGGCACCCGGGAATGGTTCATGCAGTGGATCGCCGCCCGGCATCCGGAACTGGCGGGCCGCTACCGCAGGCTGTACGGCACAGGCTCGTACGCCTCCAAGGAATACCGCACCTGGCTTGCCGGCAGGATCCGCTTCTTCAAAGCCCGGCACGGCTTCACCGGCTCGCACGGGTTCAGCCACCGGGACGTCGAGGATTCCCCCGTCGACGATCCCCGCGGCGAGGAAGCTGCCTACCCCGAGGGAAGCATTCCGCAGGATCGCTCAGGGCAGGCTAGGTCGGCGCAGCACGGGTCCGGGCAGCACGCGTCAGGGCAGCATGGGTCCCAAAGCGCAGCCCGGACGTCCCAGCCCACGCTGTTCTGAGCCTGCCGCCGCGCCGCCAACCAAAAGCGCATCCAACAAATAAGCGAATCCAACAAATAAGCGAATCCAACAAATAAGTAAAGGGCAGGACGGTCACCGTCCTGCCCTCCGCGGGTTTCACTGCGAACCGTCCGCAGTACGCCCGTCAGACTTAGCCGGTCAGCCTTAGCTGGCCGGAATCACCAGGCCCTTGAACTCCGTCTGGACGAAGTCCTTCATCTCCTGCGACGTCAGGATCTTGTAGAGCTTCTGCACCCGGGCGTCGTCCTTCTTGTCCGCATTCACGGCGAGGACGTTGTAGTAGGCGCTGTCCTTGCCCTCGACCAGGATCTGCTTGTCAGTGCTCAGGCCGGCTGGCAGGGCGAACGCCAGGGTGACAATGGCGGCATCCTTGTCGTTCAATGCCTGCGGGAGGCTGGCGTTCTCGATCTCGGTGAACTTCAGGTTCTTTGGGTTGGCGGTCACGTCCTTGAGCGTGATGGGGTTTTCCGTCACCTCGATGAGCCCCTTGGACGCGAGCAGTTTCAGGGCGCGGGCCTCGTTGGTGGGGTCATTGGGGATGGCCACCGACGCGCCCTCGGCCAGCGCGTCCAGGCTCTTCACCTCGTTGGAGTACAGGGCCATCGGCGGCAGGTAAACCTTTCCGACGCTGACCAGGTTCTTGCCGGCGGCCTTGTTGTACGTCTCCATGAACGTGGTGTTCTGGAAGAGGTTGGCATCAATGTCGCCGTCGCTCACGGCAGGGTTCGGCGTGTTGTAGTCGCTGAACTCTTTGTATTCGACCGTGAGGCCCTCCTTGGGCGCGAGCTCCCGCTTGACGTGCTTGAGCATGTCGCCGGCGGGTACCGCGAGGGCACCCACCTTGATGGTCTCCGATGCGCTGGAGGAGCTTGGGCTGCCACAGGCAGAGAGGGCCAGGACGGCGGCGGCTCCGGCAGCAGCGGCCTTGAGGATGGTGGATCGAATCATGCTGAACTCTTTCAGGATGGAGCGGATGGGGATGTAACTGCATGGGGATGAGAACCGCTGTCAGCGGTGGGACAGCCTGCGGGCGGCAAAGTTGCCCAGCGACTGGAACAGCTGGACCAGGAGGATCAGCAGGATGACGACGGCGAACATGTACTCGGGGCTGTAGCGCTGGTAGCCGTAGCGGAAAGCCACATCGCCAAGCCCGCCGCCGCCAACCGCACCCACCATTGCGGAGTACCCGATGAGGCCCACAACGGTGGTGGACAGCCCCAGGGCCAGTGCGGGAACCGCCTCGGCAACCAGGACCTTGGTGAGAATCGTCCAACGCGTGGCGCCGAGCGACTGGGCTGCTTCAACGAGGCCCCTGGGCACTTCGCGGATGCCTATTTCCACGAGCCTTGCGAAGAACGGAATGCCGGCGATCGACAGCGGTACGATTGCCGCCGTCGGGCCGATAAAGGAGCCGACCAGCAGGCGGGTGAAGGGAATCAGAAGGATCATCAGAATGATGAACGGGATGGACCGGCCGATGTTCACCACGACGTCCAGCACCCGGTTCAATGCGACCCCCAGGGCGCGGCTGCCGAATGGCCTGGCCAGCAGCCCGTGAGCCTCGGTGGTAACCAGCAGCACGCCGGCCGCCAGCCCGAAGAGAACGGTGAGGAGCAGGCTCACGCCCACCGTGTAAAAGGTCTCCCCGGCGCCCCTGAGGATGGTGTCCAGCAGGTCCGCCCAGAAGTACGGATCGTTGCGGTCGATCACTTGATTACCTCCACATAAAGTCCTTGGGACCGCAGGTCGGCGACGGCGCCGGACACGGTCCTTTCATCGCCGGGCAGTTCCAGGCGGGTCCGCCCTGTCTGGCGGCCGTGGATGGTCTCCACGGCAGCACCCAGGATTCCCACGTCGATGCCGTGCTGGCGTGCCAGCTGGGCTATGACCGGCCGGTCAGTGGCGACTCCGGTGAAGGTGATCTCTACTACCGCGTTGGAGGTAGGCGGGATGTCGCCCAGGGGGAAGAGTGCCTGGCCAAGCAGGGACTTCTCCGTGGTCAGCAGTTTCTCGACGGAGCCCTGCTCCAGGATCCGCCCCTGGCTCATGACAGCGGCCGAGTCGCAGATGCGCTTGACCACGTCCATCTCGTGCGTGATGAGAAGTACGGTCAGGCTCAGATCCTTGCTCAGCTGCCGGATCAGGTCGAGGATCTGGCGTGTGGTGTCCGGGTCCAGCGCCGAGGTGGCTTCATCACTGAGGAGCACGGACGGGTTGGACGCCAGCGCGCGGGCGATGCCGACGCGCTGCTTCTGCCCGCCCGACAGCTGGGCGGGATACGCGTCCGCCTTGCCGTGCAGATCCACGAGTTCAAGGATTTCCAGCGCGCGCGTCCGCCGCTGGGCCCGGCCCGCACCGGTAATTTCGAGCGAAAGCTCGACGTTGGCCCGCACGGTGCGGCCGCTAAGGAGGTTGAAGTGCTGGAAGATCATGCCGATGTCGTGGCGGGCCTGCCGCAGCTCCCGGCCGGCCAGTTTTGTCATGTCCCGGCCGCCGACGTGAACGGTTCCGGAATCCGGCTGTTCGAGGGAGTTGATGGTGCGGATCAGGGTGCTCTTACCCGCGCCGCTCTGCCCCACGACGCCAAAGATTTCGCCCTTTTCCACAGACATTGTCACGTCGTCGAGGGCGCGGACCTGTGCGGCCCCGGAGCCATAGCTCTTGACGACACGGCTCACGGATATCATGCGGTTCCTTCAGTGCTGGGCGTGGAGACCTCCCGGAACTGTCCAAGGAGTGAGACACCGCGGGGGTGTCCAGCATGTAATTCTGCCCAGCAGTCCCGGACGGCAACAAATCCGAACAATCAGCTCAATGAAGCCGACGTAGGGTGGCGTTAATTTCCGGGGAGGGAGCCCGCGCGGCTCGCTGCGGTGACGCTGGCGAGCAGGGCCTGGACAATCGGGAGGTCGGCCGGAATCCAGGGCAGACTGAGAGCTTCGTCACCTTCGCGGATGCTGACCCAGCGGAGTTCATCGTGATCTTCGAGCGGCCGCGGGTCGCCGTCGGCCACTTCGGCGAACCAGACCCGCATCGCGGCCTTGTCGTTCAGAGGCCAGCCGTCCGGCTCGGGCGCCGCCAGTTCCGCTCCGAGGACGACGCCGATGCCGAGTTCCTCACGGAGCTCCCGGTGCAGTGCACTCTCGGGGGCCTCGCCCGGTTCCACCTTGCCGCCCGGGAATTCCCACATGCCGGCGAACTGCGGCGGTGCTGTGCGGCGCGCAACAAGAAGCCGGGCAGGCGCGGACAACGAGTCCAGCACGGCCCCGCCGACGACTTTAATCAGTTCAGTCACCGGTCCAGTCTATGAGGGCACAGGCTTTTCATGAGGCGGGCCCCGCCCGGTCGGGAATATCACTACCGCCGCGAAGCTTGTTAAAATCACACATATCAGTGGCAACGAGGCCTACTCCGCAAATCCCCTTCGAAAAGCAGGCACATGACTTCCACTGTCCAGGCTCCCCGCGCGCCCAAGGCCGCCACACAAATCGGACCCGCCATCCTGGCCCTGGCCATGGGCGGCTTCGGCATCGGCGTTACCGAGTTCGCCATGATGGGGCTGCTCAAGGAGGTCGAAGTGGGACTCCGGATCACCACTCCCGAGGCCGGCCACCTCATCTCGGCCTACGCCCTGGGCGTCGTCGTCGGAGCTCCAGTGCTTGCCGCCGTCGGAGCGAAACTGCCGCGCAAGTTCCTTGCGCTGGGGCTCATGCTGTTCTTCAGCGTTGCCAACCTCTCCTCGTTCATCGCACCCGATTACGCGAGCATGCTGGTCTCCCGGTTCGCCGCCGGCCTGCCGCACGGCGCGTTTTTTGGCGTGGCCGCGGTCATCGCTGCTTCCTTGGTGGCGCCGACCAAGCGGGGCTGGGCCATCTCCATGGTCATGGCGGGACTCACTGTTGCCAACGTGGTCGGTGTCCCCTTCGCCACCTGGCTCGGCCAGAGCTTTGGCTGGCGGCTGCTCTTTGTCCTGGTGGGAGTGCTGGGACTGGTGACCCTGGCGCTCATCTGGAAATTCGTTCCGTTCCAAAAGGCGCACGCGGACGCCAGCATCCGCAGGGAGCTGGGCGCGCTCAAAAGGGCGCAGGTCTGGCTGGCTATCCTCATCGGCATCGTCGGATTTGGCGGGTTCTTCGCCACGTACACCTACATCTCCCATACCATGACCTCCGTGGCCGGGATCCCCGCCGCACTGCTGCCGTTCGTGGTGGCCCTGTACGGACTGGGAATGGTGGGCGGCAACATCCTCGGTGGCCGGATCGCGGACAAGTCCGTGATGGGGACCATCTACCGCGTCCTGCCGGGAATCGCCGTCGCACTGGTGGTGTACGCCGTGGCGGTGCACTGGCCGTGGTCAGCCTTCCTCATGGTGTTCGTTGTGGGTGGCGCCGGGTCCATGCTCGTGCCCGCCCTGCAGACCCGCCTGCTGGACGCGTCCCCTGACGCGCCCTCGCTGGCGTCCTCGCTCAACCACGCCGCTCTGAACGTCGCCAACGCTTTGGGCGCCTTCCTGGGTGGCCTGGTGATCGCATGGGGCTGGGGCTACGTTGCGCCCGCCCTGGTGGGTGCCGTTCTGGCCATTCTCGGCCTGATCGTGGCCCTGTTCAGTGGCCTGCTGGAACGCAAAAAGCCGCTGGCCCCGTAACAGCAGTCACGGAACCAGCGGCTCAGAATTGCCCGGCTCAAAATTTCACGGAGCCAGCGTCCCATAATTGCCCGGCGCCAGCGGCCCAGAATCTCACGGAGCCGGACCCAGGGCGTAAGCAGCTAGGCGCCTGAGTCGCCCGCAAGCGCGGGCCCGCTGGCCACCTGGGCGCGGCGGATGTCGGGCTCCAGGTAGATGACCCGCGCGATGGGAACTGCCGAGCGGATCCGGGCTTCGGCGTCGTCAATGGCCTTGGCGATGTCCAGCCCGGAATCACCTGCCTCCACGCTGATCTTGGCGGCCACGAGCAGTTCCTCCGGGCCCAGGTGCAGGGTCTTGAGGTGGATGATTGCGGTGCCGTCCGCCTCGATGGCGTGCCGGATCCGGCCGACGTCGTCCTTGGTTGCCGACTCCCCCAGCAGCAGGGACTTGGTTTCCATCGCCAGGATCACGGCAATAGCCACCAGCAGCAGACCGATCATCCCGGTTCCGATTCCGTCCCAGATGCCGTCGCCGGTCAGCAGGGTAAGCCCCACGCCGAACAGAGCGAAGACGAGGCCCAGCAGCGCACCGAAGTCCTCGAGCAGGATCACCGGAAGCTCGGGCTGCTTGGCGGTCCGAACAAAGCTGATCCAGCCCTGGCTGCCGCGGATGTGGTTGGCTTCCATGATGGCCGTCCGGAACGAGAACGACTCGGCGATGATGGCTCCCACCAGCACGGCCAGGGGCACCCACCAGAAGTCACCTTCAATCGCGTGCGGGTGCTGGATTTTTTCCCATCCCTCATACAGGGCGAACAGGCCGCCGACGCTAAAGAGCACGATGGAAACGATGAACGCATAGATGTAACGCTCGCGGCCGTAGCCAAAGGGGTGTTCCGGGCTGGCTGCGCGCTGGGCGCGTTTCCCGCCGACCAGGAGCAGGATCTGGTTGCCGGAGTCCGCGACTGAGTGGATCGCTTCAGCCAGCATCGACGATGATCGCGTCAGCAGGAACGCGACGAACTTCAGGACAGCGATGGTCAGGTTGGCAGCCAGCGCCGCCACAATCGCCTTGTTACCGCCACTTGCAGCCAAGGGAGGCTCACCTCTTCACGTGGATATTTTCAACGGATGGGACAGGGCGGCATGGAACCGCCGTCTAGTAAATACCGTACCCGTCCGGCCCCGGACAGGCGCCGGACACGACTTCACACGCCACGAAAAGAGCCAAAAGTAAGCCTGCTGACAAATAATCACGCGCTGTGTTAGCTTGAAGCCATATCGGGACTGATAAGAATCGATCCCGACGAATATGAAGGAGCAGACAATGGGATTTCTTGCTTGGATTATTCTCGGCCTGATCGTAGGCGCAATCGTTAAAGCCGTTATGCCCGGCAGGGTCGGCGGCGGCTGGGTCACCAGCTTGGTTCTGGGCGTCGTTGGCGCCATCGTTGGCGGCTGGATCGGCAGCCTTCTCTTCGGCAAGGGTGACCTGGCGTTCTTTGACCTTGGCACCTGGATCCTCGCCATCATCGGCGGCCTCGTAGTCGCAGGTATCTACGGCGCCATCACCGGCCGCAGCCACAGCACCCGGGCACCATAACAGGCCCGGATCACAGGCATTGGGCCGCAACAGCCCAGGCCCATAACAGACAAACAGACAGGAGCGGGGGTCCACCGAACGGTGGACCCCCGCTCCTTCGTGCATGGCTGACGACACTGTCTACCAGTGGAGTTTTTGTGCAGATATCGCGACTAATAGTGCCCTTTGCGGCCGATATCTGCAAAAAACTCCAGCGCGCTAGGCGGGCTGCTGGGACCTCGCACTGGCGTAGAGGCAGACGGTGGCGGCCGTTCCAAGGTTGAGGCTCTCAGCGGCGCCGTAGACGGGCACCGCCACCCGATGGTCGGCTAGCGCAAGCTCGTCCTCTGAGAGCCCCTGGGCTTCGTTGCCGAAAAGCCAGGCCGTGGGGTTTTCCAGGGCGTAGTCAGAGCCGGCGGCCGAAGCGCCGAGCCGGCGTGCGGCGTTCTCATCCTGCAGGCGGTCCAGGTTCAGCTGCCCGTAGCCGTCCGCTGCAAGCACGCCGATCCCCCGGTCCTTGCACAGCGCAGCCAGCTCATTGACGTCGGCGCCGAGGACCACCGGAAGGTGGAAGAGGGAGCCGGCAGTCGAGCGGACCGCCTTGGGATTGTAGATGTCCACGCTGGAACCGGTGAGGACCACGGCGTCGGCGCCGGCGGCGTCCGCAGCCCGAAGCACCGTCCCGGCATTCCCGGGATCGCGGACCTGGCAGAGCACGGCAATCAGCCGCGGTCCGGCGTCGAGCACGTCCGCCAGGGCGACATCCACGAAATCGCACACCGCAACGATCCCCTGCGGGGTGACCGTATCCGCCATGGCGGCCAGGACGTCGTCCGTGGCGACCCGGGCGCTGGTTTCCACGGCCAGTTCTTCAAACTCGGGGTACCGGTCCAGGCAGGCCTCGCTGGCATAGACCTCGCGGACTATGCCCGGCTGGCCCGCAGCGATCCGCTTGCCGTGAAGCACCAAGGCCTCACGTACTGCCTGCGGGCCTTCGGCCAGGAACTGCCGGCGCTTTAAACGGGCCGGGCGCCCTGCAAGCTTCGCCACGTCCCTGACCCGATCGGCTCGGGGATTGGAGAGTGGAAAGTCTTGCGGGCGCCCGGTTTCGTTCATATAAGAAACCTTAGTGGCTGTTGCCACCGGTCCTTGAACTGGGAGTTGCCTGCTTACTCGGCAGCTGCAGCAACCGGCTTCTTCGCAGCGCGTGCGCGAGTAGCCTTGGCCTTCGGAGCAGCCTCAGCCTTGGCGGCCGGAGCGGAGGTGTCTGCAGGCAGGGAGTCCTTGGCAACCTGGACCAGCGCAGCGAAGGCGTTGGCGTCGGAAACGGCGAGCTCGGCCAGCATGCGGCGGTCAACCTCGACCTCAGCGGCCTTCAGGCCCTGGATCAGGCGGTTGTAGGTCAGGCCGTTGGCGCGGGATGCAGCGTTGATGCGCTGGATCCACAGGCGGCGGAAGTCGCCCTTCTTCTTCTTGCGGTCGCCGTAGCTGTACACAAACGAGTGCAGCAGCTGCTCTTTGGCCTTGCGGTACAGGCGTGAGCGCTGTCCACGGTAACCTTTGGCGCGTTCGAGGATAACCCGGCGCTTCTTGTGGGCGTTTACCGCCCGCTTCACACGTGCCACGTGCGTACTCCTTCAAAAATCTGATCCCAAGCGACTACTGCCGGTAACCGGCTGGCCTGAGAAGGCTTATTAATAGTTGACTGCTGCCAGGTGGCAGTCAGTCAGAATGCTTGGAAATTAGATGCCGAGCATCTTCCGGATGACCTTGGCGTCGCCCTTGAAGACGATCTTGTCGCCGGCAAGGCGGCGGGTCAGCCTGGAGGACTTGTGCTCGAGGTAGTGGCGGCGGTTGGCCTGCTGGCGGCGCAGCTTGCCGCTGCCGGTCAGCTTGAAGCGCTTCTTAGCACCGCTGTGGGTCTTCATCTTCGGCATGGGAACCGATCTCCTTACGTATCCGCGGACAATGTCCGCAGTTCTATCGTGCAGCCGCCCCTGCGGGCGGCATGCTGGTTGCTGGCTGCCTGAAGGCGATGCCTCCCGCAGTTTCGAACTAGGTGGTCTTCTTGCCCGCCGGCTTCGGCGTGGGCCGAGGCGCTGCGGGGCGTGCAACAGGCTTCGGCGCTGCCGGCCGGGCAACCGGCTTGGGCGGGGCCGGGGCAGCCGCAGGCTTCGGCGCTGCCGGAGCAGGCGACTCAGCTACGGTAGCCTTCGGCTCTGCAGGCGCTGCCGCCTTCGGTGCTGCGGGAGCTGCGGCCCGGGGAGCAGCGGGGGCTGCCTTGGGTGCTGCGGCCTTGGGTGCCTCGCGCTTCGGCTCGGCCTCCTTGGCAACCTTGGTCGCTTCGGCAACCTTGGGCGCTTCGGCAACCTTGGGCGCTTCCGCAACCTTGGGTGCTTCAGCGGCGGGAGCCTCGGCAGCCGGAGCTGCTTCGACCGGAACCGAGGGCGCTTCGACGGCGGCTTCCGGGGCGGCTGCCTCCGCCGCTGCCGGGGCGTCCTGCGCAGGGGCCTCCGTGGAAACCTGGAAGCCTTCCGGCAGAAGGTCCGCTAGCGACTGCGTCAGGGGTGCCTGATCGTCACCGGAGGTGTCCACGCGGCCTGCGGCCTTGGCTTCATTCTGGGCTTTGGCTTCTGCGCGCTGGGTTGCACGGCGCGCTTCGGCCTTGGCTTCCGCCTTGTTCTTCAGCGGACCGATGACCATAACCATGTTGCGGCCATCGATGCGGGGGCTGGACTCCACCACACCGACCTCACCGACATCTTCCGCGAAACGCTGGAGCAGGCGCAGGCCCATTTCGGGACGCTGCTGCTCACGGCCGCGGAACTGGATCATGGCCTTGACCTTGTCCCCGGCGCCGAGGAAGCGGAGGGCGTGGCCGCGCTTGGTCTCGTAGTCATGGGTGTCGATCTTCAGGCGGAACCGGATTTCCTTCAGAACCGTGTTGGTCTGGTTCTTCCGGGCCTCACGGGCCTTGACCGCGGCTTCGTACTTGTACTTGCCGAAGTCCATCAGCTTGCACACCGGAGGCTTGGCCTGCGGTGCAACTTCAACGAGATCCAGGTCGGACTCGGCAGCCAGACGCAGGGCATCCTCAATACGGACGATTCCTACCTGTTCGCCGGCAGGGCCGACCAGCCGCACCTCAGGGACGCGGATACGCTCATTGATTCTTGGCTCGCTAATGTTAAAGCTCCTGTGTTCGTGATGGGTGTTCCACCGGCAAAATAGAGAAGGCCCCCAATTGCCGGAGCAATCGAAGGCCTCAAAGGATCGGATGTGCACATCCCGCGAGGGACTACACGCACTTCCCCAGGCTCCTGCCCGGTGAACCGCCCGACCGTTACCCGGCAACCTTGCTTCCCTGAAACTTCCGGGAAAACGGCTGACGCGGGTGGGAGAGAACTCCGCTTGCAAACTGAATATCAATTCTACATAAAGATGCCCGCTTACCGCACGTTCACGGCAGTGGGCCTCATCCACGGCAAAATAACGACATCCAGTCGGTGTGTGACAAGCTTACCAGTATGAGCACTCCAGACAGCAATTCACACGTCTACCAGGCGCCCGGCGCCGGGGACGACGTCACGCAGCAAGTCCGCGACATCTCCGAAGTTCCAGCGATCGAGGTCATCACCACGGCCGCCGTGCACCTCATGAGTGCCTCCGCCGTAAAGCTCGGCCTGGCCGCTGAGGAGAACGCCGCTGAGCTGAAGGACCTGGACGAGGCCCGCAAGCTCATCACTGCCCTCGCCGGACTGGTGACGGCGGCCGCCCCGGAAATCGGTTCCCAGCATGCCGGTCCGTTGCGCGATGGCCTGCGGTCACTGCAGCTGGCCTTCCGCGAAGAGTCCATCATTCCGGATCCCCCGGGCAAGGGTCCCGGTGAGAAGTTCACCGGCGCAGTGAACTAGAGCGCAGTGAACTAGAGATTGAATTACGACGGCGGCGGGCCGGCTCTTCGGGGCCGGCCCGCCGCCGTTTTTGTCTTCCGGGGCACCGGCTCCGGTAGCGCTCTCCACCCAACCTCTTCCCGCTAAACCGGAGACGGTCAGGATGTGGCGGCGCGGCGGCGGCGCTGCTGCAGGACAAGCCCCACGGCGCAGAGCAGCACCCCTGCCACCCCGACGGACACAAAGCCTCCCGCCGCGCCAATGCTGTCGATGAAAAGCCCGGCCAGCGGAGCCCCCAGTGCCACGCCGGCGGTCAGCGCGGACCCGTACCAGCCCATGGCCTCGCCCCGCCTGGCCTCGTCTACCAGTTCGGCCACCCTCTCGGAGGCTGCCGAAAGCACCGGAGCACACAGCAGCCCCGGCAGCAGCGACAGCAGGCTGAGGGTAAGTGTGTCGGTGGCAAACCCCATGGGAATCGTGAGGGCAGCCATGCCCAGAAGCAGGAGGATCGGCGAGACGGGCCGGTGCATGGCCCCGTAGACGAGGCCGCCGACCACCGACGCGGCGCACCAGAAGAGAAACACCACGCCGATCTCGCCTTGGCGGCCGCCGGTCTCCAGAGCAGCCACGATTCCCACATCGGTGCCGCTGAGCACCATGCCGGCGCCGGCGGCTACGGCGAACACTGCGGCTACCGCGGCGGTGAACCAGCCGAAGCTGTGGGCCACCCTGCGTCTCAGGCCCGCCCGCCGCCTGCTGCCGGCAGCCGCCGGACCGAGTTCAGCGGCAGCCTCCTGCAGATGTGCGGGGGCGGCGGCCACAACGGCTACCTCTGCGGCAACCTGTTCGTCCGCCTCGAAGGTTTCGCTGCGGACAGCGCTGCGGGTGGGCGGGTTGAACCACATGAGGAAGAGCCCCGCCAGCGATGTCGATACGCCGACGGCGGTCAGCCCCAGCACGGAATTGCCGCTCGTGGCCACCACGGCACCCGCGGCCGGGCCGATCATGAACACCATCTCCGTGCTGACAGCGTCCAGCGCGAAGGCGGTCCTGCGCTGGTCGCCGTCCGCCAGGACTCCCAGGGACTGCCGCACCACACTGAAGATGGGAAGCGTCAGCAGGCCGCCGACGAACACGAGCGGCAGCAGCCACTGGTAGGAGACGTGCGGCACGATGGACCAAATGACGGTTTCCGAAATCACGGAGGGTATCAGCGCCGTCCGCAGGCCCACCGTATCCACCCGGCGGCCGCGCCAAGGAGCGCCGAGCGCGATGCCGATGGTCATCACGGCCGCCGCCGCTCCCGCAGCCGCATAGCCCTCACCGAGGGTAAGGACGATGTGCAGGGTCAGCAGGACGCCCGCCGCCGAGTGGGGAATGCGGGCAATCATGCCGACCGCCAGGAGCCGGCGGATGGGCCGGACGGCCAGCAGCTCCCGGTACAGGCTGAAATTCACAGGTGGGTCCTCAGTTCCGCCGCCGGACAGCGCCGGAACGGACCCCACCGGGCCGGCAGCTACTGCGCGGCGCGCCTTAGCTTGACTTCGATCGAATCAACGCGCTCACCAAACAATACATTCCGGCTCCACTCGGTCTGGAGGCCGGCAACGAGTGCCTGGACCGCGGCCGCATCGAGTCCGTCCTCCAGGTACAGCACCACCCGCAGTTCCGGTCCGGCACCGCCGCCATCGACGCGGCTGCCCGAAGCCGTGGTGGTGGCGACTCCCCCGCCGGGAAGGACCTCAAGGCCGCGGACGGCGGGTTTGCTTTCCGCTCCGGCACGCAGCACCGCGGCCAGCTCGGCGTCCAGGTAGGCCGGCACCCATTGCCGCTGCTGCGCGAGGGCCCAGACGCCGGGGCGCCGGACCACGAAGGTCACTTCCGAACCGGGGTCCACCACCAGCAGCTCGGCCCCCTCGGCAACGGCGGACAGGGCCGCCCTCGCGGCGTACACGGCCACCGGCCGGGCCTCCGCGTGCCATGCCGCCAGCGCTTCCGCCGAAGTGAACACAGGCATGGCGAGGCGGCCGTCGGGAGCCTTGAGCGTCACCAGCGCCATGTCCGCCTGCTTGTCGGCGTGCACGCCGTGCGCGCCCTCAGCTTCCTCCGCCAACTGTGCCACGACGGGGACAAAGACACGGGCGCTGGCGAGCGAGGTAACCACCGCCGCCTCGTCGCCGTCGCCCGCAACAAGAGCAGAGACTGCGGTGAGGTAGCCGGCGTCGGCCGTGCCGTCGTCGTCCTCGAAGTTGTGTATTTTCGCGTCTTCACCGGCGAGGCTGCGCCCGGCCCAGGGCTGGCCGGCGGAATCGGCGGCGCCACCTGCCCCGGCCAGGGCGGCCTCGATGTGACCGGGCAGTCGGCGTACCGGGGGCAGGTCCGCCGCCTGTCCGCCGCCGTCCGCCGGATTGCTCTGCTGCTCGGTCACGGCGATGTCCTAGCGGCGGCCGGCGACGTCGAGGGCCTCGGGCAGGGTGAAGGCGCCGGCGTACAGGGCCTTGCCCACGATGGCACCTTCGACGCCGAGCGGCACCAGGGAGCGCAGGACCTTCAGGTCATCGAGGCTGGAGATACCGCCGGAGGCCACCACGGGCTTGCCGGTCTTCTCCACCATCTGCCGCAGAAGTTCGACGTTCGGCCCCTGCAGCGTCCCGTCCTTGGTCACGTCGGTGACGACGTAGCGGGCGCAGCCGGCCTCCTCGAGGCGGCCCAAAACGTCCCACAGGTCCCCGCCTTCCTTGGTCCAGCCGCGTCCGGCGAGGGTGGTTCCCCGGACGTCCAGGCCGACGGCGATCCGGTCACCGAAGCGGTCAATGGCCCGCGCGGTCCATTCCGGGTTCTCCAGGGCCGCGGTGCCGAGATTTACCCGGGCGACGCCCAGATCCAGCGCCTTCTCCAGGGATTCGTCGTCCCGAAGACCGCCGGAGAGCTCGACCTTGATGTCCAGCCGGCCCACCACTTCGCGCAGCAGGTCCGCGTTCGAGCCGCGTCCGAAGGCAGCGTCCAGATCCACCAGGTGGACCCATTCCGCGCCCTGCTGCTGCCAGTTGAGCGCCGCCTCCAGGGGCGTTCCGTAGCTTGTTTCGCTGCCGGCCTCGCCCTGGACCAGGCGGACGGCCTGGCCGTTCACGACGTCGACGGCGGGAAGCAGTTCAAGTACCGGCAGCTCGTTTTGGCTGGTCATCAGGGGTCCTCAGTTCTTGTAGGCGCTGGTTCCCGTGGGCGGCGGCTTCTGCGGCGCACACGGCGGGTTAGTGGGTTATGTGCCGGGAAGGGTCAGCAGGTAGGCGGCCAGCAGCGACATGGCGGCCAGCACGTAGAAACCGATCTGGATCCAGAGCGGCTTGCGCTGCTGCCTGAAGGACAGGCCACCGCCCACCAGGAGACCGGCCAGTCCCATCAGGACAATTGACCACATCTAGGCGTCCGCCGTCTGCCGGGAGTGCGGTGCGCGGAGCCCGTCGACCCAGTTTTTCAGCAGGCGCGCGCCGGCGTCACCGGACTTTTCCGGGTGGAACTGGGTGGCGCAGAGGGGGCCGTTTTCCACAGCGGCAATAAACGGGCCACCGTGCTCGGACCACGTGACCAGGGGCGCCGCCATCCGGGGCTGGATCACGTCGAAGTCCCAGTTCTGGACGCCATAGGAGTGCACAAAGTAGAACCGCTCGCCCTCGACGCCGTCGAAAAGCCTGGAGCCTTCCGGAACCTTGACGGTGTTCCACCCCATGTGCGGCACCACTTCGGCCGGGAGGAGCTCCACCTTGCCGGGCCACTCCCCCATGCCTTCGGCTTCGGTGCCGTGTTCGACGCCGGCTTCGAAGAGCACCTGCAGGCCGACGCAGATGCCCAGGACGGGACGTCCGCCGGCGACGCGGCGGCCGATCATCCGGATGCCGTCAACGGCCTTGAGTTCGCGCATGACCGTTTCGAAGGCGCCGACGCCGGGAACGACCAGCCCGTCGGCGTTCAGCACGTCCTCAGGTTTGGAGCTCAGGATGACCTCCGCGCCGGCACGCTCCAGGGCGCGAACGGCCGAACGGACGTTGCCGGACCCGTAGTCCAGGACGGTGACGGTGGGTTTACCCTCCGGGGATGCCGGCTTCAGCGTGGCCGAAGGATCGAGGATCGCGCCCTCGTGCAGTACTTTGCCGGTCACAGTGCTCCCTTGGTGGATGGAATGCCTTCGACGCGGGGATCCGGCTCGACGGCCGCGCGAAGGGCCCTGGCAAAAGCCTTGAACTGGGCTTCGACGATGTGGTGCGGGTCGCGGCCGGCGATGACGTTCATGTGCAGGCAGATGCCGGCGTGCAGCGTGATGGCCTCGAAGACGTGCCGGGTCAGCGATCCCGTGAAGTGGCCACCGATCAGGTGGTACTCCTGCCCGGCGGGCTCGCCGCCGTGCACCAGATAGGGCCGGCCGGACACGTCGACGACGGCGTGCGCGAGGGCCTCGTCCAGGGGCACGGTGGCCTCGCCGAAGCGGCGGATGCCCGCCTTGTTGCCCAGCGCGGTGCGCAGGACCTCGCCGAACGTGATGGCAACATCCTCGACAGTGTGGTGGACGTCAATGTGGGTGTCGCCGGTGGCCTTGACGGTCATGTCGATGAGTGAGTGCTTGCACAGCGCCGTCAGCATGTGGTCGTAGAACGGGACCGACGTGCTGATGTCCGACACTCCGGTGCCGTCGAGGTTGATCTCCACCAGCACGGAAGATTCGCTGGTGGCACGCTCCATGCGTGCAGTCCGTGCCTCGGCAGCCTTGATTCCGGTGTCGCTCATGGTGATAGATGTCCTTTAACGAAGGATGGGGGCGGACCTGACCTGGTCCATATCCAAGTTTAGGCCGGAAGTGCGGCCCGCCGGGCCAGGATGCTTTCCAGCGCTTCCAGGAAGGCTGTGGTTTCCGTCTCAGTACCGGCGGTGACCCGCAGGTGGCCGGCGATGCCGACGTCGCGGACGAGCACCCCTGCATCCAGCAGTTCCTGCCAAACTTCATGAGGGTTCTCCAGCCCGCCGAAGAAGACGTAGTTGGAATCAGACGCCGCGGGCCGCAGCCCCATCCGCGTCAGTTCCGCGACAATCCGGTCACGCTGCCCCTTGATGTCCTGGACATCGGCCATGAGCGCCTCGCGGTGCTGCAGGGCCGCGAGGGCGGTTGCCTGCGTGACGGCCGACAGGTGGTAGGGAAGGCGCACCAGCCGGAGGGCGTCGGTCACCTCCGGGGCCGCGGCCATGTAACCGACGCGGGCGCCGGCAAGGGCGAACGCCTTGCTCATGGTCCGGGAGACGATGAGCCGTTCCCGGCCGGGCAGCAGGGTGAGGGCGCTGGGCGTGCCGTCGTGGGCGAACTCGTGGTAGGCCTCGTCCACGACGACGACCGCCTGGCTGGCTTCGCCCGCCTCATAGACGGCTTCCACCACATCCAGGCCGAGGCCGGTGCCGGTGGGGTTGTTGGGTGAGCACAGGAAGACGATGCTGGGCTGGAGCTCGCGCACCTGGTTTGCGGCCGACTCGGCGCTGAGGCCATAGTCGTCGGCACGCTTGCCGGCGATGTAGGCGGTGTCCGTGCCGCTGGCGAGCAGCGGGTACATCGAGTAGGTCGGAGGGAAGCTCAGCAGCGACCGGCCCGGACCGCCGAAGGCCTGGAGGATCTGCTGCAGGACCTCGTTGGAGCCGTTGGCTGCCCAGAGGTTGTCCGCGCTAAGCCCGTGGCCGAGGTATTCGGCCAGGGCTTCGCGGAGTTCGGTGAATTCGCGGTCGGGGTACCGGTTGAGCCCGGCGGCGGCCTCGGTTACGGCCGCGGTGATGGCCGCCCGCACGTCGGCGGGCACGCCATGCGTGTTCTCGTTGACGTTGAGCAGGATCGGAACATCAAGCTGCGGGGCGCCGTAGGGGGACAACCCCCTCAGGTTGTTCCGCAGGGGCAGTCGGTTCAGTCGCTCAAGCTGGTCAGTCACTAGGACAGTTTAAGTAACCCGGAAGGCTGACCGGAAACTGTGACGGTTCCGGCCTCCTTGAGCTGCGCCCCGTCACGCCTACTTATTGGGCACAAACAGCTGCTGGCCCGGCATGACTTTCCCCGCCTGCAGGTCATTGAGCTGGACAATGTCCGCAATCACATCCCGGGGATCGCGGTCCGGGTCGACCTGTCCGGCGATGGCCCACAGTGATTCGCCGGGCTGCACCGTAACCGTCACCGTGGGCGTGACCGTCAGGCCACCTGCATTGTCCGCAGCCTTGGCCGGGGAGTTCAAGAGCCCGGTCAGGGACAGGATAACAGCGGCCAGCAGAACAAGCGGCAGACCGATCAGGACAATGCGGCCCCGTCTGGTGAGGCGAAGCCGCGGCGGCTTGCCGGGCCGGGACATTGCCGTTGAAGTTGATGCTGTTGAAGCTGACATGGCGTGAGCCCTCCTGGACCAAGTTGTACTGCCTCGCGTTCGAACAAACAGTTCGAACACCGGGCTGCCGAGCGGCCCTCACTAGAACACATGTTCGAACTTTGCTTTTCCTAGTTTTAGCACCTATCGACGAATTAAGTCGAGACTCGCTAGAACAAATGTTTGAAAAAGCACTATGGCTGGCCTACGTTGGAAATCACAGAACAACCACATCTGCAGTTGATCAGCAGGGTCTGACATTTTCAGGCCGGAAGTTCCCGGACACTGCAGCTACCGTGGCCGGGAGGAACGGAAAGGCGTTGGCGAACATGGCAGCACAGGCCTCTGACGGCAAGGCTCCCCAGCGCAGCCCGCGGTCTCAGCGGACCCCCAAGGGACTCACCGTCCGGCAGAAAAAGATCCTGGAAACCATCCAGCGCTCGGTCAACGACAACGGCTACCCGCCGTCCATGCGGGAAATCGGCGACACCGTCGGCCTGGCCAGTCTGTCCAGCGTGACCCATCAGCTCTCGCAGCTCGAAAAGCTTGGCTACCTCCGGCGCGACCCCAAACGGCCGCGCGCCATGGAGGTCCTGATGCCGCTCACCCTGGATGCAGGGACGGCAAAATCCGGCGGCGCAGACAAGGCCCCCGCCCTTAGCACCGCAGGCGCTTCCGTATCCGAACTGCCCAGCGCGATGGACACCGCTATGGTGCCGCTGGTCGGCCGGATCGCCGCCGGCGGCCCCATCCTCGCGGACCAGATGGTGGAGGACCTGATGCCCCTGCCCCGCCAGCTGGTGGGCCACGGCGAACTGTTCATGCTGAAGGTCGCCGGCGACTCCATGGTGGACGCCGCCATCTGCGACGGGGACTGGGTGGTGGTCCGGCGGCAAAGCGACGCGGTCAACGGCGACATCGTCGCGGCGCTGCTCGACGACGAAGCCACGGTCAAGACCTTCCGGCAGCGGGACGGCCACACGTGGCTGCTTCCGCAGAACACGCAGTACGAACCCATCCTCGGCGACCACGCCGTTGTCATGGGCAAGGTGGTTTCCGTACTCCGCTCGCTGTAGCCGCTGCTACCTTCTGCCCCGGGCTGTTATTGCCCGGGGCTTCCCTACGTCTGTGCGCCAGCGAGCCGTTCGAGTGCTGCGACGGCGGTCTTCTTGTCGGTCGTCGGCCAGAACGGCGGCAGGGCGGCCCGCAGGAACCCGCCATAGCGTTCTGTGGACAGCCGGGAATCCAGCACCGCCACCACGCCCTTGTCATTCGTGGACCGGATGAGCCGTCCTGCCCCCTGCGCCAGCCTGATGGCCGCGTGCGTGGCGGATACGGACATGAACCCGTTGCCGCCGGCCTGGGCAACGGCCCGGGACCGCGCGGTCATCAGCGGATCGTCCGGGCGCGGAAACGGGATCCTGTCAATTACCACCAGGCGGCATGATCCGCCTGGCACGTCGACGCCCTGCCAGAGTGACATCGTGCCGAACAGGCAAGTATCAGGCTCGTCGGCGAACTGCTTCACCAGTGCCGTCATGGTGGATTCGCCCTGGCAGAGAATGCTGACATCCAGCCGCGTGCGCAGGGCATCTGCCGCTTCCTCGGCGGCCCGCCGTGAGGAAAACAGGCAGAGCGCTCCCCCGCCGGAGGCGCGGATGAGGGATTCGAGTTCGTCCAGCGCCTCAGGCGAAGTGCCGCGCCCGGGTTTCGGCAGGTGTCCTGCCACGTAGAGGATCCCCTGCCGGGGGTAGTCGAATGGCGAACCCACGTCGACGCCGGTCCAGCTCGGCGCACCGTCCCCGACGAGGCCCAGTCCGCCCGCGGCGGGTTCGAAAGCAGAGCCGATGGCCAGTGTGGCCGACGTCAGCACCACTGTATGGCCGGCGAACAGGCCTTCCCGGAGCCGGCCTGCGACGCTCAGCGGGGCGATGTTGACCAGAGCCGGGGAGGTCTCGTCCGGCGCCGAGTATCCCTGCTGGGGATCAAACGTGCTGTTCCGGGAGAACCAGACCACCTCGCGGTTTTCGCGCGCCGCAATCAAACGTTCGCAAAGCTCCAAAATCGCCAGCAGGCGGGAGCGCGCGAGCTGCCGCCCGCCGTCGGCCGTTGTGTTGCTGTCCCCCTTGGAGTCCGACAGCGCCGCCCGGCAGGCCTCACGAAGCTGGTCCACACAATCCAGCTGCTCGTCATTCAGGCCGTTGGGCAGCAAGCCACTGGGAACGCCGGCGAGAGCCACCTCGAGGTTGGCGGCCGCTGTGTTGAGCGCGTCAACAGTGATCCCGGTGTGCTTGCGGGCGCCGGAGGCCGCGGCATGGACCATGGCCACCGACAGCTGCCCCGAAACCGCGCCGGTCACCCGGTCCTGGAGTTCGTGGGCCTCGTCCACCACCACGACGTCGTACTCCGGCAGCACCGCCAGGCCCTCGAAGGCGCTGACGGCCAGCATGGCGTGGTTGGTCACCACGACGTCGGCATCCGTGGCGTTATGACGGGCAAGTTCGCTGAAGCACTCTTCGGCGAGGGGGCATTTCTGCGCGCCGAGGCATTCCATGGATGTGACGGACACCTGCCGCCAGGCCCGGTCCGTGACGCCGGGAAGGAGCTCGTCCCGGTCGCCCGTGGTGGTCTGTTCCGCCCATTCCCGGAGCCTGACCACCTCCTTGCCGAGCTGCGACGAGGGACCGCCCATCGCCGCGGCGAAGTGCGGGACGCTGGTGTCCTCGCCCAGCGAGAAGAGCTGGCCCTCCGAGGGTTCCTCGGAGGGAAAGCCGCCTTCCAGCTTGTGCCTGCAGACGTAGTTCGCGCGGCCCTTGACCAGGGCCACCTTCACGGGCCGGTCGAGTGCCGGCTTGAGGCTCTCCAGCAGCCGCGGGAGGTCACGCCCCACGATCTGGGTCTGCAGCGCGAGGGTGGCGGTGGAGACGAGGGTCGGCTTATTGCTCTCCAGCGAGTGCGCGATGAGCGGGACCAGGTAGGCCAGCGACTTGCCGGTTCCCGTGCCGGCCTGCACCAGCAGGTGGTCTCCGGTTTCTATTGCGCGCGCCACCTGCCGGGCCATCTCGTGCTGGCCGCTGCGGCTTTGGCCGCCCATGCCAGCCACGGCACGATCGAGCAGGTCAAGTACAAGCTGCTCACCGGCCGTGGCCCCGGCGCCGGCGGCTGCCGCCCCGTCAGTCATCGGTGCTGAAGGATTCCAGTTCAGCCGCGAGGCTTTCCCGGACCATGACCACGGCGCGGGTGCCGCCCTCTTCGTGATCCAGGCTCAGGATCTCCGCGTCGGAGTCGTGCAGCTTGCTGATGAGATCGCCGCGGTGGTACGGCACGAGGAGCTGCATCTTGACGTTGGGCCGCGGGATGGCCTCGCTGATGGCCCTGAGCAGCTCGGCAATGCCCTCCCCCGTGCGTGCCGAAACCACCACGTGCCGCGGTTCGCGCTGCTTCAGCCGCTCCACCACAAACGGGTCGGCGGCGTCGGCCTTGTTCAGGACGATGATCTCGGGCACCTTGCGGGCGTCCACCTCGGCGAACACCGAGCGTACGGCAGCGATCTGGCCCTCCGGGTCCGGGTGCGACACGTCCACGACGTGCAGGATCAGGTCTGCATCCGCCACTTCCTCAAGGGTGGAACGGAAGGCCTCCACCAGCTGGGTGGGAAGGGACCGGACGAAGCCCACGGTGTCGGCCAGCGTGTACCCCATCCCGTCGGCGGTCTCGGCCTTACGGACGGTGGGATCCAGGGTGGCGAACAGGGCGTTCTCCACCAGGACGCCGGCGTCGGTGAGGCGGTTCAGCAGCGAGGACTTGCCGGCGTTGGTGTATCCGGCGATGGCCACGGACGGGACTTCGTTACGACGGCGGTTGGCCCGTTTGGTCTCCCGTGCAGGCTTCATCGCGGCGATCTCCCGCCGCAGCTTGGCCATCCGGGTGCGGATCCTTCGCCGGTCCAGCTCGATCTTGGTTTCACCGGGGCCACGGGAGCCCATGCCGGCGCCGGCGCCGCCCACCTGGCCACCGGCCTGGCGGGACATGGATTCACCCCAGCCGCGGAGGCGCGGGAGGAGGTACTCGAGCTGTGCCAGCTCCACCTGGGCCTTACCTTCGCGGCTCTTGGCGTGCTGGGCGAAGATGTCGAGAATGAGGGCCGTGCGGTCGATGACCTTCACCTTGACTATGTCTTCAAGGCCGCGCCGCTGGGACGGAGCGAGTTCAGCGTCCACCACGACGGTATCGGCGCCGGTGGACATCACCACGTCCTTGAGTTCCAGGGCCTTGCCGGAACCGAGGAAAGTGCCGGGGTCCGGCTTGGCGCGTCGCTGGACCAGTCCGTCGAGGACTTCCGAGCCCGCTGTTTCCGCCAGCGCGGCGAGTTCACGGAGGGAATTCTCGGCGTCGGCAAGCGTGCCTTCGGTCCAGAGGCCGGTGAGAACGACGCGTTCCAGGCGCAACTGCCGGTATTCGACTTCGGTGACGTCCTCGAGTTCGGTGGACAGCCCGGCCGTGCGTCGCAGTGCCCGGCGCTCCTCGAGGTCCTGCTGGTCGCCGTCGTAGGTGCTGTGCTCTTCGGCGAGTTGCGAGATGGCCTGCGCCTTGCCCAAGACGCCTTGGCTGTCGCCGCGGCTGCCGTTGGCAGGTGCGGCGTTCTTGGCCGGGACGTCCTTGGCGAGGATCCGGTCGATAACAGCCTGGATCTCCTCAGGACTCATGTCCTGGGCTGCTGGCTCGGATCCGGGATTTTGCTGATTGGTCATGGTCTCCTTTGAAGGTTCTGCATCTTCAGAATAGTGCTGATTGCCGCCCTTGGCAGCGGTATTCGCGCTGGGCTGACTACGAGGGGTCATGGAGGGTCTCCTGAAATGCCGGCAGACGTCGGGCATGGCCGGCGGGAAGCGGTCTGATTGAGTGCTGTTCGGGCTGCGCCCCCGCGGAAGGTCTGTGCCTGCAAAGGGCAATACCTGCGTCGCAGTGGAGGGGAGCCATGGGCCGGTGCCGGCGGCTCAAGGCCGCGGGCAAGAAAGAAGTGCCGGCTACTCAAAAATCAGGAACATGCGTTCAAGGATACCAGAACAGCCAGCCGGTTTTCCCGTCAGCCGGTTTCCCATCGGGCGGGCAGCCCACTAATCTGGCCAGTTATGGAGTCTGCCCACTATTTCAGCGCCTCACCCGCGGGGCCGTTTACCCGCAAGCCCCTCACAGTGGAACTGGCCGGTGAAACGCGGAAGCTGCAGACCTCGTCCGGCATCTTCAGTCCGGACGGGATCGACAAGGGGACGGCCATCCTGCTGGCCGAGGCTCCCGCGCCTGCGCCGCAGGGAAACCTGCTCGACATCGGCTGCGGGTGGGGACCCATCGCCCTGACCATGGCGCTGCGGGCACCGCACGCGCAGGTCTACGCCGTGGACGTCAATGAACGGTGCATCGCGCTCACCAACGGGAACGCCGAACTGCTTGGGCTGAACAATGTCACGGCCAGCACGCCGGAGAACGTGGATCCGGAAATCCGCTTCGACACCATCTGGTCCAATCCTCCGATCCGGATCGGCAAGGATGAACTGCACTCACTACTGCTGCTCTGGCTGCCGAGGCTGGCACCGGGCGGTTCGGCCTGGCTGGTGGTGCAGAAGAACCTGGGCTCGGACACGCTTCAGCGCTGGCTGGCGGAGGTTCTGGATGGCTCCTTCACGGTGACGCGGGAAAGCACGTCCAAATCCTTCAGGATCCTCCGGGTCAGGAAAGCGTCCCACTAGCAACGATCGTTGCCGGGCCGCTGAGCTCAACGTGCTCGCGGCCGCCGGCGACGGTGAAGAACTTCACGCCCACGACGCCGCCCGGCACCTTCACCTGCCAGGCGTCCGGGGCGCTTTGCCCGGCCCAGTGACGGATGGCCACCGCCGCGGCGCATGCGCCGGTGCCGCAAGACTGCGTTTCGCCGACGCCACGTTCGTGGACCCGCATGGTCACAGTGCCCACGCCGTCGTGCACCAGCGGCTCGGCCGGGACAACGAACTCGACGTTCGTGCCATTGGCGGGAGCCGGGTCGACGTGCGGGGCGGTAAAGAGCCGGGTGTCCCGGAGTTCGGACAGCTCGGCGAGGGCAACGACCGTGTGGGGGTTGCCCATGCTGACGGACAGTGCCGGCCGCGGCACCTCGAGTCCCTCGGCGCTGACCAGCGAATCCATGGCGCGGGCCGCTGCCTCGTCCGGGAAGATGAACTCCCAGGGGCCCATGTCGACGGCGTAGCCGTCACCTGTGCGGACGATGGTCTTGACGCCGCCGCGGGTGCCGATGGTCAGTGAGCCGCCGGCCGGCAGCTGAGCCAGGCCTTCGGCCAGGAGGAAGTGGACGAACACGCGCACGCCGTTGCCGCACATCTCCGACAGGGAACCGTCACCGTTGCGGTAATCCATGAACCACTCTGCGTCGGGGTTTTCGGCAAGAATCTGACGGCCCTCGTCAAGAAGCCGGGACGGGACGGCGCGGATGAGTCCGTCGCCGCCGATGCCGCGGTGGCGGTCGCACAGCTGGGTGACCTGCTCCGCGGAGATCGCGTGCACACCGTCGGGATCAGCGACCAGGACGAAGTCGTTGCCTGTTCCGTGGCCCTTGGAGAACCGCAGTCCGCTCAGTGTGGTGGCGGCGGGCCGGGCTGTTTCTGCAAGGGTTTCATTCATGGTTCAAGGTTACCCGTTTGCCGAGGGCGCCAGAAAAACGGTGGATGTGCCTGGCCGGCCGCGGGTGCTGGCCGGCAAGTGCGATCAGGACACCGCCAACTGCCCGGCCAGTCAGGCGTTCGCGCAGAAATACGGCAGCGGCCAACGTTATGAGTGCCGGGTCGAACGCATCGTCGAGAGGGTCATTGGGGTCCTTCTATAAGTGCGTGGCGCTTGGCTCAGCGGCAGAGCCCGGCTGCCTTGGCAGCGAGCTCAGGGTCCTGCCAGTCCAGCCAGCTGATGCGGGGGTCCGCCCGGAACCACGTCAGCTGCCGGCGGGCGAACTGCCTGGTGGCCACTATGGTTTCTTCGGCTGCCTGCGCTACATCCGCTTCGCCGTCGAGCACCTTGAGGAACTGTGCGTAGCCCAGTGCGCGGGGTGCGGTCTTGCCGCGGCGCAGGCCCTGGGCGTCCAGCCGTTCGACTTCGGCCAGCAGCCCGCGCTCCACCATCCGGTGCACGCGGACAGCGAGCCGGTCCCGTAACTGCTCCCGGTCCACCTCCAACCCGATCTGGAGGGCCGGCTGGTGGTACTCTCGGGTTGGCATGAAGGAGCTGAACGGGCGTCCCGTCAGTTCGAACACCTCCAGCGCGCGGATGATGCGGCGGGCGTCGCCGAGGCGCCCGGCGGAGACGGGATCGACCGCCCGCAGGCGGTCCAGCAGCACCTTAGTCCCTGCCTCGGCGTTCTCCTGTTCCAGCCGGCTGCGGATTTCCGGATCGGTTCCCGGAAAGTCCAGCACATCGAGGGCGGCGCGAACATACAGTCCCGACCCGCCGGCCAGGATGGCGCGCTTGCCGCGGCGATGGATGTCGGCGACGGCGTCCCTTGCCTGCTGCTGGAAGTCGGACACCGACGCTTCCTGCGTCACGTCCAGAATGTCCAGCAGGTGGTGCCGGACGCCCCGTTGTTCAGCCTCGGTGATCTTGGCGGTGCCGATGTCCATGCCGCGGTAGAACTGCATGGCGTCGGCGTTGATCACCTCACCGTTTAGGGCCAGGGCAAGGTCGACGGCGAGGTCGGACTTGCCCGAACCGGTGGGGCCGACAACCGCTATGACGGGGGGTTGGCCCGCCACCGGGTCAGCGGCTCCGCACCGGGAGCGAGGGCATGCCGAGGGACACGCCGCTCTTGCCCGACGACCCCGCGGCAGCAGGTGCCGGCACGCCGCAGGAATCGGCTTGCGCCCTGTCCCAGGCATCGCCGGCACGGGACCGGCGCAGGGAGTAGTCGCCTGCGGAAGCAGGATCGGCGACCAGATGGAAGGCGGCCGCTTCCGTAATGGTGACTGTCACCAGGTCTCCGGGACGCGGGGCAGGAGCACCCTCGGGAACCGTGAAGTGGACCAGGCGCTGGTCCTGCGACCGGCCTGAGAGGCGGTGCGTTTCCTCTGACTTGCGGCCGGACTGGGCGGTGACCATGACTTCGACGCGGCGTCCCAGCTGCTTGGCGTTCTCTTCCGCGGCGATGCGGTCCTGGAGCGCGGTGAGGCGCTCAAAGCGTTCCTGCACCACGGCCTTGGGCAGCTGGTCCGGCAGGTCCGCGGCCGGGGTGCCGGGCCGCTTGGAGTACTGAAAGGTAAAGGCCGTGGCGAAGCGTGACTTTTCGACGACGTCCAGGGTCGCCTGGAAATCCTCCTCCGTCTCCCCCGGGAAACCAACGATGATGTCCGTGGAGATCGCGGCATGCGGCATCCTGGCGCGGACCTTGTCCAGGATCCCCAGGAACTTCGCCGACCGGTAGGAACGCTTCATGTCACGCAGGACCTTGTCCGATCCCGACTGCAGCGGCATGTGCAGCTGCGGCATGACGTTGGGCGTCTCGGCCATGGCGTCGATGACGTCATCGGTGAACGCAGCCGGGTGGGGGCTCGTGAAGCGCACCCGTTCCAGGCCCGGGATCTCGCCGCAGGCGCGCAGCAGCTTGGAGAAGGCCTGGCGGTCGCCGAACTCCACCCCGTAGGAGTTCACGTTCTGGCCGAGGAGCGTCACTTCGATGGCGCCGTCGTCCACCAGCGCCTGGACCTCGGCAAGGATCTCCCCCGGCCGGCGGTCCTTTTCCTTGCCCCGCAGGGCAGGGACGATGCAGAAGGTGCAGGTGTTGTTGCAGCCGACCGAAATGGACACCCAGCCCGAATAGACAGAGTCGCGCTTGGTGGGCAACGTGGACGGGAAGACATCCAGCGACTCGAGGATTTCCAGCTGCGCCTCGTTGTTGTGGCGCGCCCGGTCCAGAAGGGCAGGCAGGGCTCCGACATTGTGCGTGCCGAAGACGGCATCCACCCAGGGTGCCTTCTTCAGGATGGTTTCGCGGTCCTTCTGGGCGAGGCAGCCGCCGACGGCGATCTGCATCCCCGGGTTGGCCGCCTTGATCGGCGCCAGCTGGCCGAGGTTGCCGTAGAGCTTGTTGTCGGCGTTTTCCCGCACCGCGCAGGTATTGAAGACGACGACGTCCGCCTGGGCGCCGTCAGCCGGCACATAGCCGGCCGCCTCCAGCATGCCCGCCATGCGCTCGGAGTCGTGAACGTTCATCTGGCAGCCGAAGGTACGCACCTGGTAGGTGCGGGGCACAACGGCGCTGCCGGTTGCGTTTTCGGTGCCGGGTGCGGGGGAAGGATAGGTCAGACTCACCCATTAAGGGTACCGGCTGCCAAGAGTACCCGCCGCGTTCACTCCCCGCGTCCGGTCAATCCCAGGACGCGGAGGCCCGGTAGGTGTCGTCGCCGGAGGCGGCGCCGCCGGCTGCAGCGTCCAGGACCTCCCCCACGATCCGGAAGGCCTGCGAGGGCTGGTACCCCTTGCGGGCGAGCATGGACGCGAGCCGCCGTGTGGTCTTGTCGCGTTCCGCCCGGTCAGCCAGGTCCGTCCCCGGCCGTAGCTTGCGCTCCACGAGGTGGCGGGCAGCGGCTTCCTCGTCCTCGTCGCTGACCTGCTCCAAAGCCGAGGCCGCCGTGTCAGGGTCAATGCCCTTGTCCGCGAGCTCCCGGCGCAGGGCTCCCCTGGCCAGCCTGCGCGACTGCGACCTGCTCCGCACCCACATGTCCGCGAATTCGGCGTCATCGACGAGCCGGACCTCTTCGAAGCGGTCCAGCACGGCTGCAGCGACGTCCTCCGGCACGTTGCGCTCGGCCAGCTTGCGTTCAAGCTGCTGCCGGCTCTTGGGCGATGCGGTCAGCTGGCGCAGTACGATGGCGCGCGCCACCGACGCCGGATCTGCGTCCCGGTCCTCATCCGGATCGGGGCCGGGTCCTGCTTGCCGGTCCCCTCCGGCCCTGGCGAGGGCCGAAGAGGACCGGCGTCTGCTAGAAGCCGTCAACGGCCTTCAGCTTCGGTGAAGCTTCGGCCTCGGCCGGGGCCTTCACGCCGACGCCGAGCTTTTCCTTGATCAGGCGCTCGAGCTCGGCCGCCAGTTCCGGGTTGTCGCGCAGGAAGCGGCGCGAGTTCTCCATGCCCTGGCCGAGCTGGTCGCCGTCGTAGGTGAACCAGGACCCGGACTTCTTGATGATGCCGTGCTCCACGCCCATGTCGATGATGCCACCCTCGCGGGAGATGCCCTGGCCGTAGATGATGTCGAATTCCGCGATCTTGAAGGGCGGGGCCATCTTGTTCTTGACGATCTTGGCCTTGGTCCGGTTGCCGACGGAATCGGCACCTTCCTTCAGGGTCTGGATGCGGCGGACGTCGATACGCACAGAGGCGTAGAACTTCAACGCCTTACCACCGGTGGTGGTTTCCGGGGACCCGAAGAACACGCCGATCTTTTCACGCAGCTGGTTGATGAAAATGGCGGTGGTCTTGGTCTGGCTCAGCCGGCCGGTGATCTTTCGCAGGGCCTGGCTCATGAGCCGTGCCTGCAGGCCGACGTGGCTGTCGCCCATGTCGCCTTCAATTTCCGCCCGCGGCACCAGGGCCGCTACGGAGTCGATGACCACGATGTCCAGTGAGCCGGAGCCCACCAGCATGTCCATGATTTCGAGGGCCTGCTCACCGGTGTCCGGCTGGGAGACCAGCAGGGCGTCCGTGTCCACGCCGAGCTTCGCGGCGTACTCAGGATCGAGGGCGTGCTCGGCGTCGATGAAGGCGGCGATGCCGCCGGCGCGCTGGGCGTTAGCTACAGCGTGCAGGGCCACGGTGGTCTTACCTGACGATTCCGGGCCATAGATCTCGACGACGCGGCCCCGCGGGAGACCTCCGATTCCCAGAGCGACGTCCAGTGCGATGGAGCCGGTGGGAATGACCTCGATGGGGGCGCGTGTTTCGTCGCCCAGCCGCATGATCGATCCCTTGCCGAACTGCTTGTCAATCTGCGCGAGCGCTGCTTCTAGCGCTTTTGCACGATCCGGGGCTGCCGCCATGGTTCACACCTCTAATGCTTTCTCGCTTTGGAGGGGCCTCTGCGGCCCTTTGTCTGTCATCACCGACGCTAGCGCCACCCGCTGACATTCTTGCCGGGCAGGCGTACGTATGTGGATAACCCGCTGCCAAAAAGCATAGTCGCACCCGAACAGATATTCGAACAATCGGGCGGCGTGTCAGCGGGTTCCCGGGCGAGTCGGGATTTGTTCAGACCAGGTCTGGCCCGTGCTGGCGCGGCTTGATATCGCGGCCGAGGCGGCGCTCCTCGGGGACGTCCTGCACGTCGCACACTGCCAGCCAGACGTCGCGCGGGCTGACGCCCGCGGCGAGGGCCTGGTCAGCTGTCCGGCCGCCGACTCCGGCAAGGACGAGGGAGCCGCCCAGCACACGCGAGTAGCCGGCCCCGAATTCGTCGTCCATCAGCCGCCAAAAATCACTAATCCTCACTCAACACAGTCTCTCACGGACCCTGACTCTAGAATGGTTGCCATGAGCAACCCCCCTGAAGCCGCCGGAACCACTGCCCCCTTCGAGGGCACTCTTGATGCGGCACTGACCAACGTGGAGCACCAGATCAGTCTTTTCTGGCGACGGGCCCGGTCCATTTCCCAGCAACTGTCGCGCGAGGTCCACCCGGACATGGAGCCGGCCGCCTACGGACTGCTCAGCGTGATCCGCAAAAGCGGCCCCATCCGCCTCACCGAACTTGCTTCCAGCATCGGCGTCGGCAAGCCGTCCGTCAGCAGGCAAATCGCATTCCTTGAAAGCGTCGGCCTGGTGCTCAAGGAGGCCGACCCGCTGGACGGCAGGGCGCAAACGATTCGGCTCACAGCTGAGGGCGAAGAGAAGATGCACCAGGTGCAGGATGCCCGGCGGCAGGTGTTCCGTGAGCGCCTGGGCGAATGGCCGGTGGAGGACCTCGACGCACTGGCCACCTACATGGCCAAGCTCAACGCCACCTACGAACGTGACGGATTCCCGCGGGACGACGCCTAGATCAGAGCTTGGTTCAGGGCACGACGAAGGCCCCCGGCGGATTGCCGGAGGCCTTCGCTGTAGTTATCTGGTCCGGATTACCGGATTCTGCTAGCGGGCGCCGGACAGCATTTCGGTGGCGAGTTCGTTGTTAAGCTCGCTGCTCAGGTCGCGCTCAAGGTCACGGCCGTAGCGCTGGGAGAATTCCTGCGGGACGGTGTCCGGCACGGCAACGCCTTCGGCGACAGCCACGCGGTCGCTGACCTCACGAAGCATGCTGGAAAGCGGAACATCCAGCGCCGAACAGATCGAGGACAGGAGTTCCGAGGAAGCTTCCTTCTGGCCGCGTTCCACTTCACTCAGGTAACCCAGGGAGACCCGGGCGCTGTGCGAAACTTCGCGGAGGGTACGCCCTTGCCGCTGGCGGACATCGCGCAGTACATCACCGATTTCGTGACGAAGTACAACCATCTTGCGCTCCTTCTGTTCGCTCTTGGCCTGATCGGCGAGGCCCACGTCCTTCCAGCGGACAACGCCGTTTACGGACACGGGCTGCTTTACCATCTGTATCGCCTTGCTCCCTCATGGTTCCGGTTCACTGTGACGTAAACCGCATATGTTCTCTTCATCCTAGGCGCCTCCCTCCAGGGGAGGCGACACAATGTGACAACTATTCGGACTCGCTTTTTGTTCCCGGCAACCTTACTCCGGGTAGCTTAGCGCGATCTGGGACCCACTTCAGCGAAGCCGGAAACTCAGCTTAACGCATCCAGTGCCTCCTGAAGCCGCTCCAAAGCAGCGCCACAGGCCAGCCCCCTGATTTCTGCCCGGGTGCCCTCAAAGCTGTAGGGAAAGGCCTGCACACCCTGCGCGGTGGCGACGCCCACGAACACCGTTCCCACGGCCTTGCCGTCGTGCGCGTCAGGTCCGGCCACGCCCGTGGTGGAGACGGCAAGGTCCGCGCCGCAGACCCGCCGGGCGCCGTCGGCCATGGCGGCAGCCACTGCTTCATCCACCGATCCGACGGCGTCCAGCAGGTCCTGGGAAACGCCAAGGACGTCCCGCTTCACGGCGTTGCTGTAGGAGACCACGCCCCCCTGCAGCATGGCGGAAGCCCCCGGGGTGTCGGCCAGTACCGCGGCGACCATGCCCGCGGTGAGTGATTCCGCGGTGGCGACGGTGACGCCGCGCCCAACGGCCGCAGCCACGGCCTCCCCGGCGATCCGGTGCAGATTTGTCACGGCTGGCCCTCCTCGCTCTCCTGCTGGCCGAGGTCCGCAGCCCGCCGGCGCAGCCCCTCCGACCTTACTTTCAGCGCCTGAATGACATATTCGACGCCGGTCCAGACGGTGATCAGCACGGCTGCCAGCATTACCGCGAAGGCCACCCAGGTCAGCCACGGTGCGATGGATGCCAGCGGAAGGAGGTAGAGGAAGATCGCGACGGTCTGGACAACCGTCTTAAGCTTGCCGCCGCGTGAGGCCGGGATGACGCCGTAGCGGATCACGAAGAACCGCAGCGCCGTGATCCCCCACTCACGGACCAGGATCACAATCGTGATCCACCAGGGCAGTTCATTCAAGACGCACAGCATGACCAGGGCGGATCCGGTCAGCAACTTGTCCGCGATCGGATCGGCAATCTTGCCGAAGTCGGTGACCAGTCCCCGGCTGCGGGCGATGTCGCCGTCGAGCTTGTCCGTGTAAATCGCGACGGCGAACGCAACCACGGCTGCCCAGCGCCACCCGCCGGACTCGCTCCGCAGGTCCGGGGCATCGGCGATCAGGAACCACACGAAGAACGGCACCAGCACGATGCGGAGCATGGTGAGGATGTTGGGAAGATTCCAGATCCCGGAGCTGTTGGAGCCGGCCGCGGTCGCTTCGGTGCTAGTCACCCTTCTAGGCTACCGTCTTCGGCGCTGCCGCTTCCTTGCTGATACCCATGAGGGCTACCGGCCGGTGAGGGACCAGGCGTCCTCGGAACCGTCCTCGTCGTCACCGGAACTGTCCGCGCCGTCGTAATACTCGACACTCTGGGTGCGGTTGTCCAGGTCGGCCGCAACGAGGTCCTCCGCGTAGCCGCCCTGCGCGATGTTAGCGTTGGCGTTGTCACTGAGCGCGGCCGTCTGAGAATCGGCCGTGGCCGGTGCCTCCTGCCCCTTCATCGCGGCCAGCACCGCGGCGAGGTCGTCCGGTTTGACCAGCACGTCGCGGGCCTTGGAGCCTTCCGATGGACCAACGACACCGCGCGACTCGAGCAGGTCCATGAGGCGGCCTGCCTTGGCGAACCCGACGCGGAGCTTGCGCTGCAGCATGGACGTCGAGCCGAACTGGGTTGTGACCACCAGCTCCGTGGCCTGCAGCAGCACTTCGAGGTCGTCCCCGATGTCGTCGTCGATCTGCTTCTTCTGCGCTTCGGGTGCGACGTCGTCACGGTAGACGGCCTGGAGCTGGCCCTTGACGTGCTCGACCACCTTGTGGATCTCGGATTCTGTGACCCAGGCGCCCTGGACACGCATCGCCTTGGAGGCACCCATGGGAAGGAACAGCGCGTCACCCTGGCCGATGAGTTTTTCGGCGCCCGGCTGGTCGAGGACCACGCGGGAGTCGGTCACGGATGAGGTGGCGAAGGCCATGCGGGAGGGCACGTTGGCCTTGATGAGGCCGGTGACCACGTCAACGGACGGCCGCTGCGTGGCCAGCACCAGGTGGATGCCGGCGGCGCGGGCCAGCTGCGTGATGCGGACGATGGAATCTTCCACGTCCCGCGGTGCCACCATCATCAGATCAGCGAGCTCGTCCACGATCACCAGCAGATACGGGTAGGGCCGGATGACGCGCTTGGAGTCCACCGGCGGCTGGACCTTGCCGGCGCGCACCGCCTTGTTGAAGTCGTCGACGTGCTTGAAGCCGTAGTTGGCGAGGTCGTCGTAGCGGGCGTCCATCTCCCGGACCACCCACTGCAGTGCCTCGGCCGCCTTCTTGGGGTTGGTGATGATGGGCGTGATGAGGTGCGGTACGCCTTCGTAGGCGGTGAGTTCCACGCGCTTGGGGTCCACCATGACCATGCGGACCTCGTCGGGGGTGGCCCGCATCAGCAGGGACGTGATCATGGAGTTCACGAACGAGGACTTACCGGCACCGGTGGCACCGGCCACCAGCAGGTGGGGCATCTTCGCCAGGTTGGCCACGACGTAGCCGCCCTCGACGTCCTTGCCGACGCCCATGACCATGGGGTGGTCCGTGCGGCGGGCGTTCTGGCTGCGCAGGACGTCGCCCAGCGACACGGTCTCGCGGTCCGTGTTGGGGATTTCGATGCCGATGGCCGACTTGCCGGGGATGGGGCTGAGGATGCGGACGTCGCTCGAGGCGACGGCGTAGGAGATGTTCTTGGACAGCGCGGTGACCCGCTCCACCTTGGTGCCCGGCGCCAGTTCGATCTCGTACCGGGTCACGGTGGGACCTCGGCTGAAACCGGTCACAGTGGCATCCACGTTGAACTGCTGGAGCGTGTCCGTCAGGGCGGCCACGACGGCGTCGTTGGCCTCCGTACGTTCCTTGGGAATGGAGCCGGGTGTGAGCACGTCGGACGACGGCAGCGTGTAGGTGACATCGCCGGCGAGGGACAGCTGCTCCGTGCGCTGGGGAATCGGTGTGGGCGGCGGCGCAGGCGCCACTGGCTTGGACGGAACCTGCACCGCAGCAGCGGGAGTCGCGCCGGGTGCATTCGCCGAACCGGCCAGGCCCGGGACCACGAGCGGAATGGCCTCGGTGGCGTTCTCGGCATCGGCGCCCTTGGCTCCGAGTCCCTGGGCTGCCTTGATCTTCTCGACGGCGATCTCCGCCTGGGTGGGCCGCCGGACTCCGGGGGCCACAGCAGGGCGTCCCTTGCCGGCCTCAGGCGACGGTTCGTCGTCGTCGACCACGGCATGCTCAAAGGCTTCGTCTCCGACGTAGCCTTCCAGCCGGGGATCGGCTTCCTCATCCTTGCCGAAGAGCCGCTTGCGCTTCTTCTTCGGGGCGGGAGGGCTGTTCTCGTACAGGTAACTGCGGTCGTGGGCGTCGCCGTCGTTCTCCTGAAGGTCGATGCCCATCAGGTGCTCATAGGCGCCGCGCAGCCGCCGCGGTATGGCGCCGAACGGCGTGGCCGTGACGATGAGGACAGACACGAAGGCCAGCAGCCCGTACAGGACCACCGGGACCGCAGGGTGAATGGCGGCCAACGGCGAGGCCGCCAGGAAGCCCAGCATGCCGCCGGCCTGCCGCAGCCCGTCGAAGCCCTCGCTGACCGTCGGCTGGCCGCCCACGATGTGCGCGATGCCGCACCCAGCGAACGTCATGATGAGGAACCCGATGCCCACGCGGTTGTTTCCGCGGCCGTCCACGGGCTGCCGGAACAGCCTGCAGGCGCACACGAAGAGCATGAGCGGCAGGACCAGCGACATCCAGCCGAAGGTGCCGTTGACCACGGCGTAGACAGCGTCCGGGAACCAGCCACGGAAACCCCACCAGGCGAAGGTGGCGATGAAGACTGCCAGGGCCAGGTTGAACAGGGCGGCCCCGTCGCGGCGGTCTTCGGGAGCCAGGTCGCTGACGTCCTGGCCGATCCGGCGCACCCCCCCGCCCACCAGGTGGCCGATGCCCAGCCAGGCCCCGCCGGCGACCCGCAGCAGCCAGGGCTGCCGGTGTTCGACGGCGGGAAGCTGGCGCGTGCGGGCGCTGCCGGCGGACGATCCGGCACGGCCGGATTTGGCCGCCGAAGAGCCGCTGCGGCCTGCGGATGCGCCCGTTTTACTGCTGGGGGTACGTTTTGGCGCGGGGGAAGTACGTGTGGCCATATCTGCCACGGTACTCCACTGCGGCCGCGGAGCCGCGGATTTCCGGGCCTTCCGGGGGCTGTGTTCAGCCCCCGGGCACCGGCGGTTAGGCCTCCAGGACCACCGGAATGATCATGGGACGCCGGCGCAGCTTGCGGTTGACCCACGTGCCGACCACCCGGCGGACGATCTGTTGCATCTGGTGATTGGTGTGGTCAGCGTTGCTGAGCACGGCCTCCTCCAGTGCGGCGTTGATCTTGGGAATGATGTCGTCGAAGACCGAGTCGTCCTCAGCGACGCCGCGGGCGTGGATCTCGGGCCCGGAGACAACCTTGCCGGTGGCCCTGTTGACGACCGTGATGATGGAGATGAAGCCTTCATCGCCCAGGACGCGGCGGTCTTTGAGGTCTGCATCCGTGATTTCGCCGACGCTGGAGCCATCCACGTACACGAAGCCAACCTCGACCTGGCCTACGATGTCGGCCTGGTGGTCCCGCAGGTCAATCACCGTGCCGTTGTCGGCAAGCAGGATGCTGGCCGCCGGAACGCCCGATTCCTCCGCGATCTTGCCATTGGCGATCAGGTGGCGCGTCTCACCGTGAACCGGCATGGCGTTGAGCGGCTCAAGGATGTTGTAGCAGTAAAGGAGCTCCCCTGCCGCGGCATGGCCGGACACATGGACCTTGGCGTTGCCCTTGTGGATCACGTCGGCGCCGAGCTTCAGCAGGCCGTTGATGATGCGGAAGACGGCGTTCTCGTTGCCGGGAATGAGGCTGGATGCCAGGATGACGGTGTCGCCCTGGCCCACCACCACGCGGTGGTCGCCGTTGGCCATGCGCGAAAGCGCGGCCATGGGTTCGCCCTGGGACCCGGTGGACATCAGCACCACCCGGTTGTCGGGCAGTGAGTCGATGTTCTTCAGGTCCACCAGGATGCCGTCCGGCACGTGCAGGTAGCCAAGTTTGGCTGCGATGGCCATGTTCCGCACCATGGAACGCCCCACGAAGGCGACGTTGCGGCCGTGCTTGGCGGCGGCGTCCAGGACCTGCTGCACCCTGTGCACGTGGGATGAGAACGACGCCACGATGATGCGCTTGCTGGCCTGCCCGAAGAGCCGGTCCAGGGTGGGGCCGATCTCCTTCTCCGCGGTGGTGAATCCCGGGACGTCGGCGTTGGTGGAGTCGGACATGAACAGGTCCACGCCTTCTTCGCCCAGCTTGGCGAAATGCCGGAGATCGGTGATGCGGCCGTCGAGCGGCAGCTGGTCCATCTTGAAGTCGCCCGTGTGCAGCACCGTGCCGCCGGCTGTGCGGATGAAGACCGCCAGGGCGTCCGGGATGGAGTGGTTGACCGCAACAAACTCGCACTGGAACGGGCCGAACTGCTCCACCTGCCCCTCGGTGACGGACAGCGTGTAGGGCCTGATCCGGTGCTCCTGGAGCTTGGCTTCAATCAGCGCCAGGGTCAGCTGCGATCCCACGAGCGGAATGTCGTTGCGGAGCCGCAGCAGGTAGGGAACGGCTCCGATGTGGTCCTCGTGGCCGTGCGTGAGCACCACGGCAACGATGTCGTCGATCCGGTCCTCGATGTAGGAGAAATCGGGCAGGATCAGGTCAACGCCGGGCTGGGTTTCCTCGGGGAAGAGGACGCCGCAGTCGACGACCAGCAGCTTGCCGTCGATTTCGAACACAGCCATGTTCCGGCCGATTTCGCCGAGCCCGCCCAGCGGGACAATCCGCAGGGTGCCCTGGGGAAGGCGGGGAGGCGTAACGAGGCCGGGGAGGGCTACTTGGGTCATAATGCACTTCTTTCCAGACGGAAGAGTGCCGGTCTCAGTCCGTCAGGAAAAGACCAGCCCTCCTTTCGCCAAGTCCTCGCGGATGGTTTCGATCTCGGCTTCGTCCGGCTCCACGAGGGGCAAGCGGACAATCGAGTTGGGCAGGACTCCCTGCCATTTAAGAATCTGCTTGGCTGCAACGGCGCCCTGGACGCGGGTCATGGTGGCGCGAACTACCGGCTCAAGCTCGAAGTTGATCTTGCGGGCCGTGCCGAGGTCACTCGCGTTGATCGCGTCGATGAGCTCCCGGAAACGGCGGGTGGCGACGTGCGTGGTGACCCCCACGAGGCCCACGGCGCCCAGGGCCATCCACTGCAGGGTCAGGCCGTCGTCGCCGGAGTAGAAGGCAAGGTCAGTCTCTGCCAGAACGCGGGTTGCCGCGGCGAAGTCGGCCTTGGCGTCCTTGACGGCAACGATGTTCGGGTGCTGGGCGAGGCGGATCATGGTGTCCGGCGCGATCTCAATGGAGGACCGTCCGGGGATGTCGTACAGCATGACGGGCAGGTCCGTGGCGGATGCGACCGTCTCGAAGTGCGCCCGGACGCCGGCCTGACTGGGCTTGTTGTAATAGGGCGTGACGATCAGCAGACCGTCGACGCCCAGCTTTGCGGCTTCCTGGGACAGGTGCACCGAGTGGGCGGTGTCGTTGGTTCCGGTGCCGGCGATAACCGCGGCACGCCCGCCAACGGCTTCCATCACGGCGCGGAACATTCCGAGGTTTTCCTCGTCGGTGAGGGTGGACGTCTCGCCGGTGGTTCCGGTGACAACCAGGCCGTCGCAGCCGTCGTCAACGAGCTTGCTGGCCAGTTCCGCTGCCTGCTGGTAATCGACCTTGCCGTCCGTCGTGAACGGGGTGACCATGGCGGTCAGGAGGGTGCCCAGGGCAGGAAGGTTCGCGGAAGTGTCAGCCATGGGAAAAACGTTACCCTGTCACGTGCAGGTTAGGACAATGGCCACCGCGTGATGATCGTCAAATTCCGGTGCGCAAGCTGGCCGCGGTGCCACTCCGGCTACCGGTACCTCTCGAGGGGACCCCGCAGCAGCACAGCTGTGACCACTTCCGTTCCGGTACCGCCCGCCCGCCGCATCGGCAGCCCGTCCGGTCCCCAGAAACCGCTCAGGCCGCAGGACGGACCCAGCGGTGTTCGGCCACCCAGGTTGGCAAGGACGCCATACATGCGGTTGTCCATGGCCCGCGCTCCGAGATGCAGCCCGAGCCGGTGTCCTTCCTCCTGCGTGTAGAGCGCCGAGACGGCGTACACGTCAGCTCCCGCCGCGGCAGCAGCGCCGGAGTGCGCGGGATGGGCAGCATCCAAGCAGATGGCCAGTGCAATCTTCCAGCCGTCCACGTCCAGCAGGAGCGGTTCCTGCCCTGCCTCGAAAAGGGACTGCTCGTCGTCGTGAAGGTGAGTCTTAAAGCCAGCATCTTCTGTGCCGTTCGGGTGAACGGCCATGGATGCGAGCCGCGGAGTGCCGTCCCGCTCCCGGAACGGTGCACCAACGACGGCGGTGATCCCGGTTCTGCGGCAAATCTCCCGGATGGGGTCCAAACGGCGGTCCCCTGGCGCCACCCACTGGTCCCCCGCATCAAACTGGTGCCCGCTGCGAAGCAGGGGCAGGTCGTACCCGGTGAGCGAGAGCTCGGGGAACACCACGAGCCGGGCACCGTGCGAGTCGGCGTCCTCGATGAGGCGTACATGCTCCGGCGCGTTGGCATCGATGCCGCCGGCCAAGGCCGCGTATTGGATGACGGAGACTGTCAGGGGTGCTGTCACGAGCCCATCCTAGGCGGGCTCTGCGCCCGTGCAGTAACGTTCCACGGCCACCTCCCGCAATGACTCTGCCCACTGGGAAAGGCGCTGTGCGGCGCGGACATAGTGGAACAGCTCCGTGGGCGTCAGCGCATCAAGGTCCGTTTCGGACAGCCGCCGCGCCAGCTCCGGCCCCGGCGCCTGCGCAGAAAGCGCAACGCCTTCCCGGCTCCACTGGACGTCCTCGGGCGGCTCCCCTGCCACGAGTTGCCGGAAGAGATAGTCCACCACTCCGGGGCTCATGGCCTTCAGGGGATCACGCTTGGGCGCATCACTCCCGCGCGCATGATCCTGGAGGGCATCACCCCTGAACTGGCGGGCACCAAGCGCATGCCCGCCCGCTTGGTGACCGGCCGACTGTTGACCCGCCGAACGCCGTGATGACTTCTTCATGCCGAAATCTTATTCGAATATATATTCGAATACAAGAGTGCGCGTTGACTCATAGAAAACCTCCGCGTAGCCGGATACGTTGCCTCGTTTGAAAACCTCCGCGTAGCGGCGTGGTTGAGGGTGTTGGCAGCGGATGCGGGCTATGCCCGTTTTCATGGAGCTAACGATGGCCCAGCGGCAAGCTGTGACGAAGAAGAAGGCCCTCGCCTACCAGAGCGCTGATCGTGCAGGGAAGTCCCGGATTCTGGACGAGCTTATCGATCTGACCGGTTGGCACCGCGACTATGCCAGAGCTGCTCTTAGGGACGCGCTGGTGCTGAAAATCGTCAGGCCCAGGCCGGGCAGATCCCCGGTCTACGGGCCGGATCTGCTACCTGGGCTGATCAAGTGCTGGGCCGTGCTGCGCGCCCCTGCCGGCCGGCTCCTGGCCCCGATGCTGCCGGTGCTCGTGCCGCTGCTGCGCCGGGACCGGGAGCTTGAGCTCACCGATGAACAGGCCGCGCTGCTGATGCGGATGAGCGCGGCAACGATCGACCGCAAGCTCACCGCGGAGCGGGCGAAGCTCATGCCAAGGGGACGCTCACACACCAAGCCCGGCACGCTGCTGAAGGCCCAGATCCCGGTCCGCACCTGGGCCGAGTGGGACGACGCCGTTCCGGGATTTGTGGAGATCGATCTGGTCGGCCACGAAGGAGGCAACAGCTTCGGCGAGTTCTGCTTCACGCTGACCGTGACCGATGTCTGCACGGGCTGGACGGTGAACCGGTCCGTGCGGAACAAGGCAGCCAAATGGGTCTTTGAAGCCCTCGAGCACGTCACCGCCGTGTTCCCGTTCCCCATCATCGGCATCGATTCGGACAACGGTTCCGAGTTCATCAACGAGCACCTGCTGGCCTACTGCCACGCTCAGCAGATCACCTTCACCCGCTCCCGGCCCGGCAACAAAAACGACGGAGCGCACGTCGAGCAAAAGAACTGGGCCCGGGTCCGGGAACTGGTCGGGTACCTGCGCTACGACACCGCCGCGGAGCTGGAGAAGCTCAACGAGATCTGGGAGCTGGACCGTGTCTTCACCAACTATCTACTGCCGCAGCAGAAGCTGCTCTTCAAGCAGCGGCACGGAGCGAAGATCACCAAGAAGCACGACGCGCCGGCCACACCCCACCAGCGCGCTGCCAGGCACGAACGGATGCACAAACGCCCGGTCATCCAGATGAACGCTGCTTTCAAACGCATCAAGCCCGGCACGCTCTCACGCCGGATCCTGGCCCTGACCGCCGAGCTGGAAACACTGGCCCTGGCCAAAAAACCAGCCCCTCTCAAGCCCGTCAACCGTGCCTGGAACGGCTAGCCTGCCGGAGGTTTTTCAACGAGGCAACGATCACGACCAACCGGAGGTTTTCAAATGAGGCAACGTATTTACCTTCCCGGAGGTATTGCTATGACGCAACAGGGAGTCAGGGCAGCCTGCCACTGCAGGGTGCCCTTCGGGAGCGGCTGCCTACTCGCATCGTAGCCGGCGATCTCAATCGCCGCGGGTGTCTCCTTGCCGGAATGCCAAAGCTTGGTGCCGCCGGCTGTGCAGCAGCCGCGAGCATTTACCAGGGGCTGGGCTTGTAGTCCTTCAGGAACACCCCGTACTGGTCTTCGCCCTTTTCGCCCATGACGATCGGATCGTAGACGCGGGCTGCACCGTCCACCAGGTCCAGCGGCGCGTGGAAGCCTTCCTCCATCAGCCGGACCTTGGTGAAGTGCGGGCGTTCGTCCGTGATCCAGCCGGTATCGACGGCGGTCATGAGTATGCCGTCAGAGTCCAGCATCTCCTGGGCGCTGGTCCGGGTCATCATGTTCAGGGCCGCCTTCGCCATGTTGGTGTGCGGGTGGCCCGGCCCCTTGTAGGCCCGGGAGAACTGGCCCTCCATGGCAGAAACGTTGACGATGTACTTGCGGTGCGCAGTGGACCGCTTCATGGCATCCCGCAGCCGGCTGACCAGCAGGAACGGCGCGGTGACGTTGCACAGCTGCACCTCGAGCATCTCCAGCGGGTCCACCTCGTCCACCACCTGCGTCCAACTGTTGATGGTGGCAAGGTCCGGAACCAGGCCGCCGGCGTCGATGGCCGTACCGGCGGCGATCCGCTCCAGGGACGCCGAACCGGTAGACAAGGCAAGGGACGTGACGGCGTCGCCGGCCAGGACCGGATGTTCGGTGACGCTGCTGGCAATCGCGAGGGGATGCTTGTCATGCGCATGGCCGAAGGTGACCAGTTCCGGACCCCCGTTGGCTGCCTCCAAGGCAGCAGGGAGCGGCTCGTCCTCGGCGTCCACCAGCGGCTTGTACGCATTGCCGGAGCGGCGCACCGTCTGGGCCGCGTTGTTGATGATGATGTCCAGCGGCCCCGCGGCACTGAGGTTATCCGTGAGGGCCATGACCTGCGAGGGGTCGCGGAGGTCGATGCCCACGATCTTCAGCCGGTGCAGCCATTCCCCGCTGTCCTCCATGGCCGCGAAACGGCGGGCAGCGTCCTTGGGGAAACGCGTGGTGATGGTGGTGTGCGCGCCGTCGCGCAGCAGCCGCAGGGCGATGTACATGCCGATCTTGGCGCGGCCGCCGGTCAACAGGGCACGCCGGCCCGTGAGGTCGGTGCGGGCATCGCGCTTGGAGTGGCTGAACGCCGCGCACTCGGGGCACAGTTGGTGGTAGAAGGCGTCCACCTGGGTGTAGTGCTGCTTGCAGATGTAGCAGGGCCGGGACCTGATGAGGTGGCCGGCGACCTTCCCCGTAGCGGACGTGGCGAGTTTGTTGCCGCGCGTCTCGTCGTCGATCCGGTCCGGCGCAGCGGTGGCGGTCTGGGCCAGCACGGCGCGGTCCGCTTCGGCGACCAGGTCGCGCTTGGTGACGCGGCGGTGCCGCTTGACGGCCTTGAACATTTTGCCTGTGGCGCGGCGCACCGAGACGTAGTCAGGGTGCTCCTCGTCGTAGACGTGGATGGTGTTCAAAACCTTGAGGCAGGCCTGAATCTCTTCAGGCGTCAGATCGGCGGAGCTCATTGATCTGATTTTACAGCCTGTGGAGGGTCAGACCTGCCTCAAGGGAGTTGCTTGAACAGGGGATCAGGAACGGACGGCCTGCTGGGGCGGGGAGTTCACACCAGCGGCGGCGGCCTGAACCTTGCCCACGTGCTCGGCAGAGCTGCGGATCTCGGGCCAGTTCTCGGTTGCGGCCTTCACAGCATCCGGGACCAGGTGCAGGTTTGCCGCGGACAGCGCACGCTCGGCGTCGTCCGGTTCCGGCACGGTCTGGTGCTTGGAGAGCACCGTGATGCCCGAGTCGGTCACCTTGAAGCCGCGGGCGCGGTCGAGGTCCGGATCCAGGCCGATGGCCGCTCCTGCGGGGACCTTGACGTTCTTGTCGATGATGGCCCGGCGCACCACGGCGCCCTTGCCGATCGTCACCTTGTCCATGAGCACCGAGTCAATGACGCGGCTGGCAGAGTCGACGTAGACGTCGTTGGACAGCACAGAGCCTTCCACGATGCCGCCAGAGATGACCACGCCGCTGGCCACGATTGAATCGAGGGCCGTTCCCACGGTGTTGTTGTCGCCGCGCACGAACTTGGCAGGCGGGGAAATGCTCTGGCGGGTGTAGATGGGCCACTCGGAGTTGTACAGGTTGAACACCGGCAGCGGCGAGATCAGGTCCATGTGGGCGTCGTAGAAGGAGTCGATGGTGCCTACGTCACGCCAGTACGTCCGGTCCCGTTCGGTGGAGCCGGGAATGTCGTTGAGGGTGAAGTCGTAGACGCCGGCCTGACCCTGGTTGACGAAGTAGGGGATGATGTCCCCGCCCATGTCGTGCTTGGTGTCCAGGCGCTCGGCGTCAACGTGGAGCGCATCCACCAGGGCGTCGGCGTCGAAGACGTAGTTGCCCATGGAGGCCAGGAACTGGGTGGGGTCAGCGGCCAGCCCGGGGGTGGACGCGGGCTTTTCCACGAACGCCGCGATCTTCTGGGGGTCTTCGGGGTCCACCTCGATGACGCCGAACTGGTTGGCCATGTTGAGCGGCTGGCGGACGGCCGCCACGGTGGCCTTGGCACCGCTCTTGACATGCTGCTCGACCATCTGGAAGAAGTCCATGCGGTACACGTGGTCCGCGCCCACCACGACGACGATGTCGGGGTTGGCATCGTGGATCAGGTTCAGGGATTGGTAGATCGCGTTGGCACTGCCCAGGAACCAGCTCTTGCCGACGCGCTGCTGGGCCGGAACCGAGGCGACATAGTTGCCGAGCTGGGTGGACATGCGCCAGGTCTCGGAAATGTGGCGGTCAAGGCTGTGGGACTTGTACTGCGTCAGGACCACGATCTGGAGGTACCGGGAGTTGACGAGGTTGGACAGCGCGAAATCGATAAGCCGGTAACTGCCGGCAAAGGGCACGCCTGGTTTGGCCCTGTCTGCCGTCAGCGGCATGAGTCGGTTTCCCTCGCCCCCGGCGAGGACTATGGCCAGGACTTTCTTAGTTGACGGCATGGTCGCTCCTGTACGCCTTCGTATCTCCCCAAAAAATCCGGTTTGTCCGGACTTTCTTCACACTAGAACAGTTCAACCGTAACGACTACCTTGGGTAACGTGCGAATAGACATTGTGACTAAAGAATTCCCGCCTGAAATCTATGGGGGCGCGGGCGTCCACGTGGCTGAGCTAAGCCGGGTCCTGGCCCAGCATGTCGACCTTCAGGTGCGCGCTTTTGGTGCGCCCCGGGATGCCGACTATCATGGCGCCGCCGTGACCTCCTACTCGGTGCCCGAGGATCTGGGTTCGGCGAACGCCGCCGTGCAGACACTCGGTGTGGACCTGCGAATCGTTCCGGACGTTGCCGGCGCGGACCTGGTGCACTCGCACACGTGGTATGCCAACATGGCCGGCCACCTGGCATCGCTGCTGCACGGCATCCCGCATGTGCTCAGCGCCCACAGCCTGGAACCGCTGCGGCCCTGGAAGGCTGAGCAACTGGGCGGCGGTTACGCGCTGTCCTCGTGGGTGGAGAAGACCGCCTATGAGGCGGCTGCCGCAATCATCGCCGTGTCCGAGGGCATGCGCCAGGACATCCTGCGCAGCTACCCGGAGGTGGACCCGGAGAAAGTCAAGGTGGTGCACAACGGCATCGACGTCAGCCTGTGGAACCGCGACGAAAACGATGACGTCATCCGGACCCTGGGCATCGACCCCGCCCGCCCCAGCGTGGTGTTCGTTGGGCGCAACACCCGGCAGAAGGGTGTCCCGTACCTGCTGCGGGCCGCCGCTAAGCTCCCCGCGGACGTCCAGCTGGTCCTCTGCCTCGGCGCGGCGGATACGCCGGAACTCGCGGCGGAGACCGCCCGCCTGATCGAGGAGCTGCAGAGCCAGCGAAGCGGCGTGGTGCTGATCGAGCGCATGCTTCCCCGCAATGAGCTGATCCAGGTGCTGAGCCACGCCACCGCTTTCGCCTGCCCCTCCATCTACGAGCCGCTCGGCATCGTGAACCTTGAAGCGATGGCCTGCGGAGCTGCCGTGGTGGCCAGTGCAACCGGCGGCATCCCCGAGGTGGTCAACCACCGCGAGACCGGCCTGCTGGTGGAGCTCGAGCAGGTGACCGACGGCACGGGCACGCCGCTGGATCCGGAGAAATTCGTCACTGAGTTCGCCGCGGCCCTGACCGAGGTCGTGTCGGACCCGTCCCGTGCACGCGAAATGGGCCGGGCCGGCCGCAAGCGTGCCGAGGAGCACTTCTCCTGGGAGTCGATCACCCAGACCACGCTGGACGTCTACCGGTCAGTGCTCAAGTAGTACAACGCCATAAACGCCCGACGGCGGAGACCTCCTTTGGTGGGTCCCCGCCGTCGGGCGTTGAGCTCAACTAGCGGCGCGGCGTAAGTGACTTCTCCGGCACGGGGGCCGTTCCGCTGGCGCGCTGCACGCGGTAGTAATCCCGTGCCTCGTCCTGGCGGACCTTTTCGGCGCCGGTGGCGATAGCGGCGCGGAGGTGCGCCGGGCCGTAGCCGAAGGCATCCACAAGGTCCAGCGCGTGCGGGCGCAGCTTGACCAGGAGCCGGTTTATGTACCCGCCTACGGTCCGTGCGCGCTGCATCGAGAGCCTGCCGTTCATCAGGTACCACGCGAGGTTGTCCTCGATGAGGGACAGCCCAAAAAGATCGCGGAGCCAGGTCAGCACAGTCCTGGTTCCCGGGTCGGTGACCTTGCCCAGCGCCTCGGTGAAGGCTTCCCACTGCAGGAGTTCGGCGTGCGCCCGGGCGGCGTCGATGAGCTCGTCCTGGTGCTGGTTGAACACCGCGGACGCTTCGCGCTGCGGAAGCCGGTTGGCGCCCCTGAGGGCAGCGGCCGCTTCGGCAACCATCGTCTGGACCCGGTCCGTGAGCAATGCGCGCTGGCTTTCCTCCTCACGGAGGGCAATGGCGGCCTTCTGGACGGAGCCGTTGTCCGCCACGAACTGTGCCACCTGGCGCAGGCCGGTGCGGTGGACGGCGGTGCCGGCGGCCTGGTTGACCACATACCGTGCCAGCACACCGAACGTGGCGCTGCGGAATTCCTTGGCGTAGTCGGCCAGCAGCCGCTTGGCCACGAGCTGCAGCAGGACGGTGTTGTCGCCCTCGAACGTGACGTAGACGTCCAGGTCGGCGCGGAGGGACGCGAAGCGGTTCTCAATAAGGAACCCGGCACCGCCGCAGGCTTCGCGGCATTCCTGCAGCGTATCCAGTGCGTGCCAGGTACTCAGCGGCTTCAGCGCCGCGGCCAAGGTTTCCAGGTCCTGGCGGTCCTCGTCGGAATCGTGGGCGCCGGAAAAGACGTCGTCCAGCTTTCCCAGCAGCTGCTCGTGCGCGAAGCCCGCGGCGTACGTGGTGGCCAGCCGGGTGAAGAGCCGGCGCTGGTGCCGCTGGTAGTCCAGCAGCACCTCTTCCTCGACGGGGGATGAGGCATTGAACTGCCGCCGTTCGGTTGCATAGGTGATGGCCGTTTTCAGAGCCAGCTTGGATGCGGCGACGGCGGCACCGTCCAGGCTCACGCGGCCCTGCACCAGCGTGCCCAACATGGTGAAGAAGCGCCGTCCGGGGCTCGGGATGGGCGAGGTGTAGTTGCCCTCGGCGTCCACGTCGCCGTAGCGGTTGAGCAGGTTGGTGCGGGGGATGCGGACGTGCTCGAAGTGCAGGCGGCCGTTGTCGATGCCGTTGAGCCCGCCCTTCACGCCGTCGTCCTCGCCGCCGATCCCCGGCAGGAAAGCCTTGGTGACGGGGTCGCGCAGGTCCACGTAGAACGCGTGCACGCCGTGGTTGACCCCGCGCGTCACCAGCTGGGCGAACACCACGGCGCCGAGCCCGTCGATGGCCGCGTTCCCGATGTAGTCCTTCCAGGCCGCGCGGAACGGGGTGTGGATCACGAACTCCTGCGCGTCCGGATCATACGTTGCCGTGGTGGCGATGCTGGCGACGTCTGATCCGTGTCCGGTTTCGGTCATGGCAAAGCATCCCGGGATGTCCAGGTTCATGATGCCCGGCAGCCACTTCCGGTGGTGTTCGGCCGTGCCGAGGTGCATGACGGCCGAGCCGAACAAGCCCCACTGGACGCCCGCCTTGATCTGCAGGGACGGATCGGCGGTGACCAGTTCCTCAAAGCCGGCGATGTTGCCGCCGTGGTCGTCCGACCCGCCGAAGCCGGCGGGGAAGGCGCGGTGCACGGCGCCGCTGTCCACCAGGTGCTTCAGCTGGCCGAAGGTGCGTTGACGGTGCTCCGCGTGCGTGAGCCCTTCCGCCTTGTGCAGCTCCTCGCGTGCCGCCAGCTCACGCGCCTGCCGGCGGACGTCGGCCCACCTGCCCAGCAGCAGCTCACCCAGGGCAGCGACGTCGACGGCGGGCAACGGCCCTGCCGTCGCCGGGACCCCCGGCCGGCCGGACGCTGCATGGGTGGTGGTGCCCGCCGGGCGGTCCGCTACTTCAGTCATGTCGATCCCTTCGTTGGTACTGGACCTTCGTTGGTTCTGGTCCCTCGTTGGTTCTGGCAGCTTCCGGTGCTATTGAATGTCCGTGAGTTCCGGCGCGATGCCGACGCACAGCCAGTCGGTGATCTGCCGTGCCATGGTGTCCTGGTCCGGTTTGGCGGGGGAGTCCGGACTGGCCAGCCACTGCTCGCCGGCGTTGCGCACCAGGCCGATGGCGGCGTTGGGCCAGTAGCCGATCACGGACTCCTTGCCTTCGCCGAGGTGGGTGCGCATGGGCGTGGCGATCATGTCCGCAATAGCCTCAAAGAAGTGGCCGAGAGCGCCCGCCGTCGTGATAGTGGTGGGACCGCCGTCGGACTCCGCAGCGGAGTATCGGGTGACAAAGACGTAGACGTTGGGGCTAGTTTCAGCCATCTGGAGGTAGGCCGAGACCATGGCGAACAAGCCCTGCCGGGGCGTCTGCGCGCTTAGCGCCGCTTCCTTGATGCGCTGCTGCATCTTCCCCAGCACCACTTCCCCCACCGCCTGCTGCAGGCCGGCCTTGTCACCGAAGTACCGGTAGAACACCGATTTCGACGTGCCGGCCGCCGCGGCAATGTCCTCCATGGAGGCATCGCTGCCGAGCGCGTGGACCGCCCGCCGGGCGGCCTTGATGAGTTCCCGCCTGCGTTCTTCGCGGTGCCCCTGCCATCGGGAGGCGCGGCCGTCCACCGGTTCTGCGGGTGAGTGCGGAGACGCGGGCGGAGGAATCGAGTTCACGATACCCAGCGTATCAGGTACGCTGGGTATCGATAACCAGCCGGATCAAAGGAGATAGCACATGCCCATGGATGGACAGCCTCAACCCGTGCGAAAGGCCGTGGTGGTCGGCGGCAACCGGATCCCGTTCGCCCGGACGGGCGGCGCCTACACCAAGTCGTCCAACCAGGACATGCTCACCGCTGCCCTGGACGGCCTGATCGCCCGCTTTGGCCTGCAGGAGGAACGCATCGGCGAGGTCGCCGCAGGCGCCGTCCTCAAGCACTCCCGGGACTTCAACCTGACACGCGAAGCCGTCCTGGGCTCTGCGCTGTCACCGGAAACTCCCGCCTATGACCTCCAGCAGGCCTGCGCCACCGGCCTGGAAACAGTGCTGGGCCTGGCCAACAAGATCAGGCTCGGCCAGCTGGACTCGGCCATCGCGGGCGGCGTGGACTCCGCCTCCGACGCCCCCATTGCCGTCAGCGAAGGCCTCCGCGAGGTGCTGCTGGACCTCAGCCGCGCCAAGACACTCCCGCAGCGGCTCCAGATCCTGGCCCGGCTGCGCCCCAAGGACCTCGCCCCGGACGCGCCGAACACCGGAGAGCCCCGCACCGGACTGTCGATGGGTGAGCACCAGGCCCTGACCACGGCCCAGTGGAACATCTCCCGCGAGGCGCAGGACGAGCTTGCCCTCAACAGCCACCGGAACCTCGCCGCCGCCTACGAAGCCGGGTTCTTCGACGATCTCCTCACGCCCTACCGGGGGCTCACCCGGGACTCCAACCTCAGGCCGGACACGAGCCCCGAGAAGCTGGCGTCGCTGAAGCCTGTGTTCGGCCGGAACCTGGGCTCGGAAGCCACCATGACGGCCGGCAACTCCACGCCGCTGACGGACGGCGCTTCCACGGTGCTGCTCGCTTCGGAGGAGTGGGCGGACGGGCACGACCTGCCCAAGCTCGCCACCGTCCTGGACGGCGAGGCAGCCGCCGTCGATTTCGTCCACGGCAAGGACGGGCTGCTGATGGCGCCGGTGTTCGCCGTCCCGCGCCTGCTGGCACGCAACGGCCTCACCTTGGACGACATCGACTACTTCGAGATCCATGAAGCCTTTGCCGGGACGGTGCTGAGCACGCTCGCCGCCTGGGAGGACGACAAGTTCGGCCGCGAGCGCCTCGGGCTGGACGGTGCCTTCGGCAAGGTCGACCGGTCCAAGCTGAACGTCAACGGATCGTCCCTGGCCGCCGGACACCCGTTCGCTGCGACGGGCGGGCGGATCGTCGCCACGCTGGCGAAAATGCTGCATGAAAAGGGCACTACCGGCGGGCGTCCCGCCCTGGGACTCGTGTCCGTCTGTGCCGCCGGCGGCCAGGGCGTCGTCGCGCTGCTCGAGGCGTACTCGGAAGGAACCACACCGGGGGACATCCATGACTGACACCTACGCAAGGCTGGTTAACCAGGGCCTCGGACGGGATCTGGCCCGGAAGCTCGGCCTGCCGCAGCCGGCCGAGCTTCGGCGCTACCGGCCCGGGCAGCCACTGATCGACGGGCCGGTCCTGGTCGGCGGCTCCGGACCCGGCGCTGACGGGATCGCGGCGGCACTGCTTTCCTGGGGCCTCGACGTCCGCCGCCACGCTGTTCCCAGGGAAAAGCTTGGCGGAATCGTGCTGGTCCTTGATGCCGTCGAAGCGCCCGTCGACCTGGAGCAGCCGGTCCTGGCGGCAGCGCCGTCACTTCGCGATCTCGCCCCCGGCGGACGCGTGGTGACTGTATCGCGCGTGCCCGGCGGAACGCCGTCCACGGCCGCCGCCAGGCAAGGCGTGGACGGGCTGCTGCGCTCCTTGGCCAAGGAACTGCGCGCGGGCGCCACCGGCAACGGCATCCTCTTGGCAGAGGACATCAGTCCCACCGCCCCGTCAGCCCTGGGGGCGCTGCGCTTCTTCCTCTCCGGCCGGTCAGCGTTCGTGGACGGCCAGTTCGTCCGCGTCAGTTCCGCGGACGGCAGGATGCCCGACGACGCCGGCGCACCGCTCGCCGGGAAGGTCGCCGTGGTGACCGGCGCCGCCCGGGGGATCGGCGCGGCCATCGCCCGGACACTGCACCGCGACGGCGCCACCGTTGTGGCGGTGGACGTTCCCGCGGCCGGGGACCACCTGGCCGAGGTCGCCAACGGGATCCGCGGGACCGCGCTGCAGCTGGACATCACCCGCGGCGACGCCGGGCAACGAATCGTTGACCATGCCGTGCAGCGCCACGGCCGGCTCGACGTCGTGGTCCACAATGCCGGCATCACCCGGGACAAACTGCTGGTCAACATGGACCAGTCCCGCTGGGGTTCGGTCATTGATGTGAACATCACCGCCCAGCTGCGCATCAACGAGGCTCTCCTTGCCTCCGAGCACTTCCGTTCCGCGCCGCGCATCGTTTCGGTTGCCTCCACGAGCGGCATCGCCGGCAACCGCGGACAGACCAACTATGCGGCGTCCAAGGGCGGGGTGATGGGCATGGTCCGGGCCACCGCACCGCTGCTGGCGGAATACGGCGGTTCGATTAATGCCGTGGCGCCTGGATTCATCGAGACAGAGATGACCGCGCGGATTCCCTTCGCCACCCGGGAGATTGCCCGGCGGCTGAATTCCCTGCAGCAGGGCGGGCATCCGGGGGACGTCGCCGAGGCTATTTCCTTCCTCGCGGGCGATTCCGCCGGGGGCATTTCCGGAGAGGTGCTGAGGGTGTGCGGACAAAACCTGGTGGGGGCATGACCGGCGGCCAGCCCCTCATCCTGGGGGAGATGCCGTCCCTCTCCAAGCTGTATGTGAACGCGGCGGCCACGGCGGCCCGCCGCAGGATTATGGGCTCGCATGCCGCCGACGTGCTGCCCGCCGTGAGCCACGAGGTCCGGGATGTCCGTCCCGACGTCGAAAACCTCACGGCGTACCAGCACCTGCTGGGCGAGACTGCCAGTGACGTGCTGCCGGCGGGGTTCATCCATGCCCTGGCGTTTCCTGTGGCCATGAGCGTCATGAACCGCGACGACTTCCCGCTGCCCCTGCTGGGGATGTTCCACCTGCGGAACGTGATTGAGTACCGCAGGCCGGTCAGGTTCACTGAACTGCTGGACATTGTGGCCAGGGCGGAGACGCTCCGGGCACACCGCGCGGGGACACAGCTGGACATCGTGGCGGAGGTACGCACTTCCGGTGGCGGCGACATCTGCTGGACCGGCGTGTCCACCTACCTGGCCAAGGGGGTGTTCCTGCCCGGCATCGACAAGGCCTCGGCAGCAGTCGCGCCGCAGGGTTTTTCGGCTCCGGACCCCACGGCCCTCTGGCAGCTTGGCGTGGACACCGGCCGTGCCTACGCTGCCGTGTCCGGGGACTTCAACCCGATCCACCTGAGCGTACTTTCCGCCAAGGCACTGGGCCTGCGCCGGTCCATTGCCCATGGTATGTACCTGGCGTCGAGGGCGCTGGCGGACGTGGGCGCGGCCAAAGGCGACTCGTTCCGCTGGGAGGTGGGGTTCGAGGCCCCGGTTTTCCTTCCCGCACGGGTGGCGTTGGACATTTCGACGGCGGAGGCCGGGGACGGCGGCTGGCTGCGGTCCGGCTACGTGGCCTGGAATCCGCGGTCCGGCCGCAAGCACTTCAGCGGATCGGTGGCGGCGCTGTAGCACGGGCGTGCTGTGGCGCGTGGCTGCGGCACGGGGGCGGTGCTGCGGCGGGGGCTACCTGCTGCTCGGGTTAGCCACGCGCAGGATGCGGTGCAGGCTCAAGAGGATTGATCCTGCGGCGCTCGGAGTGCCGGCCTCACTGTCCTCGGAGGCGGTGCGGTCCTCGAGTGCGGCGACCGCCGAGCGAGCTGCCTGGTAGAGCTCTGCCTGCCGGTCGTCGTCGTCCTCCTCCGCCGACCTGAGCACCTCGCCCACCGCGGCGATGGCCTCCGCGAGCGGTTCGCTGTGGGGCAGCGGGATGGTGAAGGGCATGTCTTCGTTCCAGATGACGTCGGCGAGTACTTCGGTCATGTCCTGGATGTGGAAGGTGATCTGCTCCAGCTGGCGGACGGTGCGGTAGTCCTTGTCCACGTCCCGGGGATGGAACCGACGGCGCGGGTTGGCCTCCCGGCTGGCGTCAGCCTTCTGGACCGCTGCCCGGACCGAGCGGGCTGACTGGGCCAGATCTTCGGAGCGGCGCGACCAGTCCTCGTGTTCGGGCGGCCATTTTTCGTGCATCGCCTCTGCCATGTCCTGCAGCTGGCGGGCCAGCGAGAGGCGGAACTCCGCGAGGCTGAGTGCTGCAGCGTTGAAGTGCAGCGGGGGAAACACCAGCAGGTTGACGGCGATGCCGACGGCGACGCCCACGCCCATCTGGAGCAGGTAGCCGAAGGAAAAATCGTCCGGGTTCTGTCGGCCCACCAGCAGCACCAGCAGGGCCGCCGTCGGAATCCAGTCACGGCCAGCGGCCAGGCGCGGCAGCCCGGCCAGCAGGATGCCCAGTGCCATGACAAAACCCACGCTGAGCGGCGTGGCGCCAAAACTGAGCAGGAGAAATGCCAGGGCGATGCCCGCACCCAGCCCCACAAGGGTCTGGAGACCCTGACGCATCGAACCGGCCACGTTCTCGTACATCACCACCAGGGCGCCGAGCGGGGCGTAGTATGCGTAGTGGGCGGCGGCCCCGGGCATGAAGGGCGCCACCCAGAACGCGATGCCCGCCGCAAGACCTGCCTTTGCAGCGAGTTGAACGCGCGGTGCAGCCAGGGCGCGGGCAACCCTGGTGGACACTGACCGCCAGACCCTGCGCGGCAGGATATCTTGTGCCATCTTTTTTCCAGCCATGGCCGCGCCGCTAGGCGGCTCCGTGGCCGGCGGCCACTTCCTCGCCGGCCTTCACCGGTCCCGGCGGAGTGCCTTGGCCGAAGGGGCTTCCTCCCAGGGACTCCCGCCCGTGGGCGGTCAGCCACCCGGACAGCTCGGGGCCGGCGGGGACGATCTGGGTGGGATTAATGTCCTCGTGCACTATGCAGTAGTGCTGCTTTATCTGCACGAAGTCGATGGTGTCACCGAAGCCGGGCGACTGAAACAGGTCCCGGGCATAACCCCACAGCGCGGGCATTTCGCTGAGCTTGTTCCGGTTGCACTTGAAGTGGCCGTTGTAGACGGCATCGAAGCGCGCGAGGGTGGTGAAGAGCCGGACGTCCGCCTCTGTGATGGAGTCGCCCACCAGGTATCGCTGGCCGGCGAGCCGTTCCTCGAGCCAGTCCATCGCGTGCCACAGCCGGGTGTAGGCAGCATCGTAGGCCTCCTGGGACCCGGCGAAACCGCACCTGTAAACACCGTTGTTGACCTCAGTGAAAACGCGCTTGTTAACACTGTCGATTTCCCCGCGCAGGTGCTCCGGGTACAGCTGCGGCGCACCCGGGCGGTGGAAGTCGGTCCATTCCGTGGAGAAGTCCAGCGTGATCTGGGGGTAGTTGTTGGTCACCACCGCGCCGCTGGCAACGTCCACCACAGCGGGAACGGTGATGCCGCGGGGGTAGTCCGGGAACCGGCGGAAGTAGGCTTCCTGCAGCCGCTCGATGCCCAGCACGGGGTCCTTGCCGTCGGCGTCCAGGTCAAAGGTCCAGGACCGGGCGTCGTGGGTGGGGCCGGGCTGGCCCAGGCTGATGACGTCCTCGAGCCCCAGGAGCCTGCGGACGATGACGGTGCGGTTGGCCCACGGGCATGCCCGCGCGGCAATCAGCCGGTAGCGCCCCGGTTCCACGGGCCAGCCTGGTTCACCGTTCGGGCCGGGCGTGCCGTCCCGGGTGATCCGGTCCTCGATGTAGTTGGTGTCCCGGTTGAACTCGCCGCCGGTGACGTACGCGCCCTTGGTGCTGTGTGGTTCTCGGCTGTGGGGCTCGGCGCTGTGAAATTCGGTGCCTTGCGGTTCCCCCGCGTGGCGTCCCTTGCCGTGTGCTTCGACTGTGCTGGTCTTCTCACTCATGGCTCCAGACTATGTTGCCGCTCCAAAGACCCGCGACATCGGCTGCCAGGCAACCAGCCAGCAGGCCGCCACCACCAGGGAGAAGAGGGCGATCCAGACGCCGGAGGGCACTGCTGTGGCGCGGTAGAGGATGTAGGCGTCGGAGGACCGCAGCTGGTCGCGGCGGCGGAGGTGCACATTGGTCAGCTTCAGCAGGTCCCGGACGGCGGCAACGAGAAGGGCCACGCCCAGGATGATGGCCACGTGGCCGGTGAACGCGGCGGGCACATTGATGATCATGGCCGCCACCGCCGCCACCGCCCCAAGGAGGATGAGCACGCCGGCGGCGTTGCGGATGAAGATCAGCGACGCCAGCAGGATCAGCAGTCCGGCAGACATGGCGGCCGGGCCCCAGCCGCTGAAGCCCGCCCATACCAGCGAGGCGCCGGTAACGCCTGGAACGGGATAGCCCCAAAAACCTGACCATATGGCGGCGGCGCGCCCACGGGTATAGGACGTGGTGGTGCCGCCGTGATTCAGGTGCAGCCGGATGCCGCCCAAACGCTGGCCGCTGGTCAGGGCAGCAAAAGCGTGCCCCAGTTCATGGGTCACCGTGGCGAGCAGGCCGAAATATCGCCATGTGACATTGGGGACGGACAGCGCCGCCGCGATGAGCACAACCGCCAGGAGCTCAGTGACGGAGACCGCGGGAACAGCCGTCTGGGTGAATCCGGCAGCCACCCGGTCCCACCATTGTTCGGGCAGGGACGGGCCGGGGACTTGCACATAAATCATAGGAATCAAGGCTACAGGGGCATTGGCTTTGGACCCGCTCACAGCCCGGGCAGGGTCGGCGGATCCTCCATCAACGATGAGGCGTCATCAGGGACCACCAGATGCAGCATGCTTTCCACGGGGGCTTCGCCCATCGCGATAAGGAGCTCATTGATAGACATCTGCCCGGCAAGTTCACCGGGATGTTCCTCTTCCATACATAGAACATATGTGCGAAGACCGCCGGCAGCGGAGAAGGACACGCGGCAACACCCGATCCTGGGCGGTACCCGTCCCTTGCAGTGCGGGTTTCTGCACGGTGCGGGGTCCTGGGCAGCGCTGTGTGCTGGTCGCTACAGGCCAGCGGGTCCACGATTGAGGTACACACCCCTGTCGAGAGAAGGAAGTCATGGCCACGCTGAAGGAACGCCTGCACGGGGACGTCGTTGCACATCTGAAGGAGCACAACAAGGTAGCCCTGGGCACCGTGCGCAGCGTCCTGGGCGAGATCGAGACCCGCGAGAAGTCCGGCAAGACGCCAGTGGAGCTCGACGACTCGCAGGTGACGGCATTGCTGCAAAAGGAGGCGGCGAAACGGCGCGACACCGCCCGCATCTACACCGAAGCGGGGGAAATGGAGCGGGCCGCCGCGGAAGTCGCCGAAGCGGAGGTTATTGAGGCGTACCTGCCGAAGGCCCTCACCGCCGCCCAGGTGGAGGGCATCGTGGACGAGGTCATCGACGGTTTGCGGGCGGACGGCACGGAGCTGTCCGTACGGCACATGGGCGCGGTGATGAAGCCGGTGACGGCCCGGGTGGCAGGCCGCTTCGACGGCAAGGCCGTGAGCGATATCGTCCGCCAGCGGCTGACCTGAGCCGGGTGGGGCGGGGGGACCTTCAAGTTATCGACACTGCCCGGCGATGGACACTGCCTGCCAATCGGCACTGGACGGCGATCGACACTGCCCGGCAATGGGAGGACGATAAAAGTACACCAACTGTTAGGAGGTCGGTGATGTGCTACTCATCGTGTGAAGGATGGCGGAATTACAGGAAGGAAGCGGCCAAGGAGGCCGAGGGACGCCCGGAAGCAAGGCCGGCCGAGACCCCCGAGCCCCAGGTGCAGGCAGAGGAAAGCAGGATGTGGGCCTACCTCGCCCGGCTGGAGGAAACCGCTGACCGTGACCGCATCCGCGAGAACGCGTAGGCACAGCAAAGAAAGGCCCCGCCGCTGCGGGGCCTTTCCTTCTGCCTGCGGCCATACTTCAGGAGGCCGGATGGCAAGTGCTTTGCTACCGAAGTCCCGCTGCTATGTCCTGTCCGATCCGGTGCAGCAGCGCGGCGGAAAGTTTGGGGTCTTTGGAGGAGTCCCTGTCCGTGTACTCCGCCAGCGTGTACACCCGGTTCAACGACATCTCGGACCAGCGCTCCTGCGGGAGCAGTGACCGTCCGGCCACTGCGATGATCGGGCGGCCGCCCGAGCGGCGGGCGACCGCGGCGGGAAGCTTGCCGGCCAGCGTCTGTTCGTCGATGCTGCCCTCGCCGGTGATGACGACGTCGCAACTGTCCTTGCGGGTGTCGAAGTCCAGCAGGTCAAGGAAGTAATCGGCACCTGACACCTGCCTTGCCCCGAGCAGCAGGCAGGCGTAGCCCAGTCCGCCTGCGCTTCCGGCACCTTCGTGCCCTGCCAGGGCCGCGGCGTCGGGGATGCCTGCCTCTGACAGCCTGGCCACGAGGTGCGCCAGGCCGGCGTCGAGGGCCGCGATCTCCGTGGACCCGGCGCCTTTCTGCGGTCCGAAGACGGCGGGGGCGCCGGTGGGACCGAGCAGCGGATTGTGCACATCGCTGGCCACGATGAGCTCTGTATCAGCGAGTTCCGGCAGAACTGCGCGGTGGATGGAGTGGATCTGGCCCAGGGTCCTGCCGTTGCCGTCCAGCTGCCGCCCGTTGGCGTCGAGGAAGCTGTAGCCCAGGGCGGTGAGCATTCCCATGCCGCCGTCGGTGCTGGCGCTTCCGCCCAGTGCCAGGACGATCCTTGCAGGACGAAGGCTGAGGGCGAACAGGACGGCTTCGCCGAAGCCGCGGCTGGAGGCGTTCAGCGGCTCCAGCTGCTGCCCTTCCGGAAGCAGTGCCAGTCCGCAGGTGTTGGCCACCTCGACCACTGCCGTGTCGCCGTCGAAAGCGATGCTGGACTGGACCGGCTGGCCGGTGGGGCCGGCCACGGTGTAGCTGCGGCGGGTGAAGCCGGCGGCGACGGCGGCGTCGACGCTGCCGTCGCCGCCGTCGGCCAGGGGAAGCAGCTCGCACTGCACCGCTCCGGCCGTGCCGGGCACATCAGCTGCGGAGCGCAGCCCCGCGGCCAGCGCCTGCGCGACCTCGGCCGCGGTGAGGCTGCCTTTAAACTTGTCGGGGGCGATGAGGGTCCGGACGGTTTTCGGGGCGGTGGTGCTGGTCATGTTAGACGTTTTCCGAGTAGGCGGGGCGGCGGTCAGCAGACGGTGAAAGTTCGACGTCGGCAGCATGCTTGGGTGCCGGATCCCCGGATGCGTGGTGCTTGGGGTCGTGGTGGCCGTATTCGGTCAGGTCGTCGTCGATGTCAGTGACGTCGTCGACGTGCACGGGGTCCTCTGCGGGCATCGGTTCGACGGTTTCTCCGGCGAAGACGCGGCGTGCGCGGTCGGCGTCGAGGGTGCGGTCCCACCAAGCGATGAAGAGCGTGGCGACGGCGTTGCCGGTGAAGTTCACGATGGCGCGGCATTCGGACATGAACTTGTCGATGCCGAAGATGAGCATGATGCCGGCGGCCGGGATGGTGCCGATGGTGGTCAGGGTGGCGGTCAGGGCGATGAAGCCGCCGCCGGCGACGCCTGCTGCGCCCTTGGAGGTGAGCAGCATGACGGCGAGCAGGCCAAGCTGCTGGCCGATGGTCAGGTCCGTGTTGGTGGCCTGGGCGATGTAGAGGGCTGCCAGGGAGAGGTAGATGGCGGCGCCGTCGAGGTTGAAACTGTAGCCGGTGGGCACGACGAGGCCGACGGTTTCCTTCTTCACGCCGGCGTGCTCGAGCTTGCGCATCAGGCCGGGGAGGGCCGGTTCGGCGGTGGAGGTGCCCAGGATGAGCATGTATTCCTCTTTGAGGTGCCGGATCATCGTGAAGATGTTCAGCTTCAGGAACGCCATGACGGAGCCGAGGACCACCACGATGAACAGGATGGACGTGGCGTAGAAGAGGGCGATGAGTCCGCCCATGCTGGTCAGCGAGGACACGCCGTACTTACCGACAGCGAAGGCCATGGCGCCGAATGCACCCAGCGGAGCGGCCTTCATGATGAAGCTGAGGATCTTGAACATCACCGCGGTCAGGCGCTGCACGCCGTCCAGGACGGGGGCTCCGACCTTGCCCATGGCGTTCAGGGCGATGCCGAAGACGACGGCGATGAAGATGATCTGCAGGATGTCGCCCTCAACGAACGGGCCCACGATGCTGTTGGGGATGATGTGGGTGAGGAACTGCCACCATTCCTGGTGGGCGCCGGCGTCGATGAGCTTCGCGGCGGACTCGGAGGTTTTGATGGTGGACGCGTCGGCGTTGACGCCGTCACCGAGGCGGAAGACGTTGATGGCCACCAGGCCAAAGACCATGGCGCAGATGGTTCCGATCTGGAAGTAGGTCAGGGCCTTCAGGCCCGTCGTGCCGACCTTCTTCAGGTCCGCGACGCTGGCGATGCCGCCCACGATCGTGAGGAACACGATGGGGCCTATGAGCATCTTCATCGAGTTCACGAAGGTAGTGCCGATGGGCTCCATGGCAATGCCTGTGGACGGCGCGAGCCAGCCGACCAGGATGCCGATGAGAATGGCGGTCAGTACCCAGAAGTACAGCTGCCTGTACCAGCGGGTTTTGCGGGCAGGCGCTGCCTGACCGGCGGTGGTGATGTGGTCCATGATTCCTACCTCATTGTGGAACGTCTTTGGAGAAAGTTAGGGGGATAGCTCAGCGGCGTAAGCGGCGTAAGCGGCGTCCCGAGGGCCCCGACGCGAGCCTGCGAGCGTTGGGAAGGGACCTCCGCGGGGTCCCAACACGAGCCTGCGAGTGTCGGGAAGGGACCTCCGCGGGCGGCCGGCTGGCCGCCGTCGTCCGTTTAAGTCAGCCGGCTAGACGGTTGCCAGGGTGCTGGTCAGGGCCTTGATGATGGCCTCGGTGACGTCTTCGGTGTTGGCTTCGCCGCCGATGTCGCGGGTCAGGTACCCGGCGCCGGTGGTCTGCTCGATGGCGGCCTCCACCTTGCGGGCTTCCTCGTGCAGGCCGAAGTGGTCCAGCATCAGGGCGGCGCTGGCGATCGCACCGATCGGGTTGCTGATGCCCTTGCCGGCGATGTCCGGGGCGGAGCCGTGGACCGGTTCGAACATGGACGGGAAGCGGCGTTCCGGGTTCAGGTTGGCGCTGGCGGCCAGGCCCAGGCTGCCGGCCAGTGCCGAGCCCAGGTCCGACAGGATGTCGGCGTTCAGGTTCGAGGCCACGACGACGGAGAGGTCCTCGGGCTTGAGGATGAACTTCGCGCTCATGGCGTCGACCAGGACGCTCTCGGTCTGCACGTCCGGGTAGTCCAGGGCCACGCGGTTGAAGACTTCATCCCAGAGGACCATGCCGTACTGCTGGGCGTTGGACTTGGTGACCGAGGAAACCTTCTTCACAGTGCGGGTGCGCGCCAGGTCGAAGGCGAAGCGCATGATGCGTTCGCAGCCCTTCTCGGTGAACAGTGCGGTCTGCAGGGCCACTTCGTTGCCGGGGCCGCGGCCGCTGAGGTTCCGGCCGCCGAGGCCCGCGTACTCGCCTTCGCTGTTCTCGCGGACAACGATCCAGTCGAGTTCGGTGTTGTCCGCCTTCCGGAGCGGGGACTCGACGCCGGGGAGGAACTTGACCGGGCGGATGTTGGCCCACTGGTCGAAGTTCTGGGTGATGTTCAGGCGCAGGCCCCACAGGCTGATGTGGTCCGGGACGTTCTCCCAGCCGACGGCGCCGAAGTAGATGGCGTCAAAGTCCTTCAGGGCATCCAGGCCGTTGGGGTCCATCATCTGGCCGGTCTTTTCGTAGTAGCCGCAGCCCCAGGGGAACTCGGTCCAGTCGAAGGCGAACTTGCCGCCGGAGTTCTCTGCCAGGGCGTCGAGGACGCGGCGGCCGGCGGAGACGACTTCCTTGCCGACGCCGTCTGCGGGGATTGAAGCGATGCTGAATTTCTGGGTGGCGCTCATGTGCCTACCTCCTCGTTGAGTTTGATGGCAGCGTGGTCCTGTTAGCGGGGTCACACTGTTTTCTTCCTCTTCAAGTAGACGGCCCGGCGGCTATTCGCGTCCAAGACTTAGTTTCGATACGGCAGATAGGTTCTGCCTATCCTTCCAGCGACTGGTCGGCGTCTGGTTCCTTGACCACGTGCAGCTCAGCAACTTTCAGAAATGCACGGGCAGCGGGTGTCAGGCCGTCCTTCCGGCTCAGGATGGCCACGTCCAGGTGGAAAACGGGCTCGATCTGAACGGTGCGCAGTCCAGCCTTGTGCGCCGTCGGCGCCCAGGATGATGGCATGACGGCGTGTCCGACGCCCGCCAGCACCAAGGGCAGAATCGAGGTCCGGTGCGCGACTTCGACGACGATTTCAGCTTTGACGCCATGGGCAAGGGCGTCGTCCACGAGCCACCGCATCAGTGATCCGCGCTGGCTGGCGATCAGCCGGTGCCCGTCCAGGTCCTCCCGCTGGATGGTGCTCCCGGCGGTGAACGTGTCCGCCTGGGGGTTGACGATGAGGATGAGCGGCTGGCGTTCCAGGTCCAGGACGTTGACTCCCGGGACCCGGATGGGACTGGAGGAACCGGCCAAGCCAATTTCGGTGCTGCCGCTGCGGACCGACTCGACAACCTCCTCCGGAGTGAAGGCGGCGCTGACGTTGAGGCGGACCTCCGGGTGCAGCCTGGTGAACTCGGCGGTCATGGAGGTCAGCGGCTCGATGCCGGGGGAGGGCATGGTGATGATGTCCAGGCGCCCGCTCCGCAGGCCGCGGAGCGCCTGCACGGCGGACTGGGCAGCGTCCAAGTCCCGCATCACCAGCCGGGCGGGGCCCACCAGTTCCTTTCCGGCCTCGCTGAGGACAGCCCGGCGCCCGATGCGGTGGAACAGCGGCACGCCCAGGTCCTTCTCCAGGCTGGCGATGGTCTGGGACAGGGACGGCTGCGCAATGAGCAGGTGCTCAGCCGCGCGGTTGAATCCGTCGTGGTCAACCACCGCCAGGAAATACTTCAGCTTCCGGGTGTCCACGCCAGCTCCTTCCCGGTCCGCTCTGCTGTTTGGCCCGGACCCGGCCCCGCCCCTTCGTGGCGGAGGCCTGCCGGGGCTCTGATAGCTTACGCCTATCAGCGGCCGCGGACGTGATGGACTGGCCGCCGACAAGTACGGAGTCGGCCAGGACAAGGCCGGTGGCCGGTGCGCTGGCAAGGAGCTGGTCCAGTTTGGCCCGGTTCAACGCGCCGGTGAAACTGTTGGCATACTCTGAGCATGGCCGTCACCTTCGAATGCACCTCGCGGACAACCATCGGGATGACCGAGCTGTTCGACCTCTCCCGGAGCATAGACGCCCACAAGGACTCGATGGCCCGTTCCCGGGAGCAAGCCGTTGGAGGCGTCACGTCGGGGCTGATCGCCTTGGGGCAGGAGGTCACTTGGCGCGCCTGGCACTTCGGGCTGCCGATACGCATGACGAGCCGGATTACGGAGATGCAGGCACCTCACTACTTCGTCGATGAACAGGTCCGGGGGCCGTTCCTTCGCTTTCGCCACGTCCATGAATTCAGTGAGGTCCCGGCCGGAACTGTCATGGTGGACCGGATCGACTTCGCGGCGCCGTTCGGGCTTTTGGGACGCCTGGCGGAAAAACTCGTCCTGGCGCGCTATCTCCGGAAACTCATTGAGACGCGCAACCAGCACCTGACCGCCGGAGTACGGGCTGAATGATGCTCCGGCGGTCAAGCAAAGGGACCCTGCCTACTGAACTGGGAGTTTCTGCAGGGCGAGCTCCTGTTCCGCCGCCTTGCGGGACTTCCTCGACTGGGCGAACCGAAGGTAGAGCGACGGCACAATAAACAGGTTGAGCAGCGTGGAGGTCAGGAGTCCGCCGAGGATGACCACGGCCATCGGGTACTCGATCTCATGCCCCGGCACATCCCCCATGAAGACCAGTGGCACTAGGGCAAGCCCGGTGGCAAGGGTGGTCATGAGGATCGGGGAAAGCCGTTCACCGGCGCCCCGCAGGACGAGTGACCCGCTGAACGGAACCCCCTCGATCCTTTCCAGATGCTGGCAGTGGCTGATGAGCAGGATGCCGTTCCGGGCCGCGATTCCCATGACGGTCAGGAACCCCACGAGCGAACCCAGTGACAGTACCCCGCCGGTGAAGTACGCGGCCAGGACCCCTCCTACGAGCGCGATGGGCAGCGTCAGGAGGGCCAGGACGGCCAGCCGCCAGCTGCGGAAGGACGCCTGGAGGAGCACGAGGATCAGAATCAGCGCAGCAACCGCGAAAATCATGAGTCGATCAGTGGCTGCCTGCCGTTCCGTGTATTCGCCCAATAGCTGGACGCTGTAGCCGGCGGGCAGGTTGAGGGACTCCAGGCGTTCCTGCAGCTGTGTGACAACCCGGCCAAGGTCCGCTCCGGAGTCGATAAAGGATCCCACCTCGACCCTGCGGGAACCGTTCGTGCGGTCGATGAGGTTCGGGGTGGCCTGAACGCTGACGGCGGCGACGTCGGAGAGGCGCACGCGCTTCCCGCTTGGCGTATCGATGGGCAGGTCCTGGATAGTGGTGACGCTTGCCCGGGTTTCCGGTGTACTCCAGACCTGGACGTCGTAGGCTATTCCATCCCGGAAGACGTCGCCCACCTCTTCCCCGGCCACGAGTGTCGCAGCAGCGCGCCGCACGTCTCCGGGCTTGAGGCCATACTTCTCCGCCGCGGCCAGGTTCACCTTTACCGCGATCTGCGGGACCTCGACTTCAAGGGAGATGTGTGGATCGTCGGTCCCGTCTATTTCACTGAGGACTTGCTTGACCCTCTGGGCCTGCTCGCGCAGCACGTCAAGGTCGTCGCCGTAGACGCGGACGAGAATTGGTTCGCTAGCACCTGTCAGGACCTCTTCGATCCTTTCCTTCAGATAGGTCTGCACGTCGCGGTGAAGGCCCGGGTATCCGTCCACGACTTCCTGGACGGCTGCGACTGTCTTCTCGTAGTCGGCGTGGCGGTCGATGCTGATCCAGTGTTCGCCGGCGTTGACGCCAACGATCTCGTCAGCCTGGAAGGCCTGGCCGATGTGCGTTCCGCAATTGAGGACGCCGGGTACCTTGAGGAACGCCGCGCAACCCCGCTGGGCAATGCGGTATTCCTCTGCCGCCGACGTGCCGGGTTCCGACACCCAGTGCATCAGGAAGTCGCGTTCCTTGAACGTGGGAAACAAGGACTGCCCAAGCAGCGGGGCGATCGCCAGGCCGACCAGCGCGAGAGCCCCGAACCCGACGTAGCCATAGCGCGGCCGGTTCATGATGCGGGACAGGACCGCGTGGTACCCGCGCTTGAGCACCCGGACCAGCGGTGGATCGCGTTGCTCCAGCTTTGCCCTGGCCAGCAGGATCAGGGCAAGTGCCGGCGTTACCGTCAGGGCCACGAGCATTGATGCCAGGACGGCCAGTGTGTAGGACACGGCGAGCGGCCTGAAGAACACTCCCGTCAGCCCGTCCAGGAAGAAGATGGGAAGGGCAGCCACCACGATGATCAAGGTGGCATAAACGATGGGGCTCCGCATTTCCAGGGAGGCCTTAAGCACCACAGAGGCCGTCGATTCGCCGCCGCCGCGGCTGCGGTGCTGGCGCAAGCGGCGCATGATGTTTTCGACGTCGATGATTGCGTCGTCGACGACGACCCCCACCGCAATGACCAGCCCGGCCAGGATCATGGTGTTGACCGATCCACCGGTTAAGTACAGCACCATGATGGCGGTGAGGAGGGAGAGCGGAATGGCGATCAGGCTGATGAGTGCTGTCCGCCACTGGAACAGGAACGCGCTGAGGATCATGACCACCAGCAGGCAGCCCAGGAGGAGGGCAAGGCTCAGGTTGGAAATGGCCTCCTCGATGAAGCTCGCCGGACGGAAGATGGTGGTGTCGAAGGTGATGCCGCTCATGCCCGGCTGCAGTTGGTGAAGGGCTTCCTCAACGCCCTTCGTCACCTCGAGCGTGTTGCCCCAGGGGAGCTTCTCGACAATAAGCATCAGCCCATGGCCGTTGTTGATGACGGCATCACCAATCAGCGGCTGATGGTCCTCGACCACCCGCGCAACGTCGCCCAGGTGCAGTGCGGTGCCGTGGTCTTCGCGGATGGTGACACGGGCCAGGTCCGCAGGGCTGGTGATGGGCTGGACGTGGCGGATGCTCATCTGCTGGTTCGGGCTGCCGACGAAGCCGCCGGTACCGATGAATTTTCCGGGTGAGTACTGGAGCAGGCCTGCGTCCACAGCCCCGGCCGTTACTTCCATGACCTGGTTGAGCGAGACATTCTTGGCTTTGAGCTGCTCCGGCTGAACCTGGACCTGCAGCATCTGGAGCCTCTCGCCCCAGATGGCCACGTTGGCCACGCCGGGGACCCGCAACAGGCGGGCCCGGATGGTCCAGTACGAAAGCATGGACATCTCGATCATGGACCGGCTGGACGACGTCATGCCGATTTTCATGACGCGGCTGGTCGAGGACAGCGGTTGCAGCATCACCGGGGGAGCGGCCCACGTGGGCAGGGCCGCCGTCACGGCGGCCATCCGTTCGGATACCTGCTGCCGCGCGTTGAGCAGGTCAGTGCCCTGTTTGAAGATCAGGATGATCGAGGACAGCTGGGGAACTGATTTTGACCTCAGCTCATCCAGGCCCGGCATTCCGGAAATGGACGCCTCGATCGGCACGGAAACGAGTTCCTCCACTTCCTGGGCCGTTAGCCCCAGGCACGCAGTCTGGATCTCGACCTGCGGGGGCGCGAACTCCGGAAAAACATCCAAGGATGCCCTACTGAGCTGGACGGATCCCAGCAGCATCACCACGCAGGCGAGGGCGACAACTATCGTCCTGAACCTGAGGCTGACTCCTACTATCCACCGCATGTCAGCTCGCCACATCCAGCTCAGCGCCGAATAGCTCCTCGGCCCCCAGGGTCACCACAGTCGTGCCCGGGGCCGGACCGTCGCTCAACGTGGCCTGTTCGCCGTCGATCCGCTCCACCGTGATGGACCGGCGGACGTAGACCTGCGGGCCAGCAATCGTATAGACCCAGGTTTTTCCTTCGCTGTCGTAGAGGACCGCCAGGTAGGGCACGGTGAGTTTCCCGCTCTTGGCATCCAGTTTGGTCGTCGACGTCTCAAGGCCGATGTTCCTGGCGGCGTGTTCGTTCAGTGTGATGCGCTTCAGGTCGGTCCCGGGCACCTCTTCAAGGCTCGCCGCAGCGTCGCCGGCGGACGCAGTCTCCGTCGAGTGCTGGCTGCAGGCCGGCAATGCGGGTGTGAGGAGACCCAGGACGATAAGAACCATCAGGCCGCGCATCCGCGGCGAGGTCGTTGTCATGATGCATCCCGGCTTTCAGGCGCCCGTCCGGGCTTCGGTGACTTCGGCATGTGTCGTTGCTGTTCGTGTCCCTGCCTGGCTGCCTTCGAAGCGGAGCAGGATTGCGGGAAGCACGAACAGCACGAAAAGGGTGGTCGTCAGCAGGCCGCCCCAGATGATAATGGCGATCGGCTGGAGGACCTCGGTGCCTGTGATACCGCCCAGAAGCACGAGCGGAATCAGGGCGACGGCGGTAGTCACCACGGAGGCGAGGGTTGGCTTGAGCCTGTCTCGTGCGGCGCGGATAACCAGGGCGGGTCCCGTGGCTTCGCTTTGCCTGGTGCGGAGGTTCCTGACCTCGCCGGCGAGCAGCAGACAGCTGCGGACAGCGATGCCCAGGACGGCCGAGAACGCGACAAACGCCGTCAGGTAGTTCGCCCCGCCGTCGGCCAGGGCGGCAAAGACTCCACCCGACAGGCAAGCGATCAGGCCAACGAAAACGGCAGCTGCAAGCCGCCAGCCGCCCAGCGCCGTCTGCAGCAGCACCAGAATGCCGAAAGCAGCTACGGCTGCCAGCAGCCACAGCCACTGGAAGGCGGACTGCAGCTGGCCAAACTGTGTGAGGATCTCCGCGTGGTAGGCCACCGGGAACTGGATCTGCTGCAGACCCCTTTCGATGTCCTGCTGCACATCTGTCAGCCCGCGGCCCTGGATATCCGCCTTTACATCGACGCGCCGCGACGTGTCGTCATGAACAATGACAGCATCGTTTGGAACGATACTGACCTCGGCGACGTCGCCAAGACGCACATGCCCGCCTTTAGGGGTGTCGATCAGCAGCTCACGGACGCTGGTGAGGCTGTTCCGGGTGGCGGGAGTTCCCTTGACCACCACTGAGAAGACCTTCTGCTGCTCGTAGACGTTACCCACTTCGATGCCCTGCAGCAGCGCAGCGGCCGCACGCCGGACATCGCCGGGTATGACGCCCGCCTTCTGTGCCTTCGCCAGGTCCACCTTGACCTGGACGGTCGGCTGTTCGACGGGGGCATCGACGCGGGGATTCACCACACCGGCCGTGTGCGCGAGAACCTGCCGCACTTCCTCCGCCTTTGCCCGGAGGATGGCCATGTCCACGCCGTAGACCCGGACGCCGAATCCGGAATCGGCAGCTTCCCGGATCTGGTCGATTTTCTGCTGCGGGTACGTGGAGACCGTTGCGCTCAGCCCCGGATACCCGGCCACGACCCTTTGTACGTCCTCAAGGGTGCTGGCGTACGAGGCATCCTTTGCCACGCCCACCCACAGCTCCCCGGAACTGATGTCTCCCACATGGTCGGACGTAATGGCGCGCCCGACCTCGGCGGCCACATTGGAGACGCCCTGCACCGCCCGCAGTTCGCGGGCCGCAGTATCCGTGATCCGGACCATTTCCTGGTCCGAGGTGCCAGGCGCGGCACTCCACTGGACCACCAGCGTGTTGTCTGCCAGCACCGGCACCACAGGGTGGTTGGGGACCAGCTGCGGCGCCAGCGCCAGGGCGGCGAGCGCCATGACCGCCGCGGCGGCAAAGACCAACGCGGGCCTGCCGGGCCGGCGGGACAGCGTCCGCCCATACCGGATACGGAGGCGCTGCATGGCCTGGCGCTCGCGGCCCGGGGCCGCTGATGCCGGCGGCAGCAAGAACACCAGGGCCGCTGTCACTGTGAGCGCCACGACCATGGCAACCGCCAGGGCGAGCAGATATGCAATTACCAGAGGCCCGAACATGGCGCCGTTTTCGCCAGGGACAAAGAGCATGGGGAGCACGCTCAGCGCCATGATCAGCAGCGCGTAGAACAGGGAAGTGCGGACAGGCCGTAACGCAGCCGCCAGCAGGGCGATCCTCGAATCTCCGACGTCGGTTGCCTTGGATGTCCGGTAGGCCCTGGCGGCGCAGTTCAGGTCTTCCGCAACATCCCCGATGATGACGCTCAGGGCGAGGATCATGCCTGCGAAGACCATAGTGTTCAGCCCGGCCCCGCGCAGGGTGAGCAGCAGGGCCGCAGCCATGAGGGAGAGCGGTAAGGTGATCAGGGTGATCAGTGCACTGCGCCAGGACCGGAAGACCACTCCGAACGCCGCCGCCACCAGCAGCAGCGTGACAAGCAGCGCGACACCAAGGGTGCCCATTTCCTGCTCTACGAACGACTCCTGCCGGTACACGGTGGTGTCGACCGCCACGCCGGGTAGCCCGGCCTGGAGCTCGCGCATGGTCTCGTCGAGCCCCTTGGTGACGTCCGCGGTGTTTGTCTCGGGGAATTTTTCAATCACCAGCAACAGCTCAGCGTCCTGGCCAGGCTGCGCATCACCGATCAACGGCTGATGATCAGTCTGGACCTGTGCGATGTCCCCCAGGAGCAATTTGTCGGTGCTGCCCTGGACGCTGACTTTTCCGAGGTCCTCGGGCGTGGTGATGGGAAGGACGTGCTGGACGCCCAGCCGCTGATGTCCCGTCTCCAGGAACCCGCCCGTGCCCGGCGTTGAGGCCTCAAGGTAGCTCAACGGGGACACCCACACAGAGTTGCCGGTGGTCCTGATGACCTGGTCCAGTGTCACGCCCTTGGCTTGCAGCTGCCTGGGGTCCACAAGCACCTGCAGCTGCTGGTCACGCTGGCCCCAGATGGAGATATTCGCCACACCGGGAACGGCCAGGAGCGCGGGCTTCATGGTCCACCGCGCCAGCACGGACATGTCGATGGGGGACATGTCCTTGGATGTGAGCCTGACCATCATCACCCGGCTCGTGGAGGACAGTGGTTGCATGAGCACGGGTGCTGCCGACACGTTGGGCAGCGCCCTGGCCTGGGTCAGGCGCTCAGCGACGAGCTGGCGTGCCCGGAACATGTCCGTACCCGGCTGGAAGACCAGCTGGACCGATGACAGGCCGGGAAGCGACTTGGAACGGATCGCCTCCACCCATGCCACACCATTAAGCAGGTCGGCCTCCATGGGTGAGGTGATGAGCTGTTCGACTTCAGCGGCAGAGAGCCCCAGGGCCTCGGTCTGTATTTCGACCTGCGGCGGTGCGAACTCGGGGAAGGCGTCCACCGGCATGGAGGGCAGAGCGGTGAAGCCATACCCGAGGACGCCAGCCGCCACAACCAGGACAAGGATCCGGAACTGCAGAACCCAGCCGAGAATGGCGCCCATCATGGCCTGTTCACCGCCAACGTCGTCCCCGCTGACTTCACGGGCAACGCAAATTGGCGGGTGCGGCCGGGCCGCCGGCGATGTCGGTGTTCACCGGGGCGTTCAGCAATTGTTTGCGCTTCGGTGGGCCTGGCGTGCGGATTCACGGCCAGATCTTCTCTGAGGTGACCGGGGAAGAAAGTCTCAACTGCCAAACAGATGTTCACGGCGCGGCTCCATTGCTACTGCCTTCGCGCCCCCCAAACGTCTAGCAGTATGCTGACCCTCGCGGGTGGCCAAGTCAATGCTTCAGGCAACCTATTTTCGGCAGGTCAAGCTTATGCGCCCACAGTCCGCCGACATACGGACGCATTGGCTCGCTCAACGGCCCGCAATGAGCTCTGCGACCCGAACCAGCTCTTCCTCGAGATTATAGAAATGGGTCGCCAGCCGGATCCTGCCGGCGCGGAGGGACACAACCGCGTTCGCACCGCGCAGCCGGGACATGACCTCGTCCGGGGCGCTCACCGGAACGGAAATGATGGTGGAGCGGTGTTCTGCGGGGAAGGACCGGAAGCTGACGCCTGCCGCTTGCAGCGCGTTCTGCAGGCGGAGCGCCAGCCGTGCGTTCCGCTCCAGGACCGCGCCCATACCGAACCGGCGAAGGACAGCGAGCCCCGCTTCGTCGGCCATCGCCGGAAACCACGCCAATGAAGCGTCCAGCTTCGACGCCGTCGGCGACAGGTCCATGTCCGGGCCAAGGAAGCTTTCGAACGGCAGGCGGGCGGCCTTCCAGCCCGGCACGATGGGTTGAAGGCGGTCGAGCAGCCCGGGGCGGACGTAGAGATAACCCATGCCCCGCGACCCGAGAAGGAATTTGTGACTGGCTGTGGCCAGGAAATCCACGCCGTCGCGCGCCACGTCAAGGGGAACGGCACCGGCCGCCTGGCAGGCGTCAACGAAAAACCAGGCTCCTGAGCCGGCCGCGATGCGGCTGATCGCCCCCAGATTTGCCCGGAATCCGGTGACGGGATGAACGGCGCTGACAGCGATCAGGCGGGTTCCGCCGTCGGCCACCCGGCCGAGGGCTTCGGCCGACACCACATCCCCGTCTGCAGCGACGGCCCGCACGTCGTAGCCACGCTCCCTCAGCAAGAGCCACGGGTAGTAGTTCGAGGCGAATTCGTTCTCAGCCACCACGATGTTCTCGCCGCGCCTGGCGGGTGGAAAATTGGCGGCCACAATCCCCGCCGCAGTGCTGACGGCCGGGACGATGGCGATGTCTGCCGCCGTGGCTCCAATGATCTCCGCGAACATGCCGCGGGCATGCTCACCGGCCTGCTCGGCCTCCATCCAGTCGAACCGCCCGGCGGACCAGCGCCCGGCAGCCAGTTCGTATGCTTCCCTGGCAGGTGCGCAGCCGACGCACATGGTGGCGGTGTTCAGGTAGATGGTGTCTTCGAGCCCGGGGAAAAGCCCTCGGATGTCGCTGACGTTCATGGCATGGGCCGTCCTTCATCTAAGCCACGGGTGACGGTCCTCCCGGTTCCACGAAACGCTGGGTCCGTTCGATCTCGGCAACCTTCGGGTCCGTTTCATCAGCGCCATAGTCAGACGGGCGTGTCTTGTCTTCTCCCCGGGGCACCTTCAGTGCCCTCAGCACCAGGGTCAGCACGACGGCGACAAGCAGGTTGAGCACGAAGGCCGACACGGCGATATACACGGTGAAGTCGGTCCCCGGGAGGGGAGCAATGGAGCCACCAAAGTGTGCGTGCGTGACGGGATTGATGACGTTGTAAGCCGAGGCGGTGCCAAAGGCGATTCCCACCGCCCATCCAACCAGCAGTGCCCAGCGGTCGAACCACCGCGTATAGAGGCCTGCGACGACAGCGGGGAACGTCTGCAGAATCCAGATGCCGCCCAGCAGCTGCATGTTGATGGCCGCGGACTGGTCCATGGCGATGACGAAAATCAGCGCACCGACCTTCACCACGAGCGAGACAATCTTGGACACCTTCGCCTCGGTCTTTGGATCCACGTCGGGCCGGAGGAAGTCCCGGTAGATATTGCGCGTAAACATGTTGGCCGCCGCAATGGACATGATGGCTGCCGGTACCAGCGCCCCGATGGCGATGGCGGCCAGGGCCACCCCCGCAAACCAGGCAGGGAAGTGGTCCAGGAACAGCTGCGGCACCACGAGCTGGGGGTTGACCGCCCCGTTCAGGTCGATCGGCTTGGTGCCGGCCTTGATGGCCACGAAGCCCAGCAGCGCGAGGAATCCGAGCATGAGGGAGTAGAGCGGCAGAATCGCGGCGTTGCGCCGGATGGTGTTGCGTGCCTTGGACGCGAGCACGCCGGTGATGGAGTGCGGGTACATGAACAGTGCCATGGCCGATCCGAGCGCCAGCGTCCAGTAGGCCGAGTAATTGGCGCCCGACGGGATGAACACCCCAGAGGGCTTCCCGGTCGCTTCGTTAACGGTGTCCAGCTTCGTTTTCGCCGCCCCGAAGATCGCGTCCCACCCGCCGAACTTGATCGGCAGGTAGATAACCGCGACGATCACTGCGAGATAGATGAGCAGGTCCTTGACAACGGCGATCATCGCCGGTGCCCGCAGCCCCGAGGTGTAGGTGTACGCGGCCAGCACGACGAACGCCAGAATCAGCGGCAGGTCCGTCAGCAGCACATTTTCAGCGCTGCCCAGGCCGAGGACGGTGAGGACAGCCTTGATGCCCACGAGCTGGAGGGCGATGTACGGCATGGTTGCCACAATGCCGGTGACGGCGACGGCAAGGGACAGCCAGCGGCTCCCGTAGCGGCCGCCCACGAAGTCCGCCGAGGTGACGTAGCCGTGCCGGTGGGACACGGACCAGAGCCGGCTCATGATGATGAAGATGATCGGGTAGAGGACGATCGTGTACGGCACCGCGAAGAAGCCGCTGACGGCCCCCGTGGCCCACATCGCGGCGGGAACGGCAACGAACGTGTAGGCGGTGTAGAGGTCACCGCCCAGCAGGAACCACGTGATCCATGTCCCGAAGCCTCGTCCGCCCAGCCCCCACTCGTCGAGGCTGTGCAGGCCCTCGGTCTCCGCCGACCTGCGCCACCGGGCGGCCAGGAAGCCCATGACGGCAACGACGACGAAGAGCAGCACCACGATCATGAGGGCGACCCAGTTAATTTCGCGCCCGTTCATGGCCGTTCATCTCCGACCGCTGCTTCACCGTCGAGCCCGGTAGTGCCCGCTCGGGCCGCTGCCCGCCGTCGTCGGTCCTCCGTGTTCACGAGCCAGTACGCCACGCCGCTCAAGGCAGCGGAAATGGGAACCCATAGCAGCTGGTACCAGTAGAAGAACGGCATGCCGCCCAAGGTCGGCGCGTTAAAGGAATAAGTCTGCGGCATGAGCGGGAGCAGGATCGCAGCGGAAAGCAGTACGCCAGCGATGACATACCGCCCCCGCCGCGCCGGGCCGCGGGTTGCAGTGCTGCGGGTCGGCTGTCCACTCCCCGGGGGAACCCCTGGGATGGGGCGCTGCCTCGGGCCAGGACCATCTTGATGGGACACCCCACGACCTCCTTGTCAGCCCGTCTCCCGGACTCCGGGTCCCCGGAGGGCGGTGAGGCGGAGGTTACAAACGTTGCCCTCCAGTTCCTTTGTACGCCCGTCCGGCCCCCTCGGGAAGAGAGTGGTTCCTGCTGAGGCAGGCGGGGCAGGGACCGGCGCCGTTAGTGCTCCCGACGCCGGCGTTGGCTCGGGAACCGCCGGCATGTCCGCGTATATTAGCTTGGGGCTTATCACGAGACTGGGGGACGGATGCCGCTTCGTTTATTGACGCGTGCAAAACAACGCGCACTGGCGTCGGCAACGACGTTTTCCGCAATTGGACTGCTTGTGGCGGTGGCTGTCATCCATCCGGGATTCCGGACCACGCAGATCGACCTGAATGACGGCGGCGTCTGGGTAACCAATTCCGACATGAACCTCGTGGGGCACCTGAACTTCCAGTCGAAAACCTTGGACGGCGGCCTCACGGCAGCCAGCGCCGACTTCGACGTCCTCCAACACGGCAGCAGTGTGCTCATGTCCGACCGCGGCAACGCCTCCCTGGGCAGGGTCAAGGTCTCAGAGGTCACCCTTGAACCGCCGCAGCAGCTTCCGGGATCGGCGGTCCCGGCTTTCGGGGAAAAAGCGGTGGCGCTGGCTGATCCGAACTCCGGCCGTCTCTGGGTGACGCAGAGCAGCATGCTCGGCTCTGTCGACTTCGATTCACAGGAGCCCGTCCTGAGCGATGCCAAAGGCATCGTCGCGACGGTAGGAGCCGACGACGTCGTTTACGCCGCGGACCCTGCGCGCGGGGAGGTGACTTCCCTTCGTGTGAATGCGACCGGCGGAGTGGATTCCCGCAACACCGTTCAATACCAGTCGATCCGCAATAAGGAAAACGTCCAGGTCGCCGCCGTCGGGGATCGGCCCGTTATATTCGACGCCGACGCCGGGACCCTTCACCTTCCTTCCGGCCGGCTGGCGCAGTTGCCGGACGCGGCGGACGCCAAACTGCAGCAAAGCGGTCCCGCCTCGGACTTTGTCGCCGTCTCCACAAAGAAGGGCCTCATCAAGCAACCCCTGGACGGTTCGGCGGCGACGGTCGTGGAGCTCGGAACATCGGGAACACCTGCCACTCCGGTCCATGTCAACGGCTGCGTCTACGCAGCCTGGTCCGGGGCAGGCAAATATCTGCGGGATTGCGCCAACGCCTCTGATAGCCGGAGGGCTGACATTCCCGGTGCAGGCGCCCGCTCCAACCTGGTCTTTCGAGTCAACCGGGACATCGTTGTCCTTAACGACGTCACGTCCGGAAACGTCTGGCTGGTCACCGAGAACATGAGGCTCGTAGCCAACTGGGACGAGATCATTCCGCCTCCGAACAAGACCGAGGACCAGGACGACCCCGCCGCGGAAGACAACCTGGTGGACACTCTCCCGGACCGCACCAAAGAGAACCGGCCGCCCTCCGCCGCTGATGACCAGTTCGGAGTGCGGCCCGGCCGGACAACGCTCCTGCCAGTGCTGGACAACGACTCGGACCCCGACGGAGACGTCCTCACCGTCCAGCTTCAGGGCGACAACCCCGACGCCGGCAGCGTGCAGGCCGTCTACAACGGAACCGGCCTGCAAGTGAAGGTGCCGGCCAGTGCGACCGGAACGTCACAGTTCCGGTACCTGGCCAGTGACGGCCGTGGCGGCACCGCCGGAGCCACGGTCACCTTGACCGTAAGGGACCCCGCCAGCAACGGGGCGCCGACACAGAAACGTGTCCCCACGATCATCCTGGAGCAGGGCAAAAGCATCTCCCAGAACATCCTCAGCGACTGGACCGATCCCGACGGCGACGACCTGCTGCTTCTGGGAGCACGCACTTCCAGTGACGGCGACCAGGTGCGTACCCGGGCGGACGGTCTTTTGACCTTCAAGGACGTGGGATCAACCCTGGGCAAGAAGGACGTCGTGATCACTGTCTCCGACGGCCGGGACCAGGTCGAGGGCACGGTGGTGGTGGATGTCCGCGCCAAAGGCGACCTTCCGCCGAAGGCCAACGCGGACCACGTTTCGGGTACCGCCGGGCAGGACATTCTGGTTTCTCCGCTGAAGAATGACAGCGACCCCACCGGCGAAGGACTGCGGCTGACACGTGTGGCAGGCGCAAAGGATCAGGCGATCACCCCCGACTACCAGGCGGGAACCTTCACCTTCCGTGCACCCAACGCCGGAACGTATTACGTGACGTATCTGGTCACCAATGGACCGGACAGCTCTGAGGGACTTGTGCGGATCGATGTCAGTGCAGCCGGGGCCGGGCGGGGTGAACCGGTGGCCGTCGCTGATACAGCGCTGCTGCCGGTGGGCGGAGAAGTGCTGCTGGACGCGCTCGCCAACGACTCTGACCCGGCCGGGGGCGTTCTTGTCATCCAGTCCGTCGGGCTTCCCCGGAATACGGCAGTGGCCGTCGCCGTCGTCAATCACCAGATCCTGCGCATTACCGACGTCCGTGGCCTGACTGCGCCCACCAGCCTGACGTACACAGTGTCCAATGGCGTGGCCAGCGCATCCGGGCAGGTAACCATCCTGCCCATTCCGGCGCCCGCCAAACTGCTGCCGCCCGTCGCGGCCCCGGATGAAATCACAGTGCGGGCCAACGACGTCGCCACCATCGCCGTGCTGGCCAATGACGCCCACCCCAATGGCGCCAAGCTGAAGCTCAAGCCGGTGCTCGTTCAGGGAATCGGTCCCGCCCAAGGCCTCCTCGCCGTGTCGGGGGACGTGCTTCGCTTCAAGCCAGGCAGGGCGGGAGGAACGGTGCACGCGATCTACGCCGTTGCCGGCCCGGACGGGCAGGAAGACTCGGCGCAGGTGACCATTCACATTCGCGGCGAGGGCACGAACTCCAGGCCGCTTCCCCACAATGTCACCGGCCGGGTCGTCGCAGGCAACACGACCAGGATCGCCATTCCCCTGGACGGCATTGATCCCGACGGCGACTCTGTCACCTTGGTGGGGCTGGAGCAGGCCCCGCGCAAGGGAACAGTGGTGGTGGGTGCCCACTATGTCGAATACACGGCGCCAGCGCACGCCGCCGGACAGGACACCTTCACCTACGTGGTGGAGGACCGGTTCGGGGCACGTTCCACAGCCCGCGTGGCCGTAGGCATCGCACCCGCGCCTGGATCAAACCAGCGTCCGAGGGCCGTTGAGGACAGCATCACCGTTCTCCCGGGGCGGCACGTGGCAGTGGACGTGCTGGCCAATGATTCCGACCCCGACGGCGACAATGTCACCCTTGCAGCCAACCGGCTGGAAGCTGCCCCGGAACTGAAGGCCGAGGTCATCGACGGACGGGTGCAGCTCACCGCCCCATCGCCTTCCGAAGCCTCCGCCACAGCGATCGTCCGGTACGAGATCAGCGATGGCCGCGGCGGCACCGCCGTCGGTACCCTCAAGATCCAGGTGCGCAAGGACGCTGCCACGTTGGCGCCCGTCGCCCGGGATGACCGGGTGGCGTTCGCAGAGACCCTGGGCAAGGCCGTCGTCGAAGTCCCCGTCCTGAAGAACGACGAAGACCCGGACGGTGTGGCCGCGGAACTGAAGATAACCTTCCCCGAGGCGGCACCCACTGCCAGCATCCCGGCGCCCGGCAAGGTTTCGGTGCGGCTGGAGAGCCAGCCGCAGATCATCGCGTACACCATCACCGACGTGGACAAGCTCAGCTCGACGGCGTTCATCGTGGTACCTGGCCTGCAGGGGCAGGCTCCCGCCCTGCGCAGCTCCGCACCGCTGGAAGTGGTCAGCGGACAGCAGCTGACCATGAACCTGCGGGACCTGGTGGTGGTCCGTGACGGCAAGAGCCCCCGGATCACCCAGGACACCAAGGTCCAGGCGGTCGCCTCCAATGGAGCGCCGCTGGTGAAGGACGCGACCACCATCGTGTTCACTTCCGCCGACGACTACACAGGCCCGGCAGCAGTTTCCCTCGAGGTCACCGACGGCGTGAGCGTTGATGACCCTGATGGGCGGACGGCGGTCCTGACCATTGGCATCAGGGTCCTGCCCGACCCGGGGCGCAACCATCCTCCGACTTTCCCCTCCAGCACCGTGGACGCTGCGGTAGGCGAGGAATCCACCCTGGACCTGCGCCAGGTGGCCACCGACGTCGACAAGGCAGACAAGGACAAGCTCACCTTTGCGCTGCAAGGGACACCGCCCGCCGGGCTCAAGGCCTCCCTGGACGGCAGCCTCTTTAAAGCCACCGTGGGCAGCGCAGCCAAGGGGAGCACGCTGACCGTGCGCGTCACCGTCTCGGACGGCCGCAGCGCGCCGGTTGCAGGTGCCGTGGACGTCCGTGTGGTCGCGTCGAAGCGTCCGCTTGCCGCAGCGAATGACGACGTCATCGCCAGCGCCCGGGCCGGGCAATCACAGCCGGTACCGGTGCTGGACAACGACATCAACCCGTTCCCGGAATCACCGCTGAAAATCCTCAGCGCCGCCGTCGAAACCGGAAGGGGCACGGCCGCGGTGGAGGGCGGCGTCGTCGTCGTGACGCCCGCCGAGGAGTTCGTGGGCACAATGGTGGTCCGCTACCGGGTCCAGGACAAAACGCGGGACGCGGAACGCGAAGTTGACGGCCGTGTCCGGCTCACCGTCAAGGACAAGCCGGATGCTCCGTCGACGCCGACTGTCGGGGAGGTGCGTGACCGTACCGTCGTCCTGAACTGGTCGCCTCCGGCCAACAACGGAGCAGCGATCACCGGTTACAAGGTCAGCGGCAGCGGAGGGTTCTCGCAGCAGTGTCCTGCCACCACGTGCGCGCTCACGGGCCTGACCAACAACGTGGAGTACACCTTCACTGTGGTAGCCACGAACGAGCTGGGGGACTCGGCACCGTCTCCCGCTTCCGCACCTGCCCGTCCCGACGCGAAGCCGGATACCCCGGCAGCGCCTGGGCTGGTTTTTGGCGACAGATCCCTCACCGTGAACTGGGTACCTCCAAAGAGCAACGGCTCACCGGTGGAGAGCTACAACCTGGAGATCTCACCGGCACCTCCGGCAGGAAACATCAGGGCAAGCAAGGTCACGGGAACGTCCTACCGGTGGACGGGCCTCCAGAACGGGACGCCGTACCAGGTCAGGATCCAGGCTTCCAACAAGGCGCCGGAGCCGTCGGAGTGGAGCGCCTATTCAGCCAGCGCCATCCCGGCCGGCGCACCGGGTGCCCCCGGCAAGCCCAGCACTACCCGGACCACCTCCGGCGGGACGGAATCGATCATGGTGGTGTCGTGGACGCCCGCGGCGGACAACGGCGCCTCCATCGACACCTACACCGTCAATGCAATGCAGGGTGGGTCCACGGTGGCGAGCAGCACCGTGTCCGGCAGTCAGCTGAGCGTGCCTGTGACCGTCGGCAACTCCGCCACCGATTACACCTTCACGGTTGTGGCCAAAAATAAGGCAGGTACGTCAGCCGCCAGTGCGCCGTCGGACCCCCGCCGCGCTTTCGGCGCGCCTGGTGCCGTTCCAGGCGTCCGGGCCGAACCACTGGACAACGCGGTGCAGCTTTCCTTTGGTGCGGCCGCCGGCAACGGTGCGACACCGGGCTACCAGTACCAGGTCAACGGAAGCAGCTTCATGGCAGTGCCGTCTGACAGGGTCATCCGGTCCGGTGTCCCCAACAACGGCAACTACACCATCGGGGTGCGCGCCGTGAACAGCGCGGACGGTGCCACCTACGAAGGGCCGGTCACCAACTCCAACCCGGTGGCGCCGTACGGCAAACCGCATGCGGCGAGCATCAACCCCGTTACCGTGACCACGACGGTGAGGTTCGACGTCGGTGCCGTGGTCAACAACGGACGCCGGGTCGTGGCACTGGAGTACCAGTCAACGGACGGGAAGTCAGGCACGCTGAGTGCCGGGGGAGGATCCGTCACCACCGGCAACGGGTACGACCAATCCATCTCCATCACCGTGACAGTCGTGGATGACCTCGGCCAGCGCACAGCCGTCTCGGCGACCGGAAGGACAGCCCCGGCAAAGTACCTCGTGGTGGACAACGGTACGGCGAGTCCCGGCACCTGCGAATGGCCCACCAACGGCACTTCTTCTCCGGACACCGCGGCCAATTGTGCCGCCGGTGGCGGAACCTTCGTGGCGGAGGGCACGCGGGTGCAGGTCCAGTGCGTGACCACCGGGGCCGCGTACACCATCTACGACGGCGCCACGGGCCGCCCCACCGGGTCCACCAGCAACGTTTGGTACAAGGTGATCAACAACCTCTGGATCCGTCCGACCGACGGGCCTGTGGATTCGGGGGTTCCGGCCTGCTGACGCGGCCTTCGGTCCGTCCCCGGACTTTTCCCGTGAAGGCTGAACGTCCCGCCGCTTATGCGGCCGGGACGTTCAGCGTTTCGGGGCAGCATGACAATTACGGAGAGGTGCAGCCGGCGCTTACATTCGCAAACGAATGGCACGTCGAACATACCGAAGACGGAAGTCTGTATAAGCGCTGTTTGAGGTGCGGCAAGGATGACCACAGCGGCGGCGGCGGAACCGGCACTTTCGGCGCGTGGGCTGGACCGGCAGGAGGGTGAGGTCGCGAGTACAGAAAAGTGTCAGCGCGGTGAAGTTGGAAATGCATCCCGTAGTTCTGGAGAAACGAAAAAACCCCGGGAATCCAATAGATTCCCGGGGTTTCCCTTTGTGCGCGGAGGGGGACTTGAACCCCCACCCCCTTTCGAGGACTAGCACCTCAAGCTAGCGCGTCTGCCATTCCGCCACCCGCGCAGGTGGTATTTCGAAGGACTATCTCCGCCTTTCAGCGGTTCGCATCTCTCCGAAGCAGCGAGAAAAACTCTAACACGAACTTTCCGGAAAGATGGAATCGAGCCGACTGGGTAGGCTGAACCTGGGTGTTCCGGTGGCCAAAATCCGCCACAACCCGCATGAATCCGCGTTTTTCCCGCATATAGGAGTGATCAATGACACAGATCCGGCCAGAGGATGAAGTCGTCAGCATCTGCCAGGAGCTCATCCGCATCGATTCATCCAACTACGGGGACGGCTCAGGTCCCGGCGAACGTGCCGCGGCCGAATACACCGCCGGCCTGATCAGCGAGGTGGGGCTGGACGCGGAAATCTTCGAGTCGGAGCCGGGCCGGGCCAGCGTGATCACCCGCATGGCGGGGGAGGACCCCGCTGCAGGCGCCCTCGTGGTCCACGGCCACCTGGACGTGGTGCCCGCCCTACGTGAGCAGTGGTCTGTGGACCCCTTTGGCGCCGAACTCAAGGACGGGCTGATCTGGGGCCGCGGCGCGGTGGACATGAAGGACATGGACGCCATGATCCTGTCCGTCCTGAGGGACTTTGCCCGCACCGGCCGCAAGCCGAAGCGGGACATCATCTTCGCGTTCTTCGCCGACGAGGAAGCCGGCGGCGTGCACGGTTCCCAGTTCGCGGTGAAGCATCGGCCTGAGCTGTTCGAGGGTGCCACCGAGGCGATCTCGGAGGTGGGCGGATTCTCCGCCACCATCGGGGGCCAGCGCACATACCTCCTCCAGACGGCGGAGAAGGGCATCTCGTGGCTGCGCCTCGTGGCTCATGGCCGCGCCGGCCACGGGTCCCAGATCAGCACGGACAACGCCATTACGCGGCTCGCCGCCGCCGTGACCCGTATCGGCGAGTACGAGTGGCCGATCGAGCTGACGGCCACCACACGCCAGTTCCTCGACGGCGTAACTGAACTGACCGGCGTCGAGTTTGATCCCGACAACCCCGACAGGCTGCTGAAGGAACTGGGCACTGTGGCACGCTTCGTGGGCGCCACGCTGCAGAACACCTCCAACCCGACGCTCCTGAGGGGCGGCTACAAGCACAACGTCATTCCCGAATCGGCCGAAGCGCTGGTGGACTGCCGGACCCTGCCGGGGCAGCAGGAGCACGTCCTGGAGATCGTCCGTGAGCTGGCGGGAAGCGGCGTGGACGTCAGCTATGTCCATCAGGACGTCTCCCTGGAAGTGCCGTTCTCCGGCAACCTCGTTGACTCGATGATCGACGCCCTGCACTCCGAGGATCCCGGCGCGAAGGTCCTGCCCTACACGCTGTCCGGCGGCACCGACAACAAGGCGCTCAGCAAGCTCGGCATCACGGGCTATGGCTTCGCGCCGCTGCAGCTGCCGGACGACCTCGACTTCACCGGCATGTTCCACGGAGTTGACGAGCGCGTCCCGGCCCATTCGTTGAAGTTCGGGGCACGCGTCCTGAACACGCTGCTCACCAACTACTGAGGACGCGAGTGGACCTCCAAACACCCCTGGACCCCGAACGGCTGCTGCCTGACGACCTGCTCGAACGGATCCGGGGGAGAGCGGCGGGATACGACGAGCGGAACAGCTTCTTCACCGAGGACCTCGAGGAACTGGCAGCCGCCGGCTACCTGAAGCTATTCGTGCCGGAGGCCGACGGCGGGGCCGGCCTTGGTCTGGAGGCTGCGGTCCGCTGCCAGCGCCGGCTGGCGACGGCGGCCCCGGCCACCGCGCTGGCCGTCAACATGCACCTGGTGTGGACAGGGGTGGCGCGCGTCCTGGCCGAACGCGGCGACTCTTCCCTGGACTTCGTGCTGCAGGAGGCGGCGGCGGGGGAGATCTTCGCCTTCGGCAACTCCGAGCCCGGCAACGACTCCGTTCTTTTCGATTCGCTGACGGAGGCCAAGCCCCTGCCGGACGGCAGCTACTCTTTCACGGGCACCAAGATCTTCACGAGCCTCTCGCCGGCCTGGACGCGCCTGGGCATCTTCGGCAAGGACCCGGCTGCACGGGACGGTGAAGGTGAACTGGTGCACGGCTTCATCCGGCAGGACACCGCCGGTTACCGGATCATGGAGGACTGGAACACGCTGGGCATGCGCGCCAGCCAGTCCAACACCACCATTCTGGACGGCGCAGTTGTCCCGCCCGGCCGCATCTTCAGAACGCTTCCGGTGGGGCCCAACGCGGATCCGCTGATTTTCGCAATCTTCGCGTGCTTTGAAACGCTGCTTGCCGGCGTCTACGCGGGCATCGGGGAGCGGGCCCTGGTGCTGGCCGTTGAAGCCGCCAAGCGCAGGACATCATTCAAAAATGGAGGCCGGAGCCTGGCCCAGGACCCTGACATCCGCTGGAAGGTGGCCGAGGCCGCCCTCGCCATGGATGCCCTGTACCCCCAGCTTTCGGTGGTGGCCGGCGATGTGGACCACCTGGCGGATCACGGCAGCCAATGGTTTCCGAAGCTCGTGGGCGTCAAGATCCGGGCGACGGAAACGGCGCGGACGGTGGTGGACCTTGCCATCCGGGTCTCCGGGGGATCCAGCTACTTCAGGGGCTCGGAACTGGAACGCCTCTACCGTGACGTCCTGGCCGGCATGTTCCACCCCTCCGACGACGAGTCGGCGCACAACACCATTGCCAACGCCTGGCTGGGCCCGCTCGAAGAGTAACTGCGGAGGTCACCCGCACGGGCAACTGGAGCAGGCGGCAGGAAGTGGGCGCACGCCATCCGAGGCGCGCGCCCTCCCGACCGGGGCGGCCTAGACGGTGCGCTGCACCTGGGTGACCCGGCGACGTAGCCAGAAGCGCCTGCCGCCGCCCACGTAGAGCCTGCTGCGCTCGAGTTCCCACTTGCCGTATTCGGAGTGTTCCACGAGCCGGCGCCGGGCTTCGGGCAGGGAATCCTCAGGACCGACGGTCAATACGAGGTACTCGTATTGCCGGGCATAGTCCCGTTCCCGCAGGACCGAGCTGGTCAGAAAATGTTCCTTCATTGCTCTCCATTTTCGTCCTTTTCCCGCTAACGTGAAGGCATGAGCATCGATCCGCGTGTCGCGCTTCAGTCCCTGACTGCCGCCTTGGAAGAACATCTTGCAGCCGCCTCAGCCCGCCGCGGGGATGGTGACCCTTCAGTGGAGGCGGCGTTCTTTGCAGTTGCCGATGCCTTCGAAGTCTACGAGGACGCCCTCTATGAGGCCTACAACGAAGTTACGCCGCTCCAGGTGTTCGATGACGAGGAAGACGAGGAGGAAGACAGCGAAGTCGACGAGGATCTGGAAATCGTCGAGGAGTGACGCGGGCCGCGAAGTAACCCGCCCGGTGGGATCCGGGCCCGGCTAAGCCAGGCTGCTGGAGACATCTTCCAGGGCACGTGCTATTTCCGCCGGCAGCGGCGTGAGCTGGGCATCCAGAATTTCCTTGAGCTGGACCGGCGTTCGCGCGCCCACGATGGCCGTCGCCACCCCGTGCCGGGACAGCAGCCAGCTCAGCGCAACATCCAGGGATGACCGCCCCAGGCCGCGGGCGGCCATGGCAACAGCTTCAACCACCTGCGACGCGGGCTGCTCAAGGTAGGGCTCCACATACGTGGCCAGCCGTGTACCCGCTGCCCGGGAATCGGAAGGCACATGCCCGCGATACTTGCCCGTGAGCACGCCACGGCCCAGCGGCGCCCACGCCATGAGTCCCAAGCCCGCATCCTCGACGGCGGGAACCAGTTCCGCCTCGGGCTTGCGGCGCAGCAGTGAATACTCGGACTGGTTGGCGACGAGCGGGAACCCGGCGACCGCTGCCGCCTTGGCGGTCTGCCAGCCGTTGTAGTTGGCGATTCCCGCATAGCGCGCCCGTCCGCTGCGGACGGCGAAGTCAAGCGCGGACAACGTCTCCTCGAGCGGGACGTTGGGGTCCCACGCCTGTGCGAGCCAGAGGTCGACGTAGTCGGTGCCAAGGCGCGCCAGGCTGGCTTCCAGACCGGACAGCATCGCGTTGCGGGATGCGTCCACCCGCTGCCGCCCGTCCGACGGCGAAACCCCGGCTTTGGTGGAGATGACCACTTCCGTGCGGGAGACGACGTCCCCGAGCATCGACCCGAGCATGGCTTCGGCCTGGCCGTCGGCGTAGGAGGCCGCGGTGTCCACGAGGGTTCCGCCGGCGTCCACGAAGGCGCGCAGCAGCTCCGAGGCATCCTGTTCGTCCGTTTCACGCGACCACGACATTGTGCCCAGGGAGAGGGATGAGGCGCGGAGCCCGCTGTTGCCTATGTAACGCTGCTGCATAGCAGTTAGCTTACGGGGAAACCACCCGCATCATGACGTAGGGTCTTAGCGTGAACTGGATTGAAGCGGCCCTGCTGGGTCTTGTGCAGGGACTGACCGAATTCCTACCTATTTCATCGAGCGCCCACCTCCGGATCGTGGGCTCTTTCCTGCCAAACGCGGCTGACCCCGGCGCGGCGTTCACCGCCATCACGCAGCTCGGCACGGAGACCGCCGTGATCGTCTACTTCTGGCGGGACATCGTCCGGATCGTGAAGGCCTGGTTCGGCTCCCTGTCCGGACGGGTCTCCCGCCAGGACCCCGACGTCCGGATGGGCTGGCTGGTGATCCTGGGCAGCCTGCCCATCATCGTCCTGGGTCTCCTGTTCCAGGACCAGATCGAATCCGTCCTGCGCAGCCTCTGGATCGTGGCCACAATGCTCATCGTCTTCGGCCTCATCCTGGCCGTGGCCGACGCCGTCGGCAAGCAGGACCGCGACCTTTCCGGGCTCACCTACAAGCACGGCATCCTCTATGGCTTCGCGCAGGCCATGGCCCTGATTCCCGGGGTTTCCCGCTCCGGCGGCACCATCACCGCGGGACTCCTTATGGGGTACACCCGTGAAGCGGCAGCCCGGTACTCCTTCCTCCTCGCCATCCCCGCGGTCTTCGGCAGCGGCCTCTACCAGCTGTTCAAGGTGGTCGCCAAGGACGGAGCGAGCGGCCCGTTCGGGCTGGGGGAGACGGCCCTGGCTACTGTGATCGCCTTCGTCGTCGGCTACGTCATCATCGGGTGGTTCCTGAAGTTCATTTCAACGCGCAGCTACCGGCTGTTTGTCTGGTACCGCATCTTCCTTGGCCTGGCCCTGTACCTCCTGCTCGGTTTCAATGTCATCAGCGCCTAGCACTAGGCTTGGTCTGTGAAGTCCTGGATCTCCCGCCCCGTGCCTGTCCTGCCGGGGAAAATGCCCGCGCTCCGACTGTTCGACACAACCGCGCAGCGCGCTGTAACCCTGAATGCCGATGGCGAAAAGTCGATGTATGTCTGCGGGATCACCCCGTATGACGCCACCCATATGGGACACGCCGCCAGCTACGTAGCGTTCGACCTGCTGAACCGTGCGTGGCGCGACGGCGGCCAGCAGGTTGCGTACGTCCAGAACGTCACCGACGTCGATGACCCGCTGCTGGAACGTGCCAACGCTACCGGCGTTGACTGGCGCGAGCTGGCGGAGAGCCAAATCCAACTTTTCCGCACTGACATGGAGGCCCTCAACGTCATCGCCCCCGATCACTACGTGGGCGCCGTCGAAGCCATGCCGCTGATCGTCCCGGCGATTGAACGGCTCCTGCGCCAGGGCCTGGCCTACCGCGTTAACGGCACCCCGGGTGAGCCCGACGGCGATGTCTACTACGACGTCGAGGCAGCCGGCAAGCACGCCGTCGGAGTGGACGCCTGGACCCTCGGAGCCGTCTCGGGACTGCCGGAAGCCGAAATGCTGGAACTGTTCGCCGAACGGGGCGGCGACCCCGGCAGGGCCGGCAAGCGCCAGGCCCTCGACCCGCTGCTGTGGCGCGTGGCCCGCAACGGCGAGCCCAGCTGGCCCGGCGGTGAACTGGGGGAGGGCCGGCCCGGCTGGCACATTGAATGCACCGTCATCGCCCAGAAGTACCTGCCCGCGCCCTTCACCGTGCAGGGTGGCGGCTCGGACCTGGTTTTCCCGCACCACGAGATGGGCGCCGGGCACGCGTACTCGCTCTCCGGTGTCCCGCTCGCCGAGCACTTCGCCCACGCGGGCATGGTGGGACTGGACGGCGAAAAGATGTCCAAGTCCAAGGGCAACCTGGTCCTGGTCTCCAAGCTGCGCGCGGCGGGTGAAGAACCCGCGGCCATCCGCCTGGCCATCCTGGCGCACCACTACCGGTCCGACTGGTCCTGGACGGCGGAAGGCTTCGAGGAGGCCAAGGCACGCCTGGAACGGTGGCGCTCCGCACTCGCAGCGGCGCCGGCCGGAACCGCCACGGGACTGATCGGGCAGATGCGCGACGCCCTGGCCGATGACCTGGACGCGCCCGCAGCCCTTGCCGCCGTGGACAAGTGGGCAGACGCCGCCGTCAACAGTAGTGGCGTTAACAACACGGACAGCGCGTCTGAAGCAGACCAGGCCCTGGTGCGCGACGCCGTCAACGCTCTTCTCGGCGTCGAACTCTAAAGCCCGTTTCGACGGTTCCCCGCCCACTCGACGTTCCGCAACGTCTAGCCGGCAGGGAACCGTCGAAACGGCGGAGCACCCGGTGTACGAACCCCTAAGGCTTGTCCTTGCCCCGCCGCTTCAGGTAGCGCTCAAACTCCCGCGCAATGGATTCGCCGCTGGCCTCGGGCAGGTCGGCGGTGTCCTTCGCTTCCTCCAGCTGCCGCACATAGGCGGCAATTTCGGGATCCTCGGTGGCCAGCTCGTTGACGCCGCGCTCCCACGCCTCGGCCTCCTCAGCCAGCTCGTGCGTGTCCAGCGGAACCTGGAGCAGCTCCTCGATGCGGTGCAGGAGCGCCAGCTGCGCCTTGGGTGACGGAGCCTGCGCAACGTAATGCGGCACCGCCGCCCAGAGGGAGACCGTGGGAATGCCGGCAAGCAGGGATACCTCGGATAGCACGCCGACGATCCCCACGGGTCCCTCATACTGCGAGGCTTCGAGATTCAGCCGTTCCCGCAGCACGCTGTCGTCAGTGGATGTGCTGACCGGGATGGGACGGCTGTGCGGCACGTCCGCCAGCAGCGCACCGACGAGGACCACGTAATCCACATGAAGCGCCTCGGCGTGGACAAGCAGCTCCGCTGTATATGCACGCCACTTATAGGACGGTTCGGTGCCCTGGATGAAAATCACATCCACGTTGGTGCCGGGGGCGCTGGCCTTGTAGATCCGCGTGGACGGCCACTTGATCTTGCGTTCTCCGGAGGCCGTCCGGCGGACCGTAGGCCTGGTGAACTGGAAGTCGTAGTACTCGTCGGCATCTATGGAGGCGACTTTCTTCCCGCCCCACAGTTTGTTGAGGTAACGGAGCGCATCGCTGGCGGCTTCCCCCGCGTCATTCCAGCCCTCGAACGCAGCCAGCATCACAGTAATACGCTGGCCCTCAGGAACAGGCTGCAGCAGCTGCTCCGTCTCAGGCGCTGTGCCCGGTTCGTTGGTGTCTCCGTCGAAGCTATTCATCCCTTCACCCTACGTCCACAAGCGTTGCTGTTGCATAGAACGAACCGCCGCAGATCAGGACAAACCCTCGTCCCTGCTGATCATCCCTGCGGGTGCGGCGCGGATATTCGCCGACGGCGTACGGCCGGGGCCCGCGGCAGGGCGCCGCCGGGCGGCCCGGTACAGTGGAAAGCATGGAATCTGCCGCCACTCAGCCCTCGCTCAAAGCCGTTTTATGGGACATGGACGGCACCATCGTTGACACGGAACCGTACTGGATCGAAGCCGAACACAACCTTGTCGAGTCGTACGGGGGGACATGGTCGCACGAACAGGCCATGCAGCTCGTAGGGCAATCACTGGTCCACTCGGCCGGCATCCTCCAGCGGGCCGGCGTGCGCCTGGAAATCCGCGAGATCATCGATACGCTGACGGGCCAGGTCATCAGCCGCGTCCGGGAGAACGTGCCGTGGCGCCCGGGGGCCCGGGAACTGCTGGATGAACTTTTCACCGCCGGCGTGCGTTGTGCCCTTGTGACCATGTCAGAGGCACCGCTGGCCCGCGAGATTGTGGCGAGCCTTCCCCGGCCCTACTTCGAGTTCCTCGTTACCGGTGACACGGTAACGAAGGGCAAGCCGCACCCGGAGGCATACCTCAAGGCTGTGGACCTGCTGAAGCAGCAGGACCCTGAGCTCACCGTCGACCACTGCGTGGCGCTGGAGGACTCCGCCCCGGGCGCCGCGGCGGCCGTGGCTTCGGGTGCCGTGACCGTGGCCATTCCGCACCTCGTGCCGCTGCCGGACGACGCCCGCAGGACCACATGGGATACCCTCGCGGACCGCACCGTGGCCGAACTCGAGGAGCTGGTCAAGCTCCGCCTCGGCGCGCGCGAACCGGCGGCAACCTTCGAAAACGTCAACTAAGGAGCCCGGAACGTGTCTGATCCCGCGGGATCCGGTCAGCAGAACCCGAACCAGCCGCCGCCCACCAACGCGCAGACCAAGAACAGCCGCCGCGAGGGCATCCCGCTCGGCAGGATCGCCGGCATACCCATCGTGCTGGCCTACTCGTGGTTCATCATCGCCGCCTTCACGGTGATTGCGTACGGGCCGGTGCTGCAGCATGGCACCCCTTCTTTGGGCATCGGGGCGTACTACGTGGCATTTGCCTACGCGGTCCTGCTTCTGCTGTCGGTGCTCGTCCATGAGCTCGCGCATGCACTGACGGCCAAGATCTACGGCTGGCCCAGCGAGAAAATCGTACTCAATCTCTGGGGCGGCCACACCCAGTTTGAAAGCTTCACCGCCACACCCGGACGGTCCGTGCTGGTGGCCATGGCCGGGCCCGCCGCCAACTTCGTGCTGGCCGGGGCGGCCTGGCTGGTGATCTCCTCGGGCGGCTTGTCCGGCGTAGCGGACACCCTCCTGAACATCTTCTTCTGGGCGAACCTCGTGATCGGCATCTTCAACGTGCTGCCCGGGCTGCCGCTGGACGGCGGCCGCCTGGTGGAATCCGCTGTCTGGAAGGCCACCGGCAGCCACGCCAAAGGCACCATCGCGGCGGGCTGGGGCGGGCGCATCATCGTCATCGCCCTGGGCCTGTGGTTCATCGTCCGGCCACTGCTCAGCGGAGGCGTCCCGGACACCAGCATGCTGCTCATTACCGTCCTGGTCGGCGGTTTCCTCTGGATGGGCGCATCAGCGTCCATCCAGCAGGGGCGCCTGCGCAGCCGGCTCCACCTGGTGAGCGCCGCCGCACTGGCCGAACCCGCCGTCGGGCTTTCCGACGCGGGGAGCGTCAGCGACGTCCTCCGGGTATCAGCAGGCGGACCGACCGCCGTCGTGCTCTGCGATCCTGACGGCAGGCCCAGTGGCGTGGTTGACCCCACGGCCCTGGCTGCGGTACCCGCCGCCGTGGCGGGCACCACCCCCGCCGGAGCGGTGGCGTACCCGCTCGGTGCCGGCGCGTATGTGCCGGAATGGTCCAAGGGCCAGGAGCTGCTCCAGTACCTGGCACAGCTCGAGGGACACGACTACGCGGTGGTTGACCACAACGGCCGGGTCACCGGCCTGCTGCGGCAGTCCACCGTGGTGACCGCCATAACAGGCAAGGCCCCCCGCTAAAACACGCGCCGGCAGGGCCAGAACCGGTAGAGTTACGTGCCGGTCGTGAAATCGGCAGCGGGTGCACGGCGCCCTGCCGGACCGCCACGGTGCACGCCAAGACAGCTTTCACAGGAGCGAGGACACAGTCATGAGCAGCGAATCTGCCGCCAACGCAACCAGCACGGGCCTTTCCTCCGGCACTGCAGCCGGGATGGTGGACCAGCCGGTGGGCGCTGCCCGGCGGCGCGGCCCCTTCCGCGAAGGCGAACGGGTCCAGCTGACGGACGAGCGTGGGCGCATGAACACTATCAGCCTCGAGGCCGGCGGAGCCTTCCACACCCACCGCGGCTTCCTGAACCACGATGACATCATCGGCAAGGTGGACGGTTCGGTGGTGGTCAACAACGTCGGCCAGCAGTACCAGACGCTCCGCCCGCTGCTGTCCGACTTCGTCCTGTCCATGCCCCGCGGCGCCGCCGTGGTCTACCCGAAGGACGCCGGCCAGATCGTCACCATGGCTGACATCTTCCCCGGCGCCCGCGTGGTGGAGGCCGGTGTGGGCTCGGGCGCCCTCTCCATCTCGCTGCTCCGTGCGGTGGGGGACCAGGGCTACCTGCACTCCTTCGAACGGCGCGAGGAATTCGCCGCCATTGCCCGCGGCAACGTGGAAACCATCTTCGGCGGCCCGCACCCGGCCTGGCAGATCTCCCTCGGAGACTTCCAGGAGGAAGTGGTCCGTGCCGAAGAGCCCGGCTCCATCGACCGCGTGGTCCTCGACATGCTGGCGCCCTGGGAATGCCTCGACGCCGTGGCCACCGTCCTGGCCCCCGGCGGCGTCTGGATCAACTACGTCGCCACCGTCACCCAGCTCTCCCGCACGGCCGAAGCCATCCGCGCCGACGGCCGCTTCACCGAACCGGACGCCTGGGAATCAATGGTCCGCGGCTGGCACCTCGAAGGCCTCGCCGTGCGCCCCGACCACCGCATGGTCGCCCACACAGGCTTCCTGCTGGTCACCCGGCGGCTCGCCGACGGCGTCACCGGCATCTCCGTTAAGCGGCGGCCGTCCAAGACCGAGTTCAACGAAGAGGACGTCAACGCCTGGACACCGGGCGCCGTGGGGGAACGCGCGGTCTCGGACAAAAAGCTGCGCCGGGCGGCGCGGGACGCGATCGCCGGCACGAACGTGAAGGACGACCCGGAGATCACAAACTAGTCCGTATTTCGGATGTCGTCGGCTCTACCAGCCAACTTGGGGCTATCGTCTTAAGAAGAGCGCAGGAAGGGGCTGATGCATCATGGAGACGCCAAACAAGGACTCCGTGCCTACGCCGGCTGAACAGGCTGGCGCCAACGAACTGTCTGTCGCGGACCGGCAGGTCAATATCCTCAGGGACAAACTGAGGCATATCGACCGCCAGCTGGCAGCTGCCACGCAGAACAACACCAAGCTCGTGGCAATGCTGGAAACTGCCAAGGCCGAAATACTCCGGCTGAAGAACGCCCTGGACCAGGAGGGGCAGCCGCCGTACAGCTTCGGCACCGTCCTCCAGCTGAACCCGCGGCGGCAGGCTGCCGGCAGCGGCCAGGCGGCCACCGAGGAATCGGTGGACATCTTCAACGCCGGACGCAAAATGCGGGTTGGCATCAGCCCCCTGGTCAACATCAACCAGCTGGCCGTGGGCCAGGAGGTCCTCCTCAACGAGGCGCTCCTGGTGGTGGCGGGCCTCGGCTACGAGCGCGCGGGCGAGCTGGTCACGCTCAAGGAACTGCTCGGTCCGGACCGCGCACTGGTGCTGGGCCGTGCCGACGAGGAGCGCGTCATCAGGCTCTCCGGCCCGCTCCTGAGCGAAAAGCTGCGGGTGGGTGACGCCCTCTCCATCGATTCGCGCACCGGGTATGCCCTCGAGAAGGTCCCGCGGTCCGAAGTTGAGAACCTCGTCCTGGAGGAAGTCCCGGACATCACCTACGAGGACATCGGCGGCCTCGGCCCGCAGATCGAACAGATCCGCGACGCCATCGAGCTGCCGTTCCTGCATCCGGACCTGTACCGCGAGCACGGCCTGAAGGCTCCCAAGGGCATCCTGCTCTACGGCCCTCCGGGCTGCGGCAAGACCCTCATCGCCAAGGCGGTGGCCAACTCCCTGGCCGCGCGGGCCGCGGAACGCTCGGGCAATATCGACTTGAAGAGCTACTTCCTCAATATCAAGGGACCCGAACTCCTCGACAAGTACGTCGGCGAGACCGAACGCCACATCCGGCTGATCTTCTCGCGGGCCCGCGAAAAGGCCTCGGACGGCAGCCCCGTTGTGGTCTTCTTCGACGAGATGGATTCGCTCTTCCGCACCCGCGGCACGGGCATCTCCTCCGACGTCGAAACTACGATTGTGCCCCAGTTGCTGAGTGAGATCGACGGCGTGGAGCGGCTGGACAACGTGATTGTCATCGGCGCGTCCAACCGTGAAGACATGATCGACCCCGCCATCCTGCGCCCCGGCCGCCTGGACGTGAAGGTCAAGATCCAGCGTCCTGACGCCGAGGCCGCGGCGGACATCTTCAGGAAGTACATCACCACGGACCTGCCGTTCCACGAGGATGACCTGGTGGAGCACGACGGCGATGTCCAGGAGACTGTCGACGCCATGGTCCAGCGCACCGTGGAGTCGATGTACTCGACGGAGAAATCCAACGAGTTCCTGGAAGTCACCTACGCCAACGGCGACACCGAGATGCTGTACTTCAAGGACTTCAACTCCGGGGCCGTGGTCCAGAATGTCGTGGACCGTGCCAAGAAGTACGCCATCAAGGACCTCCTGACCACACAGCAGAAGGGCCTGCGCATCGACCACCTGCTGCGCGCCGTCGTCGATGAGTTCCGCGAGCACGAGGACATGCCCAACACCACCAACCCGGATGACTGGGCACGCATCTCCGGCAAGAAGGGTGAGCGCATCACCTACATCCGCACCATCGTGCAGGGCAAGGCCGGCCAGGAGCCCGGCAAATCCATCGAGACCATGCCCAGCACGGGCCAGTACCTGTGACGGCCGGCTCCGACCCAGTGCTGGGAGGTGGCCTGCCGGCTGGCGGCGCCATGCGGGTCATGGGTTCGGAAACCGAGTACGGTATTCACGCGCCGTCCGCTCCGGGGGCCAACGCCACCATGATGTCCGCCCGGGTGGTCCAGGCATACGCCCAGGTCACCCGGCTCCGGGCCGCGGGCGGCGCCGAGACCCGCTGGGACTACACGGACGAGGAGCCGCTGCACGACGCCCGCGGCTGGACGCTCGAGCGCGGACAGGCCCACCCGAGCCAGCTGACGGACCAGCCGCCTGTGCTGGACGCCGAGGCGGTGGCGCTTGCCTACGGCCGTGACGAGCTTGAGCTGGACGGCGAGGACGAATCGGGCTCGCTGCTGATGAACATGGTGCTCGGCAACGGGGCACGGCTCTACGTGGACCACGCCCATCCCGAGTACTCCAGCCCGGAGGTCACCAACCCCGCGGCTGCAGTGGCCTGGGACGCGGCCGGGGACCTCGTGGGCCTGGCCGCGGTGCGCAGGCTGGCCAGCGACACGGAACTGCCCGCCGTCAACCTCTACAAGAACAACACCGACAACAAGTCCGTGTCCTACGGCTCCCACGAAAACTACCTGATGCCGCGGTCGGTCCCGTTCGGCGACATAGTCCGCGGGCTGACCCCGTTTTTCGTGTCGAGGCAGATCATCTGCGGTTCGGGGCGGGTGGGCCGGGGCCAGGACAGTTCCCGGTCCGGTTATCAGATCAGCCAGCGGGCGGATTTCTTCGAGGCGGAGGTGGGACTCGAAACCACTATCCGGCGTCCCATCATCAATACCCGCGACGAGCCGCATGCAACGGCGGACAAGTACCGCCGGCTGCACGTCATCATCGGCGACGCGAACCTGAGCCAGGTGTCCAACTACCTGAAGTTCGGCACCACCGCCATGGTGCTGAGCCTGATCGAGGCGGGCCTCGCGCCGCGGATCGAGGTGCACGAGCCGGTGGCCGCGCTGCAGGCCATCAGCCACGACACCACCCTGACCGCCAAGGTCAGGCTGCAGGACGGCCGCCGGGTGACAGCGCTGGATCTGCAGTGGATGTACCACGAGGCCGCCGCCAAGCTGGCACAGGACACAGGAGTCTCGGACGCCGTGGACGGCGACGGCCACACGAACGCCGTGCTGGAGCGGTGGGCCACCACCCTGACGCAGCTGGACAGCGACCGGCCCGCCGCCGCCACGTCGGTGGAGTGGCTGGCCAAGCTGTCCATCCTGGAGGGCTACCGCCAGCGCGACGGGCTCCAGTGGGATGACGCCCGGCTGGGCCTGGTCGATCTGCAGTGGGCTGACCTCCGGCCCGAAAAAGGGCTCTACTACCGCATGCTCTCCCGGAACCGGATGCAGCGGATCGTGGACGACGCCGACATCGCCGCCGCGGTGACGGAACCGCCGTCGGACACCCGGGCGTACTTCCGGGGACGCTGCGTCAGCAGCTTCAGTAAGGACGTGGTGGGGGCCAGTTGGGACTCGGTGATCTTCGACGTACCGGGTTACGGAAGGCTCCAGCGCGTGCCCACCCGGGAGCCGCTGCGCGGCACGAAAGCGCTGACAGGAGGGCTGTTTGCCCGGCACCGCGAGGCGGGGTCGTTCCTTGCGGAACTCCTCGGAACGGCACCGGCTCCGCCACCGGCATAATGCACCCCGCAACGGCCCTTTGCGTGGCAATATGGGCATACAGGATGTCCCTCCGGAGTGGGGGACTGGATGAAGGAGAAGGACATGGCAGGCCAGGAGCAGCAGCAGCCGCAGCCACGCGACACCGAGGTCGAGGAAGAGGTCCCCGTACCGCCGGCGCCCGCAGAAGGACAGGCATCCGCCTCGACGCAGGGCGTTGACGATCTCCTCGACGAGATCGACGGCGTCCTGGAGTCCAACGCGGAGGAATTCGTCCGGGCATTCGTGCAAAAGGGCGGCCAGTAAACCGGCAGCCACGCCACCCGCACGGGGCACGGAAGCCACAGCTGCCGGACAGCCGCTGAATTTTGACGTTGAAGGAGTGCACCAGTGCAGGAGACAACAGCCAACAAGGTAGCCGCCCACGCGACGTCGTCGTTCACTGAGCATCTCCAACGAGACCGTCCGGAACTGCTTCCCCAATACACACCATTCACTGCGGGCACGTCCGCCGGGCAGCCGCTAGCCGTGCCCCACGCCACCACCATCGTGGCCATGACCTATGCCGGCGGCATCGTCATGGCCGGCGACCGCCGCGCCACCATGGGCAACATCATCGCCAGCCGGCACATCGAGAAGGTCTTCCCCGCCGACCAGTATTCAGTCCTCGGCATCGCCGGCACGGCAGGCATCGCAATCGACCTGACACGCCTGTTCCAGGTGGAACTCGAGCACTACGAGAAGATCGAAGGCACCCTGCTGAGTTTGGACGGCAAGGCGAACCGGCTCGGCGCCATGATCCGCGGCAACCTGCCAATGGCGCTGCAGGGTCTCGCAGTGGTCCCGCTGTTCGCGGGCTTCGACACCGCCGCCGGGGTTGGCCGGCTCTTCTCCTATGACGTGACCGGCGGCCGCTATGAGGAACAGGAACACCACGCTGTGGGCTCCGGATCAATGTTTGCCCGCGGCGCACTAAAGAAGCTTTGGCGGCCCAACCTGCCCGAGGACGAAGCCATCTCCGTCGCCGTGGAGTCCCTCTACGATGCCGCCGACGACGACTCCGCCACCGGCGGCCCCGACCCCGTGCGGCAACTGTGGCCGGTGGTGTATGCCGTCAACCGGGCCGGCGCCCGGCGGGTCTCGGAGCGCGAGCTCGCCGCCATGGCCGGAAACATCATCGAGTCACGGGCAGCTGCCCGGAGGGAGGCCTGATATGACACAGCAGTTCTATGTCTCTCCCGAACAGCTGATGAAGGACCGTGCGGATTTCGCACGGAAAGGCATCGCCCGCGGACGGTCCGTGATCGTGGTCAGCTGCGAGGACGGCATTGCCTTGGTGGCCGAGAACCCGTCACCCTCGCTGCACAAGATCGGCGAGATCTACGACAAGATCGCCTTCGCCGCGGTAGGCAAGTACAACGAGTTTGAGAGCCTCCGCCAGGCCGGGGTGCGCTATGCCGACGTCCGCGGCTATTCCTACGACCGCGATGACGTCACGGCCAGGGGGCTGGCCAGCGTCTACGCCCAGAGCCTGGGTGCCGTCTTCACCGCGGAACAGAAGCCGTTCGAGGTGGAACTGGCCGTGGCAGAGGTAGGAGCCAGCCAGGACCTCGACCACCTCTACCGCCTCACGTTTGACGGCTCGATCGCGGACGAGCACAACTTCATTGTGATGGGCGGCCAGGCGGACAAGGTGTCCGGGGCGATCGAGGGCGGCTGGCAGCGCGACCTTTCGTTCGCCGCAGCGATTCGGCTCGCCGTCAGGGGACTCGTGACGGACAACGAGGCACCCGACCTGCCGGCCAAGGCCTTGGAAGTGGCGGTGCTGGACCGCGGTTCGGAAAGCAACAGGGGGACGCGCAGGGCTTTCCGCAGATTGTCCGACCAGGACGTTGTGGAACTGCTGGCTGAGGAGAGCTGACATGGACAAGAGGATCTTCGGCATTGAAACCGAATTCGGGATTTCCTACTCGAGCCCGGATTCCCGGCCCCTCGCACCGGAGGAAGTGGCCCGCTACCTGTTCCGCAAGGTGGTCAGCTGGGGCCGGTCCTCCAACGTGTTCCTCACCAACGGGTCCCGGCTCTACCTCGACGTGGGCTCGCATCCTGAATACGCCACCGCCGAATGTGACGACCTCGCCCAACTAATCGCCCATGACCGCGCCGGGGAGCTCATCCTGGACGACCTCGTGGACGAGGCCCAGTCCAGGCTCGCCGCCGAGGGCTTCAACGGGACGGTGTACCTGTTTAAGAACAACACCGATTCCGCAGGCAACTCCTACGGGAGCCACGAGAACTACCTCATTCCGCGTCGCGGCGAGTTCACCCGGCTGGCCGAGATCCTGATCCCCTTCCTGGTGACGCGCCAGCTTATTGCCGGTGCCGGCAAGATCCTGAAGACGCCGCACGGGGCCACCTACGCGTTTTCGCAGCGGGCAGACCACATCTGGGAGGGCGTGTCCTCCGCCACCACCCGTTCCCGGCCCATCATCAACACCCGTGACGAGCCGCATGCGGATGCCGAGTTCTACCGGCGCCTGCACGTGATCGTCGGGGACTCCAACATGTCCGAGACCACGGCGCTGCTCAAGGTGGGCACCGTCGACCTCATTCTGCGGATGATCGAGGCCGGTGTGATCATGCGGGACATGCGGATGGAAAACCCCATCCGCAGCATCCGGGAGATCTCCCATGACCTGAGCGGCCGGGCTTTGGTCCGGCTCGCCAACGGCCGCCAGCTCACCGCGCTTGAAATTCAGCAGGAGTACCTGACCAAGGTCACCGCATTCGTCGAGGAGAACGGCGCCCACAACGCGCATGTGCCACTGATTTTGGACCTGTGGGGACGGACGCTGCGCGCGATCGAGAGCGGCGACACCAGCACCATTGACACCGAAATCGACTGGGCCATCAAGAAGAAGCTCATGGACAGTTACCGCAGGCGCCACGGCCTGGGCTTGGACGCCCCCAGGATCGCGCAGCTGGACCTCACTTATCACGACATCTCCCGTTCCCGCGGCCTGTACTACCTGCTCCAGTCCCGCGACGCCGTTCGCCGGGTGACCGAGGAGACCGCCATCAAGGACGCAGTGGACGCCCCGCCGCAGACCACCCGGGCCAAGTTGCGTGGCGATTTCGTCCGCAAGGCGCAGGAACTGGGCCGGGACTACACCGTGGACTGGGTCCACCTGAAGCTCAACGACCGCGCGCACCAGACCATTTTGTGCAAGGACCCGTTCCGGAGCGTTGACGAGCGGGTTGATGCGCTTCTGGACTCTATGGGCTGATACCCAGCTTTCCGCGTTACTCTGGAAGAGGCCGTTCTGCGGTCCTGACTGCCTTGCCGTGTGCGGCACCTCCACCGGCAGGGCATCCACCTTGCCCCGACGAAAGTTCTTACGTGCGCCGACTACTAGCAATCCTTCTTCCCGCACTGCTCCTGCTGACCGCCTGCGGTGGCCAGGAGCCAGCAGCCCCGGAACCGACCAGCCAGTCCGCGGGTGACACCGCCAAGTTCGACTCGCTCAAGCTGACTGACAACGGTGACAAGAAAGCCCCCAAGGTCGAGTTCACCAAGCCGCTGGAGGTTACCGAACCCACCGTCAAGGTTGTCACGGAAGGCGGCGGGGACCGCGTCAAGGCCAACCAGATTGCCGAGATTTCCGTCCTTGCCCTCAACGCCAAGGACGGTTCCACGCTGGACGACGGCTTCCCCAGGGAGCCTCAGTCCATCGAACTGACCGATGAAGTCAAGACGAGCAGCCCTGTTATCTACAACGCATTTGTCGGGGCGAAGGTCGGCTCTCAACTCGCCCTCGCCGCCCCCGCGCAGGCCGCCTCACAGGGTGCCGCCGCCCAGCCGGCCCAGCTTCTGATCATCAAGGTAATCTCGGCGAAGGATGCCCCGAAGGTCCTGGAGAAGCCTGAAGGCGATCCGGTCACCCCGCCGGCGGGCCTTCCGACCGTCACCGAGAAGGACGGCATCCCGGAGATCTCGGTCAAGGGAGTGGCCGCCCCCAAGAAGCTCATCGCCCAGGACCTGATCAGGGGCAAGGGCGCCGCCGTAAAGGCCACGGACACCCTGACGGTCAACTACGTGTTGTACTCGATGAAAGACAAAAAGCAGCTTGAATCGTCCTTCGAATCGGGAAAACCGCTGGAGCAGCCCTTGAGCGGACTGATCGAAGGCTGGAAGCAAGGGCTTGTGGGCAAGACAGTGGGTTCAAGGGTGCTGCTCGTCGTTCCAGCCAAACTTGCCTATGGTGACGCCAAAGGCGACCTCGTGTTCGTCGTCGATGTCCTCCGCGCCAAGTAAGCAACCCAAACACCCCACCATCAGAAGGAGCAACCATGTCATTTGGCCAGCGCAAAATCGACCGCGAAAAGCCGGAAATCGACTTTCCTGAAGGCCCGGTGCCCACGGAACTCGTCATCACGGACATCATTGAGGGCGACGGCCCCGAGGCCAAGGCCGGCGACACCGTGTCCACGCACTACGTCGGCGTGGCCTGGTCCACCGGCGAAGAGTTCGACGCATCCTGGGGCCGCGGCGCCCCGCTCGACTTCCGCGTCGGCGTCGGCCAGGTCATCCAGGGCTGGGACCAGGGGCTGCTCGGCATGAAGGTCGGCGGACGCCGCCGCCTTGAGATCCCCTCGGAGCTGGCTTACGGCTCACGCGGTGCCGGCGGAGCCATCGGCCCGAACGAGGCTCTGATCTTCGTCGTGGACCTGATGGGCGTCCGCTAGTCCCCACCGGCTCCCTGCCCTCGCAGGCTCGGGCTGGGGCCCTCGCCGGCGTGGGCCCATCCACCCGCCCCCTGCGGGCTTCCGCCGACGCGCGGTAACTGCGCAAGCGCGGTAACAATCGGAAGGATTTTCCGGATTGTTGCCGCGCTTTCGCGTTTTTGCCGGAGGGGCTTTAGTAACGTAACGAGAGTGTCCGCCCAACGTACTGAACGCCTGCTGAACCTCCTGATCGCCCTGCTGAACTCGCGGTATGGTCTCCGGCGCAGTGAGCTGCGGGAGAAAATCTATGCCGGCGGCGCGGCCAGCGACGCCGCCTTTGGCCGCATGTTCGAACGCGACAAGAACGACCTGCGCGACTTCGGCTTCGACGTCGAGACGGTCACGGACCTCGGCTGGAGTTCGGACGATCCCGGCACCACGCGATACCGGATCGGCAAGGAGTCCAACCGCCTGCCGGATGTGGAACTCACCCCGGACGAATGGGCGGTCCTGCTGCTGGCTTCGCAGCTGTGGGAGCAGGCGGCGCTGGGCACGGCGGCGGGCAACGCCCTGCGCAAGCTCCAGGCAGCAGGCGGCCTGGCCGACGTCGAACTTCCGGCCGGCGTGCAGCCGCGCATCAAGCCGGCGGGCCAGGCGTTTGAAGACCTTGTGGCCGCCATGCACGCCCAGCACGCCGTCCGCTTCCTCTACCTGGCCGGCAGCACGGGCCGGGAAGAGGAGCGCGTCGTTGAACCCTGGGGCCTGGGCAGCCGCTTCGGCCAGTGGTACCTCGTCGGCTTCGACCGGGGCCGCGGCGCCAAGCGCTTCTACCGGCTGTCGCGCTTCACGTCCGCCGTCACAATTCTGGAGCGGGAGGCCTTCACACCGCCCGCCGGCTTCAACGTGCGTGCCGAGCTGAACAGCCTTCCGGAGCTTCCGGTCAGGGCCGCCGTCGTGGACGTCCGCAGCGGCAAGCTTTTGGGGCTGCGCAAGCGGGCCGCCGACCCCACCGCGGACCGGGACGCCTCCCAGGATAAGGAGGCCGACGCCGGGTGGGACCGTCTGTCCGTCCCCTACCGTGACGCTGAGGTGCTCGGCGAGGAGCTGGCCTCCTACGGGCCGAACGTCAGGGTGGTGGGCCCCCCGGAACTGTCCGCCGCCGTGCAGCGCCGCCTGGCGAATGCCGCCGCCTTCATCGACACTCCGGTGCCCCCTTATTCGTTCGCGCATGCCGGGTCGGCAAAACGGACCCGCAAGCGCACGTCGGAAGACCAGCTCAAGCGGATGCTGCAGCTGGTCCCGTTCCTGGTCCGCAACCAGGGCCTGCCCATCGAGGAGGTCGCCGACCGGTTCGGGGTGACCCGCCAGGAACTGGAGAGCGATCTGCTGATTCTGATCTGTTCCGGCCTGCCGCAGGGATACCCGGACGAGCTGCTGGACATCCAGTGGGAGGAGGGGCACGTTTTCATCAGTCAGTCCATGGAGCTGAACCGGCCGGTCCGCTTCACCGTGGACGAGGCCTGCGCGCTGCTCACGGGCCTCGAGACCCTGAACGGCCTGCCGGAGCTGGCCGAAGGAAGCGCCCTGGAATCGGTGACGCTCAAGCTGATGGCGGCCGCGGGGGAGGAGGGGCTTCGTGCCGCTGCCCTCTCCGGGCCGGAGGTGGGACCCGGCAACTCGGCCAACCTCGAGGTTATCCGGGACGCGATTGAATCAGGGTCCCAATTGCACCTCGTCTACCTTTCCGCGCAGAAGGACACCCTGTCGGAGCGGGACGTGGATCCGCTCCGGCTCTACTCCATGGACAACACCTGGTACTTCGAGGCCTACTGCCATTCGGCGGCCGGCCTGCGGAATTTCCGGCTGGACCGGATCGAGGACCTCACTCCCACCGGAAAGCCGGTCTCGTCCGGGATGAAGCCCGACGGCGGGTTCCCGGCAAAGCTGTTCACCCCCAACGACGACGACACCCTGGTCACCGTGCAGCTCACCGCCCGCGGTGCCGGGCTCGCGGACGATTACTATGCCGAGCGGACAGCGCCGCTGCCGGACGGCGGCCTGGTGGCCGAGATCCGGTTCGGCAACACGGCATGGCTGCCCATGTTTGTGGCCCAGCACGGCGGCACGGCACGGATCCTGGAACCTGAGGCCCTTGCCCGCGCCTCGCGGGACTGGATCGGGGCGGCCCTGGCCCAGTACAAGGACTAGCCAGTACAAGGGCTGGCCTGTCCGGCAGTTAGACTACTCAGCATGCCTTGGTGGTCCTGGATCCTTATTTGGGTGGCGCTTGTGTCACTGTCGCTGCTGTTCTTCGTGCTCATGGGCGTCCGCCTGTTCCGCCAGTTCATGGCAACGGTCAAGGAGCTCGGCGAAGCGGGCGACAAACTCACCAGCCTTCCGGTGGCAGCGTCCGCGGGCGCCGCCGGCCCGGTGGCCCCGGACGTCGCCGGGGTTTCGCCCGGAATGGCGCCTTTTGCCTCGCCGCACCAGGTGCAGCATGATTACCATGCGTCCAAAGAGGCGCGCAGGGAGGCCCGGCGCCAGCGCCGGGTCCGCCGGAAGACCGAACGGGGCCAGCCCCAGTCGCTGCGCGACATCGAATTCAGATAAACGTAGGATGTAGCTAAACGAAAGGAACACCCACATGAGGCTTGAAGGCTGGCATCTCATCATCATCATCGTCCTGGCTTTGGTGCTCTTCGCTGCACCGAAACTTCCCGGCATGGCCCGGAGCCTCGGCCAGTCGATGCGCATTTTCAAGTCGGAAGTCCGCGAAATGAAGAAGGACGGTGCCCCTGAAGCCAAGGACGGCTCGGATCCCGTCGAAGGCACCGTCGTCAACCACCCGCGTTCCGCCGCGACGGACAACCGTCCCGCAGACGGGAACGACGTTCCGCCGCCCAACCGCGCCTAGGATTTCGTGGCACTGACCATGAGTCGTCAATCCAACCCTGAGGGACGGATGGCTCTGCTGGACCATCTGCGCGAACTCAGGAACAGGCTGTTCAAGTCCGCCATCGCCGTTGTGCTCGCCACGGTGGCCGGATTCCTGGTGTACCAGCCGATGCTCGCGGCCCTGATCAAACCGATCAAGGACCTCAACAACAGCGCGGGCCGGCAGGCGTCCCTCAACTTCGACGGCGTGGCGAGCTCCTTCGACCTCATGATCCAGGTCTCCGTCTTCCTGGGCGTCCTTCTGGCCAGCCCGGTCTGGCTGTACCAGCTGTGGGCGTTCATCGTCCCCGGCCTGCACAAGAAGGAACGCCGGCTGGCGCTGTCCTTCGTGGCGGCTGCGGTACCGCTCTTTATCGGCGGCGTGACGATGGCGTGGCTTGTCCTGCCCAATGCCGTAAGGGTCCTTACCGACTTCACGCCCTCCGGCGGTTCAAATTACATCAGCGCGCAGGTCTACCTGTCCTTCGTGCTGCGGCTGCTGCTCGCCTTTGGCATAGCTTTCCTGCTCCCGGTTGTACTGGTTGGGCTGAACCTCGCCGGTATCCTCCGCGGGGAGCAGCTCCTGAAGAGCTGGCGCATTACGGTGTTCCTCGTTTGCCTGTTTGCGGCAATGGCGGCCCCCGGCGGCGACGCGATGAGCATGTTCTATCTTGCCGGTCCCATGCTCGTGCTCTTCTTCGTGGCCATCGGGTTGTGTGTCCTGAACGACCGCCGTCGCGCGCGCCGGGCGGAGAAGCGGGCCGCTGAGACAGAGGCCACAGCCGATGTCGGGACTCCGAGCAGTGAGCTGAAGAATCTCTAGGCGCACCACCGCTAGGCTTGAGGAATGTCCACCACCACTCCGTCGCCCTCCGAACGGTACCGCGCCAGCGCCGAACGGGCCGCGGAAGCGAAGACCCACCTGGGCGCGTTTTCCCGCACACTGAGCTTTGAACTGGACGACTTCCAGCGGCAGGCGTGCAAGTCCCTCCAGGAAGGCCGCGGGGTACTTGTCGCTGCGCCCACCGGTGCCGGCAAGACCATCGTGGGCGAGTTCGCCGTCTACCTGGCACTCCAGCGCGGGCTGAAGGCCTTTTATACAACGCCCATCAAGGCGCTCAGCAACCAGAAATTCACTGAGCTGACGGAAAAATACGGCGAGGCGAACGTCGGACTCCTGACCGGCGACACCAGCATCAACGGCGACGCACCGGTGGTGGTCATGACCACCGAGGTCCTCCGCAACATGCTGTACGCCGACTCCGACACCCTGTTCGACCTGGGCTTTGTGGTCATGGACGAGGTCCACTACCTGGCCGACCGCTTCCGCGGGGCAGTCTGGGAGGAAGTGATCATCCACTTGCCCAGCGAGGTGCAGGTGGCCTCCCTTAGCGCCACAGTGTCCAACGCGGAGGAGTTCGGCGCCTGGCTGGACACCGTCCGCGGTGACACCGACGTGATCGTCTCCGAGCACCGTCCCGTGCCGCTCTGGCAGCACGTCATGGTGGGCCGGGACATTGTGGATCTTTTCGCGGGCGAGACCACCTTCGACGAAATCGCGCCCGCCGGCAGCACTGCGGCGGCGGCTGCCCTGCCGCTGGCGCCGACAACTGCCGACGCCGGACAGCGCGGTTTCGAGGTCAACCCGGAGCTGCTGACCCTGTCGAGGGCCGAAAGCCAGCTCAACTTCCAGGGCCGCTTCGGCCACGGCGGCCGGAGCCAGCGGCGGCAGCAGCGCCAGCGCTATGGTGACAAGCCCCAGCAGGAGACCCGGAGCGCCGTGCGGCGGGCCAGCCGGCCGCAGGTCATCGCCAGCCTTGACCGGCAGGACCTGCTGCCCGCCATCACCTTCATCTTTTCCCGGGCCGGCTGCGACGCCGCCGTCGCCCAGTGCGTAGCCTCCGGGCTGTGGCTCACCACGGAGCGGGAGCAGGGCATCATCGCCCAGCGGGTGGACGAGGCCGGCCAGGACATTCCGACCGACGACCTTGAAGTGCTCGGCTTCTGGAGCTGGCGCGAGGGGCTCCTGCGCGGCATCGCGGCCCACCACGCCGGCATGCTTCCCACGTTCAAGGAAGTGGTTGAGAAACTTTTTGCGGACGGCCTCGTGAAGGCGGTTTTTGCGACCGAGACACTGGCCCTCGGGGTCAATATGCCGGCCCGGTCCGTGGTGCTGGAGAAGCTGGACAAGTTCAACGGCGAAGCCCACGTGGACATCACGGCGGGGGAGTACACCCAGCTCACCGGCCGGGCTGGCCGGCGCGGGATCGACGTCGAAGGCCATGCCGTGGTCCTGTGGCAGCCGGGCACAGACCCAGCTGCCGTGGCCGGCCTTGCCTCCCGCCGGACGTATCCGCTGAATTCCAGCTTCCAGCCCACGTACAACATGAGCATCAATCTCCTGGCCCAGTTCGGCCGGCCGCGGGCCAGGGAGATCCTGGAGTCCTCCTTCGCCCAGTTCCAGGCTGACCGCTCGGTGGTCGGGCTGGCCCGGCAGGTCCGCAGCCGTGAGGAATCGCTGGCCGGCTACGCCAAGTCGATGACGTGCCATTTGGGCGACTTCACCGAATACGCGCGGCTGCGGCGGGAACTTTCCGACGCCGAGAATTTCACTTCGCGGAGCAAGACGAGGGCGCGCAAGTCCCTCAACGAGGATTCCCTGAGCCGGCTCCTGCCGGGTGATGTTGTGGATGTCCCGGCCGGCAGGGCCCCCGGTTTTGCCGTGGTGCTGAGTTCGGACCACAGCTCCCGCGAGCCCAGGCCCGCGATCCTGACGCTGGAAAGCCAGCTGCGCCGGATCGGCGTCGATGACCTTGAGGGGCCCATTGCGCCACTGACCCGGGTCAGGATCCCCAAGTCCTTCAACGCCAAGGTTCCGAAGTCGCGGCGGGACTTGGCCTCGTCCGTCCGGAACGCGCTGCGGGAGAACCGGCCGCCGGCCCGGGGAAGCAGCCGCAACACCGATTTCGGGCTGGGTTCTGCCATGCAGAACCAGGAAAAGAAGATCGCTGATCTGCGGCGTGCCCTGCGCGCCCACCCGTGCCACGGTTGCAGCGAACGCGAGGACCACGCCAGGTGGTCCGAACGCTGGTGGAAGCTGCGCAAGGAAACCGACGGCCTGGTCCGCCAGATCCAGGGTCGCACCAACACCATCGCCAAGACGTTTGACCGGGTCTGCGATGTCCTGTCGGCCTACGGCTACCTCGAGTCCACCGAGGACGGGCAGCACCGCATCAGCACTGACGGCCAGCGGCTCCGCCGGATCTACGGCGAGAAGGACCTGCTCATCTCCCAGGCACTGCGGCAGGGCGCGTTCGATGACCTCGACGCCGTGGAGGTGGCTGCCTTCGCCAGCGTGCTGGTGTACCAGGCCAAGCGCGAGGACCGCGGCCTGCGCCCGCGCATGCCCAGCGTCTCACTCGAGTCGGCGGTGGATATCGTGGTTCGTGAGTGGTCTGCACTCGAGGACGTGGAGGAACAGAACAAGCTGCCGCTCACCGGCGAGCCCGAACTTGGACTGTTCTGGCCCATGTACAAGTGGGCCCGCGGCCGGCATCTGCAGGAGGTACTCAGCGGCACCGACCTGGCCGCGGGCGACTTCGTCCGGTGGGTGAAGCAGGTGATCGACCTCCTCGACCAGCTTGCCAAGATTCCCGGGCTGGACCCCCGGCTGGCCCGGCTCTGCGCCGAGGCCATCAAGCTGATCAGGCGGGGCGTCGTCGCCTACTCCACGGTGGGCTGACGGCCCGACCTCCGTACTGAACACCCCCGCACCGAACACCAAGATTGCACACCCCAAGGAGCGCCCCCATGGCCGATGCCCCCGCCCACCCGCAGGAGGGAACCGGACCGTCAAAGGTCACGCTGTACCGCAACGGTTCCGTCTACACCGCGTCTGATCCCTTCGCCACGGCCATGCTCGTGGACGGCGACACCATCGCGTGGGTCGGTTCGGAGCAGGCCGCTGCTTCCATCGCAGACAGCTCCATGGAGATTATCGATCTGCGCGGCGCCCTCGTCGCCCCGGGTTTTGTCGATTCCCACGCCCACCTGACGGAGACAGGCATCGCCCTGGACTCACTGCAGCTGGGCGGTGTCCGGTCCGCCCGCGAACTGCTGGACGCCGTCGCGGCCTCGGGCGGCAACGGTGCAGTGCTGGGGCACGGCTGGGATGAGTCCCTCTGGGACAACCCCACGCTCCCGGATGCCGGAGAACTGGAGCGGGCCGCCGCTGGCCGTCCGGTATATCTTTCCCGCGTTGATGTGCACTCGGCCCTCGTCTCGCCGTCACTCGTGGCCAGTGCCGGGCTGGCGGGGCTGGACGGCTACGCGCCCGGCGGTCACGTCAAGCGCCAGGCCCACAGTGCTGCCCGGCAGGCTACCCGCCGCCTGTCATCCGCTGCGCTTCAGGAATACCAGCGGCGTGCGCTGGACGAGGCTGCGGCCAACGGATATGTGGCGCTGGCCGAGATGGGTGCACCAAAGATCAGCAGCATTGACGACCTGCGGCTGGCGGACGGATGGAATGGCGCGGCGGGCTCCCGTCCGGCGCCGGAGGTGCTCCCGTACTGGGGGCAACTGACGTCGACGGCGGCCGACGCTGAGGCGCTGCTTGCCGAGCTCGGCGTCCGGGTCCGCGGATTTGCCGGGGACCTGAACATCGACGGATCAATCGGCTCCCGCACGGCGTCCCTGCGGGAACCGTACGCCGACGCACCGGAGGAGAGCGGTACGGCCTACCTTTCCGTCGCTGAGGCGGCCGCGCATCTGGCGGCCTGTTCCGAGCTGGGAATCCAGGGCGGATTCCACGTCATTGGCGACGCCGGCCTCGATGCTGCCCTGCAGGCCCTCGAGGAGGCAGCCGCCGAGGTGGGGGAGCAGCAGGTCCGCGCCGCGGGGCACCGCTTCGAGCACGTCGAAATGGCCGACGCCGACGCCATCGCCCGTTTGGCGAAGTACTCCGTGACGGTCAGCACGCAGCCCGCCTTCGACGCCGCATGGGGCGGCCGGGGACGCCTCTATGAGCAGCGCCTCGGCACCCGCAGCCGGGGCATGAACCCGTTCGCCTCGTTCTACTCGGCGGGTGTCCCGATCTGCTTCGGCAGCGACACCCCGGTGACGCCGCTCCGTCCCTGGTCCAGCGTGCGGGCCTGCCTCGAACACCACGACGCCGACCAGCGGATCTCTGCCCGTGCAGCCTTCCTGGGCCACACACGGGCAGGCTGGCGCGCCGCCCGGTACGAAAACCCCATGGCCGGCCAGCTGGTACCGGGTGCACCCGCCACCTTCGCCGTCTGGGAAGTGGATGAGCTCATGGTCCAGGTGGCAGACGGCAGGGTCCAGTCCTGGAGCACGGATCCCCGTGCCCGCACGCCGCTGCTGCCGGCATTGGACACAGGCACGGATCCCCGGTGCCTGCAGACCGTGCGGAACGGGCTGGAGCTGTTCTCCGCAGGGGCCCTGCGCGCCTGACCAGCAGGCGGGCCTGACGTCGACATATTGCGCCATCCGTCCGCCATCTGACGACACATCATCCGTCGAGAAGTGCCACTGACCTGCGGCGATACATGAACTGGCAGGTCAGAGGGCTGTTGACACCCCCCAGCCAGTCCGTAGCATTGAGCTTCCGGGGCGGGTCCAAAGCGCAGCAGAAAACAGTTCCTCCATCCGCTTATCGCGGCATCAGCAACTGGCCCGTGGCGCGTGGACCCGCCCGTGGCGGAGTCGGCCCCGGCCACCCGTGCTGCTGATGAGCAAGCGCGAACGGGCACTTGCGGCCCCGATGCCGGCCATGCGGACGGAAGCCCTGTCCGGGGCCCGTATAATGGGGAGTTGCGCTTTGCGAGCCGGCGTTCCCGCCAGGCTCCCGCGTGCTGACCGCTCCCATCCAGGAAAGGCCTCCCTGTGCGTGTCCTCACCATCATCCCGACCTACAACGAGCTGGAGTCGCTTCCCAAGACTCTGGGACGCCTGCGCGCCGCCGTGCCGGCTTCCGACGTCCTCGTTGTGGACGACAACAGCCCTGACGGCACCGGACAACTTGCTGACAGCATCGCTGCCGGGGACAACCAGGTCCACGTCCTGCACCGGAAGGGCAAGGAAGGCCTGGGCGCCGCTTACATCGCGGGCTTCAAGTGGGGACTGGACGCCGGCTATGACGTCCTGGTGGAGATGGATGCCGACGGTTCGCACCAGCCCGAACAACTGCCGTCCCTGCTGGAGGCCGTGGACCAAGGTGCAGACCTCGCCATGGGTTCCCGCTGGGTGAAGGGCGGAAGCGTCGTGAACTGGCCGCTGTACCGCCAGGCCATCTCCCGGACCGGGAGCACCTATGCGCGCATCATGCTCGGCCTCAAGATCAAGGACGTGACCGGCGGGTACCGGGCGTTCCGCCGCACCACACTCGAGAAGCTGAACCTGGACCAGGTCGATTCCGTGGGTTACGGCTTCCAGGTGGACCTCGCGTGGCGCGTGGCGAAGATGGGGCTGAACATCGTGGAGCGCCCCATCACGTTCGTGGAGCGTGAACTGGGGGCTTCCAAGATGAGCGGCAATATCGTAGTTGAGGCCATGATCAACGTGACGAAGTGGGGCCTGACCGCCCGCTGGAAGAAGCTGACCCGCAAGACCCCGCGCGACTAGCGGCACAAAGCGGATACGCAAAAGGCCGGATCGGCTGCAACCAAGTGGTGCAGCGGATCCGGCCTTTTTGGCTGTAGCGCCTGCCTGCCGGCTAGCGGCGGTTAGGCTGAACGCCGTTCGCCGCGACGCTCACGCAGGATGGTGAGGCGGTCTTCGAGGATCTGCTCAAGCTCGGGAAGCGAGCGGCGCTCCAACAGCATGTCCCAGTGTGTACGGACTGCTTTTTCGTTGCTGGTGTCCGGGCGTTCGCCATCAACGAGCAGCGCTTCCTTGCCGGTCTTGGAAACCCAGACAGGGGGAATTTCGGCTTCGGAGGAAAAGGTTACGAAAACCTGTTCGCCGTCCTCGCACCGGTACTCAACCCGCTGACGCGGAGCCGGCTCCACGCCGGATTCGGTCTCCATGCTTTGGGCGCCAAGACGCATGCCTCGCAGGCTGCGATCGCTCATGATTTCTCCCTCTAATCGGTTCGCGGAGCGGACTCCGCGCTAGCCGGAGGCCCTGATAAGGGTGCCTCCGGACTACGGTGTGGTTCACGTAGCATCACTAGGTGAAACGCTTCGCCAAGCATTGTTGTTCCGCACGGACTGATCCGGCCGGACAAATATCCCATTATACGGATTCCGGCAGGGCGCAGCAATCCGGCGTAACGCAGTAACGGGCTGCAGCAACGCTCGGGCGCAGCGACGCGGCCTGCTGCGCAAGCAAAAGGGAGGCAGGCCAATCGGCCTGCCTCCCTTTGCTTGCCCCGAAGGCTACGCCTGGGTCCGGACCGGCGCCTCGCCGGGGTGGCCGCCGGACTGGTCGGACTGGCCGCCGGGCTGGCCGCCGTCCTGGCCCCCGAACAGGTCGCCGGACCGCGGATCCGGATTGGTTCCGCCCAAAGCACTGCCGATGCCTTTCAGTGCCTCGCCGACTTCGCTGGGAATGATCCACAGCTTGTTGGAGGAGCCTTCCGCGAGCTTCGGGAGTGTCTGCAGGTACTGGTAGGCCAGCAGCTTCTGGTCCGGGTTGCCCTTGTGGATGGCGTCGAACACCTTCTGGATGGCCTGCGACTCGCCGTCTGCACGCAGGATTGCAGCCTTGGCGTCACCCTCAGCCTTGAGGATGGCGGCCTGCCGCTGTCCTTCCGCTGTCAGGATCTGCGACTGCTTGGTTCCCTCGGCCGTCAGGATCGCGGCGCGGCGGTCACGTTCTGCCCGCATCTGCTTTTCCATCGAGTCCTGGATGGAGTGCGGCGGGTCGATGGCCTTAAGTTCCACCCGGGAGACGCGGATGCCCCAGCGGCCGGTGGCTTCGTCCAGGACTCCGCGGAGCTGGCCGTTGATCTGGTCGCGGGACGTGAGTGCCTCTTCCAGGTTCAGGCCGCCTACCACGTTACGCAGGGTGGTGGTGGTCAGCTGCTCCACGGCCTGGATGTAGTTGGCAATCTCGTAGGTGGCAGCGCGCGGATCGGTGACCTGGAAGTAGACCACGGTATCGATGGACACCACGAGGTTGTCCTCCGTGATTACGGGCTGCGGCGGAAAGGACACCACCTGCTCGCGCAGGTCCAGAAGAGGCAGGAGCCGGTCAACAAAGGGGATGAGGAGGGTCAGGCCCGGATTGAGGGTCCGCTGGTACTTTCCCAGCCGTTCCACGACGCCGGCGCGGGCCTGCGGCACGATCCGCACCGAGCGGACGAGCACGATGATGACGAAAATGATCAGAACCACCAGCACGAACGTGAGTGCGATTCCTCCTGGGCTATCCATACTTCTCCTTTGTCCCCAACTTTCAGTGAAGCTCTAACCTGGCGAAAACTCGCCGCAATCTGCTGCTCCGCCGAGGCGGGAGCAGAAACCCACGGGGGAGCCGCCTACTGGACGGCGGTCTCAGCCTGAGGCGACACGACCGCCGTCGCGCCTTCAATAGCCGAGACGATGACGCGCTGGCCTTCGGGCAGGACCCCGGACTGCGACCGGGCGCTCCAAATGTCGCCGCCGATCTTCACGCGTCCACCGGTGGCCGTAACTGCCTCCAGGACGAGCGCTGATTCGCCGATCAGGCGGTCGATGTTGGTGCGCTGTTCGGGCGGGCCCTTGTGCAGGTGCTTGAGTGTTACGGGGCGGACGAACGCGATCATCAGCAGCGAGACGACGCAGAACACCACGATCTGCAGCCAGAGGTCAGCGCCGGCGAAGTCGGCCACCAGGCCGGCCAGGGCGCCTCCGCCCAGCATGATGAAAAACAGGTCAAGGGTCAGCATCTCCACGGCGGCGAACACCAGGAAGAGGGTGAGCCACAGCGCCCACCAGTTTTGGCCAAGCCATTCGAACATCGCGTTCCCCCTTGATCCCGAGGGCTGCGGGGCAGACCCTCAGTAGCTTTCTTCCATCGTAGACCGAAGCCGGAGCGCCCGGCAGGGGAATGGCAGGCAGCGGAGGAACGTGGCCAAGCCGTTATGGAGCAGGGATTTCCGAGGGAACAAAGATACTGATCCGGAACCGGGCGGAGACCCTGGTGGTTTCCGGAAGGCCGGCCAGCCGTTCGGTCAGTGTGGCGCGGTCCGTGTGGTGGCCGGCAGGGCCCATGAGCGCCAGGTTGGCCACGTCCTCGGGCGAAAGCGACAGGTCCACGTCGATGTCCTGCGTCGACAGCGGCGAGAAGCGGCCTGCGAGCGCGTCGGCCAGGCGCTCGTCCTTGCCGGGGTCGATGCCCAGCATTCCTGCCCGGCTGGCGATTTCCCCGAGGTGGCCGGCCCGCGGCGTCACTACGATGAGCCTGCCCGTGGGTTTGAGTACGCGGGCGAACTCGGCCGCGTTGCGGGGCGCGAACACCACGGTGACGACGTCAACGGCGGCGTCCGGGAGCGGCAGTGGCTGCCAGACGTCACCCACCAGGTTGATGGCTTCCGGGTTGAGTTTGGCGGCCCGGCGCAGGGCGAACTTGGAGATGTCCAGCCCGACGGCGGCCACGCCCGCGGCTCCGTCCATGCCGCCGGCACCGTCCCCATGTTCCCTGTGCGTCAAGTGATCGCCCAGATAATCAAGGACCGCCCGCAGGTAGTGGCCCGTTCCTGTCCCCGAGTCGAGGACCGTTGGGGCGGGGCCGTTCAACGCCGGCTCGGCGGCCCGGGCCAGCGCCTGGGCCAGGGGCCGGTAATGGCCGGCGTCGAGGAAGGCTGACCGTGCCGCCACCATCTCGGCGGTATCCGCCTCGAAGGCGGTTCCCTTGCCCACCAGCATGTTGAAGTACCCCTGCCGGGCGGCGTCGAAGCTGTGCCGCTCCCGGCACGCCAGCGCCCGGACCCGGCCGGTGCCGCCATCGCCGACGGGTTGAAGGTCCTGGCGGCAGACGGGACAAAGCAGAACGGGCAGGCGGGAGAGCATGAGGTCAATCCTAGGGCAGGTGTTTTCCGCACTTGCCGTTCCGTGCCCTTGCCCGACCCGCTAGGCTCACGTGGATGAAGCCTGAACATCTGCCGCTGCTCAACTCCGTCTCCGCCCCCGCCGTGCACCCCGACGGCACCAGGGCCGTTGTGTCCGTCGTACGGCCGGACTTCGACTCAGATTCCTATGTCGGCCAGCTGTGGAGTGTGCCCCGGGACCCGGAAAGGCTTCCCCGCCGTGTGACCCGGGGCTTCCGCGACACCGCGCCGGCTTTTTCGCCCGATGGCCGCGTGCTGGCTTTCCTCCGTGCCGCCCCGGGCTCCCCGCCCCAGCTCCACGTGGTGGAGGCCGCCGGCGGGGAGCCGCAGGCCCTGACCGACAGAAAGATGGGTGTCAGCTCCTTCGCCTGGTCGCCGGATTCGAACCGCATCGTGTTCGGTTCAAGGGAACCGGAGGCGGGCCGTTATGGAACGCTCGACGGCGTGGGGTCCGGCGCCGAGGACGCCCGGTTCATCCAGGACTACAAGTACCGGATGAACGGTGAGGGCTACACCCGGGACAAGCCGCTGCAGCTTTTCCTGCTCGATGTTCCGGAGCTGGGCGGGGAACCCTGGGTCAAGCCAGTGGGGCGCGCCGCCAAGCGGAGCCACAGTGCGCGCAGCAAGAGCGACGGCGAGGGTGAGAGTACGGTGCAGCCCGGTGAGGATTCCGGCGGCTTCCCGGAGGCGCGGAAACTCACGACGTCGGCAACCGACCACAGCGGCGCAACCTTCAGCAGCGACGGCAGCGCCATTTACTTCGTCGCGGCGCTCCACGAGGATGCGGACCAGGACCTGGTATCCGGGATCTACCGCATAGCAGCCGACGGCGGCACCCCGGCTTTGGTGCCGGTCCCCAACGTGGGCGCCCAGACCGTTTCCGACGTCCGGGAGTCGGCGGACGGCCGCTGGCTGTTCTTCACTGGCCAGGACCTGGGCAGCACCCGCCAGGACTTCGTTGCCAAGAACACGGTCCTGTACGTCATGCCCACAGCCGGCGGCGACGCCACGGCCCTGAGCGACGCGGAGAACATGGACGTCGAAGCGCCCGGTGCCACCATCGGCCTCCGCGGCAAAGACAGTGCGCTGGTGCTCAACAATGCCCAGGGAACGGTGGAGCTGCTCGAATTCAGCGCCACGGGAGACCACTCCCTCCTCGTGCATGGTGACCTCGTGGTCGCCGGGGCCGGAGACGGTGCGGGCACGGTGTTCCTCAGCTACAGCGACGCCGCCACGGCGGGTGATGTGGGGGTCCTCGAAGACGGCCAGCTCCGCCTGCTCAGCGATTTCTCGGCCGCCCTGCGGACAGAAGCAGGCATTATCGAACCGCAGGAGCTGACCTTCCCGGCCCCTGACGGCTACCCGGTCCACGGCTGGCTGGTTCTGCCGCCGGGCAAGGGTCCCCACCCCGTGCTGCTGAACATCCACGGCGGACCGTTCGCGCAGTACACCACCGCGTTCTTTGATGAGGCGCAGGTCTATGCCGAGGCCGGATACGCCGTTTTGATGTGCAACCCGCGCGGCTCGGCCGGTTACGGCCAGGCCCACGGCCGGAGCATCAAGGAGCGGATGGGCACCGTGGACATGCAGGACGTGCTCGCCTTCCTGGACGGAAGCCTCGAGAAGTTCTCTTCCCTCGACGCCGGCGCCCTGGGAATCATGGGCGGTTCCTACGGCGGCTACCTCACGGCGTGGACCATCAGCCAGGACCACCGGTTCCAGGCAGCCATCGTGGAGCGGGGCTTCCTGGATCCCGTGAGCTTCACGGGCTCGTCAGACATCGGCTGGTTCTTTGGCGGTGAATATGTTGGCTCGGCGGCCGAGCAGGTGGCCGCACAAAGCCCCATGGCAACGGTAGCCGCGGTCCGGACACCCACGCTGGTAATCCACAGCGAAGATGACCTGCGCTGCCCGGTGGAGCAGGGCCAACGCTACTTCACGGCCCTCAAGCAGCAGGGAGTCGACTCCGCGTTTCTCGTGTTCCCGGGCGAGGACCACGAGTTGTCGCGCTCGGGAACACCGCATCACCGGCGGCAGCGGTTCGAACACATCCTGGCCTGGTGGGCGAAGTACCTGCCGACGGACAGCAACCGCATTGGCACCCTGGAGAACGAGTCCGCCAAATCCGCGTCCGCCTAAACCGCCTCTGCCTGATCCGCCTCGGCTTCCCGGCCGGCCTGCGCGCCGGCAGGGAAGCCGAGCTCCCGGCTGGCCAAACCAATGCCCGGTTCGGCCCAGCGCGCGGCGTACTCGCTGTTGGTGCTGAGCGACCGGAGCTCAGCCCGGTCGATGTAGAGCCTGCCGTGGAGGTGGTCGGTTTCGTGCTGCACGATCCGCGCCTGCCAGCCGCTGAAGTCTTTGGTGACCTGACCGCCGTCGGGCGTTACATACTCCAGCCGCACGCTTTCGGGACGCTCCACCACAGCCTGCAGTCCGGACAGCGACAGGCAGCCTTCGAAGAAGGCGGCGGTCCCGTTGCCAAGGCGGGAGTACGACGGATTCAGCATGGCGAAGAACTCCAGCGGCGTCCTGCCCCGGGCCGCGGCCGTGGCCTCGTCGATCTCGAACTGGTCCTCGAGGACAGCCAGCTGCAGCGGAACACCCAGCTGCGGCGCCGCCAGGCCGACACCGGGCGCGGCGTGCATGACCTTCCTCATCAGGACGATCAGCTGGCTGAGTTCGTCAGGCTCCAACTGGCCCTCGAAGGAAGCGGCATGCTGCCGCAGGACCGGGTGCCCGGCCTGCACGATGGGCGGCAAGTCCTCTCCGGCCAGCAGTTCCTGCACTGTTTCCCTGATGCGGGCGGGGCTGTAGGACGTGGGCGGCGAAGCGTGGGTCATGGGGACAGCCTAATGCTGTCCAGTCTTGTGCAGTGCTGTGCAGCGCCGTGCCGTCTTGTGCCGTGCCGTCCGGCGATGTGCAGCGCGCGCTACTGCATGGTAAAGCGCCGGGCCACGAGGGCATTGAAGGCCGGTATAGCGGCGGCACGGACAATCACCGCATTCCGGGGCCGCAACAGACCTACCGGAAGCGGCCGGCCAAGCGCCATGTTCACCTCGGCCTGGCGTTTGGCCGCGGCTGCCGCCCGGCGTCGTGACGCATCGTAACGCATCAGCGCTTCCGCGGAAGGTTCACCGCGCGCGATGGCGAGGATCCCCGGCAGCAGCGCTTCGGCATCCAGCCAGCCAAGGTTCATTCCCTGTCCGCCGATGGGGCTGATCTCGTGCGCCGCATCCCCGATCAGCGCCGTCCGGCCGGACACCATGCGCGCGGCCAAGCGCGAACGGACACTGAAGCTGCTGAGCATCGTGTTCGCACCGGGGTCCAGCGCCACACCGGTTCTGCGGGCAACGAGCGCGGCCAACTGCTCCGCGTTCGGGCTGGCCGGCGGGCTGCCCAGCCGTACCACCCAGCGGCGGACGCCGCCGGGGAGCGGGAAGGACTCGACGATGCCGTCGCTTTCCAGGAACAGCGCAGCATCGCAGCCATAGGGGCTGGACTCGGGATAGTCGCCCATCAGGTAGTGGTCCGGATACTGTTTCTCCGGCGCCGCGACCCCCAGAAGGGACCGCATTGCCGAGTAGGCGCCGTCGGCACCCACCGCGAACGCGGCGGAGTGGTTGGACACTGCCCGGGCAGTGGTGACGCTGAGCGTGACCCGGGCGCCGTCGTCGTGCATTCCCGTAACGCGCGTGTCCCGGAGCAGCGCGCAGCCGTCCAGCTCCCGGAGCCGCCGCTCCAGGACCTCCTCCGTCACGGGCTGCGGCACGGCGAGGACGAACGGGTAACGGTCGGAGACCGGGGCGAACGGCATGTGCGCAATCCTCCGGCCGTTGCTCACGGCGAAGCCCTGGCGGATTGGAACGCCCCGGCCGATCAGCTCCTGGGCGACGCCGATGCGTTCGAGGGCGGCGAGCGCCGGCGGATGGATCCCGATGGCCCTGGTGTGGGCATTCCGTCCGGTCCGCCTTTCCAGGACCCGCACCGCGACGCCGTGCTGCAGCAGCAGTGAACCCAGGAAGAGCCCAACCGGACCGCCGCCCACGATCAGCACATCGGTCATGCCTGGCGCTGCCGGTAAGTATCGTGCCGCCGGTAGGTGAGCAGGCAGTGGAAGGGGGAGTGCGGTTCCACCGTCCAGCCGGCTGGGACCACGGCGGCCAGCTCCGGCACGGTGTAGCTGCGCCTGATCGACGTCAGTCCGTCGCCGCGGATGTAGGAGCCGGTGAGCGGCAGGGCACCGGCACTGAACAGCGCATAGGCGGCTGCACTCCGGCTGAGATCGTTGTGCAGGGCCAGGCGGCGGGCCAGCCCGGCGGAATCGTCCAGGAATGACTGCAGCTCCAGCGCGGTCAGGTGGTGCAGCACGTGGTTGGAGATCACGACGTCGTAGGACCTGCCCTCGGCGAGCAGGTCGCCGCTGCTTGCCTGGCGGAATTCGACGCCGGGGACGGGCTTGCGGTTGGCCGCGAAATGAAAGGCCCTTTCGTCCGGGTCAATCCCCGTCACCTGGAGCTGAATCCCGTCCCGGGCCGCCCAGCGGGCGAGCATCACGGCGAGGTCGCCGCCGCCGCAGCCAACGTCCAGCAGCGTTGCCGGGCCCACGCCTGCCAGCTGCTCGCGGACTCTGGTGCGGTACAGCCGGCGCCAGCCGGAGACCACGCGGTTCACCAGTGCGAACTGCTCGTAGGTACGCTGCAGCCGTTCCGGATCGCAGTCCGGCCGGTCCATGTCCTCGACGGCGTCCGTGTCCCGTAGGCCGAGGACGCCCGGGCCACTTCCTGGGATCCTCACGGCCGTCAGGCCAGCGACGGCTCGGCCTCGCCGGCCACGGCGTCAAGCTCACCGGCCGGCTGCTTGACCTTGGTGAACAGCCCGGTTTCCACGGTCAGCCCGGGGCCGAAGGCCATGGAACAGATTCGTTCTGCACCCTCCCGCGACGGAAGATCCAGAATGTGCTTGAGGACGAAAAGCACCGTGGCGCTGCTCATGTTGCCGTAGTTCCGCAGCGTTTCGCGGGCCGGACGCAGCTGCTCGTCGGTGAGGTCCAGCCGGGACTGGACCTTGTCCAGGATGCTGCGGCCGCCCGGGTGGATGGCCCAGTGGGTAATGTCGCGGTAGGCGAGGTCCCGCAGGGAGGGGTCGCGTGCCAGCAACGGCTCGAGCGCGCCCACGATGTGCTCGTCGATGATGTGCGGCACATAGTTGCCGAGCACCATCTCAAAGCCCTCATCGCCGATGTTCCAGGCCATGGAGTCCTCGCCCACGGGGGTCAGGACCGTCTCGAAGAGGTCCAGTTGGAGCAGCGGCGGAGACTCCAGATCCACGCGGGCTGTCACGACGGCGGCCGCCGCGCCATCCGCAAACAATGCAGATCCCATGATCGTGTCGGGATCGTTGGAGGTCCGGACGTGCAGGGAGCAGAGCTCGGCGCACACGACGAGCACAACCGCCGTCGGGTCCGCCTCGCAGAATGACTTGGCCGCACGGAGCGCCGGAAACGCTGCGTAGCAGCCCATGAAGCCAAGGTGGTAGCGCTGCACTGCTGGGTTGAGGCCCAGGGCGCGGACGATCTTGTAATCCGGCCCGGGGTTGAAAAAGCCGGTGCAGGAGACCGTGATGAGGTGGGTGATGTCCAGCGGATCAATACCGTCGCATTTGGCAACGGCCGCGTCCGCCGCATCGATGAAAAGCTTCGTTGCTTCCTCGGCGAAGAGGTTGTTGCGTGCCTTGGTGCTGGGGCTGCGCAGCAGGCCGGTCTGCGGATCAAAAAACTGGGGATTTTCGGCGGTGGAGTCCAGGGTCAGTTCGCGGACCGCCGTGTACCGGGTGTCGATGGCGGCGGAATCAAAGCACGTGGACACGAGCCGTGAGCCAAGGCGTGTCAGGCCGGGCTGGGCTGCGAACACGTCACGGGCCTCGTGCTGGATGAGCAGAGTAGGCGGAACTGCGGTTTCGAGGGCTCTCACATAGACCGTCATTCGTTCATTCTTAACGAGACCGCAGGTTAAGACAATGGATTGGACTGACCTATGGCGGGCAGCTCCGGACTGGACAAGGCGCGGACTGGACAACTCCCGCCGGACGTAGCACCATCGCGACTGTGACCAGCAAACCCGCCGCAGCACAGCGCCTGGACGATCTGGCGCTGCTGCGCCGCGTCCGTGACCGCATCGACAGGGAATACGCCCAGCCGCTGGACGTCGAGGCGCTGGCCCGTGGCGTGAACATGTCGGCCGGGCACCTCAGCCGGCAGTTCCGGGAGGCCTACGGCGAGCCCCCGTACAGCTACTTGATGACGCGGCGCATCGAGCGGGCGATGGCGCTGCTGCGGCGCGGCGACCTCAGCGTCACGGAGGTGTGCTTCGCCGTCGGCTGTTCCTCGCTGGGGACGTTCAGCAGCCGCTTCACCGAACTGGTCGGCATGCCGCCGAGCGCGTACCGGACACAGGCCGCGGGGGAGGCGGCAGGCATGCCGTCATGCGTGGTGAAACAAGTGAGCAGACCGGTCAGGAATCGAGAAGCCGTCCCGTCCGGCCGCACCTAGACTGGCGGCATGAACCTCACCATTCACTGGACATTCCTTCCGCATAACGACGCCGACGCCTCCCTGGCGTTCTATCGCGACACCCTTGGGTTCGAGCTCCGCAACGATGTGGGATACGGCGGAATGCGCTGGCTCACCATCGGTCCTCCGGATCAGCCCGGCACGTCCATAGTCCTGGAACCGCCGGCCGCCGACCCGGGGATCACCGAGGATGAGCGGCGCATCATCACCGAAATGATGGCCAAGGGCACCTACGCCCGCCTCGTGCTCGGCACTCCGGACCTGGACGGCACGTTCGAGAAGGTGCAGGCCAGCGGCGCCGAGGTGGTCCAGGAGCCCACCCAACAGCCGTACGGTGTCCGCGACTGCGCCTTCCGCGATCCGGCCGGGAACCTGATCCGCATCAACGAGGTTAGCTAAACCCCGCTACTATCCGTTTAACAGATGGAGACACGATGACGATAACGACGAAGACGGACACGCAGTCATTACGACCGCACACCGCCGACGGCCATGACCTGATCCGCGTGCAGGGCGCCCGCGTCAACAACCTCAAGGATGTCAGCGTCGAGATCCCGAAGCGCCGCCTGACCGTGTTCACCGGTGTCTCCGGCTCGGGGAAGAGCTCCCTGGTGTTCGGCACGATCGCCGCAGAGTCGCAGCGGATGATCAATGAGACCTACAGTGCGTTCGTGCAGGGCTTCATGCCGACGCTGTCGCGGCCCGAGGTCGATGTGCTGGAGGGCCTGACGACGGCCATCATCGTGGACCAGGAACGGATGGGGGCCAACCCGCGCTCCACTGTGGGTACCGCAACGGACGCCAACGCGATGCTGCGGATCCTGTTCAGCAGGCTGGGCCAGCCCCACATCGGATCGCCCAACGCCTACTCCTTCAACATCCCGACGGTAAAGGCCAGCGGCGCCATCACCGTCGAACGCGGCAACAAGACCAAGGCCGAGAAGGCGACATTCAACCGGCTCGGCGGCATGTGCCCGCGCTGCGAGGGCATGGGCAATGTCAGCGATTTCGACCTCACGGCGCTGTACGACGACAGCAAGTCGCTGAGCGGGGGCGCCCTGACCATTCCGGGCTACAGCATGGACGGCTGGTACGGGCGCATCTTCAGCGGAGCCGGCTTCAACATGGACAAGCCGATCAGCAAGTTCACGAAGAAGGAGCTCCACGACCTGCTCTACAAGGAGCCGACGAAGATCAAGGTCGAGGGCATCAACCTGACATACGAGGGCCTTATCCCCAAGATTCAGAAGTCGATGCTGTCCAAGGACGTGGACTCGCTGCAGCCGCACGTCCGCGCTTTCGTGGAGCGGGCCATCACGTTCACGACGTGTCCGGACTGCGGCGGCACGCGCCTCAGCCAGGAAGCGCTGTCGTCGAAGATCAGGGGCAAGAACATCGCCGACGTCTGCACGATGCAGATCACCGACCTCGCCGACTGGGTCCGGGGTTTGGACGAGCCGTCCGTGGCCCCGCTGCTCGCCGGGCTGCAGCACCTTCTGGATTCGTTTGCGGAAATCGGGCTGGGCTACCTCTCCCTGGACCGGCCGTCCGGCACACTGTCCGGTGGAGAGTCGCAGCGCACCAAGATGATCCGCCACCTGGGCTCATCCCTCACAGACGTCACCTACGTCTTCGACGAGCCCACGATCGGCCTGCACCCGCACGACATCGAGCGCATGAACTCCCTGCTGCTGCAGCTGCGCGACAAGGGCAACACGGTGCTCGTCGTGGAGCACAAGCCGGAGAGCATCGCCATCGCCGACCACATCGTCGACCTCGGACCCGGCGCCGGCACCGGCGGCGGCACCGTCTGCTTCGAAGGCACCGTCGACGGGCTGCGGGGGAGTGACACCATCACCGGCCGCCACCTCGATGACCGGGCGAAGCTCAAGGATTCAGTGCGCTCCGCTTCCGGCGCGTTGGAGATCCGCGGCGCGTCAACCAACAACCTCAAGGATGTCGACGTCGACATCCCGCTCGGCGTGCTGTGCGTCCTGACCGGCGTTGCCGGGTCCGGAAAGAGCTCGCTGATCCGCGGCTCGGTGGCCAAGCGCGAGGGTGTGGTGGTGATCGACCAGGCCGGCATCCGGGGCTCACGGCGCAGCAACCCGGCCACCTACACGGGGCTGCTCGAGCCGATCCGTAAGGCGTTTGCCAAGGCCAACGGCGTGAAGCCCGCACTGTTCAGCTCCAACTCCGAGGGTGCCTGCCCCACATGCAACGGCGCCGGCGTCATCTACACGGACCTGGGTGTCATGGCCACGGTCGAGACCACCTGCGAGGAGTGCGACGGCAAACGGTTCCAGGCAGCGGTGCTGGAGTTCACGCTGGGCGGCAAGAACATCGCCGAGGTGCTGGCGATGTCGGTGGCCGAGGCCGAGGAGTTCTTTGAGGAGGGCGATGCGCGCACGCCGGCCGCCCACAAGATCCTCGACCGGCTGGCCGACGTCGGGCTCGGTTACCTGACCCTCGGCCAGCCGCTCACAACGCTGTCCGGCGGTGAGCGGCAGCGGCTCAAGCTGGCCGCACAGATGGCAGACAAGGGCGACGTGTACATCCTCGACGAACCGACCACGGGCCTGCACCTGGCCGACGTCGAAAATTTGCTGGGCCTGCTTGACCGGCTGGTCGACTCGGGCAAGTCGGTGATCGTCATCGAGCATCACCAGGCGGTCATGGCGCACGCCGACTGGATCATCGACCTCGGACCCGGCGCCGGCCACGACGGCGGCAAGATCGTTTTCGAGGGATCGCCGGCTGACCTTGTTGCCGGCCGTTCAACGCTGACCGGCGAGCACCTCTCCGCCTACGTCGGCGCCAGCTGACTTAGTAAGCCACCTTATTGAAGGCTCAACCAAACGAGTGGTATACCTAGGACATCGGGGCAGGGATTCAGCCTTGCCACCGAAACATTGGGGGATCCACGTGAATATGCAGCAGAGGGACGAGCCTCGGTACCAGCACCTGAAGAAGATTGCTGATCTTCTGGACTGGGCGGGCGATCTTGCAGGTGCGGAGTTCACGGACGAGTCCCGTGAGGCCTACGCATTGGCGCGGAAATTCCACGACCGCGCTGACGTGCTTGGCGCAGCAGCCTCTAACATTCACGCACCGAATTAGGCCGGGGAAGCGCCCGAATCAACTGTCCTAAGGCAGGGGATGGATCGGTTGGGCGACATTATGTCAAGTAATCCTGTGGAGGTGACGCGACCCTGGCGAACTGGCAGGACGATGTGATCGTCCGATGACCATCCATCAGGACATCGGCGCAGACACATGGTTCGAATCCTGTGGGCGTGAAGTCGACGCCGGCCGAGTCCGCGCGCCAAACTGCGGCCGAACGCCCGTATTTCGCCGACATGCTGCGGGCCGGAAGGCATCGGACTTGGACTTGGCCATCCAGGGAAGCCTTCACACCCACTTCTGAGCCCGCACTCATAACGCCGATAATCAGCATTATGTAAAGTAGAACAGTGATTATTGCATCCGATGCAAGATCATCCCTCCTCCTCCGGTACGTCGGCCGTTACGCAGCCTGGTTGGGATCAAACAGCTGCCAAGTCACGCAAAACACGCCACCGCAGCAGCAGACCCCTGGTCCCGCTATCCAGGAACCAAGCCGACACGGATAATGACTGGCACCAGAGGAAGGGAACGGTAACTGCCGCTTGAGGCAGGTCGTTTTTCGGAGAACTTCAAGTCGGCACAAATCGCCCAGGGACAGCGACTAGCTCAATGGAGGCAACAGTGGCAACGACTGAAGACGTGCAACGGAGACTCAAACGGGTCCTCTACTGGACGTTTCCAATTACGGTCGCCATGTTGGTCTCCTCCATCCTCAGCATCCTCGGAATCGACTCGGAACCCTGGCGTTGGACGCGAACCATCCTCTTCGCAATTGCCGCCGTCGTGATGATCGTCCTAATAACCCGTTTCTCGCTATGGCAACGGGACGAGTACTGGCGGGAAAGAGGAAGGGACCCCAAGCATCCGGAGCGATTTCCCTCCGATGACGCCTGAATAGTTCGACAGTGAATATGCACTGTTACCAGTAACCCCCGATCATGGCATCCGATGCCCGATCGCCCCTCCTCCGTCCTGTCCTCTCGGCAGCCCGGTCAAATCACCCGAGCCGTGATGCACAAGGCGCAGTAGTGCAAAGTGTTGGCAGGACGGGCTCGTGAGCACCAGCGCCGCGCACGTCAGCGCCGTTGGCCGTGAAATCCTCAAGAATCAAGAAGTCTGGACGGTTCGTGCTGTGACCGGTTATCCGGCTCCTGTCGGGCCCGAGGATTACCGAAGCATGCCGTTTTGGTCGCTGCCCAGCCGCGTCCAGCGAGCCCTTGGCGGGGTATGGCAACTTTCCGGTCCGGGACAATGCGCTACGACCGCTTGGGAGCAGGATCCCCTCCCCCGTCGCCCGATTGGCATTTCCCCCCAGCGATCCGATCCGCACGCCATGATGACGGAACCTCGGCGTCGAGCCTCGCGAGCAAACCTGTGACCAATCCTTTGCCGGCAACATCGCCGGCATGCGGGCCGCGCAGGTCCGATTACCGTGAGGGAACTGCTCAGCAACACTTCAGGGATGCCCGAGGTCAATGACGCGCTGCCGCACGACGTTGACTTCCGCCCTGTTCTCTCCCAGCGGATGACGAAGGAGCGGGGCGTTAGGCTGGCCGGAACGCTCCCCTGGCCCGCGTCAGTGTCGGGTCCTTCAAGTCCTCGATCTCGAATTACCTCGCTCTCGGTCTCCTGATCCACTGAGTTCGAGGACGGGTCCAGCCAGAACAAGCGTGACCTCCTGAATGGCCAGATCGAGTCCACCCTCAACGAGACCCTGGACAGACTCTGCTAACCGGCCGCCCGTGGCGAACGGCAATCACGGCTCAACCGCTTCGACTCACGAATCAGCGCCAAAGCGACGTTCGCGCACGCGGTCGAGCCACTCCGCGATCAGCGCCTTGGTGAGGGCGGGCTGTTCGTGCGGCAACGCATGACCGGCGCCGTCGAGCACGGCGAATGTAGCCCGCGGATAGAGCTCGAGCAGATCCCATTGCGCGGCGTACCCCACCACGGAGTCCTGGCGGCCGGAAACTATGAGGACGGGGCCGGAGTACGGCGTGCCCCCTTCGGGACCGGCACTGAACAGCCAGTGTTGGCCGATCCGCTCGAGTCCGGCTTCGTCAACCAGACCAAGGGCGGGGAGGACGTACTCCTTGTATCGCTCCAACGTGGCCTGCGTCTGCACGACAAAGTAGTCGCGGAACACCCTCTCGTCGGCCGGGCCGAGAGTCTCGCCCGGATCGACCGACGCGTGCAAGACCTGGTGCACAGGAAGATTCCGGGCGTTCTCACCCAACGGACAGATCAACGCGAGCCCCGTCACCTGCTCCGGACGCCTCCCGGCGATGGCTCGGGCATAGTACGCTCCGGCGGAATGGCCCATAAGCCGGAACTGCCCGTCACCGATGACGCCATCGACAAACGTGAGCAGGAGGTCAAGAACGTCGTCGGCACTGTCCAGCGCGCCGGCCGGCGTGTGCCCCATGCCCGGCAGATCAAGATAAACGCGCCGACACTCAGCTAGCTCGCTGAAGATCGGCTCCATGGCACCGACCATCTCCCGGTGATCCACGCCGGCACCGTGTAACACCAGGATCGGCACCCCGTTGCCGTGCTCGACATAATGGACTGGTATTCCGCGGGCGTTGTACTCCACAGCGTCAGCCTAATCTGCGCACCTGGTCGCTGCGGGTCGGCGCAGCTAGAACACTTCTTCGGGGTCCACAGTGGACGTCGCGTACTCCGGCCGGCCGCGGGGCCGATATGTCTGGATGGTGATGCCCCGGGACGTGTTGCGCGAGCTGACCAGCTCGAGCGCGAGGTCGGGACCGGAATCGGGGAACAGCCGTGCGCCCTGGCCGACGACGACGGGATAGGTGACCAGGTCGAGCCGGTCAACCAGGTCGTTGGCCAGCAGCCACCTGACGAGGACACCGCTGCCCGGCACCAGCAGTTCGCCGTCGTGATTCGCCTTCAGATCACCGATGGCCGTGGCGAGGTCGCCCTGAAGGACAGTCGTACCTGCCCACCGCGGATCGGCGAGGCTGGCCGAAACCACATATTTCGGCCGGCTGTTCAGCGCGGCGGCAATCGGGTTCGCCTCCGGGTTGGGCATCACTCCCCAGTAGCCGGCAAAGATTTCGTACGTCCGGCGGCCAAAGAGGAACGCGTCCGAGCCTCCGTAAACCTGGTTGAGGTAGTCCCCTGCTTCGGCGTCGAGAAGCGGAATGGCCCAGCCGCCGCGGTCAAAGCCGCCGCTGCGGTCCTCGTCCGGTCCGCCCAACCCCTGCATGACGCCGTCAACCGAAACGTTGGTGGTGGTGGTCAGCCTCATGTCATTTCACCTCGTCGAACCACGGCCGCTGACCCCCGCTGGATCTGCGCTACCTGCTTCAGACAAGCACACTTGCAGTAGCCACGCGAGGGCGAAATGGCGCCCGGCGCCGCGGACCGGTATCTAGGATGTGCATGTGAAGCAGCAGAAAACTATGTGGCAGCCCTCCTCCAGCACATCGGAACCGTGCCCCGGCGTCTTTTTTGTCGAGGGGCCCGCGTCAAACTGGATCATTGTCCGCGACGAGAGCGGATTCATGATTATCGACAGCGGATATCCCTCCGACCGCGCCCTGGTCCTTGAGTCCATCCGCCATATGGGCCTGCGGCCCGCCGACGCCCGCGCCATGCTCATCACGCACGGCCACGTCGACCACACCGGTTCAGCGGCCTACTTCTCCGAAACCTATGGAACCCCCATACTGTGTGCGCCGGAAGAGCTGGCTCATGTCCAAGGAAAGGAAAAGCACCAGGTCACGTTCGGCCAGGTCATCGTCCGCGCCTGGCGGCCCCGCGTTTTCCGCTGGATGGCCCACGTCATTGAAGCGGGTGCCCTCAAGGCGCAACCGGCTACCGCCGCCCAGGCCTGGAGCGCCGGTACGCTCAGTCGCCTTCCCGGCAAGCCTGAGGCCGTTCTGCTGCCAGGGCACACCCCGGGCCATGGCCCTGCACTCCGCATGCCTCTGGCGGACGCGCTCGCAGCGTTGCGCAGCCAGGCGTCCGCCTCGAGGCCGTAAAGCCGGCTGGGCCACTCCGCGCATCGCGGCTATGAAAACCTGCGCCCGTCGCATAAAATGAATGATGTTCATTTATCTAGGCCTGGGCTGTATGCAGGGTCAGGCTGACGCCGTTCAAATGCAAGGAGCCACCGACAGTGACGCCGGGGACAGTTTCAGGAAGTACACATGATGCGCGCGACCTCATAGGGACGAAGGTCAGGGTGGAACAGGGAGGAACGGTTATCCGCGTCGGGTACGTGGAAACTGTCACGCCCTCCGGGGAACTTTTTTGGATACGGGCCTCGGGGTGTGAGCCCCGTGAACTGTTCGGTTCGGCGCTGGGTCACACTGTTGTCCCTGTGTCGGAACCAGAGCCGGCCGGATAACTTCCCCGACTGCTTGTCGTCGCCAAACAGCTCGCATTCGGCTCCGGGAGGCCTTGCGTCCTACGAGCCGGAGCCAGCAGGAGGGGAGCGGTGATTCACCTCAGCGGTTAGCCGGTCGATCCGCTCAACTGCGGCGTCAAGATTTTCGACGGTGGACCACAGGGCCGGCTGGTCTTCGCGGATCTGCTCGGGCGTTCGGCCTGCGGAGGTGAGCGCCGCGAGGTCGAAACGCACGTTGGTCCGCGCCCCGGTCACCGCTGCCCGCAGGGCACCGCACGCGACGACGACGTCGGCAACAAGCGCCGGGTTCCCGTTCGACGCCAGCCACTCCAGATCTCCAATGGCATCGATGGCGCGCTCGCCGAGCACGGCAGAGGCTTTGGCGGCGTCCACCGATGCCCGGCGTATCGCATCCTCCCGCTCCGGCCCCGGATCCAGCCGGAAGGCGGCGCCGAAAGCCTGGGACGCTGAAGCATCCTCATCGGCCAGCCGAAGGGCGGCCTCCCGGAGCGAGCGGACCCGCGCGTGAACATCGGCCAGGTCCTGCCGCTGGTCCCCGTCGGCGTCCGTGTATCCCGCGACCATGGAAGCTAGTGACGCGGCGATGGCAAGCATCACGCCCGCCCCGGCGCCGCCGCCAGGGGAACCAACGGACTCTGCCAGCGCCTGCGTCCAGTCCTCAACTGTCGAACCCTGGGTCGTAACCGCCTTCGCATCATCATTCATGGCACCAGTCTGCCCTAAGTCGGAGCACGATCAGGGCTAGCCGCGTGAACCGAAAATCCCGGCGCATTGGGCCGGAACCCGAAAACCGGCAACCCCGTTTGGATTCCGTCACATATTTCGGGGGAAATCCGGTCGATACCATGAGGTGACCGGACAGAGCCGTCCGGACGGATCGACGCAGAAGGGAAACCATGGCCGCGGTTACGGTGGACGATATCCTTTCGGACTTCCCCCTGGGTTTCGCCACCCTCATCATGCGGCCCGCCCCCGAGCGTTCGGCAGTCGAAAGGTTCCTGATCGTTGATGCCGACGATGAAACGGCCGACGCCGGGGCAGCCTTTGTCCTGCTGATAGGCGTCCGTGGACGCTCGGCTTTGCCGGCGTTGCGCCGGCTCCTGAAGAACCCGCCGTCTGTTGTTGCGGTCAAGGGAAGCCGCGAAGAGCTGACCGACGCCGAGGAATTGCTGGGCACTGCGGGCACGGGGTTGCTGCTGGTGGACCCGGCTGCCGATTGGGACCGGCTCCTGTCGATCGCCAAGGACCGGATCCAGCCGCGCAGTTACCAGAGCGAAGTGCTGACGCTGCTGGAAGAAGACCTGTTTGCCATCGCTCAGACCACCGCACGCCTGACCTCGAGCCATGTGGTTATTGAGGATGCCGCCAACAAGGTCCTGGCCTACTCCACGGTCTCGAACGACATCGACGAATTGCGGACGGCGTCCATCCTGGCCCGGCGCGGACCGCGGAAATACGAACTGCTGCTTAAGGACCTCGGTGCCTACCGGGAACTGCACAGAACCCGGCTCCCTGTGCGTGTGCCGGCCAGGCCGCAGGACGGCCTGAGGGAACGCGTAGCAATCACGCTGTTCGCCGGTGACCGGATCATGGGGTATATCTGGCTTCAGGAAACCGGGGACGGCTTCACCGCCGATGTTGACTATGTGCTCACGGGATCCGCGGCCCGGGCCTCCGCCGAGCTAATCCGTTATCGCAATCAGCAGTCCGTGCACATGCGCGAGGACCGCATTGCCCGGATTCTGTCCGGAGCTGCCGAGGCCGCTGCGAGTGCCCGGAGCGGGAAAATCCCGGTGGAGCGTCCCGCCGCACTGATCCTGATAGGAATGTCCCGCGCAGACACCCAGGCCGACGATGCCGCATTGAAGCACGGTGAGCTCGCCAGTCTGGCGTCCATCCACGCCGCCGCTTACAAGGCGTCCGCGGTAGTCGGGCAATTCAAGGGCGACACTGCCGTCATCGTTCCAGGTCTGCTGTCCGCTGCGGCGGAACCCGGGCTCCGGAGCCTGGCCGAATCCATCGTCCGGGACGCAACCAGGCACCTGGGCATCAGCCCCTTCGCCGCCGTCGGCCCGGTGGCAGCGGATCTGTTGGCACTCCACTCGGTCACCCCCATCACCGAGGCCCTGCTGGACTGCATCGGCGCCTCCCCTGACACCTCCGTAGCCACAGTGACTGACTTCGAGCCCGAAATCCTATTCCAGGACGCCGTCCGGAGGTTCGTCTCCTCGTCTTTCCGCCACCGGAGCCTGTCCGCCCTTTTGCAGGACGACGCCGAACTCGCGGAAACCCTGCGCGTATATTTCGACTCCTCGCTCGACGTCGCTGAGTGCGCCAAACGCATGGCACTGCACAAAAACACTGTCTACTACCGGATCAGCAAGGCCGCCCGGGTTACCGGCCTTGATTTCGGCAAGCCCCGCGATGCGCTGGTGGCGCTGCTGCATGTCCAGGAGTGGGCCTGCTCTCACAACGAACTTCAAGGCAGGAAATGACCACAACACTCGATGCTCCGCCTTTGGGCCCGATGCTCGATGACATCGTCCGCAGTCACAGGCCACAGAAGGAAGCCGGCTCTGTCCCGGCAAACATCCCATCGCTGGCGGGGGTTCCCTTTAACCGATTCGGAATAGCTGTGGCCACCGCAGCCGGGGATGTTTTTGCCTCGGGTGACGCGGATGTCCCCTTTTCCATCCAAAGCATTTCCAAGGTGTTCACGCTGGCCATGGCGCTTCGCCTGAACAGCTCAGGAACACTGTGGTCCCGGGTGCTGCGCGAACCTTCCGGCACGGCCTTCAACTCCCTGGTCCAGCTGGAAGTGGAACACGGCATCCCGCGGAACCCGTTCATTAACGCTGGCGCCCTGGTGGTTACCGACCACCTGATGGAGGAGACCCCCGACGCCGCCGCCGCGCTCCTGAGCTTTCTCACCGGACAGACCGGACAGGCAGGGCCTTTCATCGACGCGGCGGCCGCGGCCAGCGAACTCTCGAATAGCAGCCGCAACCTGGCCCTGGCCCACTTCCTCAAGAATTTCGGCAACCTCCGGCAGTCCGCCGAGGCCGTGGTGGAAAACTATGTCCGCCAGTGCTCCATCATGATGACCTGTGTGGAACTGGCCAAGGCCGGCCTCTTCCTCGCCCATGACGGACGCGGAGCCTTTGGAACTGTGGTGTCCCGAAGCGAGGCGAAACGCATCGGATCCATTATGTTGACCTGCGGCATGTACGACGCCGCCGGCGAATTCGCCTACCGCGTGGGATTGCCCGGAAAGAGCGGCGTGGGCGGAGGCATCCTGGTCATCGTTCCCGGTCACTGCGCCATCTGCGTCTGGAGTCCCCGGCTGGACGCCAAAGGCAATTCCCTTGCTGGCAGCGCTGCGCTCGCCGATCTCTCCGACCGCACAGGTTGGTCGGTTTTTTAACGGACCGCCAAACCTTCCCCGCTGGCCTCAGACGGTCATCCATTCCTCCACCTCATTCCCCTAACCGGTCCGATCTTTCCGGCTCGAAAGGAATAACATGCCCCAGGACAACCCCAACGACGAGGTTGCTTTGCATCAGGCTGTCCCGCACCATTTGCATGCCACGCAAACCGCGCTCCATGCGGAGGACAAGGGCTACCACAAGAGCCTGAAGCCGCGGCAGATCCAGATGATCGCCATCGGCGGCGCGATCGGCACCGGCCTGTTCCTCGGCGCCGGCGGCCGGCTCAACGCTGCCGGGCCGTCCCTGGTCATCGCCTACGCCGTCTGCGGCTTCTTCGCCTTCCTGATCCTGCGCGCCCTCGGCGAACTGGTCCTCCACCGGCCCTCCTCGGGCTCGTTCGTCTCCTACGCCCGCGAATTCTTCGGCGAGAAAGCAGCCTTCGTCTCGGGCTGGTTCTACTGGATCAACTGGGCCACCACCACCATCGTGGACATCACCGCCGCCGCCCTCTACATGAACTTCTTCGGCAACTACATCCCCTGGATGGCCGACGTCCCCCAATGGGTCTGGGCACTGACCGCCCTCGTCGTCGTCCTCTGCCTGAACCTCGTTTCCGTCAAGGTCTTCGGCGAAATGGAATTCTGGTTCGCCATCATCAAGGTCGCCGCCCTCGTCGCCTTCCTCCTCATCGGCACCTACTTCGTCATCTTCGGCACCCCGGTCCCCGGCCAGGAAACCGGCTTCAGCCTCATCACCGATAACGGCGGCATCTTCCCCAACGGCCTGCTGCCCATGATCATCCTCATGCAGGGCGTCCTGTTCGCCTACGCCTCCATCGAACTCGTCGGCACCGCCGCCGGCGAAACCGAAAACCCCGAAAAAATCATGCCCAAAGCCATCAACTCCGTGGTCTTCCGCATCGCCGTGTTCTACGTCGGCTCCGTCATCCTGCTCGCCCTGCTCCTGCCCTTCACCTCCTACCAGAAGGGCGTCAGCCCCTTCGTGACATTCTTCGGCTCCATCGGCATCCAGGGCGTGGACGTCATCATGAACCTCGTGGTCCTCACCGCCGCCCTGTCCTCACTCAACGCCGGCCTCTACTCCACCGGCCGGATCCTGCGCTCCATGTCCGTGGCCGGCTCCGCCCCCAAGTTCGCCCAGCGCATGAACAAAGCCG